>NZ_CP085470.1:0-2539934 GCF_033564055.1 Globicatella sp. PHS-GS-PNBC-21-1553
GTGGTAATAAGTCAAGAGAAAAATAAATTATTTTAGACTCGGCTTTTGATCATTTAGATGTTTAAGGGCGCACTAAATAAACACTCGTGAAATCGCGTTTTTTTCACGAACTTTATTAATAATTAGCTCTATTTTGTTCGTCTTTTATCTATGCAACACCTCCGGTGGCGTATAGAGTTGGTGATTGCGTAGTAGCACATCCACCAGACGCACTAATTTTCTTGCGGTTAAGACGAGGGCACGTTTGTGCTGATGTTTAGGTACTTCTTGGAATTTCTTATGATAGAACTGGGCATATTCAGGTAAATAACGTTTAACAGAGTTGGCAGCTTCAACTAGGTAATAACGCAAGAACCGATTGCCCCGATGAATCATCGGTGTGTTTTGGGACGAACGTTTTCCCGACTGATTTTCCTTCCAGGATAACCCGGCATACTTGGCGATTTTTGCTTGAGAATCAAAGCGTTCAATCTGTCCGATTTCAGCGATGATTCCAGCAGCATAGACCGGACCAATACCAGGAATAGAAGTTAAGCACTGATATTCTGGTAGGGTTTGAACAATATCTTCAATCCCTTTGTCGAGCTCTTTGATTGCTTTTTCAAGTGATCGAATCTCACGGACTAAGACAGCCAGCACGATATCAATGGATTGGGCATGGACCTTAGAGAGACGATAACTAGAACGAATGGCTTTTTGGATTGTTTTAGCTAAGTCTTCGGGTGCTTTGAAGCGTCCCCGTCCTAGTTTTTGAATTAATTGCCCAAGTTCTTCTAAAGGCATATTAGCCAGGTCATCCAGTGAATAGTCTTCGGTCATGAGTGAGATGACGGTAGCACTGAGGGCAGTCGTGGAATGCCCATCTTCCTTAAGATTCATCGAAAGCGTATTACATTTATAGTAAAGATTTTCTAGGAAGTGTTGCTTGACTGTGGTGAGTTGCTTGATTAATTGATAGCGAGACCGTGTAAGGTGCTGTAAGGCGATGTATTGGTCTTCCTTTAAGAAAGAGAGATTAAACCTTTGGATTCGCAAGTAATCAGCAATATAGAACGCATCTAAAGCATCGTTTTTATTTTCGGAGAAAACTTCACGATATTTCTTGATTTTGCTTGGTTCTTCAATTGTGACTACCACATTCAGCTCACTCAGCTCCGGGTCTTCTTTGAAGAAGTAACCGGGATGAAAGCTATAAGCTGATGTGGATTCCATGCCGATGACGATTCGATCAAAGTGATAGTCCTGATAAGCTTGAAGAATCCATTCTTTCAGTTCAGTGGCACCGTCGTGATCATTTTTAAAAGAACGTTCTAACAAAACAGAAAATTGTTCATCATCCGTTAAACAACAGACATCTAGCTTAGCTAGACTAACATCTAAACCGACATATAAGTTCATGTGAGGGACCTCCTTTCGATAATATTTGGAAATTGCTTGGTTACTGTGGGATATCCCAGGATACCATTGCCTATAACAGCCTCGCTTAATAGAATACTTATCACGCTGATTCAAGCTGCCACTCGCCTACTAGCGGGTGTGAACCAGGGTGGAAACAGCTAGTGTGTTGGTTGTGACATCAATGGTCTGGGTTACAGACTTAAGAAGTAGACAAAGCCACAGGAGTGAACAGCATATTCCCGTAAGTCCCTTTCCAAGACTTATTATCCTACAATATCTCACAGTAACCAAGCAATATAAAGGGACAATTGAACATTTTATGAATTGAAATGAGGCTGAGCTAGCGCGCTTCGCTTGCTTGCCATTGTCATCCTGTTCGATTTCTTCGAAATCGTCCAGTCTAACAACGGATAGCCCCTTATTTATGACAGAATGTTCGGTAAATCAAGAGAAACAGAGACGATCAGAAGGGTGTGAAATGACCTTCTAAATATATATTACGAGGAGTGGCTTTCATGTATAAACATTATAACACATCTGATTGGTCTTTCGTATTAAATCTAGATTTTGATATCTCTAAAAATCACGATGCTCGTTTCATTAGCTTATTCGTTGATTCAATCCCTGATAGTGAATTGCCTAAACCTACTTCCACAGGGCGTCGAGGCCATCATCCACGGATGATGTTAAAAATGATTCTCTTCGCTTATTCTAGAGGCGTTTATAGCGGACGGAAAATCGTTCAAATGAATGAGGAAATGATTCCGATGAAATGGTTAACCAATGATCAGTATGTCGGTTACCATTTCATTAATGATTTCAGAGTGCATCCTTCAACCGCAACTTTAATTCGTAAAGCTTTCGTTCATTTTTATTCTCTCTTAAAGGAACACCATTATGTTGACGAAGAGGCTATTTTTATAGATGGGACCAAGTTAGAAGCCGATGCGAATCGCTATTCCTTTGTTTGGCGTAAGTCTATTGAAAAACATGACGCTAAATTGAATAAAGAAGTGGGTGCACTATACGATGAGTTGGTAAATCATGAGATCAATTGTGCATTATAAGAAGATGAGCTTCAATCGAGTGTAGGTATTGAAGCCATGATTCAGAAAACAACAGAAAAAATAGAACAATTAAATGAGGAAATTAGTGAAGAACCTAAAAGCATACCGGGGGGTTCTTCTAATAAACGAAAAAGACGATGGGTTAAAAAATACCTTAGAAAGCTTTCAAAGGATTATCTTCCAAGAAAATATAAATATGAGGAAGCAAAGAATCGATTTGATGGTCGAAACAGTTATTCCAAAACGGATCATGATGCCACTTTTATGTGTATGAAAGAAGATGCGATGAAGAACCGTACCTTAAAACCGGGTTATAATCTTCAAATTGCCACTCAAAATCAATTTGTCTTAGCGTATGACCTTTATCCAAATCCATCCGATACACGCACACTGATTCCGTTCTTAAATTCGAATGACCTTTTCCATAAGTTTAACTGCATTGTGGCTGACGCAGGTTATGGGAGTGAAGAGAATTACCAACATATTATCGATGATATGAAAAAAATACCCTTAATACCGTACACCCTATATCGAAAAGAACAAACTAAAAAATATAAAAATGATCCCAAGCTTCGTCATAAGTGGCGCTATTTTGAAGACCTAGATTGTTATGTAGACGATCAGGGGGTTCAATTCAGCTTTAGCCATTACAGTCAACGAAAAGATAAAACAGGTTTTGAACGTGAATTTAAGGTTTATAAAGCAGACAAAGTGCAATTAACACCGGAATTAGATAAATTGGCCTTAACACCATCCGGTAATCAACGGATGATAAGTGTCAATCAAGTCTGGGACTACTATAAAAGTAAAGCCAAAGAATACTTAGAAAGCGATTCAGGTTGCCAACTATATGCTCAACGTAAAATAGAAGTTGAGCCTGTTTTTGGTCAAATGAAGCGCAATTTTGGTGTGCGAAGAGTTCATGTAAGAGGAAAAATTGGGGTTTCAAATGATATTGGAATCCTGTTAATGGCAATGAATTTAACTAGGTTAGCAGAAATGATAAGAAGAAAAGGAAGGGGTTCTCTTTCCTTTTTTTATATTTTCTTAAAATTAATAAAAACCGAGAAACATCTCATCTTTTTGAAATGTTTCTCGGTTATTTTTGAGACTTTTTGCCCAGCCTCTTTAAAACTGTAATTAATTTGTTTCGCTTCGCTATTAATGATAAATAGGTACTATTTGATACTGATCATTTACTTTACCTTTTTCTTGTAAAACATTTCTACACTTTCATAATCCGCCTCTGGATCATATTCAGCTTTCGTTCGCGCATCCGATTCTTTTTTCTTTTGAATTAATTGTTGATTAATTGTTTTTCTAGAAAACGGTAATCGTTCACGAAACCAATGTTCACTTGAATGGACTTCTGCATCCAGCGCCCGTTTATAAATTTTATAATTAAACACTAAAATTACAATCAATAGGCCCAGAAAAATAATCCACAACATAAAATTCCTCCATTTATTTAGTCGGTTGACTTTTCATTAATTTCTGTTGTTCTTTAGTTAAAAACTGCCCTAATACTTTTGTTGATTGAATAATATTAACAAATGCTTTACTGTCAGATTCTAAAACTGCTAACTGTAAATCATGTAATTCATAACGATTAATGACTACCATAATTAAGTCACGTTTATCGCCTGTATAACCTCCACGGGCTTCAATGACTGTTGAACCTCGAATTAAACGCGTTCGGATACTAGCAGTCACTGCAGCCGCATCATTGGTCACGATAAAGGCAGTTAATCGTTGTTCTCCAGTATGAATCGCATCGATCATACGTGAAGTTACAAAAATAGTAATTAAAGTAAAGATAGCCGTTTCTAAATTATACAACAAACCAGAACCAATAATAATTATCGAATTAACTAATAACGTCATCATTCCAACATCCCAACCGAAAGTTTTCGATAAATAGAGCGATAATATATCGAACCCCCCACTTGACATCCCATACTTAATCGTAATACCTGTTCCTAAACCCGTTAAGACACCACCAATGACTGCATTAATGAGTGGATTTTGAGAAACGTATGTTAAGGGAAATAAATTGGTGGCCAATGAAGAAAAAAGAACGACTATTAAAGTCATAACAGTAAATTCTTTTCCTAGTTTTAAATATGCTAAGATAATCAACGGAATATTTAAGATGAAATAAAGATTACCGGTGGTAAAGATAGCTGCTAACGCCGTTTCACGGGTAAAATAATTGATTATTTGCGCTAAACCAGGCGCTCCTGCACTAAAGATATTGCCAGGAATTAGAAAAAATTTCATTGATAATCCAAAGATTAATGCGGATATAACAGCAATAAATATTTGAAAAAGAAATTCGCCTCTGGATGCTCACTTAAATATTTATTTATCATTTAACTTACCCGATTTCGCTAGATTTACCTAATTTCTCAACTAAAGCAGGAATTAAACCACGAGCAATACGTGCTCCATAGACTACCGTCTCATATAGTGGAGTGACATCTTCGCCAACACGAATAATATTTCTTAAGAAAATTTCACCATCCATTGCTAAATGTAAAGTATAATAACCGGTTTTCATTTCATTTAATTCATTGATTAAGTCTAAAGCTTCACCACGTTTATTGTAATCATTTAATAGATGAACATGGCGATAAATAATTTGACTATCGACATATGGATCTTCACTTTCTTGAATTATAATTTCGACCATTAATAATTTTGTTTCACTTGCCTTAAACTGCAAGCGATATAAATGGTGTCCATTTTCAATTTCTTTATAGTTAGCTGGTATTTTCTTCTCAGCTAAGATCTTGTCAAATGCTTCTTTAATTTTAGACATATAATCTTCCTCTCTGAATGTCATTTATAGGAAAGCTCCCACATTGATTAATTATACTATACATTGCATTTAAACTAAAGTTAAAATAGGACGTCTATTGAAGGTGTTAAGGGAGTGGGCAAGAAGTAGAAAATCAGTTGATTTTCGATTCGTCGGCCTACCCCCGCACAGTTGAGTAGGCCTCAAACAAGTCGTTAAGACGCAGTTTGAGACCACTCAACCACTGCGCTTATAATTATCGAGCAATCACTTGATAGAATTTATCAAAATTGTCTTTAACCTCGTTAAGACGCAGGTTGAGGCCACTCAACCACTGCGCTTTTAATTAAATAGATATGCCTGAACAGAATTTTAAAAATTTTTGCCCAGCCTTAAACAAAAATAAATTGGTCACCCATTCAGTCTAATTTTGAATCCCTAAGGCTTTTCTAATGAAAATTGATTATGCCACTTTAATTATTAACCGAATTAACCAAAGTCACCGACCTAAAAAAATTCATTTTAATTCATGACGTCATTATATTGATCAAATTAACTGATATATACTTGATTTAAGTAAAACCGATATTGTTGTAACCATGAAATATTAACAACTAAGTCAATATTTTATCAAAAATCGTAAAATAGTGTCTTTCATCTCTTCAATTTCCACGACTTCTTGATGTCGAATTGGCGCATCAAAAAGATTTTTAATGGCAGACGGCACTTCAATTTGACTGATTTCAGCCAACTTTTCAATTAATTGACGTCCAGATAATTGAGCAGTATTGACTTCCAATGCATGTAACACACTTTCTGGGAATTTATAAGGGCTGGCAGTGCCTGCAATGACCGTTACATTTTGTAGATCTTGTGATTGAGTTTCCTTTAGATATTGTTGATATACTGCATATGCGACAGCCGTATGTGGATCAAGAATATAATGATTGTCTTGATAAACCTCTTTAATGGTCGTAGCAGTTAAGACATCATCTGCTTCATTAGCATAAAAATCAGTTAATTGTTCTTTAACCGTCTGAGTAATTTGATAGCTTCCTTTTTTAATTAATTGTTCCATCCATTCTTTGGTTGGCTCATCCTGACGCTGATTCAATAAATAAATCAGTCTTTCAAGATTACTTGAAACAAGAATGTCCATTGATGGTGAACTTGTTAAATAGAAAGGACGTCTTCTATCATAGATACCCTCATTAAAGAAATCGACTAATACATTATTGCGATTAGACGCACAAATAAGTTTTTCAATTGGTACCCCAATCAATTTGGCAAAATAAGCCGCCAAAATGTTCCCAAAATTCCCCGTCGGCACCGAGACATTTATTTGATCACCTGATTTAATTGCACCATTTTTTAATAACTGAGCATAACAATATACATAATATACTACCTGTGGCACTAATCGACCAATATTAATGGAATTGGCACTGGAAAGTAAAAAACCTTGTTTTTTAAGTTGTTTGTTTAATGCTTGATCATTAAATAATTCTTTTACTTTTGTTTGAGCGTCATCAAAGTTCCCTTTAACTGCCACTACCTTAGTATTATTCCCCTCCTGTGTGACCATTTGGCGTTCTTGAATGTCACTAACGCCATCTTTAGGATAAAATACCACTATTCGTGTATTGGGTACCTCGCTAAAACCAGCTAGAGCTGCCTTTCCGGTGTCTCCAGAGGTAGCCGTTAGAATGACTATTTCTTCTTCTATCTTTAATTTTTTAGCAGCAGTGGTTAATAAATACGGTAAAATCGATAAAGCCATATCTTTAAAAGCAATCGTATTCCCATGAAATAATTCAAGAATCGATACTTGTTCATTAATAGCTTTTAAAGGGGCAATCAATTCATTATCAAATTTATCATCATAGGCACGATCCACACAATAAGCTATTTCATCTTCCGTAAAATCAGTAAAAAATGCTCCTAAAACTAATTTAGCAATTGTTTGATAAGAGGCATCTTTTAAGTCGTCCCAATCTAAGTCAATTGTTGGCATGGTCTCTGGAAAGTATAGTCCTCCATCATTAGCGATACCTTTTACAATGGCTTGGGCGGCCGTTAATTTATTCTGATTATTTCTTGTACTATTATATAAAATTTGTGTCATTACCATCCCTACTTTCTAAGAATAATCATACTAAATTCTCATCAAATTGTCACTTAATTCCGGTAAAATTAAGTAAAAAAAAGACATATTAGTTTTTTTAGACTAACATGCCCCTTTTCTGCCCCATTCATTTTTGAAGAATGTCTAGAGCCTTTATATATATATGGATTAAGCTTCTGCAGCAACTGGATAAACAGAAACTTGTTTATGTTTTTTACCTTTACGTTCAAAGCGTACAACACCTTCAACTAAAGCGTATAATGTATCATCGCCACCGCGACCTACATTGTTACCAGGATGGATTTTAGTACCGCGTTGACGGTATAGGATAGAACCACCAGTAACTGTTTCGCCGTCAGCTGCTTTAGCACCTAAACGTTTAGCAATAGAATCACGACCGTTTTGAGTAGAACCCCCACCCTTTTTAGTAGCGAATAATTGTAAATTTAATTTCAACATGAGACAGCACCTCCTATGGTATAAATTTTGAATTTTGAATTTTTACGAATTCAGGATAACTTTCAGCAATCACTTCTAAAGCAAACACTAAATGTGATAATAATAGTTGTGATTGTTCAGTTTGTTTTTTGGTCAATTCAGTTGGTAAAGTTATTTTTAAATAACCTCCATCAACTTCGTTCACTTCTGTTTGAACGGGAACTTGGATTAGTTGATGTAATGAATTTTCGACCGAAATCAGTTGACTTGAAACAGCTGCACAAACAATATCATAACCTGAATCAGCATAACCTGCATGTCCGGTTGTAATAATTTGTTGAATCAATTGTTTTTCATCAACCATTACTTTTATCTTAATCATAATTAAGCGTTGATAGCGTCAATTGTTAATTTTGTATAAGGTTGACGATGACCTTGTTTACGATGTGAATCTTTACGACGTCTGTATCTGAAAGTTACAACTTTCTTTTCACGACCTTGTTTTTCAACAGTCGCTTCAACAGTTGCGCCTTCAACTAATGGAGTTCCTACTTTTGTAGTTTCGCCACCTACTAAGATTACTTCATCAAAAGTAACTTTGTCGCCTGCTTCTACATCTAATTTTTCAACAAAGATTGATTGACCAACTTCAACTTTAATTTGTTTACCGCCAGTTTTAATAATTGCGTACATTAAAGCACCTCCTATATTATATTTACGGGTTTCCCCTACACTTAGACTCGCCATGTTAAGTGCCATCAGGTCTTAAAACTCAACTTGTGCGGTTGCAGATGTGGTGCTACACAAATACAACATAAGTATCATAACAAATATGGCCTTTAGTGTCAAAGGTTTTTCGAAAAAGAAATGTAAATTATTCTGGTGTTGTTAAACTATATTACCCAAGGTGGCATTACCCTAACATTTACAGTTGCTTATTGTTTATATCATTCATCAAAAAGGGAGTGGGCAAGAAGTAGAAAATTAAATAATTTTCGCTTCGTCTGCCCACCCCCGCAAAGTTGGGAGTAGACCAGAAGTAGAAAATCGAATGATTTTCGCTTCGTCGGCCTACCCCCGCAAAGTTGAGTAGGCCTCAAACAAGTCATTAAGACGCAGTTTGAGGCCACTCAACCACTGCGCTTTTACTCATCGAGCAATCATCACTTGATTGAATTTATCATATTTATACCCAATCTCATTTAGACGCCATTTGAGACCACTCAACCACGGCGCTTTGAATTAAATAGATATACCTGAACAGAATTAAAAAAGTTTTTGCCCAGCCTTCCAAGCCTTACCGATTTAGTGTAAAAGGAAGATATTTTAAAAATTTCATTATAGGTCAATCTCTTGCTTACCATACTAATCAATCTTTACGCAATCACTAAATGGTTTTAGTCCAAAAATTAATTAAATAATTATGTAGTTTTCATATCCTAGCCAAGATAGTAACGCTTTAGAAGGAAAATACATTAAAAATGATAATACAATATTAAAAATTAAGGTTGGCCAAAGTTGAGTCGCTAAAAATTCAGTTAATGTGATAATAGTATAGCCTACTTCTCGATAAAAAACGAAAACGATAAATTCTGTAATAGTTATCGCAACAATAAATAACATCATATGTAAAATAGTATTTTTAGGAAAATACTTTTTAGTCTTTAAGATTAAATAAGTCACTATAAAGTAAATCGAGGCATAAATACCCAAAATGGTTGTATTATAACTATCTGTTAAAAAGCCAAAAATTAAAGCATTAATCAGAATCGATTCATCACGAAAGTAAAAGGCAAAGAGTGTTAAAATATATAACGCCATATGCGAAACTATGGTCTGGTCATTTCCTAAAAAAGCAACCGGAAAGATTGCAGGTAAAGCTGAATCAATAATGATACTAAAAAATAAGAAAAAAGGTAAAAACCACTTTATTCTGCGATCACGATTAATTTTCACTTACATCACTCTGCCCTTCACGCATAATGACGGTCACAAATCGAATATCAGTCATTTCACCAGCCGGTACAATTTCAACCGTCTGGAATAAACCATAATCATCCATACGCACATTGGCCACTTCACCTATTAATAGCGTTCTCGGTATGATACCGCCCAATCCCGATGTAATAACCATATCTCCTTCTTTCACCTCTGCTTCAGGATCTACTTGAGTCATAATATAACGCTTCGTTTTGCGATCATAAGATGAAACAATTCCATTAGCTGAGCCGCTCTTAGATTGAATATTAGCTGATACCATACCAGCATTTGATTTTTCAGAGGTTAATAATAAGACTTTGGAACTATTAGCGTTGACTTCAATAATCCGTCCAACTAATCCATTACCTGCCATAACGGCCATATTTTCTTTAACACCTTGGCTTGAACCAACATCAATCGTTAAAGTTTCCATCCATTGATCAGGGTTACGAGCAATTACTGTAGCATTTTGAACCGTAAATCCTCCTAAACTTTCGTTTAGTTTTAATTCTTTACGCATTGCTTCATTTTCAGCCTCTAAGTCTGCCACTCGCACTTGTAATTCATATACTTGATCAATTTTAGACTTTAATTGTTGATTTTCTTCAAAAGTATTGATTACTTTATCAACAGAATTGACGAATTTGACAACGACATTGACCGGTTCAGAAAACACTCGACCCGTCCAAGATGCCGTATCATTTATCGCACTCGTGAAAATATTATTTGTTCCTTTGGTCATTGTATATGCAATTAATGACACCATCATAATCGTACTTAATAATATTCCGATTAATTTTTTATTATTCATCTACGATCCTCTTTCTCTACTCTTTTCAAGTTTAACGTCTATCACGTTCAGCTAATCGAGCTTGATTTTCCATTTCTTTGAGAAGTCTTCCCGCACCTACGACTACTGTATCCAATGGTACTTGTACTAAATGAACCGGAATACCAATCTCTCTTTGTATCCTTTCAGGTAAACGACGTAAAAGTGAACCACCACCGGTTATCACAATACCCGATTCCAATACATCCACCGCTAGTTCAGGTGGCGTTTCTTCTAAAACTTGTTTAATTGCAGTAATAATAGGATTAATCACTTCATCGATTGCTTCAGCAATGACATTCGCGCGTACAATTTTTTCTTCAGGTAGACCGGTCGCTATATTGCGACCTTTAATCACTCGGTGATCTTTTTCATCATCTTTGGTAAAATTCGCATTACCAATGGCTAATTTTATTTCTTCAGCTGTCTGCATGCCAATAACTAATTGGTAACGATCACGGACATAATCTAAAATAGCCTCGTTCATTTTATGACCACCATAGACAATGGCGTTGCCTTTAACGATTTCGCCATAAGAAATAACGGCAATATCCGTCGTGCCTCCACCAATATCAACTACCATTTTACCTCGTGGCTCATAAATAGCTAAATTGGCACCTAAAGCCGCAGCGAAGGGTTCATCCACTATCAAAGCTTTTCGTATTCCAATATCTTTTATCGCATCAATCACTGCGCGACGTTCTACTTTAGTAATGTTACTTGGAACACAAATAACAACATCTGGTCCTGTAAATGAGCGGTGTATCGCTTTTTTTATGAAATGGGCCAACATTTGCTTAGTTAAAGAAAAATTAGCAATGACGCCATCCTTCATAGGACGAATGATTTCATAATTATCCGAGGTCCGTCCGACTAATTGTTCAGCTTCTTTACCAAATGCTACTGCTTCTTTTGTATCTTTCTTAATTGCAACAATAGAAGGCTCACGTAAGGCTATCCCTTTATTTTCAATATAGATTAACGTATTCGCTGTTCCTAAATCAATGCCAAGACGTTGTTTGCCAAAAAAAGCCATTGTAACCCTCCATTCATCTACTTTGCCAACAAGGCTTCTAGCTCGTTACATTATAACAAAATTTTTCTATAAAAACTACTTGAATTCATTGTATAAAAGAAAATATCAAAAAAATTAAGAATTAAAAAGAGACTGAAACCCTTTCCTATTCTTAATGAGACATTGTATCTGATTTAAGAATAGTGTTAAGTTTTCAGTCCCATAATGATTAAAAGTTCATTAATGTAATATAGTCATAACCTTTAATGTTTTCTTTACCATTTAATTCATCTAATTCAATTAAGAATGCACAGCCGGCTACAATACCACCTAATTTTTCAACTAAATCAATGGTTGCTTTAATAGTCCCACCTGTAGCTAATAAGTCATCGGTAATTAAAACACGTTGACCAGGTTTAATCGAGTCTTCATGGATCGTTAGTACATTTTTTCCATATTCTAGTGAGTAGTCTACTTCAATCACTTTACGAGGTAATTTACCCTTTTTACGAATCGGCACAAAGCCAATTTCAAGTGCGTAGGCTACTGGACAGCCTACAATAAATCCTCTTGCTTCTGGTCCAACCACGACATCCACTTCTAATTTTCTTGCATAATCAACGATTTGTTGGGTTGCATAAGCAAAGGCTTTACCATCTGCCATTAACGGTGTAATATCTCTAAAAATAATTCCTTCTGTAGGGTAATTATCTACACGCGCAATATACTCTTTTAAATCCATCAATTTTTCCTCAATTCATTAATATATTGTTTTATCTGTTCAATTGTTTGATAGTTCAACAATTCTTCAGTTTTAAATGACTGCTCATACAGTTGGTACCCTTTTGATTCTACTAAATCCACTTTTACAGTTTTATCTACGGGTAACGGTACGGTCAATCCATCCTTCATTATAACAAACTTCACTTCAAAAAACACTTTAAAAATACATTTTAATTTAGTAACAGGTAAATTCATTTGTTGACTTAAAACCTGTATCGCCTTTGATATATCAAAACCTTTTTTTGACCTAAAATCCAACGATAAACAGCAGCAAATTCTGCTCTTGAAGGCATTCCAGCTAACCATTTCGATTCTGTTAAATAAACACCTAAATCGACTAATTTGATATTAGAATTCAACATCAATCGATTAAATTGTTCAATATTTTTTGGGGCTTCTATTAATGCAATATGCGATAAATCTAAATTTAGTGCTTGATTATTCAGCCATTCATCATAACTAATCATTGTATTGGATGGATGAACTCGGTCTGCTAACCATTTTTTTAAATTAGGTTGCTGGTAAAAAAATACCGTGTTTCGATTTTTTAATAATGCATCATTAAATTTACTAGAACGAAAATCACGAATCATAATCCCTTTGACTTTAGCATCCAGTACTTGGATTTGTACTTGGCGATTCCCTTGCCATTCATTTATATCTAAATAACCGATTAATGAGAAAGTTTCATCTAAGTTAATTGGACTAAATAAATTCGCTTTGGAAAAACCTATCCCTTCAATACTAGTATCATCTTTATAAATCGAAAATTTAATATGTTGATGTTGATTACCTATGACTCTTTTTTGTTGTAGTTCCACATCATTAAAAGCAAATACTGGTTTAGGATTATCCATACCAAAAGGCGCTAATAATTGACATTCTTTAACAAACTCCTCAGTCACTATTGTTAAAGGGAGTGCCATATCAACGTTTAAAGTTTTAGGTTGTTCGAAAACAGCTTGATAATTGGCCATTGTTGATAGCATGGCTGTTTTAAAATTTTCCCATTCATTTTCTAAAACAGTTAAGCCTGCTGCTTGGCTATGTCCTCCGAATTGGGCTAAATAAGTTTTATTTTCAGTTAAACAGTCAAATAAATTAATTCCTTCAATTGACCGACCACTTCCACGAAAACGTTGTTCAGCTTGTTGATATTCAAATATGATTGTTGGACGATGATAGCGTTCAGTAATCTTACTCGCGACAATCCCTAAAACGCCTGCTGGCCAATTAGTCGCAGCCGCGATAATAATCGGTGGTAAAGTAGCATACTGTTCGATTTGTTCCATGACTTGTTGGGTGATGTCATTAACAATCGCTTGTCTTTTTTTATTTTGTTCGTTCACTTTTTGAAGTAAGTGATCAGCTTCAATATCATCGATTGTTTTTAGTAATTCTAGTGCAGGAGTTGGATCGCCTAAACGTCCCACCGCATTGAGTCTGGGTCCCACTACAAATCCAATCGTATCAGCATTAATTTTTCTTAAATCAACTGATTCTTCCACTAACATTTTTTCAAGACCAATCCGCAAGGTCTCACTCATTAGTTTTAAGCCACTCTTTACAATCGTTCGATTCTCATCCGTTAGAGAAACCAAGTCAGCGACTGTCCCAATTGCCGCTAATTCTATACTATTAATCGGCAACTCTCCTAATAGAGCATGCGCCAATTTTAATGCTACACCTGCACCACTTAATTCGCCAAAAGGATAGTGACCTTCGGGATGACGTGGATGAATAATGGCATAAGCAGAGGGTAACGTTTCTTGTAGTTCATGGTGATCCGAAACAATCACATCGACCCCTTGACTCTGTGCATATTCAATTGCTTCATAACCAGCCACTCCATTATCACAAGTTAAAATGACCCGTACGCCTTCTTCAATAAAATGTTGATACCGCTCGATATTTGGACCATAGCCATCGATTAAACGATTGGGTAAATAATAGGTAAAATTTGCCCCTAATTCTTCTAATGCTTCTATTAAAATTAACGTACTTGTGATACCGTCTGCATCATAATCACCATAAATTAAAATTAATTCACCTGCTGCAATTGCTTGATGTAATCGTTCAATCGCACGCTCCATTTGATAAAATAAAAACGGATCATGATAAAGTTGTGGTTCTGGATTTGTCGCTTCTAATATCTTATCCACTGAATCCAGCCCACGATTAATACATAGACGAAGAAAAGCGGGAGAAAAATCTAATCCCGCTGCCTTCATTGTATCTAATTGTTCATCAATTTTCCCGTCTGTTACCGGTATTTGCCAATGATTTTCAATTAAATTCATTTTAACTCTCCATTATTCAGAAAACTTAGTGTCCTCTACTTGTAAAGTATTATTATTTTTTACTTTTAAATCATTAATTTGACTACGTAAATGAGAAATTTCTTTGTCTTTTGCTGCTAATTCTCTTAAATTCGTTTCTTTTAAAGTATTTAATTCTTTTACTGTAGCATTTTTAGATTTTTTCTGTCCTGAAATAGCTGAAAATGAAGTAATTAAACCGACAATGACTCCCACTAATAAACTTAATAAGATAACTAATACAAGCGGAACAGTAAATTTAGCAAAAAACAAGTCAATTGGAACAGTACTTGTATTTTGTAAAGCAAAAATCACCACTAAAATTAAGATAATGATCGAAACAATAAGTTTCCATTGATTTTTCATAATTTTCACTCCTATTTCAAATTAAAGATATTAAGGGCTAAGTAATCTCCTATATAAGGAAATATCTGATATAAATTGGCAGCTAAAGACATCGATAAAGGTAAATTAATTTCGCGTGTATATGGCTTTTGGGTCGCAACTTTAATCATTTTATCCGCTACTAATTCTGGTGTGATTGTAAATCTTTTGACCTTTTCGTAATAATCTCTTAAATTTTTATCATAACTAAAAAATGGTGTCGCTACCGGTCCTGGATTAACAGTTGTGACAAAAACATTGGCTTGTTTAAGTTCTAAGCGCAAGGCATTCGCATAGCCAATAACCGCAAATTTAGTGCTAGAATAGACACTGGAATTGGTGTGGCCATTTTGCCTGCCATCGAACTCACAAAGAAAATGTGGCCGCTTTGTTGTTGTACCATTAATTGAGATATTAAAGTAGTCAAATATATCATACCAAAAGTATTCACTTTAAACATCTCGTTAACTTCTTCATAACTAAATTCATTCGCTAGTTTAAATGTACCATAACCTGCACAATTTATTAAGTAATCTACCCTTTGATATTTACTTTTTATTTTTTGATAAGCATATTCTAATTGGGTTTTATCACTGACATCGCATTTTACAACCAAGCTATCCGTATGATATTGGTGATATAACTGATGAGCTAAATTTTCTAAAGCTGATACATTACGCGCTATTAAAACTAAATGCGCACCTTGTTTTGCAGCTTTTATCGCGACCGCTTTACCAATCCCGCTGGAAGCACCCGTTATGACCATCACTTTATTGTTCATCTGGCATCTCCTTATGATTGCCCACTTCAACCTCAGTAAAATCATAGACAATTTGCGCTTGAGGAAAAACAGTTTTAGCCTGCTTTTCTAATTTCTTAGCATCAGCCCCTAGATAACGAGCACTAATATGATTCATTAACAGTTTTTTTACTTGTGCCTCTTTTGCGACTTTTGCTGCTTGTATATTCGTTGAGTGAAAATGAGCATAAGCTAAATCCTTTTCTTGATCGACATAAGTCGCTTCATGAATTAAGACATCCGCACCTTTTGCCAAAGTCACTAAATTAGCACATGGACGCGTATCACCTAAAATGGTTACAATTCGCCCTTTCTTTTCTTCGCCAAGAAAATCATTCCCATTTAAAATGGTTCCATCGGCAAGAGTTACAGTTTCGCCTCGTTTTAATTGCCCAAAAATAGGTCCATTCGGAATATTATAGGGCGCTAAACGATCGATGAGTAATTCTCCTTGTGAATCCGGTTCAACTATTCGAAATCCAAAACTAATCACACCATGATTTAAAGGTAAATAATCGATTTTCCAACCATTAGCAAACTTTAATTGTCCGCCTTCATTGTTTAATTCCACGAATTTAATTGGATAAGACAATTTGGATTTAGAAAAACGCAAAGCATTTTGAACGAATTGGCGAATACCTTGCGGACCATATATCGTTAAGGGATCATTGCCTCCCCCTTGAAAGGAACGACTACTTAAAAAACCCGGAAGACCAAAAATATGATCACCATGCATATGAGTAATAAAAATATTGGTTATTTTTCTTGGTTTAATACTAGTTTGTAATATTTGATGTTGAGTGGCTTCCCCACAATCAAATAACCATATTTCATTGATTTCGTCTAATAATTTTAATACTAATGAACTAACATTACGAGCTTTGGCTGGTACACCTGAACCCGTACCTAAAAATTGTATCTTCATCTAAAACTCCTAACTAATCGTTAATATGACAAACTTTATTGCTGACGATACAGTTCATTTGCCATTAATTTTGCTAACTCTAAACTTCCCTTCTCATTGGGATGAAATTCATCAAGTAACCAATCCGGATGAGTATTAGCAACACTCGCCCAATCGATTAATCTCACATTTCCATAACGTTGAGCTGCTTTAAATAATTCATTGTTGACTTGCTGTGTCCAAGCACGATTAGGACTGATTAAAACGAAATATATCATTCGATTTTCACCTATAGCCTCTATATAATCATCGAGTTGACCTTTGGTAAAAGCGCCATTAGTCCCTAGTAATGTGATTACCGTTGGTGCTAGTTTATTTTTGGCTTTTAAGGATTCGATATCACTAACACTGTTATATAATTGACGTGCTTCATTAGCATCTATCACTGCTTTAGGAAAAACATCGATTATCTGTTGTGCTGATGCTAAAAAGATTGAATCTCCTACAAACGTGACTTCGATGGCATTAGCATATAACTTCACTTCTTGTTCTAAGCCTTCAATATTGTTGATAACAATTTTAGGTCGTTCATTTGAACTAAGCGTTTGATCAACAATCGCTTCATTGTGTTTGAATGTTTCAGCTAATTCTTGCACGACTCCTGCTCTTGTTTGCGGTGCTAATAATATGCCGAATAGTCCGATAAAGAGTATTATTCCATAAAAACCACTGAAAAATTTTACTTGTTTAAATTTACCCGAATTATTTTTTAAAAATTTTAATTGGAATCTTGTTTTTCTCATATTAGAATCTTGTCCAAATGGTAAGACAATTTTACGACTTTCAATGAGATAGTAAGCAAATTCAGCAAAAACAACCAATAAAAGACAGCCAACAAATATATGAACCGCATAACTTCGATTAACCTTTTTTAATAATTCTGGCATCACTAATACAATTGGATAAAACCATAAATAATAGGTATAACTTTTTTTACCTAAATAAACAAATGGTTTAAAACTAAAAAATTTATTTAACCAAGTATCTGGATATAAGGTAATAAAAATAACAATTAAAGATAAGAGTGTAAAGAGCGTTATACCAAAACGAAAAGCAAAAGGTTGCGTACCATACATATAACGTATCATCATCCACATCAGCCATAAAATAGCAATACCTAAACCATTTAACAGCCCTTTCGTTTGTGAATTGATTGCTTTCGGCTTTAAATTATATGGCATCGCTAAGCTAAGCACTCCACCTAATGTATAAGCAAATAATCGGGCTAAGGTATTAAAAAATATACTGGAATGTTCATGTCCCGTAGTTTGTAAATACCACATTAACACCATTGAAATTAAACTGACGATTGAAAGCATATTGATCGCAGTTGAGGTGCTTTTATGCCATTTATAGCAAGATTCAATTAAGAGCGGAGTTAATAATATGAGTTGTGCGTACATTGAGCTATACCATAAATGAGCAAAAACACTTTGGTTAGCTGTTTGAGCAAAAAATGAGCTCCCTGTTATGATTTGATAAAAATTATTAACAAATAAAAGACTGCTCAATCCCATATTTCGTAAGTTCATATAGTTTTTGGGGGATATGAACATAATGAAAACGGTCATAAAAATCATCATAAATAACATAGGGAAGAACAATTTATCAAACCGTCGTCTTAAAAAGTTGCGATATTCCATTGGTTGTTCTAAAATGATTCGCTTTTTAAAAATGCGAAAATTTAAGAAGCCACCTATTAGGAAAAATAAATTAACGGCAACAAAGCCACCGGGAACCAAATGCTGCAGATAGTAATAGGCAATGATAATAACTAAAGAGAGACCTTTAAGTCCATCTAACACTTCTATTCGATTTTGATTCGACTTACCTATTTGCATATTGCTCACCATTAATCCATAAACTCGAATTGATAACCAGCTAAATCGACAATATCACCATTTTGAGCACCGTGTTGGCGTAAAGCTTCGTCTACACCCATGGTACGTAGTTGGCGAGCAAAACGGGCAATACTTTCGTCATGAGCCATATTGGTCATCGCATAAAGCTTTTCAATTTTTTCACCGTATAAGCGCCAATATCCCTCATCAATTTGTTCAATCATGAATGGTACATCTTCTTCTAATTGATAATGAACCGCTTCGATCACTTCTTCTTCTAGTGGTACGAAGGTCGTTGTTTGAATCAATTCATATACTTTATTTAATAAAGGTTTAATGCCAGTTGTTTGCCAAGTACTGACTTCAAAGATAGGTGGTAAATCTTGTTTTTGTTGTTGATAATAGCTAGCAATTTTTTCTTTAAAGAGTTTAATGTTTTCTTGAGCAACTGCTTCATCCATTTTATTAGCTACAATCACCATCGGACGTTCTAATAACTTTGCATTATATGCTTTTAATTCCTGCATAATGTCTAAGAAATCTTGATAAGGTTCACGGCCATGTACACCAGCCATATCAATCACATGAATTAATACTTTAGTACGTTCAATATGACGTAAAAAATTTATTCCTAAGCCGACACCTGCTGAAGCTCCTTCAATTAATCCAGGCATATCCGCTAAGACAAATTCTTTACCAATGCCTAAATTAACGACGCCTAAATTTGGTGTTAAAGTCGTAAATTGATAGTCTGCAATCTTAGGTTTAGCATTGCTGACAACGGACAATAAAGTCGATTTGCCAACACTTGGATAGCCTACCAGCCCCGCATCAGCAATCACCTTTAATTCCAACGATAATGCTCGTTCTTCACCTGGTTCACCATTTTCGGCAATTGAAGGTGCCGGATTTTTATGAGTGGCAAAGCGAATATTTCCGCGTCCCCCACGTCCGCCTTTAGCGACAATAACTTCTTGCCCATGGTCAACTAAATCCGCAATTATTTGCTCTGTTTCCGCATCGCGCACAATCGTTCCGGGTGGTACTTTGACAATCAAATCTTCAGCACCCGCTCCATATTTACTTTTACTCATGCCATTTTCACCATTGGCTGCTTTAAAATGACGATTATAACGGAAATCCATTAAAGTATGGAGTCCTTCATCCACTCGAAAAACCACGTCACCACCACGACCACCGTCACCACCGGCCGGTCCTCCATCTGGTACATACTTTTCCCTTCTAAAAGCAACCATGCCATCGCCACCTTTACCAGCTTTGACATTCACAACTGCTCTATCTAAAAACGTAGACATATTATCACTCCCTTTCTTTTATCAAGTTCTATTTTTAAAATTTACTAATTAATAAACGTGGATCTAAATAATCTAAAACATATTGAGTTAAAGTTGTCATTGTCGCATAACGATTGGCCTTGATTTTTTCATCTTGATCATTGACCATGTTCTCTTCAAAATAATGGTTAATCGGTGCGACTAAGTGTTGTAAGGTATCTAATACATTCCCTAGTCCTAGTGATTGGGTTAAGCCAATCAAAGTTTTTTCAGACTCTGTTTGAGCTAGAGCTAAATCAAGATGAGTATTTTCTGCTTTGCTACCTAAATTAACAACTCGGCTGATTGCTTCAACGATAGCGCGATAATTCTCTGGCTCATTGTCTTTTTTAGCTTGCAATGCTTTAGCCGTTTCAACCATTAATTTAAAGTTTAAGCCTTTAGAAGCTACCACAGCTTGAATAATATCAAATTCTATTTGTTCTCGTTCTAAAGCAACTGACATTCTAGCATTAAAGAAATCAATAAGATGTTTTAGTAATTCATTATTACCTTTAACAACTGAATGATTTTCTAATATCGCTAATAAATCGATTTGCCAGTCGGTCGATAATAATATTTCTACTACTCCCATCGCTTGACGTCTTAATGCATAAGGGTCGTTTGAACCGGTTGGAATTAAATCGACACTAAAGTAATGAATTAAAGTATCTAATTTATCAGCTAATGTTAATAATTTGCTGGCAGTTGTCGTTGGTAATTGACCTCCACTTGATTTTGGTAAATATTGTTCACGGATCGCGATGGCAACTTGTTCATTGATACCGTAATGCGGTGCATACACATAACCAATTTCTCCTTGGAGCTCATCAAACTCGCCAACGGTTTGGGTCATCAAGTCATACTTATAAATTTTAGCTGCTTCAATAGCAGTGTTTGTTGTTGCTTGGTCGACTTGTACTGACGCAGCAATTAAAGGAATAAAAGCCGCTACTCGTTGTTGTTTATCAGCAAGACTACCTAATTTAAAATGTTCATTAACAGACGTTAACTTATTTAAATAAAATGCTAAATCTTGTTTTAAATCTTCTTCATAGAAGAATAAGGCATCCTCTAAACGAGCACGTAAGACTTTTTTATTACCTTTAATCACATTTTCTAGATGGTCGCTATTACCATTACGTACAGAAATAAATATCGGTAAAAGTTTATTCACTTGGTTTAAAGCATAAAAATAACGTTGGTGATCCTTCATCGCAGTTATTAATACTTGTTCAGGTACTTTTAAATACTCTTCTTCAAACTCACCATAAAAAACAGTTGGCCATTCCACTATGGAAGTCACTTCCTCTAGTAAATCTTCATCAATTGGCACAATCCAATTCTTTTCATTAGCTAATGATTCAATTTGGCTTTTTATAATGGCCTGGCGTTCTGCAAAATCGGCTAATACAAATTCTGCTTTTAATTGTTCAACATAAGTGGCTGGACTCTTAATTGACACTTCATGACCTAAGAAGCGGTGCCCACGTGTCAAGCGATCAGCTTGTACTCCAACAAATTCAAATGGTACCACAGTTTCATTTAATAAAGAAACAAACCAATGAATTGGTCGAATAAAAGGTGTTTCAATTGCATTCCAATGCATCGTCACTGGAAAGGTCATTGCTTTAATGACTTGGGGCATTTTTTTTAAGATATCAGTGGTCTTTTTGCCTTTGATAAATTTATTAACATGTAAGTATTCAACACCTTTAATCTCTTCAACAAAGCTATCTTCTGGTGATGCTTGTTGTCCTCTTAAAAAACCTAAAGCGGCTTTGGTCCATTCACCATTTTCATCTTTAGCTATTTTCATAGCAGGTCCTTTTGCCACTTCGGTAACATCCGCTTGTGCTTCTGCTAATCCATCAACAATGACAGCCAGTCGTCTCGGTGTAGCATAAGTTTTAATCGTACTAAATTCAATACGTTGCTCAGTTAAATAATCGGCTACGCGTGTTTTTAATTGTTCACTTAATGATAGCAAAAAGCGTGCAGGTACTTCTTCTAAACCAATTTCTAATAAATATTGATTACTCATTATTTCATCTCCTTAGATACTTGTTTTAATAAAGGATAACCTAATTTTTCTCGTTCATTAACAAACGCTTGTGCCACAGAACGAGCCATTTTACGGATTCTTGCTAAATAACCCGCACGATCAGAAACGGAAATCATGCCACGTGCATCTAATAAGTTGAAACTATGGCTACATTTTAAAATATAATCATAGGCTGGATGAACTAATTCAGCTTCAATTAAGCGAGTTGCTTCATTTTCATAGGCATCAAATTGTTGGAATAACATTTCACTATCACTTAATTCAAAGGCATAAGTCGAATGCTCACGTTCGGGTTGCTTGAAAATTTCACCATATTTAACGCCAGCTACCCATTCTAAATCATAAACATTTTCGACGTCTAAAATATACATGGCTAATCGTTCTAAACCGTAAGTTAACTCAGAAGTTACTGGATTACATTTTAATCCGCCTACTTGTTGGAAATAGGTAAATTGGGTAATTTCCATCCCATCAATCCAAACTTCCCAGCCTAATCCGGCACAACCTAATGAAGGATTTTCCCAATTATCCTCAACAAAACGAATATCATGTTCTAATGGATCAATACCAATCGCTTCTAAACTTTCTAAATAGAGTTCTTGAATATTTAAAGGAGAGGGTTTCATAATCACTTGAAACTGATGATGTTGAAATAGACGGTTGGGGTTTTCACCATAACGCCCATCTGCAGGTCTTCTAGATGGCTCTACATAAGCCGCATTCCAAGGTTCAGGCCCAATCGCTCTCAAAAAAGTATAAGGACTCATCGTGCCGGCACCTTTTTCATTATCATAACTATTTAAAATCATACAGCCTTGTTTCGACCAAAATTGTTGTAAGGTCATAATAATCTCTTGCATGGTTGTTTTCTTTTCCATACTATCACTCCTTAATAATATTAAAAATCCCTATGAATAGCCAAATAAGACTACTCATAGGGACGAAAGTATTTTCGCGGTTCCACCCTAATTCTAGTAAGGACTAGCACTTTTAATTTTATACAAAATAACCAAAAGCATGCCTTCGATTTGCCCTAGCTTTCACCATTCTAGAGTCGCTATACTATCTTCTTTTTTCTTGCTTTTAATAACTAGATTTTACCGATTATCCGGGCTATTGTCAACTTGCGATTGAAGGATTGTTGTTCTTTTTGAGCCTCTTTTTGATAGAATACTTTGATACTTTTGATCCAATTGGTCTATCTCGTTAATAAACTGTTTACTTTTAAGTCTAATTCCAACAAATTCTTGATAAAGTTCTTTTGTCAGTCTTTTTAATTCAGTAATTGTTTCAATACTAACATTGATTGAATTAATTTTATTTAAAGAGGTATTGGCTAATAAAAAAGCGACATGCATCGCCTTAGGGCTAATATGCAAGCGATAAGGATCATTATTAAAATGTTGTCGACAAATCAAGCCACCTAAATTGATACTAAAATCAAAAGGTTCTTGCCGATGCCCACATACTTGACAATGTTGCCAATTTAATTGAGTACCAAAATAAGGTAATAAATAAATCTCAAAATAGACCATTAAGATGTCATGGTTAAAACCTTCATTTAACTTTAATAATGTTTCATTTAATAAATGATACAAATGAGGTTGTGGGTCAAAATCTTCAAATACCGCATCGATTAATTGCACGAAATAACTTGCATAAGACTGCAAGGTTAAATCCTCTAATACTTTCCGAGGAAAGGCTAATGTTGAGGCTTCTTTGACAAAAGAAAAACCTGACGGATTAATGGTACCCACATATTGATTTTTAGAAAATGGAATTAACTGAGCTCGCATAGCATGATTGGATTGCTGCCCTCTACGAATAAAAAACATCCGCTTTCCAAATTCTTTGGTCAGTAATTTTACAATCGTGTCTTCTTCGCGATATTGCCTACGAAATAAAACAATGCCTTCGAATGTTTCTTGCATGCCGTCACTTCCATTTCATTTTTCAAACTATTGATTAATAATCGGTTTTCTTATAGCCCAATTCATTGATATAGGTCTGTTTATTACGCCAATCCTTTTGCACTTTGACCCATAAATCTAGATAAACTTTATCATCTAATAATCGTTCAATGTCACGACGAGCCATTTGACCAATCTTTTTAATCATCGAGCCTTGAGCACCAATAATGATTCCCTTTTGACTCTTTCTTTCAACGATAATAGTCGCTTGTACTTCCACTTTATCATTTTCATTCCGTTGCATACTTTGAACTTGAACCGCCACTGAATGTGGAATTTCTTCTTTCGTTAAAAGTAAAATTTTCTCCCGAATAAATTCAGCTACCACAAAATATTCCGGATGATCCATGATTTGATCAGCAGGATAATACTGTGGACCAACTGGTAAGGTAGATTTCAAAGTATTCATCATTTCTGGAACATTGTTCCCTTCCAAGGCACTGATTGGAAAGACTTCACTAAATTCTAATTCACTTGTATAAGATTCAATCGTTTCAAATAAACTATCTGGATGGACAAGATCAATTTTATTAATTAAAAGATACACAGGTACTGAAAGATTTTTTAATTTCTCGATGATTAATCGATCACCTGGTCCAATACTTTGAATCGCACTGACGACAAATAGTACAGCGTCGACTCCTTTCAAAGCACTATATGCGGTATTAACCATAAAATCTCCTAGTGCATGTTTAGGTTTATGAATTCCCGGTGTATCAATGAATACAATTTGTGCCTCTTCATCAGTGTACACACCTTGAATTCGATTACGAGTTGTTTGTGCTTTGTCTGACATTATCGCAATTTTTTGTCCGATGACCCTATTTAATAAGGTAGACTTGCCTACATTTGGTCGTCCGATAATCGCAACAAAGCCTGATTTAAATTCTTTATTTGTCATAATGACCTCTTTCTAAAATAATTTTACTAAGTATGGTACAAAAATAATGAGTCCTACGACAACTGCAATCAACGACATCATCATCACGGCAGCAGCCGCAATATCTTTACTTCTTTTGGCGTGCTGATCCCACTTGGTGCCAACAACTAAATCGACCACCGTCTCAATGGCAGAATTAATCATTTCCAACGCTATTACATGACCAATCAGTAAGATGATAATTAACCATTCGGTGGTCGTAATTTGAAAAATAAAACCAGCCACTACTACAGCCAATGTCATCAATAAATGAATTCTAAAGTTGAATTCTTCCTTCCATAAGGTAATGAGTCCAGCTTTAGCTGCTTGAAAAGCCGAAATTCGATTTTGATTCGCCCAGTATTTAGTTGGTTTATCTTGTAAGCCCATATTCTTCTAAAACCTCATTTTGAATGCCAAACATTGCTTGTTCTTCTTCTTCGGTTTGATGGTCATATCCATTTAAATGAAGAAAGCCATGTACCGTTAAAAAAGCTAATTCACGTTCAAAAGAATGACCATAATCAGCTGCTTGTTCAACGATTTTCTGATATGAGATAATAATATCACCTAGATGTTCTGGGATAGCAGCAAAATCGTCATCTGCTTCCATCGTAAAGTCAAAATCGTCATCGCCTTCTGTTAAAGCAAAACTTAAAACATCTGTCGGGCGATCAATACCACGGTATTGTTTGTTTAATTGGTGGATTGTTTCATTATTAACAATTGAAATGTCTACTTCACTTTGTTCTGAAAGTCCTAATTTTTTGGCTGTTAATTCGATGACATCTTCAATTATTTTTGTATGTGACGCTTCTAAATACTGTTCATCATCGATTAAATCAATAATCATCTTGTTCGCTCCTTCTATTCTGGGTATTCTACGCGCGTATGAAACATTCCCGCCACACCATTAATGAGAGACTGTTTAACAATTTTTAACTCTTGGACCGTTAATCCTGAATCTTCAAATTGATTTGCTTCAATCTTCCCATCGATGATTTTAGTAATTAAGGCGGTAATGGCTTCAACTGAATGTTCTTTTAAAGTTCGAGAAGCTGCTTCAACAGAATCTGCAATCATAATCACTGCAATTTCTTTTGACTGTGGTTTTGGACCTGGATAGCTAAAATCTTCAATATTAATATCCGTTTTTTCTTGTTTAGCCTGATGGTAAAAATAGCCTGCTTGGGTGGTACCATGATGTTGTAAACAGACATCGACTATTCCTTTAGGCATATTATTATCTTCTAGTATTTTTGCCCCTTCGGTAACATGACTAATAATAATTTTAGCACTTTCTGCAGCTGTCATCATTTGATGAGGTGAAACCATCCCTTGTCTTAAATTCTCGACAAAAAACATTGGATATTTCACTTTCCCTACATCATGATAGTAACTTGCCACTCTCGTAAATAGTGAGTCGCCTCCAATCGCATCCACAGCGTTAGCACTTAAATTAGCTACTAAAATACTATGGTGATAAGTACCTGGTGCTTCTTCAATTAAGAGTTTTAATAATGGATGATTAAGATTAGCTAATTCATTTAGTGTTAAGGCTGCTTGATCATCGAGTAATTGTTCCCAATAAGGTTTTATTAAAATATATATCGTATGCATGATAACTGCACTCGTTAGCATTGCAAAAGTGGTGGTTAACGTTTCATAATTGAAAATTTCATAATTCATCGCTAATAAAATCGGAACGGTAATGACTACATTCCATAATATTGAAGATTTTAAGGTCATTTGATGCATCGTAGGATCCTGCTCGATTCTTAACCAAATAACGAGCATCATAAAGAAATAAAAGACTGCTGGAATTAAAACACCAATTAAGTCCGTTTGACTATTTAAAACAAATAAACTAATTAAGTTAAAGAAAATAATAGCTAATGCAATCGTCCGTCGATCGGTTTTAGGTAAAATTAATAATGGTAACAAACCAGCTGGAAACAACAACATTGCTTCAGACATCCCACTTTGTTGTAAGACTTGTAAAAGTGTTAGAGAGATAAAAGCAAAGAGAAAAGCCAATGAATAAGCTGTTAAACGCATATTACCATCATTAACGGTTTTACTTTGTTTGTTATCCCATTTATTAAATACCATATAAAGAAAAATGGCGTGAATTAATAACACTGCAGCAAAAGCATAGATGTTATAAACCTTGGTTTGATTATTTAAAATGCCATAAATGTTTAATAAACGAATCATTTCAGAGTCAACCACAAAACCTTCTTGAATGATAACTTGACCTTGTAATATATAGGTTGGCTGTACTTGATTGACTGCATTTTCTCTCGCTAACTCCGTCGCCGGTTCGTCAAAAACCACTGTGGGTACCATTAACTGAACCACTAAAGATTTAAGGATTTCTCGATTTTTATTGCGAATAATATCAGCATTAATTTGACTAAAGATATTCTCGATAACGGTATTGACTTTCTCAGCCGAGATTTCTTTCATTAACGTTTCTGAAATAGTATTGGTAATATAAGTTTGAAGACCAATTATTTCTTCATCATTCATTTTAGCAATCGCTAATTGCATCTCATTATCAAGGTCCGCTACGAAATCTTTAATAGATTGGTCACCCTTTTGTAATTGATTCACTAAAACGATTGTTTTTTCTGCATCATTTAATTGTGCAAATGGTACTTCCTGAGTTTCGGTTCTTTGTTCCGTCCCAATCTCATTGGCCAATTCATTTAAATCATCTAATTCATTAAATAATTGCTTAATTTGTTGAGTCGAATAATTTTCTTTTCTTAATTGACGAATGGAACTAAAATATTGTTCAATTAATGTCAATTGATTTTCACGTATAGATGGACTATAGGTATAAACATCGGCCACCGCATCATAGGCACGTTGCTTATTCTCATTGGTTGTCTGTTCATCGATCGTAGTATATGGTGCGCGAATAGTTACATCGGCAACTTGATTAGGTTGAATATTATATTGTCTTGGTTTGACACTGGCAAAACCAAATAAAAAAAGTAATACAGTTAAAAGTGCAATTAAAATAGGTCGATACCATTTACCTAATCTTTGTTGTAATTGATATAATTTTTTATTCAAAATGTCACCCCAATTCAATCTTTTTCTGCAATAGGATATAAAAGAAAGATAAAAACGGTTTATCAATTCTCCTAACTAATAAAACGCGTCTATCTTTCCTTTATCATTATTCTGGTTGATTTAAACGTTCCATTTCAGTTTTAACAGTTTCTGTTTCAGTCTCCTGTGATACTGAGGTCGCATCATGCTCATTCGTCGTCGCTGGTGATGGTGTTGCTTTGGTTCCATAAGCACGAATAATATCAGCAACAACTGGATGACGAACTACATCAAAGGCATCAAATGTTACAAATGAAATACGAGGTATGCTATTTAGTTTTTCAATCGCATCTACTAAGCCTGATTTAACACCGCGAGGTAAGTCTATTTGTGTCTTATCCCCATTAATAATCATTTTTGACCCGAATCCTAAACGTGTTAAGAACATTTTCATTTGAGCAATCGTCGTATTTTGAGCCTCATCTAATATGACAAAAGCATCGTCTAATGTACGACCTCTCATGTAAGCTAATGGCGCAATTTCAATAATGCCTCGCTCCATTAAACGTACCGTTTGTTCGGTTCCCATAATCGTGTATAAAGCATCATAAACAGGTCGTAAATAAGGATCCACTTTTTCTTTTAAATCTCCAGGTAAAAAACCTAAACTTTCGCCTGCTTCAACTGCTGGCCGTGTTAAAATAATTTTCTTTACTTTCCCCTCACGCAAAGCCTGAACAGCCAAAACAACGGCTAAAAATGTTTTACCGGTCCCCGCAGGCCCTACTCCAAAAGTAATATCATGTGAATTAATTTTTTTAACATATTGTAATTGTCCGAAGTTTTTCACTCGAATCGCTTTACCATCTGCAGCACGACCAATCACTTCCTCATAAAGATTAACGAAGAATTCTAGTGTATTGTTTTTGGCCATTTTGATTGCCGTAACAACATCCATTGTACGTGGAGTAATATTACGCTCTAATAAATGAATCAACATAAAGAAAATGTCGCTAACTTCATTCACGTCGGCTTCATCTTCCCCTTTAATGGTAATGACTTCTCCTCGAACAGCAATCGAAACGGGATAACTTTCTTCTAGTAATTGAATATTTTGATCTTGATTCCCAATTAGAGCAATCATCCAATCACCATTAGTTACAATTACTTGTTTAGAAAATGTACTTGGATTATTCAAATTTTCGCCTCTTCTTCTTATGATAATAATTCTTTTACGATACGATTAACAACTTGTCCATCTGCTTGCCCTTTTAATTCAGCCATTGCTTTCCCCATTACTGCACCGAAAGCTGATTTATCTTTAGCTCCTACTGCTGCAATAATTTTGGTTATTGCTTCTTTGATTTCATCTTCTGATAATTGCGCAGGTAAGTATTGTTCAACGATTTTAATTTCGTCCAATAAAGGCGCCACTAAATCTTGACGACCTGCTTTTTCAAATTCAGCTAATGAATCTTTACGCTGTTTCATTTCCCTAGCAATAATTGTGATTTCTTGTTCTTCACTCAAAGGCTCTGTTTGTTCAATTTGTTCCTTTTGCAAGGCAGCCTTCAACATGCGAATAACTTTTAGTGTTTCTTTATCTTTCGCTTTCATTGCTACTTTTATATCTTCATTAATTCGTTGTGTTAATGACATCATTCATACACCTCTTATCAAATTTCTTATTATCTATTGTAACAAATTTTTGCTTAATATAACATTAAATGCTTAAATCTCTACTGTTTTTTTGCAATTTATTGGCAATTAGTTAAAAAAATTCCCTTCAATAAAAGATTGAAAGGAATAATTATCAAAATATTGAATGATTATAAATCTAAAATGTAAAGATTTAAGTTATGATGTGCTCACTAGGCATCACTGATCGGGAGTAGAAAAGAAGTAGAAAATCGAATAATTTTCGCTTCGTCTGTTCACCCCCGCAAAGTTGGGAGTAGACCAGAAGTAGAAAATTGAATAATTTTCGCTGCGTCTGTTCACCCCCGCAAAGTTGGGAGTAGACCAGAAGTAGAAAATCAAATGGTTTTCGCTTCGTCTGTCCACCCCCGCAAAGTTGGGAGTAGACCAGAAGTAGAAAATTGAATAATTTTCGCTTCGTCGGCCTACCCCCGCAAAGTTGGGAGTTGACCAGAAGTAGAAAATTGAATAATTTTCGCTTCGTCGGCCTACCCCCGCAAAGTTGAGTAGGCCTCAAACAAGTCATTAAGACGCAGTTTGAGGCCACTCAACCACTGCGCTTTTAATTTAATAACAATAACTTGATTGAGTTTACCAAATTTATCTTTAACCTCATTAAGACGCAGTTTGAGGCCACTCAACCACTGCGCTTTTAATTTAATAACAATAACTTGATTGAGTTTACCAAATTTATCTTTAACCTCATTAAGACGCAGTTTGAGGCCACTCAACCACTGCGCTTTTAATTACCGAGCAATAACTTGATTGAGTTTACCAAATTTATCTTTAACCTCGTTAAGACGCAGTTTGAGGTCACTCAACCACTGCGCTTTTAATTACCGAGCAATAACTTGATTGAGTTTACCAAATTTATCTTTAACCTCGTTAAGACGCAGTTTGAGGCCACTCAACCACTGCGCTTTGAATTAAATAGATATGCCTGAACAGAATTAAAAAAATTTTTGTCCAGCCTTATACAGTGACTCATACTGTTGATATACCCTATATAGCCAGTACAAAAATAAATAATTAAAGTCTTTGCCCAAACACTTATCCAAGCCACTCTTTCACTTGATATAATAACAGCATATTAATCTCATGTGATTGTACCCAAAAGGTAGTGACATCGGCCTTTCGTGATTCGAAAAGGGTTACCACCCGTTCGCTTTCAGAAATTGGCACAATAGGGTCTTGCTTACCCATTGAAATAAAAATTTTTTGGTGTGATAGAGAATGAGTTTCATTAATAGGAACTGGATACATTGGCGCCATTAAAATAGCTTTGTTAAAGATTGATTGGTCTTTTAATAACAGCTCAATCGCGATATTGGCGCCATTGGAAAACCCCACAATAATGGCTTTACTCAAATCAAACGCATATTTTTCACTTGCTTCAATAATAAACTCTCTTAACATTAATGCTCTTTGCTGTAAATCTTGCACATCATACACACCTTCTGCTTTACGCTTAAAGAATCGTAAAGCCCCGTGCTCATTGACATTTCCTCGAATGCTTAGGACGCCATAATCAGGATTTAAGAAATCTGCAATTGGTAATAAGGAATGCTCATCTCCACCTGTTCCATGTAATAAGATAAAAGTGGGGGCATCCATCCTTTTAGCTTTTTTATATAGATGTTCCATCAATGGCCTCCTTTTTTGATAATAATTGCCGATTAGAAGATGAATACTTGTTAATTCTAGCCGTTATGGGTTCAATTTGAGTTAGTATGTTGTCTCTATCTATCTCAAAATGGGGTGGGATTTGTAATGTTTGTCCTAATTTATCAAAAGACTCATCTACTTCTAAGCCTGGATCAACAGTAGCAAATTCAAAAATAACATTCCCTTTTTCTTGTAAATAAATCGATTTGAAATACTTACGATCTTTAACTTCGGTAATGGCAAATTGTTGTTCAAAAAAATAGTCTTGCCATGCCAATAATTCTGTTTGAGAAGGTACACTCCAAGCTAAATGGTGGACCGTTCCCGTACCCCAACGTCCTTTAGGTAAAGGAGATTCATTGACAATAATATGCTGTGCTAGTGGACTATCCGTTTTAAAAAGATGTGGTCCAACCTTTAAAAGTCCTAAATCATTGGTTAATAAGGATTTAGTGGCTGTTGGGTTTTCAGATAAAATCGCCACCCCGTGAAAATCATAAATAGCTCTCGTTTCATGCTCTACATCCGTTTCAACTATGGCTAAATCTAAAGAATGAGGATCACTAAATTCTAAAGTGTCTTGGCCAAATAACTGTGATCGTGTTGTTTCAATGCCTTTAGCAAATAAATAATGCTCCCATTCCTTTAAATAACCTTTAGGTACTCTAAATGCAATCCTGCCTATTTGTCCACCACCTTTTCGACCATGGGTCGCATGTTGCCAAGGGAAAAAGGTTAATAAAAAGCCTGGATTCACTTGCTCATTTGAAAAGTAAAGATGATATACTGCCGAATCATCAAAATTTAGGGTTTGTTTTACTAATCTTAATCCTAAAATATCTTGGTAAAATTTAATATTTTCATTAATATCACCAACAATCGCACTTATATGATGAATGCCCTTAACTTTTTTCACGTTTAATCCTGCTCCTCTTCCCCACGCCAAACTGTCTCAAACGGTCTAACTTGTGCCTCAATTTCTGCTCTCTTAGGCTCTAAAAACGGAGGTAAAGATAATTTTTCTCCTAAGGTTTCATATGGTTCGTCTTGCATAAAACCAGGTCCATCAGTCGATAACTCAATTAAAATATGACCTACACGCGTATAAAGCGCCTCAAAGTAAAAACGATCGACATATCCAGAACTTCTAATCCCTAACTCATTATAACGATCTAACCAAGCCATCAATGCCTCATGGTCTTTCACTCGGAAAGACACATGATGGACTTGTCCATAGCCTGGCTGACTTTGTCCGGATTCGCTATCATTAATTAAGATAACACGACCACCATTACCACCTTCCCCTACTTCCAATAAAGCACGTTCCTCGGTTAATTCGATTGTTTTCATACCATAAACTGTTTCTAAAAAAATGCGAAAGTCTTCAAAATAACTGATCGTAATTTCAATAGGACCTAAACCAGTAATGGCAAATTCTGCTGGAACCGGACCTTTCTTCCAAGGAGTCCCCGCGGGAATCCCTTGGTTATGTTCATCTGAAAATAATTGGTACTTTTGACCATCCTCTTCTTCAAAAGGTAATACCTTAACACCATATACTTCAGTAATCGGATCATGTTTTATTCCCATTTTTTCAAAGCGCTTTTGATAGTAGTTTAAAGCTTGATCATTCGGTACTCTCAAACCAATTCTTGAAATTAAATTAGTTCCTGGTAATCCTTTTGGATTATTTGGAAAATCAAAGAAAGTCATATCGGTTCCCGGAGCCGCGACATCATCGGCATAAAATGTGTGGTAAGTATGGATATCATCTTGATTAACTGTTTTTTTAACCAATCTCATCCCTAAAATTTTTGTAAAAAATTGATAATTACGTTCAGCAGAATCGGTCATCGCGGTCACATGATGGATTCCTAATAATTCGTGTTGCATAATAGTCCCCTCTCTCAATAGTTGATTGAACTTAGTTCGAATTCAAACCAATTTGATTATGGGTTTAATATTATCACACATATTTGAATGAGTCAAAGAAATTTAATCCTAATTAGTAATTTAAATAAGAATTATCATCTAATAAAACTATCCGTCCCTAACATATAATGAATTAGATTAACAATTAAGACTCGCTACCAACGAAAAACAGATAAATTGTTACTCATACTATCATAAATATAATGAAGATTATATTTAATTAGTTAAATAAGCTATTTTAATGCGTAAATTATCGGGTATATGAACAATCATTCATTTTTAGCTTTTTACAATCTTCAAAACAGACTTGGTAGAGATGTCTAATTTTCTACCAAGTCTCAAAATAATAATGTTTAGCACACCCATTGTGTCATAACAAATGGGTGTGGATTAGGATTAGAAAATCAAATGATTTTACTATGTTATAGCCCAGCTTTAAACATAAGAAACTAAATAAAAATGTTTAAACTACTTGTCACTTTCAAAATCAGTCATTATGATTAAATAGAAAAAGCTTGAGCATGAGAAGCGAGTGCTAATTTTCCATTATGAACCGATACTTTATTTCCAGTTACTAAATCACTATACTCGCCATCAGCCATTGGTACATTAACAAAACCTTCTTTTCCTTTGAAGGAACAAACCGCCACAAAATGTTGTGCTTTATCTTGATGTTCAATTACCACTGCATCTAACTCATCATAAGGCGTTAATTCATAACGAGTGGTTAAAGTGGTTGGAATATATTGCTTTTTAATATCATTTAAATGACGGATTTCTGCTGAAATATCTCGTCCAGCCTGCCAATTAACTGGATCGATATCAAATAATGTTTGTTCGGTAGTTTCTTGAACTTCTTGGCCATTATATAATAAGACAAATCCTTTCTCAAAATATTGGAAAGCTGTCCATTGTAAAAGGTCTTGTTCATTGCCAATTAAATATTTTGCACGTGGGTTATCATGGTTTTCTAAATTACGTGCCTTAATATAATCAACGGGATAAATCACTTCTTGTAAATTTAAGCGATTAATATAGTCACTTAATTTATTTGTACCTCTTAAGTAACCATGGAATAAATAATGTACATCATAATCATATAATACATCAAAGGCTTGATACATCTCAGCATCCGCATGAGCGACTGTACCCGCTTGACGTAAAGTTTTAATAAATCCAAATTCAACACTTTCAGAAAGCCAAATGAAATCTGATTTCACTTCGGCTACTGCTGCCCGAGCTTCAATCCAAAAATCAATCGGTACTAATGGCGCCACGTCACAGCGGTAACCATCAACATATTTTGCCCAATAACAAAGCGATTCAATTTGATAATCTCTTAATTCACGGTGTTGATAATCTAAATCAATAATATCAGTCCAATCACCAACACGGTTACCTCTTTTACCTTCTTCATTATAGTAAAACCATTCGGGATGTTCTTGAACTAATACTGAATCAGGTGAAGTGTGATTATATACGACATCAATCATGACTTTCATACCATTTTTATGTATAGCATCACACAATGCTTCAAAATCTGCTAATGTTCCATATTCTGGATTAATAGCGCGAAAATCGTAATTGGCATAAGGAGAACCATCTTTTCCTTTACGATTGAGTTCACCAATTGGATGAATTGGCATTAACCAAATAATATCGACTCCTAGCTTTTTAATTCTTGGCAGTTCAGGAATGACTGCTTGAAATGTCCCTTCTTTTGAAAAATTGCGTACAAAAATACTATAAATTACTTGATTCGGTTGAATACTCATAAATATTTACCTCCTTGGTTTTGATACTTTCACTTTATCGAATTATATTAGCTTACGCAAACATAAAATATAGGTTAACGGTAACAAAATATAAGCACTTACATCCAACCTTCGAATCAAATTTAATGACAAAAAAGAGAAGTCATACAAGCGTCATCTTTAATAGATGACCGCTGCTAATCTGACTTCTCTAAATAAATTGTTATTGTTTGATTTGTTGTTGATATAGTAACGAAGCTTGTGAAAGTTGTTCTACAATTTCATTCAATTCTTCTTCACTATAGGCATTGGCACCACTCGCCATTGGATGACCGCCCCCCGCATGTAAGGCCGCAATCTCATTAATGACTGGCCCTTTTGAACGAATGCGACAACGATAGAAAAAGTCTGCTCCTTCTTGTTGTACAAATGTCACCCAACAATAAACACCTTGAATTCTAGAAGCTAAATTAACTAGACCATTGGTTTGCTCTTCACTAGCACCGTAACGCTCTAAATCTTCGCGGTTAATTCTTAATACTGCTACACCGGCTTCATTCACTTGTAAATTCTCGTAGCCGAAACCTTGTAATTTAACCTCTACTGGCGTCATTACTTGAAAATAATCGTTAATCGCAAAAGCGTCAATGCCTTGTTCTAACAATAAGGCGGTATATTTATATGTTAATGCCGTCGTTGAATTATATAAAAATCTTCCCGTATCACCTACAATACCTGCATATAATAATTTAGCTGCTTGAAGATTAAGCGGAAGTCTTTCACCTAAAAGCTCACTAATTGCGACAATAATCTCACTACACGAGCTAGCTTCTGTCTTCACAATTTGCAAACTACCGTATTCTTCCACAATTGGATGATGGTCAATTTTTATTAAGTCTTGACCTTTTTGATAATGGTCGCCATCAATTCTTTCGGTATTAGCCGTATCGGTGATGATAACTAACGCGTCTGGATATTCTTCTACCGGTACTTTATCCATTTGTCCTAACCAACTTAAGCCCTTAGAATTGGTGCCGGCAGCCAAGACTTTTTTATTAGGAAAAGCATTCTCAATTAAATACTTTAAACCCAATTGTGATCCCAACGCGTCTGGATCGGGTCTTTGATGACGATGGATAATAATCTTATCATATGCCTTTACTTTTTGAAAAAATGCTTCTACTTCTGATTCTATTAGGTAGCTCAAACTCACTAACCCCTTTCAATAATTTGACTCGTAATGATCGCCCGAGCAGCTAAAGTATTTTCGTGAAAGACATCTACTTGAACTAAAGCGCTTCGTCGGTTATGATGAAACACATCTACTTTAAAATGGATTTCATTGCCAATTTGAATTAAATTAAAATAATGAACTTCTATTTTTTCAATAATATTATTGAGATTCGTTAACTCTACCACTTTCTTTTGTGCCGTTTGGGTAATTAATTCGCATAACACTCCATATGAAATAGTACCTAAATTATTAATCATTTGCGGTTGCACGATTGCTTGAAAATCATAATCACCAAATTTATTAGTATGATTGATTGCATCTAAATGAACAGCTAAATCATCTTCAAAGGTATGGACGATTTGAGGTTGTTGTTGAATCGTATGAATAGCTTTCATCACATCTTGACGTGAAACCACCCCTAATAACTGTAAATTATCAGCAACAACGGGAATCATTTCTATATCTTCCCAAATCATTTTATGAGACACGCTAGCAATACTCATATGTAATTTAACGGTTACTGTCTCTTTAGTCATTACGCGTTCAATCAATACCGTCTCATCGCGACCAATTAAATCTTTAGCCGTCACGACACCAATTAAACGATTATTATAGACTACAGGAAATCTGGATAATCCTGTTTTATCAGACATTTTATGAAAAGTTCGAACGTTATCTTGTGCTGTTAAAGCAACTGTTTTTTCAATCGGAGTATAAATGTCTTCAATCGTTAAAATTTCTTTTTTAATTAATTGATCAGAAATTGAACGATTGATCATAGTTGCCACTGTAAAGGTATCATACGAAGTGGAGATTAATGGTAAGTTACGTTCATTGGCTAATTGGATAACGCTTGGGTTCGCTTTAAAACCTCCTGTTATCAAAACGGCTACATCATGTTCTAACGCAAGTAATTGAGCTTCCGTACGATTCCCCACAATTAATAAAGACTGCTCACTAAAATAGCGGACCATTGCATCTTCTTTCATCGCACCAATAATAAATTTATTTAAATGACGCGATAAGCCATCTGATCCACCTAATATATCCCCATCGATAATATTGACCACTTCTTTAAAGGTTAGCATATCAGTTAAATATTTTACTTTCTGTTCTATTCGAATCGTTCCTACACGCTCAATAGTAGAGACTAACCCTCTTGTTTCAGCTTCTTTAATCGCTCGATAGGCGGTTCCTTCACTCATATTTAATTTCTTGGCTATCCCACGGACCGAAATTTTATTGCCAACTGGTAGAGATTTAATATATTGCAAAATCTGTTCGTGTTTCGTCGCCATACAAAATTGCCCCTTCTTTTCTATAAAAAATGTTAATAGTAATCTGATGTCATTATAACAGTTTTATAATACAGTTGCTAGTACAAACCGATTACTTATTAATACTTTTTTACTAATAATTTTGATCAATAAATCCTTTACATCATTATAATAATTAGTTTCGTTGTTTGGCTTTCAATAATGGTCATAATACTCAAATTTAAAAGTTCCAATAAAAAAACCATGTTTGTGCATGTATAGCAATACAATAAAGAGATTGTACTACTGCACACAAACATGGCCATTCATAATAATTAGCCTAGACTGACGTCTAAAATCATCATAATAACAAATCCACCTAAAAAACATAAAGTTGATAAATCTGTATATTTTGAAGCTTGTGATTCTGGGATTAACTCTTCCACTACTACGAAAATCATCGCCCCAGCAGCAAAGGCTAAACCATAAGGTAAAATAGTCGTAACTAATAACACCGCTGCGGCACCAAATAAAGCACCAAATGGTTCAACTAAAGCAGATAATTGCCCCATATTGAAAGCACGCCATTTTGATTTTCCCTCAGCTCTTAATGGTAGTGATAAGGCTGACCCTTCGGGAATATTTTGAATGCCTATCCCTATCGTTAATGCCAAGGCAGCCGCTATTGTAGCACCATTGACTTGCATACTAGCTGCAGCATAGGCAACTCCTAAGGCCATCCCTTCTGGAATATTATGAATCGTGACGGCCAAAACTAACATGGCAGTCCGAGAAATATTAACACTTTTGATATCCGTGTCACCGTGGTCGCCACTGATATGTAGGTGGGGAACAAGTTTATCTAATAATCGCAAAAAGATTCCTCCGGCTAAAAAGCCAATAGTTACTGGTGCCCAGGTAGGTAACACACTATTCTCAGCATATTCAAGTGCCGGTGCTAGTAAAGACCAAAAAGAAGCGGCAGTCATAATACCAGCAGCAAACCCTTGCATTACTGCTAAAAATTTATCATTTACATCTTTAACAAAAAAGACCACAGCTGAGCCAAATAAGGTACATAGCCATGTAAAAATACCAGCTAGAAACGCTTGTAAAACTGGATTTAATTCGATGAACCAAGCCATTCATCAACACTCCCTTCGTGAATTGTTAATTGGATTGCGGATGTCTCTGGATTTAATAAATTTGAAACAGACACGCCCAGTAAACGCACTTCTTGATCTAAATTCCCATGTTTTAGCCATAATTCTTTCACAATGGAAATAGCCTCTTCATAAGAATCAAAATAATCCTCTGCTTGCATTTGTCTCGTTATCGTTTCAAAGTTTCCATATCTTATTTTAATTGTAACAGAGTTTGTAAGCAAGCCTAAACCTCTAACTTTTTTCATAACACTATGGGTAAGTTTTTCAAATTGAACGATAATTTTTTCTTCATCATTCAAAAATTGAGTAAAGGTTCTTTCTCTACCAATAGATTTGCGATCTCGCTGTTGATTTACTGCAGCATTATGAATTCCACGAACTTTAAAATATAAGGAATAGCCCATCTTACCAAAATGTTTAATTAAAGTATCTAAATCTTGTTGATACAAATCTTTTCCATTAAATATTCCTAATTCATGAAAATGCGGAATGGATTTCACACCGACTCCATAAAACTTATCAATCGGGAGTGCTTGTAAGAACTTAGTGGCTTCTTGAGGTGTCACAATAGTGATACCGTGGGGTTTATGATAATCAGATGCAATTTTTGCGATGAATTTATTATAAGAAACACCGATAGAACAAGTTAACGAAAGGGTTTCGTATATCTCTTTTTGAATTAAATGTGCAATTTTCAACGCACTGGCTTCATTAATTTTATTGACGGTCACATCCAAATATGCCTCATCTAATGATAAAGGTTCAATAACATCGGTATATTTTAAAAATATTGCGCGGATTTGTTGCGAAACCTCACGATAATATTCCATATTCCCTTGAATAAAAATGGCTTTCGGACATAGTTTGTAAGCTTCTACAGCAGACATTGCTGAATGAATGCCATATTGACGGGCAATATAATTGCAAGTAGCAACTATCCCTCTACCTCCGGTTAAATTAGGATGCTTGGCGATGACCACAGGTCGATTTTTCAAACTAGGATTATCTCGCACTTCAATACTCGCATAAAAAGCATCCATATCGACATGCAAAATTTTTCGCGTCGTATCGGGTTTAGGTTCTTCAAAAGTTAATAAACCATATTTCATTGTTGAGCATCACCTCACTTCAGCTTATTTCAGTTATTAGTATATCAAACTTACTCTTTTAATAAAAAAATACTCGCTATTGCCCTTAGTTCATCCAACGTAAATTGGTTTGATTTTTTCTATTTAGGCATCATTCTATTAAAAATCATGTTTATCGATAGTAACAATGCTAATGAATAATGGATTGAAGAACTGTTCACCACCTATTCTTTCACAATCTTAATTTCCATTCAAAATGAACGAGGTCTAGCGAAAACATCTTTATCGCCAAACCTCGTTATTTATTTTTGTTTATTTAAGTTATTCAATCTGGTCATCTTACCCCATCCATACCTATTCAGCTGGTGGCTGGGGTACGACAGGTTCTGTCACCTCAGGTTCACTCTGCGCAGGTGGTTGAGTAACCGGTGGCTCTGTCTCAACTGGTGGTTCTGTTACCGTTTCTGTATGGACCGGAGGCTCAGTATCACTAGGTTGGTCGGTTTGTGGTGGATAATACGGCGCTTCAGTATAACTTGGTTGATAAGAAGGTGCTTCATATCCTTGGGTTGGTTGTTGATAAATATCGCCTTCATTATACGAAGTCTCTAAATCTCGAACTCTATCTAATTCAGCTTGTTGTTGATTGATAGCATCAATTTGCTCTTGTGTTAGTCCACTTGGATATTGATTTTTCACAATCAATTCACTCTTAATGAACTCATTTTCATTATCAGCCATCGGGTCAGCCAATGAACTTGCTAGTATCGCTTCAAGTTGAGTATGAGCTCGTAATTCATTGGAAACTTTCAAACGTGCTGAGACTGGAATATTAAAGTAAAAAATATCATCTAAATATAATGGTTGCATTTCATCAAATTCAATAGCTGAAATATTATTGAGAGCTGACACATACTTAGGATATACCGATAAAATGGTTGTTAAATCAAAATTTGTTTTAACGTTTTTGGCCACCACTTGTAAAATTTGTGGGTAATAAGTAACAGCATTCAAACTGAGTAATTTATCCATAATCGCTTTTACAACCATTTTTTGGCGATTTTGTCGTCCAACTTCGCCTTCAGGATCATCATAACGCATCCGGGCAAAATTCATCGCTTTGACTCCATTTACTTCCCTTGTTTCACCTTTTTTAAATTGGGTGCCTCGATAAGTAAAAGTTAAAGGACTAGTGACTTCAATGCCACCAATCGCATCTATCAATTCTTCTAATCCTGACATATCCAATACAGCATAATAGTCAATTGGTATATTTAAAAAGGCTTGAATTGTATCAATAGCGGTCTCAATGCCACCGTAGGCATACGCATGGTTAATCTTATCAGGTTCATCATAGCCTTCAATAAAGGATAAAGTATCTCGTGGAATACTTAACATTTTTGTTGTTTGTGTCTGAGGATTTAAACTGACAATCATAATAGTATCAGATCGACTCACAAAGCCTTGATCTTCGGTTCGTTCTAAATTATTCGCATCAGTTCCCAAAAGTAAAATATTCAACGGTTCCCCTTCATCTACTTCGGCTTCTTTGTCACGTAATTTATTAACTGAAATATCTTCAACCACCACTGATTTTTTTAATTCATTAATGTCTAAGTTCACTTTAATGAAAAGCCCTAAACCAACGGCGAGTAAAATCACAAAGATTGCAATTAGGATTTTCAGCCAATTTCTCTTTTTCTTTTTATTTTTAATTGTTTCATGATTCATTTGATTAACTTCCTTAATAATACGACTAATTGATTATTTCTTTGACTTTTGTTCTTAGCTCCTCCAAATTATCTTTATCCACTTCAAGGATGGTTAAATTCTTTATAGCTTTTTGGTAACTACCAAAATTTAACCGCAAGTAATCTTGCCAAGATAACGAACTATATACAATTTGACTGGCTTCATCGAAATAAGTCTTCCAATGCGGTAATTGATTCAAACCGTATACTTCATTCCAAATACCTAATAAGACCTCATTCACTCGTTGATTTCGCTCTGAAATAGTCTCTTCTCCTTGATTAAGCATATATTGTAAAGCTAATCGTCCGGAAAGTAAAGTGTTTTGATTTTTTTGTAGGTGCAGATCATTATAAGTATAGTCTGCTTGAGGTGTAATCGTAATATTAGGAAACAAGTCAATAAGACTTTTTGTTTCTGACAAATAAATAACCGTTAAATGATCTATATTTTGGTCCAATATTATTTCTAATTTATTTAATAATAAATCCGTTTGATGACGTGGGTTCCATTGATATAAAGGCTTATTATCAATTTCTAAATGAGCATTTACCTGGCTTAATAACCCTTGTCCTGTCTTAGGATTTAAAGTAATGAGATTCCAACTCGTTGCTTGTTGAGATTCAATTCTGCCACCATCTGGAAAAGACAGACCTACGACTAAAAAAGTCGTAGGCTGATTTTTGGACAAACGATCCGCTTTTTCAATCCAATTTATCTCTTCAATCGAATGATAGTAGCTTTTTTCAATCCCCATATAATAATGGTAACCAAAGAAAAATAAAGTGACAAATAGCGCCATACTGATAAATAACGTAATCATGCCATTAGAACGATTATTTTTGGTATTTGGCTCAAATTTAGGACTAATATGTTGAGGTGTTTGTCTACGTTTATTTTTCATTTGCGAACACTACTTCTCGTCATATCCTTGAGGATTATTTGATTGCCAATTCCAAGAATCACGGCACATATCCTCTAAAGTCTTTTCAGTCTTCCAATTCAACTCATTATTGGCTGCCGTAACGTCTGCATAACAGGTTGCGACATCGCCTGGACGACGTTCACTGATTACGTATTTAATCTCAATATTATTAGTGTTTTGGAAGGCATTGACTAAGTCAAGCACTGAATAGCCAACTCCTGTACCAAGATTATAAACTTTTACACCTTTTTGTTCTTTGTTCTTTTCTAAGGCTTTAATATGACCTTTTGCTAAATCAACTACGTGGATATAATCACGCACACCAGTACCGTCTGGAGTGTCATAGTCATTGCCAAAAATGGTTAATTGATCCCGTTTACCAATTGCAACTTGTGTAATATATGGCATCAAATTATTAGGAATTCCCTGAGGGTCTTCACCAATACGTCCTGATTCATGAGCACCAATAGGATTAAAATAACGTAATAAGGTGACCGACCACTCTGGATCAGCAATGGTTAAATCAGTTAGTAAATGTTCATTAACAACTTTAGTATAACCATAAGGATTACTTGCCGTATTAGCTGGCATACTTTCAACTAATGGAGAAGGATTTTCCGAACCATAGACGGTTGCTGAAGATGAAAATACGATATCTTTAACATTTGCTGCACGCATCACTTCTAATAAGGCAACCGTTCCCTCAATATTATTATGATAATATTCTAAAGGTTTAGAAACAGATTCACCCACCGCTTTATAACCGGCAAAATGAATCACGGATTCAATATCATTTTCAGCAAAAATTTTAGTCATTGCTTCTTTGTCTAAAATATCCGCTTCATAAAACTTAACATCTTTGCCAGTAATTTCTTTTATGCGCTCTAATACTTCTGGCTTACTATTATAAAAATTATCAACAATAACCACATCGGTTCCTAAATTTAATAACTCAACCACTGTATGGCTACCAATATAACCCGCTCCACCAGTAACTAATACTGACATCATACCACTCCTATACTTATTTACTCTTAGTGTTCATTATAACACAAGATAAGAAGTTAATGATAGCGAATTTATTGGAATATCAAAATTATTTATTGTGGTTTCACCTTTAATATTCAAATCTATATTTAATTTATATATATATTGAAGGGAATCTTTGTTATAATAGAAACGAAAACCTTAAAAAAGGTGCAATGTAAGGAGGAATTAGTTTGGCTGAAGCCCTTATTGTATTTGCCAGTTTAACCGGTAATACCGAAGAAATGGCTGATATCGTTGCTGAAAGACTTGAAGAACATGATATTAATGTTGAAATAGTTGATTGTATGCAAGCCGATGCACACGATTTTTTAGATTATGATATTTGTATCATAGGTAGCTATACCTATGGTGTTGATGGTGTTTTACCTGATGAAATGATTGATTTCCATGAAGAATTAGGTGAACTTGATTTAACCGGTAAAGTCTTTGGTGTCTTTGGTTCTGGTGATGATTTTTATGATTATTTCTGTGCTGCCGTTGATTTCTTTGAAAATCAATTTGTTGCAACGGGTGCAACTAAAGGTGGCGAAAGTGTAAAAGTCAATTTAAACGCTGAAGATGAAGATATTGAAAACTTGAATGCCCTAGCAGACGCCATTGCTAGTCATTTTGAATCATAGAAAGTAGGTATAAAATGGTATTAGAAAATTTTGATGTTTTATTAGATAAATATGCAAATTTATTAATGACAAAAGGATTAAATGTTTCGACAGATGATTATGTTTTAATCAATGCTGAAATAGAACAAGCGCCATTGGTAAGATTAATGACACAACATGCTTATCAATTAGGTGCAAAACACGTTAAAGTTAATTGGACTGATACTGCCATTAGTATTTTAGGTTATCAACATCAATCAGTTGAAACATTAACAGATATTCCTGAATATCGTGTGGCTGAATCTAAGTACGATATTGAAACCCGCGCCAAAAGAATTGCCCTACGTTCGGGAAATCCAAATGCATTAAAAGATATTGCCCCTGAAAAATTAGCAGCAGCAAGTAAAGCAGCTTCATTAGCATTTTCTGAACAACGTATTGCCTCACAAGCTAATGTAATGAGTTGGCTCGTATGTGCCGCCGCTGGTCAAGAGTGGGCAGCATTAGTCTTCCCTGAATTAGAAAACACAGAAGCACAAGTTGATGCTTTATGGGATCAAATTTTTAAAACGACACGTGTTTATGAAGAAGATCCGGTTGCAGCTTGGGAAAAACATGAAGCAACTTTAAATGAAAAAGCTGATTTCTTAAACGAAAAACAATTTGACAGCTTACATTATACCGCTCCTGGTGTTGACTTTACGGTTGGTTTACCATTGAATCATGTTTGGGAAAGTGCTGGCAGTACGAATCAACAAGGTGAAATCTTTATTGCCAATATGCCAACAGAAGAAGTTTTCACTGCTCCAGATTTCCGTCGTGCAGAGGGTATTATTAAAAGTTCAAAACCTTTAAGTTACAATGGAGTCGTCATTCGTGACATGACTTTCAAATTTAAAGATGGCGAAATCATTGAAGTAAGTGCTGCTGAAGGGGAAGCGACCCTAAAAACATTAATTGAAAATAATGAAGGTGCTCGTAGTTTAGGTGAAGTGGCATTAGTACCACATAGCTCACCGATTTCTCAATCAAATATTACTTTTTTCAATACCTTATTTGATGAAAATGCCTCAAACCATTTAGCGATTGGACAAGCTTATGCCACTTCCGTACAAAATGGTACCAAAATGTCGCAAGAAGAATTAAAAGCAAGCGGTTTAAACCGCTCAACTGTCCATGTTGACTTTATGGTTGGTAACGCTGAAATGAATATAGATGGAATTACAAAAGATGGTGAAACTTTTGCTATTTTCCGTAATGGAGAATGGGCATTTTAATTCGCCAATCATAATCGGGGGTAAGAATGATGCAAGACAATAAAAATACTAATGCTAAATTAGATCAAGCATTTAGTAAGCAAATTGACGAAATCGACAAGCGATTAGACCGTGGTGGTATGATTTCATTGATGATTATCGTCATTGGTTTTCTAATTATTGGCTATTGGATGATTGAAATTTTAAGTTTAAATGATGAACAAACAACTTTCAATGATGAAGCAACAATGGAATTAGTCGAACGTGTGGAGATGTTAGAATCACGGGTGGCTGAATTGGAAGCAGCTGAATAAAAATGAAAGTTTTACATATTAATTCTTATTTTTCGACCTCAGGTCTTTTTAAACATTTATATGACCGTCAATTAAATTCGGGATTAGAAATTGATGTCTACGTTCCTATCTCCCATCAATTTCCTGAAGAACGCATTGCGGCAAGTGGAGACTATACAACAATTCAACGAAACCATCATCAGCTTGAACGCTATCTTTTTCATTTAAAACATTATAATATTTTAAAAGATTTGAAAAATACTTATCAAGCTGAACAATATGATTTAATTCATGCTCATTCATTATTTTCAAATGGATGGTTAGCCTACCAATTATGGAAAGAAACTAAGACCCCTTACGTCGTGGCAGTAAGAAGTGCTGATATTCGGACATTTTTTGACAAAATGCCATGGTTAAAGCCAATGGGATTAAAAATATTAGCCAATGCCAGTCAGGTTTTCTTCATTTCACGTAATAATTATAATGAAGTATTTGCTAATCATATTCCTTCAAGAATGAAAGAAACTTTGCGTGCAAAAACACAAGTAATTAGCAATGGGATTGACCCTTATTGGTTACAAAATCGCTTTACCGAAAAGCAACCGGCGATTCATTCCCCTCTTCAAATTGTTTCTGTTGGTAAAACAATTCATGAAAAACGTTTTGTTCAATTAGCCAAAATGGTCCAGTCATACTCCGAGAATATAGCACAAGCTCATTTAAACATTGTCGGACCCACCTGGAATCCTAAAATAGTTGAACAATTAAAAGCGTTTGATTGTGTCACCTATCACGGTCCTAAGAGTAAAGAGCAGCTAAAAGACTTTTATCGAACAATGGATGTCTTTGCCCTACTCTCTTCTCCAGAAACATTTGGATTAGTTTATCCAGAAGCAATGAGTCAAGGATTGCCTGTTATATACACTCAAAATGAAGGATTTGATTCCTTTTTTGACAATCACTATATTGGTGTCAGTGTTGCAAAAACTGATGAATTAGGCTTTACTAAAGCAATTGATTTTATTAAGCAAAACTATGCAACACTATCCAAAAACGCACTGAATAATGCTAACAAATTTAATTGGGATGAAGTCAATCAGAAATATCTGAATATTTATCGAAATACAACCAAAAATAAAGGATGATTAGATACATATGAAAAAAGTAAGAAAAGCGGTTATCCCTGCTGCTGGACTTGGAACTCGTTTCTTACCTGCTACCAAAGCTATGGCCAAAGAAATGTTGCCGATTGTGGATAAACCAACCATTCAATTTATTGTTGAAGAAGCGATTGCCTCAGGTATCGAAGATATACTGATTATTACTGGTAAAAGTAAACGTTCCATCGAAGATCATTTTGATTCTAATATTGAATTAGAGGAACACTTATTAAAACAAGGCAAGATGGAACTTCTAGAAAAAGTTAAACAAGCCACTGGTATTAATCTGTTCTTTGTACGTCAACCTTACCCTAAAGGTTTAGGCGATGCAGTGTTACAAGCCAAAGCCTTTGTTGGAAATGAACCATTTATTGTCATGTTAGGTGATGACATTATGCAAAGTGACGTACCATTAACTAAACAATTAATCGATGTATACGATGAAACCTATGCCTCAAATATTGCGGTAATGGAAGTTGATCCAGAAGAAACTTCTAAATATGGTATTATCGCACCATCTAGAAAATTCGATGACAGTACTTATTATGTCGATGCTTTTGTTGAAAAGCCAAAACCTGAAGATGCTCCAAGTAATTTAGCAATCATTGGCCGCTACCTTCTAACACCTGAAATTTTTAATATTTTAGAAAACCAAACTCCAGGGGCTGGTGGCGAAATTCAGCTAACCGATGCCATCGATACCTTAAATAAAACTCAACGTGTTTTCGCCAAACGTTTTGATGGTCATCGTTACGATGTTGGTAGTAAGTTAGGCTTTTTACAAATGAGTGTTGAATATGGATTAAAACATCCAGAAATCGCCTCTGAGTTAAAAGAGTATATTGAAAACTTAGTTGAACAATTAAAACAATGATCATATAAACAAAGAATAAGCTCTGAAGTCATATAACCATGATTTCAGAGCTTTTAGCTTGGCTATTTTCTATATCGCATTGATGAGATTACGCAACTAAATTCAAAACTTTCTCATTTTTATCGTACGGTGTGATATTTGGTATCATAGTTCAAAGCATTATCACTTTTATTGCATGGTGAGATTACGCAACTAAATTCAAAGCTTTATCATGCATTGGTCAGAATTTTGATTAAATTAATGAGATTAACCAACTTCCTATAAAATTCGATCCAAGTTACACATCACTTCAATTTTAAATTTTCAATTAAGAATCAAAAAATGCGGGTGTTAAAATGAAAGTTAACTCCTTCATTTCTACCCACATTCATCAATTAAAGTTCTTTAAATAAGAAACGTGCATTCCAAAAATAATCTACCCCAGAATAAACGGTGAAAAACAAACAAATATAAAAGAAGATGGAAGCAATATCGAGTGTTAATCCAAAATTATTAAAAAGGAAAAACACGATGGCAAACATTTGGGTAAAAGTTTTTATTTTCCCTGGTAATGCGGCAGACATAACCTTACCATCATGTGTTGCTAATAAAACACGTAATCCTGTAACCATCAACTCTCTGGCAATAATAATAAATACGGCCCAACTTGGAACTACACCTTTATCAATTAATAAAATAAAAGCAGCAATAACAAGGAGTTTATCAGCCATTGGATCAAAAAATGCTCCAAATGAAGTCACCAAATTTAATTTACGAGCAAGATATCCATCTAAATAATCCGTAACACTCGCGACAATAAAAATAATTCCCGCTAGAAATTGTGATACTGGAATAATTTGCTGATTAAACGAAAGACTGCCAAATTCAAATATCATCAACAAAATAAAGATTGGAATCATCACCACTCGTGAAAGTGTTAATTTATTCGCAATATTCATTAGTTATTATTCCCTTCGTCTTGTCCTTGTAATACAGCTGGTCCTTGGTAACCTGTTTCGCTCATTGTTTCTTCGGCCAGTGACTCTTCAACAACTTCCTCTATTGCAGTCGTTTCTACTACTTCTTGTGAAGCGGCATCATCAGCTAATTGGAAAACAACTGTACTTCCAAAGTACGGATTATTCAATTCCAATTCTTGACCATTAACTGTGAATGTACCACCTTCTTGATATCCTAAACGAATTCTAAATGAAGTAACACCTTCATTAACAGTATATTCAAATTCTTCTCCTTCGGAGATTGAAGTATCTACCACAATATTTTCGTCTTCATACATCCCAATCCATACATAGCTTTTTCCTTTAACACCAAAGGTATAATCTTTGAAATCCCCTTGAATTTCATATACAGATTCTTCACCCTCATTTGAAATTAAAGTTAATACCTTATCACCAACTTTGATTTGATTTTCAGCTAAATCTTGGGGTGCTTGTGTTGTCTCTTCATTAGTGTCACTAGTCGTTGTCACTAGACTTTCTGGTTCAACGGTGGAGACAATAGATGAAGTATTCGCATTATCATTTTTATTTGATTTGCCATCATCATTCATACGTGAAATTGCCATCGAAAGTGAAAAAATAATCATTAATATTAACCCTATTAAAAAGGCTAATGGCAAATAGGTTAATAAAATTTCAAGATTACTTTTTTCCTGATTTTCTTGACGTGATTTAACACGACTACCTATTTCTTCTGTTTCAATATTTTCAATCTCGACCATTTCGTCTTCATCAGGATAGACTTCAATTTCATCTTTATATTCTTTTAATAATTCATCACCATTTAATCCTACAACATCAGCATATTGTTTAACAAATGCTCGTATATAAAAATTACCTGGTAATTCAGAAAATTGACCTTCTTCAATCGCAACTAAATATTTTTTTTGAATTTTGGTCATTTGTTGTAATGTATTTAATGTATACCCTTTTTCAATACGGGCATCTCGAAGTTTACTTCCAAGTGTACTCATAGTAGTCCCCTCTTTATCGTCATTATCTCATCCATTATAACATAAAGTCTTCGTTGGTGTAGGTTTATTATACTTTTTTCACAAAAAAATAACAATTTAGTTTAGCTTAAATAAATTGCTACTGGGTGTGGTATTTTAATTCAAGCGCCTTTTAAATTAAATCTATGAAAGTAGACTGAAAATCAATTCGCTACAAATTAATAATGAATACATTAATAAGACTGGGCATAAGCTTGATAAATTTAGTCAAATTATTGTTCGTTAATAAATAGCGCAGGGGTTGAGTGGCCTCAAACTGCGTCTTAATGAGGTTAGGTATTAATTTGATAAATTCAAACAAGTTATTGCTCAATAACTAAAAGCGCAGTGGTTGAGTGGCATCAACCTGCGTCTTAATGACTTGTTTGATACCTACTCAACTGTGCGGGGGTAGGCCGACGAAGCGAAAATTATTCAATTTTCTACTTCTGGCCTACTCCCAACTTGCGGGGGTGAAAAGACGAAGCGAAAAGCATTCAATTTTCTACTTCTTGCCTACTCCCTATTTTATTAAACGCTTTGCCATTTCACGATAAATCGTTTGTTTTATTTCAAAATCAGCAATATAGGTGATGAGCATAATTTCATCAGTATGAAACTCTTCTGCAAATTGTTTAATTTTATCCGCCACCTCTTGATACGTCCCAATAATCGCATTGTTTCTACCTGTAGTATATTGTCTAATTTTCTCAACGTACTCTTCACCATCAGCCATAATTTCTTCCGGACTTCTAAAGACGACACTAAAGCCATTTTCTAAACGATAGCGAAATTCTTGCATCGTTAAAGCCAAGTAATCCGCTTCTTCTTTAGTTTCAGCTGCTACAATAGACAACGCTGATAGTGTATTAGGTGTTAACTTGCTATCTGTAGGGAAAAATTGACGATAATGATCCATCACGTCTTCATCTTGATGACCAGTAAAGAATTGAGCATAAGCGTAATTCATTTCTTTTTCTCCTGCCCAAGCTGCACTTTGACCACTAGAGCCTAATAGCCAAGCTTCAGGTAATATTTCTGGTTGTGGAGTCACTTTGAAACGTCTATAAGGATGTGTTTCTTCGAAATCGCCTCGAATGAAGTGTAAGGTTTCTTCAATAATTTGATTAATCTGAGCTGGTGAAAGTAGATGTGTCTGATTAAGCGCACGTGCTGCCGCTAAATCAGTGCCCGGTGCTCTACCTAATCCCATGTCAACACGATCAGGATACAGTGTCGCTAATAAATTAAAGCGTTCAGCAATTTGTAAGGATCCATAGTGCATTGCCATGACACCACCAGTACCTACCCTGATTTTCTCGGTGTTCGCTAATAGATGCCCCGCCAAAATATCCGGTGCACTACTCAAAAATGCTGGCGTGTTATGATGCTCTGCTAACCAAAAACGTTTGTATCCAAGTTGATCAGCTAATTGCGCCAGAGTAGTTAACTCTTTTAAAGTCTCTTCAGCTGTATTACCTTTATACAATGGAACTTGTTCTAATATATTTAGTTTCATCGATAATCCCCCTTTATATTTAAGAAGATAGAATAATCCTCTTGCTCTAAAAATAGTATAGCATGGAACCCTATTCTAGAACATTGAATTGACTTACTAGTCATTTTAAAGCAACTGCTAACTGATTTCATAGAGATTTTCATCAATTTTATGTATGTGATCCAGAAGTAGGTAATCGAATGATATTGCTTCGTCAGCCCCCTCATACGGTACCCCTTCTTCATCCTGCATCAACAAAAATGAGGTTAGAAAGATATTTTCTTTCAAAACCCCATTTGTATTGTTTATAAAAATAGTAGTTGTAGTGACCTTCAAAGCTTAGATTTTTTATCTACTTTTAAAGGTCAACCCAAGTCGAGAGTTATCAAGTGGCTTTTCACCAAACAATGATACCTGATCAACATTACCTGTAAGAGACAAAAAGAAATTTTTCAACTAATTATCCTAACCTCTTATACAAGAATCAGTGTGATAGATAGTCAAAACGACTTCATCCCTATTTCTACTTCTTGGCTATTTATTTAACTATGCAATTATTAATAATTATTCAGCTGAATATTCTTCAGCAGATTCGATTTCACCTGCAGTTAATTTGATCATTGTTACAGGTTTAACCGGATTATGTTGGTCATCAATAGAAAATGTTCCTGTAACACCATCAAAATCTTTAGTTTCTGCAATCGCTTTGGTTACAGCCGCACGATCTGCTGAACCTGCACGTTCAATGGCATCAATCAATAAGTTAGACGCATCAAATGATAAAGCAGCAAATGAGTCCGCTTCTTGACCGAATTTTTCTTTGTATGCCTTTAAGAAGTTTTGCACATCTTCTTCTTCAGAATTAGGAGAGAAATGCGCGGTGTAATAAACATCATTAACATTTGCTTGTCCTGCTAATTCAACTAAAGTATCACTTGCTAAACCATCGCCACCAACGATTGGTTGTGTTAAGCCAAATTCACGTGCTTGTTTAATGATTAGACCAACTTCAGTATAATAACCTGGAATATATAAAACGTCAAAATCTTGAGTTAATAAAGTAGTTAAAGTAGCTGAAAAGTCTGAATCACCTGATTGATAAGACTCGTTGGCTACAATTTCACCACCTAATGCTTCAAATTGTTCTTTAAAGGCTTTAGCTAAACCTTGAGAATAGTCAGTAGCTTGATCTGATAAAATAGCAACTTTTTTAGCACCTAATTCGTTAAATGCGTAAGATGCACCCGCTGTTCCTTGATAAGCATCAGCAAAACAAACCCGGAATAAATACTCTAATACACTACCATCATTAGCTAAAGTAATACCATCTCCGGTCGCCGCTGGTAAAATAGCTGGAACACCTGCTTCAGTAATCACCGGAATTTCGGCTTGCGAAGCACCTGTCGTTGCTGCCCCGATGATTCCGATTAATTTATCATCTGAAGTCAAACGGGTAGCAACAGAGCTAGACTCAGTTAAATCAGATTTATTATCAAGAATTGTCGTTGATAATTGATAGCCATCCAAAACATCGCCTTCGGCATTACGTAATTCTACCGCTAATTCTAATGCTTTGGCCATCACCGAACCATAAGCTGCCGCCCCACCACTCATTTCAAAGTTTCCACCGATAACAATCTGTTCTTGGGCGGAGACCGACGTGACTAATGCACTAGATAGAGCCACAGTTGCTAAAAATAAAGAAGTTGCTTTTTTAAATTTCATAGTAGAAGTCCCCCTAGAGAAAGTTAATAATAATTTATTAAGACTATTCTACATAAAATCTAATTGTTTGTCAATCGTTTTCTCATTTTATTTTAATTTTCATGAAAAATGTTTAATGTTCTGAAAATTATTCACCGCGTTCCGCAATTACTTCAATTTCAATTTGTCCACCTAATGGCAAAGCAGCGACTTGGAAAGCACTTCTAGCTGGATAAGGTTCATTAAAATATTCCCCATAAATAGCATTGACAGCAGAAAAATCGTTAATATCAGCTAATAAAACCAAGACTTTCACCACATTATTTAAAGTTAATCCTTCTGATTCTAATACCGCTTGAATATTTTTGAAAACTTGATGTGTCTGCTTCTCAATACCACCTTCAACCATTTTCCCGGTTTCAGGATTTAAGCCTAATTGCCCAGATAAAAAGAATAAATTGCCTGTTTGAATGCCTTGTGAGTAAGGTCCTACTGCTGCAGGAGCTTTTTGAGTTGATAATTTTTTCATAATTTCCTCCTAAAAATGATTAAAATAAAATTTTACAACTTAAGTTGCATGCTTTTTTTGAAATTTTATTTTAAAATAATAGTATCATATAATAGGAGGGTTTTAAATGATTATTACAACTACACCTACAATTGAAGGACAACCTGTACAAGAATATATTGGCGTGGTTTTTAGTGAAGTTGTTGTAGGGATTAATTTTATGAAAGATTTCGGAGCTGGCTTACGAAATATTTTTGGTGGACGTTCTGCAGGCTATGAAGAAGAACTTCGAGAAGCTCAACGAGAAGCAATGGAAGAATTAGAACGTCGAGCTAAGAATTTAGGCGCAAATGCTATTGTAGGTATGAAATTAGACTATGAAGTTTTAGGGGCAGATAATGGCATGATGATGGTCATTGGTAGCGGAACTGCTGTAAAAGTTTAATCATCTAATAAAATCATTAAAGAGTCAACAGACGAATTTTTTCATCTTTTGACTTTTTTATTATGCCATTATTTTTTCAAAATGATTTCTAGAAAAAATTTTATTAAACATATATTTTGTATCCTTTTTTCGTTATGGCACTCAACTATTGTTGTAAATTTATGATTCTTGAGGACTACGCGTATCTCTTCAATCCAATTAACAAAGTTCCGTACTCTTAATTTAACTACTTACGTTACCAAAACACACGGATTTATTAGATTTCGATTATGTCAATATTAGTGTTAAATTTGGACTAATCTGCTATATTGGAAGTATAAATTTTATGGAAGTGGGGGTTCAGATGTATAAAAATAAAGTTGTTGTTGTTACAGGCGATGGACATGGTATCGGTTTAGCCACACGGAAGGCCTTTGAAGCAGCTGGTGCACGTGTCTATGGCATTGATCTTAATCCTGGTTCTTTTTATCAAGGAGATATCGGTCAACCGGCTGTTCTTCAAAAATTTGTTGAATCTATCTTAAAGAATGAATCGAAAATTGATGTATTGGTCAACAATGCATTGCCTTTATCGGTAGGAATTCACAATGGTTCTTTATCCGAATTCAATGACGCTTTGCAAGTGGGAGTCGTAGCACCTTTTTACTTAACACAGTTGCTCTTAAATCATTTCACTCCAGGTAGCTCCATTATAAATCTGTCATCCACAAGGGCTTTTCAAAGTCAAGCAGAGACTGAAAGTTATGCTGCTGCTAAAGGCGCTATTACAGCCCTTACTCATAATTTAGCTATTAGTTTAAGTAAAGAACAAATTAGAGTCAATGCTATTGCTCCCGGATGGATTGATACCTACCACCATTCATTTAGTGGTTCAGATGTCAGTCAACATCCAAGTAAAAAAGTCGGCGTTCCAGAGGATATTGCCGAACTGATTTTATTCCTTGCTAGTAATAAAGCCAGTTTTATTAATGGGCAAACAATTACAGTTGATGGGGGAATGAGTAAACTGATGATTTATCATAATGATCAAGGATGGAGTTATTATTCTGAAGATTAATCATATAAGACACGTAAAAAATAGATAATTTCAGTTAAGATACTGTGCGTTAATTATAAGTGAATGGTTGAGGGACATCATAGTGCATCACGGAGACTAGTTTGATACCGAAGCAACTGAGGTGTATTAGACAGAAAAAATATCTAATTTTCTTGTACAAGTGTACTCCCACTTTTGCATTAGAGATTCTTTTTAAACAAGGGTGAAAATTGTCTTTGCTAACTTTTTCAGGTTCAAAACGCTTGTTAATAGAGGATGACTGATTCTTAAATAGCGATCGTCCTCTTGGCAAACTTAAGAGGGACTGGCCGATAATTTAAATTATGTGTTGTATTAACGTCTATAAAACCTGACTATTCGATTTTCATTTTTTCTATAATCCCAACCAAATCAAAAACAGTTAACTAGTCTTAACACTAAGTATTAACTCAATCTGTTACGGATTAATGTTTTACTTATTGTAATCTAGCTAACTGTTTTTTTAATACTGTCTAAAACGCTGATATTTCTTTTCTAGACGGTTCTCAGGTTTCATTGATAACAATGCATTTATTTTCGCTTTAATTTCGTTGATTAAGTGATTGGTTAAGTGTTTTTGGTCAATAGGCTGACCCAATTCGTCTACTTCTTCAATAATTTTATCGATTACGTTTAACTCGAATAAATCATCAGCAGTCAATTTCATATAATCTGCTGCTTTAGAGGCCAATTTGGAATTTTTCCATAATATCGAAGCAAAACCTTCTGGGGAAAGAATCGAATAGACACTATTTTCTAACATCCAAACTTCATCAGCAAGCGCCAAGGCAATGGCCCCTCCACTACCACCTTCACCTAAAATAATCGCTAGGCTGGGAACCGTTAATTGACTCATGGTCAATAAGGTGCTCGCTATCGCTTCACCAATGCCATTTTCTTCAGATTCCGGTGCACAATGTGCGCCAGCGGTATTAATTAAAGTTAAAACGGGTCGACCAAATTTTTCTGCTTGACGCATCATACGCTGAGCTTTACGATAACCAGCTGGACCCACTGAACCAAAATTACGCATAATATTCGTTTTCATATTATGTCCTTTTTGAATACCGATAATCGTAATCGCTTGTTCATCCATTAAACCAACTCCTGTAACGATTGCTCGATCATCGTGCATTAAGCGATCACCATGAAACTCCATAAATTCACTACACAATTTATCAATAATCTCTAAACTAGAAATTCTGGATAGTTCACGAGCGGCTTGAACTTTTTGATATGCTTTCATAATGGCATCACCCTTTGATTGGTTTTCAATAAAAATTTGATCCTATTTTTCTGTTCAGTTCGTTTCACAATACTATCAATAAAACCATTTTCTAAAACAGTCTCTGCTGTTTGAAACTCTTTCGGTAATTTTGCTTTAATGGTCTGTTCGATGACGCGTTTTCCAGCAAAACCAATTGTAGCCTTTTCTTCAGCTAAAATAACATCTGCTTGCATTGCAAAACTCGCCGTTACCCCACCCGTTGTCGGATGCGTTAAAATAGCAAGATAAAATAAACCAGCTTGATGATGTCGATTTACTGCTTGACTAATTTTAGCCATTTGCATCAATGACATAATGCCTTCTTGCATACGGGCACCACCAGAAGCAATGAATAAAATGACTGGCAGTTGATTTTGTGTTGCTCTTTCGAAAAGTTGGGTAATCTTCTCCCCTACTGCCGTCCCCATACTCGCCATCATAAAGCGATTATCCATAACACCAAGCGCTACTTTCATACCATCCATTAACCCAGTACCTACTACCACTGCTTCTTTTAAGTTAGTTATTTGTTGATAGTTGGCTAGCTTTTGCTCATAATCTGGAAAACCAATAGGGTTTTGATTACTAATGTCACTCGCTACTTCTTCAAAACTACCTTCATCGAGTAACCAATTAATTCTTGCATTAGCAGGAAACTGTAGATTCCCCTGACATCTTTCGCAAGTATAATCCGCCGTTACTTGTGACGGTAATAAATTACGCTTACAGTGTGGACAAGTTGTTAAAAAATTATCTGGAATCTTTGATTTTTTTCATGATAGGTAGGTGGTTGTGCATTTAAACGAATTATTTTTTTATTTTTAAATAATTCCATTTAACCCCTCCTCACGTTTTAACCACTGAGGCAGAAAACTTTCTTCTAACCATTTTGTATGGAAATTTAAGGTTTGAACTTCATCATTCATGATCAATGCTTGTAATAAATCAATATTAGTGGTAATCCCTTCTACTACCACTTCACTTAAAGCCCGTTCCATAATTAACATGGCATCATTTAGATCGTGGCCATAACTAATTATTTTCGCTACCATTGAATCATAATAAGGCGGTAAAAAATAATCGGAGTAAATTCCAGACTCGATTCGTACATGAGGTCCTGCTGGTAAAATGAGCCGGTCAATATGGCCACTCGAAGCTCGAAAGTCAAAATTTGAATCTTCCGCATTTAAGCGACACTCGATGGCCACTCCAGTAAAATGAATATCCTGTTGATTGAGTGCTAAAGGTTGCCCCATCGCAATTTTTATTTGTTCTTTGACAATATCAATACCGGTTATTAATTCCGTTATCGGATGTTCTACTTGTAAACGTGTATTCATTTCCATAAAATAAAAATTATAGTCATCATCTACTAAAAATTCAATTGTTCCCGCATTTTGGTATTCAATTGCTTGAGCTGCCTTGACCGCTGTTTGCCATAAGGCTTCTTTCGTTGCTTCAGGTAAGGTTACAGCTGGTGCAATTTCAATGACTTTTTGATTACGCCTTTGTAGTGAACAATCGCGTTCTCCTAAATGTAATACTTTACCATAGTGATCGGCAATCAATTGGATTTCTATATGTCTTGCAGGATAAATGATCTTTTCAATATATAAATCTTGATTACCATATACATTTTGTGTTTCAATCTGTGCTTGTTCAAACAGTTTTTTAAAGTCATCTGCGTTTTCAACACGACGCATGCCTTTGCCACCGCCACCGTCAGCCGCTTTGATCATTAATGGAAAACCAATTTGATCAGCAATCGTTGTAGCTTCTTGCCAAGTATGAACTAAACCTTCACTGCCTGGTGTAACGGGTATTCCAGAAGCAATCATTGTTTGACGAGCATTTTGCTTATTGCCCATTAATTCAATCGTTTGACTTTGAGGGCCAATAAATTGAATCCCCAGTTCTTCGCACATGGCAACAAAATCACTTCGCTCTGATAAAAATCCATACCCTGGATGAATAGCATCACACCCTGTCGCCATCGCAGCAGATAATATCGCTACCGGATTTTGATAACTATCTAAACTTTTAGCTGGTCCGATACAAATAGCTTCATCCGCTAATTGGGTATGCATGGCCTCCTTATCAGCTGTACTATATACGGCTACGGAGATAATGTTCATCTCTCTTAAAGCACGGATAATTCGTACTGCGATTTCTCCACGATTGGCTACCAATACTTTTCTAAACAATCCTATTCACCTACTTTTTTGACTTTTCTTATAAACTTTATTTCACGCCAATAATAAAAGTCATTTCTGCTTCCGCTACTTTTTTATCCCCAACAAATGCTTGGCCCATACCAATTCCAGCATTACGCTTTAATTTTACGATATCAACCTGTAGTCTTAACACATCACCTGGAACAACTTTTTGACGAAACTTCACTTTATTTAAACCGCCTAGATAGGCTGTCTTTCCTTCAAAATCAGGCATCTGCAATAATGGGATTGACCCTGCTTGAGCCAATGCTTCACAAATTAATACGCCTGGCATTACCGGTTCTCCAGGAAAATGTCCTTGGAAAAATTGTTCGTTAATGGTGACATTTTTACGACAAACAATCTTTTCTCCAGGAACTAATTCATCGACCGCATCAATAAAACAAATCGGATAACGATTCGGTATAATATCCATTACTTGTTGGGCAGTTAAAATTGTCATAATTTACTCTCCTTATTTACGTTCAATCTTAAATAGTGGTTGTTCAAATTCCACTACGTTGTCATTTTCTACTAATACTTCACGAATGATGCCATCAAAAGGTGCAGCAATTTCATTCATTAATTTCATGGCTTCAATAATACATATTGTTTGGCCCTTCTTTACCTCATCACCGACGGTCACATACGATGGTTCGCCTGGTTGTGGTTGTAAATAAACCACTCCAACAATTGGCGAATTAATGGCTTCATATTGTGAATTTTCAGATGATGATACTTCCTTCGTTTCTTTACTTGGTACTTCTGTAACCGTCGATGGTGAAGGTTCTGCTTGATCCTGTACCGTTTTAGTCGTGTGATCCATGGTCTGTAATACGGGTCCTTTATCGAATGGAACCTCTTTGGATAATACAACTTTATCAGAACCTTGAGTGAATTCTAAATAAGCTACTTTTGATTGGTCTAGTTTATCAATTAAGGTTAATAACTCTTGATAATTCATTCATTACCCTCCCATCGTTTAAAACATAAGACCGCATTATGTCCACCAAATCCTAATGAATTGGATAAAGCATAGTGAATCACTTTTGATCGTCCTTTATGTGGCACATAGTCCAAATCACACACGTCTTCTGGATTTTGTAGGCCAAGGGTTGCTGGTATAAAGCCCTCAGCTAACGCTTTAACTGTTACAATCGCTTCAACTCCGCCAGCAGCTCCTAATAAATGGCCAAAAAATCCTTTAGAACTGGAAATAGGTACTTGGTAAGCATGTTCGCCTAATGCATATTTAATCGCTACCGTTTCTGCTGAATCATTAGTTGGTGTAGAGGTACCGTGAGCATTGATATAATCGATTTGAGTCGCTTCAATATCAGCTTGTTGGATCGCCATTTTCATTGCTTCTCCTGCTCCAGAGCCATCTTCACTAGGTGCTGTCATATGATAAGCATCCGATGTGGAGCCATAACCGACTACTTCGCCTAAAATAGTGGCACCTCGTTTTTGAGCTGAACTTAATGATTCTAAAAATAAAATCCCTGCACCTTCCCCCATGACAAAACCATCACGGTCTTTATCAAAGGGACGTGAAGCTAAATCAGGATTGGATTCCGTCGATAATGCTGTTAAGGCTGCAAATCCACCAATACCGATTTCATTAATGGTTCCTTCTGAACCACCCGCAATACACGCATCTAATAGTCCCATTTTAATCTTTAAAAAGGCTTCACCAATCGCGTTAGTTGCACTAGCACAAGCAGAGACAATATCCAAACTAATACCTTTAGCCCCTAATTTCATAGAGATATTACCAGCTACCATATTACCGATTGTTAAGGGAACAAATAGTGGTGGGATTCTTTTAGGTCCTTTTTCAATCATCTTACGAATGCCATTTTCAATTTCAACTAATCCACCGATTCCTGAACTGACTAATGTTCCAACACGCATCGGATTCGCTGCAATATCATAGCCACTCATTTCAACAGCTTCCATAGCAGCTACTAATCCATACTGTGAAAAATAATCCATTCTGCGGACTTCTTTATTGCCTAATAGTTCTTTTCCATTAAAATTTTTAACTTCAGCAGCAACCGATATCCCTGTTGCTGAGGCATCAAATTTAGTAATCGGCGCAATACCATGTCGGTCGTTTTTAATACTCTCCCAAAACTCAACGGTATTATTACCGATAGGAGAAACTGTACCGATTCCTGTAATCACAACTCTTTCCATTATCGTTTTCCTTTCTTATTACATATTCATGCCGCCATTAACTTCTAAGACTTGCCCAGTCATATACCGATTATGGATTAAAAATTGCACACAATCAGCAATCTCTTCCACTTGACCAAATCTTTTTAATGGAATCTGACTCAGCATTGTATTTTTTACTTTTTCAGATAAATCATGCGTCATTTTGGTTTCGATAAATCCAGGTGCAATCGCATTAACGGTAATGTTACGACTTGCGACTTCTCTAGCTAAAGACTTCGTTAAACCAATGACTCCCGCCTTACTCGCTGCATAATTTACTTGACCGGCATTACCAATAATTCCAACAATACTTGAAAGATTAATAATCGTCCCACTCCGCTTTTTAATCATCAAAGGAATCACATGACGACACATATTAAAGGTCCCCTTTAAATTAGTATCTAAGACTAGATCATAGTCTTCTTCCTTCATTCTTATAAATAAACCATCTTTGGTGACCCCTGCATTATTGATTAAGACATCAATTTGGTCATATTTTTCTTTAATTTCATTGACCATGCGTTGGCTATCTTCAAAATTACCAATATCACCAATGACCGTATCAATAGGATGGCTTGCATCCTCAAACTCTGCCAAAATAGCTTCATCAATTGGTCTACGACTGTTTAAAATCACTTGATAATCTAATTTAGCTAAATGTTTGGCAATAGCTAAACCAATGCCTCTAGAACTTCCAGTTATTAAACAAACTAAACTCATTTTCCACCTCTAATTCTCATGATTTCAAAAATACTGAAATGTTTTCAATATCTTCTACTTTATTCACTACTAAATGATTGATTGTAGGATACTGTTGATTTAATAATTTAGCTAATGTATTCCCAGGTCCGATTTGAATAATATGAGTAATCCCTTGTTGATGCCATTGATCAATCGTTTGCAACCATTGAACTGGCATAACCAAATGGTCAACTAATAAGGATTTGATCGTGGTCGCTTGGTGTGGCTCTGCCGTTACATTACTCCATACCGGGACCTTCCCTTTAGTTTCTAATTCACCAATCGTTGATAAAGCTTCCTTAAAAGGTTCTTGTATCTCTTTCATTAATGGTGTATGAAAAGGTCCTTCTACTTTTAATGGTAAAATCTTTTTATAACCTTTTGCTTTCGCTAATTGTTTAAACTCCTTGATTGCGAGTTGAGTACCACCTAAAACGATTTGAGTGGGCGCATTATAATTAGCAATATAAATTTCAGTATCATTTTGCATTTCATTTATAATGGCCTTAATTTCGTCTAATGGTACTTGAATAACAGCTACCATTTGGGAATGAGTTAAAGTCTGAGCCTGTGCACTCATTAATTCCCCACGTTTTTTCAGTAAAGGCCACGCATCATCTTCGCTTAATATTTGACTGGCTATTAAAGCACTGTATTCACCCAAACTTAATCCACCCATTGCCTCAATATCAGGTAAATGTTTTTTTATTGAATTAAAGATGGCCAGACTAGTAGTACTAATCGCTAATTGTGCATTTTTGGTAAAATTAAGTGTACTGATATCTTCTGTGATCCATTTCGTAATCGGGAGTTGCGTCAATTGCTCTGCTCGCTGATAGACCGCTCTAGCTTCTTCAAAATGAGTCACAAAATCTTGCCCCATCTGTTCAAAATGAGCGCCTTGTCCATTAAACATAACTGCTAATTTCAACTATTTCACCTCAATTAAAGTAACTTTGTTTTGTTTGAAAAACAGCTTTAGCTTCATTGACATACTCTTCAATAATTTCTTGACAGGATTGCTCCTTTTTGATGAGACCTGCAATCTGTCCCGCCATCATGGATCCAGTATTAACATCGCCTTCTACTACGGCACGTCTTAGGGCACCTTTACCTAAATCCTCTAAAACAGATAAATCCGGCTGTTCTTGACTGGTGATTGATTTTTCTAAAGCTAAATATTCTTTAGTCAAACGATTGCGGAGAACTCGCACAGGATGACCCGTTATGGTCCCAGTCACAACGGTATCAATATCAGTCGCCTTTAAAATTGCGGCTTTAAAGTTTGGATGTGCATTTGATTCATTAGCCACCACAAATCTTGTACCAACCTGAATCGCTTCTACACCTAACATCAAAGCAGCTGCTAATGAACGACCATCACCGAAACCACCTGCGGCAATTACTGGAATATCCACTGCATCTACAATTTGAGGTACTAAAGCCAATGTTGTTTGTTTACCAATATGTCCACCAGCTTCCATTCCTTCTACGACCACAGCGTCGGCACCAATTCGTTCCATTCTTTTTGCCAATGCAACTGATGCCACTACTGGAATAACGACAATTCCCGCTTCTTTAAAACGTTCCATGTATTTCCCCGGATTACCAGCACCAGTCGTAATAATTTTTACCCCTGAATTCACTAAATAATCCACTACCTCTTCTACATGAGGATTTAATAACATGACATTGACCGCAAAGGGTTGATTGGTTTTATTTTTCATCGTTTCAACTTTTTCGCGGACAACTTCAACCGGATCATGTCCCGTTCCAATAATTCCCAAGCCACCTGCGTTGGATACTGCACTGGCTAAATCAGCATCAGCTACCCAAGCCATTGCTCCTTGGATAATAGGATATTTGATATTTAATAATTTTGTTATAGCTGTTTGCATATTTTTTTCTTCCTTTATATCAGGTTAAATAATAATGACCATATAGTGCACTAATAAAATCTCTAAACAAATATGAGTCTTTATATAGTTTTATACGGTCATCCTATATTATTAAATTTACGTCATAATCTACTACTTACGCTTTTACAAAGCTTCAATATAGTTAACTAAATCGCCAACTGTTTTTAAATTTTGATCAGTATCAATCGTAATATCTAATTCATCTTCAATTTCGCTAATGATTTGAAAAACATCTAAACTGTCTGCTTGTAAATCTTCTAAAAAGTTCGTTTCTAAAGTCACATCTTTTTCTTCAATATCTAATTGCTCTACAATAATTGCTTTAATTTTTTCAAATACCATGTTAAATTCCTCCGAATAATGTTTTAAATTTTTAATTTAATATTTCCCCACGATAGTCCCGCACCAAACCCACATAGGACAATTGTTTGCGTACCATCGAGTTTAAGTTGTTTATTTTTTACTAACTGATGACATAAAACTGGAATACTTGCGGCTGATAAATTAGCGACTTCCTTGATATTGGACGGTAATTTTAATTCGTCCAGGCTCAATTTTTTGGCTATTAAATCAATAAAACGTTGATTCGCTTGATGACAAATTAAATAATCCATTTCAATTGCATTTTTTTGTATAAAATCAATTAAACTTGGAATCACTTTTCGTGAAACAAAATTAAATACTTCCCGTCCTTTCATCTGCATTAAAAAGTTGGTAGCTTGACTCACTTCTATTGATAAAGATAAATCGCCATCACTATGCATCGCACTCTGATACTCTAATAGTCCTATGCCATCATGTTCGATAAGAAAGGCACCTGCGCCATCACCAAACAAAATATTGGTAGAACGATCGTTCGCATCTAATATCTGACTCATCTTCTCAGCACCAATTACTAAAGTATAACCTGTCGTTTGATTGCTACTTAAATGCTCTGCTAACTCTAAAGCACTCACAAAACCTGAACAAGCAGTATTAATATCTAGACAAAAAGCATCTTCACAATTTAAAGCCAAACTCACTTGATTTGCAACACTCGGTGTCGGTTGTTTTGAGGACATTGAAGCCACGATAATCGTTTTAATTTCACTTGCAATGGATTGATCCATTTGATCCACTAAATCTTTAGCCGCTTTAATCGCCAAATGACTTACTTCTTCATTATGGTCTGCAAAGTAGCGCTGAGCTATCCCTGTCCGCTGTTGTATCCATTCATCACTTGAATCAATTTTAAACTTTTCAATTAAATCAAGATTTGATAACTTATTTTGGGGCAAATAACTCCCCATCTTAATTATTCTACTCATCAATTCTTATCCTTTAATTTAGTTTACCCTTAATCTCATCTAAGAATTGGTTAAGGTTACGCAGCCCTTTTATCAGAGCTTGTGCTTCATCAATTTCAAGATCTGTTAAGGTTTTCTCGACCATATCTGTATGAAATTTATGATGCAAACGATATAATAATTTACCCTTCTTAGTTAGTTTTAAGCGAACAATTCGACGATCTTCTGCCGATTGAACACGTTCAACATAATCCTTCTTGACTAAATTTTGAATCGAGACGGACAATGTCCCTACCGTAATGCCTAACTTATTGGCTACTTGACTAGAAGTTGGATTATCTACCAATCCAATGGCTTCTATTGTATGCATTTCTTTAATCGTAATATCCTTGAACTCACTTGATTTTAGTGATTCTTCTTCTATTTGCATTATTTCATTAAAAATACGGACTAAATAAGAATTAACCTCATCAATGATCTCAAAATCCATTCGTAAAATTCACCTCTTTCATTTAGTTTGATAATCAAACTATTTGATAGTCAAAGTTTATCCTAGTTTAAATCTTTTGTCAACTATTGACTCAAAAAAATTTATTGAATCAAAATAAATAGCCTTATAATGTTGATATAATAGGATTTAAATAAAAAAATCCTCAAAGATTGTCTTGAACAACCCTTAAGGATTTTAGAATTTTTAAAATAAAGTGCTGATATTCACGATAATTAATATCAGTAAATAAATACTAGCAAATAAAATAAAACTTTTTATCGCTTCACCAAAAGCTGGTTTCTCCATATATTTTTGGCGATAAGTCATGACACTTCGATAATGTGGCACCACCCCAATAAAAGCAATCGCACACCACCAAGGTAAATTACCTAATAATAAAAACAATAAGAAAAATAGCCAAGGTAAAGCACTTAGCACTTGATATAAGATGATTGCAAAAGGACGACCGACATAATAAACCAGCGTAAAACGTTCATTTTCGATGTCAGTATCTAAATCACGAATATTATTTGCTAACATAATATTGGCAATTAAGGAAACTAAAGGCAACGACATCATAAATATTTCGATAGTATTTAACCAATGCCAATTTAAAGTCATCAATGGAACATCCCACTGAGTCGAAATTAAAAGTGCAGGGTCTTGAATGAAAACGGCCAGAAAAAAGATACCAAACCCCATCGTAAAACCGGAGAAAAATTCACCATAAGGCGTTCTTGAAATAGGCGTCGGACCATACGTATACATAACCCCAATAAAGAAACAAACCGCACCTAAAATCAATAATATAGGATCTGTTTTAAAGACCAATAGAATTGAAAAAATGATTGCAATCGCTAATAAGACGAATAGAATGATGACCATATTTCTTGGCGATAAATTATAGATACCAATGACATTTTCTTCTTTGATATATCGCTCAGACTTTGCTTTATAATAATCCATTGTATTATTGATGGCCGTAGTACACATATCAAAAAACAATACTGCAATGATAAATAATAACGTATTGAACCCATTAAAAGCTTGATAACGATAAAGTGCCCACATTATCCCAATCAACATGGGAAATACGCTGGCAATCTTCGTTTGAATCTCAACAAATTTTAAAAATATTTTGATATTATCTTTACTCAACAACTTTATACTCCTCATTCGTTAACTTGAATTTATCTTTGAGACCCGATGTTAAATACACATGATGTTCCTTATCGATAAATGCTGCTTCTACTCCTTCTAAACTCTCAACAAACTCAATTCCTTTTTCGATACCAAATAGGAATAATGATGTTGAAAGACCATCTCCATCAACCGATTCGGGCGCAAAAACAGTCACCCCTGAAATTTCATTAGCCAATGGATAACCTGTTTTTGGATCTAAAATATGATGATAACGGACACCATCCACTTCTAAATAGCGTTCATAAACGCCTGAAGTGATTACCGCGTAATCTTTCATTCTTACTGTGCCAACTACCGCACCACGAACTTCATCCGGATCTTGTACCCCAACATTCCATCCTTCTTCATTTGATGGAGATGTCCCCATCACAATAACATTTCCACCAAGGTTGACAATAGCGGTATTAACACCTGCTGTTTTTAAATATTTAACGATACCACTCCCAATATACCCTTTGGAAATACCACCTAATTCAATTACCATTCCTTCTTCAGCTAATTTAACTGTTTGATTTTTTTCATCCAAAATCACTTTATGGTAATCAATTTTTTTAAGACCCGCATCAATTTCACTTTGTTCAGGCTTACGCGCCGCTTCATCACCTATACGCCACAAATTAGTCACCGCTCCAATGGTGATATCAAATTTACCTTTACTTAACTCTGATACTTCTAACGCTTTTTGGATTAATTCAAATGTTTCTGGAGCTACTTTAACAGCCTCTTTTCCTGCTGCTTGATTAATACGATAAACATCGGAACCTTCTAGATTAGTTGAAAATAATCTTTCCATACGTTCAATATAATCAAAAGCCAAGTCCATTACCTCTTCTTGATTTTCATGATAGATTTGGATTTGAACAGCGGTATGTAATAATGATTCTGTGCGCGACAAAGGTGTTTTGACGACCTTTAGTGGTAATTGATCATTTTTGATTGAAGCACCAGTGACGACTTCTGCTTCAGTTGATTCTTCCGCTTGAATTGCAAACGTTGGAACAAATAGAAAAGTACTCATTAATAATAAGCTAAGCTTTTGAACTTTCTTTTTTTAACATTCTTTTACATTCCACCTTTTTTAAAAACATTAACATCTCCATTTTACTAAAGTTTCACTATACTGTCACTTAAAAGTTAAACATTGGTAGAATATTAACCATCATCATGCCATGCATAAAAAAGCCTCAAACACGATAATCAGTTTGAGACTTTTCATATTATTTTAAAGTTTTAGCTTTAAAATATTATTCTATTAAATAAGATTATTCAGCTGCTACTTTAACTTCAATTGTTTCAGTATCACCTTTAGCTGCTGCTTCTAATAATAAATTAGCATATTCAACGAAAGCATCATAAGTGCTAGTTGCACCTGAAACTACTTCTAAATCAGTTGATTGTTTTTCTACTAATCCAGCATTTAAAGCTTCAACTGCTTCAGCAAATGAAGCACCTGTTTTTTCTTTCATTGAAGTGTTATACTCTTCGTTCTCAGATTTTAAGTTACCATCTTTATCGACCATGTCGTATTTAGATTCTGCAACTTTTCCATCTTTAACAACTAAAGTGAAAGTATGAGCCCATCCACGTTCATCTTCATCAGATTTAAGTGTATATTCACCATCAACTAAAGCAACCTCATCAATATTTGTTTCTTCAGTATCACCTTTAGCTGCTTTTTCTAATAAAGCTGTTGCTGATTTTACAAAGTTTTCTGCAGTATGGGTTGCACCTGAAACCACTTCTACTTCAGCTTCTTGCCCTTCTACTAAAGCTGTATTTAATTGTTCAATCGCTTCTTTAGAAGATACGCCCGCTTTGTCTTTCATATTTTTGTTATACTCTTCATCTTCAGTTTTTCTGTCGCCTGCTTCATTGTAGTAGTCGAAATCTGAAGTTGTCACTTTACCATCTTTTACTTCGATAGTATGTTTTACTGCCCAACCACGTTCGTCTGGATTACCAACAACAGTATAAGTACCATCTTGTAATCCATCAGTAGCTACTTCTGTTTCTTCATCAGTTGTTTCTTCTTCAGAATCAGCTTCGGTTGTTTCTTCTTCTGAGTCAGCTTCGGTTGTTTCTTCTTCTGAATCAGCTTCGGTTGTTTCTTCTTCTGAATCAGCTTCGGTTGTTTCTTCTTCTGAATCAGCTTCGGTTGTTTCTTCTTCTGAATCAGCTTCGGTTGTTTCTTCTTCTGAATCAGCTTCGGTTGTTTCTTCTTCTGAATCAGCTTCGGTTGTTTCTTCTTCTGAATCAGCTTCGGTTGTTTCTTCTTCTGAGTCAGCTTCGGTTGTTTCCTCTTCTGAGTCAGCTTCGGTTGTTTCTTCTTCTGAATCAGCTTCGGTTGTTTCTTCTTCTGAATCAGCTTCGGTTGTTTCTTCTACTGCTTCGGTAGTTTCAGCAACAGTTGTTTCTTCTACTGCTGCAGTTGTTTCAGCAACTGTTGTTTCTTCTGTAGTTTCATTTGAACCACATGCTGTTAATAAGAAAACAGAACCTAATAATAAAGAGCTCTTAAGTAATAATTTTTTCATTTCCATATAATCATTCCCTCTTTCTTTTTTTTGCGTTCTATTTGAAACCGCATCATTATTATACAATAAAGCGGAATTTATGTCTAATATAACATCATTTTTACATAATATTAAAAATAAAAAACTATCTGAACTAATGCTTCACTTGATAAAGTTACTAAAAACTTGTGACTTTATTAAGACTTTAAACTTATTATCTGCTTATAATAAAACTAATATCTAACAAGTAAAATGAGACTAAATTCAGCCGGGTGATGGACAAGAAGTTAGATGCGATTGCCATTCTTCAACTAGCACGCTAAATTCAAAAAGGGAATGGGCAAGGGAGTAGGCCTCAAACAAGTCGAAAAACGTCGTTTGAGTCCACTCAACCACTGCGCTTTTTATTAGCGCAATAATTGGACAAAAATTTGCAAGTTGATTTCTAACCTCTTTAAAACGCCGTTTGATACCACTCAACCACTGCGCTTTGAATTAAATAGATATGCCTGAACAGAATTTAAAAAGTTTTTGCCCAGCTTCATGTGGCTACTCCCTTACATACTTGAAAAGCTATTAAGCTAATTTTTAAGCTGCAATTTTAATTTCGATGAACCATTACATTGATAGAAAATGGGCAAAAACTTGACTGAATTTATCAAGTTTTTACCCACTCCTATTATATTTTAGTAATCTAATTTTCGTAACAACTCTTTAATCTTCGTTGGGTTAATATTGACTAATTCAAAATAATGCCAACTCTTATTTAAATAACTTGTAATAACGGCTTCAACTGAATCAAATATTTGATACTCTTTCATTAGTCGAGGTAATTCGTCATATTCTAAGTCTTTAATATTGTCTACTCGCTCTTTTAACATCAAATACGGTGCCGTATAAATTCCATTCTGTACATCTTGTAATTTTGGCTTACCACTAATTGCTGAGTCTTGATGGTAATCAATTAAATCATCATTTAATTGAAATGCCATCCCAATCATTTGACCAGCATAATAAAGGCGCTTCAGATCACGTCTTGGTAACTCTGCTTTAATCCCACCAATCAGTACAGCCAAACCAAATAAGGTGGCGGTCTTGCCTTTAATTTGTCTTAAATAATCATTCATCGTCATGTCATCTCGATTTTGATTCATTAACTGACGTAATTCACCAATTAATATATGCTCAATTACTTTATTATCAATCATATTTCGATTAATCTTTAAATTGGATTCAACAAGTAATCGACCAGAAAGAGATAACAAATAATCTCCAGCATAAATAGCAATTTTGTTTGAAAAATCCTTGTGGATAACGGTTACACCACGACGAGTATCCGCATTATCAATCACATCGTCATGTATTAAGGTTGATAAATGCATTAATTCAAGTCCCGCCGCAGCTGAAATAACGTCGTGATCGATTGGTAAACCTAAACTATCGGCAACCATAATCGTTAACCCTGATCTCAAATATTTTCCGGGGGCGTCTATATACTCCAAAATTTTATTATTAACTTCAACCATTGGCACTTTTATTGAGTTTTTCATCAATTTTTTCACATCATAAAGTGCTTTTTCAATCGTTGGATATGATTCCCATATTTTATGAACCACACTGTTTACTCCATTTCTAAAAAAAGTTGAAAAGCGAGATTACTCTCTACTTCTCAACTTTAACATAATTATTTAAATTTATCATTATAAATATGATTTGGTTTACCATAGAGCCATTTATCAAAGAGTTTACCTAACCATGGCATTACCCAGTAATCTAAACCAAATGCATGTCCTGAACCATTCATTAAAGCAATGGCAACCGGAACGAACCACATGTTAACCCAGTAGAACATACCTGATAAACAGAACATTGCCACTAAAACAACCGTTCCTGCACTTACTAACCAAGTGAATAATCCAGCGATTAATGCTAAACCAATTAATAACTCCACTACTGACATAAATTTTTGCATAAATAAAGCAACTTCTAGATTCGGCATCATAAATTTCATGATAGAAGCAAACCAATCAGGCATTTTATCAAATACTAACATTGGTTCTTCACCATACGCATAGTTTAAGCTAAATACTGCTTGAGAAGCATCAGCTGCTGTTGCCGCCACATCAGACGCTGCAGAAGTTGCGTCGGCCGCTTCAGATGCACCAGATGCTACATCAGCAACTTGTAACCATTCAAACGGGAATACTGTTGTATCTCCAAACCAACTATTTGCACCGAACAATCCGAATACTTTCTTCAAGCCTTCAATTAACCACATTGAACCATAGAAAATTCGTAATGGAATCATCCATAAGTTATTACCTTTTGAAGACAAGAATCCCCCGAAGATATTACGACGATCCTTAATATCAAAGAACTCATGTTGAGTATAAGTTACCATATTATATAAACTTCTAATATCGAAGAAGTATTTAATATTGATGATATGTTTTAATAACATAGCGAAAAATCCGCTCATATGGTACTTATCATACAAGTAAGCCACACCATATTTAGCACCGATTGAGACCATGAATCCATCATATTTTCCTTTGAATTCATGTTTTTCGCCACCTTTAATGGCTGCAATCACATTTAAAGCAGCAGTATGTCCTGTTTGCTCAGCAGCTTGGACAATTTGTGGAACAGGTCGGTTACCTTTATCTGCTTCTTCATAATAAACTAAGTCACCTACAACATACACATTCTCATGGTCTTTAGCTTCCATATATTGGTTAGCTACTAAACGACCTGCTCGTGCTTTTTCAATACCAAATTCAGCTGTTTCAGTATTCGCTTGGACACCAGCAGTCCAAATAGTTGTATAAGTTGGGATTGTTTTACCTGAAGCTAATTGGATATGGTCTTCAGCCACTTTAACGATTCCGTCACCTAAACTAATTTTAACGCCAACTTTTTCCATATATTTTTGCGCTTTAGTTTGTTCAGTTTCGGTCACCATATTTAAAATTGTTGGCGCTGCTTCAACTAAATGAATTGAAAACTCATCTTCATTTAATTTGTAGTCATGAGCTAAACGAGGAACCCAATCCACTAATTCTCCGACCATTTCAACACCAGTAAAGCCGGCACCACAAACTAAGAATGATAATAAGGCACGACGTTTTTCTTCATCATGTTCTCTTGCAGCACGGTAACATGCGTTTAAAATATGCGCACGAATTCGCTCAGCCGCTTCAATTGACCATAAAGTGAAGCCATGTTCTTTAACGCCTTCAATACCGAATGTATTAGCTTCCCCACCCATCGCTAAGATTAAGTAATCATATTTATAAGTGTGTTGTTCACCTAATACTTCTTTGGTGTCATAATTTACAGATTTGATGGTATCTGTTACTAAATCCACTTTTTTATACTTTTTGAATAAACGACGTAAGTCATACTTAATTGCATCTGGTTCTACTCTCCCGCCTGCAACCTCATGTAACTCCGTCATGTAAGTTAAATAAGAATGTTTATCAATCAAAGTAATATTGATTGACTCATCTTTTTTAAACGTTTTGCCTAATTGTTGAGCAGCAGCTACCCCAGCATACCCAGCACCAACAATGACGATCTCTTTAGCCATTATTTTACTTCCTCCTAAAATTAATACACAAAATAATTCCTTGATAATTATAGCACAAACAAAATAGCGATTCAATCTGTTTTGATGTTTTTTTCACATACTTATTCAAATACTTGTTATTTAAATATGTTTTTGAATAAAAAAAGTAATGATATCTCAGGCTTGATATCATCACTTTATTCGTTTATTGTTAACCAATTAATTTGTGATTTAGCTTGCATTAAATCATCATGATAAACGCGTAAGACTGAGATTTTGTGCAAAAGTAAATTACCAGCAAAACCAACCGCAAAACCAGCTAGAATACCGCTAATCGATAAGATTGGAAGATAATTTAAAACTGCCCAAGATTGTGCAAGAATCGCCGCCATGCCTAATTGTCCCACATTATGAGCAATACCCCCCATAACCGATATTCCCACAATACTCACTCTTTTAGGCCCTAAATACTGAATTAATATCATTACAAGGTAACTCAACACACCTCCAGCACCACTATACATAAAAGTAGACAACGTTCCGCCTAATAAAGTAGTTAATAAAATTCTAATAGCTACAACTTGAAAACTATATTTTTTAGGTAAAGTGAAAATAGCAATAATCGTAATCAAATTGGCTAATCCTAATTTTGCACCAGGAGCAAAAGCGAATGGTGATGGAATAAAGCGTTCAATTAGACCAATAACAACCCCTTGTGCTGCTAACATCGCAATATATACTAATAGATGATACTGACCTCTTTTCAAACTCGATTCCCCTTTTTGCTTACTAATCCAACAGAAATAATTGTCTTTAACTGAATTTGATACTTATTGGTTAGGCTCAAGATAGATACCCTTGAGAATGTTCAATCACTCGACTTTATAAAATCAAAGACATAATAAAAAACACATCTACATAAAAATAATACATCGCCGGAGGGAATCGAACCCCCATCACAAGAACCGGAATCTTGTGTGATATCCATTACACTACGGCGACATTACAAAAAATCTTTACTATTTACTTAATCAAATCGAACCATTGTGATGCTGACTTAAAAATTTCAACAGTAATCGACATGATGTTCAATCAACTTGAACTTAATCATTGTACCAAAATCATGATTAATTTTCAATTGATGTTATCAAACGTTTTTAAACACCCATATAAAAAGTTATTCAAAATTATTTAAAAAAGGGGAATAGTTTTTTGAAACCATTAACCCCTTTTTATCTAAAATCGTAAAATATTATGGTGCATATACATCGTTATAAACTTCATATAATGATGTTTCGGCTATAGAATTGCCTTGACTATCCACTCTTTCTATACAGATAATCCCATATTTTGGTGCTAAGTAATACCACGTGGCACTCCCATCAGCATATCCTGTTTCTTCAATCGCCACCACTTCCTGATAAATGACTCCATTCTTCTCATAAGTTGGTAAAATACTCTTGACCGTTCGAAGATATTCATTGTGATAGCCGGAATAATATTGATAACCAACTGTCATATTACTGGATAAGATAAGTGATTCTTGGCCACTATTCACAAGGTTAGAATAGCGTAAATCTTGAACTTCTCCATAGTTCTCAACGTAACCAAGTTCATATAAGCCATTACTTCGCTGTTGATAAACATAAGCCATTGCTTGATCATTTATTAAAATGGCCACTTGAAATAGACCATTTTCATCTGGAGTATATTCTAAGATTGTATATTGACTCTCATAATTATTACCAAATCCTGCGTATTGATAATTATTAAACTGAGAATAAGGTATATAATCAGAAAACGTTCCTGAAATAGCTGGTAGTGAAGTTTGATTTAATTGAGGGTCATGTCCATTTTCCTGGGCAGCAATCGGTCCAGTTAGTATAACAGAAAACACTCCCCCTATTATGGAAGCAAAAAGCACACGTTTAAAAATATTTTTAATAAAAAAATGCATGCTCACTAGCCACCTCTCTTTTCTTTTTCTTCTATACACTCATTATAACATAATCAAATAAAAATGTGATTGAGTCTATCAAGAAAAAATCTTGAATAAAGTATGAAGATAGAAAATTAAGAAGTTAAACTCTCAGAAAGTGTTAGCTTCAATAAAAGTTCTTTTGATTTTTCAGGAATGGATATTTCATGTAAAAAATGATTGATTCGTTTCAATAATTCTCGTCGGGTTATAATCCCTTTGAAATTACCCTCATGATCAATCATACAGATAAAGTTTTGATCAACTAAACGGTGTAAAATCTTTTCAAAAGGTTCACCCTCAACAATCGTTACAGGGTCTTTTTCCATGACATCTCGTATTAATATTTGGTCCATTTTTTCAATTTCAATCGCCTCTACTGTTGTTACCGCATTAATCATCATCGGCATATTAATCAATCCCATTAATTTTGACTTAGTTGACAATACTGGAATCATGGAATATTTAACAGTTGAGAGAATTAACATCCCATGACTTAAAGTATTGGTATCTAACACATGGGCTACATTATCAGCTGGTATTAATAATTTTTCAATAGGGTCCACAATTTGTTTTTCTAATAATGGATCAATCATTGACGCTCAAACACTTTCGTTAAATCTGTTAATAAATTCATAGAATCATCGTAGAAATCCACTTTATATTGCGTTGGCGTGATTTCCAAAATCGCATAGGTTTTATGTGGAACTGGTCCACGAGAATGATTCAAACTTCCCGGATTAATCAATAACACCTCATCAACATATTCTGCATATAATTGGTGAGTATGTCCATGAAAAACAAATTTTGCATTGATATCTTTTGCTTCAGCTAATAATTCTTCATAACCACTATTCACACCATTTCGATGACCATGAACAACCAGTATATTTCCTGCTGAATGTTCAACTATCCGGCGATTAAAGTATTGTGGATCAAAGTCCATATTGCCTGACACAACCACATCGACGTTGTCCCAAATAGGATCGTCAGCTGGAAACTCAGAATCTCCACAGTGAAGAATTAGCTCCACTTCTGGACGATAATGTTCGATTAAATTATTTAATTTTGACCATCCACCATGATTGTCACTTATAATTAACCATTTCACTTACTATTCAACTCCTCTAACCATTCTGGCATTGCAGCCATCAATTTTGTAATCGCTTTACCACGATGACTAATCTCATTTTTTCTTTCAGCTGTCAGTTCAGCAAAAGTTTTCTGCTCACTTTCCATATAAAAAAGTGGATCATAGCCAAATCCTTCAGTTCCTTTTATTTCCTCTAAAATGATACCGTTAGCTTGACCTTCTACAACCAATGACGGCATCTTTGGATGAGCCAATACGAGACAACAAGTAAAATGTGCATCACGATGACTGTTGCCTTTCATATCGTTCAGTAACTTTTCATTATTCAAAGCATCATTACCATGTTCGCCAGCATATCGAGCACTGAAAACACCTGGACGACCCTCTAATGCATCGACAGATAAGCCAGAGTCATCCGCCAAAACCATTGTTTTTAACATATTGGCGATGGTTTCAGCTTTTAAACGTGCATTCTCTTCAAAAGTACTCCCTGTTTCTTCTACTTCTTCGATTTCTGGATAATCTAATAATGAGGTTACCTCTATATTAAAAGCCTCAAATAATTTTGCAAACTCTGCTATTTTACCTTTATTATGACTCGCGATTAGTAGTTTCGACAACTTGATCACCTTCTATTTCACATTTTTTAATTGTTAGATTCGGCATATTTAACCAAGTTGTTGCCACCTCAGCAAATTTATCTTCTTCACCGGTCGTATACACTTCAATCGTAGCCGGTCTATTTTTAGCGTCATGTGCTGAACGGCTAATATTGTAATAATCTAACATGGTACTGACTTCATTAATAGTTTCAACACCAGAATCAATTAAGCGAACCTCTTCACCCATATATTCTCCAATAACTTTTTTCATAATCGGATAATGAGTACATCCTAAAACCAAAGTATCAACATCTTTTTCTTTAAAAATGTTCAAACGCTTTTTAACAATTATTTCAGTTTCAGGATCATTTATTTTATTTTCTTCAACAATCGCAACAAACTCTGGTACTGGCACACTCATTACTTTCAAGGAATCGGCTTTTTCTAAGATGACTTTCTCATATAAATTGGATTTAATGGTACCTTCAGTACCAATAATGCCAATTCGTTGATTTTGAGTTTCTTTTATAGCTGCCCGGCTACCAGCATGAATGACACCAATTACAGGGATAGATAATTGTTCTCTTAATTCACTCAATGCAGCGGCTGTTCCTGTATTACAGGCAATGACTAACATTTTGATTCCTTTATTTAATAAAAAACGGGTAAGTTGCCAAATAAATTCCTTAACTTCCTCTAAAGAACGGGGTCCATAAGGACATCTAGCACTATCCCCTAAGTATATAATGGATTCATTTGGTAATTGTTTGAGACTTTGTTTAACAACTGTTAAACCGCCAAATCCGGAATCAATAAATCCAATTGGTAATTCTTTCAATAATATACCTTCTTTCTTCGCATGTTGAATTAAATGCGCTCAAATTAAATTATATAACAAATCACTAGTTTTTCATAGTCAAGAAGATGCTACTAAAGTCGGATTTTGACTCAGTATTATCAAAATTTTAGAGATGCCCTATATAATAAGTATAAGCTTTATTATTATAGTAAATTTTTTGAAACTCGAAACTATGTTCAAATCCATCTTTTGTTTCATGACGAAATAAAGTATAAAAATTGTCATCCGTTAAATTAATAATTCTCACAATCATGGCACACATATTATCCCAATTAATATAAAAGTCTACCGGTTTGGCAAAACGGAGATAATCGTGTACAAACTTATCTTGATTGATCATTTTCTCCTCAAAATATAAATCATACATACTATCACCTCACCTGTGTCAGTTACAAAACTAACATATAACAACTTATTTGTCCAGAGTAAAATAACTTTAAATCAAGTGAGTATTTTAATTTTCTAATTAGGACCTTCAGGGAGTGGGCAAGAAGTAGAAAATCAAATGATTTTCGCTTCGTTGGCCTACCCCCACAAAGATGAGTAGGTATCAAACAAGTCATTAAGACGCAGTTTGATGCCACTCAACCACTGCGCTTTTAATTACCGAGCAATAAGTTGATTGAATTTACCAAATTGAGGACCAATCTCTTTAAGACTTAGGCTGAGACCACTCAACCACTGCGCTTTGAATTACCGCGCAATAAGTTGATTGAATATACCAAATTGAGGACCAATCTCTTTAAGACTTAGGCTGAGACCACTCAACCACTGCGCTTTGAATTAAATAGATATGCCAGAACTGAATTTTAAAAGTTTTTGCCTAGCCTCAAATTCGATTGGTACTGTACCATCCGTTTATCACAACTTATAACAACAACAACAAAACCACATAGAAACATTGATATATCAACATTTCTATGTGGTATATTAAGATTAAGATTAACCTAATTTGATATTTCATCATCTAACTTATAAGTAAAATAAAGTTACATAAGCTCATATACCAACACTTCTGTATATATTAACATTAGACAAAACAACATAAAATAACAAATAACGTATTCAATTACGTATTCAATTTGCCAGCGTGATAAAAAGTCTTCTACTATATATACAAATAAAATAGGCCTACCCCATTATCGGAGTAGGCTTTTTTAGGATATATACCACTACATATAGTATCCCTTTCTTTGTTATTTTTTATTTTTTTATTTTTATTTTTCCACTAATTTATAATACTTCCCATCAACATATACATACACACGTTCCGGATCAGTATCAAAGATAGCATCTGTATCTTTTACTGCATTCCAGGTTCGTCTCGCTTCAACCAAATCTTGCTCCAAAATCCAACTACGCTTATTTTTAAGTAAGTATGCTCTACGTGAATAGCCCACTTTAACATCTCTTACTTGTTCTATTATATCTTTGTCACCAGTGAAATCATTAGTTGGTTTAACCCCTTGATTAGTCTGTGGAATATACCAGTAGCTTTGACCTTTACGAATTGTAACCTTATCCCCTATTTTTAACGCATCAAACGCTTTGGCATCTGCTTTAAGTGGTTCTAAGTCAAAGTACTTCTTAGAGTTGTTTGCAGGTGATGGTGTGGCTACCTTACCATTTAACTGATTTAAATAGCCAACAGTCATCTCAATCACTTTAGCTAACGTGAAGCCATCTTTACCGTTTAAAATTTGAGCTGGACACCATTTTTTATCTCTAGCAAAGTCATGGTGTGTCTTAATTTTCGTACGAGGATTAAAGCCTTCGAGATAGCAAATCGCCGCCATAAGTTTGGCGGTGTTTTGGATAGTCTTAGCATAGTTGCCATCAGCATTAATACACGACTCAATACTGATATGTGCTGTATTCCCCGGCCCAGTACCATCACTTGATTGCCAAGTTGCGACGTCGTGTGTAAACGACTGAATTGCCAGATGGTCATCCACTTGGTAATGCCATGACTTTTCTTCTGGATTGTTAGGATTAGACATATTCTTTTGATAGTTAGCCATTGCTTGTGCATTAGCACCTGCTTGTGGCGCACCAGTTTGATGCAGCACGATACCTTGTTTCTTGTTTACCCGTCCGTAAGTCTTAGTTAATGGTAAGAGTTGCTGTTTAAAAGTTAATCCTAATACTTTAAACACCTCTGTTGTTGTTAATTTTGCCATCTATTCATCCTCATTTCTTTGTTGTAAGTGCGCTTTATCAATCGTCATTTTGACATTATTAATGTCGATCTCGGTATGTTGTCGATTCAACTTATCAAAATATTTACTCACAAAATCAGGTAGTGGTACACCTGCTTGCCCTAAGTTTTCGATAATGCTGATGCCGTAAGTTGCTATGTAAAATAAAATAAACGAGGTAGCTATCGGTCTGAATCCTAATACTGCCAGTAAAGGGCAAACGCTCAACACTAGAACCACTACTAACAAGTGTTTAATTAATCCTTGCAATCCTTTAGTAGAGTTAGCCACGTTGCCAATAAAAGATTTAGAGTACCCCGTAACGAAATCCATTACTACCATCCAACCAAATATTAAAATATATGGATTTTGATGAATGGTTAGCATCTCCAACATTAATTTTTCTAAAAAGTTTTCTGTTATCATCCATTCTCTCCTTTCTATAAATCTAAGCTATCAAGTGGAATATTTAATTGATATACCCCTTTAAACTTATCGGCTTCTCCAACTGAAGCATAAGTTGAGTTTAGATAATCTAATTCGGTTAAACTCGTAAATCCAGCAAGTAAGACACTTGATCCAAATTTCTTTTGGATTTTAGCAAGCATTTTAGACTTGACACCATCTGAAATATATAACGCACTATATGGACTAGATTCTGCTGATGTAAAGAAAAGTATTTGCCCATCTGCTGTTTCTGTTTGCCCGTAACAGGCACCATGAATTGAACTGCTTAATTCTTGTCGTTTGTTAGTCCAATCGCTATCAATATCTTCACGATTGATAACCCAAAGTTTGTTATTATCTTTCGCACCTGGATTGTCTGGAATCCAGACTAATTTATCTCGCATGATTCCGATACCACATAATCTATAATCTTGTGTTCCGCTCGCTTTCAGTGTCCACGTTGACCCATCATCTGTTGATTGCCAAATTTGACTAGATAAATTAGGGTCACCCGTACAAACCCACCAACAATCACCGTATCGGTCATACTGAACACTATGAATGTGTGTGATATCACTAAACTCTTTAACAGTTGTCCATGTTAAGCCATAATCGGTAGATTTCCAAATTTTAGATCCGTCAATCCCATTCGGACCACCGTATTCACTCGTCATAACAATTCCTTTTGCTTCGCTAGTTCCGATTAAATTATTAAGAGGTTGATAGATACCAGTATGTTCTTTCAGAAGCGTTAAGTTGCTGTCTAATACTTTCAACCGACCACCTATTGCCCACACTAAAATATTTCCGTTTGATAAAAATTTTAATCCAGCTGGTCTATATGAATTAAATATAGGGTCTGTCCACACGTTTGAAAACTGTGAGCCTTTTCGTGCTTTCACAAGATAATTACCTCTAAATCCATAGTAGTTATCATCATAAGGATTATATGTGATGCATCGTATTTCGTCGCTAGTGACATGTGTCATACTAAAGTTTTCATTTAAGGCTGTTCTGCCTAAATCTTTTCGCAAATCATTAATCATATTCATCAAAATCAAACTCATTTAATACACCTCCCATGCTTGACCATTGCTAATCCACATCTCACGTGTATCAATTGCCATACATATAGTTCCAACTGGAACTTGGTAGATGGATGGTCTTTGGTGGATTGTTGGTACTATATACTCCATTTGTTTGGTAGCATTAACTGCGCCCTCTGTATTTTGAGTTGGAATTAATGTTAAATCGAGTTGCAATGGGTCGCTATCGTGATTTTTAACAGCGATACTGACCATTTCGGTTTCAACCATATACTTATCTGTTAAAGCCTTGTTTGCATTTAATTTAACGCAATTTAAGACAGTCACTGCTCCGTAGTTTGTCGACTCCATCGCTCGACCGTTAACTACTGGATAAATATAGACAGATGCTCTATTTGCTTTACCAGTCGCCATATTGGTAGCATTTAAGCCGATTGTGAAAGCTTTAATATCTTTTACTTTGACGTTTTCTGCCACAACTACTGTTTGATTTTGACTTACCGTAACTCCCGTTGAAATTAATTTCGGCTCGCCAATGTTTTCAATTTCAACATTCGTTTCGGAACCTAATGCAAATACCGTTATATCAGCTGGATAAGCACCCACGTTAACGATACTAACCCTAAAAGCGTCGTAAGCGTTTTTGAAAAAGTTTGTAAATAAAATCTTATCAATACGTTTTTTATCAAATAGCGTCACTGTCGCTTCATAACGAGCTGTTCCGCCTACGATAGGAGTGACTTGCATTTTAATATCAGTCGCTTGTGAGGCTCTTAACACGAATTGGAGTGTCGATTTCGTAAAGTTGTAAAAGTCAAAATTGACTGCTGCTCCGACCGCTATGTTTTTCAACTCAGACTCTGCTGATGTGACACTAGAATTAATCAAAGCGCCTGTGTTGTTCGTCATTAGCGCTTTAGCAAGTCCGTCGTTTCCGCGTCCAGCAATTCTCATCATTTTATCTGTCATATTAAATCACACTCCATGTTTGGTCTTGTTCTGTCATTGCTGCTAACCAATCTCCGCCACCACTTTGATACAATCCACCGTCTGTCCAAGCATTAGTTGTGCTATTCCAGTAGTACCAGTGACCGCTTTCTAAAACCAAAAACACACCTTCTGCACCACTCGGATAAGCGGTTTGCAAGGACGCTAAATCTGTATAAGTCCCTTTAGGTGCACCAGAAACAATACTAGAAAATTGGCTGTCTACAAACGCTTGATTCGCCTTTTGTGCCAACTGTGCGGTAATTTGACTTTGCTTATTGTCTACTTCATCTAATCTACTATTTAAACTCGGATAGCTCCCCCTCGCTTGCGATACTTCCATGTTTGCGTTGCCGTTTTTGATTGCGTCATCGTAGGCCTGTTTAATTCCATCGTGGATAGCTTGACGGACTTCACGACCATATCTAGCAGTTATAATTTGTAGTAAAATTTCATCTATTCCCATTCTTAACCCCCTAAGATTGATGCTGTGGCATTGGTCACCACATTTTGTAAGTTTTGTAAATTTCTATTTAATACATTTAACCGATAGTCAATATTTCGATTCTTTGCTAAATCCAAAGCATATTCAGTTGATGTTGGGAAACGACTACCAAATGTTAGTTTCTTGATGGCTGGATTGGTTAATGAGTAAGTTCGTCTTACCACACGCATTTTAGCGTTGATTGGTAGCAATGGATTACTAACTAGATACGTGTTAAATAGCTTTAATTCTGAATAATCTTGATTAATCAAAGCTAAGTCAGTAGCTTCTAAATCAAATTGATAAATAGATAGTAACTGTTGTTCCATCCATTCTTCCGCTTGCTTCTTTAAGTCCTTGGCATCAGATACACTAAATTCTTGAGTGCCACCTTGAATTCCTAGTAAATTAATTAATGCTTCACTATCGATATAGTCAATACCATCATTAACAGATTCAATTCCAATCGGTTTGACTTCTTCCACTGTGCTTGTAGTATCTCTAGGCTTGCTTACTGTTGCCCCTTTAATTCGATACCAATGGACCGGGCTACCAGTCCGTCCGGCAATACCAGTGACGGATATGCCATTGTCTGCGTAGTTGCAGTGGATAATCTGATTATTACCATAATAGACACCAGTATGACCAAACTCATTGGCCGAGCCACCTTTGACACCAGCGACGAAGATATCTCCTCTTCGTACTTCGCTAAAACTAATAGGGATTAATAAGCTCCCTTCTAAAGAATATAAAGTTTCGGTATTGCCAATAAAGCTACCTTTCGGCCTAATGCCTGCATAAATCATGGCATTAAAGACAGCGCTGGAGCAGTCATAGTAATTTGGACCATAACGATAAGCCATTGAATACCGTACTTTCCCACGTCTTAATTCAAACCATTCAATCATCTTTTCAACATTTGATGTGACTGTTTCCTCGTATTCTGATTTATCAATTTCTGAATCCCATGAGTACAATCCAATTTGCTCAATCACTCTATTTAGGCTTGTAGCGTAATTTGGATCAGTCGCATAGCCTGCATCTTTTAAGGCTTGAGTTGCTTTCTTGTAATTAGTTTCTCCGATTACATATCTGTAATTATTCTTCCGCCACTCGGTGCCAAGAAAGAAATCAGCACGTTTAGCAATGCAATCTTCCCAACTGTCATAAGTTCGAAACTTTGCGTAAACTGTATAGTAGCCACCACTACCCCACTCTTGTGTAGGCATGGTGACATAAGGTTCACTACCAGTTGCCTTAACTCCAAATAAGTTGTAATTTGGAGCCTTAGCAAGTGCACTAGTACCCCATCCACTTTCTAAGCCTGCTTGTGCTGCAGTAACGGACGGAAGTACCTTAGAAGTTGACCATGCAGCAATCACGAATGGTTTAATTGTATTTAAAAATGCTCGTTTCTCCGCAGTAGTAACCATTAAGCACCGTCCTTTCTTACGTTTCCGATTGGTCTAAGTCTTGTAATGACTTTTGTTGGGTCTAAACTTTCATCAATTCTCATCATATTGATACCTAATTCAATGGCTGTCTTAGATTCCTCGCCATAATCTTTAACTAAGTGGAGAGTATTAACGCCTTCAACCCACTCCCAAATCATATAGCCACCAACTTCCTGGATTGCTAAATCAATAGCATCATATGTGGACATACCATCAGTCACTTCCAGTTCAATTTGCGTTCGAACTTCCACTTTCTCGGTAGTCGTTTCGCCAGTCGTCACTTCTTTAGGTTCTGTTTCGTAGATATCTTTAGCGTTCACCCAAGCAATTGGTGTTGAACCATAATACAACAAGTATCGGTCATTAGTAGCATTGTATTCTTTAACAGTATGCAAACGGCCTTTGACAAATGATGGTATACTTACTGCATTACCTGAATGGTCATAGTAAGTGGTAGCCGAGTTAATAATCGTAGCCGAATCACCAACTTCAAGCTTCACACGTTCTCCGCTTGCAGATACTGTTTTATATGAAAAAGTAGAGCCAATCTCACAAATCCCCAACTGGAACTGTTTGAAAGGCTCTACTCTTGAATTTCCGTGTTTTAAAACACGCTCTACATACTCTTTAACATACCCCTGATAACTAAAAGCTTTCTGTTCTGAATCGTGAAGATAACCTTTAGCACCCTCACATGTAAAAGTGCCTTTAACATCCCCGCTTGAATCCATTCCACGTTTACTAGTTAAAACACGTCCGTTAAAGACAACTTCGCTTGTTTTGATATTGTAAGCCATGACCCTTGTTTTAACTGGCTTAATCGCATCAAATCCAGGATTGTGTTTCGATATATCAAAGGTTAACGATTCGATTTTCCCAATTTCTTCCGTGAAAGTGTCCGATAAAACACGCACATCTTCATCATATGGATCATGTATCGTGACTACTTTATCATCAGTAATAATATCGATTTTGTACATTACAACAGCTCCTTGCGCCACAGGAATGACACAGTCACTCCATATGCCCAAATCTTTAGTTTGTTAACACCAGGCTTTAATCTAAGTGTGGTGTTCTTTTGATTTTCCATTAAATAATGAATGACCCCATCTAGTTCAATCGCAATCTTAGCCCAACCAGTGCTTACAATGGCAACTTTAATTTCTGGCAATACAGCGGTTGAATTACTATTAATCAATTCCACTTCCATTGGAGGCAATGCTTGCAGTATCGTATCAGCACTCAAAAGTTGTCCTGGAATTTCTTTAACTTCCACTATTTGATGAGCTGTTGATGTAGCTTCTGATTTGATACTTTTGACTGTGTAGTATTCTGTCATATATTTCGTTGGGAACTTTTCTGTAAAATTAATCCACGGAACTAAAGCGACACGATCACCAACTTTTACCGATTTGACTTCTGATTTAGACGGAATTAGCTTTGGTCCGAAAACAGTTTCTTGGCTTACCCCAAACTCAAAGTCAAAAGTATCCCAAATATCATCACCTTCAAAGAAATCTGAAATCATAAAAGGATAGCAAGTAAATGTCACATCAACAGTACCATCAATCCAATTCTCTTGGACTTCTGGACCAGATTCTACTTCGCCATGAAAATGGTAGCCATCAATATAGTCATCCCATAAGTCTTGCTTACCAACCGAATTCATAAGCCAATTGACAAGTAAGGTCTTAGTATTATACATGGATTCTTTTGTCTGTATTCTTTGGTGAGCGATATTAAATTGGTACGTCACTTCTCTTGGACTATAATTTTGAGAGCCATTAATCATGCTAAAATCTTGCTCCGTATTAGAGTAGGGAACTTGATATTTTACTTTAATCTTTTCTGGATAGCCAATATCACGACTAGCTATTGTTAGACGGTAATCACGATAGGAGTGCTTTCCTAAATACGTGATGCCCTTGTGTATTAAATCTTGATTTAGCATTATCTAGCAAGCCCCCTATCTGCTAATCGGTAATTCTCTCCACCGACAATTTCGCTATACGGATTTAAAATCCGCATTAATTCCATTCCATCAATCTGGATGACTAAGTCACCAGTCTTTTGCGGTGTTTGTTGTTGACCGCCAAGCGCTTTAGCAATTCCAGCACCAATCATGGCTAGGTTCTTTTCATTTAATGGCAATACAGCTTCTTTACCTGCTTCGCCACCGACCATTAAATTATTGCCATTCATACCAAAGGCGGTTGGTTTAGTCAAAATACCACCTTTTGCAAACCATTTTATTCCAAATGTTGGAACCTGGGGTGGATTTAAACTAAACTTTCCATTAATTGTTATTTTAGGTAAATCAATTTTAGGTAATGACCACGAGAAATTAAAGGCATCTTTTAACTTTTGTACACCATCTTTTACCCATTGCCAAGCGTTATCCATAGCAGTTTTAACCGAAGTAGCAATGTTATTAAAATCAGTCGATACAGATGTCCATAATTCGTTTGCCCAAGCTTTAACAGAATCCCAATTTTGCCATAGAGCGACACCAGCGGCCACAACTGCTGCAATTGCAGCTACCACTAGACCTGCAGGGGATAAGACAGCCCCCATGATGGTAATGAAAGTACCAAATGCCGAAATTACTGAACCAATTATCATCAGTAGCGGACCGATTGCAGCCACAACTAGACCAATAACGACTATCGTTTGTTTTTGACTATCATCTAAACTATTAAACCACTCAGATACACTTCTGATAATATCAATTAATCGTTCTAACATTGGGGCAAGAACATCTTGTAAAGCTAAATTTAATTCATTTCCTACTTCTTTTAGTTCATTCATTACGTTTTTCATTTGATCAGCAGGATCTAATGTCGCTTCAAAAGTTTGACCAACGACTCCACCTGATGTTTCTGCAGTTGTTTTTAATTCTTCTAAACTAAATGTTCCTCGTTTGATAGCATCAACCATTCTGGATGCACCTTTCGTACCGAAAACTTCAGACGCAATAGTCAATGCTTCTGTCTCGCTTGAGGCATTTTGAATGGATTTAATCGTATCTTGTAGTCCTTCTTCTAATGTTTTGCCATCTTTAGCGTAAACAACTGATGCTCTACTTAACGAACTCAATGCTGCACTAGAGTCAACCCCAGCTTGCTCAAATTGACCCATTAGCGTAATGGCTTCATCAAAACCTAATCCTAAAGCTTTAATCTGAGGAGCACCATCAATCGTTTTTTGCATTAAATCTTCAACAGAAACTCCGGTATTTTGAGCAACCTTAGTAGTAGAATCGAGTATGCCATTTAAGTCATTTACGGTCAGTCCATAGGCTTCCATCGCTTGTTTTGACATTATGGCAGACTTTGATACATCAGTACCATTAATTTCAGCATATTGGATCATGTACCGTGAAGCATCTTCTAACTCTTTTCCTTGAAGTCCAAATTGAGTATTCACTTCTCCAATTGAATCACCAATTTTTTGCATTTCAACTGGAATAGTACCTGACATGTTTTTAAAAACTGTTTCGAACCCCTCAAGTTGTTCGCCACTAGCACCAGTTTTGGTAATAATACTGTCAACTGCACTATCCACCTCATTGAAGGCTGCAAAAGAAGCTGCTGCAATACCTGCTAATGGAGCAGTTACACCAGCAGTTATTTTGCCACCCATATCAGTAACATTAGCGCCAACTTGCTTAACTTTTTCTCCTGCTACTTTCGTTGCATCTTGAAACTTTTTCGAAAAACTAGTAGCATCTTTTAATGTTTTAGAATAATGCTTTAATTTTGATTCTGTTTCAATTAATTCACGTTGAAAGCCTCGATAGGCTTCCTCACCAATTTCGCCTTTCTTGAACTGTTCAGTTACCTCAGCTTGTGCATCTTTTAATGTTTTTAATTTTTCAGACGTCGCTTCCACTCTGTCTTTCAGTAAAGTTTGTTTTTGAGCAAGTAATTCAGTATTTTTTGGATTGAACCTTAATAAAGTATCAATCTCTTTTAATTCAGACTGTACTTTATTTGATTTTGACTCAACACCCGATAATGCTTTAACTAGCTTTGTGGAATCTCCATTGAGTTCAATCGTAATCCCTTTTATGGATTTATTCGCCATCTAAATCACCTCTCTTAAAAACTATCAAAATCTGCTTGAGTTGCGTTCCTTACGTTTTGTGATTCTGGATTCTGTTCCTCAACGTAAGTATGTGCATAATCAATGACACTTCCGACTGTCATCAATTCTAATTCATCAAAACTAAGCCCTATTTGCTTAACCATATAGATGTAAAAATCAATATCTAAAGGTTCTTCACTAGCGTTTCTTTCATTTTCTGCTTTTTTTCGCTCTAGTAACGTAAACATCAGATCAAATACCAATGGTGTAACTTCAGATAATGGAAATTCGTCTAATGATGATAACCATTCAATATAAGGTTCAATATCTTTGTTAGCAGACATAGCAAAAATATAAGCTAATCGATAAATTAATGTTAAATCAATTGCTTCAATCTGCTCATAACTAATCGTTTTTAAGTCAAGGCTTCCATCCGTTCCAAATGATTCCATATTTTTTGCCAATTTAATGGCATCAGCAAAAAAGTCAGCACCAAACTCTTTACGATAAAAAATAGCAGTTGCGCCATGAGACGCAAACTGCACAGTTTTTTCTCCTAATTGTAGTGTCTTTCTCATTTATTAACCTCCAGTGACTTCAGTTGAAGTACCAACGGGTTCTTGTACTTGTGTAAACCAATTATCATATTGTGTAGAACCTTTTTCAGCTTTATGTTTAATTAATTCATCATGCGGACGTGGACTAGCAGTTACAGTTAAATCACTAGTATTAACTTCCCCTCCATCCTTTGTAACTGAGCCTAATGTTGTTCGACCAGATACACAGTGGTATAAAATATATCGTGTCGCATTAACATCTCCTTCAAATTGAAACATTAATGCATAAGGAGTTGACTGAGAATTTGCATATTCTGAAATAGTACCATCACTATTTAATGTTTCACCTAGATGCGTAATTCTAAAATCATCAGGGATTAGAGCACTCTTGAAATTTCCTGAATATCCTTGGTTATTTTGATTGACATAATAATCGATATTGTCAGCTTTTAATTTATATAAATCACCAGCAGGATCTAGTACCATTTCAATTGCACCATTCCATCTTGTTGGAGTTCCGTAAGTTGGTTCGCCTGTCAGTTCGTCATAAGTCACCATTGCATAGTGGACGTTTTTTAATCCGTACTGTACTTTATTTTTATTTGCCATTAACTTTCACCTCGTAAATTTTGTAATACATTTGTTCTTTTTCAATGTAAATATCTTCTATTACATCAAAATCAATATCATTTTCTAACAATAGATTTTCTAATGCTAGTTCTTTAGCTGGTTCTTTTTTCTCAAAATAATAACTAACATCATAGGTTCTAGATGTGTAATAGTGAGTGTTATCTGCTTTATAGACTTCAGGTTTGGTCTCTAAAATTACAATAAAAGGTAAATCGGGAGGCTTATGAAAATGATGATATGCGACTTGAATCCCTAGTGTCTTTAACAAAGCAATCAATTCTTCTAGTTTCATCCTTTTATTGCCTCCTCAACTTCTTTTAAAAATTCTTCGACTGCCTCTTGCTCAGCCTCGCCAATATGAGGTGTTGGCTCAGTAAAAGTTCCATCTCTATTTACATGACCATGCTCTAACAAATGTGTTAGTTGGTAATCTGTAGCATTGTGGACTACACTGCCTGTTTTTGTTTTTTGGGCTCGCCAACCTTTTTGATAATCTCTATTTTTATGTGGACTTGTTTTCTTTAATTTTTTTGCAGTCTTTTTTGCCACTTCATGACTTTTTACTTTAAGTTCGTTTTTTACTTCGTTTGAATATTTATTTAATTCTTTCATTATCGAATCCGTTAAATTAGTAGCCACCCATAATCACCTCGCATACAAGTTCCGTTTCTTCAAAACTACTTTCAAATGTGCGAATAACACGATATCGAACTCCACCAAACTCAATATATTCTTGTCCGGAATATTCAAAAGTATGCACAATTAATATGAGTGCAGGCTTATAGTCAGTAACTGAAGCTTGATAAAACTCCTGACGAGTAATTGACTTCTTCTTACATAAAACATTTGTGGCAGTTGACTCTTCAATTTGATTACCATACTCATCTGCTGTTATTGAAATGGAAAGTAATGTTACGATATGATTCCAGTTGATGGTTCATCACCCCTAACATACAAATTATGCAAGCGCCATTGTAGATGCCTAGGAAATCCTTGATACTCTCGGTTGTTATATCGAAATTCCGCATAATCTGCAATAAAAATTTGATGATCTACACGACCTAAATATAATTCTATTCCTTGTTGTTTCGATAATTCTTCAATGATTCCTTTAACTAGAAGTTTTAAGTACTCATCTCTAGTATTTGAAACGATACCTAATTTTGCTTTCAAAATAGTCAAAATGGTTTCTTCATTGGTTAAACTATTCGTCTGTTCTTCCATCAACATCACCTACTCTACTCTTTTTAACTCGTGGTTTAGTGACTTTTATTTCTTCAATAAAGACTTCTCCACAAGTATTTTTTGTAGTTGTTAGTGATTGAATTCTTTGTTTTGTCGGAATATAACCTTCTCTGGGATATTTTTCACCGACAGTATAAAAATGACCGTTGGGCTCTTTTGCCGAACGGTCATTCAAATCACTAAAATTTCGAATGACTTTATAACTCATAGTCATTCCTCATTAGACTGCATCAGTATAAGTAACATACACACCAGCATCAGTGTCAACAGCTTTCGTATCAAATCGTACGAACCCTGCTAATAATTGGCCATAAATATTATGGTCCGTCCATTTAACTGTCGCTTGTAAACGATCAAATAGAGTTGCGAATTCCTTAACATCACCAATAAATCCAACCATATCACCTGTTGCTTCACCAATCATGTCGTCTGGTAATGTGTAGATGACACGTCCTGAGAATTTATAACCTGTTGGTGAAGTAACATCTGGTTGCATCATATAACGACCTTCATTATCTTTAACTTTATCTAATGCAGCAAACATAGATTGAGATACTACTAATTCGACATTGTAAATCGGATTGATATCTTTATTGATAATGTCCTTAATGCCATCAAATCCAGCAACTGATTTAGGAGTTGCTGTTTTTAAAACCGCACTAATTTCAAAGTTTTTAGTGTTCAATTCTTGATCAGCAATTTCATCCGCAATTAAGCCAGTTAGGTCATAATCTGCATCATCAATTGATTCTTGAGATACTGGGATGTAACCACGATAAGTTTCAATACTAAAATCAACTTGAGTAATGGTTGGTTTTCTAATTCAGGATTTTTTTCTAATTCACCTACACTTACCATTTTATTGCCAGATCGTTTAATAACTGGGTATTTACCTGAACCACTAGAAACCTTTACGTTTCGGACAAGTTTTGATAAGTCCACGACATTTGTTTTCTTAACAACAGGCTGTAATAATTCAACTGGAATTAACGCTCCTGCATCGACAGTTGTAATACCAGCACGTTCTTGACCTTTAGTTTTAACATAACGATTAATAGCAGCACGCATCTCTAAATTCTTTGGCATCTTTTTCCCTCTTTCATTTGTAGTTTCATCTTCTGGTAATTTCTCATTTAATTTTTCTAGTTCTTCATTCAACATATCCAATTCAGACTGAACATCTGATAAGTCCGAATTCAACTTATCTAATCCTTCTTGCAAGGAGTTTAAATTGTTCTCTAAAGTATTCACTTCTTCTTCTGTTTCGGCTTCATCTACTTTTGCTAATTCATCTGCCATTTCTGCTTCACGAACTAATAACTCATCTTGTAAGTCTTTCAAAGTCTTAGTTTTCATACGAATTTTCGCACCTAACAACAACGCTTTATTCATTCTTAAATCGCTCCTTTAATTCTGCTTTTCTATAATTTAATTCTTTTGATTTAAATACTTCCAAATCTTTTGACCGTGCATTAATTTCAGTTTGAGGATATGCAGGGAATGTGACAGTACTTACTTCAATTAACTCCAAACCAGTAATCGTATCCAATACCGTACCATCTGAACGTTTTTCAATTTCATTCGATGTCACATAAAAACCAAATGAACAACCAGAAATATCGCCACGTTTTACTCTTGCATATACTGCCACTGCTTCAGGGTCTTCCTGATTAATTGTAATAGTGCCTTTTAAACCAACCTCATCTTTAACTAATTTAAGTGTATCGTTGACTGTTCGACCTAATACCATGCTTGAATCGTGATTAAATAAAGCTCTAATATCCGCACCATTTAATTCTTTAATTGCCTGTGGTGCAATTTTTTCAAAATAACCTTCAAAAATTTCTGTCTCTGAATTGAACTTTACAAAATAACCTTCTAGCACCATATCATTAGTTTCTGTAGATTCTCGAGTCGTAAATTGGGTTTCTAAATAAGCATTACGTTTTTTCAGTGTACTCACCACCATTCAATTTATTTTGATCACCTAATTTGTCTTGTGGAATAAAGTTTTCAAGCACGATTAACTCTTCCATTTCTTCATCAGGTGTCAAGCCAATCCAATCCCGTAATTCGTTGCGTCTCATGCTGTTGATTTTCACTAGTTGCGAACCTGCATTTACTAATTCTGTCAAACTATATGAATATAAACTTCTAGGATTGAATTTAAAATATAATTCCTCACTAATGAGAATATCTCGAGTAAGTGTCTGTGCGATTACAGTCGCAATTGACATCACTCTTGTATTGACCCAGTTGTTAAAACTATCCTTGTTAAAGTCTCCAACACCTAAAAAGAATGGTGGTACACCAAGAATACCAGCAACTGTTTTCTTATCGATTGCAACTGATTCATTAATAGCAATATCTTGTAGCGAGAGAGGTTTAACTTGAACGACTTCCATCAAATCAGCTGGAATTACCCAAGGTTCCCCTGCATTTTCTGTTTCGATATACTTTTCTAAAACCTTTTGACGTCCAGTTGGACTGGCTAAATCTTCATTCAGCGCATCCACTTTAATAATTAAACTCGGCATGTTTTTAGATTTTAAAAAATCTCGTTTAGTTTTGGTTGCTTGGGATAGATTATTGACTATTTCAGCCAATTGTACTCGATACCCAGTACCTTTCCAGTGGTATCTAGTATCTGGATTTATAACAAAATGTATTAACTCATCAGGTTTATACGTAACATCACCCACTGTGACCTTATAACCATCTTTTGTGGCAAAATATTGAACATCTTGCATTGGTAAAGGAGTTAGATTTTTTATCAAATCGTTTTTCGCATCATAACTAATATGCACGAGTGAATTGCCATCTCCATCAAGCAACAAATCTCTAACGATTCGATAAATCCATGACTTACGAGTCATAAATTGACAAGGTTCAATATCAATCTTTCTTGACAAGGCATTCTTAATTCTCACATCACCTTTTTCAGTGCTTTGCATGAGGTGAATCGTCATATTCGACACCATATCTGCAATACGATCAACTGCAATAATCACATCAGGATGCTTATTTAAAGGAACATAGGCATCTTGAAAGATAAATTTATTAAACTCATACGGATTTGATACCCCAATTACTGGTGTACTTGACGAATCACTTGTTACAGGTTGTTCATCAGTTGTTAACTGACGTTTAATAAAATCAAATAATCCCAAATATTACTTCTCTCCTTTCTTTTTGAAAAAGCCTGAAATATCTTTTTCACTTTCTAAATCTTCTAACATTTGCACTGCAGCAAAAACTGTTGCATCAAAGATATCAATACGATATTTACCACCTTCATCGACTTTCGAATACTGTATCATGTCATCCGTTTTTTCAACTGCACGCACATTTTGAACACAGTACTCAAATGCATCGGAATGTAAGTAGTAAAATTCTCTGTTCTTAGCTTTAACCTCAATCCGCCTAAATCCTTCAGATTTCCGATAGAAATATTGAGGTTGGTCAACAATCTTAAATCGTTGTTTTTGCATTCCTAAGTAAAATTCACGACCAAATTTCTTATCAAATCCAACAATTTTAATTTTGAAACCTTTCTTTCGCATGGACACAAACCAATTTATGATGTCGTCATATAAAACAGTTTCGGTATTTGACATGGTAAGCCATCCATCATCTCTCCAACCAAATAATGGTATTCCATCTTCGTTAGCCTTCTTGTGAGCGGCGGTTATTGGAAAGAATGCATGTGTAATAGCAATATCGACATCATTGTATCGACCGTATAATGCTGCTGCAGTTAAGTCATGTAATTTAGAAAGGTCCGCTCCGCCATACCAAGTAATTGGTAGTTTCACTAACTCTTCTAAAGTCCAATCATACTGCTTATCACTGTTGGTAAAGTCTAAAACATTGAAGTAGGCTTTTATTGAATTTGTAAATAAATTCAAAGTCTTGTTGAAATACTCATTTCTAGTCTGAGGATCAGCGACAGCCATCTCTGCATCACGTTTTAAATCATTTAAATCTACGGTAATACCAATACTAGGATTAGCCTGAATTAATACATTTTCATCTGTATAATTCACAACTTCGCCATTATCATCAACATCACAGTCACAGATAAAAATGAGATACGCATCATCTTCTACGGTTCCATTCAGCACTTTGTCACAATACTTTAAACGTTGAGCTAAAAAACCATTTGGTAAATCACCAGCAGTAGTTATGGCCATTAATAATTTATTTCTGAATGCTCTTTGGGCATTTTTCATTAAGGTATATTTCTTAGCATTTTTAAATCCGTGTACCTCATCTAGCACAATGACATTACCGTTGAACGAGTCAAGATTATCTTCCTTTGCTGCAAGTGCATTAAATTCAAAGTAACCACCATTACTAAATCTTTTTGAAATAGAGTGTTCATTGTTATTATCACGAATTCTGATTTTAGGGTCTTTGTATCGCTCGACATTGTACTTCATAAACTCAAAAGACTCTTTCGTTTGTTTCAAGTTATTTGCCAGAACGTAACATGTGGCACCTGACTTGTTTTCTAGTAATGAAATGGCCCACGCTAATGCAGTAGCAAACGGTGTTTTACCATTTTTACGAGGTAACATCAGTAGTAGCTCATTAAATCGTCTAATTCTACTGTCCTTATTGTAAAATCCAAAAAGATTCACGATTAAAAACACTTGCCATTCTTGCAAAATAAAAGGAGTCCCACTTAATGGCACTCCGTCTAGGCTCTCACCTTTCTTATGGACAATTGTTGTCTGAATTAATTTAATGACAAAATCGAATTCTTGTTGTCTAAAATCCCATTTGCTACTTTCTAAATCCTTTAAAAACCTCTCGCATGCTAATCTACGTCTCTTAGCAGCAATGATTTTTCCTGAAACGATTGAAGTCGCATATTTAACAGCACGATAAAAATTTGGTGAATCAATATGATCTAATCTCATGCATCATCATTCCAAATACTGTCTAAAATATTTTCAAGACCTTGAGGTTGATTTTTATCTTGACGATTTTTCTCATCAGATAAAGCCTTAGGATTTAAACACAATCTATCAGAATAGGCTAAAATATCTTTTCTCAATGTTTCCATGGTGCTGACTAGTGGTGATTTCTTCTCTGAAACAACACCTTTTGTATTAACCAATACTTCGGTAGGGTCAAACCCTTCGTTCTCTAATTGCTTAGAATATTGATCGTACTGATGTAACATACCTCCATAGATTGAGATTAATGGCTCATACTCTACTCGATAAAAGCCTAATGTTTCCATCGATTTTTTTGTCAAATTGTAGTAGGACTTCTGAGTTGTTGGTTGCTTTTTAGACCTTGCCACATATAAAACCACCTTTCTTTCATTAGTGCTTAGTTTTTCAACTTTCAATTTCACAAACTGGTTGAGAGGGAAATGTTTCCCCTGACCTCGGTGACCCCTAAGGGCTATAATTTCACAAAGTCGGGGGGTTCCATAAAATTTTTCAAACTCTTTTGAAAATTTCTTTTGCCAATATTTTCCCCCGTTAATAATTTCGTTTGTAGTACGGTCATGGAAAGTATTATGAACGTTACCTGCCATTGAAATTAGATTCCAGTTTTGAAATGCTAATTCTGGATAAAGTTCAATTGGATAAATATGATGAACTGTATTTGCCGGTGTTGTATTTCCAAATCGTTTACTTTCACGACACATGAATGAATCTCTTTTTAAAATCGCCATCCTTTTTCTTCGCCATCTCTTTGATGTATAGAATGGATCTGTTGCCTTTTCAGAACGAATAAAAATCACCACCATTTTGCTTTTAAAATATTAATCGATTAATTACCCATTTATTATTTATCGCTCTAAAATCTATGAATTTTCGCCAAATAAAAGGTGCCTAATTTACTTCAACACATATTGTGTTAAACTCACTGTTTTATCTAAACGCTTGATACATCTATCTTTATCCATCATGGCAAAAACCAATTTAACCTATTCTCATTATGTTAAGTTCATTTTGAACTAAAGACCTAAACTAAATCCAGCAAGCGAACGATCTTGAGAATCTTGATTAATTCCAATATATCGTTTCGTTATTGCTGGACTTGAATGATTAAACATTTCCATGAGTAATCCAATATCTTTATGTTTTTGATAGTGATGATATCCAAATGTTTTTCGCATAGAGTGAGTACCAATATTTTCTATGCCACAATCTGTGGCTGCAGTTTTAATAATTAAATAAGCCATCTCTCGAGTAATCGGTTTGTTATACCCGTTTCGACTTTTTATGAGTGGCTCATTCGACCGCTTGCCATAACAATATGCATCTAAAACTTTTTTCAGCTTGTTATTAAGTTTTCGCTTGATTACTTTTTTAGTTTTCTTTTCTTTCAGAACAATATACCAACCTCTGACATCACAAACTCTAAGTCGTAGAATATCTGCTATTCTTAATCCTGTATTAATACCAATTAAAAAAAGTATATAGTTTCGCTCATCCCATTCCTTCAAATACTCGGACATCATATCAATATCATCTTTACTACGAATTGGTTCTACATAATTCAATCTTCACCGCCCTCTTTCAAACCAAAATAAAAACCACCTAGATTTACTAGGTGGAAAATTAGGAGGAGTTGTTCTACATGGAATTACTTCAGAGTCTGGAATCGAACCAGTTGAGCGACCAAACTCAATACCTTTTCTCTGAATAATTGGTACTACCTTCATTACCTCACAATATCATAATAGCACATTCAGTTTTTTTATTTTTCTAAAAATTTTCTACTAACTTTCTAAAATGTTTCTAAAATGTTTCTACTATGAAAAATATACTTCGCATTGCAAAGCAATTGCGAAAAGCTCTATAGCATTTCTTTTTTTGATTAACAAATTGCTATAGGATGTATTAACCATTTCGGCCACTTGTATGTTAGGTAAATTTTGAAACATTGAGTACCAAATAATTTGTCTATCTTCTAGATCTAATCGATTCAAACAATCATTGACATGATCAATAAAATTTAAATCTTCTCTAAAACCTTCAAGATTATATATTGCAGCATCTTCAGTAGAGGAGTGGCTTGTATTGCTAGTTGAAATCAATTCAAGCTTAAAAGATTGGGTTATCTTTGGTTGTCTACCAGCTTTCACTCTCATCAATTTGCGCTCGTAATTCGTAATCACTTTAGATACATTCTTTTTTGATTTTCGATAGTTAATTTTTTTAACTTCAGTTGATTCTTCACTAAACGACATTAGACCACTCCTTGATATTATCTATACTTTTGAATGACCATTAGTCTTGGTAAAACTCTAGTCACTAATGAATTTTTTCTGTTTCCTTCTTTGGTGTTTGGGTACTTAGCAATTAGCCATTGATTGGCCATAGCTCTTGTGTCAAAAGTTCCGACTTCATTTTCATAAATATCTTTTATTATATATTTAGACGTTCTCGTAAGTGGAAACATACGATTATTGAGAAGTTCTTCTTTTTTAACTAATGGTTTTATTTTAAATTCTCCTCTAACATTTTATTCCCCAGCGTTTTTCAACATATTCCTGTATTGTTTGACCTGTTTCTTCAACTTTTCGTTTTCTAAGTTGACTCTTTTTGCGACCATGTCTAATCCTGCGGCCCATACATTGTTTGCATTGATTTCTTAATATTTTACCTTTTAAACGGCTAAAACTTTCTAACGATAAAATTTTATCGCAATCAGAACATCTCTTATGAGTTTCCCCATTTTTAATTTTTGTAAGATCCACTTCATGATTTTGTTTGCCGTCATAAATAACAGCGATGGTATTATTTTTCTTGAATCCCATTAGTTGACCTGATATTCCATTTACCGTATATTTTTCCAGTATTTCTACCATTTTGAACCACTCGCTACTATTGCTTTTAATTCATCTGGACGAAAACCATAAAATATTTCATGCCCTGGTGCAACAACTATTGGTAAACTTTTGTAGCCATATGTATCAAATTCTTCTCTAGCTTCTTGGTCCTTTGTAATATCCAAGTATTCAAAATCAGCTTCTAATTCTTTTAAGACCTGAACGGTCATCTTACATTGTTGACATCCTGGCTTTCCAAATACTCTGATTAGCATTGATTTCCTCCTTGTTCATTTTGATCCATCTCTTTGACTTTACATGCTATATTTATCATCGGATTCTAGTATGATAATGACAACTAACACAGATAATATTAAAATCAAAAACATTATTTACTCTCCTTTTACGATTAAATGTTTCTCGTAATCATGGATTAAATCTAAAATTTTAGTCGGTGATTCAGACTTTTTAATCATTACAAATTCTTCAAATTTGCCGATATAAAAATTTCCAAATTTATCCGATTGCCAATAGCCATTAACATTTTTTGGTTTTTCCCGATGTAGTGATAGTCCGTTTATTTTATCTCTAGCAATCCAACGATAGCCTGCTCTTCTCCAATTACACAAGACATCATATTCGAATTGATTAATCATTTATTCACCCACTTTAAAATAATTCTATTTGTCCATGACCAAGCCAATGTCGTTCAATCCAAAGTTTTAAATCATCATGTTCTGTCAACTTAATGTTGTTTATTCTCAAGCTATATTCATAACCTTGGTAAACAATACATAGTGCGTATCTATGTCGAATAATTTTTTCTGCTTTTTTTATTAAATTAATCCACCATTCTGGAGATTCGTTAATATATTCGGTTTCTTTGACAAGGCCATCACGATCTGTATCGACTTTTCCGTTTTTCATTAAAGTTTTGTATTGATAAACATATTTAGCACACATATCTCTTTGATTTCTTTCTTTAATCTGGATTTCTTTTATTCGTTCCGACTAATTTAATTTCTTTAGTTAAATATTTTATCCGTTCCATGATTCGATCAGCCTTGCGGTAATCAACACCTTCTTTTGTTCGAGATAGATATTCTCTCGTTTCTTGCATCGTTAAATTAGATGTGATAAAAGTTGGCAAAATATTATTCATACGATATTCCAAAATCACAAGAATAACATCATCTCTTAGCCACTCGGTCAGTTTTTCGGCACCAAAATCATCAATGATTAAAAATTCTGACTTCATCAATTTTTTAACTTCTGTCATTACTTCGTTTGTTGCAATCTTTTGTTTAAGTTCATTAACAAAAGTTGGAAAATGCTCAATTCTGACATTCTTTCCGTGTTTTGCTAAATGATTAGCCAATGCACTAAGGATATACGTTTTCCCAATACCATAACCGCCACTGACAAATGCACCTTGGTATAGTCCTTCAGAATCCGCTATGTACTCCGTGGCAAATTCACGAATGTACTTAATCAACTCATAACGTTCTTTGGTCATTTGCATTTTTTCAAAGCTTGCTGCTTTAATTGCTTCTGACATTGAATGGTTTATTAACAGCGATGCCTTTTTACGCTCTTCAATAAGTCTTAATCGAGTACTGCTTGGACGATAAGCACAATCAATAAAACCATAATTCATAACCAACACTGGTTCCATCCCAGTTTCATGTACTTTATTCAAAGCATTAATATACTCGTTTAATCTCGACTTACTATTTTGTATTACAGAGTTAGGAATACCTGGATGCTCTTGTAAGAACTTTCGTACGTCCTTATGACTTAACATTTGTTCTAAGGTTGGTGGTTGACCAGGTAAAGCCATTTTACTCATCAACTGTCCTATCGATTCCATCGGATAATCCTCCCATCAGTTCTTTTATTTGCTCTTCAGACAATAATTCTTCTTTTATCACCTTATTTTCAATTGCTTGTCTCTCTAACGGTGGCTGTTCGTATTCATCGTTCCAACATTGGTTGTTAAACCAGGTGCTTCCATGTTTAATATATTTAGGATTTGTATTTTTAAATGCAATTTCTTTTTGGTAAGCTATAATACCATTTTGTATTTCTTTATTTGACGTACCACTTTCAATTGCTTTACAATATGCCTTAAAAGCTGCTTCTTTTCCTTTTTTATTTGGATACAACTTCCATAACTTTTCAAAGTCATTTCTAAGTGATTTTTGCTCATTTGATCTATATATATTATTATTCTTTTTAATATTAATATTATTAGTATTCTCTTTATCATTTTTGTTAATAGGGGTTGAACATTTTTGTTGATACCCCTTAACATTTTCGTTAATAGGCTCACTAACTTTTTGATTATAGGTATTATCAATATTGTTAATAGGTTCTGCTATATAAATTACTCTTTTGTCAATCTCTTTTGAGTTCTCTTTATAAATGATTTCTGTTCGAATATATCCCCTATCGCTCAACTGAGTAATAATTCGACTAATAGTAACCGAAGTCACATTGTATAATTTCGCAAAATATGAATTAGTCGCCCAACAATAGCCATTAAGATTTGATAATGCTGTAATCTCTGCATACAGAAGTTTAGCTGTTGATGATAAGTTAGTATCGTATCTTACGTTTGCAGGCAGTATTGCGTAATATCCTTTATGTTCCATATTGATTTCCTTCCTAATTACATGTAAAATTAAAGTATCTTGATTTTGTAAGTCCGTACTGCTATACGGACTATTTTTATGCATATTTTTTTAAATACTGCTTATACTCAGATAATACTTTCTGTTGAAAATCATAATCTTCCACATCAAATTGATCAGCACTCAATTCGTAATTTGAAGCCAACCAATCTTCAAAAGTTAGTGTCCCATAATGTTCTTCAATTAGGTTACCATTGACGTCATAATTCAATTGTCTAACTCTAAATTGGACATATTCCTCAGTAACAGGCAAATCAGATTCCCATAAATCCGAATAACAATTCTCAATCACTTTTTTCTGTACATCAAAATCTAATTGACAAAACTTCATAACTATCTCTCCTAACTTTTTAATAAAATTATTGATTACAGTTGTAAACTCTATTCGATATGCTTCAAATCTTGTGTAGGCTAAAATGTTTGGTATATCCATTAAATTAGATATATCGCCTGTGGCAAGATAATTTGAAACAGATCTATTGATTTCTGATTTTTTCCATTCTTTCAATCAATTCTTCACTCTCTCTCACTTGTTTTTCAGTTATCTTGATTGCTTCTTTAAGCTCTTCTCTTATCCGATTACTCTCTTCATTTAGATTAATTAAGCATTTATAAGGAACGTAAAACATTGAAAATATTGTCAATAGGCAAAACACAACTTTAATACTTTTAACTAAACATTGAATATGTACTTTCATAATTTCCCCTCATGCTGGCAGGCATATTTTTATTTTTTTAATGTTTGAAGTAATTCATCAATTTCATATCGATCGTAGTACCACTTGGTTCCCTGTCTACGTTTTTTTAAACCTAATCTTTCCCATTCTCTTAAAATCTTTGCATGGCAGTTATATTCCTCATAAACTTCCTTCTGCATTAACCATTGTTTTTCTTTTGCTAACATACGTTTCTCAACCTCTTGTTCAATAATGTCTACAATGTGATTAACAAGTTCTAAACTTGCTGATTCTGATAATAAGCTTGTTAATTCCATTTCTTACTCACCCCTTAATTCATTAATGTCAAAATTTAAAGCATCAGATAGTTTAAAAGCTGTCGTTAATGTAATGTCCTTAGTGATTCCTGACAGGATTCTGTAGAGTTGACCAGACTTGAGATCAGCTTTAACTTGAATCTCGTGTACAGTCATTTCAGAATTGTCAACATATTCTTTCAATTTGTTAATATTTATTTTGATCATCTCCGTTCTATACACAATATATAGCGCTAAATAAAGTTATGCACAACTATATATTGTGATTTTAAGTAATCTCATGTATAATAATATTGTTAAGAATTGATCTCACGAAATTCTGAATAATATTATGGTGTGAATATTATTCTCGTTCAGTTTTTAATAATAACTTAAGAAAGCGAGGTGACTAAATGAACTATTTACAATTACAATTGCTTGATTATGCATTCTTTACCATCACACAAAACTCAAAATTTGATTATAAATTAGTTATAAAATCTAGCGACGATGTATTTGAGGCAAAAACATTTACGAAAAACGACTATGGCACCATTGAGTGGAAAATATACAGTCCCAATTCCCATAGTACTTATATTGAGAAATATACAAATTTTGAAGACGGAAATCCTTTCTATGAAATAAGACGTTATATTTACAATGTAATTTTAAAAAATTATGGTCAAAACAATGATCGTGTAATTCATTTTCCTGAAATATATTTCAATGAAATGATTGAGTTTATCCAGCAAATGGAAATTAATCACGAATTTGAAATGCCAGAGATCTTTTATAATTATCAATCATTAATAAATAAAGAAATTAACTTGAAGTTTGTAAAATCATTTGAAAACGAATATACCCCTTTATCCGTTGTTTTTAATGAGATTTAAAGGCTTTTAGAAAAATCTCTTTATCCGAAGTAGTCTTGATTACTTCAACATTATCGCCTTTAATTCGAATTCTAGTAGGAATTAATTCAGACGTTAGGTAAATTCCATCTAAATTTTTTAATGTTTCACCTTTTGATGGTTCTACTTCCTGCATATCTGTATCCAGATTGACCTGACCTAACAAGAAGATTTTGCATGCCAGTGCAAGATCTTCTTCTTTAATCTTATTTTCTTCTGCCCATTTAACGAGCATCAAATATGTGGCTATAAAATTTGACATAAATTTCACCTCGCTTTAAATCTTGACAAAACATTGTAAAAATAATGAAAGTAGGATTGCCTTGAAAAAATTTGAGAAAAAACCATAACAATCGCGCTCTCAATTTTAGTAATGATAATGTTTTTTAAATTAAACGAATGGATAATAACTCCGAATGATTTTTCAGCAATAAAAGTAATTAATTCTGTAGATTTTAATAAATTATTGGTGTCGTTTCTTTTTGTATTTTTCTTTTCAGCTTTTTTTGGTGCATTTACTGAAGAAGCACTCAAACTTTTTAAAATAAACAACTCAATAATTATAAAAATTTCAACAATTATAATGATTATTGTCTTTTTTTATTTGACTACCTATTCATGGCTAAATATTTTAACGACTGAACAATTTGAGCTATTATCAACTATCTTCGGATTCCCTTTTGTTGTTTTCATTCCTAGTATCATCAGGTTTCTTGTGACGTTTAATAATAAAAAGGGTTAGTAAAATAGGGGCACCGAAGTACATTATGTATAACAATAAGAAAACAAAGAAATTCATTTTTCACCTCTTGATATTTATTGCTGTTCTTATAGATCAGCAATATTTTTTATTTCATTAATAGTCCAATTAATAGAAAAAGATAGATTAAAATACATTGAATGTAACAAATGATTTTTAATGGCTTTTCAAATTCCAAAATATAAATTAATATCATGAAAATAAAAATAATTGTTGTTAGTAGAATAATTTGATTTTCAATATAAATTGCTTCCATTCACCTCTACCCTTTCCAATTCTCTCCTCGCTGCATCAAGAAAACCTTGCAAGCCATTTCAACATCATCTAGGTCGAATCCATTCTCAATGGCCCATTCGATTAATTTGACATATACTTCAATAAAACTTGTTTCTAATTTTTCTTCCATTTGAAATCCCCATTTTATACATAAAAATTATATCCAATAAAAAACTTACGTATTACGATAGTTTTTTGCAAAAAAAATATTAGTTGCTTCATCCGATGTGAGTTTCAGAGTAAAAAATATTCCATTCATTACGGGATAAGATGGTTTTGTTTTACCATTCAAAATATTGCTAATAGTGTCCCTATCAACACCAATTTCATGTGCTAATGTCCCAATATTATATCCATTTTCAGCAATTTTAGCTTTTAACAATTTACTATTAACTACTGACATTATTTCACCACCTTTCGTATTGCGTAAGTTTAATATACAATAGTATACCAAACATGTCAAGCATTTTACGTAAGTTAATCGGTCGAAAATACCTAAATGTATTGCAAATACCGAAAGTTTTCCTTATAATTGGTTTATAAAATATAGGAGGTTATTATAATGTCTTTTGAGGAACGATTGAAATACTCTAGGGAATTAAGGGGTATGACATTAAAAGAATTAGGTCAAAAAATCGGTAAGACTGAAGCTACGGTACAAAGATATGAGAGTGGAGATATAAAAAACATCAAGAATGATGTTATTGAAATGATTGCAGATGCCTTAGATGTTTCTCCAGCATATTTAATGGGTTGGACAGATAAAGAGCCTATTGATGAAAATACAAAAAGAATCGCTGCTCATATTGACAATAATGTAACAGAGGAACAAATGAAGGATATTATTAAATATATTGAATTTTTAAAATCACAACATCAAGAGGAGTGATTCTATGAACAATTTTGAAAAGTTAATTGCAGAATTTGAAAATGAATTAACTTTTAAATTTCGTTGTGACATGCCTGATGGACTACCAGCAATTATTATAAATAAGACAATTTATATTAATTCAAAAATACCATATGACGAGGCTATAACTTACTTATCAGAAGAAATTGGACACTATAAAACTTTAGCTAATGGAATTGATATAACCGATCAATCAATACTTTTTAATCGAAAAATGGAACTAAAGGGTCGTGAATGGGGATATAAAAAATTAGTTCCTAGAGAAAAGCTACTTGAATATATTAATAATAGAGAGACCGTATATACATATGACATCGCTGATGAATTTAATTTACCAGTTAACTATGTTAATGAAGTAGTTATGCATTATCAAAGAAAAGGAATTTTTTAATTTTTTATATTAGTAAAAAAGAATAAAGTAAAAAGTAATATTTTACATTGGTCAAGCTCTTAATGAATTGTTAGATATGATGTATTGCACAAAAGATGTCTCGTTTTTTGGCAAACCATTGAATGAACCTTTAAAGGATAAACTTAAAATTGTAATACAGATGGCTTTAGAACTTAATAAAGCAGGAAATAATATCGATTTATGACTATAAAATTGGACAAATCATTAATTACTTGCATCTACCAAGTTGGATGGAATGATTTATTAATTTAATTTGAATTATTAGAAAAAATAATATTATAAACTTTAGATACTTTTAGTATTATCTCTGCTATAATTGTTTAAGAGTCTTAAGGACTAAAACATATTGTATTGCCTAAAGGGCTAGAGCAGATGAACTAAATGTTTGTCTGCTCATTTTTTTGCATCTGTATCTATCTTAGCACTAAATAATAATCACTTATATAGGAGGTAAAACAATGAAATATGGCGTTAGAAAACCTAGTATAAATCGAAGTATTAAAGCAAGAACCACTGGAAGAATTAAACGAAGTGCCAAGAAAGCGATTAATCCGCTTTATGGAAAGAAAGGAATGGGTTTAATAAATAACCCTAAAAAAGCTATTTATAATAAAGCCTATAATAAAACGACTGTTAGCGCTCGTGATATTGGTAAAACAGCTAGCGGCTCGTCAGTGGTGGCAATGATCTATCTCGCATTAATTGCAATCATCCTTTATTTATTTTTAGACGGTTGGTGGAAAATTATACCGATTGTTCTAGGTATTATCAGTTTAGCAGGTATGGTAGGTTTATATGTCCAACTCATCCAATATATTGCTAATAATTATGTCGTATCATTTATTTTATTTGCAATGCTTGGAACGTTCTTTTATTTCTTTTGTGATTGGCTAGGGGTTTATCCAGCAACCATTCCAATTGCATTGATAGTCACTTATATTATTGGATTGCTTTATCCAAATCCAAAAGTTGATGAGTTAGTGGAAGAAATTGAAGAACCAGAAGTTGATGAAGAAGATCTTCGCATAAAAAAATTGGAAGGATTACTAGCGGTAGGTTTATTAACACAAGAAGAGTTCGATGAAAAAATGAAAGAAATTTAAAAAATCCCCCTCTAACTTGGCGGTCCGCAACCTATCGTAACTGAACCGCCGCTGAATTAGAAATTTTACCTCCTCTAGGAACGGAAGCTCCTGTGAGTGATTAAAGCAATTACCAACTCAAAATCTAGTAGCCAATAAAGCTAAATATTAATTAAAATTGAACTTTATAATGGTTGTTAGAGGATTACTATTGAATGGATGAAAGGATAAATTTTGGAAAGGAATGTTAAATTGGAAACAAAATATCTAAATTTAAATGAACTGGAACTAGACATAGACAACCCTAGATTTTCAATGTTTCACTTTGAAAACGAAAATGAAATAATATCTTATTTAACTGAATATGAAAATTTAAACACCTTAATGAAAAGTATTCAGAACCATGGTTATATATCACTTGGAGAACCATTAATTGTTTTAAAAAATAATAAATCTGATAAATTTGTTGTTTTAGAAGGAAACCGTAGAGTAGCTGCTCTTAAGCTATTGAAATCCAAAGGTATTCACTTATCAGATACCATTCGTTGTGATATTGTTGATTCTAGAAATGACGCATTATATAAAATTTCAGCAAAACATATATCTGGAATACAAAATTGGTCTGCAATAGATAAAAAAATTTTTTATGAAAAACAATTTGATACGTATTTAAAAAATGGTTTCAACTCCAAGGAAGCACTTAATAAGATTGAAGAAAATTCTGAAGAAAAGAAAAGTGTAATTAAAAAGGATATTTCTTCTTTTTATTTCGTTAAAGATATATATGACTTAGTAAAACAAGATAATCCTAATTTACCTCCACTTTCAAAACTTGGAACAGATATAATTACTGGGAGAATATTTAACAGGTTACAGACGTTATTAAATATTAAGATGAATGAAAAACTAAAGTTCAATATACCAGCTCAAAAAGTAAAAATTTATAATGATATATTATATGTTATAGGAAAGAATGTGTGGATAGATGGTGTTGTGGATAGTAGGTTATTAAACAAAAATAAAGATTTTGAAAAAGCATTGAACAATGAATTAAAAGAATTGGGTATATTAATTGAACAATATACCTCTATTACGTCTAACAAATCATTAAATACTGAGGATAATTCTAAAGCTGATAATTATACTTTAAATGAAAATCAACTAAATAACGAATCACAAAACACAAAGGATAATATTGATAATACAAATCTTCAAAAAAACACTTCTAATACTTATGTTGATGAACCGATTACCAAAAAGGGAAAAGAGATTTTAACACCAGATATAGTAAAAATATACCCTAAAAATGAAATTTTAGAACTCAATCAACTTCCATACGATTTAAAAGAAAATATTGTTATACATATAAACGACAAGATTGTACCAACTAAAAATATAGTTTTTAAAAGCAAAGCTAATTCTACTCTATTCCTAAATAATTCAATTATAGAGAGTCAAACACCAAATAGTACATACTCTGTTGACTACCAATACAAAGAACTAAATGGTACTTTTACTATAAAAATTAATGTCCCCATTCAAGTGGAAAATATAAATTTAATGAAGTATGAGATATTTAGTTCCTTAGTTAAAAGTATCGAAAAAATTCAATTTGACACCAAAAAAATTCTATTATCGCTATCAATATTGGAACGACTAAACTTATCTTTAGAAGAGGATAAAATTATTGCTTCACCAATAATTAGAAACTTTATTGAATATACTATATCTCTATATATAGAAAAATATCAATTAAACATTATTTTACAAAACAACCTTCCTGGAGCTTTTAACTCAGTAAAAGATAATTTAAATCAAAAATTTAATTGTTTTGAAAAAAACCAACTTAAACAACTTAAGACCGTAAAAGATGATTTGGAAACTATAAATTCTTACATACATGATAAAAATGGTATACCATCTAGCGAATTTTTGATTAGTTTATTTGAAAATTCATTACCAGCAATTGAGAAAATATATGAAATACTTACAGTAGAAAATTAACTATGGCCAAAATCGTGTTTTTTTTATATCATATGATAGAGGTGATGAAATTTGGCCACTACTAAATCTCCACTTAGATATCCTGGTGGAAAAACACAATTATCAAAATTTTTAACCAATCTAATTGAATTAAACTATATGACTGACGTTATTTATTGTGAACCATTTTCTGGTGGTTTTGGTGCTGGACTTGACTTACTTAGCTCTGGTCACGCCAGTAAAGTAATTATTAATGATATTGACCTAGGTATATATAGTGTATGGTTTGCAATACTAAATGATTATGAAATATTTATTAATCTTGTAAAAACAGTTCCGGTAACTATCGAAGAATGGTACCACCAAAAAGAAATATACAATGCGTTAATAAATACTAACTTTTACTCCATTGAGTTAGCTTTCGCAACTTTCTTTTTAAATAGAACCAACATTTCTGGAATTATTCAAGGTGGTCCTATTGGTGGAAGAAACCAAAAATCAAAATATTTAATAGATTGTAGATATAATAAAGAAAACTTAATCAAAAAAATAAAATGGATAAATAGTCATAAATCTAAAATTATACTCTTAAATTATGAAGCAAATGAGCTTATTCAAAAAGTTTTACTAAAAATTGACAAAGACAAATTATTTACATTTTTTGACCCTCCATATTATAAGCAAGGTAAAAATTTATATACTAATTTTTTTAATCACGAAAATCATTTAGAGTTAAAACAATGTATCGAATTAATGGGATATTTTAAGTGGATCGTAACCTATGATAATGAAGAAAATATCGAACAAATTTATAGCGATTTTCCTTCTTTAAGATATCAGATAAGATATTCTGCCAATAGAGTTAGAAAAGAAACTGAATTATTATTTCACAGTAAAAATACTATAGTCTCAAGTTTCGATAAAGTTCAATTCAAATAAAAATCCCACTCCCTCTAACTTGGCGGTCTGAGGAGTGGGATTGAAGAAAAAACAAGCCTTTATAAGGCCTATTTTCTATACCTATTTTAACAAATTTTAGGAGGTGATGCCATCATTTTTCTCACGCTGGCAGGCGAAAGGAGAAAAACAATGATAAAAAAATACACAAAGAAAGATGGATCAACAGCATATATGTTTGTCGCATACCTTGGTGTTGACCCAATCACTGGAAAACAAAAAAGAACAACTAGACGAGGGTTTAAAACCAAACGTGAAGCTTCTATCGCTGAAGCAAAACTTCAAACTGAAGTGGAAGAAAATGGTTTCGGTGTTGCACCAAAAAAGATGACCTTTAAAGAAGCATACGAGGGATGGCTAGAACAGTACTCTTTAACCGTCCGAGAAAGCTCATTAAATGTTGTAAAATCAATCATAGAAAGTGGCATTTTGCCTGAGATAGGAAACTTGAATGTAAATAGTATTTCACGAAGAAAAGCTCAACAACTTGTAAAAGAATGGCATTCAAAATATAAAACTTTTAGAAAGTACAAGGTATACGCTACTCAGATAATGGACTACGCACTTGAAGAAGGTGTTATCAAAACAAATCCATTTAGTAAAGTAAAAACACCACGATCTATTGAGTCTGTCGAAGATGATACTGAAAAATATTACACTAAAGATGAACTAAAAAAATTTTTAGCGTTTATTAAAGATGATACAATGTATTACGCAATTTTCAGATTACTAGCTTTTTCTGGCATCAGAAAAGGCGAATTAATGGCTCTACAATGGTCTGATATCGATAATAAGGTAAACACCCTATCAATCAATAAAACGGTCACCTATGGCGAAAAAAGTCGCCAAATAATAGGCCCAACAAAGACACAGGCAAGTAATAGAATTATTAAATTAGATAAAACCACTTTATCAGTATTACAAAAGTGGAGAATTGAACAAAGAACTCTTTTATTAAAGAATGGAATTAATTCAAATAATAAAGAACAATTCTTATTTACAAATCCATTTACTAATGAACTATTATCCAAAATGACCATAACTCATAAATTATGGTATATTTGCGAATCTAATAATTTTAAAAAGATTACGCTACACGGTTTTAGACATACTGCTTGTTCACTCATGTTTGATGCTGGACTTTCAGTAAAAGATGTTCAAAAAATTCTAGGCCACTCGAGTGTTAAAACTACACTAGATATTTATGCTCATGTCACGAAACATCAGCAAGAAAATGCAGCAGAAAAGCTTGAAAAATACATTCAATTTTAGTAAGAACGTATTCAAAACGTATTCAAACAAAAAATAACCACATAGAAACATTGATATATCAACATTTCTATGTGGTATATTAAGATTAATATTAACCTAATTTGTTTGTAATGATAAATAACACTAATTAACATTGGTGCAAAATAGCGTATATATAAAGGATGGGAAAATTTTTAAATAACATAAAAAAATAAATGATAAGCAATTGCTTTATCAATTGCTTATCACTAATCCACGACCAAGTGAATTACTTTAATGATCTCACCAGAGGTTTATTTATCACTTACGACATTAATAATAATTGTTTTTGTTTATTAGTCATCACTGAATTGTTTATACATTTTGGGTATAACTTAAGTATTTTATTCGAAAACTCTAATACTACATCTGAAGGAGTAAGATAGGTTGGATTCATGAAATCTATTTTACTATCAATTATCCTAAACTTAATAAATCTATATTGGTTCAAGCCGGAATATATTGCAGTATCCACCAACACAGTTTTCAATTTATCGTTTTTTATTTCTATTTTTTTTAAATTTTCTGATAATAATTTTTCATAATCAAGTATAGTTATTAATATATCTACTTCATCATTACTAATTTTATTCATGACAAACTCCACCATCTTATCACCTCCTATATAATTTTACTATTAAACATTATCTTAAAACACTTTATAATATTCGTCCACTAATTGCAATCCCTCAAATAAAAAATCTTTTGAAGTCTGAATATCTGGAATGACTCTTACATCCAAAGGATTCAACGCCCAATGACTGAATGGATCTCTGACCTGCTTATATGTGTTATATAATTTATTTAGGTACTCTAATTGAAATGAATTTAATGGGTTATCGGTTACATTAAAGTGGTATTCATTTGAATCATGATCTTTATTAAAAAAACCAAAACCTTTAGAGGTATCTAATCCACATGTACCGTTTAAAATTAGATGTAAATAATAGTCAAATGCCCTAAAAATAGGGGTAACTAAAAATGTATAATCTGGAACATTTGCTTCGAATCCATAATTAAATATCGCAGTTAACAGGTTATTTTTCATTTTCATGTCTAAGCCTTGCTCTATTACATTTGGTAGTAATTCTTTAAATTGTTTTTCTAAATCATCTACCCTTTCTGTGTCATTAAGCTTGTTTAATACTGTAATTACAGCTTCGTTTGAAGGCAATTTGTTAATAGCTAAAGTAATAAAACGTTGATAAAAACTAGTATCTGTTTTTCCTTGAATGTATAGTTTAGAATTGCCATAAAAATTAATCGAGATTCTATTTTTGTTAAAATCGTTTATTTGATATTTTTCTTTTCCGTCTTTTACTATATTAGAACTAACTTCAATAACATTTTCTTCATCAAATTCTAAAGCTTCATTTTTAAACTCTTCAATAACTTGATCTAAATCGGCTTTTGTAAGCCCACTTACATATACACTACCATCTCTATATGTTTTATAATTATTTTCAACCAAAGCATTTTTTGCTAGTCTATCCGCCTCTTCATTAAACTTAATTCCACTGTGGGCAGATAGATGTTCAAATTTAATTTCTATTTCAGCTTTCACTTGTGATAAGAATCCAGTATATTTTTTTGCAATTAATGATTCTGCTTTCCATTCACCTTTTGCCCATTTTTCAATACCTGAATAATCATAATATATTTTTATATCTTTAATTCCATTTTCTAATGCCCAAGAGATAGATTCAATTACGCCTTCAATCTCACCAGAAACGTTTTTCGACTGCATAAATTCTTTTCCAACAAAAGCTTTATAAAAACTCTTTTTGGCTACTTCACCATTTTCTAAATAAAAGATAATTACTCCATAACTGTATTTTTCTTTTGGTTTATTTGTGTAACTTCCATCTACAAAAGCTATTGCTTTTCTTTCTTCAATATTTTTTAATTCTTCATTCAATCTTTCATTTATTTCAGATGACGAAAGTGTGTGGTTATCTATTTGTACTTCCTTATCCATAAACTTTTCTGCTTCTTCTACTTTTGTAAAGCTCTTAAATATTGCACCTTTAAATCCTTTTATTTGTTTTTCAGCTTCATTCCATTGATTATATATTCCAGGAACACGACCAATCTTTACTGCATACCATTTTTCTCCATTTCCCACTTTATCAACTCCAAAATATTATTTATATATATCAATATATCAAAAACCACCTAGTTATACTAGATGGTATTCGGGAAATCCCTTGAAAAATTTTCTTACAAACGTTTCACACGTTGTCACACATCGACTATTCTGAAATGGCCTTAGAACGTGGATTTAAGTATGCATTTATGCAAATGCAGCGCCACCACTTGTTCTAAATTCTCGTGAAGTGTATATTTCATTCAAATCATTTATATCATTTCTAATTTCTTCTGCTAATATTCTTCCGTTTAATTCAAGTGTGGTATTCTTATCTACCAAATCAGCTAACCTATCGTTCGCTTGATATAACAATGCGATAATCTCATCATTATTCATCGTTGCACTTATACCGACACCGATATTGGCTAGGACTTCTTTATTTAACGGTAAGATTGCTTCCGGTCCTGCTTCTCCACCGGCCATGATATTTCGGCCATTAAAACCAAATATTGTTGGACTGGTCATGATACCGCCTTTTGCGTACCATTCCACACCGATATTAGGACGTTTACTACTATCGCCCCAATCTAAAGGGTTAGGAGAGCCACTAAAGGTAAAACGTGGTAATGGTATCTTCGGCCACTTCCATTCAAAGTTAAAGAACTCCTGAATTTTTTTAATCGCATTTCCGACTGCTGTTTGAGCTCCACCAATTTTATCTGAAATAGTAGTCATGATAGTATCCCAAATCTTATACGCACTGTCTTTTAAAGTATTGAAATTCTCTATTGCACCATCTTTTATGGCGGTAAAAATAGTGCTGGCATCTGTTTCCAAACCTTCCCAATAAGCACTAATATTTTCTACGAATAATCGCCAAGCTTCTTTTAACCACTCGGTGATTGCTCCCCAGTTTTGATAAGCATATATTAATGCTCCGACGGCTGCAATAATCGCCATAATAACACCTACAATTGGTAAAGATGCTGAGATTAAACTGATTATAATAGGAATTACTCCTGTTGCTATCGCACCTTTTATCGCTATTATTATCGGCAATAGAGTACCAAATACAGTTACTAAACCACCAAACATAATAATCACTTGTTGAACTGGCTCGGGTAGTTGATTAATCCATGTAAAAACATCTCTCATTGCTTCAGTAAACATTGTCAATAATGGTGCAATTGTTTTAGCAATCATATCACCAAATTGCCCTAATACTCTGGTTAGTGAATTTTGTGCCATGATAAGTTCATCAATAGGATCTTGCGTTTCTGCAAATGTTAACGCGACTGAATCTTTTGCTTTTGCAGTAGTATCAGAAAGTTCATCGAACCCAAGCACTCCGCGTTGAATAGCATCTAACATTGACACTGCCCCACGGTCTCCAAACACTTCTGCTGCAATATTCATTGCTTCAGTTTCTGAACTAGCGTTTTGAATAGCTTTAATCGTGCCATTTAATCCTTCTTCAAGTGTTTTACCGTCTTTAGCATATTTGATAGTTGCTTTAGATAAGTAAGACAATGCTTTAGATGAATCTGCCCCTGCTTGTTCGAATTGACCGATTAAGGTTACACCCTCATCAAAAGACAATCCTAAAGCTTTAATCTGTGGTGCGCCTTTAGTAGCTTTATCCATCAGATCATCAACCGTTTGGCCAGTATCTTGTGCCACTTGTGTAGTAACATCCAACACATGGCCTAAGTCTTTATTTTCTAGCCTGAAAGCTTCAATCGCTCGTTTAGATTGAATTGTTGCTTTCGTCACATCAGTACCGTTAATTTCTGCGTACTTAATCATTAATTCGGTTGCTTGTTCCAATTCTTCGTTCTGCAATCCAAATTGCGTATTGATTTCACCAACTGCTTCGCCAGCTGTTTTGAAAGTGGTTGGGATAGAAGTAGCGACATCCCCTACTATATCTTGTAGTTCCTTTAAAGCATCACCTCTTGCCCCTGTTTTAGTAGCGACAATATCCATACCTTCATCTACTTCTCTAAAGGCTTCTAAAGATGCTTTACCTAATTCGATTAACTTATCACTTAGCTGTCCTAATTTCTCACTAAACTGCATAATTAGTTCGTAATTAAGGGCGCCCGTTACACTAACCAAACCATCATTTGCAGTAGATGCATTCCCACTAATACTACCCATTTCATTGTTTAAATCGTTGAATGCTTTCTTAGAATCATTTAAAGACGCTTCTAACTTTAAGACTTCATCAGAATTCTCTCCGTATTCATCTTTGGCCACAGCTAATTGCTCTTCTAAGTTTTTAATTTGCTTTTGAACTAATTCAGATTGTTTCGTCAATCTGTCTTTAGCTTTTTCTAGCTTTTCGGCTTCTGTCGCATTAGCAGACATTTCAGATTGTTCTAACTTAAATTCACTGGTTAGCTTTTGGCTTTCAAGCGCTAGACTCTTTTGTTGGTCTTCTAATGATTTTAGCTTTTCTCTGTTCGCTTCACTCTCTTTCGCTGCTTCAGACATAGATTCGTTTGATTTGTCTAATGCTTCAGTCGTAAGTTGAATCGCGTTCTTTAAGTATTCTTCGTTCTTCTTAGCATCAAGTAATTTATTCTTCCACGTTTCAGCTTCTTTAGAACTCTCGCCCATGATTTCAACCACATTCTTATATGCGGTTTCAATCTCGCGTGTTTTCTTTTGACCCAACTCATGTTCTTTGTTTAACTTATTCAACTTCGCTTCAAGCTTTTCAGATTCACTAGCTGTTAGCTTCATCTGTTCTTGTTGCAATCTGAACTCTTTATTCAACGTACTGACTTCACTGTTAATCTCTTTGATGCCTTTATTAAATTGGGAATTGACGACTTTGTAATCAATTTTAATTTCATGATTGTTTGTTGCCATTATTTGCCTCCTTTTCTAATTATATTTTTTTGTGTAACGTTATCTGAAACAGAAAGGAGTACTCTCGCGCGTGATAAGTTTTTTCGATTTTTAAACACCAAGTACCCCCTTGCCGTTTAGGCGACCCCCAAAATCAACCCATTTGATTTCGGGAGGGGGAGTGATTTTATACGCTTTGAAAGTAATCCCAACTTCTTTGTGGCTTACCGTAACAAGTTTCAATAGCTTTAATTGTTCTTTCCGCTTCAGCTTTCTTTGCCTGTTTTGTCTTGAAATCAGATTCAACTTTAGCTGTGATAATATCATTTAAACTGGTGACCATTCGATCTGCGTTTACAATGAATCCCAGTAGTAGATTAGTATTACTACCTTCCTTTCTTTTTGGTGCTGGCTTATTCATTCTCTTACGGTTATTTCCAGCGCCAATAAAACTGTTAAGCTGGCCGTAAAGTTTTCTAAGGTCATTTTCTAAGTCATCCCTTTGGCTTTGTGTTAAGTTAATATTATTTTTGGAGTAATTTTCAATTTTTTCATTGATTCTATCAATACCATTCTCTAAGCTTTTCACTTGGCTTTTAGTCAGTGTTCCTTTATTTGTCATATACGTGTTTCACCTCCTTTCACTATCATTAATTAATTTTCAAATTATAAATCAACTAATTCTTTCTTTCGTGTGATAGTGAATTCAAATTTTAATTCTGCATATACACTGTCGTCTTTAATGTATACTCGTCTGTATTCTGGATTTTGTTTTATATCAGTATAGTTTCTTGTTCCTTGACTAGCGTTATGACTGTTCCAAACGAACCCTTGTAGTTGTTTAAGTTCCGGCATGTCAATCACGAGTTTCTTCATCATCTCAATACGTTCTTCTTCAGTTTCTTCCGGATCATAGTAATAGAAGTTATATGTATACGTTAACCAATTAGGATTAATTTTTTCTTATACTCTTTTTCTGGCCCACCGTTGTAATCACTTGTTTTTGTATAGACATACATCTGCCCGTTCTCGGTTACAACTCTAGAAGTTTCCGTATCAATAGGTTTCCAAAATAAAACATATTCTATTACTGGTGGGATATTGTGATATTGACCATTTGCTTGTGCGACTAATTTATCAAATTTATTCATGGTATAAACCTCCTAAAATGTCTTTTACAATTAGATAATTTTTATAATCACTGTATGTACCTGTTCCTAATCTACTAAAAGTTGGATAACCAACTTTTTTTGGTTTAAGTAAATTCGATTTAATTTCAGGTAGATAAGCTGAAACGCCCCACGCTGATTTAACAAATGGATTTGATGAACCATAGAGCAAATCTTCTGCTTCTTCAATATCTTGTAGTTGTTTAACAATAGGATTTATTCTCTGTAAACGTTTATTGATTAAATTCATAATGTCTGCTCTTACACTTTGCAACTCGGTTTCAAGCATACTTCTCAACCGTTTAATTTCAAATTCAGCATTTACTCTTTCCTCATTTAAAACATTTTCCAAATCAGCTTCTGCTTTTACTTTTTCAAATTCTTCTTTCTTTTCCTCGTACATTTCAGAAAAGTAACTCTTGTAATTATTCAACTGTAAATAACCACTTAAATTCAATTTTTTACGTGGATCCGTTTCTAACTCTAATGCTTTTTCTTTTAATTGATCAAATTCACCTTGTGGCATACCGTTGCTCTTTGGCGATGATTCTCTTGGATCTCGAAAACGTAACATCTCTATTTCAGCAGCTCTAATTTTATTCAATGCTGCAACTGAATTTTTATATGGGTTTGTCATAATATTTACTCCTTTAAATTATTATTTTTTGTTTCTACCGCTAGTGTTACAAAATAAAAGTTCTTGCTTTGCTTGTTCTGGAAGTGTGGCGATGAGGTACAGGGCTGTGCTTCCTAAATCTCTCAACGTTGCAACATTTGTGTACGTACCCAATTTTAGAAGTTCTTTTAATCTTAAATGTAGATACGAGTATACATTTATAAATACGACCACGTGGTCATATTTCGCAACGTTTCGAAATTTACTAAACGTTGAGTAATTTATGAATAGTTTCATATCCTAAATGCGACAACGTTTTCGTTTTTGGAATATCTCTTTCTATCATCCGAAATGTGATAATGTTGTCACATTTGGCCTTCTTGGTTTTGCATGGTAGATAATTACTGCTGTATAATTGCCGTTCTTCTGAAGTATTTTCTTAACTTCTATCGGTTTAATATCTTCTTCCACCTTAAAGGTTTCAATCTCCTTGTTTAATCCAGAAAGAGTATTGCTATAAAGCATTGTCGCTTTTTTCATGTTCTGCTACTCCTCGTGGTTTCCATACTGTTTGATAATATCTAATTTTCAATAATCTCTTACTTTTTGTGATGTAGCTTGTTGTAAAAGTAACATCATCATACTTCAATTTAAATTTATTAACTGTATCAACGATTCGGCTTTTATCAGTAATAAGTTCCTTTTCAACTAATTCCTTTACAATTTTATGTTCTTTCAACATTTCTTCTCGATATTGCTTTGCGACCAGTACCAAACCTTGTTCAGCTAATTCTCTGATTTCATTCTTATCTAGACCTAAGTAATTAGAAACTTTTTTATCGTCTGCTCGTGTTATGTTGTATTTTTTAGTTGCAGAATCAGACCACTTTATATTAGCATCTCGAGATATGTAAAATCTTGATAGATGAAGATATTTAGCTTGTAATACTTTCCTTACGTTATCGGGTAGTTTCAATAAACAGCGATTGTATAAGATAAGTCTTTTTCTTCTTCATCATCTAGTTTGTTATTAAATTTAGTAAACTTTGCCCATTCAGTTAATATTGAATGACCACTTTTTAAATTGAGATTTTCATTTGCCACTAACCATTCACTCCTTTCTTTTCCAAGTAGAAATTGAATATTCAACATTCAGTTCACAATGAGTTTTGTACTTATGAATTATTTTATAGGATACCTTGTTGTATTTTTTTCTATAATCATTTAAAATAGATTCAACTTCATTTAATTCAACGAACAAGTAATCCGATTTTTTTACATTCACCAAATCATGTTCATTCTTCAATTCTTCTAGCATATAATCAGCCAATAGGTGACGTGCTTTTTTATCTAATTCTGATATTTCTTTAACGGTTAATTGCATTTCTTCAGCAACCAATTTATTCGGTGCTGGTCTGCTACTATATCGTTTATAAACCGAATCATGAGGTTTAACGTCTCTACTTCTATACGGCTTAAACTTAGCTAATTTAACGTACTTTAACATCACCATTTTTCCAACTTCATTTGGTAGTTTCTTAATACATTTAGCTAATCGGTTGAACTCTTTCAAATCATCTTCCGTTAACTCATTTTTATGCTTGATAAAGTTACCAAAATTTCTCAAAGTTAAAGGTCCAACCCATACTTCTAAATTTCTGTCTTTTGAATAAGCATTCTGCATAACTACACTCCAAACATTTCAAATAATTCTTCTTCTTGCTGATCTATTTGTTTTAACATTTCATCAGTAGGTCTAAAAATATCATTAACAGATTCTTCATCGTTCGCATTAAAATAATACTCTAGTTCTTGAATCCAATTGCAAGCTTTTTCTAACAGTTCTAAATCAGCAAATAAATCGATTTTAAGGCGATTTTGTTCTAAATGGGATAATTCCTCATTGAATACTTTCTTTCGTCTAATAAGCTTGTTTTTTCGAATTATTAAAGCATTTTCTTCACTAACTATCTCCTCAACGTGAGAGTAAACTGATTTAGACCTTATATAATCATCTGAATCAAGTAGTAAAACAGAAGAACCTATAAGCGAATGTGTCGCATAATAATTTGAACTAACCGCCCTTATCTTTGAATCGATAAGGGCAATTTCTTTATCTAGCGACAGATAATACTTCAACTGATAAATTAGCCATTCTTCCAAACCAACACCGCCTATAAACTATGGATTTAGGTTGATAATTCTAGATTGCGTAAAACTTCATAAATGTCTGTAAACTCCAATCGCCTTGCCTTTAAATAACTGGTTGTCAGATAAATCTTTAGATACTAATTTCTTCAATTTCATTATATTGTTATCTAAATCTCTAACTGCCACTATATCGCCAACTGCCCATTCAGTAGCCTCGATGAAAAACACTTCATCACCTTGATTGATTTCTGGTGACAATGAATTATCTGCTGCTACTACACAAAATTTTGCTTGATTCACCATTGGTTGTTTCATTATTAGAACCCCTTTTTTACTGTGATTTACAATTCTAGATTGCGTAAAATTTAATTGTCACTCTCGTTAATCCATCTTCTTCCAATAATTCGAACGAAATATCGGGGAAATCGTAACAACCCATGTAAAGATAATGTTCAAAAATTGGATCATATTCAAAATCATGAGCGATTGCTGATATTACTTCATCAAAATGAATTGAGTCCACTTCTGTTTCTAATACAGTCAAATCTTTATCTGTATAAACTTCCTGATAATGCGTTAACTCGGTTGTTTCTTCTGAATATGTTCCTACCGTCTTAAACTTCAATTCGTATTCTTTTCTCATTTTTAACTACTCCTTTAAATTTTAAGTGTCATAATGTAATTGTGTCTGTGCATCTAAACCTGATGACCATCTTTATATGATTAGCTATATCATCAATCAACCTTATAGCGTTGGCGAAAAGATGGATTATCTGGTCTATTTATTTCTTCTGTTTTTACCTACTAACTGAACTTGATTTGATAAAACTGTCATTCGCTCATTCAATCTCCCTTTTTCATGGTGATTAAATCCATCAACATTATTAAGAGATTCCAAATAATCATGAATATTATAGTTGCTGGTGAAGAACGTTGCTTTTTTGTTATTCATCCGATAATCTAAAATTCTGTATAAAATTCCAATACCAAATAATTTAATGTATTCAGCACCCATATCATCTAGGATTAACACTTCAACTTTTGATAGTTTGCTTACCTCTTTTTCTAAATTATCGCCATTAGTTTTTATCTTAGTCATTAGTTTATCCATAAAATTGCTAAAACTAATAAATCTAACTTCTATCCCCTGTTTAACAAGTTCTTTTGAAAAATAACTCATTAAAAATGTTTTACCTACACCATAGCTGCCATAAAGCCAAATACCTTTATTTAGAGTGTTTCTTTGATAATTATCTAAGAATGCTTTCATTTCCTTCAAAACACTAAGATCATTCGTTGTTAGTAATTTGGTATCTAATTCTGCATTTTTAAAATTTCTAGTAATCTCATCATAGTAAACTTTTGGTATTGAATTTTCCCCGTTTGCCATTCTAAATCTTTGTGCTTCTGTCTTAGGAATATAAGTTAGATGTAGTGTATTATTAATTAATTGCATAGTTGGATAATAATAAGGATTCTTATCACGATTTGTGACATATTCCATAATCGTTGTAGAATTTCTTTTGATAAACTCCTCATCATCTGTCAAATTGTATTGTTGAAAAAAATACTGAATGTCAGAATCATTAATACATTCATCTAGTGCTTCATAAGCACTTTGCTTTCTCTCTTCTGTCAATTGATTAGAAAGGTAATTCGATATCATCTCCAATATATTCAACCTCCTCTAAATATGTTAAATATTCCGGTTCCGTGTTTAAGCTGCATTCGTTAAGATAACTTTCAAACTTCGTACCAAATAAAGTCTGTGGTCTAAGATACTGATTCATTTTCTGATTATTAAGCCATTGACTAGTTTTGATATCTATAACCGATTTAAAGTTCTCAACTGTAAAGCCTTCACTTAGTCTAGCTTTAATTAATCTTTGCGTTGCTGGTGTACTACTTCTAAAATTTGTACTAGCCTTTTGATTAAGGTACTCAACAATTTCGTCATAAGGAATTGAATCATTTTTCTGTTTTGAACTTACTTTTCCTGAATCAATTTCTGAATCATCATCAACATGATCTGTTTTTTTCGTTTCTTCAGATACTTTGTCGAGTTTACTCGACATATTATTATTTGTATTTAATTTACTTATATTATCTTTAATTATATTGGGGCAACCAGTGGTTGCCATTTGGTTGCCATCTGGTTTCACATTGGTTGCCAAGTACATTTCATCAAGTAAATTTTTGTATATACTAGGTACATACCTATCTTTTCTTAGAGTGTTTTGTTCTCTGAAATCAACTATGAAATAAACCATTTCATCATTCAGAGGAACAACAAACCCTTTGACTACTAATAAACCTAAATTATCGTCATTTGCTCCAATCATTCTCATGACTGGAAAAGCTTCCACAATTCCATCATCATCTGCATTTAATAAAAGATGAAAGTATAGTGCCTGAGTTTCTAACGGTAACTTAAGAAACTTTTGGGTATGAATAACCGTTTTACTCATCATTCTTCTGTTACCCACTCCACCACCTCATTTCGTTGAAAAATTTCCTCAATTAATCCCATTAAAATATCTATTCCATTAGTTCCAACTCATCACGCAAGAGAGAAAGAAACGTACTGATTTTATCTATTTCACGATTAACTGTATATGCAAGTGCTATTAGTTTTTCTGATTCAGTGTCATCTGATGCACTTGAAAAAACTTTTTCATTTACATTCTGAATTTCAGTTACATAGTCCAATATAGCTTCAGTTAAATGTTTTGATCTAATTATGTTAAATTGTAATTCATCTGATAAAGTATTCTCATGAACTTCTTCATATTTCAAATAATTGTTTGTCATCTATATTTCCTCATTTCATATTTTTGTGTTAAAATGAGAATAGTTATCTGTGGAAAAATAACTATTCCTAGCATTTGAGAGATTGCCGTCTTTCGAATGCTTTTTTATTTGTGCAACTTATTTTTAGTTCTGTTGAATATGCCCTGCATGATCAATCGAAACTTCAATAAGCGTACTAATTTTTTCAATACTACGACTAACTTCAAACATTAATAAATTCAGTTCATTTAGTCGTTTTTCGGCATCTCTCTGCTTTTCAACTGCTACCATTTGCGTTTCAATATCAGAACAATAATCTCTTGCTGTAAGTAATAGTTGCTTAATTACATAAGCATCTATATTTAAATCCTTCATTCCAGTTTCCTCTTTTCACTTCGTTTTAATTCACTTGGTCGTGGTTTAATTAATTTTTTATTGTTTCCAAATATTCTTCTACATCATGCATATCAAACATAATTTCTCGCCCTTTATTGAAAGATTTAAGGCCATTCTTAACCCAATCATCAATCACCAATGGACTGCATTGAAAATACTTAGCTAATTGCTTTTTATTTAAATAACGACGATTGACCGTTATATTCTTCGTAACATCATCAACAACTTTTCTCGCTATAGTTAAATAGATTTGATAAATCTGTTCTTCATTTTCCTTAGGTAAAATCACCTGTAATTGTGGCTGTTCTACTCTTTCCAACATTCAATATCACCCCTTTCCTCATTAATCGTTATGGTTAACATACAAAAAAGTTCAACTAATCACTGTTAATATATTCAACTTTAGGCACTTTGTCGTTAAAAAAAATATCATCAATTGTAATGCCTGGAAATTCATCATTAAAAAAATTTCTAACAACAACTTTTTCCCTATCGCTAAACGGTGTTAAGCCTTTCTCTTTTTTCCAATATGCTTGAAGAGAAATCCCTAAATGATTTGCCATATCAGTTTGTGTCATTCCTTTATATTTTCTAAGTCTACTCACCACACTCATATAATCACCTCCACTTTCAACTTTCGACACTTTAATCTTAACACATTATTTTAAAAATTACAAGCTATTATTTCAACTTTAGGCACATTGTGTTATAATAAACTCGAAAGGAGTTTTAATATGAATGTAGATAAAGAACGATTAGGGAACAGGATTAAAAAAATTAGAGTGGAAAATAAAATAAGTATGCAAAAATTTGCGGATATGATAAACAAGCATACTCCATCTATCACTCCTGGAAAAAGTAATGTATCTAGATGGGAACGTGGCGAAAACATACCTAATGATTTAACTTTAAAAGCTATTGCTGATATCGGTAATGTCACGGTTGATTATCTTTTATACGGTGATGATTTAGAAAAAATAACTAATTTAGCACATGAAATTATAAACAACAATATAAAAAATAATTATGACCAAGAGTATAAATTTTTCTATAATCCTCACAATTTTAATGACCTCTGCTTTGATGTGTTTACCAATCTAAGCGCACAAAACTCTTTAAAAGAAAATTTCAATGAGTATAACGTTAAAGATTTTATCAATAGAAAAGCTAAAGAAATGCTACAAAAAAAGCTTTCTTGCCAGTTACTAATGAAAACCTTGTAAATCTAGTGCATGATCAATTAAAAAAAATAATAGAATTTATTGAGGATTATTCAAGTATTTCTGAAAAAGATGATATAGTTACAAACTATAATCATATTAAATATTCTGATTTTTCTGATGGAATATTTTATCTTCCCAAATTGTTTTACACTCAAAGAAGAATTCATCCTGAATTATCTATTGATTTAGTTGAAATGATAGAAAAGCATATTGAAGAAATTAGAACGAAATTAACTGCAATAGATCCATCAGAATTCGAAAGTGAAATCGATAAAATAAAAGATAAATTTCAAAAAGATTAGTTTAATTAATTTTTAACCTACACCCTACTAGGTAGCCAATCCTAAATGGGTGACCTTTCAAAATTTCACTTGGTCGTGGGTTTAGAAAGGAATCATAAAATGATTAAAGAATATAAGAAAAAGTCTGATGGCAAAACATACTACATGTACACCTGTTATCTTGGTACTGATCCAATTACTGGTAAGCAAATATTTGCCACAAAAAGAGGCTTTAAAACACAACGTGAAGCAATAAAAGCTCAACGCTTAGCCATAGCTAATTATCAGCAACATGGCAAAAATACTGATAGCAATCTAACTGTAATGGATGCCTATGAAGGCTGGTATGAACAATATCGACTTACAGTTAGGGAAAGTTCATTGAATGTTGTTACTTCAATCATTCAAAAAGGAATATTGGAAAAATACGGTAAAATGAAGTTGTCGAAATTCACGATTAGAAGCGCTCAGAAGATAGTTAATGATTGGTATGATAAATATGCTACCTATCGCAAATACTATTGCTATATGTCTCAAATTTTCGATTATGCTGTGGTTAGTGGTGCAATCAAAGACAATCCGTTCAAGCATGTAAAATTGCCTAAAGCGAAACCAGATACTACCAATGAAGAAGATTTGTATTATACAAAAGAGGAATTAATTGAATTCCTGAAGCTAGTTGAAGATGACATAATGTATTATGCTATTTTTAGAATTTTGGCTTTCACAGGCATCAGAAAAGGCGAATTAATGGCCTTACAGTACAAGGATATTGATTTTAAAAACAAAACATTATCAGTAAATAAAACAGTTGCTTATGGTATTAAACAGCGTGTTTTGATTCAAGAACCTAAAACTAAAAAAAGCCTGCGAGTTATAAGCCTAGATGATAATACTATCAAGGCTATAAAACGCTGGCAATTAGAACAAAGAAAAGAATTATTTAGATTTGGTCACAATTCAAATAATGAAGATCAGTTTTTATTTACTAACCCAGTCAATAATGAGTTATTATCTAAAATGACAATCAACCATCGTTTGAAATCCATTTGTGAAGCTAATAAATTTAAATGTATTAAACTACATGGATTCCGTCATACAGCATGCTCTCTTATGTTTGAAGCTGGTTTTAATATGCAAGAAATTCAAAATAGACTTGGGCATAGCTCTCTTGAAATCACTACAAAAGTATACGCTCATTTTACTAAAAAACAAGAAGAAAATATGGCTCAAAAATTTGCTAATTACGTTAACTTTTAGCAATTGCTTTATCATTTCTTTATCAAAGGCATAAAAAAAGACCCTGAAAGCCTGATATAATAGACTTTCGGGGTATATAATATTAACCTAATTTGTTATAGTATTCAACAACGAATGATTCGTCGATTTCAGCCGATAACTCAGCACGTTGTGGTAAACGTGTTAAAGTACCTTCTAATTTGTCTGCATCAAATGAAACAAATTCTAAACGGCTAACAGTATTTTCTAAGTTTTCTTTAACTAAAGCTAAATCTTGTGAAGATTCTTTTAATCCAATTACTTGACCTGGTGTTACTAAGTAAGATGGAATATCAACACGTTTGCCATCAACAGTCACGTGACCATGGTTAACTAATTGACGAGCTTGACGACGAGTGTTAGCAAAACCTAAACGGTAAACTAAGTTGTCTAAACGAGTTTCAAGTAATGACATGAAGTTTTCACCATGTTTACCTTCTTTAATTTTACCTGCTTTTTTGAATAAAGTGTAGAATTGACGTTCAGACATGCCGTACATATGACGTAATTTTTGTTTTTCTTGTAATTGTAAACCATATTCAGAAATTTTCTTTCTTTGGTTACCGTGTTGACCTGGTGCATAGTTACGTTTTGCGATTTCTTTACCAGTTTCTGTTAAAGAAATACCTAAACGACGTGATAATCTCCATGTTGGACCTGTATATCTTGACATTATAAATTCCTCCAATTATGTTGTTTTGGAGTAAAATAATCCTTTTGAAAAATCGAATGCGTGCATTTCAACTTCAATTTTCGCCTTTGCAGCCGCGGTTACTCATTGACCTAATAAGGGTTGAACTGTTGACGCGCTTTCTTTTTTCACGCTGCATTATTTTACACAAGTGTTATTGTATCATAAATAGTGACTAGATTGCAATGCTTGATCTGCAATTATTTTAAATTTAATTGCAAGTGAGAAAGCAAGATTTAAATAATTTAACGATTTTCGCTTCGTCTACCTACCCTCGCACAGTTGGGAATGGAACAGAAGTAGAAAATTGAATGGTTTTCACATCATCTTCCTCCCCCGTGGAGATGGGAGTGGGCAAAAGTTGATACCTAACCTCTTTAAGACGTAAGTTGAGACCACTCAACCCCTGCGTTTTTCATTAAGGCTCACTAACTTGATTAAATTTATTAAGATTTCCATTACTTTATTCAATATTAATGACTAAATTCATTACAATTTGTGCGGAAGCTTTACCTGCTACTACCACAAATTCGTCGAATGAAACAGCTGCATCATCATCACCAGCATCACTAATTGCCCGGATAATGACAAATGGTACTTTCATTACATGAGCGGTTTGGGCGATAGCAGTTGATTCCATTTCACAAGCTTTTGCTTTAGGAAAATCAATGGCAATTTGGTCCACTTTTTCATGGCTATTAACAAATTGATCACCTGAAACAATTTGACCAAAGATTGGTTCAATTTCTAATTGACGACAAACCCCTTTGGCTAACTGGCTATATTGTAAATCAGGATAATACAATGCCGGCATACCAGCCATTTGACCTTTTTCATAACCAAAACCAGTAACATCGACATCATGATAAGTTAAACTATCTGCTATCACAATATCCCCAACCTTCAAGCCTTTATGCAGGCCACCAGCCGTCCCGGTATTAATAATTAAATCGACATTAAACTGTTGAACCAAGAGGACTGTCGTAATGGTAGCGTTGACTTTTCCAATACCTGATTGAACTAAAATCACTTCTCGATTTTCCAAATAACCTTGATAAAAGGTTACTTGATGATGGGTAATTTCTTTTAATTTTGATAAATTTGCTTTAATAAGGCGAATTTCTTCTTCCATTGCGCCAATAATTCCAATTTTCATCTGTTTACTCCTCAAAAATAGTTTAGCCTAAAAAGGCAATTAATAATACAGCTAACAATAATACACCAACTATGATGATACCATTGGTTAAAAACTGATCGATTTTCGCATGGTACTTCGCTCGTTTTCCTCTAACCTCTGGATTATCTTGCGCCAATTCATCAGAATAATGTGTGTTAGTTGATGAGGCAATCGGTTCATAACCTTCTTCCTGATAATACACTTGGTACTGATCATCTTGCGCCATCGAAGGATTATTATAAGACTGTTCATTATCTCCGCCATCATCTGGTCCCATATAATGATTGCCCATGTATCGATCCTCATCATTATTATCTGGATAATAATGGTTCTGTCTTAAAGAATCGTCATACAATATTTGATTTTCATCTTCCCTAACTTGATGATTATTTTCAGAATAAATCCAATCGTTATCATCATGCTGATGTTGATATTTTTGTTCAGAATAATCATTAGTTCGGGGTGATGAATGTTCTTCGTTGTTACTATTTTGTTGTTGTTTGCGTTTAAAAAACATGTTGATCACTTCCATTTGTTATTGTACTAACCAATATTGTAAAGCATAAAGTGTTTTAACATCGACTATTTTGCCTTGTGACATCATTTGACGAATTTCAGCTTTAGTAAACTCGTGTACTGTCACATTTTCATTTTCATCCTGTGGCAGTGGATTTTCAACTTTGGTTAAACCTGTTGCATGAAATAAAGTAATCTTTTCATCTAAATATCCTGGTGATACATAAAAAGAATTAACTTCTTGCCACTGCTCTGCTTGATAGCCCGTTTCTTCTTCTAATTCTCTTTTCGCTCCATCAATTGCTTGTTCTAAAGATTCCGATTGGAAATCTAATATTCCTGCTGGAATTTCATAGATGTCTGCTACAACCGCTGGTCTGAATTGTTTCACTAAGACCACTTTATCTTCATCAGTTGCCAAAATACACACAGCTGGCAAATGGTGAATAATTTCGCGTTCAACAATGGCGCCATTTTCTAACTTTAATTGATTAACATAAAGCTGTAGTATGTGTCCATCAAAAATTTGTTCTGATGAAATTAATCGGGGATCATTCAAGCTTTTTACTTTATTTTTATCAAATTGCATGAGACATTCTCCATTCATTATCGTTAGTTTCACTTTAACTAATTTTTTCGTTGGTTGCAACTAAACTCGATAAATTACACAAAAAAGCTGATTATTATTCATGATTTCGTATAAAAACTTCACTTCTTTCTTCATAAATCTTATGATTAAGTACCGATAATCTTAATTCCGCTATATTCGTCGTTGCTTGGGAGTAAGAATATAACCTGGTTAAAATAAAAGCTAAAGGGCACCATTTTATACGATTCAATCACAATGCAATAAGATAAAAAAACAAAAGACCAGACAGAATTTTATTTTCTGTCCAGTCTTCAAACTCATTGATTCACTCTTAATATGGATTTTCTGATGTTAACGTCACATCATACCATGGTGTATCTGCACCAATTTGAATATCATAGCCTTTAACACGATTATTAACTGCTACTACTGAATAACGATATAATGTTGGCATAAGTGGTAATTCCTCCATAAAGTATGCTTGCCAATCATTGAAAGCTTTTTTACGGAATTCTTCATCGAATGATTCATCAGAATTAATTGCTTCTAATAACTTATCATTTTCTTCTGTTGCCCAACGTGGGAAGTTAAATGAAGCATTACGTCCAAATAGTCCTGTTGGGTTTGGATCGCCACCTGTACCCCATGCCCCTTGGAAGATTTGGATTTTTGGATCATCTGCTTTAATAGCATCGTAGAATGAATTAAATTCCATTAATTGGCCGTCAACTAATTGGACATTAATACCAATTTCAGCCCAAGCTTGCATGTAGTACTCAGCTAATGGTTGAGCTGTTTCGCCACCTGCCATCGATGCAAATCCTAATGTAAATGGTTCTCCATTTTTATCTTCGATAAATCCATCACCGTCTGCATCAGCATAGCCTGCATCCGCTAAGATTTGTTTTGCTTTTTCTGGGTCATAGTTGTATCCTTCAATTTCATCATTGAAGTAAGCAGTAAAGTTAGGAGTTACTGGTGAAGTTGCTCTCCAACGTAAACCATGGTAGAATCTTTCACCGATAGCATCGTTATCAACTGCATAAGCCATTGCTTGACGAATTGCTTTATCTGCTACTACGACAGAATCATCAGGGACTACTTCATCGTTTTCAAATGTTCCTAATTTAAAGCCAATATAAGTATAACTATTACCAATTGTTCCTAAAACTTGGAAGTTTTCAGCATCTTTATAAGTTTCATATTGGTCAGCAGGTAATTCAGCAATATCATAGTTACCAGCTTGCATTTCAGCGACTGAAGTTGATGAGTTAACCACTTCAACCTGAACTCCGTCTAATTTTGGACGACCTTTCCAATAATATTCATTCGCTTCTAAAGTAACAGCTTCACCTGGAATGATTGATGTTACTTTAAATGGACCATATCCTACTGGTTTTTGGCGTACTGGCTCTGAATCTAACATATCTTTCACTTCGATACCTTCGAAGACATGTTTTGGTTGAATGTAGCTTGAAATCCCACCACCTGCTTGAAGCATTGAATTAGGGAAGTTTTCATAAGTAACTTTTAAGGTGTGATCATCTACGCGTTCTAAACCACTGATTTCTTCTGACTTACCTTCATGGTAATCCTTCATACCTACAACATTTTCAAAATCTTCTCCATAACGAATACCTTGATAGTCTGGGTGACCGACTACATAATAAGGGAAGATAACATCATCAATCGTTAAATCTTCACCATCATCCCATTTTTGTCCTTCAGGAATGGTAATCGTTACTTGTTTATTTTCAACATCAAAATCAATTTTAGCAAAACCAGAATCATCAATGGTAAAGTTTTCATCATAACCATATAATCCTTCATCAAAGAATCCGATAATAGATCCATCTGGTGCGCCATCATAAAACATTGAGTTTAATACACCGGCGAAAGGAGATTCAGAAACTAAAGCATAACGTAATACGCCACCTTCAATTGACTCCTCATTATTTTCAAAAGTCGTATTCAATTGTACATTCGTTTGAGCAGAAACAAACGGAACCATTGAATTAGCTGCGATTGAACTAATTGCTAAAGCAGAAGCTCCTACAGCAAAAGTTTTTGTTAAAGATTTTTTCATACTATCCCTCCAAAATAAGTAAAATAATCTTACATGTTACATGATAGCGTAAGTTTATGATAAAATCAAGAAACTCAATTAGAGGTTTCCAACCATTTTAATAGTATTATTATTTTTAATAGTACCCTTTTTCAAAAAATTACTCAATACATTTAGAAAGTAAGAAAATAACTCATAAAAAATAGAGGACTCTTACGAGTCCCCTGTTGGAGGCAACATTATGTTAATATGGTGCGTCTGCTGTAAGAGCTACGTCAACCCAAGTTAAATCTGATCCGACTTTGATATCGTAGTTTTTAACACGGTTGTTAACCCCTACCACACTATATCTGAATAATGTTGGGATCGCTGGTAATTCTTCCATGAAGTAAGCTTGCCAATCATTGAAAGCTTGTTTACGGAATTCATCATCAAATGAATCATCAGAGTTGATAGCTGCTAATAACTTATCATTCTCTTCCGTAGCCCAACGAGTGTAGTTAAATGCTGCAGTACGTCCGTATAATCCAGTTGGGTTTGGATCACCACCTGTTCCCCATGCACCTTGGTAAACTTGAATTTTTGGATCATCTGCTTTAAGAGCATCATAGAATGAGTTAAATTCCATTAATTGTCCATCAACTAATTGAACATCGATTCCCACTTCTGCCCAAGCTTGCATGTAGTATTCTGCTAATGGCTGTGCGGTTTCGCCACCAGACATTGAAGCAAATCCTAAAGTGAATGGTTCACCATTTTTATCTTCAATGAATCCATCACCATCTGCATCAGTATAACCTGCATCAGCTAAGATTTGTTTTGCTTTTTCTGGGTCATAAGTATATCCAGGTAATTCAGCATTATAGTACTCTTTAAAGTTTGGTGTAATTGGCGCATTTGCTCTCCAACGTAAACCTTGGTAGAATCTTTCCCCGATAGCATCATTATCAACTGCATAGGCCATTGCTTGACGAATTGCTTTATCTGCTACTACTAATGATTCATCAGGAACGTTTTCGCCATCTTCTAATTTCCCTAACTTAAATCCAATATAAGTATAAGCATTTTGCACGTCCCCTAAGACCGTAAAGTTTTCAGAATCTTTATATGAGTCATAAGAGTCAGCTGGTAAAGAAGCAATATCGTAATTACCTGCTTGCATTTCCGCAATTGCTGTTGATTGGTTAACCACTTCTAATTGAACACCATCAATTTTTGTGCGACCTCTCCAATAATATTCGTTCGCTTCATAGGTAACGGCTTCACCTGGTGTAATTGAGGTTACTCGGAAAGGACCGAAACCAACTGGTTTAGTACGTACTGGTTCTGAGTCTAATAATTCACCAACCGGAATGTCTTTAAAGACATGTTCTGGTTCAATATAAGATGATACCCCACCACCCGCTTGTAACATTGAGTTAGGGAATTCGTTATAAGTTACCTTTAATGTGTAATCATCGACACGTTCCAAACCACTAATTTCTTCTGCTGAACCTTCGTGATACTCTTTCATTCCCACAACGTTTTCAAAATCTTCGCCATAACGAATACCTTGATAGTCTGGGTGACCTACTACATAATATGGCCAAATAACATCATCGATTGTTAAGTCTTCACCATCGTCCCATTTTTGACCTTCTGGAATAGTGATGGTAACTTGTTTGTTCTCTACGTCAAAATCAACTTTAGCAAAACCTGAATCATCAATTGTGAAGTTTTCATCATAACCATACAAGCCTTCGTTAAATAGGCCAATAATCGTTGCGTCTGGGTTACCTTCATATAGCATGTTATTTAACACACCTGAAAATGGATCCCCTACTAATGCATAACGTAAAGTACCACCTTCAATTTCTTCAGCATCATTTTTTACGGCTGTTTCTAATTCAACGTTCGATTGCGCAGAAACAAGGGTAAGTGAAGAATTAGCAACAACAGAGCCAAGTGTTAATGCCGATAACGTTAAACCGGCAAGTTTTCTTAAAGAATTTCTCATAATGTTCCCTCCAAAAAATTTATAAATAAAACTTTATATTGTTATATTAACTCATGTAAACGATAAAATCAAGCATAAAGTTAAAAATAAATTAAAAAAATGTGAAAACATGTATTTTTCAATATCTTTTTATTAGTGAAAGATTATTAAACCAATGTTTTTTCTAATTTTATCATTATTTCATTTTATTAATGATATTTTTAATCTAGTTCTGGGAGTAGACCAGAAGTAGAAAATCGAATGATTTTCGCTTCGTCGGCCTACCCCCGCAAAGTTGAGTAGGTCTCAAACAAGTCATTAAGACGCAGATTGATGCCACTTAAGCACTGTGTTTTTAATTAACCAATCTTAACTTGACTTAAATTATTAAGTTGATGCCTAACCTCTTTTTAAAGAATATTATTTTATTTGAACTTGATTTAGTCTTATTCAGGTTGTTCGGTTAATAATACGGGACCGTCCGCTGTAATTACTAAGGAATGTTCATATTGCGCACAATAACCGCCATCGCGCGTACGGGCTGTCCAACCATTATTATCCATTTTCATTTTCCAAGTACCGGTCGTAATCATTGGTTCAATGGTAATGGTCATCCCTTCTTTTAGTCGAAGACCTTTTCCAGGCAAGCCATAATGTGGAACTTGTGGATCTTCATGAATCGTTGGGCCAATACCATGTCCAATAAAATCACGCACGACCCCAAAGCCTTCGCCTTCCGCATACGATTGAATAGCATGCCCAATATCGCCAATGCGATTACCAACTTTAGCTTGGGCAATCCCACGATACAGCGCTTCTTTCGTCACTTCCATTAAGCGTTGATGTTCATCACTAATTTCTCCTACAGCATAACACCAACAACTATCTGAAATAGCACCATCCAAATCGACACAAAAGTCTACTTTGACAATATCTCCTGATTTTAACTTATAATTTGAAGGGAAGCCATGACAAATTTCATCATTTACACTTGTACAAGTTGCAAATTCGTACCCTTCATAACCAATTTGAGCTGCTACTGCGCCGGCTCCTTCAATTTTTGCTTGAACAAACTTATCTATTTCAGCCGTCGTTACACCAGGTTTAATGAAATCTCTTAGTGCAACATGAATGGAAGCTAGTAACTCTCCAGATTTTTTCATTGCTTCAATTTCACGTTCTGATTTTAATGTAATCATTTATGTTTATTTCTCCTTCTTCCATGTCATTCTTATGTGACACGCTTCTTTATCCAATGTTTTATTATATATGATTTGATCCGTTTGTACAAATTCATTTGGTTTTGATTTGTAATTTAACAATTTCGGCTCATGTCCCCATAAGACTTCATTACCAAATTTAACCTCTACAATGGTTAATTCATGACCTGATGCTGATAAACGCTCTCTTATTGCATTATATGCCCATCGTAAATAGACTAAGTTATTCACGTGTTGATTGCCATCAATATCGTTTGGTAGAATATCCAAGTCCTTTTCACTTACTTTTTGCGCAATTTTAGGTACTTTTAATCGGCTAAAATTCACTTTAATTTCGGCGTTTAAATCTAACAATTCAGGTAATGTTTCATAATTTAGTCTCACCATCTTACGTGAGGTAAAATCAATAGCTGCAAATTGAAAAAATAAAGTCATTAATTCTATATCGTCAGCTTCCACCACAAATTTTCGTGTGATGAAAAAGCGATTTGCCTCTATCACATACGTACTTATTTTAATTTCTTGACTAATCTCTGGCCATTGATGAATCACCATCCGATTTTGGGTAATAACCCATGTTTGCTGATCATTAATGATATAATCATCAGCATTTAGTGTCTGTTTGACTGCTTGATCATGAGCATCCGATGTCGTTAACACTAACGTTAATACTTTGGTCAAATCCGCTTGTTTTGAGCCAGGATACTGGGCATCTTTTTCTGTTAGTTGATACGTGTTACTATAAGGTTTGGTATATTGCTTAAGACTCATGTTTTTTCACCTCAATATTCATATTATAACGCTTATTCGATATTTTTTACAAATATGTTTAATATTATTCCGCAAATGTTATTCACAATATAAAAAGCCGAGAATAAATCTCGGCTTGCAATCTTATTTAAATAATTAAATATGAATTGGGTGACCTAAAGCTAATTCAGCTGCATCCATAACAGTTTCTGCTAATGATGGATGTGAGTGAATGGTTAATGCTAAATCTTCGGCATTTAATCCACCTTCAACCGCAAGTGTTAATTCAGCAATTAAATCAGAAGCGTTAGCCCCTGCTACTTGTGCGCCAACTAAAACATTATCTTCTTTAGTTGTTACTAAACGAACAAATCCGCTAGTTGCGTTTAATGATAACGCACGTCCATTACCTGCTAATGGGAATTTAGAAGCTTTCACATCTAAACCAGCTTCTTTAGCTTGTTCCACTGTATAACCCACTGAAGCTAATTCAGGATCAGTGAAACATACTGCTGGCATAGCAACGTAATCAACGGCACTTGGTTGTCCACTAATAGCTTCCGCCGCTACTTTTGCTTCGTAAGAAGCTTTATGCGCTAAAGCCGCACCAGGAACAGCGTCCCCAATTGCAAAGATATTATCTTTATTGGTACGTCCTTGTTTATCAACGTTAATTAAACCACGTTCACCAATCACAACACCAGCAACTTCTAAACCACAGTTATCAGTGTTTGGACGACGTCCTACAGTTACTAAACAGTAGTCAGCTTCCACTTTATGTTGTTTACCGCCCACTTCATAAGTAACCGTTACACGATCGCCATTAACTTCAGAGTTTAAAGCCATTGCGTTGGTAATAACGTCAACACCTTTTTTCTTGAACTCTGATTCAACTAATTGAACCATGTCTTTTTCAAATGTCGGAATAATTTGGTTTGATCCTTCTAAAATAGTAATTTTCGTACCAAAGTTTGCGAAGGCACCTGCTAATTCAGAACCGATGTATCCACCACCGATAACCACCATTTCTTTAGGAATTTCAGTTAATGCTAACGCACCTGTTGAATCAATCACACGTTCACTGAATTTAAATCCTTTGATTTCGATTGGGCGGCTACCTGTTGCAACAATCGCATTTTTGAATGAATAAGTTTGTGCTGAATCACCTTTGATAACACGTAAAGTATGGTCATCAACGAAGAATGCTTCCCCTTCAATGATTTCAACTTTATTTTTCTTTAATAACATACGAACGCCGCCGGTTAATTTACCAACAACTTCTTTGTCTTTCCATTCTTGAGTACGTTTGAAGTCCACTGTAATATCTTTCGCCATTACTCCGAAGAAATCTCCGTGTAATGCGTTATGATAAGTGTGTCCTGCATTGATTAATGCTTTTGAAGGAATACATCCTACGTTTAAACAAGTACCACCAATGTAATCTTTTTCAATGATGGCTACTTTTTGTCCTAATTGAGAAGCACGAATGGCAGCAACATATCCACCAGGGCCAGATCCAATTACGACTGTTTCTAATTCAATTTCGAAATCTCCAACTACCATAATTTACACCTTAACCTTCCATTAATAATAATTCTGGGTTAGCAATTAAGCGTTTGAACTCATTCATTGCTTTTTGAGCAGTTGCACCATCGATAATACGGTGGTCGTAGCTTAATGATAATTTTAACATACGGCCGACAGCTAATTCACCTTCAGCATTAACGATTGGTTCTTGAACGATACCACCAAATCCTAAAATAGCTACTTCAGGATAGTTGATAATTGGTGTAAACCATTTACCACCTGCTGAACCTAAGTTAGAAATAGTGATTGAGCCACCGTTCATTTCACCGGCAGTTAATTTACCTTCATGAGCTTTTCCAGCTAAGTCAGTAATAGAATCCGCAATATCAAACATTGACTTAGTATTAGCGTCTTTAATAACCGGCACGTATAGACCACGATCTGTATCGGTTGCAATACCGATATTATAGTAGTTTTTGTATACAACTTCATTCGTTGCGTCATCAATCGAAGCATTTAAAGCTGGATATTTCTTAACAACAGCCACTAATGCTTTAACAGCATAAGGTAAGAATGTTAATTTAGTATCGCGTTCAGCTGCCACTGCTTTAAATTTCTTACGGTGATCCCATAATGCAGATACTTCCACTTCATCAAAATGAGTAACATGTGGGGCAGTATGTTTAGACGTTACCATTGCTTTAGCAATTGCTTTACGCATTGGTGTCATTGGTTCACGAGTTTCTAAATCTGATAAATTAGATGTATAAGGTTTCGCTGGTGCTGCTTGTTGTGCAGGAGCAGCAGTACTTTGAGCCGGGGCTGATGGTGTTGAAGCAACTTGAGCTGTTGGTGTAGCCACTGCTGCTGAACCATCAAAGTTTTCAACGTCTGCTTTTGTTACACGACCATTTGCACCTGTACCAGGTACTAATGAGATGTCAATTCCTTTGTCACGTGCTAATTTACGAACAGAAGGCATTGCTAATACACGACGATTAGGATCTGCTGCTGCAACTGGAGCACTTGCAGTTGTTGAAGCTGGTGCTGATGCAGTCGCTTGAGTTGCTGCTGGTGTTGCTGTTGATGCTTCTGGGACATGTCCTTCAGCTGCAATTTCAACTAGTACATCACCTACTACTGCTACAGTTCCTTCAGGAACCACAATCTTAGTAATGGTACCAGATACTGGAGATGGGATTGATTCAACAGACTTATCGTTTTGGATTTCCACTAAAACATCGTCTTCATTGATATGGTCGCCTTCTTTTACTGGCCAAGATGCTACTTCACCTTCGACAATTCCTTCTCCTAACTCAGGTAATTTGAATTGGAAAGTTCCTGCTGCTGGTGCTTTCGTATCTGCCACGGTTACTTCAGCCGCTGCTGGTGCTGCTGGGGAAGTTGCTGGTGCTTCATCTTCGTGACCTGGCGCATCAATTTCAACTAATACATCCCCTACAACTGCTACTGTTCCTTCAGGAACATGAATTTTTAAGATTTTTCCAGATACTGGAGAAGGAATAGATTCAACTGATTTGTCGTTTTGGATTTCAACTAAAACGTCATCTTCTTTAATCTCGTCGCCTTCTTTTACTGGCCAAGATGCTACTTCACCTTCGACAATACCTTCGCCAAGTTCAGGTAATTTGAATAAAAATGCCATGATTTTTGTCTCCTTTTATTTTTCATAATGAGATTGACCAAAGAGGTAAAACAGGTTTACCTCTGGTCAATCGATTCGCATAATGTCAATTAGAATTCGTAAGTTTTACGTACTTGTTCTTCGATATCTGTTGCATTTGGTAACCAATCTTTTTCAGCTTGACCAAATGGGAAGATTGTATCTGGTGCTGCAACAAATCCGATTGGTGCTTCTAAGTCTAAGATAGCACGTTCAGAAATTTCAGCAATAACACGTGCACCAACACCCGCTTGACGTTGAGCTTCTTGAACCACAACAACGCGGTTAGTTTTTTGTACAGTTGCTAAAATTGCTTCTAAGTCTAATGGAGATACCGTACGCAAGTCCATAACTTCAACTGAAATTCCGTCTTTTTCTAAGTTTTCAGCAGCTTTGATTGCTTCACGAACCATTGCTCCGTAAGTAATGACAGAAACATCATTACCTTCTTTAACAATATTCGCTTTTCCTAAAGGAATGGTATATTCTTTTTCAGGCACTTCTTCACGGAATGAACGATATAATTTCATATGTTCTAAGAAGAACACAGGGTCATTATCACGAATTGCAGAGATTAATAAACCTTTTGCATCATATGGATTTGAAGGAATTACCACTTTAATACCTGGTGATTGTGCTAATAAACCTTCTAAGTTATCCGCGTGCATTTCTGGAGTATGAACACCCCCACCGAATGGTGCACGGAAAGTGATTGGCATTTGACGAGAATTACCTAAACGGTAACGTGTACGTGCTGCTTGACCCACAACAGAGTCCATAACTTCAAATACGAATCCAAAGAATTGGATTTCTGGGATTGGACGGAAACCAGTTAAAGCTAACCCAACTGCTAAACCACCAATTCCTGATTCAGCTAAAGGAGTGTTGAATACGCGGTCCTCACCGAATTCATCTTGTAAACCTTCAGTGGCACGGAAAACCCCACCGTTTTTACCAACGTCTTCACCGAAAATTAATGTACGGTCATCGTTACGCAATTCTGTCGCTAATGCTTGAGTAATTGCTTGGATCATTGTTAATTGAGCCATTATTTATTCTCCTTTGCTTCGTATTTTGCGATTTGTTCTTGTAAGAACACGTCTGGAGTTTCAAACATATTTTTTAAGAAGTCTGAAACTTTTTGTTTTGGTTCTTGGTCAGCTAATTTAACAGCTTCTTTAATTTCTTCTTGAGTACGTTCAATTACTTCGTCTTCTTTTTCTTTAGACCATAAACCTTTATTTTCTAAATATTTACGGAAACGAATTAATGGATCTTTTGCTTGCCATTCATCTTGAACACCTTCAGGTTGGTAACGAGTAGGATCGTCTCCAGATAAGGTATGAGGTCCAAAACGGTAGCATAATGTTTCGATTAAGACTGGTCCATTACCTGCTAAGGCATATTCACGAGCAGCTTTTGTCACTGCGTAAACAGCTAAAATATCCATACCGTCAACAACGATACCAGGAATACCTGCTGCAACAGCTTTTTGAGCTAATGTTGGAGCAGCTGTTTGTAATGAACGTGGTGTTGAGATTGCCCAACCATTATTTTGAATGAAGAAGATAGCAGGAACTTTATAAGAACCAGCAAAGTTAATTCCTTCGTAGAAGTCACCTTGAGATGAACCACCGTCACCTGTCCAAGTCGCAACGACTGCATTTTTACCATCGCGTTTTAATCCAAATCCTACACCCATAGCTTGAATATATTGAGCACCAATGATGATTTGTGGTGGATAAGCATTTAAATCTTGATCAAAAGTAGATCCCGCAACGTGTCCACGAGACCATAAGAATGCTTTGTGTAATGGTAAACCGTGTTTGATTAATTGAGGAACATCACGGTAACCAGGCATAATATAGTCTTCACGTTCTAAGGCATTGATAGAACCTAATTGAGAAGCTTCTTGTCCTGCTGTTGGAGCGTAGAATCCTAAACGTCCTTGACGGTTTAACGCTGTTGAACGTTCATGTAAAATACGTGACCAAACCATATCCTCCATTAACTTAACTAATTGCTCATCAGATAAATCAGGTAATAAGTTTTCGTTTACAACGTTACCCTCTTCATCAATGATTTGTACAGTGCTAAAATCGAAGTTATTTGGATCTAATAACTTTTCGATTGAAACAGTAGTGTTCTTATTTGCCATACTTGTACACTTTCCTTCCTTTTTTTAATGCGAAATAAAACAGCCCGAATTTCTGTTATTATCTCTACTTCCATAATTTAATGTATCACTAACGCTGCGTAAATGCAAGTATAATATAGCTTACATCATTGTTATAATAGGCTTTCAATCGACTTTGTGATATGAACCACATATTAATTTTTTTAATTATATGTTAAATAAAAACTCTTACTTTTTCATAAATAAAGCATTGGCTTTTGTTTGCTCTGTTATAAAACAACTTTTAAACTGTTATATTTTTCATAGATTTATTAAATTTTCAAAGAGGATTTTGTGAGACATAATTAAAATTCGATATAATTTGTGAAGAAATGTTTTTACTATTGTTATTAACAAAAAAGAAGTGAACTAGAAGAAGAAAATCATATGATTTTCCCTTCGAGTGCTCACTTCCTACTAGTTGCGTTGCGATTAATACTTAATTTTATTTTTATTCATTTATTCAGTGACTATAAACATAGATTCGCAATCCTATTCCTGCGCTTACGACTAGCTCATTTCGTTACCTATTCTTGTTCTTCTTCGGTTTTTTTGACAATTAAACCAAGTCCGACTAGTACCGATAAAGCAGCTGCTGTGAAAATGGATGTGTTTACTTTTTCACCAGTATTTGGTAAAACAGCTGCATATTCCACTTTTTCAATCGGTTTGGCTTTAGCATCAGTTTCTTTTTCTTTAGAAGGTGTTTCTTCTTCTTGGCCTGGTGCTTCTTCTTGGCCTGGTGCTTCTCCTTCTTGACCTGGTGCTTCTTCTTCTTGGCCTGGTGCTTCTCCTTCTTGACCTGGTGTTTCTTCTTCTTGACCTGGTGTTTCTTCTTCTTGACCTGGTGTTTCTTCTTCTTGGCCTGGTGCTTCTCCATCTTGACCTGGTGCTTCTCCTTCTTGACCTGGAGCTTCTTCTTCTTGGCCTGGTATCTCTTCTGCTTTCTTGATCAACAAGATAGCAGTTGTTAAACCATCTAAGGTGATAGAATCTTTATCTAATACGACCCCTTCTGGTGTTTCAATCACACTGGTTCCAGCTTGCTTAGCGTCCGCAATGACTTTCGCATCAGCTAAATGTTTGAAGGCTTCGCCAAAATTAACCGTTCTTTCTTTATCATCCGCATTAATGAATACAGCATAAATATCTCCATTAGATGCCTTAGCTTGATAACCAATAATTAAATCATTGGCTTCTACTCTAGCGTTGGGATCTGTGTTAGGAACCGTAATTAACGATACATATTCATCAATTTCACTTGCTAAATCATGACTGAAAGCATCGGTAGAACGTCTAATTGCAATTAAACCTCTTGTATAGTTATGCGTTAACACATTTTCTGCATATTTTTCAACATTGGTCGCTTTTTCCCAATCGAAACGGTTAATCGCATCACTTGAGTCATAAGAGTCATGAATAAAATATGGATACTCAAATGGGTTACCATCAGCATCAACCATATAAGTTGCTTTATTCGGAATTAAATCATCACTTACGGTTGTACGATAATCCGGATGTAAGTATTGTTTTGTTCTTCCATATTCTTGTCCAGAATGGATAAATGGTGTTCCTTGTGACGTTAAAATAATACTATTTCCTAAGCGGACGCGTCTTAATATTTCGTCAGAATGATCTTTTGGATCTTTCTTAATCGACTGTGCGATGACATCAAACAAGGTTAAGTTATCATGAGCAGCGATATATTGAATCACGTCACCTGGATCATCCGCTTTAAAGTTACTTGGGCGTCCAATAATATTGTTAAAGATTAACTCTAAATTACGCGCACCATTGGTTAAGAAGCGTGGTTGTCCTTCACTACCAAAACCAGATTTTAATTCATTACGAATTTCATCAGAGAATGAAGCAACGCTATCAGTCAATTGCATCCACGTTTGGTCAGCAGGTTGTTCTGGTAAACCATCATCCCCTTCATATGTGACCCATCCTTCTCCCAACATTAAAATATTAGGATTTAACGCTTTAGCTGCATTATAAGCTTCTTCTATAGAGGCCGCATCATGATCCCCCATCATATCGAAACGGAATCCATCCACTTTATATTCATCAACTAAATATTTAATAGAATCAACTAAAACTCTTCTAGCCATCTTATGAGTGGTTCCTAAACGTCCACCACCAAATGATTCTTTAGGTGTACCGTCAGCTTTCATAAAATGATAATAATTGGGTTCTAAATCTTCAAAGATGTGAACTTGAGCTGTATGATTATAAACAACGTCTAAAATCACACCCATCCCTCTTTTATGAATTTCATTCACTAAATTCTTAAACTCTTCAATCCGTTTACTTGGATTAGTTGGATCTTCAGAATACATGCCTGTTAATGCAAAATAGTTTTGTGGATCATAACCCCAGTTATAATTAGAATTGCTTGACGCATACTCTAATAAACGTTCGTCATTGATTAACTCATTGACATTATAATAATTCATTACAGGTAGTAATTGAATATGGGTTACGCCTAAATCTTGTAAATAATCTAAACGTTCCACAAAAGCAGCAAAGGTTCCAAATTGCGCCGTTAATTCATCTGCGATATTAGGATCAGAGGTAAAATCACGAACATGTGCTTCATAAATAATCGCATCTTCACGTTTTTTATAGCCTTCAATATTGGCAAAATCTAATTTTGGTCCTAGTTGATCTGGCGCTACAAAAGCAGCTTTTCCAACTGGTTTGCTCACCACATCTTCTGGTACTGGCATTGGATTAGTATTATCCCATGCTCCCATTGATTTTGCATATGGATCTAATACTAAATATTTTTTACCATCACGAATAATTTCATAATGATAGAGATAATTTGTCAAGGTTTCTAACCCTAAATCTTTACCTGCGTCTAACTTAACATTCCAGACACCTTTATCTGAAGCGGTCATCGCAACTCGTCCAACAACAGCATTATTATCCTCTTTATCATAAACAACCACATTCACTTCTTGGGCACTTGGCGACCAAAGATTCATTTCTGCAACAGTACCTGTTTCATTTAAAGTCATTCCTAAATCGCCGTCATAACCATACATTTCGTCAGTTAAACGCCATCCTGTACGTGTGTTAACCGTCTTCTCCTCAAAGGTAATGCTAAATGGTGCATTTTTAAGAGCGAAATCACCTGTTAATAAGACAGTAGTGCCACCCTCTTGGATAGCAACAGAGTCAAGGGTAACGGGTTGTTGCGTTGAACTCGTGATGGTTAAGCCATTTAATAAATCCTCATTGGATAAACCTTCAGTATTTGAGAATTGGAGTTCAATTGTATTTTCTGATAATTGTTCCGCGCTATTCAATTGAATTTGGCTTACATAGTATGGATTGGTGTAAATTTTTGGATCATTATCTCGGATGAATAGTTGAGTGTGATTTTCTAAATCTTTAAAGATAAAATCTTGCTCTGTGGCTTTCTCTCCAGTTGATTCATCAACAATTAAAAATCCTAATTCAGCCAATTCACTTAATGTGACATCGGCATAATATCCATATTTTCCTTCACGGTCAAGATCAATACCGTCTGGCCAGTTTTCTCCTGGTTTTTCAACAGATCCCCATGTCCAAAGACCTAAATTATCATAGTTACCATCCGTACGATAATAATTAACACGTATCGTTTTCGGAGTTTCAATCGGTTTATAATAATTCACACCCCAATCCGCATCGATCCACACCTCATCCATCGCTGGTGAAATGATATCAATGCTTTGATCGCCGGTAATGTTATCCCCTTTATTGTTATTAATTAAGTAATTAATTTTCTTGGCTTCTAAACTTGATTTACGAACATCAAGATAGTAGCCATAATCATCTTGTCTCGCTTCACCAAAATTAGTTGCACCAGTAGGCCATGATCCTAATTGTTCAGATGGCGTCGCAACATCACCCCAGGTCCATAAACCTAAAGTATTATGTGCTTGCTCCGGTAATTGTTTAAAGTGGATTCGTAGCATGCCTTCTTCAACTGGTGGCTCTTCTGCTGAGGTTAATTTTGCGTTAATAATGTCACCATTCGTCACCGTTAAGAGTAAAGTTCCACCTTCGGTAATGGCTGGGGCTTCAATATTTACGACATACTGACCTGTTTCAGATAGTGTTGCATTATAAGAGTTGCCTGAATAGTGATCAAATAAGACAGCGTCTTCTCCTGACACTTCAATGGTTAAAGGTGTTGCTGTTTCGTTTAAGTTAGTCGCAATATAGGCACTTTGATCATTATAAGAACGTTTAGCAATTAACCATTTTTCAGAATTATTTCCGGCTAAAGTTGTACGATCTCCTCGCGCCATTAATTCAGAATGTTCATTTCTAAAGTCTAATAGTTTCGTATAATGCTCATGCATCTCATTGCCTTCAACCTTATCCCAATCGAATTGATAACGATTGTCATAATAAGGCCAATTATTAGCACCACTTAAACCAAGCTCTTCCCCGTAATAAATAACAGGTAAACCTTTAGCAGTTAATTGAATAGTAGCAGCAATCTTTTGTTTATTTAAATCACCATCTAACGAATAGGTAAAACCATCTTCATCATGGCTACTTAAAAATTGTGCAAGAGACTCCGCACTGGTAATAAACCCATTACGATTAATTAATTCTTGTTGAGCTCCAGTTAAATCGCCATTGACTAATTGTTTAGCAAGTTCTTTAAAACCGAAGTCTAACAAACTATCCATTTTTCCTTCACCTAAATCGTCATTATCATTGGTATAATTTGCACCCCATGATTCGCCAATTAAGTGGAAATCTGAATCTAATTCTGTTAATACATTCTTGAAGTGTTGCCAAGTTGTATTATCCACATTTTTCACAGTGTCAACTCGGAAACCATAAATACTATTACCTTTACTTGTAGTAGCTTTTTCTAACCATTGCGATTGCCAAGCTACCAATTGTTCTCTTACTTCATGTCGTTCCGTTTCAAAATCTGGAAGGCCACTTAAGCTACGTTGAGTATCTGGATCCATTCCCTCTTCTTGACGGATTAAGCCCGCAAAGCGCTCTTGATCTTCAGCTGTGGGGAATCCTTCTACTGGTAATGAATCCCCTTTATTTAATCCATATCCCGGATGGTTTAACACTACATCGACTAAGATGTTAATGCCTCTAGCAGCTGCTTCATCAATTAATTCATGAAAATCTGCTAAACTTCCTAAATGTGGGTTTAATTCTTCAAAATCACTTGCCCAATAACCATGGTAAGCATAAAACTCATCAACATTATCGGTGCCGCCTACATTATACTTAATATTTTCAACAATTGGCGTTACCCAAATCGAGGTCACACCCAATTCTTTCAAGTAATCTAATTTAGCTGTGACTCCCTTAAAGTCACCACCGCGATATACCCCACCTTGATTTTTCGCTGACTCATAAGGTAAATCATACGGATTATTATTAGTCGAATCACCATCAAAAAAGCGGTCAGTCAACATAAAATAAATGACTTGTTCATCCCAATCTAATTCACCTTCAGCTTTGACATGCTCTTTCACGACTACTGAGGCTATTGTTTCATAATAACCATTTTCAGCATCATAGACACGAATCGGTATTTGATATTCACCAGGTTTAGTATCATGTGTTGCAGTAATCGTCACCCGATTTAATTCAGGAGAAATTTTAACTTCAGCGCTCGTCCCCAAAGCAGAAGTATCCGCAATAATTTGCTTAATTTCAGCATTATCTGGATTGGTAATCGTCACATCTAATAATGCAAAGTGATTGGATTCCACTTCTCTATTAACACTTGCTTCGACTGTAACATTATGGACGCCAGGCGTTGCTGTACTTGGGTCTACTTTATTTTCAGCAACAAAGTATGGATTGGTATAAACAGTTTGATCATTATCACGCAAGAATATTTGACTATGCGTTTTACGATCAGAAAAAACTAAATCTGTTAAAGGTTTTGATTCATCCGCCGTATTTACGATTAAAAAGCCAATACTAGACTCAAGACCTTGGGATAATGGTAAATCAACGTAGCGACCATATTGACCTTGTTGTTCAAATTTTAAAGCGTCTGTTGGCCAATTTTGTGGTGGGTTTTCTACGTCAAACCAAGACCAAACACCTAAATTTTCATAATTATTATCTGAACGAAGATAATTAATTCTAAGAACATTTTCATCTTTAAGTGGTTGATAACTATTCGTTTGGAAGTTCGCATCAATCCACGCTTCATTCATTTCACCGGTTAATAATTTAACGGTTTGATCTGTTGGCGTAATTTTAATAGTGGCATCATCAGTACCAGCTGTATCTAATAATAAGAAACCTATATCAGCCGGATTAGTAGATTGAGCAATATCAATATAATAGCCGTATTCATCTTTTTTATTAGGATCAAATAGCGTTGCACCCTTAGGCCAACCATCAGGATGATTGCCTGATTCGTTTTCTACACCACCCCAATACCAAATACCTAAAGTACCTATTTTATCTTCAGGTAAGTTTTCAAAGTGTAGGCGTATCATGCCTTCTTCAATTGGTTCAACATCCGTTGCAGTGTTGTTGGTTGCAGCTGCTACACTTAGCTTTTCATTGCTAACAATCGTATTGACTGCTTCATCTGAATTAGATGTTACTGATGTTGATTCTTCCGTCACTTCTTCTGAAATGGATGTTTCAGCTGATTCTGCTAATAAAGTAACAGGTTCATTGACTGTCGTTGCATCATTGGTTGTCTCATCCTCAACGGCAGTGTTTGTATCTACTACAGTTGTTTCAGCTAATTGAATAGACTCTTCGATACTTTCAGCAATTTCTGCTTCTGTGGTCTCTGCTAGCTCTGTTTCTGGTATCTCTGAAACCTCTGTATCTGATGTCTCTGCTAGCTTTGTTGCTGCTTCTTCTTCAACTGATACAGTACTCGATTCCTCTACTACTGGTGTTTCCTCTATAGCATCCGCATTAACTTCTGATGATACAGCTGTATCCACTAGTGGCACTTCAGCTTCTGTGGCATTAGCATCCGCTACTAAGGCGCTATCAGCTGAATCACTTAATGTGCCATCCGTCACTGTCTGAGCAGAAACAAAATTCGCATTAAAAAATAAGCCTGCACCAATTAATACCGAAGCAGTCCCAACTTTAAAACGACGAATTCCAAATTTTTCGACTTTCTGCGATAACTTCGCCCGTCTTACCTCAAGGTTATTCTTACCGGTCATTTCTTAATACCTCCATTTACCTCTCATGAGATGTAATCGTTTACTTAAATAATATCAATTTAAACTTTTATTTACTAGCTAAAATCTCATAATGATACCGGTAACAGTGAAATGATAATGTTTGTTAGCGGTATCAATTTAATCGATAGAAAAAATATCGTAATAAAAATAACACTCCCAATAAAAGAAAAACACCACCCATTACTGAGTAGTGTTTAAATCTTTTTGATATATCAAATTGTCTATATCGCTCAAGACGTTTTCTAGAACTTACGTTTACGAGCTGCTTCTGATTTTTTCTTACGTCTTACTGATGGTTTTTCGTAAAACTCACGTTTACGAGCTTCTCTTAAAGTACCTGTTTTAGAAACGTTACGTTTGAAGCGACGAAGAGCGTCATCCAATGATTCGTTATCACGAACTACTGTTTTTGACATATGATTCCCCTCCCTCCAAGCATTGAGTAACCTTTCTTAGATTATTATTTATCTAATAAGTCCTTTAATAATTATATCAAATCTCATAAACTTTACAACTATTTCCTGAAAAAATATCACAATTTCCCAAAATAATGAAACCTTTGTGTAAAATCAAGTGAGAATACTGTTCTAATTGAAAGAAAATATTAGTTGGTTAGGTGTTTACATTTTTCGCATTTTCCAAAGATTTCGAATCGATGCCATTCAATTTCAACATCTGATAAATCGGTCGTTACTTGATCCATTGGACAGGCATCTAATGGTATCGCAACACCACAATTGGTACAGATAAAATGATGGTGATGATGATCCGCTCCACAACTGATACGGAACATCTGTTCTTGATTATATTCTGTTCCTTCTAATAAGCCTGTTTCAACAAAATCATAAAGATTACGATAAGTCGTATTGTAACTCATCGTAGGGTATTTTTTGACCATATGTTGATGGACATCTTGTGCACTAATATAACGGTTTTCTTCTGCGAAAAAAGTTAAAATTTCTTCACGTTTTTTGGTCTTTTTGTAACCGGCCCCTTTGAATTTTTTTAAGCCATCTGCTACGATTTCTTTAACTGATTGTTGTTCACGCGCATCATAATGCACATGATCACGACAATGATGATGATTTTTCATTTAAATCCCTCACATTTATGGTATAGTTAAAATAATAATCATTCAGGAGGTTCCTAATGGAAAAACAAAACCCAAATAACAAAATAGATTTTTATATTATCTCCGATTCGATTGGTGAGACTGCTAGTAAATTAGCCAAAGCAGCCATTGCCCAATTTCCTACTGTTACTACAGTATTGCATAAATTTATGTTTATTTCAAACAAAGAATCTGCAGATGAAATATTAAAAGAAGCGACAAAGCGTAACGGTATCCTCTTATTAACCTTGGTTAATAACGAGTTAGCAGAATATATTGAGAATTATTGCGAACAACATAAATTAACATACTTCAATATAATGAAACCTGTTCTTAATGAGATTACTAAGCGAACATCCAAAGGACCCAGTAAAATAGTCGGTGCTCAACACGATTTATCAGAAGAATATTTTGAACGTGTGAGCGCAATGGAGTTTTGTATGCGTTATGATGATGGAAAAGACCCTAATGGTTTAATTGAGGCCGACATTGTCTTACTGGGCATTTCAAGAACAAGTAAAACCCCTTTAAGTATGTATCTCGGCAACATGGGCTATAAAGTCGCCAATCTTCCGCTAATCCCTGAAAATACTATTCCTAAAGTCTTATTTGAAATTGATCCCAAAAAATAGTTGGATTGACAACTTCAGATACCGTAGTCAATTTACATCGCGAAAATCGTATGAAAGAATATGGATTACCATCAGGTACTAAATATGCCTCTATGGAACGAGTCAATGAAGAGTTAAAGTTTTCAAGTGAACTCTATCAAAAATTAGGGTGTTTAGTCGTGAATACTGCAGAACGTAGTATCGAAGAATCAGCTTCTATTATTGTCCAATCACTAGGATTAACTAATAAAGCTTGGTAATCCATTCATAAACAAATAGATTTCTGTGCTATTCTATCAAATTCACTTGATGAAGACTATAAGCACAGAAATCTTTTTTTCATATTATAACAATGATTGAATTAATTCCTCACGACTGGCAAACGATAATAACGCGATTGGAATGTCCAGAACGGTTTTAGCACCAAATTGCCCCTCATTAGCTAATCGATAAGCCGCTCTTGCATAAGCAGTTAAGACACTAGCTGTAAATTCAGGGTTAGAATCCAAATCTAATTTAAACTCCATCACTTGTTGATTATCGACACCTGTTTGACCACTGGCTATCACAAAACCACCATGAGGTAATCCAGAGTGTTTCTCATCTAATTCCCTTTGAGTTACAAAGTGAACGGTCGTCTCATAAGGTTCAAAATAATTTGGCATCGTGATGATGGCTTCTCTAACAAGATGCTCATCCGCCCCTTCTTTTAATACTACATAACACTCTCGACGATGTTTTTGACGTGCTGTAAGGGGCTGAGATTGACCAGAACGTACTTGTTCAATGGCACTTGTGACAGGTATCGTATATTGTTTGGCATCTTGAACACCTTCGATTCTACGAATCGCATCCGAATGACCTTGCGATACCCCCTTGCCCCAAAATGTATCAAAATGTGGATTGCTTAATATCGATGAAAAGAGTACCCGATTTAATGAAAATAAACCCGGATCCCAGCCCGTTGAAATAACACTTACTTTTTCAGCGTTTGTTGCCACTTGATTAACCTTTGCTAAATGTTGTGAAATCTCCGCATGATTATCAAAACTATCGACGGTATGAAACCATTGGGTAAATTCCGGAGTTTGTTCAGGTAAATCCGTTGCGGATCCCCCGCATAAAATCATTACATCAATTTTATCTTGAAAATCTTGCACCTCATTTATTTGATGAACTTTAACTACTGGATCTTGCGGCTCAATTGTTTGGGGATCACGACGTGTAAAAATCGCTACTAATTCCATATCTGGTTGTTGTGCGACAGCTAATTCTACTCCACGACCCAGATTGCCATATCCAATAATACCTATTTTAATTTTGTTCATCAAATCACCTCTATTAAATTTATAAATAAATTCTAATCGTTTTTTAATTTAAATGCAAGTTTTAATATGAAATTAACGGCTATTTTATATATATATTTTCATTTCATTTGCATAAATTGAGTCATTAATAAATAAAAATACATCTCTTTATCCCCGATGCCCGTCTTCATTTGATAATCCGTTTCAATTAATTGTTGATAAAATCTTTGGATGTCCTTTAGGGAATATTTAACTGCTAGCTGACTTGCTAATTTCACACGGTACGGATGAACCCCTAGTTGGCTGGCAATATTCTGTTCTAATTGTCCGGTACTTGATAATAACTTTACTTGAAGCATTAAACGAAACTGCGAGATTAACAAGGCCAAAATCGCAATCGGTTCATGTTTCATCAATATTAAATCATCATAAATTTGCTTAGCCTTTGCTGCTTTTCGGCTTAATAAAGCATTGGTTAGTTCAAATACATCCGATTCCAATACGCGTGGTACTAATTGTTGAACCACATCGATAGATACTTCTTTCCCACTGATGGCATAACTTTTTAATTTAACAATTTCCAACATAGCGGTACTTAAATTGGATTGAACGCGATTCAATAATTCGTTTAAAGCATCAGAGGTAATCTTTAAGTTATTTTCTTGAATATATGAATTTAAATAGTGTTTGACATCCTGTTCTTTAATAGCAGCAACATCAACAATCGTGGACTTGGTACTAAATGCTTTCGTAATCTTTTTACGTTTATCTAACTCATCAGCACTTACTCGCCAAACTACAATCGAATTGGGATTAGGATTATCAAGATAAGCGATTAATTGTTTTTGTTCAGAATCGCTTAATTTTTGATTAGGATGGGCATTTAAGAAGGTCACATTTTCTACTATAATCAAACGGTATTCTGTAAAAAAAGAATATAACTCGGCTTCGTCTAATACAGCTTGTATAGTATCAACATTCAAATCAATATGCATCACGTCTAACTCATCCGCTGCTGAGAGTGCCACAGTCAAACTTGACATAAAAGTAGATTGTAAATAACTTTCAGAGCCTAATAATAAATAATTAGGTTGAAACTCTCCCTTCTTGATCTGTTTAATTGCCTCTTGTACTTTCATAGTAACCTCCTTTTTTATTAATTATTATACCTATTTTTTACGAATACTAGGTAGTACTTCTGAGTTCATATTGGGAGTGGACCAAAAGTAGAAAATCATATGATTTTCGCTTCGTCTGTTCACCCCCGCACAGTTGGGAGTGGACCAAAAGTAGAAAATCGAATGATTTTCGCTTTGTCTGTCCACCCCCGCACAGTTGGGAGTGGACCAAAAGTAGAAAATCAAATGATTTTCGCTTTGTCTGTCCACCCCCGCACAGTTGAGTAGGTCTCTAGCAAGTCATTAAGACGCAGATTGAGACCACTCAACCACTGCGTTTTTAATTTAATAACAATACTTGATTGAGTTTACCAAATTTATTTTTAACCTCTTTAAGACGCAGATTGAGACCACTCAACCACTGCGTTTTTAACTTAATAACAATAACTTGATTGAATCTTCCAAGCTTGTTCTCAGCTACGTTAAGACGCAGTTTGATGCCACTCAACCACTGCGCTATTACTTTAATAACAATAACTTGATTGAGTTTACCAAATTTATCTTTAACCTCATTAAGACGCAGTTTGATGCCACTCAACCACTGCGCTATTAATTACGAACAATAATTTTGACTAAATTTATCAAGTTTATCCCCAACCTCTATTGGCTCACTACTAGTTGACGGTTTATTTAATCTTAGTCTTTTTTAGAAGGGCCAGTGGTCGTATCGACTATATAATCGGCATACGGTGCATGCGAACCGGCAGCTGGCTCATAATGATAAGTTGGTTCTTGTAATTTTTCATCATAGTCTACATAAAAATCATAACCGTCAAAATACCATTCATCACTTTCTTCAATAAAAAATTTAGTTTCCTTTACTTCAGTCATGACTAAAGGTCGGCTTGGTTCGGCTACTTCCATCCCTAAAGAAAAATTCTCATGAACTGGTGAATTGCCATAGACTTTCCCAAAAAATCGAATACCAGTCGTGGGGGTTAACCCCATTTCCTCTGCATACCATGCCTGAGCTGCTTCCGAAACAACTAATTTCATCTGTAACATCCTCTCAAATTTATCAATGTAGTTTCATTGTAATTAATAATGATTATTTATACAAGTTTATCGATTATTACTTAGGAAATGAAACCATCACTTTCATTTAACAATAGCTATTCTGAGCCCGTTATTTCACAAATTTTCATTACAATCTTTTAAAGGTTGCGTAAAAGCTTTAATACGTTATAATGAAAGAATAATTTTAGCATTTTATATTTATATATATATTACAAGGAGGAACTTCATGAAACCAGTAATCGGTATCACCGGAAATATTTCATTATTATCCAGTGCACAACCTTTTAATGTAAATTATTCGCCTTTGGGTTTTAGCAAAGCTATCGAAAAAGTAGGTGGCTCACCTATTATCTTACCCATCATGGACACAGATAATGCTGAAGAGTTAATTTCTATTGTAGATGGCTTATTATTAACCGGTGGTGAAGACGTATCACCGAAATTATATAATGAAGAACCGCGAATGGTCATTGGCCCTACGTCCCCAGAACGTGATCGTAGCGAAATCTTATTGTTAAAAGAAGCAATGAAACAACAAAAACCGATTTTAGGCATTTGTCGTGGTTTACAATTAATTAACGTTGTTTTAGGCGGATCACTTTATCAGGATTTATCTGAAAACAAAGACATTACCATTCAACATGTGCAAAAAACAAAGCCCCATCATCCAACTCATTCTATTGCTGTAAAAGAGAAATCACATATTGCTAAAATCTTTCAAACAGGCGACTATGTAAATTCTTTCCATCACCAAGTCATTAAAGATGTCGCCGACGGATTAACCATATCGGCTTGGAGTCAAGACAAAGTCGTTGAAGCGATTGAATTATTTGAAAACAATCAGAGTATTTTAGGGTTACAATGGCATCCTGAATTGAATGCACTCAAAAATAATGAACAAAGTTTAGCTATTTTTGCTGATTTGGTTAAACGTGCCAATGATGCTAAACATCATATTAAAGCAAAAAAGAAACCCCATATTATAATATTTAAGCTTTTAGTATAAAAATTACATGCAACAACTTGGGTAATCTTATTGTGACTTTTATTTTAGTTTAAGCCTCAATGTTTTTAACCTCTGGTTGCTCAGCAAAATAATCATAATTTGTTAGGTTGCATCTGCTAAAAATATCGCGAGTGGAAAGTTGTATCTACTGCTTTTTTATGAGTTAGGTATGCAGTCAAGTCACTGATTGCTAATTAAAAACTCAGTAATTGAGTGGGCAAGAAGTAGAAAAGCGTATGGATTTCACTTCTTGCTCACTTTTTCGATTTTTTTAAAAGTATTAATAGTCCTTGTAGGATTTGTCATATCAAATTTAATTAAATTTAATCCTCTCTTTTTACTTTATCATCCCACAATAATCTAATGACCTCCATCTACATAGGCTAGTACGGTATTTGTACAAAATAATCTTCAGAAAAGCTGATTTCTTAGCAACACTTCCCTTCTATCTCTTCAAGTAGACTTTATCCATCTTCAATACAACTAGGATTTTCATGCCAAAAAAGCCGAATAGCAACTACCGTTACTACTCGACTGGGTTATCTTTACATCATGTCTGTATCTTTTACTTTCGCACAAGAATAACAAAGCATTCTAAGTTGAGTGATGATTTAGCCTTTTCGGTTTCATCATCCTTCGTTCAATAAGCTACGATAAATATCTAAATACTGCTGAGTTGGTTGTTGCCAACTAAAGTCTTTTTCCATCGCTTGACGAACTAAACCAGCCCAATGATCAGGTCGCTGATAATACACGGTTAATGCACGATAAATTGTGGATAATAAGTTCCAACTATTAAAGCCATTAAAGCTAAATCCAGTGCCTTCTCCTGTATATTGATTATATGGCTGGACCGTATCTTTCAATCCGCCTGTTTCATGAACAATTGGCAAAGTACCATAACGCATCGACATCATTTGTGACAGACCACATGGCTCAAAGGCACTTGGCATTAAGAACATATCACTACCAGCATAAATTAATTGTGCTGTTTTTAAGTCAAATTTGATTAAACTTTTCATTTTATCAGGATATTTTTGTTCGAAATATCTAAACGAATGTTCAAAGCGATCCTCACCCGTACCCAATAAAACGATTTGAACTTCAGCTTGACTCAGTAATTCTTCTAAACGTTCTTCGATTAATTGGAACCCTTTTTGATCCGTTAACCGTGAAACCATCCCAATAATCGGAACATCATCACGCACTGGTAAACCAACACTTTCTTGTAATGCTTGCTTATTTGCTTTTTTACCTGATAAGTCATCAACATTAAAATGATAAGGAATTAATGGGTCTGTTTCAGGATTATTAATATCATAATCAATCCCGTTAATAATCCCACGAACTTTCCATTGATTATAAAGTAAGGCGCCTTCTAATTGTTCACCAAATTCTGGTGTCATAATTTCTTTGGCATAAGTGGGACTTACCGTTGTCACAATATCGGAAAAATTAATCGCTCCTTTCATAAAGTTTACGCGATCTTTCCATTGTAAACCATCATGAGTATAGGTATTATAACCTGTTCCAAAAACATTCGGTAAAATGCTTGGTTCAAATATCCCTTGAAAGCGTAAATTATGAATGGTGAAAACTTTACGAATATGACGCAAACGATTTTTCCAATGATAACGGTCCACTAATAACACTGGTACCATTGCTGTATGCCAATCATTACAATGAACAATATCTGGAATCCAATCAATTACTTCTAACATTTCAATAATCGCAGTAGAGAAATAGCCAAATCGCTCCCCATCATCCCATTCACCATACAATGAACGACGATCAAAATAACTTAAATTATCAATAAAATAATAGGTTACGCCTTCTAATTTCAGTGATTTAATTCCGCAATAAACATTTTTCTCACCTAATTGAAATCTAAAATGACGGATTTCTTCTAATTGTTCTTTATATTCTTGTGGCATTTGCACATAATTAGGTAATACAACGCGAATATCGACACCTTGCTTAGCTAGTTCTTTAGGTAAAGCATAGGCAACATCACCTAATCCTCCCGTTTTAAAAAACGGTGCTGCTTCTCCCGAAGCGAATAATACTTTCATTGTCATGAACTACACCTACGCTTCTACTACTGTATTTTTGCCAATCACTTTAATATTATCCGGCGTCCCAATTACTTTAGCACCTGGTTTAATCGTACATGCTTTATCAACAATGGCATATTCCACTTGTGCACCTTCCCCAATTGTTGTTCCTTGGAAAATCACACTTTCTTTCACTACAGCATCCTTGTGGACATATACCTTACGATTAATAACTGAACGCGTCACTTCACCATCAATTCTAACCCCTGTACCAATAATCGATTCCGTTACTTTTGAATCATTATCATAGTAGCTTGGTACACCATTTTTAGTCTTGGTTAATATTGGTTGACTCGTATAGAATAATGAATTGAATTTAGAGCGGTCTAACATATCCATATTCGCTTGATAGAAACGATCCATCGTTTCGACATTAGCTGAATAACCAGTATATTCATATACATTGACAGTATAATCCAATAAGTATTCTTCAATTAAACTATCAACTTCTTGATAATTGCCTTCCGCTTCTGCTCGTTGAATAATCTCGTTCATTTTATCAACACTTAAAATATACATATTTAAGTTCACATTGACTTTCTCATCCACACTCGCTTCTTTTAGTGGTACTACGTCTATCAATTGCCCATATTCATCTAATTTAAGATTCATGTCAACCGTATAGTCCCGAACTTTATCTAAAATAACAGGTTTATAAACTGCTGTGATATCGGCTTCGCTATCGATATGATGCTTGTAAACCGCTCGAATATCCACATTGGTAATCATTTTTGAACCGGAAACAAATACATATTCTGCATGGGAACGTTTCATAAAAATGCGATGATTATCATAAAAATCATCTCCACTATGTTCGCGTAAATGACGTAATTTCCAATTTTGTTGAGAAAATGTAAAAATTCCACCGGTAATTTGCGAGTCAAGATTCCAAGAGTCACCTGAACGAATATGGTCATATACCGCACGTCCAGACTCTGAAATAAATAAGGCACATGAATCAATTTCTGCATGGGCGATACTTGATAAAGAGAAGTCTACTACTCGATAACGACCGGCAAATGGTAGAGCCGCAATCGGACGAAGATGGGTTAACGGTTTTAATTGATCTTCATTTTCTGTTAAGTTAACAATCGCACATAATTTATTCTTCACCATCGTTTTTCGGACCTCCTATTACTTCTTCATACCCTACAACAGCAATTTTATCTTTAGTACCTACCACTGAAGCACCATCCGCAATCACCGCATTCTCACCAATAATCGCATATTCAATCGTACAATTTTCACCAATCGTTACACCTGACATCACTAATGAGTCACTTACTTTAGATCCTTTACCAACTTTAACATTTAATGAAAGAATCGAATGTTCGATATCTCCGGCAACATAACAACCGTCAACAACTAATGAGTCCTTTAATTTGGCATCTGCTGTAATGAATTGTGGTGGTGTCACAGGATTATTAGTATAGATACGCCAGTCATCTTTTGAAAGGTTTAACGGGTGATCTGGAGATAATGTTTCCATATTAGCTTCCCATAAACTTTCAATTGTTCCAACATCTTTCCAATATCCTTCAAATGGATAAGCAAAACAATTTTCCCCATTATCTAGATAAGCTGGAATCACATTTTTACCAAAATCTTCCATTTCACGGGCTTTAGCTTGGTCTTCCACTAAATATCTTCTTAATGTTTTCCAATTAAAGATATAAATCCCCATCGACGCTAAATTGCTTTTTGGTTCTTTTGGTTTTTCTTCAAATTCAATAATACGATTCGCATGGTCCGTATTCATAATTCCAAAACGTGAAGCTTCTTTAATAGGTACTGGGATAACCCCTACGGTTAAAGTTGCATTGTTCGCTTTATGATTTTCTAGCATTTCAGAATAATCCATTTTATAAATATGGTCGCCTGAAAGGACCAAAACATATTCTGGATTAATCGAATCAATATAAGAGATATTTTGATAAATAGCATTGGCTGTTCCTTTAAACCATTTTTCACCATCGGAAGAAGAATAAGGTTGTAAAATAGTCGCTCCAGCATTACGCCCAGTTAAGCCCCACGCAGATCCATTGCCAATATGCTCATTTAGTTCAAGGGGTTGGTACTGAGTGACGACCCCTACTCGTTTAATGCCAGAGTTAATACAGTTACTCATTGCATAATCAATAATACGATACTTACCGCCAAAAGGCACAGCAGGTTTGGCTATATTCTTAGTAAGCACTCCTAAACGAGTTCCTTGGCCCCCTGCCAAGATCATCGCTAACATTTCTTGTTTCATTCAAATCACTGATTACTATGTAAAGGCGCCTTACATATTCTGTAATCTTGCTCCTTCCTTATTTATTCACGCCATAGACTCTTTTCGGTTGCAAATAAATGACTGATAGCGGTGGTAAATCGAGTTCAATCATGAAAGGTTCACCATTTTGTGGTCCCTCTTTAGTTTTATAAATCGGATGTTCTTCGGTTCTTTGACCGCCATATTTAGCTTCATCCGAATCTAATGCTACTTGATATTGTCCCTTATAAGGCACCCCGATCGACGTGTTATTTTGCCATTTATTTTCAAAATTACAAGCAACAATGACAAAATCACGTGGTTGTTTTCCTTGTCGGATGAGCGTTAAATACCCATCGTCATAAGTGTCAGCTTCTAATACTCTTAATCCGGCTTCTTCATGATCTAATTGATGCATTGCTTTATGTTCAACGACAAAATGATTCACATCTTTAACGAATTGCTGATACTCACTATTATATTCTCTCGTTAAATCAATCCATTCTAATTCAGAATAATAGCGCCATTCGAGATATTGTCCTAATTCATTCCCCATGAAGTTTAAGACTTTCCCAGGTTGAGCTGCCATATAGCCTTGCATTAATCTTAAGGTTGAAAATTGTTCGTAACGAGTACCATGAATTTTTCCTAATAGTGAATGTTTTCCATGAACGACTTCATCATGTGAATAAGGCAAAATATAGCGTTCTTTATATTGATACATAAAAACAAAAGTAATTAACTGTAAATTTTTAGGTCGTTCGTATGGTGGTAATTCGAAGAAACGCAAGGTATCGTTCATCCACCCCATATTCCATTTATAATCAAAACCTAAACTATCTGGTATTTCCAATGACCCTGTAATATGTTCACGATTAGAACTTTCCTCAGCCATCATATAAACGCCTGGAAATTCTTCATGAACTGTTTGATTTAGTTTTCTTAAAAACCCAATCCCTTCAAGGTTTTCATTACCACCATAAATATTTGGTGTCCAAGGACCTTGGTCAAAATCAAGAAATATCATATTCGAAACGGCGTCCACTCTGATACCATCAATATGAAATTCTTTTAGCCAAAACATAGCATTCGAAATAAGAAAACTATGAACTTGTGTTTTGCCTAAATCAAAATTTAAAGTCCCCCAGCCAACATTGGTTGCTCGATTAACATCTTGGTATTCAAAAGTCGGCGTCCCATCAAAATAAGCTAAAGCATAGGCATTGCGACAGAAATGACCCGGAACCCAGTCTAAAAATACCCCAATCCCATTTTCATGTGCTAAATTAACAAAATATTTTAATTCACTGAAACGCCCCATCCGTCCAGAAAGACCATAATATCCTGTAATTTGATAACCCCAAGAAGCTTCCAGTGGATGATCCATAATCGGCATTAATTCGATATGAGTATATCCCATCTCTTTTACATAAGGGATTAAACTATCAGCTAACTCAGTTAAAGTATAATAGCGACCGTCCGGATGTTGTTTCCAACTCGTTGCATGAACTTCATAAATATTTAAGGGTTGTTCAAATTTATTCACACGTTCCCGACGAGACATCCATTGACCGTCAGTCCAATTAAAATCTGGCAAATCTTCAATAATAGTGGCATCTTTCGGTGCAATTTCAAAGCGATAGCCAAAAGGATCCATCTTATATTCAATATAGCCATTACCGTGATCAATACCATATTTGTAACACTGCCCTGGAGTAGCATTCGCTACGAAAACACTCCAAACACCGCCTTCTAAACGCTCCATTTGCGTTCGATCCCAGTGGTTAAAATCACCAGTGAGAAAAACATTATAAGCATTAGGTGCCCAAACTGAAAATAAATAGCCTGATTGATCGTTAACCATTGTTTTTTTGCTACCTAGAAATTTATAAGCATCTCGATGAACGCCGGTATTAAAAAAATAAACATGATTGGTCATGTTAGCCATTAATGTAGTGTCGATTTAAATCATCCCCCTTAAATAAAACTATATTTTCATTATAATATTAAATTATGACCATGTAAACGAAAGTTAATTTTTTTCTCATGAAAATATAATGTTTTACGTGTTTTTTACATAATGGATTCACCAACTTACAAAATTTGATGATAACTTATTATACCACATTTCTGATAGCGTTTACAATCTGTTTATGGCTTTTTCTATTTTCATTGTTTTCTCTCATATAAGCGTAAAAAAAGAATCATTATTTTCAAACTAAAGCTGTTTTAATAATGATTCACTACAATAAATGAGTTGATGAAATATTTTAAATGTATGAGACGCAATTTTGAAAATTGTTACCTATTTTCATTGAGTGTATCAAGTAATTTACCTACTGTCTCATGATAACTTTCATTTTGCTGAAAATAAAATACTATGCCTAATGGGTCTATTAAAGAGATATGTTGTTGCTCTAAGAACGGTGGAAGTTGAGCTGCAACACTGACATCTTCACATTCAAAGATTAAGCTTTGTTGATCTTTTAACACTATTTGAACTGTTAAATACGTATTTTCACTAGGTGAAGAATAGACAATTTCCATTTTTTGGGAGATACCGAGTTCAAATGATTCGATTTGATCGTACCTCAAGCAAAGGAGTGGCTCAGAATTCTTTTTTGAAAGAACGAGTTCATTTGATACAATTCAAGATTATCTTGTTCAAATGCCAGATAATAAAGTGGTAAGGTCTGGATGGCATTTTTAGGAAATAATCGCCCTTCAATTTCAATAATCGTCGGTATCACTGGCCCTTTAACGAGTCCCTTAAACATTTTTAAATCCATATTTATCACCTCATTTTTGCTAAAAAATAATATCGCCTTTAAAAGTTATCTCTTGCCTTTCTTAATTCGATGAAACTTTCTAAATTAGGCGCCATCATCAATAAATTGATGTCTCGCTCTAAACCAATGGTAGAAGGTAAGGTCTTAAGGTTATCCGACCGCAATTGCTCAACCAATTGTAAAGCTGATTGTAAAACTAAATTATCGGGTTCCATGCTTTTCGCAAATCTTAAATTAGTCAAGGTATATTCATGACCAGCATAAACTTTGACTTCATCAGCTAATGATTCAAAATATTTTAGTGCATCATATTGCGCTTGATAATCTTGAGTGAAGACTCGTCCACAACCTGCCGAAAATAAAGCATCACCACAAAATAGGTGTTGATCATCCATTAAAAAGCTAATATGTTCTGCCGTGTGACCAGCTGTTTTTTTAACTTTAAATTGATGTTGATTGATTTCAAACTGCTGACCATCAGCGACTATATAAGTCATTCCTTCTACTTCAACTGGCCCATAGACAGGTGCGTCAGGATAGTTTGATAACAACTCTTTCACCCCACCTGTATGATCGTCATGATGATGGGTAATGAGTACCGCAGTTAAAGGTAATTGATGCTCTGTTAAAAAATCAAGCACCGGTTGAGCCTCTCCAGGATCAACGACAATCGCTCCATTAGCTTCTTTGATCACCCATATATAATTATCGGTTAATGCATTAATCGCTATTATTTCCATTATAGAACCTCCTCAAATTTACTATTTGGTCGATGCTTTAAATATTGAATACCATTATAAAAAGTATAACCCGTAATAATAAAAGCTAACGCATCTGCAAAAGGTGCAGCATACACAATCCCTTGTAATCCCCATAATTGAGAAAAGATGATAATTGCAGGAATTAAGAAAATCAATTGTCTGGTCAATGTTAAGAACATCGCTTTTTTGAACTACCAATCGCTTGGAAGAAATTGGCTCCCAATATTTGAAATCCAACTACCGGTAAACATAATAACCACGCGTGTAATGCTGGTTTAGTAAAAGCCATTAATTCAGGACTCTTATTAAACAAACCAATAATAAGCTCTGGGAATAAGCGAGTCAGAATCCATCCGCCTGTCGTAACCACTGTCGCTGCCATTATGGCTAATTTTTCAGCAGTAATGATACGCGAGTATTGTTTGGCACCGAAGTTAAAACTAACAATCGGTTGCACCCCTTGATTAATCCCAATCACTGGCATCACCAAGAAAGTTGTAATACTGTTGACGATACCCATTCCGGAAACAGCAATATCTCCTCCATATATCAATAATGTTTTATTAAGGGTTAAATTAAGAATCGAACTCCCAATATTAGTTAAAAAGTTTGGCATTCCTAATGCCATAATATTCAAGACATCTTGCCAATTCCACTTCAATTGGTTTAAACGAATATGATGAGTATTTTTAGGATTCATAAAATAAAATAAGGTCCAACTCATGGAAATAAACTGAGAAATAATCGTTGCCCAAGCAGCACCAGCCATGCCCATCTTCAAACCAAAAATAAAAATAGGGTCTAAGATAATATTTGTACCTGCTCCAAAAAACATCGTCATCATTGCTAATTTAGGCTGTCCATCAGCACGTAAAAAATTATTCATCCCTAATCCTAAAATTTGAAAAATAGATCCAAAATAAATAACGCGCATATAGGCTGTTGAATAAGGTAAAACGGTCTCACTGGCACCAAATAATACTAATAATGGCTCTAAAAACATCGTACCAATCATCATAAATAATGCTCCTGATGTAATTAACAATACAAAAGCGGTATTTAATGCTTGGGTTGCCCCTTTTTCATTGCGTTCACCTAATCGTATCGAAAATAAAGTAGCGCCTCCGACCCCAAAAAGTAAGCCGATTGATAATTGTAAAATCATAATAGGAAAACCGATAGTAATTCCTGCTAACCCATTAGCTCCCAAGTCAGGAGCATTACCAATAAATATTCGATCGATAATATTATACAAAGCATTCACGACCATCCCGATAATTGCTGGAATTGAAAATTGTACTAACAATTGTCCAATCGGTGCCGTTCCTAAACGTCTATTTCTTTCTTGCATTCACTTCACTCCATCTATTGATTCTATTATTGTTGATTATCTCATTATCTTGTGACTAAATCATCAAAATGCCACATAAAACCATGTCAATGATGCCGCCTAATGTCCTCCGCTAATTAACGTTGCCATCTGCCTAAACACTTTTTGTTTTATCATACTGACTATCGCTGACTCCGTTAGCAAACTTAGTTACACATTAGCTTCAAATTAAGGCTATTGATTTAGTTTTAAGAACCCACCCGTTATGTTATTAGATAGTCAAATTAACATTCCAAGTTTAAAATGCATCTTAACTTTCACTAACCCATTTCATCAAGTGGTTGAACTGATTCATTAAGTTACGCCATCATAAGGCTATATTAACAATCAGCAATTTAGTTTTTACTGAAGCATCTGTTATTTAAGCTACTTTTTACATAACTGGCTGATATAATCAAATCCTAATCATATTATGCCATATCTTGATAAAGATTACTTCAATAATGATTTAAAAAGTCGATAAAGTAGATTTCGAATGACCAAATAGTTATAAATGATAAAGGTTTTGCTACTTTATTCAATTCGACATCTACAAACAGAAATCGAATCAATATTTCGAGAATTTTATAGTTAAAATTAGACTACCAAATGAACATTAAAATAAACGAGGCTGGGCAAAAAACTTTTTAAATTCTGTTCAGGCATATCTACTTAATTCAAAGCTCAGTGGTTGAGTGGCCTCAAACTGTGCGGGGGTGGACAGACGAAGCGAAAATCAACTGATTTTCTACTTCTTGCCCACTCCCAAAACACAGAAAATAGGCAAGAAGCAAAAATTTAACTTTTCACTTCTTAACCTATCTTTCAATTCAAAAAATCTATTTGTCTTTAAATATTTTCCTTTATATTGAATTGCGTGTCAAAGTTGAAACGATACTATTGAATGAAGGCTTCAATTTCATCTATTTGCAGTGATAATGATTCTAACCCTCCGCCAGTTAAGTACCATAAATCACTCGTTAAAGCATTAATCGCATCATTTTGACTGGCTGTTGTTTGCGCGATTAATTCATTTGTAAGGAAGTCAGCATTTTTAGTTTTATCACCGCCAATAGCTGCCGTACGATCCAAGTAAAAAATACGTTCAGGATTTAAGCTTAAAATACCTTCATAACTCACTTCTTGGCCATGAGTCCCATCTTCAATATTATCATCTACAGCTTTAAAACCAAATATTTGGTAAATTAAAGCAAAGCGAGAATTAGCTGAAAAGGCAGAGAGATTCCCTTCATTTAACATTAACACTAAAGTTGTTTGATTTTGATCGGCAACCGTCTGTTTAACTTGTTCTACTTTTTCTTCAAGACTCGTTATCACCGCTTCAGCTTTTTCAGTTTGATTAAAAATGGTTGCTAAATTTAAGTTTGTGGATTTAAAGGATTCCCAAAAATTAACATTATCTAAACGATTGACAAATACAGGCGCAATTTGTTTCAACTCTTCTGCTAAAGCTGCTGTTCTCCCCGTTGCAATAATTAAATCCGGTGCTAATTCGGCAATAGTTTCTAAATTTGGCTCTTTTAAAGAACCGATATCGGTGATTTTTTCGGGTAATGCACCTAAATATGCGGGAACGTTCTTTTTAGGTGCACCCACGACTAATTCCTCTAGACCTAAAGCTTTCAAAGTATCGTATTCTGAATATCCTAACACGACTACCCGTTCAGGTGTCTGCTCAAAAACCAATTCAGTTCCCAAACTATCGGTAACCTTCACTGCTGCTGCTTGAACTTTTCCCATACCTGCTAATAAACTTACTATTCCTAATAATACAATGACAATTTTTTTCATAATATTCTCCTTTTTCTTTATAGTTCTGAATCATCATAAAAATTAATAATGGGATACGGATAGTGTTCAATTCGTTCAACTTTTATCCCATACAATGGTTCTAAAATCGTTGGAGTCATGATCTCATTAACACAACCTTGAGCATAAATTTTGCCCTCTTTCATCGCAATGACATAGTCAGCAAATTGGGCAGCAATGTTAATATCATGCACAATCATCACAATCCGTTTTTGATATTGTACGACTAGTTTTTTTAATAAACTCATCAAGCTAATGGTTTGACTAATGTCTAAATTGTTTAGTGGCTCATCCAATAATACAAATTCCGTATCTTGTGCCATAATCATCGCCAATAACACCCGTTGACGTTGACCACCTGATAATTCATCAATGTAGCGTTCAGACATTTCGGAAAGATTCAAGTAATTTAAACATTCAGTAACCTTGGTTCTATCTTCAGCTGTTAGTTTACCTTTGCTATAGGGATAACGTCCAAATTCAACAAATTCGCGTACTGTCAGCTTAACGTCAAAATGTGATTGTTGCTTTAAGATTGACACTCTTTTAGCAAATGAATCTCGAGACCATTCACTTAAGCCTTTTTGATCCAACGTAATGGTTCCTGCATCAGCTTGCTCCAAACGACTCATAATATTCAGTAAGGTGGTCTTACCTGCTCCGTTGGGTCCGATAATGGCAGATAATTTTCCTTTAGGGATTTCTAAGACGACATCATCTAAAACCACTTGCTTCTTGGCGCCATGAAGATAGCCTTTAGTAATATTGGTGATAATCATTTTAAAACCCTCTCTTTCTTAAATAATAATAGGAAAAACATCAAACCACCGATACCTTCAATCATAATATTTAAATTAAATTGCAAATTTAAAACACGTTCAATTAATAGCTGTCCGCTTAATATCATCACCAACCCAAACAAAATACCAATCGTTAATCGTTCTAAATGATGGTGTTTAGGTGTTAAATAATAGGTAATATTAGCTACCATAAAACCTAAAAATGTCAGAGGCCCAACAAAGGCAGTAGCGGTACCTAACATCAAAACAATCAATAACAAAAAGCGCTTAGTTTCTTTTTGAATATCCACACCCAATGTTAAAGCAGTGGTTTTGCCTAAATGATAGACATCCAATAAATAACGTTTATAAAATAAGTAAGCATTCGATAGTATCGCAATTATAAAGGCAATCCCAAGTAATTCTTTAGAAACAGATTGGAAAGAAGCAAACAAACGGCTTTGTAAAGCTAAATATTCATTAGGATCCATTAATACTTGAAAAAAGGTACTCAAATTTCGTAAAACGGTACCAAAAATCATTCCAATCATTAACCATATCGATTCATTAACCGTTGATAGCCAGTTAATTTTGGCAAGATATAATGATAAGTAGCAGATGCTAAGCATTAGTCCTATTTGAATTAAAAATAAGATAAGCGAATGATTCATCAACTGATTTAAATAATGATACCCCATAAAATAAATAAGGGATTGGATTAAAACATACACAGCATCCATACCGATGATACTTGGTGATAAATAACGACTATTGACAATTGTTTGAAAGACAATGGTTGGAGGCACAATCAACAAGATAACGATTAAAAAGCTCAGTAACTTGGTTAATCTTGCTTTTTGAACATAAGCGGTTAATTGAAAGAAATCCAATCCAATATAAAGCAAACTGAATCCTAATACTAAAATTAATAAAGTCACTACGCGCTTTTTCATGATTGCCATTCCCTTCTTCTTAAAACAATCCATAAGAAGAGACAACCACCCAATACCGAGATAATAACCGAAACTGGGATTTCATAAGGACGAATCAATGACCGTGCCATTAAATCACAAACAAGAACAAATAGACTGCCGCTAATCATTACCATAGGAACTGATTTTTGTAAATTGTCCGAATAAAATAGCCGTACTAAATTAGGAATGATGACCCCAATAAATGGTAAAGTCCCAACAGTCATTACATTAACCGCTGATATTAAAGCGACAATAGCAATGACTAAATAACGCATCGCATCATAATGAATGCCAACGTTTTGTGAAGCGGAACGTCCTAATTGCATAATCGTTAAAGGGCGAACTATCAATGGTAAGAACATCAGTACAATCAATGTTAACCACAACCATTCATAGCTTCCTTTTTGAATTAAAGCAAAATTGCCTTGTTGCCATGAACTGATACTTTGCACTAGATCAAAATGATAAGCAATCGCGGATGCAAATGAACTAATTAATTGACCGAAGATCATTCCAAATAAAGGAATGGTCCAAGCTTCTTTCACTTTAATTCTAGCAATCAGCATAAAAAAGAATAAAGTAAACACTATCGCACTTGTAAATGAAGCTAACATTTTGCTACCAATCGTTACCTCTGGCGATAACCATAAACTCAATAACAAGCCTAATTTGGCAGCTTCAACTGTCCCCACAGTAGAAGGTGCTGCAAACCGATTTTGCGAAATGACTTGCATTAATAAACCGGCTAAACTCATACTACTCCCCGCTAAAATAATGCTAATGGTTCGTGGCACGCGCGCTTGCCAAAAGATTAAATGTGAACGCTCATCCCCTTGAAATAAACTTTCAAATCTTAAATTTTCAGGTCCCATCATTAAAGAGGCCACCACGACTACCAAAAACAAACTATATAGAATTGATTTTTTCATGTTGACCTCCTTATCAGTTTTTACTCTCTAACTATAACACATTATTTCACAAGTTTGTGTGTTTTAAGGTAAATAAGAATAATTCCAAAATAGCATAAAATAATTTTATATTTCGCTATAATAACCAGAATAACGCTTTAATATCAAGGTTTTATGCCATTTAACATTTAATCAAACTTTGTGAAAAAACCATTATATTAAGGCATAAAAAATAGTATGTCGTATCCATAAAAATACAACATACTATTAAAAGTATTGATACAGTTTAACAAACGGTTTTAGGAGTGAACCAGAACTAGAAAATCCATAAATTTTCGCTTCATCTGTTCTTCTTTGTAGAAGTTGAGAGTGGCTCTCAAACAAGTCTTTAAGACGCGGTTTGAGGGCACTCAACCACTGCGCTTATAATTAGCGCGCAATAACTTGTCTGATTTTTTCAAGATTATTCTCAGCTATCTTAAGACGCGGTTTGAGGGCACTCAACCATTGTACTTTTGATTATCGATTATCAACTTGATTGAATGATGCCTAGTCTATAATTGGCGAAGATGCGCGATTCTTTCTTGGACTGCTGCTAATTGTTGTTCATAATCAACTTGTTTTGCACGTTCAGCTTCCACTACTGCTGCTGGGGCTTTGGCTACGAAACCTTGATTACTTAATTTTTTAACAACGCGATCCACTTCTTTTTCAAGTTTCACTACTTCTTGTTCTAAACGTTTGATTTCATCTTCGATTTTAATTAAGCCTGCTAGCGGCATTAAAATTTGTGCAAATGGTAATGTTTGAGACACCACTTCTTCTGGTGCGTTCGGAGCTAAGGCAATTTCTAATGCTTCAGGATTACAGAAGCGTTCAATATAAGCTTTATTGGCTGTTAATAAATCCATTGTCGCTTCATCATTCGCTTTGATGAATAGGTCCACTTTCTTAGATAATGGCGTATTCATTTCATTGCGAATCATGCGCACTGCGCGGATAATCTCCATAACTTGTTCCATTGCTTTTTCTGATTGAGCATCACGATAGTTTTCATCCACTATTGGATACTTAGCCACCACAATTGATTCACCTGCTGGGGCGATTTGTTGCCATATTTCCTCTGTAACGAATGGCATAATTGGGTGAGATAATTTTAAAATATTATCTAAAACATGGACTAAAATCGATTTGGTAGTAGTATTATCACGTGAATCATCTTGTAACTGTTCTTTCGTCATTTCAATATACCAGTCACAAAAATCATCCCAAATAAAATGATAAAGTACTCGACCTGCTTCTCCGAATTCAAATTTATCAAAAAGACGCGTCACATCTTCAATCACATTTTGTAAACGTGCCATAATCCAACGGTCTGCCAATGTTAAATCTTCACCAATGTTAATATCTTCAATGGTCATCTCGCCAACATTCATCAAAGCAAAACGACTCGCATTCCAAATCTTATTAATAAAGTTCCAAGCCGCTGCTAATTTTTCTTCACTATAACGAACATCTTGTCCCGGAGCCGAACCATTGGCTAAGAACCAACGTAAAGCATCGACTCCAAATTCATCAATGACGTCCATTGGATCAATCCCATTACCAAGTGATTTAGACATTTTACGCCCTTCGCTATCACGAATCAAACCGTGTAATAAGACATTATTAAATGGTCGGCGACCAGTAAACTCTAATGATTGGAAAATCATCCGGCTCACCCAGAAAAAGATAATGTCATATCCGGTTACCAATGTGCTAGTTGGGAAATAACGGTCAAAATCGGCTGTTTCTTCTGGCCATCCCATGGTAGAAAATGGCCATAAAGCACTAGAGAACCAAGTATCTAAGACGTCTTTATCACGTTCCCAATTCTCTTCATCCTCAGGAGCAACTTCTCCTACATAGACTTCGCCGGTTTCTTTATGATACCAAGCAGGAATTTGATGTCCCCACCATAATTGACGAGAGATAACCCAGTCGTGAACATTTTCCATCCAAGTTAAGAATGTTTGGTTAAAGCGTGGTGGGAAGAATGACACCGCATCCTCTTCAGATTGATTTTGAATGGTTCTTTCAGCTAATGGCTTCATTTTAACAAACCATTGCGTCGATAATATTGGTTCCACAACCGCTCCACTACGTTCAGAGTGTCCGACACTATGTGGATGGCTTACAATTTTAACCATTAATCCTAATTCTTCAAGGTCTTTAATGATTTGTTTACGTGCAACAAAGCGGTCCATTCCAGCATATTGACCAGCTTTTTCATTCATTGAACCATCTAAGTTCATTACATTTAGACGTTGCAAGTTATGACGATTGCCTAATTCAAAGTCATTTGGATCATGAGCGGGTGTTACTTTCATCGCTCCCGTTCCAAATTCTACATCGACATAATCATCGGCGATAATTGGAATTTCACGATTCATTAATGGTAACATCACGGTCTTACCTATTAGATGTTGATAACGCTCATCTTCAGGATGAACAACGACTGCCGTATCACCGAGCATGGTTTCTGGACGTGTTGTCGCAATTTCTAATACTTCATCACTACCCACAACCGGATAATTAATATGATAAAATGCTCCTTCAATGTCTTTATGAATGACTTCAATATCTGACAAAGCAGTCATCGCTTTCGGGTCCCAGTTAATAATATACTCACCACGATAAATTAAGCCTTTTTTGTATAACTCAACAAAGACACGATTGACAGCCTTATTAAGACCTTCATCTAAAGTAAAACGTTCACGAGAGTAATCAACAAGAAACGCCCATTTTACCCCATTGTTGACGAATAGTTTGAGCATATTCTTCTTTCCAGTCCCATACTTGTTGGATGAACTTTTCACGACCTAAATCATGACGACTAATCCCCTCTTTAGCTAATTTTTCTTCCACTTTAGCTTGAGTCGCAATACCAGCATGGTCCATACCTGGTAACCATAAAGTATCATAGCCTTGCATTCTTTTTTGTCGGATAATCATATCTTGTAACGTTACATCCCAAGCATGACCTAAGTGTAATTTACCAGTGACATTTGGTGGTGGGATGACAATTGAATAGGGTTCCGCCTTCGGGTCTTCAGAAGGTTTAAAGACACCTGATTCAACCCATTGTTGATATTTTCCCGCTTCTACCGCTTGCGGATTATATTTGGTTGACATTTCTTTTTTCATAAGAAACTTCCTTTCTTTCATTCATTGCGATTTATTGATTAAGTTAGTTGCTAATTATTTAAAAATAAAAAAGCGCCCCTTGTTGAACAAAGGACGTTTAAATAACGTGGTACCACCTAATTTTAGACACTAATCCGAGTATCTCTCCATGTTGTTAACACAGTATCTTCTGCGTAAAGTACTACTATTAGTTCACACTTTAAAGCTCCAAGCTACCTTCATCAACTATGAAAACTTTCACCGACTGTTTTCTCTCTGAAAAAGCGTTGACTACTCTTCTCTTCATCGCATTCATATTATGTTTTACATTTTAACAAAATAACCGGATAGTTTCAAGCACTAATCAAGCTTGATCTCTCATCAATCTTCAAGTATTAGCGATCATTCTCGCTTAATGCCATCATGAAATAAAAAGTACGTCCAACAGTAAATGATTCAACTATTAGTAGCGAATGATTTTGAAAAAGTTGAAATTCATATTGGAACCTTATGTTATATTTTTTAAAATAATATTTGAGGTTAATTGACATCGTGTTAGGATAGCGAATAACTACACTAGCACAGCGCTATCAAATAAACGAACTATAACTTGGCTGAATTGATCAAGTTTATGATAGTCGACTTTAGAATCTGTTTGATCCCCTCAACCACAGTGCTAACATAAAATAGATGGAACCAAAAATATTTTTTCGTTTTTACCCAACTATAGGACTTTTATTTTAGATTAATTTTGGTACAATGGTTAAATGAGTTATAGCGAGAGGAATGATAATATGAAAATTGGATTTGATAGTGAAAAGTATCTTGATGAACAAAGTCAATACATTATGGAACGTGTTAATCATTATGATAAATTATACCTCGAGTTTGGTGGAAAATTAATCGGGGATTATCATGCATCTAGAGTTTTACCTGGTTTCGATCCAGACGGTAAAATTAAGCTATTATACCGTTTACGTGAACAAGCTGAAATTATCATTTGTATTTATGCCGGAGACATTGAAAGTAACAAAGTTCGTGGCGATTATGGAATTACCTATGACCAAGATTTATTAAAATTAATTGATGATTTACGTCATTGGGATTTAAGTGTCAACAGTGTTGTCATTACTCGCTTTACTGGCCAATCACCTGCACAACAATTAAAAACTAAGTTAGAACGTCGCGGAATTAAAGTTTACACACATGGGCATACTCAAGGTTATCCGATGGATATTGATACTATTGTTTCAGAAGAAGGCTATGGTCAAAATGAATATATCAAAACCACTAAACCTTTAGTTGTTGTAACTGCACCAGGAGCAAATAGTGGTAAATTAGCTACTTGCTTAAATCAACTTTACCATGAAGTACAACATGGTCATTCAGCTGGCTATGCCAAGTTCGAAACTTTCCCTGTGTGGAACTTACCTCTCGACCATCCAGTAAATATCGCTTATGAAGCCGCTACGGTTGACTTAGAAGATGTCAATATGATCGACACCTTCCACCTACAGCATTATGGCGAAACAACGGTCAATTACAACCGAGATATTGAGGCTTTCCCATTGTTAAGAAGAATTTTAACACGTATTAATGGCGGTGCCGAAATTGAATACCACTCCCCTACGGACATGGGCGTCAACCGAGTAGGGTTTGCGATTACTGACCAAAATGTCGTGGAAGATGCCGCTAAACAAGAAATTATTCGACGCTATTTTGAATCTCAAACCGCTTATAAAAAAGGGACTGCTACCCTCGCAACTGCTCAAAGAAGTAAATTAATTATGGACGAAATGGCATTGACAACTGATGATCGTCCAGTAGTTGCGGCCTCACTGCAAAAAGCGGAAAAAGAAGGCGTTCCGGTTGTAGCCATTGAGTTACCAAATCAGACCATTATAACCGGTAAAAGCAGTGAAATGATGACGGCTTCGGCTGCGTGTGTTCTTAATGCGATTAAAGCTTTAGCCAATATCAGTGATGATTTACATTTATTAACACCAATGATTTTAAAAGCGATTGACGATTTAAATAGTACATATTTAAAACGCCGTAATCATGTTTTAAATACCCATGAAATTCTAATTGCATTAAGTATTTCAGCCGTTACCAACCCCACTGCTGACTTGGCTTTAAAGCAACTCGATAAATTAAAAACATTACAAGCTCATAGTACGGTCATTCCAGCAAAATCTGATGAAGAATCTTATCGTAACTTAGGAATTATGATGACCAGTGAATCTGAATTTGCTAGCGATTATTTGTTTTACGAAGGATAATCACCTATTTGTCTAACATAAATAGCTTACTCAAGTTAGTTACCCTATTTTTCTAGCCTAAACTTATGTACTTAGAATAATCACCTAGTTCCATCACAAATTTTCGTACTTTGACGTGAATTCGAACAAGGTTCTATCTCAATCAGCATACCATATAATTATTGCAGTGTTATTAATGACTCGAATACTAATCTTTTAAACTTAGTCATTGAAAAGAACATAATTTAATCGTACTAAACTAAGTAAATAATCCAATAAAATAAACGAGCAAACTCTTTATTGCTGAGAGCTTGCTCGTTTTTGTATTCTAAAATTGATGTACGTCAGCGAAAAAGAGTACCTAATGAGAAATGACTCTCAAGATTGATCGATAAACTATTTTATTAATATTGAGTGATAATTTTGACTTCGCTAAATTATTTAAAATAGACCACGGTTGAACCATTGCCGCCAGCATTCGGCGCTGAATATTCAAAATGATCGACTTGTGGATGGCGTTTTAAAGCTTCACGAACCCCTTGTCTGAGGGCTCCTGTGCCTTTTCCATGAATGATGGTCACCATTGGGTGATGCGATAATAAGGCACTATCTAAATATTGACTTAAGCGATGTAAGGCATTTTCATAGCGTTCGCCACGTAAGTCCAAGGTGGTTTGTACTTTCGGACCTGCGCTACGCTGAACGTTCACTTTTACTTTCGATTCCACTTTATCCAATGGTTCTAATTCATCAGCTTTTACTTTCATCTTCAAGATACCCATTTGGACAATATATTCTTCGGCACCTGTCTGTTCAACAATAGTACCTCGTTGTCCATAAGAAATGACTTCGACATCATCGCCTTCATGAAATTGGCGTTGACGTTTCGCACGACGAAGTACTTTATTTTTCTTAAGGTTTTCTGGCATTTTCAAATCATCAAAGGCTTTTTTCTTATCTATTAAGACATGTTCCTTAATATTATCACGACTACCTTGTTCTAATTGTAACTCACGAATTTCTTGAAGTATTTTTTCCGCTTGGTTTTTAGCGTCTTCTACTTTTTCGTTCGCTTCTTGTTTAGCTTTTTCAACGATTTGATTTTTTTGTTCTAACCAACGATTATACTCTGTTCGTAAGTCCTTATGAAGTTGTTCAGCTAAAGCAAGCTGTTCTAAAGCTTCTTCATGGGCTAACTCAGCTTCGCGACGCTCCCGCTCTAAATTCGCTACCATTTCATTGACGGACTGAGTTTCAGTGTCAATGCCTCCACGTGCTTCTTCTAAAATATCCGCTCGTAGTCCTAAACGTTGAGATATGTCAAAAGCATTACTACGGCCTGGCACACCAATTAATAGACGATAAGTTGGCGATAATGTCGTGACATCAAATTCCATACTGGCATTGATGGTTTTTGGCGTATCGTGTGCATATAATTTGAGTTCAGGATAGTGTGTAGTCGCCATGACCGTCGCGTCGACTTTACGGAAATAATTCAAAATCGCCATCGCCAAAGCCGCCCCTTCCTGCGGATCGGTACCTGAACCTAATTCGTCAAAGAGTACTAGCGATTGATAAGTCGCTTGTTCTAAAATACGGACTGTATTGGTCATGTGACTCGAGAACGTCGATAAACTTTGCTCGATCGACTGTTCATCTCCAATATCTGCAAAAATATCGTCAAAGACACCCACTTGACTTCCACGATCAGCTGGAATATGCAATCCCGTTTGCGCCATCATTTGTAGTAAACCTAGCGTTTTTAAGAGAATGGTTTTCCCACCAGTATTAGGCCCCGTAATAATCAGAGCACGATACTCTTCTCCGATAATAATATCATTGGCTACAATATCTTTAGCATCTATTAAGGGGTGCCGTGCTTGCCACAACGCTACATGATTATCCACTGAAAATTTCGGCTTTACTGCCTCGAACGCACGAGCATGTTCTGCTCTTGCTTGAATAAAATCTAATTCACTAACCATTAATTGATTGTGTTTTAAAGATTCATAATGCGGCATCAATTCGACTGAAATTTCCATCAAAATACGCTCAATCTCTTTACGTTCAGCCACTAATAATTCAGAACGTTTTTGATTTAATACCATCACTGCTTGTGGTTCAATATAGAGCGTTTGCCCCGTACTACTTTGGTCATGAATACGGCCGCCAAATTGATTACGGTATTCTGCTTTAACCGGTAAAACATACACATCATTACGCATGGTCACTAATGTATCGGATAGTTGACTCGCTTTTGATTTGACTAATTGATTTAATTGATTACGGATTTGTTCTTCAGTTTGTGTTTGTTGACGACGAATTGAAGCTAACTCAGTGGAAGCAGTCGACAGTACATTACCCTCTTCAGTAATCGATTGTTCAATTAATTTTTCAATTTGAGGCAAATGAACACATTGATCGACCCACTTTGATAAAGCCGGATAAACTTTATCATCCTCAGCCAACTCGTCAAAAAAAGTAATTAATTGTTTGATAGTTTTTAACAGGCGACCTACTTGTGCAATCTCCAGTGCATTTAAACTGGCTTCTAATTTTAAACGTCTTAAAGCCGGTGCTAAATTATTTAAACGAGGTATCGGCATGACTTTACGTTGTGTTAAAATGCCTAATGCCTGTTCAGTTTCTAGTTGCCATTCTTCAAGTTGATCTAAATCCGCACTAATCCGCATGGCTTGTACTTTATCTTTTCCTAATTCTGTTTGAATATATTGTTGTACTTGTGCTTGTACTTTAGCAAATTCTAATGTTTCATAAATTTTTGTATTGGAACTCATCGGACACTCTCCTTCAAAAAGACAATAAAGGAGTGGGCAAGAAGTTGAAAATCAATTGATTTTCGCTTCGTCTGACCACTCACCACTACGCTATAAAATAATCAGCTGGAACCAAATAGAATTTTTAAGTTGATGACCAGCCTCTTTCAGACACAGTTTGAGACCATCTTCACTGCGCTATAAAATAAACAGATGAACTAAATAGAATTTTTAAAGTTTTGTCCAGCTTTATCATTTGTTTATCCAAAAGGATTAACCGTTAACCACGTTTCTGCCGCCCATTTTGATAGAAAAGGCGTATCAGCAACAATGCGATAAGCGAGTGGATTATCAACAAACTGTTGTTGAATAAACTCAATTGGAATTAACGATAAAATAAATAAAAAGATATAAATCATGACAAAAGCAATCAGTAGATTGATTAAGCCACCACCAATAGAATTAACAATACTTAAAACATTATAATATGTAATTCTAGTGAAAAACACGGCTAAAAACTTCGTCAATAACCAACCGATTAATCCAATAACAACGAAAGTAACAGCGCGATAAAATGCTTGGTCTACTAGGAAGCTTTGTGCTTCATCATAAAATATCAAATTAGTATTTTGCTGAACGGATGGAAATGGAATAATCATCTCAACATATTGAGATAAGGGTTCAAAATATTTGGTCGCTAAGATAAAAGTAATAACATAACCTAATAATTGCATCAATTGCATTACTAAACCACGTCTAAATCCGGTATAAAAACTATAAGCTAAGATAATTAAAATTATAAAAGTTAACATCAGACAGCCTCCTCTTTAAAATTATTTTCGATATGGAATATTAGCATTTAATTTAGATGATGTTGAAGCCACTTTTAACTGTTCAAGCTCTGCTTCTAATTCCATAATTCTAGCTTCTTTTACGAGTTGATCACTGACAGCATTGACTGCCATTAAAATACTGTGATCCATAATAGATAACTGAGGGGCTAATTCAGATAATTGACTTAATTGAGTATTCACTAATTCAACTACTGCCTCCATGTGTTCGTTTGAACGTTCACCAACAATTGTATAAGGTCGCCCAGCAATCGTCACATTAAAACGACGTTTCTCGCTCACAATCTTCTTCCCTTCTGCTATAGTAGTATTTTATATACACTACATTTTATCAGAAAACAGCGTTTATTGCACGTTTTCTAAGAAGTTTCATATATAATTCAATCTTTACTAACCCTATGATATAATAAAAGAGCATTTATAAATAAGGAGGGATTCGATTGTCTAGTCAAACACTCGTATTAAGTCCTGAAAAAATTAAGGAAATGGCCACACATTATCAACATTATATGCAGTCTCCAGTTCCTTATAGTATTTTCCGTGCCAAAAAAACGGCATTGTCATTACCGCGTATCAAACTGGTAAAGTTCTTTTTCAAGGTCATGGAGCCGAAAATGAAGCCGCTATTTGGGGAACTGCCAGTCAAAAAACACCCTCGTCAAAAACCGCTGCCACTACTCATTTACCTCATGATTTTGCTGATTGGACGATCATTGGGAGTGATGAAGTAGGAAATGGCAGTTATTTTGGTGCTTTAACCGTTTGTGCCGTCTATTTACCGAAAGAAAAGCAGCCGTTAATGAAAGAACTAGGAGTTAAAGATTCAAAATTATTGACTGATAAACAAATTATTGAGCTGGCTTGGCAAATTAAAGAATGTGTGCCTTATCATTTAACCATATGTTCTCCTGAAAAATACAATAAAGCCAATCAAACACGTAATGCCAATGCCATCAAAGTATCATTACATAATTTTACTTTACAAAAATTAATGGCCAAACTATCAGACAATGAAAAAATCAATTACAAGGTATTTTAATTGATGAATTCACTAGCGAAAAAAATTATTATCAATATTTAAAAAACGAAGCGAATCCATATAAAGGTAAAATTTATTTTGAAAAAAAGGCGAGAGTCATCACCTAGCAGTTGCTTGTGCTTCTATTATTGCACGGGCTGCCTTTCTAGAATCGCTAACTGAATTAGGTAAACCTTACAACATCATCCTACCATCCGGTGCGGGTTTAAATGTTGATCAGATTGGAAGACGTTTAGTTAAACAATTTGGCCCTAGAATATTAGATAAAACAGCTAAATTGCATTTTGCTAATACCCAGAAGATTTTAGGTAAATAAAACCAATCTAAGCCGTTTATTATGGCGATATTCTCTGACTTGCCTACTCACCTTCCCAATAGTCATTAATAAGGTACAAAAGACGCTAGTTGCTAGTACTTTCTACGAATTTTGTATCAGGCAAAACGAGGGCGTAGACCAGAAGTAGAAAATTGAACAATTTTCGCTTCGTCGGCCTACCCCCGCACAGTTGGGAGTGGACCAAAAGTAGAAAATCAAATGATTTTCGCTTTGTCTGTCCACCCCCGCAAAGTTGAGTAGGTCTCAAGCAAGTCATTAAAGACGCAGATTGAGACCACTCAACCACTGCGCTTTTAATTTAATAACAATAACTTGATTAAGTTTACCAAATTTATCTTTAACCTCATTAAAGACGCAGGTTGAGGCCACTCAACCACTGCGCTATTAATTAATGAACAATATCTTAACTAACTTTATCAAGTTTATGCCCAGCCTCTCGTATTTCGTTTCATCTCATTATGACCAATTAAAAACCTAATTTCTTGCTATTTAAAGCGTTTTTTCGATATAATCCATTTGAAATTACTAAATGGAGGTAGATTAAAATGGATATTAATTATGCGGAAAAAATTAAAAAACTACGTCTCCAAAAAAACATGACACAAAAAGACCTTGCGAAAGACATCTGTAGTCAGGGACTGATTTCCAAAATCGAAAAAAACGAAGTCGATTCTGATATTAAAATTTTACATAAAATAGCGCAAAAACTGAATGTAACGGTTGGTTATTTGATTGGTGAAGTAGATGATGTCGGGCAAAATATTACGTCTGCTATTCCAAAATTTCAACAAAAAATAAATACTTTTATTGAAGAAGAAAGATATTTAGCTCTCGAACATTACTTTAAAGAAGTGGTGAATGATGCAAGCTTTTCTCCAATCAGTTCAACTTATAAACTATGGATAGAATCCATCATCTTAGCGAATAATTATAATCTTATCGAGGAAGCAATTGCAAACTGTGAACAGGCGATTAGTATCTTAGAAAATAAAAATCGCCCCGAACTAGGTGACCTTGAACTTCATATTATTTTATTAAATTCCGTTGCTGATTATTATTTTTCGCTTGAAAACTATAATGAAGCGATTGAATATTTTGAAAAAGCACTAAAATTAGTTGAAAATAAAACAAATTTTTTACACTATCAGATTAAAATTTTATTTGGACTTGCACGTTCAAACTCCTATCTATTAAAGATAATGGAATCTAATTTTTATGCAGAAAATGCGGTTCATCTATCTGCTCAAACAAAAGATTTACAACGCATCGATTCATTGTATTTATTATTGGCTGATAATGCAATCATAGCAGATGATTTTACTAAAGCAGCTGAATTTTGTAATAAAGCACAGTTAATTGCAGAGATTAAAGAAAATAACTTCTTAATGCCTTACATTAACCGTACATTTGCTAAACTACAGCTAAAAATTAAAGACCAACAAAATAATAATAAGTAGAAAAATAACAATAGCATATAAATTAGGTTTGTGTAGTAGATTAAAGAATGAAACAGCTGGTACTATTGGGACTTTACTACATAGCCTATCAGATAGAGGCGAATGATAGAGTTGATACGCCTGATTATAAAGCAAACAACAAAAATTGTCCTATAAAGAGGTCCGACTCCAACGAATTGCATAGGATTAGCTAATACTACTACAGAGTATTTTCTATTTGAACGCAAAAAATCTCCCCTAAAGTAGTTTACTTTTAAGTTGCTACTAGGGGAGTTTTTTAGGGGATTGGACCAGAAGTAGAAAATTGAATAGTTTTCGCTTCGTCTGTCCACCCCCGCAAAGTTGAGTAGGTCTCAAGCAAGTCATTAAGACGCAGATTGAGACCACTCAACCACTGCGCTTTTAATTATCGAGCACTAAATTGATTGAATTTACCAGTTTGAGGCCACTCAACCACTGCGCTTTTAATGAAGGAACAATAATCTTAACTAAATTTATCAAGATTATGCCCGACCTCTTATTTTCGTTTACGAATCATATCAAATTTTTCAACTGGTTGGTTAACTTTCATTTTACAAATCATCATGGCATGAGGAGCCACTTCTATCGCATTTCCCTCTTCATCCCATAATTCCGTTAAATGTTGTTCAAAATGACGCATACCCGGTCCGTAAAACTCAATATCATCACCAACTTTAAAATTATTACGTTGTTGAATTGTTGCAATTTGAGTGGTTGGATCATAGTCTAAAACTTGACCAATAAAACCATATTGAGGGATTTTACGTCGTTTACCAAATAATTGTTCATTTTCTGAAGGAGTACTGTAGTAAAAGCCAGTGGCTAACTCACGTTGAGCCGCTTTCCACAATTCATCAACCCATTCTTGTTTTAATTCATAGTGATTAGGATCTGCACAATAAGCATCAACCGCCGCACGATAAACATTTGCGACAGTCGATACATAATGAATGGATTTCATGCGCCCTTCAATTTTTAAACTATCAACGCCTGCTTCACATAAATCCGGAATATGCTCAATCATCGCTAAATCAACCGAACTCATCGAGAATTTTTCTTCAATACCTTCTTCACCAGCGCCCACCATCTGACGGTCACCATTAACAGCGATATCAAATAAGCCATATTTCCAACGACAAGACTGACAACAGCCACCACGGTTGGCATCACGGTTTTCCATATGATTCGAAAGAACACAACGACCAGAATAAGAAATACACATTGCCCCATGTATAAAGGCCTCAATTTCTACATCGACACGTTCTTTCATTTCATTAATTTCTTCCATGGAAACTTCTCGCGCTAGGACCACTCGTTCTAAGCCTTCGTCTTTCCAAAAATTTAAATTTTGATAATTAGCGGCTGAGGCTTGAGTGGATAAATGAATTGGTAAACCAGGCGCTGCATCCACACAAATTTGCATTAGAGCGGTATCAGACACAATCACTGCATCAATCCCAATATCTCTTAGATGACGGAAAAATTCATCGGCTCCCTGCTCATCCCCCTCATGGGTTACCATATTGGCTGTAACGTATACTTTCGCTCCGCGTTTATGAGCAAATTGCACCGCTTCTGACATCTCATCAAAATCAAAGTTCCCCGCACGACTGCGTAATCCAAATTGCTCTCCACCAATAAAAACTGCATCCGCTCCATAATGAATAGCTGTTTTTAATTTTTCTAAAGTACCAGCTGGTGCTAACACTTCAGGTTTTTTAGTAATAGTTCGCATCTTATTCCTCCTACTTCACAAATCCAGGTTCATATAAGAAGAATCCTGTATCAAGACCACGATTAGCTGGATGTAAAGTTCGTACATCTTCTTCTAATTTTTGTGCGGCTTCCGCATCAAATGTTCCAGCTTCAATTTGATCGCGCGCATCAACAAATAATTGCGCAATCTTGACAAAATTAGTTCCTGGCGAGAAAATACCTTCTAATTTGAGTTGAGACACGCCCATATTGACTAAGTCTTGTAAATATTTCGCTAACAAGACATCATTATTGGCAAATATATGAGTGCCATTGCTATCTTGATAGATAGAATAATGACTGTCTGGTTTGCGTGGTTCTGATAAAAATAAGCCACGATCACGCGTCACAGCTTCATTTTTGCCGATATAATTATAATAATTTTGCAGTAGTGGACGTTTAGATTGATGAATACAAGTCGCACCATAAACTAAAAATTCCACCGGAACCAACGATTCGCGCGCTAGTATTTCTAAAGAATCACGTGGTACCTCACGAGCTACAACTGCACCGACCGCTCCTCTTTTAGCCCAGAAATTGATGGATTTACTACTTGTCACTATTACTTGCGCATCATACCGATAAGGTATAAATAAATCAGGATTTTTCATAATTTGTACGACTCCTGGGTCTCCCACTGTAATCGTATCCACATTGATTGATTTTAAAAATTGTAAATATTCAGGAACTTTTTCAATTCCTTCATTATGAAAGATTGCATTCACCGCAATACTCACTTTTTTACCTTTCAGATGAGCTAAAGCCACTAACTCTTGTTGCTCTTCACGACTAAAGGAGTAAGGTAACCTCAATCCAAATTGGTCCTCACCAAAATAGAGAATATCTACCCCTGCATTTAATAGGTTTTCAGCTTGTTGGAGTGACTCAACTGTTGCAATCAGTTCAACCATTTCCCTGCCTCCTCTTATAAAAAATACTAATACCATTCTATTCTATCATAATCTGTTCTGTTGATAAATAATTTTTATAATAATTTGTATGCAAAAAATGAGCAAGAAGTCGAAACATAAGTGTTTCATACTTCTTGCCCCATGCTTTAAGATAAAAGCTCTCTATTTAATTAAGTCTAAAATACTCGTAAATTCTTTATCTTGTGAGTCTGCGACTGCTTTAGATGTTAATTTACCACGGTAAGTATTGATACCCGTCATGATAGTTTCATTTTTAAGAGATGCTTCTTCAATTCCACTACCAGCAATTTGTTTCGCATAACGTAAGGTTGCATTCGTTAATGCGATGGTCGATGTTCTTGGAACAGCACCTGGGATATTCGCAACAGCATAGTGAATCACACCATGTTTTACATAGGTTGGATCTTTATGTGTCGTTGCATGGCTCGTTGTTTCAAAGTTACCACCTTGGTCAACGGCGATATCAATTAAGACAGAACCTTCACGCATTTGTTTAATTGTTTCTTCTTTTACTAACACTGGTGCACGACGACCGGCAATTAAGACAGAACCAATTACAACATCTGAGTCCACAACTGCTCGATGAATATTAGCTTCATTTGACATTAATGTTTGCACACCATGGCCTAAAATTTGTTCTAATTCTGCCAAACGCTGTGGGTTCACATCTAAAATCGTAACATTTGCACCTAAACCATAAGCTAACTGAGCACTGTTTAGACCAACAACTCCCCCACCAATAATCGTTACATTCGCACGACGAACGCCTGGAACACCACCTAGTAAAATACCAGGTCCACCATTATTTTTCTCAAGGAAATTAGCTCCAATTTGTACAGCCATACGTCCAGCAACTTCTGACATTGGCATTAATAAAGGTAATGTTCCTTCATGAGCCATTGTTTCATAAGCAACCGCAATAACACCTTTGTCTAATAGAGCTTGTGTTAATTCTAGCTCTGGTGCTAAATGTAAATAAGCAAATAAAATTAAACCTTCATAGAAATAATCAAATTCTTCTTTAAGAGGCTCTTTTACCTTAATCACCATTTCAGCTTTCCACACTTCTGCCGCAGTCGCTTTAATTTCCGCTCCTGCTTTTGCATATTCCTCATCTGAAAAGCCAGATCCCTCTCCGGCATTGGTTTCGACTAAGACTTGATGTCCAGCATTCACTAATTCACTAACGTTCGCTGGCGTTAAACCAACTCGGTCTTCACTTGCCTTCAATTCTCTTGGTAATCCTATAATCATAAGTTAAATTCCTCCTCATATATCCTTAATATAACATAAAAAGGACGAAGGTAAAAATAATATGGTTTAAATTTCGAATAAAATCGGTGTGTTTTACCAAAAAATCTTAATAATCAGTGTGAAATTAACATATAATAAGCTTAACATCCGTCGACCCTATGTCTATTTAATGGATTATTTTGCGTAAAAATTTAGCTGTTAACCACAAATTTAAACCACTGTTGTCAACTTCTTCTGCAAAGAATTCATTTAACTGGTCTACTATTGTATAATAAGAATATTTTGTAAGTAGCTGGAAAGCAATAAGGTGCTAAGCACAATTATTGATCATCTGATGGCGTTACTAAGTCCGCTTCCGCAATATTTTCTAAATAACGGTCCGCTTCCTTAACAATCCCACTTAAGCTTCCCGCTTCAAATGGTGACAATAAGTTGGCGCTATTCACAATTTGTTTGAAACTTTGAGTACCACCGATTCGACAAATCGCTAAATAATCATCCCACGCTTTAGGATCTTGATCCACTTGACTTCGTTTCCAGAATTGTAAAGCACATACTTGCGCCAGAGTATAATCAATATAATAGAATGGCGAATTAAAGATATGGCCTTGACGGAACCAGAAGCCACCTTCTTCTAATAGTTCAATGCCATCATAGTCTTTCCAAGGATTGTACATTTTTTCTAGTTTTCTCCAAGTGGCACGTCTTTGTGCAGGTGTCATTTCTGGATGCTCATATACTTCATGTTGATAATGATCGACTAATACACCATATGGTAGAAATGATAAAGTGCCAAACAAATGACTATATTTGTATTTCAAGGTTTGTTCTTCAAAGAATAGTTCCATCCAAGGATAGGCAAAAATTCCATACTCATCGAATGAATCTCACACGACTCATAAGTCGGCCATACCACTTCTGGCGTCTCAATCCAACGAGAAGAATAGACTTGAAAAGCATGTCCCGCTTCGTGCGTTAAAACATCCACGTCGCCTGAAGTACCATTAAAATTAGAAAAAATAAACGGTGACTCAAAATCTGGAATATAAGTACAATAACCACCACTTTGTTTACCAGGTTTAGTGACTAAATCCAATAATTCTTTTTCCACCATAAAGTCAATGAATTCACCGGTTTCTGGTGACAATTCATGGTACATTTTGACACCATTGGCTAAAATTTCTTCCGGTGTTCCTTTAGGTTTAGCATTGCCGTCTTCAAACTCAAAATTTAAGTCATAGGATTTCAACGCATCTAACCCTAATCGTTGTTGTTGACGTTGATATAATTTTGATACTAATGGCACGACATGTTTTAAAACTTCTTGACGATAGATTTCAACATCTTTACGATTGTAGTCTAAGCGATTCATACGCAAATAGCCCAATTCAACAAAATCATTAAATCCTAATGCCTTCGCAATCGCATCACGTGTTTTCACTAATTCATCATATAAGCGATCAAATTCATCACGATTTTTCTCAAAGAATTCACTCACTAAAACAGTTGCTTCACGACGTTCTTGGCGATTTGTTGATTGGGTAAAAGGACTCATACCCGATAAATTATAAGTTTGACCTTTATATTCAATCTCAGCTGAAGCAATTAATTTAGAATATTCTGTTGATAATTTATTCTCTTGTTGTAATAAAGGAATTACTTTCACATCGAATGTTTTTAAACTATTTTCAGCTAATTGGAAAAAAGTTGCTGGTACTTTCTTTTTTAAGTCAGCTAAAAATTGCGAATCAAAAATCGCACGATAAAAATCATTGACCCATTCACTAATAACAGGCATATTTTCATCCCAAAAACTAGTTTCTGTTTCATAAAACTTATCACGTGTATCAATGGAATTACGAATAAGAGCTAAGTTATATTGGGTATCAATTGTGTTTTGAATTTTTTGAATCTCACGCACGGCCTCATATGCATCCTCGGCTGTCTCACTGTCTTTTAAAGCAGTAACCAGTTGCATAAACTTTGTTTTTACTTCGTCCAAATTAGGACGTTCATATGGATAGTCATTAAATTTCATTGTATCACTCTCTTCTTAAGATAATAGAACAATTATAGCATATTCTAGTGAAATTCGGGTAGGAATTAAACAATCAATTAGCGCTTTAAAGTGGGATAGAGTATAATAAATAAGTGCATCAACTACTCTCTGTTAAAACAGAGAGTTTGTCCTAAACATGGTGGTTGTACAAACGATGTCATATCTCCAACCGTTTAAAGACACTAAGGGATGGTTGACTGGCACCCCATCAATAAGCGGTCTGTAGACACTTACTGAATATTGTTTGATGTTTAATAATTTTGTATTGGCACAACTTTTTCAAACCGTAGGTTTTTCTCACTCGACAGATATCGGTGACCTAATTCTTTAATATTGATAGCTGCCACACGGTCATCATTTGATTGATACCCACAATTCTGACAAGTAAACAAGTGCTTATCTTGTTGTCTATTAGCTTTATCAATTGATTCGCATTTTGGACAACGTTGGGACGTAAATTGTGCGGATACTTTTAAAACTTGCGAACCACTTTCTAAAGCTTTATACATTAACTTTTCTTCAAAATCGAAGAATCGCCAAGAATGGTGTTCATACCGTGCATCTTGCTTACGGTGGTGAGTCGTGTTAAAAGTAACGTTCGTAAGATCTTCCACCACAAATAAGGTATTGGCCCCATATCGGTCAACGAGTGTCTTTGATAATTGATGGTTCACATCATTCATCCAGCGGTTCTCTCGTCTTTCAATTGTTTTAAGGCGTCTACGACTTGATTTGGTGTTCTTCGCTTGTAAGGACTGGCGCAATTTCATAAAATGCCGTCTTTTCTTCCTCAAGCTTTTACCCGAATAGAAGGTAGTATGAGCTGTATCATCCGCAATCGTTAGTATCTGTCTTAAACCACGGTCAATGCCTACAATCCGTTGAATATTAGCTTCAGCTGGGTTGTCTATCTCTTTACTTGCGGACACGTGTAAGAACCACTTACCCTTACGACAGAGTAATTCAGCTTGACCGAACTTGTAAGCATTCTGGCTAAATTGTTGAAGATAAGCGATATGTTGCTTATCACAAGACACTTTAATTCGTCCTTGATTAGTCGTCAGTGAATAGGTGTCGTCTTGATGATAAGCGTAGTTACGATTACGTACGAACACAGCGACTGGTCGCTTAAACCCTAGGGGTTTCGTTAAATGGTAAAGGTCTTTATATAGCGTATGATAGTTACCTGTATGGATATCTTTATAACGCTTAGGTTTTTGTTTAAACTGTGTTTTCACGGTCTTATATCTCGCGATTACCGTACGCATCACGGACTGGGCCATTTGCGATTGCAGTCCAAAATCCTGACGTATCTGATGATACAAGGCGTTATGCAAAGTCGTTTGACCTAATTCAAAGTCATGGTCAAAGATATATGTCGAAACAAAATTACAAGCGTTTAAAAACTGTTGTTGGGTTTCTTCGAATTTTTCAATATCACTAGCACTTGGGTATAATTGCACTTTAATCGTTGTCGTTAACAGCATCTTGTCACCTCTTTCCTCTTAAATACATTATACCATCTATGTAGTGAACACATAAACGATAACCTAGTAAAATCAACAAAAAGAGCTGTCTATTTCGCTAATTCCTCCTAGGTATCAATACCTAGGTTTCCTTAGCTGACAGCTTGTAAATGAAAGGAGTTGACGATCTTGAGTGAACAAGAACTAAGTGCGAAAGAAATTCGTGATCGCATTGAACAAAAATTAACTTTACTGCCTGACCTGCCTGGTTGTTATCTAATGAAAGATAAAAATGACCAAATCATCTATGTCGGGAAAGCTAAAAATTTAAAAAATCGAGTTCGTTCTTATTTTAGAGGCGCTCATGATACGAAAACAACTAAATTAGTAGCCGATATTCACCACTTTGAGACTATCGTAACTAATAGTAATAAAGAAGCGCTACTACTTGAAATCAATCTGATTCAAAAGTATCAGCCTATTTATAATATTAAATTGAAAGAAGGGACGATGTATCCCTATCTCAAAATTACTAATGAGCGTCATCCGCAATTAATTCTAACCAATATTGTAGGTAAAGATGGTGCTACTTATTTTGGACCGTTTCCTAATGTGGGTGCGGCCACAAGCACTCAACAACTTTTACACAAGGTTTATCCCTTACGTCGCTGCGGTAAAAATGAAAAACGCGCTTGCTTCTATTATCATTTAGGACAATGTATTGGCCCTTGTGATCATGAAGTGTCCAGAGAAGAATACGCAGCCCAAATTAGTAAAATTAAACAGTTTTTTAATGGCAATGTGAATGATATTAAACAAGACTTAAAAGTTAAAATGGCTGAAGCAGCTGAAAAATTAGAATTTGAAGTGGCAGCAGATTACCGTGACCAATTAAAATATATTGAGACCACGATCGAACGTCAAACAGTGATGAGTCAAGACTATGATAATATGGATGTCTTTGGCTATACCTTAGATAAGGGATGGCTATCGGTTCAAGTTTTTATGTTAAGACAAGGTTCTATTTTAAAACGAGAAGCTGCAATTTTTCCAAGCTACGCTGAACCTGAAGAAGAAGTGACGACCTTCATCGCCCGCTTCTACAAAGAACAATCGCAAATGAAACCACGTGCAGTATTAGTTCCGAGTGACATTGACAAAGAATTACTGGAAGAAGTATTAGAACTGCCCGTTTCGACTCCTTTGCGAGGCAAAAAACGCAGTATGTTAGAGTTATGTGAGAAAAACAGTAAAATTGCCTTAGATGAAAAATTCCGTTTAATTGAAATGCGAGAATTAAAAACCACCAAAGCGGTTGAAGATTTAGCTCAATTATTAAAGATTCCACAAGCTTATAAAATTGAAGCCTTTGACCATTCGAATATTTTAGGAACCAATGCGGTGAGTGGTATGGTGGTTTATACCGATGGTAAACCCGACCGTAAACAATATCGTAAATACAAAATTAAAACCGTTGAAGGCAGCAATGAATTTGCTTCGACACAAGAAGTCATTCGCCGCCGTTACACCAGACTCTTAAAAGAAAATGCTCCCCTACCCGATTTAGTGTTAATGGATGGAGGAAAAATTCAAATTAGAGCTGCCCGTGACGTCATTGAAAACGAACTAGGCTTAGCGATTCCCGTTGCCGGCATGGTCAAAGATGACCATCATAAGACAGCAGCGATAATGGATGGCTACACGGAAGAAGTATTGGATGTTGATCCTAGAAGTCAAGTGTTTCATTTTATTCAGCGCGTTCAAGAAGAAGTTCACCGCTACGCCATTAGTTATCATCGACAAGTTCGTAGTAAAAGCCAAATCGCTTCTCAACTACAACAAATTGAAGGTGTCGGTCCTGCGACCCGCACTAAACTTTTAAAACATTTTAAATCACTAGATAAAGTTAAACTAGCGAGTGTAGAAGAAATTCGTTCATTAGGGATTCCTAGTAAAACAGCCGAACGCATTGTCTTAACGTTAAATCCAGATGAAGCCAATAAAGCTGTTAAAGTCAACGAAACGATTGAAACCAAAGAAGCGATTGAAGCTGCTACAGTCAACGAAGCGATTGAAACTAAAGAAGCGAACGATAAGGCGACTAAGTAAAGGTTTCAAAATTGGGAGTCGATCAAAATTGGGAGTGGACTAGAAGTAGAAAATTGAATGATTTTCTACTTCTAGTCCACTCAACCACTGCGCTTTTAATTAACGAATAATAACCTGACTAAATTTATCAAGTTTACACCCAGCCTCAATTAATTATCTGGAAACTCAGATTAAATAACATTTTGGCGATGACGAAATTGTAAATTTGCAATTACGAAAGTAAAAAAAATAGAAATAAATGATAAGGAGAAAAACTAGTATTTACCAAAAATACTTGATATAATAACACCAAATTTAAGGAATGAGGGATATAATTGTTATATTTTCAAAGTGATTATATATTAGGAGCACATCCAACAGTATTAGAGGCATTAGTCAAAACTAATCTCGAACCATTAGCTGGATATGGGACAGATCCCTACACTGAATCAGCTAGCAATAAAATTAGACAAGCCTGCCAATTAGAAGATGCGGAAGTTTATTTATTAACAGGCGGGACTCAAACTAATAAAATTGTGATTGATACGATGTTAATGCCTTATGAAGGGGTAATTGCCGCCGATACCGGTCATATTGCCGTGCATGAAGCCGGAGCCATTGAACATTCTGGACATAAAGTCTTAACTGTCCCTCAATATGAAGGAAAATTAAACGCGCAAGACGTTCGCCAATTAATTGAATTTTTCTATGCTGATAGTAATCAAGAACACATGGTTTACCCTGGAATGCTATATATTTCACATCCAACGGAATACGGTACTTTATATTCAAAAGCAGAATTAGAAGAACTATCTGCTCTCTGTAAAGAATTTGACATTCCTCTATTTGTCGATGGAGCTCGTTTGGCTTATGGTTTAGCTTCAAATGATACTGACGTTGACTTGGCAACTCTCGCAAAATTAGTCGATGTCTTTTATATCGGTGGTACCAAAGTCGGCGCTTTAGCCGGTGAAGCCGTTGTTTTCACAAAAAACAATATGCCAAAACGTTTCAACACTCGCGTTAAACAATATGGTGCTATGCTTGCTAAAGGTCGTTTGCTAAGTGTTCAGTTTGATGCACTCTTTACGAATGATTTATACTTCAAATTAGGAGAACATGCGATCGATATGGCGGAGCAATTAAAAGTTGTTTTACGGGAAAAAAATTATCCATTTTACTTAGCTTCCCCAACTAATCAACAATTCGTTGTTGTTACTAAAGATCATTATCAAAAAATTGCTGAAATTGTAACGACTGGTTTTTGGGAAACCCTTGATGAAAATCATATCGTCATTCGATTTGCTACTAGTTGGTCAACGACTCAAGAGGATATTGATCAATTAAAAGAACATTTACCTCATTACGAACTATAATACAAAATAAAAAATACTGCCCTATTCGTTCAACAGCTTAATGAGCTAATTGAATCATCATAGGCCAGTATTTTTTATTTCACCAAATAGCAATGTACATTTAAGTTAAGCTAAATCTTAACTCTCATATGTAAAAACCGACAGCCCATGGGAAGAGAGCTGTCGGTAAATGTTATGTGTATCTCAAGTGACAATTAATTGTTATGGGAGAGAGATGAGGATGTCACTTGATATTATTAATATAGCCCCTCAACTTAAAATGTAGTTAAAACTTTCGCCCTTAATGACGTAAATATCTCTCTAAAAATTGTTTAGTTCTTTCTTCTTTTGGATTGGTGAATAATTCTTCTGGATGAGCGACTTCGGCAATCACGCCAGAGTCCATAAAGACGACTCGGTCACTCACTTCACGAGCGAATTCCATCTCATGGGTAACGATAATCATCGTTAAGCCAGTATGAGCTAATTCTTGCATCACTCGCAAAACTTCGCCTACCATCTCGGGGTCTAATGCCGATGTCGGTTCATCAAATAATAAGACATCAGGTTGCATCGTTAATGCTCTAGCAATCGCTACCCTTTGTTTTTGACCACCAGACAATTGACTTGGACGCGCATTGATAAAACTATCCATCCCTACTTGTTTTAAAAACTCTTTGGCACGTTTTTCTACCTCAGCAGGATGCTCCTTCAATACTTTTAAAGGTCCTACCGTACAGTTTTCTAATACATTTAAGTTATTAAATAAGTTAAATGATTGAAAAACCATTCCGAAGTGCGTACGGTACGCGTTCACATCATATTTCGGTCCTAAAACATTTTCATCACGATAAATGATTTCGCCACCACTTGGTTCTTCCAGTAAATTTAAACAGCGTAATAAAGTCGACTTACCAGAACCAGATGAACCAATGATGGTCACTACTTCCCCTTTTTCAACTTCAAAATGGATGTCTTTTAAGACTTCACGTTCACCAAAGGATTTACTTAAATGATTCACTTTTAAAATTGCTGTCATTTGCTATTCTCCTTTTAATGTTTTGACTTGCTCTTGGTTACCACCAACTAAGACAAACTCTTTTGGCCCATCCATTTTATTTTCAATCGCACGCAAAATGGCCGTGATGGTGACTGTTAAGACAAAATAAATGATGGCCGTAATGACGAATGTTTCGAAATACCGAAAACTATTACCAGCAATGGTACTTGAAGTAAAATACAATTCATTGACTGAAATAACGTTCAAGACTGAAGTATCCTTAACGTTAATCACAAATTCATTCCCTACTGACGGTAAAATATTACGAATTACTTGTGGCATGACGACTTCCTTCATTGTTTGCCAATGGCTCATCCCAATCGCTCGTGCGGCTTCAAATTGTCCTTTATCAATCGATAAAATACCACCACGTACGACTTCAGAAATATAAGCCCCCGTATTGATCGAGACAATAAAGAAGGCAGCACTCAATGGTGTTAAATTCCAATTCCATAAAATAGATGTTCCGTAGTAGACAACCATCGCTTGAACAATCATTGGCGTTCCACGGAAAATACTAATATAAGCATTTAAGAACCAATTAGCAAATTTTAATAGACCATCTTGTAATTTTGTTTTAGCTTTAGGAATCGTACGCACAATCCCGACTAACAATCCAATTAATAAACCTATAATAGTACCTGTTAAAGAAATAACCAACGTATTAATGGTACCACGTAAATATGCTGGCCAGTTCGCTTTAAAGATATTCCAAACATTACCAAAAAAGTCAGATTCACCAGTGGATGGTTGTTCTTTAATCGCTTGGTTCATAATTTCTGCACGTTCTTCTGTGGAAATATCAGCTAAGACTTCATTAACTTGTGTTAATAATTCTTCCCGACCCTTTTTAACCCCAATGCCAATTTGCACATCTTCTGCTGAAACTTCAAATGAAGGTTCTGGCACTACATAAGTAAATTGGGAAATAGCATCCGTGGCTGAAATAGCCTCAGGTATTTCAGATACATAGGCATCAATTTTTCCAGATTGTAAAGCTACTCGCATCGCAGAGAAACTCTTCATCGCTTGATCAACCTTTGCATTCGGAATTTGATTTAATAAATCATAATGCAAAGTCCCTAATTGACCTGTCACCACAGCTCCACCAAAATCCTCGATTGATTTAGCTTGTGCATAAGGTGAATCTTTCTTGGTTACCATTGCGAATTGCACATCATAATAGGAGTCTGAGAAATCAATCACTTCTTTTCGATCAGGTGTAGGAGACATCCCAGCAATAATCAAATCAATTTTTTCAGATTGAATTGCTGGTAATAAACCTTCCCATTCTGTTTTAACGATAATTATTTCCCGGTCTAATGCTTCACCAATTTTACGAGCGATTTGTACATCATAACCATTGGCATAATCTTGGGAATCTTGAATACGAACTGCATCATTACTATTATTTGATTGGGTCCAGTTATATGGCGGATACCCTGCTTCCATCCCTACTAATAAAGGAGGTTTGGTGGAAGTCATTGTTTCTTCCTGACTACAAGCTACTAAAAATATCGATATTATTAACAATAAAATCGCTCTAAATTTCTTTAACATCTTTCTACCTCTTCTCTATTTACCTAAAGAATTATAACAAGCAGACTCTAAAAAATCAATTTAATATTAAGTCTTCTTAACAAAAAACTTATTAAATTTTAATCTCGTGCTGAGTCTATCGCGATATTATCTTGATTCATTTGATAAAACTCATATTTTACTTCTAAGAAACGGCTAAACTCAATTAAGAATGCATAGATCATCGCTCGTGCCTCAAATTCCGCTCTTGATTGAGGTAATTGTGATTGACGAGAATAACGATATAAATCGGCCACGCCTTCAATTAACTCTATTACTGTATTTTGCTCATCATAATGTTCTGCAGTAATCGCAAGTAAATGTGATAATTTAAACCCTTGGTCAACTGCTAAAGGAATATTTGGCAACATCTCAATTAATCCGCGTAAAATATCTAATTGCGTTTTACGCATTGTTAAATAATCAATATGATAACTATTTTTTTGGAAAATTTGATTATTATATTCAAGTAAAGCTAATTGTTGGGCTTGTTCCAAACAACCTTCTAATTCTTTACTTCTTCTTTGAATGGCTGTAACGTCACATTGAACCATTTTTAAACTGACTGCCATCCCTTTAATAATCTCCTTCATTTCATGATCAACATTCAGTTTCATTTGATTTAACTTCGTCATCTGTGACGGCATCCATACATTGAGTAATAATGACATCCCGGTGCCAATGATCATTAACAGCCCGCCATTAATCATCCATTCAATCCCCACACTTTTGGCAACGATAAAATGTGTCACTAACACCGATACCGGTGCAATCCCTGCTTGAAAACCAAAGGTGTAACAAATTGGAATAAAAAATAGTAAATATAGACCAAATACCCAGATACTATAGCCCATAAAACTAAATAATAACCATGCAATTGCGAAAGCAATCATTGTCGCTGAAAGTCGCGAAATCGCAATCTTTAACGTATCGGTTCGTGTATCTAATAAACTCAGTATCGCAATAATGCCAGCAGCATAACTATTTTCCAATTGTAACCATTGGGCAAGAATAACGGCCAAAATCGTTGCAACGACAATCTTTAACGTACGTTCCCCTAATTTCATATTTTCGACTCCCCTAAAATAGATAATCATAGTATAACAAATTTTCATGATTACTTTTTGATTTTTATGAAAATATGTTAAATAATTACGAAAACCTCCATCATTGGCTAAAATCTGACGGAGGTTATATTTCTTTATATATACTGACAAAATTGTGTCGGACAATTGGGCAAAACGATAGCATTAGATGGCTTTCATTAAATCGAGATGATCTTTACGTTTTAAGTAAGTGTACATCAAAGGAACAGCTGAACCAATCCAAGCTAGTGGGCTAGATAATGCTAAACCTGTAAAACCTATTAAATCTCCTAACATAAAGGCAGCAGCGACCCGCATTATTAACTCCATAAAGCCAGCAAATGTCGGGATTCTACTATCTCCCAATCCTTGTAAAGTATAGCGGTAAATAAACAGTAAACTTAAGACCCAATATAAAGGACCATTCACTTTAAAGTAAGTATCACCATAAGCGATTATTTGTGAAAGATCATCACCTTTAACAAAGAACGCAACAAAATCTTTTCCGAACACAAACAATACTGCCCCTAAAATAATCGCCACGATGACAGATAATATCGCTACTGAGCGCACACCATCACGAATCCGGTCAAATTTTTTCGCACCAAAGTTTTGTCCTACATAAGTGGCCATCGAAACGCCAAATGACATTAAAATTAAAATCACGACTTGGTCAATCTTACCCGCTGCCGCAAAACTTGCTACTGCCTCAGCACCTAATATATTTAAGGCCATTGAAACAGCAATGGTTCCTAAAGCGATAATTGATGACTGAAAGGCCATTGGTAAAGCAATTTGAACATGATACCATAATTCTTCCTTCTTAATCCCAACATTGACTCGTAAACGAAGAATGGGCATGCTACGTTGAATCGCCCATAAACATAATAATACCGAGACGAATTGAGAGGTTACCGTCGCAATCGCGGTTCCTCCTACCCCTAAACCAAAGTAAATGATAAAGACATAGTCCAGAATAATATTAATAATTGCAGCAACAATTAAAAAGTACAAAGGCGTGCGACTATTTCCTAAGGAACGCATCATATTATTTAGCATATTGTAGAAGACAGTAATAATCATAAAGCCAAAGACAATCACTAAATAATCATAAGTATGTTCAATAATATTACTTGGTGTATTCATAAATTCCAATAAGGGTCTTAAAACAACTAAACTGATGATCGTTAAAACTGCTGATACCAAGACCGACAGCACCCAATTCAAGAACACACTGCGTTGCAATTTATGATAGTCTCTAGCACCATACGCTTGCGCAACCGGAATGGACAACCCCGCTGCAAACCCTTGGGTAAATCCTAAAATAAGAAATGACACACTACCCGCTGCTCCTATTCCAGCCAGTGCTTCAACTCCCATAGTTCGACCAACGATAAAAGTATCGGCCATATTATATAATAACTGAAAGACATTCCCAATAATTAGTGGAATAGAAAATAAAATAACTTTTGAAAGTGGATTGCCACTGGTCATATCATTTTTCATTTGTTTACCCCTTTCTCTTTTCAACTCTGTGTAGTATACCGATGTTTTAATTTAATTACAATGGAATATTGCAAATTGTTTCAAGGAAAATTTTGTGTTTTCAACTAGTTAAAGCTAAAGCGATTATCATTTCATTAACTATTATCATTTAAAATGCGCCTTATTAGACCGTTACAAACGACCTAAAAAGGCGCAATAAATTGTATATTGTGACTGGCCAAACACTTTATAAATTCAATCAAGTATTATTCATTAACGATAAGCGCAGTGGTTAAGTGCTATCAAACTCCGTCTCAAAGAAATAAGGCATTAAGGCCGGGCATAAACTTGATAAACTTAGTTAAGATTATTGTTCGTTAATTAATAGCGCAGTGGTTGAGTCATAACCCTTTGCATTTTGTAACCATTTTATTACCCATCACCTGTGTGGTCATGCGCAGACGAAACGAAAATCATTCAATTTTCTACTTCTGGTCTACTACCAACTGTGCGCTGGGGAACAGGCAAATCAAAATCTTCTCATTTTCTATTGCTTGCCCATGCCCAACTGTGCGCGGAGTCAACAGACAAAGCGAAAATTCCTGAGTTATTCTACTGCTTGCCCATACCAGCATTATTTATTTTTTAAGATACCCGTTAAACCACGTGATATTGCTCGTCCTAATTCACGACCAACTGAACTCATTAAATTTTTGGTTAAACGATCCATTGGTGAATCACTACGACGATAACTACTATTAGGTTTAGCAGCCTGTTTTTTAGCAGCTTGAGCTTGTTCTTTCATCAAACGTTCTTGTTCTTTTTTCAAACGTTCCATTTCTTTTTCATTGGCTACCCGTTCTGCTTCAGCTAATAAAGCTTGTTCTTTGGCTGCTATTTGAGCATTAATCATTTCATGGGCACTTTCGCGATCAATCGGAGTTTCATATTTAGACATTAATTCTGAATTATTCAATAACCTATTTAATGTCGAACTATCGATTGTCCCTAAATGACTTTTAGGTGGCCAAATCGTCACGATATCCGCTACTTTAGGTGTACCATCTTGATCTAAAGTTGAGACAACTGCTTGACCCACTTTTAGCTCTTGGATTGCACGAGCCATATCGGCCGTATCTGTTTGACGGAAACTATCAGCAACAGCTGATACTGTTTTTAACTCTTTTGGCGTAAATGCTCGTAGCCCATGTTGAATTCTATTGCCTAATTGAGCAGCCACTCGATCTGGGATATCCAATGGATTTTGGGTGACAAAAAAGACCGCTACCCCTTTTGAACGGATTAATCGAACTACTAACTCTATTTTTTCTAATAAAACTTCCGGTGTCTTATTAAACATTAAATGCGCTTCATCAAAGAAAAAGACTAATTTAGGTTTATCTACATCACCAACTTCTGGTAATGATTCATAAAGATTTGCTAAAACTGCTAATAAAACCGTCGCATATAAAGTAGGCTGTTGGCTCAATGCTACAGCATTTAACACATTAATAATCCCGTGTCCTTGACTATCTACGCGCATTAAATCTTCCAATTCTAATGCTGGCTCACCAAAAAAGCTCCTGCTCCTTGTTGTTCCAATACCACAATGGAACGTAAAATAGCCCCTACTGACGAAGAAGCGATATTACCATAGTGTTTACTTAATTCACTCGCGTTCTCCAAAACATAGTTTAACATTGCCCGTAAGTCCATCAAGTCAATTAATAATAAACCTTGCGCATCCGAAACGGCAAAAACAATATTCAGTATACCTGTTTGAATCTCATTCAAACCTAAAATACGCGCTAATAAAACCGGTCCTATTTCAGAGATAGTCATCCGTAATGGTATCCCCTGTTTTGATAGAGCATCCCATAATTCCACACGATACTCAGCCGTTTCATAATGATCGTAATGAGTAGCGGCTAACCGTTCAGGATCAACCTCACCATTACCCGCTTGGGCAAGGCTCATTAAATCTCCTTTGATATCAGCTAAAAAGATTGGTATACCTGCTTCACTTAATTGCTCAGTAATAACCTTTAACGTAACCGTTTTTCCAGTACCCGTTGCACCCGCAATAATACCATGACGATTTAATAATTTTAAGTTAAGTGTAGCTGGTTCTTTACCGTAACCAAATTGAATTGTCTCCACCATTGTGCGCACGCTCCTTCAAGTATGATAAATATATCGTACCATAATTAATGCAAATTAAATATACTAAAATCTTGTCTACTAGAAAAATATTCAGCTAGTCATAATAAAAACCTTTCGCCGATGTAGTGAGTTAAAAAGTTAGCTTAAAACCCAACTTTTGTCGTTTCACCTCACTCTATTTTAGGCAAAAGGTTTAATTAATTATGATTTTATAACATTCTGACTTTCTTTAAGCGCCATTTCCAAGGTTGTTTTATCGAAATCAAATTTATCATAGGCCGCTGCGATAATATTGTAATATTCTTCAGAAGGTAACCCTAAGCCATATTGATCGACCATGTAATAATACATGACCACTTGACCATTTAATTCAATTTCAGCCTTTTCATAAAAATTTGGATAATCTTCGTATCGGTCTAAACTCACTTCATCAGACTGTGAAATTTCCCATAATAAAACGGGAACTTGGCGCGTATCATCTTTTTGAATTGTAGCATAGGAACGATTAGACGCCCCTGTAAAAGCTAAGCGAAATCCAGGTAACATCGTTACCTCTAACAATTTTGCCTCAGGACAACGATGAGCCATTTGTTCCACACTCATATTACTACCATATGCTAAATAAATTTTACTCATCATACACTCCTTCATAAAATGCTGTGCCTACCCTAACAAAAGTAGCGCCTTCTTCGACTGCAATCTCATAATCTTGAGACATTCCCATACTTAATTCCGTACACGGTGCATGTAACCATCCCATTTTTTCGACTTGAGTTTGTAATTGTTTTAATTCACTAAAATACTGACGTAATGCCGCTTCAGTGGCATTAATCGGTGCCATCGTCATTAACCCTACGACACGGATATGATGATAATCGGCAATGCTCTCAATCCAATCAACTACTTCTTCAGGTTTAAAGCCACTTTTAGAAGCTTCCCCACTAACGTTTACTTGTACGAAGCAATTGACGACAGATTGCGCACGTTTTTCAATTTCTTTGGCTAATGAAGGACGGTCTAAAGAATGTAAATAATCGATCTCGTTAATGACATCCTTAACCTGTCTTGTCTGTAAATTACCAATATAATGCCATACCGCCTTATCTAAATGTGTTAATTGACGATATTTTTCCACAAAAACATTCGGACGATTCTCACCAAAATGACGAATCCCATTTTCATATAAAGCTTCTATCATTTCAGTCCCTACTGTTTTTGTAACCGCCACTAATGTTGCCACTTGACCTAAATTTTTATGACTATTAATGACGCGTTCAATCATATGCTGATTTTGCCTTAATTGTTCCAAATTCATCTAGTTCCCATCCTATCACTATTAAGTAAAAATTTAGTTCGTTTATTCTATCACTTATCACAGTATACCATACTATTCATTCTAATTAATGTGTAAAACGTTTTCTAAATAAAGCAATTTAAGTTATAATAGATTTAGTAAAACTTATTGGAAGGAAGGATTCTATGACTCAGACAGTTTATACAAATTATTGGGTTAATCGCCGTGATAAATTAAAAAAGAACACGGCAGTTATCCAACTGAAGAACAAGCGATTAAAGGCATTGAAACTTGGTGGGAAATCCATAAAGAAAAGTACAAAGATGTCAAACATGTCCGTACCAATACTGGCGCTTTAGAAATTTATTATGGTGATGATAACTATTATTATCGTATTGAACAACGCCAAATATCAGGTAGTCTGCCATCGCTTAAGTATAAACTAAAAACTGATGGCGAAATCAATTCACTTCGCAAACAAAATAACTTACGAGACGATTTATATTTATTCGATGAATTAGCTGAACCCTATCGTGATCGACTGATTGTCACGATGGCTGATGCCCAAAAAGTACGCGACTTCGTTTACACTGAAAATGGTGCACCGATTATTAAATTAACTGAAATCAAACAAATGCCACGCTAATCTTGTCACTAGCTAAAAAAACTCCAAGGTATAATGTTAATCCAATAAAGCCTCCTTCACTCTCTTTTGAGAATGAGGGAGGCTTTCATAATAGTAAAATAAAATATTTAGTTAGTTTCATCTTAATACCTCCGGAATAAAGTCACAGAACAGTAAATCACTGTCAACTAATATACATTAAAATAATACGACATACCCGTAGGCGGAATATTGAACACCTTGGCTTGTGCCCAATTTCCGGCGTAGGCTTCATCATAATTTGAACCTTTAGTTGGATGGGTTACAGTAGAACTATGATATCGTGTTGGATGTAGATAATCAGAATACCCACAATTCAATGTATGACAGACACCATAATTCCAAGTACCACCATCAACGTACTGAGTAGCAGCATAAACTATCATCGGAGAGGCTAACAATAAAACGGAAAAATAAATTCCCATTCGTTTTACCAATTTTACCATTTTTTATCCTTGCTCCCATATTATCACTAATTAAATATTACTGTTCAGTTAACTTAGAAGTATTATACCACCGAGTTGTTTTTTGCAAACGCTTTATTAATGGTAATTTTATTTTTATTTATCGAAGTAAATATTGTTTTATTGTTTTGTATTTTAATTTAAATATCCTCATTCACTAGATTTATAGTTTCTTCGTAAAAATCCCACCTCGACTTTTTAAGTCAAGATGGGATTTGATACTAATTATTCAAAAGATGATTATTCAACGGTAACTGATTTTGCTAAGTTACGTGGTTTGTCAACATCTAAGCCTCTATGCAAAGCTGTATAGTAAGCTAATAATTGTGTAACTACCACAACACCTAAAGGTGCTAATAATGTTGGCATATTTGGTAAAATAAAGAAGTCATCTTCGTTGGCTACTTCTTCAGTACTAATGACAATTGCTTTAGCTCCACGCGCTTTAACTTCTTCCACGTTACCACGTGTATGAGCCGCCACAGCTGGATTACTAATTAAAGCAATGACAGGTACCCCTTCTTCAATTAAAGCGATGGTACCATGTTTTAATTCTCCTGAAGCGAAAGCTTCTGTTTGGATGTATGAAATCTCTTTTAATTTCAATGCAGCTTCCATCGAAACATAGAAATCGGATAAACGTCCGATATAGAAAGCATTGCGGTTTTCAATTAAATTATTTTGAACCCACTCTTCTAACATCGATTTTTCTGATAAGACACCTTCCATAATCGCTGCAATTTTACTTAATTCTTGATGCATATCAAATAAAGCAGGTAAATTACGTTCTACACGCATCGCTTCTGCAATAATAGACATCACCGCAATTTGGGCAGTATAAGCTTTAGTTGAAGCCACCGCAATTTCTGGTCCAGCGTATAATAACATGGTATAAGTTGCTTCACGTGATAGAGTAGAACCTTTAACATTAGTAATCGTTAATGAATGATAACCTAGTTCATTGACTTTAACTAAGGCTTGACGACTATCAGCCGTTTCACCACTTTGCGTTAAGAAAATGAAGAATGGTTTGTCACCTAATAATGGAATATCATAACTAAATTCACTTGCTAAATGAACTTCAACTGGTGTTTTCGTTAATTTTTCAATTAAGGATTTACCAACCCAACCCGCATTGTAACTTGTACCACATGCCACAATATGAATACGGTCCGCATTTAATAAATCGGCTTTTAATTCAGGGTCAATTTCAAATTGTTCTTCTACATTTGTATACTCAGAAATTAAACGACGAATAACAGTTGGCTGCTCATCGATTTCTTTAATCATATAGAAAGGATAAGTACCTTTTTCTAAATCATCCGCATCTAATTCTGCAATAAATGGTTGACGATCAACCACTTCACCAGAATATTTTTCGATTTGCACATGATTTTCAGTTAAAGTCACTAATTCTTTATCATGGATTTCTAAATACTGGTTAGTCATTTGAATCGCAGCCATCGCGTCAGAACAGATTAAGTTAAATCCTTCTCCTAATCCGACTAATAATGGACTTTTATTTTTTGCTGCATATAAAGTATCAGGATCTTCATTATCAATTAAACTGAACGCATAAGAACCTTCAATAACTGATAAAGCTTTTAAGAGAGCTGTTTTAGTGTTCATACCTTCATTTGAGAAATGTTCAACTAAAGCTACCGCTACTTCTGTATCAGTATCTGAATAAAAATTAACATCAGCTAAATATTGTTCTTTGATTTGAGTATAGTTTTCAATTACACCGTTATGAACTAAAACAAAACGTCCATTTGGTGAAGTATGAGGATGGGCATTTTCCACTGTTGCAGGACCATGAGTAGCCCAACGTGTATGACCAATCCCAATTGAAGCCGGCAAATCAAAATCAACAGTTGCTTTTAAATCTGCAATACGACCTACCTCTTTAAATAAACCATTATGAGTTTCATCTTTTACATAAATACCAGCTGAATCATAACCACGGTATTCTAATTTTTCTAACCCATTAATCAAAAATTCTTGTACTTTACCATTACCAACAAAACCTACTACACCACACATATAAATATCTCCTTTTTATATCAATTTATATTGCTTTTAGGTGTTGTGTTTCTTTTTGTGAGAACCTTTCGATTATTCTTTGTAGAAACACTGTAGACTACACAGCCTTGAACCATCCGCCGAATCTTTCGATAAGTTCAATCCTCGTCACCTTTTCAGGCCTGGCGCTATCCAATATTATTTTTATCCTCCTACAAGTTATTTTCTAAAAGCTTTTTTATTTTACCCTTATTTTTATGAAAATGTCAAGAACTCGCGTCCTAATTCACAAGGTTTGTATGATGATTTTCATATTTGACTGCAAGATAGAATAAAAGGCCTAAAAGTTAAGCCCTTTATTTGCTTAAATTTCGTCTATATAAAATTATAATAAGATTACCCAATTTATCGCACGAAACATTCCTCAGTTTCAAACCAATGCAACAATCTAATCAGCTACTGCCAAGTATTTAATCACCAAAATAGAAACTCTTCAAATCAGCTATCTCTACTCACTCCGTCATACCTTTCCCGAAGGTGAAAGGCATTAGCAGAAATTTTTCGTGAGGAAAATTTCAACCTCTTAAAAATCTCTCTTTCTCTTTTTTTATGAATGATAAATGTTAGTTTATTATCATTAGTAATGGTCAGGATGTATTTTCGCATGAGCGCTGTTGAACTTTAGTTCTTACAGCGCCTCAGAAAATCAAGTCTGTAGGTTCTTCGAAGAAAACCGAAAGACGGTCCCATTACTCTTCAATGATAATAAACTAACAAAAAATATTTCATTGCTCTTTAATAACAATCCACTAACGAAGGAGGAAATTCAGACATTACTCTTCAATGATAATAAACTAACAAAAAATCATTCTTAGCCATTTCTCATCAATCAAAAAACTCCCCACTCATAAAGTGAGGAAGTTCTTGCAATAAAACTATCTTGGTTCCATTTTAATCTCTAAATACAAATCATTAAAATGAATTAAACTTTCTTGTCCTAAATTAGCATAGACTTCTAAATGGCTGATTGTATCATCACTTGGATAGAAAGCTTCATCCGATGTGATTTCTGGATCTAACAAATCAAACGCAGCCTTATTCGGAGTTGAATAACCAATATACTCTGCATTACGAGCCGCAATCTCTGGACGGTTTAAAAAGTCAATTAAAGCATGTGCTCCTTCTACATTTTTAGCATTTTTAGGAATCACAATATTATCGAACCAAATATTAGAACCTTCTTCCGGAACGACATATACAAGATCTTCATTTTCCTCCATCGCCATCGCCGCTTCACCTGAGAACGTCACACCAATTGGCGCTTCATCTTGCACTAAATGCATTTTAATTTCATCAGCCGCTAAAGCAATCACATTCGGCATTAAAGCTTTCATCTTTGCAGTCGCCACAGTTAACGCCGTCTCATCGGTATCATTTAGTGAAAAACCAAGCGATTGTAACCCAATGCCTAGCACTTCACGAGCCCCATCAATTAATAAAATTTTATTTCTTAAATCATCAGCCCATAAATCATCCCAATGATGAATCTCGCGCCCCACTTTATTAGGATCATAAACTATTCCTAAAGTACCCCAGAAATACGGCACTGAATATTTATTATCCGGATCGAATGATAAATCCATAAAACGACTATCAATATTCTTAATATTAGGCAATAAATCATAATTTAAAGGTTGTAACATATCATTTTCCATTAACTGTTCAATCATATATTCACTTGGCACCAGAATATCATAAGTAGTACCACCTTGTTGAACTTTAGAAAACATCGCCTCATTAGAGTCGAAAGTCTCATAAATAATACGATAACCCGTTTCCTCTTCAAATTCAGAAATCAATGCTGGATCAATATAATCTCCCCAGTTATAAAAGACAATGGTATTACCACCCGTCATACCACTACTTGCTTCTAAACGGTGACGAAGGAAAAATAACACGCCAACTGCTAATAATAGGGCTATCACTGCATTAAGTAATTTTTTCATCTACTTCGCCCCTTTCGCTTTACGACGTTTTTGTTCACTCATTTGGATGAAATAATAACCCACCACTAATGCCAACGCTAATAAGAACATCAAGGCACTTAAAGCATTAATCTCTAAACTAATACCTGTACGTGCTCTAGAATACACTTCAACCGATAAGGTACTAAAGCCATTACCCGTTAAGAAGAAGGTCACGGCAAAATCATCTAGTGAATAGGTAAAAGCCATAAAGAACCCGGCAAATATACCACTACTAATACTTGGTAATATAATATGACGCACGGTTTGACCATGAGTAGCACCTAAGTCTTGAGCAGCCGTAAGCATTGAAGGATTCATCTCATATAAACGTGGTAACACCATTAATACCACAATTGGAATATTAAATGCAATATGTGCAATTAATACTGTTCCAAAGCCCATTTGCACAGGAATTAAAATAGAGAATAAAATTAAAAAGCTAGCCCCCATCATAACATCAGGTGTTACCATTAACACATTATTCAAATTCAAAATCGTATTACGTTGCTTTTTACTACGATTAAAGTAGATAGCAATCGCACCAAAAGTCCCAATAATGGTAGCAATTAAGGCAGAAAGTATCGCCACAATAAAGGTATTAATAATAAAAGTCATCAATCTTGTATCTTGAAATAATGTCTGATAGTGCTCTAAGGTAAAGCCGGTAAAGCCCGTCATATCGCCACCTTCATTAAAAGAATACATAATTAAATAAAAGATTGGCGCATATAAAATAAGAAACATTACGACGATATATAAATTTTGCCATTTAAAACGACGATTACTCACCCAAAGCACCTCCTTGATCACGGCGCTCACGTGTTACATACATTACCAAGACCATTGAAATTAACAAGATAACCCCAATAGCCGAACCCATGCCCCAATTTTGAGTCACTAAGAAATGTTGTTCAACCGCCGTCCCTAATGTAATAACCCGATTGCCTCCAATTAAACGTGTTAACATGAAAAGCGACAACGATGGAATAAAGACTGCTTGTACCCCACTACGAACGCCACGCATAGATAAAGGGAATACCACACGTTTTAAAGTCTCCCAAGGTGTCGCTCCTAAGTCATTACTCGCTTCCATTAATGAATTAGGAATTTCATCAATCGAGTTAAAAATCGGTAACATCATAAACGGTAATTCGATATAGGCAGCAACAATTAAAAAGGCCACATTAGTGAATAGTAATTGTTGACGACCAAAACCAAAATTCTGTAACCAATGATTAATCGGTCCCGTTTGACCTAATAAACCAATAAAAGCATACGTTTTAAGTAATAAATTAATCCAAGTCGGCAAAATAATTAACAATAACCACAATTGTTTGTTTTTAGTTTTGGTTAAAAAATATGCCATTGGATACGCCATTAAAAAGGTTACCAAGGTCACTAAAAACGCATAGAAGAAAGAGGACAAAGCCATGCGAATATAGTTACCTGAGGTAAAGAAATTAATATAATTTTGAAAAGTGAAATGGCCATTAATATCAAAAAATGACTTGAACAGTAACAAAATAATCGGTGCGATGACAAAGAGTAGTATCCATAGATAATATGGAATTGCCAATAAATGATTCTTCTTTTGATTCATTTACTCCCTCCTAATCTTCATATTGTTCTAAACGGGCATCAAATTCTTCTTCTGTTTCATTAAAACGCATAACATGGATTTGATCTGGTTCGAAAAACAAGCCAATTACCGCTCCCGGTTCTACTTTCTTTGTTGTATGAATCATCCATTCATTCCCTGCGTCATCATAGGCAATAACTTCATTAAACATTCCTCTAAATAACATCGTATCAACATGGGCCACTAACTTTCCTTTTTCAGGAGCTACCACATCAATATCCTCAGGACGAATCACTACTTCAACTGCTTCACCACTTGGGATTCCGGCATCTTCACAGTCAAATTCTTTGCCAACAAACGCAACACGATAGTCTTCAATCATTCGAGCATTAATAATATTACTTTCACCAATAAAATCCGCTACATAACGGTTAATTGGCTCATCATAAATATCTGAAGGTGTGCCTGATTGTACGATTTCACCTTTATCCATTACAAAAATCCAATCAGACATAGCTAAAGCTTCTTCTTGATCATGAGTAACAAAAACAAACGTAATATTTAAACGTTGTTGTAATTCACGTAATTCATACTGCATATCGGTACGTAATTTTAAGTCTAAAGCAGAAAGAGGTTCATCTAATAATAATACCTCTGGTTCATTGACTAAGGCACGAGCAATCGCTACCCTTTGTCTTTGTCCTCCCGACATTTCTTGAATGTCACGATTTTCATATCCTTCTAATCGTACCATTTTTAACGCTTCTTTTACTTTCGTTTCAATGGTAGCTTTATCCATTTTTTTCATCGTGAGGCCGAATGCAATATTATCAAATACATTCATATGAGGGAACAGTGCGTAATCTTGGAAAACGGTATTTACTTTGCGTTTATTAGCTGGAATCTCAGTGACTTCCTTTCCCTCCAAATAAACCTTACCAGTAGTCGCTTCCGCAAAACCAGCAATGATTCGTAAAATCGTGGTCTTTCCACAACCCGAAGGACCTAATAGTGTATAGAACTTTCCTTTTTCTAGTTCCATATCAATTTGCTTCAAAACCTGTGTATCACCATAGGATTTTGTGACATTTTCAAGTATGACTGTATGATTTGTTTGCATTTCAACACTCCTTTATTTCAGCATTCAAAATGAATTATAGCATAATATTTTTCTTAGACAATATCTTTTCACAAAGTTATTTATTTGTTTTTAATCTTACTGATAAAATTGTAGCGCATTATTAAATTGCACGGCTGGGCATAAACTTGATAAATTTAGTTAAGTTTATTGTTCCTTAATTAATAACGCAGTGGTTGAGTGGTCTCAACTGTGCGCGGGGGGCCGACGAAGCGAAAATTATTCAATTTTCAACTTCTGGTCCACTCCCATTTTCTATAAAAAATAAAAGTTAACCAAGTAAAAACCTAGTTAACTTTTATCCTTTAATCTCTTTCATTTTGACATTCCGGACATATGCCAAACATTTCCATACTGACACTACTTACTTGATAGCCTGTTGCTTTTTCGGCATCACCGATAAATGGTGTTAAATCGCGGTATGGAAAATCTTCCACACGACCACATCTTTCACAAATGATATGAAAATGTTGATTGCCAATAAAATCATAACGGCTAGTAATTCCAGCAAATTTCATTTCTTTAACATAGCCATGCTCAACTAAGGTACTTAAATTATTATACACCGTAGCTAAAGACATGCCTGGATAGTTCGGTAATAAATCATCATAAATCTCTTCCACTGTTGGATGAGAATGACTTTCAACCATATAAGTTAGTATCGCGCGTCGAGGCTCCGTAATCCGAACATGTTTTTCTTTTAATTCTGCTAAAATTCGTTCAACGGTCTTACGCGCATCATCACTATGTGTTCTTGATAAATAGCTATGATGATCATTTGCATGATGAGTCATCTTTATGCGCCTCCTATTTTGTCTGTTTACTTTATTATAGCATTCTAACCCTTATCTATAAAGCTTTTTTGCCTACTTGTAATATTTTCGTTATTTTTACACTTTAGTTATTGGAAACAATAAATTGACTATTGTTTTTGATTGGATAATCGTTCCAATGAAGTATGAGTTAAACGATATCGTCGATGACAGACCTCTTGATTGAAAAGACGATCATGCGACACAACTATCAAACACCCCTCAAAATTCTGAAAGATTTGCCGAACCTCTCTTTGTGACAAAGGTGAAAAATTACGCGTCGGCTCATCCACAATCAATACATTCACTTGATCCAAATCCATCTTCAATAATAATAACTTAGCTTTTTGACCACCTGATAATTCACCAATCGTATGATGCATTTCATCATAAGTAAACCGAATACTACCTAAAAATGTGGTCACTAAAGTGATTTCATCTTTCTCGTCACTCCGTTTTAAAAATTCAATTGGCGTCTTATCATAAGGTAATACTTGACTATAATCTTGTGGCATATAACCGACTCTTAAATCGGTTCGCTTTATTAAATCTTGATAGATTTTTTCAACAAAGTTGTTTTCCCAATGCCATTAGCCCCGATAATACCAATTTTATCTTGTCCTTGAATCACTAATCCTAATTGCGAAATGTTACACTGCTGATTATTAAAGGATTGATCCTGATAATTAAGGACTATTTTCGAAGCTGATAACGGTTGGTGGCAACGAAGTTTAACTAAAATAGCTTCTTCTTTTACAGGTATTTCTTTAAATAATTCGGTCGACTTGTGTAGTCGTTCTTGTGTGGCTAAAACATTTTTCATCTTTTTAGCAATCAACCTACCTGCTGTTGCATCATGGGTATTGCGAACTTGATGCTCCACCGCTTGATGAATTTGATGTTGTCGTTGCATTTGCTTCTTATGCTCTTCTCGTTGCTTAGTAGCGATTTGCAAATCCTTATCAAATTGTCTATCTCTATTTTGAATAAAGGTATCATAATCAAGATTAACCAAAGTCGTTTTGGTCACTTTCTTATGATGTTGTGTCTCAAATAATATCAAGCGATTAGCGGTTTGTTTTAATAAAGTTTCATCATGTGAAATGAAAATAATTGTTTTTTCTGTATTTTTGATAAAATAGGTCAACCATTCAAGCGTTTCAAAATCCAAATCATTAGACGGTTCATCGAGCAAAATAAGTTGTGGATCACGTGCTAAAATTTTAATTAATTGCAGTTTTATTTTTTCTCCACCGGATAAACTACCTAACAACTGATGAGAATCAAAGCGATCGCTATCTATACCTAATTGAGAAGCATATTGATAAAGTAAATTAAAATCAATTTGCTCTAAGGTACTCATATCAAACAAATAATTATTAATACTGACATCATTTAAAGATTCAGGCATTGTTTGTGGTAAATAGCCCATTAAAATGGTTTTATTTATCAACTGACCTGTCACTTCTGTATAATCTTCAATCAGTCTCATATCGTAAATAGCCTTTAACAATGTTGACTTGCCATTGCCTTCTTCACCAATCAATGCCAACTTATCTCCCGGATTGATTGTCACCGTTAAATTGTCAATTAATACTCTAAAATCATAGCGATGCGTAATGGTAAATTTATTTAGTTGTAACATACAAATTCTCCTCTCAATTAACTGTCAATTACCAACTGAAAGACTAAGTAAGAAAAATTTGTACGCAAAAAGACACAATGATCCATCCAATAGTGCCTAAGTGCATACTAACCCCTGTCATTATTACAATCACAGTCTATTAGCTTACTTAGTTACTATTGAATCATCATTGTGTCGATCAACTCCTTAAATTATTACTAATAGTATAACATAAAGACTAATTAAAAAGCACTATTTTTTATATAAATCTTGCTTTTTCATCGTTGCTAACATATGGTTGACCACCGCATGATCATTAGCATCTCCTATTTGATTTTTAGCTACTTTTTTGCTATTTCCTTCGCTGAAGACGGTGCATAAGAATGAATAAAATATTCCAGCATCTCCACGTCATTAGAATCATTACCATAAACTGCTACTCGATCAGGATGCACATTAATTTTTTTCAATAAGGCTAAAATACCTTGACGTTTATTCACATTTTGAGCCGTAATCTCAAAGTGGACTTCATCATTATAGGCAAAACTAAAATAATTTTGATTGGCTTCTAAATATTCTACCAATCGTTCATGTTCCTCAGCTGAATTCGTAATACATTCTAATTTTAAAACACTTTTTGTTTTTAAAAATTCATCATCCACACCATAGTGGAACTGTCCTACTAAAAGATTTAATAAAGCACGTCCAAAATTTTTAAAGGTTGGGGTATTTTTAAACCCCTTTAAAAAATGCTTAAAACGATTATGCTTTACATAAGCATGTTGCGCTGTTAAAAATTCAAAACTAATTTCAGGAAACATATCTTGAATTTCAATTACTTTATTTGGTTCGATAGCGCTAGTATCAATTATTTTACCTTTATTATCGATTACTAGTGCTCCATTCATAGCAATAATATACTGCGTATGCTTTAAAAATCCTAAGCCAAAACGTTGGTGGTTACGCATATGACGACCAGTCGCAACCGCAAAGCGATAGCCACGTCGATCCGCTTCTTCAATCGCTTGATTAATGGTTTTATCAGCAATATGATATTTATTTAATAAAGTCCCATCTAAATCACTAATAAACATTCTAATCATTTGATAACCCCCTATTGATGCTTGCCTTTCCATTATACAAAATACCTCAGCACTTTACTATACGAAATCAACAAGTTAACTCGATTTCATACCTAAGACCTAGAATTTTAAAACTCTGTCGTTTTTCAGAAAATTAAACTTAAAAACGAACTACCAGGAGAGGGCAAGAAGTTGAAAATCGAAAAAAATTCGTTTCGTTTATTCACCCCCGCAAAGTTGAGAGTGATCAGAAGTAGAAAATAGAGTGATGCTCGCTTCGTCTACCCACCCCGCGTGTAGCCTAATTAGATTCGTCTGAAGTTTGAAGTCGGCGTAATATTTAATCAGCCACTGACAATAGCAATTTAACTTTAGTTCTGACAGTGGCTTAATTTTAACTTGCGAAATACAACAAAAAGACGGTCTCATTACTCTTTAATGGTAGTAAACTAACAAAAAGAAAATGGACCGTTACTTTTTAATATTGACTCATAGACAATAACACTTTTGATATGACGATTTGATGATCATCATCTATCTAATATTTTCTTTTACCAAGTCGAACGACTTCTTGACATAATTTTTAGAGCACGATTATAGGTTATCGCTTGTTTTTCATTGCGACTCGCTTGTGGCGCACCATCTAAGCGTGGTTCTTCAAGTTCTGGTATCACCTCAATGTTTCCATTCACATAATCCATCAAACGACTAGCTGTGGACTTAGCACGCATCATCATCCCACCAAAGCGGTGTTCAATAATTTCGAAGCCTTGAGGATTTGCTTCTGCTAACCAAACTCTTCTACGAGCCTCACATAAAGCATCTAGGGCACTCTCTAAAGCTGGAAGATCTTTTTGGGCAATAAGAGCCAAAGCCTCTTTATTATCTTGATGATAAGCTTGCCAAATTTTTAACGGTAAATCCCATTTAACCGCTAAAGTTTCGGCTAATTGAGAATAGAAATGATTAATTAAGACATCGCCTCTTAATAAAGAACTAAATTGACTCGCTAATTCTGTCATTCTTGCCCTATAATCCACTTCCATCGTCTCAATTTGTTCCATAAACATTGGCATTAGTAAATCTTGATAGAGGAAATATTTAGACGGTGTCACATCCAAAGCTTTCATTTCATCAAACTCAGGTAATAAATCAATTTCACCTTGCCATAACCATTGACTTAAAGTTAAACCGGTATAATCAATTAGCCATTGGTTGAATACCTCTTCGTCATACTCTTGACTATCTAATAAAGCATATAACACTAATCCAAATTCTACTACTTGAAATGGTGCCTCACTCCCATCATCGCCCCATGCTGTCGCCATCACTTTCGCTACTTGTTTTTCTTTACACGCAGATAAAGCAGCGATGGATGTATAAAGGGTCTTCTTATGATGTGGCACATAACCACACCACCGCCAAATTCCTCCTGCAAAGTGCAATTGCTCGGTAATTTGACTACGCGTTTCAATACGATCAATATAATGTTCTTTTGATTCATTATAATAATCCCAATACATTAACTCGATTCCATCAGGAACCTTAAACTCAGTCACATCTTCTAATTGGTTATACCAAGAAAAAAACATATCATCCCAAACCATCGGTTTCCAACCGATTTCTTGACATAATTCAATCATGAACTCTAAATGTTCTTGCATAATTTGTGTTTTGGATTTTAAGCCAAATTCTGTTAAATAACTGCCCCGACCTAAGTTATAGGCTTCATCCATTCCTAAATGAATCGTTTGCGTCGTAAAGCAGGATCTTAATGACGTTAACATTTGACGAATTAAGTTTTTAGTAGAGTCTCGTCCAACATTTAAAATATCGTCAATGTCAACATATTGACTGTTTTCATGCTCCCATTCAAAAAACTGGTTTAAATGTGCCAGCGTTTGAATACATGGCACCAACTCGATCCCTAATGTGTCCGCATATAGATTTAATTCTTTTAAATCGGCTTGACTATAGCGTCCACGAAAAGCACCAAAATAAGGGTGTTCAGGTATTTCATAAGTATCTTCCATATAAAGCATATACCAAGTGTGGCCCATTAAAGCCATTTTACGTAACAAACGTTTAACCGTCTGTACGTTCGCAACCGCATTACGCGAATTATCTAACATTAACCCGTTTCGCTCAAAATGATAATCAATTGTTAATGGTAATGCTTTACCATGACGCCATTGCCAAATCGCTTGTACTGCATGAGGAATATCTTTGGCTTCAATCACCAACGCTGCTTGTTCTTGATACATTTTTACGGATAACTCATTAATCCAATTAATTTTTAAAACTTGTCCTTGAGGATCCTGTTTTACCTTTAAATCATCTGCTAATAATTTGACGGCTGCTTGTAATGCTGGATCTTGAATGTTTAATTCTATCATGATATCAACTCCCAGTTAATTAAATACGTTTGAATCTGATGATTTTTAATACGATAGCGCTTTGCTTCCTCGGTGGTTTCATAAAGTTGTTCTAATAAGTTTACTGGTTGTAGTTCGATATTGTCTAGCGTCAACTGACGAATATCTGCTAATTCCTCACCCAAATTAACTAAGCGTATCGCTAAGTGCTGTTGGTCACGGCTCATTTTCACTGCTGTGATGACCAAGTGTTTTGGTAATGGTTGGGTAAAAATACTATCTAAAAACGAAAATTCCTTTTCAAATGTCGTTTCATCTTGAACTCGACTTAAAGGGGCATTAGTTAACAATGGAACAAATCGATTGCGTCCCGCAATTAAACTATCTGTTTCTGCTGCTTCAGAATCCCATAACGTGATGCTTAAATCTGATTGATAATCGTGTAAACATTGTGCTTCTGGTGTTGGGAAATAGCCCCAATCGCCCATTTCACCGGTACAGCGTAAGATCGTAATGGCTAAAGTGGTTCCGGAATCATCGGCATTGACTTCATATTCATAGTTACCCTTGGAAGCAACCGTCAAGCCAAAACGTTGATTACTATCCTCATTATGAATACTAACCGCATGTCTTGAAACTTGAGGATTACTTGGATTACGCCATTCTGCACTTACTTGATTAGCACGAGTCACGATTTCATAGTGACTGTCTGCTAAATGATGAGTACTAGATTGAGGTAAATGCCAAACCATTCGAATCCGATGATCTTTGACATCATTTTGACCTACAATCTTAACTAGAATACTTTTATCTGTCGGTTTTAAGGTATAAATCACTTGAATGGTTTGTTGCTTCATTTCACTTGAACGGCCACTCGTACGATTCGTAATATCGATTACCCGTCTTTGCTCTTCAAACAACTTTTCATCAGCTGAGATGGGCAATGACCATTGATAAGTCACGATTAAACGTTCTTCGAATAATGTGGATTCTTTTTCAACTGAAGTGAGATGATCCTTACTAAAAATTCGCTCTCCTACTGATTCTTTGAAAATATATTCATTTCCACTATCACCCGTGTCTTCTAAAATACATTGACCCGCATAGGTTCTTTGTTGACGTTTATCGCGTAATGTTACGGTACCATTCGACTCAACCGTTACCGCTAAATACTCATTTTCAATCGTTCGATCCTGATTTGCTTGCTGAGATGGTGTTGGTTGCTTCATTTCCTTAGTAGGCACTAAAAATAATTGTTTAACTGACATTGGTGCTAAGTCTTTCATCAAAATTTTCACCTGTGCGTATCGCGCCATATAAGGTACTCTAAAGCGGTCTTTTGGTAAATCATAATGATACTCAACACCCAAATCAATGATTTCAGCCTCGTATTCATTCCCCTCAGCATCCATCACTTGCCATTGTCCAAAATCCCATTGTTCCATCTTTTCAAAAGCATTACTTGGAGACGTTTCGCTAAATTGACATCGTGCCATTTCCACCTTAACCGTCGCTATATCTGATTTTTTAACGGTCGTCGTATTCCAAATTTGAAAAGCATAAGCAGAGCCTTCAGGTTTTGACGAAAAATGATAGCCAGATAACTGATTTAACAATTCTGCTTGTAAATAATCTAGTACCGCTTCACATTGATCAAAACGTGTTTCCATCCCATGGATGACTTCGTCCACACTACAAGCACAGATACTATCATGAGGATAATTTTGTAATAAAAGTTTCCAAGCAAAATCAATCTTATCGTATGGATAAGCATAACCATATTTTTGACCCATGACCGCTAATGGTTCAATTACTTGTTCTAATCGTTGTGATAACTCATGACTCCGTTGTTTTAAGTGAATGCGATTGGAGGCTGTATTGGCTAAGGTATACCAACCATCCGTTTCTTGTGAACGCAATTCACCTTTTACCGTTGATAATGCGGGTAAGCCCTCCGCCTTAATTGCTTGATAATATTGAGTAAAATTAGAATGAATAAAATGATAATCTGGGAATAATTCATTCGCCAGCTCGATTGCTTGGCTAACATCCGTTTGCACCGGTTGATGATCACATCCATTCATCATCAATAAGTGGTCAGTCGCCGCATACAACTCTGCATCCGCTAATTTTTGTGTCCAAAATTTTTGGGCTGCCTCGGGTGTTGTCGGAATTTCATTGCCATTACTATACCAATTAGCAAACAAAATACCTAAGATCTCGTCTTGATTTGGACTTTGCCAATACATTTCTGAAAAAGTCGATTGAAAATCGCCTTCATTAATGACAACATTATTAAAGCCAGTTGGTTTAACCCCACGACCAAAGGTGGCAAATTCCATTCCCGTTTCCTTCACAATTTGTGGTATTTGACCCGATAAGCCAAATGTATCAGGAAAATAACCTACTTTTTCGCCTTCCACGCCCCATTTTTCTAGTTCTTGACTCCCAATTAGCGCATTGCGAACATTGGCTTCTTCACTAATTAAAAAAGCATCTTGTAAAATGTAATACGGTCCGATTCTTAATTTACCGTCATCAATCGCCTGTTGCAAGCGTTGCTTTTGATTTGGGCGCACCTCTAAATAGTCATCTAAAGGTAGCGTATGACCATCGACATGAAAATATTTAAACTGGGGATCTGTATCAAATAAATCCAAAACGGTATCCAATAATTCTACCACGCGCATTCGATGTGCTTCAAAAGGTAAATACCATTCACGGTCTAAATGACTATGTGAAATAATATGAACTGTTTTCTTCGACATGGTACCCTCCTAAATTTTTACTTGATAATCGTAGTAATCTAATAATAATTCGCAAAACATCATATTTGACCAAGAGAACCATTCACGCGTAAAAGCTTCTGGATTATCAACATCGAAGGATTCGTGCATACGATTAGTGCCGCCATCCGTGTTGACCAAAATATCCAATATTTCTTTCTTTTCTGACTTAGTTTGTGCGGTCAATCCTTGAATTGCTAAAGCCATTGGCCAAATGTAATGCTCCCAAGTATGTGAACTTCCGATACCTTCCGCATATTTTCCTTTATAAAAGTACGGATTTTCTGGACTTAAAATGGTTTTGCGTGTATTGAGATAAATAGCATCATCATTTTTTACATAACCTAAATAAGGAATCGACAATAAACTTGGAATATTCCCATCATCCATAATTTTATAATTGCCTAACCCATCAACTTCATAAGCATAAATTTCTTCGCCCGCTTTATTTTTGACTTTGGCATATTTTTCAATACCCGCTTGAATTTCTTCTTTTAATGAAATAGCTTCAGCCACTATCTCAGCTGGTAGGTCAATGACAGACGATAATTTTTCGACATAACCTAATACCACGACCGCAAACATATTAGATGGCACTAAATAATGATATTCACAACGGTCATCACTTGGTCTAAACCCACTCCAAGTCATCCCGGTATATCCAACGGGTGTCCCCACACCGTTGACTAAAGTATCTTCTTCACGATCCGTATCACGAATAAAATGGTATGGTGAATTTTCATGGTTTTGCTCAGTGCGCCAAACTTGTAAGATATCTTTTAATCCTTTGATAAACTCATCATCAAGATGTTCTGTACGACCGGTATTTAAATAAAGTAGATATGCTAACTGAATCGGATAACATAAGCTGTCGATTTCATATTTGCGCTCCCAAATTAAATCGGTCATCTCTGTCTGATCATCTTGATGTCCTTTACCGTTTGCTTCGCGGTTAAATGCGTTAGCATAGGGATCATGATGAATATTCCTAAATTGTAAAGTGACCAAACCTTTAATTAATTGATACACTTCTTCATCCATTTTGGCTAATAACATATAAGGTCTTAATTGTGCGCTTGAATCGCGTAACCACATCGCTGGGATATCACCTGTTAAAACAAATGAGGTACCGTCTGGATTACGTTGAATCGTTGTTTCTAAAGTATTTAAAAAACATTCCTCAAACACTTTACCCCATTTTGGGTTTTCACTTTGTGTTTTTTGAATAATCTTATCCATAAAAGATTGAATCGTTGGTGTTATTTGAAATGACATATTAAACCTCCTAAATATATTTAGTCAATTATATTATAAGATAAAAACGCTATCATTATAATAGTTAAATAGAATATACATACTTTATTATAAAACACCACTAATTTATAGACTGAAAATTTACCAATCATCCCTCATATTCGGTTAAACATATCCTTTAAAGGAGTTGGTAGAAAAATGAACAAAAAGGAATGGGCCAAAAGTCGCAAACTAGATGAATTTTGCTGCTTCTGCCCACTCCCAATTAAGTAGCTTTCAGTTTTGTCTTTAAGACGCGGTCGGATGTTATGCAACTGCGGCGTTTATAAAATAGCAGTTTGATACTATGCCACCGCTGTGTTTATAAAATAACCTGATTGAAACAAGATTTTTAAAGTTTTTGCCAATCCTCTCTTATTCATTTAATCCCCTTGTTAGCCTTTAAAGTCCGGTCACGAATTCTGGACCTAATTAAGCGGGTGCCAAGCACCACAGCTTTAGAAGACCGTCTCTACAGTAGTTCTTGCTCATTATCCCAGTAATGCTGACGGTATTCTTTGGGACTTAACCCCTCGACCTGTTTGAACATCCGATAAAAATAGCCTTGATTTTGATAACCGACTTCATTGCCAACTTCAGCAATCGTCAATTGCGTCTTAATTAGCAACTGCTTGGATTTTTCAATCCGTAATTCATTCAAATATTTAGAAAAAGACTGATTCAACTCTTTTTTAATTAATTGTCCCAAGTACATGACATTCATATGCAAATGGTCAGCTAAATGTTTCAAAGTCAATTCTGATGCTAAATTTTCATTGATATAGATAATCGCTTCTTGAACAATCGGATGAAGGCGATCAAATTCTACTTGCGCTTGATTTACTCTTAATAGTTCAGCCGTTTGTTGAATCACTTGATGAACCGTTTCAATTTCAGTCAATAATGGTTTTTCCACCGTTTGATAATTGATAAATGCTTGCATAATTTGTAATACTTCATCACGATTGACTGCTTGATAAGTCAATTCTCTTTCCAATTGGGTTAATAATTCCCCTACTTGTACTAATTGGTTTTTATCTAAATGCTGATAAATCGAAGCAATTAAAGAGGCAATTGTTTCTTCATTAGTCTTTGTTGGCACTTCAAATAAATAGTTGACGAATGATTGTTCTGAATCTTTTTGGATATAAAAGTCTAAATTGTCGATGCGACGTCTAAACACCTGATACCAATGATGTAAATCTGTTAAATTTAACGGTTCAAGTTGTTCTATCACTCTACCTTTTAATAATGCCTCATCTTGGATTTTAATGACAATGATAGCTTGGTCAAATTTTTGAATGATTAACCAATTTGATGACTGTTGATAGTGTTTTAGCCATTCCGCAAATAGCTGGTCGTCATTTGGTGTAATAAAAAGGACTTGGGGCGCTTCATTAATGGCTTCTAATTCCACATTCTCTTGAAGCGGATTTCTTAACCATTCAAATAATTTTTGTTTCTTTAAATTTACTTTTTGTGTTTGTAATTGATAATGAATATCCAAGCGGTGCATTACTTTTTTCAATGCTTGGTGCAATTCATCACGATCAATTGGTTTTAATAAATAATCGGAGGCGCCTAAGGATATACCACTTTTGACATATTCAAATTTTTCATATCCCGAGATAAAAATAAATTCAATCCGATGTTCTTGATTTTTTACTTGTTCAATAAATTCGATTCCGGATAAACGCGGCATGTTGATATCGGTAATGATAATATCAATAGACTGTTGATTAATCACCGCCAATGCTTCTTCACCATGACTAGCCGTTGCGGCTAATTGAAGGCCAAGTCCTTCCCAATCAATCATCCGTTCCAAGCCCTTTAAAATCATAAATTCATCATCAACCATTAAAACTCGATAGTTTCTTTGATGGGTAGTTTCAACCAAACCGATACACCTCCTTTTGTATTAAGCAGATATTCCATTGTTATTTCCTTACCAAATACTTGAGCCAGCCTTTGCGCCACCAACCCTATCCCAATGCTGGTCTGCGCTGGTTGTATTTGATAGGGATTTTTAATATATTGCTTAATCTGTGTATTCAGTAAATCCATTTGTTCACGGGTCATTCCCTTACCATTATCAATTAATTTTATCTCGATAGTATTCGCTACTCGTTGAATAGTTAAGCTTAAATAATTATCCTGTCGACTAAAATCCACACCATGGACCAAATAATTTTCGATTAAGGGTTGTAAAGTAAACTTCGGCAAAATAATACGGTTCAAACTTTCATCCAGTTCAATATCAAAAGATAATTTTTCCGGATAACGTGCCTGGTAGAGGCCGACATATTTTTTGATGAAATAAACTTCTTGATAAATAGTCGCTTCTTTCTCATTATTGATATTATTACGGAGTAAAGATGAGAAATCATAGACAAATTCAGCTAAAGAATCTGCGCCTTCAACATAGGCACTCATGCGAATATATTCTAATGTATTATATAAAAAATGCGGGTTTATTTGTGCTTGCAAAGCCTTTAAGACGGCTTCATTATTTTGTAATTGTAAATGAAATACTTCGCGCATACTGGCTTGTTGACCATCTAACATCGCATTGATTGCTTTAGTAATCTGTTCAAGTTCTGCGACTTTATTATTTTCATTAATCCGATAATAAACTTGTCCTTTTTCAATCTTACGGGTTGTAACGAGAATATCATTTACCTGATCAGCATAACGTCTAATTTGCTTGAAAATAAAAATTAAAATGATACCAGCAGTAAACATCACAAATAGAAAGATGCCAAGAATAATCCCGATAATCCGTTGCCATAAGATTCTTTTCGGCATTAAATAAATGACATTATGACCCGTAGTCGTCATCTCTTGACTAACGAAATGATCTTGTTGCCATTGATCAATCTTAGCTGTGATATCCGTTAAAGTTAGCGTCTCTCCAGGTTTTGAAGCGAAGTTTCCCCGTCCTACTAATTGGTTGACAACGGGATCAAAAATTAACAGTTCCCCTTCTTTTTCTGAAAAAATTTCCTTAGATAAATCATCATAAGAATAAGTAAAATATAATTGGCCCAAATCCTGCAGAGTAAATCGGCTTCTTAACGGCATCGATAAATGAACGCCCGCTTTAAAATTTAATTGTTCTACTTTACGCCCTTTAGGATTTTCCGCTAGTGACTCATAAAAATACTCACTATTAACTAGACTCATTTGAATTGCCGTTAAATGTCGATTGTAATCATATTGACGCAATGTTTCGTTCGGTAAAAACTCGCCACGAGCGCCATTTAATAAATAATACGTATGGTGGTCAGAATAACTCTCATTGAAATAACGATTCAATTCTTTTTCCCAACGATTAGACGAGGTCAAAACTTGAGCGAAACGATTCATACCATTGGTAGCATTATTTAATGTGAAAGCCATTGTTTTAGCAATACGATCCATCTCCATCACCATGGCATCACGTCTTTGAATATAAATGACCCCTGTGACCAAGGTAGGTAGGGCTAACATTAAGATTAATGTCGTTAAAGTATAATATTTTAAAATCAGATTCAGTTGATTCTCTTTTACCTTCATATTATCTTCAACCTTGTCCATTCTTTATAATAAATTGACGTCATAAAACTAATCCAAATCGCCCATCCTGTTAAAAAGACAATTGCGGGAAATTGCATACTCACTAACCCTAAAATAAAGCCTAATAACAAGGTACCAATATTCGCTTTGGGAGACATAAACAACTGCATCAACGATAATTTAGTAATTTGCCAACTGGCACCCTCGTAATATTGTCGAAGTTGAGCTTCGGCCAACATCGTTAAGACACTTCCAATTAACAGAGCCACTTGCACAAACCATGACATTAAAAAGACAATCCCTTTTAATTGACTGGTCACAAATAATGCCCACAATAACAAAATGATGCACAGATTATAGAGCCATGAAATAAGAGCCGTCTGCTTATATTCGATTTTAACCTTGTTCCACCATTGTTTAAAAGTCAATAAAGCAGCATTATTTTTTGCTTCTAAATGCAGACTAATGCCTACGGTTAAAGATGACAATAGACACCCGCCCAATAGAAACCCTAAGACTAGCATTAAATTTAATTTTAAAAAATAGTATATGCGATGAATCGCCTCATTAAAACGTGACTCCATTATTCATGACTCCTGACTTTATATTTTGTTACGATTAATTGGATATGGTTGCCTTTTAAATAGACATTTGGATAAAGGTGATAAATGTTTAAGACGCTCTTCTTTAGAGCACTAAAGTTTACTGATTAGCATCCATTGAGAATGGCCGTAAAGCGGGTGCTACTTTTTCAATGCTTGGGACGGCTCCTAGTGATTGTTCTAATTGAATTCCCCTCATTAACTCTTGATGACTTAAATATTGCGGTAAATACGGTTTCCCATTTAGCCAACGCTTGGTAACCACTTGTAAATACGGTGTCTGATAATTTCGTGAAATCAACTCAATCTTTTGTCCACTTTCTAAGTGAATAGTGGCTTCATCCCAAATCATCATCCCTAAGGTCCATTGACTTGCACCAGGTGTCATTGGATACAGACCGAGACTACTCAACACATACCAACTGGATAAACTACCATTATCTTCATCACCAATATACCCATCAAATGCGTCACTAAATAATTGAGTGATTAATTGTTTAATCAGTAAATGAGAAAATTGAGGATACCCCGCATAAATGAATAAGTAAGGCATATGAAAGCTAGGTTGGTTCGACAAAGCTAATTGACCGAATTGCACACGAGCCATTTCTGTCATTTCATGAATTTCGTATCCATAACCATTGACATCATAAATAGGTTCCTGATTGATTAAATGATTGAGATGATTAAAAAACTCCTCGTCGCCACCATGTAAAGCAATCAAATCAGCAATATTATGATAGACGGCCAAACTATTTTGCCAAGCACTTCCTTCAGTGTAATGTTCGCCCCAACGATGCGCCTCTATTGTCTCCAACCACTCGCCACTATCGGTACGTGGTACCATTTGCTTAGCTTTCACATTGAATAAATGACGATAGGAGCGGGCGCGTACTCGATATTCTTCAGCTAATTCATTTTTTCCTAAATAAGCTGCCACTTGACTAATACAAAAATCACTATAAGCAAAATCCAAAGTCTTATTGATCGATTCATGGTAATTTGTCGACAAATAGCCTAATGATAAATATTCTGCTACTCCTTCACGACCTTCTGTAGCATGCTCACCGGCATGATTAGCTGAATCAATCATCGCCTCTAATAATAGGGTTGCCGTCCCCTTATCAATTAACCCCTTCGTTACAGCATCAGCAATTACCCCATCTACTAAAGTACCCGGCATTAATCCGCGCTCATCAGGCGATAACCATTTAGGTAAATAACGATCTGCTCTCACAACTGATAAAATACCATCAATAAATTCCGGTATTTTAGACGGTATGATTAATGTATACAATGGATAATTCGTTCTAAACGTATCCCAGTATCCATTATTAGTGAAGAAATGACCCACTTCTACTTTACCGGTATAAGGCGAAAAATGAACCGTTTTATTAGTCGAATCCACTTCATGTCCCATTTGGGGAAAAGTGGCTGTACGCCATAAGCAATGATAAAATAATTTTACTTGGTCAAAATCACGATGTTTAACATCAATACGCTCTAAATAATTGAGCCATTTATTGGCTGAATGTTGTATGCCATCTAAAAATGTCCCTTTAAAAAAATCATCTTGTAGTCGATTGAATTTTGCCTGCTCATAAGAAATGTAGGACGTGGTTAACGACATCTCAATTGTTTCTTGTTCAACCTCTAGCTGAAACAGATACATTACATGATCATGTTGATTCAAATTCAATGGAATTTGGATTAGAGGCGTCAAGCGACACTGCGACTTTAGAATGGAATATTGTTGAAATTGGTTATATTTTGAACCCGCCAATTGGGCAGTTTCTAGGTGGATGGAATGACAATCCGATTGTAAATTAACCGTACTATCCGCATCAAGAGTAATGGTTAATAGATGATAGGGAAAAGTACGCGTGGCTTGCACTTGCCATCTAGCACCCCGCTCACCAACCGTCCAACTTTGTTTTAATCCATCTCTCAATCTTTTATAAGATAAATAATGAGGTTGAAAAATTGCCTCATCAGGACGATAACTACTCATTGAAATATTCAGTGCCATGTTTTCAGTCGGATTAGCCATTAAATGTCGATACTCTTCCTCTGTTAATCGTAATTGATTAAATAATACCTGGCAAAAATCCCCCATCCATGGACTCGGCTGATGAGTTAATCTGACACCATATTGAGTATAATCATCAGGATGGAAAAAACGACTTTCATTTAAACGCGTTTGCATTACAAAATGGTTCATCCCAAAAGGGACACCAGTATATGGCAATGTATTACCATGCCCGATAGAATGTTGATTACGAGTACCCATTCTCGTATCAATAAATTGTAAATGATTCATCTAATCACCTCGTAAACTATTATACGCTATTACTAAAGCGCACTCAAAAAATTTAAAAGAAGAGGCGGCACCATCGTACCTGCCTCTTAGGGGGTTCAAAATTAGTTAAATTTAGCAATGACTCTATAGAGTTTATAAAATTGATGCCCAGACTCCATTTCTGAACGCAACTTTTCGCACTTTGTTTTACTCTTTTGTTTTTAGGTATTCGTCGAATTGTTTTTGCATTTCTTCTTGGATTTTATCTAATCCTGCTGCTTTTAATTCTTCATTAAATGTTGGTAAAACATCATCTGGGTTAACGGTACCTGTATGTAGGCTTGAAATGTATTGAGCGACTACTGTTTGTACGTTCGCAATTTCTGTTTTGACATTATCTGTTACAAAGTTAAATCCTAATAATGGTGATTCTTCAGCATTTTGTAATCCTTCTTCTGATGCTGCGATTTGTTCATCAGTAATTTTTTCATCTTTATATAAGATATCTGCATTACCTGTATTCCAAGCTGACATATGGCTTGCACCTTCATTGTAGGCTGGTAATAATTTAATCGTACCATCTTCATTCATTTCCCAGTTTTCGCCTTCTGGTCCATAAACTAAAGTATTTAAAATTTCAGGATTCGTATTGACTTCGTTTAATACTTTGACTGCTGCTTCTTTATTATCTGAATTTTGTGACACAACAAAGTTAGCCATACGCGCTTGGGCGACTGATTTCAATGGAACTTGTGTATAAGCTTGAATTTGTAATTCTTTGCCTGAAACTGTTTGTAATAAGTAATTACCATAGTCACGCGGTCCCACAGTCTCACGACGAACTGCCCATGTGTCTGCTTCTAATGGATAACCTTGATCACTTGTTGCAGCATCTGCAGGTAAATAACCTTTATTATAAAAATCATGCATTACTTTTAAATCAGGAATTAAAGAATCGCCTTCTTCATAAGGGTTAATAATTTTAGTCTTATCGCCTAACATATCAATCCCTAGAGGAACTGTATCACCTAATACAAAGTCGAAGTCATGACCGACACGCCATCCTTGACCTGCTGATAATCCCGCAACACCACTTTCGCCTTCTTTAACAGCTTTTAATAATGGTTCCAAATCGGACATACTTTTTACCGAAGTATAGTCAAAGTCATATTTTTCTAAAAATGTTGGGTTAAATGCCCAATATTGTTCAGCATACACGTTACCATTAACAGGGAATGCATATAATTTTCCATTTACTGTACTCCCTTTAATATAGGCATCATCTAACATTTCTAACGATTCTGGAGCATATTCTTCCATTAATTCTGTTAGATCTGCATAAGCACCTTTTTGAGCATTGTCTAAAAAGTTAACCGCAAAGGCAATATCATACTTTTCACCTGCATTGGTCATAACGGTCATTTTTTGATCGTACTCACCCCAACCGATGTATTCCATGTCAATTTTAGCATTGACTTTTTCAACTAATTTCTCATTAACGATTTCTAATAACTTATCTAAATTATCTGGAGCCGTTCCAATTTGATACCATTTTACCGTTGTAGGTTCTTCAGCAAATACATTAGATACAGGTGATGTTGCTAAAACACTTGATAAAGCTAAGGCACCGACAGCCGCTGATTTTACAATTTTTTTAAACATATTCTTCTCTCCTTTAAATCTCTCTTGATTATCCAACGCCTACCAACTTCATTTCCCTACTCCTTCACCCCTCCAATCGTTAAACCACTAATAAAGTATTTTTGGAAGAATGGATAACTCACTGCAATTGGTAATGTCGCAATTACAACGAGGGCCATTCGAGTTGCTTCCTTAGGGATATTGAGTTGCGATATATTAATACCTAAACCAGCATTATCTAACATATAGTCAATATTACTTTGAATATTCATCAATACATATTGGAGTGGATATAAATTAGTTTTAGTAATATAAAGTAACGCATTAAACCAGTCATTCCAATAACCAATCGCTGCAAATAATCCAATCGTCGCTAATCCTGGTACTGATAATGGCAAGACAATTTGTAAAAAGACTCTCAATTCACTTGCACCGTCAATACGAGCTGATTCAATAATTGAATTCGGAACACTCTTCTTAAAAAAGGTACGCATAATAATAATATTAAACGGGCTAAAAGCTGCCGGTAATATTAAGGCCCAAATCGTATTTTTTAAATTTAATAAATTGGTTACTACAATATAGCCCGGTACTAACCCAGCCCCGATCAACATTGGGATAATAATTAATACTAAGAAAAATTTCTTAAAAGGTAAATTGGGCCGAGATAGAGCATACGCATAGGTACTCGTAAAGGTGACATTAATAATGGTTCCTAAGACAGTCACCAAAACAGAAACCATTAAGGCATTAAGAATTTGACCTGACATTGTGGATAAATAACGATAACCTTCTATACTCCATTCAGATGGGAATAGTTTATAACCATTTTGAATAATGGAATTTTCGCTCGTTAACGATACAATGATAATAAAGATGAATGGAAAAACTCCTAAAAATCCTACGATACTCATTAAAATACTAAAGATAAAATTGGTTTTTTTACCGAAGCGATCCACTTGGACTCTTTCGATTTTTTCTTCACCATGTGTGTCACTCCTTCATTAAATAACTGCTGATTCTGGATCTATTTTTCTAACAATCATATTCGCTACTGACAGTAAAATAAATCCTACAAATGATTGATAAAGACCTGCTGCTGTGGCCATCGAAATATCTCCGGACGCTGTTAAAGCATTATAGATATGTGTATCTAATACGGCTGTTACATTGTATAGCAGACCAGAATTTCGTGGTATTTGGTAAAATAAACCGAAGTCAGCTCTAAAGATACCACCTAAAGCTAAGATTGTTAAAACAACCATCATTGGAACAATCTGAGGTATCATCACATGACGAATTTGTTGCCACTTAGTAGCCCCATCCACTTCGGCCGCTTCATAATATGTCTTATCAATACCAACGATTGCTGCAAAATAAATTATCGAACTATAACCGATACCTTTCCAAATACCTAGGAAGATTAATAAAGGTGGCCAAATACCAGGCGTTACATACCAGTTTTTGGCAACGCCACCTGCTTCTCGAATAAGATTAGGAATTAGTCCTTTGTCCACACTGATAAAAGATGATACAAAGAAACTCACAATCACCCATGATAAGAAATAAGGTAAAAGCATCGATGTCTGAATTGTTTTAACTAAAAAACGATTACGCATCTGACTTAAAATAATGGCAAAACTTACCGCAATAATCAGTCCTACAAAAATAAAGAACAAATTATATAAAACGGTGTTTCTAGTAATAATATAAGCATTACGTGAACTGAATAAAAACTCAAAGTTTTTGAATCCTACCCACTCACTATTAAAAATACTGGAAAAAAAGCCTCCATCATCTGAGAATTGAAACTTTTTAAAAGCTACCACATTACCGAATACAGGAATGTAATAAAAAATAATTAACCAGATAAAACCAGGTAAAGCAAAAAACAATAATGGCCAACTACTCTTCAAGCGTTTCATTTTTTGTTTCCGCATTTTTTGTTTTTCCGTTAGTTCCATTTTTACCCCTCCATTTTTAACCGCTTACAAGTATATTGTAACGAAAACGCTTAAATTCAGCTATTGACTAAATATAGTTAAATTAGGACAAAATATAGAAAGGTTGGTATTTTCTATCAAAAGTGGCTTACTTTTCAATGAATATAGTGGCTTGCTTTTAAATTAACAAATACAAGTATGATTTCAATATCTCTTCTACTCCTCACCACCTTACGATGGTCAAGCTTAAGAATCATGATTGGATTCACCGATAGCAGGCGAACTCAAAGGACTGTCACCTTAGATGTATGACATGCCTGTCAAACAAAAAAGCCTAGCTAGAAATTCTTTCTTTCTAACCAGACCTTTTCACTTTTATTTTTGTCCCATATCCTTAATCTTCATCATACGCGTTACTTGCGCACGCTCAGCCTCTTCTAATTTCATTTCAATGAAATAGATCGTCTCTTCTAATTGAGGAATGGTACGGAATTCTAATGCATTTACACGACGACGAGTCTTTTCAATCTCATCCGCCATCAACTGACAGCCTTTTTCAATCTCGGCCAATCTTAACATATCAGTTAAGCTTTCGTTAACGGACTCAATCGCTTGGTCCATATCAGAAGTTGTAGCCACATAACTATATGGGAATTCACTATCTAAAGATTGGTCTTCTATCTCGTAGTTAAATTTTGGTACCTTCACACTCATTACAGAGTCATAGCGCACCTGTAAACTAACTTCTTTGGCTGGTAGAGAAAAGATTTCTTGCACCATTTGATCACTCTTCATTGATTTCGCTAAAACAAAATCTTGCATCGCTGAAGTCAGTTGTCCTTCAACTTTTTTCGTAATTCATTATTTTCTTTAATTTTCATAATGAACTGACGCATCAATTCGTCTTGCTTATCTTTCAATAATTTATGACCACGGGTGGCCGTCTTTAAACGCTCTTTTAGAATGCTTAACTCCATCCGAGTGGGATTGACATTCAATCTAGCCATGAATTATTCCCCCTTTTTAGGTAAGAATTCATCAATCATATCATCTTTAATACGTTTTAACTCTTCACGTGGCAAGATAGATAATAAGTCCCAACCTAAATCCAAGGTTTCTTGAATAGAACGGTTAGTCGTAAATCCTTGATTAATATATTCTTGCTCAAAGCGTGTCGTAAACTCAACATATAATTTATCTATTTCCGATAACGCAGACTCACCTAGGATAGCTGCTAATTCTTTCGCTTGCTTACCTTCAGCATAAGCCGCAAATAATTGGTTCATGGTTGGGGCATGGTCTTTACGTGTTTTACCTTCACCTGAACCTTTATCTTTCAATCGGGATAATGATGGTAATACGTTAATCGGTGGTTTATAGCCCATGTTATCCAATTCACGCGAAAGAATAATTTGTCCTTCGGTAATATAACCTGTTAAGTCAGGAATTGGATGGGTAATATCATCTTCTGGCATCGATAAAATTGGAATTTGGGTGACCGAACCAGGTTTACCAACTAAACGTCCTGCGCGTTCATATAATGTTGATAAGTTCGTATATAAGTAACCTGGATAACCACGACGACCCGGAACTTCACGACGAGCTGCCGAAACTTCACGTAATGCCTCACAATAGTTCGTCATGTCCGTCATAATTACTAATACATGCATCCCTTTTTCATAAGCTAAATACTCAGCTGTTGTTAAGGCAATTTTTGGCGTCGCAATACGTTCAATCGCGGGGTCATTCGCTAAGTTAACGAATAATACGGAACGATCAATCGCACCTGTTTCGCGCAAGTCATTCATAAAGAATTCAGCTTCTTCGAACGTAATCCCCATTGCTGCAAATACAACGGCAAACTTATCATCAGAATTCAATACGGTTGCTTGACGAGCAATTTGGGCCGCTAATTCTTTATGTGGTAAACCAGAACCAGAGAATACGGGTAATTTTTGTCCACGGACTAAAGTATTTAAGTGGTCAATCGCTGAAATTCCTGTTTGAATAAACTCATCCGGATAATCACGAGCCACTGGATTAATGGCTTGTCCATCAATATCTAATGATTTTTCTGGAATAATTGCCGGTCCACCATCAATCGGTTCACCCATCCCATTGAAAATACGACCAATCATATCTTCAGAAACAGGTAAATGGAGTGGTTTACCACTAAAACGTACTTTAGTATTCTTTAAGTTGATACCTGAAGATCCTTCAAACAATTGCACAACGGCACGACTTTCTTGGACTTCTAGTACTTGTCCACGGCGAACTTCACCGTTTTGCATTTCAACTTCTACTAATTCATTGTATTTAACGCCATCGACACCATCGACAATCATCAGTGGGCCAACGACTTCTTCAACCGAACGGTACTCTTTAATTACTGCCATTATGCCTCACCTCCATGTTCTAAAATATGACGCATTGTCTTATCAATTTCGTCATATAAAGCTTTAATTTTGTCAATATCTTCCTCAGAAATAAATTTACTTCTAGCGATACGGTCACGTAATTGGACAGTATTGGACATTATATCGGTGAAATAAGCTCCTAAACTTAAAGTCTCATGTGCTTTTTCATCAAAGTGTAAAATATTTGTTAACATGGTATCTTGCTTCTCAAATGAAGTATAAGTATCCACATCATCAAACGCATTTTGTTGTAAGTAGTCTTCACGAATCATTCGTGCAGTATTCATGGTAATACGGTCACGTTCAGATAATGACTCTAACCCAACTAAACGAACGATTTCTTCTAATTCACTTTCCTTTTGCAATAAATTCATTGCTTTAGTGACCTTCTTAGACCAGCCTTCTTGACCGTGTTCTTCGAAATATTGTCCAATTTCAGATAAATATAATGAATAAGAGCTTAACCAGTTAATAGATGGGAAGTGACGTTTACGCGCTAAGGTTGCATCTAATCCCCAGAAAACCTTCACGATACGTAAAGTATTTTGGGTTACAGGCTCAGAAGTATCCCCACCTGGAGGTGATACTGCACCGATGGCTGTAATCGTTCCTTCAATGCCTTCGCTTCCTAATACACGAACACGTCCTGCACGCTCATAATATTCGGCAATACGTGAACCTAAATAAGCTGGATATCCTTCGTCCCCTGGCATTTCTTCTAAACGACCTGACATTTCACGTAAAGCTTCCGCCCAACGAGAAGTAGAGTCCGCCATGATTGCCACTGAGTAACCCATATCACGGAAATATTCTGCAATCGTAATCCCAGTATAAATTGATGCTTCACGCGCTGCTACCGGCATATTAGAAGTATTCGCAATTAGGATGGTTCTTTCCATAATCGATTCGCCTGTATTAGGGTCAATCAATTCTGGAAATTCGTTTAATACATCCGTCATTTCGTTACCACGTTCACCACATCCCACGTAAACAACAATATCTACGTTCGCATATTTCGCGATTTGGTGTTGTACAACTGTCTTACCTGCTCCGAAAGGTCCTGGAACCGCCGCGGCTCCCCCTTTCGTTACCGGGAAGAATGTATCGACCACACGTTGTCCTGTAATCATGGGTTCTTCTGGAATTAATTTTTGGGCAAATGGACGTCCTTTACGCACTGGCCAACGTTGAATCATCGTACCTTCAAACTCGCCACCATTTGCTTTGTCAACTTTATAAATAACCTCTTCTACCGTAAACTCGCCTGATTCTACTGACGTTAATGTTCCTTCTACGCCGACTGGTACCATAATACGATGTTCTACTGCTTTGGTTTCTTGGACAACGCCAATCACATCACCAGCCGTAACAAAATCGCCAACGGATTTTTTAGGTTCAAAAGCCCATTTTTTATTACGATTTAAGATGGGTACTTGAACCCCCGAATTAAATAATCACTGTTAGTCTCTTCCATAAAAGTATCCAATGGACGTTGAATACCATCAAACATTTGTGACATAATACCTGGGCCTAATTCGACGGATAAAGCTTCCCCGGTTGTCACTACAGGTTCACCTGGTGCAAGTCCACTTGTTTCTTCATATACTTGAATAGAGGCTTTATCTTGTCGCATTTCAATGATTTCACCAATTAATCCAAGATGTCCTACATGACAAATATCTTGGATATTGGCTTCAGACATTCCAGAAGCGACAACTAATGGTCCAGATACTTTAATAATTTTACCTTGACTCAATCTGTTTCCTCCTTTATAAATTGTAAATTGTTAAGTAGCCGCTTATAGAATATTCATTCCGACTGCTTTTTCGACATTATCTTGAATTTTTTGTGCACCAATGCCAAAGTTACCACGATGGGTTGGAATTAAAATGACAGCGGGTGTCACGACTGTATCATAATATTGAATTATATCCGGAATTTCTTGAGCGAAATCTTCCGTTAAATAGACAATTCCGTATTCGTCATTTTCTAATTGGCGCAAAGTCTTTTTCGTTTCATCAGCAGTATTGACTGGAAAAGTTTCAAATCCAATCATTTTAAATGGTAGAATGGCATCACGATTTCCAACGACCGCTACTTTATATTGTTTCGCCATAAATCGCACCCATCCTTTCTTGAATCTTTTCTTTGGCTATGCCATTGGCATGACCAGTTAATACGAGTCTTAAATTATTAATTTCATTTTCTTTCCCGAAAATATATTTCAGCACTAATAAAGGTCCTTGAGCGTCTAAACGATTTTCAAAGAAATATTGATGAATATAGGCATCTCGCAAATGTTCCAACTGATTGGCGGTAATCGTCCCATTATTCATATCTTCAATATAAGGTTTAAAGACCTCACCAAAATAAATATGCGTTTGTTCTTCAAACCATTGAGCTAATTGACCTTGTTCGACCCGTTCAATTAACTCTTTCTTCTCAATAGATCCCTTACTGGTCATCATGGTATACATGAAACCATGACCTCTATCTAATTCAATTGCTCGTTTAATCGCAATTACATTATAAAAATCAATTAATGCATTAATAATCGGTGTCACTTTAGGATCATTGATTTTCTCATCGAGATGTCTTAAATGAGCAAAATAGGCACCATCAAAACCAACGTCAAAAGCTTCTGGTACTTGGTAGGCTTGATAATCTTGCCAAGTACGATTCACTTCTTCCACCACATTGGGATATAAAACACTCGATTCAAACGTTTGAGTCACATGTCTTAAAGCATCTAATGGAAATTTTCCAATATCGATCAATAGATTTTCGAAATCGTTATCGGTTACCTTCATTTTCATTAATACTTTTAAATTATGATACAAGTATTGTGCTGAAAAAATTTCGACAATTTCAGACTGAGGTGACTCCTCAAACACAAACCGATAAGCATTACGCAATTCTCTCATCAATACTTCTTCAATCTTATCAGGGTCAGACAATTGTTCAACTGACATCGCATAAGGTGAATTTTGTAAAATGATTGATAATGTCTCGGCATCCTTGGCATTAAGTAATTGTTGCCATTCTTCTCGGCTTAGGAAATATTGTTCCTTTACACTGATAGTCGTATTAACACCTGAAAAATCGTGGGTTGTCATAAAATCCCCCCTTATTTGGTATTAAAAACTTGTTGAGCTAAATCTGCACTTAAATCATTGCGAACAGAATCTACTAATTGATCAAACGTGAAATTATAATCCACACGTTGATCTTTTACTACAAAACCACTTTGATCTGAAATCGACTCTTCAGCAATGGTTAATTTTGGAAATTGTTCCAATAATGATTGTAACTCTGGTGAAGATAATTGATTGCGTGTCTTTTCACCAAAAACTACTTGTAATTCTTTGTCTTTGAATTGATTTAAAATTGAGGTGGTAAATTCTAAGAAAGTTTGATTATCCCAAGCTTCCATTTTTTGCACGGCGCCGGCAAATAACTGGTCCATTAATGCTTGGCGACTATTCAAACTGGCTTGTCTTTCTTGATTTAACACTTGATGTTCTAACCGGGATAAACGTTGTTTTTCTCGATTCAATTGCACATTACGCATACTTTCTTTTTCGTGTAATTGTGCTGTTAATTTAGTTTGAAACTCTTGTTCTAGTTCTTCATTTGCTTTGTCGAATTGCGCTTGTCCTTCTTGGTGCGCCTTTTGCAAGATGGACTCACGTAAATTTTGTAAGTCGCTCATATTATCGACCTCACTAGACATTTAAAAATAAGATAAATGATACTACGAAGGCTAAGATAGCATACGTTTCAACCATCGCTGATAAGATGATACCTTTTGTATTTTCTTCAGGACGTTTTGCTAAAATTTGCATTGCTGAAACGACCACATTTCCTTGGTGTAATGCTGAGAAATAGCCCACAATTCCAATTGGTAAAGCAGCAAATAAATAACCTAAACCTTGTTGAACAGTTAAACCATTACCGATTTGTAAAGCAGTTAAGAAGCCGATAACGAATCCGTATAAACCTTGAGTACCCGGTAATAATTGTAAAATTAATGCTTGTGCGAATTTTTCAGGCTCCTCTTTTAATAAAGCCGCTGCTGCAGAACCAGCCGAACCTACTGCACGAGCAGATCCCATACCAGAAAAGACAACCGCAACCACAATCCCTAAACTAGCAAAAAACGCGCCACCATTTTGTGTAAAATATCCTACAAATTGTTCCATATTAAAAATTCCTCCAATTTTTATTGATTCTTTTCATCATTGATTGAGACATAATCTTCTGAAACGGTTAACGGATTAAATTCCTGACCGCCACCATTATAAAACTTAGCAAAGAACTCGACGAAAATTAAACGAGCACCATGCACATAAGCACTTAAAAGTGATAAGAATAAACTTAATGCATGCAAGGCAACAAATAATAAGATACCGACGGTAAACTTCATTGCACCAGGCATAAAGTCAATAATCATATTGAATGCTAAAGCAATACTACCACCTGATAACCCTAAAGCCATCAAACGTGTATAAGAGACTAAATCCCCAATATAACTCGTCGTGCCATATAAATCATAAAGTCCCCAACCTAAACCGCCAATACCGCCTGCTTTAATACAAGACGCCACTACGATTCCTAGTGCATTTAATATAGCTAACCATTTTCCGATTAGAGCTAAGACCGCATAGCTTTCACCTAACATGCCTACGCCAATAAAAATAAATCCAGTCAATAGTAAAATCCATGCCAATCCTGTTGAATAAGCTTCTACAATATTCTTTTCTTTTAGTTTTAAATAAGTATTAATTGCTAATGCAGCAAAAATATGAATTAAACCTAAAGCAACAGAAATACCTAGAATCAGCATGACATCCTCATTCGGATTAATTAATTGGAAGGGCAAACTAAAACCAAAGAAGGAGCCATAGAGACTGCCCCATATCATAATGGAAACACTTAAAATAGCGCCAAATCTTAAGGCGTTTTGCATCCCTTCTGATAATTTGAATAGTTTCAGTGCCAACAGACTTAAAATAAAAATTAATAAGCCATAACCCGCATCGGCCACCATCATCCCAAAGAAGACAAAATAAAATGGCATTAAAAATGGTGTTGGATCCAATTCATCATATCTTGGTAAAGCATACATGCGTGTAATTATTTCAAACGGTTTGACTAAGAAATTATTTTTTAATTTAATTGGGACTTCATCCACTTCATCAGCTTGAACTTCCGATGTTCTAATGACTACTTTATTACCGAACTCATCTAATATCGCTTGTTTGAAGACAGCAAATTCACTTTGTTCAATCCAACCTTCAACCGCCATTAAATGTTGCGTAATCCCCACTTTTTCTTGGTTAATTCACGTTCGTAAGCTGTTTTTACAAAATCGGCTTGAACTTTTAAGCCAGCTAATTCGCGTTTAGTTGATTTCATTTTTTGAATAATGGAACGACGTTCCTCTTTCAACTGTTGAATTTCCGCATTCCAACCTTCAATCTTCTTACCTGGTAAAGTACGATAAGGATATTCAATCGGTTTGAAATTAGCTTCCGTTAATAAAGTTTCTAGCTCATTGGTTTCATCTTCTTGATAGAAAATGACTAAACCATATTCATAGTCATTTAAGAAAATAACTTTATGAACGATTGTTGGATGTTGCTTGATTTTTTGAATATATTGATTATTTTCAACATTCGGTACCGTTCCGATAACTGCTTTAATATACTGGAACTGTTCAATAGCAGTTGGTGTAATATCTAGCTCTCGCCATTTACGATATTTATCAATTTGATCATTACGTTTTTCCAATAACTCATCAATTTCCTTAATACGAGCCGTTAATTGATTCGTTTCGGTAATGACTTGATGCTCAGCAAATTGTTGATTATGTTGTTGGAATTCTATAAATGATAAACTTGGTTTTTCAGTCTGCATTTGCTTGAACCAACTGTCCTTTACTTCATAGTCTTCCAATTGTTCAATTGCATGATTAATTCGTTTGAGTCGATTAGTAATCGCATGTAAGGCTTCATCATCATAGACGATTTGTTGCTGTTCCTCATCATACTCTTCAATTAATGGTACTAACTCTGAACTATTCTGATTTTCTTGTTGTAAATCCACCACTTGAATTCGTCGTAATCGTTGGACCGATGAAAGAATCGCTTCTAAATGTTCGCGTGACGAAATGAGCGTCACTTTTTGCATTGGGCTAATTGCCATATTCTTTCACCACCCTTTCTACTATTTGATTAATTAAATACTCCCTTTTATCACCAAGAGCTTCTTGAAGTTGTGCTTCATTTTCTTGAACACGCTGAGCTAATTTTTCCTTTGCTTGTTGTTCTTGTTCATTGAAGTGTTGACGTGCTTGGGCTATCATTTGCTTCGTTTCGACGTCAAAAGCTTCAATTGCATCTTTTAATTTTTGTTCCATTTTTACTCGAGCTTCTTCAATTTTTTTCTGATACTCAGTTTGGACTGCTTGAGCTTCCATTTCAATGGCGTTCATTTCTTCCAATGTTGAATGTGGCATCCTTTCACACCTCCTCTTAACATTAACATTTAATATTATAGCAAATTTTTACCAAAAATTTAAGTAAAGACTTCCTCCATTCAGCCATTAACAAATAAAAACGTTTCCATTTTCTGTTGCATGACACTTTCCTTCATATTTATATAATATAATGGGATAATATAATCTTAAGAAAAATTTAATAATTGAATAGTGATGATTTAATCTCTATTTGACTAAAAAAGGAAAACGAAGCCGGGCATAAACTTGATAAACTTAGTTAAGATTATTGTTAGTTAATTTATAGCGCAGTGGTTGAGTGGTCTCAATCTGCGTCTTAATGACTTGCTTGAGACCACTCAACTTTGCGGGGGTGAACAGACGAAGCGAAAATCATTTGATTTTCTACTTCTGGTCCACTCCCTAGGTTAAGATTTGAAAAAATATTAATACCCTATTCATTAAAAGCAATACTCACATGTTTTCAAAACAACTTGACCTCCGAAAATAAAAAAAACGATAAGCAAGTCAAAGTTACCAATGAACTTCACCTACTTATCGTCTCAAATGATTATTGAACTATTTTTTCAACAGCTTCTCCTATTATACGCACTTCCGGTTCAAGACGCACTTGATTGTTACGCCAAATAACTTCTTGAATATATTCAATTAAGCGTACATAATCTGTTGCAGTAGCATTGTCAATATTAACAATGAACCCTGCATGTTTTTTAGAGACTTCAGCACCACCAATACGATAGCCTTGTAGCCCTGCTTCTTGAATTAATTTACCGGTAAAGTAACCCGTCGGACGCTTAAAGACACTGCCGCAAGAAGGATATTCCAACGGTTGCTTGCTTTCTCGTAAGTGGGTTAATTCTGCCATTTTAGCATGAATCGCCTCTCCATCGCCTTGAGCTAATACAAATTTAACCCCAATTACAATATCCTCATTTGTTTGGAAAACACTGTGTCGGTAACTGAATTCACACTCTTCACATTGAATGGTTTTAAATTCACCTTCACGCGTTAAAATATCAACAGACTCAATAACGTCTGCTACTTCACCACCATAAGCCCCTGCATTCATATAAACCGCACCGCCGATGCTTCCAGGGATACCACAAGCAAATTCTAGACCCGTTAAATTACTAGCGCCTGCTTTACGACTGACCTCAATGAGTGGCACGCCACTTTGCGCATAAACTTCATTGCCATTAATCGACATCTTTTTCATCGCAGTTAAAATAATAACAATTCCACGAATACCACCATCACGAACAATTAAATTACTAGCATTGCCCAAGATCGTTAAGGGAATTTGGTTGTCCTTTACCCAATTGATTAAAGTTTTTAAATCTTCTTTCGTTTCAGGAAAAGCAACTGCATCAGCAGGGCCACCTGTTTTAGTATATGTATATTTAGATAATGGCTCATCAAATTCTATTTTCATAGATAAATTTAAATCCATTAAGTTTGATAATGTCATTCATTTCATTCCTTCGCTTTTCAATACGTCTTATTTTAACATAATCTTTTTACTTAATCGAGTACTTTTTCCATAACAAAAGAATCTAAATAACAACCCTGTACTTTTAATCGTTTACGCAAGTTTCCCACTATCTCGAAACCGAATTTTTCGTATAACTTAATTGCGGCTTCATTTCTTTGGGCCACTTCTAGGGTAATGACTTTCAAATCTGAATTTTCTGCAAATTCAATCATCATTTCCATCATCATCGAAGCAATACCGTAACCCCAATATTCTTCCACTAAACAAATGCCGATTTCAGCAATGTGACGTTGCTTAGCGGCATTAAATTGCGTAATATTCGACATCCCAATAATTTGATCATCGACCTCACTCACTAACAAAATACTGTTTTGTGCCTTGTTATATTTATTTATGATGTCCACTTCTTCTTGAACCGTCAGGTTCAAACCTTCTTCACCAAAGGTTAAATAGGGAGTTTCACTACCGACTTGTTCACATAAACCTAAAATCGCCCGGGCATCTTGTGCTTTTGCCACCCTAACATCGATTTCTAACTCCTCTGTCAATTAAATCTCCTCCATTTTTTCTAACAGCTCTTGATATTGCTCGGTTGACTCGCCTTCAACCGTTAAAATAATTTCTCTTTGATTAGGATCTGTTTGGGGAACGAATTTGATACGAAGACGATTTAATGGTAAATAGTCATATAAATATTCAGACCATTCAATAAAAATGATGGACGGTTCATTCAGATAACTATCAAAATCAATCGTATCCGCGCCCCCTTCTTCTAAACGATAGGCATCAATATGAATCAATTTAAAATTAGGTAAGGGGTATTCTTTTACAATTGTATAAGTTGGACTTTTAATGGCTCTTTTCACGCCTAGCTCCTTACCAACTTTTTGAGTAAAAGTGGTTTTACCACTCCCGAGTGGTCCATCTAATAAAATGACCATCCCCGGCTTTAACCATGGAGCCATCTTTGACGCTAACGCTTGTGTCTCTTCAACTGAATCAATATAAAAATGCATGCTTCTACCTCTCAAACTTAATTAATTTTATTATATTTAAACTATGATAATATTGCGAATAATTTGACTTTATTAACATTTCTTGATAAATTTAATAATAACAAAGACAAATTATAGGAGGTCGTAGACCATGAAGAAATATGTAAAATTATTATCTCTACCGATTTTAACATTAATGCTTGTGGCTTGTGGTAACCAAAACAAACCAGCTGAAGAAACAACAACAGCTGCACCAGAAGCAACAACCGTTGCTGAAACGACTGGTTCACAAGTAAGCACACCAAATGATACTACAACTGTTGCTAATGAATCAACTGAAGAAGGTGAAGAAACTCAAGAAGGCGAAACAACTGTTGAAGGTGAAGAAACTCAAGAAGGCGACGAAACAGAAGATGCTGATGTCGCTGCCACTGATGTTAAATTCACATTATATGTAGATGGTGAAGAAACAGCTAATTTCGTAGCAAAAGATGCCGTTGAAGGTTCTGTTATCGATGCCATGACGTCAATTGAAGAGTTAGAATTCAACTTTAATGAAGATGAAGGAATCATTGATGTTATCGATGGTATTGAAAATGACTATGAAACAGGTAAAACCTGGGTTTACTTATTAAATGGTGAGTATGCGGAATTTGGTGTTGTCTCACAAACACTTTCTGAAGGCGACACAGTTGAATGGTATTATGGATTCCCAGAAGGCTTACCAGTTAACATCATTCCTGAATAATAATAATAAAAAATGATTATGACTCTTGAGTATCTCACTCAAGAGTTTTTTATTATTCCTCATGAATGCTCGCCGATCATGTTAGATTTGATACGATATTTTAATACTCCATTCACTCAGTTTTTAAATGTGCAAAATACTAGTTAAATCACGCTAGTTATATTTTAGATAAAAGTAGGTGTTAGTATCTCATTCACTCGCATTTAGAATGGAAACTATAATATCCGATAGATGTTTCACTCTATTTTTCAATGTCCCTCCTATATATTGATGGACACTTCACTCTATTTTTGAATGTCCTTCCTATATATATTAATGGACGCTTCACTCAACTTTTCAATGTTCCCGGTATTAAGCGTCACTTCACGGTCGTCCTTTTGGCATCTTTCTTAAATAGCGGAGCATCATACTATACATATCAACACTTTCGCTTTTACAATACAAAAACCCGCCAACCTTTTCAATAGGTTAACGGGTTTTATAATCTAAAGTATTTCATTACTCCTCAGGTTTTAATACACCTTCGATGACTTCTTCTAAAGCTTTACCAACTGGCTTTTCAGATTGATATTCTTCTAAAATATAATCATCGTTGTTACGCATATCATGTGCGCGTTTGCTCGCTAAAATAATCAAACCATATTTAGACGGCACTTTTTTAATCAATTTATCAATCGATGGATATAGCATCATAATTATCGTTCTCCTTCTTGTTGAAAATAATTTTTAATATCGGCACGAATACGGTCCACAACACGCTCTACTCTTAAATGTTCACTTTGAATAATCGCATTCACTTTATCAACGGCATGTTCTACCGTATCATTGACGACAACATAATCATAATGTTGCATCATTTCAATTTCTTCTTTAGCCATTTGCATTCTTTCTAAAATGACATCTTCACGGTCAGTGCCACGTCCAGTAATCCGTGATTTTAATTCATCTAAACTTGGCGGAGCAAGAAAAATAAAAATCCCTTCAGGCATACGCTCACGAACTTTTAGCGCACCTTGCACTTCGATTTCTAAAAACACATCATTACCAGCTGCTAAGTTTTCTTCAATTTTTTGGATTGGTGTCCCATAATAATTGCCTACATATTCAGCATACTCTAATAATGCATCTTCTTCAATATATTGTTTAAACTGCTCTTTTGAAACAAAATAATAATCAACACCATCTACTTCACCTGGTCTACTTTGACGGGTAGTTGCCGAGACCGAATAAACATAATTAAATTTATTATCTTTAAAAATCGCTGCGCGAACTGTTCCTTTCCCTACCCCCGATGGTCCTGATAAAATTATGAGTAGTCCTCTTTGTTGAGTCATTCAATACCTCCGCCTATCTGTTCTGTCAATAATTTATAACTGTTATTGTATCACACTACATATTTTCATGAAAGGTAAATTCCAATTTTTCATTAAAATGTAAAAGATTTCTATATTAATGTTAATATAGCGAAAATAGAGCATGAATGCAAACCATTCTGTCCAAAAATTTAAAACTCTTGTAGATTGCTGAAAATCTGTTGGAATTATTCACTTTATATAATCGCTCATAGTCCAAATTACTTTGATTGAGACATACTTTCTGTTTTTAAAAATGATTGATACACGGCCTCCATCGCGGCATGACGAAAGCCATTTTGCTCAAGCGAAGCAACTCCCTCAATCGTACTTCCTCCTGGTGAAGTCACGGCATCTTTTAAAGCACCAGGATGTTGACCGGTTTCAATGACCATTTGAGCAGAACCGTGTACCATTTGAGCGGCTAAATGTTGAGCCATCTTTCGTGGCAAACCGGCTCTAACGCCACCATCAGCTAAGGCTTCAATCAATTGATAAATAAATGCCGGTCCACAACCAGCGACGGCACTTGCTGCATTCATTTGTGATTCTGCTATCTTCATTAACTGCCCTGTTTGACTCATCAACTGTTTAAATAGTTGATGTTCATCATCAGTAATAGAGTCCGATAAAATATAGGTGGTCATTCCTTGACCAATCGCAACTGGTGTATTAGGCATAATACGAATTACTTTTTGCTCATCAGAAATGGCACTCTCCATTTGAGCGATACTCACACCGGTCGCCATTGATATCCAGATAGTCCCTGGTTTTGCTAATTCAGTAAGTTGATGAAGCTCACTCATTATCATCGATGGTTTTAATCCTAAAAAAATTATAGTCGCAGATGAAGCAATGGTTTCATTATCGAGAATTTCCACTGTTTGTGTTATTTGCTGACTTAAGGAATTTGCTTTTTCCTGATTGTGATTACTTAATAAAAATTGGGTATGTTGATCTACCGCTTTACTAACACCTATAGCGACGGCACTCCCCATATTTCCAATCCCAATAAAACCTATTTTCATTTTTAATCCCTCCATCTTGTTTCATTTAGTATTATACAAAAAATAGCAAAGTACAATTGTTTAAGTGTCTTTCATCAATGAAGCGATTAGGTAATCGAATGATCTGTTTCAAAAATATCAAACAAATTTGCTAATACCTTACATCATGTGCAAATATATAAAGATTGTTCTAATGATTGGATGACCCGTTATTAACAGAAATCTCCCTGTCTTAGAACAATCTTTTTGGTTTAACAACATTCTTTTCAATGATAGCGATTTTCAAATTTCCTAAACGCTTAAATTAGCGATAATTTCTACCTAACTAGTTACTTAGAGCATCAATAAATTTTATTTAGCAAAAAATTAAATCATCTGCAAATGTTACTTAGCTAGAAACTTTAATTAATACCTAACCTGCTGATGAATAGGCACTGATAATAACTTAAGACGCGAATCGTCGTAATAAGTCAACACAGATTGGAATGGTATTTTTTAGTGAAAACTTTGAATAACGTCGTACTTTCCCAATTACCACAATTGACCGTTGAATAAGCCCCACTATTCGTTGGTGAAGCTAGTTAAAAACAATTAATTATTAAAGCTCACTAATCATAGCGTAATGATAGCCATTATAGTCTTCAAAATAAGCCATTAATCGACCTTCGTATTCAAATGGCTCTTTTAAAATTTCTCCTCCACTTAACATTGCAATATGAAGTAAGTTGCGTAATGAAGTTGCGTCTTGCATCATAATATGAATTACCGCTGCATATTCACTTGGTTCTTTCCATGCGATACCTGTATCTTCTGTAAATCGATCTCTTTGGGTAAACACTATTTTCATTCCATCATGAAAAGTGACTGTACAAGTCTGTTGCTCTGTTGAATAATCAACCCTCATATCTAAACCTTCAAAAAAGGTGCCAGTATTACGAATACTTTCAACTGGTAAATTAAGCCAATAGGCATTCATAACTTATCCTCCTCTTCAATCAAAGTCATTATACCATTTTATCGAAGTTAAAAAAAGCAGTGAGAGTAGTCATTAATTGAAAATTCTATTATTTCCAATTCTGATACTTACTCCCACTGAGACTGTTAACTTCAATCAGCTTAACTATTTATAAGAAAATAATGAAAAGTCTTAAATAACGCCATGAATCATCATCAATTCAGCTACTTGTTCAAATGATGCAATGTCAGCTGCTGCACCATAATCAACACCTAAATCATAAGTGTCACGTGCTTTAACACATTGTGCGAAAATATTTTTCATAATTTGTTGTAACTCTTGATCTACTCGTTCACTCGTCCATTTTAATCGCATTGAGTTTTGACTCATTTCTAAAGCAGAAACTGCCACTCCTCCAGCATTAGCCGCTTTACCCGGTCCATAATGAATTTGGTTTTCACGATAGACTTCAATCGCATCAGAATCACTTGGCATATTGGCGCCTTCAGCAACCATTTTTATCGCATTTTTAACTAATCGTTCGGCCTGAGCTTGATTGATTTCGTTTTGCGTTGCACAAGGTAAAGCAATATCCGCTTTGACGTCTAAATCCCAAACAGATCCTTCTACTATTTCAGCTTCAGCATCAAATTCTTGGTAACGACTAATACGTTCACGACCGTTTACTTTTAATTCTTCGATGGCGTCTAAATTAATACCATTAGGATTGAAAATGGCATGGTTTGAGTCACTCATTGTCACCACAATGCCCCCTAATTCAGTTACTTTTTTCGCTGCAAAGAAGGCTACATTCCCTGAACCAGAAATCATTACTTTTTTACCTGTCATCGTTTGTCCGGCTTCTTTTAACATCTCATTTAAGAAATAAACCAAACCATAGCCTGTTGCTTCAGTACGACCTCTAGAACCGTTAGCAGCAACGGGTTTTCCAGTTAATACGCCCGCCATTGGTCCTTGTAGTCGTTTGTATTGGCCTAATAAATAACCAATCTCACGACCACCCACACCGATATCTCCAGCAGGAACGTCAACATCTGGTCCGACATGTTTACTTAATTCTGTCATAAATGATTGACAAAAACGCATCACTTCTACATCTGATTTACCTTTAGGATCAAAGTCAGCGCCACCTTTGCCTCCACCGATTGGCAGACCGGTTAACATATTTTTGAAGATTTGTTCAAAACCTAAAAACTTCAAAATACTTTGATTAACGGTCGGATGGAAACGAAGTCCCCCTTTATAAGGGCCATTTAATGAACTAAATTGCACACGATATCCACGGTTGACTTGTACTTGACCTTGGTCATCGACCCATGGCACTCTAAAACTAATAATCCGCTCTGGTTCTACGATCCGTTCTAAAATTGCTAATTGCTCATATTCTGGATGAGCCTCAACTACCGGCGCAATTGCATGAAAAAATTCCTTTACTGCTTGTAAATATTCTTTTTCATGTGGATATTTTACAGTAAGAGTTTCATAAACTTTTGTTATATAAGATTGAGTCATTGTCATTTCCCCTTTATTTTGGATAGTCCTAGTATAGCACAAATCTCATTGTATTCACATAAAACACGATAATAATTAATAATTTTTTAATAAATTAACTATGATAAATGTTCTACATCTAGTGCTTTAAATTGAAAATATAAAATATACGATAGAATACCTAAAATAATATTTATCATAACATTTACATAAAGCAAATTGAATGCAATCAGAGTACTCAAAATGCCAGCTAATAAACTTCCACTTAAGAATGCTAGAAAGTTTACCGTCAAAAAGATAAACTTCATCTTATAATGATGATCTTGGCTACGTACCCAGCGACCAAAAGTTAATCCGATATCCGTTAATGTTCCCGAAACATGAGAAGTACGAACAATCATCCCCCGATAAGATAAAAACATCCCATTTTGTAATGCAATCATAAAACTCAAATAATACAATAATACAGAATGGAGGGCTGAAATTTGTAATAATATTAATAACACACCGTTTAATATAATTAAAATTCCACCATAGCGTTTTTGAGGGGTGAAGATCTCTTTTGGAAAAAGCATTCCCGCAATCATGCCACCAAAAATATAAGCCATAATTAACCCAAAATATAATTTTATCAAAGGCCAATTATTTTCAGCCACTACTAATCCCATCTGTGTAACCGTCCCTGTATGATGCGTTACCACATAGGAATATTGTAGAAAACTACTGGCATTCAAAAATCCTGCTGAAAATGTTAAAGAAAACATCCAGCAAAATAATAATCGCCTTAATCGTCTAAGCATAACATCCCTCTTTATATAATATTGATAATTAAAATGAAATGAGCCATTATCTATTTTCATTCAAATGCTATTATACCGTGTGTTTAGGTATGTGTACAGTATCGATTGATTTTATTTTCATGGAGATAAAATGTAAGTTATATGGGCATCTTAATGATAAAAGTCCTGTAAAAGGATTTCGACTAGCTTTTCAATCATGATTTAATTGCTTTTGATTGTTTATCAACTACTCTCTGTTAAAACAGAGAGTTTGTCCTAAACATGGTGGTTGTACAAACGATGTCATATCTCCAACCGTTTAAAGACATTAAGGGATGGTTGACTAGCACCCCATCAATAAGCGGTCTGTAGACACTTACTGAATAGTGTTTTATGTTTAATAATTTTGTATTGGCACAACTTTTTCAAACCGTGGGTTTTTCTCACTCGACAGATATCGGTGACCCAATTCTTTAATATTGATAGCTGCCACACGGTCATCATTTGATTGATACCCACAATTCTGACAAGTAAACAAGTGCTTATCTTGTTGTCTATTAGCTTTATCAATTGATTCGCATTTTGGACAACGTTGGGACGTAAATTGTGCGGATACTTTTAAAACTTGCGAACCACTTTCTAAAGCTTTATACATTAACTTTTCTTCAAAATCGAAGAATCGCCAAGAATGGTGTTCATACCGTGCATCTTGCTTACGGTGATGAGTCGTGTTAAAAGTAACGTTCGTAAGATCTTCCACCACAAACAAGGTATTGGCCCCGTATCGGTCAACGAGTGTCTTTGATAATTGATGGTTCACATCATTCATCCAGCGGTTCTCTCGTCTTTCAATTGTTTTAAGGCGTCTACGACTTGATTTGGTGTTCTTCGCTTGTAAGGACTGGCGCAATTTCATAAAATGCCGTCTTTTCTTTATCAAGCTTTTACCCGAATAGAAGGTAGTATGAGCTGTATCATCCGCAATCGTTAGTATCTGTCTTAAACCACGGTCAATGCCTACAATCCGTTGAATATTAGCTTCATCTGGGGTGTCTATCTCTTTACTTGCGGACACGTGTAAGAACCACTTACCCTTACGACAGAGTAATTCAGCTTGACCGAACTTGTAAGCATTCTGGCTAAATTGTTGAAGATAAGCGATATGTTGCTTATCACAAGACACTTTAATTCGTCCTTGATTAGTCGTCAGTGAATAGGTGTCGTCTTGATGATAAGCGTAGTTACGATTACGTACGAACACAGCGACTGGTCGCTTAAACCCTAGGGGTTTCGTTAAATGGTAAAGGTCTTTATATAGCGTATGATATTTACCTGTATGGATATCTTTATAACGCTTAGGTTTTTGTTTAAACTGTGTTTTCACGGTCTTATATCTCGCGATTACCGTACGCATCACGGACTGGGCCATTTGCGATTGCAGCCCAAAATCCTGACGTATCTGATGATACAAGGCGTTATGCAAAGTCGTTTGACCTAGTTCAAAGTCATGGTCAAAGATATATGTCGAAACAAAATTACAAGCGTTTAAAAACTGTTGTTGGGTTTCTTCGAATTTTTCAATATCACTAGCACTTGGGTATAATTGCACTTTAATCGTTTTCGTTAACAGCATCTTGTCACCTCATTTCTCTTAAATACATTATACCAACTATATTAGTGAAAACATTAACGATAACCTAGTAAAATCAACAAAAAGAGCTGTCAATTTCGCTAATTCCTCCTAGGTATTAATACCGAGGTTTCCTTAGCTGACAGCTTGTAAATGAAGAGTTTGGATATGAATTTTGCATATTTAACGATGTTATTTCGAACAAATACTTCGCAATATATATTGAATTACAGATAGAGAAAAACTCATCTGTTAATTATGAATTATTGAAGGAAAAATTTGACTTAAGAAAACAATTTTATTCGAAAGAAGCAATATCATCTCAAAATTTGCGAAAAGAATTAAGTTTTATGAAAAGTGGCACAATTGCCGAAATTGACCAAATGACAACAATTAGAAGAAACGTATTATAAATCCGGTAAAATCTCATCATGCTTTAAATAATATTAAATTATTTGATAGTACATTGGATCGCATAAATAACAAAATTAAAGAGTTGTACATGTTTGACAGTTAGTCCTTTATTTGGTAATATAATTTTAGAGTCTATAGGACAAAAAAGATATTATATTGCCTTAAGGGCTAGAGCAGATGAACTAATAGTTTGTCTGCTCATTTTTTTATAGAGCAATATTCCTCCTTATAGATTTGCGGTTTAAGAAGTGAGTTAATCAAATATCTAAGTTCACTCATTTAGCTGTAAAATAGATATACAAATTAATCTCTTTCAAACTATAAAAAGAAAAAAACCTTTAGAAACACTGATAAATCAAGTTTCTAAAAGTTTTCTAAAAAAATTAAACTGTTAAATGCAGTTGAAACGTCACTGGCAGGATTCGAACCTGCGACCGTTCGCTTAGAAGGCGAATGCTCTATCCAGCTGAGCTACAATGACATAATTAATCAACTACTATAGTATACGTCATTTCTCTATTAGGGTCAACCCCTTTTTTAAATAGTACAATAAGATTATAGCGAGGGCAAAGAAAATTAAGCCTCTAAATGTCAAATGCGTAATAATACCTTATTCTTCCAAAAAGTGACAATCATACTCTTTAAAGGTTTAAATTCTAGCCTATACTTAAAAAAATTATCGCATCATCAATTATCATGAAGCATTACACAACTGAAGTAATTTCCTTGTACTCTTCCATTTATTGAATTATCGATAAAACCATTCATTTTCTAAAATACAAAACTTTGCTAATAGGCTATAAAAAAACTCATCAACCATTACGATAAAATACTCAAGTTGTAGACGAAAACAATAATCAAGAGAATAAAAAACAAGCAATTGTAATATCACAATGACCTGTCAGCCTTTATGAAAAGATACCATCAAATATTGGCTATTTTTGGAATCCATTACAGTTACTTGTTTTTTTCTCTTATTTATCTATTAAACCAATGCTGAATTATAATAATTCTAAGTTATCGTCTTGAGCAAATGGATTTTCTTCATTGATATGATCGTAAAAGAAGATACCTTTTAAATGATCCAATTCATGTTGCGTTACAATTGCTTCGTAATCACGTAATTTTAAGGTATGTTCATTACCGTCAATGTCTTGGTAAGTAAATTTTACACGTTTTGGACGCGGTACATAGCCTTTAACTTCGCGATTAACTGATAAACAACCTTCACCTTCTTTTAAGGCAACTTGTTGAACTGAATGACTGATTACTTTAGGATTAAAGATGATTTCACTTAAGATAGGTCCTACTTCATTTCCCTCTTCATCATATTCCATAATATGCACAGCAAAAATTTGTTTATTGACATTAATTTGTGGAGCAGCTAAGCCTACTCCAGGTCTAAGATCATATTTTTCAGCAATCTCTTCATTTTGGCTATTGACCAAAAATTCATGCATTTCTAAAGCTGTCTTTCTTAGTTCATCAGATAATGGAAATTCCACTGGTTCGGCTACCGATCTTAATGTGGGATGTCCTTCTTCAATAATATCTTTCATGGTTATCATAATGTTTAGCGCTCCTTATCTAATTCTTTATCACTACGTCTAAATCCTTTTAAAATATATACTTGATTTTCCTCATCAAATTCCAAGGATTCAATTAAAGTTTTCTGACGATACAATGCTAATAAATCCGCTTCTTGGGGATCTACTTCTACTTCAAATTTTTCGCTCGTTCGCACAATTTCTTCCCAGATTTTTTGTTTTAGAGCTTCTACGCCATCCTTTTCTAAAGCTGAAATTGTGACATAGGGGAATAAAGTGGGTTCAAAATTACCTTCAATTTTATCTTTTTTATTATAAACGGTCAAAATAGGTAAATGATCCATCTCTAATTCTTTGATTAAATTATAAACGGTTTGTTCATGCATCATGCGATCAGCACTGGATGCATCGACGACATGTAAGAGTAAATCAACATATCGCATTTCTTCTAAAGTTGATTTAAAAGCTTGAATCAAAGTTGTGGGTAATTCTTCAATAAAGCCAACGGTATCAGTCAAAGTAAACCCATCATGGCCATTAATCGTTAATTTACGAGTTAAAGGATCTAAAGTAGCAAATAATTGATCTTCAACATAAGTATCACTCTCGGTCAGTTCTCTTAAAATGGTTGATTTACCAGCATTCGTGTAGCCAACTAAACCAATATTAAACTCAGAACCACTCCGTCTTCTTGAACGTGTCAATTCACGGTGATCTGATAATTTAGCCAGTTCTTTTTTGATTTGGGACATCATGGTACGGATATGGCGACGGTCCGTTTCAAGTTTGGTTTCCCCAGGACCACGTGTTCCAATTCCCCCACCTAAACGTGATAAATAATCACGACGTCCTTGCAGTCGAGGTAATAAATAATCATATTGGGCTAATTCAACTTGTAATTTACCTTCACGACTTTTGGCACGCATCGCAAAGATATCTAAAATTAATTGAATTCGATCGATAACTCTGACGCCTAATTGATCTTCGATATAACGATTGGTGCTGGGTGTTAAAGCATTCATCGAAATGACTAAATCAATCTCCTCTTTATTAACGGCATCTTTAATTTCACTTAATTTACCACTGCCAACGGCTGAACGAGAATTCAGTCTCGGGAGTTTTTGAGTCATTTCAACAGTCGGAATGCCACCGGCGGTTTCCGTTAACGACTTCATTTCTTTCATCAACACCTGGAATTTTTCATCACTATAATTTTCAGTTTGCACCCCGAAAATTAAGACCTTCTCAGGTCGCTGTTCTATCTCAATCATTGAGTATTCCTTTCCTTTTTTAAATGCGCTGTGATAAGCGGTTGTGCTTCTTGCCAGCTTTGCCTTGCATCAATCCAATGAGCGTCTTTTAGTCGATTTCTAAACCACGTTAATTGACGCTTTGCATAACGTCTTGAATTTTGCTTGATTTGATTGATGACAGTCTCTTGTGATAGATGGCCTTCGAAATACCCCCACCACTCTTTATAGCCAATGCCCTTCATGCCATTGACTAATTCACCATCAAATTGTTGGTACATTTGTTTAACTTCTGTTTCTAAACCTTGTTCAATCATTAAATCAACGCGTTGATTAATACGTTCATATAATTGCTCACGAGGCATATCCAATACTAATAAACAAGAATCAAATACTTTCGTTTGTACTTGATGCTCCTCTTGCTCAGAAAATAATTTACCAGTCGTCGCTATCACTTCTAGTGCACGGATAATCCGTCGCGTGTTTTGTGGAGGAATCTTTTGAGCAGCCGTAGGATCTTTTTGATTTAATAATTCCCAAAAGTCGTTTTCTGACATGGTGGCTGCTTGATTTTCTAAAGCTTTGCGAATTTGCTCATCTTCACTATTATTGCCACCAAAACCGAGTCCGTATAATAAACCTTCTAAATATAATCCGGTACCACCTACTATGATAGGTAACTTACCTCTTTGATGAATTTCTAAGATAGCTTGCGTCGCAAGTTCTTTAAATTTTGACGCGTCAAATGATTCGTCTGGGTTTAAAATATCAAGTAAATGATGAGGAATACCCTCCATTTCTTCGGGAGTTACTTTACCCGTCCCAATATTTAACTTACGGTAAACTTGTAAACTATCTCCATTAATAATTTCCCCATTAAAAGCCTTCGCCATTTCTATGCTAAGGGCTGTTTTACCAACTGCTGTTGGCCCGCCAATGACGACAATGGGAATTTTATTTAATTCACTGGACATTTTACCCCTCCTATCATCAAAGTATAACATTATTATAGCTCATTGAAACATTGAGTCAAACCTTTAATTTCACCAGAAAAAGGCTAAGTAAAGGTTGTTAACCACTTTTATGACCTTACTTAACCTAAATTATTTGTTTTTGATTAATATTAGTGGCGACCTAATATCAACTAATGATTACTATCCCATTAGTTCTATATTCTGAACCTTACCCCAACCAAGCACTTACTCATCATCTAATTCATCTTTAAAGACCACATCATTCGCTTTCAAAATCTCAATTGTTTTGGGACCCACACCTTTGATGGCTAAGACCTCTGCTTCCGTTACCGATAAGAAGTCTTCAAATGTTACTAATCCTGCTTTTTTTAACAAGTCGCGTTCTCTAGTGCCAACTTCATCTAATATAAACAGCCCCTCTTGACGATCTTTTTCAAGTGAACGGGTGGTAACGCGATCGAACATTTCTTCGCTGCGTCCTTCAATGACTTGATCAATACGCGTTCGAATATAATCAACTAAAACCATCCCCTTCAAGCCAAATTGCATTAAAATAATGAGATGATTAACAAATTCTTCGTAAGCCGGTGTTGGAAATGGTGCTGGGCCATAGTCTGCTATGTCTTCGTCATCATAAAATGAAAACGAATTATCAAATGATGGGTAAATCGAAAAATCAATATCCATCTCACTTTCAACATGACTTTCAATTAAACCATTATATAAAACGGCATCAATATAATCAGGATTTAATTCATCAAGCTGTTTAAGCTCCTCGTCCATTTCAAGGTATTCTTCATTAATATAATGTGCATATAATTTCGCTAATCGGAAGATTAACAGCTGATCCACCATTGGATACACACTCGCAAAACGGTCAAATTCTTCTACTAACCCTAAATGAGCTGCTGACACTACATAAGGGGTTAATGTTTCTGGTAATTCAAAATCTAATTCAGCTTCTAAGTCATCAAAATTATACAGTAAAACATGAAAATAGCGTAAAGCCACTTCATAACGACCAATTGCAAAATTATCAAAAGCCGCAAAAAATACGAGTTGAATCACCGCTTGAAAGTCGCGTTTCTTTTTAACTAATTGAAGATTATGACTACTTAAATCATCAAAGTAATGCGAAAAAGCTTGTTCTAAATAATTAATCTGTAATAATCTTCTAGGACTATTCTGTTGATCTAAGTATGCAATATAACTATGGAGGGTTTTATAATTACTTGCCCGTGGAAATAACCATTCTTTTTTAAAAAATTGGCTTTGAACGTTATGATTGTCATTTTTATTATTGACTACTAATTTTAAGTTTCTTTTCTTTTTACTCATAGCATAACTCCTATTCTGGTTATTGAGTTTATTATATCAAAATTTAAGTTTCATTACATTATGAGATGTGCCATCTCTCTTAAAATATCTAAGTTCTATCATGACTACCGTCCAATGAGATGCGCCATCTCTCTTTAAAATATCTCCTATTTAATAAAGATGACTCGTGTGAGATTAAAATATTCTCACATTTTACAGTGAAATGTGTTAACATGAAACTGTACTTATTTTTGTCACATTGGAGGTTCATGATGCAAACAAAATATAAAAAATATGCTGATGTGGCGGCCCTAGCTGGTCGCATCATGTTAGAAAGCCATGCGGAAAGTTATCGTGTGGAAGATACAGTCCGTCGCATTTTGCAGTTAAGTGGTGCCAATATTACAGAAGTAGTGTCCACCACCACTGGTCTTTATATGACTTTAGATGACAGTGACCCTCAAATTACACCCATTACCCAAGTCCGTCGTATTACTGAACGTGGCAATCATTTAAGAAAAATTTACCATGTTAACAATATTTCTAGAGATCTTGCTAGCGGTGCGATTACCATTGAACAAGCCAAAGAACGTTTGGAATTTATTGATGACTCTGAGTACACTGCTTATAGTAAAGATTTAGCTATTATTTTGATGGTCATTGCTTTTGTTATTTTATTAGGTGGTAATTGGATGGAGGCCCTTATTTCCGTTATTGCCGGCTTAATTGTCGCTTTTTCACGGATCGGTCGCGATTGGTCAGGAATGAATCAATTTATGTATGGTATTTTTTCAACCTCCATAACTGCCTTTATTATTCCAATGGTGGTGTGGTATAGTAAAATGCCGGTTTCTAAGTGACATCATTATTATTTCGGCATTAATGCCTTTATATCCTGGAACAGCTTTTATGAACGGTATTCGTGATGCCTTAAAAGGCGACTATAACTCCGGTTTAGCTCGGATTGCTGATGCGCTTGTAATTGCGGTTAGTTTAGCTATTGGCGTTGCGATTGGCTTATTCTTATCAAAAGGAGTGATAGGTTAAATGCAATTTTTATTTCAAATTATAGCAGCCTATGTGATTACCATTACGGCATCGATTTTAGTTGAAGCACCCAAAGCTCTCTTATTTAAAACCGGCTTTTGCGGTACCATCGGATATGCCGTTTATTTACTATTACTTGAATCTTTATCTGCACCGCTTGCCACTTTACTGGCTTGTATGGCGATGTCGGCTATTGGACAAATCTTTGCGCGTTGGTTTAAAGCACCGGTGACGATTTTTTATATTCCTAGCTTTTTCACTTTAGTCCCAGGGGCTGCTATTTATCAAACTGCTTTCCACTTTATCCAAGGGGATAATGAAGTGATGGCGCATTATTTTATACAAGCCTTATTAATTGCCGGTGCGATCGCTTTAGGCGTTTATCTGGTCGATTCACTATTGGAAATCTATTTTAATATCAAGCGAAAAGTAGGTCGAAATGCCCATGAATAATATCATTGATTTAGATCAAACCGTAAAGGATATTTGTACCACCTATCCTGAAGTAAAAGACATCTTAATAGAACTCGGTTTTAAACCGTTAGCCAATCCACTCTTGTTCAATGCATTAGCTAGCAAAACGACTTTAAGAAACGGTACTCGCATTGCCCGAATTCCGTTACAGTTAATCATCCAAACACTCCAATGGAATGGCTATGAAATAAAAGGAGCTGATAACAATGACTAAACGTATTGAAATATTAAAAGACATTCTACTAAAACTACATCATGGTGCTTCTCCCGAATCGGTTCAAGCATTATTTAATGAGCATTTTACCGGTGTCAGTGCTATTGAAATTTCCTTAATGGAACATGAACTCATGAATGGTGACCATGGCATCGGCTTTGAGGATGTGATGAAACTTTGTAATGTTCATGCCAATCTATTTAAGGAAGCGATTCATGAAGTAGCGATTAGCGATACTGATCAGCCCGGACACCCGGTTCATACCTTTAAATTAGAAAATGTTGCCTTACGTGCTGCCCTGATTCGCGTTAAACGTTTATTAACGGCTATTAAAGAAAATGATACAGCCGTTGAAGATGGCCTACTACAAGGACTTGACCGTCAATTCCAATTATTAGGTCAATTTAAACGTCACTATGACCGCAAAGAAGCTGTTATCTTCCCCATTATGGAGCGATACGGTCATGAAGCACCTCCAAAAGTAATGTGGGGAGTGGACGATGAAATACGTGAATTATTTGATCGCGCTTATCAATCCTTTCAACACTATCCAACGGTTCCAATTGAGACAACTATCGAACAATTTGATATTTTTGAAACTGAATTTTTAGAAATGATTTTTAAAGAAGAGTCTATTTTATTACTGATTTTACTGGAAACGTTTAGTCAAGATGACTGGTTACAAGTTGAGGCTGAAAGTGATGACTATGGCTATGCTATTATCAAACCCGAAGCAAAATGGCAACCAGAACGAGTAGACTTTCAAAATCAAGACATGGCAAAGGATGAAAATACCACAGATAACGACATTCAAAAAGATGCGCCAATAGAAGCGTCAAAACCAGAGTATAACCAAGCTCCTCATAAGCAAAGTGAAGCTGCTAACTCTGAACAAAATGAAGGAGCCGCTCCGTCGCAAAATGAGGCTGCTACCCCGTCATATAATAAAGTCGACAGTCCGTCGCAAAACGAAACAACGACACGTACGATTGAAACAGAAGATGGTACCTTTACGATCACCTTTGAACCTAAACAACAATCAAAGGATACTATCTCTCGCGACCGATTGCTTCCATTTGGCAATGGGCATCTCAGTCTCGAACAAGCTAATTTAATTTTAAATCATTTACCGATTGAACTTACTTTTGTTAATAAAGAAGATATTTTTCAATATTACAATGACCATGTCCCTTTTGAAGAGATGTTATTTAAACGTAATCCTGGACAAATCGGACGCCATGTTGAGCTCTGCCACCCACCCAAATTAATTGAACGAGTAAAACAAGTCTTTGAAGTGTTACGCAGTGGCCAACAAGATGAGGTTAAAATGTGGTTTAAACGTGATGACCAATTTATCCACATTACCTATATGGCTGTTCGCAATTCACAAGGCGCATTTGAAGGGGTCTTAGAATTAGTCCAAGATATCCAACCCTATTTTGATTTAGAAACGGACATGTGGCGTGGTATTGAACCACCCAAACCTAAAGCATAAGTAACTAAATAATAGGCGTGTTCGCAATTATTTGCAAACACGCCTATTTTATTATAATAAGATAATTATTCTGGTACTGTTAAATCTAATTCAAAGGCCGTTAACATATCATCGTTTGCTTCATTGATGGGGACGGATCTAACCATTGTCGCTTGTACAATGACCCGCTCCACTAAATCATAATCACATGTAATTAAAGTGATAATCGGTGTTTCTGTTGGATTTAATACTTCCAAAGCAGTCGGATCTACCCTTTGGATATTATCAACTTGATATTCATATATATTTTCTAAGTCGGTTAAATAAACCGTCGCACCATATTCAACATTCATTAAGGGTTGAAACAGTAAGCCTTCATGAATAGAATGATGACTTGCTAGTGGATAGTTTGAAACGCCCATTTCTTGGTCTTCAAATAATGTCCCTGCTCCTAAATACATCCCCGCTTCTGAGGTTCCTTTATAGATAGGCAAATTCATTTTAACCGATGGAATCGCAATCGCTCCAATTGTTGGTAAGTCATCCGGATTGACATTTTGTAGAATGACATCATAAGCATTTAATTCTTGAATATTATCCCAATCAAAAGATACATCCGCTAATTTATTTTTTTGAATTTGTTCGGCGGTAATGTTGCCAATCGCATTTTGTGTTTGTCCTCGTTTAATCATATAATTCTTAATCGGATCCATTGCTAATAACGCAATAGCAAATAAGATCAGCACGACACCAAAGAATGTACGAAAACCGCCACTCCGTCTTTTACGCCCTTTTTGGTTTTGGTATTCTCGCCTAGTTAGTTTAGCCATGATAAGCCTCCTCTTTTCACTCTCTATCTATTTTACACATTATTTTTAATATTGACATCTTTTGGAAGTGGCAAGAAGTAGAAAATTGAATAATTTTCGTTTCGTATGCCCACCCCCGCACAGTTGGGAGTGGACCAGAAGTAGAAAATCAAATGATTTTCGCTTCGTCTGTTCACCCCCGCACAGTTGAGTAGGTCTCAAGCAAGTCATTAAGACGCAGATTGAGACCACTCAACCACTGCGCTTTTAATTTAATAACAATAACTTGATTGAGTTTACCAAATTTATCTTTAACCTCATTAGGACGCAGATTGAGACCACTCAACCACTGCGGTTTTAACTAACAACCAATAAATCGATGGAATTTATCTACTTTATGCCCAGCCTCTTTAACAGAAGCTCTCCATTGATAGTTATTATTTTATCAGATTAAATTGAAAAATCAGCTATCAATGAATGAAAGTTTTATGAAGAAAGTGATAAGTTATCGATAACAAAGACCTGATGGTAAGCAATCTACTTACTATCAGGTCTATATTTGGGAGTATAATCTATATTAAAAGAGGCTTAGCTGCATTTCGCTTTATTCCTGTCCGCATCATGGTGTCGGTATTCAATCGTGTTATCATACATTATTTAACGACACACCATTATAGCACTTAATATTTTAAAACGTTCGGTATATCCATTCTTAAACAGCTATTAGCTCGGTTAATATTTAATTGAGGGAATGATTTTTATAATGATTAAGCGTTAATGGCTTCAATAACCGCTGCTACTTGAGCATCAAATTGTGCTTGTACTTCATCAGTTAATACTAATTGTCCGTCAACCCATGCAGAGTCATTGATTTTAACTTCTGTAAACTCATCAATCACTTGTGTACGAACGAATGGTAATAAGAATTTGTAGTTTTCAAACATATTCTCAAAGCCACCTGCACCGGCTGCAGAAACAGTCGTGAATTTGTTGTGGATAGCAGATTCACCTGCTGGATTAGCTGGATCTAATGAACGTGATAACCAGTCGATTAAGTTCTTGATAGTTCCAGGAATAGAGAAGTTATAGACTGGTGAGAAGAACCAAATAGCATCGGCTGCTGATGCTTCATCTCTAATAGCTTGAACTTCTGGTAAAACTGGATTTTCAATATCTTGATTCATTAAAGGTAATTTAGTGAAGTCTAAATACGATACTTCTGCTTTACCTGCTAATGCTTTTTCAGCCATAGCTGCTAATTGTTTGTTAAATGAACCTTCACGTAATGAACCTACTACAAATAATACTTTTTTCATAATAAAAAATCTCCTTTTTCTAATTAAATTGTTTAAATTTCTTCAAGAGTCTAATTAACTCTTGTCTTTCAGCTTCAGTATAAATACTAAATACTTCATCAATAATTTGACGATGCTTGGGCAAGACTTCTTCAAATTTTTGGCGCCCTAATTCCGTGATTGAAAATTCAAAACTACGTTTATCATTCGGACAAACTTTGCGCGTAATATAACCATCACGTTCCATATTTTTAAGAACAACGGTCATATTTCCAGAAGTTGCTAAAGTCTTTTCTTTAATTCGATTAATCGTCATATCCCCTAGGACATATAAAACATCTAGTATTCCAAACTGCGTCTGAGTCAGGCCTGCTTCACGAATTGCATCGCCTGTATTCAATTCAACTGTTCGTGATGCTTGTCTAAAGACAATATTTACATGAATCGGAGAATTCTTTTTGACTGAAACATCCATTACACATAGCCTCCTTGATGCTATTAATTATTACTAACTAGCAACAATAACAATATTATACCTATTTGAATGTTATGTCAATAGTTTTTTTATATTTATTTTTTTATTCGAAATATTAGATAAATTTTTTACGGTTTGTAAATTGTTTTGTTAGTTTATTATCATTTAAGAGTAATGGGACCGTCTTTCGGTTTTCTTCGAAGAACCTACAGACTTGATTTTCTGAGGCGCCATAAGAACTAAAGTTCAACAGCGCTCATGCAAAAATACATCCTAGTCATTACTAGGGAGTAGACCAGAAGTAGAAGATCGAATGATTTTCGCTTCGTCGGCCTACCCCCGCACAGTTGGGAGTGGACCAAAAGTAGAAAATCAAATGATTTTCGCTTTGTCTGTCCACCCCCGCAAAGTTGAGTAGGTCTCAAGCAAGTCATTAAGACGCAGATTGGGACCACTCAACCACTGCGCTATAAATTAATGAGCATTAATTTGACTGAATTTTTCAAGATTAATCTCAGCTACGTTAAGACGCAGGTTGAGGCCACTCAACCACTGCGCTTTGAATTAAATAGATATGCCTGAACAGAATTTAAAAAATTTTTAGCCAACCTCATAAAACTAAAAAAAAGAAAGAGAGAGTTTTAAGTGGTTGAAATTTTCCTCACGAAAAATTTCTGATGATGCCTTTCACCTCCGGAAAGGTAGGATATAGATTGCAGCTATATAATACGTTAGCTAATTGTCATTAATAAGTACCTTCTGTTCACTTCGTGGAACATACAAACTTAAATTCTTGAGGTTTTCTATTTCACTGAAGTTCAACAGTAGTTCGCAGTAGATAATTGACTAATACTTCGGTTAATAGCTCGTACCAGTCAAATTTGCTTTATTGGGAAGCTACTTCGTTGAGGTCCTGTAGCGCTAGCCAAATAACGAAAAAATATCCCTACAGCTGTTAATATAAACAGTCAGTAAGGATAATGAATTCTTTATATATTAATCGTGTTTGCGTTCTGATTTTAACAATTGATAAGAACGTTTCAAGGTCGCGAATAAACCTTTATCACTCGTTACCAAGACATTACTCTTATAGAACATAGCTGAAACCCATAAGCAAATGACCATAAAGACAATTGTTATGACAATCGATAAGAGAATTTCAGTACTGGTAACCGTTTCGGCTGCTACTCTAAATGGCATGACAAACGGTGTAAAGAACGGTACTAATGATCCAATTTTAACGATGGCATTATTTGTTGAAGCTAAGGCATACATACCGATATAAAAGCCAACCACTCCTAATAAGATTAAGGGTGCTGAAACTTTGTTGACATCTTCAACTTTTGATACTAAGGAACCTAAGAAACCTGCTAACGATGAATAGGTTAAGATACCAATTAATGCAAAAAGCCCACCAAGCAATAAGTCATTCATCGCTTTAGAAAGCATTTCAGAAAGTGAGAATGGTAAGCTTAAAAAGGATAAGTCAAAATTCATTTGGTTAAAGACAAATCTTCCAACAAAGAATAACACGACATAGATTGCTAATTGAGTTAAGATAACTAAGCCAATCCCGATCATCTTACCGAAGAAATGTTGAGTTGCTGAAATACTAGATAAGACGATTTCCATGATACGTGAGCCTTTTTCAGTTGCTATTTCTTGAGAAATAATTCCGATATAAATCATGATGAACATATAAACTACAAAACATACAGCATAAGCTAAACCGGTTCTGACGCTTTTTAAATCTTGATTCGCAGTATCAGCTTGTACTTCGCCTGACTCAGAGAAATTTAAATTAATTGTTTCAAAGCTGACTTGTTGAGCTTCAATTTCAGCTATTTTTGCTGGATCGATCCCTAAATTTTCAATGCTGGTCTGCGTTTGATAGGCTTGTAATACTAATTGAATTTGATTCACGTCGATGTCTTTGCCTACTTTTTCACGGTAATATTTACCACTGATAGGTGCTTCTACAGAATCAAAGGTAATAAAACCATTGATAGTGCCCTCATCCAAAGCAGTTTCGGCTTCTTTTTGTGCTTCATAATAAGTATATTCATTACCTAAGTCCGATTGATTTAAGACGATTTGAATCTCTTGAGTGGCACCGACAATCCCAATATTACCAACACTTTCGGCCTCTTTACTTGAACCGATGAAAAATCCAATTAATCCAATAACCCCAATCATCAAGATTGGGCCTAATACCATCGTCACAAATGCCCAAGAAAATACGTTTTTACGATACACCTCGCGAATCACAATGCCCATTTTATTCATGACTTTCACCTGCTTTCAATTTGAAAATCTCTTCTAATGTTGGTGCTTGTTGATAAAATACTGGTACATAATTGCCTTTTGTTACTTGATCAAAAATAGCCTTTCCATAATTTTCGTCCGCTAATTCCAATAAATATTGATGACCATAGTGATGTTTAACAGCTTTCACACCTTCAAGAGTGGCTAACTGTTGCTCTGTCCAATCAGGAGTTTCAATTAACAATTTAGTGCGTCCAAATGACTGACGTACTTCTTCAATCCCTCCATAAAGGACTTGTTTACCATTATGAATCATGACCAATTTGTCGCAAATCTCTTCAACATTATTCATATTATGACTAGAGAAAATAACACAGCTACCTTTATCTTTTAAGGCAACAATCCCTTTTTTTAAGAAGTCAGCATTAACAGGGTCTAACCCACTAAATGGTTCGTCTAAAATAACCAATTTAGGTTCGTGAATTAACGTTGCAATTAATTGCACTTTTTGTTGATTCCCTTTGGATAATGATTTAATTTTATCGGTTCGTTTCCCTTTAACATTGAATCGCACCATCCATTCATCAATTTTGTCGATTATATCTGATTTTTTCATTCCTCTTAATTCAGCAAAATAGACGATCTGTTGTTCAATGGTCATCTTTTCATATAATCCACGTTCTTCTGGTAAATAACCAACTGTGTTATATACTTTATCGGTTAGTGTGACGCCATTCCACAACACTTCTCCATTGCCTTCAGGGGTTAAAAAATCTAAAATCATCCGAAAGATGGTCGTTTTACCCGATCCATTTTGACCGATAATTCCCATGATGGTGCCGGGTTCAATCGTAAATGAAACATCATCGACAGCGACTAAATCGCCAAAAGTCTTTCTTAGATGCTTAACTTCTAACATAAATTTCCTCCATAATCTCTTTGATATCATCAAGATATCACTAATTAAAAACATTTTCAATCGTTTTCCATTTAAAAATTGTAAAATATTGTAAAGTTTTATTAAATATAGCCATAGTTATTCACACGGTAATTTGATTGACAAAACCATATAAAACAAAATAAATTTTCATTAGCAGTTTTATTATACAACATTTACCTTTTACGATCATTTTTAGAGCAAGATAGGTGGCTTGATTTAGAATTTACCCAACAAAAAAGACTAAGCTTCACCCTAAAAGGTTTCACTTAGTCGTATTGATTTATTTTAATGGAATACTAATACCGGTGTACCATAAGTAATATTTGCATAGATAATCGCGACTTGATCCAAAGGAGTATTAATACAACCCAGAGAACCATTATTCACGTAGGTATCGCCTCCAAATGACCATTGCCAACTAGCGTCATGAATCCCTTGCGCTTGATAGTCAAAACGAATCCAATAATCTACCGGCACTTTATAATCAACTTTTAAAGTTGGATTATAACCAACTAAATGGGTGTCATATAACATTTCAATCACCGCATTAGCACCTGGAATAGTCTCGGTACCATATTTACCAGATACAATATTCGTCGCAACCAGAACTTCGCCATCTACATAATAATACATCATTTGGTTCGTTAAGTCGATCTCAACATAGGTATTACCAATGTCATCTTTTTCACCTAAACGATTCCCTACTCCATAAAAGGCCATTTTACGAGTGACGTCTTGCCCATTATGAATATCAGCAATGATTTGTTGTACTTCTGTATCCACATCGATTGACCACCCTAAAATACCTGCCGGCACCGTTACTGTTCCTTGCAAAGTACTTTCAAATTGACGGTCTTTACCTTCTGTTGAATACTTATCATTTAAGGCATTGACGTAAGCATAAACCATTTCCTCATCAACATATAAATCATTATTGGCATCGAAATGAATCCACTTTTGTAACTCTTCACGAGGTATCGTAATATCATCACCAGCCACCTGTAGGGTAATCTTCGTATCTAGAATCTGATTAATATAGTCCATAGTTTTAGTTACTTGTTCGCTATCTTCACCGATATTAGGGTCCGCATAAACCGATTCTAATTCAATCTTGCCATTATCTTGCTCTAAAGAATCAACAATCGCTGCTGATAATTTATCATAATCTATCTCAGTACCTTTTTGTCCAGGTTCAACGAAATAGCCTTTATCATCCGAATAATCGATCACTGCGTCGACAACTTTTTCCCGACCATCATTCGTAATATTTAATTTATCCAATGCACCTTTGACTTGTTCCGAATCAACCGTTACATTATGTCCTAAAACATTTTTAACTTCAGTGCCGTCAAATAGATTTACTACCCATTGACTTGGATCTTGTGATTCATAGGTTGCTTTTAAAATTTCATCAGGTGCAACTTCTACTCCTAAATCACCTAGCGTAATTTTACCTAATTCTTTACCCTTTTCAGTTAAGGTAATTGTTTCCTTATTAATGGCCTCATTGATTTGTTTTTCAGCTTCCGCTAAAGTTAAATTACCAATATTGACCGATCCATAACTTGTGTTAGGGGTGAATTTTTCGGCATAATAGCCGACTCCACCTAGATAGCCTAGACCTAAAGTAATTAGTGAAACAACCCCTGAAATGACTACTTTTTTCAAATTTTCTCACCCATCCAATTTATCTCTCATTTACCATAACATAAAAAAACTTAAAAAGGGAGTATTAAATTATGAAATATTTATGAATTTCCATGAGGATTGGTTAATGATTACTCATACTCAATCTTAAATAATTCATGAAAAGCTGGATTATCAAGTAAACTTGCATCCTTAATTAAAATAACATGATATAATTGCTCATCCATAACTTTCATATAAACTCCCGCTATATCAAATGATTCAAATAAATACCAGTCTTCATTTAATAGCGTCCTATCAAAATCCATCAAACGAAAATCCAATGTTAATTGTTCAAGTTCAGCTGCCGTAATATTAGGTAAACTGATAAAATTGACACTGCCATCAATTGCTTGACCAATCTGCTGTGCGCTCTCGAATTCGAGATAATCAAAGGAAGTCCCTTCTATCGCTTGCACATTGGTTTGATATTTTTTCTCGAATCGTGTTTTCGTATCAAATGCAGAGTCGAAATTGATGAACGGTAAATACGATTCTTGACTACATGCGACCAACAATAAAACGGCTGTGAGCAGAATCCAAAATTTCTTCATTGCCAACTCCTTTAAAATACGATTAATAATGATATTATTATATCGGTTTGATTATTAAAACTCAAATAAAAGTCGACATTTTAATAAATTATTTAGACATTTAGGCAACAATGACAGTATACTATAGTTATAATCAACAACTGAAAGAAAGGAGTATCCGATGAAACAGTATTTATTAACAATTAGTCAATTAGGTAAAATATCACAAACCCATGTTAAAGCTTTACGTTATTATCAATCCATCGGCATCCTAAAACCGGTATATGTCCATCCAGACAATAACTATCACTATTTTAGTTTAGCTCAAGTCACCTTAGTTCAAATTATTAAATTATGCACTGAAAATGATGTACCACTCAAAGAATTAAAACGATACCTCGATGAAAAAGGTGAAACGATCGCCTTAAAAGACTTAATTAATTATGCTAAAGCCTTGGTAGAAACCAAAATTGCCAAAGCACAAAAACAATTAGACTATATCAATTATATCCAAGAGGAAATTGAACACTCACAAGAAATCCATCAACAACACGCCTTACACTATGTATTAGATGAGGCTCATTATTGGATCGAGCCATTTGATGGTCATATATTAAGTGAGGATTATTTTACCAAATTAATGGCAATTGAAGATCAACTCAATGAATTAGGACTCTTACCAGTCAAACGAATTGGCTTATTGATCCGCTATGAGTACGGACAAAAAACGCCTTTCATTTGCTTAAAATTGGAAAAATTGCCCTTCCAACAGCACTCGCAAATTATCACCATCCCAGAACAACGTAATCATATTGAACACGTCTGTTACGAAGATTTAACCCAACGTATTAGCGAAATAGAGACGCAATTCCAACCACAATGTATTTTTGTAACAGAAACCTTTGAAGATGACTACGACCTCTTCTCGCCTCACTTAGAAATTCAATTTGACGAGGCAGAATGATGGGAATCACCGTCAATATTTTTGAAAAATTTTGCTGAATTGGGGCTTTAAGTACTATCAAGTGAGATGGAGCTATTCTTGGCACAAGTGGAGCAAAAATGGCACGGGTGGCGCTATTTGATGGCAATATCTAGAGTAATTGTGATTATAACTAGGCATTTTTAAAAATTAAAAATAATTATCAATTCGGATACTCATTCTAATAGTTGAATTGAAATTTTTCATCTGCATATTAACACCATTACTTTAATATTTAAGCGCCCGGTTCTCTATAGAATCAGGCGCTTAATTTTATAAATGTTTTCAAAATAGGTTTGAGTAGAGATTTTTAACTAATTGATTAATAATATCTTTTCCTCTATTAATTATTAGTCTTTTCGATTCGGTATAATTAGAATCATTGCCTATTTGTATTTCAGCATAAACTTTTTCTAACTGTGCTTTTGAAGGATAAAAATGATCATTTATAAAATTCGGTTCTAATTTTTGACCAAATTTTAAATTATCATATAAATTATTTTCTTTCTTAGAGCGATTATTATTTCGATCTAGTATCATTAAATTTCCTAATACACCACCTGGTAATTGATTACCTGTTTGTCTTATAAATTCTTTTGAAATTACATGTTCTACATCATGTGATTCATTTTTAAAGTTTACAAGATTAACATTCATACAAACAAGATATAAAAATTTAGATATTTTTTCGACATTAATCGAATTTTTTTTAGTTTGTTCATCATACCAATCTAACAATGCATTTTCGAATCTTGTTTGTTCAATTGGCATTAAATATGATTCTTCATTATTTAAAATAATATTATCAAGTTTTGTATCACCAGATCCAGACCATTTATTTGTTACGGTTTGAAAAATGAAATAATATATAAGATTATTTTTTATTTTTTTGAATTTAACTGAATATTTTTCTTTATGTTTCAGCCTAACATTTATACAATCTTCTTTATTAAGAATCTCATATTTTTCTTTCCATAATGATCCAAAAAAAGACAAGATTTGAAAGTCCTTTGCAAGTTGTTTTCCATAATATTCATCATTCGCTGAAGGATATTTAAAGTATGGTTTAAAAGTATTATTCAATTCTTCATAAGTACTTTCAATATTAGAAAAAAGGTCTTCAATAAACTCTGTATTTTTTAATATTTCATAATGTTTTGATATGTCGTTTAAATTTTTATTACTTATCCCAAGGACAATCGCAAGTGAAGAATAACCTATTTGATTTGCTAGATCATCGTTTTCACTATCCCAAAATAGTGGCATAGATTCAAGAATAATTTGACCTAAAGCAAAACATAATTCAGATAAATTTATTTCTTTTGACTTATTCATTTCTATTTCATCAAAGTTCTCGATGGGTAGTTCTCTAGAGTCTCTTAACTTCAAATAATAAGAAATTACGTGTTCTAGTACTTTTTTATTCATTTTACCATCAGATAACTTTATCGTGTAATGAGCCCATTGGGCAGCAAAAACTTGGTACTTAGAGAGCTTTTTGCCACCCCTATTTAGATTTTCAAAAACATTTGCTAAATCTGTTTGAGAGCCAGTATATATTATAGTTGGTACTACTATAGAATCGATGTCTACGTACTCTTTTAATTTTGCTTCTATTTTATCGAGCACTAATTGTAATTTTATTAAGTCATCACTTGTAAATTTATAGTCTTCCTCTAGATAATTATTTAATGTTTCGAAAAGTACAATTAAATTAAATTTATTATCTTGGGAACTTTTTTGAACGAATTCTTTTAATCCTAAAGATAAGTTCTTTATTAATTTATCCTTATATGAGATTGATGCTATATCATATCCTTTAATTAAAGGTAAAATATGATTTTCCAAGATATCATCCATTTTAAGGTAGTTCTCAGGATTTTTTGATAATCCTTTATAGTAGTAAATCTTTGTAGACCATCAATTAATGAATATTTATCATCATCATATTTATAAACTAAGATGGCTCCAAAAGGATATCCTTTACTTATAGTTTCAATAAAATTAATTTTATCATTTTTTGACCAAACCAGTTTTCTTTGGAACTCAGGTAAAACCACGTTGTTTTGAAGTTCTTTAAAGTAAGTAGACTCTACTTTATAGTTAGTTTTCATATTTTATTCTCCTTAATCATTCCTCAATATAATTAGATCATACTTTTTTGAATTGATCAATAGAGAAAAAATTCATTTCCAGAAGACAAATATTTTTAATAAATGCCTTATGGCAATTCAGCTAAATAATGTTGGAAATTTAGATTGAATACTTGATGACGATTTAAATCGGGTGCTATCTCTTCATAAGCAATCGGAATCGTTAAATCATCCACCAACATAATCGTTCCTAAGCGTTCCGCAGCATTGTCTTTTGGTACTAAAATTGGTAATCCCACAATATCTGCTAATAATTGAACTAATACTTTAGAATAAGTCAAACCACCGGTCAAAGCGACACCTTTAAAATCATGAAGAGCTTTTAAATTTTCGACATTATGTCTCACATTATAGAATACCCCACAAACCATCGCCATTAACAAGTCCTCACGGTGATGATGACGTTCTAAACCAATGAATTTTGCGACTGCCTGTTCGTCCCACAAGGGCGCTCTTTCCCCATTTAAAAACGGTAAAAAGACTAAATTACTAGGTGTTTTAGTCTTAATAATGGCCTCCAACTCTTTAAAATTCGTTTGATACACCGAACAAATCCAATCTAAAACATTGCCTGCATTATTGCTAGGATAGCCGATTAAATAGTGTTGCTGATCAATGATATAACTAAAGTTCATGGAATCAAGATCCACTCTCATCTCATTCGCCATGACACGAACGGCATGACTCGTCCCAAAAGATAGAACCGCATAGTCATTAAAATGACGATAAACAAAACTTGACGACACCCCATCAGACGTTCCAATCACGACATCTGCTTGACCTAAGTCAAATTCTGCTAATAAAGGTGCCGCAGCATGACACTCCTTCACTAACGGTAGCTGAGCCAAGTTTAACTGTAATTTATCTAGCACCAATTCACTCCACTGTCCGCTCTGACTATCATATAATCCCGAGCTACTAGCATTGGAAACGTCTATCCACCATTCACCCGTCAAAAATTCAAAAATTAAATCTTTAATCGAATAGATTTTAGCTACCGAATGCCAAACAGGCTGACGTAAATGATAATACAATTTGTAAAAAGGATTCATACTATGAATCGGCGTACCGGTTGTTAAATACAAGTCCTCTTTAAACGCATCATCGATTAAAGATAACTCTTGATGACCTCGCTTATCCGCCCATGTCACAATCCCAGTCAAATCTTGATACTCATCATCCCGTAATAAAATGGAATGCATCGCTGTTGTTAACACAATGCGATAGTTAGACTCTGGTTTCAATTCACGTAAGCCCCTTAAAATCGCTAACCGCATCTCAGACCAACTTAATTCATAATGCAAACCATCCGAACGAATCTCTTGATAACGATAGGCCCATTCTTCCTCAAATTGCAACTGATGATCAAAACGAGCCAACTTCAAGTTCGTCGTCCCCACATCAATACTAATTGTATGACGATAACTCATAATACCCTCCTCATAAAATAAAATAATAACTGCTAATAATTAATTCAATTATCTTATAGATTGAAAGGGTTGTCAAAGGTGATCATGGAAACTTTACAATACTTTCGCTCTATATTAAAAATTCCCTCCCAAAAATGGAAGGGAACATTTTTATAATTCTTGATGTCCACCAAACTGATAGCGCATGGCTGATAATACTTTTCCTGAATATTGATTGTCATCTAAGGTGCTATTTCGCTTCATCAAAGATAATGCGATTACTGGAACTGGTACTTCATTTGCCATTGCCTCTTCAATGGTCCACAGTGCTTCCCCTGAGGAAGAAACCTCACCCTTGAATTTTTGTAATGTGGGCTCAGTTTTTAATTCTTCATACAATTTTTCCATTAAGAACGATTCTATTATTGAACCATGATTCCATAGATTCGCAACATTTGCTAAATCAAATTCATATTTATTTTGTGTATAAAGTAAATCAAACCCTTCGGCGATAGCTTGCATCATTCCATACTCGATACCATTATGCACCATTTTTAAATAATGTCCACTACCTGGCTGTGAGTGATATATAAAGCCATTAGGCACACATAAATTAGTCAATGTTTCTTCTAAGACTGAATCGAGTGTTCCTTCGCCACCCATCATCATACAAGCACCATATCTTGCGCCTTCAACTCCACCTGAAATACCACAATCATAATAACGAATGTCATATTTTTTGGCGTCTTCAAATCGTCTCAATGAATCCTTAAATTGTGAGTTTGAAAAATCAATAATTGAACTCTTCTCTTTAATTAAAGGCAGTATTTTATCAAATGTAGAGTCGGTGATTTTACCTGCAGGTAAAACTAAAAATATTATTTCTTTTTTACTCGCATCAAACAATTGATCGAATTCAGTTATAAAACTAAATTTAGGATGTTGGTATAAGTTAGCAATTTCACCATTTATATCATAACCTTTTACAATAATATTATGATCGTTTAATTGTTTAGCGAGAGATAACCCCATTTTTCCGAGACCAATCACTATTATCTCCATTAATAAATTCTCCTAATGTAATTCTGGCTAAAAGTTTTTATTTGCAATAATTAAATCATCTAGCACTTCTTTAGCGACAGTTGCTGAAGGAATTGTTCTAGATAAAGTAAATGCTTGCCAAACTTTTTGATAATCCTGTTCAATATACCCTTGAACTAATAGTTTTTCACACATTAATTGTTGGTGCATTAATGCTTGTTGGAACATCGGTATTTGACCTTGACAGATTGGCTCTGGTCCTTTACTCCCAACAATACACGGCACTTCCACCATCGCATCATCAGGGAAGTTAGCAATCGCACCATTATTTTCAACTATCATCAGCATGCGTTCATGAGTATTAAAGGCAATTGCGCGTGCTAAATCAACAATAAAATAAGCATGGCTATCAATATGGAACCCATTGTCTTTTGCTGTTCCAGTTTCAATAATATGTCTTGCCGTTTCAAAAACATCCTTCTCACGACCGTCCATCACTTCATTGGCACGTGTATACTCTTTATTAGAATTTTCAACTACATAATCAGGGAATAAATAATATTTCAAGTAAGTATTTGGTAAGAAGCGTGGATCAACAGCGTAAATATCACGCGCTTTTTTATGTGTTTCTTGCCAACTTGGGTCCGTATGCTGAGTGTCAATTTCAACTTGGTTTAAATAACCATTTTCTTTAACATAGTCCTTTACTAATTGAGTATAATCAGTTCCATCTTTACCACGAACACTTGTCCACCATCCGAAGTGATTTAACCCAAAATAGTCTACTTCTAATTGATCGGGTGTAGTACCAATAATCTGAGACATTCTTCTTAGAGTTCCCACTGGCATATCACAAATGTTTAACACTTTAGATTCTGGACGTAGTACTCGGCACGCTTCAGCGACAATTGAAGCTGGATTGGAATAATTTAACATCCAACAGTCTGGTGAATATTTTTCCATATAATCTATAATTTCAAGCATTCCAGTAATACTTCTCATGCCATATGCCATACCACCTGCACCACACGTTTCTTGACCCACTACATTATGTTTTAATGGAATCTTTTCGTCTAACTCACGCATCGCATATTTCCCTACACGAATATGAGCCATACAGAAATCCATATCTGTAAAAGCTACTTCAGGATCCGCAGTATAGACAAATTCAACTTCAGGAGCATCCTCTTTTAACATAATTTCAATAGCTTCCCCTAATACTGCTTGACGTTCTTCATCATTATCATATAAGTATAGTTTCTTCAATGGAAAACGTTCTGAACTCGCTAATAACATTTTTACAATACCCGGTGTAAATGTACTTCCTCCACCAGCAATTACAACTGAAAATTTCTTCATAATATCCTCCCTAATAATTTGCTAAAAACTCATCGACAGCATTACGCATCTTCGTTACATTTAGTCCATAAACAACATGAACATTTTCATCTTTAATCACAACACCATTGGCATTGGTTGCATTCGTTAAAGTACTTTCATCTACTAATGAAGAATCTTTAACAACTGTCCGTAATCTTGTATAACAATTATCAACAGACACAATATTCTCTTTACCACCTAATGCTTCAACAATAATTCTTCCCATATCATGTACTAATGCTTGATCATTGGAATCTGAAGTTCCACCTTGATTTTTTCTCGCTTCATAGTCTTTCTTAGAATATAGTCTTGTTTCTTCAGTAGCTGATTCCCTACCAATTGTTTTTAAATCAAATTTTTCAATCATAAATTTAAAAATGACGAAATATAAAGCAAAGAAGAAAATACCTACTAAGATATACATAGGCCAAGAAGTTTTTTGTATTCCTAAAGGAACATTCATTAACAGGAAGTCAATAAACCCGTTTGGCCCGATTGCTCTAACATTAAATAAGTTTAATACAACCATTGATAATCCACTTAATCCAGCATGAATCACAAATAAAATAGGTGCAACAAACATAAATGAGAACTCAATTGGTTCTGTAACCCCTGCAATAAATGATGTAAATGCAGCTGGAATTAAAATAGCACGAGCACGCATCTTTTTCTCAGGTGATGCAGTCATATACATCGCAAGACAAGCACCAATCAAACCAAACATTTTAGAAATACCACGAGCGTCCCAAATAACACTTTCTGATAAACGTTGAATCGACGGTTCTACCATTTCAGCAAAATAAATATTACGAGAACCTTCAAAAACTTGCCCCGCAATCGTTTCTGTTCCACCTAAGGATGAATATAAAAATGGTGTATAAACTAAATGGTGTAATCCAGTAGGAATTAATAACCGCTCTAAAGCACCATATAAGAACAAGCCAAAATTACCTGATTTTTGAATAAAACCGCCTAATTGATTGATTCCATATTGGAAACTTGGCCACACATAAGTCATCAACACTCCAAATAAAACTACAACTGGGATGAGGACAATAAAAGCAAAACGTGTTCCACCATAAATATTAAAGGCATTATTAAATTCTATATTACTAAATTTGTTAAAAACATACGCAACTATCAGACCTAACATAATTCCGGCGAATACACCCATATCTAATACTTGAACACCTAATACCATTGTTTGTCCAGTACCAGATAATGAGTCCGATTCAATCAAATGCCCATTTAAAGTAAGCGTCCGATTCATTGCGTTAATAAAAACTAAAAAAGATAGTAATGCTGTAAAACCAGCTTCCCCTTTTTTCTCTTTTGCTAGACCAACTGCAATCCCTACACAAAAAATAATTCCTAAGTTAACAAGTATCGTAACCAATGACCCGGTTAAAATTGAGCCAAAATTTTTGGTCACTGGATTATCCATAAATGGTACAACCTCTAATAACCTTGCATTCGTTAATAAATTACCAATTGCTATTAATAACCCTGCAATCGGCAAAATTAACACTGGAATAAACATTGCCCGCGAAAATTTTTGCATGGCCTCCATAACTTTTCCCTTCATAACTAAACCTCCATAAGTTCAATTTTTGTTGATTTCATCATATCACTACACCGCTTACATTATCTACAAAATAAAAAAGAATGAAACATATTTCCTGATTTAGAAAAATATTTCATTCATATATATCTTCAATTAAATATTCAAAAAACATTAACAATACAGGAAAAAATAAACCCGTTCTTTGATTATTCCAATCAAATTTATTATGATTTTCGATGATAAAATTAAAGTCTGAAATCCTTGCTAAATCATTATCATTATCTTGTGAAAATGAAATAACTGGTATATTCTGTTTCTTGGCAATTCTTGCTTTATCATTAATCATAGGGGTAAACCCACTTTTTGAAACACATATTAAGGTATTAATGCGATTAATATTATTCAAAAATAATGCATTACTATCAGCACCATTAGTAAAGATGACATTACTTCCCTTACCCAGTAATTTTTTATATAAGTATTCTGCAATAATTCCCGAATAACCTGTACCAATAATAAAGATAGTCTTACTATGATCATTCAATAAGAGCTTCACTTCTTCTGCGATTTTTTTATTGGTTTCAAAAACATTCAAAAATATTTCTGATAGATCATTTACTTCATTTTTATTTAACTCCTGTTTTCCTTGACGATGAGTAAACTCGTAAATCATATCCGTATAACCATCAAAACCTAATTTTTTTGCTAATCTAAAAATAGTCGAGGCAGAGGTGAATGTTTCCTTGGCCATATGTTGAATCGTCATTGAACCAATTTTATCTTGATTTTTTTCAATAAAATTTAAAATCTCCTGTTCATTTTCACTTAGTTTCTTATGCTGGTAAATATTATTCATAATCCACCTCCTAAATAATTAACTCTCTAATTATTTATTGTATCAAAAAGACATACAGCGTGCACGATAAAATAATGAAAAAGTGAAGATAAGTTCAATCTCGGATATATTTGAAAGTTCTAAAATTAAATTAGTCACTTTGTGAATGCCCTCTTTCCCTTCTAAATTCTCACTTAATTTCCACCGCATTTTGCTAGATCCATTTTCATTCACAAACTTTGTCTTAAAATGAGACACATTATTAAGATTTATTTAAGTTTTGCGACTATAATCCCGAAATTTTATGAAAATGAAAATATCTGTCAAAATATGGCCTTTTTGTGTCTCAAAATGAGACACTATGAAAATGACAATTCTTCTTTCAAATACAATTTAGCTGCCGGATTGTGAATAAACTCCAAATGTAATGCTTTCATCCTATTTATCCAAATATATTGAAAACACATCCCCTGCTTTTGAAAACACTATGATTGTGAAATTGTATGATATTATATAATCAAATTTCAACTCCCTCTCTACCCAATCCGTACTAAATTTATTCATTAGTCTATCCACGTCTTCATTTCCCGCAGGCAAGTGACTCTGAAAAACCTTCCCCAGAAAGTTTTACCGATTAACCCTTCCCTTTTATATTTAAATTATGATACAAATAAAGACTATGCGTTATTATGAGTAACGCTAAGAAAAAATTTGCAAGAAAAAGTTAGTTTATTGTGATTAGCAATGTTAAGCATCAATTCTGCATGAGTTTTCATGGATAGGCATAAACTTTATAAATGCAATCACGTTGTGTTCGCTAATTTATATCGCAGTGTTTGAGGCCTACTCAACTGTGCGGGGGTAGGCCAACGAAGCGAAAATTATTCAATTTTCTACTTCTGGTCTACTCCCAGAAAACCTCAAGAATTGAAGGCTGGATGTTCCACGAAGTGAACAGAAAGCCGATGCCATTGCTTTTGAATTACAATAAACTAACAATATCTCAATTATTTAACTTTTAGCGTGTCTCAGATTAACTCCCCATTTTATTTTTTTAGTTGTGAATGTAAAAAAGACTATGAGTCATTATTAGTAACGTTAAGCAAAAATTTCGCATGAGCACTCTTGAGCTTTAGCTCTTAGAGTGCCTCAGAAATTTTAATCCGGATGTCCAAAGGACAGAAGGATGTTGCCGTTACTTTTTAATAATGAATCATAGTCAAAATTGCATTTGTCATCGTTCTTTCATGACAATAAACCAATTTATATTTTTATATCACTCTTTAATTGTGGATCAAATCCCAACTTGGATTTATCTCTTAATCTAATCTTATTCTGCTTTACGACTTTTGTTTTCGACTTCCTTTGTCAAACGAGCCACAAAGTCTTCAAACGATAGCGTTTCGGATTTTTGAGAGCCATAAGGACGCACATTAACCGTACCATCACTAACCTCTTGATCACCAATGACAATTTGATAAGGCACCTTAGACGTTTGCGCTTCACGAATCTTGTAACCTAATTTTTCATTACGTAAGTCCATTTCCACACGGAAACCTTGATTACGTAATGCTTCATAAATTTCTTGTACACGATCACCATGCGCATCTAAGTTAACCGGTAATAACACCGCTTGAACCGGCGCTAACCAAGTAGGGAAAGCTCCCTTATACTCTTCGATTAAGTAAGCGACAAAGCGTTCCATCGTTGACACTACACCACGGTGAATAACCACTGGACGATGAGTATTTTGACCATCTTCCCCTACATAAGTTAAATCAAAACGCTCTGGTAATAAGAAGTCTAACTGGATGGTTGACATTGTTTCTTCAATACCGATAGCAGTCTTGAATTGAATATCTAATTTAGGACCATAGAAAGCCGCTTCACCAACCGCCTCAAAATAATCATAGCCTAACTCATCCATCGCTTCTTTCAACATACTTTGAGCTTTTTCCCACATCTCATCATCATCAAAATATTTCTCTTTATTTTCAGGATCACGATAAGATAAACGGAAACGATAATCCGTAATATTAAAGTCTTTATAAACTTCCTCAACTAAATTGATGACACGTGTAAATTCTTCTTTAATTTGATCAGGACGTACAAAAATATGCGCATCATTCAAGGTCATTTCACGCACACGTTGTAAACCAGATAAAGCTCCAGATTTTTCATAACGGTGCATCATACCTAATTCCGCAATACGAATCGGTAATTCACGATATGAATGAATATCATCTTTATAAATCATCATATGGTGCGGGCAGTTCATCGGACGAAGCACTAACATTTCACCGTCACCCATATCCATCGGTGGGAACATATCATCTTGGTAATGATCCCAGTGACCGGAAGTCTTATATAAATCAACTTTAGCCATAATTGGTGTATATACATGATCATAACCTAAAGCAACTTCTTTATCCATAATATAACGCTCAATAATACGCCGGATAGTTGCACCTTTAGGTAACCAGAATGGTAAACCAGAACCAACTTCTTGACTAATCATAAATAAGCCTAATTCTTTACCTAATTTACGGTGATCACGTTCACGCGCTTCGGCACGTAATCTCATAAACTCATCTAAATCAGCTTGATTAAAGAAAGCAGTCCCGTATACACGTTGCATCATCTTATTGTTTGAGTTACCACGCCAATAAGCACCAGCTAATGATAATAATTTAAAGACTTTAATTTTACCAGTTGAAGGCACATGCACCCCACGACATAAGTCGGTGAAATCTTCTTGGGTATAAACGGTAATCACTTCATCTGCAGGTAAATCATTAATTAACTCCACTTTATATGGATCATTTTTAAAGATTTCTAACGCTTCTTCACGCGATACTTCACGACGAACAATTGGATAGTTTTGTGAAATGATTTTTTTCATTTCTTTTTCAATTGCTGGTAAATCTTCTTCCGTAATTTGTTCTTCCTTATCTGTATCATAGTAGAAACCTGATTCAATCGCTGGCCCTACCCCAAAATGAATCCCTGGAAATAAGCGAGTCATTGCATGCGCCATTAAATGGGCAGTGGAGTGACGTAAAATTTCTAATGCTTCTTCACTCTTATTCGTAATAATCTCAATGGAACCATCTTCCATAATAGGTCGTTCAAAATCAATTAACTCACCATTCAATTTACCCGCTAAAGAAGCTTTTGCTAAAGATTTACTAATTGACTCTGCGACTTCACGAGTTGTTACACCTTGTTCATATTCTCTTGTATTCCCATCTGGAAAAGTTAAGGTAATCATCGCCATTTTATATTTCCCCCAAAATATTATTTCAACAAATAAAAAGCGCCCCATTGCATATTTTTACAATACACAATGGGACGACTTCAAGACGTGGTTCCACCCAATTTTCATCAGCAAGCTGATGCTTAAAGAGCTTAACGCGCTCAGACGTCTACCGTTACTTTAGTTCGCAGTAGCATCTTACAAAGGGGTAAATCATTAGTGGATCTAAGGCGTTGCACCAACCCGCCTCTCGCTAAAACACACACTAATCATCCATGTCTTTGTTACTTGTCGATTTATGTTTCCTATTATGCCACTAAAAGACTTTGAATTCAAGCTTTCATGCTTTTAAAAACTAATTTTTAATAAAAAGATAACATTCCTTAAGCCTGATAACGTTTTTCACCATCTAAATAAGTTGCTTCTAATACTAATTCAGGCGAAACTACAATGAAATCCGCATCCAATCCAGGTGCGATGCGTCCACAAACATCATCGATTCCTACCGATTTTGCTGGTGACAATGAAGCCATTCTTAAAGCATCAGCGACATCTACTAAGCCCCAATCATAGACATTTTTAACACCTTGTTTTAACTCTAAGATAGAGCCAGCTAAATTGCCCCCTTCTTTAAGACGGGCTGCTCCCTCTTTAACAATGACGTCAAACTCACCTAATTTTGATTCACCATCACCCATACCACCGGCGCGCATACAGTCAGTAATTAAGACTGTTTCTTCAGGTCCTTTCGCTTTTACGACTACTTTAGCTGCACCAGGATGGACATGATGACCATCACAAATTAATTCAGCAAAGGTACCGTCAGAACTTAAAGCCGCACCTACCATGCCAGGATTACGGTGATGAAGTCCACTCATCCCATTATATGTATGGATAAAAATATTCGCGCCATTATCGACAGCGTCCATCGCTTCTTCATAAGTTGCATCACTATGGGCTAATGCCACATGAATATCTTTTGACTTCGCAAATTCAATAAACTCTTTTACCCCTTTACGTTCCGGCGCAATCGCAATTTTATTGACTAATTGATTGGATAATTGATGCCATTTATCTAAAACGGGAATCGAAGGATCCGACATATATTTAGGATTTTGAGCGCCTTTATATTTTTCAGTAAAGAACGGCCCCTCTAAGAAAATCCCTCTAATCTTGGCCCCTTCTACTTCTTGATAATGTTCGCCAATCGTTTGACAAACCGCATTTAACAACTCTACTGATGAGGTTAAAGTAGTCGGTAACCAAGAGGTAACGCCACACTCTAATAAACCATTTGACATGACTTTAATTCCTTCAAAATCATTGTCCATTACATCATGCGATTTGTAGCCATGAATATGCGTATCCACTAAGCCTGCCGAAATGATAGAGTTCGAATAATCCACCACTTCAGCACCCGCTGGTACCTCTTTGACAACCTCACCAAACTTGCCCGCATTTATTTCTAAATACGCATTTTCTACTACTTCCTGCTCTAACACGATGCCCTTTGCTTTTACATAATAAGTCATCTTCCCATGCCTCCTTATTCTTCATGCTCTATTATACGCCTTATGATTGAATCTTAAAACCATAATCACAGTAGAAAATTAATTTATTTGGATAAAGACATCAGATTGATTCAATGAAAAAGTCATAGTCTCTTCTGCTCATCTTCGTCGATAAATTTAATCTTCCTATTTTCAAAATAGATAATACTCGCTCCATGCCGATCGCAAACAAGCAGCTAGACGAATTAAAGTGACTTTTACATCTATTACTTCTATCAATTGATTAAAAGTTCGATTGTATACGGTCAACTTGCTTTACCCTTTTTTATCGAACTGGCTTTCTACTAATACAATCGATATTATTAAAAAACACTTTACATTTTTGCCAATTATGATAAATTTTTTAATAGGAAGTACTATAAATTGAAATTTATTACCCTAATTTTAATGCAAATAAAGATTGCGATGACAGATACATACCTTGAGGATTGTAGGCTAAATAATCTGTCTTTTACAGTGGAACCTGGCATTACTAACTTCGGAGGTGTTATGAGTGAATCATAAAGAGTTCAAATGGGTCATTTACCAACCTATATTACAGAAAATAATTAATCTCATAATGGTCGTATTAATCTCTTTCAGATTATTATGTCCTATCATAATTGAGGCGGAAACTTCTTCGGAAATCACCCCAACGGAATTTTATAATCAAACACTTGCGATATTTAATGAGGAAGGCTTATACCATAATGAACAGCCATGGATTGACTATTATGATGAGTATCAACAATCGCCTTTAGAATTTAATAGTTTTGCTTCGATGATGCTGGAACTAACTAAAGCGTTAAGAATTGTCGGTGGTAAGCATTCCTTTATTGTTAAAAAAACCTCTCATATTGACAAAGATCAACCCGATTTATTTAAATATCCTTCTGTTGAAACGTTGGAAGATGGCATCCTTCACATCAGTTTGCCAGAAACATATAATTTCTTCACTGTGAGTAACAATGGCACTGATATTACTACGGAATTTAATAAATACACTGAAACGGTTCTGAATCCTATTGAAGAAAATCGTCAAAATATAAAAGGTATTGTTCTAGATTTAAGAAATAATACAGGTGGTTCACATGCCATCTTATTTGCAACGACTAACTTCCTTTTTCCTGACGGTAATCTCTTATCCTTTTACAATAATAAAGATAAAAAAATCGGTGGCATAAAAATTGACAATACGACCCTATCTGTAGCAAATAACTATGAGAATACTTATGCCATAAAACGACTCAGTCAATTAAATGTTCCCGTTGCGGTCTTAATTAATGAATATACCTCCAGTGCGGCAGAATTACTGGCAATTGCGATTAAAGATACTACAACGATTGACAGTAAACTATTCGGTAAAACATCAGCCGGATATACCTCCGTTTTAAGTGGGTATGCCCTTAGTAACGACACGGACCTTCTATTAGCGACAGGCTATTTAAAAAGTAATGAAGGTACCGATTATAAAGATACTCCTATCGTGCCTGATGTCGATTCAAAGACACCTTTGGATGATGCTTTACAATGGCTAAGTAAGACCTCTTTAGATTAATACTATTTTATAGTGGCCTCAAAAAGTTAGACGAAAAATCTAGTCTTTTGGGGTCACTTTACTCGTATTTATTTAAGGAGCTGTTTTAAAATACTACTTTTGGTAGGTCTGCTTAATTTTTTATGTAATCTAATTTAAGATGCCACTTTGGAAAAGCCGTGGCGCAAAAATCCTTAAAACTAACTGTAGAATATTTGTCATGTCCCCTAAATCCAGACAAAGAAGTGGACAAACGAAGCGAAAATCATTCGACTTTCTACTTCTTGACCACTCAAAAATCCTGGATAGATTGATTCTACCCAGGACTTAAATTTATTATTTAATTGTATTGGATTCATTAAATCTACTCAGATGACTACCCATTAAATCGGCTCATCATCGACTCTACATTTTTAATGACAACTGAAATTGAACCATCCGGATGATTAATGAACTCGACGATATCTGGATTATCATACAATTCAATTGGAATGAATAGTTCAATTCCATTAGCGAGTTTAAACTTTTGCTTACTATACTTCTTCTCATATTTTGGTACATTGGTCACGACAATTTTTTCCGGTACTTCTTTCTCAGCAATTTCTTCCTTAGCGGCAGCTAAAGCCCCAGTATTATGTTCAAAGACTTTTTCAATCACGGCTTCACTATCGATTTCATTGGATTCATCTAATTGTTCATAGATCACCTTTTGTGCTGTTGCCATTACTTCATAAGCCGGTTCGTCATAACGCTTGGCAACCGAGTTAACGGTGCGTCGAATTTGCTTAATATGAGTAGGAGTAGGTTCAGGTGGTATGATACCCAATACTTGCTCAGAGAAATAAAGTTGTTTTGTGCCTTCAATCTCATAACGTTTTTCCACTAATTGATAAACCATGGTAGCGTGATTTAAAATAAACGCTTCGGATGGTTTGGCCGTTGGACTTGGTAAAATCGCATGGTTTTGAATTAATTGATTACTAATCCCTTCTTCCACTTCAAGAAAATGAGTAAAAGAAGACTGATAGTCTAAACGTAAAATTCCAAAATAATGTTCTTCTAATTCATCGCGTCCTTCAAAAAATAAGTAATCCGCAGCTGGAATATTTTCAGCTGGTGCGATAATACTATAAATTTTATTAGCTAAATCACGGGTCACTTCTTCAAAGGAACGTTCTCCTGTAATCATCGGATAAATGATTGAATCACTCGTTAATGCTTCAAACTTATAATCTGACTTTTGAATTTTAACAACAAGACGGTTAATGTAATCTTGTACATAACCGTCCTCTAAATTCATTAAATTATCGGATAGATAAAGGTTACCAGAATCTTTATCTAATATATGCAACATGGCTTTTTCAATAATTAACATAGCACACTCTTTTATAAGGCATCAAATTCGCTAGCATCAACATCGGTTAATACAGCAATCCAATTATCATTCGCTTCTTCGCTATTTAATAAAGCTGGATTATCGATAGCCGCCTCATTGATTTTAATAATTTTTCCTGATAAAGGACTCGGAACTTCAATTGCAGCTTTCGAAGCTTCTAAGTTTAATAAAGTATCATCTGCTTCGATTTCTCCGATATTCGCAATATTAACATAAGAAACATCACCCGCTTCCTCTTGTAAACAAGGGGTCATTCCGATAATATACTGATCCGCTTCTTGTAAAACCCATAATTGTTCTGTCATTTTTTTCATAATAAATTCCTCCATTTTCCTTAAAAAGAAGCCCCGCTATTGCTAGCAAAGGCATCTTATAGTTAAATTAAAACTCAAATTGATTATCATTAGCAAACATATAACTGCGATGATGGTATTTCATCGACATAATTAATCCGACACCAATTAAATTACTTAATAAGGCCGATCCCCCTTGAGAGATAAAGGGTAATGGCACCCCGGTAATCGGTAATAAACCAATCGTCATGCCGATGTTTTCTAAAATATGGAATAAAATCATCGAAATAACGCCACCCGCAATATAAGTATAAAATTCATTTTTCGTCTCAAAACAAGTTTGAACCATTTGATAAATTAAGACAAAATAAATGAATAATAAGAAAGCGGCTCCCATAAAACCAAAGTTTTCGGCAATCGTTGTAAAGATAAAGTCAGATTCACGAACCGGTACATTCACTTCTGAAACACCAATTCCTTTACCCACTAGACCTCCGGAACCAATCGCCAATAAGCTTCGTGATAATTGGAACGCATCGCCTTGAGTGTCGCCAAAGGGATCTAACCATGAATGAATACGGGATAATTGATAAGGCATAAAGCCGATTTTAAATAAGATATCTTCATGATACATCGCCATATAAATTAAGCCACCACCGGTTATCGTCACGAATAAAAAGACCGGTATAATAATTTTCCAGGCGATTCCTGATAATAATAACATCCCTGCGGTAATGGATAACATTACCAAGTTTGTTCCCAAGTCATTTTGTAATTGAATTAAAACTAAAGCCGGTAAAGCAAATAATAATACTTTCCCAATTAAAATAAAGTCTGATTTAACTGTCCGATTGGTAAATTTATTATTATGTTCAGTAATCACCCGTGCTTGAAAAACAATATAAGCCGGTTTAAATACCTCTGAAGGTTGAAACGAGAAGCCCCCAATTCTAAACCATGAATAGGCCCCCGTTTCTGCTGCTGTCTCACGGTCAAAAAAATTAAGACCAAGACCAGTAACAGCAATCCAAAACCATATAAATAGGTTGAGAGTTTCCAATATTGTTCACTATCAAATTGCATTGCCAGAATAACAGTAATTGCGCCTACCGCATACCATAAAGCATGCATTAACGTCGCTCTTAAATTTTCGCCATCAATCATTACGGTTGTCGCATAAACACTGACAATCCCAATAATAGCTAAAATTAAGACGGTTAAAATCAATCCATAATCTACCCGACTGTCGTGATAAGCGACTAATCGTCTTGTTTTCGCCATAAATCTTATCCTTCTTCCTGAATCGTTTGTTTGGTAATTTTAAGTGGAGCCACTGTTTTTGCCGCTTGATAAGTTTTAAAATGTGGACTTCTTGCTTGAAATTTCTCTACTTCGGTTGTCTCTGCTACCATTTCTAAATAATCACGTTCACAATAATCATGATAGAGAACCGCTGCATAGGCTCCTAAAGAGATAACCATCATATTATAATACAACCAGATAATAACCACAATAAAAATTCCAATCGCACTGTTACTGTCGATATTTTTATTAAATGATAAATAAACGGTAAATAATTGTGAGATCAAGCCAAAACCAATCAATGCTATAATCGCACCCACACTCGCGTATTTTGGCGACCAATTAACATTTGGCATAAACTGATAAATCGAGAACATTAAAATAAACAAACTCAATAGCCCAATCAAGCCACTATTTTGTAAAATGGCACCTACAAAAGGAATCTCAATGTCAAAGGTACTGGTGAGATAATTTAATATGGTTTCACCAAATACAAAGACCAATGTTAGTGAAAATATTAAAACGACTAAAGCTAAAGTAAACACATAAGCAAACCCTCTTGATATAAGAGCATTTTTACGTGGTTTGGCTTTAAAAATCGTATTTAAAATACGTTGAACGGCATTAAAGACATTTGAGGCGGGCCAAAGTGAAATAATTAACCCCAGAGATAATGCTTTCACACTGGTACTCGCAATATAGTTTTCTAATATTGGCACAATTACGTCACTTACTTCAGCGGGCATCGCATCATTGATGACTGAAACAATTTGATCTGAAGAAAAAGGTAATACAGCAATCACATTGGCTATTGCTAATAATAATGGTACTACAGCCCAAATAATATAAAAGGATAACTCAGCAGCATAACTACCAAATTTCCGTTGGGGATTAACCGCTAATACCTTTAATAATCGTTGGACAGTCGTCGGTTGCTCATTCACCATAGACTTGCTCCTTTCGTCTTTTATACTCTACTACAATACCATAATTAGAGCGAATTTGCACTCTAAGACCATTACTTTTTAAATTTGAATGCTCAGGTAAACATGATATAATACTATTGTTAACTATTAAAAAAATCATTCATTGAGGGAATAGGCAATTAACATACGTTACTAGTCGATAAACTACTAAGCAAAATGAGCTTGGGCAAAACGTTAAAAATTGCGTTTTAATATTTTATCGTTTCGGGGTTGAATGGTGTCAAACGGCGTTTTAACGAGACAAGGTAATAACTTGCTAAAATTAATCAACAACGCAGCGGTTGAACCATACGAGGAAGTCAAACAAAACACAAAGCATTTACTTTTCGACTTCTCACCCACCCCCACCATGCTAATGAGCTGACGAAGCGCATTGCATGTAATTATCGACTTCTCACCCCTTCGATTCCTTCTAAAATGATAATTCAATTATATCTAAGTAATTAGATGAACTATCGGGTTTTTTTAGATTTTCCCGAGAATAAAAAAATGCTCATTATTATTTACAAGGAGAGTGCATATGTCTACAGGAGTTACTTTTTATTTTATGCGTCACGGAGAAACAATGTTAAATCGCTTGGAGCGAATTCAGGGTTGGGCAAATGCACCATTAACCGAAAAAGGGATTCACGATACCCACCGCAGTGGTAAAGGATTAGCTAACGTAAAGTTTGATGCGGTTTATACTAGTGATTTAATGCGTACCATTGAAACAGCGCAAATTATTTTAGAAGAAAATCATTACGCACAAGAATTAACCATTCATCCAATGGTCGAATTTCGTGAAGTTCATTTTGGCTTTTATGAAGGACTCGATGCCAATCAATTATGGCGTGATGTCCGTGAACATATTGCGAATGTGAGTGACGTGAAAGACCGTAGCCAATTAACTGCAGATGTCTTTTTAAACACCGTCCATAAATTAGACCCTTATAAATACGCTGAAAACTATCGTCAATTTTGGACACGTGTTGAAAGTGGCTTATTAGAATTGTTAAATCGTCATGCTGGTACAGAACAAAATGTTTTAATCGTCAGTCATGGATTAACCATTCAAAACTTATTACATGGCTTAGTAGCAGATTTCAATGAACAAGAGCGCTTAAATAATGCATCAGTATCAGTTGTTCAATATATCGATGGACAGTTTCGTTTATTAGAATATAACGACACCAGTCATTTTACCGACTAATACTATCGACAGCGCACCAAATTAACGAAGTGGGGAGTAGGCAAGAAGTAGAAAATCGAATGATTTTTGCTTCGTTTTCACCCTCCCGCAAAGTTGGGAGTAGACCAGAAGTAGAAAATCGAATGATTTTTGCTTCGTCTGCTCAACCACTGCGCTATTAATTAAAAACAATAATTTTGACTAAATTTATCAACTTTATTCCCAGCCTACTTCATGCAAATAAAAGAGATTAAACTCGTCTAAACAGATGCGGTTTAATCTCTTTTTATGTTGAAACGAGCAATCGACTGAACGCTTGCCCAAAACAACTGTGATCAAGCTTTTATTATTCTAAAAAAAGTAGATGAAGAAAGAAAACTGGGCAGAATTTCAAACTTTCTACCCAGTCTTTTTGATAATCATTTCATCTATCTATCATTAATATTATTTTTTCTTTCTCAAAAAGTAATAGCCACATCCCACTAGTGTTAAGCCAGTGATAATGTTCAAGTATTTATTTCCCCATAATGGGCTCACTGCTACTAGGAAAAAACCTAAAGCCATGAGAAAAGTAGAGCCATTTTTCTCCATATTATTAATCAGCTTTTACTTTATTAGCAGAGATAACAAACGGTAACCAAATTAAGAAGGATATTAGTAAGTTAAATAACGAAACTAAACCAGCCATGAAGCTACCTCCTGTCGCTAAATAAGCAAAGAGTCCTGGAGGTGTAATCCAAGGAACAGCTAAGAATACAGGTGGAATTAATCCTGCTGCGGTTGCCAAGTATCCAATTGTTGCACAAATAGGTGGAACAATTAACCATGGAATCACAAATTGAGGATTTAACACAATCGGCATCCCAAATATAATAGGTTCGTTAATGTTGAAAACTCCCATTGGCGCTGCTAATTTTGCTATTGTTTTATGATCTTCACGCTTGGATAATAGGAAGATAGCAATAATTAATCCTAAAGTAACACCAGAACCACCCATTTGAGCATAAGCATCAAATGAACCACGAGTCCAAGTCCAAGGTAATTGAGCAATATCTTTAGTTGCTTCATAAATAGCGGTATTTTCATTTAAGGCTACGCCGTAAATACCATCCATTACTGGAGCCAATACATTGTGCCCATGTAAACCAAAGAACCAGAATAATTGAACTAGGAAAGTTAATAAGATAACTGATCCAAGCCCTTGTGATAAGCCCATTAATGGCATTTGAATGTATGTTGACACTAAATCATTAATAGCTTGTCCTGTTAAAGCAAATGCTAAAAAGGCAACAATAGCTGAAGTATAAATTGCTGCTGTACCTGGAATAATCGCTGCAAAGGCTTTATTAACTGCAGGTGGCACTGTATCAGGCAATTTAATGGTAAAGTTCTTATGAGTTAGGGTCGCATATACCCAAGTCGCTAAAAATCCAATAATTAATGCTGTAAACAAACCTGTTGCGCCGGCATATTTTAATGCAATCGCACCCCATTCACTCGTTTCTAATGTAGAAACCCCGTCGGCTGACATGACATTTAATCCTAATTTTGTTAAACCATCAATCAATGAAGCGTCGGCCCCTTCTAAAGGCGTCATGATGTTTAATGATTGTGGCATTGTAGAAATAAATGATGCAAAAGAAATTAATCCCCCTGCTAGTGGGTTCACTTTATACATCACAGATAAGTTATAACCAAAGGCAAAGGCAAAGAATAATGCCATAATCCCGATGGTACCGAAGTATACATATCCGTTAATATCGATAATCGGTTGCATTGCTGCAGCAAAACCGGTCCAACCTAGATTGGTTGGAATATCACGTAAGAAGACATTTAGTAAAACGGCAACTGACCCAGCCATTGTGATAGGCATCATCGCAATAAATGAGTCCCGAATCGCCACTAAATGACGTTGTGAACCGATTTTTCCAGAAATTTCCATAAATTTATCTGAAAAATTTGACATAATATTTACAACTCCTAAATTTTTTAAATTTGATAGATAGAATAAAATAGTTATTTCGTTTGATGAGTATGGATGAGTTCTTGGTACCAATAGTAGCTATCTTTTTTCAAGCGTTCTAAAGTTCCCTCTTCAACTTCATGTTTATCCACATATACAAAGCCATATCGTTTTTGATAACCATTTAACCACGATAATAAATCAGTAAACGACCACGTACAATAACCTAACAATTCCGTCCCATTTGCCACAGCTTCATTTAAAGCAGCAACATGACTTTGTAAATAATCGATACGATATTGATCATGTACTTTACCATCTTCAGTTAATTGATCATACTCTCCTAAACCATTCTCGGTAATCAATACTGGTATATCATAACGACTAGTAATACGTTGTAAGCCAACTTGTAAACCTTTTGGATCAATTTCCCAATCCCAATTCGTTCGTTCGACAAACTCATTGGCAATTCGTTTATAATGTCCGGGTACACCTGTCTCACCAGAAGAACCTTTTTTACCAGTAGTATTCATTTTTCCAACTCCTACACCGTCAATGGGATTATAGGCAATAGTATTAGTTTGATAATAATTTATACCCAAGAAGTCTGGTTTAGCAGATGCTAATAGCTCCATGTCTCCTGATTGAATATCTAATGTAATTCCTTGCTCTTCTAAATAACGAAGGGCAGATTTTGGATAACGTCCCCATAAATAGATATCCATCCAGAAATAGGCATTTAAATTTTCAGCTTTTTCAGCCGCCAACACATTAATTGGATTACTATCTTTAGCATAATTTGGTGAATAAGCAAAACTTGGTCCGATTTTTCCATCTGGAACCATATCGTGAAAAGTATTAATCACTTTTGCATTCGCTAAATTAGCAATATGGTTAACATTGTACATCCTTTGAGTATCTTTTACACCTGGAGGGTGCATTGCTAATTGGTAGCCTAAACTAACAAATATATTTTGTTCATTTAAACTAATCCAATATTTAACACGGTCTCCAAAACGCTCGAATAAAACTGAAGCATATTCATTAAAGTCATCAATAATTTGACGATCTTCCCAACCACCATATTCATCCATTAAACATTGTGGTAAATCCCAATGATATAGGGTAACTAAAGGTTCAATATCATTTTTAATTAATTCATCGATTAAATCAGAATAGAATTTAACCCCTGCTTCATTGACTTCACCACGTCCCTTCGGTAAAATGCGAGTCCAAGCAATGGAGAATCGATAGGCTTTTAAGCCCATTTCAGCCATTAATGCAACGTCTTCTTTATAGCGATGATAATGATCAACTGCGACATCTCCTGTCGTTCCCTTAAATGTGGTTCCAGGAATACGGACGTATTCATCCCAAACAGAGGGTGATTTTCCAGCTTCATTCCATGCGCCCTCAATTTGATAAGCAGCTGAAGCAGAACCCCATAGGAAATCGGATCTTAAATTTGACACTATTTCTTTCAATTCTTCGCCTACTTTCTTGTATTAATTTGTTGACTAGTTGTTTTAGCAAAAGATTCCAAACCAGTTAATTGTGCTTCAATTTTCTTCTTCACACTTGCAGCAAAAACTTTATCCATTATCCAAGCATTGACTTTATGGAAAATTCCTGCCGGCTCATATACTTGGATATAAGTTACTTCTGTTTCTTTATCAGTAATAGCCCTTAATTGATATTGAACTTCTTGTTTACCTTGGTTAGACCCATAAACAACGCAATAATGTGTTGGTCTTTTAAACTCTTTAACCGTCAAGCGGATACTATTTTGATTATTACGACCAAATTTCTTTATATACGTTAAGCCTTCGACAATTTCTTCATCTACTAATTCCATATCAGTATTAGCATAGTAATCTTGTTTAAATGATAGTGTAATGGCATCAAAAACATCCTCAATTGGGACATTTAATACTTTTGCTACTTCCACCTTACTCATCCTCTGTTAATCGATCAATTTTTTCATGTAACTCAATAATCTCTTTTGCTACATCAATAAATGTTAAAGCTGTCATTAAATGATCTTGGCCGTGAATCAATAATAAAGATAATTCTACATTATCGCCAGATGCTTCTTGCGTTAATAGAGCTGTTTGTGATTTATGCGCAGTGTTCAAGGCAGTATTTGCTTCAACAATTAAAGTCTTAGCTTCTTCAAATCGACCTGCTTTTGCTGCACGAATAGCTTCGACTGCTTTTCCTTTGGCGTCCCCTCCATGCATAATTAGCCCCATGACTTGTTCTAAATTTTTTGGTTCTGCCATCCTTATTCTCCAATCATTTCCATTGCATAATTAAAAACATTAGTACCATTCATCGTACCGTAATCCATCATATTGATATCACTTACTTTAATATTAGGTTCAAATTTTTCTTTATACTCTTTTAACATGAATTTTACTTGTGGTCCTACTAATAAAACATCAATATCTTTAGCTGCTACTTCGCTATCAACTTCAGAAACAGGTACTGCCCAAATCGTTGCTTCAATACCTTTTTCTTGAGCAGCCTTTTCCATTTTTGTTACTAACATACTTGTAGACATTCCTGCATTACAAACTAACATAATATTTTTCATTTTCTGTTCCTCCAATTATTTTTGTAATAAATTAATAAATATATTCACCAACTGCTTATAGTCTGGTTGTTGTAACAACAAAGCTTGTGCCATTTCATTATTAACAAAATCAACCAAACAAGGTGAAATGTACTTCATTTTTTCATTGCTACCTTTTGATGGTGATAGCAAAAAGATAAAACGTACAGATGGATGTTCTTCACTCCAATATAATGGTTCTTTACAAATCCCCACCACGACTTGTTCGGTTAAACTCATTGGAACTGTTGGATGAGGAAAAGCTAGACGTTCTCCATAAACTACTGGACTATACGTTTCACGTAAACTTAATTGATGCATCATCTGATCTTTAAAATCAGGTTTTTCGGCCTCATTAAGTAATAAAATCATTTGTTCTAAAGCGGTATTTTTATCGATAATTTCTTCAAAATAAACAAATTTTTCCTTACTAAAAATTTCTTTTGCAATTTGCTCGGCTTTAATTTTTTCTAAAGCTACTTTTTGATGGGGTTCATTTTGACGAGTTGAGCTAGTCCGAATATATTGTCTAATTTCACGTACTTCATCTGAAGTTAGAAAGACACTCACATGTACGACCGGTGTTAAAAACAGTAAATTCGATAAGTTAATTGAAGAAATGATTAAGTCAATCCCTTTCAATCGTTCTTCATTCACTTCATAATAGCCAACAACATCCACAATTTTGATGCTTCCTCCAAACTCATTTTCTAGTCGATTCTTCAGCATCATCGCACTTCCAGTTCCAGTTGCACATACAACCAGCACCTGCAGTTTATTGCGGTTTACATCACGTTCAATGGCGGCTAATACATGGATTGCAATATACGCCCACTCGTCATCTAACAATTCTTGTCCTTCTAATAATGGCATCTTAGCAAAATATTTTTTAGTTATCGCTAATATTTCTGGAAACTTTGTTTTAATCTCTTCAACTAAAGGGTTTGATAATTGAATTTTATTCTTTAATCGAATGATCAGTGGATGGAAATGCGCTGTTAAGCCATTGATTAAAACCGTATCCGATGCTAAATTCATTTCGATTTCCTGAGAGATAGCTTCCAAAACATTCAGTATTTGATTCTTTAGACTATTTGGTTCATCTTTAGTTTTATCAACTTCTTTTGTTAACTGAGTTTGCTTAACTTTTAAATGTAAGGCTATATAATTCGCTTCCTCAATTGGAAACTTGACATTAAAAGCAGTCTCTAAGCGATATAAAATTCTTAAAGCTACTTCGTATTCTTTGGATTTTTGAATATCTGGGGCAACTTTAAATTCTTTGATTGAATACCCCGTGCGGATACGCTTAATCATTAAGGCAATATGTAACACCAGATTATGCACAACATAGTCCGATAATTTTAATAAAGCATCTCGACACTCGTCAATTACTACAATAGTAATTTCAGCAAAATTAATCTCTGATAACAACGTGCCACCAACAAAAGCAAACATAGAATCATCAAAAGTATCAATAAAGAAATAGTCCATCATAAAATGACGAATATCCGACTCGACCCCTTCAATTCGAATGCCATCTTTATTATTTAACAATTGTAAACCATAGCCTTGTACCTGTTGACGAATATCGTTTAAGACATTGGTTAAAGTTGTTTTACTAATATAAAGTTCATCGGCTAAATCATCAAACAACAATGGCGCATCATTAAAAAATAATTTATTTAACACATAATGCTGGCGATCGGTTGACTCTTCAACTTGGGTAATATCCGTCATTGACTTCTTGGAAGTTAATGTTTCTTGCCAAAAAATTTCAAATTCTAAGGCATGAGTGATTTCTAAAAGATAACCATTCCCGGGTTTAGAGATTAAACGAGCACCATGACCTGCAATCGTTTGTGCCAATTGCTGTAAATATTTACGAGCCGTTCGATCGCTAGTATCAATTTCTTTAGCAAGTTCAGCACTAGATAAATAATGTGTTTTATTCTTTAATAAGCATTCCAATAAACTTACTTCTTTTTTGAAAGCATACATACCTCCTCTCGAATACGAAACCCTTTACAACTATATCATATCAAATCGTTGAGGAAATATAAAACTGGTTATTTCCGTATCGCTAAGGAAACTCAGCTTGATTAATTAAGTAAGTACAATTAATACTCTTCCATTGCTACATAGCTTAGATACATCATGACTAATTGCTTATACCTTTTTCCTCATATAGTATAAAATTTAACTATTTAAACAAATTGTTTTACGCTATTTTGTGCGCTCTTTTGTTATGTAAAACGTCATGTCCTAATCAACACTTCAGCATATCTAATACAAGTCCATCATGACTATTTTTACTGGCATGCAAAGTAAAATGCTTTTGCAACTCTTGATCTGATTTAATTCAAGCCTACTCGCTTAAACCTTATTTCTTCTATTGGCAACCTAATCCATTATTTTTAATTTGAAAGCTTGCCATGGTTTTAAATATTCCAATAAAGTCACTGCTTCCGGTAATATTTTAGCTACGACATTTGCTTTATCGCTTACCTCAAAGACTTTCAAAGCAATTTGTAATTCACCTTTATATCGTGTATACAAATCATTGTCAATAATGATTGAACCACGTTGAACAATTTTCACTTGATCTCGTGGTGCAACTGATTGGTCGGCAAATTTTATCCGTGTCATCGTCGACCGAATAACATAATCCGAGATATCCCCACGATAAACATGCGGTTCTTCAATAATTTGACGCTCCGACTCAGTTAATTTTAGGAGCGGTTTCACTGGGAGCACCATTACCTCTTCATTTATTCGTTGGGTCAGTTTTTGAAGTTCTTCTTCGGTAATAAATTGATTGGCAATTAAAATATTATCAATATGTTCGGTCGCGATTAATAACGCTGCTTGTAATTCAATCGGTAAGTGGCGATGATCTTCGACGGTACAAAGCCCTTCTGATAAAGGCCAAGGCCCTTCAGTTGCGGTTTGCGCATTGACAAAGGCGGCCGTCTCAATGCCCGCCTCCTTAAATAATTGGTTCATCTTTTCAAAATGCGCAACGGATAAACCGGTAAATTCATGGGGATAAAAGTTATGGCAAGCAATGATATTTTCTAAATTTGCCTCAGCTTCAATTAATTTGTTTAATAAAGTAGCGTCCGTACTCATATTTAACTCTATCTTAATTTCATATGGATTCTTAGTTAAGTCCACAATAGCGTCGATATCTAATGCTTCATCTAAGCGTAGACCTTTTAAACCAAATTGATGGGCTTTTTCAATTAAATCTTGATCCCACCCTGCTTGTTTTACAAAATTTGGGCTAATATCTGCAATTACTTTTAAATCTAATTGATTGGCATAAGCAATTATTTCTTGATATTTATCAAAAATTGATGTGTCGTCCGTTTCTAATTGAAGTAGACTCATAAAAATTCGTGTTGCACCATATTTCTTTAATAAATCCATGTATTGTTCGGTTTTTTTGACCGAATGATTTTCCGGATAAATAGAAAAACCAAAATTTACCACGCCAATGACTCCTTTCTAACGTTCAAAGCCATTTTGTTCACTTAATTGTTTGAACCAGTAACCAGATTTTTTGATAGTTCGATCTTGTGTTACTAAATCTAATTCTACTAACCCATATCGATTCTTATATGCATTGAGCCAACTCCAACAATCAATAAAAGTCCATAACATATAGCCATGGCAATTGGCACCTTCTTCGATAGCACGATGTAATTCAATTAAATGATTTTCAATAAATTCAATACGATAATCATCTTGAATCATCCCATCTACTTTGAATTTTTCTTCACCTTCAACACCCATTCCATTTTCCGTTAAAATCCAGTCGATATTCCCATAGTTTTCTTTTAAATTCATCGCAATATCATAAATCCCTGGTTCATATATTTCCCAACCACGATGTGGGTTAATTTTTTTACCTGGCATATCATATCCTTGGAAATAATAGTTCGGCATAAACGGTTGGCTTTCATCCCATGGTGTCGTACGAGCTTGAACTCTTAGTGGTTGATAATAATTCACGCCTAAGAAATCAACTGTATGTTCTTTTATAATCGCCAATTCTTCATCAGTATAATCTGGTGTTAAGCCATGTTTGTTTATAATTTCAACAAGTTCTCGTGGATACTCACCTAAAACGGATGGATCTAAGAAACTCTTTGTTTGGAATAATTCCGCTATACGGGCAGCTTTTACATCCTCTTCAGATTGACTACGTGGATACGCAGGAGTTAAATTTAACACAACACAAATTTTATGTTCAGGGTTCGTTTCATGACAAGCTTTGACCGCTAATGCGCTAGCTAATTGCGTATTATAGGCTACTTGTACCGCTGCTTTCGCATCTACTTTTCCTGGATAGTGATAATTGCCTAAATAACCACATTCCACTGGTACAATCGGTTCATTGAAGGTAATCCAAGTATCTACCAAGTCACCAAATAATTCAAAACACGTTCTAGCATAATTTTCATAAGCCTCAACCGTCTCTTTCGTCTCCCAACCTCCTTTTTCTTGTAAAGCATAAGGGATGTCAAAATGATAAAGGTTGACAATGAGTTTAACGCCCGTTTCATTAATCCGTTTAAAGACATCACGGTAAAAATCAACCGCCTTACGATTAACTTCACCGACACCATCAGGGATTAAACGAGACCATTGAATCGATGGTCGGAAAATGGTGTGTCCTGTTGCTTTAAGCAATTCAATATCACTTTTGTAGTTAGTATAAAAAGTAGAGGTTTGACTTGGACCCACTTGATTATGGAATCGTTCAGGTTCAATACTAAACCAATAATCCCAATTACTCATCCCCTTACCATCACCTGGAACGGTTCCTTCGCTTTGCGGTCCAGAAGTAGAACTTCCCCATAAAAACCCTTCAGGAAATTGATAAAATTTCTTCTCTTTAGTCATGTTTTTACTCCTTTATTTTTATTTTTTCAATACTGTCATGAAATTGTGGTAAATATGATTCATGAGCCAATAATAGTTCATTTAAAACAACTTGTGTTCTAGCATCATTGACAATTAAAGGATGAATCATAAATGCTTGTAAGGCTAAATCATAAGAGCCAGTCATCGCCGCTTCAACCGTTAACAATTCCATTTGCTTCATCATTTGTAGATACCCTTTAACAAAGGGTGAAACGGTTGGTACTGCTAATGGAATCGGACCGTTTGCTGTAATTATAGTTGAGATTTCCACCACACAATCCTTTGGTAAATAATCTATTACCCCTTGGTTAACTGTTGAAACTGTAAATTGTTCATGAGTGTCGTTAACAATCGCGACAATTAATTGACAAGCAATGTCACTATAATACGCACCACCTCGTAACTCTAATTGTTTAGGTTTTTCATCAGTGTGAGGATTGCGGTAAACAGCAAATAACTCCTCTTCAATTTTTTTACTTGTTCCCACGTGCGGTGCCTTCTTTAAATTGTTGAATGCTATCTTCCAACATTTCAGTTTCAATAAAGAAGTAGCGATGATAATCACATGGCAATAAATGAAGACTTCTTAAAAGCTCAATCGGAAAATCAAGACTGGTAATATTTTTTACACCCTTTACTTTATCCTCTCGTTCTGTCCCATATAGTTTTTCAATCACTTCATCCGTGCGATTATGCCCATCTTGATCCCATACTTCATGAAAATGAAAATGATTGAGACCCACATGTCTTAACATTAATTGTTTATCATCTAAGTCTAAAACTTCTGCCGCTGCTTTTTGCTGACCAATCGGAATATTGCAAACACCAATCGTTTTAGCCCATCCAAGGCGATTAATCAAAGCCTCAGTTACTATCCCAGCAGGATTAGTGAAATTAATTAGCCAAGCATCAGGACATAACTCTTTCATGTCTTCAATAATTGGTTTATATGCTTCAATCGTGCGAAAAGCTTTAAAAATACCACCGGCACCATTCGTTTCTTGACCTAACATCCCATATTTGAGTGGAATCGATTCATCTAAAATACGAGCATCTAATTGACCTACTCTAAATTGCGAAGTAACGAAATCTGCATCTTGCAATGCTTCACGCCGATTTAAAGTACCATAAATTTGCCAATTTAGTCCGGCTTTCTTAACCATCCGTTTAGCTAGCTCCACAATCGTAGTTAATTTATCCTGTCCTAATTCAACATCGACAAACCACCATTCACTGATTTGGAGTTTCGATTGTCTTAAAATCATACCTTCAACCAACTCCGGTGTATAACTAGAGCCACCACCAATTGTCACTAATTTAATGCTCTTCAAATTACCACTCCTTTCAATTTCATTATAGTGAACGCTTACTACAATGTAAATGATTTCATTGACTCCCTTTTTCCTTAGCGATACGGAAGACGTCTATAATCCCCTTCAATTTTCCTCAATAAAATGTGAAGCATTAAAAAGAACTCTGCGAATTATTGACGAACTAAAATTTCTGTAAAAAAAGACCATGCAGAAACATTCATTTCTACACAGTCTCAAAATGTTATTTATTTTATCGCTATTAACGAATTTCTAAGCCATCAATTTGATTAAGGGCTTCAGTAATATTAGCCATTGCGGCATTAATTTCCTCATCCGTTAAAGTTTTCTCTGGGTTTTGGAAGGTTAAGTGATAAGCTAATGATTGGTTGTCTTCTCCAATTTTAGCATCGACAAAGCGGTCAAATAATTCAACTGATCGTAAATATTGGCCACCTTTTTCATTAATTAGATCGACTAATTCTTGTTGGATAATCGATTTAGGTACTAATAAAGCTAAGTCACGTGACGTTGAAGGGTACTTTGGAATCATCGTTTGCACTAAAGCAGGACGGTCATAAGCTAATACTTGATCAAAGTTTATTTCCGCAAAGAATGTCTCATCTGGTAAATCATGATCTTTGGCTACTTTAGGATGGACTTGACCAAAGAATCCAATTACTTCACCATCTAATAAGATATTTGCAGTTCGACCCGGATGCATGACGGCATAATCTTGGGTTGCTTGATAAGTTATCTTGTTAGTTAAGCGAATCGCTTCGAAATAACTTTCAATGATTCCCTTTAAGTCATAAAAATCATAATTCATTGCCTCTTGATACCAAGCATTTACGGCATTTTGTCCTGATACTAAGATACCAAAGCGCTCTTCTTCTTTTGGTTGAACATTATCGCCTTGTCCATAAAAGACTTTACCAATTTCATAAAAGGCCAATGGTTTATTTTGACGCGCTTGGTTATATTTCGCAATTTCCATTAGCGCTGGGAATAAACTTTGACGTAATACTGAACGATCTTCACTCATTGGTAAGGCTAATTTGACGAATGGTTGTTCACCATGTAATAATTCAGCTTCTTTTAGTGAGGTTAAGACATAACTAATCACTTGATTTAAGCCTAACCCTTCCGCGATCGCACGTGTTTGACGGACTAATTTTTGTTTTGAATTTAAGCGACCTGGCGAACTTGGTACAGTTGGTAACGTAACGGGAATATTATCATAACCATAAATACGGGCAATTTCTTCTAAGACATCTGCTTCAATCGCGATATCCCAACGACGTGGTGGTACCGACACGGTAAAGTCTGTTTCTTGAATCGTTACTTCAAAACCTAAACGGTCAAAAATGGTTTGTAATTCATCATGAGTGATTTCAATTCCAATGCGTTTTTCAATCGCTGATAAAGGAACTGTCACTTGTTTATTTTCAACCGTTAAGGTATTCACTTCCTTAACACCCGGTTCAACGACGCCATCACCTAATTCAGCCATCATTTGGGCTGCAGCGGTTCCTGCTTCATCAATCGTTGCTAAATTAATTCCTTTTTCAAAGCGTGCACTTGATTCAGAACGTAAATTAAATTTAGACGCCGTTTTACGGACATTTAAGCGGTCAAAGACAGCTGTTTCCAATAAGACTGTCGTGGTCTTCTCTGTGACTTCGGAATCCATGCCCCCCATTACACCTGCTAAAGCAACAGGAATTTCACCGGCTTTAATTATCACATCATGTATCGATAATGTACGTTCTGCCCCATCTAAAGTCATGAAAGTTTCCCCTTCATTGGCTGCTGCTACTGAAATGGCTTTAGAAGCTAGCGTATCATAGTCAAAGGCATGCATGGGTTGCCCATATAATAATAAGAAATAATTCGTAATATCAACGATATTATTTAATGGACGAATACCGGCTTTCATCAAGCGCATTTGTAACCATAATGGACTTTCTTTTACCGTCACGTTTTTAATGACTCGCAATTGATAGCGTGGTGATAAAGCAGCATCTGCAACCGTTACTGATACAGTCTCTAATAATTCAGCACTATCAGCAAAATGATACGCTTCTGGTTGCGTAATTGTTGGTTGTTGATTAATGACTGCTCCTACTTCATACGCAGAGCCTAGCATTGATAAAGCATCTGCACGGTTAGGGGTAATCGATAATTCTAAAATCGGATCATCTAATTTTAAATAGTCAATCACACTTTGCCCCACTGGCGCATCTTGTGGGAATAAATAAATGCCATCTGCGTATTTCTTAGGAATCACACTATCAGAAAAGCCTAATTCTTGCAGTGAACATAACATTCCTTCTGATACTTCACCACGTAATTTACTTTTCTTAATTTTGAATCCACCTGGTAAAACAGCCCCAATCATCGCAACAATTACTTTTGCTCCCGCATGCACATTCGGTGCTCCACAAACAATTTGTAATAACGCATCTTGACCGACATCTACTTTCGTTAAATGTAGGTGGTCACTATTGGGATGATCGACACATTCTACAACTTCTCCCACTACTAAGTTCGATAAATTAGCACCAAAATTTTCTACGCCTTCAATCTCAATACCAGTACGAGACATTTTATCAGCCAATTCATCTGCATTAATTTTTGATAAATCTACAAAATCGTTTAACCATTCATATGATAAAAACATTAATTTTGACCTCCTTTGAATTGATCTGAGAAACGTAAATCATTTTGATAGAAGTGACGAATATCATCCACATTATATTTCAACATTGCCACACGATCTGGTCCTAACCCAAAAGCGAATCCTGAGTATTTACTTGAATCAATACCGGCCATTTCTAATACATTTGGATGGACAATCCCAGCACCTAATATTTCAATCCAACCTGTTTGTTTACAGACTGAACATCCTTTGCCACCACATTTAAAACATGAGACATCCACTTCGACTGAAGGTTCAGTAAATGGGAAATAACTTGGACGTAAACGAATTTCACGTTCTTCACCAAATAATTTTTGAGCAAATTGTAATAGCGTCCCTTTTAAATCAGCTAATGTAATCTCTTTATCTACCACTAAACCTTCGATTTGGTGGAATTGGTGAGAGTGCGTCGCATCATCACTATCACGACGGAATACTTTACCGGGACTAATCATTTTTAATGGACCGTCTTTTTCAAAATCATGTTTTTCCATCGTACGAGCTTGCACAGGAGAAGTATGCGTTCGCAATAATACTTCCTCTGAAATATAAAACGTATCTTGCATATCACGAGCAGGATGTCCTTTTGGTAAGTTCATCATTTCAAAGTTATAGTGATCTAATTCAACTTCAGGCCCTTCAATCACTTGATACCCCATACCAATGAATAAATCTTCAATTTCTTCCATGGTTTGAGTAATGATATGGCGACTACCTAACGCTTGTTTTTTACCTGGTAACGTAATATCAAGTGTCTCTTCTGCTAATTTAATTTCTAACTCTCGCGCTTCAATACGTGCTTTTGAGACTTCAATCGTTGTTTCAATTTTTTGCTTGAACTCATTCATATGTTGCCCTAGTTCACGACGACCGTCATTATCTAGGTCTCGCATTACTTTAGCAAGATCCGCAATAACTCCTTTTTTTCCAGTGTATTTCACTCTTAAGGCATTTAACACTTTCATTGAATCAACTTGTTCTAATTCACCAGATGCTTCTTGCATGAGGACTTGAATCTTATCTAATGTTTCTTGTAATTTTGAACTCATAGCTTACTCCTTTTTAAAATTTATGACAAAAAAATAGCCTCCCCCAAAAAAGGGACGCATGACCGTGGTACCACCCTTGTTTCAAAGATTATAAGCAATCCAATCTTTGACACTTGGCATCTATAACCGAGATGTAGCGGGTTCTTTTTCAAAAGTGATTCTTTCTTAACAGAACGACTCCGAAAGCGAAAGTCTCTTGCGGCTTACATGATTTAGTTTCAGTCACGCTAAATCTCCCTGATGACGGCACAATTGACATTTTTCATCATAGTCTTCTAAAAGGTATTATAGCAAGAATTCTAAGGACTTTCAAATGAATCTCAATAGAAACTCAGGAAAGATTCGTAAGTAACAGTTTTTTAGAGTGAATTAGTTAGGGGCTTGGTGAATAATTGAAACATTCGCTTTAATTTCATCTATATATTTTAAGGCGCATCAATATATACGGGATATCCTTCAATAACCTAGTGCGCATTTCTTTAATGACGGACTGCGAATTGTTCCAATAACAGATTGCGCACTTATTTTTAACCAAATGCTCATCGTTCCAATAACAGATTGCGCACATATCTTGTAGCCGAGTGCACGTTGATTCAATCACTCGTACCGATACCCCCATGCTAAAGTGTATGCTAGAGATGATGTTTCTCCAATCAAAAGAACCTCGTTAGGATTGACTTGAAGAACCGCCCCTTGAGTCGACTAAATAAAAAGAGACTTATAAGAAGCTCGTGCTTAAGGGTGCTAAGCTTTAACTCCTTATAAACCTCTCTTTTTTTATCAATGATGGTTTACTCTTTTAAAACCGCTGCCTCGTTCTTGCCTTCAAATAATGATTTTTTCTTTGCTAAATAAATCATCCACAAGAATATCAAGGGAAAGATAATACTTGAAAAAATGCCAACACGTAAATTACCACCTGACCAAGCAGCCACTTGACCAATTAATCCAGGACCAACTGTACAACCTAAATCGCCAATTAAAGCTAACATCCCAAACATAATCGGCCCCCCGGTTAAGCCTTTACCTGCCAGACTATAAGTGCCCGGCCATAATATTCCAACCGCACCACCATACAAAGCACTACCTAATAAGCTAATCCAAGGCCAATTAAATATTGACATTACTAAAATACTCATGGTTAGAGTTATCAAACTAATCATAATGAATTTTAAAATGGAAAGATTATGTTTTCCTAAGCCAAAGTAAATCCGAAACAAGCCCATCATCACCGCAAAAGAAAGCGGTCCGGCTAAGTCTCCTACCGCCTTAGAAAAACCGACAGTTTTCTCCATATAAAGGGATAACCATTGGCTCAGCGCCATCTCACTAGCACCTGCACAAAACATCATCACCGAGAAAATCCAGAAAGCTTGATTGGTTAATAATCCCATCATACTGCCACCTTCAGCAGTTCCTTCGATGATTGTTGGTAATGGTACAAAAATGAATAAAATCATATTAAGTAACGGAATGATACACCAGAAAAATGTCAGAACACGCCACTGTTCAATGCCGACAAAGTAAAAATAACTCATCGCAATAATCGTAACGGCGACAAACCCCCAACTATAAAACGAATGCATCAAGCTCATCATTCGTTCATTATTATCAGTTGGGATTTCCTCTAAGATAGGATTACTAACCACCTCAATCAAGCCGCCTCCTGCACTATATAAAGCGGTAGCAGTCACCAAGCCAATATACGGATTACTGCTTATCATATTCGGCAAAAGTGCCATCGCAGCAAATCCTAATACCGCTAATAAATGGGCCAATATAGCCACCCAACGATAACCAATCCTTTTAATAATGGGGATGGATAATGCATCTGCCATTAATTGCACTAAAAAATTTAAGGAAACTAATGCCGTTATTTGGACTAAATCAACTGAAAATTCATTTTGAAACTGTACAAATAATAAAGGCACATAATTAATCACCATCGATTGCACGACATAAGCCATAAAACAAGCAATAATGGTATGACGATAGGTTAATTTACTCACTTTCTGATACCTCATCTATTAATTCATTTGTCATTAAATAAGTTAATTCTTTTTGGGAGATGGATTTCAAAGCTAATAAATCAGGCATGGTCCACTCGTACGGTTGAAAACTATAAACTGTCTTAAATTCATATGATTTAAAGCTAGCTGTTTTATCTTCAAAAATATTTAAGTCAAAGTTTTCAGTGACACCAGCTAAAGTTAAAGTATAGAGTTGAGTACGTTCATTAAAGGCAATATCAAAATCGGTTAATTTCTTGGTCACCATCGTAGTCGCGACACCTAGGTCTTTGTCCATTTTAGGTAAATCGCGATTAATATCAAGTCCCTCAATCGTTGCTAAGCGTGTGCGATCAATTTGTTGGTTGACTAAAGCTCCAAAAGCGAGTCCACTAGGTTGCGCACTTAACTCTAACTTTTGCATCGCACTAGCTTCTGTTTCATTAATCGTGACATCCGTTGTCAATTTTAAATTTACATTTTTAGTATCACTAAAAATCACTTCCGGAATGGCCATTCTTTCCAAACTCAACGTATATATCGGATCGATATAGTAAATACTCTCTTCACGAACTTGAGCTAATTTGTTCATATTCGGTAATAATAGAAACGCATCATTCAAACTCGTCAATTGATCAAAGCCTATTAGTTGACTTTGATCGAATTCAACGACGGGGGAATCAATTGAAGCCATCACCAAAGCATCATCTCGCTTAAAGTAAGGTTGACTGAAATAATCAAGCGAGTTAAGCCAATCTAAAGTCGTGACATATGCATACTTAAAATTATCATAAGCATACAGACGAACATGATAATGGTTAGGATTTGACAGTCGATCATAGAAATCATAGTCAATAATCGCATTGCCGGTTGTGGTATTACCTAAAACGGTCACCTCAACCGTTTTTTCATTACTTCTTTGATTCACTAATTTTAATTGCATTTTAAAGCTCGGAACCTCTTTTAATGCTTCAAGTTGCTGAGTTAAGCCTTCTAATTTCGAAGGTTCAACCTCTGTCACTTCACTTCGCAAAAGACTCTCTTCGGTTGGTTCAAGAGTGGATTGAGCTGAACTAATGGGTGATAAAATGAGTGAACTCATAACGCCCATTAATGTTAAATATTTGAGTTTCATTTTACACCATCCTTCCCTTTTCAAAAAATCACTCCAACTCTTCTTAATTTCCCAAAAAAATTATTATTTACGACTTTTACAATTATTAAGTATAGCACAAAATTTGGTCATTGTGAGTGCAAACCTATTCTAAGAAATATTAATAATTAATTGAAAAGACCATAACACTACTACTGAAATCGTCTAGAAAGGTGTATCTAACACTGTTATTAATTGCTAAACCTTTCTCCGGCATCAAAAATAATGCTTAAGACATTTGACAAATGTTGAATAACATGCTATTTTTAATATTGTTTCCTGCGGTAGTGGCGGAATGGCAGACGCGCCATCTTGAGGGGGTGGTGAGTGTATACTCGTGTGGGTTCAACTCCCATCTACCGCATTTTAAATACAATAAATCAATTATCTTATAACTAAGAGGCCGTAAATCACTTAGATGTGTACGACCTCTTTTTTTATCAAAAATTAGCGAATCTATACTTTTTGGTGCAGGTGAACAGAGTCCTTTCTGTTGACCCACACCATTTGACATAGAGCCGATTTTCCTATCAAAATTATAGGCATAAAAAAAAGCCCACTAAGTGGGCTCCGACTAGTCTTTATTAGATTCATAGGGAGATAAAATCTAATGACTGTATTATAGCAGACTTTTTTTCCTAAGACAATACCTCAACACTATTAGTCATACAATTTTATAAAAAAGTTACCCGTGTTAAGCATTAAGCATGACAAGCCGTGCAGTTCTCGCTAATGGAGTACCTCGTGGTCATTTTGAATCAGATTCTACTAACCAATCGAAATACCTATTGAGGCTGGGCATAAACTTGATAAATTTATTTAAAATTATTGTTCGTAAATTAATAGCGCAGTGGTCGAGTGGTCTCAAATGGCGTGTTAACGAGGTGAGGTATCACTTTGATAAATTCAATCAAGTTATTGCTCAATATTTAGAAGCGCAGTGCTTGAATGGTCTCAACTTTAAGGGATACAGGCATACGAAGCGAAAATTATTCAATTTTCTACTTCTGGTCTACTCCCAACTGTGCGGGGGTGGGCAGACGAAGCGAAAATTATTCAATTTTCTACTTCTTGCCCACTCCCTAGTTTTTCAACTCGTCTTTTAAATACTCATTTATTAATGAACATACAACCACAATCCTGGGCAATAACTTTAAATAGGCTTTGATTTTATCTGATCGCTTTTAGCACAGTGGTTGAGTGGCCTCGACTTTAAGGGATACATGCATACGAAGCGAAAAGCAATCAATATTCTACTTCTTGTCCACACCATGGCCAAACAATCTGTTATGGTCCAATCACTTTCATCATTAGATTATATTCTATTAACTGTTTCTAATTGCTCTTTCATAATCACAACTATCAATTGACTCTTCTCGACAAAGAATATCACACTTAAAATCCCTATTTTTTTAATAAATCCGTTATCTCAATTTGACGTTCGCAATTACTAATCGAGTCCCCGGTAATAATGACTTGTCCCACAATGTCATGAGCTTCATGGCCTAAGGGATTAAATAAAGCAAATCCCCAATCTGTACGCATCATATATTGCGTTAACACACTATCAAGATTTAAATAAGGTACTTGTAATGAAATTGCTGCCTTACTTCTTAGACGTATTTCCGGTAGTGGTAATCCTAATACCGCACGGACCGTTGCCTCATAATGATTCACTGACATTGAACCAATGGTAAATAATGCTGCATCAGAAAGACCGATTCTAGCATCATTGACATAGACGACTCCCGCAGTCGTAATTAACAATTCCATTGTAATGGAACCAATTAAGCCTAATGCATCAGCAATCACGTGTCCAATTCGATTTATTTCTGCTTCAATCGCCGAATGCAAGCTCACCGGATAACGCACTTGCGTTCCACCATCAATACCCGCTTCAATAATCTCAAAAATCGGGTATACTAACATTTCGCCACGCTCGTTACGCACAATCGTTAAGGAGGCTTTCTTCTCAGATGGAATCCAAGCTTCTAAAATACAAGTACTTTCCTCAATTTTAGTTTCCGCTTGAGGATAATCTTGTTCACTATAAATAATAACCGATTTTTCTGAATTAGGTAAATGTCGGTTCGTTGATTTTAAAATACAAGGAAAGCCAATATATTCTACCGCTTCTTTTATATCAGCTATTGATGTTACCAATGAAAACGGCGCTACTAATAATTGCAATGAATCTAAATACGCTTTTTCTAATAATCGATCTGTCGTAATGGAAATTAAGTCTTCTGACATCGCAACATCCGTAATTTCTTTTAAAATTTGATAATCTTGACTGGATAAAATGCCAGTATCGGTAATAATCGTGTCCACCCGACCGGCAAAATGTCTTAAAGCCAGTTCATCATACGTTTCGGCAATAGTTTGCCAGGACGCAAACTGTTTAACCGGATTGTCTGGAGTCAAAACCAAACTACCTACTCGGTATCCTAATCGACCCGCTTCTTGTGCTAATATAGCTGCAGATAAACTAGAACCAATAATTCCCACTGTTTCACCTGGATAATGTTTTCTTGGCATATTGTCCCTCCTTTCATCCATTTCACTCTTACTATCTTATCATATATTGGCAATAATTCCGATATGTTTTAGTCTTCTTTTCTTTACATTTTATTAACAATGAAAAAAAGAGCACAGAAGGGATACATCAAATGACAGTTGCTCCCTAACTATGCTCTTCATCACTGTTTATTTACTAGGTGCCTTGATTTAATGGTAATGTTAGAAACTAAAGTTGCACCGATTGATTCACCAAAATGGTCACCAATCATGAGTTATCTTTGATCCTCCAGAACCAACAGCATTCAAGTCCGAAGGATTTTGCTTTTAAAATGCGACTACTACTCATTTGGTAGCTGTTCAAGTTTCATCAGCTAAACCAATAAGCTACTTTTCAACGTCATCGATCGTATCATTCAGTTGCTTTTCAAAATCATCGACTATACTATTTTGCTATATTATCCAAACATCTGGCGATCACTAAGCTTGTTCAATTTCATTAGCACTCTCATTTATTGCTCGGTGATCTGTTCTCCATTTGGCTGATTATACTGGTAGAGATTCCATTCATCCATCATCGCAATTAATTTATCTGCATAATCAGGGTCGGTAGCATAACCTGAGTTTTGCAAACCTCGTGCTTGCTCTTCAGGGGTAGTGCCATTTTTAACTGCAGCATATTGGTCGGCATCCCAAGTAGTACCGTGGACCAATAAGCGGGCATGAGCCTCCATTGAAGCCGCCCAATTGGGATAAACCTTAAAGCGTTCGGTGCTCTCAATCCATTTATTATCAACATACTCTGCTGTGGGTAAATCCACACCATCGGGATCACTCGCATCCGTTTTAACACCAAATAAATTATAATAATCTGACGCTAAACCACTCTGGCCAAATTCTGATTCTAACATCGCTTGTGCCATTGAAACACTCGCATAAATACCATATTGACGCTGTAACTTTTGGGCAATTGGTGAAATTTCTTCCACAAAAGCCAATCTTGTTTGATAGTCAATATTTTCAATTTGGGATTCAACAGAATTCGTATCTCGTGATTTCTGCCACTGAGAGACTAATAGCGTGAGCAATACCAATAAAATAATTACAAAAAAGGTGATGATACCTAATTTTTCAAAAAACACACGTCTTAAATCCTGAAATTGCTTTTTCTTCGCCGATTTTCGTTTAGTTGGTTTACGTCGTGTTGTTTTTCGCTTTTTCGCTGGCTTTCTAGCCGTTGTTTTTTTCTTGGTCTTCCTCTCTACCATCTCAACACCCCCATTGGATTATTCGTCTTCTTTTAATTTTTCTCTTTCACTTTCAAACCAGTCGAGTAATTTTATTTCATTGGTTTCAATCTGTTGACGAATAACACCTGGTAAACGCAGTTCAATAATATCATTGTAACCCCAAAAATTATAATCTGCAATCAACTGTAAAATCGTCATATTGGATTTACGAGAACTCTTATCTTCATTCGCATCTGATTGATGCCATTCTAAACGTACCATGCCATGACGAACCCATTTTTTAGCTATTTCATATTTTAAAAATAAATATTCTTTCACTGGCTCAGCCATAATATCCGGTACAATCTCTGCATTACGCACTACTTTTTGAACGAGCATCCATTCATAATCTGTGAACAATGTAGATAATATCATAATATTTTCATATTTCAAACCCTGTTCACCTTTTTTCCATCGATCCCAACTTTGAGGTGAAATTCCTAATTTTTCAGAATAAAAAGCTTTTTCACTCACATATTTCTCTTTTATCGCATGAACAACAATCGCAATTAATGCCGGATTCATAAAACATCACTCCTTACGTGTATTATATCTTTATTATACACTTAATACGTGATGTTGTAAATGGTTGTATTTTAATTTTATTTCGTATATTATAAAAGAAATAAAAGAAGGGATTCGAGTTTATGGTAAATAAGTCTCCATTTAAAATAGGTTGGCGAACCATCAAAACGGTTGTAGGAGTATTTATTATCTTATTACTCTTCCATTGGTTGGACCGTTCACCTGCAACATTAGCCTGTTTAGCTTGTGTTTTTGCGATGCAAGGAGATATCTCCAAGTCCATTACTTTTGGACGTTATCGAATTGTCGGTAATACACTAGGGGCCCTGATAGCTGCCTTGGTGGTTCAAATTGAATTAATATTTGGCATTGAACATCCCTATGTTCATATTATAACTGTTTCGCTAGGTGTGTTATTGGTTATTGTTTCATGTAATGTACTGAATAGTGATAAAAGTATCGTTAATTCTTGCGCCACCTACTTCGTCGTACTACTGACGATTTCGAGTAGTCAATTAGTCAGTTATACCATTGAACGCATTTCAGATTGCTTTATTGGTGTGATTATTGCCATAATCGTCAATTACTTACTCCCCGGTTCAAAACCTCAACCAACTGAATCAGAGAGCCTTTAATACTACCTAAATATACCGCAATCGCAATAATAATAATATTGAACTTAGGTCTGATATTTCACTATTTATCGTTTAATGATGCGAGATAAACAGTTGAATTAAAAAAATCTCAAAGTAGTAGTTTGAGTTGGCATTACCAGTAGATTTGACGATGAAATTTAGTTGTGCTCAGAAAGTCACTTGACGATAAAATTGTTTTTGCTATTAACATTTGTCAAGCACTTAAAGACATCTCTGCACACAAAAACGAGCTAGAAGAAAGAGTTTGTTACACTCTACTTCATTAGCTCGTTTTTCTTTTAACTCAAGTTCAACAAGTTATGATAACTTGCAGTACCTTAAAACATTTTTCACTAATCATCAACTAAATGATATTACTCAGCGTAATAGAATTTATTAGATCCATCTTCATCTTGGAACCAATTGATATTACGGTAACCGCCAGTATTTGGATCATATACTGAATCAGGCATACCGTCACCATTAAGGTCTTCCCCATATTGGAATCCTGGCGCTTCAGTTTGTTCAACTACTGGTGCTTCAGTGACTGGCTCCACATATTCTTCTTCAAGAACTTCTTCAACTAATGATTCTTCAACTGGTGCTTCTTCGGTTGTTTCTTCTTCAGATGGAATTTCACCAGTCATGAAATAAGAAACTAATTGACGAATTGAGTTCGCAATACTTGAGACAGTTGTGTCAGTATCTTTTGGATTCGCCACATTCGTCACCACTAAGTATTGGCCATCTTCTGTTTCTAAAATAGCAGCATAACCTTGACTCGTTGAATCTATATCATTTGAAGCAATTTCGTAACGACGCGTAACGCTTTCGAATCCATCGGGATATTTGCGAGTAATTGGTGTTTCTAATAACATCTCTTTAAATTTCGCATCTAATTCTTCAGACACTAATTGATTATTAGCTAATTTTTCTAATAATAATAATAAATCTTGTGCATTGGTTACTGTACCTGTTATATGACCTTCGTCATTGACATTTAATAACTCTGTCACTTTGGTAGCAAAGTAATGGTTCTTAGATAACCATAAGTTAAAGTCATTAGGACCACCTGTTGCTTGAATCAAATGGTTCATAGCAGAAGCATCTTGTTGTTGAATCACTTCATACATTAAAGTTTCGATTGTAAATTCAGTATTTTCTTCTGCAGATGCAATGGCACCATTATCCCCTTCAGCTTTTAGATCGTCTAATACTTTCACCTTAGTTTCAAGGTCAATTTCACCCTCATTTATCGCGGATAATGTACGGTTTAAAATGTACCAAGAGAATAATTGTGAGGCATCAAATGAAGAATCAGCATAAATATAAGGTGAGTCTTCCCCATTTTTCTTAAAGGCTGCTGAAAGTGAGCCTGTTTCTGATAAATTATCGGTTAAAATTTGATTGAAGTTTTCAAACTTTTCGCCATCAACCGTTGTTTTTGGTAATTCAACATCAAGTGATTCATCAATATTTAATGCTTCTGATTGTACTTTCACCAATTGTTTAGGTTGCTCGGATGCAATCACTTGCATAGCTGGATTATTGAAAGCAATTTTCAATTGTTTTCCTTCTTGAACAAGTGAATAATCTTGAATCTCTTGAATTTCGCCGTCGATATCAACTGAGATATTTAAATCTTCACGTTTAATTTCTTTTTGGTCATCTGCTAACTCTAACTCAATTTCGGTCAATGGATACTGATCTAAGTTCACAGCACTTTTCGCTACTACCGCATTTTCTGTTTGATTCGGTTGGTCACTAGAAGTTTCATCCTCTTTAGTCGTTTCACCTTCTTGGGTTGTTTCACCCTCTTTAGTGGTATTTTCGTCTTTAGTACTGTCGTCTTCTTTATTAGTATCATCATTTTGAGAGTTATTTGCTAATAAATCACTTTCCTCTGTTGAGTTAGGAGTATTTTCATCACTTTCTGTCGACACTACTTGTTCACTCGTAGAAGGTTGGTTTTGATTACCAAAGCCATATTTTTCCCATAATTGTTTCCCATATTTAGGGCCAAAGGCAATTAATAGGAATAATAAGAATACAACTAACAATAATTTAATAATATTCCAGAGGAAACCTAAGATACTGCCACGTCGTTTTGTCTTGGGAATCACTTCAGAATCTTCAATATAACGTTCTAATTCATCATCACTCACTCGACTAGAACGGGTACGCGTCGCTTCATCAGTAGTGGCAAATTGAGGCTCTTCCCGATTATCAAGACGACTATCGATCGTGCGATGAACGCGTGTCTCTTCAAAATTTTCTACATTATCCACAGTTCCCAGAACACGGGTCTTTTCAAAATCATCGACACGACTTTGTCCAGCCGCAACACTAGCAGCTACTTCGTCGGTAGTTTTAATATCTTTTAATTCATCTCTTTGAGGTTCTGGTTTAGCATGTACGTGCGTCGATTCTGAACCATCAAATTGATGACCACAATAAGCGCATCTTGTCTTAGAACGTACTTGCTTACCACAATTTGGACATTTCATATTATTCCCCCTAAATAAATATTCTCACTGATTATTATAACATAATGAGTACTTTAATGTCATTCACAAGCCCACAACCATTTCATTACAAAATAGTATCAAACTAGACCATGACTCGATAACCGAACCGAGCAATAACCTAGTGACTTTCCGCTAAACTTAAGAATTCGTGTTTCGGCTGAGCACCGACTTAAAATAGGTTAGGTATCAGCGCAGTTGGATTCCACTGAGCCACTGCGCTTTTAATTAGCACGCAATAACTAAACAGAATTAAAAAATTTATGCCTAACCTCTTTAAGACACGTATGAGACCACTCAGCCAAACTGCTGATAAATATCGGCAACAGTTGAATCATTTTCTCAAATTTTTATCCATTCACTCTATTGAAGTTCTATCTTTTTGGTCAAGAAATGATTAGCACTATTTTGATACATAAAAAAAGCCAGCCTCAATGAACAGGCTGACTCCATTTTAATTATAAGTTATTACCGAAGTTTTGACTGTAAGCTGCTTCAAACTGACGAGCTAATAAATCAATATCACCCGCACCCATAAATAATAAGATTTCATCTTTATAGTCCATTAATGGCGATAGGTGTTCAGCAGATATGATTTCCACATTTCCCTCAATTTTATTGGCCAAATCTTGAATGCTAACAGACCCATCCATTTCACGTGCGGAATGGAAAATATCCACTAAATGCACTTCGTCTGCCATATTTAAAGCCCGCGCAAAATCATCCAATAAAGCTACCGTACGGGTAAATGTATGTGGTTGGAAAACAGCCACTACTTTATGATTAGGATATTTTTGTTTTGCTGCATCGATGGTTGCGATAATTTCAGATGGATGGTGAGCATAATCATCAATGATCGTTAAATCATGTAATTGTTTCACTGAGAAGCGACGTTTTACCCCACCGAAAGTGGCGATATTTTGAGCAATCTCTTCCGCTTTAAATCCTTCTAATGTTAAAACTGCAATCACTGCCAATGCGTTTAAAATATTATGTTGACCATATGTTGGAATTGAAAAATGTCCTAAAAATTCGCCTTGACGATAAACATCAAAATTTGCACCTTCGGTTGTTTTTTCAATATTTTGTGCATAAAAATCATTAGTGTCAGATAGACCATAATAATATACCGGAACATTCGCTTTTAAACTTGGTAAGTATTGGTCTTCACCCCAAGCCACAATACCTTTTTTAGCTTGATTCGCAAATGTTTGGAACGCATCAAAGACATCTTCTATTGAATGATAATAGTCTGGATGATCAAAATCAATATTGGTAACGATGGCGTAATCCGGTTGATACGCTAAGAAATGGCGACGATATTCACACGCTTCTAAAGCAAAGTACTCAGCTGATAAACTACCAAAGCCAGTACCATCACCGATTAAATAATTAATTGGTGCTAAATGTTTTAATGTATGAGATAACATGCCTGTAGTAGACGTTTTACCATGCGATCCGGTAACCGCAATACTCGTAAAATGATTGATTAAACTACCTAAAAAGTCATGATAACGATAGATTGGTAAATTTAATTCGCGTGCTTTTACTAATTCAGGGTGATCATCTCCGAAAGCATTCCCCGCAATAATGGTTAAACCTTCATGAATATTATCGGGGTTAAATTCCATCATTTTAATGTGTTTTTTCTCTAATTCTTGTTGCGTGAAAAAGTATTTAGAAATGTCGCTACCTTGTACCTTATAGCCACTATCATGGATAATTAAAGCCAGTGCACTCATCCCTGAACCTTTTATTCCTACAAAATGATAAATTGTATCATGTGTTAACATGTTAGTTCTCCTTACTATATTCAAATAACAAATAACTTGATTTTTCTTTAGTTAAACGCACCGCTACTTCGCGAATCTTGGAAGCTTCAATTGACTTGGCTTCACTTTGTGCTGCTGTTTCGATTGGCATTGTTGCGTCAGCCCTACTCTTACTTAGTGCTATGGGTTGTTCTGTTAAAGCTGGTTGATACCGTTTTGATTTAAAACGCTCGCTAGGTTGATAGGTGGTTTCTTCGGCTGCCACTTCAGGTTCGCTGTCTGCGACTTGTTGATTTAAAAATACTTTGTCTGACGAATCCGAATGTTGTTGCTTTAAAAATGGAACCGAATAACGTTCCTTACCATTAACAGATTGGTGTAATTGAGCATTTTCTATTCTAGCATTTAATTGTTGACGGTCAACCGGTGGTGCTAGATCTTCACGTTGATCTATACTTCGAACTTTCTTAGGTAACTCATAATACAGAGGTTCATCATGTTTATCAGCAGTTTGGCTCCGAGTGGTGTCAAAGATACTTTTACTACCATCACGATCAGTTAAACGATTAAAACGACGATTTTTATTCGATCGATGTTGACGCTTATTAAATGCCGGTCCATCATATTCACTCACGTCGCTCACCTCTTTTAATAGATTCTATAATACTATGCGTAATATTCTACCACTTCAGATAATGGAGTGCCAACTTTTAAATCTTTGGCTAATTCCCAAATACCTGGATAATCCTCAATATGAGTTAACTCTAATTCACGGGTCGAACAGACCATCCCATTACTTACGACGCCACGCAATTCACCCGGCCAGATAATCAAACCACTTGGCATCACTGCACCTGGTAATGCGACCAAGACATTTAGTCCTTTAGATATATTACGCGCACCACACACAATTTGCAAGACTTTATCATCAGAAACACGAATTTGCGTCACACTTAAATGATCACTATCTTCATGTGGACGACATTCTTCTACATGACCAACCACAAATTTGGGTGAATTATCTACTTCGATTGTCAAATCAAATCCTGCTGCCGCAATCATTTCATTGACTTGTTTCACTTGTTCAGTAGATAAAGCCAGAGCACCATTACCTTCAAGACCTAATTTTTCTGCAACATTGAATAGATTGACAGAAACTGCTTCGTCAGTATCTTCATCATAAATAACGGTGACATTATCTTTAGTCGCTGTTTTTACTTTATCATCCGCGACATTGCCACTTGTCAATAATAAAACATCGCCAATACCTTCATTATTATAAAATGCTAACCACATATTTTTTTGCTCCTATGCTTGTTCTTTAATTGAATTTAATGTTGTGCTATCAAAAGTTGTTACAATTTGATGTAACATTTCTTTTGCTGCTTCATAATCTGAAATTCTAAATAAGGTTTGATGTCCATGAATATAACGTCCTGGAACACCAATCACACCACTTGGGACACCATCATTCATCACATGAGCGGCACCTGCATCCGTTCCCCCTTTAGAGAAGAAATATTGATACGGAATACCATGTGTTTCTGCTGTATCTAAAATATAATCTCTTAAACCTTTATGCGTAATATGACCTGGGTCTTGCATTCTTAATAAGAAGCCTTCGCCTAAACGACCATCTACGTCTTTTTTACCTTCCATATCACCCGCTGGGGAACAATCTACTGCTAAGAATAAATCTGGTTTAAATTGATGAACCGCGCCTTTAATCCCACGCAAACCGACCTCTTCTTGAACGCTTGCGCCAGCAATCAAAGTGGAATTCAATTTTTGGTCTTTAACGGCTTGCAATGTTTCTAACATAACCGCACAACCATAGCGATTGTCCCACGCTTTCGCAATAACGCCTAATCCATTCGCCGTTTTAACAGTTTCCACTTGAGGCACAATCGAATCCCCTGGTCGAACGCCATACTCTAATGCTTCTTCACGAGAGGTAAATCCAGCATCAAATAATATATCTTCTGCTTTGACAGTTTTACTTTCTCCATTATTACCACGTAATAAATGCGGTGCGACTGAAGAAGAAATACAGACATAATCACCTTTCTTCGTTTGAAGAGTAAAACGTTGGGCTGAAATACTATATGGATTCCAACCACCAATCGGAATCACAGCGAATAATCCATTTTCAGTAATACGGCTAACCATAAAGCCTACTTCATCCATATGTGCCGCAATCATTAAACGAGGGGCATTTTCAGTTTGACTTTGTTTAATACCAAAAATATTACCTAATGGAGATTGATGAATTTCATCAACTAATGGCGTCATATGCTCTCTTAAATACGCTCGCACGCGACCCTCATTACCAGAAATCCCTTGTAATTCCGTTAATTCTTTAATCAACTTAAATGATGTTTCGTTCATTGAAATTCGCTCCATTCTAAATTTCTATCTAATATATTGTGGCACAAAATACCCTTAAAATCAAACCTTAATCACGATGTTAACACGGTTTTCTACACGGTAAAATCGGATGTTTTTCACAATCAAATAATAGTACAATCAATATATCTGTTGTGTTATAATGGAAATACTACGCAAGAAATCAGTCTTTTTGTGTTAATTTTTTTCTTTAAGGAGGTATTAAAATGAGCCAAAATAAAAACAATACTTTAGCTGGATTAATATTACTCGCAACTGGTCTAGTTGTAGGGGCAGCAGGTGCGCTTTTCTATCGTGAGAACCAACCTAAAAAAGCTAATCTTGTCTTAGAAGATGTAAAAGAACAATTTCAAAACCAAGGGACGATTACCGGTTCTTGGATTGATTATGAACCCGTAGAATATGAAGTGTTTGAAAGCAAGCCTCTCGTCTATCTTGGCGGTATTTCACGTAAAGAAGCGGATGGCATTGTCACCTACAATTTTATCGCTGACGCTTTCACAGGAGAAATTTTGGATATTTATGACTATCAAGCTTAATTTTGCTTGACCACGCCAAAGACTTTGGTAAAATGAATACTGTATGTTTTTTTGAAAGGAGGTAAAAAATGGCGTTTGATGGACGCAACGAGTGGCGAATGTTACCACTAAAAGGCTCATCTGGAGAAGCTTTTATGGGGATTAAAGATGATGAGAAAGTATTTTTCAAACGCAATTCCTCACCTTTCATTCCTTCTCTTTCAGCAGAAGGTTTAGCTCCCAAATTAATGTGGACTCAAAGAACTTATTCAGGGGATTTATTAACTGCTCAAGAGTGGAAAAATGCAAAACAGTTAACAAGAGAAAATATGCATAATTTGGACGTTATTGATTTGATCAAACAAATTCATCAGTCCGAGCATTTATTAATTTTACTAAGACGGGTACAAAGTAATGCTTTCAAACCTTTAGACTTTATTGATCTATATTTTGAAGGCTTACCCCCTTCTTTAACGCAACATCGATTTTTTAATGAAGTCGTCCGCTTTTTAGAAGACTCTGTAGACGATGATTTTTATCAATGTCGTTATACTGTTTGTCATGGCGATTTAAATCATAATAACTTCATGCTCGATGAAAATCAAAAATTATTTTTAGTCGACTGGGAAGGCGTTAAAATAGCCGATCCCATTAGTGACCTTACTTGGTTCTTACTTCAATATTTCAAACCAAGCGAATGGATGGATTGGTTTGATCGTTATCAGTTTGAATTTGATGATTCTTTTTACAAACGCGTGAAATGGTATAGTCTAATGAACTGCCTCTTATTAATTAAGCAATATACATTAGAAAATCGACCACAACAAGTGAACGAATTTATTTTATTATTACGAAATATTTATCAATCAGAAGATCAAGCAAAAGGAGGCTTTTATGCGCCTTAGAAATAAACCATGGGCCCAAGACAAATTAGATGCCCATCCAGAATATGTCCCACAAGAAGCAGAACAATTTCGCGGAAAATGGCAAACTCGCTTTGAAAAAGCACAACCCCTGCATATTGAAGTGGGTTCTGGAAAAGGACGTTTTATCGTTGAGATGGCCAAAGCTCACCCCGAAATTAATTATATTAGTATCGAAATTCAAACCAGCGTCATTGTGAGTGTGCTTGAATTACAATTAGAAGCACAATTACCTAATTTACAAATCTTACATGCCGATGGCCGTAACTTAAATCAGTACTTTGAACCTGGTGAAGTCAGTCGAATTTATTTAAACTTTTCTGATCCTTGGCCAAAGAAACGACATGAGAAACGCCGTCTAACCTCTGCCGATTTCATTAAACAATATGAAGAAATTTTAGTAGCGGATGGTGAAATTCATTTTAAAACCGATAATCAAGGATTATTTGAATATACGCTCTACTCTTTCTCACAATATGGTGTTAAATTAAAACAAGTCTGGTTAGACTTACATCATTCAGACTTTGAAGGTAATATCATGACCGAATATGAAGAAAAATTTTCAAGCAAAGGCAATCGCATCTATCGTTTAGAAGCTTATTTTGACAATGAAGAAACCAAATCAAAATAAACCAACGCACGACTAAAACCCGTTAAGGTTGCTGTCGTGCGTTTTGTTTTAGTTATCTCAATTCTTATCGGCAATTCTTCATAATTCTCATCATAAAAAGCATGCTGATTGCGAAACATTAAAAATAGCCATCATATCTTTAATACGAATGCTGACCTCACCTTTTTGCGCGTACTATCTAATCATCAATCACCCACAAGATAATATTCAAGCGTAAACATAGAAAAGAGAGACAGTTAAAATTGGTAAATCTAAAAGTTTCCCAATCTTTCCAACCTCTCTCATAGCTACTTATTTTATATCAATAATGGTTTGTTGTTCTTTGTAAGTTATTTCCAAAGATTTTTCATTATATTTCACTTCTGGTTTCTCAGGCATTACGGTATTACCTGCATCCCCTAAGAACAAATTAATGACTTGATGTTTGCCTTTTGGAACATGGTATTTCAATAGTGGTAATACAGTACGGTTATACAAAACATTTGTATTGGGTTCTGGTGATTGTAATTCAATCTCACAATCTAAATTATCTAAACTTTCGATTCCAACTATTCCTTTTGTTGATTGATAATAAACAGCCTTGTTTTTTTCTCTAATATGTCTCCATCTTTTAAAACACTAAAACCACCAGAAATTAAATTAAAATCTTTATTAGATTTTATTCTATAAAGTCTTAAATGCCAGGGGTAAAAAGGAACCACATAACTTTCAATCTCTACATCATCAAATGGTTGCCATAATGAATAAGTATATTCCTCATGTATTTCATATTTTTTATATTCAAACGGTGTTTGGTAAAATGCATCTTTATATGAAACTGCAATGGTACTATCGAAGGCGCCTTGCTTTAATAAAACATTGTCCTTTGGAACACTAAATCCAAACGTTGTAGAATATACAAATTTTTCATATTTCGCTTGGCCATGAGCATGTTCATGTGAATGTTGACCAACAGTATAAGCTTGTAATTCATTTTGATCTTCACTATGAACCATAATCATTCTAGTATAAGGATTAATAGAATGTGAATTAAAAGTTGGAACAGTTTCATCAATGGTCCAGAAAAAATGTTCGTCAGGCAAAGCTAATATAATAAAGCTTTTTAACGCCCAATAAGGTGATCCTGGTGAATTGTAACCCTCTCCCATGATTAAATTAGGATAACCATATCCAATCGATAAATATCCATTTTCTGTAAAAATTGGTTGTTTTAACCAATACCTCATATTGGCACAATATAAACTTTTAACTTCACTCCAATCAACGCCATTTTGTTTGATGCCAGCAAATAAAACCGCGGCCCAATAACTCGATTGTGCAAAACGGTACGTCAAGCTTCTTCCAAAAGGTAAAGCAGCTCCATTAGCAGTAAACCATTCTTTAAAGGTCTTCCCAAACTGGGAGGATCTTTCAATAAATAATTTGATATCTTTAGAATTTTTCCTATTTGATAACACACTGAATATTACACCATAATATTGCATTGCAAATGGAATATAATAGTCAATTTGATTTTTATAACCATCAAAATACCAACCATCATCCAAATAATAAGTATGAATTTCTTTCAAATCAATATCGATTTGATCTGAATGTTTCACTAAATTAACATTCTCAAAAAAAGTATTTACTAAAATTCTAAAAAACAACCAATTTGTATTTGGAATCACGTTATGATTAATCTGATTTAACCAATTATAAATATTTTTCTGTTCTTGCTTTGATAATTTTTTCCAAAAAACATCTTCGGTAAAGATTAAGTAAATTGAGAGAGCTCCCATTTCCACAAATAATTGATCATAATCATGTAACTCGCCCCAATAAAATTTAGATTGAGTATTCGTTCCTTCAACTATTCCTCTATTTACTAAGGTAAATATTTTTTCATATTTATCAATCGCTTTATCATTCGAAAACAAGGGCCCAAGTCCCCAAAGTGTTCTTAAAAATCCCTCTATCTCACCTTTCTCCGATTCATATACAGCACCAGTACTTCCTAATTGTACACGTCCGTATTTATTTTGTTCTTGCATTGCACTAAATACGGGTTCAACGATTTCGATTAAAGCATGTTCAAATTCTTCTTTGGAATTAAACTTTAAATTTATCAAATTTTCATTAATCATTAAAACACCCCTATTCAGTAATACCTAAATCTGGTTCTAAAAATAGATTAATATTATTTTGTGTTTTGCCTTCAGTTTCAAAAATAATAATGCGGTTGTCCTTCTTTAAAAGAGTCGCTGGGATATATAATCGGACCTGAGGTCCCACTTCCCAAAAACGGCCAATATTAAAGCCATTTACTTCCACAAAGCCTTTCCCCCATCCGGTCATATCGATAAAGGTATCGCCGACTTGCTCCAACTCAAATTCAAATAAATAAAAAGCTGGTTGTCCAGGTTGCCACGCCTTATTAAAATCAATTTGTGCTAAATTATTCATTGGCAATGGGTATTGTTTCCAACCCGATTGGAAAGCACCATTAATTACGACACCATCGGTAATGCCTTTCTTTTGGTGGTTCATCCGCACTGAATAATTAACCCGTCCCATATTCTCAACTAAAATCCCCAAGGTATTCTCGGTTTCTGTTAATTCAAAGGTCTCTCGTTGACCGATTTCTAAATCATGTTGTGTAAATAATAATTCTTGGTTCACAAAAATATTGGTACGGTCATTACAAGAGATGAGTCGGAAATCTTCAATTTTACGCGCACGACCAATATTAGATTCGTAATAAATATAGCCCATTGACTGATCAAGTTGCTCCATGTTTTGAGTATAAACAGACGGATGATTAGTAGCAATATCCTCTAAAGTATTAAACAAGGACACCTTATTTTGACAAGCAATATCCTTTACTTCAATGAGATTATTGGTTTCTAAAGGAATCTCTTTATAATGAGGATTATATGGAATCATTACCTTTTGGAAGGCTTTATACTTTTCCGTAATCTCACCTGATTCTGTTAATAACGCATCATAATCATAACTGGTAACGTCTGGGGCTAGTTTTTCATAATAGTTAGCACCATTGGTGAAACCAAAATTAGTCCCCCCATGGAACATATAAATATTGACCGACCCTTGCTTTAAAATCGCTTCTAATTCACGAACAGATGACTCAATATCAGTAGTATGATGATGTGTATCGCCCCATGCATCAAACCAACCAATCCAAAACTCTGTCACCATTAACGGTTTCTTTGTCCCATGAAATGATTTAAGTACTTCCCAATACTCCTCAATCCGTGAACCACAATTCATTGTTGGTAACGCAATATCTTGAACTGATCCATTTTGAAACATATCATGCCATGGCCCATCACTTGTAATAAACGGAACGGTCGCACCATTTTCACGCATTAACTCTGCTAATTGTTTGAGATATAAATGGTCATTGCCATAAGAACCATACTCATTCTCTACTTGCATTAATATAATAGGTCCGCCTTGATCAATTTGTAAATCAACGACTTCTTTAAATAAGCGCTCATAATATTTTGCTACTTTTGACATATACAAAGGATTAGAAGTTCTAACTTTAAGGTGCTCATATTTTAATAACCAAGCTGGTAAACCACCAAATTCCCACTCAGCACAGATATAAGGTGACGGTCTTAAAATAACATAAAGACCCATTTTATGGGCCAATTCAATAAAATGTCTTAAATTGAGGATGCCATCAAAATCATATTGTCCTTCAACCGGTTCATGTAAATTCCAAGGGACATACGTTTCAACCGTATTACAACCCAAATTATTCAATTTAATTAAACGATCGCGCCAATACTCCGGGACTGTTCTAAAATAATGAATCGCACCAGATAAAATTTTAAACGGTTCGCCATTTAAATAAAACTCATCTTTAATTTCAAAAGTTTGCATAGATACACTCCTTATACATTTTTACCATACACTTCTAATTCAGTTAAAGCCGGGAATGGTGATTCTTCAGGGGACTTAATAAGATTTCTAAAAACTAACCATTCTATTTTCCTTTCTTCAATTATAAAAACTTGTGGATACGGTACTTTTTCAAATTCGAACACTTCTATTGAACCATCAGAAAATAGAACTTCTCCTGTTGTCCAATAATTATCATGTGGAAAATCATTTCTTAGCGTAAAGCGCAATTGATTAATCGATACTTTACGACCAAAGTCAATTTTTAATTCAGCATCATCCTGTCTATTAATCCCCCAAGACTGATAAGGATATGACCCGTGACTTAAATTCGCAAATATTCCGTCAATTACATTTCTTGCGAAAAATGTCGCGTCATTTCTTGTTTCAACATTAGCAGACGCATGGGGATAAACATCAATATTTTCATTTAAATCATGAGTATTTAATGCCAAATTTTGATATACATTTATTTCTGCTTCTTCAGCATACCTTACACTTATATAATGTCTTTTTCCTTTAAAAGCATACTCTGGTAATGCTTCCTCCCAGTTTTTACTAATGGGAACTTTATATATAATTTCTGACTTTTTTACATAAACTAATGTATCATCAAAACTTTCATCAAATTTTATTTTTAAATATTGATTAGCTTTATCAAGTATTATATGAATATAATCTCCCTCTTCAAAATAAAAATTTTGATCTGCTAAATAAACATGACCTTCCCCTTCGACTTCTAACAATCGATTAAAATCGTCATAATCATTTTTTCCAGTTTTTATGTTATGGTCTTTATCTTTAATTGACAATTTAATTTTCATTTATACCTCCAAATTTAGTTAAATCATACTCTTTAATCAACATTTTAAAAACCTTCATATTTAATATTGATAACATCCCAATCATAAAAAACACTAAATAAGGTGCAAAAATGGTCGTTATAAATATTCCAAATAAATACATTACTATTAAGAAAATTGTCCATGAGAAATGTTTTATTTCTATAAAGAATGAAAGTTTTAATGCATTCATAATATTTAATTGTGTCACTGCTAACATTGGATAAAAATATACTAAAAATCCAAATAAAATTACTGATACAAAAATAACTAAGAAAAAAACAAAGGTACTAATTGAACTTGAAATTTGTCTATAAAACCAAAAATCAATCAGTACTATACCGATTAATATTAGGGAAAACAAACCCACAATAACTGTTTGCTTAAATCTAAGAAAAAATATTTTATAAAGTCAGAAATAACCCCTGTACCACTATTACTAAGTACATCGTTGGAAACTTTAAATAGAGATACGGTTGCAGGACCTATAGTTATGATTGGAATAGAAAATACAATCCAAACTAATGTCATTAACATAGTGTCGGATAATAATCCCATCCATTTCCATAAAGCATTTTCTGGATTAAAAAACTTTTGAAACATTTTAATATCCCCCATCAAATTCCATAATAAATTGAACGAATTGCTGATTTAATTTATGATTATTAGATTTCTTTGGTATTCCCAGAAAAAAACCATCGAATATAGTTCCTGACAAATTAAGCATTGTATGTGTTTCATCTAATTTTTCAGTTCTTACAAAAGAAAAATTAGATAAATCTTGAAAACCATTTAATTTTACATAATGTTGTATGATATCTTTCGGGGCTATCAGAACATTCATTTCTCCAGAAGCAACCATCGTTGTAAATCGACCCATTTGATCAAAGTCTATTGGATTATCTTGTGAAACTTCAAAATTTAATCCTGTGTCTATATAGAAATTTATTTCATTCTCAATAAGTTCATTCTCAACAAAAAAATTCTCTATTCTTTTAATTTGTTCGGTATTAAAACTGCTATTTACTATAAAAACGGAATATTTTTCACGATGATCTATTGAAAAATACTCTGAAAGCAATAATATGAGTATCACTAATAGTGAAATTAGAGTTCCCCATATCCCTTTATAATAATACCAATATTGTTCCCACTTTTCTTTTGTTTTTTTCATTTAGAACACCCTTTTTATGTAAAAAAAGGAATCCTCCACAAACTAAAATAAGCCTATAGATAAATTCCTTATAAATTATCCTTTAACCCCTGTTGCAGCAACACCCTGCACGAAGTATTTTTGTAATGATAAAAAGACAATTAATACTGGAATTAAAACAACAACTGATGCGGCCATAATAAGCCCATACTCTGCAGAGTACTGAGTAATAAACATTCTCAATCCAATTTGAATCGTTTTTAAACTCTCTCTCGTTAAATAAAGTAATGGTCCTAAAAAATCATTCCAAGTATTGACAAAAGTAAAAATTGTAAGTGTAGATATTGCTGGTTTTGATAGTGGCAACATAATTTTAGCATATATTTGGTAATCATTCATACCATCAATTCTAGCTGCTTCAATTAAAGAATCTGGAATACCTTGATAAAATTGGCGCATCATAAACACACCAAAAGCTGAAAATGCCTGAAGTAAAATTATCGCTAGATGGGTATTATTCAATCCAAATTCACGCATCATAATAAATTGAGGAACCATATAAGCTTGCCAGGGAACTGCTATCGTTGCTACATAAGCTAAGAAGAGAAAATCTCTGCCTTTAAAACGTAGCTTTGAAAATGCATAAGCAGCAAAACTACTCGTTAATAATTGTAAGAATGTAACGATCAATGTAATTTTTGCGGTATTTTTAATAAAGGTTGCTAAAGGAATTTGCTCCCAGATTTTCTTGTAATTATCCCATTGGGGGTTTTTAGGAATCCACTCAATTGGAAATGCAAAAATATCTTTATTTAATTTCAATGATGAAGATAACATCCAAATAAAAGGAAATAGCATAGTTATTGTCACAGCAATTAAAACAATATAAATTAATATTTTCGCCAATATTTTTTGTTTTTTCATATGTCTACTCCTTTCTATTCTTTTGCAAAATTACTTTCGCCTCTAAATTGAACAATAGTAACTACTAATACTAATACAAATAATAACATGGAAATTGCACTAGAATAGCCTAAGTTCCAATTTTTAAAGGCTGTATTATAAATTTCATACACTAATACTAATGTAGAGGTTCCCGGTCCACCTTGTGTAATCATATAAACTTGATCATAAACTTTAAAACTATTTATAGTTAACATCATTAATACAAAGAAAGTCACAGGACGTAATTGAGGTAAGGTTACATTTCTAAATTTCCCCCAATTACTTGCTCCATCTAGTTCTGCCGCTTCATATAATTCTGCTGTAATACCTTGTAAGCCTGCTAAGAAAATAACCATATAATATCCCATTTGTTTCCATACACTAAAGAAAATAACCGTAATCATTGCCCAATCTTTATCAGCAGCCCATCTTGGAGGGTCCATCACACCTAAACGTTCCAAAATTTCATTAATTGGCCCGTTGACAGGACTGAAAATCATATTCCACACTGCTGCTACGGCAACTAATGATGCAACATATGGGAAAAAACTGATTGTTCTAAAAATATTTCTACCCCTTATTTGCTGATTAAGTAAAACTGCTAACCCCAATGAACAAACCAACGTCAATGGTACAGTCCCTATTACAAAAATGATGGTATTCATAAATGCTGCTCTAACCCGAGGATCGGCTACCATTCTTGTATAATTATTAATTCCGATATATTTCATTGGATTACTTCCGTCCCAATCATAAAATGACAATAAGACAGCAAAAATAATGGGTCCTAAAGTAAAAATAGCGAAACCTATAAAGTTTGGAGCAATGAAAGAATACGCTGTTAGAGTATCAACTAACTTTCTCTTTCTTGCAGATTTTGATAAGGTTTTTGTTTGTTCCATAAACCTCGTCCTTTCTTTAAATAAAGGCTAGCCGTTACGCTAAACAAGCTAGCCTCTCACAACCTCGTACTATTGCAATAAAGCTTTCACTTGTTCTGAAATATTTGCCAATTCGTCAGCAATTTCAGCGTTTCCTGTCATAATATTGTCATGTCCATCATTTAATATAGTTTCGACTTCAGCTGCAATTTCTGTAATTGGTAACTCTAAATACATTTGCTTAATTGATAAAGCATCTTTACTTGTTTCATCTAAGTCTGTTGCTTCCGCAATGGTATCAACAACTGCTTCGTTTTGAATAGCTGGCATTGTACCAGTTTTAGCAATAATTTCAGAACCTTCGGGACTTGATAAGAATTGTAAGAATTTATATGCCTCTTCTTTTTGTTTTGAATTTGCATTGATTCCAACAGAAGTAATTGTTCCTGCTGTCGTTCCTTCTTCTACTCCTTCTGGAATTGGCATGGTTGCAATTCCCCATTTAAACTCTTCACTTTCACCATTTTCAATAGCAGTTTTTAATGTTGGCATAAACCAAGTTCCCATTAATAATGTTGCCACATTATTTTGATAAAATGCTGCTGAATAATGTAAGCTAGCAGTTTTTAGAACTGAATAATCTTGAACTTGCTCTGCTTCTTGTTCTGCTAAAACATCTTCATAATATGGTTGTAAGAACGAATAATCATCTGAAACTAAAGTATTCTCTCCATCTAAGACACCATATAATTGGACTTGACTTCTCCAAGTATGATAATGTCCTCCATAGATATGTTTGTCTAACGCTTCTGAACCTTTTTCTGAAACTTCTTGAACTAATGCAGTATATTCATCCCAAGTAATACCATTTTGTGGATAGTCAACTCCAGCTGCATCAAAAATATCTTTGTTATAGTATAAAACATAAAAGTCATTACGTACTGGTAATGCATAAAAATCCTCATTCATTGTAATTTGATCAATGACCCCACCGTATTGATCAACATCTACATCACTCGCCAACTCAGATAATGGCTCTAATTGACTTTTGTTTACTAATGATACATAACCTGGAGTATCTTTAATTAATGCCACATCGATAGTATCATCCCCACCAGATAACTGTGTTCCTAAAACCGTCATATAATCGGTTGAACCTAAATCCAACATTTCAATTTTAATCCCCGGATTTTCAGCCTCATATGCATCAATCAATGGTTGATAGTAAGTCGTAGCATCTTTATCCCATAAGGCCCAAGTTAAAGTAACTTCGTCTTGAGCAGAAACATTTACAACAGATCCTAATGTATTTCCCACAGTTAATAGCGACAATGCACTAACACAAAGTAATTTTGTAAATTTTTTCATCATTATTCCTCCTGAATTTTACCAGTATTTATTCCACTCTCTGCCTAAACGAACTAAAGTTTCAACATAAAAATAGTCCCCCCAAATTACGCTTTCATCAACTCCTTTATTTGAATTTTTATCATAAACTGCATGAAGTAATAATCCGTCTGCTTCCTCATTATCTTTAGTTATATAATTTTGACTTAATGATTTAGCAATTTGGACAGCTTTTTCTTCATACTGTTGACGTCTATTATTTGACAGTGGTAATTGCTTTGCTAATTCTAACAATCCACTGGCTGCTATGGCAGCAGCAGAACTATCTCTTTCTTCATGACTACCATCATTAAAAACTAAATCCCAATAACAAACATTATCTGATGGTAATTGTGAAATAAAATAATCTGCTAATAATTGTGCGGTCTCTAAATAAGAATAATCACCTGTATATAAATAACTTAATGTAAATCCATAAATTCCCCAAGCCTGTCCACGTGCCCAACAAGAATCATCAGAAAAACCTTGAGCTGTTTCTCCTTTTATCCCTTCTCCTGTACGGCGATCAAAGAAGTATGTATGGAAAGTAGTAGCATTTTCCCTTACAATATACTTTTGGGTTTGTTTAGCGTGACGATTCGCTGCTTTACGGTATCTATCATCACCCGTCATTTCTGTTGCAAAATATAAAAGAGGAAGATTCATTAAACAATCGATAATCATACGTCCGCCCTCGTCAAGATCATCTAACTTCCCCCAAGCTTGAATGATTCCCGCTTTTTCATTAAAGCGAATCATTAAAGCATCAGCAGCGTCAATTGCCATCTTTTTTGAACTTTCAGTGCCATTAATTTTATAATCAGCAATTGCCGACAATATGTATAAAAAGCCAATATCATGCGTTTCCAATTCAACCTTATTTTTTAATCGATTATCAAATGTCTCTAATTGCTTCTTAATGACCATGTCAAATTCATTACTATTAAAATATTCCTTTACTAAAAATAACTGACCTATCCAAAAACTAGCTGTCCAGTAATCATTTTCTTCTACTGGATATTTTAAGTCTTTTGATGCTGCCCAAGGTATCTTGTCAAAAAATTTTGATTGATTTTTCCGAATTTTTTCCAATACAAAGGCCATACTTTCATTCAACCATTCCCATTTTTCATTCAATATCACTCAATCCTCCTTAAAATTTATTTTCATTCTAAAATCATATTGATAATCAATATGATTTTTAGTAATTTGAACTAAAAATATTTCTTGCACTTCACCTTGATGATCAAAATATTCTGTAGCATTAACTGATATTTCATAATCTGAAGATTCTAGCATTAACTCATATGTTAAATGATTATTTTTCCAAACTAGTAACTTATCCTTAATAATAGGTTGATTTACACAAACTAAATTTTGAATAACTGTATTATCCGCTTTTTGAAACAGCATCTGATCATAAACTTCAATTGAATCTGTTAGAATAATGAAACTTCGTTTGTAATATTTTAATTCAGCATTACTTGGATAAACTTCATCTATCGTCATTTCAAAAGATATTTGTTGGTTTTTGTTTTTATATTGAACTTCTGTTGCACCATAATTACCATTCTTTTGCTCGCAACCATTTATAACTGGAACACTATGACCTAGTGAGCGATTATTTAATATATCGTATCGATAACGATCATCAAAATAAAACTTCGTATATTCACCAGCACCTAAATCTGTAAAAACCAGATTACTAGAATTCCCCAGAATAAAGTGACCAATATCATTATGATTATGACTTTCACTGTTATGTCCACCTTTAGCAGCAAAGAAAAAATGTTGATTCTTGTAAATTAGCCATTGCACATCATTAAAAAAATGACTTACAGAAAATGCTGGTAAATTTTCTGCAACTGGCTTAGTCCAAATCCAATTTCTAAAATTGACTGCCCAACGATAACAGGAATCATGTTCAATTGAAGTCACATACTTAACTTTCGGAATACTAACACTATAATTACTTTGACAATAAGATAATAAACCACTAGGCAATTCAGCCTCTGTAGCATCGGAAAACGGCACATATAAACCGTCAGCAAGTTCAACTCTAGATGGGAAAGCAGCTATTTGTCTTAATAATTCTTTATCACAATAGAAGTCCTTTTTATAAACGGTACGGTAACATTCATTAAAATAATTAAAGTACCCAAAACCATAGGCCCAGTAAGCTACCCCTTCTTCACAAGCACCGTCCTGACCAAAACTACTAAAATAAACTGAGAACACTGATCTTAATCTAGATAAAATCGCTAATTGTTCATTTGATTCATAAGGCAATTCATATAAAGCAATCATCCCGATACAGCTTGCAATAACGGAACTCCAATTGTTTTTTAATTTTTCCCATCCCCACTCTTTTGAACCAAAAGGTGTAAAAATTCTTTTCTGAATCTCTTCATGTACCTTAGCTTGTAGTTCACTTGATAAAGAGTCCGAAAAAAGATGTATGATTTCAGATAAACTTTGGGCAGTTTCAGCTGCAAATAAATCAATAATCATATTGCTTTTATCTGAATAATCAATATATTCCGGAGATTCTGGTAAATGAGCAGGCAAAGCCCAACTATATTCACTGCAAATTAAGTTAATGATTCTTTCTAATGCAGTATGGTATTCATCGTTGTTCTCTATATAAGCCATCATCGCTAAAGCTGTTAGATACTTACGTCTTTCAAAATACTTATACTCGAATTCTAAGCGATTACCTATTTTAAAAAATGTAAAATAATCTGCTCTACTTAGCTCTAATTTAGGTTTATTAACAACGAATTCATCAGAAATATTTTTAATTTCTTGATAGAAATCTTTTCTCCATTCCTCCAAATTTTCACCACCTAAACAAAGAATGCGCTTTCTACAATTAATAATACGACATAAAAAAGTAAAAATCAATAGTTTTTTACTAAAAAAATTTGTTTTTTTAGTAAAATTTAGGTAAAATTAACGATGGAAAGAAAGTCCTATCACATAGCATTTTTAGATAAGATTCGGTATAATTAAGTAATCAAAGGATGGTGAGCCTGATGGCAACTTTATCAGATATTGCGAAAAAAGCTAATTTATCAATCTCAACTGTTTCTCGTGTTCTTAGTTATGATTATTCATTATCAGTAACTGATGAAACAAGAAAAAAGTTTTTGAAATTGCTGAAAAATTAAACTACACAAAATATAAAAATAAATCAATAAAAAAAGAGGATAATTCAAAACGTATCGCTATTATTCAATGGTTAGACGAATTTCAGGAAATTGATGATGTGTACTATATGTCAATAAGAATAGGAGCCGAGAAAAAAGCTGAAGAATTAGGATATACAATTATAAAAAATCCATCATTAGACTCGGATAATTTTAATGATTTAATGGGAATTTTAGCTATCGGGCTATTTAATGAAAATCAGGTTAAGCAAATTAAAAGTTTAAATGAGAATGTTGTTTTCATAGGTACCAATTATCCTCTTGATGATTTTGATACTATCAACGGGGATTTTGCACGAGCAACTGAGTTAGCTCTTGAATTTTTAAGGAAAAATGGACATAAGAAAATTGGTTTAATAGGTGCTGAGAATCAATCTAGTCTTTTTGGATACCGAAAATATCGTTCACCATCGATTTATACTTTTATTGATTATATGAAATACCATAATTTATTAAATGAAGATTGGGTTTTTGTAAAGGATACTGATGAACCTAATATAAATGTTGGCGAAGAGTTAATGTCAAAGGTAATAGATCTTCCCCTTGACAACCGTCCAACTGCTTTCTTAATTGTAAATGACTCAATGGCTTTAGGCTGTATGAATATAATGAAAAAAATCAAATCAATATTCCTAATGATATAAGTATTATTGGCATTAATGATTTAGCAGTCACAAAATTCACTTCTCCTCGCCTTTCTACCGTTAAAATATTTACAGAAGAAATGGGCGAAATTGGAATGGAAACTTTAGACTACAGAATCCACAACAGTCCACTTGCACGAAGAATAACAATAGCACCTTACTTATTGAACAGGGAAACTGTTGCATCTATATAAAAAATATTAGTTAAAAATTTGATACGCTCCCCTTAAAGTAGGTTATGAAAAAAATATAACTTCTTTCACGGAGATTCTAAACTACAAAAAACCCTAACAAACGCAAGGTAATAATCCTACTTCAACGTTTGTTAGGGTTAAAATGCATACTTAATCATGCATCTCATTATTTATTAGTCATTTAAAAGACTTGAGGTTTCTTTACGAGATAAGTATTTACTACGCTTAGGAATAATCAAGCTTTGATTGATGCGCGCCATTAAAATTAAGACTACCGAAGCAATCACTGTTGTAGCTAACCAACCACCCCATAATGGCAATTGATTTAAAGCCAATCCATCTACAGCTGGCAATACTATTGGGATGACAACATAACGTAATGCAAAATACACCAGTGAAACCAATAAGCTAGCCGTTACGATATTTAAATAAGTCGAAGATAATCGACGATTATTCAATGTTTTTTGCGTATATTTCGCAAACACCCCTGCAATTCCTGCTGCTAATAATGGAGTAACTTCTGTTAAAATCTTGGTTATCCAATCCCATTCAGGGCGGCTTAATATTAAATTAACGGCACCGGCGATCGCTGCAAAGACAATTGCCGTTGCTGAACCATGGCGCAGACCTAACCAAATTAATGGTACTAAGCCAATGGCTAATGTAACACCTAGGCTTTCTGTTGATTGCCATTCAAAGCCAATCGCCCGCCATAAAACTACCAATGCTGTTGAGATTAATCCATCCATTAATAAACGAGTGGTTCTTTTATTCATTCCAACACCTTCCCTCATTCTTCAGGTTGATAACTTGAAGCTTCCATAATAATTGGTAAGACTACCGGACGACGCTTCGTTTCTTGATATAAATATTTACCAATTTGCTCGCGTAAATCTTGTTTTAATTCATTCCATTCAAAGTCTTCGCTCGCTAAATGTTTATCCAAAATATCTAAAGTCATTGTTGAACACATTTGTAAAATTTCAATGTTTTCTTTGACATAGATAAACCCTCGAGAAGTAATTTGTGGTCCAACTAACACACGACCTAAGCGACGTGAAATAGTTGCGACAATCACAAAAATACCTTCTTCACTTAAAATGCGACGATCACGCAATACTACGCTCCCAATATCGCCAACGCCAATGCCATCAACTAAGACATCCCCCGATTCTACTTGTTGCGTAATTTGGAAACGCCCTTTGTATAGTTCAATGACATCACCAACTGCTGGTATAATCAACTGATCGTCTTCATAGCCCAATTGTTTGGCTACATTCGCATGGGCATGTTGCATGCGATACTCACCATTAACAGGGATAATATATTTAGGCTTTAAGAAACTCATCATCAATTTTAAATCATTGCGGCTTGCATGACCACTAATGATAACCTTATCGGTAATTTCTTCAACGGTTGCGCCACAACGATAGACACTATCTTTAATACGAGCCATTGCTGTTTCAAAGGCTAATGAAGGTGTTGAAGCGATATACACTAAATCACCTTGTTTAATTTTAACTTGACGGTGATGGCCTAAAGCCATTAATTCGATAGCTTTTAATGGTTCCCCTACATCACCAGTTTCTAAAATTAACACTTCATCGTCCGGTGTTTTATCTAGTCGCTTAATTTGACCTAAAACACGTTTGCTTGGAATTGAAATCTTCCCTAATTCAATCGCTAAATCGACAATGTCATATAATTCTTGACCAGAAAAGAAAATCGTACGATTTGAACGATAAGCAGCTTCTAATAATTGTTGAATCCGTGAAATATTACTACCTACACTCGCTACAATAACACGTCCTGGTGCATTCGTAAAAGTTTCCGTTAATTCTTCAACTACTTTATAATCGCTAATACTATCAAAACTTGATTCCGCATTGGCAGAGTCACTTAATAAAGCTAACACGCCCTCTTCACCAATATCTGTCAAACGACCAAACTCCGTGCGATACATTGGACTAGCGGCTGGATCGAAACGGAAATCGCCAGTATAAACAATTTGTCCCTCATCGGTATGAATGACAATTCCCACAGAATCAGGAATCGTATGGGTCGTTCTAAAGAAACTAACCTTTGCGTCTTCAAACTCAATTTCAGTTTTCTCATCAATTTGGAAAAAGCTATCTAAACGATCGGCCAAGCCACGTGCTTTCGCTGAGATAGAAGCAATCCCAATCGTAAATTCCGTACCAAAAACAGGTACATCTATTTCATCTAATAAATATGGCAATGCTCCTACGGCATCGGCATGTCCATGGGTTAAGAAAATGCCTACCACCCGATCTTTATTATCAATTAAATATGAAAAGTCAGGAATAACAAAATCAATCCCCAATAATTCTTCTTCAGGATAAACTAACCCGCAATCTAAGACGAAAATTGAATGATTCACCTCAACTGCGTATAAGTTTTTCCCCTCTTCTCGAACCCCACCTAAGGGTATAATTTTTATTTTACTCATTTTACACCTCGAAATATATTTTAACTGTCTAACTCATAGAATGGGCAATTAGTAGAAATTTGAATGATTTTCGCTTCGTTGGCCAGCCTCACACAGTCGGAAGTGGGAAAGAAGTAGAAAATCGGTTGAATTTCGCTTCGTCTTTATGCCCACTTTCTTAGGACATCATTTAAGACCACTCACCACTACTTCACTTTTAATTATCGAGCAATCACTGGATTGAATTTATACTCAATCTCTTTGAGACGCAGTTTAAGACAACTCAACCCTGTACTGTACGATAAAAAGATGGAACCAAACGAAACTTTTAAAGTTTATGCCCAATCCTAGTTATTTAAAATTATAACACATTTATCCTACTGATAGTAATAAGTTATGTAATAAAACAGTAAATATATGCAAAAGCATTTGTGAAAACGATATTATCTTCATATTTTTACTGAGCAGTTTCCTTTAAGGTACAATCAGTCTTTGTTACAATAAACGAGACAATAGGAATAATGACATATTAATCGATTAATCGTCATTATCAGACGTTTTTCCACAATCTGATTTGTTATTTTATTGAAATCTAAGAATTAACGAAAAGAGGCCATTAGTATGACCTATTTATTACTATTTCTAGAAGGTATCTTAACCTTCATTTCCCCTTGTTTGTTACCCATGATTCCTTTATATTTAGCCTATTTTACTGCTCAAGATGAATCCAAATCAACATTTATTGAAGCATTAAAATTTGTCTTAGGCTTTTCTGTCGTTTTTATCGCGATGAGTGTTTTCGTTAGTACAATTGGAAAATTTATAATTATTAACCGCCAAACAATTCAAGTGGTGACCGGACTGCTATTAGTCTTACTAGGTATTGACCAGTTGCTAGGTCATCGTTTTTCACAAAAAATATTTAAGGGGATGCAAACCAATCGACTACCACTCAACCCCTTTATTTTTGGAATGTTATTTGCAGTAAGTTGGACGCCTTGCGTTGGTGTCTATTTAGCGTCGGCTATGACCTTAGCTCTCAATGCTGACCACCAAATAGAAGCTGTACTGCGTATGATGACTTATGCCTTAGGATTGGGGATTCCTTTTATTTTAAGTGCACTGTTTATTAATGAAAGTAAAGACGTCTTACAACAAATCAAAAAACATACTCATCTCATTCAAACCATCTCAGCGATACTATTAATTGGTTTTGGCTTATTAATCGCAACGGGCTATATTTATCAAATTTTACCGGTCTAATAGGAGGAACAATCTATGAAACGTCTTACCATCTTAGGACTTAGTTTAGTCTTCATTTTTATCTTAGCTTTTACTTTGCAACAACAATTATCAACTTCACCTAAAACAGAGTCACCACTCACTTCTAGCCAGCAAATAGCATCTGAAACTGAGCAATCTGTGAGCGAGCAAACAACAACTGACAATAATGAACAGGCTACTATTGACTCAACCGATAATGAAACTGATAATAATTCTACCGTAGCTGACTCAAATGAAAATAATGAAGCCACCACCGAATTAGCCACTTATAATTCTAACCCTAATCAAACAACTCAAGAGTTGCCGATGATTGAGACCACGCTGGAAACAACGACTATTGCCGAAATGGCTCAAGAAAAAATCTAATTAATACTGATTTACCAGAAACAGTTATTATTGATCAAAATAACCAAAAATATTCCTTGTATCGCTTACTCGATCGCCCGACTATTATCAATGTTTGGGCCAGTTGGTGCCCTCCTTGTCGTGAGGAAATGCCCTACTTCCAGAAACAGTACGACTTACATCATGAAGACATTCAATTTGTCATGTTGAATGCGACGCTATCACGACCAAGTGAAACCGAAGAAGCAGCTAAAGAATATTTAAAAGAATTCAACTACACTATGCCTATTTATTATGACTTAGGATTTAATAATCAAGTCAAACTCGAAACTGCCATCTTACCGTACACGATTGTCGTCCATGCAGATGGTAGCTTTGATCGCTATCCTGGCCAAATGAGTGAAGAACAATTAATCGAAATTATTGATGGTTTACTTGCAGAATAAACGAAAGGGAAAGACGACGTAATTATTGAATAATTTTCAATCCGTCACTTCTCACTATACACTTGGGATTCAGCCAGAGTAGAAGATCGCATGATTCTTTTTTCGTCTGTTCACCCTAGCACAGTGGGAATAGACAATTGGACAATGCACGCTGCGTCCTACCTCCCCATGTAGTTTGGGAGTAGATAATCGGACAATGCACGCTGCGTCTGACCTTCCTGCAAAGTGAAATAGTCTCAAATAAGTCATTAAGATGCCGTTTGAGACCACACAATCACTATAATATAATATATACAGATAAAACCACACAGAATTTTTACCAGCCACTGTGAAAATACTAAAATGGTGCTGGTGATTTTTTCTACCAACACTAAAAATTAAAAACATTCGCAAAGAAATACAGGCTGAAATTCGTATTACATAACGGATTTTAGCCTGTATCTTTACTTTTTTCTCATACTAAATGTTTAGCGAACCCTCACAATAAATAGCCTTTCTCTTGTGGGGTTACACTAAATATTGTAGCGCCTTTAAAATTCTAGCACCTACATTATTTATTTTCTTTTAACAATGCTTCAAATTCATTTAAGCGTTGCTCAAAGACATCTAAAGCAGCATCGATATAGTCACTTTGTGTCATATCTAAACCAGCTGTTTTAATAATGTCAATTGGGTATTGGCTACGACCAGCTTTTAAGTAACCTAAATATTTATCCAATGCGCCCTCTTGTCCTTCTAAAATCGCTTTTGAAAAGGCCGTTGCAGCAGAAAATCCTGTTGCATATTGGAACACATAATAATTATAGTAGAAATGAGGGATACGACTCCATTCTAAAGCAATCTCAGAATCAGAGTTCACAGCCTCACCATAGTATTTACGGTTTAATTCACGATAATTATCTGATAAAAATTGTTGAGTTAAAGGTTGACCGGCGGCATCAGATTGATACATAAAATGTTCAAATTCAGCAAATTGAGTTTGACGATATACAGTCCCTTTCATACCATCTAAGAAATGATTGATAATATATAATCTTACTTGTGGATCTTCATATTTTTCTAATAAATAAGCGGTTAATAAGTTTTCATTAGTAGTCGAAGCAATTTCCGCTAAGAAAATAGAATAGCTACCATAAGTATAGGGTTGATTTTTATGTGTTAAATAACTATGGGCACTATGTCCTAACTCATGTACTAAAGTATATAACCAGTTGACATTATCTTGCCAGTTCATTAGGATATAAGGTTTCGAATCATAAGTCCCTGAAGAATAAGCGCCTGAACGTTTGCCTTTATTTTCATATAAGTCAATCCAACGATCTTCAAAAGCTTCACGCATAATCGCTAAATATTCTTCTCCTAATGGTGCTAACGCTTCTAAAGTAATTGATTTTGCTTCTTCATAAGTCATCTTAATCGGTGCATCGCCTAATAAAGGTGTGTACATATCGTACATTTCTAAATCTTCTAGACCTAATAACTCTTTACGTAAACCAACATAACGATGTAATAAGTCTAAACGTTTATTAACAGTGTCCACTAAAGTATCATAGACCGATTCTGGAATATTATTAGTAAATAAAGCTGCTTGACGTGCTGATTCAAATTTATGCACTTTCGCATCATAATTATTCACTTTAATATTCGTTGATAAAATAGAAGCCATTGTATTTTTAAATTGATCGTAAACTGAATAGAATTTTTCAAAAGTCTCTTTACGCACACGACGGTCAGAACTTTCTAAAAATTTACTATATAAAGAATGCGTTAATTGAACTTCTTTGCCTTCTTCATCCGTAATGGTTGGAAATACTAAATCTGCATTGTTTAATACTCCAAAAGTATTGCTTGCGCCTTGGAATACTTCACTTGCTTGAGCTAATAATAACTCTTGTTCTTGTGGTAAAACATGTGCGCGACCGCGAACCATATTATCTAAATGTTGTTGATAATGTTTTAAACGATCATTTTCTTCGATAAATTGCGTTAAGGTAGCTTCGGGAATGGTATTCAATTCTGGTTCAAAATAAGCGATTGTTTCCCCAAATTGACCATATAATTGAGTTGCTTTGGCATACATTTCTTGATACGTGCTGTTAGTAGCATCTTGATCATTTTTTAAATGTGCATATACATACACATTAGACATTTTACGAGCCGTTTCGCCAATTAAATCCAAGGCATCTGCTAATACTTCTGGCCCTTCTGCTAATTTTCCACTGAATTCAGCTAATTTGGGAAACATGGCTTTGACTGCTTCAGCATCTGCTTCTTGCGCCGCGTCATCAGCATACATGCTTGTTAAATCCCAAGTATATAATTCATTCATCTCTTCACGTGACTTTAATGTTGACACTTGAATTCCTCCTTATATTTCACATGGTTAAATTTTATCACATTGACCTTTTACTTTCCAATGATAGTGTCACTTTTTTTAATATAAAAATGCAAACAGTGATATAAAGCGGAACAAATGTCTTCCAATGGTGATCGTTGGATTAAAGGTAAAGTCGCTAATCTAATCTTCTTTTCATTCACTAATGCGATTAAAATTTGATCAATCGTACTGAGCGTTATCGGACGCTTTGCTTGTTGCATCCGTGCCCAAACTAAAGAGAGCACCATCCACATCGGTGTCTCAATCAAGAATGACTGCCATTGATACTGAAAAATCCAATCGGGTAATCTATCGATAGTTGTACCGGCCTCATGTAATTGATGCATCACAACTTGATAAGCTGGATTTTGCTGATAGGCACGCTTAATCATTAGCACTTTTTCTTGTGCTAAGATTTTTGATTTGAAAGAATAAGGTCGTCCAATCTGTCGTTCAAATTGATCTAGCCAACCACTGGTCAATGATATCACCTCACGCTGACAGTACCACGATTGAGGCGAAAAAATAATCGGCAACTGACTATAACGTATTAATACACGCTTCTTTTCATCCATTCCGAGCCAATAATATCCCCCATCAGGATGATAATGAAGCAACTGTCGTTGCCACGTTGAGACTCGGTGACTTTGCCAATATTTTAAATGGGCAACCCAATAGATTTTAGACGTAATCGATAAATAGGCTTGATGACGTTGTAAAAGTAAATGAGACGAAATTACTGAATTTTGAAACTCTAAAATTATTGGTGGCTCCCTATGATACCAACAATCGACCTGCTGATTAATGCCCGGCAACCAATATTCAAGCTGGGAATTAAAACTGCCTAAGGCTAATAATCTTTTACCTTGTTGATGAATTGCACCTTCACCTTTCAACTGCCTGCCTTGAGAATTATCGGACTGACATTGCATCAAATGGGCAAAAAAATAATTACCTTTACGACTTCTTTTTAAAATCACTGGTTGGTGACAAACAGGACAATGAAAGCTACTTTGTAAAGCAAAGGCTTCTTGAGCATAAATGAGTTGACCGGCTTGATCGATGGCTGCATACAAAAAAACACCCCTGCTTACAAATACGTAAACAAAGGCAGTTTTGCTTCTATCATAAATATTTACCAAAGTAAGTCAAGGTGTCATCTTGACGAATTAATTCACCATATTCTTCTAAAACAGCAACGGTTGTAGCGGTACCTTCACCGAATTCTTTCATCTTCATAATCGTATAAAGTGACTCTTCTTCTAAAATGAGTGGTTCAATATTGGTGATAACAAAATAATAGTGTTTATTCATATAATATAAATCACCTTGAACTGGCGCATCAACCTGCTCTCTAGCAAATTTAATAAAGCCATCTAAATCTTCAAAACGCACAATACTATGATTAGGCAAGACCGAGTTTTTCGCTTTATCTAAAGCCTCTGAAAGTAAATCGCTTAGATTTTCTGGTGATTTTGATGCTTCATCGTCTTCATCGTCAACGTCTTCGATAGCTGGTTCTTCTTTCCTTTTATTAGTAACCGCTTCGCTCTGTTGTCTTCTTCCATGGATTCGTTTTAAAACTTCTTCATCGAAGAGACTATCAATATCCTCAAAGTCTGAACGGCTGATATATAATTCAATTCCGTCATTACTTGGAATTACTTGGAACGTGATAGCTTCAGAATCATAAAATTGACGCTCAACGTCAACCTCTTCCAAGATAGAATAAAAGAATTTTTCAACACTCTTTTGATCACTAATCAAGTCTAAAAAGTTGATACCTCTTTCTTCTAAGTCCTCAACATTAATATAGACTTTAATTAGATTTTCATTAATTCTTTCCATTTCCATCTACTTCACCTCCAATTGGTTTCACTCTAAATTATACAATAGATAAACACAAGTCTCAATAGACATGCATGGGAATATAATAGCAATAAAGCCCACCAATTACAAGCTTTTTCCTCAAACTAAAGTTTGAATTATTAAAAAGCATTCCCCATCATTCTATATAAATTAACCAAACAAATTTTTTCTATTGCTAAAGTTCTAAAAATTGAAAAAAGAGGATTTTTTCCGTAACTCTATCATCTAGATACTAAAAGCGGTAGCTTTTTTTCTAAAGTCTCATTACACCACTTTTATCCCGCGTATTTAGCTTGGCAATCTAAGGATTAATGAGCGTCTCATTCTAACAATAATAAAAGTGAAATGAAAGCACAAAAAAACCGGAACAACGTTCCGGTACCAATTTCAGTATTCTTATTCATTAACAAGAGCTTGCGCACGCGCTAATTCTAAAGCACGAACTTCCCTTGGTAAGAAACGACGAATTTCATCCTCATTAAATCCAATTTGAAGACGTTTTTCATCAATCATAATTGGACGACGTAATAAACCTGGCTCTTTTTGAACTAAGTCGAAGAAGTCGTTTAAGGGCATTTCACTAATATCAATATTCAATTCAGCATAAGCTTTCGAACGAGTTGAAACAATGTCCTCTGTTCCTTCTTCAGTCATTCGTAAAATAGCTTTGATTTCATTTAAAGTTAATGGCTCAGTAAAAATGTTACGTTCTTGATATGGGATGCTATTCTCTTCCAACCATGCTCTTGCCTTACGACATGAAGTACAACTTGGTGTAACATATAATGTTACCATATATGATCATCCTTTCGATCAATTCCGATAGAAACGAGTTACACGTTGATTCGTCAATTACAAGTAAACTTTTATTATCACACACCACAAAACCTAAAAAAGATCATGAAAATAATCTTTATCGTTTACGAGTAATACTACCAACTAATAATATTATAACATCGGAAAGCGTTGATTACAACGCATTTTTTGAAAATGATTAACAGGATTAAATAATTATTAAGTTTTTAAACTGCGCTTTCATAAAAAAATTTGTGCATCTTTTCTTTTATTAGACTAAACTTGACTATTGAATTAAAGATAGTTAATATTATTATAGAACTTTGTAAACACGATTATATCGGCCTATTAATTAAAGTGTTTTCAAATAATGAGAGCTTTATAATCTAATAAACAAGTTTGTGATTAATACCACTTGTATATATTATTTATTTATAAGTACCTTTGAAACTTAACAAATATTTAATAAAAAATAATGTAATAAACTAGCAGTAAGAGAGGATTTTTTGATGAAACCAACTATTTTTTCAGGTGTTCAACCGACAGGAATTCCCACATTAGGTAACTATATTGGCGCAATGAAAGGCTTCGTTGACTTACAACATAACTATGATGCAACTTATTGTATTGTCAACCAACACGCACTAACAGTGCCTCAAGACCCAGCCAAATTAAAAGAACAAACCTTACAACTAGCAGCCCTTTACTTAGCCTTAGGAATTGATCCAAATGTCGCGAATATCTTTGTCCAATCCGATGTGCCTGCCCATTCACAAGCAGCATGGATGGTCATGTGTATGACCGGTATAGGTGAATTGGAACGCATGACTCAATTCAAAGATAAAGCAACCAAGCAAGAAAGTGTTGGCGCTGGTTTATTAGTCTACCCTCCATTAATGGTAGCCGACATTATTTTATATGATGCTCAATATGTGCCGGTTGGTGATGATCAAAAACAACATATTGAATTAACCCGTAACTTCGTTGATCGATTCAATGCTCGTTTTGGCGATGACATCTTAGTAAAACCTGAAGCCATCTTCCCTAAAGCGGGGAGCCGGGTGAAAAGTTTACAAGATCCATTATCAAAAATGAGTAAATCAGACAAAAACGAAAAAAGTTTCATTTTATTATTAGATGAACCAAATGCTATTACTAAAAAAATTAAAGGCGCAGTCACAGACTCTTTAGGAATCGTTAAATATGATGAAGAAAACCAACCCGGTGTCGCAAATCTCTTAAATATCTTCTCAAGTTTAAGCGGACGCACAATTGATGATTTAGTAGAAGATTATGGTGACACTGGATACGGTCGTTTCAAAGGTGATTTAGCCGAATTAGTCGTTGATACTTTAGCACCTATTCAAGAACGCTACCGAAAATTATTAGTCAGTGATGACCTACGTGATATCTTACATACGGGTGCTCAACGCGCGAACGAAAAAGCGTCTGCTACCCTAGCTCGTATGGAAAAAGCAATGGGAATCGGCTACTAATATTGTGTGGTTAACTGCCACAACTTTAAACAATTGACCTCACAGGCCTGTTTCTGTGAGGTTTTTTGTTCATTGGTGTTAGGTTAGGCATTTTTGATTATTGCTAGGAAACACTTTAAGTATGTCGTTTACTTTCTTCTATTTAATGGATTACGCAGTGGTCTCAAACGGTGACTAAATGAGACTAGACATAAACATAATTAATTCAGTCAAGTATCGGTCGGCAATTAAAAACGTAGCGTTGAGTGAACTCAAACTGTGTCTTAATGTCTAATTTTTATGCTTCTCAACTGCTCTTGGTTGACAGATTAACCCAGAATTATTCAAATTTCTACTTCTTGCTTACTCTCTACGGTGTCCTTTTGGCAGACGAATCGGGATCCATTTGACTCTCTACTTCTTGTCCTATCCCTATTGCCCTTTCCTATTTACTCCACACTGCTTATTTAAACAAACAATTGCATTTTATCTAAATTAACAATTTTAAAATAAATTATTTCACTAAACGCTCACCTTATACTTAATTTAATATTTAGCTTTTATTTGCATGAAAACGTGATAAAATCAATTACTAACCCTCTCAAATTGTTTTCAAGATAAACTTATTTCTAAATTACGGTAAGCGTTTCGTTTTACTTTTAAAAATTTTGTTGATACGATTTAATTATCAATTAGAAACATGATAATTGATTAATGGTTAGCTCTAGCCGGCAAAAAGTTAACTTTTGCTAAATGATTATATGTATGTGTCAGTCTAGGATTACTTTAGTCTTAATAGCCAAGAAAAGTAGTAATATTGCCAATACAAATGAAGGAGCGATTAAAATGACAAAATTCATTTACGGAACGTATGAGACGTATGAACAAGCTGCACAAGCAATCGACGAGTTAAAAAATCGTGGTATTAATTCTAGTGACATGGCTATCGCAACAAATAGTCAATATGATAATTTGTTAGATTTAGGTGTTGATGTCTTAGAAGTCGACTCTAATGAAGCGTCTGATAGTTGGTGGCAAAAAATTATTAATATGATTAACCCACTTAATGAAGACGATGACAATGAAGTCAATCAAGAAGAACAATTACAAGAATACCAAGAACTAGTGGCGGACGGTAGTATTGTCGTCTTAGTAGAAGAAGCCTTATTAAATCAAGCGCGTCCAATTAACTTGGACCAAGTTGATACTGATGACAAAGATGGTCATTCACCAGAAGAAATAACATCAAACTCTGAATGGCTTCCATCCGAAGAAGGTGAATTACCTAAGCGGGCCTACGGTAGAAAAGTCGATACGAGTCGCACTGCTGGCATGAAAGGCGTCTATCGTAAAAAAGACATCTTAAGCGATACAACAGATGACCCTATAAGCGACTCAACCAAAGATAAGTTATCTGATTCGGCCAATGATTTAACTAACTTTAAAGCACATGCTGGTACTGATAATGCATTCAATCATTCTCAAAAAGAGGCTGATGCCTTTAAACAACCCTCAACCGGTAAAACTGATTTTTCCAAAGAAGCCCTCATGCACGAAAAAGTTAAAGCGGAGCGTGCAGAAAGGCAATCCGCTGAATTAGTTAATCATCAACCAAATGAATTTAATCATGACAATGATTCATTGAAATTGGAAGAGTATCCTGGTGGTGAACCAACGCGTGAAATGATTGAAGATGAAAGTGTCATTGATCCTACGAATTTACAAGATGATCAACGTGAGTTTAAAGCTTATTCTCAAGATAAAGATGCCCATCAGTCGCCGATAAATAATCCGATTGATGATGCACCCCAGTCAAATGAAACAATGTATAAGCAACAGCATGCTAATCCAATAGATGGTCCAACTGATACTTCCTATCGCGAAGTCGTTGATCCACCCATTGAAGATCCGATGATTGATGCAGCTGAACGACCAGCCAATGATCCTTATTTAGGACGAATGAACCAAAATATGACCGAATATCAAGCTAATCAAGTTGAGAAAGGAATCCAACAATCTGATTCTGTCCTTGAACGTTATAGCGACCAATTAGAAAAAGATACTTTCCCACCTGAACCCGATGAAACAGATTATCGTCGTTTCGATTCTTGATCGAAAAGCGAATCTTCTAGATGATTAACCTGAAACTTGTTATTCAAGTGATAGTGGTTCAGCATCGACTATGCCTTCAACTCTAACTAATGAAGAGGCATAGTGCTATATAACTTTATGATTCACTAATATGGGTGTAGAAAGAATCACATCGTGTGACGATGACCTGGTTATTGAGTTAAAATAAAGTTCGATAATTTTATCATATTTTATAAAACCTATTCACGTTTGTATCAAATTTCCAATCCTATTTTAGATTTTACGATAGATGACATAAAAGTTACACTCATCATATAGATGAAATCAACTCAATAGTCGCACCCATATTATGAAAACAATAGACGAGTTAAACGCATTAGAAGTAATTCCTTCCGCGTATAACTCGTCTTATTTTATATGAAGTATTGACAATGTTGTATTAATTTTAGTTTGGAATTATACTTTTTGATTCAATACTTCATTTATTTTCATTCGGCTTATCCATTAATAATCGTAAGCCATTTAAAATAACCAAAATCGTGGAGCCCTCATGGAAAACGACCGCTAAAGGTAAAGGTAAAATACCGATGATATTTAAGATGATTAAAGTAATAATCACCCCTATAGCAAAAATAACATTTTGTAAGATTAATTTGTTTAATTTTTGACTTAGTTTAAAGCTATAAAATAATTTTGACAAATCATTTTTAACAATGACGACGTCAGAAGATTCCATGGCGACTGACGAACCGGACCCCATCGCAATCCCAATATTAGCATTGGCTAATGCCGGCGCATCATTAATCCCATCACCAATCATACCGACAACATGTTCTTTCTCTTGCTCTTCAAAGACATATTGAATCTTATCTTCTGGCAATAAGCTTGCTTTATAATGTTCAATTCCAATCTCATCAGCAACTAAAGACGCAACTTGCTCATTGTCCCCTGTTAATAAGACCACATCAATGCCTTCATCGCTAAAATTAGCTACTGCATTTTTCGATTCTTCACGAATTTTATCCGCTAAAGTAATGTATCCCACAACTTCGTTACCTTGCGCTACCATAACCGCCGTTAAACCTGCTTGTAGTGCTTCTAAATAATGATTAGGGTCAGCATAATCCATAAAGTCACTTGGTTTACCTAAACGAATCGAACCTTTTTCCAGCCCTGATCCAGAAATTTCTTTTACTGGTATCGCTTGATCGACCGATTCTAACGAAATATTACTAAAATGCTTCACAATCGCTTTGGCAATTGGATGCGAAGAAGACTGTTCCATATAAACAACTTCTGCAATGACTTCTTCGGGTAATTGTGCTTCAACCACCTCAAATTTACCATATGTTAACGTACCCGTTTTATCAGAAAATAACATATCCATTGTAGATAGAGCTTCCATTGCGGCTCCACCCTTGAATAAAATACCATTTCTAGCACCATTTGAAATTGCCGCTAACGTAGCCGGTGTTGCTGAAGCGACCAAAGCACATGGACTCGCAACCGTTAAGAACACCATTCCTCGATAAAACGATTCTTGGAAAGTTAAACCTCTTCCATACATTAAAATCAATATGAAAATCGGCACTGCGATTAAGACCGCAATCACATATTTATTTTCAATACGATCAATAAATTTAGATATATTAGACGGACGACGTTCGGCCTCTTCAACCATATGAATAATATTAGAGAACACAGTTTCATGTGATAATTTGGTTACTTCCATCTGAATAGAGTCACCTAAGTTAATAGTACCCGCAAACACATCGTCCCCTACTACTTTACTAACCGGCACCGATTCACCTGTTAAAGCAGCCTCATTGAAATTAGATTCACGATCGATTTTGCCATCAATGGGCACTTGAGCCCCTTTTGCCACTACAATCGTATCTCCTAAATTTAACTCATCAACCGATACTTCTTTAGTTTCCCCATTAGGTAATAATAATTGCGCTGTTTTTGGAACTTGTGACATTAACTCTTCGATGGCACGAGTTGAACGCCCATCGGCATATTCTTCCATCAAACCTGAGATAGCGAAAATTAATAATAATAATGCCCCTTCAGATTCATAATTAATTAAACAGGCACCTAAAGCTGCTAGCACCATTAATAAGTCAACATTTAATTTCCTATCATTAATAGTATCTGTTATCGCATGTTTAGTAGCAAAAAAACCTAAGAAAAAGATTGAAATATAGAAAAAGATTTTACTTAATACTGGGTTCATCCCCATCGTAATAAAACCTAATACTAAAGCAATTACACCAAATATTAGAAAACGCCCTTGCATCGAGCTGGTTAAAAATTTAAACATCGTTCCTCAACCTTTCATTTAATCAAAACCGACCATATCTTTACGACAATTAAATAATAAAAAATAATTCCTTATTTATATTCATTATAAATAAATTCGAACAACAATTCAAGGTGTGTAAACGTTTTTATTTAGAATAATTATAATCATTGTAAAGATAACGATTAAGAAACCCATACACAAAAAGATTCCGCAAAAAAAGTGGCTAGCAGTAGCGAATATAATCATTACACTACCACTGCCACCAAAAAAAGGTTAAGTCGATATAGATAAGAGCCAAGGGAGTAGACCAGAAGTAGAAAATCGAATAATTTTCGCTTCGTCGGCCTACCCTCGCACAGATGAGTAGGCCTCAAACTACGTCTTTCGACTTGTTTGAGGCCACTCAACCACTGCGTTTTTTATTAGTGCAGTAACTGTACATAGATTTGCAAGTTGCTGTCTAACCTCTTTAAGACGCAGTTTGAGGCCACTCAATCCCAACGCTTTCATTAATAAAAAACGGCTAAAATTTAATTGGCTTATATAACCCCACTCTCGCATTTATTGCACATATGACCTGAAAAATGCTTCAAGCTAATCTCTAGGTCTTACTTCTATTATTGTATTTCTTTTAAGCGAGTGTTTAATTGATAACGATCATTAAAGAATGAGCGATAAGACAAATACGTCGCAATGATCATCGCAAAGGAAGTCCCCCCAATAATCATAAACATCACCATAATTTGATAGACAATCGCTTTTAAAGGATCGACACCCGCTAACATTAACCCTGACATCATCCCAGGTAAACTCACGATACCAGTCGTTTTAATCCCATCGACTGTTGGTTGAATCCCATTTTTAATCGTCAATTGAATGACATTATGCGACGCTTGATAAGGATTGGCGCCTAAAGAAATTTTCTCTAAAACCGCTTGTTCTTGATCTTTATATAATTGGAATAAATTTGAGTAAACTAACCCGACTGATTTCATCGAGTTCCCGACAATCATCCCGGTAACCGGAATCATTTGTGACGGGATAAATTTTAAGTTTCCAGACAGAACTAAGATAGACAATGTTAAAACAGTCGTCGAAGCTAATGCAATAAAGGAAACCAATAAAGGTTGATTTAATCCTTTACCACGATTAGCGGCATTGATGGAGGCATTAATCACAATTACTAAGATCATACCTGACGTTAACCAAAAATTGTCCATTTCAAAGACATAACCTAAAACATAAGCTACGGCTACTAATTGAACAATCATTCGAATAACGGCCCAGACAATTTCTTTTTCTAATTTTAATTTCTCACGATATGAAATACCAATCGCCATTAACACAAAGACAAAAGCTAAGACTAATGAAAATGGTGATGCTTGTAAATTATTACTCATTAACATCACTTCCTTCCGCTAATTTCACAATTTCAATTTTACGGTCTGTCATTTCATGCTCTTCATCTAAATGACTGACCATTAAGATAGTAGCACCATGCTCTTGATGATATCTTTCAAGCCATGACCAAATAATTTGACGCGTATTAAAATCTAATGCACTCGAAATCTCATCTAATAACAGGACTTTCGAAGGATACATTAAATTACGAATCAAGGCAACACGTTGACGTTCGCCTCCAGATAAAGATTTAATATTTTTATCTAAAAAACTTTGCGATAAATCCACATTGTTTAACATTTCAATCGCACGTTGTTCATCAAATTCTTCATGACGAATTTCGTAAGGAAAAGCTAAATTATCACGGACCGTATCACCGAATAAACTCGGTGTTTGATAAAAATAAGAAACAATTTGACGCAATTCAATCGGTGAGTAGTCATTGACATCTTTTCCTAATAATTGATAACTGCCACTCACTTTCAAAGTTGGGTCATTTAATTGAGCCAAAAACTTTAAGACTGTACTCTTACCACTACCTGATTGACCCGTAATGGAAACAAATTCTCCTTGTTGTATTTCAAATGATAACTGATTGATAATTGCTTGCCTTTCATTAGCAATCGACAAATTATCGACTTTAATAATCGTTGTCATAAAAACCTTCCTTACATCTAATATTCTAAAGTTGTGAGTTATAAACCATTTTAATTATAACAGTTCTAAATAACCCTATACACTCTATTAAATACTTTTACCGACTATAAGTCAAGCCAATTGATTATAAGAAGTTAATTTTACCGTTTCCTTTAACTAAGCGAGATAACGATCGCAAGAATCTGCAGTATCAATATAATTGAAGCGCCAATATTATTAAATTGTACTAACTCTTGAATTTAATTAGACGTTTTATGAAGTGTAATTTGGTAAGCAATCAATAATATAATAATTAACCTTATCGACTATCAACTCGCATGACATCCTTTATACTAAACCCCAACTAAACAATGTTGTCTATCCCACCTATTGATTATTTGATAATATAACCTACTAACTCATTATGTAAATCAAATGCTTCTTTTAGAAATTCAATCACCGCATCATAGGTTTGGCATACATCTTTTGGGGTGGAAAAGTGATTGGTAATCTCATCTAATCGTCTAAATTCATAAGAAACTTCCATCGGCCTTTTTTATTATTCCCCAAAATATTTTGGTATAAATTTTGGATTTCTATTACTTCTGGATGATTTTTTACATGCACTTTGGAAATTGCTTGGATGTATGAATTCATTTGTTTTTCATTATCTAATAGGAAAATACTTAATTGTGACATGACGATTGCTCCTTATTTTTATTTGATTCTGATATCTGGTAACCTATCGCTTCAATTTTTTCTTTAATTATCTCCATATTAACTACTGTCTCTTCAAAATTAAATTTTAATTTGCTTGAATTAATAATGGAACAACTCCCAAAACCCCTGCGACTAAAAAACTAAAATCAGTGACCACACTCATTTTGAAAAGCCAATGGTTACTAAAAGCAAGAATTATGAGTAATAATTGAAACAACATAAGCGTATTTTTGTGATTAAAAAACCATCTTTTCATTTTTTACCCACTTACAATCAAAGTATATCTTAAGAATTGATTAAAAAAATTGGCCTACATCAAGATTTGTCCATTATTATACTCATTCAGTAAAATGCAAAGTAAAAAAATCAAATTCTTATTTATTATTTCGTCCCTACTATCTCCTATTAACCGCAACGAAAATTTATAATTGATAAAAAAATCTCTCCCTAAAGTAGTGTGTCATTCCAACTGTCTACTTTAAGGAGAGTTTATATAGCATTCTTTAAGGTTTGAAAATAATTTAAAAGTCCAAAGAATAATTGATAAAAATTCCTTGGACTTATTAAATCACCTTTAATCTATGATAGAATTATCGACAACTAATTAAGTTAACTTTCGAATGATTGACTAATATCTCTATCAAACAGGTCATCTATTTTTCTGAAGCACCACTAGATGCATCGACTGCAGTGATAGTTGTATTGGCTGATTTAGCTTCTTGAGCAGAAGCACCACTCGTTGCATCTGCTTCAGGGCTGACATCTGTATGACCTTTAGATGAAGCACCACTCGTTGCATCGACTGATGTCGCCACTTCACTTGTTGCACTGACTAATTTTTGTCCAGTCTCATTTAAATACCAGTCTAACCACGGTTTAAAATTAAAGACTACTTCATTAATACCAGCATACGATCCATCAGCATGATGTATGGCTTCATAATGATGCACATTGATAATATCTTTGCCCGTTCCCGGAACTATGGTTCTAAAATAGTCTTGATTACCGGCGCGTAAATTCGCAATTAAATATTCCACATTTTTATATGTGCGTGGAGGATGAACGGTTCCTAAACGATTTCCTGATTGAGACGGTATACGCGGCGCCATCATTGTATTAGCATTTTGCGCATGATTATAATATAAGAATTGATTATTTTCATCCGCAAATGTGACTTCAAATGGTAAAGCTCGTAAGAATCGGTCTAATTGATTAACAGTTAGCACCCCATGGTCTAAACGTACATAATCATTTCCCTCTGCTGCTCCAACTACTTCAGCAGCCTTCTCCACCCACTCTGGATCATCAGGGTCAACTTCAGTGATAGTTGTTTCGATTGGGTTATTACAAAATAAATCTTCAGGTTGTGTCGGTAGTGGTTCTTGTAAAGGTTTAATAACCTCAATATATTTAACAAAATTTTCCAAACAAGTTCTTAAAAAAGTAACTGTCCCAGCACTTTTAATATTTCCCATATCATCAAATGCTTCTTTTGCTTTACCTAATAAAAACTCATTTCCTGGTAAAACATATGCCTGAACACCTGGTGCATCTAAAATTTTTCGTAAATGTACTTGAGCACGTGATGTACCTTGCTCCAAATACGAAGCCCCCATTATCATGACCGGTTTATTTTTGAATGGGTGTAATTTAAATGATAACCACTCTAAGGTGCTTTTTAAAGCCGCTGGGATGGTATGATTATGTTCAGGTGTTGCAATAATCACACCATCGCAACGAATTAATTTATTATAAATATACTGAACAGCAAAACTATCTGACTGATCAAAATCTTGATTAAACATTGGAACATCTTTTATTTCCAATAGTTCTAACTCGAATAAATCTTTAAATTCTTTCTGTATAAATTGTAATAACTTACGGTTATAAGATATTTCGGCATTTGAACCTACAATTCCAATCAATTTCACTTAACATCGCTCCTTTACTTATTTTTCCCAAGAAAAGTTTTTAACTTGTTCCTCCATTGCCTTTTTAGCTTCAACTAATTGTGCAGTAAATTCGATAAATAGTGTAAAATCTGCAAAAATTTGTTCTAGATCATTTACTAATTTCTCGTCCTTCAAATTACCTTCTTCATCAAAAGCTTGAAGAGAATTTCCTAATAAAAATTCTGAACTTGGTAGCACACGTGCTTTTACTTCAGGGGCATCTAATATTTGTCTTAATTGACTTTGAGCTCTTGAAGATCCTAATGTCCCATATGATGCTCCAGTAATCATTATAGGTTTATTTAATAATGGATAAATACCATAAGACAACCAAGCAATTGCATTCATCAAAACAGCAGGACAAGAATGATCATACTCAGGAGTCGAAATAATCACTCCATCAGCAGATTCAATTTTATCAGCTGCTTTTTGCACTGCTTCTGGAACCGTTTTATCAACGGGTTTATTAAAAACTGGAAATTCATAAATCTCAATTAATTCAATTTCTGCTTTATCACTAAATTTTTTCTGTATAAATTCCAATAATTGTCTATTAGTAGACTTAATTGAATTCGTACCAACAATTCCAATCAGTTTCACTTTTTATACACCTCATTTTGTTAATATTTGATTCCTCTTGCCAAAATCTAACAATACCTAAGTTTGTAACTTTTAATAAAAACATTCCAAGAAGAGAGCACATCAACTATAAAAAATCCGATGTTCTAGGCTTTAATCGATATTACAAATTCACTAATATTTTCTTAGTCTTTTGAACATTCTTCATCTATAAATTAATTTTATTTTAACATTGAAATTATATATTCACAAATGAAAATCTGATGTTTTTTTAAAAAAACATCAGATTTTCCTAATCACTTAGTATAGTGTCAAGCTACTAATTTTCATATTGTAGTAAGCCGTCGAAATTAATAATTTTAATCTTTCTTGGAGATAAAGATTCAATGATATTTAAAGTTTCCAATTCTTTAAATTTTCGACTAATCGTTTCAGGTGTGGTCCCCAAAAAAGCGGCTAACTCTTTTCTTGATAGTTCCAAGTTGATAAGATGAGCATCAGATGCTTGACCAGGTAGCTGCCCTAATAAATAATTGACGAGTCGTGTACCAACAGACTCGTTCGCTACGCGTGAGGTCATCTTTTCTGAAGCTTGTAAACGACGCGACATTTCTTCCAAAATTTTTAATGATACGGCCGGATAACTTAAAAGAACCTCTTTAAAATCATCAGCATAAAGTTGACATACCTTAGTATCAACCAAAGCATACGCATAGTCCTCATATTGCCTATCTTGTGAAAACAAGCTCCATTCTCCAATAAAATCACCCGGTTTCAAAATTCGAATTAGCTGTTCCTTTCCAGATTCTAAAAGATGAAACAAACGAACAGCGCCACTTTGAATAATGTATAAAGTATTAGTAGACTCCTCAGCACGAAACAAATACTCGCCTTTTTTAAACTCAACAGCATGAATCTTTTGGTGAATCAGCGCTAACGAGTCTGCTTCTAAATGATTAAAGATTGGGACTTGCAGCATACAATGATGTTCTGTTAAACACTTAGATTTAATGATACTAAAACCTCCTTTCGATTATTAAGACTAAATTTTTATCAAATTTGTCGCTCTAAACCATTAATTTAAATAGCGTTGGTACTATCTATTTGATTTATCAATACCCCTTGAAAATCAATTAAAAATTTTCTAATTATTGATAAACAGACGATTGTGTAATCCCTTTGAACAAAACACTTCATTTTCATTAGTAATCACAATTACCTCTAATTCAGGATGCTGTGCTACTTCGTTCATAATCATTTGAATATCTTTCCCAAATAAACGGGTCGTCCAGATCTCACAGTCGACGGATTTTTTAGAAACAATCGTAATACTGTCGATATTAGTTGCCATCGGATACCCTGTCTTCGGATCGAAAATATGATGGTACCGCTGTCCATTCAATTCAAGCACCCGTTCATAAACTCCTGATGTTACAACGGACTCTTCTGCTATTTTTAAAAGCGCAATATTTTCGCCACGAGCTTTCTGAGGATTTTGAATTCCAATCACCCATAATTGATCAGCGTGATGCACCGCTGGGCCAAAGGTTAAGACATTACCCCCTAAATTGATAAAACCTGACATAACACCTCGATCTTTTAACATCGCACAAACTTTATCGGCGATATACCCTTTCGCAATGGCTCCTAAATCGATTTTCATACCAGGTTCCATTAAATAAACCGAATAATCCCATTTATTTAACTGAACCTTTTTAGGATTGGTCAAAGCTAATTGCTTCATAATCTCTGTATCGGTCGGCAATTGCGCATCATCAAAGCCAATACGCCATAATTGAACCACTGGTCCCATCAAGATATTCAAATGACTTCCAGGAGCCAAACTATGTGATAAACCTAATTCAATTAGCTCAAATAATTCAGGATGGACCATAACAGGTTGCACACCGGCATTTAAGTTAATTTGCATCAACTCGGAACGACTATCATTGGCACTAAAACGCATATTATATTGGTGTAATAATGACTCCGCTTCATCCAAAATCGATTCAGCATCGTGATGTAAAATTTTAATTTCGATAATAGTTCCCATTAAACGAATTTTTCTACTGCTGAATTTCATAGTATGCTCCTAACTTTTACATAATCAACTAAGTCTATTGTAGACTTTTATAAGCGTTTCCTCAAGTGAAGTTTTATCAATATCATTATTAATACTAAAAAGTAGGATTCAAAGTCATTTAATTACGAGACAAACTAATGGCTCTTCTGCAATCTTTCATAAAGTTATAGTACCAATAAATTACAAACACTTGGGGTTGTATAAGCCAATGTTCATAAAAATATTTCAACCTGGTTGATAACTATATTTTTCTCCATATTAAAAACTCCTCCCCTTAACAATACTGTAGCGCCTAATGCAAATAAAAAGCCCATACCTAATGATAGGCATGAGCTAATTCCCACAGGGACATAACAAGGGCAAAACCTGTAAATATTATTTAATTTGGATATTTTCTAAACGATATATTTTCACCAGTAATTTCGTCATACCGACTGCTAAAATAATGTGACCTAAACCAGACATCCCTTCGATTGCTTTAATATTAATTAAATCTTGTCCTTGAGCGGTAATTTGATAGATGCCAATGAAAACCATCATGACTAAAGTAAAGGTTAACCCGCTAATATAGATTAAATATGATTTTTTAATACCTAATACACGATCCGAGGAGTAATTTCTAATTAGTAGATAAAAGATTAATAATACCACAAATCCAAGTACTAATGTGTGCGTATGTAACACACTTAAGCGTGTATCGCCGACAAAGTTGTTCATTTTAGTAAACTCGCGATAAAAGACGCCGGCAACTAATCCCATCACTAAAAATGTAAAGGACATTCCTAAAACATCTTGCGCTGTAAAACTTCCCTTAAAGTAACGATAGCCTAAAATCACAATTAGTAAATAACAAATTGTTTTCGGTAACATTAAGGCACCAATTGCTGGGATACTATCACTTAATAAAACTACTGGTAGATAAAAAGCAAAACTTAATAAAATAAGTAGCCACATATGTTTAAGGCCCTCTTTATCTCGTTGTTGGTAAGACCAATAAATAAGTAAGATGCCTAAAATTAAGAACGGAATATTTCGTAAAATACCGAATAAATAATTGCCTTCAGCCGTTCCCCATTGATTTTGTGGTAAAGCTACCAAAATAATTCTTAAGGCTGCTAATCCGTAAACAAGCCACCTTTTAGTTGAGGAATCATCACCACTTTGACGACGGTAGAAATAAAAATAAAGCACATAAAATAGTGTCATCGTAATACTCGTCACAAACTGTCCCCATGATAAAGCAGCAGTATGAGCTTCAAATCCTCCTGGACTCAAATGTGAAATAACTCGTGGCAGTAGATGAAAACTATCCCCTACCCCTAAAATAATAGCCATTAAACCAAATAATTTAGCACCCGCTTTATTTTCTAATAATAACCTTACACCTAAGGCTACTACTATTACTAAATAAGCGATATCAAATAAACTCTCGCCAAAATTCATTCCTTAATCCCCTTTTCAATCCATTCCATTTGTTGTTGATATATAGATAAAAACTGTTCCTGAGATAAATTATCCCGAAAAATACGCTCAATCAATCCATGAACGACCACTTTTACATATTGCATCACTTCTAAATCCAAGTCTAGCCCATTTAATTTCGCATAGAAAGATTGGTAATATGAACGTTTCTTTTGATGCCAATCGCTCGACAAAGCATCCGTCCAATGTAAGTAGCGATAATAATACAAATCATACTTATCCTGATCGAATACAAACTGACTCATCGCCTGACCAAAATTCTGCAATGCTGCATGAAGATCGCCAGCCTGTTCTGTAAGACACTCTAAAAATTTTAAATGAATATCTTCAGTCTCTTGATCAAGCACATAAAAATAACTATCTTCTAAATCCTCAAAATATTGATAAAAACTGCCCCGTGCCATCCCCAATTGCTCAATAATTGTCTTCACCGTAACCTCACTAAAAGGCTTTGATGAAAATTCAGTCTTCAAAACTGACAAAATCTTAGCTTGTTTGTCCGCTGACAAATTGTAAAATGTTGCTTTCGGCACCACCATCACCTCACTTTCTATAAAAATGACACAGTGTCACTCTGCTTGAATTTATTATAAGTGACACCGTGTCACATTGTCAAGATTAATCAAGACTACCGACCGGAATGCTCAAAGAAAATAGCCTAGAGGAAAGGATAAAAGCCCCTTGCTTTACTTAGTGGAGTCACTTTAAAATGGAATGGGAGTAGGTATCAAACAAGACTTTTAGACGCAGTTTGATTTCATTCAACCACTGCGCTATAAAATAAAAAAAGGATTCAAACGGAATTTTTAAAGTTTTGTCCGGCCTAATGAAGAATATTAGGAGAGCTACAGCATTACCACAGCGACCAACCAGTAGGTATTAAGATAAGCGAAAACGCTGATTTTAGACTAGCACGAACTTTTTAAACCAGCGCAACATACAATCAACTGACGCTAGCTATACTAGTCGGACCCGATGACATTCGGCTAAAGTCTAATATAACCGCAATCTACATATTACCTTTCCCTAGGTGAAAAGCATCAGCAGAAATTTTTCGTGAGGAAAATTTCACCCGCTTAAATCCCTCTCTTTCTCTTTCCCTTTTTTATGAATGATTAACAGTTAGTTTATGAGTCATTATAGCAACGCTAAGCATAATAATAAGTTAGTAGATTGTTATTAGCAATGTTAAGCATAAATTCTGCATGAGTTTTCTTTTCACTTCAGTGAATTAGAAAACCTCAAGAATTTAAGTCTGTATGTTCCACGAAGTGAACAGAAAGACGGTGCCATTGCTCTTTAATAACAATCTACTAACGAATTATGAAAAACACCATTACACTTTAATAATGACTCATAAGCGAAAATTATTCACTCCGCAACATCCTTTAACCAACTATCATCCTTACCAACAAAACAAAAAACTGGACCATCCACACGGACAATCCAGCATTCAAATCATTGACTATTCGATTAATCTTTAGGTAGTAATGCCTTACGCGATAAATTGATACGACCCTTATCGTCAATTTCAATTACTTTCACTTGAACCGTATCGCCCACTTTTAAGACATCTTCCACATTGTTCACACGACGATGCTCTAATTCTGAAATATGAAGTAAACCGTCTTTACCAGGTAACACTTCTACGAAAGCACCGAATTTTTCAATACGACGGACAATCCCTTCGTAAGTCTCACCCACTTCAACTTCTTTAACTAATGCATTAATCATATCAATTGCTTTTTGAATCATTTCAGCATCAGATGACGCCACACTGATGGCACCCGACTGATCAATATCAATCTTAACACCAGTCGCATCAATAATGCCGTTGATGGTTTCACCACCACGACCAATGACTACCTTAATCTTGTCAGGATCAATTGTGATTAATTCAATCTTCGGTGCATACGGACTTAATTCCTTACGTGGCTCAGCTAAAGTACTAATTAATTCATCTAGAATTTCAGCACGCGCCTTTTTCGCTTGCTCTAAAGCTTCTGTTAAAATAGCTTCCGTAATCCCTTGGATTTTAATATCCATTTGTAAAGCCGTAATACCTTTGGCAGTACCCGCCACTTTAAAGTCCATATCTCCTAAATGATCTTCTAAACCTTGGATATCGGTTAAGACCGTATAGTCTTCGCCTTCCATCACTAATCCCATCGCAATCCCAGCTACTGGCGCTTTAATTGGTACCCCAGCATCCATTAATGCTAAAGTTCCCGCACAGATTGATGCTTGAGAAGATGAACCATTCGATTCTAACACTTCTGACACAACACGAATCATATAAGGAAAATCTTCAACAGAAGGAATCACTTCTTTTAATGCACGCTCACCTAAAGCACCATGTCCAATTTCACGACGCCCTGGACTCCCCGTACGTCCTGTTTCACCGACTGAAAAGTTAGGGAAATTATAATGATGGATGAAGCGTTTCATATCTTCTGCTCCTAAACCATCAATCACTTGATGTTCACCCAAAGGTGCTAAAGTCGCAACAGATAATGCTTGCGTTTGCCCACGGGTAAATAAACCAGAACCATGGGTACGCGGTAATAACCCAACGGATGAACTTAATGGACGAATCTCGTCAATCTTACGACCATCCGGACGTACACGTTCCTTCGTAATTAAACGACGTACTTCATCTTTTTCTAAATCATGTAACGCTGTTTTGACGTCTTTTAATAATTCTTCTTTATCAGCAGCATCCCCTAATTCATCATTGAAAAATTCTTGGGCTGCTTCCATAACAGCTTCAACCGCTGCTTCGCGCGCTTTTTCTCTTCGGTTTGGATAGCCGCTACCATAATATCTTGGTAACGCTCTTTAACAGTTGCGACAATTTCTTCATTTGGTGTCGCTAAGGTTAACTCAAATTTCTCTTTACCACAAGCAGCTACTACTTCATTTTGGAAAGCGACTAATTCCTTAATTGCTTCATGTCCAAATAATAATGCCTCTAGCATTTCCGCTTCTGAAACTTCTTTAGCACTCGATTCTACCATGTTAATTGCAGTAGCGGTTCCAGCTACCGTTAATTCAATATCAGACTCTTCATCTTGAGCAACGGTTGGATTGATGATTAATTCACCATTGACACGTCCTACATTAACGCCAGCAATTGGACCATCAAATGGAATATCAGATACTGCTAAAGCTAAAGACGAACCTAACATCGCCGCCATCTCTGGCGTACAATCTTGATCAACTGATAAAACTGTATTGGTAATTTGAATTTCGTTTCGTACTCCTTCTGGGAACATTGGACGAATTGGACGGTCAATTAAACGACTCGTTAACGTCGCTGTCTCGGAAGGACGCCCTTCACGTTTAATAAAGCCTCCTGGTACTTTCCCTACCGCATACATCTTTTCAACATAATTAACAGTTAATGGGAAAAAATCCCCACTAGTAGCTTTTTTAGAAGCAACTGCTGCTGTTAAGACAACGGTATCGCCATAGCGGACTAAAACCGCACCATTGGCTTGCTTGGCTAATTCGCCGATTTCGACGGTTAACGGACGACCGCCTAAAGTGGTACTAAAAACTTGTTTTTCTGCCATAATAAACTCCTTTTATAAAATCTTATCCAAGACTTCAACATAGCTAAACAAATATCAACCTACCTATTAAAACATAGGCTCATATTTGTATAGGTACGTTTGGTTCTTGGATGTAAAATAACAAATCAATAAAACAAAAGGATGGCGTGAGCCATCCTTCAAAGTCTCGATGAATTAACGACGTAGACCTAAACGTTGGATAAGTTCACGGTAACGTTGAACATCTTTATCACGTAAGTAAGCTAATAAGTTACGACGGTGACCAATTTTTTTCATAAGTCCACGATAAGATGTGAAATCTTTTTTGTGTGTACGAATATGATCATTTAAAACATTGATATCTTCAGTTAATACAGCGATTTGTACTTCTGGTGAACCAGTGTCTCCTTCATGAATAGCATATTCTTTAATGATTTCGTTTTTACGTTCTTTAGAAATTGCCATAATATTTTCCACCTTTCTTTTAAAGTATGCCACATCCAAAGTAATGCGTTGGTGATTCGCAAAACTAAGGATGGGTAATTAATAATTGCATAGTCAAACATCGGTATTACACAGCGACAGACGACCACCTATATAATTTACATGAAATTGACAGAAGTTGCAAGGGGTAAGAGCTCTTTTCTTAATATTTTTACCAAATATTAAAGTAAGGAATCAAAAAGATGACCTCACTAGTTAAAATCAACCGTCACTGCTTACTCTGGCACTTGCCCATTATAGAAACGATATAATTCTTTAGCGGTAAAGGCAGCAAATTCATCGGCCCCTTCTGGTGTATGATGAACGCCTTCACCTTCCCAGTAAAATTCGGGATGGTCTTTCGCATAACTATACCAATCTAATTCATGGACATTGTCATATTTTTCTGCAAACTTTTTAATAATTTGGTTAACAGAATCACGATGTTCAACCGCTGAGTCTGAATTCACAAAGAACAATTGACGGTCACCAGCTGCCGCGATAAAATCTTCCATTCCTTGATCGTCTAAACCTGCATTCGTACCCAAGTTGATCACAAGTATATCATTCACTTCTCCACTACTAATCCAATCCGTCAATACACCGACCGCTTTCCAAATTTGTAAACTTTGAATCCCTAAATCATTAGAGTTCAAAAACACATTTAACGCATTGGGAGCTGATAATAAAATCAGTGAATCCCCAAAGAAACTAACACGAATCTTCGAAGCAAATAATTTCACTTCATCTGGTACTAAAGCGGCTAACTCAGGATCAAGCGCATTGATTTCATTAATAACATCGGCATTATCATTGGTAATTTGAGTGACTTCCTCACCCACACCTGATGTTTGAACTAAAGCCTTTTTAGCGATGTCAAAGAAGTTTTCCGTCTCAATTTTTGAAATCAATACTGTATCTAATTCTTTTTCTAGCTGCTCAACTCTCGTTTTTACTTTATTAATCGCACGCTCATCTTTGTCAGCAATTTCAAATAAACTTGGTTGAACTTGCTTTAATTGATACTCTAATTGAAATTGCGTTAAGGGTTTATCATTGCGCGCCATCACCCAACCCGCTCCCATTATCACAAATAATACTAAGCCAACTGGCGCTAACCATAGATTACGATTATTTAATTGAAATTCACGCCAATCTTCTTTCCAATTAAAACTGGTAGTAAAAGGAAGAATCAAACGTTGGCGCTCAATCAATTGATAAGTCAATTCACTGACTAGTGCTAAAGAAATCGCAATCGATAGATAAAGCCAATACATTCGTCCATCAAATTGACGTTGTAATTTGAACCATAAAACAATAACCGGATAATACCATAAGTAATAAGAATATGAACGGCGCCCAATCCAAGGCAAAGGCTGAATTTCAAAGACTTTACGCACTAATGGCACCCCAACGGTAATCGAAAAGATAAGCAACATACTCAAAACGGAATACAGGGGCATAAAGAAATAATAGGTTTCGGGTTGTTGGTCTTTAACAAAAAATGGCATGCCCATAAAACCGATAAAACTGATGATACCAATAATGTAATACAATACTTTTTTGGCTTTGACTCTATAAAATAGATTTAATAAGACCGGAATCATATAGGCCGTCATAATCCCCAGTACAAAAGAAGAAAAGCGCGTATCAATTCCATAGTAAACACGCGAAGGGTCTTGACCAGGCACATAAAGCCATAATAATGCAAAATGGCTCACACCGGCAATTAAAGACCAGATAATTGCTTTAACGGCCCCTTTAAGATTTAAAAATTTAGTAATGAAGACCCCTACCATCGCCAAAACAAACGATTGAATATATAAACTGTTATACCATAAGTGAGTAAATAATGACGCTTCCGTCATCCTAACAAAGTAAGATTTATCAGCAGAAATTTGATACAAATTATTATAGAGAAATAAACCTGAAAATAAATCATCACGAATCGATAATAACTGCGTACGATCAAAAAGTAACAATCCAATTACGACTGATCCCATCATCCAAAGCAATGGGAAAAAGATTCTTGATAGGGTATTTTTAAAATAATGCCAAATTGATGACCAATCACGTTTCGCACTATTAAATTCAATTTGCTCTACTTTATAAGTAAAGAAATACCCTCCCAGTGCTAAAAAGGTATTAACGGTTAAAAAACCACCCGGTAAATAACTAGGAAAAAGATGATAAAGTATAATCGCAATAATCGATATCCCTTTAATCCCATCATAACTCAGTATTCGCTTCTTCTTACTCATTTCTCTCACCCGCTCAACTTTTCAAATATATTCTTATTATATAATAACAAAAATTACTTTTAAAATGTTGGCATTTATATAAATATTTGCTTAAAACACAAAAAAAGTAGGTTTGGTTCCCTAAGGTTCTTCCAAACCCACCTATATACTAATATTAGACAGTCTTGATAATTATAGAATGAAAAAGGGCTAAGACCACTATTCAAAGTATCCCCAGCCCTATCCATTCAGTCAATTATGTAGATCATTCACTAACAATTATTAAATTACTCACTCACGACTTCTTCTGAAAGCTCAAGAGCAGCATCTGTCGTTTCTTTTACCCCATCTTTTAGAGTACTAAAGCTACTTAAGATTTCATCGAATGAACTCGTTAATTCATCCTTAACTTGTGTAACACCTTTAACTAACGTATCTACCACTTTATCATTATCATCTAAGTCAGTAAGATTATTTTTTGTATCTGAAACTACTTTACCTACTTTACCTGATAATTCTTTTAATGATTTAACAACGTCTTTTTGAGCATGTGCAAAATTTTCTTTTGTTTCATCAGATGCAAGACCTGCAAGACTAGCAAAATCTTGACCTTGTTCAATTGTTTTATCTTTCAATACATTTAATTCATCTTTAGCATCTTGGTATCGTTTGCCCATTTCATTTTTATAATGCTCGGTTTGTTTTGGATAAAATTTCTCTGCTAATAAATAAGCTCCTACAATTGCGACACCAAAACCTAATCCTTTTTTAAATTTTCCCATTTTATTCACTCCTCGTAAAATATATTTAGAAGGTCATTTCACACCCTTCTGAGTCTCTCTGTTTCTCTTGGTTTTTCCGAATATTATGTCATGGATAAAACAAGCTATCCGTTGTTAGACCTATATTCTGAATGTACTTTACAATTACTATTATAACATGGAAACGTATTTATAACAAAAAATTGACACTGACCATATTAGAAAAATTTACTTAAAAATAATAATTGATTATCAAATTAAAATATTTGCATTTACCCCTCTTTTTCATATATGATATAGATATAAACTAAATAAAAGAAAGTTTATAAAAATATTTTAGGAGGTAATTATAGTGGGATTAATTATTCAATTAATTGTCGGAGGAGTATTAGGTTGGTTAGCAGGCTTAATTTTAGGAAAAGATTTACCCGGTGGTGTAATTGGTAACATTGTTGCGGGAATTATAGGTTCAATGATCGGTGGTAATTTATTCTCTAACTTTGGACCACAAGTTGCCGGCTTTGCAATTATTCCAACCTTATTAGGAGCGATTATTCTTATTCTGGTAGTTTCATTTATTTTAAAATCTACTCGCTAATTTGATGTAGACATTAAGAAGGTGAGCCAGTAATTTTTTATACTCATTCTCTTAATAAAATTTAAATCCCTAGTACTCTTTCATAAAGAACTAGGGATTTTTTTTATTGTGTAAAAGGTTGGGCCAGAACTTTAAAAATTATTTTTTGGTTCTATCGATTTAATTAAAGCGCAGTGGTTGAGTGGTCTCAACTGTGGGCGGGAGGCGGACGAAGCGAGAATCATTCAATTTTCTACTTCTAGCCAACTCTCAACTGTGCGAAGATAGGCAAATAAAGCGAGAATTTGATGCTTTTTGCTTGGTATGCGCACACACTAAAATGAAAAAACAACCAAAAGTTTCAAACTTTTGGTTGTTGAAAGAGAGACTTAATAATTATTTATTATCCTTTTTCTTATTAAAGGTAATTAAAGCGACACCTAATCCTGCTAAAACTAAAGCCCCCACGATTACAATTGTAGCGTTTCTTTCACCTGTTTGTGGTAAAGATTTGCCATCCTTCGTTGTAGTGGTGATTACAGAAGTTTCTTGTGAGACTGCTAAAGTAGTTGTTTCAGTTTGAGTTGGTGTTTCTTCTGCGTTACCAGTGTCTTCAGTTTCCCCTTCTGCTGGAATCTTAAGTGTTTGACCAACAAAAATATTATCATCAGTCAAATTATTGGCAGCTTTTAATGCTTCTACTGTTACACCAAATTCTTTAGCAATTTTATTTAACGTATCACCTTCGGCAACTTTATAAGTTTGTTCTTCAGATGCTGTTGTTTCGCTTTCAGCAGACGTTTCAGAACTTGTTTCTTCAGTTGTTTCTGCTGTTTCATCGTCTTCAGTTGTTGTTTCTGTCGTTTCATCACCTTCGGCAGTTGTGTCTTCAGATTCTTCTGTTGATTCGTCGCCTTCAGCAGTTGTGTCTTCAGCTTCTTCTGTTGATTCGTCGCCTTCAGCAGTTGTCTCTTCAGATTCTTCTGTTGATTCGTCCCCTTCAGCAGTTGTGTCTTCAGATTCCTCAACAGTTGTCTCTTCATTTTCTTTTGGAGTTAATTCGAACACACCTTCAGCATTTCCAGTAAATAATGGTTGCTCTGTTAATGGTGGTAATTCGTCATCTAAAGCCGGATTCAAACGTGCAGTAGCATTTTCTAAAGCTGCTGATTTAAAAGCTTCTGCTTGAGTAAAGACATCTACTGATTCAGTGCCAGCATCTTCTACATATGTAAAGCCTTCAGAGTCAACATATTGTGCAGCTACATGTCCATAAGTTTCAGCACCTGGATATGTAATCGTACCAAAAATAGCAAAATCACTGGTATTTTTCGTGTCATGGTTTACCACACGGAAAACCGGTGTCCCCGCTTCGTATACTACCTCGTCACTACTATATAAGTCAGTATTTAAACGTCCCCATTCGATATTCATGTCTTTTAAGCCATCTTCTGCTTCAGTTGCGGCCGCAGCATCCTTCACTTGTTCCCAAGGTTGAGGTACTACTTCTTCATTATCAAAGACAAACTTGCGTGTTGAACTATTTTCAATCACATACTGTGCCGGAGCTTCGGTCATTTCATCTATCACATCTTCAGTTTCATCTAAACCATCTGATACTGTTTCATCAACGGTTTCCTCAACCGTTGTATCACTCACTGCTTCGGTTGTGACCTCTTCTTCGGTCGTTGTTTCCTCTTGTGCGAAAACTGGATTCACTAATCCTAAGGTCAACGCTGAGATTAATAAATATTTACTTAATTTTTTCATTTTAGGACCTCCATAAACTTGATTACTTAATAATAGAAATTATGATTAAATTCCTATCTCTCTAACTATGTGCCTATAATATCACAGGAAAATAGCTTATTCAATGAATTTCACTGTAAAGTCTAACTACTTAATAAAAGGTCTTTTTTAATTCACACTTTCATCAAATTTAGTTAAACATCATAAAATATATTTTATTTTCTAAAGATGCTGACGTTTTTGACAGATAATACAATTTTAAAAGTTGATGTTTTGACGCTAACTTTGTATCACTCTGACACGTTTTCATGAATTCAGCCAACATATATGTATTGGCCCTTCGGCGATATATGAATCCTTAACAATTTTCGTAATTTCAGCCAACATACAACTACTTGCCTATCGCCGGTGATATATATTTAACACTTTTCGTGTCTTTAGGCAGAATACAATGATTAGCACTGATGCTAATCCATTCAGATACTACGCAACTACCTGATACCATCCGCAACATAATAGTCTGTCTTGTTATGACTAAAGCACACACGCTTTAAAATAAATGACACTCGCATCCTACAGCTTACTGTCTTTTTTATTGGTTCACAGGCTTTTATTTATTTAACTTATGCCCATAAGCGGCTTTTAATTCCATTATAATATCACGCAACTCGGCTGCTGCTTCGAAATTCATATTTTTGGCATGTTCTTTCATTTCCATCGTTAGGCGCTCCAACTCTTCTTCGCGTTGCATTTTTGAAAGGTTTTTAAACTGTACCAATAAGTTTTCTTCACGTTCTTCCCCTTGAACATCATGTGTAATACGAATTAAGTCGCGTACTTCTTTCTTAATCGTTTTTGGAACAATACCGTGTTCTTTATTATAAGCCATTTGAATCCCACGACGACGGTTAGTTTCATCGATCGCATTTTTCATCGATTGAGTGATCACATCCGCATACATTATTACTTGACCGTTCTCATTACGAGCAGCTCGACCAATCGTTTGCACTAGCGAGCGTTCACTACGCAGGAATCCTTCTTTATCTGCATCTAATATCGCAACAAGAGATACTTCCGGAACGTCTAAACCTTCACGTAATAAGTTAATCCCGACTAAAACATCAAAGACACCTAATCGTAAGTCACGAATAATTTCTGTCCGCTCCAAGGTGACTATGTCACTATGTAAATACTTGACCTTGATATCAAGTTCTTTTAAATAATCGGTTAAGTCTTCGGACATTTTTTTCGTTAATGTCGTAATAAACACTCGTTCATTTCTCTCAACACGTTTATTTATTTCGCCCACTAAATCATCAATTTGACCCTTAATCGGACGAACTTCAACTAATGGGTCCAGTAAGCCAGTCGGACGAATAATTTGCTCAGCATATTCACCATTAGTACGTTCTAATTCATAAGGACCTGGAGTGGCTGAAACGTAGATGATTTGATTAACTCGCTCTTCAAATTCTTCTAAGCGTAATGGACGGTTATCAATGGCACTTGGCAGACGGAAACCATAGTCGACTAATTGTTGTTTACGTGCACGGTCTCCATTATACATCCCTCTTAATTGCGACATCGTAATATGAGACTCATCGACTACCACTAAATAATCGTCTGGGAAAAAGTCTAATAAAGTATACGGTGCTTGTCCTGGTGCTCTACCATCCATATGACGTGAATAATTCTCAATCCCACTACAATAACCCATTTCTAATAACATCTCGATATCATAATTCGTTCGTTGTTCTAAACGTTGCGCTTCTAATAGTTTATGCTCACTGCGTAATTCTTCTAAACGCTCCTCTAATTCCTGACGAATGCTTTCGACTGCACGCGTTACTTGATCTTCATTGGCCACAAAGTGAGTTGCCGGATAGATAGGATAATGTTCTAAGTCTCGACGAATTTCACCGGTTAAAACATCCACTTCACGAATACGATCAATTTCATCGCCAAAAAATTCCACTCGGATAACTTCTGATTCACGTGAAGCCATAAAAATTTCCAGTACATCGCCACGCACACGAAAGGTTCCCCGCTGAAAATCAATATCATTTCGGACAAACTGCATTTCGACTAGACGATTTAAAATGGCATTGCGACTGATTTCTTGGCCTTGACGAATCGACAATACATGTTCACGATAGTTTTTAGGATCGACTAATCCGTAAATACAAGAAACAGAGGCGACCACAATCACATCACGACCTTCCAATAACGCTGAAGAAGCAGAGTGACGTAATCGGTCAATTTCATCATTGACGCTCGACTCTTTTTCAATATAAGTATCAGAGGCAGGTACATAGGCCTCAGGTTGATAATAATCATAGTAAGAAACAAAATATTCCACTGAGTTTTCAGGGAAAAATTCCAATAATTCAGAATATAATTGGCCGGCTAGCGTTTTATTGTGAGCCAACACTAAAGTAGGACGATTGACCTCTTTAATCACATTCGCAATCGTAAATGTTTTTCCGGTACCAGTAGCCCCTAAGAGTACTTGGTCGCGTTTGCCTTCATTCAAGCCTTCTACTAATTGTTTAATTGCCGTCGGTTGATCACCACTCGGCTGGTATTGAGATACTAATTTAAATTGATCCATTTTGGACACCTCTAATCCTTTCAATTCGCTTCTATTGTACCTTTATTCATAAGGTGTGGCAAATCGAACGATTCAAAATAAATTAGCTTGAAAATGAAAGTCATAAAATACTTTTCATGTAAATCACCCCCCATTTCACAAAAAAATTTACAGTTAATTTAAAGATTTTTTGATTATATAGTTGCAAGGTATAATAGTTATCATGTATAATAAGGAAGTTGACTAAGTCATATTTGGCTTACACACCAATAAGAGAAGAAAGAGGTGACCGAGACATGGCAAATACTCCATCAGCAATCAAACGTATCCGTCAAACAAAAACTGTAACTGCTCGTAACACTGCTCACGTATCAGGTATGCGTACAGCAATCAAAAGATTCCGTGCAGCTGTAGAATCTGGCGAAGGTAATTTAGAAGAATTATTCAAATTAGCGGCTAAAGAAATTGATAGCGCAGCTACTAAAGGTTTAATCCATAAAAATAAAGCAGCTCGTGATAAGTCACGTTTAGCAAAATTAGTAAAATAATGAATTTTCAACCATCCTTTTAAAGGGTGGTTTTTTGTGCTTGATTTTGATGGTGAGAATATGGCTAAACAAACATTTTTATCTAGCTAAACTGAAGTATCAAAATCGGCAAAGGTGGTAACACCACTACAAAATTGCCAAATTTTAAACCAAAAAAATCGCCATTACCAACTTGGTACAGCGATCCTTTCGTTACTATTCAATTCTTTAGGCCTAAAAGTTTTTGATTCACCAGCTTCTGGACTACAACCGCATCATACCCTGCTTGGGTAAGGCGTCTAACACGTTCAGCACCATTGCCCCATAACCCTCGGATAACTTCCAATGCTAACTCTGAAACTGATTTTCCTGGTGCGTTGACCGTTGCTTCTTGATAAACCGGTCTAGCATAACCAGCAATCCGCCAATCTTGTTTTTGATAATAAACCTTACGAACTTGGCGCAATGAATTCCCTTCTATTGTAATCACAAAATCATTCCCTACTTGAATGACAAATCCTATATGATCACAAAAACCATTGCCATCCCAATCAAAAAAGATAATATCTCCCACTTGTGGACTTACCTTTCCTAACCAAATGCCTTTCTGACGCATTATTTCACGATGACGATTAACGCCACACTCACGTCCAATTTGACTGGATAAACCGATCTTATCAGCAATATAGGTCACAAATAAATCACACCAGTCATCACTATATTTGACCCGATAGCCTACTGGTAAAGGTTCGACTCGGTTATAAGCGTCAACCATTGCTTGATGTTTAGAAGAATGTTGAACCATCCCAATATATTGTTGTAATTCATTAAGCAAAGTTTGTTTGGACGGCATAATGTCCCCCTCCTTGATTGTGATAATTATTAGATGATAACTGTAATAAACTACCTAAAAATACTGCTAATAAATTAACCAGTGTTACCCACTTTTCGGTCATTGACCAATTAAATATCGGACCTAATCCCCCAATTAATACTGAAAATGCTGGTAAAAAGACCAATGCTACCCACTTTAGAAAATCATAAGACTGATTACTAAGCTGCATCCTGATTACCTCTTTTCTGTATTTGTTCTACGCGATTCAAGCGTTGTTCATGATGATCATACAGTTTAATTAATTGCTTTTGAATCAAATGATGGTGATTAATCTCAGACTGCAAAAAGTCTAAGCGGCCAATTAATTGTTGAATAGCTGCAATTAAATTATAGAGTTTCGTAATTAAGGTAATGATGGCGACTAACGCACTAGCTAAAGCGCCTAATTCAATCAGACTCATTTCAATTCCTCCTTTTTGATAAAAGGAGCAGGTGTTCAAAGCACCCACTCCTTCACTTACCCTTAAACAGCCGGTTCGTTTTCAACATTGTAGATTTCGTCTACAGTACGTTTAACGTAACGAGCGCCGACATTGGTTACATAAGGATCCCCTGAGTCATCTACAAAGATATTGGCTTCGATTAAATCTTGAGCCGCTCTTTCAGTCGTCACACGGTCTAAACCTAAACTTGGTTCCGGCACACGCACTACTTTTGCTTTCCCTGCAGCATTTTTAATTTGTAATTCTAAATTCGTTGTTGTTACTTCTGCCATAACTTAATTCCTCCTAGTCAATTTCGTAATTTTCTGTTACGTTGGTTTTATTAAACGGTTCATCTACTAATGTTTCAATTGCACTACGAACTTTTATAATCTCTTCCTCGGGCGCATCATTCATCAAATTATTAAAATTCATCGTACGAACTGCTTTTTTATCCTCGCCTACTAGTTTCATGGTTAATTTTCCACTCTTAAATGTTTTTGCCATCGGGCAACCTCCTTAAAATTTTGTTGTAGTTCCGGATGCTACACCTAGTAAGTACCCCAAAAACACGTTTTTTGGACAAAAATACACATCAATGATGATTTATTGACTAGTGAATATTGAATTGACAAAGTTTTAACACGTACATAGAACCAAGTAACAGTGACCCAACCTCATCAATGATGAGTAAAATGCCCCTACGCTCTAAATGTTCGATAAGTACCTGAACCCTTTTGCGCACTCCTTTCTGTCATCAATTAGTCCATATTCTGCTCTATCGTTTAAATTTCACTTAGTCACTCATCAGACCTAAACTTTTCGTTTATCACACAATCAATCTTTGCGCTTCAACTTTTCATTTATCACACAGTCAATCTTCGCGCTTCAACTTTTCATTTACCACACAGTCAATCTTCGCGCTTCAACTTTTCAATCAGACGATCGCGCCAACGACGAATCGTGCGATATTCACGGTGATAAATCTCGGCTAACTGCGTTAAATGATAGCCTTCATACAAATACTGCAAGAATTCCTGTTCTCGAGGTGTTAACGTATTGGGTAGAGACAAGACAAATTCTTTAAAGACTAAATTAGCATCTTCTTGGGTTTGATTAATCAAAAAGGTTTCCTCTACTGGTACCCATTGATGACGCTTTTGTTGGCGTAACAATTTAAACAACCGCCAACGCATCGCGTGCCGTAAGTAAGCTTCCATATTTTCCACTTGGTGTTTTGATGTTAACAAGCGTTTTAATTCCTCAAATAAATGAAGGCGTAATTCCTGAGCAAAATCTTCATAGTCATGACGGTTTGGATAAATCTGGTACTCTTTCAAAACTTGATGGATCAATAATTCATATTCTTCCAATAAACACTCTATCTTCATCGAATAGCCTCCTTTAAAATTTCGGATGAAAAATGCGAATAATCTCACGGTCTGTTAATTTCAGAAAGCGACTAATTAAGTTAACTACCTCTAAACTGGGAATCGTATGCCCTTGAAGCGTACGTGACATCGTGTTGCGGGAAATACCAACTTGGTCTGCAACCTGACAAGCCTTTAAACGTCGTTGATTGATGGCTTTTTCTAAAGCATAACGATTAATCTCATAAGGTTGTTCCACTCCCTTTCACCTCCTCTTTTCACTATAAATAAATTCTAAATTTCTTGCTTGTACTCCCTCGTATTATAATGCATCGATAACATTTTTTGCTTAATAGATTCATCTATAAAACACCTATATACCGAGTCCCCCTCTCTCAATATTGTTTAATAAATATATCGATAAAAATTCTAAATTTGGTACATTGACTGAATTATAGCTTAGGTTCAATTTGTGTTGCAAGCGTTTTTATAATGTAAAACAGCTTTGAAAATGATGAGGCTAACAATTTGAAAAATCACTAGTACAAAGTGTAATCACAATGAAAGCATTTTTTATGAAAATTACAAACAAATTCGGTCACAATTAGTCACGTAAAACTAACTTTGTGAAATATCCACTAATCTTTGTGAATAAATTTTAGTAATAACTTGCTTCTATGAAAACAATCCATCCAAATGTCTTTTGCGTTTTTACTATGAAAAAGATGAAAATAAGATGAGTTTCCTACAGTAAACGAAACAAAGCGCTAAGAATGCTGATTTAAATACTCAATACTCCAAAAATAGCTGATTGTTTGATATTCTTATAAAAACGCTTTTCTAAGGATGTTCTATTTACTTTGTTTTGTGATATAATTATCAAATAAAAACATCATTTTGAAGGAGTCATGACCATGATTATTGGCTTACCAAGAGAACAAGAAATCAATGAAAATCGTGTGGGGTTAACCCCCGACAATGTTAAAGAATTAATCAACGACGGCCACCAAGTTATCGTTGAACATCAAGCCGGTTTAAAATCTGGATTTAATGATGAAGCTTATCAAGCAGCCGGAGCCACTTTAGTTGAAGAAGTTGCCAAAGTTTGGGCTGCAGAGATGGTTATCAAAGTAAAAAAGCCTTTGAAAGAAGAATATGCATACTTCCACAAAGGCCTAATTCTATTTACTTATTTACATTTAGCAGCCGATCTCGACTTAGCCCAAGCTTTATTAGACAGTGAAGTAACCAGTATCGCTTATGAAACAATGGTTGACAAAGGCACGCTTCCACTACTGAAGCCCATGTCCGAAGTAGCCGGACGTATGTCGGTACAAATTGGCGCTCATCTATTAGAGAAAAATCATGGTGGACCTGGCATTTTATTAGGGGGGTCCCTGGAGTGAAACGGGCGAATGTTACGATTATTGGGGGTGGCGTTGTCGGTCTTAATAGTGCCAAGTTAGCCTGCGGCTTAGGTGCCAATGTGACGATTATCGATATCAATCCACAACGTTTAGCCAAGATTGAACATACTTTAGGCAGCCCGGTACAAACACTCATATCAAATGAAGCGAATATTCATGAATCGGTGATAAATTCGGACTTAGTCATTGGTTCCGTCTTAGTGCCCGGGCGGCGTGCCCCCATCCTAGTTAAAGAAAGTACCATTCAACAAATGAAGCCTGGTTCTGTCCTAATTGATGTGGCAGTCGATCAAGGAGGAAATTTCGCAACAACCCATGAAACCACTCATTCAGAACCAACCTATGTTAAATATGGCGTAACGCACTACGCCGTTAGCAATATTCCAGGAGCGGTACCACAAACAGCTACCATTGCCTTAACCAATGCATCATTATTCTATACAAAAGAAATCGCCAATAAAGGCATCATCCAAGCTGCCAAAGATAATCACACCATCTTAACAGGCATTAATACTTATCAAGGCCATATAACCAATTTAGCTGTGGCAGAATCACAAGACCGCGAATTTGTGGCCTTAAAAACTTTCATTTAATTCAGTATGCTAAATGTGACTTTGTTACGCATCTTACTTAAATTTATAGCACTAGATACATTCATTTAATTCAATATGCTAAACGCGACTTCATTACGCATCTTACTTGAATTTGTTGCATTAGAAACTATCATTTAATCCAATACAAAGCAAATAGGGAGTGGACTTGAAGTAGAAAACCGATTGATTTTCACTTCGTCTGTCCACTCCCGCAAAGCAAAGTAGATGAGGTTATAAATGAGTCAGTAAGACGAAGTTTTAACCCCCTCTGCCACTGCGATTTTAATTAACGCGCAATAACTCGACTGAATCTCGTCCCTGACTCTCTAGATGCCTCTCAAACACTGCGCTATAAAATATACACTAATCATTCGCTTTTAAAACGTTTCTGTTTCCCCTTTTCATACAAATAAGTAAAACAATAACGAAATACTTCAAATGATTTTAAGAAACAAATCTACGATGATTCAAACTTCTTCGCTAATATCGCTTCTGTTAAAGTTTGAGAGAAGTTTAATTGCAATTCTTTCCCAGCGATATCAGCCCATTTAGGGATTGTGAGTGTTTTTTTACTAACTCTTGCATACCTAGATATCGTGTGACATCTGTAGTAACCATTGAAATAAATGATTGCTGTTCATCGTAATCTTGACTAAATTCCGAATCTTCTCTAAATGGATTGTGTTCAATTAATGATAACTCATTTATATTAGTTGGGATAGGCAATGTGTGATTCTCTTCAATCAAATCGGCTACTTGTATCCCCAAATACTCGGCGGCCATCATCATCGCATCCGCAAGATTTTCGCCTTGAGTAGCAGAATATTCAAAGTCAGGAAATGTAATAAAATAATTGCTCTCCTTTGGATCAAAATAAAATAAAGCGGGATAAACTACTTGCATACTCAACTTCCTTTCTTAACGATGCCATAATGCCAATAAATTAGCCTGTTTTAATATATTGCGTTCCGTACCTCTTTTTAATTCTCCATGTGGAATGATAATTGGTCGACATCCCTTCTTTTTCATTTTTATATGGGAGCCTTTCCCCTCTCTGGTATAGGGTGTCCATCCATGCAACATGAACAATTTCATCATCTCTAATTGCGTCAAAGGCATTTATATTCTTCCTCCTATTTATTATAGCACGTATAACACGTATTATACATGTGTATTTGCTTTATAAAATAAAATACGGAATATATTCAATAACACTCGAAAAAAACCAAGGCAAATTGCCTTGGTTAATAGATTGAGCTTAATTTGAGGACTCTCTTACCAAATAGATGTCCATAAACCAAATGGACCAGCACCTAGTAATCCGATTACTAAAATTAATAAAATACATTTAATTGGTGTCCATCCTTTAAATGCTAGTAAATAATATAAGAGTAAGGTGATTGTTAGTGGTATTAATTTTGGCATGATCCCATCAAGTATCTCTTGAATATTAATTTGAACAGGTGTTTCCACATACTCAAAATAAGTTACTTTATAATTACCACTTGGCAATTCCGTTATACTCGCGTCTTCTTGACCAATTGCTGGAGTTTGATCAGCCACATTTTCATAGATGATATTTTCATAATTACCTATTTCTGAGGCTGGTACTGTCTCTACAATTTCAACAGCTTCTTGAGTGGTACCATTAGGAATAACTAATCCGTTAACGGCCGTCGCTCCGTAAACACAAGTTAAGGCACCGACAACAAATACCCCTAAAATTGATGCTGCACGTGTAAATGCTTTTGCATTTTGAGTTAAAATACCAATGGCATTTGTTCCCAAGCTATATGACCAATGCATGAGATAGTAACGAACGATAAATTGTACAATATTAAAGATTAGTAAGAATAGAATTGGTGCAAACCAATTTCCTTCTAAAGCCATTTGAGCGGTAATACCCGCTGAAATTGGAACTAAAGTCAGCCAGAAAATAGCATCCCCGATTCCCCCTAATGGTCCCATCGCAGCAACCCTAACAGCACGAATTGTTGGAATATCCGCTTTATTTTGCTCCAATGATAATACTATCCCCATTACAAACGTTACTAAAAACGGATGTGTATTGAAGAATTCTAAGTTATGCTTCATAGATGAGGACAAGTCTTCTTTGTCTTTATGGATTTTCTTTAATCCAGGTAAAATAGAATAAAGCCACCCTGCTGCTTGCATTCTTTCATAGTTAAAGGATGCTTGTAAATTCAATGAACGCCAAATCATTTTATTTAATGTTTTCTTATCTAGCGTTTCAGCAGGTGTTAAGTCATTATAATTATTTGGAATATTAGATACCATCTTCTTCACCTCCAAAATCGTTGTTTGCAACATTATTGGCTAATTTTGTTTGAACTTGGTAATCCCAATATGCCAAACCAAATCCAATAATTGCTAGTAATAATAAAGCGGAACTTCCTAAAGTTCCAACTGCATCCACAATAATCGCTAAGGCGAATCCCATAAAATAGAAGCCCCATAATTCTCGTGAAATCATTACTTTAAGCAAAATCGCAAATCCGACAAAACGCATCATATTCCCGGCAGCTCCTAAACCAGCCATAATCCAAGGATGTTGATTGAAGAATCCAGTAATGATATTTCCGAACTGTTGTCCTCCGATAAAGAATAGCGTCACGATTAGAGCAAAAATCACTCCCAGAATAGCCATCGCAGAATAATTTAACTTAACAATCCCATCAGTGTCTGCCTCTTCTGCCATTTGATCTGCTTTGGTCATCATTGGTGACATTGCTGTAAAGAGCATGGTAATACCATACTGTCCTAGTAAGGCAAATGGAATCGCTGCCCCAACAGCACCAGCTGGATCAAGTTTTAGAGAGATTGCTAAAACTGTGGCCATAATACCACCGATAACCGCGTTTGGTGGCTGTGCTCCCCCTACTGGCATATTACCAATTGTCATTAATTGATAAGTCCCACCAACGACTAAACCTGTTCTTAAGTCCCCTAAAATCAAACCGATTACGGGTCCTAATACGATAGGTTGATACAAAGATTCTAACAGGTTAAACTGATCGATCGCTGCAACAAATGTTACAATAAAAACTAATAATATCTGAATTATATTAAAGTCTTGCATCTTTTTTCACCTCATTATTTAAATAATTTTTCAATATTTTCCGCTGATTCTTGAGGTACTCTTCGAATCTCGAGTTCAACACCGAGACGTTTTAATTCTTTAAATGTTTCAATATCATTATCATCCACTGCTACTGAACCAACAATTTGTCGTTTTCCTTCAGCCATGTGCATATTACCAATATTGACTTTTTTAATCGGTACACCTCCCTTGACTAAAGTTAAAACATCTTGTGGCGTCTCACAAATAATAAAAATCTTCTGTCTATCAGCTGCTTTATGGATAATATCAATGGTCTTTTGCAATGAAAAATAACGTGTTTGGGCAGCTGTTGGCGCCGCCATATCCATTAGGCCTTGTCTAGTCTTATTAGTGCTCACTTCATCATTAGCAACTAAAAGTAAATTAGCTCCTATTGAACCAGTCCATTGGGTCGCAACTTGACCATGTATTAGTCGATTATCAATTCTTGTTAATAAAATATTTGGCATTTATTTTTCCTCCTTCTCATATAAAACGGTTATAATTATGGGGTGATAATTTCTGAAATGGCAAATCTAGAGACCGTCATTATCGCACCACTCTTAATTGAAATATCACACGTTTCATCGTCTACCTTAACGACTGTTCCAAAGATACCATTTGAAAATTCAACATAATCTCCTGATTTAAGATTAAGATGTATTTGTTCAAATTTCTCTCTCTGATAATTAAGCTTCTTTCTTACAGATAATGAATAGAGTAAAATCCCGATAATGGTGAAAGCTACAAAACATAATGCGGTTAGGAACACGATTTGCCAAACAGCCATTAAATACCCTCCTCCACTTTCTCTTCGTCAGTGTCAAAAATAATCTCTGGAAAACTAACTGCTAAACGTCCAACTTCAACTATTTGATTGGCTAATTTATCAACATTATCTTCCACTTTGGATAATAATTGTCCTTCAATCATCATGGATAAATTAGTCCCTGTTAAGACTCTAACTCTTTCAAACTCTTGACTTATTACCATTGAGGTATTGAACGGTGTTCCTCCTAATAAGTCTGTAAGAACTAAAACGCCTTTATACTGATTGCTATATTTAGTAAAGACTTCATTCAATTTATGATGAAACTCATTTAAATCCATTCCATCTTCAAAGCGAACAATTGAGACATTATCTGCATGTCCCGCAATCATTTCAAAAGATTTATAAATTCCATCTGCAAATTCTCCATGCCCTGTTACGACAATTCCTATCATTGATTCCCCTCCAAATGTGCTTCATATACTTTTTGACCATTTAAATAAGTGGCTTCTAATTCATTATTTTGATTTAAGACAATGAAATCAGCATCAAATCCTAGTTTAATTGCACCACATTTTTCTTCAATTCCAACAGATTTTGCGGCATTGATACTAGCCATTCTCACTGCTGAAGGTAAGTCTACAATACCCCAGTCAACGATATTTTTTACAGCTTCATTCATTTTTAGGATTGATCCTGCTAAAGAACCGCCCTCTACTAATCGAGCGCAACCATCTTTAACTTCAACTTCAAATTCGCCTAGTCTTGATCTCCCATCTCCTAATCCAGCCGCTCTCATTGAATCAGTAATTAAAATCACTTCTTCTACACCACGACTTTTTACTAATACTTCAATTGCCTTTGGATGGACATGCTGTCCATCTGCAATCACTTCTGCATAACAATGTTCCAAAGTCATTGCTGCACCTACCATACCAGGTTCACGATGGTGTAATCCAGACATTCCATTATATGTATGAACAAAAATATTAGCACCAGCTTTAACCGCTTTCTCAGCTTGTTTAAAGCTTGCCTCGCTATGTGCGAGGCCAACTTTAATATTTTGACTTTGAGCATATTCTACAAAAGAAATAACGTGTTCTCGTTCTGGAGCTAAGGCAATTTTTTTAATCATTTGATTAGAAAGTGCTTGCCAATTTTTAAGTTCCTCAATGACAGGATCACTCATGTAATCAGGATTTTGAGCGCCTTTATGTTTGGTAGTAAAATAAGGTCCTTCTAAAAAGATTCCTTGAATTTTTGCGCCTTTAATATTTTGATAATTTTCACCTATTAATTGACAAACATCATTCAAGGACTGACGACTAGAAGTTAATGTCGTAGGTAACCAAGATGTTACACCTGTGCTTAATAACCCTTGTGCGATGGTGTTTAAGCCTTCTATTTCCCCATCCATAACATCTTTTCCTAAATATCCATGGATATGTGTTTCGACAAAACCAGGTCCCACAATTTTATTTGAATAATCAATTAAAGTATATTCTCCATTCAATTGGGAATCATTTTCATAAAGACCCATAAATTTTCCGTCTTTTACCTCTAGATAGACATTTTCTAATACTTTATCAGTTAAAATTAATTTTCCTATTTTATAAATCTCAGACATTCACTTCACGCTTTCATCTATTTTTCAAATGGATGGATAGTAACTCCTTTTACTACTCGATTAACGGTACCAGTTTTCGACGGTGTATCAGGTGTATTGTCAACAGATACTGAACTTAATAATGCATAAGCTTGTCCAAATACAACATATGGCAATACTAAATAACCTTCCTCTACTTTGTCAGATAATGCTATTTCAAAGTGATTAAACCCTTCGATTTCTGGATTCTTTCCTCCTACAACAATCATCGATTTAGCAATCCTATCGGCTGCAATTTCTGCCATCAAATCAATTTCATATTGACGTGCATATGGTTCCTCAGATTGATATAAGATAATCGCAGTTTGGTCATTTACAATTGATTTTGGTCCATGTCTAAATCCTAAAACGGACTCATATAAAGTAGATTTAGCTCCTGCTGTTAACTCTAAAATTTTTAATTGCGTTTCATGAGCTAAACCAAAAAACACTCCCGAACCAAGGTAAACAACACGTTCAACATTTTGATCTACTAATGCTTGAATTTGCGCTTCTTTGTCAAAAATACCTTCAGTCGTTTCAATCATTTGTTCTACCCAAGCTTTCTTTTGCTCAAATGAACGATTATCAAAAATTAATAAGCTTGTTAAATACATACATGAAAACGCGCCTGTCATCGCAAAACCTAAGTCGTTCGATAATTCAGGTTGTAATAAAAGTAAGTTTTTATCATCACCATGAGAATTTTTTGCTAATTGGCCTTCTTTTGAACAAGTTATCGTAATTTGATATAAGTCAGACACTAATTGTTGTGCTAATTTAACGGTCGCGACACTCTCTGGAGAATTTCCTGAACGAGCATACGAAATTAATAAGGTAGGTTGTGACGCTTTAAAATATACCGTTGGATTGGTTACTAAATCAGTAGTCGGTACATCTAAATATTCCCAACTTAAATCTTCTTGCGTTTTCATAATTTGTGGCAATAAGGTCTCGCCAACATAAGCAGAAGTTCCTGCACCAGTAAAAATGACTTTTACAGAATCATGTTTTTCCTTAATGTTATTTAAAAAGGTTTCAATAGTATCACGTTTTGATTCGATTGTTTCTAATACTTCACGCCATAATTTAGGTTGTTGTCTAATTTCACGTGTAGTATTAAGAGCACCTAATTTTTCTAATTCTTCAGTAGACAAATTAAACATGTTTTATCACCTTTCTTATTCTTTAACTTGAATTTTGTCGGTCCATGGAGTTGCAGTTTTTGTTAATACATCATTCAATCCATTAATATTTTCTTTTCCTTGAGTAGATAACCATTGACGAGCTGCTTGGTCACCTTCTTGTACAAAGATTCCCACTGAATCTTTCCATGTCGCACGTCCACATAAAACACCATTAAATCGGCTGCCTGCTTCCTTAGCAAAAACTAATGTGTCTTGGAATAACTCACTGGATACACCCGCTGATAAGAAAATATATGGTAAATGAGTCGCCTCGTCTTGTGCTTTAAAGTGGGCTTTTGCTTCGTCTTGTGACATAATAAAGTCTTCTCTAGCAAAACCTTCAACATATTCCATATTAACCGGCACTTCTACTTTTAAAACATCAGCATTATACTGAGGTTTAGAAAATTCTTTCATCGCTTCAATTACTTTATGGGGTTTAACAGCTGCGTATTCTTTAGATTTAACATCGTCCATTTGATGGTCATAGGTTAAAATTTCCAAGAAAAATGGGACATCTTCTGCTAAACATTCAGAACCAATTCGTTCCACAAATGCGTGTTTTTGTTCATTAATGGCATCACTTTCATCGATATCATAGTAAAGTAAGAATTTTACGGCATCTGCCCCAATTTCTTTAATACGTTTGGCTGACCATTCTCCTAATAAATCAGGCAATCGACCTGGTTCAGTCGCATCATATCCAGTTTCTTCATAAGCTAATAATAATCCTGCATCCGCATCCCTGACTTTTGTCGCCGGTAATCCATACTCAGGATCTAATAAAATCGATGACGCATAAGGGGTTAAGACTTCTGAAATTGAGATTTTAAATGCTTCAACTGCTGCTTGAATATCTTCCACAGCTCCCTTTGATTCAATCATCTTTCGAATTGAACCTCGTTGGTCAATAGCTAAAGCTGAGATGACATGGTCATTGGTAGACAGTTTTTCTAACTTTTCGAATTTGCTTTTTGAAATAATGTGCATTTTTGTCCTCCATCCTTCTAAAAAGAAACATTTAGTATCATTTTACTAACAATATAACGCAACAACGAACAAAAGTCAACATAACATTGACAAATAATGAACATAATATTATATTGTAAAGGTAAAGCGAACATATTCAAACATGTTCAGAAAGGAGTCATTTATGCTAAAAGAAGAACGCCAGCGCTTGATTGAAGAATTACTAAAAAACAATAGTGTCATTTCAAATGCGGATATTTTAAATTTATCAAATGTGACTGAAATGACGATCCGCAGAGATCTAAAAGAAATGGAAGAAAAAGGTTTATTGGTTCGAATTCACGGAGGAGCCAAAAGCATTAATACAGATGTAGATGAGACTAACCAAAAAAAGAATTTAGCCATATCCGTAAGCGTACAATCAATCGACCACAGAAAAAACATGTTGCACAACTTATCGCCAAAGAAATTAATGAAGGTGATACCGTTTTTCTAGGTTCAGGAACAACTATTGAAATGGTGTATGATTATTTAACCGTGCCAAACATTCAGGTTGTGACCAATTCAATGTTAGTATTTGAAAAATTTAAATTAGATAAACGATACGAAACGATCTTGATTGGTGGTGTTTATCGCGATGTTTCAGCCTCGTTTCATGGAACGATTTCCGATCAAGTAGCAGAAAACTTCCACGTACAAAAAGCTTTTATATCAGCCAATGGCATTTTGAATAATAATATTTATGATGCTGTTGCCGAAGAAGGTCTAACTCAAAAAATCATTTTCGAAAATGCTAAATTAAAATATTTAGCGGTTGATTCAAGTAAATTTGATAAAAAAGATTTCTATCAATTTTATCAAACACAAGATTTGGATTTTATTTTGACTGATAATGAGATTCCTGTAGAAACGTTAGAACACTATCGTAATTATTGTAAAATTATGACTAAATAAGGATTTAAACGATAGATTTTTGAAATCTATCGGATAATTATCGCTCTATCAGTCAAGTTGTTGTGAAAACTAAATGATAATAACTAGAGCACCGGAAGGCAAATGAATAAAAGACCTTAAGTAGACCAATAGATTACATTGGCCTATTCTTAAGGTCTTTTCTTATCGTGCAATCACGATAAAATATTAAGGAATGACTAATAATCCAGCTCCTATTAAGCCATTATGTCCATCCAGTTTTGATAGCATAATATTGTGTAAAATATGTTCTTGTTCTGGATGAAGATATTGCGCTAATCTTTGCTTAACAGCATGGATGTACTGAGGATTTTTAAGTGCAACACTGCCACCAAGTACAATATATTTTGGATCTAGTAGACAAATAATCGCATATAATGTCTTGGCAATCGCATCCATACTTTCATTAATAATCGTAGTAGCTTGATCATCACCTTGCTCCCATAAGCGAAATACATCAGCTGTAGTAACGTCTTTATTATCGTATAACAACTGACCATAATCAGCAATCGCCGGGCCAGAAGCGATGGATTCGAGCGGTCTAGTGCCTCTTGGTGTCTTTATTTGTAAAAAGCCAACTTCTCCTGAAAAGCCACTGCCTCTAAGTATCATCTCATTTATGATGTTAGTGCAGGCGATACCCGTTGAAATCGTTAAATAGGTAAACATATCGTTGGCTTCAGGTTGTAATAAACGATACTCAGCATAGGCCGCTACTTTAACATCATTATCAATTTTTATTTTTGTTTGTGGATAAACGGTACTTAAGCGCTCCACGATTGGAAAATTATGCCACAAAATGTTATTTTGATAAATTGCGATGCCACTAACCTCGTCCACTTTTCCCGGAACTCCTAAGCCAATTCCACAATAGTTTGTCATGGTCGTCTTCGTCTCGACTAGCAAACGATTGATACCATTGACGATTAATTCAAATAATTTTTCACTATCATTTGTTTCTGTTGGATAATCATAGCGTTTTGCGATTGTTCCATCTTGATTTATAATGGCGATGGCTGTTTTAGTACCGCCAATATCAATTCCTATTGCTTTTTTCATATGACATCACCGGTTTACTCTCTAGTCGGATGATTAAATTCATAATTATAATCATAAATAACCGCTAACATACCACCTAATGACAGTAACATCATGCCCAATTCTTTAATTCCTGTTGTTCTTTGGAAATATATAACTGCGAATAAACAAATGAAAAAGACAATAAAGCGAATAATTGTTCTCATTTTAATCTTCATTAGATATCCCCCCATCTAATTTCACTTGGCTCAAGTGCCATTTCAATTGCTTGACCATCGGCAAGATAGATTGTTGCTTTTTGAGGTAAATTGGTATTATTTAAGACAGCATATTTTCCTTTTGCTGGGTAAGCATGAACTTCAACATTTAAATTATTACTATTCCATTGATAGAATTCATTTTCCTTACTTGCTGCATAGTATATGGCTCTCATTAAAATACGAGCATTTTCCACACTATATGGTAAGCCCGCAATATAGATACCTCGTCCATTACCATATTGATTGCTTGCTAAATGAACTTCTCCAAATTCTTTACCTTCTGCATTAGCTGGTAATACGACACCGTCTTCTTCATTTTTAGACAGACCACTACTAAATTCAATAACTTCGGTTTGAGGATATAAAGCATAAACATTCTTAATTCCTTCACCAAAATCAATCTTGTTAACATCTTTTACATCAGCCGTAATAAAATGATTCTCCACTTGTTTTGTAAAGTACTTATCTGTTGATAAACTATAGCCAATTTCACGTTCGACCCCTAAAATATCACCTAATTGGAAATAGCGCCCTCCATTTAAACAAGCTGTCGGTTCACCTACCCCAATCAAACCTCCGCCATTATAAACAAATTCACGTAAGGCAGTAATTAATGCTTCATTTTTCCAATGTTCGCCACCACTAAAAGAAGTTCCGGCGTCCCCCGCATTAATGATCACATCAATATCTTCTGGAATACCATTTTCAATTACATCAGAGAAACTAATAAACTCGACATCAACCGCAGCACCACTCAAGACTTCCATAATTCCCATATATGAATAGGTTTGTTTATATGGTAATTCATGTGCAACCATGTGGCTTTGCCATGTACGCAGTTTACCCCAAGCATTTAAAATACCAACTTTAATTTTGCTATAAGGTTTTGTATCACCGACGATATCATAAATTTCACGGAACTCATCAGTTACATGTTCAATATAATCAACAAATTTAGGGAATTTATAAGCCAGACTCAAATAACCACCGTACCCTATTCGGTCAACTGGTTTTCGCATAATCGCTCGTCTTGCCGTTAACCAGTTTTTATTAGCCTCAATTGTCGGATCGATTCCCTCTTGGAAAACATCTGGGAAAAAGTACGGTAAGAAACGACCTTCGGTATATTTTACATGAGGAATATCAGAAATTAATCGTAAACTTGCTCCCCCACCAACAGAACCTACTACTGCATCCAAGCCAATTTCTTTAAAATATTTTCCATAAGGTTCTGTCCCAATCCAGTTATCACCTAAGAACATCATTGCTTCTTTTCCATAACTATGGACAATATCAACCAATTTCTTCGCTTGTTGTGCGACATAATGACTCGTAAAATCAATATAATCTAAGTATTCTTTGCTAGGATTGCGATGCGTTGTATTATAATATCCTTGATCCACAATATGTTCAGGACGAAGACGATAACCTTTCTCTTTAGCAAATAATTCCAAAGCTTCAGTAGAAATTGAAGCACCATAACCAAACCAATCCACAAATTTTTCTTTTGCTAAATCATTAAAAATTAAAGTGAAGTGATAAAAGAATGTTGTAAAGCGAACCACATCGGTTTGCGGATTTTCCTGACACCATCTTTCTAAATAATCTGACATATATTGATTTGAATAGTGCCCGGTCACATTAAAAGGAATGTCGTGCGGTACGCTATCACCCCAATTATTCGTGGTATGATTGTACATATGGGTTGGATCCCAAATTTTATAAGCTAAAAACGATACCGTATATTCATGGAAAGGAATCGTATTTTGAATAACTACCGTTTCGGTTTCTTCATCCACTGACCATTGACCTACTGGCACTACCTCATTAGTGGTACGGTCGATTACTTCCCACCATTCCTTAGGATTTTTAATAAAATTAGGTGTTAATTGTTCACGATAATAACCATCCATAAAGGAAATTTCTAGGGTATCAGCGGTTGCTAAGTTAAATTTAGACATTAGATATAATTGCTGACACTCTTCCATGTGGTCTTTGATAAAATCATTATGATTACGTGCTACAAAATAAGTAGAATAAATTTTAGCATCTAATTCTTTAATATCATCGGATAATTTAGTCCCATCGGAGTCACGAATTGCATCCGCTCCCCATCTATCCATCAATTCTTTTGTTTGTTCTAAAAAATTACTTTCACTTGGTAACGTTACGCGTCCTTTTGATTTTGCCATCTTCAAACTCCTCATCTATTCTTTTGATCCACCAGCGGTCATACCTTCAGTCAATTGTTTTTGAACAAAGATATATAAAATTAAGGTTGGTAACATAACGAGTACCATTCCCGCATACATTTGACCATATTGTTGGGCTGCATTTTGAGCAGCCATTAAATTCATTAAGCCTACTGGTAAGGTTTTTAATTCTTGTTTTGTCATTAAAGTAAATGAAATAATGTACTCATTCCAAAAACTTAAAAAGTTAAATAAAATGACCGTTATGATACTAGGTTTTGCCATCGGAATCATAATCTTCACCATCGTCGTAAAGTGACTCGCACCATCAATAGAAGCTGCTTCTTCAAAAGTACTTGGCAAAGAAATAAAGTAACTAGACAATAAATGAATCGTAAACGGTAATGCGGTAGAAGCATAGACTAACGCTAGAATAAATCGATTATTTAATAACATTGGCGTAATATTTAACTTTTGAATATCTACTAACATAAGAAAAATCGGCACGACGATGTAGTTTACGTTAATAAACAAACCACCTTTAAATAATTGCTGTAATATTTTTTTGCCCGGAAAATTAAAGCGTGCTAATACATAAGCGGCAGGTAGTGCAGTCACTAATAAAATCGTTAAGGCTAAAGCGGTCACGACTACTGAATTCCATAAATTTTCTCCCATACTTGCGCGATTCCAAGCATCGATAAAATTTTGAAAATAGAATCCTTTTGGTAATGCCCAAGGAGAATGATAGAATTCCGCATTTTGTTTAATGGAGGCTAAAAATACCCAGCCAACTGGTACAATTATCGAAATAGCCAATAAAATTAATACCACGTAAATAAATGTTTTATATAATTTATTACCTTCTTGTTTCATACTGGTGCCTCCTTTCTAATATTCTAAAATGTCTCGCTTCGTTATGACGCTAATAATAGCTGACAATAAGAAGGAGAAGATAAAGATAATCACACCAATCGCCATTCCATAACCTCTTACACCATTGGTATAGGCTTGACTGAACATGTATGAAAGAACAACTTCACTTGAACCATTAGGTCCACCAGACGTCATTGTTTGAACTAATAAGAAACTTAAATTAATCGTACTAATGATGAAAAAGGCTAACGTTGTACGAATATTATTCCAAACTAATGGCAAGGTAATCGCAAAGAATTGTTTGAACTTACCTGCACCGTCCAAATCAGCAGCTTCATAGAAACTATCGGGAATATTGGCCATCCCCGCCATATACATCACCATGTAATATCCAATCGCTTGCCAAATTAAAGCGGCAATTACGGCATAGTTAACTAAATGTTTATCGCCTAACCACAAAATCGGGTTATCATTTCCACGGAAAAGACTTAAGATTGAATTTAGTAAGCCCTGAGTCGGATTATAGATAGCAGAAAAAATACCAGCTATAACAACGATTGACAAAATATTAGGGATATAGAATATTATTCTAAAGAAATTCTGCCCTTTAATTTTTTCTCTTGATAACACAGCTGCAAAGAAGATTGAGACTGCTAATGTGACAATTGTCACAATCACAATAGCAAGTATCGTATTTTGAAACGCATGAATAAATTTCATGTCAGTCATAAGTATTTTAAAATTATTTAAGCCAACGAATTTCTTCGTCGCGGTATAACCACTCCATTTATATAAGGACATTCTAAAAACTTCTATCGTTGGATAAAGCATAAAAATAAGAAATAAAATAGAAGCTGGAAATACACACAACAAAGCAAATCTTGTTTTTGATTTTTTTGTGTCCATTTTATCATCTCTCTTTAATTCATTTAAAAAATAAGAAATGTCTACCAATTTAGCAGACATTTCTAAAAAAGTCTCATTATTCAGCAGGTAATACCGCTTGGAATTTTTCCATTATTTCAACGACACTCTTTTGCCAATCTGCTACTGATAAATCACCTGATACGACTGAGTCGAAGCTGCCATATAAGGTACCACCTAAGTCAACACCTTCGATGGATTCAACTGATACAAATCCTCCCATACCAGGTAAAGTGCCATCCGCATAAATATTATAGAAGACTTGTTGATCCTCAGGTAATTTTTCATTAATACCTTTAACAGGTTGAACCGCACCATGTTTTGCGAAAATTTCTGCTGCTTTATCTGAATATAAGAAAGCAATGAAATCTTTGGCTCCTTCTTTATTTTCAGCCGCTTCAGGTACCCAAATGTGTTCTAAGAAAGTATATGCATAACGATCTGCGTCTTCACTTGCTGCAGGAATTGGAGCCATTCCCCATTCAAATCCTTCAGCACGAGGCGCTTCTGCCATTTCGCCTACTACCCATGTACCATTTGGCATAAATAATGCTTTATTATCTAAAATTAATTGTTGATTACGTGTAAAGCCGTCTGCATTCGCATTCGCAACAGTTGTTGGTTCAGTATTTTCAGCTAATTGACCCAAGACCTTAAACGTGTCAGTCAATTCAGCACCTTCCCAAACCGCTTTATCATATTTCATTGCAGAATCAAATAATTCTTGGCCACCAGATCCTAAAATAACTGATGAGAAGAAAGTATCTAAATAAGAAGCTGTTGGATAAGTAAATAAAGCAATATTTTCTGCTTTCGCTTTTTCTGCTAAATCCCACATTTGGTCCCAAGTTTGAGGGACTTCCCATCCTTTTTCTTCAAATAAACCTTTGTTATAGAATAATCCTGTTGGACTGTAGAACATTGGCATTAAGTAAGTTTTACCATCTCCATAAGGATTTGTTGACGTTGATTCTGTAAAGCCATCTAATAATTTATCTGCTACTTTTACCTCTTCACCAGGGACTGTCAAATCTTTAACATCTGAAATATCTGCTAAAGCATGATCTTTAATTAATGCTTCAGGTAGCGCTTTTTGACGACTTAGAGCTAACATGACTACATCAGGAAAATCGCCTGCTTGTAAACGTGGAGATAATGCATCCTCAATTTCTTTTTCTTGCATAAATTCGAACTCAACATTTGGATTAACTTCTTTATACGCATCCATTATTTCATTCCAAACATCGGTTCCATATGCCGTCTCAACAGCTGCAAAATCAATGACTGTTTTTTCCTCTGCTGAAATATTTGAAACTGATAAACTTGACAAGGCGACAACTGAAACAGCTAATGACATTAGGGCTTTTTTCATGTAAAATCTTCCTTTCTTTTTTTATTACACCTTTAGTATAACGCTTCCATAACCATAATAAATATAATATCTTGCGATAACGTTGCATTATGTTGTTAAAATGATCAAGTACATTAAAAAAGGGGAGTATGCTATAAGATGAAATTTTCTTGATTTTTCATTGCTTACAGCTCTCCCCTAATCCGATAAATTATGATTTATATGCTAATGCCGACTCAAACACTTGACTTAAACTCATTAATTTTCTTCTTTTCTATCAGGTGAAATCAATCCTAAACTTATTAAAATGGCAGTGGCAGCAGCACCAAAGATAGCATATGGTTTAGCTTCTCCCGTTTCAGGTAAGGAGCTTTCTTTAGTTACAGCTACTACGTCTCTAACGACCAGACTTGATTTATCTTGATTAGCGTTCTTATCTTTTTCGTTGTCGTTATCTTTCGTCAAGTCATCGTCTTTCTCAGGTGCTTCTTCCTCTTCGGCAGGAGTGTCTCCGTCGTCAGAAGGTGTTTCCTCTTCACTTGGAATCTCCTCATCTTCAGATGGTGATTCCTCTTCACTCGGATCCTCCTCATCTTCAGATGGTGATTCCTCTTCACTCGGATCCTCTTCATCTTCAGATGGTGTTTCTTCTTCACTTGGAGTCTCTTCATCTTCAGATGGTGTTTCCTCTTCACTTGGAGCCTCCTCCTCTTCAGAAGGTGTTTCCTCTTCAACTGGTTTTTCTTCATTATCTGAAGGTACTTCTCCTTCTAAAGCATTGAGCGCCTCTACTAGTTCCTCTTGAGCTGCTTGAGTCATGATATTTAATTCTTGATAACGGTCAAAGCGTTCCGAAATTTCTTTAATCGCTGCTGCAGGGGCCTGACGATCTTTTGCTGCTTCTAATGCTGATTCATATGGATTGAGGTCTAATTCATCTTCTAATTCAAGAATCGTTCTAAATCTTAATTCTGCCGCTGAAACATACTTATCAACCTCTCCTTCATTATTACCATAGGTAGAAGTTGCGGTAAATATAATTTTAAAAGCATTCAAAATCTTTCCAAAATCAATCGTTTTAGTTTCACTATTATTTTCCCAATCTGAAAAATCAAAAATAAAACTTTGGTTTTGATCATCGATTATTTCTAATTTTCCTGCTTTTACACGTCCGTTAACACCACTAGAACGAGGGATATAATCAAAATGAGTAATGCCAATTGCTTCTTTCAGGTTGAGGGTTGCTGGTTGACCAACACCGCCTCCACTCCATTCACTGTGCCATAAAGAATTTTCATTTTTATCGAGTGCTTTACTAATTGCTTGGTCTTCATCCTGTTCATTAGCCGTTGAAGAAGCCACATCGTCCCACATAATTTGATCTTTTTTCTCTTTCAAGGCAAATTTCTTTTCAAGAGCACGATCGACTAAATCATTAGCCTGATCAACCGTCAATTCTGATGCATCGGCATCGACTATTTTTCTTATAGCGTCCTTATAAGCTCTCAATGTTGCTTCATCATAAATACCATCTTCTACTGGAATAAGATAGGATAATCCTTGTTCGATAATCAATTCTGGCGTTACTTCAACCTCTTCAATTAACAAGTTATCCATTATAAAGTCTCCATATCCTTCAAAGTTGGATTGGTTACCTGAAGTTCCATGACTATCTCTCGCTTGAGTCGTTGAGAATATTCCTACCCAAGTTTGCCCTGTTTCATCACCTGTTACTAAATAATTGACTCTTTTTGCCTTATCTGAATCCATCCAAGTATTATTTAGGAGATAAGAAGTCAAATGTTCTGGGGCACTATATCTTCCTGATCCAACAACAAAGGCATAACTATTATCAGAACCTGACTCATAATCGAAACTTACACGATAAGTTTTTCCAGCTTCAAATCTGAAGTTTTGTGGTATAGTTTGATACAATAAATTATTTCTACCATCTAAACCATTCGTTTTTAAACTCCAATTACCATCAATAACATCATCGATGCGCTTATTGTTCCAGCCTCGTTGTGTATAAGGTTCATTTTTTTCTGATAAATGCGTACGATTGTCTTGAACACCCTCAACGCCTCCAATAACGAATGGGAAGATACCTTGACCAACATTTTCAAAATCTTGGAAAAATACCCCTTCACCATTATCGTGATTTCCTTCAAACATGGTCGATTTATTCTCAAAGATACGGAGATCATCAAAGTAAGTTGTGCCTTCTCCAGCTTCTTTAATTAATGTCAATGTTACATTAGAAACATCATCTCCAGTCGTAAAGAATACATACATATTTTGGAAATTGGATGTATCATCCACGGTAGCATTTTGTTTTAAGGTGTTATGACTATTAGCTTGAACATAATTATAAGCAATGGATTGCTCTGTATAATTGCTCACGCTCTTGTCGCCATTATGAACCTTAATAATCGCCTTACTATTGGAACGATTATCCACTCCTACGTAGGCTGCATATTGTGTATTGGGTCTCAAGTCAGTGAGTCTTTGCGATAATACCACTTGCTCTTTATTATCTGCGATAGACAACATTGGATTATCCCCTTGTGAGCGTACAATCGTTGCGGCTTCACTTGGTCCCGACTTATCCCAATGGTCTAAACTTCCCGAATTAAAGCCAGTATCATTAAGATGCATTCCCTCAGACCAAGTCATTTCCTTATTTACTTGGGGTGCTTGATAAATCACATAAGGCGTACTAGCTTCCGTTTCGAGCGTAATCGTCCCATCTACAACTTTGATGGCTTTTTCTTCTACACGACCTAAGTCGGTTAGACGGTAAAGATAAACGGTATCGGTGTTCCAATCTGTTGGTAACTCCCATGTGGATTGACCAGCAGTCATAGTATAATGATACAACTTACTTTGTGCTTGACCAAGGTCATCCCCCATTGCCGTCCAATTCCAAGGAATTAAGTACTTATCATTTTCGTAAACCGTTTTTCCATCTAATTTTATCGTTCGATAATTATAGTCTGGTGAAGTTGGATCATTCGATTTACGCGTAATTTCAAGTTGACGACCTTCACTATCTTTCAATTTAATTCTCATTTCAGGAACAAAACGATAGTTACTTCCCTCGTCTGACATCGTCACTTCTTCTCCGTCTTCCCAATTCGTCACTTCAAAATGCTGAATAAATTTAGTTGGGACATTCACTTTAAATAAATTATCAATGTAGCCAGCATAATCAGAACGTCCTTGCCATCCTTCGAAGTCTTTCATATCATAACCGAATAAAAGCGGTGATACAGCTGAACCACCGTATTTAGGAAACTGTCCAACCCAAGAATCTTTCTGATGATTCCGAATAAATCGCGCAATGTTAGAGTTTATACCTTTAAGAGTTGAACCACCATAAGTTAAATCCGCAGCCCAATGTTGGAAAGTAGAATCATACTCACCAGCATAACCCCACTCGAAGGTTGCACGCCAACCGAGTTCGTTAAGTTCATTAGCTAATATATGCGTCATCCAAGCTCCATTATCACCCGATTGACCATTTCCCCATACATCAACATAGACGAAATCCAAGTTGTCACCTATTTCATTTTTTAAGTCAACAAAACGATTAAAGCGACCATTAGCTAAGTCGAAACGTGCATCAATATTAATCCCTTGATCTAACCAATTCCAACCATAAGCAAAAGAGCCATCCTTTTGACGAAGACGATCTTCTGTAAAATATTTAGACTCTGGATAAGTTTCAGATGCATTAACATGAATTCCCAAACGAGCTCCATATTCTTTAGATAATGCTAATAAAGTTTTGAAGTCATTCGTGCCACCAATCCGTTGCCCAATATCAGCGTAATTTAAGTGACCAGAGTCATGTCCTTCAGAGCCATAACCTTTTAGTAGAATCGATTGACCTAAACCATCCGTATGTAAATTAATCTTTTTAATACCATCAAGTGTCATTAAAAATGGATTCTGTGCTTGAGAACCAAAATTCATTGCGATACGATAGGCCACTAATTCTGGAACAGATTCCCAGCCCATTGGATTATTCATTATCTCACGATAAGCAATCGCGCCATCTTGCCAATCCACTTTTTCATCCTCATTAATATCTTCAGTAAAAACTATTTTGGAAGATGGCAAAATAAGTGTACGGGCATCGAATACTTTATTTTGATGTTCGCCTTCATAAATAAAAGGTGAACTTTTGATTCCTACATAATTTTCTCCATTGGCAGAAAATTTATTTGCCCTTAAGCGGTCATAAGACGTTAAATTCGTTGAATATTGTGAATTAGACCAAACACCAACGGCTACCTTATCTGTTGAGACAAAACCATACATCAACCCTTTATCCAAATCTGACATGGTGCGAGTAACGTCGGTATGGATATCACCATTGATTTTGGTATTGGTTGATAATGTTGACCCAGAGAATTTTGCTCCGGTTTGATCAGAACTAACTGCTACAAAATGTGCACCCGGTATTTCAAATGTTTTAATTAATTTGTTAGGGTTATCAATTAGCTCTCCATGAGCAATATTATAGTTATTTTTGATTTTAAGTACATCGAAATGAACTTGATTATTCACTGTTTTGATTTGTAAATCAATATCAGCATCAATGAATCTTTCAGTATTCTTAATTTTCAAATGATACAGAACTGTCGCTTCATCAATTTTTTCATAAGAGACCTCAGGCTTTACTTCAATATCATTGACTTTTACCGTATCACTGCTTACCACTTGCCCGTGAATATACTCTCCAGCATACTCGTAAGATTTGATACGAGGGAAAAGCTTGTCGAATTTAGCAATGACTTGATCAGATTGAATCACATCAAAACGGTCTTCAGGCTCCGCCTCTACAATAGTATCATCCACCGTATCGGTTGGGGCTTCTAGTTCTACATTTTCTTGATTATCCATTTTGACATCAATCACTGTTTTTTGACCAGCATACTGTCCCAATCTTAGACCAATTCGATTTGAAACACTGAACCTCCTTTAATACTTCTGAAGGAATATTCACAGTATCAAAAGCCTGCTGATCATTTACTGTAGCATTCAGTTGTCCATCAGATTTCAAAGAAATCATCAATTTAGATAACACATCTTTAGTTGGAGCCTCGATACTGCGTGGCCCTGTTGTATAAGCCGAACCCGCATCTGATTTGTATTCCCAGAACCATCCACCTCGATCATAACCTACAAAAATATATTTGTTTGGGTCATTATAGTTGAGCATAACACCGAAACGGCCTTCTAAGGAGTCTGAACGGTCGACAAAATCTAGTGTAAGAGTAGAATTACCAGAGGCGTCTACTTTTAACCCTTCTTTCTCAAAGACAGCGATATTATTGGCATTGTCATGTTCATCTGTTACTGATAAACGATTATAGCGCACGCCTTCTATCTCTTCGATTGAAATAGCCCCATCAATTGTAGAAGTTGATTGCCACTCTGTTTGAACTTGATCGTTCTCAGTTACAGCTTCATTTTTATTTAATGTTTGATTTTGTACTGAAGGTTCTAAATTAATTTCAGCTTGGGTAGTTTTCAAATTTTGAGTTTCATCAACTAAAATGGCTTCTGCATTCGATTCAATGGCATCTGCAGATTCCAAACTTAACTCATCGTCACCTGTCTCATGGCCTTTCGTTTCGCTAGATACTGTGCTTTCAGGAATCGATTCATCCACAATAGATGTATTAACCTCGATATTATTATCCATGACTTCTTCAGTAGCATCATTAATGTTAATCGATTCATCCACACCTGATTCAGGGACAACTGCTGTTTCTAAATCGGTTTCTGCAACAATATCTTCATCATTTATCATCTCGCGATTAGTTTCTGCACCTAAATTAATTTCACCCACCTTTTTTCATCAAAACTTACTTCATTAAGGATTGAAGTATTTTCAGATATACTATTATTGATAGGTTCTTCTAATACCGCAGTATTTTCAATTGGATTTTCTAGTGTGTCATTGGAATCCAATTCGGTCTGTGCACTAACCGATTGCCCTGCAAATAAAAATGCGCCAATCATTACAGAACAAGTACCCACACTAAGTTTACGTATAGAGAACCGTTGTCGCTTTTCAAACATAAATTTATTATTACGCATGTTATTCCTCCCAAATTTTTATAGATATATTTCATTAAGAAAAATATATAGGACTTAGAAAATAAATTAACACTACAAATACGGATTAATGATGGTTTACTTTAACTAACTTGTTTTCTTTTCTCACCCTTTCATTAATATTTAACGGAGCTTTTTTATTAGATAGCAAAATATTTAATCAATAAAAGCTATCCGCTCTTTTCAAATCACACTATTTTTCACTCCTTGCTCCAAGTATAACGTTTACAAAAACAGAAAAAATGTGATATATTGTGTTAACGTTGCATTTTCTTGTTAAATAGTATACGCTTACATTGTATAATGATATTTTTTGGTAAATAATTAAGATGATGAAGCTACTAGGAGGTCAAATATGTATTATAATTTCAATATTAAAAGACAAAAAGATCCAAGTAATCTGCCTTATTTTGACATAAGGTCTGTTAATCAAGCTAGTTATGATGCTAACTGGCATAGCGTGATGCACTACCATGATTTTACTGAAATAATTTTCATTCTTAATGGTGAGGGACATATGCAAACTAATTTCGGGACGCAACCTGTCCAAAAAAATAGTCTGGTCATTATAAACCCTTTTATCGAACATACGGAACACTCTTCTATTGAGAATCCAATGAAATATGTAGTCATTGGCTTTAAAGGACCAGAGATAATCTTTCCAAATCAAATGCGCGAAAATGACTTAATCATCTTCAATGATGATTCGTTCGCATTTAGATCCCTGTTCTCACAAATCATTAAAGAAAGTGCTAAACATCAACAATATACTAATCAAATTATTGAGCATTTAGTTAACGCGGTAATCTTTTCAATCATCAATGAAGCCAATACCGATTTGGATAATCAACATAAAAATCTATTAAGTCCAAGTGTCACATTAGCAAAAAATTATATTGACAATAATTATTCGAAAAAAATTACCCTTGAGACACTCGAAAGTCGATCCCATATTTCAAAATATCACTTATCTCACCTATTTAAAGAAGAACTAGGCATTTCACCAATCAATTACTTACAAGATTTACGGTTTAAACATGCGCTAAACCTTTTAGAAACAACTAATCATTCGATTGTACAGATTGCGGAAATGGTTGGCTTTTATTCCAGTAATTACTTTTCTAATAAATTCAAAGAGCGCTACCATGTCTCACCATTGCAATATCGAAAACAACATCAAAACCAAAGTGCAGCTTTATCGATAGGATAAATAACAATAAAAAACCGGCATTGCTGCCGGTTTTCTTAATTGATACGCTGTTAGGCGAAAAATAATATGAAATAGACTATAAATCTATTATTAAGATTTTGGTTTATTGCATTCTAATAAATGCTTTAGTAGTCATCGATCATAATCTCATTTATTTTAGATTACTCGATACCTGATAAAATATTAGATTTTATAACTTTCTATTCTCTATTACAGACTGCTACTTATTCATTTTCAGGTTTACGCTTTTTATCAGTTACAATTAAGCCTAAGCCTGCTAAAATTGTTAATGCTGCTGGAGTAAATACTTGACGATAGTCAATCTCACCTGTGTTTGGTAAAGTAGTTGCTGAGTTGACTTTAACCACTTCTTCTGATTTATTTGATTCTGAACCGGTAGTCTTTTCTGTTGACTGCTTGTCTTCTACTACTTTTGTTCCGACTTCAATAATCTCTTTCACTGGTTCTAACGTGATATCTTCTGAAACTTCGGCTTCACCGTATTGTTTACCAAAAATAAAGTAAGTGGTTGTTGTGCGAGTTAATTCACCTTTAACACCCGCTTGCTTAACATTTTTTACGCCTACTTCTAAATCCGCATTTTCAATGGTTTCAGTTTCATAATCAATTGCTTCAGTCGTTTTTTCAATAACAGGTTCTACTAAGCCCTCTCCAACTTCAATGACTTCAGTAACTGGTTTTGCGGTAATTTCCTCTGTAACTACCGGTTCACCATATACTTTACCATTTAAATATTGCGTCACAACTGTACGAATGGATTTTCCATTAATACCGGCCTGCTTAGTTTCTTTAGCCATATCATCTAACTCAACATTTAATTCGTATTGCGTTTCAAAGAGTAATTCAGATTCAATTACTTCTGTTTTTTCTTCTAAGACACCTGTTCCTTTTTGAATTATTTCTTTAACAGGTTCTTTGATGCGTTTTTCCGTCACAACAGGTTCACCATAAACTTTGCCATTCAAATATTGGGTGGTGGTCGTAACCGTCATCTCACCTTTTACGCCCGCTTGAGTAACTTCCTCTGTGCCTTTCAACATATCAGGTTTTTCTACTACTTCTGTTTCAAAATCGATCGCTCTTGTAACCACTTCTTCTTTGACTTCAATCGTTCCGACACCTACTTCGACGATTTTTTCAATTGGTTGAGTCGTTACTTTTTCAGTTGTTGTCGCTTCACCATAGGCTTGACCTTTCCAAGTTGGAGTCGTCGTTGTAATGGTCATTACACCATCAACACCTTCTTGAATAACTTTTTCTTCACCTTTTAATAAATCTGGGTTTTCGATAAATTTTGTAGTAAACGGAATTGGTTTAGTACTTGTTGTAACGACTTGTTCAATCTTACCTGTACCGACCAATACAACTTTATTTACTGGTGCTTTCGTTGTTTCTTTTGAAACCGTTGCTTCGCCATAAGGTTTATTATTTAACATTGGGGTAGTAGTGGTAATCTTTTGTTCGCCATTAACACCAACAGTTTGGACTTTTTCTTCACCTTCTGGAAGATCAACAGTTTCAATTCTTTCTGTTTTAAACGGAATAGCTTCAGTTGTTACTTCGACTTTGTCTGTCACAACACCTGTTCCAATTTCGATAATTTGTGGTACCGCTTCTTTGGTTGTTTCTTTAACAGAAGTTACTTCACCATATTGTTTACCATTCAACATTGGGGTAGTTGTTGTTGTTGTTAAAACGCCATCCACACCTTTTTGTGTCACTTTTTCTGTGCCTTTTAATGCATCTGGGTTTTCTATAAATTTAGTAGTAAATGGAATTGGTGCTGTTGTGACTTTAACATCGTTCACAATCTTTCCAGTTCCTACTAACACAACTTGATTTACTGGTGCTTTCGTTGTTTCTTTTGAAACGGTTGCTTCGCCATAAGGTTTATTATTGATCATTGGGGTTGTGGTTGTAATTTTTTGTTCGCCATTAACTCCAGCAGTTTGAACTTTTTCTTCGCCTTCTGGAAGATCAGAAGTTTCAATTCTTTCTGTTTTAAACGGAATAGCTTCAAATTTTTCAACTACCTGAAAATCTAGTTTATATATTACAGTAATATTTAATTCCGGTAAATCATTATTATATTTATATAAATCTAAATCATTATTCCATTTATCAGTAATTGAAACCCAATTTAATACGTAATTTGAATTTGGAGTATTTTCCGGAATATCAATGATTAGTCTAACAGTATATGTACCATCTTCATTTTTTACAAAATTATTATATTGACCTCCTGATAAAGTCGGTTGGTCTGGATGTGTTAGATTATAAAAACTGACGAATACCCTGGTTAATTCACTCTCATCTTTTACTTTCAAGGTAGCTCTAATACTTTCTCCAACTTTATATTCTGTCTTATCAATTGAAATATCTATAAGTTCAGGTTTATTCAAATCCTCTATCTTATCAGTCGAAACTTTAATATTTATTTCTGGTAAATCATTATTATATTTATATAAATCTAAATCATTATTCCATTTATCAGTAATTGAAACCCAATTTAATACGTAATTTGAATTTGGAGTATTTTCCGGAATATCAATGATTAGTCTAACAGTATATGTACCATCTTCATTTTTTACAAAATTATTATATTGACCTCCTGATAAAGTCGGTTGGTCTGGATGTGTTAGATTATAAAAACTGACGAATACCCTGGTTAATTCACTCTCATCTTTTACTTTCAAGGTAGCTCTAATACTTTCTCCAACTTTATATTCTGTCTTATCAATTGAAATATCTATAAGTTCAGGTTTATTCAAATCCTCTATCTTATCAGTCGAAACTTTAATATTTATTTCTGGTAAATCATTATTATATTTATATAAATCTAAATCATTATTCCATTTATCAGTAATTGAAACCCAATTTAATACGTAATCTGAATTTGGAGTGTTTTCCGGAATATCAATGATTAGTCTAACAGTATATGTACCATCTTCATTTTTTACAAAATTATTATATTGACCTCCTGATAAAGTCGGTTGGTCTGGATGTGTTAGATTATAAAAACTGACGAATACCCTGGTTAATTCACTCTCATCTTTTACTTTCAAGGTAGCTATTATATTTTCTCCAGCTCTATATTCTGTCTTATCAATTGAAATATTTATTAATTCTGGTTTTGATAAGTCTTCCTCTGCTGTTTTTTGATAAATTTCTGATTGTTCTAAGTCTTCCTTAGTATTATCAATTGCACTTTGCTTAATATTTTCATCATTTGGCTCTTCAATCGTTGTTACTTCAACTGTTGTTTCTTCCGTAGTTGTGTCTTCAACTGTAGTTTGATCTATTGTTTCTTCAAATGTAATTTCCTCAACAGTTGTTTCATCTATACTACTTGTCTCCTCTAAAGATACTTCTTCAACTTGTACCTCACTTGTCACTGTAGTTTCTTCTTCAGTTGTTTGTGCTTGAACAGGTACAACTAATCCGTTGACCATAGTTGCCGACATAAAAACACCAACAATGCAACTTACTAAGCCATTACTGGTTTTTCTTAATGCATACCGATTTTTTCTCTCCATAAGATAACTCTCCCAATATTTATTTTAACGCAAAGCTTATCATTAAAATCAATTTTATCAGGTAAATCTCTTTTTGCAATACAAAAATATAAGTTTGTATATTAAATATTTATTACAATATTTTTTAAGTTTATTTTAAATCGATTTTCTGATTACAATTAACTAAATACTCTATTAACAGCATTTTACGCTAATGATTTATAAATTGAGTTAAAAAATATTTTCAATGTTAAATATATTTTACTTATTGCCAACTCCCTCTTCATTGATTCCCTGTTTACCGAAGGGAAATGAGGAAAACCTTATTTTCAAGTATGACTTTCTATTTTTAATCTGCGTTAAGAATTTAGCAACGCCCTTCTTATAAAAAAATTCGGCGAACTTCCGCCCGCCGATTCATTTTATTTAATTATTACAATGTCTCTGCAATCTTCTTAACGAAGTCTTTTAGTTCGTCGCCAATTTCTTGATGTTCTAAACCTACTAAGATACTTGACTTCATGAATTCTAATTTGTTTCCGACGTCAAAACGTTGGCCATTAAATTCTTTCGCAAAGACGCGTTGGGTTTTATTTAAGGTATCAATCGCATCGGTTAATTGGACTTCGCCACCGGCACCGACTTCTTGTTTTTCTAATAACTCGAAGATTTCTGGTGTTAATAAGTAACGACCGATAATCGCTAAATCACTTGGAGCCTCTTCCATTTTAGGTTTTTCAACGAATTTTTTAACATTATACAAGCCCTCTTCTAATTGGCTCTCGATGTCGATAACACCATATTTACTAATGTCTTCCATCGGCATTTTCATAACCGCAATGTTTGAGGCATGATTTTGTTCATAAGCATCGATTAATTGTTTAGTTAGAGGCACTTCGTCACGCATGATGTCATCACCTAACATTACCACAAAGGGTTCATCACCGATAAAGCTTTTAGCTTGTAATACCGCATCACCTAATCCTTTTGGATAGGGTTGGCGCACAAAGAACATTCTAATACCAGTTGTTTCACGGACGATATCTAATAACTCTTGTTTACCTTTAATTTCAAGGTTAGATTCTAATTCAATGTTAGAGTCAAAGTGGTCTTCAATCGCACGTTTACTTTTTCCAGTTACGATTAAAATCTCTTCAATTCCTGAAGCTAATGCTTCTTCTACAATAAATTGAATCGATGGTTTATCAACAATTGGAATCATTTCCTTAGCAATTGCTTTGGTTGCTGGTAAAAAGCGTGTTCCAAGTCCTGCTGCTGGAATCACAGCTTTTCTAACTTTAGACATATATATACCTCTTTCTATTCAATATTTAATGATTGATTTCATTGTACACTATTTTAACATATTACGCTAGCGTTTTGTTATTTAAAATATCAAGACTAACTAAAAATTTGCTTTTTAACACGATTAACGGTATAATTTTGCTTGTTACTAAATAAAAATGTTACTTTAAATAACAAAGGAGTCCATTATGAAAAAATTATCCGTTCAATTATTAGCTGAAACTGTTACGAACAAACGTAAAGCCAAAGATTTAACCCAAGCCCAATTATCAGAATTGACCGGCATCAACCGTTCTTTAATCGGACGTATTGAAAACTTAGACTACTTACCGATGATCAATCAATTAGAAAGTTTAGCAGAAGCATTGGATTTTGACGTGACCGAATTATTCGTCGAAGAAAAACCTGAAACGAAAAAACCAGCACCAAAATCATATAAAATTGCGGTTGCTGGAACAGGTTATGTTGGATTATCTTTAGCGGTATTATTAGCACAACATAATCAAGTGACAGCAGTTGATATCGTTCAAGAAAAAGTAGACATGATTAATAATAAAAAGTCACCCATTCAAGACGACTATATCGAAGAATATTTAGCAGAAAAAGAGTTGAATTTAACGGCTACTTTAGATGGCGAAAAAGCTTATGCTGAGGCGGATTATGTCATTATCGCTGCCCCAACTAATTACGATAGTAAATTGAATTTCTTTGATACTTCAGCGGTTGAGACTGTGATTGAATTAGTATTAAAAGCTAATCCTAATGCGACGATGATTATTAAGTCAACCATTCCCGTTGGATATACTGAATCCGTTCGTAAAAAATACAATACAAAAAACATCTTATTCAGTCCAGAGTTCTTACGTGAATCAAAAGCATTATATGATAACTTATATCCTTCACGAATTATCGTTTCTTGTGATGAAGAATCGCGTGAAAAAGCAGAAATCTTCGCAGAATTATTACAAGAAGGTGCTCTAAGCGAAGATATTCCAACATTATTTATGGGATTCACTGAAGCTGAAGCTGTTAAATTATTTGCCAATACCTATCTAGCATTACGTGTATCTTACTTTAATGAATTAGATACTTATGCCGATACCAAAGGTTTAAATACTAAAGACATTATCGATGGTGTTGGTTTAGATCCACGTATTGGCACCCACTATAATAACCCTTCATTTGGTTATGGTGGTTATTGCTTACCAAAAGATACGAAACAATTACTAGCTAACTTTGATGATGTTCCACAAAATATGATTACAGCGATTGTTGAATCTAACCGTACTCGTAAAGATTATATCGCTGATCGAGTATTAGAATTAAGTGGAGCGCATCATTATGATGGCACCTGGGATGAGTCGCGAGAAAAAGAAACGGTTATCGGTGTTTACCGCTTAACAATGAAGAGTAATTCTGATAACTTCCGTCAATCAGCGATTCAAGGCGTTATGAAACGAATCAAAGCGAAAGGTGCTAAAGTAGTCATCTATGAACCAACCTTAGAAGCAGGTACTACGTTCTTTGGCAGTGAAGTAATTGGCGACTTAGATGAATTCAAACAATTATCCCAAGCGATTATTGTTAACCGTTATGATAGCCAACTAGATGATGTAAAAGATAAAGTATTCACACGCGACATCTTTATGAGAGATTAATAAATAAAAGAGTCTGAGAAAAATCTCAGGCTCTTTTTCGTTTTGTCTATAATTTAATTTGACTTCTACTCGTACTTCAAAAAATGGGGAGTAGACTAGAAGTAGAAAATTGAATAGTTTTCACTTCGTCTGTCCACCCCCGCAAAGTTGAGTAGGTCTCAAGCAAGTCATCAAGACGCAGTTTGAGACCACTCAACCACTGCGCTTTTAAATATCGAGCAATAACTTGATTGAATGTTTATGTTTATGCCTAACTCAATAAGACGCAGTTTGATGCCACTCAACCACTGCGCTTTTAAATATCGAGCAATAACTTGATTGAATGTTTATGTTTATGCCTAACTCAATAAGACGCAGTTTGAGACCACTCAACCACTGCGCTTTTTATTAGCGCAAGAACTGGACAGAAATTTGCAAGTTGATTTCTAACCTCTTTAAAACGCAGTTTGAGACCACTCAACCACTGCGCTTTTAAATATCGAGCAATTTACTTGATTGAATTTATCAAATTGATACCTAACCTCGTTAAGTCGTCATTTGAGGCCACCCAACCACTGCGCTATTAAATAATGAACAATAATCTTAACTAATTTTATCAAGTTTATGCCCAGCCTTCATCTTCCACCCTTTGCAAATTTTAGTTATTAGTAAATTGAATTTTATTGAATATACTTCTATACCATTAAATCCGACGAATTGATAGAGTGAAACTAAGTCAGGAATGAAATTATAAACGGTTCATCTTTTTTATTGAAATAGCTTATTCAATTCCTTTTCGGTCAATTACTTCTTTAATCCAATAGCCCGATTTTTTAATGGTCTTCACTTGTGTATGAATATTGTTTGAAATAAAACCATAACGGTTTCGATAAGCATTCATCCAAGACCAACAATCAATCGGGGTCCATAAATGATAGCCGAAACAGTTTGAGCCTTCTTCAATACCTTTGTGTAACCATTCTAAATGTTCTTGGATAAAATCAATACGATAGTTATCTTCAATGACACCCTCATGATTCATAAATCGCTCCTCGCGAGAAACTCCCATACCATTTTCAGAAACAAACCATGGAATGTTATGATAATTATCTCGAATATTTATCGCAATATCATATAAGGCTTTTGGATAGATTTCCCAGCCTTTATCAATATTCATTCTTCTTCCCGGCATATCATAATGGTCAAAATAGCGATTAGGCATCCAATCACCGACAGAATCAGGTGCAATATCAGGTGCTTTTACGCGATTAGGATGATAAAAATTAACACCTAAAAATTCTACAGTATTATTTTTAATTATATTGAGCTCTTCATCAGTGCTTTCCCATAACACACCATCATCTTCTAGTAACGTCACTAGTTCATTAGGAAATTCTCCTTTAATAGCTGGATCTAAAAAACTTTTATTATTCCAAAGTTCAGCAATATGAGCAGCTCTTAAATCTTCCTCTTTATCACTGGCTGGATAGGTTGGCGTCAAATTAAGCACTGTTCCAATTCGAGCGCCTTTTTCATTCATTTTTAATTCTTTGAATACTTCGATTACTTTTGCTGAAGCTAAATTTAAGTTATACATTACTTGCACAGCTTTATTTCCATCTACCAATTTAGGATAATGAAATTGGTATAAATATTCCCCATCAACTACAACCATTGGTTCATTATGAGTAACCCAATCTTTGACTCGATCGCCAAAAAGTTCAAAACACTTTTTAGCAAAACCTACAAATAAATCGACAACATGTTTTGACTCCCAACCACCATACTTATGATATAGTTCGACTGGTAGATCGAAGTGATGTAAATTAAAGACTGGACGAATACCTTTCGCAAGAAACTCATCAATGACATTATTATAAAACCTAACAGCATCTTCATTTACTGTATTTTCTTCAAGATTATCAATTAAGCGAGACCATTGGATAGAGGTGCGGACTGAATTTAAATTGATTTCTTTCATTAAATCTATATCTTCTTTATAACTATTATAAAAATTTGAAGCCGTATCAGGTCCCACTTGATTATAAAATGCTTCTGGTTCTATTTCATACCAATAGTCAAACATGTTAGCATGTTTTTTATTAAATCGTCCTTCTGATTGCGGTCCAGATGTTGCTGCACCCCACCAAAAATTTTCTGGAAATTTCTTCATTTTATTCACTCTAACCCCTATCTTCATATAATTTCTTTCTGATTATTTCCCCAAATTTAGGTAGGTACTCATGACCGTATTCAGGTAAAATAATAAGTTCTTTTTGACTATTAATTTGATTATAAGTAGCAAATTGTGTTTTTGGATGACAAACTCTATCTTCTAATCCCATGGCCCAAATAACTTCCGCTTCAATTAGACTAGCGAAATATTGAATATCAATATAATCTAAAACAGAAAATAATTTTTCTTCTTTTTCGTGAAGTGGATCTCGGAATCTGAACCAATAAGCAATCTCTTCATAGGCTGAATTATTAACATCTAAGCGATAAGCTTCACGATAATCAGATAAAAAAGGATAACATACAAATACTTTTTTAATTTCAGGTTTTAATGCAGCACAAACAATTGCTTGTGCACCGCCTTGTGAAGCTCCTGTTGCATATATTTTTTCAGTATCAATAAATTCCATCGAAAAAGCTATTTGAGTTAGTTGATAAATATCTTGAAATACTTTTCTAAATAATAAGTTTTCTTTTCCTTCATCAACGCCACGAATGATATGACCTTTTAAAGTTCCGCCTTTAGTTTGGGTATTATCTTGCGATAACCCGCCTTGTCCACGTACATCTAATGATAAGCTTGCATAACCTTCCGCAGCATATCCTATTTTGTCAGTCCAATCTCCCGAATTCGTATGATATCCATGAAATTGTAATATCATGGGTATTTTTCCATCAACCTTAATTGGTTTTACGAATTGAGCATGAACTTCTGCTCCATCAACCCCCAAAAAAATCAAATCAAAGGCTTCAGCAACATTAGAATATAATTCATGCCTTTCTAGTCGATAGCTAAGTCCTAATTGATCAACTTCTAATTTGCTCTCTTTCCAAAACTGATCGAAATCTAAAGGTCTTTTTTGACTACCTTGATAACTCCCCCAGTCGTCCATTAAATCTTTTATGTACATACTTTAACTCCTCATACAAAAGTATTTTGAAAATTAACAGCTGCTCCTATTAAGTTAGCATCTTGTTTAAATTGACACTTATCAACCGTTATTTTTAAGTCTTTAGCGCCATTTAGTTTTAAATAGTTATTTAATTTTTCTTGAATTGGCTCAATTAAATCTTCACGCTGAGAAATGCCACCACCTATCAAAATGAGTTCTGGATCAACTAACAAACAAATATTATACATACTTCTAGCGAGTGCATCATAAATTCCCTCAACGGCTTCCCGTGCATTTTTATCACCTTGATCGGAAAGTGCAAACAATTCCTTTCCAGTCAATTGACCAAAACGTTCTGCTACTTGGACAGGACTGGCAAGTTGACTAACTGTATTATCCTGGTCCAATAGCATATAACCGATTTCACCCCCAAATAAGTTTGCTCCTTTTACGATTTGCTTATTAATACTGATAGCTCCTCCAATACCAGAACCAATAATAAAGAACACTACATTTTGAAAGTCCTTCGCTTTACCATAATATAATTCAGCTAATGCTGCAGCATTAGCATCATTTTCAATGGTTATCCGCTTGCCAAATAACATTTCTAATTCCTTTACAATCTCAAAATTGTGAATATAAGGAATTGCACTAATACCTTTAATAACACCTGCTTTTGAATCGACTGACCCTGGTGAACTAAAGCCAATTCCATCAATTCCTTTGAATTGATCTGCGGTATTTTTAAGTAATTCTTTCATCTCTTGCCAAGATGAAGGTGTCGGAAAGGAATTAGTTTGTGTAATGGTTTCATTTTCCCATAATCCATATTTAACCGATGTTCCACCCATATCAAAACATAAAATTTTCATTTTTATCACCTAATCTTTACTTAAGATGACTTCTATAGAGAATTTATCAGAACGATGCACTGAAGTAGAAAACTCAAATGCTTCACCTGTGTCTAAAAAAGCAATCTGTTCGGCAACGGCAACCGGACTTCCTTCTTCTATTTCAAGGTACTTGGCCTCCGTTTCATTAGCACCTCTAACATATATTGTTCTATGTGAGCTCTTAATTTTTAATTTCAATTCTTCTTCAATAAATTCATAAATCGATCCCTTTACATTTTCTTTTTTAAACCTACAATCAAATCGATAGGCATATACATTTGTTCCATAACTAATGGTTCTTTATCAATGTAACGTGCACGATAAATATCATAGACAAAGCTACCTTTTTCTATATGCAATTTCTCACTAACCTTTTTATTTGCTTCAATGACACTAAATTCTAGCACTTTACTTTCAACTGTTTTTCCAACATTTAAAGCTGTGGTCCCTCTAAATTGATTTGACACCACTCTCTTTTTCAATTCAGATTCAGATAGAGATTTAACAAATGTACCTGAACCTCTTCTTTTTATAATAAGACCTTCATTTACTAAAATATCAAGCGCTTTTTTTACTGTCATTTTACTTGCGCTGTACTCTTCTATTAGATCTTTTTCAAAAGGTAATTGGTCATTACTAGCAAATTCACCTTTTAAAATTCTATTTCGCATATCATTAGCGATATAAATATATTTTTCCAAAGAATACAACCCCTTTTATGTTTTTAAATAAATCAGTTTTGAATAAAAATCTCCTTGTTTTTCTCTACTCCAAAACTCTCCTACTCTATCGGTATAATTATCTGCTAAAATTAAACCTATTTTTTCTAAATCATCACCAAATCGTATAACATTCTTTCCATGTATCATGCAATGATAACGTAATTTTGGATTAAGTCCTGGTAATTTTAATCGATGATAATAATCATTTGGTTTGGCTAATGGTTGATAAATTCCTACCAAGGCTTCAGATTGGTCTTTAGCTACCACCATCCAAGCAGTAATATCTGAGTCAAATGGACTCAATAATCGATAAAATTTTCCTTGTGTTATTAATGATTGGTATAATTTATACTTGCTTATTTCATCAGATAATAATGAAAGTTCGTCCTCATTTAATTTAGTGATATCCAATTCAAATCCAAAGGTTCCGAACATGGCTACTTCAGATCTGGTTGTTAATGGAGTCGTTCTACCTACTTGATGATTGGGTACTTCTGAAATATGGGCTCCAATGGTTGACAATGGATAAACAAAACTTGTTCCATATTGTATTTTTAACCGTTCAATTGCATCCGTATTATCACTAGTCCATGCTTGTGGTGCATAATAAAGCATAGCAGGATCAAAACGTCCGCCTCCACCTGCACAAGATTCAATCATAATATTTGGAAAATTATCGTTCAACATTTCATATAAATGATAAACACCTAGTATATATCGATGAAACAATTCTCCTTGCTGTTGGCGTGGCAATAAAGCTGAATATGCTTCTGAGATATAACGATTCATATCCCATTTTATATAGTCAATCTTGGACTCATTTAATATTAATTCTAATTGATGATAAATATTTTCTACTACCTCAGGAATAGCAAAATTTAATACATATTGATTACGACCATGAGAGATATTTTTTTGCGGATGTCCAATAACCCATTCAGGATGTTCTTTATACAATGGTGTATCCATAGAAATCATTTCGGGTTCTATCCACAAACCAAATTTTAAACCCATACTATGTATTTTTTCCGATAATCCTTTAATGCCATTAGGCAACTTTCGATAATCGATTTTCCAATTTCCTAATGAACCCTCATCACTATCTCGTGTTCCAAACCAGCCGTCATCTAAGACAAATAAATCAATTCCAATTCTTTTAGCCGTTTGAGCAATTTCAAGTAATTTCTCCTCGTTAAAATCAAAATAGGTAGCCTCCCAACTATTAATTAAAACTGGACGAGGATCTTTTTGCCATTTATTATTTATGACATGAAAATTGAAAAAATCATGAAACGTTTGTGACATTCCATTTAAACCGGAATCTGAATAACAAACGACAGCTTCCGGCGTTTGAAACATCTCATTAGGCTTCAATAACCAATTAAACTGATAGGGATTTATTCCAATTTGAAGACGTAATACTTCAAAATTGTCTCGTTCAATTTGAGCTAAAAAATTCCCACTATAGATTAATGCTATACCGATAGCATTTCCATTATTTTCAGTAGTTTGGGCTGATACTAACGCAAAGAAAGGATTATAAACATGACTGCTCGCACCTCGTGTACTGGAAATATGTTGTACTCCCGGTTGAACTTCTTGCCTTTTAACATGACGTTCTCGAGCCCATGCTCCATCTAAATGAACCCATTCGTAATTCTCATTCGGAATATCTAAATTTAGACTCATAAACTGTTCAATCGAAATATTCTCACGACTTTTATTGATTAATCTTTGCTGACGCGTAATAATCGGCAAATCTTTATAAAGACCATAATCCAATTCTAAAAAAATGTCTGAATAACGGTTTTTAAGGATTACCGTTAAAACTTCAGCCTCTTGCTCCGAAGCGAAACTTCTAGGTTGTCCCTTTTCTCTTGTTTTACCTTTCGACAAACGATAATCAAAATACTCAAAATGAGAAATCCTATCCCCATCAGAATATTCGAGCTCTATACTAGGATATCTAAAGTCTGTTGTACCGTAAACTGGCACCTCTTGTTTTATATGTTCAAACGAGCTTGTATAGTCTCCCGTTATAAAATTATTACCAGTTCTAACATCACGTTCAATTAAAAAATCATAATTATCATAAGAATTAATTCGAGGACCAAAATATAAATGTTCCAAAATATGGGTCTTCTCCATTACGCGAAATATATAACTAACATGTTGATTTGAAAGATGAAATTCTTTTTTATCTGTAATTTCTATCATAATGAAACTTCCTTTTTTGAATAAATTTTAATTAAATATAGACATATTACATTTCCCATTAGGCCTGGATAAACGAAAAATGCTAAGATGGGACTAAAGTATATGATAATTAATCCCAAAAAAATGCAACCGATAAAAAGTAGTGTTAAAGACCAATCTTTAATTATATTTTTAATGGCGTTATATAAACGCTTTAAGCTGATTCTGTCTTTTACTATTGTATAGTGTAGACTAACCAGTAACACAATCAAAGCTTCTGCACTACAAATCAATATCGCCATACCTATCAATTGCTGATATTCCACTGCAATTGTGCTTACACCAATAAATGTGGCCATCGTAAAGAACATGAATAGCAAGGATAATGCATAGCTCACTTTTTTATCTGTCGTTTTTTCTAACTTTAAGATGTTTTTTTCCAATACCATTTGATCGATATAGTTTAGCATTTCAATCATCGCCTCTACTAAACCAAAAATGATGCCATTTTTGAGCATTGCTCGCCAAAATATTAGCGAGGACTTTACCAAGGTGTAAAAAAATCAACAACTTTTACCACTCGATTTGTTTTCATTTTCCTCACCTCTCGTAATATATATTTAGAAGGTCATTTCACACCCTCCTGATCATCTCTGTTTCTCTTGATTTACCGAACAATCTTATGCTTACTTCACAGAACCAGCCACTCCATTATAGATGTATTTTTGTAATGTAACAAATACTATCAAAATAGGCATAATAACAATAATAACACCTGCTAAAATAACTGGCCAGTTAGTACCATAAGGACCTTTAAAAGCAAATAACGCTGTAGAAATCACTTTTAAATTAGCCGATGGCATATATAAGAATGGATTATAAAAGTCATTATAAACACCTACTCCACTAATAATCAGCATGGTAACAATTGGTGCTTTTAAATTTGGTAGAATAATTTTCCAGAAAATTTTAAAATAACCTGCTCCATCTAAGTATGCAGATTCATCCAATGATATCGGAATTTCATCTAAATACTGCATAAAGATATAAAGTGAAACAACATCGGTACCTAAATTTAAAATAATTACTGACCAAATCGAATTAAATAATCCTAATCCTTCAATCACCTGAAATGTCGCAACTTGCGAAGTAATACCTGGAATTAACATTGCTACCATAAATAATGTCATAATTAATTTCTTGAATTTAAAATCAAAACGATTTACAGCATAAGCAAACATGGAACCTAATGTTAATTTACCAAGCATACTCACAATAAAAATAAACAAAGTATTTTTAAACCCAAGCAACATTTGTCCATTAATAAAAGCCGTCTTATAGTTAGTTAAATCAAATTGTTTGGGTAATGAAAGCACCCCTGTTGATAAAAATTCTTCATTGCTTTTAAACGACCCAATAAATACAACGAGTAATGGTAATAGCGCTACGATTGCTCCTACTACCAAAATAAAATATTTCAAAATAGTTCCAAAGGTAACTTTTTGTTTCATTATAGTTTACTCCTTCTCACGAATAAGGACTCTTTGCATCAATGTTACCACCAAGACAATTAACAATAAGATAACTGCCATTGCGGAAGCAAGTCCTACTTTATTATATTTAAATGCGGTATTAATAGTTTCGATAACAAAAGTTGTCGTTCCATTTGAACCACCCGTCATAATATATGGAATATCGAAAACACTTAATGAACCACTAACACTCAAAATGATATTTAAAAAAACAATTTTTCGAATGCTAGGAATAATAATATATTTAAACTGATCCCATCGATTCGCACCATCAATCTCAGCAGCTTCATAAATTTCTGGATTAACGGATTGAATTGCTCCTAAAAATATAAGAAAATTAAATCCCGTATATCGCCAGACTGATGTAAAAGCAAGGGATATATTATTAATTGAACGATCACCTAACCATAAACGGATTTGATTATCTAGACCAAATGCACCCAACACTGTATCAAGGGTACCGCCACCTTTATAGAAATATAAAAAGATAAATCCAATTGCGACTCCGTTCAGTAGATAAGGGAAAAATAAAATCCCCTTCCAAAAATTAGCAAATTTAACTTTAAATGATAAAATTGTAGCAAATAATAACGCAAACCCTAATTGAAAAAATGATGCAATAAAATAATAAAAACTGGTCTTAAAAACAGTGAAATATTTCGGATTAGTCAAGATCGTTTTATAGTTTTTTAAACCAACAAAATTACTTGTTGGGCGATAGCCGTTCCAATCTGTCAAACTATATTGAACCATTTTAACTAAAGGATAGTAAGAAAAGGTTAATAACAACACGACTGGTATCACGGTAAAACTAAAGATTAACAACTTTTTTTCCAGAGAATTTGAGATTTTTTTCATTTGTTTCTCCTTTCAAATAATAAAAGGAGTAGACAAGAAGTAGAAAAACAAATTATTTCTACTTCACATGCCCACCCCTATATAATTGAGTAAATTTTAAACAAATCTAAATAGATGTTGTTTAAAGCTACAAACCCACTGGGCATTTTTAACACGTTTAGAGACTAAAAGCAATTATAGCATCGGTCATATCTCCAATAGCAAATCTTAGTTTCCTGAAACAACCTCGATTGCATCTGCCCAACGTTGATTAAATTCGGCCATCATATCTTCAAATGTTTCTGAAGTATTTCCAACTGCTGCATCGATAATACGTTGTTTTTCAATATCAGTTGATCCAATACCTAATTCTGATTCATTGTTAATATCACTGAATAATGACTCTTTTCCTTCTGGAGCTGGATTTTCTTCCAATAAGGTTATGCCGGCTTCTTGAATTGATTTTAAAGCGGCTGGATATTCTCCATCAATTAAAGCAGGTAATCCACCATTATCTTCTGCATATGGCGATTCATTTACCATCCAATCAATGAAGATTCGTGCTTCCTCTTTATGCTCACTATGTACACTAATACCATAGTTATAGTCACCTCCAACAGGTAAATATTGCTTACCATCTTCGGCTACCATTGGGAAAGGATGAAATTCGATATTTTGTGCATTATCTGGATTAGCCGCTTGCATCTGTGGTATTGCCCAACTTCCTAAAACCATAACCCCAATTTTACCATTTGCTAAATCAACTTTTGATTGTTCCCAATCTGTTGTAGTTGGATCTGCTTCGATAAGCCCTTCTTTTGCGACATCATACAATAATTTATAAATTTTATTCATTGTTTTACCATCAGCAAATGGTTCTTTATCGGTTGTCATTTCATTGGTAAAATCATAATTACCTGAAGCCCCTGCGCGGACAAAATCCCAATTTGATAAAGTCCACCCTGCAGCATAATTGGTATATAAAGGTGATACTTCAGGATTTTTTTCTTTAATTGTTTTTAATGCTGCAATAAAATCTTCAGGTGTGGTTGGGAATGTTTCAATCCCTGCATCGCGAAAGACTTGCATATTAACAACCATACCGGTTGCGTTCATTTGACTTGGTAAACCATATTGAACTCCTTCAAAAGAACGATCATTTAATCCAACATACTTCTTCGATAACTCTTCCTTATCACCTAACGGTTCGAAAAATGTTGCATAATCTACTGGTGAAATATCGCCTGGAATCATTAAAACATCACCATATTGATCTGAATTCATTCGAGTTTTTACTTGACCTGCATAATCGGTAATTGTTTCAATATTAACTTTTATGTTTGGATGAACAGCATTAAATTCTTCTAGGTAACGATCCCATGTACCGTCTCCTGCCCAGTCAGTTTTATGATTAATAAAAGTAATTTCAACTTGGTCTTCAGCATGAGCAATGGGCATTACATGTAACGGCATTGCCATCGCACCAACTGATAATAAACTAACAAATTTTAATAGTGTTTTTTTCATGATATACTCCTTTAGTTTTTTGTTTCAAAATATTCTTTAACGACTTTTTCAGCAGGTTTTCCATATAAAGCATAATCCCGATCTTGATAAGCATTTTCTAATGGATATAAAGTTGACTTCCAATCCCAAAGACCATATCCTTTCATCCAATTATGAGAATCACAAGCTTCAAACATTGCTCGATACCAATTAGCCTGAACTTCCACATCCACTTCTTGACCAAATTTCCAATCATTAGGTAAGTATTCACTTCCTACTCGACTTGGACAGCCAGCTTCACAAAAGAAAAATGGCTTATTGTAGTTCTCAACGGTTCTTTTGATTCGTTGTAACTCTTGTTCCCATTTATCAATCGGGTAATAACCAGATGATGAAATGACATCTACTGCATCCCACCATTTAACTGCTTCCTCTTGATACTTATCACAATTATAAGTGATTAATCCCGTATATTTTTCTCTAACTAATTTAACTAATTCACGCCATTCTTGTTCCCGTCGCATTGCATTTACTAACTCACAACCAATAACAAACATTTCACATTGAGTTCTTTCTGCAATTTCTGCATAATGAACAATAAATTCATTATAAGATTTAAACCAATCGGACCATTTCGGTTCGCAAACAGCATCGTGGTCAAAAAAGTTTATATGTGCACGCCAAGTTCCATCTGAGACATTAACCATTGGCTTTAAGAAGACTTTTAAACCCAATTGATGTGCTTTCAAAATTGTATTCTCTACTTCTTTATCTGATAAGACATCTTTAGAACGCCAATTGATTATAGTTGAGTGGATTGTGTCTTGTTCAACTACAATTGGTAAAATAATCGTATTAATAGCACAACGATTTTTTTAAGCTAATAAAGACTGTTCTGCATCAAGTGTATTCAAATCTCCTCTTCTACTCATATAGCCAAAAGTGACAGCTTTTATAAATTCCATATCACCCTCCTGTTATAAGTTTTAACTTTATAGTTTAAAAGTATATACTTTTAACTTAAATTAATTATATAACGCTTTCATTTAAATGTAAAGTGTTTTTTTTATTTTTATTAATTTATTTTATTCCGTCAATTTATTAAGCAATCAAACCATCATAAGCTAAAGCAATAGAGGAAATGGGAGTGGCCTCAAACAAGTCATTAAGACGCAGTTTGAGACCACTCAACCACTGCGCTATTAATTAATGAACAATGATCTTAACTAAATTTATCAAGTTTATGCCCAGCATCTAGAAAGATAATCTTTATGTTCGTGAGCAAAATTGTGATTTTAAATGATAAAATAATATTTCATAGCGTGCAATGCTAATTATTCTTAAGTATCAAAAATTTTGTGTATCAACTAAAAAAATAGGGAAAGTAGCGAAATTTTCATACTTCAACTACTCTCAACCTACTCTGGTTTGTTTTATTTAATCTTCATTATAAATATATGTATTTACCACATAAGGTACTAATATAAAAGGAAACAATATAATTTCAGTCCCTCATTTTAATATTTTGATTATGTAGAGATTAAGTAAGCATAACAAATTCTATTAAGAAAGTGTCGTTTCGAGCTAATCCTAATTTCAATTTTTATGCATAAATCTTTTCAATAAATCTTAATATGTTGGCAGCCGAACGTCGAACTTCTTCAATAGTAATTCCATTCTCCTTTTCAAGAGATTCAATTAAACTATTATCATTTTCTTTAACTGTAAAACTTAAGCCACCTGGCATTAATATATCGACTTGCGCACGTAGTCGATATGCATTATTAGTTAAGTGTTCAAAGTTTGGATCTTGTGCTAATTGCATCCACCAGTCTGTCATCACACAACCATCATATTTCCATTCATTTCTGAGAATATCCGTAACTAAATCATAATGATAATGTGCCCATACCCCATTTATTTTATTGTAGGACGTCATGATAGAATAAGGTTTTGCTTCCTTAATACAAATTTCAAATCCTTTTAAATAAATTTCTCTCAATGCTCTTTCTGAAACTCTCGAATCGTTTTTATTTCTATTAGTTTCTTGATTATTACAGACAAAATGTTTTGGACATGCGGCCACTTTATTCGACTGTACTCCTAAAACATAATGAGCCCCCATTTTTCCAGATAAATAAGGATCTTCTGAAAAATATTCGAAATTTCGTCCACCTAAAGGATTACGATGAATATTCATCCCTGGCGCTAATATAACTTGAGTCTTTAAAGCCTTCATTTCAGCTCCAAAAACTTTACCCAATTCCTCCACTAACGCGGTATTCCAGCTGCTAGCTAACGCTGTACCACATGGTAATAAAGCAGTATAATAATTCAATCTAATACCCGCTGGCCCATCCGTTGTAGTAATTGGTGGAATCCCTTTCTCTCTGAGGGAATCTGTTGTACCACCTAATATTCCAGCATTACCTTTAGGCCCCAAAGGACTATCCATTTTTCCCTCACCACGTGTAAGTGAATCTAATTCGGTTGGTGTCAAAGATAAAATTAATTCTTCAATAGTTTTACTGGTTGATAAATAAAGGTTATCTTTATTTGGAATAGTTATTTTTGGGGGTAAACTTTGAATAATTTTTTCTTTTAAATTTTCGATTCTAACAGGTACTTTTTGAAAAGCTACTTCTAGGTCGTTTCCAACTCTTTTTGGAAACATTCGGTTAAATTCATATTCCGCGGGTGCTTTTTGGCTTAATTTTTCAGTAACTCTTATTTTTTTTAAGTCATATGTACAAACCAATTTTAAATCTAATAAGCTAGTTCCCACCAAAATATCGTATTGACCAGGTTCTAATACATAACAATAAGGATTACCTGTAGCACCCGAGTCATCATAAGACGCCATTTCTGAAATATTAATTTTAAATTCCAGCTCTTCTGATTCTTTTGGTTTTAACTCAACTGTCTTATCAAATCTAATTAAATTTCTTAATGATTTACCTAGTTTACCTTGAGGCGGATTGTAATAAACTTGCACGACCTCTTTCCCAGCAACTTCTCCAACATTTTCAACTTGAACCTTAATTAAAATAGAGTCATCTTGTATAGACGCATTGGAATTCACGGTAAATTGAGAATAACTTAATCCATAACCAAACGGGTAAAGTACTTGTTCAGGGTGAAATGTTTCAAAATATCGATATCCCACATAAATATCTTCAACATATTCCGTTATTTCAGGTTGTCCGAAACTATTAGAACTTGGGTAATAATCATATTTTTGAGCAATAGTATCAGGTAATTTTCCTGATGGATTAGCATTTCCCACTAAAATATTAGCAAGCGCTCTGCCACTTTCCATGCCTCCTTGCCATGCAAGTAATAAGGCTGATATTTTATCTTTATAATTATTTAACCAAGATAAATCAATAATATTTCCACTATTGATAATGATAATTATATTTTCAAAAAATTTGTGATTCTATCCAAATTACTTCTTTCAGTTTCTGTTAAATAATAACTTCCAGGTTCAAGTTCGTTTTCACGGTCCTCACCTGCGGCCCTTCCTATAACCACCACTGCTACATTAGACTGCTCACTAACTGTTTTTAACAATCCATCTTCTAATTCAAATTCATCTAAATGGCGTGGCCATTGTCCCCATAAGCTATCTTGGATTGGATGGTTTTCAATAAATTTTTGATATTTATCTAACAAAAGTTCATTTAACATTTCATTTTCGGCTTTTAAACCATCAACTAAATTAATTTTATAAGGTGGATTCACTTCTCCTCCTGAACCGTATCCAACATAAAAATAATCAAATTGACTTCTCCCAAATAAAGCAATATTATCTTCCTTCTGTAAAGGTAAAACTCCATTGTTTTCTAATAGAACGATGCCTTCTTCAGCTAATTGACAGCATAATTGAGACATTTTAGTATTAATTATTTTTTCTCCTTTAACATCTCTAATGTTAAGATGCTGTGCCAATTCATTCTCGACTATTAGTTTTTTATCTGTCATTGGTTTCCTCCTTGTATTCTATTTTTTCGATATTCAGTTGGTGATACAAAAAAATGCTCTTTAAAAATTTTATAGAAGTACTCTTCATTTTTGTATCCAATTTGATTGCTTATCTCATATATAGGTAAGTTAGTAGCTGTCAATAATTTAATAGCTTGTTCCATTCTTTTATCTTCAAGGTAGCGATTAAAACTTTTCTTTGTTTCCTCTTTAATCTTCTTTCCTAAATAGGAGCGATTATATCCGAACTGTTTTGCTATGCTTTTTAACGTCATTTCATCCGCATAATTAGTATCAATATATTGAATGATTTGATGAATTGCACTTTTACTTCCAAATTCACGAGCAATTTGGTCTTGATATTTCTTCATATATATATTCAAAATTTTAACAGCTTCGTTCAATTCCTTTGTTTCATATAATTCATTTTTTATTTCAAAATGGTAATCAATTAATCCGATATTAAGTGTTTGTTGTATTTGAGTTCTAATTTGATGAAAATCAAATAAAATGAAATTTATAGCTTCGTCTTTATTAAAAGCTAAACTCTTTATACGATTAGAATATTTAATATTTGTTTTATCTGTAAATGGTGGATTTAAAATCTCATCAATATAGTCATCAATACTACCTTCCTTTGCATCGACAGAATTTCTAAAGCGCTTTATCCCTTCTGGCCAAATTAAACTATTATCAAAAAGATACCGTTGTTTATTAAGATCCATCAATTTTGGCAGAACATCATTTAACGAAGTTTCTGCAGCTTGCCAACCTGTACTAATTACCGAACCATCGCCCGTAAAAATATTGATAAATAAACTTGAAAAATCATCGGTCATTTCTTTTGCTAGTAGAACAAAAAGTACTTTTTTCAAATATTCCAACTCTATATATTCAATCTGTAAATTGTCTAAACGTTGTTTGATATCGTTGCTATCACCTTCAATTACCCAACAAAAATTTATTTGAGAATATTGCTCTAAACCTGTATCATCAGGACCAAACAGTTTATTGATAAGTAGTGTTTTTAAATTGATATTTGTATGTTGAAATCTTTCATTATATTTTTTTAAACTTTCAATTAATTCATCTTCATCAATCGGCTTTAATATATACGAAATGACACCTGTTTTGATTGCCTTTTTTGCATATTCAAAATCTGAATAGCCAGATAAAATGATAAATTCTGATGTGATATTTTCCTGCCGTAATATCTCAATCATTTCTAAACCAGTCATTTCAGGCATTTTAATATCTGTAATAATTAAATCTGGTAACAATTTTCTAGTCATTTCAAGTCCTACTTTTCCATTTTCAGCTAGACCGATTACTTTAAAACCATATTGTTGCCAATCAATAAGTTGACTAATACCTTCTCTGGTAATTTTTTCATCATCAACAATCAAAATTGTTTTCATCATGAGCCTCATTTCTTTCTTATCTAGAGATTATTTTCAACCCATGTCCTGAATAGTTCAGGCCACACTGCTGCCCCATCAACAATTCCGTACCCTCCAATATTTGTTTCATAATTCGCAAGTGATAATCCATGACCTCCTTGAGTAAATAAATGAAATTCAACTGGGACTTTTGCTTTTCTTAGATTAAGTACAAAATTCAAACTATTTTCTGCAACCACTAAGTCATCTTCATCTGTATGCCATATAAACGATTTAGGGGTATGTCCAGTAACTAGATCTTCTAGAGAATGTAAATGATGCTCTGCCTCATAATTTTCTCCTAATAAATTTAGAAAAGAATCCTTATGTCCATAAGTTTTAGAAGATATTACAGGATAAGAAAGTAACAATCCATTTGGTTGAATTTGATGACTAGATAATCCATACGGACGATAAATTGCTTCATTATGCCATGATACACCTAAACTTGCAGCTAAATGTCCGCCAGCAGAAAATCCAGCTATGATTATTTTTTGTGAATCAATATTCCATTCTACAGCTGATTCTCTTAATAGTTTTAATGATTTAGCTAACTGTATTAAAGATTCCGGGTAACGAGAGGGTGCTACTGAATACTTTAATACAGCTGCATGATATCCAAAATTATTCATTCGAATGGCAACTGCTTCAGCTTCTCTATCCGAAGTCATAGCATATCCACCACCAGGACAAATTATCACGATAGGTCGTATACGATTTTTACTAAATTCATCGTAATTATCTAATATATAAGTTGTAAGGAATGCCTTTTTCTCTTTGCCTTCAATTAAAATTTTTTGATGAAACATGATATTCCCTCTAATCTATGTTAATTTTTACGACAATTGGATACTCATTGCCTACAATTGGATTTTCAATTATTAATGCTTCTATATTAATGTTCCAAGAGATTTCCTGTTCTTGCCCTAAAATTTCAACATTACGAATGATACCTTCAAAAACTCCATATTCTCGGAAACTTTTTATTTTAATCGTTGATGTATTGGGTTGCATAATAAATGCATAGATAGCATCTCCTTTAGCGGTAAAACGAATATCTTCGGAAGAATAAGTATTTATTTCCTCATTAAATTTACCTTCTTTTATTTTTGTTGGTCCTTCTTGGCATTTTTTCCAAGGTTGAGTTGAAAAAATAGCTTCTCCATTAAGCTCTAACCATTTACCAATTTCCAAAAGAATTTTTTGATCTTGTTTCGGTATACTTCCATCCCCAGTTGGTCCTATATTAAGTAACAAATTTCCATTTCTTGACACTACTTCAATTAAATCATAAATAATATCACGAGGCTGTTTATACTCTAAATTATGAGTATAACACCAAGAATTATGAGCTACAGAAGTATCACCTTGCCAATATTGTATTGGTGGAACAGAAAATTTACCCTTTTCTACATCTATTATACCACTTCCATAAACCATCGCATCATGCTTATATGCAATAGAAGCATCAAAACCCCATTCTTGTGCTCGATTATAATAATAAGCAGCGAATAATTTAAGGTATGGCTTGAACGCTTCATGTTGAATCCACCAATCAAAATAAATAATTTTAGGTTGATAGTTTTCAACTAACTCTACTGTTCTCATTAACCAATCTAATAAGAATTCATCATCTGGATAAGGTTTGCTAAATTTGTCAAAGTGATTTTGTTCAACTTTTGCTGGCCAATAAAACTGGTCTCTTTCTTTATTACTTTGTACATCTGAATCAAAATCATTTCCATGACCAAAGAAAAAGAAGTGTTCTGCTCTATGGGAAGACGCACAAAAAACTAGATTCTCTTTTTCGCTTGCGATTTTTAATTCCATTAACACGTCACGCTTAGGTCCCATATCAAAAACATTAAATTTCGATAATTGACTCTTATACATTTGAAAGCCATCGTGATGCTCAGCAACTGGGAATATATATTTTGCACCAGCTTTTTTAAATAATCTCACCCACTCTTTCGCATCAAATTTAGTTGCTTTAAATAAAGGAATGAAATCTTTATACCCAAAATTTTTATGAGGTCCATATGTACTAATGTGATGTTCAAATTCTGGTGATCCCTGGATATACATATTTCTTGAATACCATTCATTATTAAAAGCCGGGATGCTATATAAGCCCCAATGAATAAAAATACCAAATTTTAATTCTTTAAACCAAGTTGGTACTTGATGCTTTGATAATGAATCCCAATTAGGTTGAAACGGGCCTTTATGTGCAATCTCTTGAATTTCTTTAAAAGATAACATTTACATCCCTCCCGACATAAAATTGAGAACATTGATTTGATAGTTGGTTGAAATTCTCAAATTAGCGGTTGGTTCTACGAAAATATCTAATTTTTGTATCCCCGGCTCTAGTTCATACTCCCTGTCATTGACCTTCACAAAGGTGTTTTCAAAAACACGTAAAGTTAATTCATACTTTTCAAATGCAAAAGAGTTTTGCAAATATTCAACCCATCCATTATTTAATAAGACTAATTCACGAACATTTCTTTCCGGTGCTTGGATATCGATATTTAAATAATGATCAAAAGAAAAAATATTTAATTCATGCTTCACATTACGAATTGAAGATTCAACATTGGTATTATTGCTATTCAATTGAATTGTTTTAATTATATCCTGTGAATTAAATCCTACTACGATTTCATGAGGCGATTGAAATTCAACATATTTTTCTGTGCGAACATCAAAATAAGTTAACTGATTCTTATCAACAGTTAAAATAATTTTTTTGGATTCATTTGGTGATAAAAACACCTTTTTAAAGGCTATCAATCGAGTCAATAATCGTGAATTGTCATTAACTCTTAAATATAATTGAACCGTATCTACCGCTAACTGCTGACTCGGATTATAGATGGTAACAGCAAATGTTATTTCATGACTTGTCTCTTGCAATAAACTAAACGTCTCAATTTCAAATGATTGATAACTCAACCCATAACCAAAAGGATATACAATGCCTTCTAATAAATAGTGATACGTTCTAGGATAATTAATAAGGTCATAATTAGTGATGAGAGGTAGATTTTTAGTATCTTTAAACCAACTTTGAGCAAGTTTACCACTTGGCATTCTTTTACCAACGATGACCTCAGCTAAGACACTACCAAAATTTTGACATCCCGTTGCAGTATACAAAATGCTCGGTACATTTTCTTTCGCCCATTCTAAATTAAAAGGATAGCCACTACTTAATACTAAAGTGACATTCGAATGATGTTTCACTGCATATTTTAATAACTTCTCTTGTAATGGAAACAAATCAAAAGAATCACGATCGAGTGTTTCTTTTGCATTAAACATCGGATGGTTCCCTAAGCAAACAATCACTTGATTATTTTGACTAAAATCTAACCGATCCTCAAATGACGAAATAACTTCAATTTCAATTTTAGCAGTTTTCCGTTTGTCATTGCTAAATGAATCCGAACCAATGAAGTTCACAGTTTCCCCCTGCCAGTTGATCAATTGATTTTCTTTAAGTACGAATCGTTCTTTTACAAACCAATCAAAAATCTCCGATTTATTCAGAATAATAGCTTTTGTTTCATCATCGAAGACTAAATATTGTTGAGTTTTAATATCTTTTAATACAAATGATTCCTTATCCCATTGTTCTTTTTGGAATAGATAGGGTTCTGTAACCTTTGTAAGAGTCTGATTCACTATTCCTAAATAACAATCTCCATGTTTTAAATGAATCAATTGATGTCCATTGTCGAAAGAAACATTTTCCCCAAATAGTTCAGAAAATCCTTGTTTTATCGTAATTTCAGAATGATGATAACCTTGATACCAATCCCTCATAAAAGTGTCAATAAGTGGACCTACTACCAAAATCTTATCCGATTCTTTTATAGGAAGTTGATTAGCTTCATTTTTCAACAAGACTACTTGTTCTTCCATTACACGGCTACTTAAAAGGCTATGTTGTTCTGAATTCAGCAAATTTTCTTCACTATCACTGAAGGGATCCTGACGGTCAAAATGACCTAATTTAGCTCTTACCGTTAATGAACGAGTGATAGCACGATTGATATCATTTTCATTGATTAATCCTTTTTCAAGTGCAAGTTTTACTGCATTTTCAACCAATTCTTTATCATCTACAAAACAATCAACACCTTTTTTTATAGAATCCGCTAATGCTTCCTCATATGAGTCATAATAATGATATTGTTCAACGTTGACAGACAATGCGCCACCATCACATACAATAAATCCTTCCATCTGCCATTCATCTCGAACAATCTTTTGTAATTCTGGTAATTGCATTCCCGGAATACCGTTAATGCCATTATAAGCCGTCATCATCGAGGTCGCAGCACCCTTTTCGATAGCTGACTTAAAAGGAAGTAAGTAATATTCTCTTTCTACTCTCAAAGGAATAAAATTAGATGTGTTTTCTCGCCCCATCTCATTATTATTGCAAAAAAAATGTTTAGGTGCCGCTGACATTAAAATGCGGTTATCTTTTTCTGTTTGCATTCCTTTAATAAATGCAGTAGAAATCGTTGAAGTTAAATACGGATCCTCACCATAACCTTCTTCATTTCTTCCCCAACGACTATCCCGAACTAAATCAATCGTAGGAGCCCAAAGTGTAAGCCAACTAGATTTACCAGATTGATAATACTTAATTCTAGCCTCATTCCCTATCGCAAAACCCATCTCATGAATTAATTCTGGATTCCATGTTTGCGCCATTCCAATTGGTAAAGGAAAAAGGGTAGTCGACTCCCCAGTTCGATCCACTACTCCATGCGCTGCTTCCCCTCCTACATGGTATTCCTGAATACCCAGTCGAGGGATAGCAGATTGGTGAGTTGATAATAATGAAATTTTCTCTAGAATTGTCATTTGCTTAACAAAATCTTGGACCAAATCCTTAATTTCTTGCATATTTACCCCTCCCTCTATCTATTCCGATATTTTTAAAATAATGGTTCCATATGGCGCGATTGAGATAGCGTTCTCAATTGATTTTCCAGAAAGAAGATCAATTCCGGGTAATTTCCAATCAAATTCTATTAGTTTATTTGAATGATTCATGATGAAAATTAAACTGAAATCATCTTTTTCACGACGAACAATTTCAATACTAGATGGTACAAAATCAAATTGTTCAATTGTTAATTCTTCTAAAATACAGGTAATAATTTCATCTAAAAATTCATTGTTAGGTACCGTACCTACATACCAAGTTTTACCCTTTCCAAAATTATTATAAACAAAAACCGGAAAATCTGCGTAAAAATCTTCGGAATAATAAGCTAATGCTTTAGCATTTTGCAGATGAATAATATCACAGACCATCGTTGCTTTTTCATTTTCAGATGGACGATGATCTTTCCAATGAATACTATTGGACATTTCAGGCGCAATTCCATCAAATTCTTCAACCCAAATACCCAATAACTCTTTAAATGCACCAGGATAGCCACCCAATATCACATTATCATTTTCATTGACTAGTCCGCTCATAGTAGTCGTAACAAAGTGTCCACCTTCTGCAACAAATTGTTCAATCTTTTCAACAATATTTCCTTTAACCATATACATAAAGGGAGCTAATATTAATTTATATTTAGATAAATCTTCTTCATAACCAATAATATCGACTGCAATATTTCGTTTATAAAGTTCTTTATAATATTTAAATACTTGGTCTACATAATAGATATCTTTATTGGGACCACTACTGTATTCTAATGCCCAATAACTCTCCCAATCAAATAAAATTGCTACTTTAGCATGAGTCGTTGCATCTAGTAACTCATCTCCGATTCTTTTCAAATCTTCTCCAATTTGAGTAACTTCTTTAAAAACCCGAGTGTTTTCATGACCTTCATGTCCAATTACAGCTCCATGCCATTTTTCATTCCCTCCAATAGACTGTCTTAATTGGAAATAATTTATTGCTTCAGCACCATGAGCAATGGCATGGAAACTTTGCGAGTGCAATTCTCCCGGACGTTTTAATAAATTATAAGGTTGCCAATTTTGTTGACTTGGACTTTGTTCCATTATTAAAAAGTTTTTTCCACTTTTTACACCACGCATTAAGTCGTGGTTAAAAGACACAAATGCCCAGTCTGGGATATAATGTGGATAATTATCCCAAGAAATAATATCCATCTCTTTCGCCCATTCAAAAGCATTTATTCCTTTGAAAGCTCCCATTAAATTAGTAGTAATTGGAGCATTAGAGCCCATTGAGCGTATGATATCACGCTCCATTTTGAAATTATTTAATAAGCTCTCAGACATAAATCGCCGATAATCTACTGAGATACCCGCAAATGCTGTTTGGCGATCATTTACACCATCTCCCAGAAAATTAGGAACAACGATATCTTCAAACGAATGTAATGTATGACCCCAAAAATGAAAGTTCCATGCTTCATTAACTTGTTCAATTGTTTTATATTTATTTTCAACCCATTTTCTAAAGGCTCTTTCACAATTTTCACAATAGCACTCACCATTATATTCATTTGATACATGCCATAAAATAAGGTGCTCTTCTTTTCCGTAACGTTCAGCAATTTGTTTTACTAATTCGCTAGCAAAGCGTTTAAAACTCGGACTATTCGGGCAATGATTGTGGCGATGACTAAAACGATGTTGTCTTCCTTCAAAATCCACTCGATTAACATCCGGAAATTCTCGTGTCATCCAAGCAGGTAAAGCAGCGGTTGAGGTAGCCATAACCATATTAATATTATTTTCTTTTAATAATTTAACTATTTCATCCAATTCAGAAAAGTCATAAGTAGTCTTATTAGGCTGCAGTTTAGCCCAAGAAAAAATATTGATACTTGCAGAATTGATATTTGCTAATTTAAATAAACGCATATCTTCTTCCCAAATTGAAGATGGCCATTGCTCAGGATTATAATCTCCTCCATAAAACAATTTAGATAAACTCATTTTATCCTCCTATATTTCGAATGTCTGACTTCCATTTGTCAATTCAAATGTCTTCACTTTATTTTTGATATGAATCATTAACTTCCCTTCAGCATCACCTGATAAATCAACTTGGAATTTTCCTTCAGTATTGATAGCTATTAGTGTTGCAACTAATTCTGATTCTTGATTATAAATACTAGCCTCACTTGCAATGTTTTCTGAAGGTTCAAACCAATGAGCTGTAAATCCTTTATTAAAATCATACACAGCGTGTGAATTGACATTTCCTTCAATAATAATTGAATTAGGACGTGCTAATAGTGGTAATCCAAAATAGTCGTATTTTTGAGTATACCATTTTCCTCCAAGATATAATTCACCTGTTAAATAATTTGTCCAAGTGCCTCCGTTTGGAACGTAAAACTGTACAATTCCTTCTTCATTAAAGATAGGAGCAACCAACAAATTACTACCTAACATGTATTGTCGATCAAGAGTATGAGTATTTAAATCTTGTTCAAAATCAATAATCATTGCACGCATCATTGGAACACCAGTTTCATGAGTATAATTGGATTCCGCAATTAAATAAGGCATTAAGCTCAATTTTAACTTGGTAAATTTTCGAGTGACTTCAACTGCCTCTTCTCCAAATAACCATGGAACTTTGTATTCCCAACTACCATGATAACGGCTATGAGAGGATAACAAGCCAAATTGGGTCCAGCGTTTATAAATATCTGGTTGGCATCCTGACTCAAATCCTCCAATATCATGACTCCAATAACCAAAGCCACTTAAACCAAAGGATAATCCCGCTCGTAGTGATTCAGCCATTGAGGGATAGTCAGCTGTGTTATCTCCTCCCCAATGTACTGGGAATTTTTGCCCACCAACTGTTGCTGAGCGTGCAAATAATACTGCTTCATTTTTTCCAAGTTTTCGTTCCAATAATTGATATACAACCTCATTATAGATTTGAGTATAATAATTATGCATATAATCGGGGTCTGAACCATCAAAATATACACAATCTGTCGGAATTCTTTCACCGAAATCTGTCTTGAAACTGTCCACACCCATATCAATTAATGCTTCTAATTTGTCAACATACCATTTAGTGGCTTCTGGATTAGTAAAATCCACAATTGCTTGACCAGCTTGCCATTTATCCCATTGCCAAACATCACCATTTTCTCGTTTTAAGAAGTAACCTTTTTCCATTCCTTCATCAAACATAATCGATTTTTGTGCAACATAAGGATTAATCCAAACACATATTTTTAAACCTTTGGCTTTCAATCGACTTAACATTCCTTCAGGATCTGGGAACATTCTAGGATCCCACGTAAAGTTGACCCACTCGAACTCTTTCATCCATAAACAATCAAAGTGAAAAACTTCCAACGGGATGTCTCGTTCAACCATTCCATCGACAAATTGATTGACTGTTTCTTCATCATAATCCGTTAAAAATGAAGTACTTAACCAAAGTCCATAAGACCAAGTAGGAGGTAAACCTGGTTTCCCAACTAAATTAGTATAATTTTTTAGTACATCCTTTATTGTCTGACCGCCTACTACAAAATATTCAAGAGATTCACCTGGATTTGAAAATTGTACTCTTGATACTTTTTCACTTCCGACTTCAAAACTAACTTTATTGGAAGAATTTACAAATATACCATATCGATTATTACTAACATAAAATGGAATATTCTTATATGATTGCTCAGTACCAGTGCCACCATCTGCATTCCACATGTCAACAGTTTGTCCATTTTTTACAAAAGAAGTAAATCTTTCTCCCAATCCGTAAATAGACTCTCCAACACCGATTGTTAGCTGTTCACTAATATGAGGCTTTCCGAAATTATCTATAATATAAGCTTGCCCTCTTGGTTTACTTTCCGTTAATATTCTGCCTTCATATTTAAATACTAAATGAAACTGTTCACCTTTTGCGACTTCAAGTGACATTTTTCCATTGGTAAAAATATAGTGCTCTTCTGTTTCACTTATTTCAACATCAACGGTTTCTGTATTTAATTCGAACTTCGGAAATCGATCGACTACACCTTTATGATGATATGCCTTCACTCCAATAATATTTGGTGCTGGAGCTGAGATTTCAATCGTCATCATTCCACCATCTAAAGAATATCCCTTATGGGATGTATAGCGGAAAGGTGCAAATAGCGTCAACTTTTCCTTTGTCTGTCTTGTTGTGTAAACATGTGCAGGATAACTTACTTCAAATCCTTCTTTTACTAACCAACCACCGTCTGAATATTTCATAATTTTCCTCCTTCATATAAAAGGGATACTTAAAAGTCCCAAAGGTTCTATTAAATATCCCGTTTTATTATTATTTTAATGTTTTGCTATACTACTCTTTTGTTCCCCATAATTCCATACGATCGAGTGTTAATTGAGTCATTTCTTTTTCAGCGTCTTCGATACCAATTGCTATTAATTCTTCAATCATGCCATCCCAAATCGCATCAAATTCTTCCGGTTTTGCTAAAATAGCTTGGGTGACTTTTTGAGTTGTTAAATCATCTGCTTTTTGTTGGATAATAGCTGCATCACTACTTGCAGGAATCACGTATTCATAGGCTCTACCATGTTTTGAAACCCCTAGATCCTCAGTCTTAGGGAAAGTATCAACCCATAATTCAGCATTATAAGCTTCCAAAGCTTCTTTTTCAGCATCAGAATAATTTTCAACAATTAACTCCTTGCTGTCACGGCCAATTGTTTGTCCTGTTGAATCAATATGTCCAGAACCAAGTTGTGGGAACGGCCAAATATAGGCGCCTACCCCTGATTCAATTGAATAGTTTGGATTTGTTTCTGCATTTTTACGATCTTCTTCTAACTGAACTCTTTTACCATCTTTAATTTCATAGTTGATACCCTCAACACCCCAGTTCACAAGAATTTGAGCTTCTTCAGATGCCATCCAATCTAAAAATTCAAATGCTTCTTCTTGATGTTCTGAAGTCGTGGTAATTGAAATCCCCGTTGTACCAGTGTAACCACTGTCTCTAGTACTCATTGAAATTAAATCTTCATTTAACGTTACTGGTAATGGTGCCCAAATACGATTATCTTTTCCATCTTGTCTTAAAACAGCTAATGCTTGATTGTAGTCCCATTCTTGGTCAGCAATCCCTAAAACACGACCAGTCGATAATTTTGAAATATAGGTATCATATGTTTGAGTGAATGATTCTGGGTCTAATAATCCAATATCATTCATATGATTTAACCATTTAAAGTATTCTTTAAACTCTGGCATCATAAATTTATAATGAGTTTCTCCTGTTTCTTCATCAACATACCATTGTCCATCATCTTGAAATCCTGCAGCAAAGCCAGCAGGATTACCAACCGTAATTAACCAACGCCAATCACTACCTAATAAACTTAATCCAATCGTTTCTTGTCCATCAATTTCTGGATATTTTTCTTTGTAGGTTATTAAAGCATTCTCAAAATCTTCTAAAGTTTTAATTTCTGGATAACCTAATTCTTTTAAAACTTCAATTTGTAATTGAACAGTACCACCTGTTTTTAAAATTTGATTTTTTACTCCAGCAGTTCCTAAATGATATATTTGTGGATCTTCTAAACTATTTCTCAAACGATCAATTTGATCGCCATACATCGCCTTAATATTTTCACCTTTCTCTTCAATTAAATCATCAAGAGGTAAAATAGCCCCTGCATCAATCATTTTATTTAAATCACCTTTAGCAAAAATCATATCAGGATAATCTCCAGAGGCAATCATCAAAGGAATTGCTTGTTCATCTCCACCTACAGGATGACTTAATTCTAATTTTACTCCTGTACGTTTGGTAATTTCTTGAGCTACCGGATTAGTAAATGGATCATCAGTCGTTAAATCAGCACTAAAGAAAGTTAAGGTTAACGGTTCTTGAGCTGAAACTTGGCCGATATTTATAAAGCCGCCTAATGATAAAGCTAACGTTCCCAAAGATAATACAGATTTTTTGATAAGTTTTGTTTTCATAAAATTTTCTCCTTTTAACTTTTTACTGCTCCCAATGTTAAACCTGAAACAAAATACTTTTGTAAAAACGGATAAACAACTAAAATTGGAACGGTTGCAACGATTGTAATAGCCATTTTTATTGACTCAGGTGTCGTTCTTACCCCTTGTTGGCCTCCTCTCTGATTTAAACTATTGACATCCTGCGCTGATAACGAATTCGCATTATCCATGATTTTCATCAATTCAAACTGTAAAGTTGTTAAATTTTTGTCTGCTCTTGCGTATAAATAAGTATCAAACCAACTGTTCCATTGCCCAACGGCAACAAAAAGTGCTATGGTAGCTAGTACTGGCATACAGAGCGGTAAAATGATTCTTGTAAACACAACCCAATCTGAAGCACCATCTATTTTTGCTGATTCTTCCAAAGCATCAGGTAAATCTTCAATAAATGAGCGAATAACAATTACATTAAATGCACTGATTAACCCCGGAATAATATAAACCCAAAATGAATTAATTAACCCTAGTTGCTTAATTAATAAATAATAAGGAATCAAACCACCGCTGATATACATTGTTAGAGTAAGTAAAACATTTAATTGTTTTCTAAAAATAAATTTTTTGCGACTAACAACATAAGCTAGAACCGCACAGGAAAAAGTTGAGCAAATAGTTCCTATTACTGTTCTTAATACAGAATTTCTAAAGGCTAACAACAAATTATTGTTAGAACTAAAAACTTCTTTATAGTTTTGTAATGTAAAATCTCGTGGAATAATATGAAGTCCTCCCCGTGCCGTATCTGTCGCATTATTTAACGATATTGCTAACACATTTAAGAACGGATATAAAGTGACTACCACAACTAATAATAAGAAAACTCCTAGTATATAATCCAGCATAGTTGGTCTTTTTAATAAAGGCTTCTTGCTTTTTCTTTGCATCTTTAATCCTCCTACATTAATTGACCTTGACCAGTACGTTTCGCAATATTATTAAAAATAAATATTAACAAGATACTGACCACTGATTTAAAAATTCCTATTGCGGTACCAAATGAGTATCTAAACATGCCGATACCGTAATCTAATGCGTATTTTTCAATTACCAATGCTTCATCAGCTACGATATTATTTCCTAAAAGCATTTGTTTTTCAAAACCGATATTAATCAGATTACCAATACTCATAATTAACAAAACAATAATAATGGGACGAATGGAAGGTAAGGTAATACTTTTCATTTGTTCCCAACGACTGGCACCATCTACTTGAGCCGCCTCATACATCTCCTGATCAATACTAGTCATTGCTGCTAAATAAATAATGGCATTCCATCCTGTTTCTTTCCAAACATCAGATAATGTAACTATTCCCCAAAAATATTTAGGTACCGCCAAAAAATTAATCGGTCTATCAATCAAATGTAAAGACTGAAGTATTTGATTAAAAATTCCACTTGGAGCCAAAGTTTGAGACACAATATTAGCAACAACTACCCATGAAACAAAGTGTGGTAAATAAGAAACTGTCTGCGTAAATTTTTTAAATTTGGTAAAACGAATTTCATTTAATATTAGTGCAAACGAAATAGATGAGATTGTACCGAAAACTAATCCTAGAATTCCCATACCTAAAGTATTTTTTAGAGCTTTATAGAAAAGTGGTTCTTTAAATAAATCAGCAAAATGTTTAAAAGCAACCCAATCTGAACCAAAGAAACCATTTTGTGGTTTATAATTTTGAAAGGCGATGACCCATCCAATCAATGGCGAATACGAAAAGACTAGCAACCAAATGACAAAAGGTAATGCCATTAAAATTAAAACTCTTTGCTCTTTAATATTTTTCCAAGTAATTTTCTTTGATTTGATTGGCTTTTTTTACTTTTTACGATTGGAGTATTACCAACTATTTCCATTTCAATCCCTCCTAATAAGTATATACTTATTTTAATTGTAAACGCTTGCTTATGTAATGAAATTATGTGACTATTTACTAAAAAAATGTGACTTTTATTTATAATAATCAAAATAGCCCTGTTTAACATCCACTATTATATATAGTAGATGTTAAACAGAGCAAAATTACTCCTTGATTTTTACTGTAGTACTAGCTTCATTTGTTCAAATAAAGTGACGAAGCTCTCTTTTTTGGCAACGAATTCCATAATGTCATCTTTTTTTACTACAAACTCTGACTCATTTAAATCATAAAATGAAATATTGCGTTCATGTGTCCGTTTATCTGAACTAAAGACATATTGGATATGAGCTACAGGTTTTGTTGTTTTAATAGAGTTTAACTCACTTTCAGTAGCTACTCTTTGATAATTAAGTAAAGCTAGATATTGATATAATTTACGTGCCGTTTCCTCTTCTATCTCTTTACCATTAATTTCGAAGGTATGATTCGCTTTGATTTGAGTGTCATCTTGATGTAAATTATGGGTTAAATCCCATCGATATTTATTATTCTGGCTCTCAATGGTAATAGTATTGACAGCATCCAGTGGTAAAAGACAAATAAAATTATCTGTATAATTTAATAATGGCAAATTAAAAACATCAATATCTTTATTTTTTACTAAGTAATAGATATTATTTTTTTGATCTAAAAGTTGACTAAATTCATCATTAATAGTTGAAATTAGCCATGAGTACGTATCTTTACCCTTGAAATCTATTTGGATAGTTGACTGATTTATCGTTTGAATAGGTTCTTCTAATTGTACACTATACAAATTTATCAAAGTAGATTTTATCTTTTCCATTATTTTATATTCAACAGATAGAACGGTATCCAAATTCGTATGAACATACCACTGACTGATAAATGGAGCTGTTTCAATTTTGGTATATGGATGTTGCTGATTAAAAGTCAATTGTCCAAAATCATTATGCAAAATAAATTCAGTAATCTCTTCCATACTATTAGAAAGTGGTTCTGTAAAGTAACCAACAAAATTATCTTCGATTATAGGGACAGCATTTAATAGTTTATAAGTTTTATCTCTAAAAATTAAATACGATTGATCTTCATTATGTGCAAATAGTAGAGTGTCTTTTGAATTATTAATGATTAGTTCATATGCTTTTACCAGTTCATCGATATTCAATTCTGATACTTCTTCAATCGTGGTATCTAATAATAGCTCTAAAAATTTTTCAACATTACTTGATAAAACTTTTGCAATAGAGTCAGATTCCCAAACATTTTCATCATTTTTTGTAAAAGTATAAGATAGACTAGGTTCATCCTCAATTATGGTCCATTCAAGAGGTTGACCAAGTCCAAGTTCACCTATTTTCATGGTATTCTTTGCATCTATCATAGTAACATTTAGCATCTGAAAAGTTATTAGTAGTAAGAAAACAATATTTTTAACCCATTTAAACATCTTTCCAACCCCCAAATTTAATTCCAAAATCAAGTATCCTTGGTTTCAATTCTCGCATCATAAAGTACGCAAATAATGCAAATACAAATAACATCATGATACTTGGATAAGCGTAGAAAATAATTGAAAATGATATAAAATATAGTACCACTTTCAAAATTGAAGAAAAATAATTAAACATAAAGACGACTATCGCCTTATACAGATTTTTTAAATCCAAGTGAATCATCGACAACAAACTTAATCCTATTAAACTAAATATAATTGATAATAAAGCCAAAAAACCAAAAATAAAAGCAATGATGATTTGTTTCTTCTCTATAAAATATAAACTATCGATAGCAAAAATACTTGAAATTAGTATTTGCATCAAACCAAATTTTAATGAAATTACAAAATTCTCTCTATAACCTCTTAAATAACTTTTTATAACATTGGTACTACGATCTTCGACAATTTTACTTGCCGTATAAAATAAAGCAGTAGTAGCCATCGGCAGTGGTACTAAACTAAGAATATAAAATATTAGGTTAGAAAAACTTGGTTCAAAATAAATGAAACAAATAAAAAATAACATATTTCCAACTAAAAACAACAGATTTATAAATAGAAAATCCGATAAATATTTAATAATTTTATAAAACTGGCTATCATAGCCACCATTGATAAATTTCATTTTAAATCCTCTACAATCTTAGGTATTTTTAAGGTGACACAGGTATAAACATTTTCAACACTTTCAATCTCTAGGCCATACTGTTCTCCATAATAAAGTTTAATACGTTTATTAACATTAACTAAACCAATATTTTTAGAAGACATATTCATTGAATGTATTTTTTCTTTAATAGCAATTAGTTCACTCACTTCAATTCCAGACCCATTGTCATGAACCTTAATCCAAATCTCATTATTAAATTCCATAATTTTAACTGAAACAGTAACCTTTCGTGATATATTTTCCATACCATGAACTACAGCATTTTCAACTAAAGGTTGGATAATTAGTGGTAAAATAGGCTGTTCATTATTCAAATTATTGGATAACACATATTCAATTCTTTCCTCAAAACGCATTTTTTGAATTTTCATATAATCGTCGACAAATTTTAACTCGTCTTCAATATCAATAATTTTTTTGTGTGGTGTTTCTAAGGCACGTCTCAATAAGCGACTTAAAATTTTTATTGCATTAGCTACTTGACGGTCGTTGTTTAAAACGGCTTGCATTCGAATATTCTCTAGAGCGTTATACAAAAAATGTGGGTTAATTTGACTAGCAAGAAAACTAAACTCAGCTTCTTTTAACATTAATTCTTGATTTTTATTGTCTATTTCATATTTATATCGATCGTATATTAATTTTCTTTGAGATTGCATAGTCATATATAATTTACTATAAATTTCAGCAATTTCATCATTTCCTTCGATTTTACTAGGTATATTAAAATAACCATTTGCAACTTTATCCATATTTTTCTTTAACTTTGTAACTCGTATACCAAAGTTTTTTACAAATAAAATCAATAGCAAATAAGAGAATAAAAAAGAAGTCAAAATGCCCAAATAAGCATAAATTAAATAACGATTAACCTCTTCATTTATCACCTTTTTAGGAATTGTTGCATAGATATAAAGTTTAGAATCAGGATTTTCAACTATTACTTTTTTGGAATAAATATTATTTTCATCTTCAATGGCATCAATTAAGTCTTCTCCATTCGGTGGGTATTTATATTGATCAAACAAGGAATTACTAAATATTACTTGCCCATTTAAAACTAATGCCATAGGGATATCAGACTGATTTAAATTACTAATTAGATTATCAGTAAAAAAACTAATTGCTAATACACCTACTAACTGGCCATCTTCTAAATAGATTGAGCGATTCAAAGTAAGATTTTTATGAGTGCTGGTTTCATCTTTATAGACTGCCCATAATTCCCGCGTTTTTCTCTTAATAGAGTTTCGATACCAAATCGTATCTCTAATTTCCTTTGTAACCGGGATAATGGTATTACCACTTAACGCTGTCTGATTCTCAACATATAGCTTAATTTTCCTGATTTCAGGATAGTATTTTATATATTCCGAAGTAATTGTGTAATTTTTATACTTTTCATAAACTTCAAAATTTGTTTGATAATTGTGTAAAGCTAAATCACTTAACTCAGTGTCATAGTATAACCAATTCGAAAGTTCCGTTCCTTTTTGAGTAAGGTCCGAAATATTTCTCGCAACTTGGGCTGTTACATTATTAATCTCATTTATTTTGTTCTCTATTTGATCGTTTCTAACAAAGATACTTAGAACAAAAATAATTACAAAGATAGGAATAGCAATGATAAAATAAATTAAGTATAGTTTACGTTCTACCGAATTAAGTAATTTATTTATTTTCATAATATCCTCCAGAATAAAAAAACGCTTACTTTTATCCTAACATTTATTTTGCAAAATACAATATATTTTTTCACCCAAACATTTTCTATTGGGTTTCAATTTATCTCATTGTTGTCACAAATTATATTATACTCTTTTTTCTTAAGAATACTGATCATTCTAAAATTTTTACCATAGAAAAAACAACAACATCATTTTTGTATACTAAAAAGCCACCATGTACTCCGATGCCTTCTCAGTCATCAAAATATACATGATAGCTTAACTATATATACATAGCCGCAACCAATTGAATATATATCATACAAGTCATTAAGACGCAGTATGATACCATTCAACCACCGCGCCGATTATTAACGTACAATAACTTCGTTGAATTTATCTAGTTTTGGACCAGCGTCATTCAACAGTCAAATATCTGATACTCTTCTAAACCTTATTTTCTGGCCACTATTGTCTAAATCAAAAATAGAGTGATAGTCACTGGTAAGATGCCCAATGACATTGACTTTGTCATCGGCAGGTAAGTCTTTGCCTAGAATTTGCAATTCTCCTTCATAGCGTCCATATTGGCAATTATCGATTGTGATGCTTCCTTTGTCCCGTTTTTGAGAAATATTATCTGGCTGATAGGTATTGGCAATCAAGTTTTCTCTTAAATCGGATACTCTCAACAGCATTTTCGGTGAATCCAAGCGAATGGTTAGTACTCGGTCATATAACCATGTATAAGATTCTTCAAGGTTCACTGGTAAATCCATCACATCTTGATTGACATAATTATCAATTGCTTCAAGTTGTTGCGTTGATAATGCAAGATCTCCTAGAAATACCGCGTCCGCACCCCATTTAAGGAGTTTGCAATAGGCCAAAACTGGTGGTAAATGACGTGTGACTTCTACTGTTGGTAGTCCTAAAGCAAGCGGTCCACGTTTTGCTGTATCGCCAGCGATAAAGGCTAACACTTCAAAACCATCATTTTTGAAAGTTTGATTGATGGCTACAAACTGTTCGATATCGAGTCCTGTTTCGGGACGAGGATAAAAATTATGCATGACCATTATTTTATGACCTAATTGATCTTTCAAACGTAAAATTTCTTCCCTTTGTTTTTGCTGAGTTGAAGCATTGATAGTTAAATCGATATGCCGTGGTAATGTTGCAAGTTCCTCATAACTAATTCCAAAATCAATTCTTAAGTTATCAATCGGGTATTCTTCAACGAGTTCAGTTAAATTTTTCACGTTTAAAAACTTTAGTGTATGGTGACTGACATCGGCAATGACATAAAATTGTTCGCTTTTCAACCACGCTAGCATTGTTTTAATTTTTGAAGCATAGTCACTGGATACCTCTTCGGGGATATGCAACGAAGTGAATACTCTTCGTTCCTTAATCGCTAATTGGGTTAACCATTGCTTTTGCTCTTCAAAATGGCTAGCGTAGATGGAAAAGCCAAGTGGCTTATACATTCGTTAAGTCCTCTGGTTTAATCATAATACTGGTTACCACAAAGCCACCAATATAAGCGATAACTAAACCGATGAAATAATGAATCATCGTACTTGGAGTCATTAATGGTAAGGCTACTAAACCGGATGGTCCCCACGCAGTCGCTCTAACGCCCATCAACATTGCATACGCACCACCAAATCCTGCACCTAATCCTGCTGTGATGAATGGTTTACCTAATGGTAAAGTAACCCCATAAATTAAGGGTTCACCAATTCCTAAAAATCCTGCTGGTAAGGCACCGGCAATGACTTTTTGTAGTCTTTCATCCTTCGTTTGTCTTGCTTTTAGGTAAATAGCAATGGCTGCTCCTACTTGTCCAGCACCGGCCATCGCTAATACTGGGAATAGTGATACACCACCCATTTGCTCTAATTGAATCGCATAAATTGGAATCAATCCATGGTGCAATCCTAATAATACCATTGGTAAGAATACAGCTGATAAAATATAACCTGATAGTACGCTAATGATTGGGTTATTTGATGCAATAAAGATATTTAAGAATTTAACTAACCAATCAGATAAGAAACCTGACACTGGCATTACTAATAATGCCATAATAATAGCAGTCAATAATAAGCTCACAACAGGTGTCACGATTAAGTCTAATACATCTGGAACCACTTTACGCATTGCTTTTTCAATACGTGATAAGATATAAACACCTAAGATAACCCCAATAATTCCCCCTTTACCGGTCGTTAAGATTGAGTTTAATGGTGTTTCCGCATCATATAAACCAAGCAATGTTGAAAATTCTACGATTGGAGCCGCAATCGACATTGCCCCAACCATTCCACCTAGCGCTTCAGTTGCTCCAAATTGTTTTGCTGAATTAATACCAGTATAGATAGCAAAGTATCCTAGGAAGCTGGTCCCGATTAATGAGAAGATAATTCTAGTACCTTCCCAGAAATCGCCACTTAAAGTGCCTTGGGTAATCAATTGTCCAAGTAAACTACCAAAGCCTTGGAAAATACCGGCTGCAATAATAGCTGGAATTAATGGAATAAAGATATTAGCAATAAGTTCTAATGCTTGTTTTAATTTACTTTTATGTTGTTTTGATTTAACGGATTGTTTGTTTAATTTCCAATCTTCATTGGATTCATCAATATTTAATTCAGGACTTGCTTTAAATTTGTAGGTTTCGATCATTTCATCCGCTACCTTACGTGCTTTCCCTGGTCCTACTACTATTTGTACGGTGTCCGCATCGACAACGCCCATCACTTCATCAATATTTTTTAAGCCTTCAAAATCGATTAAGTCACGATTTTTAGGTGTGATTCTTAAACGCGTCATACAGTTAGTAACGGAGGCAATATTGGATTCGCCACCTATTTTTTCTATTATTTTTCTAATTAATTCAACATTACTTGCCATTTTCATTTCCTCCATTCGTATTGTTTAAACGAATTGCTTCTCTAATATGTCCTTCTGATTTTTCCAACAATGTCGTGGCTGTTTCAAAGTCAACCTCTAATATAATCATTAGAATGGCTGTCTTAACATCACCTTTGCTTTCGGTTAAAGTTTGTTTAGCAACTTCAAGACTAACTCCTGTTGCTTCACAAACAATTTTTTGTGAACGGCGAACCAGTTTTTCATTCGTTGCTTGAACATCTACCATCAAGTTTTGATAAACTTTACCTTGTTTTACCATTGAAACGGTAGATAACATATTTAAAATTAATTTTTGAACCGTTCCTGCTTTTAAACGGGTTGAACCGGTCAAGACTTCTGGTCCTGGTACCGCTTCGATTACGATTTTAGCAACTTTTCCTATTTCACTATCCACGTTACAAGCAATCGACACCGTATGTGCTCCTACCTGATTAGCATAATTCAATCCGCCAATTACATAAGGGGTTCGGCCACTAGCAGCAATCCCTACTACTACATCGTCTGCACTTAAATCGATAGCCGTCAAATCAGCTTTTGCCATTTCTTGACTATCTTCTGCTCCTTCTACCGCAAACATCATGGCCTCTTGACCACCGGCAATTAAGCCTTGAACCATTTCTGGCGATGTCCCAAATGTTGGCACACATTCTGCTGCATCTAACACACCGAGTCGCCCACTGGTTCCAGCACCTATATAAATTAATCGTCCTCCTTTCTTAAATGCTTGATCGATTACGGTAACGGCTTGTTCAATTTGTGGTAGTACTTTTTTAATAGCTAGAGGCACTTTTTGGTCTTCTTCATTCATTATGGTTAATATTTCATGAATGGACATTTCATCCAAATGCATCGTATTTGGATTTCTAGTTTCGGTACTCATTCCCTCAAGATTGATCAAGTGTTTCATCTCCTTTCAAAATTCTCGTCCGTTCAATCATCAAGATGCCCTCATCATAAATATCATGTAAATAACTAGAAAAGATCACATCAATTAAAGTCATTTGAGCAATTCTCGATGACATGGCTGCACTTCTCATTCCTATTTCACTATTAGGAACAAATAAAGGATAAGTAGATAATTGACTTAATCGTGAGTTGCCTTCTTTCGTCATGGTGATAATCGTAGCCCCTAAATTTTTAGCTTCTTGTGCACATTTAATGACTTCATCTGTTTCACCTGAGTAAGAGATCGCAACAGCTAAATCATTAGCATTCATATTCCGTGCCATTAACAGTTGCGTATGCCAATCTTCCGATACGTGAACCATCTTATTAATTCTAGCAAACTTCATCTGAGCGTCTTTTGCGACAATTAACGAAGCGCCGATGCCAAAGAAAACTATTTTATCCGCTTTTTCAATTTCACTCACACATTGGTCGATTAAAGAATCCGAAATTAAAAAAGTTAGTTCTCTTAATATTGATAAGTTATTCAAAATCACACTTTGAATCAACTCACTTGAATTATCATTCAGACTAAAGACATGATTATCTAGTTCAAAGACATTTTCTCGCACCGCTTGTTCATAAAGCAATTCCTTATTAAAAGATTTATACCCGTCATATCCAACCTTTTTGCATAATCGGATAATCGAAGTCGGGGATGAAAAAGTCGCTTCAGCTAATTGATGAATACTCATGTTTCCTACTTTCAATGGATTCTTTAAAACATAGTCGATAATCGACCGCTCTGTTTGACTGGCTGTTGGTCGATAAACTCTCAATTTTGTCAGTGTATTACTCATTCTTACCTCCATTATAAGACGTGTGGAATTTTATTACTATAAAACGCTTCAATCATGGTACATTATACCATAAACTGTATTATTTGGGTAAATGAAAAGGATGGGCAAGAGGGAGTGGGCAAGAAGTAGAAAATCAGTTGATTTTCTACTTCTTGCCCACCCCCGCACAGTTTAGTAGGTCTCAAACAAGCCATTAAAGCGCAGTTTGAGGCTACTCAACCACTGCGCTTTGAATTAAATAGATATGCCTGAACAGAATTAAAAAAGTTTTTACTTAGCCTCTTAATGTCCATCACATATTGTCAAGTGAGAGCTAACCAATTTACAGCACCCTACTAAAATCACCTAAACACTGACTAAATAATTTTACTAAAGAATAAAATTATGAAATCAACTCCTATTTTCTGATTAAAGTTTAATTCTATTCATATAGGAAATTGGTATTATTACTTAACTAACACTAACTCTTTTTAAATAGATCTTTTTCCCACGATAATTTTCAAATATTATCCTGATACTAGAAACTTTTATCCCCTTTTGCAAATCAATAATTTTTTTATAGCCAATAGTTCCAAAAGAGAATTTTGTTACTTCTCCATCTCTTTTAACAATTTCAACTAAGAATTTTTCGACTCTTTGTCCTTTCGTAATATCCTCTTGGATGATTAAATAACGAATATCTTGGGTTTCTTCAACTTCAATAATTAATTCATTGGATTCAACAAATTCAAATTGGCAATCATTTTTATACAAAATATTTTTCCCGCAATGAATAGGAAATGTTTTGTCATTTATTTTTAGTTGCCTTATTTTTTCACCTAATCCTGCTAATTCTTGCGCATCTACTTCAGAAATCAATCCGTCTTTGTTAGGAGGGACATTTAATAATAAGACACTATTACCGCCCACTGATTTTTTATATAAGTTAAATAGTTCTTCACTATTTTTTACTTGTGAATCTTGTTCAGGATGATAGAACCATTCTGGTCTTATCGAGGTGTCTGTTTCAGCTGGATACCAGATTAATTTACCTGGATAATTCATGATGACAGAACGACTCCCTAAATCTGCATCGTCATGTCGATAGGTTTGAGCAAACTCCTTATCATCCGCTTGTTGGGAGTGACTAGCGGTATAGGATGGATCTGAGTACGCTTCTGGTACCACACTCCACTCATTATTTCTTACAACGCCTGCTTCATTTCCTATCCATCGAATATCTGGTCCCATAATCGCAATTACGGCATTCGGTTGTAATTGGCGAATAGTTTGATAATAACCTAACCAATCATATTCTTGCGTTTTTCCATTGGGTCCTTCACCATTCGCTCCATCAAACCAAATTTCAAAAATGTCACCGTATTGCGTCAATAGCTCGGTAAGTTGATTAACAAAAAATTCATTATACCCTTTTCCTGTACCATAGCTTGATTCAGTCATATCCCAAGGAGAAAGATAAACTCCAAATTTCATATCATATTTTATGCAAGCATCAGCCACTTCTTTTACGATATCACCTTTACCATCTTTATAGAGTGTATTGGCGATAGTATGTGAAGTATACTGGCTGGGCCACAAACAAAATCCATCATGATGTTTACAAGTTAATATGACACCTTTCATTTCAGCAGCCTTTAAAGCGCGAACCCATTGTTCAGCATCTAATCTCTTGGGGTTAAAACAACTAATATCTTCATTGCCCTGTCCCCATTCAGCGTTATAAAACGTATTGATTCCAAAATGGATAAAACCAATAAATTCCAATTGTTGCCACTTTAATTGTCGCTCTGTAGGTACAACTTTTATTACATCCTCAATTTTCCTTCCCATAGTGTTATTTGTCATCTCCTAGTTTTGGCATTAATTAAACTTTAAATTCTCTTCAATTATAGTCTCTTGACACTCAACTATGACTTTTATTTTAGAGTAACGACGTTCTTCAAGATTTTCATCCAATCCACTTAACTCCTGTTCGCTTAATATAATGGAAAACGAAACCTGTTTTCCTTTGGGCACAAATAGTTTCTTGAACCCTTTCAGTTCTTTGACTCGTGGTATGACTTTTAAATGATGAGCTCGAATATAAACCTGAACGACTTCGTGAGCATCGAATTCACCGATATTGGCAAGTTGTCCTGTTATTTCTACTTGATACTTTTCCTCAATGATTTTATCGCTAACTTTAACGTCGCGAAGTTCAAATTTTGAGTAGGTTAAGCCATAACCAAATGGATAAGCATAACGTTCTTCTTGATCAATATAAGCATACTTATGGTGATTATCTTTATAGTTATAATAAACGGGTAAAGAACCATTTGATAATGGTATACTCATTGCTAATTTACCACTTGGAGATACTTCACCAAACAACAGTTCAGCAAAGGCTATCCCTCCCATTTCACCAGGGTATCCTAGATTAAAGAGTCCTTTGATTTTCGACTCAACTTCATTAATAATATGAGGTCGTCCTTGAATTAAGGCAACAATTATATTTTTATTAATTTTATAGATTTCATTAACTAATTCTTTTTGGCATGGTGGTAATTCAATATCAGCTAAGTCAATATTTTCGCCACTCGTCATTTCACTAGAGCCACTTAAGGCAGCGCCATTTTCATCAAATTTAGTTGAAAAATCACGCGCGCTGGCCCCACCCAAAGCAAGAATAACAAAATCAGCCTGTTCAGCAATTTCTTTTGCCTGTTCTATCAGCTCCTTAGAACCGAATGATATCATACTGCCTTTAGCATATAATACTTCAACGGGGGAGTCTTTAAGATGAGTGTTAATACCTTGTAAAATGGTAGACACAGTTTCATCTTCTTTATAGGGTGTATAGTCCCCTAACTGATTATAAGGTGCATCTGCATTAGGACCCATAACCGCTATTTTTTTTATTTTATTAACATCAATCGGTAAAATATTGTTTTCATTTTTTAGTAAAACCATTGATTCTTGTGCTAGTTGTTTATTGATTTCGCGTGATTCTTGGATATCATATCCTGTAATTTTCGTAGTTGGGGGGTCAAACAAGCCTAATTTTTCTTTTAATTTTAAGACTCTTAGTACTGCTTGATCTAAACTCTCCATCTCAAGATATTTCTTTTCAATTGCACCTTCTAAATAGGTGAAAACATTATCCCAAAGACTAATATCTACCCCACTTTTTAGAGCCCAAGCAGCTGCTAATTCACGATTGCCATCCACGAGCGAAACTAGCCGTTCTAATGCAACACCATCGGACATTACAGCTCCTTCATAACCTAATCTATCTCGAAGCATTGAATTTAATAACTTCTCATTACCATGACACGGGATGCCATCAATATCATTATAGGCAGCCATCGTCAGTCGAACATTTTCTTCAATAGCATATTTCATAGGTAATAAATGAATCTCATATAATTCACGATTCCCAATACCAGTGGGTCCCGCATTATGACCACCATAAGTCGCTCCTTGTCCCGCAAAATGTTTCAAGGTAGCCAATACCTTATCTGGTCCCAATCGTTCAGAAATATCCCCTTGAAGTCCTCTTAAAGCTGCTTTTGTAAAACGACCTGTTAAATAAGCATCTTCAGAAAAGCATTCTTCAGTTCTACCCCAACGAGGATCTCTAGAGACATCTAAAGTAGATATTAAGCCAATATGTGCACCGGTCATACGTATTTCGTTAGCCACGATTGCTTGTGCTTTTTGATAGAGTGTGGGATTCCAACTGGCCCCAACACTATAATTGACTGGAAAACTTGTTGAGTAGAGTCCTTGATGTCCATGCGGACACTCTTCACTTAACAGTACTGGAATTCCTAAACGGGTATTTTCTTTCAAATAGTTTTGAATATCATGACTTAAAGACCATGATTCTTCTTTCGTCAGTCCGTGATTAAAATCCATCATTGACCATGGGTCTGCGCGAAAGACACCATAAATAAAACCTAAGCCATCCCATCGTTCTACTTCTTTTTTAAACGTTTCGGTTAGAATCACTTTTCCATTATTTTTTTCGAAGACATCCCACCCATATAATTTTTGATTCAGTTGTCCTACTTTTTCACGAAGTGTCATTTCTTTTAATAATCGATTTATCATAAGACCACCTTACATTAATTTAATTGTTTTAATTTCATAGGGCTTAACTTCACATATAAATTGATTGTTTGAATCAATCCTTAATTCAGTTTCAACTTCTTCAAGTAAGTTACATTCATAAACTTTAGTATATGAAGAGATAACCCTAGCATTCACTTTGGTTCGACGTCCTTTAAAGTCAAAAAGTCGTACAATAATTCCTTTGCCATCTTCTGATTGTTTTAAAGTATCAATTATTATCGCATCATTCTCAAATTCAATTGGAGGTGACATTATCTGCTGATTTTCAGCGACCGGTAAAGCCACTAATGGATTATTTAATTGATAACTTTCTGCTACAACATCCGAATTCTTCCAATCACCTTGATGCGGATACAAACTATAAGAAAATTGATGATAACCAATATCTGCTTTTGGATAGGGATCAATAGGTGACTTAATTAGAGATATTCCAAATTTCTGATACTCAGTATTGTAACCATATTTACAATCTGACATTAGGGCACAACCATAATCTTCTTCCGATAAATCAATCCACTTATGAGCACACGTTTCAAATTTGGCAATATCCCAACTGGTATTTCGATGCACTGGACGCCTAATATTACCAAATTGAATGTCATGAGTACTTTCATATGCATGTATATCTACATTAAATTCAGCCCTCAATAGCTGTTGATTTTCTTGCCAATCCACTTCTGTTTTAAAATCAATTCTTCTTGAATATGCATGAAAAATCATTTCCTGTTGGATAGTAGAATGTTGATAATGTCGTTCAATAAGGAGACTAAATATCAGAGATCCGTTTTCTTTTACTTTTACACTGTTTAAATGATGAATAGTCCAACGTTTATAGGGATAATAGATATCGATGTCCCATGCATCATAATCCATCGGGATATCCTCATACACCACTAACTCATTTAATAAACCTCGATCGACATTCACCATACGCTGCACTTCTTTATCATATAAACTAATAATTTGGTAATCTTTATCAAATTCAACACAATAATAAGGAGTCTCTAATTGACGGGTTTTGTCATTATATTTAAATCTTGAATCGACTTCTTCCGATTTCGTTTCTTCCAGCCCTACTTTTACAGTGGATAATGGTTTCAAGTTAGGTAAATAATATAAGCGTTCGTGATTTGTCAACTGTTGACTTTCTAACTCTTTTTGGCCATTTAAAAGTAGACTTCCTGTTGTTTCCTTTAATTGAATATAGCCACTTTGTGAAATCCCATTAGGATTAAAGATTATTAAATCATTCTTTTCCTCAGGAGAGGGAAATAGATTGTTGTATAATTGTTCAAATGATGCAAATAATTTTTCGAAAGTAGAATCCGCTTCATCATAAACTTCTTGAATGGAACTCCCCGGTAGAACATCGTGAAATTGATGTTTTAAAACGATTTTCCATAAATTTTCTATTGCTGATTTTGGATAGTTTTCCAATTTATAAAGAGTATACAGTTTTTCAATGTTTTGTAAGTAAAATTCCGCAAAACGATTTTGACGCTTTATTTTACCGATAGAAGTATAAGTACCACGGTGATATTCAAAGTAAAGCTCACCCACCCATGTATTAAAGTTTTGTTTCTCACTCGATTTTTCCAAATTTTCAAAAAAATCAAGTGCGTTACTATTCTTCACTTTTGGTATTCCTGGTAATCCATTTTCTAATCTTTGAGCCGTTTCCAACATTTCGATAGTCGGCCCTCCCCCACCATCACCATATCCATAGGCATTCATAATAAAGTTATTTTTATCTTTATTGATATAACGATCCCAACTTTTCTTTAAAGTTAACGGATCTAACATACCATTATAGGTGGTATAAAATGGTGTAGGACTATAACCGACACTAACTGTCGGTATAAAATGAACTAACACTTCACTTCCATCTAATCCTTTCCAAGTGAAAGAATCATTTGGTATTTGATTCATTTGATTCCACGATAATTTGGTGGTCATAAAATACGGAGTATTGGTTTTAGCCATGATTTGTGGCAGTGTTGGTGAATAACCAAATACATCTGGTAACCAACAGATTTTACTTTCAATTCCTAATTCATTTTTAAAATACTGTTTTCCATATAAAAATTGTCGAACCATGGACTCACCTGAAATTAAATTAGTATCACTTTCAACCCACATCGCTCCTTCAGGTATCCATCTTCCCTCTTTAATTTGGGTTTGAATCAATTGATATAGTTCTGGATACTGTTCTTTAATATCTTGATACAATTGTGGCTGGCTTTGAATAAAAGTAAAATTAGGATAATCTTCCATAAATTTTAAAATCGTTGAAAAACTACGTTCACCCTTTTCAATGGCCTGCTGAAAAGTCCATAACCATGCCAAATCAATATGTGTATGACCTATTGCATAGACATCCACTGATGACAATTCCTTGAATTTTTGATATAAATTCAATTGTAAAATAGACTGAATGGTTTCTAAACGCTGGTAGTAATCATCAGAATAAACTTGGCGAAAATCCAATAGCTTAGTACATTTCAATAATGTTTCTTGATAAATCAATTTATAAGAATCTTCTTCAATCGCTTGCCAAGCTTCAACCGCCACTCTAAAATCCCAATAAGTATTATAAGTAGCTTGATCAATTTTATACGCTTTTATATACATTGGGAATTGCTTTTCTTCTCGTCCACTAAAGATTTCTAATCGCATTGAAACCTTTTGTCCCCAAAACTTTTCTGGAACGACAGTATGGCGATGATTAACATCTAACCCTTGAATTAGCTCTTCATTTAAATATAATTTCAACTGTGGATTAGTGCTATTATCCCATTCTGTTAGAGAGGAATAGGCTTCAATCCAGAATGTTTCGCCAATATCTAATTGTGGAACCTTAATTTCAGATAACAAAGTATAATAATTATTTTTTTGTCCAAAATAAGTTCCTAAAACATAATCTTCATTTAAATCGCCCTTAACTAATCGAACATTATGAATTGGATATTCTTCTTTTTTGATAAAATTAGCTAATTTATAATATTGTTTTCTTATATATTCAAATTCAAACATAAAATCCTCCATATGCTTAGAACAATAGCCTCTGGAATAAGAAACCAGAGGCTATTAATTATTTATTATCGACTTTTATGAATTTGCCCAACGGTCATAAGCACCTTGGTAAACTTTCACATAGTCTTCAATTCCCATGTTTTCTAAAGTTTTTAAGTAATCTGCCCAAGTGTCATCATTCAACTCAACCGTTCCAGTAATGAATTTAGCTTCCATTTCCGTTACATAAGTTGAGATATCAGTAGCATTCATACTAATTTGGTCTTGTTCATCTTTTGTTAAATAAGTGATTGGGAATGGAACTTCAGCATATGGTGTGACTTTCTCTTCCGTTTCTGCACGTAAGAATTCTGTGAATTCAGTGACATCTGGATCCTCAGGATTTACCTTAATCGCTGTTAAGTCTGTTTCATAAAGTGGTACTAAAATACCATAAGCTGGTGTGATGGTTCCACGATAATCTTCAGCTTTTTCAACATCGACTTTCTCTTCATTAAAGAGTTTTATCTCATCACCTGCGGCATTTTGTCCTTTATTCCATAGGAAACCTTCTGGTCCTTGATTAATGAATTCATATCCATCTTCTGAATAGAAATAATCAACCCATCTAACGGCAGCTGCAGGATCTTTAGCTTTATTCGTCACTGCGAATGTACCTGTTGAGAATCGCGGACTGGCAACAGCTAGCGTTTCAGGTGAAAATTCACTTGTCAATGTTTGGAACATTGGGTCATTCATCGCTTCTTTTTCATTTTCGCCTAAAGTAAAGTATGAGAAGTAGTCTTGGAATACTCCGATTTGATTATTTTGTCCTTTGGCTTTCTTTTGTTCATTAGATTGAATAAAGGTTTCTTGGTCTAATAATTTTTCAGAATATAATTTTTTCATAAATTCTAAATAGCCACGATAATTTTCAGTTGAAGGAGCAAATCTTACCTTACCATCAACCTCTTCGATAGAAGATGATTTCATTCCAAATGAAGCCATCATATATAAACGAATCGTATCTAGTTTAACATCAGTTAAAGGAATTTCATCTTGTTGCCCATTACCATTAGGATCTTCATCACGCATGCGAACGAGTAAATCATAGAATTCATCAACTGTTTTCGGAACCTCTTCCACGCCTAGTGCTTCTAACCAAGTACCGTTATACCACATTGGACCTAATGGCCAAATACTAATTGAACTATGATTAATATAAGGTAAACTATAAATATGACCGTCCGGAGCTGTGATTGATTTTTTAATATCTGGATTTTCTTCTAATACTTTGGACAAGTTTGGAGCATTTTCTGCTAATAAATCCTCTAATGGTAATAAAATTCCTTGAGAACCGTAATCTACTTCCATCCCTCGTGTTAAGTTTTGCGAACCTGCTGCAAAAATAACATCAGGAAGATCACCACTGGCAAACGCCAAATTTAGACGTGTACTAAAATCTGCCATTGGAGGTGTAATATATTCCCATTTTATATTGGTCATTTTTTCATATTCTTGTAAAGTTGGCATGTCTTTCCATTCAGCTAATCCTGTACCTGGAGCAATTAAACTCATTTCTAAAGGTTCTTCAGAAAGAGGAAATTCCGTTAAGGTGTCGGCATTAACGGGTAGTACATTCATCAGTGTTGACAACAATAAACCTGCTGCTGTTGCTTTGAATAAACGTTTTTTCATATTAAAACTCTCCTTATTTTTTATTTAATATAATTTTACAGCCATAAATTGGAAATTGCTTTTCATCATCCGGTATTGTAATATGATGGGCATCCCATTCAATTGTTTTTCCATCTGAAAAGCTTTGAACATCTTGTACTAAAGAGACTAATTCACTAGGTAACAAAACGTCGAGTGCCATTTTTTGATTACATCTAGCTTTATCGATAAACAGATTGATAACATGATCCTTTTGAGTTAAAAAATACAGATCCTTCGGTTGATAATGCTTGAGCGCACGTGTTCCATAGATTCCTTCACCGTAAATTTTCATCCAATCACCTAATCGTTTCAGTGATTGCACTTCTTCAGCTAGTAAAGTTCCTTCCGGAGTCGGTCCAACTCCAAATAACACATTTCCTCCCTTACTTACAATTTCAACCATTGTCCTAATCAATTCATCACCAGATTTGATCGTATCCTCTGGTACATAACCCCAGTCGTTGCCAATTGGGACATTACTTTCCCACGGTTTCGTTGGTATCTGATGATAGTCAGGAATTTTTCTTTCAGGAGTAACATAGTTTTCATGACGACCACCCATTGCTCGATTTACCATAATGAGCTCGGGTTGATTTTTACGAGCAATATCAGCTAATCGATCCATTTGTAAATCTTCCTTGCCTTCACCACACCAACCTGCATCTAGCCAAAGTAAATCAATTTTCCCATAGTGGGTCATTAGTTCTTCGATTTGGCGGTGAACAAAATCTACATATCGTTGCCAAATGTCAGGATATTGAGCAGTATCATAACTAGCATGACGTCCTTTTACCTCATCATCATCTAGCCAATAATATGGACTGTACCAGTCTGCTTTTGAATAATATACTCCGGCAGCCATATGATGACGACGAATCGCTGTCATGATTTCTCGATATAAATCAACTTTACAGGGACTTTGTTTGCCACAAACCTTAAATTCACTATATAAAGTATTAAATAAATTGAAGCCATCATGATGTTTGGACGTTACAATGCCATATTTAAATCCACAGTCACTTAAAAGAGCCATCCATTCATCAGCATTGAATTCAGTCGGATTAAATTCTTCAATTAAATTCCAATAGTCTAGCTTGAGTTGTTCAATCGACTCACGCCAAGCTTTAGGTTCTCTTGCCCATTCATCTTTTTCTGATAATTGCCATGATTCAACAATACCAGCTTGCGAATATAATCCCCAATGAATCAAGAAACCTAGTTTTTGATCTTGAAACCATTCTAATTTTTGTGGCAACCATTTTGATTCTGGAAACTGACTCATATCTAATTCTTTTGTTTCCTTACCTTCGACAATATCGCCACGAACTAAGTCTGACATAATCACCCTCCTTACACTACTTTATCATAAAACGCTTACAGTAATTATTCAATATGTATCTACAAATAGAATATGTAAGATAAATATTATTTCTTATAGTTTGAGATAACAGTATTCATTGCATTTAAATTTTGATCCAATCTAAATAAAATTTCCTCCACAGTTAAAGCATCTGGTTTATCACACCAAATACAATACTCAACTCCTTCTAGTAAAGACTGGTGGCCGGAAGGCAATATTTGATCATCTGAAAATAATAACGGTTGCCAACCTTGGATGATTTTATCAGGTACAGGATATTGATACCCCGCATTTTCTCCTAAAACAAAATACATATACTTATCATTGCTGTTGACCAACTGATGTCCCTTTTCAATAAAAGTACAAAGAGGTGCCATATTCTTGTTCCATCGTGTCCAATAATGAATAACAGCACGATGGTCTACTTCTACCAGACCAGAATCATTTAAGCGATAAAGTCCATCACTCCACACATGAGGGCGCAAACCTTTTGAGCAAATAAATTCAATTAATTGATTAACATATTCAATATAAAGTTCAAGTCCACTCGCTTGGGTGCCATACTTTTCGATGGCTCCGTGATATAAATCTGGATACTTTGAAATCTGATCAAAATCAATAAATTCATCTACCCCAATATGGAATCCTGAACTTTCATTAAACAAATCGATATATTCATCTATTAATGAAAGCACCAATTCCACTGCCTTGGGATTAGTAATGTCCAGTGCATTATTGGGAATACTAAGAGTACTATTTTCTACTTTAAGACGTAATTCAGGTTGTACTTCTAGCAATGGTTTCAAATGACCTGGAGTGTCCAGCTCTGGCAAGATTTTAATTTGTTTTGCTTTTGCCTCTCTAATAATCAGTTTAACTTCTTCTTTTGATAAATGATTTTCTGCTACCATTTCAGAACAAGTGTCACATTCAATACGGAATCCCTCATTATCACTAAAATGCCAATGTAACGTATCAAAGCGATGTTTATCCATAATATCAAGGATTGCTATCATCTCTTTGAAATTAAAATATTTACGTCCCGTATCGACCATTAAAATTTTTTTCATTACTTATCCTTTCAGTGAACCAACCATAACCCCTTTTACAAAGTATTTTTGTAAAAATGGATACACAATAATAATAGGTAATGTTGAAACAATCATAACACCATATTTAATGACTTCACTTAACTGTTGTTTTGAATAAGCTAACTCTGCCATTGATGAGTTCATCATACTTGAAGTTGCACTACCAGTGGACGAAAGATCTTGTAACACTAATATTTCTCTTAGAATCATTTGTAATGGATATTTTGCTTTGTCCGATAAGTAAATTAATGCGCCAAAGAAACTATTCCAGTGTCCAACACCATAAAACAATCCCATAACTGCTATAATCGGCATTGATAGTGGTAAGATAATTTTGATAAACATTGTTAAATCATTACAACCATCGATAATCGCTGCTTCCTCTAATTCACGTGGTACATTTGTCTCAAAGAAAGTCCGAGTCACAACAATATTATACATTGAAGCTGCTCCAGGTAAGACCATCGCCCAAATTGTATCAAGCAAGCCTAAATTACGCATTAATAAATAAGTTGGGATCATCCCACCACTTATAAACATCGGAACTATCATAAAATTCATTAGAAAGTTGCGTCCAAAAAAATCTTTTCTTGCTAATGCATAAGCACAAGGAATTGTGACCATTAAGTTAATTGCAGTTCCTAATAAAGTATAAATAATAGTATTTTTATACCCTGTCCAAATTTGTTTGTTTTCAAAAATTGCTTCATACCCCATCCAAGTAAATTCTTTTGGAAATAACCACATCTCTCCTGAATTCACATGATAAGGATTACTGACAGAAGCACTCAATATATAAATTAATGGATATAAGACCAGTATTAAAGCAATTAATAAGTAAAGATAAACAAAAAATAAATATACACGGTCTTTAAATAACAATTTTTTTCCAAACAATTAAACCACTCCTTTCTAGAATAATGAAGTTTGACTAACTTTTTTAGCAATTTGGTTTACAATGACCAGTAAAATCATATTAATAAGAGCATTAAATAAGCCAACCGCAGCGGCAAAGCTGTATTGTGCATCAAGTAAACCTTGCTTGTAAACAAAAGTCGCAATAACATTGGATGAATCCATATTTAAAGGGTTTTGTAATAAAATAATTTTCTCAAAGCCCATTGCCATTAAAGAACCGAAATTCATAATTAACAAAATAACCATTGTTGGAATAATGGTTGGAATATTAATATACCAATTACGTTGCCATCTAGTTGCCCCATCAATCGTTGCAGCTTCATGTAATTGTTCATCTACACCAGATAATACAGCAAAGTAAATGACTGAGCCCCAACCTGTTGATTGCCAAACACCAGATAAAACGTAAATAGTTTTAAACCATCGTGGATCTTGTAAAAATGCAGTGCGTTCAAATCCTAAAAAACTTAAGAAATGGTTAATAATCCCGGTTGAAGGTGACAAGAATGAAATAATCATCCCTGAAATAACCACAACAGAAATAAAATTGGGTGCATAGGTTGCCGTTTGAACAAACTTTTTAGCAAAGCCATCTTTAACTTCATTTAGTGCTAGCGCCAAAATAATCGGCAATGGAAACCCAACAATTAATGAATAAACATTAATGCCGACAGTATTTTTAACTAAGTCCCAAAAATAATATGAATTGAAAAATCTTTGAAAATGTTTAAAGCCTACCCACGGACTCCCTAAAATACCTAATGAAGGCATATAATCTTTAAAAGCGATAATAACCCCATACATTGGGAAATACGCAAAGATTAAAAAATATAGAAACGCAGGAAATGCAAAGAGGTATAAATAACGACTGTGATAAATTTTTTGCCATATCGTTTTTTCTTTATTCACACGACGAATTGGTTGTGATAGTTCCATAAATTTCACCCTTTCTTCTCATAACACCATCTTAAAACGCTTTCAACGTATTATCAATATGTGGTTTTTAAGATCATGTGTATTCTATCGGTTTTATTGTAACCATTTTCATAATGTTTTATAATATAGCTATCGCAGAAAGGAGAGGCTTATGAAAAAATATTTACTTATCTTCTTACTACTTTTATTATTGTTATTCGCACCACGTTTGTTAATAAGTTTAAAAAGTGATAGGATAATAATAGATGATTTTCCCGTAAGCGGACACATTGTTGACGAAACACCACTCAAAAGCATCGTTGCGACTCTAAAAAGTAATATTAAAGCTTCAAACGAAGAAAACAGCGATCACTATATTAACACACTCATTCCCTCTGCTCGAAAGGAAACCGAAAAAGAAATACGCACTTTCTTTGAAAAATATGATTTACACATCGAACTGATTTCAATTGAAGTAGTTGAACAAACCCCTGAAAGAGTCAAATTAAGAGTCGTACAACAAAGTGAAAATCACAATGATGCCGATTATCGCAATCATGAAGCTACAGTTGGTATGACTTTTATAAAAGTTAATGATCAGTGGTTAATAGCGGAAAGTATGATGGAAAATACAAAATTTAATTATGCGAAGGAATAGACGATGAATAAATTAACAACATTAACAGTAAATTTAGGTAATTTTATTTTGACGGTTTTGAAATTACATATTTTAGCCTTAATACATATTTTAAAAGGCGGAGTTATACTAGGTATATTTCCTGCCATGGCAACCATTTGGGATTTATATTTTGATTCTTTTAATACTGGTAAGGATCCCCAAATAACTCAATTTTCCAAAAAATGGCAAGCTTATTTTAAACATGCCAATTTAATTGGGTTTATTATATTAGTCTTTATCTTATTAATTAGTTATGAAATTCTATTAACCTTAAAAGTGTTACATTGGCCATGGTTAAGTCTTTTTTTACTGTTTATTTTATTCCTATTAATCGGCATTTTTATTTACAGTTTTGCTAGTCTAATTCGCTATGATTTATCCATAAATAATCATCTTAAACAAGGATTTTTTCTTTTACTGTGTTCAATCCCTGAATTCATTGCGGGAATTATTGGTGCAGCATTAGCCTTAGCTGTCTTAGCACTATTCCCTTTTCTAGCTTTTTTGCATCGATTCCGCTAATTATCTTTCCATTTGCTTGGTTTAGTTACCAAGCTGTGACAAAACTCGAGCGAAATCAAATGAATGGAGGTTCTTAATGTTAAAACGCAATTTTAAATCAAAATTTTATTTTTTATTGCCGTACATTCTGGTCTTCTTTATTCCTTTCTTTTGTTTATCGCTCCTTTTACATCATTACTTTATTGTCAATACACAAGAACAATTAGAACAATATGAAAAAAACAGCATACTCAAAACTGAGAATAATATTTATGATACGATTATTAGCTTAAATCAAATGACAAATAATATTAGCAATCATCCAAAATTAACTCGTTATTATGTAACCAATCGCGCAGTATTAAATGAAACTTCTGAGTTATTAAAGCAATATGCTAACATTAATTCTAATATCGATGAAATGATACTTTACTATCCTTTAGGAGACGAATATTACTATTCTTCCCAGGGGTTCTATGATTCGGATGCGATTATGAATCAAAAATTAAGAATTGATCAAGATTCATTTGCAGAATTTAATCACTTACTTAATTCAGACGCTTATGGTTTATTTCTAATCAAAAAAGTAAACACACCGCAATTAGTTTTTATATCAAATTTAAAAACGAGTAATTATAAAAGTGGGAAAGTAATATATTTCATTAATTCACCACGTTTTGTAAAACATTTTTCGTCAGAATATGAACACGATATCATCCTACTTAATCATAAAAATGAGTTTCTCTATAGCTCTAAAGATATAACAGAAGAAACTCTGCAACTTGCGAAACAACATCAGACTAACCAAAATTATAAGACACTAACAGCAGAAAAAGATTACGTCATTAGCTACGACACTATAGGGGTTCCTTTTAAAATCGTAACTATAATTAATAAAAACAAATTTAAAGCCCCTCTCAATCGTTTAAAATTCCTATTTTATTTTGGAATCGTTGCTTTGAGTTCTGTTGGCTTATGGATTTCTTGGTTCTTTACTAATCGACAATATCGCCCAGTAAAAAATATTGCCGATAGTCTACGAACAATCTTACCCAATGAAGTAAACGTTCATGCAGATGATACGAATATCTATCGCCACTTACAGAGTAATATTGATTTAATGATTGAAAATCAAAATGAATTATCACTACAATTAGAAAGACAAAAAAATCAGTATATTAATTCTTTATATAAAAGTGTTTTAGAAGGGAATACCTTGAATGAAACTGATCAACAATTTATGATGACGAATCTTAAAACGTTTGATCAATCAAAATATTTTACTATCATCATCAATTCAAATGAATTAATGGAAGAATTGGATGATATATTTCCTTTTGAAACAGAAAATTTTGAAGCTTTTCTCGTTAATGAACGCTTTATCAAACAATATCAACTAATCTTTTGTCATTATGATGCCAAGTATATTAATCCAACTGTCATTAGTGAAACGATATATCACTATATGTTACAAGAAGAATTAGAAAACTTTTCATTACTTGTAGGTAGATCGGGTTATCAAATACAGGATTTCTACTCTTCCTATTTAGACACTTTGTATTTACTTGAAAAGGATTCAACAAAATTTGGCGAATCTGAATCCATTTTATTTTTTAATATCAGTGATCAGACAGAGGAAACTGATGCAAATTACATTTTCTCAACTAATTTTATTAAATTAAGAAATTCAATCGAAAATGGAAATATTAGTACTTGTCAGACATCAGTAGAAGAAATCATTGAAATCGCCAAGAATCCTACTACCAATCAAATAATGTCAAAAACACTCTTATACGAAATTGTTAATTGCTTGATGAAATATGCTACAGAACACCAGATTAAAATTCCCCAATCGATTTATGATCAATTAGGCGCTAATTTTAATCCCTATAACGCAAAACAACCATTATTAGACTTTGCCAATTATATTTGTGAGCAAATGCAAGCTATCCTTGAGAAGAAAGAACAAGATCAAAATAACGAAGTCATTACTCAAATTTTAGCTAATTACCGTAATATTGACTTTAGCATCGAACAACTAGCTGATGATTTAAATGTTTCAGTTAATGCGATTAACCAAGTATTAAAGGAAAAAGTTGGGATTACTTTCAGTAAGTATGTACAACAATTGCGTTTCAATTATGTTAAGGAACAACTGGTGTCAACTGAATTAACCATTAAAGATATCATTCGTAACTCGGGTTACTTAGATGCTTCAAACTTTACAAGACAATTTAGAACTTTTTTTGGTTGCACACCTGGACAATATAGAACTCAATATAAAAATAAAGTATAAAAAAACTTTCGGCAGAATGATATTTACTCCATCCTGTCGAAAGTTTTATTTTTATCCTAATTGTGCGAGACGATACATCGTTAGCGCATATATTTCAAGGTTAAGAAATATATCATCTAAATCCCAATATTCATTCGGTTGATGAGCAATCCCTTTTTGTCCAGGAAAACTAGGTCCAAAGGGCACGATATTCGGGATTAATTTAGCATAGGTGCCGCCAGTGGTTGTAACCGGTGTTCCATCCATACTAGTGACATCTTGGTAGCTTTGTGACATTATTTTTATCTGAGGATGAGTTTTATCAAAGACTACGGGTTGCCAATTCGAAATGACTTCGATTATTATCGGGTAATTGGATAATTTATGTTGAATGTTCTTTATCAGTTGATCGTACGTAATGGTCGGTGGATAACTAATTGAAAAGGTAAAACTTACTAGTTTATCCGCAGAAGCTAGTTGAAATCCCCTTATCTCTAATTTGCCATATTCTATATGTTCCGTTGCGATACCTAAACGATCTCCTGAATCATTAGCTGCTAAGAAATAATCTGTCAATACTATCGAGAAAACATCCATATCACTCATTGATGAACTTAATTTGACTCTTAATCGACCGCGTTCACTGTAAACAGGTGGGTACTTACAATCAGGGGTATAGCCGTATTTAGGGGGACGTTCATTTGTTAAATAATGAGGAACATCATGAAACCCGCTTTCTTCATCACAACCAAAAATAATACGAATCGATAGAGGTAGGTCAATATTTTCCTCTTCACATATTTCTTTGACTACTTTCAAAGCGAATAAGTTGGTGTATATGGGGCCTTTATTATCTAAAACACCACGACTTATTATTTTATCTTCTACTATTTTACCACTAAAAGGAGGAACTAACCAACCATCCTCTACTTCTACTACATCAAGATGGCCCATCACTCCAACATAATCATGCTTATTCCCCCATTGGGCAAATCCCACTTGATTTTCAATATTATAAGTTTCAAAACCAAAAGAATTTGCTAAGGAAAGTGTATGTTCTAGCGCTTGTTTAATCGCTTTACCATACGGAGCATCATCTAAAGGAACGGATTTAATACTCGGTATTTGCACGATTTGTTGAATTGCAGTGATTAACTCTTGTCTGATTTCTTTACATCTCGCAATGATTTTTTCTTCAATTAAATTCATTTAAATTCCCTTTTCTTTCCAGAGGAGCGGTACGTGATTTCATATATTCATCTAACCACTCTGCACTTGCCGGCTCTATTTGACAATGTCCACCATTTATTTTATTCACTAAAAAAACTGTTGGAGATAAATTTGACGTAGCAACCACTATTGAAAAATTGTCAATATTAGTCGCTGCTCCCCAATTACCTGATTTATCCATTGCCACTACTGATAGATCACCCACTTTTTGACGTTTTGGGGTCAATTTTTGCATCGTTTTGTTAACCGCTGTTTCGCAGGCTGCTTGTGGGGAGAGTCCAGATTCCATAAGCCTTACAATCTCATATGAAATAACGCCTTTCATCAAATCTTCTCCTAGTCCTGTTGCGGTTGCAGCACCAATTTCACTATCTGCATAAAGTCCCGAACCAATAATCGGTGAATCGCCCAAACGACCTTTTTTCTTCATAAATAAACCACTTGAGCTCGTTCCTGCTACTAATTTTCCAGCTTGATCAAGACCCACAACACCAACCGTATCATGACCGATATAAGGCTTTAATTCTTGTTGCTTATCATCAAATAAACGATTATGATAATGAATTTTAGCTCTTTCAGTCAACATTGTTTTTCTTTCGAATCCCATCTGACTAGCGTATCGTTCAGCACCAACACCAGTCAAAAAATTATTTACAGGGTATTGACTTAACGAACGTGCAATCGCGATTGGATTAGCAAAATCCGTAATGCCACCCACTGCCCCAATATCAAAATTATCACCATCCATAAAAGCGGCATCCAATTCAACTTCCATTAATTCATTCGGTAATCCTCCATAACCTACTGATTTAAAGAAAGGAAAATCCTCAACTTTTTTAATTGCGATTTCCACAGCATCTGCACTTGAGATTCCTTGATTTAGTTGTAAACTAGCTTTGGTAATCCCTTCAAGTGACATCCGCCATGTACCAATCATTCCCCACATTTAATATAACCTCCTTGGAAATAATTTCAATGCTCTCAATTTTATCTTAACAGACTACCCACTTAGTGTGTATATGTGATTTATAAAAAATATGGAAAACACGCTCTTGGTAATTCCCTTATCCTACATGAAATAAAATATTTTAACTGTTATGATGATTTGATACAATGAAGATAATGACTTATAAGGAGGGGAAATATGCAATTACTAGCAATTGATATTGGGGGAACCAATGTAAAATTAGGATTAGTCGATGAACAAGGTCAAGTGTCACACCAAACTCACTTTCCAACATTAATGCATGAACTAGAAACCTTTGAATCAAGATTACTTAATCATCTTGAAATATATGCTACAAAACCTTTCAAAGGAATTGCAATTAGCTGTACTGGATTGGCAAGTCAAGAAAACTTAACCATTGGCGATGGAAATCCGATTTTAGAAGCTTTCGGCAAAACCATGCCCCAATTATTAATGAATCAATTTAAATTACCGATTAGTGTCGAAAATGATGGCAATTGTTCAATATTAGCTGAACATTGGTTAGGCGCCGCCAAAGGATATCAAAATGTCATATCGATTGTTATTGGGACTTCGATAGGTGGTGCCATTATGATTAATAACCAATTATATAAAGGAAATCACTTGTTAGCAGGAGAATTTGGTTATTCTTTATTTAAACAACCCAACCAACAATGGGAAATTTGGAGCATTGTCGGCTCTACACAAGGAATGGTCAATCAATTCAATCACCATACGAGCGGAATCGAAATTTTCCATCAATACCATCAAGGAAATCCAGAAGCTATACAAGTAGTCTATGAGTTTGTTGAAAAATTAGCCGTTCAATGTTACAACTTGCAATATATATTAGATCCTGATGTTATTTTAATTGGTGGGGGCGTTAGTGAAGAACCAGCACTCATTCCATTAGTAGAAAATAAAATAAAAGAAATCATTGAAAAAATCCCTTCAAATGTCATAATCCCCAAAATAGCGCGTTGTCACTTTGGAAACAATGCTAATTTGATTGGTGCCAGTAAACATTGGTTGAATATTTATGGAAAGAATAAAGGAGAATAATCATGCTCGAAATCTGTTGCGGAAGTTATGAAGATGCTTTAGCCGCCAATAATGGTGGGGCCAAACAAATTGAGTTAAATGCTGCTCTGGCACTCGGTGGTCTGACACCAAGCTTAGCTAGCTTAACTCTAACCAAACGTCATACCGATTTAAAAGTTATCTGTATGGTGCGTCCTCGCGGTGGTGGCTTTTGTTACAGTGAGAAAGAATTTGAAGTCATGATGGCTGATTGTCAATTATTGCTTGAAAATGGTGCTGACGGTATTGCTTTTGGTTTTCTAAATCCAGATCTGACTATTGATACAATTCGCACTCAAAAGATGATTGAGCTGATTCATCAGTATAAAAAAGAAGCGGTCTTTCACCGGGCGATTGATGTGGTCAATGATTACGCAGCCAGTATTGAAAACTTAATTAAACTCAATATCGACCGTATCTTAACGAGTGGGCAAAAAGAAAAAGCGCCGCAAGCAGTTGAACGACTCGCATCGATACAAGCACAATACGGAGCACAAGTTACTTTCTTAATGGGAAGTGGTGTCAATGAGAAGAATGCCGTAGAGTTAATGCAAACAACCGGCATCACCAATATTCACTCTTCTTGTAAAGATTGGCACCTAGACCCTACAACTGAAAATCACGGTGTCAGTTATGCTTATACCGATAATCCATCTCCACTGGCCTATGACGTGGTTTCGGAAGAAAAAGTACGAGAATTGGTGCGAATTGTTACAAAAGAAGGATTTATTCTCTAGTATACTTTTGTGGTAGTCTTCAAAAGTTGCTAGAGGTTTTTTCATTACAAAATGATCTTTACACTATTATATTTTTAGTTTGTCTTTTGTAATCTTCCACTCTATATTTTTTCACCACCATCTATTTTTATTTTTTACGTTTTGCTTTTTTCACTCTCATTTGCTGTTTATTCTTTCCTTACATATTTTACAACCCACTTTTTCACCTTTATTGATTATTTGTCTTTTAAACTCATGTTTTATTATTTTATTCCTTCCATTTTCATTTTTCACAATCATCCTTATTTCCATCTTTGCAACTAGTCTATTTTCACAAATACACACAGATGTCATGAAAAGCTTTCATTTGACTTTTTTGTCAAAACATTAGGCAAAATCTTCGAATTTCGCTTTCATAAATTTTCACCGTGTCTCATCTTGAGGCACGAAAACCCATGTTTTTTGAATTCATTTTCATTTTCATAAAATTTAAAATTTTTAAGCGACAAACTTATGAATTTCTTAATAAACTGTGATAAAATGTCTTAACATGAGACACGGAGGTTTGTTATGAAAGTCAATCTTCTTATTATCACTTCTGACTACTATTTAGTTGATAAATTCAAGCACTGAGCCAAGGATTTTCACAATCTTCAATTAACAATTCTAACTGACAAGCCGAATAAAGCATTCCAATATCTCGAACAACATCAACAAAATTTTGATGCAGTCTTAAGTTATGGTTATCCATTAACGGACATTCGGCAATATACCACTCTTCCCGTCGTCAAAGTGGAAAATAATCCTCTTGAACTATTAAGAATTCTCACTACCATGAACCAATACCATAATAAGACACTGATCGTCGGTGAGACAGCATTCATTGAGTTATGCCCGGATTTATGCCAACATCTAAATGTCGAATACCCCACCATCGTAACCAAATCCTTAACTAATTTTCAAGAAGATATGTCACGTTCAATTCTGAACCAATATCAATATTACATCTGTAGTCCTGCCCTTTATTCAATTTTGAAATTATACCCAGTCAAGCAAATCTCCAATACACTAGATGAAACCACCATCCAATCGAAATATCGCGAAATCATAAATATCGTGATGCCCATCAAGCAGTCGCTATTACAAGCACATATTCAAAATCAACTAACTCAAAAATTATCTATGAAATATGCTATCACTGACCAACAAAATCGTATTCTTATTTCTCATTTTCCTTACTTAGAAAGAGAACAATTACAGAAACAACTAAAACATTTAAGCGAAGAACAACCTACTATTATTGATGAAGCTAACAATCGTTATCAAGTAATCTGTAATATGATTACTTGGAAGGATTCGTTTTTTAATTTATATCAATTTGAGAAACTTCCACTATACCCATCGATTAAGCATACGGCTATTAAAGCTTTAATAATAGAAGCACTGAACGATCAAATTCAAAATGATTTCTTTTATTCAACAGTCCAAGAAAAGAGTCGTAATCTTGATATTAATAAATTGTTTACTCATTATTCAGCCGTTGTTATTTATGGTGAACAATACACTTTAAAATCAAGACTGGCTAATCTTTTAGCAAGTCAGCTTTCTAATCAACTTATCTATCAAATTGATTGTCGCTATATCGATAAACTTTTTTGGGAGTTATGGCCAGAAATATTAAAACAAGAAAATATCATAATCATCTTGAGACACGTTGAACAACTAGACCATGCACAAACGCAAATAATAATGAGCCATAATAAACACCAGTTACCGATGATTGCGATATATGAACTCAATGCCAATCATCCCAAACTTCACAGTGACTGGAATTCAGGTTATAGAATCTATATGGAGCCACTATCAGGGCAACAAGAAAATTTTGAAGAGATTATTGATATTTTTATACTTGATTTGAATTCGATACACGAAGGGATAGTGAGTACTTATACAACAGAAGCGATTAATACTTTAAAAGATTATCAATTTCCATAAAATTATGGTGAGTTAACCAGTATCATTAAATATCTGGTCGTCAATACCAAAAGTGGCGTCATCAATAAAACTGAAGTGAAATTCGCATTTAACCAATTATTAAAACACCCTATGCGAGAAGATTTAATAACCAAAGTGATATCTTATAATCACCCTAGCTTAGAAGAATATATTGAAGAGATTATTCGCTATAAAATTGAAGAAAATCAAGGAAGTATTAAAGAAACAGCAACTGAGCTAAAAATTAGTCGGAGTAAAATTTATCGTTATTTGGATAAAGAAGAGCGCAACCATCAAAAATAATGGTATCACCCATATTCTAGGCGAATAAAATAAATTTGTAATCATCCATCAATTATAATAAGATAAATGAAAAGAAAATAAGGAGGCAATATGAAATTAATTAAAGCAAGTTTTATAGCGTTCTTAATCACGATGATTATTTCCTCATTTATTTTATTCTTCACCTTAGATATTGGCGAATCTCCGGAAAAATCAGATGTTATTATTGTTGCTGGTGGACAATTATACCGTGAGGCCAAAGCAAAAGAACTTTTAGAACAAGGTTACAGTACCTCTAACAAAGTGATAGTTTCGCCCATTACTCAAAATCAAAAAAATGCTCGTCCCCCTGTCAATGATGATATCGTGAATCCCGATAATATAATTGCTGAACCAGTGGCAACGTCTACTTGGACAAATGCCACAGAATCAATAAAAATAATGGAGCAACATGGTTGGAAAACTGCTATAGTGGTAACCAGTGATTTTCACACTAGAAGAACCAAAATGACCTTTGAACGGGCAAAACGTAACAAAGACCTGAAATTTATTTATATATCTGCATATCCAAAACAATCAGATTATAAAAATTCCTATTTAACCAATAAAAATAATAGAAAATGGGCATTACGCGAAATATACAAATATTGGGGATATTGGTTTGGATTGTATTATTATGTTGATATATAAAATAGAATAACAACTGGCAGTGGGAAGTAAAGTTCCTCACCATATGTTGTGTTTTGAATAGACTATTGTTAAATAACCTCCTAAACTGACAATGATCAAATGTTCGTATTATCAGTAGGTGGTTATTATTATGGAAAAAATCGATGATATTAAATATATTCTGTCGCAACTACTAAATTTATCTTTACAAGATACTGGTGAAGTCGTCGAGATAGATAAAACAACCCTTTCATGTTCATTGGATAGTAAGATTCAAAAGTGTCCTTATTGTTGTTCCTCCCATCTTCACAGTAAGGGGTACTATAAAAAGAAGTATCGTTTACCTTTTAATCATAGTAACATCAAGATCGTTCTGCTTAAGATTAAACGTTTTAAGTGTCAAGAATGTCACGATTCTTTCTCGAATAGTATCGGGCTTACGCCTCGAAATTTCGCTATTCCGCATTCAACAATCGACAGTATTATGGAAAACCTGAAGAAGCCAAACGAAACGTTTAAGTCGACTGCCGAACATTTTTCTGTCTCAGAAACAACTGTAAAACGGTACTTTGATAAATATTATCATCCGTATAAATTCAATTTACTTTCAGTTTTATGTTTTGACGAAGTCTATATTCCCAGCTTAAATATTAGCTCTAATTATTTGAGTGTCCTATATGATTTTGAGAGAAAACGATTAATTGAAGTCATCTCTTCTAGAAAGAAAACGGATCTTCATCGTTATTTTTATCATTTAAATGAGAAAGAAAAAGAGAAAGTCCAATACATTTGTATGGTTATGTATCATACCTATTATGATATCGCAAGGATACATTTTAAAAAAGCTATCATTTGTATTGATTCCTTCCACGTGATCAAAACTTAAATGATAGCTTAGACAAAATCAGAGTACTGATTATGAACCAATACCATTCCGATTCTATTGAATATTATCTACTAAAAAACTGGAAATTTCTACTCTTTGATCGAAAAAGTAGTTTTCATAATAAGCCCCAATACAACCGTAAATTAAAACGCTATATCAATAAGGCTCAGTTATTCGAACTGATACTTCAAATTCATCCTGATTTAGAAAAAGCTTATCGTTTAGTAGATGAATACATTCTTTTTAATTCTTACGATGACTTACCTGAAAGAAAGTTACTCGAAATTGATTATTATATCAATAATTTTCTTAAATCAGGCATTCCTGAATTAGTGCAATTTGGTAAATTACTAACAAGGTGGAAAATAGAAATTTGTAACTCATTTACTAGGATAGACGGCATACGAATATCAAATGCTTTTACAGAAGCATCTAATGGAACGATAAAGGATATGATTCGAAACGCTAAAGGAATGCATTCCTTCGAACGTTGTCGAAACAGAATGATGTATGTTATTAATAAAGATAACTGGATATTAAGAGACTAATTTAACAATAAAATGTAAATCGATTACGAACATTCGAAAAAGAAATGCCCTATTTATTGTGGGTCTACACAAAAAGTTGTAGAGTCTATAAAATTTTATGACCAACAAAAATTGTCAAAGAGCCCATATTAAGCAAATAAATATTTCTTTAACCAAAAATTTCAAATATTATCCGTTTTAATTATTTTTAAAAAGAGTTGTAGATTCAATTAGATAGGATAAGTCCTTTCCTTTAATGACTAAATACAAACAATATGCACATAAATACAATAAGAATGATTCAATTCCTCCAATAAACCAGCCAGATAAGACAAATATTATTGTAAGAATTGTTTCTAACAAAATATCCTTCATAACTTTAATAACTAATATCTTTGATAGAATATATTCTGCAAAAAAACATCTAACTGCTAACAAGAATACAATGCTTAAAACTGTTAATTCCAAATTTTTGAAATAAACAGTAAAAATAAATGTAGAAATTACACTTATCAATAAAGTAAAAATATTAACTTTAAAAATAGTTTTTTCCATTCTTAGAGCCTTCATATAAGTGTTTACAAGTAATGCCATTTTCCCTTCAAATATTGCCATTGGAAAAACTAAAACCATAAACGATAAACTTTCACTATAATTTGGTAGCCAACGAGCTAAAATATAAATTATTGGGTAGTATAAAATAAGCATAAGCAATAGTATCATCATCAATACATTTCGTAAGTTTGAATATAAGATTGGTAAAGAATCCTCTTTTGCTTTTTTTAATACAGGAAAAATAACAACCCCTACAGCATTAACAAAAAGCATAAGTAAATTTGAAATACTTAATGTCAAAGATACTTTCCCAAAAACCTCAATACTCCACTGTTTCTCAATACCAAATCGGACTACTCCAATTATTAACATACTCGCGATATTAGACAGCATTAAATTTATTCCTACAGAAATATTAACAATAACTTCTGATAAATTTGTTTTACTTAGCTTAAAATCACCTTTAATAAAGTCTCTGCAAACCCAGTAAGAATATAATACTGCTGATATTTTTGCAATAATATCTGAAATGATCATTGACTTATAATTTTTAGTTCCAAAAGATAATAATATTACCATTAAGATCACATAAATAATTCGATCTATAATTACAATTAGAGAACTTTTTTTATTTCGTTTGTCGCTTGTAATAGAAGAACAAAAAATACTCTTATATTAAGCAAAATAATATTACAACTTGCCATATAATAAATAAAACTTTTATCTGTATCAAAATTATTTAAATTCACAAAAAGAAGCACAAATCCAGTTACAATAAACAGATATATATTATAAAGTATAATTTGCTTAAAAAAATAATCTTTATCTAAATTTTCATATTCGACCCCACCATATCTCAAATATATACCATCTGGCCAGCCAAGATGAAAGAAACCAGCATAACTAATATAAAAAGCATATAATTGCCAATATCCATACTCTCTTACCCCAATTACCTTCGGGATGATTAAAATTGCTAAGGATGAAATCAATAAATTCGTCAAATTAGATATTATTACAAAAGAAAAATTTGTAAGTAACTCTTTAAAATTCATTTTCACCTAATTCCTCCTTCATTCTCTTCAAAGCTTCTTGCCATGTTGGAATAAAGAAGTCAGTCGACTTAGCTTTTTCAAGACTCATTACTGAATATTTAGGTCTAGATGCTTTTTGTATAAATTGCTCCGATGTCACTGGTTCAATTTGAAGGTCTTTATCTTTTAAAATCTCACAAGCAAAATCATACCAAGTACACGCACCATCATTCGATAAATGGTAAACTCCATATTCTGGTGTGTTCCTATATAAATGCAACAAGAATTCTGCTAATGTTCTTGTCCAGGTTGGTCTCCCTGTTTGATCATTAACTATAGATAATTTATCACATTGTTCTGCTAATTTTAACATAGTATAAACAAAATTGTGCCCGTATTTGCCAAATACCCATGACGTTCTTACAATATAAAAATTATCTAAATTATCTCTAATTGCCTGTTCACCTTTATACTTAGTTTCTCCATATACACTGATAGGATTCACAGAATGCTCCTCAGATAATTCACCTACAAATTTCCCATCAAAAACATAATCTGTGCTAATATAAATTACCGTTGCTCCAATTTTACTAGCAGCTTTCGCAATGTTTTGCGTACCCTCTACGTTCACTTGGAAACAGGCTTCTTTACCTTCATCCTCCGCTTTGTCTACTGCCGTATATGCTGCACAATGCATAATAAAATTTGGCTTATGCTTAGTTAAAAATTTTTCAACTGCTTCTTTATCAGTAATATCTAATTCATTAGAATCAGTAGCTAAATATGGAATTTTTCTTTCGTCTAATAATAATCTTAATTCTGTTCCAAGTTGTCCATAACCACCCGTTACTAATATCATAATTTACTCTCCAAACTATATAATCTATTGGCCGCTTTTAGAATATTTTAATTCAACAGCTTCTTTATCCTTCTTCCACCATTTTTCGTTATTCTTATACCATTGTATAGTATCTTTCAAACCTTCTTCAAAATTGGTAAACTCAGGTTCCCAACCTAACTCTTCTTTTAATCGTGTAGAGTCGATTGCATATCTTAAATCATGTCCCGGTCTATCAATAACATGTTCGTAATCCGATGGCGATTTACCCATTAATTTTAGAATTAACTCGATGACCTCTTTGTTATTTTTTTCTCCGTCAGAACCAATTAAATATGTTTCACCAATTTTACCTTTAGTTAAAATTGTCCAAACAGCAGAAGAATGATCATTAGTATGAATCCAATCACGTACATTTTTCCCATCTCCATAAAGTTTTGGTTTTATTCCAGATAAAATGTTTGTTATTTGTCTAGGAATAAATTTTTCTATATGTTGATATGGTCCATAATTATTGGAACAATTAGATAGTGTTGCTTTTAAACCAAATGATCTTACCCAGGCTTTAACTAATAAGTCAGAACCTGCTTTGGTTGAAGAATAAGGACTGGAAGGATTGTAAGGTGTCTCATGAGTGAACTTTTCTCCTTTTCCTTCTCCTTTACCAGGTAAATCTTCTCTTAAAGGTAAGTCACCATAGACTTCATCTGTTGAGACATGATGAAACCTTACATTATATTTTCTACATGCTTCTAACAGAACATAGGTACCAATTAAATTAGTTTGTATAAAAGGCGATGGATCAATTAAAGAATTGTCATTGTGTGACTCAGCAGCATAATGTACAACGGCATCTGCTTCACTTACTAATTTATCCACTAAATTTGAGTCTGAAATATCTCCTACAACTAATCTAAATCTATCGTCAGGTAAACCAATTAAATTTTCTTCATTCCCAGCATAAGTTAATTTATCTAAGACTGTAACAAAAACGTCCGGTTGAGTATTTATTACATAATGAACAAAATTCGAACCGATAAATCCAGCTCCACCTGTTACAATGATATTCTTCATAACTTTCCTCCTATATTTTTCCATATTCAAAATCATTCAAAGATGAATATTCTTCTAATGTTGGATGATTTTTATCTTTTTCAGAAAGAATAGCCTTATTAATATCAATAGGCCAAGATATCGCTAATTTAGGATCATCAAAAGCGATTCCAGCATCAGCATCTGCATTATAATAGTTATCACATTTATAAAGAAAATTTACATTAGGAGTCAAAGTAACAAAGCCATGTGCAAATCCTCTTGGAACTAAAAGTTGTCTTTGATTATACTCACTTAAAATAAAGCCTTCCCACTTACCAAAGGTTGGACTATTCTTTCTAATATCAACGATTACATCCCAAACTACCCCTGAAACAACTCTAATTAATTTAGTTTGAGCATTATCTCCTTTTTGAAAATGAAGACCTCTTAAAACTCCTGGTTCAACTGATAAAGAATGGTTATCTTGAATAAAATTATAGTTTAAACCTAACTTTTCAAAATCTTTTTTTGAAAAGCTTTCTGTAAAGAATCCTCTATGATCTCCAAAAATTGTAGTTTCAATAATTTTTGCATCAACTAAACTCGTTTCTTTAATTATCAACTTTTTCACCTGCTAATCGTAGTAAATATTGACCGTACTCATTCTTCTTCAATGGTTGTGCTAGCTTAACTAATTGCTCTTTAGATATATAGCCCATTCTAAAAGCTATTTCTTCTAAACAAGCTACTTTTAAATTTTGTCGTTTTTCGATAGTTTCTATAAATGTACCTGCCTCAAGTAATGACTCATGAGTCCCTGTATCAAGCCAGGCGAACCCACGTCCTAATAATTCGACATTTAATGTTCCTTTTTCTAAATATGCTTTATTTACGTCAGTAATTTCCAATTCTCCCCTAGCTGAAGGTTTTAATTTTTTTGCGATTTCAACTACTTCATTATCGTAGAAATATAGGCCAGTAACTGCATAGTTTGATTTTGGAGCATTTGGCTTTTCTTCTATAGAAACAACCTTCATATTATCATCAAACTCAACGACACCAAATCTTTCGGGATCATTAACATGATAACCGAAAATCGTAGCTCCTTTTTTAGTTTGAGCTGCTCTTTGTAACATCTTTGATAGTCCGCCACCGTAGTAAATGTTATCGCCTAATATTAAACAAACGGAATCATCGCCTATGAACTCTTCACCTAAAATAAACGCTTGCGCTAATCCATCAGGACTTTCTTGGACTTTGTATTTAATATTTATTCCTAATTCATATCCATCACCAAAAAGTTGTTCAAATCTTGGTGTGTCAGTCGGTGTAGAAATAATTAGAATGTCCTTTATCCCAGCTAACATTAGAATAGACATTGGATAATAAATCATTGGTTTATCATAAACAGGCATTAGTTGCTTAGAAACTGCTTTTGTTAATGGATAAAGTCTTGTACCACTTCCACCTGCTAGAATTATACCCTTCATATTAATACCTCGTTTCATTAATTAAAAAAATAATTATTATTTATTATTGAATCATAAACTCCCTCGAAATTTAAATAGTAGATATTAAAATAAAAATATAAAAATACCAAGGAAAAGAGCAGAATTGTAGAAAACATATTTTTTTTATTCAATGAGTATATATAGGGTTTTGACCCTATACAATATGATAAATAAGAATAAATAAGAGTATTTCTAGATAATCTTGTGAAATTAATATTCATTAAAAATAAAGGAATTAAAAGTACCATTATTATTGATAATTTATACGAAAACTCTGATAAAATAATTTGTTTACTTCCAATAGGGTATCTAGAGGTAACTCTTTCAAAAAATATTTTTGAAAAAATAATTTGACTAAAAACAGTAAATAAAATAAAAGAAGCATTTTCTATAGTAACATTATTCTGAATAATATAAGAATAATATACTGTGTTGTTTAAAAATTTACTCATTATGTAGTAGACAATAGGATATGAGAAAAATCCAATTCCTAAAATAACTGGAAAGTTTTTTTCTAACTTATTCACAGGTATCATTAATAAAAATGGAATAAAAATATAAAAAATTTCAGAATAATGTATGGTTGTCGCTATAATAACAAAAAATAAACTCCATAAGTATTTTGATTTTTTTTCACTTATGTAAAAATTTAAGCCAAAAAATAGAATACACATTGATAAAAAATTTCTAACCTGAACAATGTCTAGAAATAATGGATATATGGAATATAAGACAAAAAATGGTAATATATTGTTAGTAAATTTTTTCACTGTATAAAACATCAACGCTAAACCAAATATGCAAATTATTGAAATAACTTGCTGATATTCTAAATGAAAAAATGCTAGTAATCTATAAATTAGCATGAAACCTGGTTCAAATCTATTATATAGGCTTGAACCATTTCCATAGATAGTGATTGAATTATAAACTAGCTTATAAAAATTATAATCTGCATTATAAGTATTTCCAGCAAAATAAACGTAAATAATTATCATTAAAATAAACGTTAGTATTATTCTAAATGGGTATAATTTCATTTCAATCTCCTCAAAATCTATTAAAAATAATATCTAGAAAAAAACTAAAATTCTGAAAAATGGTTCCTTGCCATATTTCTCCTATTTTTAATAATTTAATTAGTTTTTTATAAAAAACTTCTTCACTTACTATTAGCTCTAATAGATCCAATTTTTCTTGACTGATTTCATTTCCGTATTCATCTAGTAAATTTTTGGCCATCCTTCTTCTGAGATTATTGTTTCCTCGAAGTATGAACGCTAGTTTAGATTTTATTTTTGTGAAAATAGAAGTGTTCATCCCTAAAACATTATTTTCATGTTGTCGATACAGTAAAAAACTTCTTTCATCTACAAATATTTCGGCTTCTATTGCCTGCGCAACTTGATGTATCCACATATCATGCATCATCATAACGTCAAATTTATGATTATTAATATAATGAACAAAATTATTATTCATTATAATTGTCGCTCCTTGAACATTGTTTCTTATCAGGGATTCTGAAAATGAAAATACTCTAGTCACAATATTTTCTCCAATAGAATTTAAGTTATTATCAATCAATGTTGATGAAGAAAAATATAAAATATTAGCATTACTTTTTTTAGAATTTTCTTCTATAAATTTTATTCCCTCATAAATTTTATCTGGTAACCAAATATCATCCTGGTCAGCAAATAAAAAGTATTCATAAATTTCGTTATATGAATTTGATAAAGCAGTCATAAAACTCTTTGCAGGTTTTAAGTTTTCTCCTTTTTCTAAAAATATAACAGATTTTGGATATAATTTATTGAATTTCGATATAATATTATTATATTCAGAATTTGATCCATCATCTCTTATATATAAATCTACCTCCACATATTTTTGACTTAGGATGCTATTAATTTGCTCTTCAATATATTTTTCGCCTTTATATGCAGATAAAATAACTAAAACTTTTTTCATAATTTCACCCAATTATCTCCTTATATAAACACTCAATTGAATCTAACATAATATTAATATCAAATTTTGATTTTTCCAAATTAGATTGAATCCTTCCAAAATTTATCAAACAAATTAATTTTTTTTCAACTTCTATAAAATTCTCTTTTAGGTCAAAGTTCATTACATTTTCGTTTACAATGATTGAAGTATCAATTTTATTTGAAATTAAGCATGGAATTCCTACAGCTTGTGCTTCGATTAAAACAAGTGGCAGTCCTTCATGGAATGATGGAAAGATAAAACAATCAAATTCATTATAAATTTCGTTAATATTTTTTTTAAACCGTGGAAAAATACTTTATCATAAATATTATATGAAATTGCCATTTCTTTTACTTCTTTTTCCATTGGACCTTCGCCATAAAAATGTAACTCAGCATTATAATTATTTTCGACTAAAAAATTAAAAAATCTTACTAAAAAAGAATGGTTTTTTACTGCTAAAAATTTACCTACATGACCAATTATTATTTTGTTAGTCTGTTTTTTTCAGGAATGTGCTTATATTTTCTTAAATCAATTCCATTATATATTATATTATAATGCTTATTATAGAACATCCATTTTCCAGCCTCTTTAGAGCATGCAATATTGTAAGTACGAAATAAATTAAAAACTATTATCCTTAAAATCTTGTGTATTATGGCACCATAAAAAGAAGAAGATTTAGATCCATGACTATGAACTATAACCGGCACCTTAAAAATTGCAGCAAATATTAATGGTAAAAAATAATTTATCGTTCCAGCATGAATATGAACTAATGATATTTCTTTAAAATTCATTTTGAAATATTTATATAAGAATATACAATGTTTAATAATATTTCCCCTTAGTTCTGGGGAATCTATTACCGAAATATTTTTCTTTTTTAATTCGGATTCATATATGTTATCATTATTTTTTGTAATTATCTCAAAATTATATTTACTTGATAAATTTGTGGTAATATTTACTACTACTTTTTCTGCACCACCGGAACCTAAACTATTTATGAAATGTACGATTTTCATATTGACCTCCATACGTAGTTTTTAATAATATTTTTCTAGTTCAAGTAAAATATTATCGATTTTATATTTTTCTATCAATTCTATCGATTTTTGTGAATATTCCAAAAGATTTTCATCATTAATAATATCACTAATTAACTGAGTTAAATAATTAGCTTGTGAATTTAAATCAAACAAATATCCATTAATTCTATCCTGCACCAAATCATTATTTCCTCTTACATTTGATGCTAAAATTGGAAGGCCAACAGCCATAGCCTCCATAATATTTACTGGAAGCCCTTCTTGTTTAGAGATCGAAAATCCAAAATCAGAAATTCCAAACCAATCAGGGATATTTTCTTTTCTTCCAAGTAGAAAGACATTATTATTTAAACCATAATCATTAATTTTGTTTGATAATTCATTTTTGTTTTTTCCATCTCCAATCAAGAAAAATTTAATATTATTTGGTATCCCATCTTTTAACGATTCCAATAGATACATTTGATTTTTTCTATTTGAAAGTTCACCAACATAAGTAAATATAATATCATCCAATTTTACATTTAACTTGTTTTCATTAAACATATCATTTCTTTTCTTTTTCTTTAATTCGTTAGAAATTGGTACAAATTTACTCAGATTAACTCCTACGCCATTTGTATTGTAAACTTTATTATTTCTATTCTGAAAATATTTTGTTGCTACTTTATAATCTTCCCTATTCATTGTAAACGTAATATCTGTAACATAAGATAACAAATATTCAGCAACAAAATATGTCATCCAATTTTTTATTGGTGAACCTTTGAAAAAATGGAAACCATGTGCTGTATAATATACTCTACAATTCAAGAAAACTGTAGCTAGACGAGTAAAAAAAGATGCTACTGGTGTGTGTACATGTACAATATCGTAATTATTTTCTTTAATAATCTTTCGCATTTGAAATAGCGATATAAGATTAGTTCTTGAGATTGGTTTTCTAGAAAATTTCACATCGTATACGTTATCTACAACTTTATTGATTTCATTACTAATAGGGATACTATTACTATTACCGGCTAAATCAACTTTATAGCCCTTTTCTTTTAACATATTCATATGTGGCAATAAAAATGCTTTAGCTGTTGGTAAAATAGTTACAACATATAAAACCCTTTTCAATCCATATCACCTTCCTTTTTGGTTATTATCTATTTATTTACATCCTCTATTATGCTTCCTTCATGTTGACTTAAATTATCATGATACTGAAATTCATTTACTTCTTTTTTAAAAAGTACTGAAAACGTTTTTAAAAAGATTCTTAAATCCAATAGAAATGAGATATGTTCCACATATTCAATATCAAAGTTTATTTTTTGCTCCCAGGTTAATTGATTTCTACCATTAACCTGTGCTAAACCGGTTAAACCTGGTCTCACATCTAATCTTTTAAATTGTCTGTCGTTATATCGTTTTACTTGGTATTCTAAAGTAGGTCTTGGACCAATTAGAGACATCTCACCTTTCAAAATATTAAATAATTGTGGCAATTCATCTAAGCTGGTATTTCTAAGGAATTTTCCTACCCTAGTAACCCTTTCGTTATTTGGTATTTCTTTACCATTAGGAAGAAAACTCTCTTCATATGTTAACATTGAACGGAATTTATGAACTGTAAACATTTGTTGTTTTTTTCCAATTCTTGTTTGTGAAAAAAACACTGGTCCTTTACTATCAATCTTAATTACAATTGAGATTATCAAAAACAGTGGTAGTAATACAACAATTGAAATCAAACTTAATACTATATCTATAAACCTTTTTATAAAATTTTTATACATTTTTTTCACCATTTTTTATATGTTTTTCTATAAAATCTTCTCTTATCTTTTTTAATTCGTTAAAATTACTATCTACTAGCGGATTATTATATAGTGAGTTTTGATAATCAATAATCTCTTGAAAATTCTCTGTAACATATTCAATTGCATCAATATAGTCGTTAAATACTATTTTTTCTAAATCAACCACCATACCCTTGAAAACTTGATTTAACAAACCAATATTCTTGTTATAGTAATATCTTTTATCCTCCATAACTGTCCTTAAATGACTAATAATGGGTGTTTTTAAGATTGTACTAAATACTAATGCATGATATCTTGAGGAAATAACTAATTCTGCATTTTTTATTATTTCTACTGCATCCTCTAAAGGTAAATACCCTTTTTTGGAAATATCCATCCATATTAAATCAGATATATTATTTTTTAGAAACTTTCCTTGATCATTCCCACCATGTTGTAAATGAAGTGGTAAAAATACAACTTTAGTATTATGTTTTTCTGACAAAGTTGATACCAAATTATTAAAGCTAACAATATTATTTTCAATGTAGTCTAAACTTAAATAAGTTTCTATCACAATATATTTAGCATTAATATCCAACTTATTTTTTGCTGTCATATTTTTAATTTTTTCATTTAAAACTAGTAAATCATCTGGAATAAATGTTAATTCCTTTTTTACCCCTAGCTGATTAAACCACATTGGTGAATATAATTGGTCTCTAACTCCGTACGTACTATTCTTTAACGAACTAAAAAAAGTAGCAAAAAACTCAAAATCATCTCCGAAAGGACCATAACTATTACCAGTAAAGACTATTTTTTTATTTAGAAAATCTGCAATCAAAATTGGGGCAATAATTTTAATTAATCTTTCAAACCTATGTGGCATACTCCACAAACTATTAAAATATCCACCTCCATTTACTATTAAAGTTTCAACATCTGAAAAAGAATCTATTATTTCAGTTTTGTTTTTTACATTTTCAATGATTTGAAGAGGCGTATAAGGAAATACTGTTAAAGGCTCCGTATTATTCAACACAACATCAATGACTTGAATATTTATTTCTTTGAAATAGTCTTTGTTTAAAGTATTTAAAAATGTATCATCGTACGAGTATATAATATAATCTTGATAATTGAAATCATATAAATTATTTACTAACATACCGTAATCACCAAAATTCACATCCGCGAACGGTCCTGTTATTGCAAGTTTTTTCAATATTGCCACTCCTTCAATGTAAGTAATTTTTTAATCTCTTCTAATGAATTAATTCGAATATCTTCTTGAATATCATCTAAGTAAGGTCTGTCTAAATAAATTCCGTCATGTCTTATTATTCTGATTGTTTTAATGGGATACTTTTTTTGATAAAAAAATCTTTTTGCGGGTTATCACCGACATAAACCATCTCGTTATAATTAACTCCAAAATGTGCCTTCATTATTTCAAAAGATTTTGGATGTGGTTTCCAATACGCTCTTCCTAATTCATCGGTCACAATAATTTTATCAAAATATTTTTCTAAATTTAACACTTCAATTTTTTTCGTCTGAGTTTCTTTATAGCCATCGGTTATTAATCCTATTTTTTTCTAGATTTTAATAAATAACTTAAAATTCCCTTACTATCTTCTAACAATTCAATTTTCGGGGAGTGATTTCTATAAGTATCTATCAATTCATTAATAATATTTTCATTATATTTTATGTTAAAATACTCAAGAACTTCATTAAAAACCTTTTTTGAACCTTTATTATAGTAATCTATCATTATTCTATACACTTCATTATGGTCAATGAGAAATTTTTTAGATAGTAAATTAGAAACTTCATAGTATCCACTAAGTATATATTGTTCTTCAGAAATCAACGTATCATCTAAATCAAATAAAACTACTTTAATCAAAACTTACTAACTCCATTTTCTGATTTAATGCTATTGATGAGTCAAATCTCATAAATAGAAGTTTGTCTGTATAGTCCTCGTTATATTCTAATTTTTCACCATTTAGTAATCTAAATAGGTTTTCAAATGAATTTGCTCCAGCTTCAATACTCATTGGAGCACCTCCACCGAATCTAGGATTAATTTCTATAAATTCTATTCCTTTTTTCGTTTTCATTAATTGTACCGTAATATGTCCAATTGGTTTTAGACAGTTCATTAATCTTTTTACTTCATCGATAATTTCAACATCTTTAACGATTCTACCTTTGGAAATTTCACCACTTCTTGTAGCTAGCCTTAATCTTGGAACAATTGTAATTATATTACCACTGAAATCTAAAAAAACGTCTACAGTATATTCGTCCCCTTCTATAAATTCTTGAACAATAGGATCGGGCACTATATTTAAATAGGTATCTAACTCTTCTAAATTATTTATTTTAAATATATTTTTACTGGAACTTCCATTCTTTGGTTTGATAAACAATGGAAATTCTGCATAACTTAATTCTTCTTTAGAGTACATTTTGGGAATTAAAAAACCATGTCGTTCTAAAAAGTCTTGCGTTTTGATCTTATCATTACATATTTTTATTATACTTATGTCAGAGACTAATAATTTCGCCTTTGTTTCACTTTCAATTTTCCTTATATTTTCAGATAAAATCTCTAATTCCGTGTCAATTGTTGGTATAATCAATTTTACATCTAATCGATTACATAGGGAAATGATTTCTGGTATGTATTCTTTGTCTTTTATAAAAGGCAATTGAAAAAAATCATCGGCAAAATATAGTGCTGGTGCATCAAGACGTGCATCTGCAGCAAAAACCTTCGAATTTATTTTATGTTTTTTAATTGTGGATTTTAATAGTTTTATTAACTCCACTCTTCTTCCAGCACTCAATATAAGGACATTTTGCATTATATTTTCTCCTCCATGATATCTCTTATAACTTTTATTACTTTTTTTACATGTTCTTCAGTCATCTTTGAATCACTTGGTAAACAAATACCTTTATTAAATAGTTCCTCAGCGATACCTTTACCAACGAAATCATAATCTTTAAAAACTGGTTGCATATGCATTGGTTTCCAAACAGGTCTCGATTCAATATTTTCTCTTTCTAATGCATCAATTACCATATTTGGTGTAATTGTATCCGAATTAATTATCATTGCACTCAACCAATAGTTAGCGTGCTCTCCTTTTTGTTCAGAAATAAATGAAATTTCATCAATATCTTTTAATCCTTCTTGATATGCATGGAAGATTTCTCGTTTTTTCTCGACGCGATCCGCTAAAACTTTTAATTGACCGCGCCCGATACCAGCTAAAACATTACTTAGACGATAATTGTAACCAATCTCTTTGTGTTCGTAGTGTCTATATGGTTCACGTGATTGAGTAGACCAAAAACGTGCTTTATCTATTTTCGCTTTATCTGGAGAAATTAGCATACCACCACCCGAAGTAGTAATAATTTTATTACCATTGAAAGAAAATATTCCTAAATCTCCAAAAGTACCTGTCCATTGACCATCCACAGTTGAACCTAAACTTTCAGCTGCATCTTCAATTAATGGAGTATTATATTTATCACAAATCGCTCTTATTTTCTTAATTTCAGCTGGAAGTCCATATAAGTGAACGACAATCACTGCCTTTGGCTTATATTTGGTAAAAGCTTCTTCTAAGGCTTCTGGATCCATATTCCAAGTTCCAGGTGCTGAATCAATAAATACTGGTGTAGCATTTTCATATAACACTGGATTAACTGTAGCAGAGAATGTTAATGATTGACAAAATACTATATCATCTCGCTTTATATTTAAACTCTTTACAGCTAAATGAATCGCAGCAGTACCAGATGACAATGCTAAAGCATGTCCCCCATTCGTCATTTCAATTAATTCTTCTTCAAATCCATTCACATTAGCTCCTAATGGAGCAATCCAATTAGTATCGAAGGCTTCTTTAATAAATTTTTGTTCGTAACCTTCGTCACTCATATGGGGTGATGATAAAAAAATTCTTTCATTCATTTTAGTTCTCTCCTTCATGTGAATTCGCAAAGTTGACAATTGTCTCTTTTAACTTTTGTGGATCATCTTTTTGTAATTCCTTAATAAATGCTTCTATCTCAGATAAAGGTCTTCTAGCTACATTACCGACAAAGATTTTACCTTCGATTTGTCGATCGCCTTTTTCGCCATCCAGTAAAATCTCTTCATATAGTTTTTCACCCGGTCTGATGCCTGATTCAACAATTTCAATTTCACTTTCCGAATAGCCACTTAATAAGATTAATTTCTTAGCAAGATCGACTATTTTAACTGGCTCACCCATATCTAATACAAAGACTTCGCCACTTTTGGCAAAGGCACCGGCGTGGATAACTAATTTACTTGCTTCTGGGATGGTCATAAAGTAACGTGTCATTCTAAAGTCGGTAACGGTAACCGGTCCACCTTCTGCAATTTGTTTAGTGAACACGGGAATCACACTTCCACGACTACCTAATACATTACCAAAACGTACCGCACAGAAGATTGAATCGCTTTGTTGAGCAATCCCAGTAATAATTAATTCCGCAACACGTTTTGAAGCCCCCATCACATTCGGTGGATTGACCGCTTTATCGGTTGAAATCATCACCATCTTCTTCACACCAGTCTCATGAACTGCGGTCGCTACATTATAAGTCCCTAAAATATTATTCTTATAAGATTCAATTGGATTCATCTCCATTAATGGAACATGCTTATGGGCCGCTGCATGGTAGACGATATCTGGTTGTTCATCACGCATAATCTGTAATAATCGTTCTTTATCTTGAATATCCGCAATCACCGGTACATATTGAATCATCTTTTGTTGTTTTAACATCTCATGATAAATTAAGTAAATGGAGTTTTCACCATGACCTAATAATAGGATTCTACGAGGATTAAATCTTGAAACTTGACGGACAATCTCCGATCCAATCGAACCACCGGCACCGGTTACCAAAATTGTTTTATTTTCTAATTCCTTCCGTAATAAAGTCTCATCTAATCTTACTTCTTCACGACCTAATAAATCGGTAATCTCCACTTTAGGTAAATTTTGATTAGGTCGAATTACCCCTTGAATAATATCTTCAACTTTCGGCATCTTATAAACTTTTAATCCTAGACGATTACACTCGGTTAAAATCTCTTCATAGGCTTTAGAACTCAGTGAAGGAATCGCAATGATCACTTCTTCTGCCCCTTGTGCTTTTAGTTCAGGCAATTTATCTAAATTCCCTAATACCGTTACGCCTCCGATAGCTTGTCCATGTTTCGATTTATCCGAATCTAATACCGCCAAGACTTCGATATTACCTGGGTTCCTTCTGTAGGAATCCAGAAAGTAGGAACCACCATCACCTGCTCCCATGACAATAACCTTTCGTGTTTTAGGTTTTGACATTATTTCAGTCTTATTCTGACCTAAATATAATTGTTGCCATAGGACTCTGGTGGCTAAAGTAAGCACCGCTGCAATAATCATCGATAATAAAGTGAATCGGATGGAAAACCATTGAAAACTAACAACAATCACAATACTCGTTAATAATTGAGCCACACACGTTAATAAAAAGATACTCAATAAATCATTAATATTTAAATAACGGTTGATTTGACCCAATATTTTCGTTTGATGCCCAATAATGGCAAATAACAAAAAGCTCAAGATAGTATAAGAGATTAATAATAAATTGCTAGGTTTAATAATGTTCCATAAAATAATGATGGAAACGATTGTGCCTAAAATAAAGGCCAATAAGTCTCCCAACATCCAAATGGCTAATCGTTGATTTCTTGATAGTCTCCCCACTATAGTTATCAATAGATTATCATGATTGCGTTTTTCTTCCACTTTCTCATCTCCCAAATTATATAACATTATTGCTCATTCAGCTCATTTTGTATGGCGTATTTTATATCTTCTAATACTTCCGCATCTGGTACTTCATAATAAATATTCTCAATCATTTGTGGATAACCACTGATTTGATAAGTCGTCACCTTATCAACAGAATCATTAAACTCTTTATACAATCCCATCAATGTTATCAAATCAAAATCTGTTTTAATATTCTCATTCAATGAATAGAAAATGTTTTTTAAATTAAAAATATTCTTACTGTTGCTTATTTGATGAATGACAGCTGTTACCAATTGTCTTTGTCTTTCTTGACGTCCGTAATCGCCACCGGAAGTATAGCGTTCTCGAACATAAGCTAAGGCCATCTCACCATCTAAGGTAATCGCTTGTCCTTCAATAAAATCATAACCACTAATACTAAAGGTGGTCGGTGGAATGACTTCTACGCCATCTACTTGATTAATTATATCAGACAACCCCGCCATATTGGCTACAATATGATGATCAATCGAAATGTCTAAAAATTGTTCAACGGTTGCACGTGACATTTCAATCCCACCAAAGGCATAGGCATGGTTGATTTTATCCATTATGCCTTGACCCACTATTTCAACATAGGTATCGCGGGGGATACTGGTTAAGGTAATATGGTTAGTATTGGGATTTAGAGTCATGACCATCATCACATCACTACGTCCTACCTCAGTACGACCTAAAGAGCCGCTGTCGATGCCTAATAATAGCACGGACATCGGCTCTTGAGTTTCGGTCGCATATACGGTCTGATTGTTTAAAGAAACAATACAAATTAATACAACAAATAGATTAATCAATCGTTTGTTCATCTAATCACTTCATTTCTGATCTTTTAAAATAAGCCAAAGCGCTTTTTCTTTTTCGGGCGCATCGTTACAATATCATCACCATTAAAAACAGCAGCCGCATTATGTTTGAAATATTCAACTAATCGTGGGTCATAATCAAGTTCTACTTGCTCATAAGCTTTCTGCATATTGAATGGGCGATATTCTAAATGATGGGCATCTGACGAGATAATATGGATTAAATTATGTTCTATCATCTCTTGACTGATTTTGCGTAACTTTTCTCCATAAAAGCCAATATACGAATGACTGGTTACTTGCGATAAGCAGCCGGCTTCAATAAATTGATATAATAAGCGAATATCTTTCGCAAAGGCATGATTACGTTCTGGATGCGCAATAACGGGCACCATACCTTGTTGGATCATCTCTTTGAGTAAATCTAAGGCATACTCAGGAACACTCTTAGTGGGCATTTCAATTAAATAATATTTGCCACGCGCATCCAATGATAAATAGTCATCCTTATATAAGATATTATCTAATAAATCATGATGAATACGGATTTCTTGGGAAGGATAGACTTTCAGATTAATGCCTGCTCGATCATAGATTCTTTGTAACTCCTCAGTGGCTTTTATGACATCGAATTTATGATTAACATATTGGTTATTATAATGATGAGGTGTCAAGATTAAATGCTCGACACCTTCACTCACCGCAACTTGTGCTAATTCAATTGAATTTTCAATATCTTTGGCGCCATCATCTACTCCGGGGAGAAGATGACTATGAATATCTACTAACATGTTTAGGCCTCTTCTGAGTAACCATAATATGCATAATAACCAGCAGAATCCGATAATTCTTTACCATTTAAGACATACCCAAAGATACGGGCATTAACATTATCTAAAGCCGCTTTTGAATTACGTATTTCGTCCTTCGTAACATAACCTTCACGCACCACTAAAACCACCCCATCCACTTTAGTGGCCATAATTTGGGCATCGGTTACGGCACTAATTGGAGGTGTATCATAAATAATTAAATCAAAATAGCCTTTTAATTCTTCCATAATACTGTTCATCCGTGCAGAGGTTAATAGTTCAGCCGGATTTGGTGGAATCGGACCGGCCGGCATTAAATAAAGATTTAGTTCGGGACTAAATTGAACTACTTCATTAAACTTCATCCCTGGTTGCGAGATTAAGGTTGATAAGCCTTTTTCGTTGTTTAAAGCAAAGGTACGATGGACAGTGGGTTTGCGCATATCGGCATCAACCACTAATACTTTTTTCTCGGTTGCCCCCATCACATAAGCTAAGTTAGATGAGATGGTCGACTTACCTTCTGCCGGTATACTTGAAGTCACAATCATCGACTGAACAGGCTTATCAATATTGACAAATTCAATATTAGTACGAATGGTTCTAAATTGTTCCGCATGGATTGATTTTGGATTATTATAAGCAATTAAAGGGGCACCGAATGATTGTTCTTTTTGTAAGTTTTTTCTTTTTTCTACGTTTATTTCCAAACATTATTCAATTACTCCTTTACTCTTCTAGTTCCACGTTGACTTAAGCGGGCATTTTTAGCCTCACGGTCTGAGATAATATTAATCTCCCCTAAATTAGTTAAGCCTAATTGTTGTAAGAACTCCACATCTTTCACTGTTGTATCCGTCATTTCCGCAATTAATATATAAAGAACACTTAAAGCTAAACCTATTAAAGTTCCAATCGCCAAATAACGAATTGCGCTCGGTGAAACAGGATTGGCATCAAATGAAGCCGGTTGTAAAACATAAATATTTGAGATATCGGCTTCATAAATTGAACGTAATGTTTGATCAAATAACGCGGTAATATTAGCCAATACATTCTGTGCTGCACTAGGGTCGTCTAACACTACTTTAACAGTAAACATTTGTGAGTTAGTTTGTTGGGTAACCGATACCGCGTTTGATAACTGTTCTGTAGTATAAGCTCCACCAATATTTTCACTAACTTGTGTTAATAATTGTTGACTGCGAATAACATCACGATAGGTATTAATTAACTGAATATTCGACTGAATCTCATTATAGTTAATCGTTTGTTGCTCAGTACTTTTTTGATTGACCAATAGTTGTGCTTCTGATTGATACTTTGGTTCAACAAAAAAGTTCATAAATACTAAGGACAAAATTGCCCCAATTAATGTTAAAGCTAAGATTGTAAACACATGCTTTTTCACAATGTTAAACAAATCTTTTAGACTAATTTCTTCTTGCATAATGGCCTCCCAAAATCTCTTGCTTGAGATAGTTTTTATCCATTCTATTTTATCGTGTTTAACTAGGATATGCAATAGAATCTAGTCTTTTCTTTTAGTTAAAGCGTTTTTCATTGCTTTTTCATTGCTTTTTTATTAAAATGATTAACAAAAACCATTAACTTTTATCACGATTTAGACAACAAAAAACAGCACTGATTGGATAAGAAATAGAAAATAGATTGATTTTCGCTTCCTCTGCCCAGCCTCATGCTGTTTATTTTATTATTTATTGTTTTACCCAATGGTTGGGTTTAATTTCAATCATTTCACTTTGTAAATCGATTTTACTTTCATCAAAGATAATCCGTTGGCGTTCACGTTCATAATCAGGATCCGGTAAGGGAATCGCCGATAATAAACTTTGCGTATAAGCGTGTTGAGGATTGGCATAGAGTTCCTCCGCATCGGCTAATTCAACCAATTTACCGCGATACATCATGCCAATTCGGTCACTAAAGTATTTAACCATTGATAAGTCATGGGCGATAAATAGATAGGTCAAGCCTCTTTCAGCTTGTAATTGCTCTAAAAGATTGATAATTTGCGCTTGAATGGACACATCTAAAGCTGATATTGGCTCATCACAGACGATAAATTGCGGTTCGACTGCTAAAGCTCTCGCAATCCCTATCCGTTGACGTTGCCCCCCTGAGAATTCATGAGGATAACGCGTCGCATGGTCAATATTAAGTCCAACTGTTTCTAATAATTGATTCACTCGATCATTGCGCTCTTTCTCATTATGGGCTAGGCCATGGACATCAATCCCTTCAGCAATGATATCACGTACTTTCATGCGTGGATTTAACGAGGCATAGGGATCTTGGAAAATCATTTGAACTTCTTTATTGAATAAGCGTCTTTGCTTTAATGAGCGACGCTCTTGATTACTTTGACCATTAAATAAGATTTCACCTGCAGTCGGTTGATATAAATTGACGATGGCACGACCAATGGTAGATTTACCTGAACCGGATTCGCCGACTAACCCAAAGGTTTCGCCTTTATAAATATCAAAGCTGACATCATCGACTGCTCTGACTTCATTAGGAGTGCCCGCATCATAATATTGTTTTAAATGTTTCACTTGGACAAGTGGTTCTTTTTTCATGACTGTCTGCCTCCTTGTTGACATTCGCAGCGATAATGTTCATAACGATCTAAAATATTTTGAGGGGGTGTGACTGTGGGTGCTTGAGGATGTAATAACCAAGTAGCCGCATAATGCGTATCACATACTTGAAACATTGGAGGCTCTTCTTCAAAATCAATTGCTAATGCATACTCATTTCTTAAAGCAAAGGCATCGCCTTTTGGTGGATTCAATAAGTCCGGTGGCGTGCCGGGAATCGCATAGAGCTCTCCTTTTTGATCTGGGGTCGGCATCGCACTTAATAAGCCCCAAGTATAGGGATGTTGTGGGTGATAATAAATATCGTCCACGCCCCCTATTTCGACGATTTTACCGGCGTACATCACGGCCACCCGGTCTGCCACATTAGCCACCACTCCTAAGTCATGGGTAATAAAAATAATGGACATGTCTTTTTGTCGTTGAATTTCTTCTAATAACTCAATAATTTGCGCTTGAATCGTCACATCTAGTGCAGTCGTCGGTTCATCTGCAATTAAAATCTCAGGGTCGCCCGCTAAAGCAATCGCAATCACAATCCGTTGACGTTGCCCTCCTGAAAATTGATGAGGGTATTGTTTCAATCTAGCTTCAGGGTCACGAATACCACATAAAGTTAATAAATCAATCGTTTCTTCGATCGCTTCACTTTTAGACATCCCTCTTTGTTTGGTTAAGATTTCCATAATCTGTTGGCCAATAGTTAAGGTCGGATTTAATGAAGTCATCGGGTCTTGGAAGATCATTGCAATTTGCGTTCCACGAATGTCTCGCATTTGACGTTCTTTATATTGTAATAGATTATCACCATTAAATAAGACTTCTCCTGATTTGATGATGGCATTTTTACTTAATAGCCCCATAATGGAACGAGTGGTGACCGTCTTTCCAGAACCTGATTCACCAACAATCGCTAATGTTTCCCCTTTATGCAAATCGAAGCTCACACCACGAATGGCCTGTACTTCACCAGCAAAGGTTTTAAAACTAATTTGTAAATTCTTAACACTTAAAATTGGTTGATCCATGTTCGTCACCTACTCTTTCATTTTAGGGTCAAAGGCATCCCGCAGCCCATCCGCTAATAAATTAAAGGATAACATCAAGACCGAAATCATCGCCGCAGGATACCACATTAAATGCGGTAAGAAGCGGAAGGTCTTATACCCATCACTAATTAAAGTTCCTAATGACGCATCGGGTGCCGGAATACCGATTCCGATAAAGCTTAAAAAAGCTTCAAAGAAAATCGCACTCGGTAAAGCAAACATCACTTGCACGATAATAATCCCAATCATATTTGGTAGAATATGTTTTAACATAATTTTAATTGGATGTTGGCCTAATACTTGTGCCGCTAAAACATACTCAGTTTGTTTCAAACGTAAGGTTTGGGCACGGACAACCCGTGACATGGTAATCCAGGATGTTAAAGCAATCGTAATAATAATTGAAATTAAGCCTGGTTTTAAGACTAATAACATTAAGACGACAATGACTAAATTTGGTACCCCTGATAACACTTCTAATAAGCGTTGCATAAAGGTATCGACTTTGCCACCTAACCAACCTGAGGTTAATCCGTAAATAATCCCAAATACTAAGTTAATTAAAGCCGCCACAAAAGCCACTAATAGTGAGATCCGTGTCCCATATAAAATACGTGACAATAAGTCACGGCCTAAAGAATCCGTCCCTAAATAATAATAGGTGCCGGCAGGGATATTGGCTTTCTCATAAGTATCGATGAGTTTCTTACCACGACTCATCGCTTTACCATCAAACCACGTCGTCCACTCTAATCCGGGAATTTTAGGTGCTAAGTTGGCATGAGCTGGATTTTGAGCATAGGGTGAAGCCGGTGCAATCAACGGTGCCAGGATGGCGATGAGCACAATGAATAATACAACAAATAAGGCAACCATCGCCCCTTTATTTTTCTTCAAGCGTCGCCACGAATCTTGTAAGAAGTTCAGAGATGGCGCATGGATTTTTTCGCTTTCTTGTCGTGTTTGACGGTGGTCGGGTGTTAATAATTGTTCATCTATCGATAGCTTCGCTAATAATTCTTCATTATATTTTGAATCTAATAAAGCCTTTGTCATTATTTACCCCCTCCCATTCTTAATCTTGGATCAATGATACCGTATAAAATATCGACAATTAAAATCATCACAATTAATATAGTCGAATACATAATCGTAATCCCCATAATCGTTGGATAATCATTGACTAAAATAGATTTAGTAAATTGTTCGCCAATTCCAGGGATTGAAAAGATTTGTTCAATTACTAATGAACCCGTCATTAAGCCAGCAGTCACCGGTCCTAAAATCGTTAATAAAGGAATTAAAGCATTACGCAAGGCATGTTTTAAGATGATATAAAATTTAGAAAAACCTTTCGCTTTAGCTAATTCAATATAATCACTATTTAAAACTTCAATCATTTCCGTACGGATAAACCTTGCCGCTTCCGCCATTGGCGAAATAGATAAGGCTAAAGTTGGTAAAATCGTTGACTTAAAGCCTTCACGCCAAAACGCTATCGGTAACACTTCTAACACAACCGCAAAAACAAACTGTAAAATAACAGCGAAAACAAAGTTTGGCACACTTCGTCCAGCAATCGCGAAAATAGATGTAAAGGTATCAATCCAAGTATTCTGTTTAACCGCTGCGATAACACCTAGAAACGTTCCTACAACTGTCCCTAAAACCATCGCTTGTAAGCCTAATTGAATCGAAGGACCAGCCCGATCCGCGATAATCTGGGTCACAGGTAAATTATTAAATTGGAAAGAATAACCAAAGTCTCCCTTTAATATATTACCCAAATATGCCAAATACTGATCAAAAATTGGTTTATTCAACCCATATTTTTCATTCAATAATTCTAATTGTTTTGCAGTCAATAAATCTTGATTAGCAAATGGCGTCCCTGGTAAGAATTGTAATAAGAGAAAAGTTGTTGTGATAATAATAAATAAGGTCAATAACATATAAAAAATACGTCTTAACAAATATTTCCCATACGAATTCATTTAGCCACCTCTTTCTTTTAATAAAATTAAACTATTGTTAGTATACATGAAATTCTATACCTTGTTAAATGATTAGTTTCTCAGTTTCAAAACACATAAGCTAAGGAGTGAGCTAGAAGACGACCATCACATGATGAGAGCTTCCTAGGCCCACCCCTTAAGAGTTGCGTTAGTATAATGGGAGTGAATCAGAAGTAGAAAATTGAATGTTTTTCACTTCGTCTGTCCACCCCCGCACAGTTGGGAATAAACCAGAAGTAGAAAATTGAATGTTTTTCACTTCGTCTGTTCAATCTCCGTGAGACGTGGTTTGATGTCACTCAACTACTGCGCTTTTAATAATCAAGCACTAACTTGACTGAATTTTTCAAGTTTGTTCTCAGCTACGTTAAGATGCTTTTTGAGGCCACTCAACCTCTCGGATATACTTGTCGATGTTCGGGTAACTTTTAATGGTGAAACCCCATATTCATTAGTATTAATTAGAGATGAGACTTAATGACTTTATACTACTTTGAAGACACTATAATTGATCCGATAATTATATCTTACTGCCACTCCAACACAAGACTATTAAATAAGGAAAGGAATTAAACTAAATTGATTCAATTGATTTTATTGATACGTTAAGGTTGTAAAATCAATGCCAGAACCATCAGGATTAACTTCAATATTATCAATTTTATCAGAAATCAATAAAGATGTATTATTTTGAATTAATGGCACTAGAATTTGACGATCTAATAAATAGTTTTCTGCTTCATTTACAAGCTGTCAGTTAAGGAAACCTAGGTATTAATACCTAGGAGGAATTAGCGAAATAGACAGCTCTTTCTGTTGATTTTACTAGGTTAACGTCTATGTTTTCACTAAATAGATGGTATAATGTATTTAAGAGGAAAGAGGTGACAAGATGCAGTTAACGAAAACGATTAAAGTGCAATTATACCCAAGTGCTAGTGATATTGAAAAATTCGAAGAAACCCAACAACAGTTTTTAAACGCTTGTAATTTTGTTTCGACATATATCTTTGACCATGACTTTGAATTAGGTCAAACGACTTTGCACAACGCCTTGTATCATCAGATACGTCAGGATTTTGGACTGCAATCGCAAATGGCCCAGTCCGTGATGCGTACGGTAATCGCGAGATATAAGACCGTAAAAACACAGTTTAAACAAAAACCTAAGCGTTATAAAGATATCCATACAGGTAAATATCATACGCTATATAAAGACCTTTACCATTTAACGAAACCCCTAGGGTTTAAGCGACCAGTCGCTGTATTCGTACGTAATCGTAACTACGCTTATCATCAAGACGACACCTATTCACTGACGACCAATCAAGGACGAATTAAAGTGTCTTGTGATAAGCAACATATCGCTTATCTTCAACAATTTAGCCAGAATGCTTACAAGTTCGGTCAAGCTGAATTACTCTGTCGTAAGGGTAAGTGGTTCTTACACGTGTCCGCAAGTAAAGAGATAGACAATCCAGATGAAGCTAATATTCAACGGATTGTAGGCATTGACCGTGGTTTAAGACAGATACTAACAATTGCGGATGATACAGCTCATACTACCTTCTATTCGGGTAAAAACTTGATAAAGAAAAGACGGCATTTTAAGAAATTGCGCCAGTCCTTACAAGCGAAGAACACCAAATCAAGTCGTAGACGCCTTAAAACAATTGAAAGACGAGAGAACCGCTGGATGAATGATGTGAACCATCAATTATCAAAGACACTCGTTGACCGATACGGGGCCAATACCTTGTTTGTGTTGGAAGATCTTACGAACGTTACTTTTAACACGACTCATCACCGTAAGCAAGAAGCACGGTATGAACACCATTCTTGGCGATTCTTCGATTTTGAAGAAAAGTTAATGTACAAAGCTTTAGAAAGTGGTTCGCAAGTTTTAAAAGTATCCGCACAATTTACGTCCCAACGTTGTCCAAAATGCGAATCAATTGATAAAGCTAATAGACAACAAGATAAGCACTTGTTTACTTGTCGGAATTGTGGGTATCAATCAAATGATGACCGTGTGGCAGCTATCAATATTAAAGAATTGGGTCACCGATATCTGTCGAGTGAGAAAAACCCGCGGTTTGAAAAAGTTGTGCCAATACAAAATTATTAAACATAAAACAATATTCAGTAAGTGTCTACAGACTGCTTATTGATGGGGTGCCAGTCAACCATCCCTTAGTGTCTTTAAACGGTTGGAGATATGACATCGTTTGTACAACCACCATGTTTAGGACAAACTCTCGTTTTAACGGAGAGTAGTTGATGTAATAATTCATAGCGTTTCTCAGGATTCGCAATGCTTTCTGGCGAATTCGCTTGGGCTACTAAGGCATCAAACTCTGAATCAAAGAATTGGGCAGTTGTATCCGCATCTTCCAAGTTTTCTTGTAAATAAGCTTTCACCTCGGATCCAGACAATGTTTGTTCATTAATCGTTAAACCGTCTACGTCATCAACAAACTGAGCAAACTTATCTAAATCAATGCCAATATAGCGATCAATCGGTAACTGAATCACTGCTTGCACCGCTTGATTGGTCTCACTGACTTTATCGTCTGAATCACCATTAGCTAAATACAATTTATTAGCTAGTTCTTTACTTTGGCGTTCTAAATATAATTGTGTTGGCAGTGCAACGACTACGGATTTCTTACTAGTTGGATTATAAGAAAAGACTAGCACTAAGTCATTTAATAATTTGACTGACTTGTCATCTGTGGCCTTAGACTGGCCATAAAGCGCAAAGTTCATACTATCTTTACCAAATACTTTGTCGCTATCAGGTTCTAGTGTAGATGCCAAAGTATGGGGCTCACTTTCAGAAGATTGATTAATTAATGTTCTTATTCCGAAAGTTACTGCAAATAAAGCGATGATAAGTATGAACGCTTTGAATAAAGTTTGCTTTTTCATGGTAGACACCTCCAGGTTCGTTTTACTTTACTAGCATTATAACGAGCTTAGATGCTAAATGAAAATGATAAACTTTTTTGGTAAAAAAATAGGGAGTGAACAAGAAGTCGAAAATCAATTGATTTTCGCTTCGACTGTTCACCCCCGCACGGTTGACTAGGTTTGAAACAAGTCCAAAGGACACTGTTTTAAGCCACTCAACCACTGCGTAATAAATAATATCTTTAATTTACAATAAACGTTATTACTTCCTAATCCAAATACTGTTTCAACACTAAGGTTGTATATGGCTCAATTAAGAAGCTGTCGATTTCACCTGTCATATGGTCATCATCTAGGAAGACTTCTCCGTCGACCAACTTCATAATATAATCGCCCTGTTCTAAATCATATTTTAATGGATTTGATTGGGCATTCAAGACAATAATCATGCGTTCATTATCTTGGCGGTATTCAAAAGCAACACGTTGGTATGATGCATGTAAGATACGCATCACGCGGCTGATTTCTTCATAAGTTTTCAGTCTTAATAATGGCTCTGCTTTACGTAATTTAATTAAGTCACGCACCATTACGACGGTATGTTCATATTTTTCTTGACGTAACCAGTCCATCTTATTGATTTGATCAGCACTGTTATAACTATCACGCACACCAAATTTAGTTCTTAAAAACTCTTGTCCGGCGTGGATAAATGGTACTCCTTGGCTTAATAAGACTGCTGTTGTCGCTAATTCATGTCGACGAATAATCGTATCTTTATCTAAACTTGGGTCAGCCGTCACTAAGCGGTCATATAAGGTATAATTATCATGCGCTTCTACATATTGAATCACTTGTCCCGGTTCAGAATATTGTCCCGTACTAATAGCTGCCATAAAGTTATCGGCTAATTTATTCTCAGTATACCATGCTCCATTAATAAAGCCTCTAGTATGCGGATCAAAGTCATTACCTTTTAAAGCTTCACGAATCCCATCGTTGAATTGGCCTACTCGTGGCATTTCAATGGCATTATGGTGACTCGCTTTTTTATACCAAGGTAATTCAGTCATTAAGTCCCAACCTTCACCAAAGACCATGATCGATGGATCAATTTCGTCTAAAGCTTTACGGACTGCGTTCATCGTTTCAATATCATGAATGCCCATTAAGTCAAAACGGAACCCATCTAAATGGAATTCTTTAGCCCAATAAGTCACACTATCCACGATATATTTACGCATCATTTTACGTTCAGAGGCCGTATCATTTCCTACCCCAGTACCGTTTGACAAGTAACCTTCATGAGTAGTACGGAAATAATAACCTGGTACTGTACGATTTAAACTATGATTATCTACTTCGTAAACATGATTATAAACCACGTCCATAATGACACGAATACCCGCATCATGTAGGCCTTGGATCATTTGTTTCATTTCAGTAATACGTAATAATGGATCATATGCATTCGTTGAATAAGTTCCTTCTGGCGCATTATAATTTAACGGATCATAGCCCCAGTTATATTCTGTAGGCACTTCACCTGTCTCATCAACCGTCGCAAAGTCAAACATCGGTAAAAACTCCACATGGGTAATCCCTAATTCTTTTAAATAATCGAGACCTGTTTTTGAACCTAATGGGTTTCTAGTCCCTTCTTCAATAACACCGAGATATTTACCTTTATTTTTAATGCCACTGTTGACATCCATTGAAAAATCACGAATATTGGCTTCGTAAATAATCGCATCCGTTGGTGCAGAAAATGGCTCCATGCGTTCTCCCCAATTTTCAGGGTTGGTACGTGGTAAATCAACGACGACCGAACGTTTTCCATTGACAGTAACGGCACGCGAATAAGGATCCACTGAACGACGACTCGTCCCATCGGTATAGAATAATTCATAACGATAAGTTAAACCATGACAATCGCCTTCAACTTCTGTTTGCCAAATATGTAACTCGTCATTCAACACCATTGGAATAATTTTTTTAGTTGGTGAATAGTTATCTTCATAAACAATTAAATTTACTGCCATTACAGTAGGCGCCCATAAATGAAAGGCGGTTTTTTCTTTAGTATATAAAGCACCTAATGGCCCATCATACGCTAACTTTTCTAACTCTTTAATCTCGGGACTTTCAATATATAATTTTGTTTGTGGTTGGGGAATGAATTCATCCAGCACTAGCGGTTTGTAACGTTCCACTCTCGACACATCCTTTTTTATTTTGCCCACCTATTATAACAGATTTTTAACAGGATTACGACCTTGCTAAAAGCACATAATTGCTTCTATTAAGGTATTTAATGGGCATCTCATAATATTTTCATAGCAGTTAAACTGAAATTAATCTTACAGTTTAATTATAGTATGTAATTTTCAATTCTTTGTGAACCCACTCACGCACAAAGCTTATATTAATTATTAATTAAACCTTTTCAAACAGCTATTTGCTTGTGAGTTTTATAGGGAATACAAAGTATAATCATACGGAAATTTCTCAGATAGTCAAGTAGTTAGATAACGTAAATGAGACTTTAGTTGGCTTTCTTTGATTAATTAATGTTCAGAACATAGAACGACTTGAGTGATTCAGTGGGCAAGCAGTAGAAAATCAATTGATTTTCGCTTGGGTTTTCACCCACGCAAAGTTGGGTGTGGACCAGAAGTAAAGAATCGAATGTTTTCCGCTTCTTCTGCCCACTCCCACATAGTCGAGGCCACTCAACCACTGCGCTTTTAATTACCGAGCAATAAGTTGATTGAATTTTTTATGTTTATACCTAACTCATTAAGACGCAGTTCGAGGCCACTCAACCACTGCGCTATCGGATAAATAGATAGATTCAACCGAAATTATTATAGTTTTCCCCATACTTTTCTTAATGGTAATATTCACATTATCGATATTAAAAATCGAGGCGATATTTACAAAAACATATAATCATAATCCTCTCGAAATGGCGTTAGGCTAACAAGCTCTATTTATTTTGTCCATCTATCATTCTCAACAAAGTAGCGTGGGTTAGAAAGTTACCAACACCATTTGGTTTCCTTCTAGCCCACGCTCTTCGATTTTATATTCACTTAGTCCCTTAAGCCATAGCTATAAACCAATGCCACGATGGTAACGAAAATACCTAATAACATAGGAAATGCTAAGGCTAATTGTTTTTCACCAAAGACATATACGCCTAAAATGACTATTTGGACGAATATACTGGTGAACAATAGACTTTTAATAATTCTTAAAAAATCTTGTTGGTCTTGTGGATCAAATTTCATCGACTTAATGCCCTCTTTCTTTTTGGCGTAAATTCTCGCCATCTAATCTTACTTCATGTGATAAGAATTTCACCCGTTCCATAATACGTGCTGCTTTAATATTTTCCGTTGCATCACGGGTTTCTTGTAAATGATAGACTAATTCCTCCATTGAGAAATTGGACGTAAAGAAGGTCGGTAATTTCTCTTTCATACGGTATTCTAAGATGACACTTAACACATCATCACGTAACCAAGCTGAATTACTTTCCGCCCCAATATCATCTAACATTAAGATTTGGGGTTTCTTGACATCATCAATAATAGATTGTACCTGATTGGAGGTAATCGCTTCTTTAATCTCGGTCGCAAATGTTGGATAATGTAACATCATCACTTTAATGCCTAGACGGGCTAATTCATTACCTAATGCCCCTAAAATAAATGTCTTTCCAATCCCGAAAGGTCCGGCAATATATAAGCCTTGGGCCTGAAAAGGATTCTCTTTATATTGCTTCACAAACGAAACCACTTCAGACATTAATTGTTTTCTCGAAGCAGAATTCAAGTTTACATCATCAATCTTGGCATCACGCACATCCCGACTCATCATACGGTTATCAATATATGAGCGCATTTTGCGTTCTTCTTGCATCCGTAAAAACTCAGGTGTTGGTTGATAAGCGATATCAATATAATTTTGATTGATAAATAAGATGGGGGTATAACCGGGATTTTTCCCTGGCTTACCTGCTTGAAAAGCATCATATTCTAATACAAACTCATTCAGTTTGGAAAGCGAATTATGAATCATTTCTTGAGACACGGACTCTTCGTGTAAATGAACAAACTCTTGTACCGCAGGATGATTTAAAATATGACTCACTGTTTTTTTATATGTTTCATTAAAATGCGGTTCGTTTAAGAAGTTTTTTAATATTTCTTGAATGGTTTTCATTATTCATCCCGTCCTCTCTCAAATATTTGACCTAATTGACTACGTAAATCAACTTCCGATGGTTGTTCAACCGCTGGAGTATCGGTCGGCTGAGTATCCGATTGGTTTTTTTGACTTTCTTGATTCTGTTGTGCCCAATAAGGCTGACGCTCCGTCTTCTTCTGACGTTGATAGCTTGGATATGATTTATTGTGATTTTGACGGTTTTCATATTGTTTTTGCTTCATCATACGATCTTTGGCTTTTTGATGAACAAAGGTCATTACTTTCGCCACTGTGGTTAGCTGTTCTTGTTGCCATAAGTTAGCAATCCGTTCACTTTCACCTTTTTGAAAATCAGCACGATTCTCAATCATTAATAAATAGTAGACTAAGAATGTTTGCACACTCTTTGGTAACTGCGAGCGCATCGCAATATTATGAACATACTGGATTTCATTACTAGAGACAAAACCATTTTTTGATTGCTTAATTTGTGTTAACAATACCTCTGGAGATACTTCTTCACACAGAGCCATGATTTCTAAATCAGCTTCTGCAAAATGAGGATACTGCTCTTTTAATGTTTGGATGGTCGTTTTTTCAACAATCTCTTTTACTGGTTGTGACGAAGCGGGTGGAACATTGGTTGTTTGATGTTTATTCTTTTCGCTCATCCGTTGAGCAGCTAATTTTAACTCTTGATATTGAATAGCCGGTAACTCACCATCATAGCTTTCTAATAATAACTGACTAATCTGTTCTTCATCAAAACCGTAGACTTTATGAATCGCCAATGTTTCTTGCTTAACCCTCGGCCCTAAAACTTGATGATCAATGCCCGCACTAATTAATTTGCGCATTACTTGCATATAGTCAAAATCATCCACCACCGAGATAGAGGGTGGCTTTTGATCATGGTGTTGCAGATTATAACCATTTTTAGCTTCATAAGCTTGCGCTTGATAATCATTATGGGTTGGCGTCATGATTGTTTCAAAAGAAACCGTCACTTCTTCGTATTCGGCCATTTCAATAGGGGCAACTTCCCACTGACGCACTACTTCAAAAAATTCCACATCGCCTAATTGATTGATTAACGCATTACTCAATAAAGGATTATCTAGAAAATCCTTAATCAATAATGGATATTGCATATCATAGAGCAAGGTAGGATATAAAATCCCTTCGCCCGTTTGTTTATAGGTCTCAATTAAGCCGACCGCTTCTAAATGGAGGCGCGCATCATCGATTTTTCCTAACGAGCCCGCAATATAAGGAAATAAACTCGAATGAACTTTTTGTGTTGAAATCTTTTGTTCATTGACCGGCTGCTGGAATAATAATAAATAAAAATTGACGGCATCCATCCCGATAATCGGTTGATACAATTGCACTAAGCTTTGCATTTGAATGGCAGACAAGGCTCCTTTATGTCTCACGATAAAGGGTTGGACTGGACTTTTTAATTCACTCATCGCTCTCTTGCACTTCACTTCGTGATTTCATCATGCTTTCCAATTCTTTCATAAACATTTCGCGTGATTGAAATTGACGGTAAACACTCGCAAATCGGATGTAACTGACTTCATCTAATTCTAAAAGACGAGGCATCACATATTCACCGATTTGTTCGCTTGGAATCTCCGTGTCAGTATAATTGCGAATATCATTTTCAACAGCGGATGCTAAACGTTCCATTTGTTCTCTCGTTATCGGACGTTTTTCTGCGGAACGAATAATCCCTCTTAATAATTTTTCACGGCTAAATTCTTCACGAGTGCCGTCCCGTTTGACTACAAGTAAAGGGGTGCGTTCTACTCGTTCATAAGTATTAAAACGGTACCCACAATTTAAACACTCACGACGACGGCGAATCGAAGTATCATCATCGACAGAACGTGAATCAATTACTTTTGTTTGTGAACTTTGACATTTTGGACATAGCATAAAAAGCGCTCCTCCTTTCTAAACACTGTTAGTTACTCCTATTGTAGCATATCTACACCGGCATTGACACTCTGAAAAACTCAGTTAATTTAATGACAATGTGATGCTGTAGTAAACGTTTTGTGAGTTAAAAGAATCGATTCTTAGGCACCTAAATTCATTAGATAGAGGTCATCTAACGCTACCAATATTAATGAGCAAAAATATCTTGTTGGCTTCTATTCGTCCTCTAACACTTCTAATATTAAATATAATATTTAGCGAAAATATCTTGTTGCCTTCTGTTCGCCTCTAGCTCTACTAATATTAAATATAAATATTGCCAAACTGGTCTGGTTGTCTAAATAACACTCCAATCAAATGGAAAAAAGCAAATAAGCTTAGGCACAAAAGTCCATGAAAAGGCTAAATATAATAATCCTTGAACCCATTTGCCAGCGATAAATTTATGAACACCCAAGCCACCTAAAAAGAAAACTACTAAGAAATAAGTCCATTTACCAATCGCTTTACCATAAGGTGGGTACGGTGCTTGTTGATAGGGGTTCACCGGTTGTCCATATTGATTATATGTTTGATATTGATTCATCTGTTGATAATAGCGTTTATTTCTGCGCTCATCTCTTCTTGACAAGATGAATAACACCACGAAAACAAATATTAAAAATAAAAAGTCCATCTTAGGGGCTATTAATTAGGGATTTATTTCCTTAAAATTTAATCGGCATGAAGGTATTAACCTTAGGGGCTATTAATTAGGGATTTATTTCCTTAAAATTTAATCGGCATGAAGGTATTAACCTTTGTGCCGATTTTTATATGTCAATTTTCCCTATAAAATTCCAATAAATCCAAATGGTTTGTTTCTTTAAATTTGTACCTGGAACTTTTTCTGATTGTTCTACATAAATCTTATCTACAAAAGTTCTAATTATTTCTGGATCAAGTTCCTTTATATCCGTATACTTTCTTACAAGTTTTAGGAATGATTCCACATTAAGTTCTTCTTCCTGCGATTTTGAAATAGTTTCTTCAAGTTCAGCTATTCTTTTTTGAAGTGAAATTTCTTCTTCATCATAAGCTTTAGCCATTTTTTCAAATCTTTGGTCAGATATTTTGCCTTCCAAGTTATCTTCATAGAGGTTTTGAACGATAGAGTCGAGTTTTACAATTCTATTTTTAGAATCTTCTAATTCCTTTTTCTGACTTCTTAATACCTGATTTAACTCGCTGGTTTTCTTCTTCAAAACTAAATCTACAAATTCTTCCTCATGGTCTTTTGCAAAGGCTGTAACTTTCCTAATTTCCCTCAGAAGAATTTCTTCAACTTGAATGTTCTTTATCTGGTGTGAAGTACATTTGCCTTTTTGCTTTCTATAGGATGCACAAACGAAGTATTCTTTATCATGAGACCAGCCTTTACCTCTCACTTGATACAATTTTGCTCCACAGTCTGCACAGTAGAGCATACCAGATAGGGCAGGCATTTCTCCTAAGCTGTTACGAACTCGTCTTGTTTTTCTTATCCTTTTTACAATATCAAAGGTTTCTTCATCAATAATCGGCTCATGAACATTATCAAATATTGCCCATTCAGACCTTGGATTGTCTACACTTTTCTTAGTCTTGTATGATTTTCTCTTTGTTCTAAAGTTTATGACCTTTCCTAGATATTCATCTCTATCTAAAATAGTAGATATTGTAGCAGGATTCCAATTACATTCCTCTTCTGGAGTGTCAACAGGGAAATTGAGTCCTATAGACTTAAAATGTTCAGCAGGAGTTGGGATTTTTCTACTCTTTAGTTCACTTGCAATTTGACTTGGACCATATCCTTTAATACAAAGATTAAAAATTAGCTTTACAGTTTCAGCTGCAACTTCATCAACTATCCACTTATTTTTGTCTTCCTTATCCTTTAAATAACCATAAGGAGGATTAGTTGTCAGTGGTTTCCCACTTTGACCTTTAGCCTTAAAAACAGCCTTTATTTTTTTGCTTGTGTCCTTAGCATAGAACTCGTTGAAGATATTAATAAAAGGTGTAAGGTCATTTTCTACTTGGTTATTTGAATCCACACCATTATTAATGGCAATGAATCGTATATCATTATCTGGGAATAAGACTTCTGTATAAAATCCTACCTTTAGATAATCCCTGCCAAGTCTACTCATATCTTTTACAATAATATTTTCAACTTTTCCATCCTCAATTAAACCATTTAGTTTATTCCAAGAGGGTCTATCAAAGTTCGTTCCTGAATAACCATCATCTACAAAGAACTCTAGGTTTTTAAATCCCATATCCAGAGCATATTTTTCTAATATGTCCTTTTGATTTCTTATGGAGTTACTTTCGCCTTGAAGTTCATCATCTCTTGAAAGCCTACAGTATAATGCTGTAATCTTTTCATTAGCTGAAAAGTAAGAAGACTGTCTATTTAATTGTTCCATATTTTCCTCCTTTCAGACAGCCTTCAAGTGGCAATTACATATTCCCGTACTTTTCAGACTATATCAAGTTAATTAAGCCGATAAATTGGCTCTATTCAAAGCATCTGCATTGTTTAGTATGAGCTTTCTGATGATTTGATCCACACTCTTTTTTGCATTTTCACTTTCCATTGAATGAACTGTAAAGATTGTGCCAGATACTTCAATATTCTCCGACTTTTTAATCTCATTCTTTTTAGTTTCTACCATAGGCATTATCCTTCAATGGCTAAAGTAAGGACTAAATCCTTATCCATTAGCTTGGCATCTAAATATTCTCTCATAATGAAGCCTTGATGTTGTTTAAGAATAAACATCTCGGACAATCTTTTTATTGTTGGATTTTGTCTTTCAACAATCCAGTAGTTTGAAAAGTCTCCAAAGGCGATAGGCTTTGAACCTGCATCAATATCCGGCATAAAGTTAGAAATTAGAATTTCTTTTCCCATGAAAGTGCCATCATATTGGTTCCACAAGAAGTTATCTTGGCTATCTTTTAAGCTTTGAAGATAAAGAGCAGTTTTATCATTCATTATCCATTTTGCATTTTCCCTGTACTCGCTATCTAGAGAGAAGAATAGTTTTTTCAAGTCATCAAGCTTTAGTTCTTTTGTAGCTGATAGGCTTTTAATATCTTCGTCTACTAGAAATCCTAATGGTTCTCCATTACCAGATCCAGTGATAAAAGCTTTATCTTCTGCCTTGGCAAAATTATGAGCAAAGGTATCTAGGATTATTTTTTCAATCTTAGTTTGAGGATTATTTAGAAAATCTTCGTGGATTGTAATTAAGTTAGATAATGTATTGTATTCTAAATTAACATCCACATCTTTCATTTCTAAGACAGCTGTAAATAGGTCATGTTCTCCTGTTTTTGTCCAAGTTGCCATAGATTTGCTTGGGAAAGTTACAATAGAAGATGAATCTACATCATTTTTTAAAACTGTAGCTTCTTTTCTAAATACGCTCTTTTCTGTAAGTTTATCTCTAAAGTATTCTGTGCTTTCTGTATCCATAAAAGGTGAGCCATCTTGGATAAGACCAAGAGCCTTAATATCTGAATAAGATGATTTATCCTCGTTTCTTAAATAATTCCATAGATTGGTTTTATAGGAATTAGCAGACAATATTTTGTTTCTTTTTGATTTTTCTTTAATTAACATAAATTTCTCCTTTATATTTATAATATTCAGGGCATTAAAATATTTTTTAATACCCCCTTTGAACCTAACTTTTTGTGCGTAAGAGGGTGGCACCGTTGATAGGAAAAAGTCTCCTAGAGATTTAGATGCCCCCTGGGTCACAAATTATTTTTTACTCTCAATATATTCTTCTGCTTCTTCTAAAGAAGGGAAAAACATATTCTTAAATCTTCCATCAATTACAAGATAAGACTTGTCTCCTTTAGCAAGGATGATTTTATCCTTATCTTTATTAATTACATTTAGGATTTCATACTTAGTGTCCTTTAAGTCCACAGCTGTAAGATTATCTTTTTCAAAAATATCTCCAATAATCATTTCTACTCCTTTCAAAATATCTGGGGCAGTGTGGCAGGTGAAAACTAAACTTTCCATAGAGAATAGAAGTTTTAAGTCCTATATATTTACCTGCCACATTGCCACCTTTATTTATAGACTAAAATTATTTTGCTTTAAAAAGTCTATGATGCTTTCTGTTCCTTTAAATGGAATAACTGTGTCTTGATTGTCCAGTGTGTAGTTATATATTTTTTCTTTAACAACTTTTACAGGTGTCTTGTCTGTCTTATGAAGAATGATCGTATCTCGTAGCTTAAAGACATTCTCCAATAAGTCCTCAGTGACTTTTTCATTGTTTCTGTAAAGGCACATATCCTTACAATATTCAGTTAAGTCTTTTAAGTCATTCAGCTTAATTTCGCTATCATCTTTCTTAATGACATACCTATTATCTTTTTCTCTTTTTAATTCTGTAGATATTCCCTTTGGGGAAGTCACCACAATCTTATTTTTTAAAGTGAACTTTCTTTCTAAATCTTCTTTTGTAATCATTTATATTCCTCCTAATTTTCTAACTTTGCTTAAACTTCTAATTACACACAATCATAAGCACCACCTCCTTAAATGAGGGCAGGTGTGGCAGGTAAAAAAGTATTATCTATATAGATATAAGATTTCTAAATTAAATTTTTCATCTGCCACATTGCCACAGACTTTATAGAAATTCCGAAATTAACCTATAGCCTATTAGGACTGTGGTCTTGTGTTTTCCATCTTTAGGTCTTTTCCTTTTGATGGTAGCTTTAGATTCCAAAGATTGTTTAAAGGTCTTTATGCTTTCAAGGTAGTAGCCATTTTCTAAAGACCAAGACCTATACCTTTCGTAAACTTCAGCAGTTCTGACTTCATAGTCCTTACCTTCTTCTAAGCAATCTTCCATAAAGATAGCTATCTTATCTGATTCCTTTTGGTATTTAAGAGTTGCATCTTTTACTGAATCAGGAATAGTTAATCCTTCTCTTTGTAAAAGTTTGTAGCCTTCAATAAGCCAGTTAAGAATTGCAGACTTTACTACTTCTTTTGCAAATTCTGTCTTTAATGTTTTGTCCTGCTCCTCTTCAGTAAAATGCCTGTCAAAGGGAATGATGAGCATTCTTCCACTGGTAAATACAGTCACATCATTTACTATGGGTAGGTAGTTAGTATTGATGTAGATTTTAAATTGAGGTTTAAAATCAAAAGAATTCTCATGGAGAAACCTTGCATTAATAGTGTCATTACCAGTAAGACTTTTAACTTGTGCAACATTTAAGGGTAGTCCCTTGCCTGGCTCTGGAATATTTACAAAGCGTACTCCTGCAAGTCTAGCTATTTCTTCACTGGGTCCAGAACTATTTACTTTGTTTTTTAGAGCTAGTGTTTCAGGTCTTGATGCACAAGCATAAGTTCCAAGAACCTTTAATATGGATTCACAAAGAGTTCCTTTGCCATTTCTCGTGGTCATTCCATAGAGGATTGCCATGCACTCATGCCTTGTATCTCCTGTAAGTCCATAACCTAATATTTTTTGTAGGAACTTAGCTTTTTCTTTATCTCCACTCATAATTTCATCAATGTAGATGTTCCATCTCTCATTTAATGACTTAGAATCATAGATAACATCAGCCATTTTGCTTAAATAGTCAGAACTTCTATGTGCGTAAAATTCCATTGTTCTTAGATTTAAAGTCCCATTTGTACAGTTTAGAAGGTAGGGATCTTTATCGAAGTCAGATACATTTAATGGATGATGAACTTCTGCATCTTTTAATACGCTGACCCTATAACCCCTTGCTTGCCACCTGTTGGAGAATTTGACATAAGCCTTTCTTTTATGTTCGTCCTCAATATCAAGGGCAAGGATATGAAGTAGGTTTGCAAGTTTCATACATAATTTCATAGCTTTTAAACTTCCAGTATCAGCTATCCAGATTCCTTCTTCGTAGAAATACCAGGCTTTTCTTTCTGGTACATAGCGAAGAGAATCCATATAAAAGTCTGCGAATATTTTCCCTGCACCTATATCTGTCCATGAATACTTTGAAGATAAAGGAAGTCCCATTTCTTTTAACTTTTCAATAGATAAGTCAAACTCGATGCTTGGATCTATTTTTAAAATAGGTTTGTAGACTTCTTTTAAAGAGGAGATTGCTTTTTCAATGGTTATTTCTCCGTAGGTTTTTCCTCCTCGTTTTTCATCCCACTTATCCCTAAAAAGTTCTGATTGTCTAAAGAGCCTATCTATCTGGTCAGTATTTCCACCTGCATAAAATGCAAGGATTGAAGTTAAAGCTAGGTCTGCTTCACTGTAAGAGGGATAGGATTTAATATTTCCAGCCCATAGATTTAAAAATTTCTCGTTATTCTTTGCATTAGATGCCTTTTCAATAACATCCTCATCAGTTAAATAGCTTTTAAAATTTTGTTTAGTAGATTTACTTTGTTTTTCTCTTTTCAGATATTTTTCTAAAAGCCAGAGTAGTCCTTTGGATTCTTCGACAATCTCACCTTCTTGATAGACATGACCTGTCACAGTTACAAAGCGATTCGTAAAGCCAGCAACATAGACTTCGACTTCTTTAGTCTTCATCTTGTAAATGTCATTGTTGTAAGTTATTGAGTTTGGTAGAAAAGTAAATATTCTAAGACCCTTACCACTTGGACTAAATTCAATATATGACTTAGGAAAGTGGCTAACTATTTCTTTTGCTAAACCATCTAAACCTCCATCTTGGACACATTGGTCCACATCAATAGCTACAAGATTTCCATCGACTCTTATTCCAAGTCCGTCATAAGAACTTAATTTTTCCAAAACCTTGTCAAAGCTTGAAAAAGTTAATGGGTTTTTAGTAGATGCATAAGTTTCGCTATTCGGATTAATTGGTATCTTTGTTTTCTTGTTATTTCTAATTTCATATTTCCAAAGACACCATTTTGCATTTTCTTTTAGATATTCTGGTATATTTTCTAAATTCACATATCTACTCCTTTCATATTTTTGAAGAAGAAATATCTCTCCATATTCCTTAGGACAGTTAGAAGAGTTTTGAGTAATCTTTTTGCTCTCTATCTTTATAAGTAAAGTTGAGAGGTGATTTTCCGGTTATTTTGAAAAATATTTTTTCTCTTAATAGACTTAGGACATTTTTTAAGCTTTTGAGTAATATAAATTTCCCTTCACTAGCCCTAAGACAAAATTGATGGTGTTGTTAGGTTTTTCTCCTCCTAAATCACAGGCAATGAAAACCATGGGATTTTTAACCTACTAGAAAAAATATTTCTCCTTTTACTTAGAGCAGGACATTTCCTATACATTTGAGTAACTATTTCTTCCTCTAATAGACTCAGGACATTTTTAATGCTTTTGATTAATGAAAATTCCCCCTCTATCTCTATAAGTAAGTTTTAGGATAGTTTTTCCGGCTATTTAAAAAATATATTTCTCCTTCTACTAGCCCTAGGACAAAATGATGGGTTTTGATTAGAAAAAAAGACGGAAATTAATCCGTCTTAGTAAATTTGTAAATATTAAGTTTAAATATGTGGTATAATACTATAGAAAAACTATATAAAGTGAAATATGCTGAGAGGTGAAATATGGGATTTTCTTATGATAAATTATGGAAAAAATTAATAGATGAAAAGATGAATAAATTAGAACTACAAAAAGCCATAAAAACAACACCCCGAACTATCGCAAAAATGGGACGAGATGAGAATGTGAGTATGGAGATACTTGGCAGAATTTGTAGGTATTTTAAGTGTGATATATCTGAGATACTTGAATATAGAATGGAGGGAGATAATGAGTAATAAGTTAGAACTTACTTGGTATGGCAAAGATAAAGAAATAAAAGTTGAGCCAAGAGTACTTATAGAAGATAAAGAAAAGTCAAATATTAAAAATGACCCTAATACAGAAAATATGCTGATTCATGGAGATAATTTACTTGCCCTAAAGGCTCTTGAAAGTAAATACTCTGGACAAGTCAAATGCATCTATATCGATCCACCCTACAATACTGGTAGTGCCTTTGAACACTATGATGACAATCTAGAACATTCAACATGGCTTTCTCTTATGAAGCCAAGGATTGAGATACTAAGAAATTTACTTGATGATGAATATGGGAGTTTATGGATAAGTATTGATGACGATGAAGGACATTATTTAAAAACTCTTTGTGATGAAATATTCGGAAGAAATAATTTTGTAAATACATGTATATGGCAAAAGAAACATACAAGATCAAATGATGCAAAATGGTTTTCGGATAATCACGACTTCATTTTGGTGTATGCGAAGAATAAAGAGGTTTGGAAACCCAATCTATTACCGAGATCTGAAGAAAGCAAAAAGGGATATACTAATCCAGATAATGACCCTAGAGGTGTATGGGCTTCAGGTCCTTGTCATGTTAAGACACCAAATGAAAAAGATATTTACCCAATAATAACTCCATCAGGTAGAAAAGTTATGCCACCAGCAGGAACTTCTTGGAGATTTTCTAAAGATAAAATGGATTCCCTTATAAAAGATAATAGAATTTGGTTTGGTGAAAATGGTGATAATGTACCAAGATATAAAAGATTTCTAACCGATGTTCAACAAGGGTTTGTTCCATTAACTTTATGGTTTAGAGATGAGGTAGGAGATAATCAAGAAGCAAAGAAAGAAGTTAAACAAATAGATCCTATATCTGTTTTTGGAACACCAAAACCTGAACGCTTAATCGAAAGAGTATTAACTCTAGCTACAAATGAAGGAGATTTAGTTCTTGATTCATTTCTAGGCTCTGGTACTACAGCGGCTGTAGCTCACAAGATGAATAGGAAATATATAGGAATAGAGATGGGAAATCACGCTTATACTCATTGCAAAGTTAGACTTGATAAGGTCATTTCTGGAGAAGATAATGGTGGTATTTCAGTTTCAAAGGACTATTATGATTTAAAAGAAGATGATCTAAAAGATTTAGATTTTGATATTGAGGATGTAAAAACTTTTAATAAAATACTCAATAAAATAGGTAAAGAAACTGATTTAATTCCTAAAGATGTATTAAAAGAACTTAAAAAGAAGACAAGAACCCAAAAGATAAAAAGTGAACTTAAATGGCAAGGTGGTGGTGCATATAGATTTTACGAACTTGCTGAAAGTCTAATAAATAAGGATTCTTTTGGAGAATATGTTATAAACAAAGAATATAATCCAGATATGCTCGCTGCTGCTGTCGCCTTGCACGAAGGTTTTGAATACAAGCCAGATGATGAGTACTTTTGGAAACAAGCAAGGGCAAATGAGAAATCTTATTTATTTGTTACCACAAGGCATTTGAATGAATCATATATTGAATCAATAAGAACAAGTATGGAAGATGATGAATATTTAATTGTTGCTTGTAAGTCTTTTGATAGCGAGCTGGAAGGCAATTATGCCAATATCACAATTAAAAAAATTCCTCAAATGCTTCTTTCAAAATGTGAATTTGGTAGGGATAACTATAATTTAAATATCATAAGCCCACCAAGTTATGATCAATTTCTTGAAGATGAGGAGGAAGATGATGAATAATTTATATCCTCAATATACGACTGACTATATAAGCGGAGTCATGTCTTTAAGAAAACCACAAGAGAAATCTCTAAAAATATTAGAAGAGATTATGACATCATTAAATATAAAGAAAGATATGAACTTAAAAGCTGCTCTTGGTGGTGTTCACGCAATGTTTCCTATATGCTCAGATTTTGAACGTGATTTTATGTCACTTACTTTTGCATTAGCAACTGGAGTTGGTAAAACCAGACTTATGGGAGCGTTTATTGCTTACCTATATACAAATCATAATATCAAAAATTTCTTTGTTGTTGCACCAGGAACTACAGTCTACGATAAGTTAAAAAAAGACTTGTCTGATCCATCTAATCAAAAATATGTATTTAAGGGACTGGGCTGTTTTCATAAACCACCTGAAGTCATAACAGATGATGAATATATGACAAAGCCGATTTCTTTATTTGAATCAGACATACGAATTTTTGTTTTTAATATTGATAAGTTTAATAAAGAAAGTGCTAATATGAAAAAAATTAATGAGATGATAGGAAATTCATTTTATGATTATTTATCAAATTTATCAGATTTAGTACTCATAATGGACGAATCACACCACTATCGTGCTGAAAAAGGTATGCAAGCAATTAATGAATTAAATCCATTATTGGGATTAGAACTTACTGCGACACCTATGGTTACTAGTGGTTCAAAGCAAGTTCCATTCAAGAATGTAGTTTATGAATATCCATTATCTAAGGCAATTGAGGACGGTTATACTAGAACACCTTTTGCTGGCACAAGAACAGATGTAAATTTTTATAATTTTGGAGATGAAGAGCTTGATAAGCTCATGATTGTAGATGGAATTAAACTTCATGAAAGAGCAAAAAGAGAACTTGAAGCTTATTATCTAAATAATAACACTGAAAATAAGCCTATTAAAAAAGTTAAGCCTTTCGTTATGATCGTATGCAAAAATACTGAGCATGCCAACTGGGTGGAAAAGTTCATTAAATCCGATGAACTTTCAAATGGCTACTACAAAGATAAGACTATCACAGTTCATTCTAAACAAACAGGTAGCGAGAGTGAGGCTAATACAAAACTTTTATTGGATGTAGAAAAGTATGATAATCCTATAGAAATCGTCATACACGTAAACATGTTAAAAGAAGGATGGGATGTTAACAATCTATATACAATAGTCCCACTTAGAACTGCTGCTTCCAAGGTTTTAAGGGAGCAGATGATAGGGCGAGGACTAAGACTCCCCTTTGGAGAAAGAACTGGAAATGAAATAATAGACGGTGTATATCTCACTGCTCATGATAAATTTAATGATATTCTTGAAGAAGCAAAAAAGGGAGACTCTATTTTTAAAGCTGGAAATATAATTAAAGTCGAAGAAATAGAAGACAATATTTCAACAGCTCAGATTGATATTGATTTAGAGCAAGATAAAGTAAAAGAAGATGCTTATTCGTTTGGGATAGAAAAAGGAGAAAAAACGGATAATTTAATTGATACTGCAACTGATTTAATAAAACAAGAAGTAGTAAGAGAAATTAACAAAAATAATAAAACGGATATTTCCGAGGAGCAGAAAGAAAAAGTTGTCAATAAAGTCAGAGAAAAGATAAATGATGACAAAAACTTAGCTGACGTATATAAACAAAATGAAAATCCATTTTACGATTTTTTAAATGAGACGGTTGAGAAAGTTCATAAAGAAACGAAGAAAAAATTCATTCCTATTCCAAGGTTAAAAATAACTGATGAAGGTGTAGTTGAGTATGGATTTGTTGATTTTGATTTAGATTTAAAAGACTTTAATCATGTTCCTATTAAAAATGATCTCATACTTCAAAATCTAGAAGATTTTTCAGATATTAAGAAGATTGGCACAGATGAAATAAATTTTGATGCATATAATCCACAAAAGGTTATTCTTGAATTATTAAGAGAAAAGCCTGAAATAGATTATGAAAAATGTTCTAATCTTCTGTTTAAGCTAATTTCTCAAGTAATAGCCTATTATGAGGAGAAATATGATAATAGCTTAATGAAAAATATTGTTATGATGAATAAAAAAGATATTGCTAATAAAATTTATAATCAGATGATGCTAGATGAACATTTTTACTGTGAGAATGGCTTTATAAAATATTCAGTTATGGATGTAAGAGATTATAATCTTGAGCAAACTTATACCTGGAAAAATAAACTCAACCTATATGACAATTTTGAAGGCAATATAAAGGCTATATTATTTGATGGTATTAAAAAGGGAGTATTTTCAAGTGCTAAATTTGATAGTAAACCAGAACTCCTTTTGGCAAGAGGTCTAGAAAGAGATGATACAGTTGTTAACTGGCTTAGACCTGCTCAAAAAGAATTTAACATAACTTATAATAGAGGAAGGCATTATGTTCCTGATTTTGTTGTAGAAACTGAAGATTATCTCTACATTGTTGAAGTTAAGGGAGAAGATAAAATTAATGATGCCGATGTTATAGCTAAAAGTAAAAAAGCAGTTCAATTTTGTGATGTAGCAAGCAGTTGGGCAAAAGCTAATGATAAAAAAGAATGGAGATATATTTTTATACCATCAAAAGAAGTAAGAGAAAATTCATCTTTTAATAACTTAGTTTCTAGATTTCAAGTTAAGGAATAGTTATGGGAAAAAGGAAAATTGAAACTATAATTAATGAAAAAATTTCACCATTCAGATTAAATGAAAAAGGTAAATCAACCATATCTCAATTAGTAAATAATTATCCTTATGACCTTCTTGTAGAATCCATTGATATTGGAGCCTCACAATATTTTAGGTATGATGACGAAGGATACTTGACTCAAGAGTCTGTGGCTAATTTTATAGATAAGCTTGGAGGAATTGCTTACAACAAATCATTAAATCCTATTGAACAAGAAATAAAAAAATTAATAATAAAGGTAAAGCAAGCTTTAACTATTGGAATTATCAATCTGCAAATTCTATTTTAAATAATTATATAAGGGCTTTGAAATCATCCAAGTGGACAGATGAACAGATATACTCAGATTTAAAAACAGAAGTTATTTCTCTTATCAACAGTTCACGTAATTGGTCTGAATGGTCATCTAATATGGAGAAATGGATTAATGATATTTATGGTTGGGATGTAGAAGATGATATTACCATAGAACAAAATGAAACAATTTTGCCATTAGCTATATTTAATGGTTTGCAACAAAATTTTCAATCTATTTGCAAACAAATAAATGCAAGCTATGAACATAACTTATATGATTGTGCAGCTGTTATGATGAGAAGACTATTAGAAGGCTTATTAATAATGGTGTACCAAAGTAATGGTATAGAATCTGAAATAAAAAATAAAAACGGTCGCCACTTAACTTTAGATAAAATCATAAAAAATGCTGAAAATAATTCTGAACTATCATTGTCGGTTAACACAAAAAACAATATGTATAAATTTAAAAATTTAGGTAATTATTCCGCACATAAAATATGGTACAACACCACAAAAAAGGACATTGAACCACTTGTTTTCGATTATAGAGTAATAATAGAAGAGTTGATTTATAAATCTGGGTTAAAGTAATTTGATAAAGCAAAAGGGCTATGAGTTTAAGTGCTCATAGCCCTTTTATCTTGCCACCTAAAGACTCTCTAATTAGTTTTTACAAAATCCCTAATTCAATAAGCCTTTTTTCTCCTTTTTGTCATGACAAGCACTGCACTTTGTTTGAATTTTGTGCTGTTAAACCTGTAATTTTCGTATAACTAAACTCATAAAATTGAGTTCGTATTTTAGCTTATTGATACCTATAGCCTGTAGTTTCGATGTTGTGCTAGTTGTATTTAATCTATGTTGCGACGGTATGATAGTAATCCTCTTAAACCTTAAGTGCAACACTGTGGTAATAGTAATAATAAACCTCAATTGCGATATTAAGCCAGTAGTCTTAATAAACTTTAGTGGCGGGGCTATTACAATAGTCTTAACTATCCTCAGTTGAGACGGTGTGATAAGCGCAGAATAAAAGTCGCTGTTTCGCCATCACGTTACTATCATGTTTTGACCCATCACCTGATTATAATTCTTCTAATAATTGATCTATTTGACGGTATAAAGCGTCTAAATCACCTTCATTATTAATGACGACGTCGGCTTTTTCCTTTTTAGATTCTAAGGACCATTGGCTGTCAATCCGTTGTTTGGCTTCTTGCTCTGTTAAGTGATTGCGATCCATTAGGCGTTGCAATTGGGTCATACGATTGACATAAACTAACCAAACTTGATCGACTTTTTGATCATAACCTACTTCATACAACAATGGCACATCAACAAAGACAATCTCCGCTTCTGCTTTGGCGATTTGTTGGTCCATCCAATCTATAATCAAAGGATGTAACAAGTGATTGAGTTGGTCGCGTTTTGCCTCATCCTTAAAAATAACACTGCCTAATAATTCCCGGTCTAGTTGACCGTCACTTTTGACCATTTGGTGGCCGAAAGCGTCAATCACTTTATCAATCCCAAGGCTCATTGGTGCGACTACGGCCCGTGCCGCTTCGTCCGCATCAACTACCGTGTAACCTTTTTGTCGTAGGTAATCTGAAACGGTTGATTTTCCGGTCGCAATACCACCAGTAATCCCAATTTTTCTCACTTCAATACCCCTCCTTTAATTGAATATTCTCGTTAAGACTCTGAATATATTCTAAGCCTCTTCAACGCATGCTACTGGCTGACAATGGCTACAAAAATGTGTCCCTCTACCGGCAAATTGAATTTTACTGATTAATTGACCACAGCGTGGACATGGTTCTTCAGGTCGTCCATAGACTTTTAATTGTTCTTGATAGGTACCGGCTTCTCCTAAAGAGTTTAAGTACGTTCTCACGCTTGAACCACCGGCTTTGATGGCTGCCGCCATAATGTTTAAAATCGCATCATATAATTGTGCCACTTCTTGATCTGTTAAGCTGTTGGCTGGTCTAGTGGGATGAATTTTTGCTTCAAAGAGCACTTCATCGGCATAAATATTACCCAACCCCGCCACGACTCTTTGATCCAATAGTAATGGTTTAATTGGCTTTTTCAATTGGCTTAATTGTCTTTTAAAAGTCGACAAGTGGAATTGTTCCGCATTAGGTTCTGGCCCTAATTTACGTGCTAAGAAATAATCTTTTACGGCTTCAGGTGTGACTAATTCCATGCGTCCAAATTTTCTTACATCGTGATAATGTAATTGGCTACCATCAGTATAAAGAAAACGAACATGAGTATGCTTATCTTTAGTAGCCGGCACTTCATCAGCTGGGTAAAAATGGTATTTGCCTTCCATGCGCAAATGGGAAATCAGCGCCCAATCATCAAAGCGAAAAATTAAAAACTTCGCTCTTCTTTCAACCGTATTGGTTTGTTGACCTTTTAATTGTTCAATCCAGTCTGATAAAGGTTGTTCGGTGACGATAATTCGCTCCCACTCAATCACAATGTCTTGGATGACTCTTCCTTGCACCAAGCGGATTAGCCCTTGACGAACACTCTCGACTTCTGGTAATTCTGGCATCTTAAAACTCCTTTAGTAAAACCGCTCATATAAGTATTTATTTAGGTAAAGCGGTACCTTCATATATTAAGTTGATTTTATCAAAGCTTACTACTGTTATCAATGTTTCAGCTGCATTTCCATAGTGTTACGGTGTATTTGATTTTAATATTTGGTAGCATTCACTTCTTACCCTTGCACAAATGATGCTTCGCACACATAGCGAAATTTTCTCAATTACTTCACCTGATAGAAACTCCCACTCATATTAACTTCTACCTACACGAACGAGGGCCTATTTTCGATAACTAATAATAATAGCTGATACTCTTGTATTATTGTTGACTAATTTTTACAATGAATCTACTTTAACCTGCTACGTTCCCTGATTTCAAAACATAGTAGGTCATTTTTAGGCTGAGGCTAACAATAACTTTAAAAACAGCGCTTGGGGACTTTTGCTTTTTTCAGTGCCATCGGTGAATCGTCTCCACTGGTCATAATTAACAAACGAAGCAACTATCATCCGTTTTTCTACTTCTTAACGGCTGCCAAAATCCTTTACATTTTCCAGATATACTTCGCCATTGATGCAGCCAATTTAAATACAAGTAGACTGATTCATCATGTCGATTGTATTAATATTTTGAGACTCATTTTCTTCTATAAACCACGAAAGACAAGACCTATAATCAGTCTTGTCCTTCATCTCTTTTATTTTAATTCATACCAGTTTTCGCCTTGATTGGCTTCCACTTTTAATGGCACTGCTAATTCAACCGCACCTTCCATTACTGCTGGCACTAACTCCGCTAGTCGTGCCATTTCTTCTGCTGGCGCTTCTAAAATTAACTCATCGTGCACTTGTAATAATAATTTGGCTTGTAAGTTTTCTTTCGTAATTGCTTCATCTAGGCGAATCATGGCGATTTTTATTATATCAGCAGCCGAACCTTGAATCGGTGAGTTCATCGCGGTTCTTTCAGCAAATGAACGGATATTAAAGTTGGAAGAATGAATATCCGGTAAATAACGACGACGATTAAACAAGGTCGTTACATAGCCATCTTCTTTGGCTTGCTTAACGATCTCTTTCATATATTCGGCTACCCCAGGATATTTATCAAAGTAGGTGTCGATAAATGTTTTCGCTTCTTTACGTGTGATGTTTAAGTTTTGTGATAAACCATAATCACTAATACCATAGACAATTCCAAAGTTGACAGCTTTCGCTTGGCGACGGTGATTGCTAGTAATCGGTTCGTCTTCTGGTAAACCAAAGACACGACGGGCGGTTGCTGAGTGGATGTCTTCATCATCGATAAAGGCTTGACGCATGTGCTCATCTTCTGAAATATGGGCTAACACGCGTAACTCAATTTGTGAATAATCCGCTCCAAATAATTGCCATCCTTCATGACTTGGTACGAAGGCTTTGCGGATTTTACGCCCTTCTTCTAAGCGTATCGGAATGTTTTGTAAGTTAGGATCAGTACTACTTAAACGCCCGGTTTGGGTCAGTGTTTGAACAAAACGCGTATGGATTTTACCATCTTCTTTAATAAAGCGTGGTAAGCCCGCTAAATAAGTGCCTTGTAATTTTGCAATTTGGCGATAATCCAAAATCTTCTCGACAATCGGATGCTGGTATTTTAATTTTTCTAACACATCTGCTGCCGTACTGTAACCGGTCTTAGTCTTTTTAATCACGGGTAAGCCTAATTCATCAAATAAGATTTCGCCTAATTGTTTTGGCGAATTGATGTTAAATTCATGTCCCGCTAGCTCATGGATTTCTTTTTCCATATCCGCAAGGCGTTCTAATATTAATGTATTCATCTCGTCTAAGGCCGCCGCATCGACTTTAACCCCTTCAATTTCCATTTTAGCTAAGACCACAGCCAATGGCAGTTCCATGGTCAAGAAAAGTTCGGTAGCCGCTACTGCCTCTAGTTTTGCTAAAAGCGGGGCTTTCACTTGTTCATATGCTTCGACTTTATTAGCTACATGTTGGTTAACAATTTCCACGTCTTCTGGGACTGCTAATTTAGCGCCTTTGCCATAAATACTTTCATCCGATTGCACCGTTACCGGTAAAGCTAAAAAGCTTTGAATAGCTTCGATACGTTGGTCTTGGCTTTGTTCCGCTAAATAAGTCGCAATGGAGACATCAAAGGTCACATGTTGTAAAGAAGCACCAAAACGAGCTGCAATCACCATATCTTTTTTTGTATCATAGGAAATTTTTTCGGTTAATTCCTTGGCTAACCACTCTTTAAATAAAGGTGAGTCAAAAGCCGTTTTTGCTTCTGTGACAAAGACTTGATGAGATACTAAATCTGACCAAGTCACTTTGACCACATCTGCAAAATGATAGTTTTCTTCAATTGTTTCAAAGTGAATCGCTGTTCGATCAGGTAAATGCTCTTCTTTAATCGCTTCTAAATAAACCACTTCATAATCCGATTCCATCACTTCTGACGCATCGTTGACTACTTCTTCACTGCCTAAAGCTGATAGGAAACTATTAAATTCCATTTGACGATAAAACTCTGTTAAAGCGTCAATATTTTTCTCATTCATCGTAATATCGTCTACTGAAATGTCAATCGGGGCTTCTAATAAAATACGAGCCAAGTCTTTACTCATCCGGGCATTTGCTTCATCGTTAATAATATTTTCTTTCATTTTAGACGGTTTTAACTCATCTAAACGTTCATACATCGCTTCAACGGTACCAAATTGATGTAATAATTTCAGCGCCGTCTTTTCACCAATGCGGGTAATACCAGGGTAATTATCGGATGAATCGCCCATTAAGCCTTTCATATCGATAATTTGTTCAGGGGTAATATCATATTTTTCACGAATTACGGCAGGGGTATACGGTTCTAGATCACTCACCCCACGTCGTGTAACATAAACCGTCGTATTCTCACTGGCTAATTGGATTAAGTCTTTATCGCCTGAAATCACCACGACTTGATCGTCCTCATCTGCTTGATTGGATAAAGTCCCAATAATATCATCTGCTTCATAACCTAAGACATCATAATGTTTAATGCCATAAGCATCAAGTAAGACTCTAAAATAGGGCATTTGCTCTTTAAATTCACTTGGTGTCTTTTGACGCCCACCTTTATATTCTGCATATTTTTCAGTACGGAACGTCCGCTCACTTTTATCAAACGCTACTAATACATGGGTCGGTTCAAATTGTTGTAACACATTATCTAACATGCGATTAAAACTATATAAAGCATTAGTATGCAATCCTGAACGATTTTTAAAGCGTTCCAAATCTAAAATCGAATAGAATGCACGAAATGCTAAACTACTTCCGTCTATTAAGACAATTTTTCGTTGGGCCATAATAATCTCCTTCTTGATTTTCTCTTCTCCATTATAACAAATTGTCCTTTATTACACATCTTTAATGTTAAAGACTAGCATTTTCTTTTTTTAAGCGGTGTCACCCATTTCTGCCATTACAATTATTTTCTTTTTTTACACGAAAAAACTAAAAGTACGCTGTATCAGTTATGAAAACCAGACGATAGACCGACGACGCTATGAAATTATCAAAGAATACTCAAATTTAGTATAAATTATTTTCATAAAAGAATGATATTAATAAAGGAAAACTGTTTATATATTGTGAAAAAGAAAACCAACTTCACAAACTTATAAATGAAAATTATTAGTAAACCCCTATCAAAGTGGTACAGATAAAAACTTTTTATAGTAACTGTTCTATCGTTTTGAAACAGAATTATTGTATTATCAGTGTTTAAAGACGGTTTTATCCTTGACGGACTGTGTTATTTTCCGATACAATGTAAGTGTAAAAACATTGTGAATCAATTTTCAAAAACAGGAGGAAACAAAAAATGACAGAAACAATGACAAAAGCGTGGGAAGGTTTTAAAGGGACTGCTTGGCGCGAGAATACTGACGTTGGTCAATTTATTTTAGATAACTACACAGAATATACTGGCGACGACTCTTTCTTAGCTGAAGCAACAGAAGCAACTCAAAAATTAAATAAGATTTTCGAAGACTTATTAGCTTATGAAGTTGAACATGGTGTAGTCGATATGGAAGAAAAAATTGTTTCAACTGTATTAGCATACCCTGCTTCATACATCGACAAAGACTTAGAAAAAATCGTTGGTTTACAAACGGATAAACCATTAAAACAAGGTTTAAACCCATTCGGTGGCGTTCGTATGGCGAAACAAGCATTAGAAGCTTATGGCTATTCATTAGATCCAGAAGTTGAAATGCAATTTACAGAATGGATCCAAACACATAACCAAGGTGTATTCGACGTTTATGATGCTGACATTCGTGCAGCTCGTTCAAACAAAATCATCACAGGGCTTCCAGATGCTTATGGACGTGGACGTATCATCGGTGACTACCGTCGTGTTGCATTATACGGTACTGATTTCTTGAAAAAAGAAAAATTCAATGACTGGAATGCAATGGAACGTGAAATGTATACTGAAGAAGAAATGCAAACACGTGAAGAAATCTCTAAACAATATCGTGCTTTAGAAGAAATTGCTCAATTAGGTGATATGTACGGATTTGACTTACGTCAACCTGCAAAAACAGCTCAAGAAGCCATCCAATGGACTTACTTAGCATTCTTAGCTGGTGCAAAACAAACTAACGGTGCGGCTACTTCTTTAGGTCGTATGGACGCATTCTTCGATATTTATATCGAACGTGACTTACAAGCTGGCTTAATTACTGAACAAGAAGCTCAAGAATTAATTGACCATTTCGTAATGAAATTACGTATGATTCGTTTCGCACGTACACCAGACTTCAACGAAGTATTCTCAGGTATGCCAACTTGGGTGACTTTATCAATCGCTGGTATGAACAATGATGGCCGTTCATTAGTTAACAAAACATCATTCCGTGCATTACACACATTATATACAATGGGTGAATCACCAGAACCAAACTTAACGATCTTCTATAACGAAAAATTACCACGTGCTTACCGTGAATATTGTGCGAAAGTGTCAATTGATACTTCAGCTATCCAATATGAAAACGATGAAGTAATGGCAACTACAATGCATTCAACAGATGCTGCTATCGCATGTTGTGTGTCCCCTTCAGTTATGGGTAAAGAACACCAATACTTCGGAGCTCGTTTCTCTGGACCTAAAGCCTTATTATATGCTGTATCAGGTGGGGTTGACGAAAAAACTCGTAAGACTGTTATTAAAGGTTTAGAACCAATTAAAGGTGACTACTTAGAATATGACGAGTTAATGGAAAAATTAGATAAAGTTATGGACTGGACAACTAAAGTTTATGTTCGTGCATTAAACATTATCCACCGTCAACATGACCGTTATGCTTATGAATCAACTCAAATGGCGTTATTAGATTCACATCCACACCGCTACTTTGCAACAGGTATTGCTGGTTTAGCATTAGTTGGGGATATGTTATCAGCTGTTAAATACTCTAAAGTACGTATTGTTCGTGACGAAGATGGATTCCCAGTTGATTATGTTGTTGAAGGTGAACAATTCCCTACATTCGGTAACAATGACGACCGTGTTGACTCATTAGTAACTGGATTCTTACATGACTTTATGGAACGTTTACGTAAATTACCTACTTACCGTAATGCTGAAATTACCACTTCAATCTTAACCATCACTTCTAACATCGTGTATGGTAAAGCATTAGGTAATGTATTTACAGGTTCTAACCCTGAAGTAGTTGGTTACCGTGAACCATGGACACCAATTGCGCCAGGTGCTAACCCACAATATAACTCTGTTAAATCAGGAGCTTTAGCTGCTTTATCATCAGTTGCTAAAATTCCATTCGAAGATGCTCGTGACGGAAGCTCATATACATTTGCAATCCATCCAAAAGCATTAGGACGTGACGATGCTGACCGTAAATCTAACTTAGCAACTATGTTAGATGGTTACTTCAAGAAAGGTGGACACCACTTAAACGTTAACGTATTAAACCGTGAGAAATTAATTGATATCTTACAACACCCTGAAGAAAACCCACACGCTGTATTACGTGTATCAGGTTATGCTTTATACTTAAACAAAGCAACTCAAGATCAAATCAATGATATCTTACAACGTGTAATCCACAACCAATTCTAATTTGCTTAATAAATCCTAAGCAGCGAAGATCAAGCCAAAAGCTTGGTCTTCTTTTTTTATAGCCTAAGTATGAAGTTAAAGGCTGATACATTGTAGATGACCGCTAAGCGAGTAAGTGGGGGTTAGACCAGAAGTAGAAAATGGAATGATTTTCGCTTCGTCTGTCCACCCCCGCACAATTGGGAGTGAACCAGAAGTAGAAATTGAATAGTTTTCGCTTCGTCGTCCACCCCCGCACAGTTGGGAGTGAACCAAAAGTAGAAAATCGAATGATTTTCGCTTCGTCTGTCCACCCCCGCACAGTTGGGAGTGGACCAAAAGTAGAAAATCAAATGATTTTCGCTTCGTCTGTCCACCCCCGCACAGTTGAGTAGGTCTCAAGCAAGTCATTAAGACGCAGATTGAGACCACTCAACCACTGCGCTTTTAATTTAATAACAATAACTTGATTGAGTTTACCAAATTTATCTTTAACCTCATTAAGACGCAGTTTGAGACCACTCAACCACTGCGCTTTTAATTTAATAGCAATCACTTGATTGAATTTATCAAAGTGATACCTCACCTCGTTAAGACACACGTTGAGGCCACTCAACCACTGCGCTTTGAATTAAATAGATATGCCTAAACAAAATTTAAAAAGTTTTTGCCCAACCTCGGATAAAAGCTAATTCAAAGATGAAAGTGGCTCAGTTTTAACTTGCGAAATACACATGGAGAATGATTTAGTGTAGTTTGAAAGATAAAATCTTGTGAGTGTCATCGAGCCTTAAAAAGTGGGTTCACGGTTCGTTAGGGGTGTAAACTAAAACCGTCTAATGTCCATCTAGGATTAAGACTTGGATAATAATCCGTAGCTTTTTACGCTTATTCAGTAATATTTGCTTTCAAATAAAATTAGTCTTAATTGCTCACCTATTATTTTATAAAAATTTCCTTAAATTGAGTGTTATGATTTGAATTATTTGTCATTTTTAATATGCTTAAAGTAAGGAGATGATGAAAATGCGAAATTTTAAAAAGTATTTAGCACTTAGCATTGTTTTATTTTCGCCCGTTTTGCCGCTGTCAAATGGAATTTTTAGTCAATCAGTAGTAACTGCGCAAGAAACATCGCCCCAAGAACACGCAATGAAAGTCGTCGAAGAATTACAAGGTTATTTTGAAAACGAAGCCCTGCCAACAAAAGTATTAACCGCAGAATCCCCTGTCTATTTTTCTGCCGCTACCACAAAAGTTTCGGATACCGAGAACTTTAATATCTTTTATTATGCAGAAAATGAGCCATATGAGGTCAACAATCAAGAACTCAATAATAAAACGCCGATTGCTGCTTTTCAACGTGCCGTTTACGAAGATGAAGCAGCCGCTCAAAAAGCGGTTAATCAAGTGATTGATAATCAAGGTGAAAAAATAGACTTAGGTTATGGCATAACCGGTTATCTAACAGCAGGTATGGGATCAACTTATTTAAATTGGCAAGAAGGCAACTGGAGTTTAGCAATCCAAGCACCCAATCAAGAAGGTGTTTCTTCTCCTGATTTAGCGAAACAAATCGTTGAATATTTAGAAGAAATTGCTTTGCCAGCTCCTGAAGTAGTCGGTCAAATTAAATTAAGAATGAATGACTCATTAACTTATGAAGATAATGTCGCTACATGGCAAGTAGGAAATGTCGTTTACACCGTCTCTCATGCAGATCCTTTCACCCTTATTGAAATGACCGGTTCGATTACTAACCCTACCGAACAATAATTAATCCTATAGCTTAAAGGCACACAGAAGATAATTTTTCTAGTGTGCCTTTTTATATTATGCTAAAGTAGCATTTTTGATGTGCCTTTAATTTTGATGCAGTCTTAGTTTAGAGTGCTTTTGGATAACACAATGTAGTGATCAAGCTTTATAGGCTAGTAAAATTGAAATTTACAAAGCTTCTCTTTAAATGATGATGAAGTCTCTCATAAAATGATAATGTGGTCGCCTCATAATTACTCATAGAACGTTTACCTATCAGTCAATTACTTTTATATAAAATACTATTTTTACTGATGCTATTAGTAAAAGAGATAGTAACTATAAATATTTCTCAATTGAAAACGGAACCATTTCTTTACAAAATTTTATCCTTTAGTGCTATGATGAAATTAACAGACAAAATAAATTGGTTAACCGCCAACCATTAATAGATGAAAGGACGATTTAACATGACTCAATTAGTTACCTATTTAGACGATATTAAGGAAGGCGCTCAATTTCAAAGCGAAGCTTATTTAATGAGCGAAGAGCGCATCATTGAATTCGCTAAACAATTCGATCCACAACCTTTCCACACCGATCCAGTTGCCGCTAAAGATACAATCTTCAAACGCTTAGTAGCTTCGGGTTGGCATACTCTTGCAGTTAACATGAAAATGTTAGTCGAAACATTGCCATTAACACCTGGTGCCATGATGGGAGCCGGAGCAGATGTTAAATGGGTGCGCCCTGTCTATCCTGGCGAAGAGATTTATAGCGTCTTCACCATGAAAGAAATTAAACGCTCTAATACGAAACCGCAACAAGGGATTTGCTTAATGGAAGCCAAAGTTTATAACCAAGATGATGAAATAGTTACCGAGATTATGCATCGAGCTTTTGGCTATTTTAAATCTGACTCTTAATTTGTAAACCCCAACATAAATAAAAGATGGTAGAATGCACCTTTCCCTAGTGAAAGGGAATTAACAGAAATTTTTTAAAAAATTTCACAGGCATATCTAACCTCTTTTTTATTTTGAGCTGAAAAAAGCGCCAATAGTCAGCATTAGTAACGGTAAGTAACAATTCTTTGGAGGTGGACCAGAAGTTGAAAATTAAATAATTTTCGCTTCGTCTGCCTGCCCCGCAAAGTTAGAAGTAAAACAGAATTAAAAAATCAAATGATTTTCGCTACGTCAGCCTACTCCCTGGTGCCGTTACTCTTTAATGCTTTCCTATTGGCCACATCATGTATTACTAGGTTAAAGCTTCTTCTGCTTTAACATGTCGCTCTCCCATACCAAACAGTCTTCCTTGTTGCAAAAAATGCCAACGGCTTTCAACCGACGTGACATTTCTTCAGTTTCAACCCGTTCGACAACAATTTCCATTTGGGGTCGTCCAAACCATTTCAACACTTTATTGGTCAAAAGATAAAACCGTGGTTTTAAGAACCAGCGTTTATCATATACTGCCACTTTCACTCGGCTAAAATATCGCAAATACTTTAAGAAAAATGGAAAAGTATTAATTCCTTGACCAATATCATCAACCGCAATTTTAAATCCGCGCTGACTCACTTCTTTTAATATCTCACCATATATTTTCATAATACTATGATTAAAACGAGGCTGATGTTCCGTTACCTCAATGATTATTTGTTCTTTATAAGGAAGTAGTTTTTCTACGGCTTCAAAAGTCGATGGATAGGCCCATTGGTCTACATCAAAATTAACAGATAAAACGAGATCTGGATGTTGCTCTAATTGTTCAATAAACTGTGGAACCACCCAATCTAAGAAGCATGCATTGCTCTCTTCATCTTGAATTAAACTCGGAAAATCTTTCAATGGAAAGCGATTCGTTTCAACTAATCTTAAAAGTGCTTCATAATGACGCTCTGACGATTTCCCTTCAGCCTTTTTTGAACAATTTACTTCTTTGATTGGCTGATAAATCATATAAAATTGTGAGTGTAATGTGCTCATGCTGCATTCCCTTCTTATTCTCTCTCCGTTTAAGAAAGAAATATTGTATTTTTACACTGTTATTCTTTAGGTAGCCCTAAGGAATCAATTGGATAATAACCAGGTGTCAATTTCTTTCCAGTTAATTTTTCAATCATAGCATTGAAAGTAAAATGATCATCCAATAGGACTACACCATCAAAACCATTTAATAATTCAATAAATTGTTGATCATCCATGACAAAATCATAACGTTGGACAACATCATCAGCCCACATTTGGTATCTCCCTAGATACATTAATAAATAATTATCGACCCATTCTTGATTAGAAGATACGATGAGGTAGCGTCCATTCATATCAAAGGTTTGCCCTTTAATAGCGGCTTGTAACATTGTTGGTGCATTATTACCTTGACTATTCTCTATATAATGCATCCCATTTACTTCCGAAACACAGTTTCCTACGAAAAAGAAAGTCATCAACATCACACTCGTTTGATACATCTTTTTATTAAACATATTTTTAAATGAATGGTTATTACGATATTCATGACGTTGTTCATAAAAAGCACGATCCAATTGTCGAACGAGCGTGATGGTTAAAACACCTAAGACGAATATAACCATGGTCGAAAGGTAGCGTTCATATCCTGCCACCCGAATAGCTTCATCATGAGGCATTGCGGTTAAAAACATGATTAAGTTACCTATATAATACACTAAAGTCATCACCGTTAGAAATACCCAAGTACCAAAATTTACATGCCATTTCTTAAATTTGATTCCATAAAATAGCGTAAAAATTAAGAACCCACATAATAATAATGCGAATTGCATCGTAGAAGGTGTTTGAATATTCAAGGCAGTCTCCATAAAAACGTCAATGACTTGTGTCATCTCAGGTGTTAATTGCCCATTTAATATTTCTGTAACCGAGCCGGCACTCACTTGGTGCTTAGTACTCGCCGCTGTTCCGATCACATTTTTGACATGTAGTGACCAACTAAAATTAAAGACAAAGGGCATCAAAACCGTAATAAAGGTCGCCCAACCAACTTTTTGTGAGGCTTTTCGGCGTAACATTATCATATGTCCCACATAATACATGAAGACAATCACTACAAAAAAGACTGCACTGGTTTTTACTAAGATTAGCACCGATAAAACGAGGCCCACATGAAGTGATGTTCGTATTGGCTGTTTTGGGTAAGCATAAATACCGGCGAGTGCTCCGATTGCTAATGCTGCCATTAAAGCATCCACCAATAGATTATTATATCTAACAGCAATATTAAAGTACATTACCAATATAAAACTGACAAAGATAATTGCGACCGGTAAGGCCCGTTTACGATCTAATGTGGTCGCAAACATCGCATATTGCGCCGCAGCAATTGTTAAAAACTGGCCAATCATTAAAATACCATCGTGAAACCCTACAAAACGTCCAATATAGTATAAAAACATGGAACTACCAACGGGATACGTATTATATGTGATAATCGTATCATGTGCTGTAGGTAAATGATGATTCATTACTAAGAATTTAACAATGGTAGCCCAATGGGTAAAGTTGTCATAATGGACTAATTTTAAATCCCACATCCCCAGTATAAACACGACTAGATAAAAGAGCATCAAGACCGTCGCAAATTCCCAGTACAATAATTTGGACAATAACGCTTTATGGCGATAATACCAAAAATAACTTAATAATAAAAGCAAGCCTAAGTAGTAAAGGATTGCCCCCACAATTTCTAAATATCCTACTAGAGCCGCAAGATAAAGAATTAGTATTTGAGCGGCGATTACTTCGATATAAACTAACCGGTGATCAATTTTCCCTTTTGTTTTGAGCCAATTGGTATAACCTAACATCGAAAGTAGAAATAAAATAAATTTAATCACTAACATAATCATGCTCTCCCTTCGATTATTTGTTGGCAAAATAGCTGTAATCCATTATCAATCGGTGCATCAAGTTCAACGACTTGATAAGTAATTTCCTTATCGATACGATCTACTGCTAATTCTTTTAGGCGTAACTTAACTTGGCCATTATTAAAGATAAACTCGGTTGGCGAAGGTTTTTCTTTTTGATAATGAACAACCATCTTTTCAAAATCAAACGTGGTAATGGTAACCGGCACTTTGGCTAACTCGGTTTTCATGGCACCTGCCACTTTAGGAGTTTTCGGTGTTTGATATAAACTTTGGGTGATACGATTCTTGCGAAAATTAATTCGTTGAATAAAATTTTCTATTAAATCATCCCAAATCGTCACCCATGTATCCCTTTCATTCGTCAAATAAGTATTAGGACGATCATAGATGTATTGGAAATAACGACGTCTCGTTTCTTCGTCCATCTCATTAATTTTAATTCCATATAACCAAGTATCTGGTTGGGATTGAACCCGCACTAGTTCTCCTTCCACTTGACATGGAACAGAATGCTCAATGAAATCGATGGTTACCCTATCCTTAAAATACAAGGGCTGTTCTGTTCTAAAAGAAAAGCCACCTTCTGACACATCGACTACTATCACCTCGTGCCATTGGTCTTTCACTTTAACTCGGGCAGGCTCTTCAATATAAAAACGTTCTTGATTACGTAATATCGGACGTCCGAGTGTCGCAAAAATCGCAAAGGTCAAATTAATAATATGATGTAATAACCAGAAACTAATGACAGAACCATAAAAGAGCTCTACTCCATATTTTCCAAGGTTAAAAGTTATTAAACCATAGACTGACAATCCCCACAAAATAATGTAAGGTAAGGCAAACATAATGTCGATATTGGATTTTTTTAATTCTTTTGAAGTCACTTTAAATTTAGTCTCACTAATGCCAAACATTTCTAAAGTTAGCGGGATGACCAGATAAGGGGCAAACATCGTTTCGACGATTTCACCCCAAGTTTGCGTACGATAAGTATCGGTCACATCTTCCATTGACCGTCTGGTAAGAACATAGGATGGTAACCAAAAGATTAACAATAACCACACATTCGCGATCACGATTCTTCGATGAAAAACAGTATAAAGAATAGGAGCAATAATATATAACAAACGTCTAAAAAAAGAACTCCAATAAAAGAAGCCGTTGATATAGACCATCTTTTGTCCCGCCGTTAAATGAGGATTAAAGAATATATTAGTATTATAACTACTACGGATGACGCCACGTCCCCAACGAACTCGTTGTTTAATGACACTGCGCAAATCGGTCGGGGTTAAACCGCTAGCCATTGGATGATTGGTTGAATAATTATTATAGCCGGCAATATTCATTCTGACGCCCAATTCAAAGTCTTCCGTAATCGTATTGATTGGGAAACCGCCGGCATCTTCAATCGCTTGTCGACGAATTAAAGTATTCGAACCGGTATACACGGCCGCTCCTCTAGCATTATTTAAGACATTAACGCTCTTAGAAAAGAAATCTTGTTCATTAGGCAAACTGGCTTCTGAAAAGAAATGATATTGAAAGATATCCGCATTATAAAAACTTTGAGGCGTTTGAATTAAGCCAATTGGTCGATCAGGGTCCGGTTGTTCTCCCATAAAGTAAGGGACTGTTTCCATCAAAAATTGATGATAAGGAATCATATCAGCATCAAAGGTCGCCACTAATGGTGAATTGGTTTGCGCCAATGCATTATTTAAATTACCTGATTTCGCATGCTTATTATTTTCCAATCCGCAATAGCCAACACCAAATTGTTCAGCCAATGCTTTCATTTCAGGACGATTCGTATCATCACTAATATAAATATGAACCTTTTCTGGTTCAGGATAGTACATTTTAGTGCAAGCATTAAGCGTCTTATAGACAATGTCAACCTCTTCATTATGAGTAGCGATTAATACATCCACATGAGGCCATTCTGCGTCCTCAGGTATTTCTGGTTTCACTAATTTAAATTTCTTGCGTTTATTAAAAATAAGAATGAAGGCTGTAAAAGAAGAGATGACCTCACTAATCCATAGTAATAAACCAAATACCCAAGAAAAAGTCGAATCTTGCCAAGGAATGGTATAGATAATGCGCCAGCCTAAATAAATGACTGAAGTAATAAACGCCAGTAGATAAAGTAAATTACTTGTTCTTTCTTTTTTCATTATTGTTCCTTTCGATTAGTAAAAACAAAACGTTTCTGAATTTGATAGCTAATTAAAAACAAGCCAATATCTACCACTGTTTTTACGACAGTTAAATCCCAACTGACTAATAATCTAGACAGTGCACTCACCAATAATCCAGAAACAGAAATTTGTGCTATCACTAAACTAAAATATTTTACCCTACTAGAATCATCCCCTTGTTTAAAAACTAACTGTTTATTTACCGTAAAGTTGAACACAGATGAGGCTGCCCTGGCAATATATGAAGCAATCATAATGGCATTGGTTGCTTTATTATTCAGTAGACGGATGACTAAGGCAAAAACACCAATATCAACCAAAAACGAAGCAACCGATGAAACTAAATATTTAAAGAAAATAGCATAAATGCGAATGGAATCCTTAACTGGATTAAAATGTGACGATTCATTTTCGTCAAGATAAATTGTTTCAATAGGCACTTCTATTAAGGGAATGCGATGGTCTTTGGCATAGACTAGCATTTGCATTTCTAATTCATAACGTTCTCCTGGTAATTGAGTAATACCAGCAAAATATTGGGTCGGAATCACACGTAAACCTGTTTGAGTATCTGTAATATCCATCCCGGTTGACATTGCCAACACATCACGCGTCATCACATTACCAAACTTACTTCTCAATGGAATTTTCCCATCAAATTGACGACTCCCTAATACAATTGGCTGATGCCCTTGTTGTACAGCTTTAAAATAAGCCTGGATACAATTAATCGTATCTTTCACCGTGTGTTGCCCATCTGCATCAATAGTCACTCCTGCTACCACCTGATTAGAAAGTTCTTCGGCAATATATTTGAAGGCTGTCTTTAGAGCAGCGCCCTTACCTTTATTTTCGGGATGCGTTAGAACGGTTGCATGCTGTTGCACCTGATTAAAAATCTCTTTAAATTCTATGCCACCGCCATCATCTACAATGATGATAGGATACAAACTGGTCGCATGATTCTCTCGTAATTCTTTCACTAAAGCTACCATTCGATGGTCGGGTTTGTACGCTGGTATAATGACTGCAATTGAATTTTTCATATTGATCTTCCTTTATTTCGTTAAAATTTTTTTAATATTAGTTTTATCAATGAATGAGTTGAACACGCTGTCGCATTGCATTAATTACTTGATTAGACCGGAAGGTAGCTTTTTACCCATAATTGGGTTGAACTAAGCTAGTTTTTACATTGATAATTTGGATAAACAAGCTGACGTCTTCCATTAATGATTGAGTTGAACCCAATGGTAGCTTTACAAAATAAATCGGTTAAACCTAAAGCCGTATTGCATTCATTTTTATTAGGCCTGCTAGTTCATTTCATCATCAGTCTGATGTGATTCAAGGCTTGCTTTTTATCATTTTTACCATAAAAATGTATCGTCGCGTTTATTTTCCTCATTTTTCCGCTCTGTTTTATTTTCATACATCATATGGTCGGCTAACGCAAAATAATGCTCGAACGGATAATCTTTAGGATTTTCAACAAAAACATACCCGACTGAAATCGAAATTGGATATTGTGGCAAAGTACCGACTTTTTCTTCGATACGCTTTATATACTCCATAAGTTCCGTTTCTGTTAGCTCTGGAATTAAGGCACAAAATTCATCGCCTCCCATACGCGCAATAATAGCCTCTGAAGGTAGTTCTTCTTTAAGTATCCATGCAAATGTCGTTAACATCCGATCACCAATGAGATGTCCATAGCTATCATTGATCTCTTTAAAGTCATTTAAATCAATAAATAATAACCAAGCTGGAATATTTTTATCCTGAAGAGATACACGATAATATTCGGTAACTTTCCGTCGATTATAACTATCCGTTAATGGATCACGAAAAGTTAAGTCGAGAATTTCATTATGTTCATTCACATCTTCAGATACATCTGTCACAATGACACTAACTGCATACACATCACCTTTGTCATTTTTTAACGCATAATATTGACTTAAAATATGAAAATTATGATCATCTATATTAAATTGCTCCGTAGTTGTATAGCGCCCATTTATAATGGCGATATTTAATTCATTGGCGAAATTTTGAGCAATAGCTTCTGGAAAAAACTCATGGACATTATGGCCAACTTGAGGTACCTTTTCATAAAAATATTTCATAAATTCGGCTTCTGCAGTATTAATTACAAGATAATTCATATCAATATCTACAATGAAATGGAATATATTGTCCAGCGCTTCAAAACTTTCTACTAGTAGTCTGGCTTCATTTTCATAGCGTTCTGACAAATCAACGAATTTTTTTAATCGATCAAAAAAACAACTTGTAAAAATAAAATCAACACTATCAAAAAGATACTCGACGCACGTAAAGAATCATCATGCACTGTTCCTAATAATTCACCTAAAACAACTGTTAATAAAACAATAATAAGTGCTGTAATAATGGTTAATAAACGAGCATTATTTCCTATTTTTTTCATCTTACTCCTACTCTCATTGCTAATTTTTGAGTTTATCTTTATTTAGACCTATCAGAAAGTATGCCGTTTCTGATAGGCCTCGTGGCTCTTATATTATTACGCTTTGATTAAATCTTATAAAAAACCGTCACTTTTTAAGCTTGAATCGTTTTGATACCTGCTCAAACCATTCAAGCTTAATAATTAAAACACCAATCAATCGACTTTCTCAATCTTGTATTTTATTCATAACAAAAAGATTTTAACTAATTACCAACTATATATTAGCAGATTTTTAATATAATTAATACTTATTTCGAATTCTTTTTTTATGTGTTTTTACTATTTTATATAAAAAAACACCCGTAAGAAATCTACCGGGATAATAGAATAGTTGCGAATAGTATAACGATCAACCTATTTACAATCTCTATCTTTTATATAATTTTTTTATTAAACGCGACGGTGCCTCTCTTTGCACCATGAAAATAAAAAAGACTCTAACTTTCGGGGCACCTCAATGATGGCTGACGGTGACTTATCTTTATTCCAACTATGAAAAATTATTTAGTCGGCTATTTAATCCTTTTGATTTTTAATTTTTTATCCAATAGAAGGCATAAACATATCTTTAAACATTGGCCAAATTTCGCTATTAGTAATTAATAAATAATAATATATCCTAAACTAAATTTAGTACTCGTTAAAGTTCAAAAGCTATCTTAAGAACCTAGTCCTAACTTCGTGCCGATGATACTTTCTGTAATAAATAAACACCTATTTTACTATAGTTTTGTACTGTCCTCTAAATCTGAATCAGGTTCAAGAGATAGGACATTTCATAACTACGTAATAATAGGTGTTTTTTGATAATTATATATAAATATCTTCCGATAAATATTGTTTAATTAATTGACGTTCAGCTTGATTGAGTTCGCGATATTCACCTGGTTTTAACATTTGATCAAGTGAGAATTCGCCAAAGGTTAACCGTACTAGTTCAATTACTTTGACTCCTACACTTAAAAACATCTTCTTCACTTGATGGTATTTGCCCTCCGAGAGGGTAACTAGCGCTTCACTTTCCGTTGGTGAATGACGTAAAATAATCAATTTTGCAGGTTTGCATAAGGTATCTTGATCGATTATCACCCCTCTAGCAAACAGCGCGACCGTTTCTTCATTAATATCACCATTTACTTTAACACGATACTGCTTCTCCACATGATGATCCGGATGTAATAGGCGATAACCCAGTGGTCCATTATTCGTCAACAATAATAATCCACTAGTATAACGGTCCAAACGTCCAATAGGATATAGGCCCTCTATTTGATCTTCAGCTCTTAGAAGGTCGATTACCGTCTGCTTCTGGTCATCTTTAACAGCACTAATAACCCCTTTTGGCTTATACATCATATAATATTTTTCGGTGGGACTGATGATTTGTTGGCCTCTGACCGTAATTTTTTGTAATTCACTATCAATATTTTGTCTTAGTGAAAGAGCTTGATGGCCATCGATTAAGATTTGGTGGTCAGCTAATAAACGTTTTCGTTGCTGTTTCGTTAGTTGTAATGTTTTAATTAAAAATTTATCTAGTCTCATCTATTTCCTACTTTAATTGTTAACACAAAAAGGAAGTGCCAACTCAACCTATTGGTCGTTAAACTGCTCGTTGAATGACACTTATGTTTATGACTTTTATCACTTTTATTGAAATGATTCGCTTTGACCGAAGTGATATAAATTTTGCCCTTATACAATTCTTTTGGTCGTGGGTCTATTACCTTCTGTTTTCACTTTTATTCTTCGTTTTTATTGTAACTGTATCGTTATTTACCGTTGACTTTAATGATTTGCTTTAGCCGATTTTTTATCGCTATTAGCCTCTGGTTTTAATGCTTTAGCCTAAAGGGGTGCGCCATTAACCGCATCAAGCCTATTACTCCTCCATCGGTAAGAAATCCACGATTACTACTTCTGGACGATTATAAAAGCGTGGTATATGGTCTAACTTTTGATTTTCTAAGCCACGACTGACAATTAATTTAGTATGATTAAAATTATATTCGCCACCAGCATATTTGGGGAATAATCCTTGGTGAGGCGAGTAAAGTCCATTGATTAAACCAGGAATGCGCCATTGTCCACCATGTGCATGACCACTGAAAATAATATCGAAGGGATAAGCTAAATAATCTTCAATTAATTCTGGTCGATGGGCTAATAAAACATTGACATATGGTCCGGATTGGTGATTGTGCATTGCTTCAAATAAGGCAATATCTGGTGGAAGAAATGTTGGATCATCAATGCCGGTAATTTGTAAGGTGGTCTCATTATAAGTAAATAAACTTGATTCTTGGGCTAGCACTTCAATTCCTTTGGCTTCTATCATCTGTTTTACTTGCTCGCCACGTTTTGTATATGATTCATGATTACCTGTTACATAATAGGTTGGGTATTTAGCGACGATTTGATCTAAAAATAATTCTGCCTGACTCTGAGGTAATTTTTCATCAACAATGTCGCCCACTAGAAAGATGACATCCGGAAATTGATTGTCAATTAAGGACATCAAGTCTGCTTGATCTTCACCCATTAAATTACTATGCAAATCGGTAATGACGGCTGCTCTCACACTATTTTTTACATTCGGATGTTGATATTTATAATGTTTCACGTCTAATTTTTGATTGAGACCATTCGCTGTGAATAAGGCTAAGCCGATTGTTGAAACAGCTATTCCCATTTTTGTTATAAATTTCATACAGTTCCACCTTCAATAATGGTATAATAAATACCATATAATATATATTCTAGATAAGAATATCATGTATTTTTCATGTTTACAAATTTTTTACAAATCCTAAATGGAGTGTGTGTCTGGCCTTCTTTATAATGAAGAAGGTTTATAAAAATAAAACGATTTATTTTGAGACTTTACCAGGTTAATAGCCTATTACTCACTATTTTATTATCCAAACTATCGATTTGTAAATGTTATCCAGAAAGGAAGTCCAATATGTATAATGAAAAAATTGGGTTAATTGATATCGGGTCAAACACTATCCGTCTGGTCGTTTATGCAATTGACCATAGATTTAATATCACCGAATTGCAAAACATCAAGACACCCGCAAGACTTTCACAATACTTAGAGAGAAGCAAAAAATCAGTTGTAATGAGCCAAACGGGGATTGATTTATTAATCGAAGTATTGCAATCCTTTAAAATCGTGGCTGATAAAGCCGGTGTTGATAAATTATTCCCGGTCGCAACCGCAGCAATTCGACAATCTGATAACCGTGACGATATTTTAGCTCAAGTCAAAAAACAAGTAGGTATTGAGGTCACTATTTTATCAGAAAAGCAGGAAGCAACTTTCGGTCAATATGCGATTTTGCATTCCGTTGATGTACCAGATGGTATTACGATTGATATCGGGGGTGGCAGTTGTGAGGTGACGCTATTTAAAAATCAAAAGATGCTACAATTCCATAGTTTTCCTTTTGGTAACGTCACTTTAAAGGAACAATTCTTTAAAAATAAAAAGCATAATGATGCCAGCGCCGTGGATGCGGTGCGTAAATACATACGCGAGCAATTTAAAAGCTTACCTTGGTTGAAAAAAGCCAAACTGCCGATCGTCGCGATGAGTGGTTCTGCGCGTAATATCGCCTATGTACATCAGCGTTTAAATGAATATCCGATTGCGGGAATTCAAGGCTATCATATGACGGAAGCTAGTTTGAACCAAACCTTGGATTTATTTATGGCCACCGATTTAGAGGATATGGGAAATATTGATGGACTCAGCAATGACCGTGTCGACATCATCATCCCGGCCAACATTGTCTTTTTAGAATTATTAAATACGGTCAAAGCACCGATTTTTATTTTATCGAATCAGGGACTACGAGAAGGATTTGTATTAACTTATATTAATGAGCACTATCACTCACCTATCGATGCACGCAGTAATAAACTTAGAACGGTCCAACAAGTGGCTGATAAGATGAATATTTTACCTGAAGGTAGTATTTTGCGGGTTAATTATGCCATTAAACTATATCAAGCATTGAGTGAAGCTGATGTTATTCGCTACGATGAGCAATTAAAAAATGAATTAGAATTTGCCAGCTATTTATATCGCTTTGGTTCAATGATCAGTTCAGAAGCTGATTCACAACATACCTTCTATATTATTTCCAATATGGATTTATTAGGCTTCTCACATCATGATCGCCTACGATTAGCTTTACTAAGTAGTTTCAAGAGCAAATCCATGATGATGCAATACTTACGCGATTTTCCTGATTGGTTAACCGAAGACGAAATCAAAGAACTCTTAATTTTAGGAGGAATCATAAAAGTAAGTGATGCCTTGAATGATTCGCAAACACAACCGATTAAAGACTTAAACTTTATCAAAAAATCCAAAAACAAGTATCAATTAGTCATCTATCATACTGCCCCAGTAGTAGCCGAAGCTTACCGTACCAATCGTCATTTAAAACATTTAAGCCGCGTCTTAGATGGAAATTTAGAACTAAAATTTGTCGAACTTGAATCATAAGTGTTGAGGATTTTATTGAAGTTAACAATACAATTCCCTAATCGCAACTGGTTAATGACTTAATCATCCGCTAGGTTACTAGCAATTGGTTTATGACCTAATCATCAACTCAATTACTAGCATCTACCAAGATATGATTTTAAAGAATTGCTATCGAAGCTCTAACACTTTTATTTGTTCGATAAGAAAGGAATTATTATGGCTAAACGTCAAAAAAAATCTGAAAAAATACAAAAGCATTCTTTTAAAAAGAACGACTTTATTGAAAAAGATCCTTACGACTCACCTGATTATTATTTTAACCGTGAATTAAGCTGGTTAGACTTTAATAAACGTGTTATTGAAGAAGCCTATGATCAAAATAATCCATTTTTAGAACAATTAAACTTCTTAGCAATTGCCAGTTCCAATGCCGATGAGTTTTTCATGATACGAGTGGCTGGTGTCTATGATCAGTATAGCGCCAATGTCGAAATTGCAGAAAATAAAACGCAAATGACCCCTTTTGAATTATTGCAAGCGATTCGTAAAAAGAATGCTGAAAATATTGAATTACAATATAATCGGTATCATGAACTGGTTAAAATTTTGCCTACTTATGATTATCAAATTAAACGCAGCGCTGAATTAACACCAGAAGAATTAGTAATTGCAGAACATCGTTTTAGACAATTAATATTACCAACATTGTCCCCAATTGGGATTGATGCGTATCGACCATTTCCACACTTGAGTAACAAAGCGATTAATATTTTAGTCAGCTTGCAAAATGAAAAAGGCAATCAAATGACTGCCATTGTGCCTATTCCTAATCTTGTGGAACGTTATATTACAATTGAAAATACTAGCACAAAAACATTGGTCTTCACTGAAGATTTAATTGTCCATTTTATCGATGAATTATTTAAAGGTTATCATGTGAATTTCTCATTACCTTTTAGAATTACACGTGATGCTGACTTTGATATTCGTGAAGAAGGGGCTTTAGACTTAATTATCGAGATTGAAGATTCCTTGAAAAAGCGTAAAAATGGCGAAGTTGTACGTATTGAAGTCGATACGTCTATTTCAAAAGTCTATGAATCTCATCATTTAGATGTTTTAATGGATATTTTACAATTAGAAGATTTTGACCTCTATCAAATTGCCGGACCATTGGATTTAACCTTCTTATTTAAATTACATGATCAAGTGGGAGCCGACCATCCAGAAGCCTTATATCCACCGTTTGAGCCATTTTTAAACCCCGAACATACGGGGGAAAAATTATTTGAGGCGATTCGTGAAAAAGACTTGTTCTTTAACCACCCATATGACTCGTTCAAGCCAATCGTTTCCTTAATCGAAACAGCTGCCAATGACGAAAAAACAATCGCCATTAAACAAACCTTATACCGTGTTTCTAAACATTCCCCGATTATCGCGGCCTTAAAACAAGCTGCCGAACGTGGTAAAGAAGTTACCGTCTTAGTAGAATTAAAGGCGCGCTTTGACGAAGAAAACAATGTCTTTTGGGCGCGCGAACTAGAAGAAGCGGGTTGCCATGTCTTATATGGTGTGTCAGAATTAAAAACTCATAGTAAAATCACTTTAGTCATCCGCCGTGAGGAAGATAAAATTCAACGCTATGTCCATTTAGGGACTGGTAACTACAATGATAAAACCGCACGTATTTATACAGACATGGGGATTCTAACCTGTCATGAAGAAATAACCGAAGATGCGTCTAAATTCTTTAACCACTTAAGTGGCTTTACTGAAAGACCGCATTATAAACATTTACATGTGTCACCATTTGAAATTCGTGACTCGTTAATTGATTATATCGATGAAGAAATTGCCTACCAAAATCAATTTGGTAATGGACGCATTGTTGCTAAAATGAACTCCTTAACCGATAAAGCAATCATTAAGAAGTTTTATCAAGCAAGTCAAGCGGGTGTAAAAATTGAATTAATTATCCGTGGTATCTGCTGCTTAAAACCTGGTATAGAAGGCATTTCAGAAAATATTCATGTCAGAAGTATCGTCGGACGTTTTTTAGAACATTCTAGAATTTACTTCTTTAATCGAAATGGTGCGCATCATTTATTCCTATCATCAGCTGATATGATGACACGTAACATGGTTCGCCGTGTCGAGATTGAGTTTCCTATTTTATCAACAGAGATTGAAAAACAAATTATCGACATCTTAGACTATCAATTAGCTGACACTATGAAAGCCCGTGAACTTCAAGTTGATGGCACCTATACCCGACCCGATCGGACAATGGTTCAAAACAATTCTCAAATCCAATTAATGCGACTAGCTGAAAGCAAGCGTGAAGCGTTAGTGCCAACAGTCTCAGTGGTTGAAAGCAAACCAAGTTTAAATTGGTGGCAACGTTTAGTTGCATGGTTCAAATAAAATTAATTATCTTATTGTTCTTATTGATCAGTAATAGCACTGGGAGTGGAAAATCGGCTCTTTGTCAAATGGTGTAGGTGAACAGAGTCATTTCTGTTCACCTACACCAAAAAGTAGAGAGCCATAATTTTATATTCATTACAAAAACACCTTACCCGTTCATCGTTGAGTAAGGTGTTATTGCTATTGTTTTATAACTTTATCCTTCAATATTTAATTTTGCGAATAAGTCTTCAAAATAAGCTTCGGTCTCAGGACGGTCCGCAATGTCGGTATTTTCATATCCATAGTCACTGGTCTGTGTGCCTTCAATTTTCTTAATCCAATAAGCCGCAAAACCTTGAGCAAACGATTCTGATGGTTCATGATAATAAGAACCTTCTTCTTCCCACTCTGCTTGATGGACACTCATCCATTCATCAGAATCTGAGAAACTCTTATATTCTTCTAAAGCCGGATCTTTATAAACACGCGAAGAATAATCAATAATATGCCCCATTTCATGATAAATGATGACCGGTTCAATTTCATATTCTTCCGAGAAGTGAATTTCTCTTGCTGGATACGCCATCGCACTTAAGTCAAAGTCACCGACATCGATAATATTATTAATATCCGTATGCGTCATATAACCAAAACGTGCTAAACGTTGTTGGAAATCTAACGGTAATTTATGAAAAGCTTCTACTATAATACTTTCTCTTTCATCCAGTTCAGATGACTCTTCCACCCCTTCAAAGTATTCAAAGTATGGGGCTTTCTCTTCGCTGACTGACATATCATAACGTTCTACTAATAAATTATAAGAGTCGTACATATCATTTAATATTTCTTGAATCCGTGGATTAGATGGATCTTGTTCTTGTAAAATTTCTGCACGACGAACGTCTGCATAGGCATCCGCAATTATTTGTGGTGAAAAGTTTTTCGTATAGTGATACATCTCATAAATATCATCCGTATAATGATTCAAGTAAGATCCATGCAATTTAAAATTAATATCTTGATACTGCGCTTCGACTAATTCTTCTAAACTAAAAGTATCTAATAAATCGGCTGAAGCCACAGCTGGCGAGATGATTTGCATATCGCCATTATCATAAATTAAATACAACCAAGCAAAGGTAGATAAATCACGATAACTTTTGCCTCCAGTGATTTCATTAACAAATTCAAAATTACTTCCTGGATTTGATACATATAAGGCGTCATCTACCGAAGCAAATAAAGTGTCTTCATTCAAAATAATTCGATCATGAATACTTTCACCCTCACCGATTTCAAATTCTACTTGAGGATATATTGATTCATAGAGATCAAATTGTTGTCCATTAACTTCAAATGACGTTTCATCAACTGTTGTTGTTTCAGCATTTACGTCGCTTAAAGCAGAGGCATTTAAACTGACTGCTGTCATTGCCGCTAACCATAGTTTTGTCCATTTTCTCATTAGTCTCATCCTCCCAAATTTTGTTTGCTCAATCTTTTTACTACACCTTAATCTTAAAGTAAAACTGCTTTCAAATGCAAAGAAAAGTGCTTAGGATAAGTTTTATTTATTAAAATTTTAAATAAAATACAAACAAAGGGGAGTGGACTTGAAGTAGAAATTTTGATGATTTTCGCTTCGTTGGTCTACTCCCGCACAGATGGGAGTTGGCCTGAAGTAGAAAATCATTTGATTTTCACTTCGTCGGTCTACCACCGCAAAGATGAATTGGCCTGAAGTAGAAAATCATTTGATTTTCGCTTTGTCTGTTCACCCCCGCACAGATGGGAGTTGGCCTGAAGTAGAAAATGAATGCTTTTCAATTGACCTCCATGTAAGATTTTATAATTAATTATATTACTTCCTTGATGAAGATGTTTTTATGAAGCTTATTATAGCTACTATGTCTTAATAATTTGAGGTTCCTTAATGATTATTCTCATACGACCAAAACAATTGTTACTCGCTTTACGCTAGCGAGCCACTAGATTATTCATGGTGCCTTGACGGACATTGGAATTTCATTTTTTAATAATCGTCAATTTACTCCGTACAAATCAAGTAACTTTGTTATAATAGTTAACGATAAATCTTTAAACCTATCCGAGAGATAGGAAAGATAGAGAATACGTTTTTTAGCTTGCTAGAAAATTATGCGATCTCTATCCAGAGATTTAATTAATTTTATAGGAGGCTTTTTTGTTATGCAAAATATTGCGAAGCATCAAGACGTTGCGGCGACACCCACACAGATAAATGGGGATGCACAAGCAGTTACCCCACAAGATGAGGAGTATGCTCTCACTAAGGTCAATGGAAATTACAAAAATTTCTGGCAAATGTTAGTGGTGATGGTTGGTTTTACCTATTCCTCCCCTTCCATGATGGCCGGTGGTCAATTAGGATTAGGGCTTAACTTTAGTAACTTTGTCATTGCGATTTTATTAGGTAACTTATTTTTAGCTGTCTATACGGGGATACTCGCACATATTGGACAAGCTACACGGATGAATTTTGACTTATTGTCCAAAAAAGCATTTGGTCATACTGGTTCAAAATTACCCTCTTTATTAGTGGGATTAACCCAAATGGGTTGGTTCGGTGTAGGTATAGCCATGTTCGCGATTCCAGTGGCAAACTTATATGGCATCAACACTTATCTATTAGTATTAATCTTAGGTGCGATGATGACCTTAACTTCAGTAAAAGGGATTAAAGCTTTATCCGTTTTCGGTTCAATTGCGGTGCCATTAATTACGGTTTTAGGTTTCTACTCAATGTATCGTTCAATCAGTGATGTGGGCGGCGTTGCCCATTTATTTTCCGAAACACCGGCTCAGCCGATTACGTTAACCGCGGCCTTAAGTATCGTCATTGGTAACTTTATTAGTGGTGGGACTTCTACACCTAACTTTACACGTTTTGCTAATAATCGAATGAACGCCATTATTTCCACTGTGATTGCTTTTTTTATCGGCAATATCTTAATGTTTAGTTTTGGTGCTACTGGTGCCGCTGCCTTTAATTTACCGGACATTTTTGATGTTCTAATCTTACAAGGATTAACAATACCAGCTATTTTATCTTTAGGATTTAATATTTGGTCAACCAATAACAACGCCTTGTACACTTCAGGCCTATCCATTTCGAATGTCACCAAATTACCAATGAAATGGATGACTTTATCAGCTGGAACCATCGCAACGTTACTAGCCATCTTCTTATACGACAACTTTGTGTCTTACTTAAGCTTATTAGGCTCGATGATTCCACCTGTTGGTGCGGTCATTATTATTGACTACTTTATGAGTAAAGATCAATATCAAGAAGTTGAGACTGCTAGAGAATGGAATTGGAATGCGATTATTGCAGTGATTGTCGGTATCGCCTTAGGATTAATCATCCAAGTGGGGATTACACCGATTAATAGTTTAATTGTCGCAAGTGTTGTTTATATCGTTTTATCAAAAGTAAAGGGGTAATCTATTATGTTAATCAAAAACGTTCATATCGAAAACCAAGAAACTGCTACTGACATCCGTATCGCTGAAGGTATTATTACTGAAATAAGTGATCATTTGCATGCTGGTGACAATGAAGAAGTGATTGATGCAACAGGCAAACTTGCATTACCACCTTTTATCGAACCGCATATCCATTTAGATTCCGTCTTAACCGCCGGTGAACCAAAATGGAATGAGTCCGGTACCCTATTTGAAGGGATTGAGACTTGGGCTTTACGCAAAGAAAGTCTCACTTATGACGATGTTAAAGAACGTGCTGGACGTGCGATTCGTAAACAAGCTGCTAATGGTATTCAATTTGTCAGAACTCATGTTGATACGACGGACCCTAATTTAACTGCCTTAAGAGCATTAATCGATCTACGTGAAGAAGTAAAAGACTTTATCGAAATTCAAGTCGTAGCATTCCCACAAGAAGGGATTTTAAGCTATAAAAACGGCTACGAATTACTTGAAGAAGCTCTAAAATTAGGTGCTGATGTGGTAGGGGCTATTCCACATTATGAATTCACTCGTGAATATAGCGTTGCTTCACTTAAGATGATGATGCAATTAGCCCAAAAATATAATGTCTTAGTTGACGTCCACTGTGATGAAATTGATGATGAAGCTTCGCGTGGCTTAGAAGTACTGGCAACCCTTGCTTTAGAAACAGGCATGAAAGGTCGAGTAACAGCTTCGCATACCACCGCGATGCATTCTTATAATAATGCCTATGTTGCGAAATTAATGCGCTTATTACGTCTTTCTGAAATCAACTTTATCGCCAATCCACTCGTAAATACGCATCTACAAGGGCGAATTGATACTTATCCAAAACGTCGTGGCATGACGCGAGTCAAAGAATTACTAGCCAACGGTAATAATGTTGCTTTTGGTCATGACGACTTATTCGATCCTTGGTACCCATTAGGTGATGGTAATATGTTAGAAGTCATTCATATGGGATTACATATTGGTCATATGATGGGCTATCAAGAAATTATGGACTCCTATCGCTTTGTCACTCATAATGCTGCTCGCTGTTTAGATATTACCGACCGTTATGGAATTGAAGAAGGTAAACCGGCTAACTTAATTATTATAAATCACAATAATTTCTATAATGTTTTAAATGAACGTAGCGAAGTCTTGTATAATATCCACGAAGGTAAAATTATTACTAAAACCCAACCAAAAGTAAAAGAGATTTTATTCTAAGCTTTGACTGTCATATTAAACTAGAATAAATACACATACCTCAAATAGAGTGAGTTCCTTTCGAGGAGCTCACTCTTTATTAATATATCCACATTTATTTCTAATTATTAGTTTATTTTGGGGTTGATTTAGGTTAGCATTTTCTTTCTACCTGTCCATTTTGGATAGGTTTTTCGTTCTTTACAAAAATAAAAAATATTTTTTATTAAAACACGCTGTTTATTTATAATTTTAGCTAAAATCCATCCATTTCGGACAGCCTGAACATTAAGTGTTTTTGGGCGGCTAAAGAAAGGTAGTTCTATAAACTTAATGAACGGAAGGTTCTAAAAGTCCCCTTATTATAGATTGAAGCAAAAAGTCACTGAGCGGATGTGTCGTAAGTTAGATATTCTTTGCTAGATTGAAGCAAAAAGTCACTGAGCGGATGTGTCGTAAGTTAGATATTCTTTGCTAGATTGAAGCAAAAAGTCACTGAGCGGATGTGTCGTAAGTTAGATATTCTTTGCTAGATTGAAGCAAAAAAGCTCTCTTAAATCTCGAAAAATTTAAGAGAGCTACTTAATTAAGTTTACTGCTAAAATAAAAAATTAGTTTGCATTAAGTTGTTGTACTTTTTGTTTAATTTGATACACGGCTCCTAATAAACCTGCATCATTTTTAAGCTTCGCAAGTTTAACATCACAAGCTGTTTTACCAACCATAAAGTGATAACTTTCATGACGTTCTACAATTTTCGCATGCATCTTCATTAAGCGATCATAAAAAGCCGGATTCTCGGTAATACCCCCACCAATTAAGATAGCTTGCGGATCAAATAAACTATCTAGGTTAATAATCGCTTTTGAAAGAGCGGAATAGAAAGTTTCGACTGCCTGTTTAGCAAATGGATCATTATCTTCGTTTTCTAAAACGATTCGTGCATCAGTGACTTCCTCAAAATTAGGATCTTGCTCTTTATGTAATTTATTATAGACACCACACAACCCTAAAATAACCGCCCCATGATAATTTAAGCTCGAATTCAATTCTATTGAACCTACTTCTGGTACATGTTCCATTATCATCCACCCGAACTCGCCGGCCATCCCGTTAAAACCACGGTAAACTTGGTCGTTAATGACAAAACCACCGCCAATACCTGTACCCAATACCATACAAATATAGTTACTTAAGTCTTGTGCATTTCCCAACCATTTTTCTGCGATTGCGACACTATTCCCATCATTATCGACGGTAATCGGCAAATCGGTATATTGATGCAAAATATCAATCAAATTAATTTGATAAATACTACGAATAGCGCCGGCAGTAATCAAGAACCCATCTTCTCGAATGACTCCAGGCATACTAATCCCAATCCCCTCAACTGATTCATTTGAAAATTGGTTAATAATTTTAACAAGTGTTTCTATAAAGGGGTCTTTTTCTAATGGTGTTGGCACTTTATCCTTTTGCGTAATATTACCTTCTTCATCTACTAAACCATATTTTATAAAGGTCCCTCCAATGTCAATACCTAAAAACATCTCTAACCTTCCTTTCCTATGTTTGATAAATAGTCTTTAATAATTTTTACTTCTTTTAGATTCATTTTTATGTGTACATATAACGGTAAACTGACTAACATCAAGTTTAGTATTAAGCCAAGATAGGGATAGGCATAAAGGACCAACAACACCCAAACCACTGGAATCCAAATTGTTTTAGCTATGGAAATCACGGTTAACATAAATCCATATCGAAACATGTCAAAAATTTTTATATTTTGTACCTTTGACAATATGACATAGCAGTTTACATTAAAATTCAATAGAAAGATGATAAATACATAATATAACATTTTTAAAGGTGTTTCTAACATCGTCATATCAAACATAAAATAAAAATATACTGAAATAAAATTAATAACCAAGATTGGTAAAGAAACCAACCAGTTCTTTTTAAATGACTCAAAAAAACGATAAAAAATGTTCCCACCAGAAGGTTCGATTACATTGATTCCAGCTGTTAACGCCGCACCGATAGTAATGATAGGTAATGAAAAAATCATGACCAATACATTGACATAAATTAAGTGCCACAAAACTGCTAATCCTCGATATAATTTTCCTTCTAATGAGAACATTCCAATCACTACTTTCTATTCATTTAAAGCGATTATTCGCCTAATTTAGCAATGTTTTCTGCAATTTTCGCATTACGGTGTTCCACAATTTCTTGGAAGCCAAAGCTGTCACGACTATCTAAGTAGTCTTGCCATACTTGTTTACCAGTTTCTGAATCTGGTGATTGAATAAACGCTACTAAAGCTTGAACACGTGCATTATTTAAGTTAACTAAGTTTCGGTTTAATGATCCTTCTTTTGGTTCGATGTCTTCAATTTCGAAACGTGGAGCTAATTTATCTTGAGCCCATTCTACCATTTCTCGAATTGAGGTAGCTGGTTTTTGGCCCATTTGATTAGCATAATTATCGTTAGAAACAAACCAATAGTTACCAATACCTACTTCTTTATCAAACGTTGCGATATCTGAGTTACGCAAGTCTTCTGTTTCTTTAGTATATTCCACTTGACCATCAACAAGATTATATGTTTCACCTTCTACCCCAAATACTGCTACCATTGTACCATACTCTGAAGCTAAGTATGTTAATAACTCCATTGCTTTTTGTGGTTCTTTTGTAGAACGAGTTATATACGTTGCAGTCCATCCACCAATATTCCCTCCTGTAAAGGTTGGATCTTCACCTTTTGCATTTTTTGGTCCATCCACTGCAATATATGTTTGTTCTGCATTACGTGCATTATTATTTGACATAAACTCATTTAAACCTTTTGTATTCGTATGTAGGTATGCGAAATACGTTCCTAATGCCATTTTCTCTTTCATTGTATTGTCATTATCTGAGAATTGATCGGGTGACATTAAGCCTTCACTATAGGCCTGACGGAATGTATCAATCCAATTGATATAGTCTTCATTAACATCACGATCGTTCCATTTGCCATCTACAGTTACAGGTATATTTAAGAAGTCTTGTAAAATCCCTCCAAAAGCACCATCTCCACCATTTGCAATATCTAAAGCTGTACCTGCAAATGGTACAATTGGAGCACCATCATCTGTCTCTGGGAATTTTTCTTGTGCATCTCTCAATGCTTGTAGGAATCCTTCAGGTGTTGACATATCAGGACTACCAATTGCTTCATAAATATCCTTACGTACGATAAATACTTGGTCACCTACAACATTACCATCTTCATAGTCTTGTTTCGTTGTAGAGAAGCTTGGATAACCATAAATATTACCATCTTCATGTGTATACCATGCTAAAGTTTCTTTTTTAGCTGCTGATTCTAAGAAATATGGATCATACTTCTCAGCTAATAAATTTAAAGGAATAGCGAATTTATCCGCATCATTTGCATGATTGATATTCTTGTCAAATGTAATGATATCTGGTAAGTCGCCACCTGCCATCATTGTATTAAGGTTTTCATTATTTCCAGGTATAAATTCAACTTCAATATTCATATCTTCTTTAATTTTTCTTGAAACTACGTCAATACCCCAGGCAGACCGTGCATACCAATCAAAGTTAACATACCATCGTAGTTTTGCAGGATGTTCTTTATCTTTTTCCCAAGAAGGAGTCGACGGATCTACTTCAAAACGAGCATCTGGTAAATTATAATCAGCTGCTTCAGCGATTGATGCTAAATTGACTGAAGAACCTAAAACTAGAGCTGTGCTAAATAAAACGGAAAGTTTTTGTAATTTTTTCATTATTATTTTCTCCTATTCTTTAACTGAACCTAACGTCATACCATGAATAAAGTATTTTTGTAAAAATGGATAGATTATGACAACAGGTACTGTCGTCACAACCATCGTCGCTAATTGTAGTGATTGTGATGTTGTCTTACGCACAACATTGGTTCCTGTTGCGACGGCTGGCGATAAGTTTTCTGATACTATACGATATAACAACATTTGTAAGGGATAAAGTTCACGATTATCAACATAAATATTAGCGGTCATATAATCATTCCATTGATATACACCATGGAATAATGCAATGGTTGCTAAAACTGGTAATGATAATGGTAAGATAATTTTGAAGAAGATAGTAAAAGGATTAGCACCATCTACTTCTGCTGATTCTTCTAATGAACTTGGTATATTTCTGAAGAAATTCATCATAATTACCATGTCATAGAATGAGAATAATACTGGTAAAATATATACCCAGAAATTATTTAAAAGCCCCATTGCTTTAAATACTAGGAATGTTGGAATCATCCCACCATTAACAAACATCGCGATAATTCCCATTTTCATGTAAATACTACGACCAATTAAAAACTTCTTAGACATCCCATAGGCCACGATAGCCGTAAGTAAGGTATGAGTCACCACCCCAATTAATGTTTTAGCTATCGATACTACTGCTGCTTTATAAATAGCTGGGTCCTCAAAAACTGTATAGTAACTTTCTAATGAGAACTGTCTAGGCCAAAAATATATCCCTCCTTTTATAGCGTCTGTTGCGTCATTAAATGATAAAGCCAAAATATTTAAGAGTGGTAATGCAATAATTGCCACGAAAAAGATCATAAAAATAACATTAACAATATCAAATACTTTCTCATCTAAAGATTTGTTGTTCACATTAACACTCCTTTCTAGAATACTGATTCATCACTAATTCTTCGTGTCACTAAATGTGTGACGACAACTAAAATCAATGAGAAGAACGATACAAATAAACCGATAGCGGCTGCATATGAGAAATCCCCTTGTTGAATCCCCATCTTATATACATATGAGTTAATAACCTCACTTGCTTGATAGTTTACAGGATTTTGTAATACTAAAGTTTGATCAAGGTTGGAACCTAATAATCCGCCAACTGATAAAACAAATGTTAAAGCAATAATATGTCGAATAGATGGGATTGTAATCTTAAAGATTTGTTGCATTTTAGTTGCTCCATCAATTTTTGCTGCTTCATATAAAGCTGGGTTAATACCGGTCATAGCCGCAATATATAAGATAGTATTCCAACCTAATTCTTTCCAGATATCAGAAATAACTGCAATTGCCCAATATTTTTTACTATCTGTTAAGAAACGAATTGGCTTGTCTATTAAATTTAAATCACGTAATAAATTATTAACTAGTCCGGCATCGGATAACCATGTAATAAACATCCCTCCTAAAATTACCCACGATAGAAAATGGGGCAAATATGAAACAGTTTGGACCATTTTCTTAAATTTAGGACTTACTAATTCATTAATCATGACTGCTACAAAAATTGCTAATGGAAATCCTATAATTAATTTGAAGAAACTAATCCCTACTGTGTTTTTTAATACTTTCCAAAAGTTTGGATCACTGAAAAATTCTTCAAAATACTGGAATCCAACCCACTCAGCATTGGCAATTGTATCAAAAACAGAATAATCCTTAAATGCGATTAAAATACCATACATTGGAATGAAATTGAATACGGCCATTAATATTATTCCTGGCCAAACCATTATTTGGTAAGGAGCTTGTGTTCTAAAGCTTTTCCAAAATTTATTCATTCTAAAACCTCCTTTAGATTTTTTACGGAATCACGAAGAACTAAATGTCCTCCTAATTCAATGATAGTCCCTTGTTGATTATTTTCTAACATATCAAATAATTGTGCGACAGCTACCTTTCCTTGTTCAATAATTGGTAAATGGTAAGTAGTCAGTTTTGGATGAATATAATTTAATAATGGAATATCATCAAAGCCAATTAGACTAATGTCATTTGGAACATTAATTCCTAATTCTTTAAAAGCCCTAAGTGCTCCAATAGCACTGGAATCATTTCCTGCTATTAATGCAGTCGGTAATTCTGGTACCTTTATTAACCATTCTTTAGTCGCATCATAAGTATGCTCCTCTATAAAGCCCCCTCATAAATCCATTGTCGGTTAACATTAAGCTGATTTTTCTTCATTGACTCCATAAAACCTGCTACTCTACAATCACTATCATAAACGCCATCGAATCCTTTAATAAAACCTATTTTTTTATGGCCATTGAAAATTAAGTATTCAGTAACTTCCATCCCCATTGAAACACTATCAAAAATCACACTACTAATATTGGGGGCTGATAGCTGACGATCCATTAACACTGTTTTAAGACCTGATTTTTCAATTCTAGCAATATCATGACGGTTAAGTATTTCATCAAACCCTATTAAGCCATCAATAGTTCCACCTAGTATTTGACGGATAATATCTTCTTTATGATGAGACATCATAATATTAAGTCCATAACCTCTTTGCGATAATTCTCTAGCTAAAGTATCTGCTACCGTTGAAAAATATGGTGGATCAATACTCTTAGTATAAAAGCCAATCATCTTCGTTTTACCCGACTTTAACTGACGTCCCATATAATTAGGGACATAATTTAATTCTTTGGCAATCGCTAATACTTTACTACGCGTTTTATCCGTAACAACATCAACCCCATTTAATGCGTTTGAAACTGTTGAAATTGAGACGCCTGCCGCTTTGGCTACATCTTTGATTGATACTTTCTTTGGCAACCATCTCAACTCCTTTCTAAATTAACCTTGGTATTCCCACTCACCTAACTTAGGTGCATTACTATCAAAGCCTAAATATAATTCAAATTTTCCAGGATCCGTAAATCGTTTTAAATCACTATGAACATAAGCTAAATTATCTATCGTAATTTCAAAGCTTCCCTGGTAAATTGCGTTCGCTTTCACACTGACTTTTTCAAAATGTTTTAATTCTCTCACTGGCCGTACCACTTCCGATACACAGTCACGAATATAAAATTGAACTACTTCTTGCCCATCAACATCACTTTGATTACTTAAAGTATAGTGCACGATAAATTTGTTTTGTTTATCTACGATATTAGCTTCTGTAAGTTCTATTTCACTATAATTTAATCCATGTCCAAAAGGATAGAGTGGTCCATCCATGACGTCTAAATAACGTGACATATAACGAATAGTTGGATTTTCTTCGTTAAACGGTCGTCCGGTTGAGTAGTGATTATAATGCAATGGCATTTGTCCAACGGAACGTGGTAAACTTATGGGGAGTTTTGCTGATGGATTCGTTTTTCCAGTTAAAACATCAACAATTGCTCGTCCCGCTTCACTTCCAGGAAACCATGCATATAGAATTGCTTTCACATATGGCTCGATATCTGTTAAATCAAGTGGTCTGCCTGAATATACTACTAGTACAATATTTTTATTCCATTGATAAACCTGTTTTACAGTTTCGATATCTTGAGGAGTTAATTTAATATTGGTTTTACTTGCTGCTTCTCCGGCTTCTGTTCCGGTTTCCCCTACTGCAATCACCACTTTATCCACCAATTGGAATCGATCGAAATCCACGATTTGCTCTGCTAAATCAACTATCATTTCTGTTTCTGCAAAAGCCTCTGCAATAGCAATACTTGCATCAATTTCCCCAATCCAAGACCAAGCCCCTAAGGTATCTCTTGATGTCGCCTTTGATCCTGCTAAGCCTATTTTTTCAGTAGGTTTAAGTGGTAGAACTTGATCTTTATTTTTTAATAGCACCATTGATTCTGTTGCAATTTTTCTGGATTCTAATCTTAAATCTTCTTCTATTGTGAAATTATCATTTAAGCCACGATATGGATCTTCAAAGAGTCCTAGTTCATTTTTTAATTCTAAAATGCGCATTACAGTTTCATCGATCATTTGTTCTGAAACCTCTCCTGATTTCACCAAATCTGGTAATGAATTTAAATAAAAATCCGTCATCATATCAATTTCAACACCTGCTTCGAAAGCTTTTTTACTTGCACTAGCTTTTGAATCAGCTACCCGATGCTGAACTAATTCACTTACAGCTGCCCAATCTGAAATAACCACTCCATCAAATGCTAAATGGTCTCTTAACACTTCCGTCAATAAATAATGACTTGCCGTTACTGGGACGCCTCTAAATAAATTAAAAGAAGACATTACTAATTTTGCTCCGGCATCGATTGCTGCTTTAAAACTTGGTAAATGGTCTTGGAACAAAACCACATCAGACATGTCGACGGTGTTATAATCCTTCCCACCTTGAGATTCACCATAACCTACGAAATGTTTGACACAAGCCGCAATATTTTGCTTATTAGTCAATCCATCTCCTTGATATCCTTCGACATAGGCTTTGGTCATAATGGTATTTAGATGAGGATCCTCTCCATTACTTTCTAAAACGCGTCCCCAACGTGCATCTCTTACTAAGTCAGCCATTGGTGAAAAAGTAACATGTATTCCGGCAGCTGCAGCTTCTTTTGCTGATAAATGAGCCATCCTCTTCACCAGATTCGGATTAAAAGAACTTGCTAATGCCAATGGAATTGGGAAAATCGTTTCATATCCGTGAATGACATCTGCCATAAAAATTAAAGGTATTTTTAATCGACTTTGTTCTAAATAAGTTTTCTGAATATTAATGACTTCTTCTTTCGTATGAGTTCCTAGTACCGTTCCTATCGAATTAAGTTGTTCTAAACTTAATCCCAGTTCTAACATTGGTCCAGTTATTTCTCCACTTTCTGAGAAGAAAGTGGGTGTAAGTTGAGTCATTTGACCAATTTTTTCTTCTAAAGTCATTTGTTTCAATAAATCTTTTAACTTTTCTTGTTCCATTATGGTCTCCTTTTTATTTTTTAACGATAAAAACGTTTTTATTTTCACTTCAAAAGGATGCCTTTCAATGACTTTTTTCATGAAAGGCTATTATCTTATAATTCCTCACCATTACTATTAATAACTTGTTGATACCAAGCAAACGATTTTTTCTTCGAACGTTTTAAGGTGCCATTACCTTGATTATCTTTATCAACATAAATCATGCCGTAACGTTTTTCCATCTCTCCTGTACCAAAGCTGACAATATCAATAATGCCCCATGGTGTGTATCCCAATAAATTAACCCCATCATCTAATACTGCTGCTTTTAATTGTTCGATGTGAGCCTTTAAGTAATCAATGCGGTATTGATCATTGATACTGCCGTCCGCTTCAACTTTGTCATAAGCGCCAAAACCATTTTCAACAATAAACAATGGTAAATCATAACGCTCATGAATGACATTTAAAATATAGCGTAAGCCTACCGGATCAATTTGCCATCCCCAATCACTTGTTTTAACAAATGGATTTGATAACCATTTACTATTTTTATAATCTGGTATCTCATAACCACCTTTATCTTGTAAAGTCGTAACAGTTCCTGACATATAGTAGCTAAATCCTATATAGTCGACTGTGCCTTCCTTCAAAGCCTTAAGTTCTTCATCAGAATAGTCAATTTCATATCCTTTATCTGCCCATTCATTTAAAACATAATTAGGAATCTCCCCTTTAGCATGGACATCGCTATAAAAATAACGTCTCTGCATTACTTTTAAGGCAGCCATTTGATCATCTGGATTACTTGAATAGGGATAAACTGGTACATAAGCCATCATACAGCCAATTTGAAATTCCGGATTGATTTGATGACCTAACTTAACGACTTTAGCTGATGCAATGAGTTCATTTAGTCCAGCTTGATAAATAATTTCTTCTCGATTTTCTCCTTCTTCAAAAAGAATGGCTGAATTGGTCCATGTATGGATTTCATGTTGTCCGTCGGCTTGGTTATTAATTTCATTAAAGGTCATCCAGTATTTTACTTTGTTTTTATAGCGGTTCATTACAACTTCAGCATATTTTACAAAACAATCGATGACTTCTTTACTACGAAAACCACCAAATTCTTTATACAAATTATATGGGATTTCAAAATGTGATAAGGTGATAACTGGTTCAATGTCATTCGCTAATAATTCATCAAATAAATCATCGTAAAATTGTAACCCAGCCTCATTGGGTTCTTCATCATTGCCGTTTGGAAAAATTCGTGTCCAATTTATTGATGTTCTAAAGGCTTTTAATCCTAGTTCTTTAAACAACTGAATATCTTCTTTATAGCGATGGTAAAAGTCAATCGCTTCATGATTTGGATAATACTTGTCAGGTTGGATGCCATCAGTAATTTTTCTAGCAACTCCGTTACTGCCAGCCGTCATAACATCAGCTGTACTGATTCCTTTCCCACCTTCATTCCATCCACCTTCAATTTGGTGAGCAGCTACGGCGCCTCCCCATAGAAAGTTTTCTGGCATTTGTTTCATCCGTATCACTCCCTTCACAACTCTCATTATATCGATACACCGCTTACATTTCATTAATATCGGGATTGTTGGTACGTTTACTATTAAAAAAGAATAAACATCAAGGTGGTACACCATGTACCAACTCAATGTTTATTCTTTAAATTTCACTTGTTCTATTTAAATATCTTCATTTTTCAGGATTAATCGTATTATATAAGACTTTTGATAAAGCTTCGATAAGGAATATTGCGGGTATTTGTGATGTAAAATCTTCATGCAAATTAATCCGCCAAATATCAGTTTCATAACTTAAAACAAAATCAGCCATGATGGCCAATTGACTTGTTGGATCACTGGTTATCGCTACTACGGTAAAATCGGGACGATTGCGAAATCCATTTACAATTTCAGTAACCTCATTCGTGTTACCAGTAATGGATAATGCAATAATCATATTGTCTGTCGTGTTACGTAATTTTCCAGAAATTGGATACGTATTATCCACCAAACCAAAGCTATTAATTCCTAAGGTCGCAAATCTTCTAGCTGCGTACTCACACATCGTACCCGATGCCCCAATCCCATAAAAGATAACATTTTCTGATTCAAGCATCTTTTCTGCAATCTGCTGCATCGTAAACTCAGTATTACTCGGAAACGTACTTGGCGAAATAAGCCCTTCACTATTAATAACAGACGTGTCACCTGGTTGATGCGTTTTGACATTAATTTTAAATTCTGCATAACTATCAAATCCTAATTTGCGAATAAATCGCATCACCGATGAGGCCGATGTATGTGATTCCGTTGCCACTTCGCGAATTCGCATATAAGGAATTTTCTCAATATTACTCGACATATAATGATACAAAACCTTTTCCGTCTCTGATAATCGATTAAAATCTATCTTTCCAAAAAAAGACATAGTCCTCTCCTCTTTTCTATTATTTGAGGTGTTTCAAATCATTTTCATTTAATGTTGCGATTAATTCATCATGATATTTTTGCGTAGTAGCCTCATCCCAATCATAATATTCACGCATGGTTTGTAATACTGGTTCAACCATTTGATCAACTTGCTCACGCATAAATAAAATATAATTAGTACGACGTAATAAATAGTCCACTGGCGTTAATGCTAATTCTTCTTCCATTGAATATTGTAAAGAAATCCAATCTTTCAATGATAATTTGTGGCCAAATGGATATTTATTCGTTAAGTTAAAGACTTTAGGTACGTTTGATCCGTATAAGTTAGCTAAATAACGGGCATCTTCTCTTGATAAACCACGTCTCACTCCTAATTCTGCTAAAGTTTCTAACTCTTCATCGACATTCGCTGGGTTAAATTCTCCCCCTGATACCGGATAGGTCTTCGAATTAATCATTCTAAAATGTAAATGGTGTTGCTCTGATAAGATATCTAATATCTTTAATAAGGCTCCTTCTGCCATTTTACGGTAGTCGGTAATTTTACCACCCGCTAAAGTTAATAAACCATTTGGATCTAATTCTAAACTTGACCCTCTAGAGACTGCTGAAGGGTCTAATGTTTTCTCAGAGACAGATCCTTCTAATGACCCCACTGCAGACTCAACAGCTGCACGATTTGCTTCGCCGTCTAAATAAGCTTTAACCGTATCGATTAAATGATTAAACGATTCATCGGAAACTTTACCGGAGTTGCCACCATTATAATCAGAGGCAGCATTGCCTGAAATCAATGGACGTAAACCTGCCCATGAAGATTCTATATCACTTAAGGTGACATTTGCTTTAGGGTAACGACGGTTTACGATACGTAAGAGGTAATCCACATCTTCTTGGGTGACTCGTGGATGAGCTAAATCACCATTATAATCCGTATCGGTGGTACCAAAGTAGGTTTTATTTTCTCGTGGTAACACAAAAATCATACGGCCATCACCTTCGCCACTATCAAAATAAGTAGGTTGTGAGACTTTAATGACACTTTCATCTACCACTAAATGAATCCCTTTAGTAGGACGCATAATCGCTGTTTGATGTTGATCATCTAATTGACGGATAGTATCAGACCATGGTCCCGTCGTATTAATCACCACTCGTGCTTTAATCTCAAACGTCGTGTCATTCAATAAATCTTTAGCTTCAACACCGATGACTTGCCCTTCGTCATCAAATAATAAGCCGACTGCTTTTACACGACTGGCGATAAAAGCCCCATCTTGTGACGCTCTTTTGATATTTTCAATTACTAAACGCGCATCATTATTACGATAGTCTAGATACACCCCACCGGCTACTAAGCCTTCAGGACTTAAATCGGGTTCGCGTTCTAAAACTTCGGCTTTAGTTAACATTTTATTGGCTAAAGGTGTGTTGTTCACCCCAGCTAATAGATCATATAAATCCATCGCTACTTTTAAGCGGAATTGAGTAAAAGTAGCTCCTGGTTCATCATAGACCGGCAATAACATCGGATCGGCTTTAGGAATGTGAGGAGCGATTTGTTGGACCACCGCTCGTTCGGAAACCGTGTCTGATACGACTTCAACATCAAATTGTTTTAAATAACGTAACCCACCATGCACTAATTTGGTTGAACGCGAAGAAGTCCCTTCAGCAAAGTCTTGCATTTCAATTAGGCCCGTTTGTAAACCTGAAGCTGCTGCTTGTAACGCCACACCCGCCCCGGTGATACCTCCTCCGATAATCAATAAATCTAGGATTTGTTCTTGCATCTTCGCAATCGATTGTCTTCTTGATTCAAATGATAATTTCATAATTTGATTCCTTTCTATTGTATATTTGCGAAATCAATTACAGATGAAAATTAGGTCGGACATTCTTGAATAAAATAATGGGGTTGTCCGTTATAATAATTTTCATAATGTTGATCCGATTTGCAAAATTAATCAACATACTATTTGTGTTAGCGAGTTGGCCAGAACTAGAAAATTGATGGGCTCTCGCTTCTCCTGACCATCCTTGCACAGTTGTAAATGACCAGAACTAGAAAATTAAATAATTTTCATTTCGTCGGCCCACCCTCGCAAAGTTGGGAGTGGATTAGAATTAGCGAATCAAATGATTTTCGCTTCGTCTGTTCCCTTCCTTGCACAGTTGGGAGTGGATCAGAATTAACAAATCGAATGATTTTCGCTTAGTCTGTTCCCTTCGCACAATTAGGTAGCTATCAAACGTGTCTTTAAGACGCAGCTTGACCTACTCGCTTTAATTGATCAACAATAACTTGATTGAATTTTTCAAGTTTATTCTCAGTAACTTAAAGACGGCGCTTGAGACCACTCACCTACTGTGCTTTAATTATTGAGCGATAACTTAATTGAATTAATCAAATTGATGCTCACCCTTATGCCAATAAATAAGATACTATTTTAGCTGAATATTTTGATAATTTTATTCAATATTGGTTTCATCGCGTTCAGCGAATAATTGCGTCGCCGCTACCGCTTTTTGCCATCCACGATATAGTTGCTCCTTACGGGCATTGTTCATTTCAGGTTTAAATAATTGACTGGTAGCATTTAAAGATCTAATCTCGTCCATATCACGCCAGAAACCAACCGCTAATCCAGCTAATAACGCTGCACCTAAAGCCGTGGTCTCTAAATTAGTGGCACGCGCAATTTCAATGCCTAAAATATCTGCTTGGAACTGTAATAAAAAGTCATTCATCGCTGCGCCACCGTCAACTTTTAAGACCGGTATCTCTATACCTGAGTCACTTTGCATCGTTTCAATAATGTCACGGACTTGGTAGGCAATCGATTGTAAAGTTGCTTTAACGAAATCTTCACGTGTCGTCCCCCGGGTTAATCCAAAGACTGAGCCTCGTGCATCTGAATTCCAATATGGAGCTCCTAGACCGGTAAATGCCGGCACAATATAGACTTCATCGTTATTCGTCGATTTTTCCGCTAAACGCTCGGACTCTGGTGATGATTCAATCATTTTTAAGCCATCACGAAGCCATTGAATCGCCGAACCGGCTACAAAAATAGACCCTTCTAGTGCATAGTTCACTTTGCCATTAATACTATAACCAATCGTGGTTAAGAGATTGTTTTTCGAAATTAAGGCCTCTTCACCGGTATTCATAATGATAAATGAGCCTGTTCCATAGGTATTTTTAACCATCCCTTTTTCAAAAGCTAATTGGCCAAATAAAGCAGCTTGTTGGTCTCCAGCCATTCCTGAGATGGGCACTTCTCCACCATAGAAATGAAAGGAAGCAGTGGTACCATAAATCTCTGAGTTAGATTTCACTTCCGGTAACATTGTGGTTGGAATATTCAAGATTTCTAAAATCTCCTCATCCCATTGTAAATCATTAATATTAAATAACATAGTACGGGCGGCATTAGTATAATCAGTGACATGCGTCGCACCATTGGTCAATTTCCAGACTAACCAAGTGTCAATTGTACCAAATAACAATTCGCCTCTTTCTGCTCGTTCTTGCGCTCCTTCAACATGGTCTAAAATCCAACGAATTTTAGTCGCTGAGAAATAAGCATCAATCACTAATCCAGTTTTTTGGTGGAATAACTCTTTATACCCCGCATCAATTAATTCATCTGCTAAATAAGCTGTTTGTCGTGATTGCCAGACAATCGCATTATAAATAGGCAAACCGGTGTTTTTATCCCAGACCACCGTTGTTTCACGTTGGTTAGTAATCCCAATCGCTTCAATTTGGCTAGGTTTCACGCCGCTTTCAATAAACGCTCCCGCGATAACGGATTGGACTGAGTTCCAAATAAGATTTGCATCATGTTCTACCCAACCAGCTTTAGGGAATATTTGAGGAAATTCTTTTTGGTAGGAAGCCACCATTTCCCCTTTTTTATTAAAAATAATTGCGCGTGATGAGGTCGTACCTTGATCAATCGCCATAATAAACTTTTCTTCGTTCATGAGAAACCTCCTCGAATTTTACTACTCCACTTCTAGTATAATATTGCTTTTATGAAAATGCTAACAAAATTGATTATGTTATTTATTTATATGAAAATTTTGTTGTAAAAGAAAAAATATTAGCCAAATAACCTTTATCAGGTGGAAATTAGTTAATTCAACACGTCATCAAAATCAATCACTAAAATCGTGCAATATACAAAAGTCAAACTCAATAGCCTATAACTGCATGATACAAAATAACTCAATCACTTATTATGGCTTAATACCAGAAGCTTCAAAATTGAAAGCCCAACATATTCAAGCACAATTACATAATGTTACCTAGTGAACATGAATCCAAAGCTCACTCTTAAAAAACGCTGAATGCACAAAAAAAGCCAGTAAAACATCGAGCTGTCTTACTGAACTTTTCGTAAAAAATTGGGAGTGGACAAGAAGTAGAAAATCAGTTGATTTTCGCTTCGTCTGCCCACCCCCGCACAGTTGGGAGTAGACCAGAAGTAGAAAATCGAATGATTTTCGCTTCGTCGGCCTACCCCCGCACAGTTGAGTAGGCCTCAAACAAGTCGTTAAGACGCAGGTTGAGGCCACTCAACCACGGCGATTTTAATTATCGAGCACTAATCTGAGTGAATTGGTCAAGATTATTCTCAGCCTCATTAAGACGCAGTTTGAGACCACTCAACCACTGCGCTGTGAATTAAATAGATATGTCTGAACAAAATTTAAAAAGTTTTTGCCCAGCCTCCTTAATTTATTGCTTGACCGCCAGTGACACCATAAATTTGTGAGGTGACATATGACGATTCTTCTGAAGCTAAAAAGACATAAACCGGTGCTAATTCAACTGGTTGTCCTGCACGACCTAATAAGCTAGCTTGTCCAAATTCAGGTAATTTTCCTTCTAATTGACCGTCATCTAATTGAAGGGGTGTCCAGATTGGTCCCGGTGCTACCCCATTGACTCGGATACCTTTTTTAGCAAAATATTGAGCTAAATTTTTAGTGAAATTAGTGACTGCTGCATTAGTAGCGGCATAATCCATTAATTGTGGACTAGGACTCGTTGCTTGTACCGAAGTAGTCGTTACTATTGTTGCCCCTGTTGGTAAATGCTTTTCAGCTGCTTTCACAGTCTCATACATCGAGATAATATTAACTTTGAACGTGTCTTCTACTTGTTCAATACTTAATTCAGAAAGACTTTCTACTGCGATTTGTTGAGCCGCATTTAAAACTAAAATATCAAGTTTACCGAGTTCTTTAACGGTCTGCTCAACAATCTCTGTCGCAACATTTTGATCGCGTAAATCAACTGGCAGCAATAATGAGCGACATCCTTCTTTTTCAATAATTTCTTTTACTTCTAATGCATCTTGTTCTTCGCCTGGGAAATATTGAATCGCAACATCGGCACCTTCACGTGCAAAAGCAATCGCAACAGCGCGTCCGATTCCCGAATCTCCCCCAGTAATTAAAGCAGTTCTGCCTGTTAAGCGGTTATTTCCTTTATAGGACTTTTCACCGCAATCAGGTTCTGGTAACATTTCATCTTGTAGTGCTGGAGTGTCTTGTTCTTGATCTTGAAACTTGCCCGGATGATACATCGTTCTCGGGTCTTTTAAGTTCTTGTTCATTGTTTGTTCCTCCTTCTACTTGATAGACCAAGTGTAATGAAAATATAAAAGATATTCAAACAATAAGACTCGCCCTACTATCTCATTATTAAAACAAGCACTTAAAAGTAGGCACTCGGTTAATTAACGTGCACTAACTTGACTGAATTTTTTAAGCTTATTCTCAGCTACCTAACACGCCATTTGAAGCCACTCAACCAATGACCTCTAAATTAAATAGATAGCATCAAAGATAATTTTTAAAGTATTTGGCTAGCGTTGGTGAACCTGATAATAGCATGTCGTGAAAGTCCTTAAATAAAGACATCTTAACTAGGTATGCCCTCAATCTTTACCAGAACGATTGCAACATTATTAAATGATTTGATTGGCGAAGCGTTGTATACCCTGTCTTATCAAGGTTACTTCATCTATGCATTTTATAAATAATTGCGGTAAAGCAAAATTCAATCGATTGTTTACTACTAATTTATCCTAGTCACCTTATGCTTGGAAGGTTAACTCGTCTTATAATGACTTGGAGTTTTGCCGAAATATTTTTTAAATTGCTTACTAAAATAGAGCGGGTCTTGATAACCGACTAATTGCGCTACTTCTTTTACCGCTAAATTGGATTCTTTTAGTAAAGTTGAAGCGTGCTTCATCCGTATATCAATTAAATAATTAATGACCGAAATTTCTTGTACTTCTTTAAAAATACGCGATAAATATGTCGGACTAATTAATAATTCTTGTGCAATTTGATCAATGGTTAATTCTTCATTATAATGTCGATCGATATAATGCAAAGCATCCGTCACTAAGTTTTGTTTTCTAGAAAGTGTTGGATTAATCCCGATTAAATTTAAGCCTTGTGAAGCTTCTAAACTTCGAATAATTTGGACGATTAATTGTACCGTTAAAGCTTTGGTCATTGCTCGAAACTCTAAAGATTCTTGTTCTAATTCATGGACGATATTCCAAGCAATATCCATAATTTTATGGTGGTTACCCTGAGGCGATAAAATCGTCTCTTTATTCGGCATCGTATCTTTGGGGTACCCGGTTAATAAAAAATTACGAATTCCTATATGTAATTCATGGGCGCTAGTATTCAATGGTTGCTTTTCCCAATGCACTACTCCGGGATTAAAAATCATCACGGTATTTGCTTTCACTAAATGTTTTTCATCTTCAATCGTATATAAGGCTTCACCTTCCAACATAATTGAAATTTCTGTATATTCATGTGAATGTGGGGCATTAAAATGACCTTCACTATTCCAGCAATCGAAAGCATAAACAATTTCTGGATTAAAAGTATGTGAATTGATAATCGGCATGGATTTCCCTCCCTTTTTCTCTCCATTTCATTTTACCACAAAAATAAATGGGATATTCCATATTTTTTTGTACATATTCCATTTAATAATGATTCGTAAATAGTAAGATAGAACATGAAATTATTAAATAAGGAGGAGTTATCTACAATGAACCCATTTACTTGGATTTGGCAATATGTCAAACCTTATACCCCACGCCTAATAATCGCTTCTATCTTCTTAATTTTGAATGCGGTCTTAGTCGTTATCAACCCATTTTTAAGTGGGATTTTAATTGACGAAGTAATCGGTCAAAACCAACCGGAACGTCTCGGAAAAATCTTACTCTTGATGATCGGAATTACCCTTTTTCGTACGGTTGTTCGTTATACTTATCAAATGTTATACGAAAAAAGTGGTCAAGATGCGGTTTTCACCTTACGGAATGAACTGTATGATAAATTAAACAAGATGGACTTCAACTTTTTCAACCATACAAAAGTTGGGGATATTATGGCTCGTATGACTGGGGATACCGATGCCATCCGTCACTTTGTCTCTTGGGTCAGTTACAATATTGTCGAATGTATCGTCTGGTTTTTGGCAGCCGTTATTGTCATGGCCTATATTTCATGGCCATTGATGCTAGCACTCGTTGCGGTCACGCCCTTTATCTACTTACTGGCTCGCAGTATGACGCAAAAAAGTATGCCGCGTTTCTTGGCTATTCGAGAAAGTTTTGCCCGTCTAAACTCAATGGTAGAAGAAAATATTTCTGGAAATCGCGTGGTCAAAGCGTTTGTCCGTGAAGACTTTGAAATTGAAAAATTCAATCGTCACAATGAAGATTTTAAACAAAAAAATATGGCGTCTGCTGAGGTGACTCGTGATCATTTACCTACACTTGATTTCCTAGCGAATTCATTGAGTGTCATTACCTTGATTTTTGGTGGTTATTTAGTGATTAAAGACCAAATGTCGATTGGTGACCTTGTTGCCTTTAATGGTTTTTTATGGATGTTAAACAACCCGATGCGCATGAGTGGTTGGTTAATTAATGATGTCCAACGATTTCAAGCTTCTTCGATTAAAATTATGGATATGTTAAATTATGAACCTGCGATTCCGGTAGAAGATGTCAGTGATATGCCGAAATTAAAAGGTGATATTCGCTTTGAACATGTTAACTTTGAATTTGCGGATGATCCGAACACCCCTGTCTTAAAGGATATTTCATTTGAAATTAAATCCGGACAAACTTTAGGGATTTTGGGTGAAACAGGTTCGGGTAAATCAACCTTAGTGAACTTAATTAGTCGCTTTTACGATCCTACCAAAGGAACGGTCTATATCGATGGGAAAGATGCACGTGACTACTCAGTACGGCGTTTGAGAAATAACATTTCGATGGTCATGCAAGACATCTTTTTATTCTCTGATACCATTTCTGAAAATATTGCTTTCGGTAATCCCTCTGTTAATCAGTTATTTATTCGAGAAATGGCTCGAATTGCCGATGCGGATACTTTTATTAATAAAATGCCTGATGGCTATAATACCATTGTCGGTGAGCGAGGTGTCGGATTATCGGGTGGGCAAAAACAACGGATTAGTCTAGCACGTGCGTTGGTAAAAGACCCAAGTATTTTAATTTTAGATGATACGACGTCTGCTGTAGATATGGAAACCGAAGCCAAAATTCAAGAAGAATTGACAAAGATTACCAATGAAAAAACGACCATCATTATTGCCCATCGGATTTCTTCGGTACGTGACGCTGATTTAATCTTAATGATGTCCAAAGGTCGGGTCGTAGAACAAGGAACCCATGCTGAACTTGTTGCTAAACGTGGTTTATATTACGATGTATACCAAAAACAATTAGGGATTGAGGGCGTTGCGCCAACTCAATCTGAATTATAGGAGGTGACCCTAAATGGCATTATTTAAAAAACAACCTAAAGAAGTCAAAGATAAAGTGCAACCGGATGTCAATCAAAAACGCCAAACATCTTTAGAGGATGAATATTTAGAGCAAGAATTTCACTTTGATGACTTCAAACGCTTAGCACGTTATTTAAAACCTTATTTAAGACCCAGTTTGATTGTCTTTATTAGTATCATTATTACCAACTTATTTGGTTTGGTTATTCCTTATTTGACCAAACTGGCGATTGACGAGACGATTCCCAATAAAGATTTAGGGCAATTAATGTTATTCGGCTGCATTGCATTATTTTCACTCTTAGCTATTGCCTATGGTTTACGTTATCGTATATACAAAATTACCGAGATCGGTCAAGATTTATTAAAAGATATGCGCTATGATATTTTCACGCATTTACAAACGTTGCCCTTCTCATATTTCGACAGTAGACCGCATGGTAAAATCTTAATTCGAGTCGTTAATTACATCAATAATCTAAGTGATTTATTAAGCAATGGTTTAATCAACTTAATTGCTGATTTGTTAAATGTCGTCTTAACGCTCATTGTCATGTTGAGCATTGACTGGCGTCTAACCTTATATAGTTTAATTCTGTTACCAGTATTATTCGTCTTTTCAATGTTAATTCGTAAATATCAACGCACTGCTTATCAAGATTTAAGTAATAAACAATCCACAATGAATTCATACATTCATGAAAGTATAGCGGGTGCTAAAGTAACACAATCTTTTGCTCGTGAACCAAAGAATCAAGAAATCTTTTATGATGTCAACGACCAAACGCGCCGTTCTTGGATGAAAGCTGTCATGATTCAATTCTTATTATGGCCGGGCGTGTTAAATATTTCAGTCCTAACCACTTCGATTATTTACTATGTTGGGATTATGAAAATTGGCGTCGACGTCTCAGCCGGAACCTTAATCGCTTTTATCGCTTATGTCAATAACTTTTGGAACCCTATTTTAAATATTGGAAACTTCTACAATAGTTTAATTACCGCCTCAGCTTATTTAGAGCGTATTTTTGAAACTTTAGACACGAAGTCCGATATCGTCGATGCACCTGATGCTTATGACTTACCTGAAATTAAAGGACAAGTTACATTTGATGATGTCGTGTTTCGTTATGAACCTGGCCGTGATATCTTAAAAGGGATTAATTTTGAATTAGAACCTGGCCCCTCTGTGGCCTTAGTCGGACCGACGGGAGCAGGTAAAACCACTATTATCAACCTATTGAGTCGCTTTTACGATGTAAGTGAAGGAGCTATTACCATTGACGGCCATCCAGTTGATAAAGTCACCCTGGCATCTTTACGTCGCCAAATGGGGGTTATGTTACAAGATACATTTATTTTCTCTGGAACCATTATTGATAACATTCGTTATGGTAAATTAGATGCTACTGACGAAGAAATTATGGAAGCAACCAAAGTAGTCCACGCACATGATTTCATAATGGGTCTAAAGGATGGCTATCATACTGTCGTAGAGGAACGTGGTAGTACTTTATCAGCCGGACAAAGACAATTAATAGCTTTCGCCAGAACTCTATTAGCCGATCCACATATCTTAATCTTGGATGAAGCCACTTCAAGTATCGATACCAATACTGAAGAACTATTACAAGAAGGTTTACAAGAGCTACTTAAAGGTCGTACTTCCTTTATTATCGCCCACCGATTATCAACCATTCGTAACAGTGACCAAATCTTTTACATTGATGGTGGCGTGATTGATGAACGAGGTACCCATGAGGAATTAATGGCGAAAAGAGGCAAATATTATCACTTATATCAATCACAATATAATTTATTATTTGTGGAATAGTCGGCACTTACTGTATGAATGCTTGTAACTAGTCAAGGTTTAAGAAGCTATTTTGAACATTAATCGTCTGTTAAAATTATACAAGCTAAAGGATAGCTTTTAAGTTAAATAGTGTTTGACTGATTGCAATCTGTCAATAAAAACAAGCGGACCGTCTAGATTAACTTGTAGCGTGATGAGCGCCCAGTTTTTCGCCGGCCAAAAAAGCTTTAATCAAAAGTTTAATGCGAGTGATGAATTAAATGGAAGTTGTGACTTTCATCTTTTCACACTCGCTTTTGTTTTTTAAAAAAATTAAGTATAATATTGATATTAAGCCTTTGGAGGTAATTATGAATATTCTAGTTACGATTGATCAAAATTATATTAAGCAGCTTGAAGTGATGATGTTTAGTTTAAGACGGCATCACCCTAAAGAAGAGTTAGATGTTTATTTATTGCACGAAAAAATTCCGGAAAAAGCACTAAAAAAACTGAGCGAAACTTTGCAAATCGTGACAATTAACTTGCATCCTATCCAAATCGACAATCAGTTTTTTGAGAACTTTCCGATTACTGAACGCTATCCCTACACCATGTATTACCGCCTATTGGCTGCGCATTTCTTACCGAATTCAGTAGACCGAGTTTTATATTTAGACCCTGATTTAGTCATTATTAATCCGATTGATGAACTTTATAATATCCAGTTCAACGGTCAATTTTTTGCTGCTGCAACCCATGTTGAAAAAACACTTGAGAAAATTAATCAAGTTCGCTTGAATTATTCAAATGGCATTTATGTCAATTCAGGTGTTTTACTAATGAATATTAATTTACTACGAGCAGAGCAAGATGTTGACGAAATCGCTCACTATGTGGAACGATTTAAAGATTTATTATTTTTACCTGACCAAGATGTTTTATCCGCACTCTATCCTGATAAAATCATTAAAATTGAAGCTTCACAATATAATATGACCGAACGTATGTGGATTAAAGAAAAAGTGAATCAATTAGGTGGCAAATTAGAATGGATTGACGAGAACTGCCATATCATTCATTATATCGGCAAAAATAAACCATGGTTACCGAACTACTTTGGCGACTTAGATCGCTATTATATTGAAGCTGAAGGCTATTTAAAAGGACGATTGGATGCTGCTAAATCTAGTCAATAGAGACGGGTTAGCATGAAAAGATTCGTAAAATGGAGTCGGAAGAATTGTAAGTGAGATAAAACAATACTATTTATTCTCAACAACTCAGAACGAATGCTTATCAAAACTCAATAGCTCGCTTTAATGTTTAGTATTTTCAAAGCTAATCAGTTTCCCGTGAATAACCGATATTATCTATATCCACCTGGCTCATATTACGTTTTGAATTGTCTAAATTAATTCAACTTTCACGATCAAAATATATTGTCTAAACCAATTTGGCTCTTATAAACAACCCATAATATCAAAATGAACGCCCTTTACCATGAAAAGTGGGAGTGGGCAAGAAGTATAAAATTAAATAATTTTCGCTTCGTCTGCCCACCCCCGCACAGTTGGGAGTAGACCAGAAGTAGAAAATTGAATAATTTTCGCTTTGTCGGCCTACCCCCGCACAGTTGGGAGTAGACCAGAAGTAGAAAATTGAATAATTTTCGCTTCGTCTGCCCACCCCCGCACAGTTGGGAGTAGACCAGAAGTAGAAAATTGAATAATTTTCGCTTCGTCGGCCTACCCCCGCACAGTTGAGTAGGCCTCAAACAAGTCGTTAAGACGCAGTTTAAGGCCACTCAACCACTGCGCTTTTAAATATCGAGCAATAACTTGATTGAATTTTTTATGTTTATAACTAACTCATTAAGACGCAGTTTGAGGTCACTCAACCACTGCGCTTTTAATGAATAAGCACTAATTTGACTGAATTTTTCAAATTTATGCCCAGGTGCAAGACCTTTCGATGATGGAAGGCGGTTTTATTATCCTTATGGACTGTCAATTAGCTAAGCAATGTTTATTATTTAACTTCGTAATGCTCTTTAATCTCAGCGAGTCGATAGGCTAATTCTTCAAAGTCAATGATTCGTACTTGTCGATGATACTCTTTCCCTTTTAAGTAAATCAGTACCGTTGGAGAAGAAAATAAATTGAGTTGTCCTGTTAACATCGGAATACGACTAATATCGACATGATAGACTGGAAATTGGTGCTCTTTCGCTAACTGATTAACTCTTGGATAATCCGCATGACAAACACTACATCCAGGTGCCGTAGTATATACGATAAAATAATCCTCATTATTCAATAGCTCATCATACTGATTATAAGATTGTATATCAATCATTTTCATCCCTCCTATTGCCTCGATTATAGCACGCTTCTTCTTATTTGTCTGAAAAGTTACTCCATAGTTAAATTTGATGATTTCTGTCTAAAATTTAAGATAGTTATGTTCTTGTGTTAGAAACTTGATTATGCCAGTTATAGCAGTGTCAATCTCATGTTCCAACAAGCAATATAAAACAACTAGAAACTTTAAATTATGCGACATCATTTTTATATCCAAACCAAAATATTAGAAACCGTTTTCTTTCAATGATATAATTAACTTATCATTAATTTTAGGAGGAATTTTAATGGCATACGAAACAAAGTATCCTTTTACAAATGAGGTTTTAAAGTCTTACGATAATATTTCTGACGAAACAATCGAAGATATATTAGCTACAAGTCACGCTCTCTATAAAAAATGGCGCAAGCAAGATGCCTTAGCAAATCGTAAAGAACAATTACATAAAATTGCTGAAATCTTACGTCGCGATGTTGATAAATACGCAGAAATTATGACCAAAGACATGGGTAAATTGTTCATAGAAGCCAAAGGTGAAATCGAACTATGTGCTGATATTGCGGACTATTATGTTGATAATGCCGATGATTTCTTAACGCCAAGACACTTAGAAACTGATACGGGTGACGCATATTATTTACGTCAATCTACTGGTGTTATTTTAGCGGTGGAACCATGGAATTTCCCTTTCTATCAAATTATGCGTGTATTCGCACCTAACTTTATCGTGGGTAATCCAATGGTATTAAAACATGCGTCAATCTGTCCGGGTTCAGCACAAGCTTTTGAAGACTTAGTCAAAGAAGCAGGAGCGGAAGATGGTTCATTCACTAACTTATTTGTGAGCTATGCCCAAGTTGCTAACATTATTGCTGATCCTCGTATTACCGGTGTCTGTTTAACGGGCTCTGAACGTGGTGGTGCATCGATTGCCGAAGAAGCCGGTAAAAACTTGAAGAAGACAACTTTAGAATTAGGGGGCAATGATGCTTTCATTATTTTAGATGATGCGAATTTGGAAGAGTTAAAATCATTATTACCCGATGTGCGTTTATATAATGCCGGGCAAGTCTGTACCTCTTCTAAACGTTTTATCGTCACTGAGAAAAATTATGATGCTTTCCTAGATATTTTACTTGAAAGCTTCAAAGGGGCTAAATGGGGAGACCCTATGGATCCAGAAACAACTCTTGCACCACTTTCTTCAGCTGGAGCCAAAGAAGATGTCTTAGCCCAAATCAAATTAGCTGTTGATAATGGCGCTAAAGTATTGTATGGTAATGAACCCATTGACCATCCTGGAAACTTTGTTATGCAAACTATTTTAACGGATATTTCCAAAGATAATCCTATTTTCAATCAAGAAATTTTTGGTCCAGTGGCATCTGTTTATAAAGTTGCAACTGAAGAAGAAGCCATTGAACTTGCGAATGATTCAAGTTATGGATTAGGCGGAACTGTCTTTGGTACTGATATTGACCGCGTCCATGAAGTAGCAGCCCAAATTGAAACTGGAATGTCCTTCATTAATTCTGGTTGGGCTTCTCTACCAGAATTACCATTTGGTGGCATTAAAAACTCTGGTTATGGTCGTGAATTAAGTGAACTTGGCTTTACAGCCTTTGTCAATGAACACTTAGTTTACACACCGAAAAAATAACAATAGTCACTCCATAATATAACAGGACGCCGATAATGGCGTCCTATTATGTCTTTTTATGCAAAAAGACACAGAATGTCCCTTTATTCTGGGCCTTACTCTTTGGGTGAACTTATTCAACTCAAATCTATTTACCAACTCAGTTCACCGATAAGATTTTCCCCCAACTTTATCAATAAATTTATGAAATGAACCGTCTTAATTTGGATAGTTTGATAATTCGGTTTATTTTACAAAAGCATTGTAAACCTCTTTGACAAATCCTCCAATTTTTGAATCGGACCAATAATTTGTTAGAACCGTTAAAGCGAATGGTTTATCACCACTAGCAATTCCAGTTGTGTGATTATAATATGGCCACCAAGCTCCAATCTTTTGGTACATATTGACTGGTAAAACATCTAATTTAGTGCCATCATAAATTGTTTTGTCTAATGTGGTCATAGCTTGACGTTCTTTTTGAGTATTCATATATTTAACCACTTCTGTCATTTGTTTTGGTGTGACAGTTAGTGAGAATTTTGGCGCACCATATACTTTTTGCGTAAAACGATTAAAATCAGCTTTATCACGGTAACCAACATAATGTAAAAGCATATTTGATCCTAAATTATCTGAATCGCGTCCCACTCGATGTAAAACTTCTCTTACCGTATAAGGTTTACTTCTAAAATTCTCATATTGGATTGTCCCTGAACTACCCCATCGATAAGATTCAGGATGGTTATAAATAGCATCCGTATACCACCATTTCGTATCCCAAGATAAAAGTCCACGTTCAATTAAATCTTGTGTATAAGCCATTAAGACTACTTTTGGTACAGACGCACCATACATTAATGAATTTTGATACATTCCTGCAGTTTGTCCATCAGTTAAACTTTCAAAATAGGCATAAGCAGATTGTCCTTTATAACGGTTCATCACATTTTGAACCGCTTGATTGACGCCACCAACAACTGTTGTATCCCCTTTGTTGCTTCCAGTTGTTTGCTTAACGATGATGGTTTGATTTGGATAAATTAAATGACCTGAAATATTATTCCACTGACGTAATTGCGCAACGGATACCACTTTTATCGTTTTTCAATGCGTTTTCCTAAATTATATTAATTAATCAAACTAACTATAAAAAAACCGCCCAAACTTTGGTTTGGACGGTTTCGTTCATTTAAAATGATTATTTAATTGCGCGAGATTGTAAACCTTCTTCTTCTAAGAAGAATCTGAATGGTACTAAATCTTGAGCTTCGTAACGTTCTTTGAAAGCTGCGATTTCTTCTTCAGTCGCTACTTTTGGATCTAATTGTAATACTTCAACTGGAATTGGACGATCTTGAGTGATTTTCGCATCGATCACTACTGTACGACCGTTTTTGTTGTCTTCAACAGCTTTACGCATTACTTCATCCATTTCTTCAATTCTTGTTACAGTATAACCTACAGCACCTTGTGCTTCTGCAATTTTAGCATAGTCAACGTCTGTAAAGTCAACACCGAATAAGTGTTTGTTAGTATCTTCATATTTGTTCTTAATGAACGCATACTCAGTATTAGAGAAGACAATGTTAATAACTGGTAAGTTGTATTGTACGTTTGTAATCACATCTGGGTATGACATGTTGAACGCACCATCACCCATGATATTAAATACTTGACGATTTGGATTGTCTTTCTTAGCAGCAATACCACCAGGTAAAGCAATCCCCATTGTCGCGAATAATGGAGATGTTCTCCACATATTTTTAGGTGTCATATGTAAGTGACGGATTGAAGTTTGAGTAGAGTTACCTACGTCAATTGAGTAGATAGCATCTTCATCAGCATATTTATTGATTGCTGCATATACTTGGTATAATTGTAACTCACCTTCAGTTTTACCTTCAAGTTTGTTCATGTAGTCACGCCAGTTTTGGTTATTCTTAATGTTAGCTCTCCACCAAGGTGTATCCTCAACAACGTCCATTTTATCCATGATAGCTTTGGCTGCTTCACCAGCATCACCTAAGATAGCTGCATCTAAAGCATGACGTTTACCTAATTTATGAGGATCGATGTCCACTTGGATAAATTTATCAACGTTTTTGAATGCTTCATATACTTCAGCAAACGGGAAGTTACATCCCATGAATAATACTGTATCTGCTTCGAATACCACTTCGTTAGCTGGTTTCCAACCAACACGGTAAGCTGAACCCGTTAAGCCTTCATAATCCCATTGGAAAGCTTCAAAGTTTTTACCAGTTGTAATGATTGGCGCTTTGATTTTTTTAGATAATTCAGTGATAATTTCACCGTTCTTAACACCACCGAAACCAGCATAAATAACTGGACGTTCTGCATTTTTTAAGATTTCAACTGCTGCATCGATATCCGCTTCATTTAAACGAGGTGCTAAGTACTCACGTTGATAAGAACCTGAACCGTAGTAAGAATCTGCGTCGATTTCAGCGAAACCAAAGTTTACTGGGATTTCAACAACAGCTGGCCCTTTACGAGCAATTGCTGTACGACAAGCTTCGTCAATTACTTTTGGTAATTGTTCTGCATAAGCTACACGTTTGTTATAAACAGCCACACTTTGGTACATAGGGTTTTGATTTAATTCTTGGAAAGCATCCATGTTTAATTCATTAACTGGACGTGAACCTAAGATTGCGACAAATGGAATGTTATCCATCGCTGCATCGTAAACCCCGTTGATTAAGTGAGTAGCACCAGGTCCACCAGAACCAACTGCAACCCCTAAAGGTCCACCAAATTTATATTGCATTACAGCTGCTAATGCACCTGTTTCTTCATGGCGAACTTGTAAGAAACGAATATCATCTTGCTCTGCCATTGCATCCATTAAAGAACTTAAAGTTCCTGAAGGGATACCATAAATAGTATCAACACCCCAAGTTTTTAAGACATTTAACATAGCTGCAGAAGCAGTAATTTTACCTTGACTCATTGAATAGTCTCCTCCTAAAAAATGTTAGTGATATTTCCACACAAGCAATAGATTAGCACATTGTTTTAAGAATGGCTATTAAAAATTCCATGAAAATTCCTGTTTTCGCTATATTTAACGCTTTCATAACAAAATTGTATAAAGAATTCCTGAAAAATCATAAAATTGACCTCTATATAATATTATATTTTGAAAAACAGACCATAAATACTGTTTCAGTATTCATTTTAAATAAGATAGAGTCATACAAAAAGAAGGTTAATATCCGTGAATAATCAGGATTTTTCTGTTCAACATCTGTATTAATACTGTATTACAAATTTTTCGGCATTTTTCAACCTGTTATAAAACAAAAATATAAAAATAGTGACTTTGTTCTACTCTTTTATTAGTCATTTGGACATCATAAAATATTGTATTTGGGAGGGGATTGTTCAAAGAAATTTACTCTCTAAGTAACCTAACAATTACAACGTTAGCCAGAAGGATATTACCCATGCTATATATACTTCATATAGTAACATCATCCACTCGTTTTAAGTTTCATTGAATGACTTATTAGACCAGTTACCTCGCAAACAGAATCCTATGATTAATCTCAGTTGTTAATTGAAGAAAATGAGCTGATATTGACTCTCTACTATTGTCTTCTCTATAAATCAAGTTAGACTACCTTATTTTTCATCTGAAAAGATGATATTTAAAGCTTAATGACAGTAGATTGATAAGTTATGATAAACAGAAATAGCTACTATCTTATCATTATCATCTTTATTATTCAATTTTTCCTTTTCTAACCTTTTATGCTAATAAAAGAAAGTAAATCTCTTAAGTGTTTCATTTTACTTTTTGCCGAAAGAGTGATATCATTTAATTATAATCATTATAAAAAAGGAGCGATTAGGAATGACTTTTGATATGACAGATCGTGGCAAACAGCCAGTTGTTGAGAATATCGAGGAATGGACAAGCGCAAATGAGAATTACCGTACAACTGTATGGACTGGTAGCAAAATGCAAATGACTTTAATGACTATCCAGCCAGGTGATGATATTGGATTAGAAGTTCATGAAGGCATTGATCAATTCTTACGTATTGAAGAAGGAACAGGACTATGCCAAATGGGTCCGTCAGAAGACAATTTGGACTTTGAAAAAGAAGTTGGACCTGATTTCGCTATTTTAGTACCGGCAGATATGTGGCATAATGTCACTAACACTGGTGATAAACCACTAAAATTATATACTTTATACGCTGGACCTGATCACGTTCCAGGAACTGTGCATCCAACACATGAAGATGCAGAAAACGATCCAAATGAGCATTAATTAAATGAGGAATTGGTAGCTGAAAGGCTACCAATTTTTTATTAACGGGCAAAAACTTTTAACTTCTGTTCAGGCATATCTATTTAATTCAAAGCGCAGTGGTTGAGTGGCATCAAACTGCGCCTTAAGGACTTGTTTGAGACCTACTCAACTTTGCGGGGGTAGGCCGACGAAGCGAAAATTATTCAATTTTCTACTTCTGGTCTACTCCCAGATTTTTCGTTTTAAATAAAAATTTCCCCACTGGATGAATGTCATTCCTCCAGTGGGGGTTATTAAAAGGGAAGGCTAATTAATTTAATTTGAATCAATGAATCTTTGGTTATAATTTGAACCTAATGGTTTGAAGAAAGTATCACCAAATATTTTGTTAAATCGTTCATTAAAACTTTGATGCATTTCATTAAATTGATTCATCATTTCATTGTATTGCGCTTCATTTTCTTCTGTAACATCGACCCATCCTGTGTCTTGACCGTTAATATTCATTCTCATTTTACGAATGGATTGTGTCTTAGTCACAGGCTCAGAACTAACTGTTGTTAGTTCTTGGTCATAGCGATTGACTTGATAATCCGTTATATCGGATTCTTTTAAGTCTTCTAAATCAACTTGTAATTGTGCGCCATGTTCTTTTAAAAAGGCTAATTTGTCTTGGTCAGAAAGATTTGCATATTTTACAAAATCTTCATGATCGAGGTATGCTATTAATTCACCTTTACCAAACTTAGCACTATCGACTTGAGCAGATACTTTGTAGCGGTCTAGCATGATAACATTTCCCCTTTCATTTTATTCCTTACTTCCTCTACATTTATATTATAATACATTGGTCAAATATAGTCAAGGTTAGTCAAGGTGATAATTCACTTTTCACAAATTATAAAATTAACAAGATTGAACAGGAGGCGTTTGTTAAACTTTGTCTGATAAATGGATATCATTATCAAATAATTGATAAATCAAACTAATATCTGAATTAGTCAAGATTCCAACGATATCGTCAGGTGTATCCATTTCAAGATTTTGCTTTTCACACACTAAAATAACCGTGGATTGCGATTTCTCAAATAGCTCAATTAATTGAAATAGATTATTTTCTTTATGAATTTTAGTGACACGATGATTCTTTTCTTCTAATTTTAACACTTCCTCAATCGTAATTGTCGATAAATCCCTACTCAACATTTGTTCATCCGATACCCTATCAGCTAACCAATTGGTAATACCATTTTCTGAAATTAAACCAACATATTGGTGATCATCAAACACCGGAAATTGAGAATAATGTTTTTCTTTAATGACTGAAAGCACTGCTTGTAAAGATTCACCCACCTTAAAAGTGACGATTGTTTCAGCTTTTTGGGATTTTAGGTATTCCATAATCGAAACTGGCGATTTATACTGTGTAATAATCCGCTTCAATGTCTCAATTAAATAGGTTGAAGGTTCAGCTATTTCTGGAATTTCGGTTGTGGTTTGATGCGTCAGTAAATTACGTAGTTGTCTGGCTGCATACAATAAATCCCAATGAACACTGACTGGATTGACTCTAGACTGTGCTTTCGCTTGTTCAAGTAAAATAAACATTGTCTCTTTGGAATTTAATACTTTTTGTAAAGTAATCTCCAATTCATTAAATAATGCTAAAAATTCAGTTTTCGACATTGGGCGCCTCCTAAAATTGAATATCTTACTTCTATTATAATGATTAAGTCATAAAATTCATATTTTAACTCGAAAACAGCTTTTAAACCCTAATAAAAAAAGAGCAAAGAATAAAGAATCTCGCGACTCTCAATTCTTTGCTGACAAAAAATGAAATACTAAACGATTTCGTTATCCGTTTTTCACTCCGGTGGAAGCCACTCGAACTTCATTCCCAACAGTGTTTTCTTAATTTTCTTCCTCACTCGCATCGTTTGGAAGATAAAAATCTTCTACCAATACGAGTATGGCGCCTTTTAATACTAATTCTTTATAATTTTCGAACTCTTCAGAATGCTCTTCATCCACTTGCAACTCTGGACTAAAGAAACTCACAACAGCATCCCACCAAGAACTATCCTCATCCAAAATATCTGCTTCATGAATCATGGCTCCTGATCGAGAGACGTCTTCTTTAACATATTGACTATTGATAACAATGGTAATATCTCCTTGATATACACCACTCTTAATTAACTCTTCTACTGCTATTTCCGCTTCTTCAAAAGTATTAAATGAATCATAAATAAACTTTGCCATAATCACTGTACCCCTTTTTAGTATTAATGGTAATATTTAAATCTTGATATTATTTTAATAAACTCTCTAAATCAATTATTTAGTTAGCTATCACGCACGTCTTATATCTTATAGTTGATAACTTCATTTTACCACTTAAATGATTTTTTAAGAAATATAATATACTGTAAATCGCTTTAATAAGCCTTTTAAGCTTAATCACAATTATCGTTCGATTCTTCAGTGAGCTAATCGCAATTGAGACAATCTGTTATATCCCCTTGAGTCTTGACGGTGATTGCGGTTCGGATTTTTATGATTATATCAGTCAAAAAAATTCAAAATTTCAAACTGTAACTAATAAGCGCTATAGAAGAAATAATTTTTACTATCCCACTAGAAGCTCTGCCTCTTATGTAAAAACTTCAGCAATCTAATAAAATAATCAGCCCATCGAGTAGACTTCGGTTTCTACTTGATAGGCTGTTTTTATAGGAGTTGATTAAATTCAAAGTTTTCGTTGATTGCCTTTCATCACACTTTACTAATCCGGTTCAAAGTTGCAGAAATGGCCTCCACTTCAAACATTGCCTTTGAGTGTATTGCACTCTGCACGCTATGTTCTCCAGTGTTCCATTTCTAAAAGCAACTTTTCGCACTTTATAATCCGGTTCAAAGTTGCAGAAATGGCCTCCACTTCAAACATTGCCTTTGAGTGTATTGCACTCTGCACGCTATGTTCTCCAGTGTTCCATTTCTAAAAGCAACTTTTCGCACTTTATAATCCGGTTCAAAGTTGCAGAAATGGCCTCCACTTCGAAAAGTTCCTTTGTGCGCAAGTCGCACATTAGGCTCTTTTCTCCAGTGATTCTTTTCAAAGCGCTATTTGTCGCACTTTGTATAGTAATAAGCATATGCTCCTAATAAATTAGCATCATTTGAAAAGGCACATCTTTCGATTTTTAACGGTTTTATCATTTCACCAATGATTTCCATTTCATCTAAAATATTATGATATTGCGTTAAAATCTCATCAATTAAGATATCTTGAGCACTCACACCACCACCTATGACCAGCTTTTCATTGTCATAGACAGCCTGAAGATTCAAAATGAGTGCAGCGACTTTACGGCAGTATTTTCTAAAAATTTCAAGTAATACAGTATTTTCACCCTTAGCAATTTCTTCAAATACTTTCTGACCATCATCTAAATCCTCTAAGCCTAAAATTGTTGCACAAGATTGAACAAAATTTACTGCTGATAATTCTGCTCCTACTGTATTTTTTAATAAAGGTTTTGCAAATTCATCTTTAATCATAAAGCTAAATTCTCCGGCCTGACTATTATGTCCCATAAAAAGTTGATTATTTATAATGAGACCACCACCTACCCCGCTACCCAAAATCATCGCAATACCATTTGATATTCCCTTTAAATTGCCCATCGCATGCTCTGCTAATGCGGCTGCTTTACCGTCGTTTATAACCGTACAAGGGATAGCCAATTTTTCTGAAACAATTTGAGCTAATGGCGTTTCGTGCATGAAGGTTAACATGCCACCATAGTAAATGACACCGTCCGTTGTCACTTTTCCCGGACAGCAAATTGAAACGCCATCAAGATTCTCTTGTTCTGATGTTATTCCTATAATTGCGTTAATTAAACTTTCTTTGTCTCGAGGTGTTTTAATTTTTCTACGTTGACTTAATTCAAACTTTTCATTGACAAGGGCGTGTTTAATATATGTCCCTCCAATATCAATGGTTAGAAAATTTTGAGCCATTCTCTTCAACACCCTTCATTATAGATGACTAAGTCGTTCTTCTACTACTAGTAAGCGGTCATAAACATCAATGAATTCTTCGGCTATTGTTTTAAAACCTTCTGCACTCATCAATTGGTCTTCTGCATGCATCAAAAGTAAACCTGAAGCTTCAAATTCGCCAGCTGCTTCTTTTTGAATCATTTCTGAATGAGCTTTATGCCCTTCAATAAACATCGCTTCACCTTCAGCAACTAATCCTTTAGCTTCTTCTAGATTCCCTTTTTTGGCTTCTTGAATTGCTTCAATATAACAACTTCTTGCTCCACCTACGGATGCAATAATTCGAAAACTATATAATTCATTTCCTTCCATCTTAAACACCTAAAGACTTCATAACATTTTCAATCACTGCTTTTCCGTCCATTCTGCCATAAGAAGTAATGTCGATGGTTTCAACTGGACAATCTAACTGGCTCTTAATTTTATTCATTTGGAAACGTACTTGGGGCCCTAACAATACAATATCAGCACCATCTGTATGATCCTTAAATCCCGATACTGAATGGGCTTCAATCGTACAATCAAAATTGAGGTCTTTTGCTGCTTGTTCCATTTTTGATACTAATAAACTAGTTGACATTCCTGATGCACATAATAATACAATTTTTTTCATCACGATTCCTCCAAACTATTTCAATTCATTAACACTTACTACTTCGATATTATTTTTTTCTATCCAATTCTTTAACCAGGAACTACATAAAAACTCTGTTTCCATCGGTCTGATTAACGTATAAGAAGATTGTTCTATCAATGGTTGATCAATATAACCTGGATGAAATATTGCCAAAGAATATTCTTTTTGCTTAATAATTTCAAGATGCTCATTAAAGTAATTTTTAGGTTTATATAATCCTTTTGCATTAAATGTTCGCATCCCTAAACTATAAACCCCATTCAATAGTTGTCCTTCTGATTCTAAAGCTGGGATGCCTAATAGTATTTTGCGACGCATCGCTACATGTTCTACCGTAAGATACAATGTCTTGGACATTACTGCATGAACATCGATATAATCTGGGAATTTGCCAGTTATTTCAATAAAACGATCAACCTGAGCTTCCACTTCTAACATACACTCTTCGAGGTTTACCGTGTCTTTATTTCTTTTGTTTATTTTTTTACTGCGATAAAATTGTTGGGTTTTCGGATCAATTAAACTGGGAATTTTATCAATTGGAGTAATAGAATCACCTAAACAAATATTGACATGGAGTCCGATACAATTACAATCGTTCTTTATCAATTGAAAACCATGTTCTGCATCAGGCATATTCACCATTAACCCCACAGCTGAAATTAAACCTTCTTTTACGCTTCTTTCAATTCCGTAATTTACTCCCTGGGATAATCCTAAATCATCCGCTCTTAAGATTAACTTAGCCATCCTATCTCCCCCTAGGCTTTTTTCTCTTTCATAACTGAACGATATTCGGTTGGCGTCATTTCAAATACCTTTTTGAAATTATTTATTAAAGAATGTTCCGATGAAAAGCCACTATCAATCGCAATTTCTAATAACGTTTTATCAGAATTCAATAGCAAAAATTTGACTTTCTCTAAGCGAAAACCTGTCAAATAGGTATGAAAGTTGATTCCCGTTCGCTTTTTAAATAAGGCGGAAAGATATTGCGCTGTATATCCAAATTTTTCAGATAAATGTCCTAAGGTAATATTCTCGCGATAATATTCTCCAATATAAAAAATTATCTTAGAGAATTCATCTATAAGGTCCTCCGTTTGGTTATTGGTTTCCAACTGAGTAAGTTCTAATTCTTCAATACTATTAGCTAAAATCTCTAAAATCGAGCTTTTCAATCGTATGGTCGATACCGCATCATTTGAGTTGAGTAACTGATTCACACGTTCAATTAACATGATAAAGTTAGCGGTTTTTTGAATTTTAATTGTTTGATCAACAAATAATGAAGGATTTAAATATTGGATGATTAGACCAAAATTGACATGTAAACATATAAAGCTAAACTTACCAGGAGATCCTACAATTTTATGTAGAGTTTGCACGCCAATCAGTGCTACCTCGCCAGCATTTACTTGCATCGTACCCGAAGGATATTCTAATTGCATCCCGCCTTCGATAACATAAATTAACTCTAACCATTCGTGCCAATGAGCATCAATAATTGATTCTTTTATATTTTCACCTTTGCCTTCTGTTAGTAAACAAAAGTTGTTCACATCATTTTTACGAAAAACTTCATTGGTCAATTTTTCATATTCAGAATCATACAACATTCTCATTGGCATCTCACCTCTTACTTTTTATTATAACACTTCACCATTTGATTCGATGACTTTTCGATACCAATCAAATGAATCTTTTTTACGTCGTTTTAAGGTTCCTTTTCCTTCGTCATCAAGGTCAACATGAATAAACCCATAACGTTTTTTCATTTCTCCGGTACCAGCTGAAATAAGGTCGATGCATCCCCAAGGTGTATAGCCCCATAATTCAACCCCATCGATTTCGACGGCTTTTTTCATCTCAATGATATGTTTTCTTAAATAATCAATTCGGTAATCATCATGGATACTGCCATCTTCTTCTACCTTATCTATTGCTCCTAATCCATTTTCTACAATCATCAATGGTAATTGATATTTATCATATAAACGATTTAATACCAATCTTAAACCATCCGGATCAATTGGCCAACCCCATTCTGACTCCTCTAAATAAGGATTCTTAGCTGCGCCTAATTGGTTACCACCACTTTTTTCTTGATCTTTTTTAGTACTAATAACAGCTGAGTTATAATAGCTGAAGCCAATATAATCGACAGTTCCCGCTTTTAAGATTTTTGCATCATCTGGTTCTTGTTTTAACTCAATTCCCTCGCGTTCAAATTCTTTTAATTTGTAACGTGGATAAATACCGCGACATTGAACATCATAGTAGAAATCTTTAAAATTACGTTCAATTTCCATTACTTGGATATTATCTTTGGGATTACATGTTTCTGGATAGAAAAGAATATTAGCAATCATTAAACCAATTTTGAAGTCGGGATTTATTTCATGTCCTTTAATAACACCTTTGGCGCTACCTAATAATAAATGATAAATTGCCTGATTTTGTTTTTGTTTATCCTTACTTGCATTTTTAATCCCTAAGGTCGTATAGTCTCTTAAAAAATTGATTTCGTTAAAGGTCATCCAATATTTTACTTTATTTTTATAGCGTGTAAAGACCGTTTCACAATACTTTTCAAAGAAACCAATCGTACGACGATCATACCAACCTTCATATTTCTCTGCTAAATGGTTTGGTAAGTCAAAATGATTTAAGGTTACAATCGGTTCAATGCCATATTCATTACATAAGTCGAAAACTTTATCATAAAATACTAATCCTTCTTCATTCGGTTCTTCATCGTCCCCATTTGGGAAAATTCGTGACCAAGCTAGCGACATTCTAAATCCTTTAAAGCCCATTTCTGCGAATAACTTAATATCCTCTTCATAATGATTGTAAAAGTCGGTCGCAACATGACTTGGGTAATACAATGATTCATCAATTACGACTTTTGCATCGGTTGGTATATCTTCAAATCTATTTAATGTTTTACGTTCACCACTCTCAAATTCTACTACAATTTTACGAGGTTCTTTCATGCTACCAGCTGTAATAAAATCTGAAGTTGCTAAACCTTTACCTCCACTTAAATAGCCACCTTCATATTGGTTTGCTGCAGTTGCGCCACCCCATAAAAAATCTTTTGGAAATGCCATTTTATTCCTCCTAAAATTTTATTTTTTATTTTTAAACGCTACGTTTCGTTCTCTTATAATAATCTGTTCGTGGTATCCAATCTAAGAACGCTTCTATTTGTTGATCCCAGAATCGCCATTCATGTTGGAATTCAGGCACACTTAACCAAGTATGCTCATAGCCTTTTTCAATCAAGCGTTCTACGAAAGCTGTGTTTTGTTCGTATAAAAAGTCATTTTCACCACACGCAATATAAATCGGTGGGGCCGTCTTGGTTTTGTCAATGACATCAAATAAACTAATCGCTGTACTTTCCATTTCAATCGCTGGTGAGAACGCACCGATTGCTTGATATTGATCTGAAGTTGTTAACCCATGATATAACGCTCCATAGCCCCCCATTGACAACCCGGCGATATACGTATCTTCTTTACGATTTGAAATTGGGAAGGTATTGGTAATAAATTCTGGTAACTCTTTTTGAATAAAGGTTTCAAAATCATCTTCCGGATTAGATAAGTAACGTTTATTTTCACCCGAAATCATTACTACCGCAATTTTACGCTCTTCAGCATATAATTCAACACCGGTGTATCCGGACCATTGAGCATGATTATTACCATATCCATGTAGTAAATAAAGTACTGGTAATTTTTCAGGGTATTCATGGTGTATCTTCCCTTTTTCAAATAAACTTTCTGGAATCGTTACTGTTGGTAGAATTATTGTGATATCAACGGTTCGTTGTAAAGTATATGAAATCACATTACATTGTATTTTTGCCATAATCTGCCTCCTAAATATTAAATAGAAGCATTGTCAACTGTCTTATCATGATTGCTCAAGCAGACAACAAGACAATACTTCTGTTACTAATTATGCTGTGACGTTCGATGCTGCTTGTTCTTCTGCTAATGCTTTACGGTCATCCATTAGGAAGAATGGTAGATACATAATAAAGTGAATCAATAAAGCAATGATCCACAAGATTAATAATGACATACCACCCGTAAAGAAGGTTGTAATAAACCCCGGTGTTACCCACGGCATTGAAATAGTTGGATTTAAGGCAATGGTTGGCATCACTTTTAAGTAAATTAAGGCCATAATACCTGAAACCATTGGTGAGAATACCATCGGAACAAAGTAAATTGGATTTAACATCAATGGGAAACCGAAAATAATCGGTTCGTTGATATTAAACATATTGGCTGGAATAACCAATTTACGCATTGCTTTATATTTTTCGGATTTTGCAAATAAAGTCGCGATACATAAACCTAAAGTGTTACCAGCGCCTCCAATTTGTAACGCTGCCCCTACAATTGAAATAGCATAGTATGGTAATGCTTCACCTTTTAAGAAGGCTTCTTGATTAGCAATCCCTGTCATCATTAAAATCGGAATGTATACCATTAAAATCGTATTTGGATGAATACCAAAGAACCAGAACAAGTTCATTAGAGTAAAGACAATAATCATTGCAATTGGAGTTGCACCAAATGCTGAAATAGGTTTAGCAATTAAGGTAGTTAAGAGATTGAATAAATCACCATAAGGTGTTAATAAACATAACCATTTCACCAAGAAAACTAACCCAAAAATAATCATGGCCACAAAAGTCGGTGCCAATGAACGGCTAACATTTGAAGGGACTGATTCGGGTAATTTTAAAGTTAAATTTTTGCGACTTAACTTAACATATAACCAAGGAATAAATAAACCGATGATAATAGCGACTAAGATTCCTTCGGAACCCATTTTTTCAGTTAATAAGGCACTTACAGCTCCTGCTTCAGTTTCAAAAGATTGAACCGGTTGTAGTGCAATGAATGATGCTAAAGCTAATAATGCTCCTGTCATTCCATGCTCACCCTCGTTCACTGTAAAGCGGTATCCGATAGCTCCAACAACATAGATAGCTAACAAAGATAAAGTCAATGTAATCATTTGATTCCCAACTTCTTGCAGGCCAGTTTGTTGTAAAAATGTAATCCATGCTGGAATCGGAAAGTTAGATAAAACGGCAATTAATGCAACCCCTAATGTGATCGGCATTGATAATAAGAAACCTTCAGTTAACGCAATAATAAATTTATTCTCACTAACGGCTGTTGCAACGGGACCGACAACTTTTTCTAATCCTTCTTGAAATTTATCAAAGAAACTCATCTGAGTAACCTCCATTAAAAAATTTAACTACAAACGTTTGTAATTTTTAAGCGCTTTCTTTAATGGTAGTTTATCATTTTCTTAAGCTTTTTAATGTAATAAAATTAAGATATGGATGTTGTTTTATTATGATGTATGCGTTTTTTTGTGTCGTTTTATTAATTTAATGTAAAATTATTAAGTTCGATGAGAAACAATCAGCCTATTACGTAGACTACGGTTTCTACTTGATAGGCTGTTATTTAGGAGTTGATTAAATTAGAGCCGAGGCCTACTCATTTTTTAAATCATCGATTGGTTGACTGAACCATCTTCCATTCAATACTGTCTCATTTAAAACTTTTTTGGTTTCTTCATCGACTGTTTCATCTGCTTGCATTTGTTTAATAATATCTTCAGGAGTCTCTTTGTCCTCTTTCATTTCAACAATAGCGTTATCTTTAGTAGCATCTAAACTTAGCACTAGACTGTCATCTTGGTTCCAATTTTGCCATTCAGGGAGTCCTTCCATATTGGGATCACCATTCGCAATAAATTGTTTTAGATAGCTTTTAAAAATAGTACTTAATTCCTTGGCACCTTGTGTTTCAAATTCATTTTCTATAAGGGCACTGTAATTAGATGGCTTTTGCAATAAAGGTTCAAAGACCCCATGAAATGCACCAAGTAATGATTCTGTCTTTGGTGTCACCTCAGCATTGTCTCCATAAGAAATTTCAGTAATAAAAATAGGCGATTCATATTTTCCAGCCATTACTCTTGCACTATCAATGGTATTGGATAAGCGGTAGAGAGCGCCACCGTAATTTCTTACATAGGCAAACTCATTTTTTAAATTTTCATCTGTAAATAAGCTACCGTCTTCCACATATTTCCCAAAATAAGGGTCAAATGCAGAGAATAATGAAAACTCATTGGTTCCTGTAACTAGCATTAACGGAACATCATTATATTGATCCGTTTCAAATCCTTCTTTTGGTATCACGACACCATCGGCATATAAATGAGGAAAAACTGACATACGGATACCGGCATTTCCCATCAAACCAGCAAGGCGCTCTGCGGATAATGAATATAAGTATTCCGTCACTTCTGGATTATCTTGTAACAACCATTCTTTTGCTTCGTCTTCCGTTGCTTTTACACCGTCTTCTACTACTAAAGCGGCGATGGCAGTGGCAAAGATTTCCTGAGCTTCAGCTTCATCTGCTAAAGTCATACCACCACTATACGAAATAGCTCTATCAAATTTTCCTTCAAATAATGGCGAGATTAATGTTGCCATTACATCACGCCCCCGGCAGAAAATCCGACTAAGGTAATGTTATCTTTATTGCCACCAAATGCATCAATGTTTTCTGCAACCCAATCTAAAGCGGCTGCAATGTCTAATAAGGTAAAGTTTCCTGAATTTTCTTCTTCAGTACCATGTTTTAAAGCATCAAGTGGATTGAAACCCAATGCTCCTAAACGATAATTGACTGAGACATAAACAGCGTTCAGATCATTTACTATCGTATTGCCTTTAATTTCTTGAGCATGCCCTGTTTGATTATTACCACCATGTAGAAATACATATACCGGTAAATTATTTTCTTCTGTATTGGGGCGAACTACATCTAAATTTAAAGAAGATTCTGAACCAACTAAACCTTCTTGGGATAATTGTACAAAGGGTTCACCCGCTTTAGTGGCTTCAAATAATTCTTCGAATTTTTCTACTGGTTGTGGAGCTTTCCATCTTAAATCGCCTTCTGGCGCTTGAGCATATGGTACACCTAACCATTCTAAAACATTATTTTCATTATCCAAATTCCCTTTAATTTGGCCACTGGCGACTTCTCTGATTAATAATTCATCATTATTATCTTGAGCATAAATGAAAATACTATTCATACTCAAAAAAATAACAGTCGTTAATATAGTTAATAGTCTTAATACATCTTTTTTCATCAGATACTCCTTATTTTTTGTATACGTTCTCAATTTTTGTTTTAAAAATGGGAGTGGGCAAGAAGTAGAAAATCAGTTGATATTCACTTCGTCTGCCCACCCCCGCACAGTTGAGTAGGTATCAAACTAGTCATTCAGACGCAGTTTGATACCACTCAACCACTGCGCTTTGAATTAAATAGATATGCCTGAACAGAATTAAAAAAGTTTTTGCCCCGCCTCATTTGATCCATTGTATGCAATAGGACACCGTTTTTAATCCGGTTCAAAGTTGCAGAAATGGCCTCCACTTCAAACATTGCCTTTGAGTGTATTGCACTCTGCTGGCTATGTTCTCCAGTGTTCCATTTCTAAACGCAACTTTTCGCACTTTATAATCCGGTTCTGAAAGGCAGAAAGAACCTCCACTTCGAAAAGTTCCTTTGTGCGCAAGTCGCACAGCAGGCTCTTTTCTCCAGTGATTTCTTTCTGAACGCCTTTCATCACACTTTATTCGATACTTGCGCCGTTGGTTGCGATAACTTCTTTATACCAGTCAAATGATTTTTTCTTGGTACGTTTTAGGGTTCCGTTACCTTGGTTATCACGGTCTACATAGATAAAGCCATATCGTTTTTTCATTTCACCGGTTCCAGCTGAAACTAAATCGATACATCCCCATGTGGTGTAACCTAATAATGGGACTCCGTCTTCATTAATCGCATCACGCATTGCTTTGATATGTGCTTTTAAGTATTCAATACGGTAGTCATCTTCTACATAACCATTTTCATCTGGTGTGTCAACCGCACCTAATCCATTTTCGACGATAAACAATGGTTTTTGATAACGATCCCAGATAGCGTTCATCGTAATACGTAAACCTAATGGGTCAATTTGCCAGCCCCATTCAGATGCATCTAAATAAGGGTTCTTAAGTGACTCAAAAATGTTTCCAGCTGTTTTTTCTTTAACTGCTGGGTCCCCTGAAGCTACACGACTTGAATAATAAGAGAATGAAATAAAGTCAACGGTATGTTCTTTTAATAATGCTAAGTCTTCTTCCGTCATTTCAACCTTGATGTTTTCACGTTCAAATTTTTTCAATGCATAGTTTGGATATTCGCCACGTGCTTGGACATCGATAAAGAAGTAATTTTCACGGTCTTCTTTCATTGCTTCCCAATAATCTCTTGGATGAGCGGTATTAGGATAATATTGTCCAGCTGCTAACATACAGCCCACTTTATTTTCTGGATCAATTTCATGAGCGATTTGTGTTGCGCGTGCGCTAGCAACTAACTCATGATGAGCTGCTTGGTATTTAACTTGCTCTTTATCTTCACCTGGTTCAAAGTATAATCCAGCGCCCATGAATGGTGCATGTAAAATCATATTAATTTCATTAAAGGTTAACCAGTATTTTACTAATCCTTTATAACGAGTAAATAAAGTACGACACAAGCGTTCGTAGAAAGTTAACATTTTACGGTTACGCCATCCACCATATTTTTCAATTAAGTGCATTGGACAGTCAAAGTGAGTAATCGTAACTAATGGTTCAATACCATGTTTATGACACTCTTTGAATAAATCTTCATAGAATTGTAACCCTTTTTCATTTGGTTCTTCTTCATCACCATTTGGGAAAATACGAGTCCATGCAATAGATAAACGATAGGTTTTAAAACCCATTTCACCAAATAAAGCTATATCTTCTTTGAAGCGGTGATACATATCGATTGATTCTTTTGCTGGGTAGAAATACCCCTCTTCAAAATCAAACATTTTCTTTTCACCGGTAATAATTGGGAAACGATCTTCACCGATTGGTACGACGTCAACGTTTGCTAGTCCACGTCCGTCTACATTATAAGCACCTTCACATTGGTTAGCGGCTGTTGCGCCACCCCATAAAAATCCTTCTGGAAATGTTTTAATTTCTGACATTTTTCTCCTCCTCTGATATTCGATAAATCTTCTCTGCAATGGGGTCAATAATCTGAACGATATCAAATTGCCCATTGTCATAAGTGTATTCATAAATGCCACAATTTGGCATAATCGGCACTGGCTCTTTTAGTAAATCTAATAAGAGGTACAGCACCCACATGGCACCACCATGAGAAACCATTAAAATATTGTCACCTTCAACATTTTCTAATGCATTGGTGATGGTTTCCTTCATGCGCTTAGCTACTTCGTCTGCCGATTCACCGCCATACGCGACAAAATAATCACCATAGCTTTTAGCACCTGGTTGACGTTTGGGATTTAAGAATTCTGGTTGAGCTTCGAATTCACCAAAATTCCACTCTTTAAGGCCTTTTAAGCGTGTGTAAGTTTGCCCACTAGGTAAAATCAACTCTAAAGTATCACTAGCTCTTTCTTGTGTTGACGAAAAAGCAGCATCAAATTGAATCTGACGTTCTTCAAAATATTGTTTAGCAGCTAAAGCTTGTTGAATGCCTAATTCAGTTAAAGGCGAGTCACAAGCTCCTTGTATTCGTTTTTGTAAATTAAATAAAGTTTGACCATGGCGCATTAAAAATAATCTTTTCATCGGCCACCATCCTTTGCATTAAATTAAACCAAAATGTTTAAATGCGTTATAAATACCATCATCATCCACTGCATCGGTAATATAATCGGCCATTGCTTTAATTTCATCGCCACCAGAGTCCACAGCCACTCCGACTGCACAATACGCCAACATCGGAATATCTATTTTAGCATCACCGAAAGCAAAGGTATCTTCACGCTTCATATTTAAATGTTCCAATAATAAATCAATGGCTTTCGCTTTATCAATTTGCGCTACCCCAATATCGCCAAACAAAGCTTTTTCACCTGCTCCGCCCCAAGTACCTACTTTAAGATGACTAAATTTTTCTTTAGCATCTAAATAGTTTTGGTAAGAATCTAAGATAAATGACACTTTATTTAAATCATGACGATATAAATCAGCTCCATAAATCATATCGGGAAAAGCCGAATCAACGGTCGTTTGCTCAGCATTCTCTTGTCCTTTATAACGTGTGTACTCAATCATAACGGGAGTACCTCGCTCTACAAAGTTCTCTGAGGCATATAATCCTGAATTTGATTCTAGATAAAATTCTAATCCTTGTTCATGTAACCAATCAACAATCGCTTTCGCATCATCAAAATCGATAACTTGTTCAAAGAGAACTTGGTCACCCAATTCAATATAGGATCCATTGCCGCCAATGTAGCCATCAAACCCAATATCTAAAATTTCTTCATACATTTCCGCCTTAGAACGGCCGGTCACCGTAAAAACTAGGTGACCATTCGCTCTTGCTTGACGGATTGCTTCAATCGTTGAAGCGGGAATTTGGTTTGAATAATTGGTAATGGTCCCGTCTACATCCAGGAAGATTACTTTTTTATTCATATTATTGCTCCTCAAATAATTTTTCACCATTGGTAGCAATCACTTCTTTATACCAATCAAATGATTTTTTCTTATAACGTGCTAAAGTACCTGTTCCATCATCATGACGGTCTACATAAATAAAGCCGTAACGTTTACTCATTTCTGCAGTTGAAGCTGAAACTAAGTCAATACATCCCCAAGTCGTATACCCCATTACTTCAACACCATCTTTTACTGCTTCACCAACTTGTACTAAGTGTTTTTGTAAATAATCGATACGATAATCGTCTTCCACCGTTGGGCCATTCGGACCTTCTACTAACTCATCTTTTGCGCCTAATCCATTTTCAACAATAAATAATGGCAATTGATAACGATCGTAGAAATCATTTAACACTAAACGTAAACCTACTGGATCAATTTGCCATCCCCATTCAGAAGCTTCTAAATAAGGATTGGTAATACCCCCCATAATATTTCCTTTACCCGACGTATATTCTTCAGGATTATGTGCTTGAGCCACACTCATATAATAAGAGAATGAAATAAAATCAACAGTATGGTTTAATAATAATTCTTCATCTCCATCAGCAAATTGAATTTCGATATTATTTTCTTTGAAATAACGTTTGATATAATTTGGATATTTTCCACGTACGTGAATATCAGAGAATAAATAATTTTGATTTTCAAATTGACGAACAGCCAATTGATCTAATGGATGAGAAGTCATTGGGTAAGCTGGCATCGCTAATACCATACAACCCACTTTCATCTCGGGATTGATTTCATGAGCAATTTTAGTTGCTAAAGCAGACGCTACTAACTCATGATGAACCGCTTGATATAAATCTTGTTGAGATAATTCTTCAGGCGGCGTCACAATCCCCCGCTCATAAATGGTGCATGTAAGACTGAGTTCACTTCATTAAATGTTAACCAATATTTTACACGATGTTGGTAACGTTCAAACACTGTGCGAACATAGCGTTCATAAAATGAAATTAAATCACGATTAGCCCAACCATTATATTCACGTGCTAAATGTAAAGGTGTTTCATAATGTGATAACGTCACTAATGGTTCAATACCATATTTTTCTAATTCATCGAATACACGATCATAAAAGGCCAATCCCGCCTCATTTGGTTCTAATTCATCACCTTTAGGAAAAATACGGCTCCAAGCAATGGATAAACGGAAGACTTTAAAGCCCATTTCCGCAAATAAGGCAATATCCTCTTTGTAACGATGGTAGAAGTCAATTCCTTTTAACTTTAAGTTATCCTCTGTTGGTTCTTCCGTAATCGGACCAAACCCACCTTGTGGTGTGACATCTTGGACACTTAAGCCTTTTCCATCTTCATTATAAGCACCTTCAAATTGGTTAGCGGCCGTTGCGCCACCCCATAAAAATCCTTTTGGAAAAACTGTCATTACTTATACCCCTTTTCAATTTTTTTGTTTTCTAACAATATTGTAGCGAACTCCGCTTTGACTTTTCAATTAAAGTCTCCCTTCATTCGCTACATTTGCTACTATATTCAATTACTTAAGCGAATTAAACGAAGCGAATTAAACGATGGCATCGATTAAATAGTCGCCAGCCGTTACTTCAGCTTCTTGAGTTGAAATTACATCCGTATAGTTATTTGTATTGGTAATAATAACCGGTGTAATGATTGGTAAACCAGCTGCTTCAATGGTTGGAATATCAAAGTCAATTAATTTTTGACCTGCTTGAACACGGTCATTATTTTGTACATGTGCACGGAAACCTTTACCGTCTAATTGAACAGTATCCATTCCGACATGGATTAAGATTTCTGCTCCTGAATCTGAAGTAATCCCTACGGCATGTCCTGTTGGGAAAATAGTGGTCACAACCCCATTGACAGGTGACACCACTTCACCTTTATTAGGTAAAATCGCAATCCCTTTCCCCATTGCTTCACTGGCAAAAACTTGATCGGGTACATCTTTTAATGCAACTACTTGTCCTGACAATGGTGCGGCGATAATTTCTTGTTTTAATTGTGAAGCCGCAGGCGTCGCTGTTGCCTGAGATGTTTCAGTTGTTGTCGCTGCGGTAGTCGCTGCTTCCGCTTTATTGCCACCAAAGATTTCAGTTACTCCAAAGAAGTAAGTTAAAATAAATGATACGACAATCGCAATGGCGGTACCGATTAACATATGAATAACACCAGAGAAATCACCATTTTGTGGGTTTACATATGAAGGGTACGCAAAGATTCCTAAACCACCCATTTGATAGCCTGTTACACCCAAATGTCCCACATAAGCACCTTGAATCGCGCCGGCAATACAAGAAATAATAAATGGCGTACGCATTGGTAAAGTTAAACCATAAATTGCTGGTTCAGTCACACCAAATAATGAAGACACTAAGGCTGGGCCAGCTAATTGTTTAGCTTTTTCTTCTTTAGTTTTCATCATAATCGCGGCCAATGCACCTGTTTGGGTAAAGTTAGGCAATACGGCTGGCGAGAAGAAAGCGGTGAATCCTTGTACTGCAAGTTGATTAATTACCATTGGTACAATAGCCCAGTGCATACCGAACATTACCATTACTTGCCATGCACCACCCAATACAGCACCAAATAAAACTGGACTGAATCCATATAATGAATTAAACGATACTGACAATAAATCAGATAACATATTTGAAACGGGACCTACGACAATGAAAGTTAATGGAACAGAAACTAATAACGTTAATAATGGAACTCCGAATAATTTAATCACGGTTGGCATCCATGATTTTGCCCATTTTTCAACTTTAGACGCTACCCATATCGCTAAAATAATCGGAATAACCGTTTGATAATAGCTACCCGCTTGTGGTAATGCGAATGGAATACCTAAGAATTTGATTCCTTCAACAATTTGTTCACCAATTCCTGGATATAATAATGCTCCTGTTACACCTAAAGCGGTAAATTGATTCATTCTGAATTTACCAGCTGCTGTAATTGCTAAGGCAAATGGTAAGTATTGGAAAAAGGCATCTCCGGCTGCATTTAATAAGACATATAAACCAGATGCTGTGATATTTTCACCACCAACAGCAGCTAAAATCGCCACAATCCCTTTTAAAATACCGGCAGCTGCTAACGCGCCTAAGAATGGTTGGAATAAACCTGACATTAAGTCAACGAAACGATCAAATAAATTACCATTTGCGGCATCGTCACCTTCATCAATATCCACTGATCCTACACCGGCAACGCCTTGTTTTAACACCGCTTCATAAACATCTGGCACATGATTACCAATAACGACTTGGTATTGTCCACCGGCTTGAACAACCGTTACGACACCATCACGTTTTTTCAAGTATTCTGTATCTGCCTTACCTTCATCTTTCAATTGGAAACGTAATCTTGTGATACAATGTCTCACACTTTTAACGTTTTCCTTTCCCCCGACATGCTCCACGATGTCTTTGGCTAAATCTGTATAATCTGCCATTTTCCTTACCTCTTTCTATTTTATTATTTTTATAATTTTACTACCTAAGAATGAAAAAAACCTAGATAGATAATCTAAACCATTCTAGCATCTGAAAAAGTCGATAGTCCGGCCATCAACATTCTCCAAACAAGAATAACTTAGATTATCCACCTAGGTTTCGCCTGCATTACCAGTCACGATCCTATTCATGTGAATTCCTCTGTTGTTTTATTTGACTTTGAGTAATAGAACGTTGGATATGAATCGCTAAATATACTTGCTCATCTTGATTGATAGTAAATTGATGAACTCTTTCAGTATATTCTTTAATTTTCTCCGTACATTCAAACGCTTTAGGATAAGACGCTTTTACTTGTTCAAACAAGAAAGAATCGGCTTCTCCGTGATTGATATTTTTAACAATCCGTTGCGCGAAAAATTGTAAATGAGTGACAAATCTTGAATAAGTAATCGATTCTTCATCAAAATTAATCCCAAAATAATTGCGTACAATATTTAAAATATCCCGTACAATCTTCGTCATTTTAATGGTTTGTTCTAAGTGATCACCTTGCTTACTTGCATTCACTAAATGTAGTGCAATAGAAGTGGCTTCACTTTCATCAAATTGAAACCCAGCAATCTTCGCTATGACATCAAGCGCTTCTATACCGATAGCGTACTCTTCAGGATAGAAGTTTTTAACTTCCCATGAAAGCGGGTTTTCTAAACTAATCCCATCTTGTTGTCTTTCAATCGCAAAGTTAATATGATCCGCTAAAGCAATATAAACATTTGACTTTAAGGTAAGATCCAATTTCTTTTCTGCTATATCAACAATTTTTAATAAGGCATCAATCACTTCTGGTTTGGTACTTTCATACAAATCCGAGAAAATCGAAGCAGATTCTTCTTTTAATACGAAGGTCTTCTCTACAATATCTTCTGCGATATCATCTCCAAACTTTTTACCAAAAGCCAATCCCTTCCCCATCACAATGACTTCTTTATTAGATTCGTCCACCGTCAAAGCCACGTTATTATTGAAGACTTTAAGAATCTTCACCTTATCACCTCACCCTCTCAATGAAAAAAACCTATATAAATACAAATTGTCATTCAATCAATACTTAGCCCATAGCTATAAAAAACAACTTGTATGTATATAGGTTTTGCCTGCACGACCAGTAACAATCCTGATAAGCTTATATTATCAAAGGTCTATTCGTTTTGCAACCCCTTTTATAAAATTTCTTTGAAAGCACAAAAAATCGAAAATACGATTGAATTTCGCCTGGTCTTAGTTGAGCGCACAGTTGGGAGTGGAACAGAAGTAGAAAATTGAATGATTTTTGTATCGTCTCTTTCCCCCACAAGTGGGTTAGTCTAAAATTGTCACTCTCTTCGTCATCTAAATGTCATGTTCACCCCCACAAGTGAGTGAGTCACAAACCACCGTATTCCAATGTGACTCCAATATGCTAAAGGTAGGCATCTATAGTAGCATTCGATTCATTTAGTTTCACATATCATTTTACATCGTCTTGTTAGGTAGATATCGACGTCCGACCATCATTTAAGCTCTCGTTATCTAGGCGGAAGCTCATTTTATTCACTTCTAAGTGACTACCTTTCTATTGCATTCTGGTCACTTATGGTGCAAAATAGGAATCATACATAGGAGGTGACAAGATGAGTTATGCTAAAACACCCGCATATCAGAAAATCAGTCGAACAATGATTGACCGCATCGCTTCAGGCTATTATCAAGAAGGACAAAAGTTATCGATACGTACGGATATAACTAGCGAATTTAAGGTGTCTCCTGAGACTGCGCGTAAAGCCGTTAATTATCTCGTTAAATTAGGCATCATGCATTCTTACCATGGTTCCGGAACCGTCGTGGCGTCAAAAGATCGTGCAGTGCAATACATCAAAAATAATAAAGACGAAATCATCATTGATCAATTACATAATGAAATCTCTCAAAGTTTATCAGAACAACAACAAACCTGGAAGTTTTTCCAAGACAAAGTAACGCAACTGATTGACTATTCTTATAAAATGAAATTAAATAACCCCTTCAATCCATTTGAAATTTATTTAGACCATAATGCTAAATATCTAGGAAAATCCATCGAGAGTCTTAATCTATGGCCCAACACCCATGCTACCCTTGTGGCACTTGAACGAGAAAATGAATTGATTCTTTCTCCCAATCCAAAAAGTCAGTTAAAAGAAAAAGATATTTTATATTTTATTGGGAAACCGCAAACAATCGCATCAGTAAAAACTTTCTTCTATTAATAACATTGAAAACTAAAGTTCGTTTTCATGAAAACTAGTTTGAATCACTTGCAATAAGTGACTATTCTATGTATCATAGGATTGTCACTTATTTAGTTTTTAAGAAAAGGAGAAATGTTTTGACTAAAGTACAAATAAGAAATCTTACCAAAATTTTTGGTAAGAAAACCAAACAAGCACTTGATTTAGTAAAACAACAAGTGCCAAAACAAGAGATATTAAAAGAAACTGGCGCCACAGTTGGTGTCTATGATATTTCAATGGATATTAATGAAAATGAAATTTTTGTGATAATGGGACTATCTGGTTCTGGAAAATCCACTTTAATTCGTTTATTAAATCGTTTAATTGAACCAACTTCCGGAGAAATTTATATTGACGGAAAAGATATTAACAAATTAGACAAAGAGGAATTGCGTCAAGTTAGAAGGGAAAAGATCAATATGGTCTTTCAAAACTTCGCTCTTTTCCCACATCGTACCATTTTAGAAAATACAGAATATGGTATGGAAGTTCGTGGACTTGATCCAGAAGAACGGACAAAGCGCGCAGAACAAGCTTTAGAAAACTCGGGTTTACTTGCCTTTAAAGATCAATTCCCTGATCAACTTTCAGGAGGGATGCAACAGCGTGTCGGTTTAGCCCGTGCGTTGGCGAATGATCCTGAGATTTTATTAATGGACGAAGCTTTTTCTGCCTTAGATCCTTTAATTCGTCGCGAAATGCAAAACGAATTAGTAGAACTACAAGATAAAGTTCAAAAAACTATCATCTTTATTACCCATGATTTAAATGAAGCTTTAAGAATTGGTAATCGTATCGCAATTTTAAAAGATGGTCAGTTAATGCAAGTAGGAACCGGTGAAGAAATCTTAACCAATCCAGCTAATGATTATATTCGTGATTTTGTTGAAGAAGTCGACCGTTCAAAAGTATTTACTGCAGAAAACATCATGGAGCCTGCTATCTCGTCGAATATTGATTTAGATGGTCCTCATGTCGCCTTAACACGTATGCGTCAAGAAGGAAGTTCATTGGTAATGGCGATTAACTCCAAACGACACTTATTAGGTTATATCGATGCCGATGATTTATTAAGAGCAAGAAAAGAACATTTACCATTAAACGATGTGATCAATGAAAATGTAACTCGCGTTGAAAAAGGTACTTTGGTTAGTGATTTATTTGAATTAACCAATCTATCACCCGCTCCAATCGCTGTTATCGATGAAAACGATCGTCTGATAGGCGTTATCCGTCGTGGTCAAATTATTGATTCCTTAGCAAAATACACTGATGAATCAGATCATGATACCAATACAACGAATTCAGCTGAAACTGATGCTGTTAAAGAAGCAACCACGATTGATCCTGCCAATACTCACACAACAAGCAAGGAGGTGGCTAAATAATGAATTCAGTTCAAAATTTTCTAACTCAACCCATACCATTGTCTGATTGGGTCAATAGTGCAACTAATTGGATTACCAATACGTTTAGTGAACTATTTAATGTTTTACAATCAATTGGCGAAATCACGATGAATGGTATTACCGATTTATTGACGACTATTCCCGCTCTATTATTTATTATTTTAGCGACTATCGGAATGTATTTCTTATCTAAAAAAAGTAAAGGTATTTCTTTATTTACCTTTCTAGGCTTACTTTTCGTCTATAATCAAGGTTTATGGCCAATGTTAATGAGCACCTTAACCTTAGTACTCATTTCAAGTTTAGTGTCAATTATCATTGGGATTCCTTTAGGTATTTTAATGGCAAAAAATCAAGTAGCAGCTAAAATTATTGCACCGATTTTAGACTTTATGCAGACGATGCCTTCGTTTGTTTACTTAATTCCAGCGGTTGCCTTCTTTGGAATCGGAATGGTTCCAGGAGTATTCGCCTCGGTTATTTTTGCCTTACCACCTACTGTTCGCTTTACTAATTTAGGGATTCGTCAAGTACCAAAGGATTTAGTCGAAGCTTCGCAAGCGTTCGGTTCAACAGGTGTTCAGCGATTATTTAAATTAGATTTACCAATGGCTAAAGATACCATCTTTGCTGGTATTAACCAAACCACAATGCTCGCCTTATCAATGGTCGTGACCGCATCGATGATCGGAGCACCTGGTCTTGGTGAAGGTGTCTTAACAGCATTACAAAAAGCTAATATTGGTTCTGGTTTTGTCTATGGTGTTTCACTGGTTATCTTAGCGATTATCGTGGACCGCTTTACTCAACTATTAAATCGACCACGTGTTGCTAAAACCAAAGAAGAAAAGAAAAAGCACGCACGAAAACAATAGCTATTAGTTTTGCTGTTTTAGCATTAATCGCTGGTAGTACAGCTTATTCTTATTTTGCCAATGCCAATAAACAAACGGTTACCTTGGCTTCAACTCAATGGGATGCCGATTTAGCCACTTCAACCGTAGTTAAACAAATCCTTGAAGAAATGGGCTATGAAGTTGAAGTAAAACCATTAGACCCGGCTATTCTGTTCTCATCGGTTGCATCTGGTGAAACAGATGGTTCCTTAGTTCCATGGTTGCCTTATACCCATGCAGCTCTATATGAGGAGTATAAAGACCAAATCATTGATTTAGGTCCCAACACAACCGGCGCTAAATTAGGACTGGCTGTGCCAACCTATATGGAAGATATTAATTCCATCGCTGATTTAACGGATGAAGCCGGAAAAGTCATCACCGGAATCGAACCCGGAGCTGGTATTACGAAAGCAACGGATGAAACCATTAAGACTTATTCCAATTTAGATGGATGGACCCAAAAGACTTCTTCTACGGGAGCGATGACCACTCAATTAGATCAAGCCATTAAAAATAAACAAGAGATTATTATTACTGGCTGGACACCACATTGGATGTTCGAACGTTTCGATATTAAATATTTAGACGATCCTGAAGGCACAATGGGTGGCGAAGAACAAGTTGTCAGCTTTGCTCGTATCGGTTTAGAAGAAGATATGCCGGAAGTTTTTCATATTTTAGACCAATTCGAATGGGATATTGCTGATTTGGAAGCCATCATGAACGAAATGGAAAACGGTCAACCTGCTGAAACAGCAGCTTCAGAATGGATAGAAAACAATCGTGACACAGTAGATAATTGGATTGAAACAGCAAAACAATCATAAATATTAAAGTAAGAGAGACTAACCACCAAGCACTTGTTTGGGAGTTAGTCTCTTTTTGGTTTTGCTAATTATGTCTAATTTTATAATTAGCATTTTACTTTGATTAATATATATTTGAAAAAACACTTTTTCTGATGGACTCCGTTAGGGATATTCTGTATAAAATTCTCCTTCTCAATTCACTACAACCAAAATGCAATATAAACAGATTTCATCATCTTACAAAGAACGCAAAAAAACACCTCATCAATTTTCCGTAGAAAACGATGAGGTGTTTGATTATTTATTCAGTGATTATAATTTAACGATATTAGTCGCTTGTAAACCACGTTGACCTTTTTCAATGTCATAAGACACTTGTTGGCCTTCTTCTAATGATTTGAATCCAGAACCTTGAATTTGAGAGAAATGTGCAAAAACATCATTTCCATCTTGTCCTGTAATGAACCCAAAACCTTTATCTGCATTAAACCATTTAACTGTACCATTTTCCATGTGTAAATCCTCCTGTGTGCCTCTTAAGCACTTGATATTGCAATAACAAAAATAAATTTAAAGATATGATTTACAAATGAATGGAAAAAATATAATTAATTAATTTCTTTACTACATACTTAGTATAACACTTATTTTAAGTCTTGTATATAGTATTTGTAAAATGATTGAAAAAAGAACGCTTTATGTTGAAAGTTTCACTATATTTTCACCTAAAAAGCATAATATTAATGTAAATGCCATAAATAACACTGGGAAAAATTCAAAGATTTGAGGTGCACACATGTTCACCCCTCCTTCTCCACTCCGATGCAATGAAAATAACCAGTGTACAAAAGACCGTAAACACATAACCAACCATCCTTCCCCACTCTCTCAAGCCCTTCTATAAAAAATACTGCTCAACGATTTGATGATAGTCGTTAAGCAGCTTTCCATAAAGAAACTGAATTATTTTAATAAAGCATTGTCATAGATGGTATAATCACAACGGTAAATGAATAAGTATTTTCCGTCTACAATCAAGCCGGTTGATTTAGGGACATCGGTTTTAAAGTAAGAAACATTATTACCTGAATACACGGCTAATGGAGTCCCATTTTGACTACGGATTAATACCGTCTTTTTCTTACCAAAGAAAGATTGCCCTAATTGGTTTTGCATACGAGAAATAAATGGTAAATTTGAACGCGAATCATATAACTCTACCTTATTAGGAATTTCCATCGTTAAGTCCTCTAATCCTGTTTCGGCTGCGATTAAAGACGAGCCAACATGAGTCATCGTATGGCCACCAATTTGAATATTTAACACATGTGAATCGCTATTGGAATCACCTTCATGATTAGTCGAATCAAATTCTGTTTCGCGTTCAATCGATACCGATTTACCCGTGATAGAATCGATTACTTGGGCTGTATCATCATACGTTTGCACCGTCATTGTTAAGCCAATAAAATCTTGTTTGAAACCCGAGATAAATTCACTAATCGCCTGACAGCCTGATAATAATATCACCGAGACTAATAACACAGTAAATTTTTTTAAATAGGATTTTTTCATGATTCACGCTCCTGATTATTGTTCTTAAATCTATCATATCATGTTTTCAATTAAGAAAAAGGTACTTGAGACTGATTATTTCGATATTTATAATCAAGCTAACTTTCATTTATCGGATAAAAAATCGACCTCGTTCAAATAAAATTATAATAAGGAATCCCAATGCAAAAAAACAATTCATATAAAGCAGAAAGCCTTACGCCACTCACTTTATTCTAACCCTCTATTGCATGAAGCAGAAAACCTTATACCACTCATCCTTTTCTCAGCCTCCGTTTTACGATACGAATACCTTTTAGTAAAATCATATTATCGGAATGATTTAACAGTCTACTTTCATAAACCTAATATTTTAATTTTCAAAAAATAGTTTTTCTAAAGTTGTTAAGACACCTTGATCTTCATTCGACGGACAGGTAGCTTTAGCAACTGCTTTGACTTCGTCCGGCGCATTTTCCATGGCGTAACTCCGACCACAATATTGAAGCATTTCAATATCATTACCACCATCACCAAAGGCGACACATTGTGCTGCTGTTAATCCCCAACGCTCTACTAAGCGTTGAATACCTGAAGCTTTATGACATCCTGGTAAAATTAAATCAATATAGCCATAACTACTCCCCGTTGGTACCAATTTACCCGCTAACTTTTCACTGAATAATTGTAAGTATTTTTCCGTATCCTCCACATTTACTCGAAAACCGAATTTTAAGATTTGATCTTTAACTGCTTTTAAATCATCTACCCATTGAAGACGTGGGTAATAGATGGCCATCTCATCAAAAAAAGCTGGACTAATTTTAGCTCTTCCCACATAGGCAGAGTTTACCCCGCACAAAACATATTGTATTTCTGGATATTGGTCACAAAAGTCAATAATATCATGAACGATAGTTTGATCGATGTTGGCATTGAACACTAGCTCCGTCTTATCTTTTACAAAGGCTCCATTCTCAGCAACAAAACTGAGCTCTTCATGGTAATCTGGAAACAAGCTACGTAACTGGTAGTATTGATTACCACTAGCGACAACAAAATGACAATCAATGGCCTTCATATGCTCCAGTAATACTTTAAAACGATCGACATCATATGTGTAATCAGAACGTACAAAGGTTCCATCCACATCGACTGCCACTAATTTAATCTCTTGATCCGTCTTCATTTTTCTGCCTCCTCTAGTGAGTTTAATTACATTTTTCCGGATTGTCATGATAAGGTAAGGTGATAAGACCGATTGACAATTGAAGAATCTGCACACACTATAAAAAAACATTAATGTTTCTAAATTTTCCTCAATCCAATGAATTAACGATTGTGACGGCTAAAACAAAGCTAAATCCGTAGATTAAGTATTTAGATGACTCAAATAACATTCAACCTAATGTCATTTTCAAAAAAACGGTGATTGCTTCTTAAAACAAAGATTAACACTACTTAAACTGTGCAAACTTTGTAAAACAACGGTTATCGCTAATATTACTGATAAACGAATTTTTAAACCTTTTTTACCTATTTTCTATTAGTACTTTTCAACTAATGCTCCATAAAATGAGATGATATTTTTAGCAGCTGCTTCCACTAACGTGGGGGTTTGTTGTATGGCTCGTTCTAAAGTCAGTGGTTGATTAATAATATCAAAGACACCTGCAATTCCTTCCTGATAAACAGCTTCAATATCTAACGATTGTGACCCTACAATCGCAATCGCGGGTACACCATACCGTTTAGCTATTCTAGCAATCCCAATGGGTGCTTTACCACTAAGTGACTGCCCATCTATTCTACCTTCACCTGTTATGACAAGATCCGCCGTTTGAATTGCTGGTTCAATTTCTATCAGTTGTAAAATCTCATCAATACCACTTTTAAGTGCTGCATTTAAAAAAGCCATTAACCCTGCTCCTAAACCACCCGCAGCACCGGCGCCAGGGATAGAAGCGAAATCACGATTGTAGACTTCTTTCAGTTTTTCAGCATAATGTTGTAATCCCTCATCCAGCATTTTAATTTGATTCGTTTTAGCTCCTTTTTGAGGGCCGAAAACTTTAGCGGCGCCATTTTCTCCGCATAAAGGATTATTGACGTCAGATAAAATAATAATCTCAATAGTTTTAGGTTTGACTTTCATTTTGGTTAGATCAATTTGCGCAATTGCTTTTAAATTTTGAGCATTACCACTTAACGCTTGTCCCTTAGCATCGAGGAACTCAACACCTAAAGCTTGCGCCATTCCCATACCGCCATCATTAGTAGCAGAACCTCCGATCCCTATATATATTTTTCTAACGCCTCTATTGATGGCATCTAAAATCAGTTGCCCCGTACCAAAAGTCGTTGCTTTCATAATATCTTGCTTGTCTTCAGGAACTAATGTTAATCCGGAAGCTTGAGCCATTTCAATAATAGCTGTTTGTCCTTGTTCAATTAAACCATACACTGCTTGAACAGTCTCATTTAGTGGTCCACGAACTGGCAAAGTCACTGTTTCTCCCGGTAGAGCTGCCATCACTGCTTCAACCGTTCCTTCACCCCCATCAGCAATTGAGAAAATATGTGTCTGGTATTCTGGATATAGACTGTGAATCCCTTTTGCTATATAACTTCCTACTTCCTTAGAAGTAGCACTCCCTTTAAAAGAATCTGAGGCAATGATGATCTGCTTACTCATTTTTACCCTCCTAACTGAACGCTATTATGATTTGTCTTGATTAAATTATACTATAGATTGACTGCTTCACGACAATTTATCGCAAAAGATTATTTGATAAATTTTAGCACAGTCTCTCATATTTAAAGTGTTTTTCGAAATGCTGGCGTATTTATTATAGAGGTGAGACTAATCGACACTAATAATCTTAATGATGAGCTAGTTAAAGTATTAATTAATCGTCTTAAAAACATTGCTAATCCCCTTAGTTTTGAGGAAGCTACCAAGCAAATCTATGCGTTATTTGGTGCAGTAAACTTGAAAGAATATATTATCGATACCGAGGAAATTGAATACATTTTACAAGTCAAACGTGGACAAAGAGAAATCAACCGGTTTAGTATGCATCTTCGTTTTAAAGAAACACATCACCACTTAGTGAGAATTGATATTGATCCTAATATCGCTCACAATAATCCTGATGGAAAAAAATAAAAGGAAGTCATATCCATATTTATAATAATAGCTCTCCCACTCAAAAAGACTTATTTGCCTATCCCTTAAATGAGCAAGATTTTCCTGAAATAAGTAATATTGTTGATGCTTTTACCGCTTTTTTATCCTATAATAATATTAATTAATTCAAAGGAGGTCATCAAGATGAAACAGTCAGCCAAACTTAAAAATCAGTATTTCGAATGGTTATTCAAAGAGCAAAATTTCCAAGATTTAGGTCAAAATTTAATCCGCATTGATACACCTTTCTTAGATAATCAATTTGACAATATTGTTTTATATGTCGAAGTACTTTCGAATGATCGCATCATTATTACTGATGATGGCTGGACTTTGAGTAATCTTGAAGACAAAGGCATTTATTTTAATAGTCAGAACAAAACCAATTTGACTGCACTTGAAAATATAATCAGTCATCTTGGCATTGATCGCCGTCATCATGAGTTATATATAGAGACAGATTTTTCTAAATTTCCAATTGTTAAACAACGAATGTTACAAGCTATTATGCAAGTCAATGATTTAATCGTATTACACAAAAATGTTCGTCGAAACATTTTCTTCGAAGAAGTCGCAGATTTATTAACTAAAAAAGAAGTTTTATTTGTCAATAAACCATCCTATGCGGGTAAAGAAGGCATTACCATTCAATTTGATTTCTCAATTCCTACCCAAAAGAATGAGAAATTGATACGAACTATCCGCAATGGCAATGACTTAAATCGCGCAAAGTTACTCACGATGGATACTCAATTACTTCGCTATACCAAAACTTCAGCAGAATATATTGCGATTTTTGATGATATCCACTATCCAATTAAGAACTTGAAAACTGTCCAATCGGTATTCAATGAAAATAGCGCATCGAAAATTATTGCTTTGCCCTTCTCCAGTGCAATAGAAGATCAAACTATTTTAAGTAATAAAGTAAGTTAACACAATGATGGGAGTGGACCAAAAGTAGAAAATTGAATAGTTTTCGCTTCGTCGGTCTACCCCCGCAAAGTTGGGAGTGGACCAGAAGTAGAAAATTGAATAGTTTTCGCTTCGTCTGTCCACCCCCGCACAGTTGGGAGTGGACTAGAAGTAGAAAATTGAATAGTTTTCGCTTCGTCTGTCCACCCCCGCACAGTTGAGTAGGTCTCAAACAAGTCGAAAGACGCAGGTTGAGGCCACTCAACCACTGCGATTTTAATGAATAAGCACTAATTTGACTGAATTTTTCAAATTTATGTTCAATTTCGTTAAAACGCCATTTGAGGCCACTCAACCACTGCGCTTTTAATTCACGAACAATAAACTTGACTAAATTTAACAAGTTTATGCCCAGCGTCTATTATCGCTTAAATATTTTTCTAATGAATACAATCAATTTTTAGATGAAAAGATAGTTACTGCTTTCTTTAAATTTTTGATAGCTTTGTCGTCCTCATATTTAGTATTGTCTTAGCCCTTCGTATTACTATCTGGTGCAATAATTTATTTCCAGTAAGCAATTCTACGATTTCCTTCTAACTTACTCTAATATTATTAACTGACTGTTATTTAAGTTAATTTCATCAAATTAATTCAGAAACTTCAAGTAAAACTCAATTTTTATACTGACTTTTTATGACAATGATTACGATAGTGCTTTAACCCATACTAAACAGGGATTATGTTCATCCCATAATGTCGGAAAGACTTCTAATTTTTTAAAGCCACAACAACGATAAAATTGATTCGTTGCATCATACTGCTCATAATGACCTTCATCTACTGTTTTAACTTGAATTAAGTGATAGCGACCGGTCATTAATTTTTCAGCTGCTTTCATAAGTTGTTTACCTATTCCTTTTCGATGATAGGATGGTAAAACTCCCATACAGACAATTTCAACGCAATCTTCACTAGTATTTGATAGTGTTACAAACCCAACAGGTTCATTCTCATCCAAAGCGATAAGACACTCACTTGTTTTAGCATCATCTATATACCATTGAGTAGCTTCTTCAATTCCAAACCATTCAGGTAACTCTTGCAAAATATTTTTAACTATTTGCGATTTTTCTAACGATTCATTTATTTCCTTAATTATTACCATGTTATGCTCCTTATCGAGGCTTTAATTGTTTTTGAAACCTCCAGTAGTTTTTTTCATATAAATGTCCTCCTTCCCTCAATTTTCGATTTTAGTATAGCATAAATCAAAAAAGCTGGACAGAAACTTAATCATTTCTATCCAGACTTATTAAAATGCGTAACATGTAATAATTAGATATTACTCAATCTAAATATAAACTCATCTTAAGATAGCGGTAACTAATCTCTTAGCCTTAAATAGCCTCAACAAAATTTGATATTTATAAATGCCTATACCTAATTAATCACTTCAATAATTCTGTAGCTATTTCTAACATTTCAATCGCTTGATTTCTAATGGCAAATAAGGTGTCATACGGATAGTCTTCGCCTAAAATAGCAGTTGTTTCGAGCTCATCAAAATAGCCCTCATCAAGCATCTCTCTATGCTTAAACCATTCTTCACTACTATAATACTTATCGAATTTCTTAATCTTTGGCATTTGTTTTTTTAATTTTTCTAGGACTTTATCCAATTCTTCTAAAGTCGCATTTATTTCACTAAATTCTTTTTCTAATTCTTTTAATCTCTCAACTTCTTTTTCTTTATTCACAAAAATCATCACCTTTAATTATATAACAATACTCTTCTGTTCTTTTTATTCTCTTTAAGATATTAATTGATTTTTATACACAATGTCATATCAGAATTTATGATGATAATTTAGTCATAAGTCAATACTCATTGTTTAGTCTTAAGTTTGAACACGTAAAAATGCATCTTAAAAATGATAGAAATAGACAATAACATAATGTAAAATCAGCACGAGTGTAATGGTTGAGCAAAACTTAAAAATTTTTGTTTGGTCTAATCTATTTAGTTTATCGTGCAGCGATTGAGTGGCCTTAACTGTGCGGAACTGGGCTTACGAAGCGAAAATCATTCGATTTTTTACTAATTGTCCCCTCCCATTCATTATATAATTTAAAAATTTGTGAATCCAATTTTAACCTAAATTTCGCTTAGTATTTTTTGATATCCGTAGTAATATATTAAATATGATGGCAATATCATAAAGGGATTTAAAATTGTCGTTTAGTTTTAAAACATGATAGGTTACTTTTTCATCTTGGCTGTGAAAAAAGTAATTCATTTCGTATACTTCTCCTCAGAAAAAAATTAAACAAAAAAATCCTCTCCGAAGAGAGGACGATCCTAAGACTGTTGTTGATTATTCCGATAATTCTTTAAATAACTGATACGTTTTATTACCACCGGATAAATTATAAACCTGTTCAAAGCCATGATTAATTAAAATATTTTGCGCTGCATTACCGGTTACGCCTTTATTACAGTAAGTGATAGTCATCACTGATTTATCCAACTCACCTAAGCGTTCTCTTAAATGTGATAAAGGAATATGAGTGGCCTGATCCACATGACTTTTCAAGTAATCCTTTTCGGCACGAGCATCGATAATTTGAATCGATATGCCTTGTTTTTGTAAAGCAATTAATTTTTCAGCGGTAATAAGGGGACGATCATTCATTGCATTTTCCAACACCATGCCAGTGTACATTACTGGGTCTTTAGTGGTAGAAAATACAGGAGAATAAGCTAAATCCAAATGAAATAGGTCTTCAACTTTTGCCCCAAACGTAATCGCTGTGGCGAAGACATCAATACGCTTATCAACACCCTCAAATCCAACAATTTGCACCCCTAATAATGTTCGATCAGCACGATTGGCGATGGCTTTAATCACCATTTCTTTACCACCTAAATAGGTAGCACGATTCGGTTTAAGATTGTATAGAGTTTCATAGTCAATTCCTTCACTTTTTGCTTCTTTTTCGGTCAAACCGGTTTGACCAACATGTAAATCGAAAATTCTAAATATCCCCGTTCCTAACACACCTCGATGAGTCAATGTCCCTCCAGATAAAGCTTCTCCCGCGATTCTTCCCATCTTATTGGCGGTTGACCCCATTGGACGATAGATGGCTTTCCCTGTAATAACACTAAAACTTTCAGCCACATCGCCTACCGCATAAACATCTTCAAGATTAGTTTGCATAGTCGGATCTACTTTGATGGCTTTCGTCGGTCCCAACTCGACTCCGATTTCAGTCGCCAATTGGGTATTTGGACGCACCCCAACTGCTAAAAAGACCATGTCAGTAACTAACTGCTGACCATTATGCGTTATGAGTGACTCTATTTTTGCTTTGCCTTCAATTTTTTTAATCGAATCATTTAAAAGCAACTTTATCTTTTTTTCAGCAAGATAGGTTTCTACGCGATAAGCCATGTCTCGGTCCATCGAAGCCATCACTTGGTTACCTAATTCAACGATGGTTACGTCGATCCCTTTGTTTGTCAATTGTTCGGCCATTTCTAATCCGATAAATCCAGAACCGACAATCACAGCCTTTTTAGGATTATTTTGTTCGATGTATTGGTTAATCTCACGGTTATCTTGAATCGTGCGGACACTGAATAGGTTCACGTAGTCCTTTTGATTAAATGGACTCGGGATAAAAGGTGAAGCCCCGGTCGCAAACACAAGTTTATCATAATGGTCTTCAACTATTTGACCTGTTTGTAAATTCTTTACCGTTAACATCCGACGATCATGGTCAATTGATAGCACTTCGTGTTCCTTATGAATATCAACATTATAGCGACGTTTAAACCAGGCTGCATCTCGTGGTACTAGCTCATCAATCGACTCCACCTCGCCCCCAATTTGATACGGAATGCCACAAACAGAGTAAGAAATATCTTTTCCACAGTCATAAACGACAATTTGATTCTCTTCAGAATTGCGACGCGCTTTTGCTGCTACCGAAGTCCCGGCTGCTACTGAACCAATAATTACAATTTTCATACTAGGCCTCCTGATAAAATTTATCTTGTAAACCATTCGCAACTTTTACTAGTAATAACATCACCGGAACTTCAACTAAAACGCCCACCACAGTCGTTAAAGTAGCGCCCGAAGATAAGCCAAACATCGAAATCGCAACTGCCACCGATAATTCAAAGAAATTGGAAGCCCCAATCATGCTACAAGGTGCTGCCACCGAATAAGGTAATTTAATTAAATAGGCCATATAAAAGGTAATAACAAAAATAAAAAGAGTTTGTAATATTAAAGGTATTGAAATTAAAACAATATTCAACGGTTGATTCAATATTTTATCGCCTTGGAAAGAGAAAATAATAATTAAGGTCAAGAGTAAGCCGAACATCGTGTACTTATCAAAACTCGGAATGAACTTTTCGTTAAGAAATTGTTCACCTTTCGTATTAATAATCTGATTACGCGTCAACATGCTGGCTAATAATGGAACGACAATAAATAGAACAATTGATAACACTAAAGTTCCCCATGGAATTGTTATGTTCCCCATTTTTAGTAAGAAACTAACGATTGGAATATACGCAATCAAGATGATTAAATCATTAGTTGCAACTTGAACTAAGGTATAGGCTGGATTCCCTTTTGTTAATTTTGACCAAACAAAGACCATGGCCGTACAAGGTGCAGCACCCAATAAAACGGCTCCCGCAAGGTACTCGTTAGCCACTTCCGTCGAGAGTATTTCTCGATAAAAAATAAAGAAAAATAAATACGCAATTAAATACATTGAAAACGGTTTAATGACCCAGTTAATAATCCACGTTAAAAATAACCCTTTTGGATTGTTACCAATATTTTTAATCGATGCAAAATCAATCTTTAACATCATGGGATAAATCATAATCCATAATAAAATTGTCGTCGGGATTGAAACATTATAAAATTCAAACTGACCTAAGAATTCAGGAATGAATGGCAAGAATTTCCCACCAATATCCCAATTACCATACAAATTAACACCCATATTGTTAGATTTCTCTCAAAAAAAGAAATGCTTTGATTATTATTTTTCATCCGTTTACCCCTTTATATTAAGTTTAGTTGATCTAGTAAAAGCTTTTCTATTATCCTTTAAAAGATCCGACGCCACTGCTTTTCATATCAATGAATTTTGATGTGTTCTGTAAAATAAAAACTGTGATTAGCTTAATCTTCAATTTTGGTTAATTCTTTTATTAATTGAATCACTGCTTTGGTGCCTTGTTCATTAATTTTATAATGAACCCATTTCCCCTCTTGTCTACTCTCAACTACTCCTGACTCCGTTAAAATCTTCATTTGATAAGATAAACCCGATTGCGTGATGTCTAATTTATCTAGTAAATCACACGCACATAACTCGCCACCTGCCAGTAATGATAAAATACGCAATCGTTTCTCATCTGAAAATGCCTTAAATGATTTTAATGTTTGTTCGATGTTTCTCACCTCCAACATATCAAATTATTTTGATTTGTTTTCTGAACTCATTATATACTTTTTAGTAGTTCATATCAATATTTTTTGATATGATTTATAAAATTATTAATATCCTCCAATATAAGTATGCATCTTTCTTTACTAGCCAAAAAAGCACTTGAAAAATATCAAGTGCCTTAGTTGTTTTATTATAATAACAACTCAAATTATTATAGTTCTATAATTTTTAGTGTTGGTGGCGAAATCACCAGCACTATTTTTATACACAAAAAGCACCCTCCGATAATGAGAGTGCTGTAATTTCGTTATTGCAGTAAAAAAATTAACGTTTACTGAATTGACTAGCTTTACGAGCTTTCTTAAGACCTGGTTTTTTACGTTCTACCATACGAGGGTCACGTGTTAATAAACCAGCAGCTTTTAAAGCTGGACGGAAATCAGGATCTACAGTTAATAACGCACGAGCGATACCGTGACGGATTGCTCCAGCTTGTCCTGAGTAACCTCCACCATTAGCGTTAACAGTTACATCATATGCTCCTAATGTTTCTGTAACTTCAAATGGTTGTTTCATAACTTCATGTAAGTGAGGGAAAGGAATGTATTCATCCAATGTTTTACCATTGATAGTGATTACACCAGTTCCTGGCACTAAGCGTACACGAGCTACTGAATTTTTACGACGACCTGTACCAATATATTGTGCTTTAGCCAATTAAATTCCCTCCTTAAATTAATGTGTTAATGTCTAATGCTTCAGGTTTTTGAGCTGCATGTTTATGCTCTGCTCCACCGTAAACAAATAATTTAGTGAATTGTTTACGTCCTAAGCGAGTGTCTGGTAACATACCTTTAACAGATAATTCAACTAATTTACGAGAATTTTTTTCACGTAAATCACCAGCTGAGATAGATTTGATTCCACCTGGATGACCGCTGTGACGGTAGTACATTTTATCTGCTGCTTTGTTTCCAGTTAAAGCTACTTTATCTGCATTGATTACGACAACAAAATCACCTGTGTCTACGTGAGGTGTAAATGTTGGTTTGTTTTTTCCGCGTAAAATTGAAGCAACTACTGCTGAAAGACGACCTAAAGGCACATCTGTCGCATCTACTAATACCCAGTTACGTTCAACTTCGTTTTTCTTAGCCATATATGTTTGACGCACGATTGTTTCCTCCATTATTAAATCTAGTTGTTTGACAAGTACTATTGAGTTTCCGGGGCTCATAGTGGGGCAAACAATACCGTCTATCATATTACCCCTAAAGTACGATAATGTCAAGCATTACCAACAATATTTTTCAATTATTTTTCAACTTTTTTCCTGGTGTTCGGGGACGAATTTTCCCGGTAAAAATTTAATCCGAATTTCATTTACCATACCTTTATTATTGATATTATGCTATAATTCTCTCATTAGGAGGGGTTAAAATTGAATATTATAACAAAAAATCGTACCCAACAAATGTTAATTAGTAGTTTGTTAATTGCTATTGGTATTATGATTCCATTAGTGATGCCCATTAAAGTGATTATTGGTCCAGCATCCTATACACTTGCAAGTCATGTACCGATATTTTTAGGTCTGTTTATCTCACCTTTTGTCGCTTTAAGTGTGACTGCCGGAACGACCATTGGTTTCTTATTGGCAGGGTTCCCTTTAATCATTGTTTTAAGAGCTTTATCACATTTTTTATTCGTTCTTTTTGCTTTATTTTTAATTAAAAGTTTTAAAATCAATCAGCTATCATTTGCTAAACAAGCACCATTCTATTTCTTAATTAATGTAGTTCATGGTTTGGGTGAAGTACTAGCAGTTTATTTATTCTCTGTCACTGCCCAAACTACCAACACAGAAGGCTTTTACTATACTTTATGGGTATTAGTTGGTTTTGGTACCATTATTCACGGCTTTATAGATTATGCACTCGCTCATTTGATTTTCGATCGCATTAAGGTGCGTCACTAAGAAGAAGTCATATGAAAAACACTTATCAAGTTATTATTGTCGGTGGAGGGACCAGTGGTCTCATGGCTGCGGTACACGCTGCTTTACAAGGTGTCAGTGTCCTTGTTCTAGAAAAAAATCCAAAATTAGGTCGCAAATTACTCTTGTCGGGTGGTGGTCGTTGTAATGTGACCAACCGTACCTCACGTGAAGAATTAATTCGTCATATTCCTGGTAATGGCAAGTTTTTATACAGTGCCCTTAATCAGTTTAATCAAGATGATATTGTGCATTTTTTTGAAAGTCGTGGAGTACAACTGAAAGAAGAAGATCATGGTCGCATGTTTCCCGTTACAGATAGCGCTCGTACCATTTTAGAAACTTTATTGGATTACTGTCGTGAACTAGGTGTCGAAATTCAAACCAATGAACCTGTCGATAAGCTATTATTTGACCGTGAAAACCAGTCCGTCAAAGGGGTACTAACGAAATCTGGTTTAGAAATCCAAGCCAATGGTGTTAGTCTAGCAACGGGTGGTCGGGCTTACCCACGAACAGGTGCGACTGGTGATGCTTATGCTTGGGCCAAATCAGCTGGTCACACGATTGTACGGTTATACCCTACCGAGTCCCCTCTACTATCAGATGATGAGTGGATTACCAGTAAAGCTTTACGTGGTGTTTCTTTAAGAGATGTGGGCGTTACCTTATGGGATGCTGATCAAAAAGCTATCACTTATCACCAAATGGATATGATTTTTACTCATTTCGGCTATTCTGGACCCGCTATTCTAAGATGTTCTGGTCATGTTAACCAGTGGCTTCATCAAACGGGTGAAAAAGTGGCTCATCTATCTATCGATTTAACACCACATCATACGATGGAACAACTAAAAGTTTTTGCCGAAGAAAACCGTGACAAACAATTATTAACTATTTTAAAAAATTGGATGCCAGAGCGTATGGCTGAGGTAATTTTATCTCAATTAAAAATGGATCATACAACTGCTTATAAACAATTAGTTCACGCTGAAGTTGAAGCCTTATTTAATAAGATAAAACATTTTGATTTCACAAGTACGGGTTCGCAACCGATTGAAAAAGGTTTTGTAACTGGCGGTGGCGTTTCAACTAAAGAAATTAATCCCGCAACGATGGAGTCCAAGCTAATGAAAGGTCTTTACTTCTGTGGTGAATTATTAGATATTAATGGTTATACCGGTGGTTATAATATTACGGCTGCTTTTGTTACGGGTGCTGTTGCAGGACAAAATTGTGCTTGGAATAGTTTTTAATTAAAATAGCAACATATCTATCTTTTCAGCTGGCGTCCATTCGTCAGCTTTTTCTTTATAATAATATCTTTTCCACTTAAATTTAACACTTTAAAGCAAAGGGGACTAGACAAAAAGTAGCCAATCGCAGGATGGCTACTTTTTATCTTTCTCCTATTTGTAAAATATTTCTAATTGCCGATTTGATACGGGTTGTCACCTCGCATTAACACTCCTACCAGTTAAAGAGGTTGAATAGCAGTTTAGAGACGGTTTGTTATGTTACATTGACAGTCGCTAATCTTTAAATAAGTCTACGGTGTTTTATCAGTGCATACATATGCTAGTATTTCCATTCGCGCAAATCTGAATCGATATTGAATCGGTTGTTCTCTCGCAAAGCGCCTCTCTTATACGTTCTGAACACTTCTTGGTGAGGAAATAAACTGCTAAGATTAACGACTTGTGAAAGTTCCTGTCTAATACCATTTAATCACTACACAATGATTTGACGACGCAAAAAAGGCAGAAACTCTATCATTTCTGCCCAGTCTTTTCTATTTTATTTTTATTATTCAGTAACGGCTGTTGGATCTGATACTAAGATAGTTCCATTAACAATCATTGATTTTTCTGGTAAGCCATTCCATGCACGTAAATCTTCTGGTGTTACACCATATTGATCGGCAATAGTTTGTAAGTTTTCACCTGTTTGAACTTCATGTAATGTTGGTTCTGGGTTACTTACATAAATTTCTTTACCTACTTCTAATTCATTGTCAGCCAATTCATTCCATACTTTGATTGCTTCTGCTGTTGTTTTATAAGTTTCAGCAACTGTATCAATTGCATCGCCTTCTGCTACTTTATGTTTTTGAGGTTCATAAGCAGAATCTTTAATAATCAACTCATCACCAACGCGAGCTGGATTTTCTGCTGTAATGTTATTCCAAGATTTTAAATTATATAGTGTGACACCATATTTATTGGCAATCTTAAATAAAGTTTCACCTTTTTGAATAATGTGTTTTGCTTTAATACCAGCCGCCTTTTCTTCGTCGGTTAAATCGTTTGAAGTTTCCGTTGCTTCTTCTTTATTTTCTTCTTTATTCTTATCTTCGGTCGTTGTTTCTTCCTTTGTTTCTTCAGTTGGCGCTTCAGAAGTCGCACTCTTGTCTGCACCAGGGACCACTAACTGATCACCAATTTGTAAGAAAGTACTTGATAATCCGTTAATTGCCATTAAGTTATCAACGGTTGTACCGTAAGCTTGGGCGATTTCATATAAGCTATCACCTGCTGATACCGTGTAATTTGTTGTTGCAGTATTGGTCGTTGGCACATAATTAGTATAAGTTGAGGTAGCGCCAGAACTATAACCTGTGACAGCAATTTGATCACCGACATTCAACCAGTCGCTGGATAAGCCATTCCATGCCCACAATTCTTCTTCTGTTACACCATAAACGGCTGCAATGCCTGATAGTGTATCGCCAGGTGATACTGTATGGTAGCCGGTTGAAGAGGTAGAGACTGGTGCTGTGTAATCATAGTAGTAATTTCCACCTGTTGCAGTAGCATTACCATAGACAACTAAAGTGTCGCCAACATTTAACCAATCGCTAGTTAAACCATTCCATGCCATTAAATCATCGACGGTTACCCCGTAACGAATGGCTAGGTTATATAGGACGTCACCATTTTGTACAACGTGAGTACCTGCAGCACTAGAATTAGATACTACCGTACCACTGCTTGATCCGTCTACGACTAATACATCGCCGACATAAATCATGTCACTTGATAAGCCGTTCCATGCGCGTAATTCTTCTGCAGTTACGCCATATGCGGCTGCAATGCCTTGTAAATATTCTCCACTTTGTACAGTGTGTGTTGCGGTTTGTGCTTGTGTGGTTGGTAAAACAGCTAATGAGGTTGAGGCTAATAAAGCCATTGAAGCTGAGATTAATTTTTTATGTAATTTCATTTTTTCTCCTTCCAATCGATATCAATCTACCTCTATATTATAACATTTAGATAACGATTCGACCATGAATTCGATGTTTTGTCATCACATCGTAAAAGTAACCGGTCATTTTTAAAGTGTCATGTAACCTAATTGTTACACAAACACCCAAATAATCTCCTGGTTTTAAATACTTTAGTAATCTTGACAAATCCGTGATATAACACCACCCCTTTAAAAAGACGTTTTTTGGTGATCATTGCGTGACCTATATCATCAGCAATGGCCTTAATATTTCCCTTTCTATTCATATTAAATTATGCTTATTTGGATTATACATAAAATGCAAGACACTTCTGTCAAAAGCCAACTCCATTTTTTAAGCAAACTCTCATAATTTAGCGAATTAAAATAGAACTTAAAACTCTATCACAAAGGACGTTTTTATGGTAAAATAAGTGTTGGAACATTCTAATTTTATTGAAAGAGAAGTGAAATAAATGGGTCGTAAATGGATGAATATTAAGGAAAAGAAAGCAAATAAAGACCAAAATACTTCGAAGATTTATGCTAAATTCGGTATTGAAATCTATGCTGCTGCAAGACAAGGTGAACCCGATCCAGAATTAAACCAAAAATTACGTTTTGTTGTTGATCGTGCGAAGACATATAATGTCCCTCGTCACGTTATTGAAAAAGCCATTGATAAAGCTAAAGGTGGCGATGATGAAAACTACCAAGAATTACGTTACGAAGGATTCGGCCCTAATGGTTCGATGATTATGGTCGATGCCTTAACTAATAATGTTAACCGTACTGCAAGTAATGTTCGGGCTGCATATGGTAAAAATGGTGGGAACATGGGTGTCAGTGGTTCAGTTAATTACTTGTTTGATGCAACAGCTGTTTTTGTAATGGCTGATCAAGATGCTGACGAAGTAATGATGGCTTTATTAGAAGCGGATGTCGATGTTCGTGAAGTATTTGCTGAAGAAGATACCGTAGTTGTTTATGGTGAACCAAAAGACTTTGAAGCCATTAAAACTGCTTTAGAAGGTATGGGAATTACTGAATTTGAAGTAGCTGAAACAGACATGATTGCACAAAATGAAGTGAAATTAGAAGGCGAAGATTTGAAAAAATTTGAACATTTAATTGAAGTTTTGGAAGATGACGAAGATGTTCAACGCGTTTACCACAATGTTGATTTAGATGACTAATTCATTGAAAATTTACTTTTGGTTTATTGATTGAAATTTTTAGTTGATTTAAAGGCTTATTCATTTAGATTTTTTGTTGGGTTGTATTAGAAATCTATTTCGTTGGCCCTTCTACTTTGACTATGATTGATACAGATACTACACTGATTTTGCCTTTACTATTCTAGTAAATATCGTAAAGGGAGTCCTGTTTTAGATATGGGATGTTTGAAAGGAGCAAAAGCATGAGTTTACCAGATTTTTCATTAGTTCGTAGCAGCGGCCAACCTTACCGCTTGAATGAGTATAATGGACAAGTCTTGTTAATCGTTAATACCGCGACCGGTTGTGGCTTAGCCCCTCAATTGACTCAATTAGAGGAACTCTATCAACGCTATCACGACCAAGATTTTACTGTCATTGGATTTCCTTCCAATCAATTTAAACAAGAAAAAGTGGTCGATAGTGATATGGAAAGCACCTGTCAATTGAAATTTGGAGTCAGTTTCCCCTTAAATGAAACAGTAGAAGTGAACGGCCCTAAGACTGAACCCATTTTCCAATGGTTAAAACAAGAAACCCAAGGGCTATTCTCCAATAATATCAAATGGAACTTTACGAAGTTTTTAATTGATCGCGAAGGACGAGTGGTTAAACGTTACTCACCAACCACCTCGCCTAAAGCAATCGAAAAAGATATTCTTAAATTATTATAATAAAAACCAGTTAGCTTAATTTCCCTTTTAGGAAACTAGTTAACTGGTTTTTCTATTTAGGTACCTTCGCTTAGCTAAACACTTTCGCTAGATATGCTTTTTTAATTTATTGTGGGGCCACACAAAAAGTTGTAAAGTCGTTTAAATTCAATCATTATGTTCGTTATATGCTTTATTCCTTTTAGATTAAAGTTCTTCTTCCTCAAAGGTGCCATTACCATTCTCAAACTGACTATTATATAAGTCCGCATAAAAGCCGTCTTGAACCATTAATTGATCGTGATTACCTTGTTCGATAATATTTCCGTCTTTCATTACTAATATTAAGTCAGCATTACGAATGGTTGAAAGTCGATGAGCAATGACAAATGAGGTACGCCCCACCATTAAGGCGTCCATTGCTTTTTGAATTAATTCTTCCGTACGAGTATCCACTGAGCTCGTCGCTTCATCTAAAATTAATAATGGAGCATCTTTTAATAACGCACGGGCAATGGTCATTAATTGTTTTTGTCCTACTGATAATTGAACGGAATCATCCAATACCGTGTCATAACCTTGAGGTAATGTGGTAATAAAATGATGAATCCCCACCGCTTTGGCTGCCTTTATCACTTCTTCTTGTGTTATCTCTGGTTGATTGAACACTAAATTATCGCGAATACTCCCCTCAAATAACCAAGTATCTTGTAATACCATACTGAAATATTCATGCAATTCAGCACGAGTCATGTCTTTAATATTGACGCCATCGATTAAAATTTGACCGCTATTGACTTCATAGAAGCGCATTAATAAGTTAACAATCGTTGTTTTACCAGCACCGGTTGGACCAACAATCGCGATTTTTTGCCCCGCTTTAGCTTCGGCAGAGAAATCATGAATAATCGTTTTACCTTCATCATAGCCAAAATTAACATGTTCGAAGGCAACCTGTCCTTTAATTTGTGATAATTGGGTTGTTTTATACGATTCGTCACTCATTTCGTCTGCCTCTAAATAGTCCATCACTCGACCTAAGGCTGCTCCAGCTGATTGTAAGCTTTGTGCCGCTTGAGCAATTTGGGATAATGGTTGTGAGAATAAACGAACGTACACCATAAAGGCAATTATGACCCCGATGGTAATGTGCCCATTTAAAACTAGGTAAGCGCCCATTAAACTAACCATCACATAACCGAAGTTCCCGATGAAAGCCATCAGTGGCATCATCATCCCACCTAAAAATTGTGATTTCCAAGCACTTCCGTATAATTGTTCATTTAATTTTGCAAATTGGCCCTTCATTTCATCGGCTGCATTATAACTGCTGACAATCGAGAGTCCGGTATAGGCTTCTTCGATATAGCCATTGACAGTAGCTAAGTTCTTTTGTTGCGCCTTAAAATGAGCACGTGATTTACTCATAATAAAGACCATTCCAATAAAACCAATAAAAACCGAACTGATTACTGTTAAAGCCATTACCCAATTCGTTTTAAACATCATAAACAACGTACCGATTAATAAAACTGTTGCCGAAACTAATGTTCCTAAACTTTGATTTAAGCTTTGACCAACAGTATCCAAGTCATTGGTAATAATGGATAAAACATCACCGGTTGGACGGCTATCAAAGTATCGTAAAGGAAGGCGATTCATCTTTTCAGCGATTGCACGACGAAGGCGTTGGGTATAGCGTTGTGAAATAGTTGCCACAATAAAGCTTTGTGCATACCCCATTAGCGCTGCCGTTAAATACAAGATGACTAATGTTTTTCCTATTTTATCAATTTTATTTAAGTCAATACCAACCATCACCCCCTGAGTAATGACATCCATCATTTCACTCATTTTATCAGGTCCGATAACGGTGATAACACTACTAATAATTGAGAAAATTAAGGCAATCACGATGGGAATTAAATAGCCATCGGCATAGCGTAAAGCACGTTTTAGGGCTTTTTCTGATTGTGGTTGTTTTTTAGCCATTGGTTAATTCCTCCTTTGATAATTGTGAGTAGGCAATTTCTTGATACACTTCATTATTAGCTAATAATTCTTGATGCGTACCTTGACCAACTACTTTCCCTTGATCTAATACTAAGATTAAATCTGCATCCATAATGGTTGAAATACGTTGCGCGACAATTAACTTCGTCATATCAGCCGTTTGAACTGCTAAATCATGTCTCAACGCTTTATCCGTTTTATAGTCTAAAGCTGAGAAGGAATCATCGAATATTAAAATTTCTGGTTTGCGCGCTAAAGCACGGGCAATTGCTAGTCGTTGTTTTTGACCCCCTGAGAAATTTGCACCTTCTTGAGCCACTGTTGATTGCAAGCCGTTTTCTTTACTTAATACAAATTCTTTCGCTTGTGCTAACTCTAAAGCCGCATTCATTTTTTCTTCCGTTAAAGGCGATTCATTACTTTCACCAAAATTCAAATTGGAGGCAATGGTTCCACTAAAGATGACGGCTTTTTGTGGTATATAGCCCACCCTATTATTTAAATCATCATGGGCAATCTCTTTGATGTTTTGTCCATTTAACTTAATAGCACCACTGGTCACATCGTAAAAACGTGGTAATAAATTAATTAAGGTACTCTTACCACTACCTGTGGAACCGATAAAGGCAATTGTTTGTCCCTTTTTAGCCTTGAAGCTAACATTCGAAATAACGGGTTCAGCACTATCACTATATTTAAAGGTTACATTTTCATATTCTAAAACATATTCATTCGCTTGACTGTTCGTTTTGGTTGTTGCAGGATAGTCAATCACAGAATGCGTCTCTAATACTTCATTAATACGTTTAGCAGACACAATCGCTCTTGGTAGCATGACAAAAATCATCGTCATCATCATGAACCCCATGACCACTTGCATCGCATAAGAAGTAAAGACTGCCATATCGCCAAAGAGTGTTATTTTCATATTTAAAGCTGCATTTTGAATGAGATAAGCCCCAATCCAATAAACCGATAACGATAACCCACTAGATACTATCGTCATTAATGGCATCATTAATGAGAACATTCGCATTGAGAACAAATTGGTATCGGTCAATTCACTGTTGGCAACATCAAATTTCTCATTGCGGAATTTTTCAGCATTGTAAGCTCGAATGACACGTATCCCGGTTAAGTTTTCACGTGAGATAGCATTCAACTTATCGGTTAATTTTTGGATCATTTTTTGCTTTGGAAAAGCCAATACCATAATAATGGTAATAACAATTAATAGTAAAAGTACGGCTAATGCGGTTGCTAACATCCATTGACCATTTTTGTTAGATATTTTAACCATCGCCCAGCCGGCCATAATGGGTCCTTTGACCATTACTTGCAAACCAAAGGCAATTAACATTTGTAATTGAATAATATCATTTGTTGTACGTGTAATTAAACTTGGGACTGAAAAGCTTTGTGTTTCCTTGGCTGAGAAACTTAACACGTGTTCAAAAATATCACGTCTTAATGTTCGTGTAAAACTTGCTCCCAATCGAGCTGCTAAAAAGCCAACTAATAGACTGGTCGCAAAACTTAATAATGATAAGAGTAACATCATCCCTCCAGGTTGATAGAGCTCTTTAAGTTCTGTACCTGGCGTCACTAATTTTTTGGTCACTTCTGACATATAATCTGGTACTTTTAAATCTAGCCAGACTTGGGCCATAATGAATAGAACACTGACGACAGCCATCATCACTTCTTTTCTATTCATTCGTTTGAATATTTTTAACATTCATATTCTCCTTCTTGTTTTTCTTCTGATTCTACTTGCGCATTTTGAGTTACTTTTTTGATGACATTATGGAAAATTTTAAATTCCTCTTGACTAATACCGTTACTAAGGTCGGCTTCAACTTGTTTCAAGAAATTCTCAATCGCTAGATGCTTGGCCTTTCCTTCATCTGTTACTTTGATGGCTTTAAAACGTTTATCACTTTCCAAAGGCTGGACATGGATAAACCCATTTTTTCCATCCGCTTGATTAACCCTGATGCCGAAGCTTTCTGTATATTTAGGAGTTGTTCAATGTCTTTTTGAAAAATATCTTGATCCTCATGACTAATTAAGTAAAATAAGACAGCACCTTGAGGTCCTTCTAAATGTTCCAAATTACACTGGATGATCATGTGTTGCAGATACTTTTCAATGATTAAACCTAACTCTCTGATTTTAAATCCGATATGAAACATGACGACTCCTTTCTTTTTAGTATGGATACGAACTACAATTGTTTGTATGCTAACTATTATAGTTTGTGATTTTAAAATCGTCAAATACTTTGTTTTTATGAAAACGAATTTAAGTTAATTTTCTGAAAAATAGAGAAAACAATAAGATATAAAAAAAAGCTTGAAGAATTTGTATAATGGCCTCTGTAATCCCGACTAGGACTACAAGAGAAAAATACATTAGTTCTTCAAACTAGATGATGTAATTAAAAATCATTCATGCTATCGATCTTTTGCGATCACAAATGATGGCTAAACGTCTGATTACTTCATATTCTACTTTCAAAATTTACTACGCCAATTCACTAAAATCCCATACACCGTCGACCCAACCTTCATAAAAATCAGGTTCGTGGCAGACCATTAAAATACTGCCTTTATACTCTTGTAATGCTCGCTTTAATTCGTCTTTGGCATCGACGTCTAAATGATTGGTTGGTTCATCTAACACTAAGACATTATTTTCACGATTCATTAGTAAGCAAAAACGGACTTTGGCTTGTTCGCCCCCACTTAGTACTTGGATTTGACTATCGATATGTTTCGCGGTTAACCCAACATGAGCTAAAGCTGCACGAACTTCTGCTTGATTAAGACTTGGAAATGCTTCCCATACGGCTTCTAATGGTGTTTGACGATTACCACCAGGTACTTCTTGAGCAAAGTAGCCAATTTCTAAGTAATCCCCTTGTTCGACTTGACCACTGATTGGTTCAATAATGCCTAAAAGACTCTTTAGTAAAGTTGTTTTCCCAATCCCATTGGCACCGATAATAGCAATCTTTTGATTCCGTTCAAACACTAAATTCAAAGGCTTAGTTAATGGACGATCATAACCAATTACTAATTCTTCAGCTTCAAAGATAAAGCGGCCTGGAGTGCGCGCTGATTTAAAATTAAAATTAGGCTTGGGCTTTTCAGCTTTTAATTCAATAATATCCATTTTATCTAATTTTTTCTGGCGTGACATAGCCATATTCCGAGTAGCGACTCTGGCTTTGTTACGATTGACAAAATCTTTCAAGTCAGCAATCTCTTTTTGTTGACGTTCATAGGCTGCTTCTAACTGCGCTTGTTTCATCGCATAGACTTCTTTAAATTGATAATAGTCACCGGTATAACGAGTAATTTGTAAATTATCGACATGGTAAATAATATTAATCACTTCATTTAAAAATGGAATATCATGTGAAATCAAAATAAAGGCATTTTCATAATTTTGTAAATAACGTTTTAACCATTCAATATGCTCAGCATCTAAATAGTTAGTCGGCTCGTCTAATAGTAAAATATCAGGTTTTTCTAATAATAATTTAGCTAGTAAAATTTTCGTACGTTGGCCACCACTTAACTCGGTGACATCACTATCCATTCCATAGTCTACTATACCTAAAGCCCGTGCTACTTCATCAATTTTGGCGTCTAAGATATAAAAATCATGCACCTCTAAGCGTTCTTGAAGTTCTCCTACCTCTTCCATTAAGGCATCCAGTTCTTCACCTTCAGCTTCTGACATCGCCATATATATCTCATTGATTCTGGCTTCATCTTTAAATAAATCGTCAAAAGCTGTTCTTAAAGCATCGCGAACGGTTTGGCCTTTTTCCAATACAGAATGTTGATCCAAATAGCCTACTTTGACATTACGAGCCCATTCAATTTTCCCTTCATCAGGTAATCTTTGACCCGTGACAATATTCATGAAAGTAGATTTACCTTCACCATTAGCACCGACCAATCCGATATGTTCTCCTTTTAATAAACGGAATGATACATCTTCAAAAATAGCACGATCACCAAAGCCATGCGTTAAATTCGTTACTGATAATAAACTCATCGCGTTCTCCTTTTACCCATTTCATACCGTTTTATTATACGCAATAAATCTTTAAAAGTTAACCAGTTTTCTTATTATTAATAGTAAATTTATTAAGTCGTTGCTTTTTTTGAAAAATGATCCTTTTAAGTAGTACACAAGCTTGCGGTTTTAACGCTATATTATTGATAAAAAACGCAAAATGTTGAAATGGTTTATGCTATTAAGTGGCTAAATAGTCAATAGACTGCAGCACATAAAAAAGAAAGTTTATGGATCAGCAATTTTTATCTCTTCTGTTGCTCGACAGAAAAAGTCTAATGTCATTGGCAATAACAAGTGTGAAAAAAGCCATTGCTACCCAAAAAGCTTCATGTTATTCCGTTTAAGGAGAGATTAAATAATATATCGTAACACAATTCAACGAGTGTCATCATTTAAGTAATATTTGATGAGTTTTAATTACTGAAAAACTACCTGATAGGGTGCATCTAATACACGATTAGGTAATAAAAAAGACTGGCAGCAATTAAACCAGCCAGTCTCTAAAATATTAAGTTATTAAAGGGTATACCGTTGTGATTTCATGTCGACATTCGGGTACCATTGAATTAAGCGACTGAAGAATGGCTTCTGTCCGTTCAACCGGACAAAGCGTTAAAATTGTCGGTCCGGCACCACTAATAACAGTGGCAAAAGCACCGGTAGTAAGGGCAATATTTTTTACTGCATCAAATTCTTTTATTAAAGGTTGACGATAAGGTTCATGAATAAGGTCTTTCATCATCATCGCCCCCATCTTTTCAAAATCGCCTTTCAACATAGCAGCCGTCATAATATTGCTGTAGGCATTTTGAAGGATTATTGCTTCTTTAGAATATTCTGCCGGTAGCACTTTGCGAACTTCTGCTGTACTCAACTCATAATCGGGAATACTTAAAATAATCCCTACATGATTGAAATCAGCCGTTTCATAAAATAATACACCATTTTCATAAGCTCCGATAAACAAGCCGCCGGTCACACAAGGGCCAACATTATCTGGATGCCCTTCTATTTCAGTCGCTATCACAATTTTTTGTTCTTGAGTTAAATTTAATTGAACAAAATGATTGGCTAATTCAATACCTGCTACAATAGCACTAGAAGAACTGCCTAAACCATGCGTTAAAGGAATTTCACTACTCATTTCCACTCTTAATGGTGGCATCGTCTGCTTAAATTTTGAAGCAACTTTATTCGCAACCTTGGCGACTAAATTTTGCTCATTGTTCGGCAAAACCTTTAAAAAAGCATCCTTAAAGTTAAATTGCCAGTTGTCAGCCGGGGACGCTTTAACTGTTAGAAACTTATTAAGGGCTAACCCAATTGAATCAAACCCAACTCCTAAATTCGCAGTGGTTGCTGGTACTTTTATTTCAAACTGTGACATCTATTCACCTTCTATCTGATAATAAGCTGCCAGTGTTAATTCTTGGGTCAACGCTTTAAATGTTGGTTCTGAAATGGTTGCGGTTAAAACGGCTGTTATTTCGTCATTTTGCCATAGTTGATACTTGATGTTCATCGCAGTTAATCGCTCTTTTAAAAGGGACATATCTTCCTCCAAACGGATATAATAACGATGATCTGTTATACTTTTTGTGAAATGGGCACTTTCTTGAGTGGTTAGATTCCCAGTGAAGCCAAATTTTTCGATGAACAAAATATCCGATACTACTGCGGATGCTGTTTCCGAACTGCCGGCTCCTGGTCCATAAAACATTGTTTGTCCCACGGCATCTCCCTCAATAAATATCGCATTTTTTTCTAATTTGACATTAGCTAAACTATGGGTAGTGGGTAACAGCACTGGTCTCTACACTGATACTGATGGCATCCGCAACTTGACGACTTTTTCCTAATAATTTAAGAGTGAAGCCATTTTCTTGAGCCAATTGGATGTCTTGTTGATCAACTTGACTAATACCTCTTACCTCGACACGTTCAAGCGGAATATTTACTTTAAAAGCTAAGCGTGATAATATCGCAATTTTACGTGTCGCATCATAACCTTCAACATCATTAGTAGGATCCTTTTCGGCATATCCTAATGCTTGCGCTTGTGCTAAAGCCTCTTGGTATTCACATTGTTCATCAGCCATCTTCGTCAAAATATAATTAGTCGTGCCATTTAAAATTCCCATCACTTTATTAATTTTATTAGCATTTAAACTATATTGTAAAGGTTGGATGATTGGTATACCCCCACCACAACTCGCTTCATAACCAATTTGGGCTTGATGTTGATTTGCTATTTGTGCTAATTCGTTAAGATGTAATGCAAGCATATCTTTATTAGCCGTTACCACATGAATACCACGTTCTAATGCTTTTCTTTGAACTTCATAAGGAAAATCGACGCCACCTAAAACCTCCACAATAAGTTGGATATCACTGTTTAATATTTCATCAATGTCATCGGTCACTACAATTCCTGTTAAATCCAGGGTCTCATCTTTAATTTCTCGAGCTAGCACATGAGTAATGTCAATTTTTGAATCAGTACGAGACTCATTAACCTTTTGTAATAGTTTTAAAACGCCTCCGCCTACTGTTCCTAATCCTAAAATTGCTATTTTCATCATAAAGTGCTCTCCTCCAGTTTATTTTAATGATTTTCTCATTTATTACTCTTCATTTTACAATAAACACTACCTTTTTGCCATCTTTTCATGTATGATGATTAATAAAGTTAAAAATTATTATTGTTCAAGGATGTGATAGCATGAAAGTCGCAAAATTTGGAGGGAGCTCGTTAAGTAACGCAACCCAAATACAAAAAGTAGCCAATATCATTCAAAATGACCCGGAAATTCAATTCGTAATTGTTTCGGCACCAGGGAAAAGAGATGATAAGGATACGAAGGTGACGGATTTATTAATCCATTTATTTGATGAGAAAGTTCATAGCGGATCAATTGAAAGGGCAAAACAGATGGTCTTAGATCGCTATTCTTCAATTGCTGATGAGTTATCACTTTCAAAAGAGATTATTACCCATTTTGATCATGTTTTAACTGAGTATTTATCTTCAATTACTGACCCTCTGCGACTATTAGATGCTCTTAAAGCGTGCGGTGAAGATTTTAATGCTCAATTAATAAGTCAGTATTTTCAACGTATTGGCCTTAATGCCCGTTATATTTCTCCAGCTGAATTGGGTATTATCGTGAGTGATGAACCGAGTAATGCTCATTTATTATTGGAGTCCTATGATAAAATCGCACAATATAAGCATGATGAACAAATTTTAATCATTCCTGGCTTCTTCGGTTATTCACGAAATGGCAATATCGTGACCTTCCCTCGTGGCGGTAGTGATATTACAGGCGCGATTGTTGCTCGTGGTGTTGAAGCTGATATTTATGAAAACTTTACAGATCAAAGCTATATTTACGCAGCCCACCCTGGCATCGTCCGTAAACCTTATGCTATTAAAGAAATTACTTATCGTGAAATGCGTGAGTTAGCTTATTCTGGTTTCGGAATTTTTCACGATGAAGCATTAGAGCCTTTATATCAAGTGGATATCCCCGTGATGGTGAGAAATACTAACCACCCTGAAATTGCTGGTACTAAAATTGTTGCTCAGCGAGAAATCAATCCTAATTTACCTGCTATTGGAATTAGTTGCGATGAAGGGTTTACTGCTATTTCTATTAATAAATATTTATTAAACCGTCAATTAGGTTTTACTCGCAAATTGTTACAAATTTTTGAAGATCACCATATTTCAATTGAACATATTCCTACCGGGATTGATGATATTTCAGTGGTGGTTCGTTCTCACCAACTAGCAGCTCCCGGCACTTTAGATGCGCTCTTAAAGGATATCGAAGAGCAACTGGATCCTGATTTCATTAATGTCGAAACGGATTTGGCCATTGTAGTAATTGTGGGTGAAGAAATGGCTGAAGTCGTGGGCACCGCCAATAAAGCAACCCGCGCTTTAGCTTCACAAGCAATTAATATTTTAATGATCAACCAAGGTGCCTCTGAAATTAGTATGTTCTATACCATTAGTATGGATGATAAAGATGATGCGATTCGTGCTCTTTACCGTGAATTTTTCGGTCACTTACATTTTTAAAATCAACCAAAATATAATCCCTAAAGCTTCTTAATAAGAGCCTTGGGGATTTTTTTGATATTAAATTTTATTGAGAAATGTATGCTTAAATAAACTTTTCCGCTGTTAGGAAAGTTTTAGCTCCATCAAATTTAAAGGGAAAACAGACTTCACTTATTTCTGGGCTGTTAGAAACCTTAATTCTTCTCCAATAAATCAAGCGCAAAAAACGTCTCAGGAATATCCCGAGACGTTCAATTCATTATTTAAGCTAATTAGTTATTACCTTGTTCACGTAAGATTTTTTGAGCTTCACGTTCTGTATCGTAATCTTCTGATTTAGCTTCTTGGTAACCTTCGTGGCTGTAGATAGAGATAACTTCTTTGCCTTCTTCAGTACCAGCGATGTTAATCATTGCTTTAGCAATTGCTGCTTTTAATTCATCCGTCATGTTAGGTGATGTTTTAGAAACAGAAACAGTATCGTTGTAAACATTTGGAGTAACACCGATTACGTTAGTTTCTTCAAAGATTGATGCTTCACGGTTCATGTCGCCTTCCCAATCTTCAACATTATCAACACGTAAGTCAGCATATCCAACGATGATATCTACTTGTTCAGCAGCTAAACGCGCTACAGAACTTCCGTAAGATTCAGATTGTACAACATTTGCTAAGTCAGAGATTTTTTTACCTTCAAATTGATTACCTAACCAGATTGATGGGTAAATATAACCTGATGAAGATGAAGATGACATTACAGCCCATTTAGCTGAATCAACATCTTCCCATGTTAATTCTTCACCATTATTAATTTTTTCTGCTAACTCTTTACCTTTTTCAGAAGGTCCAGCAATGATTAAACCTTTGTAATAAGTTACTTGATCTTCAACTTTTTCAGTTGGTTTGCCGTCGTTCCAGTCAGCAGGATTTTCAGAGTCTTTGCTTAATCCTTGACGAGTTGAAGTTAAGATAACATCAACATCTTCATCATATAAAACATAAGTTCCACCAGGGATAAAACCAATATCGGCAGTTCCAGCAGATAATGCTTCACCAGCTGCTTCATAGTTAGTACCAACTTCAATTTCCACTTCACCGATTTCGAAGCCTTCTTTAGCTAATTCATCTTTTAACATTTGTTTTAATGGTTCAGTAGCAGTAATGATATCTTCTGGGTCACGAGAAGGTACAAACATTACTTTTAATGAATCAATTTTTTCTTGAGCATGTGCTGTAACACCTGCAAAAGTTCCTGATAACATTGTTCCAACTAATCCGAATAACGCAATATTGCGCAATGATTTTTTCATGTGAAAAATCCCTCCAAATATATTATGGCAGACTCGAAAATCGGCCTTATGTTTTTATTATAGCAAATAAATAAACAGGAAAGTATAACAACTGATATAAATTTACAAAATCTTATTAATGCTTTTACAAAAGCACTTAGAAAGGTTATAACATCAAGCTTCTTAACTATAAAATTATCCGAACGATTAAAATGAGAATTGTAAAATTATTGTAAAGTCTCTTGTTTTACCTCATCTGTCCTTTTAATAAAGTCATCAATCGTTGCTTCAATTTTGTTCAGGTTGATAATTTGTATCTGGTATGAAAAAAGTTTGAAGAAGCGAACTTAATCGCTGTCTTCAAACTTATTTTGGTTATTCATCTCGATTCGAATTATTTTTCTTACCAAAAATAACTAAACCACCTAATGCTAGTAATCCAATAGCCAACATCACCCCTAATACACTTCGTTTTTCACCGGTATTCGGTATTGTTTTTTGGACTGTTTTCGTTTTATCCACCGTTAATGTTTGTTGCTGAGTGGTGGTAGTTGGTTGTGTAGTAGTTGCTTCTGTCGTTGCGGTTACTTTATCCCCATAAACTAAAGCATATAATCCTAATTGTTGCGTCGTAAAATTAACGCGTTGATTATGAACCGTATGATTAATCGAGGTTAATTGTTGTTCGTTAATACGTAATAATTGAATTTGTGAATTGATTGGTCGTGTTGGTAATTTTACTTGTATAGTTTTTGTAAAACTTACCGGTTGACCATTTTGATCTACCGCTTTAATATTATAAAAATCAGCCTCTTTATTAGATAACGATTGTGGTATATTTTGACTTACACGTTCAACTACTATTTTCGCTACTTTATTCGCATCATCTGGATGAACCCAAACTTCAACATTGGTCGTTGAATCAACAAATTGTTTTAACGCCTGTTCTGACGCAATTGTCGTTTGTTCAACTGTCGTGGTCGTCGGCGCTTCCGTGGTCGTTGGTGCCTCCGTGGTCGTCGGCGCTTCTGTAGTTGTCGGTGCTTCTGTAGTCGTCGGTGCTTCCGTGGTCGTTGGCGATTCTGTAGTCGTCGGTGCTTCCGTAGTTGTCGGTGCCTCCGTGGTCGTCGGTGCCTCCGTAGTCGTCGGTGCTTCTGTAGTTGTCGGTGCTTCCGTAGTTGTCGGTGCCTCCGTAGTCGTCGGTGCCTCCGTGGTCGTCGGCGCTTCTGTAGTTGTTTCAACAATTGTTGCCTTAATTTCAACTACTTTTGTTTGACCCGCTTCGACCACAATAGTTCCTTCTGCTTGATTAAATGTATAATCTGGCGATTCTGATACAGTATAACCTACTTCTCCTGGAGCCAATTCAGAAACTTGAACTTGTCCTTCTTCATCTGTCGTAAATTCTTGGTTATTGATTTTTACCGTAATCCCTTTGACCGGATTATTGTCTTCATCACGAATGATAAATTGAACGCTGCCTTCTTTCGTTTCTTCAACTACTATTTTATCAGAAAATTCAATTCCTTCGGTTATTTCAGCTAATTTTTCTTCTTCTAATAAGGTGACATTGGCTGGTCCTTCGACAGCTGCATAATGATAGTTACCTAAATCTAAGTTATCAAAATGTACTTGTCCGTTATCATCGGATATCGCATTTAAGCCACCAAATTTAACATTGATTCCGGCAACTGGCTCATTATCCTGATCGACAACGGTTAATGTAGCTGTTCCTTTTGTCACTTCACGTTCTAACACGACTGTTTGATCGATAGCAGCATCTGCTGACACCGTTAAACTACCTTCGTAACTTTCATTAAATTTCTCTGGTAGATTAGTCACTTGATAAACTTGTTCCGCGATAGCAACTTTATCAAAAGTAACGACACCATTCTCATCCGTTGTTGCAGTTTGTTCATCTATAGTCACAGTAATGTTGGGAACGGCTTGTCCTAATTGATCGACGAAGGTCATTTTAACAACTTGGGTTTTAGGTGCTGTTTGTACCGCTAAATTGACCGTCATCCCTTCTGTTGATACTTCATATGACCCTTCTAATGGATCACTTTGATACCCTTCTGGTAAGGCAGTGACTTGATATTGATAAGTACCTAATGCTTGGTCTTCTAATGAAATTTGACCCGCATCATTTGTAATGAGTTTGGTCTCGCCATTAATTAAAATGGAAACTCCTGGTACCGGTGCTTGATTTTCATCGACTACTTGAATGACGGCCTTTCCTACTTGGGGAACGGCTTGAACTTGTATTGGTACTTCAACCGTCTCATCAGCATTCGCTAGGGTAAAACTACCAGATGGATTATCTAAAGTATACTCTGTTGGCAACTCCGCAACTGTATAGTTATACTCACTTAAGTCTAAACCTGATACTGTCACACTTCCATCTTCTGTTGTATAGATAAGCTGATCTTGGAATTGAATTCCGACATTTGGTAAAGCTTGCCCATCTTGATCGGTAACGACAAACTTAACATTTCCTGTCTGAGCCACTGTTGTTAACGTCATCGTCATCGTGGTATCTCCAACTGAAGGGTCAATTACTAAAGAGCCGGCTGTTTCTCCAGTATAATTATTCGGAATGCTGCTTAAATCAAAATAATAGTCACCAGCTGGTAAATCAGCAAAGACCGCTTGGCCTTGTTCATCAGTAACGACTTCCACACCTTCCATCAATACTCCAACATTGGGAATTGGTGTCCCATTTTCATCAACGATACTGATAATTGCTGAAGCTGTGGCTGGTACCGTGTTAACAGTTAAGGTAAGTTGAGATTCGGTGTTTTCCTCAACTATTATTTCTTGATTTAATTCACCTTGGTAACCTTCAGGTAAGCCATCAATCGTTAGTGTATAAGCACCTGGCGTTAAACCATCGATATGTGCTTGCCCATTTTCATCCGTTGTTAATGCATGACCAGAAAAATCAAAATTGACATTTGGTACCTCATTACCATTTTCATCCACTACCGTTAGTGAGACCGCACCATTTAAGACTGGCATTTCTGTTTCTTCAACTGGTGCTTCCGTTTCTTCAACTGACGATTCGGTTTCTTCAACCGGTGCTTCTGTTTCTTCAACTGACGCTTCGGTTGAGGTCTCAGTCATATCTTGACCTGTTGTATCATTATTTTGCGCTGTTTGAGGATCTGCAATATAAAAATTTAATGCGGCATGATATTGTTGACTACTCTCATCTAAAAGTTCAGCAGTAGCTTTCACCTCAAAAGGCACATCATAAACGACACTGCCATCCCCTAAAGTATTTTCGTAACCTGGCGTATGTGTCTTTCTCACTGACTTACCATTTGTTTGTTCTTCCGCGGTAGGTTCCGCTATCGATTGCTCTAACTCATCGGCTACAATCGCACCTGATTGACTAATATTATCCCAATAATAGAGACGCAGTATATATTGCCCTTCAGGTAAATTAAGTTCGCCACCAGTTACTTCGCCATTACGATATGAATAAACAACATCATTGGTTTGAACATTAATGATGTCATAACTAACATCGGTTTTGTCTTGAGCCGTATTATCCGGCAAATTTAATTTGACTCCTACTTGATATTGTACGGAGTTACTTGAATCTTGAGCACTAATCATTGGTACCGAAATCTGACTTAACACTAAAAGTGATGATAATAATAAATGTTTAAATTGACGTCCCATTTTCATAATAATTCCTCCTTGTTCTCTCACTTAAAATTATATCATAATCTTATTATGAAAGGCTTAAACTCACTTATTTGTCAAACATTTTACAAAATTAGAAAGACATCTTCACCAAATATTCATAAATAAAAAAAGCATCAAGTAGTAAATGTGCCTGCCACTACTTAACGCTATCTGCAAATGATTATGTTCTTTAATTTTAGATTAATTAGACTTTATGATTAAACGGTTCCCTATTCGCCATCAAATCGATCTTCGTCTTCCACGTCATCATACTCATTATATTCTTCAGATTCGCTATTGTATTCTTCATAATAATCGAAACCATACTCATTGTCGAATTCTTCATCGTACTCGTCATCATAGAGGTCATTCGCTTCTCCAAAAATGACAGTGCCTTCTTCGACATCTGGCAGCATTGATAAAAACTTTGCCATTCGGGTTGGTAAATCTTGATCGCGCCCATGAAGGCCTTTTTCTTTCTGAACTGCTTTTAATTTTTCAGGGGTGACGTCGGCACCTGTTTCATCCACTAATTTTACGCCCTCAATTTGCTTACGAAATGCTTGGCGTATTAAGGCCAAATAAGCACCACGCAGTTCTTCCCGTAAAATTTCTTCTGCTTTTGTTAAGTCGCGTGTTTTTGCGATACTTGCTAAATAATTAATTCCTTCTAAAATCATTGCCATTGTCATTTTATTTCACCTCTTATTCAAATGTTCATGAGAGTATAATACATTATCTCACGTTGAATGTCAAATATAGTCAATGTTAAATCAAATAAAAAAATTCGAGGCTTGACGGTCAAAGCAAAAATCAACTGATTTTATACTTATGACCTTTCCCTCGAATTACATCTGGTTGTTATATTATATTTTTAAGAAAATTGATAAGCTAATAATTTGGTTACCTTAATATCACAAGGCGTACTAATTGCTTCTGCTTGGAAAGTTACTTTAGAATGAGGTTTATCAGCAAAATAGCGCATCGACATCGTAGTCGCTCCCTCATTGATGAATAATTCTAAAGAACTCGTATCCAACCAAATATCTAATTGTGCAGCAGCTTCTTTTAATAGTACCGAGCGCGTTTCAGCTTTTTTGGTATGCCAATTAATACGTTCAATAGTTAATTCTTGGTTAAGTTGCTTGTACTGAATATGAACAGCTTGATCAATCATAATATTGAAGTCAGATGTCAAATTATTTATTCCCTCAATTTGAATTCTTGACGGATTCGCTAATGGTAACTCGATTAAATCATTACCTTCCCATTTAACCTGTTGAACTTCATTTGATAATAATGCCTCAGTTTCAACTATTGGTCGTTGCACCAATCGATTATCTACTAAATGTAAACTTCTCGGCATTGATAGATGATGAATCCATTTATCACGATGTGTCGGTACTGCCTCTTCAACTTCTGGCCACATCGTGCCCATCCATGCATATTGAATCGTTCTACCATCTGGTGCCGTAAATGTTTGGGGTGCATAAAACTCAAACCCACCATCGACTTCAGCTAACTCACGCGCCGACTCCGCTTCAGGAATGAATTGTGCCTGTTCATTGTCCCATTTACCAACAATATAGGTTGTATTAAAAATATTATGATAACGATGCTCTTTAGGTTCTAAGCCTTGTGGTGAAAAAATAAAGACTGCCTTTTCTTCACCGGTAACTTCATCCGTTAAAAAGATTAAATCCGGACATTCCCACATATAACCCAGTGGTTCTTCAAATTGTAAAATAGATCCTTTATAATCCCAATTCAATAAATCTTTTGAGAAATAGGCAATCGTATCACCCGTAAGTTCTTCTCTTTGAGCCCCTAAAATCATCCACCATCCCGATAGTTGTTCATCCCACCAAACTTTTGGATCACGTACATGCCCAGTAAAACCTGGTGCTTGTTCTAATATTGGACCATGTTTTTCAAAGCTAATGCCATCTGAAGAAGTAGCTAAACATTGATAACTTTTTCTAACACCTTGATCATCTTTCGTATTCCCTGTATAAAATAAATACAGTTGTTCATTATGAACGATTGCACTTCCGGAATATACGCCATTTTTATCAAACCAATCGTCTGATTTTAACGCAATAGGTAATTGTTCCCAATGCATCATGTCTTTGGAACGTAAATGCCCCCAATATTTTGTTTCATGATTGGTGTTATATGGATTTAACTGATAAAACACATGATAATATCCTTGAAAATAACACAAACCATTTGGATCATTAAGCAATCCTTCAGTCGGTGTAATATGGAAATGTTGTGCATATTTCCCCTGATTTCTCAATTAATTCATCCCTTTCTTAAAACCTTAAAGATTAAATAAGTCTTACTCATTTTTATTACTCGTGTCTTCCTCCACAGTTTACTAAACTTAAAATAGTAATTACCATTTCAACTTTGCTTTTATAATTAACAATTAAAAACACGAATGAGGTTGGGGTTAGGCATACACTTGATAAATTTTAGTCAAGATTATTATTCGTTAATTAATAGCGCAGTGGTTGAGTGGTCTCAATCTGCGTCTTAACGACTTGTTTGAGTCCTACTCAACTGTGCGGGAGTGGGCAGACGAAGCGAAAATTATTTAATTTTCTACTTCTTGCCCACTCCCAGCCTCAGTTAAATTATTATTTCGCGGTCATTTCATCATTAAAACCAAACATATAAGTTAATCCATATGCAACTCCAAAGGCCACTGCCATCATTAAGAAGTACGGTAATAATTGATTTAAGTATAATAAAGTACCAGGTAAGACAGTAACTGACATACCAGTTGCTTTAAGGTTTAAAATACTACCTAAAAAACCACCTACAGCACCACCAATTAACCCCATCACAAATGGTTTACCATAACGTAAGTTAACACCAAAGATAGCTGGTTCAGTAATTCCTAATAAACAAGAGATACCTGCTGAGAAAGATAAGGTTTTTAATTTAGCATTAGTGGTTTTTGATCCTACACCAAAGATTGCGCCAGCTTGTGCAGCGGTTGCTGCGGTTAAGAAGGCATTAAATTGGTTGACACCATCTTTTGCTAATAATTGCACTTCCAAGAAGTTGAAAATATGGTGAATACCAGTCACGACGATTAATTGTTGTAACCCACCAATAATTAATCCGGCTAAACCAAATGGTAAAGCTAATACCCATTCCGTTGCTGATAAAACGACTGTTTCTAATGAATGGAATACAGGTCCAATCGCAAATAAACCTAAAATATTCATGATTAATAACGTTAAGAATGGTGTGACTAATAAATCAAAGGTTTCAGAAACATGTTGATGTAGCCATTTTTCTAATTTTGCACCGACCATCCCAACAATAAAAGCAGGGATTACCGTACCTTGATAACCGACAACGGGAATGAAACCAAAGAATTGCATTGGCTCGGCTCTACCACCTGCTACATCATAAGCATTTGGCAATGAAGGGTGTACCATCATCAATCCTAAGACAATCCCTAATACTGGGTTACCACCAAATACTTTAAATGAAGACCAAGCGACTAATGCTGGTAAGAAAGCAAAAGCTGTATCCGTTAAAATTTCAGTCCATTGAATAAAATTTGGGTTTAAGCTCTCTGGAGTCATTCCAAATAATGCCAATATGTCAGGCTGTGTTAATAATCCACGAACCCCCATAAATAACCCGGTCGCTACTAAAACCGGAATAATTGGAACAAACACATCACCAAAAGTACGAATGGCACGTTTAAAGAAACTACCTTGTGGTTGTTGTTCAGATGCTGATGCTTTTTGATCAGATTTTGTCACCGTATTAACACCTGGTAATTGAGCAACTGCATCATATACTTTATTAACGGTACCCGTTCCAAAAATGATTTGATATTGTCCTGAGTTAAAGAAAGCACCCATTACTTTATCGACATTTTCCATTTTTTCTTTATTAATTTTTTGCTCGTCTTTCACCATTACACGTAAACGAGTTGCACAGTGAGCCACGCTATTAATGTTTTCTGTTCCGCCTAAATTTTCCACAACGGATTTTGCTATATCTTTGTAATCCATTTTGATACCTCCATATATTTGTTTACTTTTTGGAACCAGTTCCGAACTGCTGAGTTCATTATACGAAATAAAAAAATAAAATGCAACATGGAAACGTAAACAAAATGATTAAATTAAGGTTTTCAAACTACATTAAGTTATAAAAAAGAGATGACCTCCTTACCAAAACGCTGGTAATAAGTCATCTTTTTGAAAGCGATTGAAAATAATTTTTCAAAAAAATTCATTATTTTCATGTTTTCACAGGTCTTTTTCTTCATCTTTTATCCAAAACAGACTCTCTTAAAATTAATTTTGTTGGTAATTCGATGCTTTCTTCTTGTTGCTGATGATTAATTCGGTGTAACAAATGGTCCGCCGCAATCTCGCCCGCATTAAAATAAGGATATTCGACTGTTGTTAAACCTGGATAAAAAGAAGCACCGGTCGCATGATTCCCAAAGCCCGCAATACTAACATCTTTCGGGACTCTTAACCCTTCTTCTAAACAGGCTTTCATCGCACCAATGGCCATCATATCGGTTGCTCCCACAATTAACTCTGGTTGCGATAAAATTAACTCTCGCTTAGTCACTTCATATGCTTCGTCCATTCTAAAGCCCGCCTCTAACTCTTCAAACTCCGTATCCCCGAAGGCTAGAAATGTATTTCGTATAGCGTTACGACGGTATATCCCAATCGCAGGGTCGTTTTTAGTAGCTGCTAAATAATGAATTTTACGATGACCCAATCGATAAAGGTAATGCGCTAATTGTTCTCCAGCTGTTTGTTCGCTAAAGAAAATTGAATCTCCTATTGGATTTTCTTGCCCCACTACCACAATTGGTATTTTAGATGCTTTCATTGTTTTTTCTAAATCTTCTGAAAAATGGGTCATCAAAAAGATAATGCCATCCATCCGGTTCGCTTGAAAACTTCTTATCGCCTCTAATTCTGATTCGGGTTCAAGGTTTGAATTGACAATTAATAATTTATAACCTTTTTTCTTAAGTAACTTTCTACTCCAGATAACATTGTATTTGACGCATAACTATCTAAACGTGGTGTGATCGCTCCCACCATTTTCGTTTGCTTTGCTTTTAAACTTTGGGCAAAGGTGTTCGGTAAATATCCTGTTTTTTGGATCACGAAATTTATTTTCTCAGCTGTTTTCTGACTTACTGAGCCACCATTAAGATATCTCGAAACGGTGCTCTTGGCAACGCCCGCTTCTCTTGCAATATCATTAATCGTAACCATTCATCCACCTCCGTTTTCACTCGCTTTTCATTTTATCATGATTTTCTAAAATTTGCATTAAATGATGAAAACGAATTCCTTTAGCAATTGTTTATTCATTTCAACAATACTTTTTTTAACATACTCACTTCAGCTAACTATTAAATAATAATACCATGGAGATGATCGATTTCGTGTTGAATCACTTGCGCTAAAAAATCTTGATACTGTCCAGTATGCTTTTTAAAATGAGCATCTTGGTAACTCACCGTTATTTTGCGGTAGCGAGTCGTTTGACGCACTCCTTCTAATGACAAACAACTTTCTTCAACCTCATATGGTTTCGATTTTGCGATGATTTGTGGATTCACCATTACCATGTCAATCGGTCCTAAAGAGAAAATAATAATATTTTTCAAATGGCCAATCATATTAGCGGCCATGCCAACACAGTGTTCACGATTAGCATTTAAAGTATCTTGTAAATCTCGGATGATAGGCAGATCCGCTTTAGTTGCTTCTACTGATTTTTGTGATAAGAGAAAGGTATCTTTTACTATTGGTTTGATCATTTGCTACTCCTCATTTATTCAAAATCTACGATGACACAAGTGTTGGCCACCCAGTCCCCAATTTGTTTTTTCTCACTAGTAAAGAAACTGATTAAATATAAAAAGGGATATGGTCTTTGAATAATTCTAGATACAATTTCTCTAAAGAAAATATCTGATAGTTTTAGATTATAACCATCCAAGCGAACCGTTCTTAAGCCCATTATCATCTTGCCTAAAGTTTGTCCTTTAAAGATTAAAGTCAATCCCGCAAAGTAAAGACAATAAATAGCAGTTGAAATTCCAAAGTTAATCAACGACGTAAAGCTCCACATGCTGAAGAACAAATTAATAAGTCCCGTTATGACTAAGCTATCAATTAAAAAGGCCACAACACGTCGATGGGCACTAGCAATATAATGAAACTCATAAGGTGAGCCTTTATCAATTTTATGTTTACGATCCGCTTCCCATGCTGCTTTCTCGATTGCTTGATAATTGTTGGTTGAATCCTTACCGGTTGACCAATCATACTCCTCTTTGGTAGAGGTGGCAGCTGTCTGTTGGTTCGTTTCATTAGCTGTCAATAGATCAGCATCTCTTGAAGCATCGTCTTTAGGCGTTGACTGCGTCTCGTTAGTTGATGGCTCCTGGTTTAAAGAATTGTCTTTAGGCGTTAACATCGTCTCGTTTACAGGTAATTCCTGTTCAGATACATTTTCATTAACTGAAGATAATTCAGGTGTAACATTATCATGGAGTACTTTTACATCTTCGTAATCCTCCCGTGCAAGAACGGCATCATCTTCTGCATCATGAGTTAACGATTCATTGACAGTGTCAACTAACTCCTCATCGCTTGTTGCTTGATTCTCGTTATTCGTAATGGCATCGCCAGCTGCATTTTCTGAAAGTTGTTCGACTTGATTAACCCATTCGTCCTCTAAAGTTGATTTATCTAATTTTGTCATTAGTGACCACCTCGATAAATATATTGAGCAGTTGGTGATTGTTGTGTTTCAATGAATGACCACACTTGCCCAGCCTGTGAAGTTAAATCTTGATTCCGTTTAAAGTTTAAACCAAATGGTAAGTAGTTTGAAAAGAGACTTGCATCTTTTGCTACATATTCAAATACCACTGGATTCTCAGCTGCTATTTTTTCTGCCAGCCCCTTAATTGCGTCAGCTTCATAACCGATTTCATCAACCAGACCATTTTCAACAGCTTGACGTCCATCAAACACACGTCCATCCGCTACTTTTAAAACTTCCTCTTTGCTCATACCTCGACCATTCATCACAATTTCTAAGAAACGTTCAAAAGAATTATTTAAGTAAGTTTGGATTACTTCTTTTTCTTCTTTCGTCATTGATCGAGTAGAACTCATAATATCTTTCATTTCGCCGGATTTAATAACATTTTGCTTCACACCAATATTTTCCATTAATTGTGAGAAATCATAATTGCCCATAATAACTCCAATTGAACCGGTTGTTGTCTCTTCGGCAGCATAAATTCGATCTGTTTCTGCTGAAATATAATAACCACCACTAGCTGAGACTGAGCCAAATGAAGTATAAATCGGTTTGTTCGTTTCTTCGCGAACTTTTTGAATTTGCGCACGTAACTCAGCACTTTCATAAACACCACCGCCAGGACTGTCAACTGCTAATAGTATCCCTTTTACGGTTGAGTCTTTGGCAGCTGCTTTAAATTGTTCTAGCACTTGTTGGTGCTGATATCCTTCACTACCACTTATCAAAGAACTTGACCCATTATCTTGAATCACGCCATTGACACGGATAACTGCGATACGATTGGTGACATCATTACCTTGTAAGACTTTTTCATTAAAATCTTGGCGATTCAGTACCATGTCAGTTAATGATTCTGAACTAGATGTTTGCTCATTTTGCTGTTTTTGAGTCGTTGTAAAAGCGCCCAGTCCTAAAATAATTAATGAAGCTCCTATCGCAACCAATCTTTTAGTCGTGGCTTTTTGTTGAACTTGCGGCATCTTAATCATCTCCTTTTTAATACTTTTAGTATATCAAGTTTATAGCTCTTATCCAAATAAAAAAAGCAAAGGACCGAACGATTTTGTTCTATCCTCTGCTTGGATTTGTCTTCAATTTTTTGCTCGCTAAATAATCGTTATTCAACTACGTGATAAGCATTTTTCACAAGCGACTTTGAATACTTAGGTTTATCTAGGCTAGGAAGTAACTGAGTTAATAGCTGTTTTAGCATAAATCATTTCTTACATCATTCCTGGCATACCGCCGCCCATTGGCATTTCTGGCTCATCTTTTGGTATCTCTGCGACAACCGCTTCAGTAGTTAATAATAATGCTGCTACTGAAGTTGCATTTTGTAAAGCAGAACGAGTCACTTTTGTTGGGTCAACAATTCCTGCTTCAATCATATTTTCAAATTTATCGGTAGCTGCGTTATAACCAATGCCTTTTTCTGCACGATTAATTTCATTCACAACGACTGAACCTTCTTTTCCTGCATTGGCAGCAATTTGACGAACTGGTTCTTCTAAAGCACGCGCCACAATGTTGACACCTGTTGCTTCATCGCCAGTTGCTTCAATGGCTAATACTTGTTCTTGAACATTCAATAAAGCTGTACCACCACCAGAAACAATTCCTTCTTCAACCGCAGCACGTGTCGCATTTAAGGCATCTTCAATACGTAATTTACGTTCTTTTTGCTCTGTTTCAGTCGCTGCTCCTACTTTAATCACCGCGACGCCACCAGATAATTTTGCTAATCGTTCTTGTAGTTTTTCACGGTCGAAGCTTGATGTTGTTTCTTCTGCTTGAGCACGGATAATTTGGATACGATTTTCAATAGCCGCTTTATCTCCTGCACCTTCAACAATTGTTGTTGAATCTTTCGTTACCGTTACTTTACCTGCATGTCCTAAGTGCGCTGTTGTCGCATCTTTTAATTCGTAACCTAATTCTTCTGAAATAACAGTTGCTCCAGTTAGTACAGCAATATCTTCTAACATTGCTTTACGGCGATCACCAAATCCTGGGGCTTTAACTGCTACCACATTTAAGGTACCACGTAATTTATTTAATACTAAAGTAGGTAATGCTTCACCATCAACATCTTCGGCGATGATTAACAAAGGTCTACCAGATTGCATAATTTCCTCTAATAATGGTAAAACATCTTGAATATTGGTAATTTTACGGTCTGTAATAAATACTGCCGGGTTTTCTAAGTTCGCAATCATCTTCTCGTTGTCAGATACCATGTATTGTGATAAATAACCACGATCAAATTGCATCCCTTCTACTACTGATAATTCAGTGTCAATGGATTTAGATTCTTCAATCGTAATAACACCGTCATTGCCGACTCTTTCCATTGCATCAGCAATTAATGCACCAATTTCTTCATCTCCTGAAGAAACAGCTGCAACTTGAGCAATCGCATCTTTAGATGATACAGGTTGTGATAAACCTTTTAACGCTTCTACGGCTACTTTCGTTGCCATATCAATTCCACGACGAATCCCTACTGGATTGGCACCAGCAGTAACATTTTTCATTCCTTCACGTGCAATTGCTTGGGTTAAAACGGTTGCGGTAGTCGTTCCGTCACCTGCTACATCATTGGTTTTTGAAGCAACTTCTAATACTAATTGTGCTCCCATGTTTTCGAAACGATCTTCTAATTCAATTTCACGAGCAATCGTCACACCATCATTGGTAATTAATGGAGAACCATATGTTTTATCTAACACAACATTGCGACCTTTTGGTCCTAAAGTGGTTTTAACGGTATTTGCTAAAATATCTACTCCACGTAATAATGAAGCACGAGCATCTTCTGAAAATTTTAATTCTTTTGCCATTATCTACCCTCTCCTATCCTAAAATTGCTAAAACTTCTTCTAAATCAATAACTAAGTAGTCAGTACCTTCATGAGTAATCGTTGTTCCTGAAAACTCATTGAATAAAACAACATCGCCAGCTTTCACAATGTCTTCATCGGTTACTAATTGACCTAAAGCAATTATTTCACCTTGAGTGGGTTTTTCTTTCGCAGCACTTGCTAATACTAACCCACCTGTTGAAACTTTTTCATTTGATTCTAGTTTGATTAATACACGTTTTCCTAATGGTTTTAACATCATTGCATTCCTCCATTACTTGATATTTTTTAGCACTCTAACACCCTAAGTGCTAATACAGTTATAATAATAGGTCATTTTTGGTCAAAAATCAAGTAGTTTGACTAGATTATTTAAATTAATTTGACTTCGCTAACTGTCGTTGGACGTTTATAAATTGAAACCAGGTATTGCCCACATTATCGTAAATTTGCTTAAAATAAAAATTATAAGTCTGGTTATCAATCGTATCAGGTGGTGCAATCTGAATTACTTTTTGAGAACCATTTTTAAGTTGTTGAATTATTTTCGCCTCTAAACTCCACGCCGGATAGACCGCCTTAGTAATTTGATAATAGGGCTTTTTCAAAACGTAAAAAAGAATCATCTTCCGGATAAAAATTATGATCAGGATTTAGCAACTGATTACCCATCACTCTATCACCTCTATTAGCTTATAAACTAACATAAGATTATAGAGTTTGCAAGTAGATTTAGTCGATCTTGATGCAGCAGATGAACCAATACTGTTTCTTGACTTTTAGATTATACTAACTATTTTTTAGTGACGTGGAATAATTATATTTAGAGTTTTTTCTCCACAGATTATTTCATAATGATTACTTATTTAAGCGTCTTATTTCAAACAAAAAAGCCGTTTTACTGTACGGCCAAGACAGAGATAGTTGGATAACCTCCTTTCAGTTTTCAGACGGTTTCAAGGTGCTATCCTCCTTCCATGTTATTAAGTAGTTTATAGTCTTACTTAGACTTAGTTATTAATTTGACATCACCGCTATAATGAATGATTTGCCAAGCTTTACTAAATCCTTTATTAATCAAAATGACTCATAAAAAAACGACTATAATTACTATTCATTTAAAGGGCATTTTTCGCATTCTATAAAGCCTAAACAAATTTTATTGTTAATGTGAATACTTACTGCAACTCTCATTCATAAATCTGCTCAGTCGTTCATTTTTAGTTATTTCAATTGTCATCTTTACATTCATTATACTGCTCTTAATTCAAGATTCAATCAATTTACTTGTTCTATATATATCTTTTACAATTCATTTTTTCAGCTAAATAGCACGGTAATCAAATAAAATAATTATTTAGTTCTTAAACTGTCATCTTGACGATTAACAAAAAAACCGAAGCAAAGAGTATTCGAATTAAGCTCCGCTACTCTGCTTCGGTAAAAATATTATTCAAATAATCCTTTTAAAAGCTCTTGAAATTCTTCTTCTGTCGCTACAATATGTTGATTACTATCTTCACCATCTAAAACGCCATCGATATTTAATTCATCTAAGTTTTCAGATAGATTGTCCCAATTTACTACTTTTTCTTTGTCTGCATCTTTCATTTTACACCCTCCATCATAAATATTATTTATGATTATATTATACCGTAAAACCGCCTACAATTAAATATAAATTATTTAGCTGCTTTCATTTTAGGACATTGGACACGTAATAAATCCACTGTTTCAAATAGACTGGTTACATAATCAGTATCTAACATATAGATAACATGTTTCCCTTCTTTTACAGATTTAATAATGCCGTTATTTTTTAAGGTAATTAAATGATGTGATGTGGTCGCTACAGAAGCATCAATAAATTGAGCTATTTCATTTACACATAATTGAGGATAGTGAGATAAAATTTCGACAATCTTAACTCGGTTTAAATCCCCTAATATTTTAAAAATAGTTGCTTTATGTTCTAGGGTTGCTTCGTCAACAAAGTTCGATAATTTCTTTTTCTCACGTTCAATTTCTACATCAGCCATACAGATGTACTCTTTCATATTATGCCTCCTCTTTTCCAAAATTATATCATCAAATAGATGAAATTGCTATTTGATACATTATAAACGCTTTAATAGAGTTATCAATTCCTCTTTATTTTAATCGTTTTAACTATTCCTCACCGATGGTGGTTTCTGCTAATGTTGTGGTTTCTTCAGCAGAGTCTATTTCTGCGGTTGCCTCAGATTGCGTATTTTCTTCATCGTTGGAACTTGTTGTTTCCGTGGTTATCACTGAAACTAACCCATCATCAAAGATATCAATACCTGTTTTCTTAATAAATTCCTGGCTTGAGATGATCTTTTTAGCTTCTGGTTGTTTAATCGTTGCTTTTTCTAAACCTATACGATATTCAATAACATGATGCGCATCATCGGTTGATAGACTCATGGCTATTTCCCCTAATTTCATTGAGAAACTGATTGTGCCAAGATACCCTTTTTGTAATTCTTCTGTTAAACGCTTCGTTTCATCAGTAGCTTCCACTAATGATTGAGCCAATTCGACTAGTTGTTGTGACTCTTTTTGATCGATATTAAAGACATAAACTGTTCCTTCTTGTTCTGTTTCATGAACCTCAGCACGGTTCGTGTTCTTTTCAACATATTGAGTGATTAATTCTAACATCCAATGATCAACTGAATTCAATCGTTGTAAAAGTGTATGATTACTTTCATTAACCTCTGGATGCTCAATATAAGTGCCTAAAATATCATCGATATGTTCTTGTGCGTAGACATAATAAGCTTCGACTGAACTATCTTTATATTGTTCATAGTCATTATTTAAGCGTTCCGCAGCTAATTTTGCTAAATCTTCTGCTAAATAAAACGAAGTTTTAACATTATTTTGTTCGTCAGTTTGAATCAGAACATTAGTGCCGCCATCATTACCTTTTTGGTTTAAAATATAGTAAAGATGATTATCCTTTAAAGCTGATAAACTATCAAGCATAAAATCCACACCGTTTTCACTTTCCATTAAATTAAACATTGTGGACTTATTCTCAGGAGAATTTTTAAGTGCCTCAAGTAGCGCTTGTGGATCTTTAAAGTCATATTGACTCTCACCATTCTTTTCCACAATAGAAGTAATATTTCTGGTAGTATCTGACTCATCAGCTGCTGGTGTAGTAGATGCTTCAGCAGGTGTTACGGTTGTTTCTGTTTGGAGTGTTATTTCTGTTTGGCTACTTTCTTCTGCATGCATTATTGGCAAAGAAAAATTTGTCAACAATAAAAGCAAACTAAGTTTTGTTAATTTTTTATGCATGATTTGCCCCTTCCTCCAAATATTTTTTGACTTCATTTCCCACAAACAGGCGATTGTTATCGGTAATTAAAATCGGGCGTTTAATTAACATTCCATCAGATGCTAGTGTTTGGATTTTTTCTTCGACTGTAAAATTTTTCCAATCATTCTTTAATTGGCGTTCTCGATAAACTTGCCCGTGGGTATTGACTAATTTATCGATATTTTCCTCATTAATAGAAGACAACCAACCACGAATTTGATCCGCAGTTGGTCGATCCGTTCTGACATCTTGATATTGATACGTAATATCCGCTTGTCTTAATAATTTTTCGATTTGACGGCAAGTACTGCACGTTTTAAGTCCTATTAAATAATACATTGTTGCTCCTTAATAATTAGTCAATATTTCAGCAATCGTGACAACCAAAGGCATCACCACATCTGGATTTAACCATTCTGTTTTACCTGTTGTTACGGTTAACAAAGCATAGCTCCAAACTTTAACATCGGAATATGTTTCAATATTTGTTTGAAGATATTTTTTTAAGAATAATTTAGTAAGCGAATGCGCTTGACTTTCTTTGAATAGTGGTCGATCACTCTTTGATAGTTTTCCTTGATTACGAGCATCATTGGCGGTTGTTTTATTCCCTGTGATAATACGCGTAATAAAAGAAGTCGTCTCAGTTTGACCTGGGGCAGTTCCTTGATTAATACTCGTCGTAGTAGATGACTCCGGTGCCGGTGATTGATCAGTACTATCCGTTACTTCGACTGAAGATACCGTGGTTTCAGTTGGTGGTTCGGTCTCTAATGGCTCTGTTGTTTCAGGAGTTGTTGTGTCATCATCAAATGAACCTGGTGCCCCTGGGGTCACTTCACCACTCTCTTCAATAATTTCCTCATAAACTTTAGTCGTTGTGGTTTCTATGATACTCGTTTCCGTATAAATTTGAGTATTTTGATTAGTAGAGTAACTGTTCTCTTGTGCAGCGACCATTGTATTTGAAGTTAAATGAACGCTTGCAAATAATGTTATTAATCCTATCGAAAAAGTTGTCTTCATGTAATGTTGCTTGGTCTTTAACAATATTGTCGCCACCTTTCATCAGTTAATCCTCTTCATAATTATATTATCATAATATAAATTGAAAAATCTAATTGTTACCATTTTGTAGTAAAACATTAATCAAATTTTCGTTTTGGAATCGTATTGTTATAAACCCCATTCTTAAATTCAGTTCCCTAAGTATCTCCTATTGCTTGTTATGGCTTAAAAAGTCTTTTTTATGTTTGAATACCTATAGTGATAATGCTATAATAATATTGATGAAAAACATTTCACAAGGAGGAGAATTATGGAATTTTTAACTTTTAAGACAATGGCAGAAGGTTCACAAAAAGCTTTTGAAATTATCAAAGAAGCTAAGGAAAATGGTGCTAACACTTTCGGTTTAGCAACAGGCAGTACACCTGAAAAGTTATATGAATTAATTGTAGCATCAGATTTAGATTTCACCGATTCAATTTCTATTAATTTAGATGAATATTACGGTTTAAGCGGCGATCATCCTCAAAGCTATCGTTATTTTATGCAACAACACTTATTCGATCACAAACCATTTAAAGAAACTTATGTTCCAGATGGTTTAAATACTGACGCAGAGGCAGAAGCTGCTCGTTATGAAGCAATTATTGATGAAAATCCAATCGATGTACAAATTTTAGGTATTGGTGAAAATGGTCATATTGGTTTCAATGAACCTGGTACTTCCTTTGATGCAAAAACTGCATTAGTTGATTTAACTGATTCAACTATCCAAGCAAATAAACGTTATTTTGAATCTGAAGCAGATGTTCCTCGTCAAGCTTACAGTATGGGAATTGCTTCCATTATGAAATCTAAAAAAATTATCTTAATGGCTTTCGGTAAAAACAAAGCCAATGCCATTAAACAATTAATGGCCGGTGAAGTAACAACAGATTGCCCGGCAACAGTTTTAATTAACCACCCCGATGTAACGGTCATCGTAGATGAAGACGCTGCATCACTCATCTAATCTTTATTATAATTCAAAGCCTCATACTTCGGTATGGGGCTTTAGTTTGATTTCGACACCCTTTATTCGAAATGAGTCCCCCTTCTTAAAATTAACTGTAAATTTAGATGATTGACTAGACAATTAAGGTTTCGATACCGCTTAATATACCTCTGCTCCTTTCAGACTGCTTTTCGCTTATTTTTTGTAAAGACTGAAAAAAACCTGCCCAGACAGGACAGGTTGTCATCATCGATTGATCATTCAATTTAATGTTGGTAGGTAACTCCCGAAGTCATACAATCTTTTAAGATGGTTACGACCTCATCTTTAGTTAATGGAACATAGCTATTCGTTAAACGTGGTTCAACCCGTTCGGCCATTTCTTCAAAGTACTCTTCATCGATTTCAACTTCTGGTAAAGTCATCGGTAGGCCAGCGTCGACAAAAAATTGATATGTTTTTTCAATCGCTTCTTTAGCCATCGAAAACTGATCAGCTTGATAGGGAATTCCCCATACATTATGAGCATACATTGCAAAACGATCTACTGTTTCTTCATTTAAAATATACGACATCCAGCGTGGTGTTAAAATGGCTAATCCGACAGCATGGGTGATATCATAATAGGCTGATAACATATGTTCGATCGGATGACATGTCCATGGTCCTGGTCGTCCGATCGAAGTAATACCATTAAGGGCCATCGTAGAAGACCACATTAAATTAGCACGCGCTTCATAATTATCCGGTTGCTCTAATGCAATAGGTAGATAATGGATACACGCTTTTAATATCCCTTCAGCTAAGCGATCTTGAACAAACACACCTTCTTCTCGATTGAAGTAAATTTCAAATGTATGACTCATAATATCTGCTGTGCCGGCAGCTGTCTGATTTTTAGGCACAGTGAAAGTATACGTCGGATCACAAATTGAGGCATAGGGATATAAAACATAAGCTCCTGTACCTTTTTTCTCTTTCGTTTCAAAGTTGGTGATAACCCCACCTGTATTCATCTCTGTTCCAGTAGCAGATAAAGTCAAAATATCGATTAAAGGTAAAGCATCTTTAATTTTACTTGAATCTGCAACTAAATCCCACGCATCGCCATCATATTTTGAGGCAGCAGCTATGACTTTGGAACAATCAATCGTTGAGCCTCCACCTACTGCTAAAATCACATCAATATGATGCAGTTTACATAATTTTGCCCCTTCACGCACTGATTCGATTCGCGGATTGGGATCAATCCCACCTAATTCATAAATCTCACAATCGGCTAGTAATTCTTTTACACGATCATATAGACCATTGCGTTTAATACTGCCACCACCGTATGTTAATAACACACGCTTGCCAAAACGATGAATTAACTCCGGTAAACGTTCAATTTGATTTTTTCCAAAATAGACCTTAGTTGGTATATCATAGACGAAATTCTGCATAATGACACCCCTTATATTTGATGCTTTTATTATAACAAAGTTCATCTTGATACAAAAAGAAATCTGTTTTATTTTTGTATTTTTCTATATATTATTAGGTCAACTTATGTTTATTTTTCTATTTTATTTTGTATAATAGAAATATAAGAATAAAAATGGGGGCTGAATATATGTATATTTCCAATATAAATTCTTCTTCAATTAAAATCAGTCGAATTGAACATTATTTGTTACAAACTAAGGATAGTAAAGTATTACAGACAGAAGATAATTTGATGTTGATTTATGTCAAAAAAGGCCAAACTCATTTTGGAATTGATGACAAAGATTATCGTTGTCAAGAAAATGATATCTTAATTTTAAATCCGCAACAAAAAATATCGTTTGAAGTAGATAAAAATTCAGAAATCATCACAATTTTATTAACCGGTTTTGTCTTTACCTCTTCTGTCAATCTTGATTCTGTAGATGGTCACTTTTTAGTGCATAACCGTGGACGTACTTTACGTCATTATTTCGATTTATTATTACTTGAAAATGAATCAAAAAGTCGAGGTACTGACCAAATTATTAAACGCCTAGTAGAATGTATCATGATTTATGTGTTGCGTCATTCGGATATTTCAATTAAGGATAATGGCAAATTAGCAAAATCAAAAGATGTACAAGAAGTCCAAAATTATATCCGTGATCATTATTCGGAAAAAGTGACGCTAGAACAATTGGCAGAGGTGTCAGATATTAATAAATTTTACTTAATCCGTATTTTTAAACAAAATACTGGACTTTCGCCAATTGATTATTTGATTCATGTGCGTATCGAAGAAGCAGAAAAACTTTTAATTCATACTGACGAGCAAATAGCGGATATTTCAGCTAAAGTTGGCTTTAATTCACCGTCACATTTTACTAAAGCATTTAGAATGATTAATCATATTACGCCATCACAATTTAGAAAAAAACATCGTCATCCATAATTAAAAAACTCTTTGAATGATATCTCATTAAACTTAATAACTGTTTTCGCTTCATAAGCTCAGTTGTTTAATCGATTCATTCAAAGAGTCTTTAACTTGATTATACTATTGTTTTCTAACAATTAATACTGATAGGCCTGTCTTGAAAATAACTCGGGCAATGATGCTTCTCGTCAGCTATTTAAAATAACTAATAATTTGATTCTCGCTTTAACGCCGCTTAATCCTTGTGCAAAGACAATCCCCATTTGCTTTAATTGCTTGCCACCACCTTGATAATCGTATACATCTTCAGTGATGCTATTAAAAGCTCGAGATACCATGACAATTTTAACTCCTTTAGCTAATAAATTTTGAAGTTTCACCATTAATTGTGGTGGCAAATTACCCGCACCAAAACCTTCGATGACCAATCCATCATAATGGTCAAATATCTCCAGACCTTTCAGCCTCCATACCTAAGTACGCTTTAATGAGTCCCACTCTTTTCTCGATAGTTGTCGCTTGAGTCTTCGTCACATAAGTAGCTGCATGAATCTCTTCATTCATGACGACCTCAACACCATGTTGAGTTGTTTCCTCATCCATGGCAACGAAGATTGCACTGCATAAATTTGATAAACCATCCGAACCAATTTCATTACTAGAACGCATCGCTCCCGTCATCGTTAAAGGAATGGATGAGGCTGGGCAAAAACTTTTTAAATTCTGTTCAGGCATATCTATTTAATTCAGAGAGCAGTGGTTGAGTGGCATCATATTGATTTTGAATCTTCTGAACATAATGACTCAATTCTAATAAATGATCCACTGTTATATGGGGTGAAGGCAAATGAAAATAATCAACGATTGTTAATGTGCTAATTGTTTAAAATATTGACCTTGATTGGTTAAGGGATTTTCACTCGTAGGCGATACTTTACCGGTTATTTGGTCTTCGCTCATTGCAATCGTTCCGCCTGTGTTAATGATTAAAATTTTCTTCATGGTTACCTCTAATAAAAAATCATCTACCCTACTCAAAATATTCTTGAATAGCAAGTAGATGACATTGTATTATATTTTTTCTTTTTTATTAAAGACTACTAATAACAATCCCAGAACCAGTAGCGGTACCACTATCATCATAATAGCTCCTGATGTTTCACCCGTCAAAGGTAATTTGCGACGATTATTATCTTGATTAGGAACAACAGCTTGTAAGTCCTCAACAGTTGTTTGTCTAGTCGTAACTGTATTTTCAGTACTGTATTGCGATTGAGTCACCTCAGTAGTTTCAATGGATGTTGCCATCTCAGGAATCGTTGGTTGTTCATCAACGCTAGGTGATGTTGCTTCATGACTCATTTCAGTGACAGTATCGCTTTGCATATTCTCGTCCTGTACGGTAGTAGTTGTCATTGGCGCATTATCGGTTGTGGTATTTTCTTGAACAGTCTTTTCTCTATCCAAAGCAGTTTTAAGCTTATTTGTTAAGCGTCGATTATTTTCTTTCTCTTTTGGTGCTTCTGTTTTGGGAACGATATTTAAATGTAAATTATAAGGTGACTCTGTTAATGTAAAAGCACCTAAATAAATTGTATTACTCTCATCTAAAACGTCTCCGTTAACTCCTACTTTATAAGGCATGGTTGCCCAATATTCTTGATTTTTCAACGAAATCGTTAGGATTTCAGCCGTCATATTACTAGGCTGATTAACAACCCAGCCACTAATATCAGGCTGTTCAATTGTAACGGTCTCTATTACAGGGTCACTTGCATCACTAATAATCATTCCCGAATTGGTAACTACCCCTTCATGGAAGACAGCTGAATAACCTATGACATCATCATAAATAAAAGTCAAGGTTTGATTCACTAATCTAAGTGACGCAACAGGTAAAGCATATTGACCATCACCAAGGTCTATGTAGAGATGACTTGAAGATTTCAATATTGCTTGTAATTTTTCTAAATCACTTTGAAGAAAAATCGCATCATCTTTTTGATAAACTACTTCATCGGCAGTATTTTTAATAGTGATTTGATAAAACTGATCCGCTACTAAATAATCGGCGACTTGTGCCCCTATTAGCTCTTCTGGCACCTCAACCATCGTACTGACGGTGGTCGACTCTTCAGTTGTAACCGTCGTTTCGCTATTAGTTGTTTCGGTACTAGTTTCATGGCGTACCGTGGTTGTTTCATTTGCTTTTACTGATATGTTCGGAAGACACATTACTTGGAAAAGGCAAATTAATCCAATGACTAATTTTTTCATAATTTTATCCTCCTAAAGTTATTACATTTATTATAACATGTTTGACATATTTTAAACAATAAAGAAATAGTCGCAATGATTCGTCATACTTTTTCGGCGCGATGCTATTATCCTATATTAATGCCACTGACTGGCCAATATGCATAACTGCCTAGTAAGCCACTCACATAAAATAGTCTCTCTTCATAAGTGCGAGGTCTTCAATGGATGTAATATCAAAATATCGAAAATTATACTTAAGGTTCACCAAGATACATTCGTTGATTTAGGTTCTAAGGTAGCAATAAAATTAGGTGTTACCTTTACAATTTCAGCTAGCTCTTTAGCAATTATTTTTTAGTCTTTACTCATTCACGCATTGTGCTACATCCCGTTTTTATCTCTATTTCAAACCTAGCCTATCACTTATATTACTACTTTTCAAACACTACTTAACCCTTAACAATTCTTGCATTTATAATGAACCAATAATTATTAAGTCGAAAACATATTTTTAAGCACAAAGCTACAACTGAACCATCAGCTGTAGCCTTGTAATTTATGCATTATTTAGGAGTAATACTCTCTATTATTTCCTCAAATTGTCATTAACTTTATTCTCTGTATCTTCTACAATATCTTACAACTCTTCAAAATTTTCTTAGCATCATTAGCTAAACTTTCATTATTCTAGCAAGATTTCCCGTCTTATCTTCAGCTACTCATTGGTGATTATTGACCGTTTCATCTAAAACTTCTTTTGCTTTTCCAGCCAATTGATCTTTTTTAGCATCTAATTTCCCTTCTGACATCATTATCTACCTATCAAAATCAGTTACGGAGTGGACAACAAGTAGAAAATCAAATGATTTTCGTTTTGTCTGTCCACTCCCTGAAAAGTCGATTAAGTCTCAAACAAATCATTACAACACATATTGAGACCACTAACCACAGCACTATTAATTAAAGTGTTGGATTCAAACATAATTATTATAGTTTTTGCCCACACCTTAATATAAACAACGAATCTTTCTGACAAAATTAGTTTGTTCTTAATTTATGAATACTAAATAAAGAATACTTCCGTGTAAGTTGTTTAATTCTCCTGATACAAGCCATAAGCCGCATGTACTGGAATTGTTAAATAGACTCCTTTATGCGCTTCATTCATTTTAGCTGACGATAAAATATCATGATAGGCTGCTTCAATCTTTTTCGTCGTATCGATAGTAAAAAGAATTTTCTTTTGTGGATTCACTGTAATATTAAAAATCTTCTCCATCATTTCTGGTGAAACCGATCCATGACCTTTCAAGCTAGTTCCACCATTCATGCGATGTTTTTTCATAATCTTAATATACTCTTCTTCTAATTCTTCACTGACAATCGATATTAGAATTTCTCTCTCAGAATCGGTCTTTAATGGTGTTAATGAGCGATTACGTGAAAAATTATGGATATCAATACTCCATACGGACATACCTTTAGTTTGAGTGCATTGATATGATTTTTCCATCACAGTGAAAACATCTGGTACTTGATCACTTTCAACCACACTTAAAATAACATCTTTTTGTGGTGCAAATACTAGGCCCATCATTTGTTGACGTTCCAGAATACTCTCACCTTTTCCAGTAAAAATCGTTGCGCCTGCAGTTGAAACTTGATTAATTTTTTGCACAATTTCTGAGGCACGACCGTGTTTAAAACTTAATACCATTAATTGATAATCAGCCTCTGTCTCATTCCAATCATTATTTTCTAGCATGTAGTCACGACTTAATTGGAAACCAGTTTTTAAAACAAAAACAATTCCATGATTCGGTAAATCCATTTTAAACGTATTTACCAAAGACTTTAAGGCTGGAATTAACACACTTTCTCTTTCAAAAATCATCACAAAATCACGACGGTCATGACGAATAGATAATAGATTCAATAATGGTGAGCCAATTAATCCCGTTGCAGGACTAACCACTCCTCCATTTAATCCTAATTTAATCGCTTCATTAACAAAGCGGGCACCTTCATTATGGTTCAGAACCGCTATTGCTAATAAAACAGGATCTTCTTTAATCGTTTTAGTCATATATACATTACTCCTCAAATTATTCCTGTTGGTTTTGTTCAATCTTAAGATAAACCCAACCTAATATTTCTATAAATAAAATAGGCACCATGGCCACTACCGCAATCATACCGAAACCATCAATAATGGGATCAGAGACCGGACTAGCAATGGCGATTCCTTGAACATATGCAAAGATAAAGGTACCGGTCATTGGACCACTGGCTACTCCACCGGAATCAAACCCCATCCCCACAAATAATTTTGGCACTTTATGCGACAGCAATATAATTAGTAGAAAACCTGGTAATAAAATATGCCATAATCTCATAGAAGGATTTAAAATTCTTAAAACAGTTAAAGCAATCGCAACGCCTACTCCTGAAGAAATAAGCACTAATACTAAATTCTTTGAAATAGAGCCCCCGGTTTCATCTTCGATTTGGTTAATTAAAACATAAATGGCTGGTTCTGCTAATATCGCCATCACACCCAATATAAAGCCAATTAACACTAGAACCCACTGTGCTTGCGATTCATACAAAGCTCCGCCTAAATATTGACTTATAGGCATAAATCCTGCCGAAACACCAGTTAAAAACAGTACGAGACCAAACATTAAATAACCTAATCCAACCATAATATCTTTAAAGGTTTGAGGTGTTTGCTTTTCAATAAAATAGTGGTAAATAAGAAAAATAACTAATAAGGGAATAACTCCGACTACAATTTGACCAATACTAGATTTTAAGGATTCCCATACAATTAGGGCAATCGATTGGTCTAATGGTTCTTGTTCAATAAACTGGCCTGCTAAAGATTGTCTCGAAAACAAACCTAAAATCAACATTGCTAAAATCGGTCCAATGGAAGCAATCCCAACTAAACCAAAACTCATATCATCTTGTTCAATTTCTTCATTTGATAATGAAGAAATACCAGTACTTAATGCCAGTACGAAAGGAACCGTTAGAGCACCTGTCGTCGCTCCTGATGAGTCAAAGGCAAAAGTCACCATTGCTTCATCCACAAAAATAGCAAGAACAAAAATAAGTACATAAAAAATCGTCACTATTTTTGAAATATTCCAAGCATAAACAATTCTAAGCATCCCTAAAGCCAGCAAAAACGCCACACCTAAAGATACGACGACGACGACTAACATCTGACTTAAACTTTGATTGGACATTGTCGCTATTTGATCCCCTAATATTGTTAGAGAAGGTTCGGCAATCGAGACAATAAAGCCAATCAAAATTCCACCTGCAACTAGTAATTTGGTATTTCCTGTTTTAGTTAAACCATGTCCTAAAATATGTCCCATTCTGGAAATACTAATATCAACACCAAGTAAAAATATGGCTAATCCGAACAGCACTAATACGACACCAATAGCAAATAGTGTAAATTGTTTTTGCGTTAATGGGGTTAAAAACAAATGAATAATAACAACTAAAATTGCGATGGGGATTACTGCCATCATAACCTCTTTTAACTTCTGAAGCATTCACATTCCTCCTTTTTTAAAAAATTTACTAATAATATTATACCATCAATTTTATTCTATTCAAACAAACGGAAATATCCTTAAATACACACTGTTATAGATAATAGACTTTAACTGAGACTAAAATCGTAAATATCTATAGCAACATTTATTGACTCAAATGCTCTGCACCTTCATCGGTGTCTATCTTGATGGGCGCCATACAAATCCCATTCGCAATATATTCTACTCGGTGCTATTCAATTTCAATGAATAGTTCGCTTACTACTTTTCCTAGTTTATTCATCGCTTTCAATTGTTGTTCTTTTTGACCATCTTGTGATAAGAAAACTAAGATGAAGGCACATTTTGGCGTCTCAATAATGGCCGCATCATTTTGCACACCATAGTCTTCAAAATTCCCTGTTTTTCCGTAATAAGTAACGTCACTCGGCAGATTTCGCGCGAGCATTTGTCGATCTGTTTGCTGCTTTAAAACAGCTAACATTTTTTGTGAAGCTGACTTTGATACCAATTTTTCTTGATAAATATCTGCTAAAATTCGACCAACATCTTCTACCGTCACATAATTATCTTCCCCGGCTTTTAATGACTCAAGGTCAACCATCAACCGCTTTAATTGCACATCAGAATATCCCAGTTCCACAATTATGTTTTGAACTTTCTCTATACCACCTATTAAATTAATCAGAATATTAGTGGCGGTATTATCACTAATGATAATCATTTTCTCAGCTAAGGTTAATAAGGTTAATTCCGTACCATCTTGCATGTTTTGAATGTCCCCTGTTCCCGAGACCTTGTCTTCTGCTTTTAAGACATATTGTTCTGTTAAATCCATTTCCCCTTTTTCTACTTGCTCAAATAGCGCCGCAAGGACAAAAAGTTTAATGATACTAGCTGATCGCATCGGTTGATTATTTAAGATTAAAGGTTGTGAACTAGTCTTATGATCAAGCGCTTGGTAATAGAGACTATATTCTCCGTCTAATGAATAAATTAACGGATTAAAAATACCTTCTACTTTAATATTCGGTAACCATTGTTGTTTATTTTTGTTTTCGACAATTTTAGGTTTTTCTTCATGTGAGTCCCTAATAGTTGTTTGCGCTGATGTCGTTGTTGCTATTGATTCTTCCGATTGAGTAGCTTCTTCAATAGAATGCTTAACCTCCTCTTCTGATTCTGCTAATGCTTCAGACTGGTGACTTTCAACTTGAGACTGAGAATTTTCTGCTTTCTTTGGTTCACTTTCACTCAAGGATGACATGTTGTCAGACTTTATTGGGTCATGATTAGTTTCTTCTGTATTGCTCGATTTATTAACCACTGATTCACTGATAGAAGTTTGCTTCTCTGAAAATAATTGCTTTATAGGATTTTTCCCACTTGAATTCACTACTTGCATCGCCACTAATAGTACCGCAAGAAGCAATCCTGTCCCTAATAGAGGACTAAAGGACATTCGTAAATGTAACTTTTTTCGATTATGTTCTGATTTTTTATTCTGTTTCATTTTTCAATCCTCCTTGTAATACAATTATATGTAAATTAGGAAATGGTATTCAATTAGAAACCATTATCTCACACTATTTTCTTTCACTCATTTTTATCAGTTGATCGAACGGATTAAATAAGCACGATAGACTGTTAAAAATATAATGCCAAACGTGTTACCCTAACTCTTTGATAACCAAGGTAATTCGCAGTTTTATTTTAACAATCTTAGAAGACGTGTAGATTTCCCAGATGAATTTTGATCGCTAAGGTCAGTCGCACTCTTATTTTAACGGCCAGTGCTTCACTCTATTGAATAAAGTCAAAAAAAGAAAGATAGAACCATTAAAGTTGCTATCTTTCCTTTTATCTTCAATGTCTATTATTGTTTTACTATTCAACAGAGTGAGTCACCGCAAAGGTTGACGGCTTCAACTAAGCCAAACTCTATTCTGTCTCTATTTGTTTTAAATATTCAGATAACACACCACTAACAAAGCGACGCGATTTTTCATCACTGAATAATTTACTTAAGTCAATTGCCTCATTGACTGCCACTTTAGCTGGTACCGTTTCACGACTCACATACATTAATTCATATAGTGCGACTCTTAAGACTACTAAGTCAATCCGATTTAAACGATCAATTGTCCAATCAGATAAGTATTTTTCAATCGTTTGATCAATCTCATCACGATTTTCTTGGACCCCTTTGATTAACTCAAATAAGTATTGGTCTTCGACTTCGTCAAAACCCGCTTCTGGATCATTACCAGCTTCCAATGCAAATTCAGTTGCAACTTCTTCAGTTAAATAATCAGGCGCATCTACTAATTGAAATAAAATTTGGACCGCTTTTTCACGGACTTGGCGTCTTTTATTTAACTTATTCGTCAACTGTGTCACCATTTTCTTCGTCTAAATGAAATAATTCAGATCCTGTTGTTTCAGCTTCTACTGAAATGACATGGACATTCACTTCATCAATCACTAAATCCGTCATAAATAAAATTTGTTCTTTAACACTTTCTTGAACATTCATCGCTACATCAGGTACCGAATAACCATATTTTACACGAATATCAATATCGACGGCAATATGATTGTCTTGACGCTTAATCTTTGCACCTGTTTTTTCACGTTCTAAACTAAAGAAACTCCCTGAAACCTTTTGGAAAGATTGTTTACTAACATAAACACCAGCTACTTTTTTAGTTGCTTGAGCGGCAATAGTTTCCAATACCGATGTTGTAATGTTAATTTCACCCAATTGAGGGGTTCCGTGAGTATTCATTGAAGTATTTTCATGAGTTGTCATATGCTTTCCTCCTCTTTTACTTTCTGCTATCCCCATTTTAACGGATATACCATCGAAATGCTATAAAATTATCAAATTCTTAGGACTACGATTCAAACCATAGGCTCCATCTTCAGTGATAACCAAGTCATCTTCAATCCGAACACCGCCCAAACCTTCTACATATATTCCTGGTTCATTAGTAATCACTTGATTCACTAATAATGGTTGTTCATTACGGAAGTTTATACCTGGTTGTTCATGCACATCAAGCCCTAGTCCATGTCCGGTACTATGGCCAAATGCTGGTCCATATCCTTTTTCAGTAATATAATCGCGTGCTACGGCATCTAATTCTTTACCTGTCATCCCCGCTTTAGCTGCTCTATTGACACGTTCATGTGCTTCTAGGACGATATGATAAATTTCTTCCATTTTAGGATCGATATGTCCGACCGCAATCGTTCTAGTCATATCGGAACTATAGCCGTGATAGTAACAACCAAAGTCTAATGTTACCACATCACCCTCTTCAATTACTTTATCACTCGCGACTCCATGTGGCATGGCTGAACGTAATCCGCTGGCAACAATCGTATCAAATGACATCGCAGAAGCTCCTTTAGATTTTAAGAAACGCTCCAATTCATTAGCTACTTCAATTTCTGTTACACCTGGTTTGATGAAGGTTAAAATATGCTCGAATGCTTGGTCCGTTATTTCACAAGCTTCTTTGATGATTTTAATTTCATCTTCTGATTTTACTGAACGAATTGTTTCTAATAATAATTCTGTTTCAATCATCTCAGCGTCAAATAAATCTTTTAATTTCAAGTAAGTTGCGACATTCATTTCATCTGCTTCAATAGCAACTGATTGAATATTTTCTTGCTCAATAATTTCTGCAACAGCATTAAACGCACCGTTTTTATGGATAATAATTTCGAAGCCTTTTGCTTGTTCGGCTGCTTGAGTATTATAACGAAAGTCTGTAATAAAATATTGTTGGGTAGGAGTAACGAATACCACTCCTGCTGAACCAGTGAAATTAGCTAAGTAACGAACGTTTTTTAAATTCGTTACCAGCATACTTTCGGCATTGTATTTCGTTAATTCTTGTCTTAATTGTTCAACTCTAGACATCTGAACACCCCTCTAAATAATTTAATTATATTGTATCAAAGAATTAACTTTTTGTCGCTAATTAGATTATATCGGAATTCAATAACTTTTTGTATTGCTTAAAAAAGATGTGAATGAACAGAACAATTTCTGTTCACCCACACCCAAAAGTATAGAGTCATAAAAAGCATCATCATCGATCTATTTCACTATAGAATTTAAAAAGTGGTTTCACTTTTTTCGATGATAATGCTTTATTCAAGGATGGTATTATGGCGCTATCATTTCTTCCAATATTATCACTTCCGATAGTATTAAAAAGCCTACTTTTTCATTTAATTGTTGTTGTTGATAAAGCTGATGGCCAGCTTTATCATAAACCGTAACTTGTCGACCATCCGCATTGTTTTTGACCTTAACTTGTCCGATATTAAAGTCAAACTGGGTATAAGGCGCTGGTTGAATGTTCAGTTGTCCTTGAAAATTACGTCTCTTGTTAGATTGTTGCTCCCACCCTAGTTCACTCAAAGAATGCAACATTTCTTGCACTTGAGATTGAATAGGTGCTTCTTCAAACGCTTGAGGTAATTTATTAGGTAACACCACCCCTTCTACAAATAATTCATCTAATCCTCCATCATTTTCTATCTTTTGCATAGCATGTTCTTCAATATAGATTTGATGAGAAATAATATGGATTTGTGGCAGGTCTTGTTCTTCAACTTGAATCATTGTCAATTGTGAATGAAAGTTGGCTTCATCCATAACGACCCCGTGTCTAGGTAATAAATAAGTGGTTTGATGTTCGATTACTTCGTTTAACCGCTGAATTAATTGTTGACTACCATCCTTTTCTTTCAGGAAAGTATTACTAATCGTCAACATACTTTGTCCTTGATAGTAACCCGCAATATCTCGGTAACGCAATGATTGAATTTGGTTATAGTTCAATAAACTAATATAGGTTAAGTGAGATAAAAACATAAAGACTATCACAATGGGCAACGCCAATGCTTTATTATTCTTCATATTTTACTATTCCGAAAAATTTTTGTTGATTTTGATAGGTGACCATCACTTCAATGCAACTTCCCTTTTGATTTAGTTCCCATGATTGTACTTGATAAGCATAGGGATGATGTCCTGGCTTTTTATAAATTTTATTGTTTTCTAACACAATCTGATAATAGCCAGCCTCATTTTTCATCTTAATCGTATTATGCTTCACCTCTTCCACTTGATATTGTCGCAACTCTGCTTCCAATAATGATAAAAACTGGTGTCCATCGGCCGATAATTCTTGTGATTGAGCGAAACGAACCCTTTGATAACTGTTCATAATTTGATAGATACCATGCATCATTAGACTAATCACCATCAAACTAATTAATGCTTCAATCAAAATCATTCCTCGATTATTGTAAATTGAGCAATTGGACTTCATATTGATTGCCTCCATCAAATACAATTTGATAAACCCCATTATTGGCTTGCCATGTGACTCCTTCTTCATATAAAAGAGTGTAAGCCTCTATGCGCGTATCTAAATCCAACGATGTTTGTTGTTGCGACATTTGGATTAAATCATCAAATAGTTGCCATTGATTGGCAACTAACTTTAACTCCTCTAGTCGCTGTAATTCTCTATGATAAGCTGGTAAATACAACATCAACATTAAACTAAAGATAATAAAAGCAACCATACTATCAACTAAGGCGAATCCTTGATTATTCTGTTTGTACCACAAATTTACCACTTCCTAATTGAAAGACAATTTTAACATGGGGGCCTTCGTTAGTATATAATGTAACCGTTCGAAATTGATTGACTCGCCCATTTGCTAAATAGTCAAAAATAAAAGTTTGATTAAAATATAATGTTTCGGGTAGTTGCAGGTTGCGATCATTAAAGCGAACCTCCTGTCGGGATTGATCAAAGGTTACCGTATAACGTTTATTATGAAAGAGTGCTTTCTGCTGGGTATAATTCAATTGTGCGACTAATTGATCCACAAACAGACGATTTTCAATTTGATTAGCTATTTGACGATGAGGGATTTTTATCATAAGTAATATTAGAAAGCTAATAATAATTAAATGAATCAACATCTCAACTAAAGTAAACCCCCTATTATTGTCCACTGTCACTACTAATCGGAACGGTAATAACGGTGTCTGGACTTAAACCTAATAAACGTTCTGCTTCATCAGCTTGTTTTTGTGTCAAATAACCTTCACTAACTAATAGCGTTAAGGTCGCATCATCACTCTTTTCAACTAACTGATAGGTATTCACTTGTGTCTCCACAATTTCAGCAATATTTTCAGTTGCTTGGGTCTCAATCCGCTCTTTTTGTCCGGAAACATTTGGAATAATAATCGCCATCAATAATCCAACGATAATTAAGACAATTAACATTTCCAAAAGCGTAAATCCCTTGCGATTGCTGAAATGTTTGATAATTTTTCTTTTCATTTTTCCACCTCTTTCTTTTATAAACCTTCCATTGTTAAGATTGGCAACATCATCATCAAATACATTCCCATTACTAAAAGCGCAATCAAAACAAATAAAATAGGTTGCAAATAATTAATTTTTTTGGCGACATCTTCCATTAATTCTGTCACTAATTTATTTGAAAACAGTAGACACTTCGTGGATAGTTGACTGGTCAATTCACCTTGATACACAATCATCCCTAATTCCGGTTGAAATAGTCTTAAAGCGTCTAAACTATCACTTAGCGCTTCTCCTTTCTTTAAATTTTCTGTTAAATAGGCCGCCACTTCTGTTAAAAAAGGATCAATCGGATATTGTACAATAAAATCAAAAGTCTGCTGTAAAGAAAAACCTCCTTCTAAAAAATAACCTAAATTTTGGGCCACTTTATATGTACAATAATATCGAATCCATTTATTTAACAGAGGAATTTTTAGTAGTATCTTATAACGATGCATCGCACTTTTTCGGAGTAAATAGACATCAATAAAAAAATATCCCAAAATACTAATAGCAAATAGACTGATTAATATTTGAGGTAAATAGGAAAAAAATAAAACTAATAAACGAATAAGTGGCGTGGTTTGATAAACTTCAACTGAAATAAAACTAAGAATATGGGGAAGTAGAAATATTCTCATGCCTAATAATAACGCAATTAAAAAGACAAACATAACGATCGGATAAGTCAATGTCTTTACTATTTTTTGACGATAATCAGCTTGAAGCTTTAAAGACTCCGAACATTTTTGTAAAGCCGGATAAAACCGTCCCTGTTTTTGTCCATAAAAAATTTGCGCGACAATATCCAAAGAAAATCCAATTTGTCTAAGTCCTCTTTCTAGTCCTGCACCTTGTTCTAGTGATTGCACTATAATTTTAATCAGCTCTCGATATTGAGGCATCAGTAATTCCATAAAGACTAGCGCTTGATTTAATGAAAATCCTTCTGATAATAACTCAAATAAATTTTGTAAAAAGAGTGCCTGGTCCTTGGTTTTCACTTTTTTAGGTAAAGGACGTTTAAACCACTTCAAACTGATGGTAGCTTTTACTGGTGATGTATCCATATGACCATGCCTTTCTTAAATAATCATTAATCTCTGGAAAACTCGCCTCCCCTTGTGATAAAACCTCTTGCAATGTTGAACCAGCTAACACCTCAAAAATAGCGGCTCGCCCTCCTAATTTGGGCTTAAGGACAGATGTACAAGGCACCAATCGTTGGGAAATAACCCCGATTAAAGTTTGACGAATTTGTTCATTACTGACTGATAATTCTTGTAATCGACCAATCACGCCTAAAGTATTTTTTGCGTGAATCGTCGCAATCATTAAGTGGCCCGTTAATGCTCCTCTAATTACCATTCTGGCGGTTATCTCATCACGAATTTCACCAATTAACAAAACATCAGGATGATGACGTAAAGAAGCTTTAATTAAGACATCATAATCTATATCCGCTCTTAAATTGACTTCTGTTTGTAAAAAGGTCTCTTCGATAATCTCGACAGGGTCCTCCATGGTAATCACTTGCAGTGGTTCTTCTTTCATTCGCTCACGTAGTAATTGATAAATAGTCGTTGTTTTTCCTGAACCGACAGGCCCAGAAAATAATAACAATCCACTTTTTCTTCTCACTAATTGTCTTAGGTGTGCTAGTTCATTCGGAAAATAAGTCATCAGTGCTTGTTGATGATGCGTTACTTGTCGAATTAAACGAATCACCAGTGATTCCCATAAGTTCACATTGGTGATGGTCGATAAACGCAATTCTACTGCACCACCTGCTAGCTGATAATGAATCGAACCAGACTGTGGCTTACGCTTCTCACCTACATCCAAATTAGCTAAAAATTTAAAATAACTAATTAATTTACGGCCCCAAACTTCACTTTCATCTCTTTGAAATACCATTTCACCATTTACTCTAAAATAAATGGCATACACTTGATGTCTTGGCAATATATGAATGTCGGATGTATTTTCAGTTAATGCTTCTTCAATCATTATTTTCGCTTGTTGTTCAATCATTTCTTACCACCTCTTTGACCGGTCATCATTAAATACGCAAAATATTATCAAACACTTTTTAAGTAAGCCTTTTATTAAATTAAAGTTTCTATACTTAATCCACTTTGTGTGATAAAATATTGATAGCATAGCCCGTTTAAACAGTTTTGACCATTAAGTTCGTGTTCTTATGCGATCAATTCGCAATAAAATTTCATTGCAATGCACGTTTTGAAAACTTTTAAACCCAGTAATAAAAAATAAAAGGAGATTCATATGATTTTTAAAGCAACATACCAAGAAACTAAAAACCAAGTTCCATTAAGAGAGAACACTAAATCACTTTATATCGAAGCAGATAATATTGTGGAAGCTCGCGCTAAATTTGATAAGAATACACCATACAATATTGAATATTTACAGGAGTTATCAGAAGCTCATTTAGAATATGAGCGCGAACATAATCCTGATTTCAAAATAATGGAGTTTTAGAATGTCTACGACACTTAAAAATAACGAAACAGGCATTTTTGCTCTAGGTGGATTAGGCGAAGTTGGAAAAAATATGTATGGTGTCCAATTTCAAGATGAGATTATCCTACTAGACTGCGGTGTGATGTTTCCGGAAGATGAATTATTGGGAATTGATTATGTCATTCCTGATTTTCAATATATTTTACAAAATAATCATAAAGTATCGGCATTAATTATTTCCCATGGTCACGAAGACCATATCGGAGGCGTTCCTTATTTGTTACAACAAATAAATGTTCCTATTTATGCCGGTAAATTAGCCAGTGCATTAATCCGTAACAAATTACAAGAACGCGGTTTGTTGAAAGATGCGAATATCACTGAAATTGACGAAAATACCGTTTTACGCTTTAGAAAAACGACCGTTAGTTTTTACCTGACAACCCATAGTATTCCCGAAGCATATGGCGTAGTAGTTAAGACACCTCCTGGCAATATTGTCTTTACAGGGGATTATAAATTTGACTTTACTCCTGTTGGCAAACCAGCCGATTTGCATCGCATGGCTCGCATCGGTGAAGAAGGAGTTTTAGTGTTATTAGGTGATTCCACTAACGCAGAAATCCCAACTTTCACTAAATCAGAAAAAATTGTGGGTCAATCAATTAAAAATATTATCCAAGGAGTTCAAGGACGAGTCATCTTCGCTACTTTTGCTTCGAATGTTTCACGACTTCAACAAGTAGTCGAAGTCGCCAAAGAAACTGATCGTAAAATCGCAGTCTTTGGACGTAGTATGGAATCGGCGATTAAAACGGGGCGCGAATTAGGCTATATCGAAACGGACGGACAAGATCTTTTCGTTGATGGTCGAAACATTGATTCCGTAGACGGTAATAAACTGATTATATTATGTACCGGATCTCAAGGTGAGCCGATGGCTGCTTTAAGTCGTATTGCTAATGGTACCCATCGTCAAATTTCGATTCAGCCGGAAGATACAGTAATTTTTTCTAGTTCACCTATTCCAGGCAATACCATCAGTGTCAATCGTGTCATTAACCGTTTAACTGAATTAGGTGCCAATGTGATCCATGGTAAAATTAATAATATTCATACCTCAGGACATGGTGGGCAACAAGAACAACTGTTAATGTTACGTCTAATGAAACCTAAATATTTCATGCCGGTCCATGGTGAATATCGCATGCAAAGTATTCAAGCAGAATTAGCACAAGAAACCGGTATTCCAAAAGAAAACTGTTTTATTTTAGCCAATGGTGATATGCTAGCTGTTACTCAAAATAGTGCTCGTGTGGCGGGTAATTTTCAAGCACAAGATGTTTACGTTGATGGTAGTGGTATTGGTGATATCGGAAGTATCGTCCTACGTGATCGTCATACCTTGTCAGAAGATGGTTTAATCATCGTCACTGCGACAATTGACTATCAAAACCATGCGTTAATTAGTGGTCCTGATATTATGTCTCGTGGCTTTATTTATATGCGTGAATCCATTGATTTAATCAATGAAATGCAAAATCAATTACGTTCAGCCATTAATCGTGGATTAAACGAAAATGGTGCTGTGGTAACTGAAAAAATGATTCGCGATGTGATTTTTGATACGATTTATCCTCTCATTCACGAGAAAACGGAACGTAAACCAATGGTCTTACCAATCTTATTAGACATTAATAAAGGTGTCCGTAAACGGGTAACTTCTAATAATCAGTCACAAAATTAATCATTTTAGCTAAACGCTTTGAAAGATATTTAATAAAATAGACTCCCCTTAAAAATAGACTCCCCTTAAAAGTAGCTACCAAAAATGGATACTACTTTTAAGGGGTTTTTTATATGCACGTGAGTGGTAACGGATAACTATCTATGCTCTTTAAGAGTCATTTTATCTCTTATAAAGAGGCTGAGCATCAACTTGATACACTTGGTAGAGTGAGTGCTCGATAATTAACAGCGCAGGGGGAGGACAGACGAAGCGAAAATTTTTCGATTTTCTACTTCTTGCCCAATCCCTAAACATTTTAGCAAAGTAATAAATTTTTATACTGCTTAACTTATTGGTCAATTGTTCGAAATATAAAAGCGGACAAAAACTCGTCCGCTTCTTATTACGATTAGTAACTATTTTATTCTTTTAAAGACCCATTGTTGACTCACAAAATCTCCAGGAGGAAAATTCAATGAAATCCCCGCATACATTAATTCTGCACCAGAATAAATAATGTGTTCTTTTCCGACTAATTGATAATCAGCATTTAATTCTAAGTGTTTCAGTTTAACAACGGGTTCCATTTTCTCCATGGTTGACAATACTTTAACAACTGTTAATACAACTGTTTCATCATTATAATGTTGAACAGCTGTATAGTTTTGTGGTTGATTGCTTGAATCTAAAGGATTCATTAGACGTACTTGTTTCCCCAATTGAATAACGGGGCGAATTGTTTTATAGGTTGCCACTTGTTGGCTCACTTTCATTAATTGCGCTTCGGTCATAGAGGTAATATCTAATTCATAACCTAGATTCCCCATCATCGCTACATGCCCTCTCGTATTCAAGCTAGTCATACGCTTCATTTGATGGTTAGGTGCAGCTGAGACATGCGCCCCCATATGAATAGCCGGAAACAGCATCGAGGATCCATATTGAATATTTAAGCGTTCAATCGCATCGGTATTATCACTGGTCCACGTCTGGTCAAAGTATGCCATCATGCCTAAATCATTGCGGCCACCACCACCTGAACAAGACTCAAAAAGAATATTAGGATATTTATTCGTTAAATAAGATGCTAACTCATATAATCCTAAAACATACTGATGCGACTGCTTCATCGTATCTAAATAAGTGGAGCCATTTCCAACATCTGAAATATTACGATTGCTATCCCATTTTATATAATCAATCTTATGATTAGCGAGTAGTTCATCAAAGGTCGCTTTCAAATACGATACTACTTCAGGATTTGCTAAATTTAATACTAATTGGCTTCTTGAATATGTATGACTGCGTCCTGGAACTTGAATAACCCAATCAGGATGCTGACGGTATAAATCCGAATCTTCAGATATCATCTCCGGTTCAATCCAAAGTCCAAATTGAAGCCCCAAATCATGAACATAATCTATTAATTCCGATAGCTCTCCCCCAAGTTTCTCGGTATTGACGACCCAATCACCTAATGAACTGAGGTCATTTTGCCGCTTACCAAACCATCCATCGTCTAAAACAAACAATTCTATACCCACTTCAGCTGCTTGTTTGGCAATGGCTTTTAATTTTTTAGAATTGAAATCAAAGTAAGTCGCTTCCCAATTATTGATTAAGATAGGACGCAATTGATATTGGTGCGGTTGCGGTAAAATTTGCGCTTGTATAAATTGATGACTCAATTGTGTTAGTGCATTTAGACCTTGATAAGTATGCTGATAAATCACGAAAGGTGTATCAAAACTCGCTCCCGGTGCTAAATCATAACTAAATTGTGTTTCGTTAATCCCTATCCCTAATCGCAACTCGCCTAATTGATTGGTTTGCGCAAATGCTTCAAAATTTCCACTATACATTAATTGTAAACTTAAAGCTTCACCATATTCTTCTTGCGTTAGATGATCTAATAAAATTAACGCGGGTGTTTGACCATGACCAGATGATCCTCTAATAGAGCCGATTTCTATTAAACCTTGCTGAAGTGGTTGTCGAACAACTTTACGTTCCATGCCATAATACCCTTGTAAGGTCATTAAATCATATTGGCCATTTGGTAAATCAATCATAGCACTAAGTAATTTATGCACATTAACCGTTTCATCACCGATGTTTTCGATTTTGGTAAACTGTCCGATAGTAGAATACTCCGGATACGTGACATAGTAAAGATGCAATCGGAGACCAGCCACTTCATCGATTAACTGTAAATGTAAAATTTCACTTTCAGCCGTTAAACGCGGCATCGGTAAACCTTTAGGCCCGTCAAATTCCTTTAAAACTTCTGCTGATTCAAATTTAAAATCCGTCACTTGATTTTGATGATGTTGGATAATAACAGATGGTTGACGAAAATCACTACGACCTAATTGCCCTACGACGTGACGCTGGGTATCAGGCGAATAAGTACGGTCATCAGTATAAGGGCCACCCGAAAACGCATGGTCTTTTTCAATTAAGGGATTCGATTGACGATACTCGTCAATCGCTCCTCCAAGATGTTTCACCGTCACATAACCATGATGTACGCCAAGTATTAATGAAAACTGACCAGCAATAATATTAAATAATTGGTCTTGTACTTTAATCAATGGTTTAACCTCATTTCACAAATAAATTAAACTTAAATTCAAAATCATCATCTAAGCGATAATGCTCGAATAATTCTGGTCCACAAGCATTCGTCCCAATACCAGATTGTTGTGGATCTAGTTGGAGATAAGTCATATCCTCCAATAATAATTTATCACGATGCATCACTTCTGTTAATTGTTTAATTGAATAATGAGAAGCATTAAAATGCATGCCGTTCACAGAATGAACCGTCAATGATTGTTGACCATTCGTTAGCACGAGTTGGTTAATACTTCGATTACCATTTTCTTGTGGTGTAACATAAGGTTCATACATCTCTGTTACCGTCGTCGTAAAGTTCCCTTTATAGGATGCATGGTGTTTGTCACGATAGTTTTCTTCCGGTCCATAACCATGATAGTTGACTTTTTCGAAGCTCGCTAGTAACGGCAAGGTCATACCTAAGCGAGGTAAAAATGGAATCACTGGATTTTTAGCCACTTTTCCTGCCACTTCAATCAAACCATTGGCAAAGATAGTATACTCAAGGGTCATCTCCAAGAAGTTTTGTCTTGCGACAGCATGCATGACCGCATCAAAGGACACTTTTACTTGATCATCTGCTTGCGTAATATGCGTCTCATGTACTCTTGTTTGATGACGATTAAAATTGGCTTGTAGCCATTCGCGCTTAATGTTACGATCATTATCAGTCGGTGCACGCCAGATACTCCACTCTCCCGGTTGATTTAAAAGTGTTTGTTCATTCACTTTTAATTGCTCAATCGCTGCGTTTGCTTTACTTAATACGACCTCACCAAAAGCAGTTGTAATGGACACGGTTGCATTCGTTTCCGCATAAGTAATATTGGTGGAAGATTCTGGTAATTCTAAAGTTAACTCAAATTCATTGACTTCAACCCAATCAAAACCAACAAAATTATCCGATAAATCGTGATAAACAAAACGGATAATGCTAATTGTGGTTAAATCCGTCAATGTGTCCTTTAAATCAACTGTCAAACTGGCTTGTGGTGCAATATCTAGCCTTGGTAATTCGTGAGTTGCCACTATTGCTCCTGTTAAATCCGCTACTTCTAAAGTCACTTTAAAACGGTCTTTTGCATTAACAAAATCGAGACGATTTTTAAACGTAAACTGCTTTGCATTTAAATCAAGGTCTTCTAACAAGAAAGGTTTAAATAAGTTTTGGTGTTCTTTTACCAGGACATGCGGTGTTCGATCCGGATACATTAAACCGTCCATACAGAAATTACCTGCATGCGGATATTCACCAAAATCGCCACCATAACGATAAACCGGTGTTTTATCAGGTTCAAAACGATTCAGATTGACCGCATGGTCAGCCCATTCCCAAACATAAAGACCGACAAATTCTGGGTATTGGTAGAATAACTCATAATATTCCGTCAAATCCCCCGAACTATTCCCCATAGCATGGGCGTATTCACATAACATAAACGCTTTTTCAATATTTTCAATGTCTAAATAATATTCTTTAATTTCCGTAGGTGAAGCATACATACGACTCCAACTATCAAAATATTGAGTATCATATTCTTTACTGCGGTCATAGTACCAATACGCTTCATAATGCAATGGACGAGAAGGATCTAACTGACGTGCATGTTTTAACATCGCTTCAATATTAGGACCATAACCGGTCTCATTACCAGCTGACCACATTACAATGGAACTATTATTAAAGTATGGGATAATCGAAGCATCCATCCGGTCGACAAAAGCTCTTTCAAAGGCTGGATCTTCTGGTAAAACATTGTAATTATCATTACCACCCATTCCATATAGGTCTACCACCCCATGACCTTCTAAGTCCGCTTCACTCATAACATATAACCCAATTAGGTCTGTCAATTCATAAAATTGGCCATTTTTTGGATAATGGGCTGTTCTTAAAGCATTAAATCCATATTGTTTAATTAGCGTTAAATCTTTCCATTGATCATCAAGTGTCACGGTCGCTCCAGTGTTTGCATTCGTATCATGATGATTAACCCCTATTAATTTTACCGAACGATTATTCACATAAAATTGATTATTTTTCATTTCTACTAAGCGAATTCCTACTAATTGTTGAATATGTTCACTGCCTACGGATAACAATAAGCGGTATAATTGAGGTTCTTCCGCATTCCATAAAACTGGATTCATCACTTCAATCGTAAAATCACTGTCTGATGTCGTTCCCTCATGGACCACCTCATTATTCGGTGCTAATAATTGGTACTTAACGTCTAAATTTTCGCATGTTTTGTTAAGCTCAACGGATAAAGTAGCTAATGATAAATCATCATTGAAACTTTGACGAACAAAGAAACTTTCTACTCGGTCAACCTCACGCTCTAAGACATACACATCACGGAAAATGCCACTATAACGGAATTTATCTTGATCCTCAAGATACGTCGCATCCGACCATTTTAACACTAACACATGCAATGTATTTTCGCCATCTTGAAGAAATTGCGTAATGTCAAATTCTGAACTGGCATGAGAAATTTGGCTATAACCTACAAATTGATGATTGACCCAAACATAATAAGCAGAATCGACCCCTTCAAAGGTTAATTGATATTCTTTTTGTTCTTTTTTATTGATTTTAAAATGACGACGATATAAACCAGCCGGATTTTCAAATGGGACATAAGGCGGATCAAACGGAATCGGATATTCAGTATTGGTATACATGATTTGGTCATAGCCATATAATTGCCAACAACTTGGTACAGGAATTTGGTCATAACTTAAATCAGTATCGTCTTCCCAATATGCTTTCTCAATTCGATTGACACTCGTAAAGTATTTAAAATCCCAATCGCCATTTAAATTATGGAAGTACTCACTTTTCGTACGATCGGTTAAGGTCTCAAACAATTCATCTGTATGGAATGGGACATAATAATTTTTCCTAGGCAAAGTATTTACATGAAATACCTCTAAATTTTCAAAATAATTAGGTAATAACACTTTTTTCTTCATCCTTTCTTATTTAACAGCACCTAACATACCCGCTACAAAATATTTCTGTAATACAAAGAAGATAATTAATGTCGGGATGGTGGCGATTAAAATCGCAATCATCATTAAGCCATAGTCCGGTGCATAACTTGATCCTAAATTAGATAATAGTAACGGTACTGTACGCATTTCATTAGTTTGTAAAGTAACCAATGGCCATAAGTAATTATTCCAAGCATTCATAAAAGTAATAATCGCTGCTGCTGCGTAGGTATTTTTCATCGTCGGCATGTAAATTCTAAAGAATAAACCAATTTCAGATAAACCGTCAATCCGCCCAGCTTCTAACAATTCTTGTTGGAACATTTTAGTATTTTGACGGAAATAAAAGATTAAGAACGCAGTTGCAATATAAGGTAAATAAGCTGATGCATAAGTATTGAATCCAATCATAGGATTAATGGTTGATAAACGGCCAAAGAATTTAAATAATGGAATCATTAAGGCGGCAAATGGAATCATCATTGACATCAAAATAATATTAAAGACAATATCCGTCCATTTGGAACGATAGACTTCAAAAGCATACCCGGCAATAGAACTGATTATTAATGCTAAAACAGTTTGTGAGACAGCAATAATGGCAGAGTTTTTTAAAGCCGTAACCATATCTGTTTGCTCAAACACGTTTTTCAAATTGTTTAATAATTCTTTTCCTGGCAATAAAGAGCCGCTCGTTACATCGACACTGGCATTCGTCGCTGAAATAATCATGAAGTAAAACGGAAAGACAAATACAATCGACATCATCAATAAAAAGATATATATAAAAATATTATTTTTATTTTTCATCGCGATTACCTACTTTCAATTGAATAATAGAGAATATAATGACTAAAATAACTATCGCATAAGAAACCGCAGCGGCATAGCCAAAGTCTGGTGTATACTTAAACGAAAGATTATAGATATATTGTGAGATGGTCATCGTTGCATTACCCGGTCCACCTTGAGTAATGTTCATTGGTTCATCGAATAATTGCAAGGTCCCAATCGTTGAGGTAATTGATGTAAATAAAATAACTGGTTTTAATAATGGCAACGTAATTTTAAAGAACTTATCAATAGGTGACGCACCATCTACATCCGCCGCTTCATAAATTTGGTCATCAATATTCTGTAAAGCGGAAAGGAAGAAAATCATATTATAACCTGTCCAACGCCAAGTAATAGCAATAATAATGACCACCTTTGCCCAAAATGGATGTGATAACCACATTATTGGCTTATCCAAAACATTGATTGCCATTAGTATTTGGTTTAAAACACCATTATTTGCGAAAATATATTTAAATATTAAAGAATACGCAACTAATGAAGTGACAGACGGCAAGAACACAATCGTTCTAAAAATCCCTTTGAACTTCAACGTTTTATTATTTAATAAAACCGAGAAGAAAATAGCTAGAACAACCATAATCGGCACTTGGAAAATCAAGAATATTAAGGTGTTTTTTAAAGATTGAATAAAGACTGGATCAGATAATAAACGCTTATAGTTAGTTAATCCTACAAAAGATAAATTCGCACCTTTTCCAGACTGCAATGACATGATAAAGGCTGATAGCATTGGATAAAAATAGAATAAAATGATTAAGGCCACTGGTGCAGCAATAAAAGCCCAACCTAATAATTTTCGTCTTTGAAAGACATTCATAATTCTCACTCCTATTTATAAAGGCTGTAGAAGTTTGTCATTCTACAGCCCTTAATTTATTTTTTACACAGATATTAGTTATTTAATTGGTTTTCTGCTTGGGCTTGAGCATCTTGGAAGATTTGATCGATGTCGCCACCAGCTAAATACTGTTGTAAAGCTGCCACCATAATATCTTCAATTGCATAGGTATGAATACCATAGTTTAATGAAGGAATTTCAGCAGACCATTCGGCAAAATCTTTATAAATTGTTTGTCCGCCAAAAAATTCAACTTCAGTATCATAGGCATCTGATTCTAGTGCAGGTAAATACGTACCTAAAGCACCCATTTCCGTAATCAAATCACCATAAAATTCAACATTAGAACCAAATGTTTTAGCTAAGAAATCAGCTGCAGCTTCTGAACCTTCCTTATTAATCACATAGAATGAAGAACCACCTAAGTTAGAAGAATGAGTTGCTCCATCCACTTCTTGTTTAGGCCAAGGCACAACCGTCCACTTACCAGCTTGATCTGCTGCTTGAACAACTGATGGTGTAATCCAGTTTCCTTGCGGAACAGTCCAAACGACACCGGTGTTGAACGCTTCTAACATTTGAGCCCAGTCACTATGAACGTTCACTAAATCTTTTTCATACATTGATTTGAAAGTAGCAAAAGCTTCTTTTAAAGCAGCATTGTTAGCAATGTTTGGTGTGACTCCGTCTTCTGTCGTATACCAAGAACCAGATCCGTTAATCATCGCACGTAATAGTCCAAGATCATTTAAATCCATTGATAAAGTTTTTAAACCAGTAGTTTCTTGTACTTTTAAGCCGATTTCTTCTAATTCTGTCCAAGTAATGTCTTGTAAATCATCTACTTTATATCCTGCTTCTTCTAGAATATCCGTACGTACATATAAACCTGTAACCCCAGTATCAAAAGGTACTGAATAGAAATTATCTTCTACCGTACTTGCTTCAATTTTATATGGTGCAAAATCTTCTGAATTAATATAATCATTTAAAGGAATAAAAGTATCTGGATATGCTGTTAAGAAACTTTGTGCACGATAGTCTTCAATTAAAACAATATTTGGTAAGCTATCTGTTACACCAGCACTCATTGCTGTATTTAATTTTTGAATAATGTCATCTTGTGCATTTTCTTCAATTGTTACTTTTAAATCTGGGTTTTCTTTTGCATAATATTCCGCCGCAATATTTAAGGCTTTAATATTAAAGTTCGGATCCCATGCCCACACATTAATTTCTTCTTGAGCTGAAACACTTGGAAGATTTGTTGCTAAAGCTGATCCTAAAGTTCCGACTGCTAATAAACCACTAAACTTTTTCATCCATTTTTTCATTCTTTTTTCCTCCTAATTTTTTGAAACAAATCTGAAAACGTTTTCTACACTTTAAATTATATGATACAACTGTAGAATAATCTATGTTATAATGAATAAAAATACATGGAATAATGTTTCCAATCAATGGAGGGTGCTATGAGAAATTTATGGGTTTATTTTAACAATCCAGAAACGGATTTAAATATTGATGAGTGTGGCATCCAAACTTATAACGAAGTCGAGACTTATCAGTACAAAGTTTATCAAAATTATGTCCTCCATTTAGTAGTGGATGGGGAAGGTTTTTTTAAGGTTGATGGACAAGAATACCGTCTTAGCAAGGACGAAGGCTATATTATTCGCCACTCTGATGATGTTCATTATTACCCTAATTTAGAACATCCCTGGACGACCTATTGGATTGGACTAAAAGGAGACAAATTGGATGAATATCTTACCGGTACTTTGTTGAAAAATGAGCATGTAATAAAGTTCCATCCTAATGGCAAAACTCAAGAGGTAATTAAAAACATTTGTGAAACTACCTTAAAAAATGAATCAAATTTACCTAATGAATTCTGGTACAAGAGTCAATTGTATTTATTATTTAATTATATAAAAAAGGAATTTTCGGTTAAAAATACGACCAACTCGTTGGTCTCGAAAGAATTAGCCGAAGTGGCCTACCATTATATTTATACCAATTATATGAATGAGATTAGTATAGAAGAAGTCGCTGAATACCTAGCGGTCAGTCGTAGTTATTTATATAAATTATTTAAGAAAAAATACGACTTTTCGCCACAGCAATTTTTACTCGACCGACGATTAACAGTCGCAGCTTCTTTACTTTTAACCACCGATGACACAATTAGTGCGATAAGTCAAAAAGTCGGCTTTCATGATCCACTCTATTTTTCTAAGAGCTTTTCTAATTATTATGATTTAAGTCCGAGCAAATTTCGCGAACAACATGACTATGATTCCTATTTAGAATCTTGGGAAAAATTTGGCGATTAAGTCTGAATAATCTATAATAACCTCAAAAAACGTCGACTGGTTTCATACCAGCCGACGCTTTTTTATTCTTCATACCAACTTTTTGCAGGTAATTCTAACTTGAATCTTTCTAACAACCACGTTTCTAACAAATCCATCCATTTCGCTACATTTAAATTAATTTTGGATTGCGCATCCGATGACAGTTGGGTTGCAACACTTAATCCATGCGGCCCTGTTTCAAAAATATGACAAGCAAATGGGATTTCTTCAGCTGCTAATGCTTTCGCCATCAAGGTAGTTTGTTCAATCGGTACTTGTTGATCACCAAAGGTTGACCATAAAAACATTGGTGGAGTATCCTTACTTACCTGACGCGCTGGACTTGCTAAAAATAAAGTTTCATCACTCGGGGTGCAGGTGCCAAATAATACTGTGCTTGATTTACTAAAGAAAGCTTTTCCTTCTGGTCGCTTTTTATCCAAATAATCTCTCATTGCAAAATAATCTGAAATTGGATAACCGGCAATCACCAAAGCGGGTCGCAGTGCTTTCCCAACATTATCAAAGGCTTCTTGAATCAGATCATGATTCCAGTGAACACCGTAAGATAATACATTATGACCACCAGCAGAAAAACCACATATTCCAATTCGGTCAACATCAACCAACCACTCTTCGGAATATTCACGAATTAATAGCATCGCTTTCGCAATATCATGCATTGGTTTTGGAAATTGAGTCCGTTCTTTTGGCTCTAATGTTTCACTTTGATGAACAATCATATAATCATCATCTGGTTCTAAATAGACATTATATCTAAGAACAAACGCATGGTAGCCCATACTATTTAATTTTAAAGCTACAGGCTCTCCTTCACGGTCGGAACAATTAAAATATCCCCCACCTGGACATACAATAATAGCCGGTCTTTTCTTTCCATTTAATAATTCAGTCGAATCATCTAATAGATACGTTGTTAAAGTGGCATGAACATCATTCTCGACTAAATTAATTTTTTTCACTAACAATTAAATCTCCTCCAAATTCTTGAAGTGTATGTGCTTTTTTAAAGCGATAATATTTCCACATCATCGGTATTAATGCTCCTATCCATGCTAAGGGGTTTGCGATAATGGCGCCAATAAATCCAAAATATTTCGATAAAATAACGGCAGCAAACACTCTCATAGATAATTCGATAATTCCTGCAATGGTTGGTACCCTAGTCTCACCCACACCTTGCAGCGTATAACGGTAAATAAACAACATAGCTAAGAAGAAATAAATAGAAGAATTTGTTAAGAAAAACCATTTTGAAAGTGCAAGCACTTCTGTCTGGCCTTTCCCTATAAAGATTTCAATTAAATGATGACTAAATAAATTAATTAATATCCCCACAATAAAACTATATGTAACAGATATTTTTACTGTATCGCGAACTCCAACCCAAATGCGCTCATATTTTTTGCACCATAATTTTGTGCTGCATACGTTGCCATAGCCACGCCAAAGGACATCATCGGCATCGTAGCGACTTGATCAATTTTATTTGATGCTGTATAAGCCGCTACCGCGGTTGATCCCAAACGGTTTAAGGAGATTTGAATAGCAATAGCACCAATCGCAATAATTGACATTTGGAATCCCATAGGAAAGCCTATTCCTAAGTGATGGCGCACTTCTTCTTTAGTTGTTTTAAAAGATTCTCTTTTAAGATGTAACATTGGTAAATTACGCCATATATAAATTAAACATGCAATTGCTGAAAAACATTGTGAAACAACCGTTGCTATTGCTGCTCCATCAACGCCCATCTTTAACTTCAAGATAAAGAACAAATCTAAAGCAATATTGATAAAACTAGCAATGATTAAAAAAACCAACGGTGTTCTAGAATCCCCAATGGCGCGCAAAATGTTAGATAGTAGATTATATAACATGGTCGCTAAGATTCCACTACAAATAATAAAAATATATTTAGCAGCATGTTCCATAATTTCAGGTGGAGTCTGCATGGCTTCTAACAACTTTCGACTTAACATCATACTGGCAATAGATAAAACACTACCGATACCAAAAGTTATCATCAAAGAGACACCAAATGATTTATTTAGCTGATGATATTCTTTAGCTCCATATTTTTGTGATAACGGAATTGCAAAGCCGGACGTTAAGCCATGAGCAAACCCTAAAATTAAAAACATAATACTCCCAGTAGAACCTACTGCAGCTAAAGCTTCCACCCCTATTGTACGGCTCACAATAAAAGTATCTGCCATATTATAAATTTATTGAAAAATATTACCAATAAAAAGCGGAATTGCAAAAAGCAAAATAAGTTTTATTGGATTACCTTTAGTCATATCGTTTGCCATACATTTTACTCCCAAACACTTAAATCAATAGATTAAAAGTGAGATAACATTATTATCGAATAGTTATCTCACATTAATTAATAAATTCTCTTACTAAATCGTCAACAACCAGTTAACTTAAGATATCATCTACGGTCATAAATTGATAATTTTTATCAGATAAATCTGTTAAGATTTCAGGTAATGCTATTACCGTTTGTTCAAAACAATGCAACAACAATATGTCGTTATTAGTAACATTTTTTTGAACGTTTTGGATTATTTCTGGTGCCTCAATTTTTGACCAATCCTTTGAATCTGCTGTCCACAAGACAATCTTTTTATCAATGAATTTTTCAACTTCTTCATTAATATACCCATATGGTGGTCTCAACAAATGTGGGATTTTATCGGTATAGCGTTTAATGACTTCATCAGCTTTTTCAACTTCTACTCTCACTTCATCGGCTGTTAATTTTGTTAGGTCCGGATGAGTGAAAGTATGGTTGCCAAGTTGATGTCCTTCCTCAACCATTCGTGTCATAACTGCTTGATGTTGCGCTTCCAATTCTGCCCAAATAAAGAAGGTTGCCTTAACCTCGAACTGATTTAATATATCTAATATTTCATTGGTGTATTCATTAGGTCCATCATCGAATGTAATGGCTATTTTCTTCATCTAAATTCACCTCACTTAAATCGTCAACAACCAGCTAACTTAAGATATCATCTACGGTCACAAATTGATAATTTTTATCAGTTAAATCTGTTAAGATTTCAGGTAATGCTATTACCGTTTGTTCAAAACAATGCAACAACAATATGTCGTTATTGGTAACATTTTTTTGAACTTTTTGGATTATTTCTGGTGCCTCAATTTTTGACCAATCCTTTGAATCTGCTGTCCACAAGACAATCTTTTTATCAATGATTTTTGGTTCTACGTCAAATGACGTTGGTGGAGAATAATAATCTTTTTTGTTGAATTATTTTTAGATAAGTTCTATGGCTCGCTTTAGCGACCATAGAACTTGTTTCTGTTTGTACTCTACCTTTCTGAATCAACACTGTATCCTCCTAATTCAAGCTCACCAAAGACCATGGGGTTTTGATATCCTTGGCCACTTAAATCATTCCATATAGCTACACTTTCTCTGTTTCCAGATGTCGCATCATTTATTTGTAAGTCAAAACCAATGGCATCTCCTTCTTCAGGGTCTAAAACCTGCCATTTAATAGCCATTTGCACACTGTATCCTGTAGCCGTTTGAGTCACAAGTGAACGCTCAATGGCCTGAGCCGTTGTTTCTCCAACAGTTTCTTCACCATCTGCATTCACCCGGTATTGACCATCTCCTTCTTTATATGAAGAGTCAGAATGACGAGTCTCACTAAGAAATACTTCTATCGAATCTTGCTCCCAGTCTTCTTCTCCAGTCGTATCAATAGTGCTATCATCGACTTCTACGAGAACGTATAGATAATCTTCATCCCAAAGAAGTCTCCCCACACCCGTGGCTCCTTGCCAAGCCATTTGATAACGATTCACGTCTATAGAATCCGCTGCATACCAAAGTTCATCTAACTCTTCACTTATTTCAGGGGTCCCATAAGTTGCTACAGTCCGCCTATTTTCCACTTCCTCCTTCTCTGAAGCATAGGTTGCTAAAAAGCCTTCCGGGTCAATAACTGCTTCAAAGGCCTTTTTGGGCTGTAAGTCCCCATCAAAAAGAAGAGGACTACTTTCCGATCGCCAACTTGTAGAATCGTTTAACCCCCAAAACGTTACTCTTGAGATTACGTCAGAATGCTCTTTGTACAATGAAAATAGCTGAGCGTACAGAATTCCCTGAGCAATTTCTTCTTCTTCTGTTAATTCCGAAGTAGTGTTTGCTTGAATATCCAACTCTGTAACACCTATTTCTACATCTAACTCTTTAAATCGCTCTATAGATTGCCGGACATTATCTATATTGGTTCCCATATTGTAATGTCCTTGCATTCCCACACCATCAATTAAACGTTCACCAGGATGGTTTTCTGCATAATTTTCGTTAATTTCTTTTACCATATGATAAATAGCTGTGGCTTTATTTTGATTATCATCATTGTAGTCATTGTAGTAAAGTTTGACATCGTGCCAACCGTTTTCATCTAGCACTTCCCTAGCTTTCATAAAAGCCAATTCAACATAGTCATCTCCAATGGCTTCAGCCCACTCTGATCGTCTTAACATAGAACGCCACATTTCAGGGTCAGTTGGATTATCATTCATTGCTTCGTTTACTACATCCCATGAAATAACGCTGTCCCCGTATGCTAAAATGGTTTTTTCTATGTGACTTTCCATATTAGCTAAAGCTTCTTCCCGCGACAATCGTTCTCCATCTCTCGTATGTAGCCATTCTGGTGATTGCTGGTGCCAGACTAATACGTGTCCATGAAGCAGTAATCCTTCCTCTTTCACTCTATCTACCAATCTTATTTGATCGGTAACGTCAAATTCCTGATTAGAGTTGTAAGATGATGCCGGCTTCATCGCATTTTCAGCAGTTACCAAATTATGATGCTCTTTAAGAAGCTCTAATCTCTGCCCACCCAATTCTGACATAGATACAGCATTACCTATTAAGAAGTACTCCTCATACACTTCCTTTATTGACTGGACATCTGATTGAGTTAGTGTTTCGATTTTGTTGCCAGTGGGGGTTAGAGTGAAATCGTCAATCATGTAAGAAACGGAATCATTCCCTGAACTTTCAACGTAAACACTAATAAAATCATCGACTATAGAGTCGTATCTAAAAGTCCCTTCTAAAAGCTTCCATGTATGAGAATTAACCATTTGATTATCAATGGTCTGATAGCTAGCATTATTCCCCTCCCCAATTTGAGTGGATAACTGTAATTCAGCGGATCCTTCGTCTACAAGTTTCACCCTAACGGAAAAATGATATTCCATAGATTCTTCTACTAATTCACTAATTTGAAGCGATGGCCCATTCCAAGCTTCTGTTCTACCAGTGACTTTTAATGCGTGCTCTCCTTCATATGCATCCTCATTTGTTTGTTCGACTGTTTCATTCTCACCTCTTGGTCCAAACCCTTCTGGCCCGTCTTCAAAAGTGATATGATAACCCTCATTTGATTCAGCAAGGGAAACAGATGGAAAAGCTAATCCTATAAGTAAAGTGTTCAATACAATGAACGTTAATAATTTAATTTTCATAAATCCTCCTAGGTTATCGCTTTCAATACTTTACATGTGTTTTACTGTATTTAAGCAAAGATGTCTATAGTTAATTTTGATTTTTTCAACTTCTTCATTAATATACCCATATGGTGGTCTCAACAAATGTGGGTTTTTATCGGTATAGCGTTTAATGACTTCTTCAGCTTTTTCAACTTCTACTCTCACTTCATCGGCTGTTATTTTTGTTAGGTCCGGATGAGTGAAAGTATGGTTGCCAAGTTGATGTCCTTCCTCAACCATTCGTGTCATAACTGCTTGATGTTACGCTTCCAATTCTGCCCAAATAAAGAAGATTGCCTTAACCTCGAACTGATTTAATATATCTAATATTTCATTGGTGTATTCATTAGGTCCATCATCAAATGTAATGGCTAATTTCTTCATCTAAACTCACCTCATTAAAATCATCGATTGATTTGATGTGTGATATTATTTACTTTTAAGTAACCCTCTGATGGTTTATCTTCAGATATAGCAAAAACTCCTAAAGTACATCCCACAAATCCGCCTGCTACTTCTGTACTTAAATAGTGGGCATCCACTTTATCCGCTACTACTAATTCATCACCATCAAATAAGACTTTACCTGTTAATTGTTGTCCGTCCCCTTCAAAGATTAAGGTCATTGATGAGGATGGCACCGTTTGTTGACCTAAAATTGTCGTTTCACCATCTAATACTGATTCCATTAAAACCTGATAATCGGTTTGATTTTTCTCAACTCTTAATTGAATGTAATAAAGATTATTTTGTAACAACACAATCCCACCAGTCGAATTAGCGTCTAATCTGGCATCGATTTCGACAGCGAAGCGATAATACATTGATTTCTGTCTTAAACCAAGATAGGTTGGGCTATCAATATCCTGTAAGCTTACTCGGCTAGGTATTAAACTTACCGAATGGTCCGTTTCATTCCAACGATAGTTCTCTTCAATAGGGTTTCTTAAATATAAGAAAGCTGGATTATCTTTGGTAATGGCAAAGTGACTGACTTTCTCAGTTGGTAACAATGGTAATAAATGAGGGGCTTCGGTTAATAAACGGCCTTCGCCTGGATTCACCACCGGCCATCCATCTTCCCATTTCACTTCTGCTAAAAATGTTTCTCTTCCTAAATTACTATACCCATCAAAAATACGACTAGCTAAGCATGTCATATACCAATGGCCTTCCGGTGTCTCAACAAGGTCACCATGTCCAACATTACAAACTGGGAAATCTTTACCTAAATGTCGATGCGTTAAAATCGGATTATTTTTATTACCAATGTATGGACCATCCACTTTTTCTGAACGCGCAATGGTAATGGCATGATTAAAACTCGTTCCACCTTCAGCAATCATTAAGTAATAATAACCATCTTTTTTATAGATATGCGGTCCTTCTGGCCAAATTGCGTCTCGCAACGCTCCTTTCCATAAGGCTGTACTCACACCTACTAATTGATGCGTTTCTAAGTCTAATTCTTGTAACCAAACTTCCCAATCTCCATTGTAGGTGACCCCTTTGGGATTAGGTCTGGTACCAACGTAATAACATTTGCCATCTTCATCAAAGAATAAACTAGGATCAATGCCCGGTGCATTTTCTAAATAGTGTGGCTCTGACCAAGGCCCCGCTGGGTCTGTCGCCGTTACATAAAAGTTGCCTCCATTGGTAACATTGGTAGTGGTCATATAAAATATCCCATCATGATAGCGAATGCTTGGTGCAAAAATCCCTTGAGAATGGTCCGCATTTTGTAATGGTAATTGTTCGGGTCTATCTAAAATATTGCCAATCTGAGTCCAATTAACCAAATCTTTACTATGATAAATAGGAACACCAGGAAAATAAGCAAAGGTCGACGTAACTAAATAATAATCATCCCCTACCGCACAAACAGATGGATCAGGAGAAAAACCTTCTAAAATTGGATTCTTGTATAAATTCATTATTCGCCTACTTTCTCGAATGCTCGGTAACGACCGCTTAATGACATAAATGAGAATGCATATAAGAAGTTATCATAATATCTTCTCTCACCTTTACGGATAGGTGTCGCCCAGAATCGTTTGACAAATTCTTTCGCATTATCTGTTTCTTTATTAGCCAACGAAGCTGCAGCTAAAGTTGCTAATAACCCTACTGGGTGTAAGATTTCCTTATCGGTTGGCTCTCCCTCAATGGTTAACTCATATTGATAACCTGGATTGTTTTCGTCGATAAAGAATTGTTGTAATGTTTTAAGTCTTTCCTGTAAAACAGGAATTTTTTCATTCCATTCCATATCAATCGCTACGTTCATGGCCGTACGATAGGCATCACTATAAAAATGTGGATGTTCACTATCATATTTCGGTGTCCCATCGTATAAACTATATTCAGGATTTAAGCCAGTTTCTGGATGGAAAGCAGTCGGTAAATATTCACGACTCGCTTGTGCAGCCTCTTTAAAAAATGCGCGATCTTCCTCGAAAGCATGAATCGCAAAATAATCATAAAAATGTGGCACATGATAGGATGGATCAGTAAAATCGCAATTCGGAACAAACTTAATTAACTTAGTTTCAGGATCAAACATTGGATCGCCTTCGAATTTACTACCTTTATGGACCATGTATTTCAGTAATTCTTGCGCTTCATGTAAATAATTATAGATTCCTTCGCCATCACCCCAGCGATTAGACGCAAAAATTAAATCAATTGCAAAGAACTCTTCTCCATCTGGAGCAGGTCCATATGAGTTTTTCTCACCTGAAGGGTCAACCGACCAAGCAAAATAATGTGCGTTTTCGCCAGTATCCATATACATGTATTTTTTAGTCCAGCCCCATAATTTATCAAAGTAATCTTTTTTATCATATTGAACGGCTAATAGCATCGCATAGGACATTCCTTCAGTTCTGACATCGATATTCCCTGTATCAACGACGTAACCTAAACCTTCGTCGTTTTCAAAATATACTTTGTCTGGTCCTTCAAACATTTCATACCAAATATTATCAAGTCTTTCTTGAATTTCTTTTTCATCGTATCCATACTCTTGGAACAAATTTGTATATTTCTTCATCGCTTTCTCCTTGTTATTTTAATAATAATTCTTCAGATAATGGTGTTGGTTGATTTAGTTCAGCTAGACGGTCACATGGGAATCCGGTCGAAATGGTCAATAAGACTTTTTCACCATCTAAAATGCGTTCACCCGCATCATCCACCACTGTTAAATTCGAAACTGGCACGTCAAGCTTCACGGTTTCTATAGCACCTTTCGCTAAAGCAATACGCTTAAATCCAACTAGTTTACCATTTAATGTTTCATGTTTTGAATCTGTCTTAGCATAAACTTGAATCACTTCTTCAATATCAAAGTCGCCCGTATTCTCAACGGTTACCTCAACGTTATAGCATTCATTTGCTTTATTCACCACTAAATCCTTAAGTTCCACTTTAGAATAATGTAAGCCATAGCCAAATGGATATAATGGTGTTTCTTCTAAGTAACGGTAAGTTCTATTTTTCATACCGTAATCTGAGAAATCAGGTAAGTTTTCTGCCGTACGATAGAAGGTTAATGGTAATTTTCCACTTGGACTAATCTCTCCAAAAATCATTTCAGCTAGAGCCGTTCCACCATGACTACCTGGATACCAAGTGTGAACAATCGCTTTAAGATTAGGGTGTTCTTCCAACCCATTTAATGAAATCGCAGAACCAGCTGATACCGCCAGTATTACCGGTTTACCAATGGCTAATACTTTTTCTATTAGACGACGTTGTACTTCTGGTAAGAAGAGATCATACTTATCTCCCGAACCGTATACATTACCAGAATCCCCTTGTTCTCCCTCAATAGTTGGATCTAATCCTAGACATAGAACCACCACATCCGAATGTTTCGCCGCAATTATCGCTTCCGATTCTCTTTCGAATGGACGAGACAAAGTAGACTCTGCATGTTCTTTAAATAAATGACCACCCGGAGCATAAAACACCCTGGCATCGTCGCCTAAATAATTTTGCAAACCATCAACAAAGGTCGTATTTCTTTCCGCAATACCAAAATAGTTTCCTTGTAAGACTTCAACGCTGCGAGCATTAGGTCCAATCACTGCTACCGCTTGAATATCCACTTTATTAAGTGGTAAGAAATCTTTGTTTTCTAATAGAACCATTGATTTACGTGCTGCTTCTAGAGAAACCTTTTGATGATCCTTACTTGCATTCACTTCATATGGTATTTGATCCAATTCGTTATCATCTGCAAACATTCCTAGTCGAACACGTGTGGTATATAATTCAATAACCGAATTAGTAATTTCTTCTTCCGTAACCAGTCCACGTCCATGCGCTTCATACAAGGCATCAGAAATATTACCAGCGCATAAGTTACAACCAATTTGCATTGCTAATGCCATTGTTTCCGCTGCATTATTAGTATAATGATGGTTTAAATGTACGTCTTCTAACGCAGCATAATCAGATACGACATGTCCTTGGAAATTCCATTTTCCTCTTAAAATTTCTTGTAATAATTCCGGATGCACACAAGCTGGAATGCCATTGACTGCATTATATGCACCCATAAAGCTTTCAACATCGGCTTCTTTAACAGCAGCTTCAAATGCTGGTAAATATGTTTCATACATATCTTTTTTAGAAACAACTGCATCAAAAGAATGGCGGTCGGCTTCAGGACCACTGTGTACCGCGAAATGCTTCGCACAAGCGGCTAATTTCATATAGGGTCCATCACCTTGTAACCCTTTAATAAACGCAACCCCCATGCGTGCAGTTAAGTAAGGATCTTCACCATAGGTTTCTTGTCCTCTCCCCCAACGTGGATCACGGAAAATATTTATATTTGGTGACCAAAAAGTTAATCCTTTATAAATATCGTTGTCCGCTTCACCATGATATTGATTATATTTTGCACGTCCTTCAGTAGAAATAACATCCGCTACTTTTTCCATAAATGCTTCATCAAATATCGCCGCTAGGCCAATTGCTTGAGGGAATACCGTCGCAACCCCTGCTCGAGCGACACCATGTAGGGCTTCATTCCAATAGTTATAATCTGGAATGCCTAAACGTTCGATAGCTGGAGCTCTAAAATTAATTTGATCGATTTTCTCCTCCAATGTCATCTTTGCAACAATTTCTTTGGCTTGTACTCTTGCTTCCTTATGTGTTAACAAAGTTTAGTCACCTCTTGAATATATTTTTTAACTATTATTTGCTAATCTAAATTGAGCGAAAATACCCTCAACCATCTCTATCCCCTTCGAAATCATAAAGGGTGGTAAAATCATTCCTAAAATTGGGACTAACCAAATGCATACAGCAACTAACGCTGATCCTATCAGAAGTTTGATCGCTGTAACGATATTTAATAATAGAATGATCGTTGAATTTTTAAAGACTGTTTTAAGATTATCGGTGAATCTTGCAATATAACATAACATCAATAGAACTACCGGTGTTGCGAGAATAATCATTAAAATATGAAAAATCTGTAAGGCATCTTTTAATAGAGCATAACTGTCAATTAAAGACTGTCGATTTAATACAAAGGCTATAATCAATAACAAATAGCCTAACCAAACGATGGTACTTTGTTTAAAACTATTAAGAAACGCTATTACATATATGTGAATAAATTTTGGCTTTTCTTGAATTTTATATTCATAAATTGTCTTATACAAAGCAGAAATTGAAACGCCCACCGTCAATAACGGGATTGAAGTAAATAAAAACAGAATACCCATCAAAGCATAGTCGGCTAATTTATTTATTCCGTCTATCCGTTCTTGGCGCTCCTGAGCTCTTTTACTCTTGTGTTCCATTTTCATCACCCCTTTTTAGTATTATCCTTTAACCCCACCAATAGTTAAACCTGAAACAAAATATTTTTGTAAGAATGGATATAAACAAACAATTGGAAATGCCGTCACAATGGTAGTCGCAGCACGAACAGAAGCCGGTGTAACCATACTTGAGTTACCAGCTTCAGCAGCATTACGCATACTATCCGCATTAGCACCCTGACTCATAACTGATGATAAGAGTTTCATTAACTCATACTGTAAGGTACTCAAATTGTCATTAAAACCATTGAATAACATCGCATCGAACCAAGAGTTCCATTGCCAAACCGCAATAAATAAGGCAACCGTCGCAAGAACTGGTTTACATAATGGTAAAATAATACTCCAGAAAATACGGAGATGTCCTGCCCCATCCATTTTGGCACTTTCAACGAAACTATCTGGTAAACCGTTAATATAAGTACGAATTACTAAAAAGTTAAACGCACTAATAATACCAGGAATTACATATACCCAGAAGGTATTTAATAAACCTAATTTTTGAGTCCAAATATATCCCGGTATCATACCAGCATTTAGATACATAGTTAAAATAACCAATAAGGTAATGGGTACTCTAAAGATAAATTCTTTTCGACTCAAAATATATGCTAATAAAGCTGTTAAGAATGTTTGTGTCAGTGTTGCAATAACCGTTCTCGCTACTGAAATAAATGCAGCATTCATCAATGTTGGTCTTCTGAACACAGCTCTAAAATTATCTAATGTAAATTGTCTTGGTAATAAATAAATTCCGCCTCGCAATGTATCCATACCGTCGTTTAAAGCGACTGCCACAGTATTTAATATTGGATATAAAGTGGCTGCTATGAAAAACACTAAAAAGACCCACTTAAAAATATCAAATATTAAATCTGAAATAGAAATTTTTTTCATATAATCCACCTCCTAGAATAAACTTTCCTCACCAGCAGCTCTAGCTAACTTATTACCCAATGTTATTAAAATTATACTAACAAAAGAGTTAAAAATACCTGCAGCTGTCGCTAAAGAATAATTATTTAAGCTAATCCCAAACTTCAGGACAAAGATATCAATGGTTTGAGACACACTTTGTATTAAACCATTACCTAGTAGGTATTGTACTTCAAATCCAGCATTTAAAATATTCCCTAAATTAATTAGCAATAATATAAAGATGGTCGGTTTAATTCCCGGTAATGTAATATGCCAAATTTTTCTAACTCGGTTAGCTCCATCTATTTCGGCTGATTCATAAAGCTCTTCATTAATCGCTGACATGGCTGAAAGATAAATTATACTTCCCCAACCTGTACTTTTCCAAACATTAGCAAATCCCACTATCCACCAAAAATATTTAGGGTCTGAGAAGAAATTTATCGGTTGATTAATAATATTTAATTTTAATAATAACTGATTAACAATCCCTGTATCCGGACTTAATACATCCATGACAATTCCTGTTACGATTATCCAAGACAAAAAGTGAGGTAAATACGATACCGTTTGCATAAATTTTTTAGCATGTTTGTTTTTCACTTCATTAAGTAAGATTGCAAAACCAATTGAAAAGATGAATCCTAATGTTAAATTGATAATACTCATGGCTAATGTATTTCTTACAACCCGAAGGAAAGTAGCATCTTTAAATAAGAACATAAAGTTTTCTAGTCCAACCCACTCTTGATTAAAATATCCTTTTCCAGGTTTATAACGTTGAAAAGCCATTACCCACCCTATTAATGGAGCATAGTTAAATGTTAAAATATAAATGACAAATGGTAAGGATAATAGGACTAAATCTTTTTGATTCCAAACTTTTTCAAAAAATGTTTTTTTCTTTGCAACACGATGTGTTTTTACTTGATTAATAGCTGTATTCTCCATACAATAAACCTCCAATCTCTATTAATAAAAATTTAGCCGACGTGAATCTCAAAGATAACACTCGGCTAACATTTAAAGATGATTCTTTGATTAATTTTCGTTTTCCTCTGCTTTTTTAACTAATTCTTGTTCAAGATCATACCTTCTTTGAACTTCTTCTGTTAATGCACTTTCGTAAGCTTCAACATCTACTTGGGCATTATATGCATTCATATAATCTTCCCAATTCTTTTCAAATTTATCTGGTCCATCCATAATTATTTTGGGTAGCCATTGCATCTTAACATCATTCATATTTTGGAAAGCAATTCCCGCAGGATCAGAGCTTGTCCATTTTCCTCGAGCTGTATAAAGTGGGAACCATGGGTGAACAGGATCCTGTTTGCGCATCATTTGGTTGGAATTTTCAACACCATAGGCATCTAGCATTTCTTTATCTATTTCAGACAATGTTTTTCTATATTCAGAAGGTTGCTCACCTGGTGAAACAGTGTTTTTACCATCAGGTAACAAACCAGTATATTGAGGCATGTATCCAAATGGTACTCCATTTTGTTGGACATAGTCAGGGTTTCTCCAATTGTCCCATTGTTCCTCAGTGCGGTAGAACATTCCATCTTCATCAACTAAATAATCTTCACCTTCAACACCCCAACCACGTAAAATCATACCTTTTTCAGATACCATATCATCCCACATTTGTAAGATTCCTTCTACGTCTTTAGCACTTACGGTAATACCGATACCACCTTGTGTTGATAAAACATCGCCTTCACGATATTGAGGTAGTACATTCGGATCCAATGTTAAACCTAATGGAGCATATGTTAATTCATCTTTTCCTTGTGAAATTAAGGAATCTTCGGCTTGTTGGAAATTCCATCCTTGATCAACCATTCCTAAAACACGACCAGATGACAATTTCGCAATATACTGATCATATTTTGCTGTAAATGTTTCTGGGTCTATAATTCCTTTAGAATATTCCTCTGATAATTTTTGGAAATATTGTTTTGCTTCTGGAATTTGATCATAAACATGCGCTGTTTTTGTTTCAGCATCAACGATTGCAGCACCCTCATTTGGATGTCCTGCTAAGAACATTGGTGGATTTTCCAATGCAAATGCTCTCCAATCATCAGAAATGATTTCAAATCCAATATTTTTTTGCCCATCAGTTTCTGGATTTTCTGCCAAATAATCTTCGATTAATTTAAAATACTCATCAAGTGTTTTAATTTCAGGATAGTCAGCCCATTTTAAAATACGTTTTTGAATCCAGAATGCTTCACCACCATATTCAGTTTTTGTATCCACATTGCCTTCTCTAACTGCGAATTGAGGAATCGTATAAATATGGCCATCATTATCAGCTTTAATTTTTTCCCATTGAACATCACTTAAAATGCCTTTTAAATTTGGATAATCATCTAAATAATCTTCCAAAGGAATGAATGCTCCAGCATCGATCATAGCATTACGAGCATCTGATGGTTCTACAATATCTGGATACTCACCACCTGCTACCATTACCCCTATACGTTCTTTGGCTGTTTGACCAGTTAACCAAGTTACTTTCACACGCCAACCGAATTCTTCAGCAAACGCATCATTAATACGTGTATTTTCTGAAATTTCAACACCTGGGTTCGCAATAAATGCTGTATAATGTCTTTCTTCCTGTGCTTTTACTGGAAGGGTACTACCAACTGATGCTGTAGTTAAAAGTGTCAATGCTGAAAGTGCTAATTTGTTCAATTTTTTCATCACATTTCCTCCTAAAAAAATTTGATTTGTAGGTTAGTTTAGTAAACAAACTATAATTGCACAACAATCCGAGTAAAGACTTCCTCCTTTCGGGTCCTCGGTAGACTTACTTGAGCCTTAGACTTTTCTTAAGCTTCTGTTTATAGTTTATAATAAACCGTTTCCGTTTAAAAGACATAAAACGCTTACAAATAGACAAAATCAGTCATGCTAAAACACCTACTATTTTACTTCAAGCTTGGTAAAGCAAAAGCAACCCTTTACATATTTCTCTTTCTGAATTATATTATAGACATAAGCAAGAAAGGGGTTTATCATGACAGATTTAGAGAATTATCATTTCGGTCAAGAGATGCAACATCGTGAATATCACCCAACTGACTTAGATTTCGAAAAACATATTCATCGAAGTTTTGAACTCTGGTTTTGTGAATACGGCGAGTTTCAAATTTCAATCGATGATCACATTTATACCTTAAAACCAAATCAAATGCTTTTAATATTACCCTTCCAATCGCATGGTGTCCAATCATTTGTAAAAAATCAAGGACATATTTGGATCTTTTCTCCTGAATATATTGTTGATTTTTTCCAACAAGTACAAGGTAAAAAATTTGCTTACCCTATTATTCAATTGTCGGAAAATGACGTATCAGATCTAATGGACAAATTATTTCATAACGATTCTATTTTTTCTCATAAATGGGCACTGTATCAAATATTATCTCTTTACGAAAAACATACGGATCTTATTGACTCACAATTGAAAGATTCCATTACAGAAAAAATTGCATCATGGTTTTCTGAAAATTACGATAAAAACAAGACATTATCCGATTTAAGTGAGGATATTGGGTATAGTAATGATTATTTATCTAAAATTATTTCTTCTACTTTTGAATCGAACTTTTCTCATATTATGAATCAACACCGGATTAATCGTGCATGTTATTTATTATCTAATTCTAGTTATCCTATTACTGAAATTTCAAATCTCGCTGGCTTCCAAAATGTTCGTACATTCAATCGCAACTTTTCAAAAATGATGGATATTACGCCACGTGAATATCGCAATAGTACCTTTAACTTAGAACATACCAACGCTAAAACAGACTTTTATACAGAAGCTTTCTTAAGAACTAATCAAATAAAAGGAAAATAAATTAAGACTAGGTAAAGAACAAATTACTTGTTGTTACCTAGCCGTATTTTTTGAGTTGGTTTATAATATAAGTTAAATTATCATTACTTCCAACTTTAGTTTCATTATATTCTATCAATATAAAAACCACGATCACTCTTAATCTTTACTGATTTTAAAGTTATTAAGCCAATTTCATGTGGTTTAATTTTCACTTCAAAATCACCGTCTTTTAGTAAATCAGATATTAATTTTGGCTGTGCCCCTTGTTTTATCAAAGTAAGATGTTCTTTATTCAATGAAGCTGGCTCACCTAAATCATGCCAAACTTTTCTTGGATTAGTTGTTTTGGGATTGACTACCTGGTGAATCATGGATTGCATTCCTTTCATCCCATTAATTTTAAAATGTATTTTTAAACTTTCTTCTGCAAAATTCCAATAAACAATTCGTACATTTTTGTCTTTATCAGTAGTAATAACCACATTGTTATCACGGTATATACAATTAGGATAAAGTTGTTTAAAGAAATAAAAAGTCCAATAAGTTGGTTTCGGAATATTTCCATTTGCAACAAGACCGAATCCTCCATGAAACGGGGTAAAGGGCACCCCCATCTCTTCAAAGACATCTCCAAAAGTCCAATATGAATACAACTGCGAGGTATCCCCTAATCGCGACAACAAATACCCAACATAAGCAGCATTTAAATTAGTATCATGTAATGGTGTGTCTGGTCGATATGAGGTATTAAACTCTGTAATATGGATAGGTAACCCTTTAAATTCATCAAAGCTTTCAATTGTTTGACGAGTAACGGTTAATTCCTCCAATGATTCATCGGGGTTTCTTAATCTGGTATAACTATAATGCCCATCCACAGTCGGTTGATCAATGGTATAAAAATGACGAGTAAAATAATCCAATGCAATCTCGCGATCACGACAGAACTCTAAAAATTTAGGTTGCCAAGTCTCTTCTACTCCACCACATACAGCAGGCCCCCCAACTTTAAATTTTGGATTAAAAGCTTTTATTGCTTTAAAAGTCACTTCAAATAATTTGAAATACTCTTCCATATCGGCATTTTCCCAAAAGCCAGGTAAATTAGGTTCATTCCAAACTTCAATTGGCCAGCTTAAAACTTCATCTTCTCCATATCGCTCCATTAAATGTTGTAAAGTTACAACAACTAAATCGGTCCATTTTTGATAATCTCTTGGTGGCGTCACTTGGCCTTTCCAATAGAAGACTGTTTGGGTACCAGAAGCTAATTCTTCGGGCATAAATCCTAATTCAAGATAAGGTTTTAAACCTATCTCTTGATAAAAGTCCATGACTAAGTCTAAGTAGGTAAAATTATATTCAACGTGAGTTTTGCCGTCTTTATCTTGATATTCATGATAAATCGCCATATCATCTGAAAAAAGACCATGGCCACGAATATACTTAAATCCAATTGTTTCTTGAACATATCTTAATTGCTTTTGATAATTTTCTTGTAGTGCTAGTCCCATCCGCCCGGTTCCAATACATAAATCACTATGATTATTAAATTGGATACCTTCTGACTTCATATCCAGTTCTATCTTCATGAAATTCTCCTCTCAAAAATTTAATTCGATAATGCAAACGGCATCAGGGGGTGATGTAATTCGTTATATATATTCACTTCATAAAAAGCCGTTTTTGCAAAATTGATTTTAATATCACGCAAAGGTGCTATTGCTGGTGATTCGATAATCATTTGATTGCCACTTAGGTTTACTTTTACTTCTTTATCAGTTATGCCATCAACTATTATTTCTAGTCCATTGATACCATCCGTTATTGGAGGGATAAAAGTATCCGGTATTTTTGCTAATTCAAATCCATTATAACTTTCAAAATCACGATCTTCTTTGACTAATTGTTGACAATTTTCGATTATAACAATTGCTTTTCCGTCTTCAACATTCAACTTTTTAGCTCGTGGAGCATAAGCAGCTGCAGGATTTCCAAAATCAATGTGGTCAACTAATTGATACAATCTTTCTGCTAATACCTTTTTATTTTTTGGATGAATATCAAAAATATTGCCGACATCTGATGAACTGATTAAGTAATTATCCGGAACGGAATCAGCAATGAGTTCTTGTTGCTCACGTATTTTAACAAACTTGGAACCCTCATTGCCTAACCATTCACCAAACGGCGCAATTTGTACAACATAGAACGGAAGGTATGTTTGCTTTTTATTACGTTCTAACCATGCCTCACGCCACGACTGCACCATCTGTTTGAATAAATTATGATAATGTTCGGCTAAATCACAATCACTCTCACCCTGATACCATAAAACACCTTTAATGCTAAATCCCGCTATAGGGGCTATCATTTGTTCAAATAAACACCCTGGCTCTTTTACATCTTGAGGACCCACTTCGGTCATTTCTTCATAGGTCAATTCTGATATATTAATCTTTTCACCATTGATTTCAATCCAATTAGCCGACTTAGGTTGCGCCGCTTCATCTGCCTGAATTTTTTCTAGAACACTTGGTAAATAGGTGTTTTTAATCACATGACTAAAACCCTCATAGCTTTCTTGACTTGATAAAAGTGGTCGGACAGCCTCTTTAATACCATAGTAACGCTCTAAATCTAAGTTAGACACAATTTCATTAAAATTATCCATGTAAAATTTTAATTGCGGATTCTTACTTAGGGCTGCTTTCGGAGTCCAACTAACAGCACTCGTCCCTCCCCAATTACTTGAAACTATCCCCACAGGAATACCTTTTTCACGCATTTTTTTAGCGAAATAATATCCAATGGCACACATCTCAGGAATGGTTGAAGGTTCAGCAGTCACCCAACGATCCCATTGATTCCATTGCTTAAATCCTAATTCGCGTTCTCCTTCAAACGAATATTGTCCGACTGTATACATTCTTAAATGTGGGTCCGTATTCGTTATTTCTTCCTCCAGATGTTGTTCATAACGCATCCAAAATTCCATATTGCTTTGCCCACCTGCTAACCAAATCTCGCCTATATCCACATTCTTTAACTCAATGTCATTTACTTTCAATGTAACATTCACTTGTGCAGGCTGCTCAGGAATTAGGATAGAAAAGCTTCCTTTCAAAACTTGCTCTTGATGGATCAATTCTTCATTTAAATGGACAGATACCGTCTCATCTTGGTCACTCGTTCCAAAGATAGCAATTGGTTTTTCTCTTTGCAGAACCATATTATCTGTAAAAATACTGGCTAATGTTATCAAATTATCACCTCATTTAATGCACGAAGGTAAGTGGACTAGGAGTATAGGCATGGTCACTCCATTGGTCCACTTACCGACGCTAATTTATCCTATTTTTCGATTGAATTTTTTAAATTCAAATAAGGCATCTATTTCTTGCTCTATCTCAGGTGTTATTTCAACTGCTAACGCTTTTAAATTATTCTCTAACTGCTCTGGTTTAGTTGCACCGGTAATCAAACATGAGATAGCTGATTTTCTTAAAGCCCACGCAAGAGAAAAGCTTGCTAAATCAGTGTCTAATCGTCCAGAAATATTTATTAGAACTTCGACTTTTTCTAAATTTTCTTCAGTCAACATCGCTTGTATTTGGTCTTGATAGGTTGCACGTGAACCTTCAGGTATTGCTTGACCTTGACGGTATTTACCTGTTAAGAGCCCTTGTGATAAGGGAGAAAATGGCACAATCCCAACCCCATGGCGTTCGCACACATCCATCATCTCATGTTCAATATAACGATCAAAAATATTATATTGTGGTTGAATCACAGAAATTGGATGTAATCCCTTTTCCTTTATTATGATGAGTGCTTCTAATAATTGAACTGGCGTCCATTCACTCACTCCATAATACAGCACTTTGCCCTGATCAACTAAATCACTCAATGCTTGTAGTGTTTCTTCTAAAGGTGTTTCATGATCAAACCGATGGCAAAAATACATATCTAAATAAGTAGTTTGCATATTTGCTAATGACTGCTCAATGGATTCAAAGATATGTTTTCTTGATAATCCTCTTCCATTAGCATCTTTTCCTGTTGGGAAAAACACCTTACTGGACAATACCAACTCTTTACGTGGATACTTTTGTAAAATACGACCTAAAAAACGTTCAGCTGCACCGCCACTATAAGCATCGGCACAATCAATAAAATTTACCCCCTTCGAAATTGCTAAATCAATGGTCGCTTCAGCAATATCTTGAGTTTTTTGGTCACTAACATCAGTCATCCAACTACCAATCGCAATTTCACTAACTTTTAGGCCAAATTTTCCTAAACGACGATATCTCATACTTTTTCCCTTTACTTTCTACCATTTACCTACCGGACAACGTTTGTGATTTAATGCTGTACGAAACTGATAAAAGCAACCACATTTACTACACGTGTCTTGATTACGAAATGGACAATTTAGACAGAGCTGTTGTCTTTGTAGCCAAACGTCATCTGAGACACGATCCAATTCAAGTGCTAACTGATCTTCAATCAGTTGTGATACATCTATCTTCATTAGTTCTTCTTTGGTTTCACATCCAAAACACGGTCGTTTTTCCATAGGCTAAATCGCTACTTGGACTGTCACAACTGACATTGGCGCTACTTTAACTTCTAATGTTTGATCAAAGATTTGTACTTCTTCCACATCTTGAATTGTAACTGTCTCTGGGTGAGAAAAATCATTATAATCATCCATTTTTTCGCCTTTTATTCCTTTTGCAGAAAGGATTGACTTCGCATTGATATTATCAAAGCTAATGGTTTCATTTTCAGTCAATGAAAAATTACAGATAGAAATAGTCATCACTTGGTCTTTTTTTGAAATGGTATAGGTGATCGTTTCATTCTCGTCGCCAAAACTTTCAACAAACTCAGCCTCATGATGTTCTTTATATAAATCAAAAACATGATAAGTAGGTGTTTTAACCATTTCGGCACCTTCTGTCAATACCATTGATTGCAACACATTGACTGTTTGAGCGATATTTGCCATATGTACTCGTTCAGCATGTTTATGAAAAATATTGAATGTAATGGCTGCCACCATAGCATCACGAATTGAATTTTGTTGATATAAGAATCCCGGGTTTGTACCTGGTTCAACCGCTAACCAAGTTCCCCATTCATCCACAATTAATCCTACTCGTTTTTCTGGATCATATTGGTCCATAATTGCGGAATGACGTGTAATTAATTCATCCATATATTGAGCATGTTTAATTAATGACCACCATTCTTTTTCCTCAAAACCAGTTGCTGGACCTTTATCTTCCCACGCACCCGTCATTGCATAATGGTGCAAACTAAGACCGTCCATAAAACGCCCCGCGTTTTTCATTAATACTTCTGTCCAATAATAATCATCTACAGCTGGGCCACAAGCAATTTTATAAATCGGTTGATCTCCATACTGACGAACATAAGTTTGGTAACGGCGATACTCATCGGCATAATACTCAGCGCGCATATTACCACCACATCCCCAACTTTCATTACCGACACCAAAGAATTTCATTTTCCAAGGTTCATCTTGTCCATTTTCACGTCTTTGGTTAGCCATTGGCGATTCTCCAGCCATGGTGATATATTCCACCCACTCTTGCATTTCTTGAACTGTGCCACTGCCCACATTGCCATTAACATAAGCATCACATTCTAATTGCTTAATCAATTCAAAAAACTCATGTGTTCCAAAATGGTTATTCTCTGTTACACCGCCCCAATGGGTATTCACCATTTTTTTACGATTTTCCTTTGGACCAATACCATCTTTCCAATGATACTCATCCGCAAAACATCCTCCTGGCCAACGCAATACTGGTATTTTAATATTTTTTAGTGCTTCAACGACATCTTGTCGCATTCCGTTCACATTTGGAATTTCAGAATCTTCGCCTACATAAATACCTCCATAAATACAACGTCCTAAATGTTCAGCAAAATGACCATAGATATATTTCGAAATTTTTGGTCCCTTTTTATTAATAACTGTAACTTTCATGTTACGCCTCCTCTTTTATTTTTTGATAAATTCATATGAATCTTCTAAAGTAGCAAATGGTCCTGGATACGGTGTTAGGTCACGATGATTGCCATAGAAATCTTGATTGAAAATAATATCTGTTTCATCGGCACTTTCAAAACGTTGTTCTGGTTCAAAAGCAACTCCTAGCATTTCAGTTTGAATTAAATTAACCTTAAATGCATTCAGATACTCCGCAATGTTTGTTTCTAAAGTATAATGTCCATCATGCTCGATTAGTTCCAATTTAATGGATTCTTCTAAAGTTAATTGTTTTTCTTCTTTATCGAAGGCTTCCGCGCCATTTAAATAAACATTACCATTAATCCAAACTGGTAACTTGCCAAAATGAGCATTATGCATTTTCATCATGCTAGGAAACTCATTTTCTAATTCAAAATCTTTTATCCAGTCTTCATATAAAGGATATTCATTAAATAGCGAGGTGCCTGTAACAGCCTCATTTTTATCTTGTCCCCATTTTTGAATAAAGATATTATTGTAAATACGATGATCCCCATGCAAGAAAGTCATAAACCCTGCCACTTCTGTACGATGCCGAATATGGTAAGGGGTATAACGCATATCAATACGTCCATCCTCTAAAGGTGTATCGGTGCCCCCTCCAATAGATATAAATGGTCCAGAACACAAGTTATGAATAATCGCACATCCTTGGGAGGCAATACGCATTGAATGTTTTGATAAGCAAACATTATTGTCAATAATCGTTGGTCCATGACTTACTTCAACAAAAATATCTTGATTTAATTGTCCTTTTTCAATATCACCTTTTGGTGGATGATTATCATGTAAGAAATTTTGAGTTAAACGCGTTCCTTGAGCTTGCCAATCACACCAAATCCCCGTAAAACAATGATGAATATGATTGCGTCTCATTAGAACATCAATGGCCGCATGAAGTTTAATACCTGCGACTTCAGCCCCAATTAATTCCTGCATGATATTTATATGGTGAATGTGATTATCTTCAATTGTTGAGAAGACTGCTCCCATACGTCCTACAATACCGGCTTGCTCACAATGATGAATATGATTACGTCGAACAAGATGGTGTCCAATATTTTCTTTGGTCCATCCATGATATTGACCACGGCAAACAGCATCTCTTTCCATTTGAGTTGGTGTTTTAAGGTGACGATGCGTGAAATACTGGTCATTCTCCGGATCACGATATTTACCTAAGGAAATGCCTACACATTTACTATGACTCACTTCACAGTCTTCAATGACCCATCCTTTAGACCAATGCGGGCCAATTAAGCCATCTTGGAAGGATGCCGGTGGAGCCCAAGTGGTAGCCGCCATTTTTAATTTAAATCCAGATACTTGAATATAATTTCGACCTGTTTCTTTAGGCATGAAGACTCTTCGTCTAACATTTATTTCAACATTTTCCTCATTAGGGTTCTTGCCATGAAAATTTGCGTAAATTTCAGTATATTCCCCATTTTGTTTTGTATACCATTTGTAAATTGATTTTTCAGGTTCCCAAGAACGTTCGTCCACTTCACCTTTAAGACAACCTTCTAGACTTTGAACTTCATAGAAAGTGAAATCATTCATATAAACAGCTCCGGTATGATTAATTGCAGGTCCGAAATACCAATCTCCCCAAACTAATGTCGTATAGGGATTATAGTCACCAAACGTATCATTATGAAGGGATACTTTCCAAACATTATCTTGATAGGGTTCCCAGTTTGTAATACGTTCAGCACCTGAAATAATAGCACCTAAGGGTTCGGTTGAGCGATAGATGATGGGATTACCCTCTTCGCCGCCATTAACGGGACTAACATATTCACGATATAATCCTGGAGCCACTAAAACCTCATCTCCAGCAACCGCAATTTTAGCAGCATCGTTAATATGCTTGAATGGTTTTTCTTTCGAACCATCCCCATCATATTTTGCTCTAGCATTGACATAAATTAACAAGTTATTCCTCCTAACATTTTATTACTATACAACTCATCATCTTTATACTATAATAAATGAAAGCGTATAAAAATATCCATTTTGAACAACTTGGAGGAAATATGTATCCTAAACAAACTCAATTAAACAATTTGTTATTTAGTCAACTTAATCCAGATACCGTTCCATCATCTGAAAATTCACATCTGCACCTTAGTCACAAACCTAATACTGATTTAGTTATTTATGATATTTCGATGCCCTATTTAATTTTATACCAGGCTTTATATCCAACATTAAATCGAAGTATCTATTTTGAATTTAGCGAACAACACAAAAAGCAGTTCATTTCAACCTATGAAGCTACTACTCAAACCGAGATGCCCATGCATTCACACGACTTTTATGAGTTAACGATTGTCTTGTCTGGAGAATGTAAAATGAAAATCGAAAATGAAATTGTCAGTTTTAAAGCTGGAGATTGCTGGTTTGGTAATAAGAATATTCATCATAAGGAATTCATGGATTGTGAACTGGAAATTGTCCAATTTCTGTTTAAGGAAGAGTATATCATCGAAATTTTTGATAATAACTTATCCTATAATCAAGAAAAGATTCCCTCATCCTTAAGTTCATTTTTTTCGAAATTATTCCATCGAAATAATAAAAATCCATTTTATAATAGTAAAGAATATGTTGACATTCGTATTAAAGATTTTCAGCATTTGACAATAATTCATCAATTTATTAATGAATTGATGACAGAACTATTGTTTGGTTATCATGGTAAAAGCCATATTATGAAGGGACTAATATGTAAATTATTTTATTTTTTAGAAGATAAAGCTGTTTTTAATATTGAAACCCATCTAGCGCAATTAACTACGGAAGAACACATTTTGTTTACGATAGCTTCTGCCTATAAAGATAAAATGGGCTTATTTTCTCGTAAAGAAATAGAAGAGTTAACGGGGTATAATGGTAATTATGTCGCTAGAATTGTCAAAAAAAATACCGGGATGAGTTTATTAGATTACGGGAAAATCTTTTTATTAGAACACGCTCGACAGCTCTTAATTAACACCAACCTTAGTGTTCAAGAAATTGTAGAAAAATTAGGTTACTCGAATCGTTATTATTTTAATCGTATCTTTATTGAGCGCTATCAGGTCACACCATCTGAATTTAGAAAACTCAACCGCATAAAGAGTAATTAATATATACCATATATATTAAAAAACGCCGACTGGTTGAATCCAGTCGACGCTTAATAGTGATTGATAATTAAATTATGCTAATGCTTTTTTAGCTTCTTCAACTAAAGCTGTAAATGCTTCAGCATCGTTGATTGCTAATTCTGATAACATTTTACGGTTTACTTCAATATCTGCTTTTTTCAAGCCATTCATTAATACTGAGTAGCTAATACCGTTCATACGAGCAGCTGCATTGATACGAGTAATCCATAAGCGACGGAAGTCACGTTTCTTTTGACGACGGTCACGGTATGCATAAGAGTATGATTTCATTACTTGCTGTTTAGCAGTTTTGAATAATACACTTTTCGCTCCATAGTAACCTTTTGCTAATTTTAATGTACGTTTACGACGTTGACGGGTAACTGATCCACCTTTAACACGTGCCATGTTTCATTCCTCCTTAGTTCTTCTAGAATATTATAATGCTGAGATTTGATGTTTGATACGTTTCATGTCAGACGGATGTACCAAAGTTGCTTTTGCTAATTGACGACGTTGTTTTTTAGTTTTTCCGTGGAAACGGTGACTAGTAAAAGCACGCGAACGTTTTAATTTCCCTGAACCTGTACGTTTTACACGTTTAGCTAATCCACGGTGAGTTTTTTGTTTTGGCATGATTATTCCTCCTGAAATCTATTATTCTGCTGATTTTACTGGTGAAAGCATAATAAACATGCTTCGACCATCCATTTTAGGTTGAGATTCAACAACAGCAAATTCTTTTGTATCTTCAATAAAATCTTCTAAAACTTCACGACCTAAATCTTTATGCGTAATGGCACGTCCTCTAAAACGAATACTCGCTTTAACTTTATCACCATTACCTAAGAATTTAATCGCTTGACGTAATTTAGTATTGTAGTCGTGGTCTTCAATAGAAGGACTCAAACGAACTTCTTTAACTGTAATTGTCTTTTGATTTTTACGTTGTTCTTTTTCGTTCTTTTGCATTTCGTATCGATACTTACCGTAATCCATAATTCTGGCAACAGGTGGCTGTGCAGATGGTGATACTAATACTAAGTCTAGACCGAATGTTTCAGCAATTGTCAATGCATCATCTAATGATTTTACTCCGATTTGTTCGCCATTGTCTCCAATTACGCGTACCTCATTAGCTCGGATTTCTTCGTTAATTGGTAATTCTTTAACGATAATTTCCACCTCCATAATAGTTTGAGCGGCAAGTAGGATCCGTCATACAATAAAAAAGCAAGTTTACATAATAAACTTGCCGCAATAATAGACGTACAATGAATAACCATTGAAGTCTTCTTATTTGCCACACACCTACTAGTGTTGGCGAGAAACGGCAGTTTCTACTTGTTTTCTCAACTTTTATATAGTACCATAGATAATCTACTTACGCAACCCTTAAACGTGATTATTTTTATTTAGTTCTTTTCTAATCAAACTTCGATAGCTTTATTTTGATTAAACACTTCGGTACAACAACAATCAAACGCACTTTTCTTATTATAACCAATATAGAAAATGGTTGTCCACTCCTATTTACAAAATTCAAATCACACAGTATCTGACAAAGATCCACCTTTTAGAAAGCGACTGTGTTCTCTTTATATCGATACTGTGCAACGATCACTTAATCCTTGTTTCCTATTTAATAGCAATATAACTGTGTAAAAAAACATTGCTACTATATAAAGATAGACTAAAGTATACAAGTGATAGTTTCCAAAGAAACCATCTTAACATCATGTATGATTAATTTATTTTTTCATAATTAAGACAATCCGATAATTGCGCCTTCCTCGGTAATATCCATATGGTTGGCAGCAGGTACTTTAGGTAAACCGGGCATGGTCATAATATCGCCCGTTAATGCTACAATAAAGCCGGCACCTGCATACACTTTTAAGTGACGAACGGTTACTTCAAAATCAGTTGGCGCTCCTAATAATTTTGGATTATCAGTAAATGAATATTGTGTTTTCGCCATACAAATAGGCAATTTGTCGAATCCTAAGGTCGTTAATTGACGAGCTTGACGACGAGCTTGTGGGGTTAACTTCACTTGACGTCCACCATAAATCTTTTGAACGATTGCTTGCAATTTTTCTTCAATCGTATCCTCTAATTGATAAACATATTGCAATTTTGATTCTTTTTCGGCAACAGCAACAACTTTTTCTGCTAGTTCCATTGTTCCTTTACCGCCATTAGCCCAACCATCTGATAAAGCCACTTCGACTCCCAATTCGTGACACACTTTCTGCACTACCGCAAATTCAGCCTCCGTGTCGGTAGCAAATTTATTAATCGCCACCACGACTGGTTTGCCAAATTGTTCAGTCACATTTTGTACGTGACGACGTAAGTTGGCCACACCCTTTTCAAGTGCTATCACATTTTCTTTAGATAAATCTTCGCGTTTAACACCTCCATGCATTTTCAAAGCACGGATAGTCGCCACTACAACGACAGCATCAGGTTCTATTTCGCCAAGGCGACATTTAATGTCCATAAATTTTTCTGCACCTAAATCTGCACCAAAGCCTGCTTCGGTAACGGTGTAATCTGCTAATTTCATTGCTGTCTTCGTAGCGATGATTGAATTACAACCATGCGCGATATTGGCAAAAGGACCACCATGAATAAAGGCTGGTGTGCCTTCTAATGTTTGTACTAAATTCGGATTAATGGCATCTTTCATTAATACAGCTAACGCACCTGTTATTTGAAGGTCTTCCACCGTAACAGGTTCACCACTATTGTTATAAGCAACAATGATTCGGCCTAATTTGGACTTTAAGTCGGTCATATTTTCCGCTAAACATAAAATAGACATGATTTCTGAAGCCACAGTAATATCAAAACCATCTTCATGTGGAAAGCCATCTGATTTTTTACCTAATCCTGAAACAATATTACGAAGTTGACGATCATTCATATCAACGACACGTTTCCAAGTAATGGAACGAGCATCAATATCTAATTCATTACCATGATGAATATGATTATCTAAAGCAGCTGCCACTAAATTATTGGTTGCGGAAATTGCGTGGAAGTCTCCTGTAAAATGAAGATTGATATCTTCCATCGGAATAACTTGCGAGTAACCTCCACCAGCAGCACCACCTTTCATCCCAAAGACTGGACCTAAAGAAGGTTCACGTAAAGCAACCATTGCATTCTTACCAATCTGTCTAAGACCATCGGCTAATCCAACTGAAACGGTTGTTTTACCCTCACCGGCCGGCGTTGGCGAAATGGCTGTCACTAAAATCAGTTTACCGTCTTGACGTTCGTCTAAATCAGCTATTTTGTTGACTAAAACCTTTGCTTTATCATGACCATAAGGGGATAACTCGGTTGGTTGAATACCTAATTTATCCGCAATGACTTGGATTGGTAATGGTTGGATGCTATGTGCAATTTCAATATCAGTTAAATGTGACAAAAATTCTTACTCTCCTTCTCTTATTGGCCGATATCTTGACGATAACTTAAATTTGAACTTTTAATTTGTTTAACCAACTCATAGGCTCTTTCTCTAGCCATCGCTCGACTACTTCCCAATCCCACTGCAGTTAATACTCGCCCGCCGATATTCACAATGGTATCTTCTATTTTTTCGGTTCCATTATGAAATAATAGTTGATCCGAAGCTATTGATGGCGGTAATTCAATCGGATGGTTTTTATCAAACGTTTGTGGATAGCCTTTAGAATGAAGCACCACCCCAACTGAATGTTGGGGAGACCACTGAAGGTCATGCTCATTCAAATTATTTGCAATGGCCTTTTGAATTAATTCAACTAAATCCGATTCAAGTCTTGGTAAAAGCACTTGCGTTTCAGGATCGCCAAAACGAACATTAAATTCCAAGACTTTGGGTTGATGATGATCGACCATTAATCCAACAAATAAAACCCCTGTGAAATCAAACCCTTCTGACTCTAATCCATATTCAATTTGTGCTAAAAGAGTTTGAACCCGTTGATGCAAATCAATGGCAAGACTATCAGTTGGAGAATAGCCACCTAAACCGCCGGTATTAAGTCCTTGATCGCCTTCTTCGGCTTTTTTATAATCATGGGCCATATCTAATGGAAATAATTTATTATGGGAAACCAAACATAAGAGTGATATTTCCTCACCCGTTAAATATTCTTCAATAACCACTTGATGACCTGCTACACCAAATTGGTGATGATTCATCATCGAGTCAAGCGTCTCTTTTACTTCCTCTCTTGTCTGAGCAATCACAACCCCTTTTCCTAGTGCTAAACCATCTGCTTTTAAAACGATTGGCAAAGATAACGATTCAGTCACGCGGATTCCTTCTTCATAAGAGGTTACCGTTTCATAGGTAGCAGTTGGAATTTGATGGCGGACTAAAAACTGTTTGGTGAAATCTTTTGAGCCTTCAAACTGAGCACAATGACGATTCGGTCCAAAGATAACGAGCCCTGCAGCTTCAAAAGCATCAACTACACCTAGACATAGTGGTTCCTCAGGACCCACTATGGTCAGGTCTATCGCTCTCTCTTGAGCAAAAGCCACTAAAGCTGGAATATCTGTTGGTTCTATTTCAACTTGAGTCGCAATTGAGGCTATACCAGCATTGCCTTTCGCTACAAACACTTCTTCAACTTGTGGCGATTGTGACACTTTCCAAGCTAGCGCATGTTCACGGCCACCATTTCCGATAATCAATATTTTCACAGATTGCCTCCTAATGTTTGAAATGACGCATGCCAGTAAAGATAACCGAGATGTCTTGTTGATTAGCGGCTTCAATCACTTCCGCGTCTTTAACTGAACCACCCGGTTGGATAATCACTTTAATGCCATAATCGACTAATGTATCAATAGTATCTTTAAAGAAGAAGGCATCTGATGCTACAACAGCCCCTTCTAATGGAAATTCTGATCTTTCAAGTGATTTTTCTAAAGCCCAAACGCGTTTCACTTCGCCATGACCTAAGCCATAGGTTTGGCCATTTTTAGCTACTACCATTGCATTAGATGCAATATGTTTGCACACTTTCCACGCAAAAATCAAATCTTGTTTCTCTTCTTCGGTAATCGCACGTTCAGTCATTAACTCCCATTTTTCAAAAAGTTCACGGTCAGTCTCTTGTAATAATAAACCATCGACTGTTTCTTTGAATTGTAAATTATTGGGTTTAATGTCTTCTAAAGTCGGTATTTCTAACAAACGGATGTTTTTCTTCGCTTGCAATACAGCTAATGCTTCCTCCGAAAATTCAGGCGCTGCCACAATTTCTAAAAAGGTTTTGCTTAGTAATTGTGCCGTTTCTAAATCGACTGGACGATTAAGGCCAATAATACCGCCAAAAATAGAATTCGGATCACAGTCATGCGCTTTTTGATACGCTTCTGCTAATGTTGCACCAATCGCAACACCACATGGGTTCGCGTGTTTAACTGCTACAGCAGTTGGTTCTTCAAATTCTAACAATAAATCCAAACAAGCTTTTAAATCATTTAAATTATTATAGGATAATTCCTTGCCATGTAATTGCTTAAAGTTATATTTCTTTTGACTAGTTGAATAATATGCAGCTTGTTGATGTGGATTTTCGCCATAACGTAAGGATTGTGGTGTCTTATAAGCTAAGGTTAAATATTCAGGGAAAGCTACTTCATTAGTACGATTAAAGTAAGCTGCTATTTGTGCATCGTAGTAGGCTGTCAAATTAAAAGCTTTACCAGCTAAGGTCTGACGCTCCGCTAAACTTAAGCTCCCGTTTTCTTGTAATCGGCTTAATACCCAATCATAATCCGCTTGTTCCACGATAATAGTGACATCTTGATAGTTTTTAGCTGCCGCACGAATCATCGATGGACCGCCTACATCAATTTTTTCAATAATATCAGCATGAGTCGCATCGACTTTAGCAACCGTCTCTTCAAATGGATATAAACTATTCACGACCATATCAATACTTTGAATATCATGTTCTGCTAAAGTTTGGCGGTGTTCTTCATTATCTCGTTTAAATAAGATTCCTCCATGAATAGCTGGGTGGAGTGTTTTTACTCTTCCGCCTAACATATCTGGATAAGAGGTAACATCCTCAACAGGAGTGACCGCAATCCCAGCCTCTTCTAAACATTTTTGAGTACCACCAGTCGATAATACTTCCCAACCAAGGTCAACTAAACCTTGAGTAAACTCGACAATACCTGTTTTATCATATACTGAAATTAATGCACGCACGATGAATTTCCTCCTATTAAGTCTTTAATACTTTCAATTAAAATATGATGTTCGATTTCTAATACACGTTGTTGTAAGCTTTCAGGGGTATCCTCTGGTAATACCCGAACCATTTCTTGACGAATGATAGGTCCCTCATCTAACTCCGCATTAACTAAATGAGTAGTCGCACCCGTTATTTGGACCCCACGTCTAATCACCGCTTCATGAACTTTTAAACCATAAAATCCTTTACCGCTAAATGCCGGAATTAAAGAAGGATGAATATTTAAAATTTGAGTTGGATAGGCCGCTAATAGTTCTGGCCCTATTTTTCTTAAATAACCTGCTAATATTACATAATCTACTTGGGCTGATTGTAAGGCAGAGGTTATATCACCTTCTAAGCGGCTGGTCAGGGTCTTAATGCCAGCTAAACGCGCTCTTTCTAAGCCAAAGGCTGCAGCATCTGATGAAATGACGATAGCTATTTCAGCATCTAAAACCTGCTGTTGACAAGCGTCGATAATGGCTTGAAGATTGGTGCCCCCTCCTGAAATTAATACACCTAACTTTGTCTTTTTCATGATAAATGGACACCTGCAAAGTCATCGGTAATGGTTCCTAAAACAAAGGCCGAACTATCAACAGTCGCTAGACAATTAAGTGCTGTCTCTACGGCTGCTGGAGAGACGACCACTACTAGTCCAACGCCCATATTAAAGGTGCCAAACATTTCATCACGATCGATTTGTCCCCATTCTTGTAACAATTTAAAAATGGCTTGTTCAGGAATCGCTTGGGTATCGATTGTAATACCTAGATTATCGGAAAGGATGCGAGGTAGATTTTCTTCTAAACCGCCACCAGTTATATGGGCAATTCCTTTTACCTCAACATATTCGAATAAGGTTGCTACTTCTTTGGCATAAATACGTGTTGGTGTTAATAAGACTTCGCCAACCGTTTTATCTAATCCCGAAACATTATCTTCATAGTTAATATTGGCTTTATTTAAGATTGCTCGTACCAATGAAAAACCATTAGAGTGGACCCCCGATGAAGCTAGCCCAATTGCCACATCACCGGCTTTGATATTGGCACCGGTAATTACTTTTTCTTCATCTACCAAACCTACCACGAATCCCGCCAAATCATATTCATCTTCTGAATACATTCCGGGCATTTCAGCTGTCTCGCCACCAATTAATGCTGCTCCGGCTTGTTGACAACCATTAACCACACCTTCGACAATGGCTGCCATCTTTTCGGGAACCAATTTCCCGGTTGCAATATAATCTAAGAAGAATAATGGTTTTGCACCTTGACATAAAATGTCATTGACACACATTGCCACACAATCAATACCAATTGTATGGTGAATATTTAAGGTTTGTGCAATCATCAACTTGGTGCCTACCCCATCAGTACCTGAGACTAACAACGGTTTTTTAATCCCCATTAAATCAGGTTTGAAAACACCAGAAAAACCTCCTAAATTGGTTAGTACTTCAGGACCATGTGTTTTTTTAACCATATCTTTCATTAATGCAACTTGCTCATAACCGGCTGCTTTATTGACGCCAGCTGTTTTATAATCCAACCCCACATTATGCCTCCGTTCTTTCAAAGTAGTCGCCATACATTTGTTGACGTCCTATCGCTTTGTATAAACCATTTAGCGATAAGAAAGCTAATGAATCACAGCCAATGATGGCTTTCATTTCTTCAATATTATGTTCATAAGCAATTAATTCGTCATTATCAGGAATATCTACCGTTAAATTATTCGAACTAACAATTTGCGGTGCCGCGATTCTGACATGTACTTTATTAGCTCCTTTTTCTTTTAAATTCTTTACAATTCGTTTAATAGTAGTGCCTCGAACAATTGAATCGTCAATTAATATAATGTCACGATTCATAATGTTGCCACGAATCGGCGTTAACTTAATCTGAATGCCACGTTCGCGTTCGACTTGCGTTTCTTCGATAAATGTACGGCCGACATAGCGATTACGGACAAACCCCTCTTGGAAAGGAATGCCGGATTCTTTGGCATAACCTAAAGCAGCAATCACACCAGAATCCGGAGCACCAATCACAATATCAGCTTCAACTGGTGCCTCTAAGCTCAACATTTTTCCTAAACGGTAACGCGCATCATAAACTGAAATATTATCAATTACCGAATCTGGACGAGCGGTATAAATAAATTCAAATGCACAAATATTAGACGTTTCATTTGAAAGGTAATAAGATGTTTGCCCATTTGCGGTATGAATAAAAATCTCACCCGGTTGCAAGTCGCGAACAAAACGTGCACCAATCGACTCAATGGCACATGATTCAGTCGCAACGATCGTCGTTTGTGAATCATAACCAATACATAAAGGTTTAATGCCCTTCATATCGCGGTAGGCGATCATCTTGTCATCATTCACATAAATAAAACTAAACGCACCTTCAAGACTCAATAAGTACTCTCTTAAGTCTGCACATTCGCCTTCAAGGCGATCCCATAAATCGTCAAAAAAAGAACCTTCATTGGTAACCACACCATCAAAAACCATCACCGCCCCATTTCGTTGGATTGGCATATCCGGTGTGTGGTCATAACGGAACTTATATTTTACAAAGCCAACGCCCTTTGATCCTTTCAAATCATCATTTTTCCCACGGGCAAAGCTCCGCTTAATAAGTCCCGGTCCAACACAAAGGTCCACTTCTCCGTCATGCACGGTCGCAATACCAGATGATTGTTGCCCTCTATGTTGTAAGGCATAAATACCAAAATAAATGGAAGTAAAAACATCTTTGGGTTCTGTTGAAAAGTATCCAAATAATCCACTCATGGTAAGCCCCTTATAGGTCGGTAATGTCATCAGCCATCTTGATAACATTTTGTTTCATTTGTTGTTTATAGGCTAATAATTTTGCAGCGATGTCTTTATCATGAACCGCTAAAATTTGAGCTGCTAAAATCGCAGCATTAGCTCCACCATCAATCGCAACCGTTGCGACTGGAACACCTGAAGGCATTTGCACAGTTGATAATAATGCATCAAGACCATCAAGCGTTGATGATTTAACCGGAATTCCGATTACTGGTTTAATCGTCGCACCAGCTAATACCCCCGCTAAATGGGCTGCTTTTCCAGCCATCGCAATGTACACATCTGCCTCATCACGTTCCACTTCTTCCAGTAATAAATCTAAGGCACGGTGAGCAGAAATCACTAATACTTTGTAAGGTAAACCAAATTCTTTTAATTGTTCTACGACTTTTTGAGCAATTTCTTTATCGGAGGAAGATCCCATAATAATTGTTATCATTGCTATATCCTTTCTATATTTAAAGTTTTTAATTAAAATATTGACGAGCTGACTGAATAAATGGCGGTAAAGCTTCAATTTCAATATTGACGTATAAATCCTTATCCATTCTTTCAGGGTTTGAAACGGAAGTAAAGACTAAGCCATCTGGACTGGTCATCGCATCCACTGCGGGTGCATGATGGTACTCATTAAATACCGATAACACTTGCCCATTAGCAAATAATTCATCTGCTTTATCCCCTAAATCAATTTGTCCCCAAGCAGTCGCTACTGCGGTTGAGAATATTGGCGATGTCGCTTTGTTCGCCCATGCTGAATAATTAGACACTAGGGTGCTTGGAATAATGTCTGCCATAAATTTGCCATATGGGTTTTGGTTGACTTGAATCTTGGTTCCTGGTTGGAAACGTCCGAATTCAATTAAACCGGCACGAATTAAACTTGCTCCTGCAGAACCAGCTCCGTAAATTAGCCCTTTTTGTTCAAGATGTTGCATGATGGCTTGTCGAACAGCTTCATCCTGAAGTACTAAATCCCAACCAAAGCCAGATTCACTTGGTTCATTAGCAAACACAAAACCTGAAGCCAAAGCAATTACTTGATAATCGTTTATTTTAGCTGCTAGTGCCGCCACAGATTGTTGATAGAGTTCATGACTTGAAGTTTGAATAATGTGAAATTCTGTCATAAAACCTGCCGCTTCAAAAGCATCACGTAAGTCATATTCCGTATTGGCACCTAAAATTACTGGAATCAATACACGAGGTTGATTGTTTTTAACTTGCTCACTGTATGTTTGAGTCACTGGTTTTGGACTTATTTGCATTGGTTTTTCAATCAATTCATACACTGAAGCTAAAACTTGTTTATTTGCTTGATGAATGTCGGCAATCTTAAGTTGAACATCCGCTAAACTAATTACTTCCACTTGTGTTTGACCAATCACTTCATAGGTTAACCCTTCTAAAACAGTTAAGTCTTCTACCTCAACTACAAAAGATCCCATCATTGCTTCAGTTAAACGATGAGCCATTCTGTCATGCAATTGGATTCCAATGTGGTTTCCATAAGCCATATTCAATACTTCTGATAGTAAACCTTTGACACCGACCGTAGAAACAGCAGCTAATTTTCCTTCAATCGCTAACTGATGTAATCTTTCAAGTGTCGCTTTAAAATTACTTAAATCTAAGGTACCGTCTGCTTGAATAACTGATTCTATTAAGACAACCGGATGATTCGCTTTTTTAAAGGCTCGTGATACAACCTGGTGAATGGTTCCCGTCGCTACCGCGAAACTTACTAATGTCGGCGGCACCGTTAATTCTTCGAAAGTACCCGACATTGAATCTTTTCCGCCGATAGCAGCTAATCCTAAAGCCGCCATCACTTCATTCGCACCTAATAATGCTAATACTGGTTTGCCCCATGCTCTTGGATTGTTCCCTAAAGATTCAAAATATTCTTGGAAAGATAAGCGTGCTTTTTTGTAATCAAATCCCATCGCAACTAAACGAGCAATTGATTCTACTACCGCATAATATCCTCCATGGAACGGTGAACGTTCTGCTAAATATGGATGGTAACCATATGCCATCGCAGATGTCGTTTGAGTTGCACCTTTATCAACTGGTAAACGAGAAATCATTCCTAATTCTTTCGTTGCTCGGAATCTTCCACCATATGGATAAAGCACCGTTCCACGACCAATTGACGCATCAAATTGTTCATCCATTGCTTGTTGATTGGCTTCAGCTAAAGTTTGAACAAAAGCCATCACATTTTCTTCGGTAAAGGCAAACTCTTCGTGATCAAAAGGTTTCTGTGTTGGGTTAACTAAAAGGGCATCCGCTTCTTTTTCGGCCCCATTAGTATTTAAAAATTCACGACTTAAGTCGACAATTTTTTGACCGTTCCAATGCATCACCATGCGTTTTGACGCAGTAACTTCCGCAATAATGGTTGCTTCAACATCTTCATCCGCACAATATTGCATAAAAGTATCAATATCATCTTTTGAAACCACCACAGCCATTCGTTCTTGTGATTCTGATAATGCAATCTCGCCGCCATGCATTCCTGGATATTTGGTTGGCACTTTATCCAAGTCAATCATAAGACCATCGGCTAATTCACCTACCGCAACGGATACCCCACCGGCACCAAAGTCATTACAACGTTTAATCAATCTAACAGCATCGCCATTTCTAAAGAGACGGCCGATTTTACGTTCAATGGACGCATTTCCTTTTTGAACTTCTGCACCGGCCGTTTCAAGTGAAGTTTCTGTTTGAACTTTTGACGAGCCAACAGCAGCACCTAAACCATCACGTCCAGTACGTCCACCTAATAAAACAACATAATCACTAGCTTGAGGCTCTTCCCTAACAACATTCTCACGCGGAGCCGCCGAAATGAGTGCACCCAATTCCATCCGTTTTGTTTCAAAACCAGGATGATAGATATCCTCATTAAAAGATGCGGTAACCCCATATTGATTGGCATAATCCGCATAGCCAGCAAGCGCCGTTTTAGCAATAACTCGTTGTGGCAATTTGTCTTTACGAACATTTGCCCATGCTTGGTTAGGATTCATTCCGCCACCCAAACGCATTGCTTGATAAACCCAAGAGCGACCTGACAATGGGTCTCTGACCCCACCGCCAATACAGGTTGACGCTCCCCCAAATGGTTCAATTTCGGTTGGGTGGTTATGGGTTTCGTTTTTAAAGTATAATAACCAATCTTCTTGGGTTCCTTCTACATCTACTTTTATTTCTAAAGCACACGCATTGATTTCAGCAGAAATTTCGACATCCTCTAATTGATGTTCCGCTTTTAAGTTTTTCGCTTGAATAGTGGCTAAATCCATTAAAGTAATCGGACGATCGGTGCGTTGTAATTGTTGACGGGTTTGCAGATACTTATCTAACGCTGCTTGGAATAGAGGTGCAAATTCGCCTGCTTCTACCTCGATATCTTTTAAGTGCGTATTAAATGTTGTATGGCGACAATGATCGGACCAATACGTATCAATTACTTTTAATTCGGTTAAATTCGGTTCACGGTCTTCTGATTGGAAATAAGTTTGACATAATTTCAAGTCATCAAAATCCATGGCAAACTGTGTACCAAATGCTTTTAACGCTTCATCATCCATTGTTAAAAATCCACTAATCGGTTCTAAATCGGTCGTTGCTGACGCTTGAATCACCGGATTGGCTGCATCAAAAGCCACATCTACTTTTTCAACAGGATTCAAATAATATTGCTTAAACATTTCAAATTGAGTAGCCGAAATATTTTCAATCACAATCACTTCAGAATGATGAACGCGTCCATGATCAAAACCTAAGACTTGACGCATCATTCGTTCGGTCATTTCTTCCTTTTCATTGTATTGGCCTGTTACTTGACGACATCTAAATGCATGTCCAGCAAATATATCATCAGTATTTTGATGTAAAAGACGATGCGGCGTTGATAACATTCGGTCTTTAACTGTTTCTAATTCAGCTTCACTTAAATTCTCAAAATCAAAAATATCAAAGTAGTGAATGACAAATTCATTTTCCCATCCTAAAAACTCACGTGCTTCTTTCGCTAATCGTTCAACTTTTCCTAACTGTCCTTGAATGGATTCTGTAATTACGCGCATTTTGTTGTCCCCTCTTATAAATAATGAACGATATCTAATGGATTGACGTATTCAGTTTCTTTATAAACACGCATATTACCACCAGACACTTCATCGATTAACACAATTTTATCACTACCCGCTAAACGTCCAAACTCTAATTTAATATCATAAAGTGATAATCCTTTAGTGGCTAAATCTTCTTTAATAATAGTTGAAATATCAAGAGTCAATTGTTTGATCTTAGCATATTCACCTTCATTTAAAATTCCTAAGATTTCTAATGCATCTTCATTAATCAGTGGATCTTCGCGGTCATCATCTTTTAGTGTAAATTCAACATACCCTTCCAGTGGCATACCTGATTCAGCATATAATCCATAACGACGAATAAATGAGCCCACCGCTACAAAACGGCAAATAACTTCTAAGCCTTTTCCGAACACTTTAGCCGGTTTAATTTCCATCGTATTCTCATCAATGTTGGCCTCAACAAAATGTGTTGGAATACCTTTTTCTTCAAGGAGTTCAAAGAAATATTTAGAAACGGTGACATTGGCTTTCCCTGAACCTTCAACCGTTAAACCAACCTGATTGGCACCTGGATCAAATTGGCCATCTTTACCAGTCATATCATCTTTAAAGTGAAAATAGGTTTTACCTTGTTCGTCTTGCAATAAATCTTTCGTTTTACCTCGATAAATGTTTTCCATTCCATTGACTCCTTTACTTTTTATCTGCTCCGACTAACTATAAAAATAAAAAAATGATGAGAAATATAACTCACACAGATTTTTTTAGTTTAACATTCGTGTTTTTTGAATGTCATTCTAATAAAGCCATAATTATTATCCCATCTATGCTTTTATTATAAACAAATATAATAATTATTGTGTAAAAAAACTTATTGTGTTTTATTTCTCCTGTTTAATGTTCGTGTTTTAAATGAAAGATAGTCTTTTGAGGTTGTATCATTATCTATTTATTTTTTACTTTTTACTAATCCCAAAGATAAAAAAAGCGAGCAAGAAGTAGAAAACCACCGATTTTCGCTTCATCTGCTCGCCCAGTCATAATTTTGAGTCGTATCAAACAACTTCCTAGATCGCCATTTGATAACACTCAATTATAGTGTCATTAAATAACAAAATGAGACTAGGAAGAAATCATTTAAGTTTCTTCTCAGTCTCATCGGCTATTTTTAATTTTATTTTGTTTGATAATCAAATGCTTCAATCGGTGAGGATGCAATTAAAAGAAAGACATATCCCGTTTGAAGCCATACAATCGATACGTCCATTAAACCATGAACCAAAACCAATACTCCCATCGCCATTAATAAGGCTAAATCTTTCTTCTTAGATGGTTCTCTTAATTGTTCTATTAAAGTACGAACAAAAGGCGTTAAGGCATTTATAAAAATTAATAACCCGAAAATTCCGTAATTAGCTAAAAAGTCTATCAATATTTGATGCGAATGCATATCTGCTTCATTCGTCACTAAATAGTAGAAATTAATATAGGCTAAAGGACCTCTTCCAGTTAATGGTCGCGTCTTAAATATTTCCCATCCATTAGACCAAATCATAAAGCGATCTTCGAAACCGTAAGCTAGTGACTGAAAACGTGGGAAAATACTCGGGTTTAAAATAATCACCACTAAACCCACCATACCTAGCGTTAAAAACACAATTGCTATACGTCGATAATTAAACCATAATATCACAAAAGCACCAATTAAAACCGTTGGAATTAACATTCTCGAAGCAGTTAAAATAACTGAAATACTATTTAAGGATAAAATTAATAAAACGAAAGCATATTCCCCTTTGTTTTTGGCAATAGTAAACCAATAAATAGTAATCACCATCGCCATCACAATATAGAGCCCGAAATAGTTAGCATTAAAGAAGAATGATTCAGCTCTAAATTGAGGACTTGCTTCAGTCATTATATAAGTCCAAGGTAATGAACGCTCTTGAATAAATTTAAAATAAGTACTAATGGCATGTATACTAATCAGGCCGCTCTCAATACTCAAAATCTTCATTAATAAAACAAACAAATCACGTTTTATTATTTGACGATAAACCCAAAAGAATAATGCAAATAATAAAAAACCTAATGGAAGCAGAGCACCTAAAAAATTATAATTCAATAATGCAACCACTTCTGCATATACAAAAAAATCAACCAGGGTGATAGTGCCTTTGAAAGTTCTAATAAGCTATCGCGTTTTTGATACATTAGAATCAATAAAATCATGAATATTATCGGACCGCTAATGAAAAATGGCAGTACAATACTCATAGTTGCATAAATTAAGAGACGTTCTGGTAAAGTATATCGGATCAATAATTTCATAGTAACACCTCCAGAAACACAATGTTTAAAATTATATATACATTATATAATAGCATAATCGTGACTATTAATTGTGAAGTTTTTTTGAAAAATTAGAATTTTTTCTAACTTTATACCACATTTTGTCTTTTATTTGCTATAATTATTAGGGACTATTACTAAGGAGGATTTATTTTGAATTTAACATCCAAATTTTCTAAATATCTACTAACATTTTTAACCTTATCCATGATTAGTGGACCGATTGGCGTTTCTGCACAGGTATCAAAAACCCCAATCTTAAGAGGAGACGTACCCGTTATTGAAGAGACTGACCCCTATGTCTTACCCGAGGATTACCCTCAAGACATCTTAGACTGGTACGCCTCCAATATTGACGCTCGTTCTTACGTGGTGATGGACGGTGAAACAAATCGTGTATTAGCTGAACAAAAAGCCAATACGCGTTATCCTATCGCTTCTATGTCAAAAGTTGCGTCAATATATTTAGTCTACCAAGCTATTAAAGACGGAAAATTGAAAATGGATGACAAAATTGAAATCCCTCAAGCAATTGAAGATAATATGTCATTTAATCCAGAAATGTCAGCCATGGGATTATATGGTGGGGTTGAGTATACCGTGAAAGACTTAATTTACGGTGTTATGTTATTATCAGGTAACGACGCAACATCTGCTTTAATGTGGCATTTATACGGTTCAGAACAAGAAGGTGTTAAAGCGATTCGCGAATTATTAAATTCTTGGGGCATGACCAACTTTGAATTTTATACTGTTTCTGGTATTCCAAATCAATATATCCCAGAAGATTGGTGGATTGAAGGTTCAGTTGCCGAAAATGAAAATCAAATGACTGCTTCTGATGTGGCATTGATGGCACAACATATTGTACGCGACTTCCCTGAAGTTTTGGAAGTGACTAGCGCGGAAAGTTATGTCGCACAAGAAGGAACAGAATATGAAGTTGTCATGTCCAATCCTAATCAATTATTACCAGGTGGCGCATATGAACGAGCAGAAATCACCGGCTTAAAATCTGGTATGACTGATGCAGCAGGTAAAAACTTTGTCGCTTCCGGTAAGGAAAACGGTCGTGAAATTTATGCCGTTGTGATGGGACTATTCGATACCGCAGAAATGACGATGAGTTCTTATTGGGAAATTGAAATTTTACTTGATAAATTAGCAGAATATCCTGAGCTATATAAAAACGAAGGTTTGCCTATTAATCAACACGAAAAACCAGTAGAAGAAGAAACTACCGTTGATGGCGAAACCACTCAAAGCGATGAAATCGAATCGTTGATTAAAGAACACGGTATTCCAAATGAAAACCGTCGTGATAATCCGATCACAAACTTTATGAAAGATATTTTTAATTTCTTTAAATAAAACCATATAATTAAAGCTCCTCAATCGACTTGAGGAGCTTTTATTTATATCAAAAGAGTGAGCTCAGAGGCTGAGCAAAAACTTTAAAAATTTGTTTGGTATCAGCTATTTAGTTTATCGCGCAAGGGGTGAGTAGTCTCAACTGTGCGGAGGGTGAACAAGCGAAGCGAAAATCATTCGATTTTCCACTTCTGCTCCACTCCCTTTAGACCCACTTTCATTCTAATATTAAGCAAGAACAAAATATTCCTGTCATAACATCACTTTATGTTACTTAGACATCATCTAGTCATCGTTTAGTCTTATTCAAGAGTCTTTAGTTAATCTCTAAATCCGTTATTTACCAATGGTAAAGGTGTATTTATGTCCTTGTGTTAAACTTTGATAAAATCCATCTGCCTCATACATTTGAAAGACTTGCACGGCTGCAACATCATTCTCATTAGGATAAACATGTTTAACGAACGGATTATCTTTTAAAACTTCTTCTAAGCCTTCTCGACCAATTTCTTTTACTTTCCCTTCGATACGAATCACTTGAATTAAATAATCATCTTGTTTCAACGCCGTAATCGCAACATTTTGATTCCCTTGTAATTGCTTATAAAAATTAGTCTTCGGACTCGTCATAAAGAAAATTCCTTGTTCATTGGCTACCCCCACATTAATATAACGGGCATGTGGTTTGCCTTCAGCATCTACTGATGAGAATACTGCCGCTTTAATATCATTTTGTAAAATCGATAAAATATCTTCTACTTGCATCAAATGCACCCCTATCTAAATATTATACTAAATTAATTATACCATATTTCAGATAAAAGCGATATCATTATGATGAAATCAAAGCTTTTGTTGATACAACCTTAAAAATTATGGCTAACATCATCGAAGTGATAACGGGTGCTAAAATATAACGAATATTATAAGCGGGCATCGCCAAACATAATGTCCCCAAATGAAGTAAAGAAGGCAATAAAATCAATAAATATGTCCATCTTTTAGCAAATATTACTGAAAAGGAGCATGCAAATAAAACTAAAATACTAACTGATGCCACACTCGTAATAAAAGGCTTATGAACACCATCATGCGGAGCTTGCTGATAAGACCACTCAGCAATCAAATTACGTAGTGGCTCTACTGCAAAATCATAATGCTGTAAATAAGGATCATAATACGCTTTCGGTGAATTGATCATATAATGAAACATTTGAGTCCCTGGCAAACCATGCTCCCATCCATTCACATCCCATAATGGTCGTATTTGCTGTAATTCTGCTCTTAAGTAGAGTAGCGGATATTGTTGACCAATGGTTAACCAGTTCTTTAACAACTCCTTTTGATGAGTGTTAATAAATTCTTTATTAAAGTCCGGGTGAAATTTGACTGGATCAATCATAACAGGGGTATATTTTTCTTGCCAAGTTGCTCGTGGTAAAATTTGATCTAAAAACTCGTTTTGTTTTTCCGTTAATGGTTTTCCTGCATCAACCACTGCACCGATATGCTGTAATACCATACTATATTTCTCACTCGGTGAACCTGGTACAATAGCATATCGTTGATTTAATAATGTGTGATACCCCATAAAAATTAAAGCTGTTAAGACCATTATTATGGCTACATCTTTCCATTTATCAAAAGAAAACAATAACCATATCACTAAAAATGCGATGCCTACATAAAACCCATTATGCCGACCTAATAGCACCACATTAAAGTTAAAGGCAAATATAATCTTCGAGCTCCAATGTTGCAACCAAGTTGGTTCAATAAAATAAATCCTTACTAAAAATAAGGTGACTAAAACTAAAGAAAGATTATACAAATTATCCTTATAAAGAGTAACCATATTTGATAGTAACAGAGTCGTGAATAGAATGGTAAACACTACTAATAAAATATAAGACTTTTTAAGTCGAAGATCCAATAATTGCTTGCTAAAATAAGTCAGGACCATGATGGAGCCCATCACTTGCATCCAGGTATACACGACTGGCGTTCCGATTAATTTATAAGAGAGTTTCATCAATAAGGTGGTCAAGACCGGATGCCAATCCGATAAGGGAATCCCTCCCATTGCTTGTCCCCATTGAGAATAGGAATCAATATACATATTCCCTGGGCTAAAAGCAAGCAGTAGCGGAAAATAGATACTGAGTAATGCCAGGATCATCATTATTAAAAACTGAGTCTTTTGCCAGTTACTAAGCAATCCTTCTATGTGATACAGCATATTTTTAGCGGTCATAGCAGTAACGATTTTAAATAATGAAAAATAGAAGCCCACTCTTAAAACCGCCAGTACCATTTCATAGCCCAATTGCTTCGGTGGATTCATATAAAAAGAAAAAACATTCAATAAAATAAAACACACCATCCATCCTAAATCCTTCCGATTAAACCTTATTTCAACGTCCTTTGTGACTGCAATAAAGCCGATGATTAAGACTAAATGCCAGATACTTAGATGGTTGAGCCCAAACATTAGTATTGTACTGACCAATATCACTCCTCTTATCAACAATCCTTTCACATACATACTCCCTTTCACTTTATATCTCACTCATTATACACTAGAAAATTAATAAAAATACAGACTCCCTCTTAATAATTTATGGCTGGTTTCAACATAAAATTATGCTTTCATCTCTTAACCTTATCCTAAACTAACGAATTAATATTTAGAACAAGCTCAATGAGATAGTAAAACGATTATCTTAGATAATGATAAAAATAAACAGCCTTCCTGTTCGACTACAAAACAAAAAGGCTATTCAATATAAATATTATTCAAATAATTTTTCTCCAAAAAGATCAAATAAATGATAGGCTAATAGTAAATTAAATTGATGTTTATTATCATCCAACTCTATTTCTAAAATCTCTTTAATTTTTTCTAAGCGATAATTCATGGTTGAACGGTGTAAAAACAGTTCGTCTGCACTCGCTTTGACACTACAATGGTTATTTAAATAGACTCTTAAGGTTTCAAATAAATCCATACTACTATCAATCGATGCATCCCAAAGCTTACCTAATTGGGATTTAACAAATAGTTTTGTTTCATCAATTTGATTTAATTCGTTAAGAATCACATAAGACCCTAACTCATCATAGCTCGCAAAGTTTGGTTCATGTCCTGTTCTTTGGATAACATTTAAAACATGTTTCGCTTTGTCATAACGATCACGGTAATCTTTTAATTCTAATACCTGCCCGCCAATGCCAATCCATAACCCTATTTGGGGATTCACAGCTTTTCGAATCGTCCTAAAGAGTTTTTGCCAATAAATACCTGGTTCTTCACCCTGAATAGCTTTCAACAGCACAATTCTTCCTTTATAAATAGCGGTTACTAATTTAGAATCGAATTTTGATAAATGATAAATCAACTCATTCATCACCGTATTACGCGCAATTCGTCTCACCACTAAATCATCCGAATGAGGTACAACATCTTCAATTGCTAATAAGCCTACATCATAGGAACTATCAATATCAAAGTTGAAATATGAAGCATAAGTAATGATTTGATTTAATTCTTCATGAGGTTTTCCAGAGAACAATGTCCCAACGAAACTATTTTTCAACTGATTTAAAGCATCTCGTTCAATTTTATATTTCATGAAGAAGGTTGCATAAATATTTAATGCCATTGAAATAGCCAAATTAAACGTTTCTTTATTCAAATTAACCTTATTTTCAGAATAAGCAATAAATCCCAATGCCTCACGGTCACCTTCAATTCGTCTAAAAACCATTTCTGTATCTTGAACTGAGATTCTAAATTCACTAGCCAAATGAACATGTTTTAACTTATAGTTCTTAATTTCCTTCATTAAAACATCGAGTTCTAAACTAGAATCTTTTTGTAAATATTTAGAATAAGGATTTAAAAATTGATCAAAGACAATAATATCCCGTTCGACAAATTCACCTAATAGTTGATTCATCTTATCAATATCCGTTTGCTCTAACGAACTTTTAATTAAATTATTTTGTAAATTAAACAATTCCTCTAATTCTTGACGACGTATTTTTTCTTGGCGTCTCAATGACAAGTTTTCATACATTGCACTAAAATAATTCGCATAAGTTTGCAGCAACTCAAAATCTTTTCCAGAAAAAATCTGTTCGGCTGGTTTTTCGCATACCATCGCGCCAACCATTTGTTCATTGATAACTAATGGTATCGTGATTTGCGAATAACCAATTTGTTCCACTCTCGGTAAATAATCTTTTAATAAATTCCCTTTACTAAGTGGGATATAATCATCTAACGTGACATAACCAAAAGTGGGTTTTTGTAGTAATAAAGCTTCATGCGCTTGATCGAGTAAGTAAACCCCTGTGTAATGAGATCGCGATTCGCGACCGGATAATGTCACCACTTTCTCTAGCAGATCTTCAATTGAATTTTGCATCATCAGTTGATGAGAGGCTTGTGCAAAATACAATATTTGACGTTGGCTCGACTCATTACGTTGAATCATTTTCATCGCAATTGCTGCATAAGCACCTAATTCTTTAAATAATTCACGCATTTCGTTAAAAAAGGGACGCGTATCATAATAACCTACAATAATTATCCCTAAGTCTGAATGATCCTCCGCTATTGGAACTGTAAACCATGAATCAATACCACTCTTTTTAAAATATTGAATTAAAACAGAATCAGGGTCCAAATAATTATCATCGGATTTAATACTTCTTTCATACAATATCGGATTGACTTTATCTGTGGGATAAGGAAAAATCTTTTCAATGTCGATATCTCCTGATAAATAATGGAGTCTTAAGTAGCCATTTAAATTTAAACCTATCCCAACAAAGTCACATTTAAGTAATTCTTTAAAACTCTCTCCTAGAACGGTCATAATTTCATCTCTAGAATTTATTTTTAATAATTTACGGGAAGCTTGCTTCATATGTTCTTCTATATGACGAATAAACTCTTCTCGTGATTGTTTAGTTTCTAAATTAGTCATTTTATTTTGACCTCACTTATATATTCTCTCTTTAGTATAACACGAAACACTCTATGTAAAAGCACTTTCAAACACATTTAACTGCTTATATTAGAATAACAATTTCTCAAGGGAATTGAGGCTAGTGGGAGTGGGCAAGAAGTAGAAAATTAAATAATTTTTGCTTCGTCGGCCTACCCCCGCACAGTTGAGTAGGTATCAAACAAGTCCTTAAGACGCAGGTTGATGCCACTCAACCACTGCGCTTTTAATGAATATGCACTCATTTGACTGAATTTTTCAAATTTATGTTCAATATCTTTAAGACGAAGTGTGATGCCACTCAACCACTGCGCTTTTAATGAATATGCACTCATTTGACTGAATTTTTCAAATTTATGTTCAATATCTTTAAGACGAAGTTTGATGCCACTCAACCACTACGCTATAAATTAACGTGCATTAATTTGACTGAATTTTTCAAGTTTAATCTCAGCTACATTAAGACGCAGGTTGATGCCACTCAACCACTACGCTATAAATTAACGTGCATTAATTTGACTGAATTTTTCAAGTTTAATCTCAGCTACGTTAAGACGCAGGTTGAGACCACTCAACTAATGCGCTATTAATTAATGAACAATAATCTTGACTAAAATTTATCAAAGTTTATGCCCACTCAATGTTATAGAGCCCTTGTATTAATTCAGTTTTATTTTAATAATCAAAAAAGCCGGAAGTATCTAACCTCCCGACTTTTTCCTTAAAGAGTTTGTATTGTATGATTTGTTTATTTTTCGTTTAATTTAGCGTTCGCATCAATGATTGCTGCTAAGCCACCCCATTTTTCACTAAAGATACCTGGATCCATTTCTTTTAAGTCTTCTGAAATTAATGGAGTAAATTCCATTTGATCTAAAATATCTTTTTGTAAGTCGACACCTGGTGCAATTTCAATCAAGCGAACTTGTCCTTCGAATAAGTCAAATACTCCACGCTCAGTGATGTATAAGACTTCTTGTCCTGATTCCATTGCATATTCACCAGAGAATGAAACTTGTTCAACATTCTTAATAAATTTAGGTCCTTTACCTTGATCATCAATGACTAACTTACCATCTTCACAGTGTGATTTACCTCCTACCGTAAATGAACCGATGAAGACAATGCGTTTCGTGTTTTGAGAAATATTGATAAAGCCACCAGGTCCTGGTACTTTCGGACCGAATTTAGTCACGTTATTATTACCGTATTGGTCAATTTCTCCAATACCTAAAACGGTTAAATCTAATCCGTTACCATCATAGAAGTCGAATTGATTAGCCATTGGAATAGATGCCTCGTGGTTTAGAGCTGATCCAAAGTCTAAGCCAACTGCAGGAATTCCACCCCATAACCCCATCTCTAATGTAGCATTGTAACGATCTGCTACACCTTCTTCACTTGCGACTTGCGCAACCATATCTGGAGAACCGAAGCCAAGGTTAATGGTATCCCCTGGACGTAATTGCATTGCAGCACGACGAGCAGTAATTTTACGTACATCTAATTTAGCTGGTTTGACGCTATCGGTTTTAACTGGCACTTTAATATCGCCGCTTAAACGAGGGTTATAGTAAGTTCCCATTGTTTGTTGGTGATATTTTTCTTCTTCTGCTACTACAACATAATCAACTAAACCAAATGGAATTTGAACATCTTTCGGATGAATTGAACCATTTTGAACAACATCTTTTACTTGCGCAACGACAATCCCACCAGAGTTTTTAGTAGCCATTGCGAGTTCTAATTGTTCTAATTTACAAGTTTCATCTTTAACTGATACGTTCCCATTTTCATCAGCATAAGATCCACGGATGAAAGCAACATCAATTTTTAAATTCGGGTATTGTAGCCACTCTTCACCGTCTAACTCAACTACCTTAATGATATCTTCTTTAGTAATGGTTGTTGAACGAGAACCTTCTAAACGAGGGTCTACGAATGTTTTTAATCCGACTTTCGTTAACATTGGTTTACGTCCTGCAATGGCACGGTATAATTGGGTAATAACCCCTTGTGGCCATAGATAGGTTTCGTACTCATTATTAACGATTTTTTCAACCATGCCTGGAGATGATCCTACGTGACCCGCAATTAATCGTTTAACTAATCCTGGCGCGGTCATATGGTCTGCACCACGTCCATATTGGTTATTACCAATCCCACAAGACCACATGAAGGTAATGTCTTTTGGATGTTGTTCTTCTTGATAACGTTCTTCGACACCTACTAATAATTGTTCTGGTAGCCCACCTAATCCAAACGTTAAGGTTGCTAATAAATCGCCGTCATTTACTAAATTCGCGGCTTCACGATACGAAATTACTTTGCTCATTCTTTTTCCTCCTAAATAGGTTGTTATTATCTATTTGTATTACATAATGATTTGTCTAGGTCTACTTAAATCTTGACGACCTTCTTCAATTTCTTGTGCCATCGCTAATAATGCTTTTTTATCGATTTTGCCAATGGGTGTTTTTGGAAATTCATCCAATAAATAGTAGCGTTTTGGTGTCTTATAGCCAGCTAAATTTAACTTAGCATATTCGCTTAACTCTTCAATAATGGATTCATCTAAACCTTTGGTAATGACTGCTGCCACCACGGATTCACCCCATTGTTCAACTGGAATACCAAATACTACTGAATCGACTACTCCTGGGAATTGATTTAACACTTTTTCTACTTCACTTGGATAGACATTTTCGCCACCGGTAATTATCATGTCTTTACTACGCCCTACGATAAAGTAATCTCCCTCTTCATCCATACGTGCTAAGTCTCCGGTAAAGACAAAATCATATTTCAACACTTTCGCTGTTTCTTCTGTATTATTCCAATAGCCACTAAATTTAGCGTTATTACTAATAATCAAGTTACCCACTTCACCTTGCGGCACGTCATTACCTTCATCATCTACTAGTCTCACATTATTAAACATGATTGGTTTTCCAACAGATAATTTCTTCATTCTTTGACGTTCCGGTGTATTTGAAAAATTATTTGGTCCAATCTCCGTTAGTCCATACGAGTTCACTAATGGTAAATCATGATCGGCAAATAACTGGTAAACATTCTCAGATAGTGGTGCACCACCAGAAATAATATAATTTAAAGAGCTCAAATTCTCTTTATTAAATAGATCCGAATGTGCTAACATATAGCACATCGTTGGTACAAAGAAGGCCTTTGTCGGTTTAAAATCACGGATGATTTCGATGGTCTCATCTGCATCGAAGAAGCGTTGAACAACCATTTGACCTCCTGCCATCAAGATAGGTATCGTGAAACAGAAGAGTCCGGCTGTATGAAACATCGGTGTGGTGGTCATACCACGATCTTCGGCATGAATGTTCCAACTTGGAATACTGTTTAAGCCATTACAAATAATAGCGCGATGACTAATCATTGCTCCTTTTGGCAAACCTGTCGTACCACTTGTATAAATCAAGACTGCGATGTCTTCTTCAGACAATAATTGATTGGGTTGGAATGTCTTATTTTTACTAGGATCAACAATCGCATCATAGTCCTCACTGTCAATATCAACATCGAGTAATTCTTCCGATATTAGACCTAAACGTGTTTTATGTACTCTTGAATAAGCCAACAATTTTGGTTCTGAATTTTGTACAACATGAAGGACTTCCGTATCTTTTAAGCGCCAATTCATCGGCACAAAGACGGCTCCTAATTTTGTACAAGCTAACAGAAAATCAAAATGGGCTACGTCATTTGAGGAAAACAATGCAACACGATCCCCAGATTGAATCCCTTTCTCTTGTAAATAAGCCGCTAAATTAATGGCACGTTGGTTCATTTGGTCAAAAGTCCACTCGCGGCCCTTCTCGGCTTCTATTACTGCTACTTTCGAACCACTGATACGTGCTCGATCAGCAAACCAATCTATTCTCATCATTTATGCTCCTTTTACAATATCCACTCTGGGACGTGTATTATTTGTTCTACTAATTTAGGCTGCTATAATCTGGTCTCTTACCTGCTAACGATGCTTCTAATCCAATTAATGCTTCTGGTTTCGCAAAAGTTTCATTTAATAAAGATAATTCATACTCAATTCCTTCATCAATCGTCATTTCAGCTTGACGATCAATCATTTCCGGAATGACTTTACAAATGCCGGGTGCTTTGTAACCAATTGTTTTGGCTGTTTTTTGAGCGAACTCTTCACGAACACCGTCGCCTGCAATGCCTTTGATTGTTTTTTCAAAGTTATCATCGTTAAAGGCATGCTTAATTTCAGCGTATTGCATTGGCACTTCACGTTGACGATATTTATCTGGTGCACCATTTTCAACTAAATCTTTGATTGCTGACTGAACATCTGCTGCATCGACTAATTTAGTTACAATGCCTAAATCTTTGGCTGCTTGAGCTGAAATACCTTTTCCTGTTAAGACAAAATATTTCGCTAATTCTTTACCAATTTGGTGGTTAGTACGTAACATACCGCCTAATCCAGGGTAGATTCCTAAGCCACTCTCAGGGAAACCAAATGATCCTTTTTCAGTTGCAACAATTGCTTGACATGCTAAGGCTAATTCAGAACCACCACCTAAAGATAAACCATCTAATAATGCAATCGTTAACTTATCACTTAATTCGATGCGACGTAATAATTTATGTCCACCTGAAGTGAAGTTGTAGTTATTGTCTAAGTTATTTGTTTTAATTGCATCTACGAAAAATTTTAAGTCAGCTCCCGCAACAAAGGCTTTACCTGCACCTGAGAAGACAATTCCTTTAACCGTTTCGTCTGCTTCAGCTTCATTAAACGCTTTTTCTAATTGACCAACTACTGTTGGGTTTAAAGCATTCATTGCTTCTGGACGGTTAATGCGAATATTTGCAATACCATCTTTTACTTCATAATCGACAAAGCTAAACTCAAATGGTTCACCTAATTCAGCTTGTTTTCTTAAGGTTTCACTTAATTCAAAACCAGGACTTTTTTCAGCTAAACGTTTCGTCATTTCATAGGTTTCTTTAACCCCAATTGTATTAGCTAATTGGAATGGTCCTTGTTTCCAACGTAAACCTACTACTGCACCACGGTTAACATCTTCAATAGTTGCAACACCTTCGTCAACTAATTTACCTGCAACACCAATCGCTGTTGCTAATAAATGTTCTTTCACTGCTTCGAATTTGCTTTCGTCTACTTCGCCATCTTCAACATCCCATAATTCTTTTGATTCAGTTTGTGTTTTTAATAACTCAGCCGGTTTATAGAATTTTGAAATTTCACGCGCTAAAGTATTAGCAGAATGGTAAGCAACTGGAATTCCGGTAGCATTCATTAAAGCGAATGGTCCCATTCCAATCTTGAAGGCATCACGAGCGGCTGCATCAATAGTTGCTTTATTAGCTAAACCTTCTTCGTAAATACGAACAGATTCTGTTAACCATGGAACAAAGAAACGGTTAACCGCAAAACCAGGAGCATCTTTAACAGTGATAGAAGTTTTACCGTGTAAATCAGCAAATTTGTTAGCAATCGCAACTGTTTCTTCACTCGTACCTTCATGAGAAATGATTTCTAATAAACGGTTTTTCGCTGGGTGGAAGAAATAGTGCATTCCAATGAATCGATCCGGACGATTAGTTGATTTTGCTAAGTTTTTAATATAGAAACTTGAAGTATTTGAGCTTAAGATGGTCTTTTCATCACAGATTTTATCTAATTTACTTAATACATCTGCTTTTACTTGTTCATCTTCAAATACCGCTTCAACAATGAAGTCAACCTCTTTTAAGTCTTCATAATTTGTTGTTGGGATTAAACGATCCAATGTTTCTTTTGCAAATTGTTCAGTGAAAACTTTACGTTCTACCCCTTGGTTTAACATATTTTCAATGATGCCCATTCCGCGTTCAACAGCTGCTTGGTTTACATCTACTAAATAACATTTAATTCCTTCTTGGGCAATTTTTTGAGCGATACCAGAACCCATCGTTCCGGCACCAATTACTGCTACTGTAAATTCTTGTGTCATTAATGATTTCCTCCTATTAACCTTTGTAATAGCCGTTTTCTAATAACAACGCAATACCTTGTCCACCACCGATACATGCTGAAGCAATTGCATAGCGTTTATCTGGATTATTTTTGAATTCATATAATAATGAAGTAATAATACGCGCTCCTGACATTCCTAATGGGTGTCCTAAAGCAACTGCACCACCATGTGGGTTAAAGTTATTTTGATAGTATTCAGTATCCATGTCGATACCTAATTCAATTAAACATCCGATTGTTTGACCTGCGAATGCTTCGTTAATTTCTAAGATATCAATATCTTTGACTAAGTCCATTCCTTGACGCTCTAACATTTCACGAATCGCAAATACTGGGCCTAATCCCATTGTCTCAGGTGCACAACCAGAAATTTGATAGTCTACTACGCGAGCCATTACTTCTAAACCTTTTTCTTCAGCTAATGATTGAGTAGTAAAGATTTCAAACGCAGCCCCATCATTTAATCCTGAAGCATTACCTGCTGTTACAGTTCCATCTTTTTCAAATGCTGGACGTAATTTTGCTAAGCTTTCTAATGTTGTACCTGGTCTTGGGTGACCATCTTTTTCAACTACAGTTACTTGACCTTTGCGACCTACGATTTCTACTGGTACGATTTCTTGTGCAAAACGACCATTTTCCATTGCTTCGGCAGCTTTCGCTTGTGAATCAACTGCAAATTGATCTTGTTTTTCACGAGGAATTCCATATTTACGAACCACATTTTCAGCTGTATTACCCATATGTTGAATACCAGAGTCACGACCTGAAGCTGAAGAGTGTCCTTCTAAGTTTGCATCGATCAATACTTGGTTACCTGCTTTGAACCCTTCATAACGAACGCTTTCTGGTAAGAAGAAAGGTGCTCTAGATAATGATTCCGCCCCACCTGCTGCAATGATTTTTTTGTTTGAATGTAATAATTCTAATGTTGCAGAAATTGCTGATTGGATACCTGAACCACAAATACGGTTGATTGTCATACCAGTTGAACGATTGTCTAATCCACTGTTAATCGCAATAATATTACCTAAGTTATTAGTTGTTTGAGTTCCGGTTACGTGCCCCACAATAACTTCATCAATGTCAGACACTTCTAAGTTTGAACGTTTAACAGCTTCTTTTAAAGCTATTTCACCTAAAACTTCAACTGGAACTGTTTTTAAAACTCCTAAGTAAGCACCAACTGGTGTACGAGCAGCACCAACGATTACGATTTCTTCTTGTTTAGCATTTAACATTATAAAATATCTCCTTTTTTGTCTTATCTTTTCTATTAAATGAGTGATTGCCAAACCACTGAGAATTTCAGCAGTCTGGCCACACGCTTTTGTTTGATTAAATGAATGCTGATAATCCTGTGTAGTGACGTCCAATAATTAATGAGTTCACTTCATGAGTTCCTTCGTAAGTATACATACCTTCGATATCTGCAAAGAATCTTGGAATATCGTATTTCAATAGAATTCCGTTACCTCCAGCTACTTCACGAGCTAATGCCGCTGTTTCACGAGCACGGAAACCATTATGTAATTTAGCCATTGAAGAAGCTTCTTCACGGTAAATACCTTGTTCTTGTTGTTCAGCTAATCGAACAGCAATCGCTAATGTTGCTTGAGCATTCATTGCCATACGTGCTAATTTTTCTTGAATTAATTGGAAGTTAGCAATTGGTTTACCGAATTGTTCACGTTCGCGAGTATATTTTAATGCTGCTTCAAACGCACCTGCTGTAGCACCAGCTAATAACCAAGCAACGTCTGAACGTGTATTACGTAAAATGTTAGCACAATCTTTCCAAGAGTTAACATTTTGAGCACGTTGTGATTCAGGTACTTTAACATCACGGTAGATGATTTCTGCGTTAGGCATCATACGGAAGAAAGCTTTTTGAGGTGTTACAAAAGTTTCTACCCCTTCAGATTCACGCTCTACATAGAATAATTTCACTTGATTGTCATCAACGTCACGAGCAAAGAACGCATGCCATTTAGCAATTGCACCAGCACCGATCCATTTTTTGTGACCATTTAAAATCCAGTGGTCGCCTTCACGTTTTGCTGTTGCTCCCATACCACCTGCGATATCAGAACCATGATCTGGTTCAGTCATCGCTAATACGCCTAAACCTTCCCAAGAGTAAACTCCAGGCATTAATTGAGCGATTTGCTCTTCACTACCACCCACGCGAACACACTCATGGAAAAGACCACCATTAGCTGTATAGAAAGTTCCCAATACTGGGTCAGTTTTCGCTAAAGTATAAGCACGAAATCCACGGAATAATTCTGAGATACGTCCATCTTCACGTCCTTCTAATAAACGTGGATCATCCATTAAGCGCATATCAATTACTTTTTGGAATGCTTCCAATGGGAAAGTTGCATTGTGCCAATTTTCAGCTAATAAAGGTTTTAAGTCTTTTTCTAATACTTCTTCTAATTCTTTTAAGACTTCTTTTTCACCATCAGTTAATGCATCTGCATAGTTATATAAGTCTGAATAAAACATTTCGCCACTATTAAACAACTTATCTGCTCTTGATTCTTTTACCATGAGGATACCTCCAAATTTTTTATTTTTTAAATTTTATAGCCTATTAGAAATATTATTTTTTGTCGTAATCGTAGAAACCTTTTCCAGATTTTTTACCATTGCGTCCTGCACGAATCATATTTTTTAATAAAGTAGGTGGTGTCCAACGATTGTCACCAAATTCTTTAGCAAAGTAGTTCATTACATGGTAACCAATATCTACCCCAGCATAGTCTTGTAATTCAAATGCGCCCATTGGGTGATTTAAACCATAACGCATTGCTTTATCGATATCTTCTTTAGAAGCAATTCCTTCTTCTAATACTTTGATTGCTTCAATGAATTGAGGAATCATAATACGGTTAACGATGAATCCTGGAACGTCTTTCTTAACGATAACCACTTCTTTGCGAATGCTTTCAGCTAATTCTTTAACAATATTGATAGTTTCATCACTTGTTTCTAATCCATAAATAATTTCACATAATTTCATTACTTGTGCTGGGTTAAAGAAGTGCATACCCGCAAAGCGTGCTGGATTATCTAATACACTGGCGATTTCAGTAATAGATAATGATGAAGTATTGGTTGATAAGATAACATCTTCACGTACAATGCCTTCTAATTCTTTAAACACTGCTTGTTTGATATCCATTTTTTCGATGATTGCTTCAACAACAAAGTCAACTTCTTTAAACTCATTTAAATCTGTTGTTGTACGAATACGTCCTAATGTTTCATCCATTTGTTCTTGAGTTAATTTACCACGTTTTACAGAACCTTCCATAAACTTAGTAATGCGATCCATACCAGCTTGAATAAAACGTTCTTCTACATCACGCAAAATAACTTGATATCCATTTTGCGCAAAAAGGTTTGCAATACCTGAACCCATAGCGCCTGCTCCAACTACCCCAACCGTCTTGATATTTGACATATTGAACACTCCTTTTGTGCCTTATTTTATCTTACACTCTCATGATAACGTTTTCTAAAAGCGTTATCATCGTCATATGTGAGGATTGTTTTTATTTTTTTAGTACAAAACGTAGGATTATTGTGTTTGCAAATCTTATAATAGATAGCACCCGCCTTAAAACCGTTTTTCTTCACGGCATTTTACTTTTTTATCTATTCATCACGCACTATACTGATTAAAATTTTTATTCGTATTACAAACCATCATCATCACTTCGGTTATGACTACCGCACCATGGCCTAACGATATTTATTAAGTGTATTTTTTTGCTCTCAATAGTCAATGAAGATACTTATTTGATAGGTCGTTGTTATTTCATGTAATATTATCTTACATCGTTTGGAATATAAGACTTTATTTAATTTGAATTTAATGTTATTCTAATAATAAAAATTTTAGGAGGTATCAACTATGACAATCGAATTTAAACAAGTTGATAAATACTATGGAAACTATCATGCACTTAAAAATATAAATTTAAAGATTGAGACGGGAGAGGTTGTCGTACTAATTGGCCCTTCTGGTTCAGGTAAAAGTACTCTACTTAGAACAATCAATGGCTTAGAATCTATTGATAGTGGAGAATTATGGATTGATGATGATCAATTGAATGCACCAAACGTTGATTTAAAAAATATTCGTAAGCATATCGGGATGGTATTTCAACATTTTGAGCTTTATCCGCATATGACCGTTTTAGAAAATATTACCTTAGCACCAACAAAAGTATTAAAGAAACCTAAAGCCGAAGCTGAAAAACTAGCGAAAGAGTTATTAGATCAAGTCGGGATGCTAGATAAAATTGACAGCTATCCTACGATGTTATCTGGGGGTCAAAAACAACGTGTTGCGATTGCGAGAGCGATGGCAATGAAACCAAACATTATGCTATTTGATGAACCAACCTCAGCACTAGACCCTGAAATGGTTGGCGAAGTTTTAGAAGTAATGAATTCAGTCGCAAAATCTGCAGGGATTACGTTAGTTGTGGTTACTCACGAGATGGGATTTGCGAAAGAAGTTTCCGACCGTGTTATCTTTATGGACCAAGGTGAAATCGTAGAAGACAGCCCTTCTGATGATTTCTTTGCTCAACCGAAAGAAGAAAGAGCGGTCCAATTCCTAAGTAAGATTATTCGTCATTAAGAGGTGATTGTATGAAGTCTTATAAAAAACACAGTAAAACAATCGCCTATCTATTGTTTATTGCGATTATCGCGATTTTCCTCTTAGTCTTTAATCAAGCTGCCTCAAAATCATTAACTAAAGATGTGGCTGAGCGCTTATCCGGAAAAGATCAAACTATCCTATGGGGCGTTAAAAACGATACGAAATTATTTGGTTATTATAATGTTGAAACTCAAGAAATTGAAGGATTTGATATTGATATTGCGAAAGAATTAACTCGTCGTATTACCGGTGATGCTGAAAATGCTCGCTTTATTGAAGTTACCAGTAAAACCCGTATTCCTTTACTAAAAAACGGAAATATCGACGCAATTATCGCTACCATGACTATCACCGATGCTCGTAAAAAAGTCGTTGACTTTAGTGATGTCTATTTTGCAGCTGGGCAATCTTTATTAGTTGCTAATGATGCTAATATTAATTCTGTTAAGGATTTAACGGCTGAGCATACGGTTATTACGGTTAAAGGATCAACTAGTGCTAAAAATATTCGTGAAGCTGCACCCGCAGCCAATATCATCGAATTAGAAACCTATGCCGATGGCTTTACCGCACTAAAAGCAGGTCAAGGTGATGCCGTTACGACTGATAATGCCATTCTTTTAGGTTTATTAGTTGGAAACGAAGGCTATCGTGTTGTCAGTGAAAACTTTACCGATGAACCTTATGGGATTGCTGTTAATAAACAACAAGAAGGATTTTTATCTCAGATTAATCAACACCTTGCTGACATGCAAGCGGATGGAACCTATGACCAAATCTACAATAAATGGTTTGGGGAAGTATTAACGAAAGGAGCTGAGTAATATGCTTGAACTATTTAATACCTATTCTGGTCAATTTTTATCCGGATTCGGACATACTTTATTGGCCTCACTGATTGTATTAATCGCTAGCTTTATCATTGGAATTGGAATGGCAATTGCTCAAACCTCCGATAATAAACTACTTAGTGGTATCGCTACTGTCTACATCGAAGTATTTCGTAACATTCCGTTGTTAATTATTGTCATGTTTTTCTATGTGGTTGTCCCGTTATCTGGCGCGGACATTAGTGGCTTTATGTCAGGTGTCATTGGTTTAAGTATTTATACTTCTTCTTTCGTTGCGGACGTTGTCAAAAGTGGGATTACAACTATTCCAAATGGCCAAAGAGAAGCAGGTCTTGCAAGTGGGTTATCAAAAACGCAAGTGATGTTCCTAATTATTTTGCCACAAGCTTTAAAACTTGTGCTACCACCATTAGGCAATCAAATGATTAACCTCGTCAAAAACTCCTCTATCTTTGCAATGGTGGCTGGCCTAGATTTAATGTATCAAGGCGACTTAATTGTCAGTGAAACCTATAATGTCTTCGGCACCTATATTATCGTCGGAATCTTCTACTTGATCATTACTGTACCAATCAGTCTAATGGTTAAACGCCTAGAAGAACGTCAAAGTCAAACCAGCCGATAGGAGGAATTTAGATGACAACATTATTATTTATTACCGGCAATCAATTTTCTTTCTTATTAAACGGATTATGGGTGACCATTGGTGTCGCTGCCGTGACCATCATTTTAAGTTTAATTTTTGGGATTATTTTAGGTACTTTACGTTATGAAAATATACCGGTCGTGTCAGATTTGCTCGCTTTATTAATCGACACCGTTCGTAATTTACCCTTATTATTAATTATCTTCTTTACTTATTTTGCATTACCACAAATTGGCATTCGTTTATCTATCTTCTGGTCGACAGTAACTGCCATGACTATTTTCGAATCAGCCATGATTTCAGAAATTATCCGCGCTGGATTAAAAGGCTTACCTAGTGGACAAAAAGAAGCCGGATACGCATCTGGATTAAATACTTGGCAAGTCTTAAGCTTAATCTTATTACCCCAAGCAATCCGTAATATGATTTCAGCGATTGTAAGTCAATTAATTGCCTTAATTAAAGATACGTCTTTAGCGACGATTATTGCCTTACCGGAAATTATGCATAATGCGAAAATTATCTATAACCAAGATGTCGATGTTATTTTACAAGTATTCTTTATTTCCGCGGTTCTATATTTCATTGTATGTTATTCTTTATCATTAGTCGCACGTCGATATGAAGTGAAGAAGTCGGTTTGATAAACAATATATTTTTCAAACAATAACACTATTTCGAAATTTTTTTATTTTATTAAAAAAACAGCTCACTTAGAAACTAAAAATTAGCGTCTAAGTGAGCTTTTAATATCGTTTTTTACTAATATTTTGTTTATTTGTAACGATCAAACCATTCTTTCACATGATTTAATCGTTCCATTCTCAAGTTAGGAAGACCTTCACGTGACAATCCATGACTTGATTGTGGGTATAATATTAAGTCCGTTTCCACTCCATGTTTTTTCATTGCAATATACATTTGTTCCGCTTGTTCTTGAGGACATCTTAAATCACTTTGTCCATGCAAGAAGCGGATTGGTGTCTTCACATTTTGAGCGTATGCAAGTGGAGATAACTTCCATAGACCTTCCACATCTGATAAATCGCGTTGTAATTGGTACTCGACAAAGAACATCCCAATGTCACTAACGCCATAGAAACTAATCCAGTTTGAGATAGAACGTTGACTCACAGCCGCTTTAAAGCGATCAGTATGGCCGACAATCCAATTGGTCATAAAGCCACCATAGCTACCACCTGCAATAAATAATCTGTCTTGATCGATTTCAGGGTGTTGTGCTAAAACATAATCAACCCCTAACATCAAATCATCATAGTCGTGATGACCATATTCACCTAAAATAGCTGCAACAAATTCTTGACTATAGCTACTTCCTCCCCGAGGATTTAACATGATGATACCGTACCCTGCTTGTGCTAAAGCTTGCATTTCATGGAAGAAACTTTCGCCATAAGCGACTTGAGGTCCACCATGAACGTATAAGATTGCCGGATGTTGTTTTTCTTCAGTGATTGGTGCTAAATACCAACCTTGAATATCCCAATTATCATAACCTTTAAACCAGAATCGTTCAGGATTCACAATCTCATGCTCTGCTTCAAATTGCTCATTCGGATTATATAAATCTTCTAATTGTTTGTCAGCCTCAACTACCGCTAAACGACTTGGAACAGTTGGGGTAGAATAAGTAATATAATAACGTCCAGACTCTTCGATACCCGAAGTAAGATGCATTGACTGGGACAATTTGCCTTCTACTTCGCCCTTAAGGTTACCCTCAAATAAATGAATTTCACCTTTTACAGTAGCTGAAAAGATAAAGCGCTTATCATCGAGCCATTTAAATTCGAATCCATGAACCGCTTGTTGGAAATCCGCCACCAAGCTATCATCTAAATCGTACTCAAATTTTGGCAGTACATTGGTTAATTTCTTCGTAGCCACTTCATATACATATAATTTTGAATGGGTTACAAAACCATTAGTAAAGTCATTGGTAACTAATAAGTAATGCGTTTCTCTTGGATTTAAGGCAACAAATCCTGCTGAAGCAAATTCCTTAGTTGCTTCAAACGACTCGAAACTTTTCGCTTTTAAATCTATCCATTTAATGGCGCCTTTAGCAAATGCCAGTTCGTCTTCATTGGCTTGATTCGTATTAATAAATAGTTTTGATTCATCTTTCGTAATATCAGCGAAGCTTACAGAGTAAGGCAACACAATTACCTCTTCTACCGCTTTCGTTGCCACTGAAACTTTATTAATCGCGTAGGTTAAATCAGTTTTAACATATCCTGCACCATCATTTTTATAGGTAATTTTTTCAATATGAATTGGTTGTGGAAATTCTTTTGATGAGTTATCTTTTTTCTCGTCAGCATCTATCTCTTCTTTTTTGGTTGCCTGATAGTAGACCGTTTGACTATCTTTAGACCAAAGGTAACTCGTAATATCAGCCTTTTCTGAGGTTAACTGAATTGGACTGCCACCATCCATAGGCATCAAAAATAATTGTGACTTTTCATTGCCTTCAATTTTTGCCGTATAACTTAAGAACGTTTGATCAGGTGAAATATCAAAACTTTGTACGGAAACATTGTTTGGACTCCACACTTTAAGCTGTTTCGTATCTAAATCATAACTTTTAATCTCACCAAAATAATCATTTTCCTTTTTACGCATTTGGGTTTCAATAAAGAACACTTTGTTTTGTGCTACTTTAGGATTCGCCAAGCTTTTTAATTCAAAGAGACTGTCATTGGTAATTCTTTTCATTCTTTTCCTCCACACATAAAAGTATTTAGCATTGTTAATAGTTTAACCCTTTTTATGTTATTTTTCCATCAATAAATCGACAATAACAATAAATAAATGGTATCTACCCTAATTTTATAACACGATTGCAAAACACTTGCTTAGTCTGATCATGAGTAATTACAAAGACAATGGTGTCGCTAAAGGTTGATTTTAACAATTGATATATGGCTTCAGATGTTTGATGATCAATGGCACTTGTACTCTCATCTATAATGATGATGTCTGGATTAGATGAAAGCAAACGCGCAATCGCAATCCGTTGTTTTTCACCACCTGAAAGATTATTTCCGGCATTTAAAATGGATGTTTGCCAGTCTTTTGTTCTTAAAATTGAACTTAAAATTTGACTGTCCTCAATCTTTTCTTTTTCTTTCGGTGATAAGCATCGTCCTAATCCAATATTTTCCTCTAAAGTTTTATTAAAAATTGGAATTTCCTGTGTCACATAAGCAATCTTTTTTCTTAAACTGGCTTTTTCAAATGAATCGAGCGGCACTTGATTAATTTTGATGCCTGTGCTTTCCCTTAAAGCTAACAATAATTTGACTAATGAACTCTTACCTACTCCTGAAGGTCCAGCAATATGAATCCAATCACCTTTATAAAAAACTTGATGCACAGGTATCTGGAACCGCTGCTCTTCTATTTGGTATCGTACTTCTGTCATCTCGACCTGAGTGACTTCCGTTAAATTTTGACCTGCTGGCTCCACTTCAACAAATGGGGTTATTTCTTTCTCAAGGTACTCGTTAGACACTCGTAATGATGAAAAATCAAGATTGGCGCTGTTCAATTCCCTTAACGCTTGAAAAAAGGTAGGCAACACAATACTAGTGGTTAACAAGTGGGTAATAGAACTTTGATTTCTTGCTACTGATAATGTTATGGAAATATAGATAGAATATTGAACACATTGATTTAACATTCCAATAAGATTAGATGAGATACCTGCAAATTTATTGGTCTCTGCAAGCGCTTGATAGGAATGATATAAATCCGAACTTATCAAATTTTGAACTTGTTCTGTATTTGATCTTGTTTTTAAAAATTCCACATTATTTAGCGCTTGTATAATATTTTATTGTGTCTTACTAAAGGTCTTTTGAAATAAGGCCATGCGTCTCGACAATTCTTGATTGATTCTCTTAAACCCAAAATAGTTGATCGGAATTAAGGTAATTAAGGCAATAAACACGTTTATGTCAATCCACCAAGCAATAATTAAGGAAATAATAATTAGAATGAGTGCTAATGAGAACGAAGCTAAACCACCCGAGAGAAAGAAATAAATGGCATCAACCATTTCAAAAAATCGAGTCACAATGGATGTCGTTCCTAATTTTAAGATGGCATCATATTGCATTTGTTGGAGTTTAGCGACCTGATCTAAATATAGTTCTACTTTATATTGCGTCATCAAATTTTCAAATAAAATACTCAGTACTGATTGGATCGTAAATGAACCCAGCATAACAAATCCAAAAAAGAATAAAATAGTACGGGTATCCATTGACAATAGGCTTTGATTATTAGGTACTAATAACGGAATTACGATACGTGATAAGACAATGATTATCACATTTATCAGTATTATCAAATAAATTTTCGGACCAATTTTCTTTAATAATTGCATAATTACTCACCTAATCCTTTAATACCTGTGCTATGCTTTCACTTAATAAAGAAAATCCGCTCAATAGACCATTAAAATTAAACACAGCTTGCGTCTCACCGATCCTCTTATAAAAAAAACGATATTGATATTCTGGTTTATCTAATATTAACTGATTCATCAAAGTCAAAACATTTTCAATTGCTTTTTCTAGTAAATGCGCATTGGTAAATATTTGTATTATTTCTAGATTAAAATGTTCAACTCCTTCAAACCTTTCATTTGAATTTGATTTGTACTGTTGCTCTTCTTGTTGAATATAATCATCAATATCTGCTTGAGTAAAATTCCAGCGACCACCAAATTTAGTACCTTTTAGTTTACCCTCTTTTAAATAATTACGAATCGTACGGGTTGTTACTCCTAGCATTTCAGCGACTTCTTTCCCAGTATAATAAGTTTGTTCTGAATTCATATTCTCTTCCCCTCCCCATTTTGTTTCCTAGTTTTTCCTAACTTCAATTTCCTATATTTTCCTATATAAACTAATAAATGTCAAGGAGCATTCTTCACTTTTCTTAAAATTCAGGAAATGAGCATTAATATCACTTTTTAAATAGCATCAAAAAAAGCCCCCTAAATGCGAACTATGTAGTGCCCCCAAAAGTTAGACCAAGAAACTAACTTTTGGAGAGCAGTACACTAAGATTTAGAGGACCGTTCTGGTTTATAATAATATTGAGATGTTTATAGGACAATAAAGCGAGAAAATTAATGTTTTTTTATTTCTTGTCTTTTCCGATAAAAGTGAAGGCGGTACATTGAATATCTTTGACATCTTTAAAGCCATTAGATTCATAAAATTTTCTGGTCTTTTCGGAATTATCCGTTAATAAATGCAGTTGGTAAACATTAGGGAACGTATCAATGACTTTATTTAACAAGTTTGATCCTATTCCTTGACGTTGAAATTCCGGTAAAATTAACAAATCTTGAATAAAAAGAATGGAATAACCGTCTCCAACGGCTCGAATTATTCCAATGAGTCGCTCACCATCATAAGCAGCTAGGGTATAGAGTGAATGACGATAGGCATTTTTCAACATTTCTGGTTGACCGGTATAACTTGTCCATCCCACTGACTTATACAAATCAAGTAATTGATCAAGGTCAATTTTTGGGTTTTCAATATATTGCAACTTAATTCACTCCTAACTTTCAAGAATCTCCTTAATTTTTTGATAGGTCTTGCCATTGCGTATAGTAATTTGTTTATAAAATGATTCTTTTGCTAATTGCTTATGGTAGGCCGTTTTTAAAAATTCTGCTTCATCTAGTTTTCCCCAATAAATAGCTAACTCACCAAAATGTACTTTTTCATTATGTAAAGAATATTGGCTGACTTTCTTAATGGCTGCTTCTCGATTAATTTCATCTGTAAAAAACAAGACGTCTTTACGAGCCATTTCCTCTTGCCACCAGATTGGAAGCTGGTTAAATTCTGCTAAATATCTTTTCGCATCTATCAATGAATACTTAAGGTCAAATGAATAATGTATTTCAAAAAGCTGATTGAGACGTTCTATTATCGTTGTTCGCTCAAGTTCCGTTTCGAAAAACAGATTGCCACTATTAATATAGGAACTCACATTTTGAAAGCCCACCTTTGTCAATTGTTCTTTTAATTCTTTCATAACCACGCGATTGTTGCCACCCACATTGATTCCTCGTAACAATAATACATATCGCATCCTACCACCCCTACTCAATTTCTTTAATAAATCTTTTTTGTATTTTATTCGAACGGTAGCCAACTCCTTCGTAAAAAGCATGCGCTTCATGACGGTATTCTGCAGAATTTAATCGAATGAATGATAATCGATTTGCTTTAGCGAATGATTCAACGGCTGTCATTAATTGTCGACCAATTCCTCGCCCTTGATACGCTGGTAATACTGCTAAACCTAATATATTTAATCCATCTTTGAAGTAAACTGCCTGATAAAGTTCTGCTTGTACGAAGCCTACCACTTTTTCCGACTCTGCAGCAACATGTACAAGAATGATTAGGTTCGATTTATTGCATAATTCTGTGAGCTTAGACTTAACTTCTTCATTGTTACATTCATAACCCAATGAAACACGACTTAATTCCGCAATAGCATCCGCATCTTTTACTTTTGCTCTACGAATGTTGGGAAAATTCTCTAGTTCCTTGAAACTACTTCCCAATGCATCTTGATGCTTTTCCCATTCATCTCTTAAGACGCCATATTTGACTGAATCATAATAGATACCTTCAAAGTATCTTACTTTTCGAATGCACGCTTCTTGTGTCATCCCAATTTTCTCAGCCGCACGCATCATTCTTTGATTACCCGACCAAGTCGTCAAACCAACTCGTTGTACTTCAGGAAAATCGGTAAATGTTTGGGTAACCCACTGAGTTAATGCCATGGAGCCAATCCCTTTTGACCATACATTCGATTGATAAATGATAATCCCAATCTCTAACCAACGGGTCATTTTTATTTTCCCAATAGCGTGACACCATCCCAATCGGCTTATTATCTAAATAAATCCCTCGACAAGTATCAGACATCAAATAATCAAATACTTTACTTTGTTTGAATTCTTCGAAGGTTTGATACGAACGATATTCATCAAAATATGGGGAATTCCATTTTGACCATTCTGGATAATCTTCTTTAAAACCAATGGCCCAAATTATTTTTAAATCTTGCTCATTAAAAGGCTTTAATTCTATCATAAAATGTATCTCCTTCTTTGATTGAAGCATTAACTTCCCTTACAATTGTTCCAATATATCAGCTTCTGATAGGATCATAATTGGATGCCCCTCTTCTACTAATTGGCGAGCCTTCCGTTGTTTTTCAACCAGACCATTTTCATCTTGATATTTCGGATCTTGCCAGCCCTCAATTAGAACATTCGTCGTTTTAGTAACCGTTGATTTTAAAATTGCACCATGATAGCGCACTTTCATCATTAATTCATCTTTTCCAGTTTCAAACTCACCCGTTAAGACTACATTTTTATCTTGTAACCAATGGCCAGAGAATTCTTCTTTTGGTGGCACTTGATTAATATCGGTAATTTTCAGTGCTTTTTTAAATTTTTGAAACTTCGGTTTAAAATGATTCGCCGTTGTCGTATTAAATCGACTTATTGGTTTGACAAATATTTGATGAAGTTTTAAAAACTCCCCAAAATTATCCGTACGATATTCTTTCATCGTCGCAATTAAAATTTTGGCTGTTACTTCGGCATCTGCCATTGCATTATGCGCTTCAAAAGTAAAACCAAATTGACGGGCTAAGGCACTTAATTTCATAGTCTGATTGCGATAACTTGGATTAAAAAACATCGCATCAAATGTCTTAAATTCCGGAACTTTGATGCCATAATATCGTGCGGATTCAAGCAGAACACCCATATCAAATTGACTATTATAAGCTGAAATATAGTGCGTTGAATTGATTTTGGATTCAATCTGCGGCCAAATTTCGCCAAAAGTTGGCGCTGTTGCAGTCCCTTTCGAGGTAATGCCATGCACGCGAATATTGGACTGAGCATAACGATTTCCTGGTGGTTGGATTAAACTATAAAATTGCTCAACGATTTCAAGGTCTTTAATAAACGCCATACCGATGGAACAGGCTGAATTATTATAATGTGTTGCGGTCTCAAAATCGATGACGCAACAATCAAATTGTTTTGGTAATTCTGTCATGACTACCACACCCTTTTCTTATTTTTGCTCTTTTATTATAACATGCCGATAAAAGAGAGAACAGAAAAGGGAGCGAGCTCTTGAAGTACTTTCAACTTCTAGCCCACTCCCAATAGATTCATTTTCACCGCAAAAATGTAATTAACGGTTATTTAGTAAATTTATTCTTCATTCACAATTTGATAATAAACATTTGAAGTAACACGATACACAATGTAATAAATTACCACGAAAACAGTAATAACAATCAGATAAGGGATAAAGAATTGTGATAATTTATAAATACCGAACAACCCTAAAAGGCGGAAAATTATCTTACTTGCAACTAAACCATGAATAACAGCCACAATAATCGGTAAGGCGAAGAGCCAAAACGTTTGCTGTTTAATCGTTGTTTTTATCATTTCTTCTGGTAATCCAACTTGTTTCATGACTTGGAAGTTGGCTTTATCATCATACCCTTCGGTTATTTGTTTATAATAAATCATTAAGACGGTACCGACCAGTAACACCACACCAATCATAATCCCTAAAAATAGGAACCCACCATTAAATTGATACGTTTCTTTACGGGTCTGTTCAACGCTTAATACACGTTGATTACCCCCAGCAAAAACAGTTGCTATTTTATCTTTTAGAGCATCACTATCTTTCGTTACATCAAAGGAAATTCTAAAACTACCTGGCCCCATAACCGTATTCTCTAGTTGATAATACTTACCAAGTTCCATCATCTCTTCTCGTGTTGGTACCACAAGTTGGACATAATCAATAATAACATTGGTATAAATAGGATCGGTATTATATTTGACTTGATACTGTTTCCCGGCAATATTGAGCTCTTTCTTATCTTTTAAAACCTCGTTCAAATCATTTAATAATATTTCGCCTTCATTTAATTGATGCTTGGTCCCATGCAATTGATTATAATCTTCTATGGTCATAATCGTTCCAATAAAAGTCCGATCTTTTGACATGATCTCGATATTTGCTAATTTTTCTAAAGTATTCATATCCTTTGATAATCTTAAATTTATATAAATACTTTCAGTTAGATAAACATCCTTTACTTCTTGAACGTCCGATAACTGATTTATTTGCTCTTGAAGTGCTTCTTTCTTTGCCAAAATAGCGTCGGGGCTTTCATCTAAAAAATAGTCATGATCATAAGAATAAACTTCATAATCGCGTATATGACGCATTTTTATAGTATCTTCAATCCCGCCATAAATCGAAATGGTACTTCCTAACGCTAACATAAAACCTGTACTTAAAATGGCAATACTCGCTAAACTTATAGCATTTGAACGAATTCGGTATAACATTCCAGATATTGATAGGAAATGATTTGGTTGATAATAGTAGTTCTTATTTTTCTTTAATTGATTCAATACAAATGAGATTAATGTCATAAATAAGAAATAGGTTGCCATCATCACGAGCAGTACTGCTATGAAGAACATTAAAATGGCATCCAAGAGACCTTTTGTAGTCCAAGCTATATAATAACCCGCACCCAGTGACACCAATCCAGAAATTAACCAAATCCATTGAAATTTCCCAGTTTTTTCTCCAGATTTTTGTTGGCTCATTAAATCAATTGGATTTAACAAGCTTACTCGGAATGTTTGAAATAGATATAATACGAACAAGATACCCGCCAATAAAATTAGTACTACAGAGATAGCATACCAAGAAAGTGGATAATCGCCTAAGGTGGCGGCTACGTCTTTAAGCAGTCTTGTCATCACCTTAAACATAATCGTCCCAACTAATTGCCCCATTACAATACTCAATAAACCAATCACCACAAAATTAATAAATTGCTCAATTAGAATAACCATTGAAATATGCAATTTCTCAAATCCTAAAATAGAATACAATGAGAATTCTTTACTTCTTCTTTTTGCGATAAATGTTTGACCATAGATGGTAAAGATGATGGCCAATAAAGCTACAATAAAAATCCCCAGTCCCATTAAGATGGGTAACTCCGTATGGCGTTCTGTCACAAATTTATTGGTCTTTAATGATGCCATGATGTACAGCGTTGCAAACATGATACTGCTGGCCAATACGAATGGTATTTGCAATTGATGATTGGCTTTTAAATTTCGCCAAGCAAGTTGTAAATAAAGTCCTAATTTCATAATTATTCGCCACCTTGATTCATTGCAGTTAAACTATCCGCAATTCGTTCTTGGAACACCTGTACTGAATCATTCCCACGATAAATTTCATGAAAGACAATCCCATCTTTAATAAATAAGACGCGATTCGACATTGCTGCAGCTTTAATCGAGTGGGTTACCATTAAAATCGTTTGTCCCATCTCATTTAATGACTGAAATAATTCTAAAATTGTTTGGGAGGTTTTCGAATCTAATGCTCCCGTTGGCTCATCAGCTAATAAAATATCCGGTTGCGTAATAATCGCTCTCGCAATCGCAATGCGTTGACGTTGCCCTCCTGATATTTGGTACGGAAACTTCTCTAATAAGGATTCAATCCCTAAGATAGGGGTAATCTCTGATAAACGTTGTTCCATTTCGGTTATCTTTTTTTCCGAGAGAACTAATGGCAAGAGGATATTGTCTTTATTATTGAAGTTATTTAACACGTTAAAATCCTGGAAAACAAACCCGAGACGTTCTCGACGGAACTTCGCAATATCTTTTGACTTAATCTCAGATAATGGTAAATTATTTAGTAGAACTTGTCCATTCGTCGGTTGGTCCAAAGTTGCTATGATATTTAGTAAGGTTGTTTTACCCGAACCAGACTCCCCCATGATTGAGACAAATTCTCCTTCATTGACTTCAAAGTTAACATTTTTAAGAGCTTTCGTTAGTACACCAAAACCTTTTTTACCATATACTTTCTCAACATTTTGTATTTTTAATAATGACATTTTGCTCACTCCTTTGATTTGTTAACTTAAGTTTACCGGATATCAAGAGTAGCTGCCTTTATCTAATCTAACAAAAACAAGTCTAATCTTACATTTTTGCAAGATTAAACTTGATATAGAAAATAGAACCTTGATCCAGTTCTGATTCAACTCTAACAGGTTGTGTTAAGCGTTCTGAGATTAGATCGACTAAATATAACCCCAGACCACTGGCTTTTTCATGTAAACGTCCGTTAAAGCCAACATAGCCTTTATCAAAGATTTTAGTCAAATCACTTGCTTGTATACCAATACCATTGTCTTGAATTGCCAACTCTTGTGTTGCCTCATTAAAATATATTGATATTTTTGCGTCATTTTCATTTTGGCAGTATTTCAATGCGTTTGAAAGAATTTGTTCAATCATCAGGGAGCTCCAGTGACCGTCAGTAATCACCACTTGTATTAATCTCTCATATTCCAAACTCACATTATAATAAAAGAATTGGTATCGATATTTCTTAATCAGTGGACTTAACAATTCATCTAATGTTAACTTAGTAAACTCCAAATCCGTACCAGGATTCATTAATTTTATATATGATAATGCCATACTCGTGTATTTATCAATTTCGGTCATTAATAAGCGTAATTCATTGGCATTGTCACCGCACTCTTCTCTCAATAATAATTGTGCCCCCGCAATCGGCGTCTTCATCTGATGAAGCCAAGTCAGAAAATACGTCTCGGTTTCGAGTCGGATATGATGGAGTTCTTGTTTTAAATGGTGATTTTCATCTTGTAAAACTTGCAATTCTTCTTGTTGTAATTGGTCATGTTCAAAGCGAATTAAACTAATTACAAATAAAATTACGCCGACAAATAAGCTCAACCATAATATATATTGAATCATCTGTCCATCTAATTGGTAGACGATCATGACAATCATCGTTAAAACGATTGGTGTTATATACAAAAGCAAAGATGTCCATTTTAGTTTAAGATATTGTTTCAATCTATTCATTTTCATTCACCTTCAGAGCATAACCAAGTCCTTTTTTTGTTTGAATACTCATTTTGACATCTTGATCTTCCAAGCGTTTACGAATGCGCGAAATATTGACGGACAAGGTATTATCATCAATAAAATTAGCTTGATCCCAACAATGATCCATAATCGCTTCTCGCGAGACAAATCCACCTTTAGCTTCGATTAATGACTCCATGATTTGTAATTGAGTATGAGTTAATTCGACCGTTGTTCCTTCATAGAGAACACTCGCATTAGCAAAATCGATACTTAACCCGCCATAGCTCGTTTGTGGCGCTTCAACAGTATAATCATAAGAACGGCGAAGGAGCGCTTGGATTTTAGCCAAAGATAAACTTATATCAATCGGCTTGGTTAAGTAATCATCCGCTCCCATTTGAATTGCCATCACTTGGTCCATATTGTCTGCTCGAGAAGAAATAAAAATAATGGGTACTTTTGAAAATTGTCGAATTTGTTGACACCAATGATAGCCATTAAAAGCTGGCAACCCAATATCCATTAATACTAAATGAGGTTCGAATGCTTTAAATTCTTCAATGACTTTCGTAAAGTCTTCAATTAAAGCAACTTGATATTGCCACTTTTCCAACTCGCCTTTTAATTGTCGAGCAATTATTTTATCATCTTCAACAATGAGTATTTGCATAAGCCACCTCCTAAGTTATTTAACACTATTTTACTAAACTCATACTAACGTCGCTTTCTTCTTTTCCATTTGTCATAGATTAATAAAAGCCATTGAATCGGGTAATAAATAAGCACAAAAATGAAGGCTATTCTAATGACTGGATACATTAAATAGGGATTGCGCCAAATTTTATAATAGAGAATAATACCTAATACGATTAATAGGAAATGAAAAACACGACTTAGTCTACGCCTGATTAACCATTCACGGGCACTCATTTCTCGTTGTTTTCGCATATTACCGTCCTCTCTTTATGAAATTCATCACGTGATTTCTGTTAGATTTATCTTACCATTTTATAAACAAATAACCAATGATAAGTAGGTATAGACTAACCTAAAAAATAATAAAACATTCAACTTCTAGCCGTCTGACTCTTTTCTCGATTTTTCATTAACTTAATTATTGCAGAGTTATTGTTGAATTAGACCACATTCCAAATCTTAAGACTAGTTTGATTTTTCTTGTTTTTTTGTTAAAATATAAGTGAAATATGAGTAGGACTTATTAATTCTCAAAATTTAATTGACCGAGTTTTATCTTTAGGGAGTCGCCATATGGACTTGTATCCATTTTTCCTTAGAAACAAAAAAGCAATTTGTTTAATGATACAAATGCTAAAGAAATAGGTAGGGTATATATTAATTTAAAGGAGTGAATACTATGAGACTTATCTATTCGAAAAGCTTACAAATCATTTTGCTACTGATATACTTTCTTTTACCGATTGTCAGTCTACCGTTCCATTTGCTTGATGTTAACATCATCCTTAACAATAAGTTAAGTTCGACTCTTTTAATCATAATGGTCCTGATTCTATTCAAAAGACAGCGCTCTTTGAATCAGCTCATTGTAGGACTCTATCTTTATTATTTCATTTTCCTAGTTCTCGCAACAAGTGGGCTTTTTTCCTAATGTAAAAAATCGATTAGGGCAGTATCATGCGTAACATGCGATAATCTATCTATCAATTCTACAATCAAATTTCAAGCAGAGAAATTGCAATCTATTCGCATTTCTTTGCTTTTTTGCTATTTCATGCTTGCAACCTATAATTGATAAATAGCACCCTTCCAACTTTTATCCATGTAAGCACAAAAACGCCCCCTCATTGAGGGAGCGCGACATCAATTAGTTATTAACTAATTATTTGTTTTTTAAGTTGTAGAATGATTTTAAGCCGTTGTATTTAGCAACTTCGCCTAATTCATCTTCTATACGTAATAATTGGTTGTATTTAGCGATACGGTCTGTACGGCTTAATGAACCTGTTTTGATTTGGCCAGCGTTAGTTGCAACAGCGATGTCAGCGATTGTTGAATCTTCTGTTTCACCTGAACGGTGTGATACAACTGCTGTGTAACCAGCTTCTTTAGCCATTTCGATTGCATCGAATGTTTCAGTTAATGTACCAATTTGGTTAACTTTGATTAAGATTGAGTTACCAACGCCGTTTTCGATACCACGTTCTAAGATTTCAGTGTTTGTTACGAATAAGTCGTCACCTACTAATTGAACTTTATCACCGATACGTTCAGTTAATAATTTCCAACCTTCCCAGTCGTTTTCATCCATACCATCTTCGATAGAGATGATTGGGTATTTGTTTACTAATTCTTCTAAATAATCAACTTGTTCTTCAGCTGTACGTTTTACACCATTTTCACCTTCGAATTTAGTGTAGTCGTAAACGCCGTTTTCATAGAATTCAGAAGAAGCACAGTCAAATCCTAAGAATACATCTTTACCTGGTTCTAAACCAGCTTTTTTAATAGCTTCTAAGATAGTTTCAACACCATCTTCAGTTCCTTCGAATGAAGGAGCAAATCCACCTTCGTCACCTACAGCAGTTACTAAACCACGGTCATGTAAGATTGCTTTTAATGCGTGGAATACTTCAGTACCCCAACGTAAAGCTTCTTTAAATGTAGGAGCACCAACAGGTAAAATCATGAACTCTTGGAAAGCGATTGGAGCATCAGAGTGAGATCCACCGTTAACAATGTTCATCATTGGTGTAGGTAAAACTTTAGTATTGAATCCACCTAAATATTGGTATAAAGGAACATTTAAGTAATCTGCAGCTGCACGTGCAACAGCGATAGAAACACCTAAGATTGCGTTTGCACCTAATTTACCTTTGTTAGGAGTACCGTCTAATTCGATCATTAATTTATCGATTGCTTGTTGTTGTAAAACATCGTATCCTAATAAAGCTTCAGCGATAATATTGTTAACATTATCAACTGCTTTAGAAACACCTTTACCTAAGTAACGTTCTTTGTCTCCGTCACGTAATTCAACCGCTTCGTGTTCACCAGTAGAAGCACCTGAAGGTACCATACCGCGACCGAAAGCACCGCTTTCTGTATAAACTTCAACTTCGATTGTTGGGTTACCGCGTGAATCTAAAACTTCGCGTGCATAAACATCTGTAATAAATGGCATTTTTTATTTCTCCTTTAATTTGGTATAAATTTTTACACTGAGATCGTATAAAATACCTATCTCTATTGTAATTATAAATCGGGTGAAATGCAAAGCATTTCGAGGTTTTTCATTATTTTTTAATTAATGATTCACCAGTCATTTCTGCTGGTTTTTCAAGACCTAATAAATCTAACATTGTAGGCGCTACGTCTGCTAATCGACCATCTTCTCTTAATTCAATTCCATGTTTAGTGACAATCACTGGAACTGGAACTGTCGTATGAGCGGTGTGTGGCGTTCCTTCAGGAGTTATCATCGTCTCTGAGTTTCCGTGGTCAGCAAAAATTATCGCATAGCCACCTTTTTCTAAAATAGCATCAACCACTTTACCTAAGTTTTCGTCAACTGCTTCGATTGCTTTGATGGTTGGTTCTAACATACCAGAGTGTCCAACCATATCTGGGTTTGCGAAGTTTAAGATAATCGCGTCATTTTCATCATTCATAATGCTATTATACAAAGCATCGCCTACTTCGTAAGCTGACATTTCAGGTTTTAAGTCATAAGTAGCTACTTTTGGTGATGGAATTAAAATACGATTTTCGCCTGGGAACTCCTCATTACGTCCACCGTTCATAAAGAATGTAACGTGTGGATATTTTTCCGTTTCAGCGATACGTAATTGTTTTAATCCAGCATTTGATAATACTTCACCGATAACATTTTTCATTGGAATTGGTGGGAATGCTACTTCTGCATCAATACTAGGATTATAAAGCGTCATAGTTGTTAATTTAACATTTTTCGCTTGTACGCCACGATCAAAGTTATCCCATTCTTTATCGGTAACTGCATTTGATAATTGGATCGCACGGTCTGGACGGAAGTTAAAGAAGATGATTGAATCATTGTCTTCAACTTTAGCAATTGGTTGGCCATTCTCTGTAATCACAGCTGGAACGATAAACTCATCTGTTACGCCTTCAGCATAGCTATGTTCTAAAACAGCTTGTGCTGAATCAAAGGTTGGTCCTTCGCTATGGAAAATAGCATCATAAGCTAATTTCACACGTTCCCATCGTTTATCACGGTCCATCGCATAATAACGACCAGATACAGTGGCAATTTTACCTACGCCGGTTGCAGCTAAGTGATTTTCTAAAGTTTTAACATAACCTGGTCCAGCTTTTGGATCCACGTCACGTCCATCCATAAAGGCATGGATATAAACTTTTTCGATTCCTTTAGCTTTAGCAGTATCTACTAAGGCTAATAAATGATTTATATGACTATGAACACCACCATCAGATAATAAACCAAATAAATGTAAAGCTGAATCATTATCTAATACTTGTTGAAAAGCGTGATCCAAAGCATCATTCGTTGCGAATTCACCATCAGCAATGGCTTTATCGATACGGGTTAAACTTTGATAAACAATACGTCCAGCACCAATATTGGTGTGTCCAACTTCAGAGTTACCCATTTGACCATCAGGAAGACCAACATCTAATCCTGATGCTTTCATTGTTGAATGTGGAAATTCATTGTAATATCGATCAAAATTTGGTTTTTTAGCTAAAGCAACCGCATTACCATTGCTATCAGCTCTCCAGCCAAATCCGTCTAAGATGATAATCGCTACGGGAGATTTACTCATTATTTTACTGCCTCCAATAATGCTAAGAAAGAATCAGGTTGTAAAGAAGCGCCACCTACTAATGCGCCGTCAACGTCTGGACAAGCCATGTAGTCTTTAATGTTTTCAGGTTTAACTGAACCACCGTATTGTACGCGAACTTTATCTGCAACATCTTGACCGAAGTCATCTGCTACCACGTCACGAACAGCTTTACACATTTTTTGAGCATCATCTTGAGTTGCTGATTTACCAGTACCGATTGCCCAGATTGGTTCATAAGCAATGACTAATGAAGCTACTTGGTCTGCCGTTAAGTCTTTTAAGGCTGCTTTAATTTGAGCACCAACAAACTCTTCTGCTTTACCTGCTTCGTAAGTTTCTAAAGTTTCACCACAGCAGATGATTGGTGTCATGTTATTACGGAAAATAGCATGTGCTTTCTTATTGATGTCTTCATCTGTTTCGTGGAAATATTCACGACGTTCAGAGTGACCAATAATGACATATTCTACTCCTAAGGCACCTAAAGCTTTAGGACTAATTTCTCCAGTAAATGCACCTTCATCTTCAAAATAACAGTTCTGAGCTGCTACTTTAACTTCTGTATCTTTAACCCCTTTTTTCATTCCTTCAAGGAATAATGCAGGTGAACCGATAACTGTATCAACTAAATCATTTGATGGGATATTGTTTTTGACAGCATCCACAAATTCACGAGCTTCAGTAGCCGTTTTATTCATTTTCCAGTTACCAGCGATAATTGGTTTACGTGACATTCTATCTTCTCCTTTTATATTTCTTAACTAATGACAGGGTAGAGTTACTCCCCCACCCTGGCATTGAGCTTTCTGATTACTTGTCGTTAATTGCTTCGACGCCTGGTAAAACTGCGCCTTCTAAATAAGTTAATGACGCACCACCACCAGTAGAGATATGTGAGAATTTATCTTCATATCCTAATTGTAAAACTGCTGCCGCAGAGTCTCCACCACCAACAATTGTTGTGGCATCTTCTAAGTTAGCAATAGCTTCACAAACACCAATAGTACCTTTAGCAAAATTAGGCATTTCGAATACACCCATTGGGCCATTCCATACCACTGTTTTCGCATCTTTTAAGATCTCAGTGTAAAACTCTACTGATTTAGGTCCACAGTCTAAACCTTCCCAATCAGCAGGAATATCGTCGATAGATACTACTTTAGTATTCGCATCATTTGAGAAGTCATCAGCTACAACGACATCTACCGGTAAAGCAATTTTATCACCCGCTTTAGCTAATAATTCTTTAGCTAACTCAACGCGATCTAATTCTAATAATGAATTACCAACTTCTTTACCTTGAGCTTTTAAGAATGTATAAGCCATACCGCCACCGATAATAACTTTATCAGCTTTGTCTAATAAGTTTTCAATCACTTTAATTTTATCAGATACTTTTGCTCCACCTAAAATAGCCACGAATGGTCGAACAGGGTTATCCACTGCTTCACCTAAGAATTTTACTTCTTTCTCCATTAAATAACCTGCAGCAGATTCTAAATGAGAAGCAATGCCTACGTTAGAAGCATGTGCACGGTGAGCTGTACCGAAAGCATCATTGACGAATAAGTCACCTAATGAAGCCCAATATTTACCTAATTCAGCATCATTACCAGATTCTTTTTTGCCGTCGATATCTTCGAAACGAGTATTTTCAACAACTAATACTTCACCTTCATTTAAAGACTTAACAGCTTCTTCTAATTCTGCACCACGAGTTACTGGAGAGAATTTTACTTCTTGATCTAATAATTCAGCTAGACGGTCAGCAGCTGGTTTTAATGATTTACCAGCTTTGTCTTCTTCCGTTTTCACTTTGCCTAAGTGAGAGAATAAAACAACTTTAGCTTGATTGTTGATTAAATATTTGATGGTATCTAAAGCCGCAACAATACGATTATCGTCGGTAATAACACCATCTTTCATTGGAACGTTAAAATCCACACGCACTAATACTGTTTTGCCTTGGACTTGTAAATCTTCAACTGTTTTTTTTGCCATACTTTTCTCCTCCTAAAGAGTTTTTTATAAATAAAAAATGCAGGGAAGCGTCTTTGCCTCCCCGCACTTTTGGATAGACGCTTTTGAAACGCTATTTGATAAATTAAGCTTTAGCGAAGTATTCTAAAGTACGAACTAATTGTGCAGTATATGACATTTCATTGTCATACCAAGCAACAGTTTTAACTAATTGTTTGTCGCCAACAGTCATAACTTTTGTTTGAGTTGCATCGAATAATGAACCATAAGTAATACCTACGATATCAGAAGAAACGATTTCGTCTTCGTTATAACCGTATGATTCGTTAGCTGCTGCTTTCATAGCTGCGTTAACTTCTTCAGCTGTAACTGGTTTTTCTAATACAGTTACTAATTCAGTTAATGAACCAGTTGCTACAGGAACACGTTGTGCAGCTCCGTCTAATTTACCGTTTAATTCTGGAATAACTAAACCGATAGCTTTAGCAGCACCTGTTGTGTTAGGAATAATGTTTTCAGCTGCAGCACGAGCACGACGTAAGTCACCTTTACGATGTGGTGCATCTAAAGTATTTTGGTCACCAGTATAAGCATGGATAGTTGTCATTAAACCTTCAACAATTCCGAAGCTGTCATGTAATACTTTTGCCATAGGAGCTAAACAGTTAGTAGTACATGAAGCACCAGAGATAACTGTTTCGTCACCAGTTAAGATATCATGGTTAGTATTGTAAACGATTGTTGGTACATCATTACCACCAGGTGCAGAAATAACAACACGTTTAGCGCCACCTTGTAAGTGTAATTCAGCTTTTTCTTTAGAAGTGAAGAAACCAGTACATTCTAATACGATTTCAACTCCTAATTCGCCCCAAGGTAATTCATTTGGATTTGGGTTAGCTAAAACTTTAACTTCTTTACCGTTAACACGGAAAGCTCCGTCTAACACCTCAACTTCACCATTAAAGCGTCCTTGAGTTGTATCATATTTTAATAAGTGAGCTAATTGATTAGCATCTGTTAAGTCGTTGATTGCTACTACTTCGATTCCTTCTACTTCTTGGATACGACGGAATGCTAAACGACCAATACGTCCAAAACCATTAATACCTACTTTTACTGTCATAATTGACTTCCTCCTTAAGGATTTTTTATTTTAATGAGTTTCCCCATTTAAAATCATATTTGCGATGCCCTCATCACAGATTAACCATCCATGATGTTGGACTAATTTACAATAGCCTTCTACGGCACGTGCTTTTGTAGCACCACCCACTATTGTTAGAACTAAAGGAATGTGGCTCACGTTTTCTATTTGAATACCAATCCGTGGTAATCGTAATACTTCTTGGCCTTGTTCATCAAAAAACACGCCAAACGCTTCACCAATAGCCTTTTTTTCTTTTAATAATTGTTGTTGTTGTGCAGTAAGCTCCCGACGCTCTGCCATCACTTCGGCGGATCCAACACTGACTAATAAACAATCTGCTTTCTTACTCAATGCCACTGCCTGACTAATCGAAGGATCTGTCATCAATATTTTCGACGCATCTTCTTCCATTGCATCAGGTAGAAATAAAGGAACATATTTTGAATTCGTTTTTTGAGCCATCACACCGCCAACAATATTGGATTGGATATTAAATCCACCCCCAACACCGCCACGGGCTGGAACAAATACTAATTCACGATTTTGGGACAATTTCTCAGTTAAACCTTCGCCGACATGAGCTAAGGTCTCACCACCTGTCACCGCAATAATACTACGACCAAACTTCAAGTAGCGTTCTAATACTTGTTGAGTAGCGTAACTCAATTCCCGATAGACGACCGAATCATGATCTAAATCACCTGGTACAACCCAACAATTGGAGATACCTAAATGACTTTTTAATGATTCTTCAATATCGTGTAAACGACTTGAGTTTTTAACTGTCTCAGAAATCATATCTGAAACAATATGTCCATGTTCCGTTAAGCGAATCCCCACTCTTGTCACTTCAACTAAATCTTGTTCACGCATTAAATCAATAATCGTTCGCACTGAACGTTCAGAACTGTTAATCCGTTCAGCTAAATTTTTTCGACCTAAAGGTTCACCAACTTGTCTTAAGTGATAGAGGATTTCATAGCGCGTTCGCAATGTTGCACTTAAATCGGGTGCTATTGCTTGCATCATAGAAAAAACATCCTTCATGGTGTTCCTCCTCTTGGGCAACAAATGACCAATCAATCAAGTTTATAAAAAACTCTTCTAAATAATCAGTTCATCGTTTTCCATATTACTACTATACCATTATTGAATATTGTTTGCAATCAAAATCAAATAATATTAGCCGACATTGAACCCTCTTATATGGGCGATTATTGGCCAATAAGATGAATTATTTCAATATTAACAAATGGTTAAGGGCTTTCTTTGAAAGGATTTAATATTACATATATTTTCATAAAAAAATTCTGGACTTTCGTCCAGAATTAAGATTTTCTTTGGGAGTGGGCAAGAAGTAGAAAATCAGTTGATTTTCGCTTCGTCTGTCCACCCCCGAACAGTTGAGTAGGCCTCAAACAAGTCGAAAGACACAGTTTGAGGCCACTCAACCACTGCGCTTTTAATTAAATAGATATGCCTGAACAGAATTTAAAAAGTTTTTGCCCATCCTCTTTTCGCTCAATTATTTTAACGATTTGTTATTTTCCATAATATGATCAATTAAACCATATTCTTTTGCCTGTTCCGCAGTCATATAATTATCACGGTCCGTATCGCGGGCAATAATATCGATTGGTTGCCCTGTACGATCAGCTAAAATCGTATTAAGACGCTCGCGCGTATGTAAAATATGACGGGCAGCTATTTCGATTTCAGTTGCTTGACCTTGCGCTCCACCTAATGGTTGGTGAATCATCACTTCAGAATTAGGCAAAGCGTAGCGTTTGCCTTTTTGTCCTGCTGCTAATAAGAAAGCACCCATCGACGCAGCCATTCCGATAACAATCGTTTGTACATCAGACTTAATAAAATTCATTGTATCAAAAATAGCTAATCCAGCAGAAACGCTCCCCCCAGGTGAATTAATATATAAATAGATATCCTTTTCTGAGTCTTGGGCTTCTAAAAATAATAATTGGGCAATGACACTGTTAGCCACATTATCATCAATAGGTCCACTTAGCATAATAATTCTATCTTTTAATAAACGAGAATAAATATCATAGGCACGTTCTCCACGTGAAGATTGTTCAATTACTGTAGGTATTAAATTCAAATTTATCGCTCCTTTTCTCACTTTATCTGGATTCATTATACTCCATTAGTCAAATAAGGTCAATCTTATTGACTTGAATATTTCCTTCGTCATTTTATCGAACACTGATACAAGTTTCAATAAAAAGCATTCTAAGAAACAATCATTTTGTTTATCTTTTATAAAACGGTTCTATACTTTTCGGTGTGGGTCAACAAAAATGCCTCTGTTCATTCACACTATTTGACAAAGAGCCTATAAAACAAAATGAAGGCCTCTGTTAAAGCCTTCATTTTCCGTACTGTTGTCATTTCTCGATCGTCTTGTTAATTATAGACCTAAAAATCCTTTTACTAATGTTTCGATATTTGCCATTTCAGTTGCTGCATCAGCATCATTAATAATAATATTTTCTAATGCTGTTTTGAACTCAGAGTAAACTTCACTAGCTCCAACATAGGCAGCTTGTGCCTTACCAAATTCTAATTCTTCAGAGGCAGCTTTAACAAGTGGATTTTCTTCTAAGTATTGAGTCCATTCTTCAGATTCTGCTCCTTGTTTTGTAACAGGTAAATAACCTGTCGCAATCGCCCAACGGTCAGTATTTTCTAATAAGAATGACATGAATTGCACTGCCGCTTTTTGTTGTTCTTCAGATGCAGAAGAGAAAATACCTAAATCATTACCTGCAAATAAGGTTAATTCTTCACCATCACCAAAGACCGGAATATGTGCAGTTTCTAATTCGATACCACTTTCTTCTACACCCGGTAATACATATTGTAAACCAGCAGAAGAACCAATATATAACGCACTTTCACCAGCAGCAAATGGACCAGACATATAGCCATCTTCACCTGCTGTACGTGCATGTTCATTCGCTAATAAATCTTTAATGAATTGAAGTGGCTCAATCGCTTTTTCAGAAGACATATCAACTTGCGATAAATCATCTGCAATCCAAGTTGCACCATTTTGGCGAGCCATTGTTTCATATTCCATGGTTAACTCGTTTTCAAATCCCATTGCTGGCTTTTCAATTCCAGCTTCATCTAATTTTTCACCTAATGCCAATACTTCATCCCAAGTTTTTGGAACTTCAGCATTCACTTCATCCAACATTGTTTTATTGACAAACATTAAGCGAACTGATTTCGAGAATGGTAAAGCATAAATTTGATCATCAAAAGTAGCACCTTTTAAGAAAGTTTCATAAACCCCTTCTTTTAACTCATCCGTATAGCCGTTTTCAGGTGTTAATAAGTCATTTAAAGGTAATAATAAACCTTGATCCATGAAATCCGGCGTGTTTGAAGCTGTTAATTGAGCAATTGTCGGTAAATCGCCTGATACACCAGAAGCCATAATACTTTGTTGTAAAGTAGAATAGTCACCTTGGTTTTGTTCAACAACTTCAATCCCTTCTTGTGAAGCATTAAATTCTTCAACTAATTTAGTTAACATTTCTTGATGTGGACCATTCATCGCATGCCAAAAAGTTACTTGCACTTTCTCTTGCGCATTTGCTGATGGAACAAAAGAGCCTAAAGTTGTTGCTGCTAATAAAGTTGCCGCTAATGTGCGTAATTTTTTCATTAATGTTTTCCTCCCAGAAAATAAATCCTAAGTCATCTAGCCTTTAAGACCAGAACTTGCAATACCTTGCATAATATATTTTTGCAAGAACAGATAAATGACAACCATTGGAACTACTACTAAGGTTGACGCTGCCATTAATAACTCAAATTGAGTTCCGGCTTCGGTCGTAAAAGCTTGTAGTCCCACCGGCAATGTACGTAATGCCTTATCGTTTGTGACAATTAATGGCCACATAAACGAATTCCAACTACCAATTACTTTCAATATCATAACCGCAATAATCGATGATTTAGATAAAGGCACCATCATTTCCCATAGGAAACGCCAGTCACTCGCACCATCGGTTTTAGCGGCATAATAAAGCTGATCTGGTATCGATTGGAATGATTGTTTTAAAGTAAAGACTGAAAAAACACTTGCAAGCCATGGTATAATCAAAGCCCAATAGGTGTTAATCATATCCCAACTTGCTAACGTTACAAAGTTAGGTATGGTCATTAATTCACCAGGTACCATCATGGTAGCTAATAAAATAATGAACAATACATCTTTACCCCAAAACTTTAGTTTAGCAAAGGCAAAAGCTGCCAAAATGCTCGTAATTAACTCGCCCGTTGTGGTCGTCAAGGTGACCAATAAACTATTTAAAAAATAGCGAGCGAATGGGGCTACCTTCAGCGCTTTTTCATAATTTGAAAATAACCAATTCCGAGGTAACCAAGTAGGAGGAATCGCAATAGCTTCCCCTGCTGATTTTAAACTTGTTACTAACATCCAATAAAAAGGCAACACCATAAACAGGCCACCTAAAAACAATAGCATATATAATAAAATGTTTTTAAAAAACCCCTTCATATTAGCCACCCCTCTTTTCAAAGTAGCGGTTGCCGGCATTTTGAACCATAGTAATGACCAAAACAATCAAGAACAAAATAATACCGGTCGCTGCTGCTTGACCATATTTGAATTTCACATAGAATTTTTCAAATAAATAGTAAACCAAAGTGGTTGCCGATCCTGCGGGTCCAGGTCTACCACTGAATAAAGCAAAGACTTCGTCGAACACCTTAAAACCACTGATTACCCCTAAGGTCGACAATAAAAATAAAGTCGGTCTTAATAAGGGAATCGTGATATTCATAAAGCGATTAAAAGCATTCGCCCCATCAATTTTAGCGGCTTTATAGTAATTCTCATTGATATTACCTAAACCTACTAATAATAGTAAAATATTAAAACCTAAACTCTTCCATACCGCCATAATCATCACGGCCGGCAACGCATTATCAGGTGAATTTAACCAGTTGACGGCATCTGCTCCAAATAAGCTAAGAATATAATTAAAGAAACCATAGCGTGAATGATACAACCAACTCCACACCACCGAAACGGCCACTGTACTGGTCACATAAGGCAAGAAATAAACGGTTCTAAAGAAACCTTTTAAAAACGGAATACTATTTAACATTAACGCGATCATCAATGAGATAAAAATACTCGTTGGTACGACCCCAATAACATAAATAAACGTGTTTTTTAGAGCTTGATGAAATTTAGGATCACTGAGGACGATTTGATAGTTTTCCAATCCTCGCGATTTAACTTCACCCGTAAACAAATTAAAATTAGTATAAAAACTCATCGCCACTGATTTAAAAATAGGATAAATGGTAAAAATACCAATAAATGTTAACATCGGTGCCAAATAAAGCAATGCTTGTAAGGTGCTTTTTAGCGTCGGTTTTTTATTCATGATTCACTACCTCAACTCTGGCAGTTGTCTTATCAAAAAACATTATTTTTTCTGGTGCAACTTTTAAGTACACCAAGCTACCTTCTGTTACATCTAAATCTAAATCGGTAACCGTAAAGGATTCACCCTCGAATATCATATGCGTCGTAATATCTTTCCCCACATGTTCAATTCTCTCAACCGTTGCTTGTAGTAAATAATCTTCTGCGCTTCCTAATGTAAAATGCTCAGAACGAATCCCAATCGTTTCCCATTCATGATCAAATAGCCATGCCTCATGATTTAAAGAAGGTGAATTTTTAGTAAAAGTATTAATAACGGGTGAACCGATGAATTTCGCCACAAAAAGATTTTTAGGTTCTTTATATAAAGTAACGGGATCTGTTTTTTGTTGAATTTCACCTTGATTTAAGACCATCACATTATCCGCAATACTTAGCGCTTCTTCTTGATCATGGGTTACAAACACAGTCGTTACACCTGTTTCTTGTTGAATACGACGAATTTCCTCACGCATTTCAATTCGCAAACGCGCATCTAAATTGGATAATGGCTCATCCATCAATAAGACCGACGGAGATTTCGCCAAAGCCCGGCTAATGGCTACCCGTTGTTGTTGCCCACCCGATAATTGACGTGGATATTTATCAAGTTGATCGTCAATTTGTGTTAAAGCTGCCATCTTTTTTCCAATTTCGATTCGCTTGGCTTTCGGCATCTTGCTCATCATTAATGGAAACATAATGTTTTCTAACACTGTCAAATGAGGGTATAAGGCATAATTTTGAAAAACTAATCCGACTTGACGTTTTACTGGATCCAACTTAGTGACGTCGCAATCATCAAAATAAATCTTTCCTGAAGTAGGCGTTAATAATCCTGAAATCAAATATAAAGTGGTTGATTTTCCACAACCTGAAGGGCCTAAAAAAGAAATCAATTCATGACTAGGCAAGGTAAAGCTAATATTATCGAGGACCTTTTTATCTTCAAACTGCATGGTGACATTTTCAAATCTAACTTGCACAATTACACCTCATCTGTATTCATTTTTTCTGATTTAACCATTCGATATGTTGAAAATGTTGATTAATCGTATCCCATTTCTTTTCATCAAAGGTATTTAATGCTTTTACCAATTCAGACGCAATATCATATTGCGTTATTTCAACTATTTTATCTTGAGTCAGCATGGTATAATCGCCCCCACCAACCGCACGGTATTGAGTGACGGCCAACTGATAAAGCCGCTCTTTTTCTAAAGGCTGATTGGTTCTTTCATCAATCAACTCAATAACTCGTTGTCCTTTGGGTTTGGAGACATCAACGATTGTTTTAAAACCTGAATAAATATCATAATTATAATGGCGTGGTTTAGGAGAAATGTATTCCGGATTGACTATCATTTGTCCATTCGCATCCAATTCAAAGTATTCTAAATTGTATTCCATGACCTCATATATTTCTTGACCCGTTAATTTTATTTTGGTAATCAAATTATAATAAGGATAAGCTTTTAATAGAATTTCATTCGTTATATCGCCTTGAAAATCAGCAAAATGCTCATTAACTAAAGCAATACCACTAAAATCAGCACCCGTTACTTGTAATTGAACTTGGTTCAATAATTCTAAAAATGGATGCCCATTTACACGCGCTAAAAAGATATCATGTGTCGGTTGCACAATAGGTGCATGGCCTAAAACTGTCTCCAACCACGCTTGGCCATTTGATAATTGCGGCTCCAATTGTGGCCGTAATTTATCTAAAGCTGGATATTGCGCTGTCTCATGTAAATAGCCTTCACGATGGATAATTTGATGTTGCTCATCTAATTCTAAAATCACTTCCGCGACAAATTCACCAGCATGACCCGGTTGCACGGTCCAGGTATTTTTCACTTGTTGGTTAATAACCCGATGTTGATGACCAGTTAGCAATACATCAATGCCCTCAATTTCTTGTAACATCTTAGCCCCTTGGTTTTCACCCGTCCATTCTTCTAAAGGTGAGAATGTTTCGAGGTCACTTTCAAATCCTCCATGATAAGCAACCACTACCACATCCACTAATGGACGTAATTCAGCCACATACTTTTTGGTTGTCTCAAATGCATCTAAAAAGATTAATCCTTCATAATGTTTAGGTAATTCCCAATGGGGATGTAATGGGTCGTAACGCCAATTACGCCAATTTTAACACCCTCTCGTTCAATGATTTGATACGGTTGACCAATAAACGGTTGACCGTCTGCTTCACGAACAATATTACTTAATAAGATTTGTGAATCAAGTTTCGTTAAGATACTATCTCGATAGTCTGGTCCATAATTAAATTCGTGATTCCCAATGATTTGGAAATCATAGTTCAAGGCATTCATGGCACGCGCAAAACAACTGCCATCTTTTACTTCTTGGCTACAATAAGTAGCAAAGGAAGAGCCTTGAATAAAATCGCCTAAATCGATGGTGACGACTGGATGTTGACGTTGTTGACGAACAGCTTCAATGGTACCTGCTGTATTAAATAAATTTGCTGTTGGATGTGTCAAGCGATTTAACCAAAAAGCATGGGTATCACTTGTCATCAAAAAACTAATTTTTTTCATTTTTTGCTCCTAATTTTTCCGAAAGTTGCGACCAATAATAAGTTTTATTATATGATGGCCACCAAACATTTTGTCCTTGGGCTGCAATAGCTTCGCCATAAAGTTTAGTTTGGTAAGTATGCCAAGGCACCACTAGTTTCGGTTTAATTACCCGATTCACTAATAATAAATCGTTCGGGGACGCATGTCCTCCCGCATTCGCTAACACAAATTCCCATCCATAATCCACCACACGACGGACAAACGGTTCATAAGTCGGATCGTAACTCCCTAATGGCATGCCATTTGAATGGAAATAAAGGCCCGGTTTCACTGCGAATAGTGCTGTTAAATCTTCAATATCGACTTGCAAAGCGTATTGATGAGGGGCTTCATTAATCTGTTCAATGGTGATACCACCTTCACCAATATACGTCATAGCTAACGGTTGAATTAAATAAGCTTTCATTAACTGATAATAACGTTTATCTAAGACTAATTGACGGCCATGGCCATTGACGATTCTCGCAAAACGGATCAATCTCGTAATATTTTGAGGATAGCCATTAAAAGCCACTAATTTATCAGTCGCTTTAGCCATTTCCTTTTTGAGACTCGTCAGTAATTGTTGTTCATTTTTAGCCATTAAATTACGGGTCATTTGTTCGATTCTTAAATCCGCTTCGCTTGGCTCTGCCCCCACATGACTGAAAGTCGTACCCTCGATTAATAAAATGTCTGCATCAAATGCTCGCGCTTTTTGTGCCCAGGTCAGTACTTTTTCCGGATGGAAGCCTGATAAGCGAAAATCCCCCGAGTAAATCACCTTAACATCAGGAGCTGTAATAAAAATACTCGCCGCACCTAAAGTATCATGATCAACCGGAATAAATTGAATCATAAAAGGACCATGTTGAATCGTACCAAAGTCTTCAACCGGGTGCCAATCAACATCATACGAAGGTAATAATTCATTTTCTTTTAAATGCCCATAAAACTCGACCGAGTCTTTTAAAGCATAGATAGGTATGGTAGAACTAAGTTGACCAAATGACCCTAAATGATCGAGATGTAAATGAGACAAGCAAATAATCGTCTCCACATCGCTATCCTCAAATGATTCCAATTCGACATCTTTTAATCCTTGTTTTGAATAAAGACCTGGTATTTTAGGTAATTTTTCTTCTTTTAATAATTGTGAGGTCAAGCTATGATTGAGTAAATCATCTACATTAGCCCCTACCATTGCACCAAAGTCTGTAATGATACGATAGTTCTTATATTGTAAACTAATAATATTGCCACCTATCGTGTTGAGTCCACTCCAAAACTGGATTGCTGTTTCGGTCAATTAAATTCACTCCTTCTATCTACATACAACTATAGAATACTATATTTGTAGAAAATTAACAGTAATTAATGCTAGAATTTACGTGCTTTTCACAAACAAATTTCGCTTTGAAACTCACTCCAGCTTTTCATTATAAAACAAATGATTATTGATTACTATTTAATTATTGTGAAAATAATGTAAATTGAATATTTGTTCGTATTTTTACTTAGGCTAACAATGTGAATTCATTTATCTTAAGAATGGCATAAAGTAAAAAAACAATGATTTTCACTTCGGTTGGCAGCCCAGCACCGTTAAGTAAATGTCAAACAAGTCCTTAAGACAGAAATACCCTAAAATTAAGCGGCCTATCACCTGTACAATACAGGCGAAAAGCCGCTAAAAAAATTGAATCAAAAGACCTGATTTATGGGGATAGGACACTTTTTTTAATACTCCTCGGTTATTTATAAGACTTTTCCCCAGTTGTTTATCTGTCTTTAAATAGTATTTTCACTTTCCTCATTGATTATCAAAAATATCTTTTTGTGATGATGATTCGATTTTAGATAAAGAGTTGTGGTAACTTTTCAAGCTAATTTTGTGTTTCTAACTCTTCCACTTGATCTAATAAACCATCGACGTATTGAATCGCACTGCGCAATGCATCCGCATTTTCCATTGAAACACCTGCTTTTGCCGTCAATTCTAATGGCCCTAATGTACCACCAGCTGCTAAAACAGCTAACCAACTTTCGATGGCATCTCTTTCCCCATTAGCAATGCGTTGGCCAATTTGTGTCCCAACCGTTAATCCAGCTGAATACGTATAGGGATACATGCCCATGAAATAATGAGGTTGACGCATCCAAGTTAATTCTGCACCAGGATTAATCACGACCTCTTCACCCCAGAATTGTTCTAAGGTCTCTTTAAAGAAATCATTTAATTTTTCGGCATTTAAGACTTCTTCTTGATCAACTGCCAGATAAACCTTCCGTTGGAAATCGGCTTCTAATAGGTGAGTTACCATATTGTGGAAGTAAGTACGTGCAATAAACTCTGTAATTAAGACCCGTTTTTGAGCAGCTTCTAGAGGCTGATTTAATAAATATTGACAAGTAATCACTTCATTGGCTGTTGAAGGTGCTTCGATAAAATATAAACTTGCTTCTGGAGTCATCATTAATTGACGATCATAAGTTAAGCCAAAATGAGCCGCATGGCCTAATTCATGCGCCAAAACTAATGCTTCGCTTAATAACCCATTCCAATTTAATAAAATATAGCCCGGGCCATCATAAACTGGCGAACAGAAACCACCGGTTGATTTCGTTTGATTCATTGGAAAATCGATCCAACGTTCATCAAAACTACTTTTTACAATCGATAAGTACTCTTCACCAAATACCGCGAAGACTTCTTCCATCATTTTACGCACCTCAGCAATCGAAATATGTTGAGGCTCTTCTTGGGTAAAGGGCATTTTAATATCAGCTAAGCTAATCGAAGCTAATCCTTGTTCCTTTTGTAATAAGCGTGCATAACGGCGCATTACCGGTGCAAACTCTGACATAATCACATCAATCTGTCGATTATACGCTTCACGGGTCACTTGTTGACTAAATAATAAATAATCAATCACGGAATCAAAACCACGAAGTGTTGCCATTTTTTTCTCAGTTTTAACATGATTAATATAGTTTGCGGCAGCGGTGTGTTGGAAGGTCGCTAATCCTTTATGGAATGAAGCCCACGCTGCATGACGAATCTCTTGATTAGGATGGCTCTCGTAATCATTTTCAAATGAAACAAAACTATTGTGATAAGTCTTGCCATTTGCTTCAAAATCATCAAAAGTTAAATCTTGGAATTTTAAGGTCAAATAAAGTGGGTATTGACTAGATAAGGTCCCTTCTAAGCTACTTAACACAGTTTCCACTTCAGCTGATAAACGATGTGGTTTTTCACGTAATAAGGCTTGTAAATAATATTGATACGGCGCTCCCTCATCGGACTTCATCACCGCTTGAAGGACATTCTCTTCTAAACTTAACAATTCTGAATCAAAGAAAGATAAAGTGGCACCCACAAATTCACTTAGCGCAGGCAATTTTTGATAGTTTTCTTCGTTATCAGCGTTCAACTTATCCGCTTCATATCCTAAAGATCCGTAACCATAAATTTTTGACAATTGACGTTTAATTTGTTCCAAATTAGCTAATGACTCAATAATGATGGTCTCGTTCGTTAATTTCCCTTGATATTGTTCTTTAAAGTGAGTCACTGACGCTTTCACTTCTGCAACAGCCGCTAGGTATTCAGCTTGATTTTTAAATAATAAGCTTAAGTCCCATGTCTCTGTAACAGGTAGTTCGGTTCTTAATGGTAATTTACTCAATTTTGATTCCCTTTCATTTCAATAATATATTCTTCGATACGTTGTAATGCAATTTTTAATTCGGCAATGGAATAAGCATAAGAGATACGAACAAAGCCTTCTCCACTATCCCCAAAGGCGGTACCTGGTACGACCGCAATCTGTTTCTTATGGAGTAAATCCATCGCAAATTCCTCTGAAGTCATGCCAAATTGCGAAATATTGGGGAAGACATAGAAAGCCCCCAAAGGTTCAAAGCAGGGAATACCAAGACGTTCGAACTCAGATAATAAATAACGGCGACGTTGATTATAGCTTTCGCGCATCTCTAGAACATCCTGTTCACCTGAACGCAAAGCTTCTAAACCGGCATACTGACTCATGGTAGGAGCTGCCATAATGGTAAATTGATGGATTTTGGTCATTTGTTGGAGAATTTCTTCAGGACCAGCACAGTAACCCAAACGCCAGCCCGTCATCGCATAAGCTTTAGAAAAACCATTGATGTAAACCGTACGTTCAGCCATTCCAGGTAAGCGAATGATACTGACATGTTCTTCATCTTCGTTATAGGTAAGGCGATCGTAGATTTCATCCGTAATCACTAAAAGATCATGCTCAATTATTAAATCGGCAATTGCTTCTAAGTCTTCTTTTGCCATGACTGCCCCAGTCGGATTATTAGGAAAGGATAAAACGAGTGCTTTGGTCTTATCAGTGATAGCCGCCGCTAACTCTTCTCGAGTTAAACGGAATTGATTCTGTTCTTTTAATGGAATAGCCACCGGAACGCCGCCCGCTAATTCAATCGTTGGCAAGTAGGACACATAACAAGGCTCTGTAAAGATGATTTCATCTCCCGGTTCAATCGTTGCCCGAAAAACCAAATCTATCGCTTCACTGCCACCAACGGTCACTAATACTTGTGTGTCAGGGTTATATTTTACACCTTGTAAACGAAAAATATTTTCAGCTATTGCGGTTCTTAATTCTAATAAACCTGCATTGGCTGTATAGAAGGTACGTCCTTTCTGAACCGTATAAATTCCTTCATCACGTACATGCCATGGTGTATCAAAATCGGGCTCTCCTACACCTAATGAAATAACATTTTCCATTTCATTTGCTAAATTAAAAAAACGACGAATCCCGGACGGTTTAATAGCTTGTACTTTTTGATTTAGAAAACTTCTCATGAAATAAACTCCCTTTTATCATGTTCTTTTTCAATAAATAGGGTGTCATGATCTTTATATTTTTTCAAAATAACATGAGTAGCCGTTGATTGCACCTCTTCAATGATGGATAAACGAGAGGAAACAAAATTCGCAATTTCACGAATCGGTGCTTTTTGCATTTCAATTAAGAAATCATAGCCACCGGAAGTTAAATACATGGCTTTGACTTCTGGGAAATTATAAATTTTTTCAGCAATCCGATCAAAACCTTGCCCTCTTTGGGGATTTACTCGTAGTTCAATAATCGCCGAAACCATATCACTGTTCGTCTTTTCCCAGTTCACTAAAGTAGTATAACCACAAATAATATTCTTCTCTTCTAATTCTTTAATCGTTTTGGTAATGAACGCTTCGTCTTCGCCTAATAACACTGAAATTTCATGGTGAGTTAAACGACTGTCACGTTCTAGGAGTTTCAGGATTTTTTCGTTGATATCCATCATTGATTCCTTCTTTCTTATTATGTTGACAATAATTATATCAGAATACGGTGAGGCTGGGCAAAGACTTTTTAAATTCTGTTCAGGAATATCTATTTAATTCAAAGCGCAGTGGTTGAGTGGCCTCAATCTGCGCCTTGATGACTTAGGTATAAGCATAAAAAATTCAATCAAGTTATTGCTCGATATTTAAAAGCGCAGTGGTTGAGTGGCCTCAAACTGCGTTTTTCTACTTGTTTGAGGCCTACTCAACTTTGCGGGGGTGAACAAACGAAGCGAAAATCAATTGATTTTCTACTTCTGGTTCACTCCCAACTGTGCGGGGGTGGGCAAACGAAGCGAAAATTAACTGATTTTCTACTTCTTCCCCACTCCCTCATTAAGTTCTCGTTTTATCGAACCATCTAAACCTTTATTTTCTTGACGAATTTTAAGTTATAATACTAATTGATCAGGAAAACAGGATTGGTTGTTATCATGGTTTTATAACTACGCTCTTTATCTCTCGTTTGATAATGATTTCTCAATGACCTGAAACAATTTTATGAGACCGATTTTAACAGTAATAATGTAAAATAGACGTTATTTGACACAAAAACGAGGTCAGGCAAGAAACTCATTTCCTACTCGACCTCGTACTCTAATGGCAAACTTACTAAAATATCAATCAGCTCAGCAAATTTAACCGTCTAGAAAATATTTAACACTTATCATCTCGTCAATGATTACTTTATTATGCTTCTGAAACAATTTTGAAAATAATTTGATCTTTAAAATAATTTTTCAATTCTTCTGTTAATACTATTTCAGGATAGATATCTTGAAACACATTAAATGGCAGGCGTTCACGCAAATCAATTTCATCCACACCCTGAAGCAATACCTGTTCTTGGATATAAGCGTCATAGCTGTCTATATCTAACTCTCCATGCTCTTCACCAAAGCGATCAATCGCAATCAATTTATAGACAAAATATTCATGGATTCGCTCGCGCAATTCTTCTTCTTGTTTTGAGGTTAAACCAAAACTATTTTGTAAAAATTCATCGTAAGAAATTCCCGCTTTCTCTGCATCTTCCTTATAATTATCGGTCATCGCGATGAAATAAGCTTCTTCCTCATCTGAATTAATCACAGTCTGAGTTGTATTCGCAAAAAATACTAATAAATAAGGAAATATGTCAAATTGAAATTTACGTTCTTTTTCTCTCTCTTGAAATGCAGTCATCGCATATTGTTTGACTTGGTGAACTGTTTTTAATTCAGGATTATCCAAAGCTTTAACCATCTCATCCGTTAATTCTGTTTCTTTCGTTTGATGTTGATGATTATAAAATGTAATAACGCCTTGAACTACCGGATTAATGATCGCTTCCCAAGACGGAATTTCAATTGCTCGATAAGGTTCAGGTAATAATATTTCATCAAAAGGTAAATAATGTTCTACTTGGCTTTTCATAATATCCTCCATAATACTACTTTATGTACCCTTAAAATTTTACCGAATTTGTGCCATAATTACAAACTGAAAGGCTCCTTTACACAACAAAAAAGCCCAATAGTATGGGGTCTACTGGGCATCTATATTTGGGAGTTAATCCATTTTGATTATTGAGTGGCGATTACTAGTTGGGAGAGAATAAAAGCCTTACTCAATAATCTAATGAAAGTATATGAACTGAACTTAAAATATACTTAAAATTTTTTTACTTTATTTTTCTTTTTACACAATATTATGGACTTCACTATTGATAGTCGATTTCTAACTTAGGCCAGCCTTGTTTATAACTTTCGAACAATCAATTTAAATATCAACAAGACAAAAAGCAATCGTATTATGTGTTAGGTAAAAATTTCTAGCTGAATTTGACAGTTCAAAAAATTAATCGATCAGCTTTCTTGGTGTATTCATAATGTATTCTTTCCTTTTACCTCTTATATGCACTGTTATATTAAGAAGGCTGGGCATAAACTTGAAAATGTTAGTTAAGATTATTGTTCCTTAATTAATAGCGCAGTGGTTGAGTGGTCTCAAATGGCGTCTTAAGATAGCTGAGTATAATCTTTGAAAATTCAATCACGTTATTGTGCGTTAATTTATAGCGCAGTGGTTGAGTGGCCTCAAACTGTGTCTTTCGACTTGTTTGAGGCCTACTCAACTGTGCGGGGGTGGACAGACGAAGCGAAAACTATTCAATTTTCTACTTCTAGTCCACTCCCAACTGTGCGGGGGTAGGCCGACGAAGCGAAAATTATTCATTTTTCTACTTCTGGCCCACTCCCATACTTAAGGTTTTTCATTGGATAATGGCAACATTAATTCATTTAAAACCGGATTGTGAATGGTTTTCCCGACTACAATGGAATTGGGTTTTTGATACTCTTTTTCGAAATAATCATAATAGGTTCCTGGGGCTAAAACCCCCACCATGGCTAATATATCCAAGCCGCTGGCTCCAATCAATTGGTCGGCCAACAACACACAATTCGTCCCTAAAACAAAATATGTTTTGTAGCGAGAGCTTTGGAATTTGAAAGTATCCACATTATATTTTTGGGTCATTTTACCCAGATAACTGGCTAATTGTGTGGATGAAGTAGGTTCCCAGGCTTGAGTATTCTTTAAAATATCATTTAAATTCTTTTCAAACTCAACTTCTTGAGCAGCAGTTAATACGAGTCGATATTCAAAAAGCGTTTTATTATCCTGTAAACAATAGTCGATATAATCTTGATCATCTAAGCTAAATAATACACCCTCACCAATTGCACCTAATAATCTCTCAGAGTCGATATCATAATTGCCATAGGCATAGACGCGCCCTTTATAACTTAAATCTACATGCCCCATCTGATTAAAACCGTCTTCCCCCACATGAATAAATACTTTCAAAACGGGCTGTCTATCAGTTTCCTTCAATTCTGGGCTGGTCCATTCACTCATCGATAATTCTTCTTGAATAAAGTGATTAATCTTATCCAACATTTTTTTAGGTAAAAGGATTGTAAAAATAACCGGTAGCGGAACACGAATTCGCCGTTTTACTCTTGTTTTTGTTCGTTGCGAAAGATAATAGTCCCGAGCATCCATCAAGATTGTCAACCCAATGAAAACTAAATAAAAACCTAATCTAGCTACGACGCCGTCAACTGTCTCACTACTTTTTATCGCAATACTGGCCACTCCCCAAATTAAATTAATCACACTGGCCAAAAGAATGCTAACTCGTCCCGTTACGCGATCACGCCTCAATAATAACCAACTAATAAATAGCGACCCCCCTATGAAAAGTTGATAATAACCGATAGCTTTTGATAAAAATGCTGGCCAACTTAATCGAAAATAATAAATCAAAAAGGCAAGCACCCAATCACTCGCACCGGTAATTAATAAAACAAGCCTTTGTTCAAAATTGCGTTCACGCTTAGGCACAACTACTTTGGCCAATCGGCCAATCCCGATGATAAGCAACACACTAGAAAATAAAATTGAGATGTTCACCACAAATAATTGCTTTTCGATAATTAAAAAAAGCCCCACAATAATCCATAATAAACCGGATATAAGATAACTATATTTCTCAACTTGTTTCACTTTAATCCCCTCCCTTAAAATTTTCCAAAATTACAAAAAAGACTTTCACCATTGGTAAGATGCTTTTTGAATCGACAATACTGCTGTAGAAACTTTTGCCAGTATTTGCTTTTCAGCTAGCTTATCACTTTGATGAAAGTCCTTTTTATTCTATATAGATTAAGTCAGTGTTTGGTTTGCTAGTCGCTTACGTAAGTCATCACGGAACAATTTATAAAGCGCTGCTGCTATTGGGACCGCAACAAACATCCCGAATATATTCGCAATAGCACCCCCAATTGAAATAGCAACCAATACCCACATCGGAGGTAAACCAACCGAACCGCCTACTACACGAGGATAAATCAAATTCGATTCAACCTGTTGTAGGACAATAATGAAAATCACAAAGATAAAGGCTTGTGAAACCGATTGAGTTAAAATTAAAACTACCCCAATGATGGCGCCAATAAACGCCCCAACCAGCGGAATCAAAGAAGTACTACCTATCATAATGCTCACTGTTGACGCATACGGTAATCTTAAAACTAACATGCCAACAAAACTCAAACCACCTAATATTACCGCTTCAATTGTTTGACTAACGATGAATCCTCTAAAAGATTGATTAAACACATCGATAGTCGCTTCTATCGTTTGATACCAATCCGGTACATACGCTTTTAGTACATTGGTAAATTGAACCGATAGTTTATCTTTACTAATTAAAACATAAATAGAGAAAACAAGACTCATAAACACATTAATAACTGTCGAGAAAATACCAGTTGCTGATGTTAAGATACCTAACAGTAAATTCCCAATAGAGCTTAGAATTTGTTGCACATACCCGGTAATCGTTGAAACAATATCAACATTCCCACTCGTATCACCTTGGATTAAACCAATGATTTGTTTAATGATCCCATTATCTTCCATTGATTTAAAAATTTGTTGAATCGTTTTGGGATCAATTGAAAGTAATGATTGAACCGCTCGAATTAACTCCGGAATGACAATCCCCAAAATGACGATAATAGCGATCGCAAAGGTCAAATAAGCTAAAAACAGACTCAAATTCCGTTTCATTTTTAAGACTGGTTGAAATGATACAAAACGCGTTATCAAATTTTCATAACCATCCATTAGGATATTGACAATATAAGAAATCATCGCACCCACAAAAAATGGTTTTGAAGCATCAAATACCGTCATTAATATTTCTTCAGCTACTCCCCAATAACGATACACAACATAAATAGAAGCTAAAATTAAGCCCCAAACTAAAACTTTTTGTCGATTGATTTTCATAATAACTCCTTCACTTGTCTTCTATTTTATTATAGCTAAAGATGTAAATAGTAAGCAAGTATGTTTCATTTAATTTTACAATCGCCCTAATAAAAAAGAGTGGGCAAGAGAAAATTCACTTGCCACTCCCAAAGAGCTCTCTATTAACTTACTTAATTTACCGGATGTGCTAAACAGCCGCAAATCTTTTAAACTTAATATAAAGCAAGTTGTTGACTATTCAATTTATTTAATCATCAATATAATTCGTGAATAACATCAAACTGGTCTTTCACTGCTTCAATTTGTGCTTTATTACCAATCACCGCTATCGCAGGGGTTTGTAACAAGGTCTGATAAGTTGCTCGCAAACGATGAAGTTTATCTATTGTGGTCGCTAATACCTCTTCTTTAATTTGTTTACGCTCCGCTTGATCGACACCAATATGATAATAAACAAATGCCATGTTCCCTTTGTCAGCTGCTGATATTGGTTGATTTAAATCACTCATCGTACCAATCATATATTTCAATAAATCCATCTCATTAATTTCCAACTGTTCAATAAAACGTGGAATATCATGGTAAACATTAAGCGTTTGAGTAATATTAGGATCACGATAACTTGCTAATGTCAACGAACCATTACGTCTTAAATTATACATTGCTCCATAAGCGCCACCTTTTACACGAATATTATTCCATAAATAATCATAACGCAAGGCTTTGCCCAATACATGGTATTCTCCTGATAACTTGAACGCTTCCGGTAAGACCGCTGCTAATCCAACATAATTAACATCTTGAGCTGTCACAAATGCTTCTTTTTGTTGAATACCAGGTTGATACGTTTGTTTAGCTCCTATGGCTTCAGTTGGAAGGTCAGCGAATGTTGTTTCAATTTTATTAGCTAAATGAACTTTACGTTCTTCATCCCCAATATAAAAGACATTTAGACGTGTTTGATTGCCAATGCGACGGTATAAAGAAACTAATTTTTCTACAACTTGATGAGCATTTTCAGATTTAAGTTGTTTCAAAATATCTTTCAAGAAACGGTATTGATCAATACCCCCTATTATTTCCGCTAATTTTGCTGTTGCATTCACTTGACTTAGGGCACGTTGCGAAGCTAAAGCGTGGGCTTGATAATCAATTTTATTCTCAAAACCTGAAATCGCTCGCTGTACAATTTTAATGATTTCTTCAACATCATCAAATTGTGTATGAAGGGTCAATTCATGCATTAACTCAATCAAATGATTATCCATCTCTTCTAAAGCTTTACCACGAACAACAAAATAAGCTTTATTGTCGCCCTCTTGTTCATAAACTTGCACAGCACCACCCACACCACCGGTGTATAAATCAATTTTAGTTAATAATTCTTTACTTGAATAGTGTTTAGTTGGTAATTTACCTAATAAACGTGATAAAAGGTTTAACCAAATAAAATCATCTGCAGTAAAATCTTCAATATTGAACAATATATCTAAATAGTCAATACCAGCGGTAAATTGCGGTGCATGATAGAACTGATTGCCATTAGATAAAGTCGCTACTTCTAAAGGATATTCTTCCGTTTCAGTCGTTAAATCCTCTTTAGCTAGAGCCGGTATCTTCGCTAAATCTTCGGCGGTATCGGGCGTACTTTGACGTTCAATTAAAGCTTGCGTAGTCGCTACTAATTCACTAATTTCAGCTTCAGATAAACTTGCTTTATACGCTTGTAAGGATTCATGTAAAGCTTGTTCTTGTCTATCATTTAATCCTGGATCGGCTTTTAATGAAATGGTCGCGCGATGATCATTTTCTAATAAATAGATTTGAACCAGTTCTTCAAAATAACCATTTTCAAATTTTTCACGTAATACACTCAAGTAACGATCAAATTCTAAATTATCCATCGGATTAAAATCATATAACCATGTTTGGAATGCTGTCATCGCATATAAAACACCACGCGGATTACTTTCTGAGATAACTAACTCTTTTTGACGAAATGCGATTTGATTTAAAGCAGCTTCAATTAATTCTTTTTCTACACCTTCGTCTACTACCTTTTGTAAAGCATTCATCACGATGTTTTCAAACTCTTTTAGTTTATCAACAGAGGTATATTTAGCGATAATATTAATCATGCTAAAATAGCCAATTTGATCACGATCAGCACTAATATCCCCAGCAATTCCCGCTTCTAATAAAGCTTTTTTTACAGGCGCTTGATTATTTCCAAATAACACATCCATCACGACATCTAAAGCAAAGCCTTCTAAAATATCTTCCGCTACATTCGAATGCCAAGCAAGAGCTAAATAATCTTTATCAGTCGGATCTTCACCATCGGTAATCGAATACGTTGTTTCAATATTAGCATTTTTGACAAAAGGTACATCAATGGCTAGGTCAACTTGTTCTGCGTCTCTACCTGCTCCTTCGAAATATTCTTCTAACATACTAAACGCTTTGTCATCATCTAAATCCCCATATAAAACCGTCATTGATTGACTTGGATGATAGTATTTTTGATGGAATTCAGTAAACTCTTCTTGTGTTAATGAAGGAATGGCACTTGGCAAACCTCCTGACTCGTAAGCGTATAAAGTATTTGGATATAAAGCTTTCACAATTTCAAAGTAAAGACGTTGCTCGGCTGAAGCCGTTGCGCCCTTCATTTCATTGTAGACAACCCCTTTATAGATTAAATCATCTTCAGGTTTTTCTAAATGATAATGCCAACCTTCTTGTTGTAATATTTGATTATCGGTATATAATTTCGGTTGAAAAACAGCGTCTAAATAAACACTCATTAAATTTTCAAAATCTTGTTGATTCGTCGAAGCAATAGGATAGATGGTTTTATCTGAGAAGGTCATTGCATTAACAAAGGTGTTCAAAGAACCTTTGATTAATTCTACAAAAGGTTCTTTCGACGGATATTTTTTTGAGCCATTTAAAACGGAATGCTCTAAAATATGCGCAATCCCATTGTCATTATAAGGTGGTGTTTTAAACCCAATAGTAAAAGCTCTGTTAGGGTCATCATTTTCAATGCGTAATACTTGGGCTCCGGTTTCTTCATGTTGATACAATTTACCGGTTGATTGTATATCAGTTAATGATCTAGTTTCTATTAATTTAAATGTCATATACTCTTCGCTCCTTTTATACTTACAGTCTATTGTAGCCTTTTCTGAATCTTTAGTAAACTAATTTAGCTAGCAAAAAAGGTAGGATAATCAGTATAAAAACTCAATCATCCTACCAGATTTTATTAAAATTAAATTTTTAGGTAAATACGCTTAGTACCAACCATTTGCTTGCCAGAATACTAATGCTGCTTCCCATGAACCATAACGGTTTAAGACATATTCATCCGCTACACGTTCTTGGTTTTCACGTGAAAAATCACCATTTAAATATGATGCTGTTAATTGGTAACGTCCATAATATGTTTGAGTTGGATTCCAGATTTCATATTGACCACCTGATTCACGCATGGCAATCCACTCTTTGGCATCAGAGATAATACCACCATATTCGTTGTATTGGCCACCACTTGTTGCCGGTGCAGTTGTTGTTTCTTCGACGACTGCTTCTGTTTCTTCCACTACTGGTGCTGCGGTCGTTTCTTCAACTACTGCTTCAGTTTCTTCTGCCACGGGCGCTGCGGTCGTTTCTTCAACTACTGCTTCTGTTTCTTCCACTACTGGTGCTGCGGTCGTTTCTTCAACTAACGCTTCGGTTTCTTCTACAACGGGTGCTGCGGTTGTTTCTTCCACTAACGCTTCGGTTTCTTCTACAACGGGCGCTGCGGTCGTTTCTTCAACAACTGCTTCGGTTTCTTCCACTACTGGCGCTGCGGTTGTTTCTTCAACAACTGCTTCTGTTGTTTCAACTGCCGGTGTTTCAACCCATTCAGGGGTTTCATCAACATAATAAGTTGGTTCTGTTGCTACGGTTTCTTCAACAACGGGTGCTTCAGTCACTTCAGCTACAACTTGTGTTTCTTCTACTAAATCATAAGTATAAGCTTGATCTGTTGCATTATCTACATAGGTTACTGTTTGGTTTGCATCATCAAAATATAATACAGAGCCTGCTGTGATAAAGTCTGCATCCGCAATTGCATTAAAGTTTGCTAATTGATCAACTGAATGACCTGTTGCTTCAGCAATTGTACTTAAAGTGTCACCCCATTGGATAACATATAAGCCATCTTCATTATTTGCTAATGTTTCTTTTACTTGATTAACTGAACGATGTGTCCAAGTTTGTGCTCCTACTGTATTTAAGTTAAACGCTAAAGTCGATGCTAACATCGTCGCCGCAGCTATTCTTAATGATTTCTTCATATATAAATTCTCCTTTTATAGAAATTGGGCATTAAAATCCCAAAAATCTTATCACAGTATTATTCTACAATAAGATTAGGAGAATATCAGGAAATAAGGCAAACTGTAAGCCATCTTTAACGTTACTGTCTGTTATTGTTATTGAAGTGTAATAAAAAACAGCTCATTTTGCCGTTCTGTAATCATTCTGTAACATTAAATCCACTTAAAATTTACAAACACCTTGAAATATGTCCTTAAAATAGCCTCAATTTTACAAAACTCATGTTTTTATTGTCATATTTTTATTCATAAGTTTGAGTAGCATGCACACAATATGTTCGGTAATATCTTAAATTTCTACTGTGCTTTTTTTGTATTTGAATTGTCATCTCTTGGATACCTGTTCAAAACTGATACTTTTTTTACTTTTTTTCGAAAATTTTGGCGAAAATCAGTCCAAAAAATTTTATTTTTTGATAATCGAAAAAACCCGTTCAAAATAAACAGCTTAACGGGACTTTCTAATATCCAAGATTAGCTACTTACGACATTTTTACATCATGAGCGAAATATAAACTTCTATTTTTGCTCGTTTAAAATTGAGCGACATCCAATGACAACGGCTGGTAACAATTCTTTCAACATCAAGTCTACTTGATCCATTGGTACTTATATGGTGCCCTTAGATGTTTTAAACTTTTTCAAATCTTGTTCAAATTGACCCATCGCTTTTCTCCCTGGGTAAATTCCTAAATGATGTTTAAATGCAGCCAAATAAATCAAGTTCTTTCCTTTCTGATATATTGATATTTCATAAGCGACGTGTCCTTCTCAATCTGGCACAGCTTCTAGTATCCTTTCACGATACTGAAATAATTTTTGTCACGCTTCATCCGTTTATTGTTCAAAATATTGTTTAACTTCTGCCATCATCTACTTCACTCATTTTTATTTAGAAAACATTTGACAAACTTCGTCTGCAACTTGTTGCCATTGAGCTTCTTTACTAATGGTGGCGATGCCATCTCCTTTTTGAAAGCCATAATCCCCAAATTGACTGTGATTTCCCCCATCAATGACCACCTTCTGGGTTGTAGCTGGTAGACGTATTTCACTATTATCATAATTTTCTCGATTAATCACCTGATCCTGATTGCCTACGATAGACAAGACCTTCATGGTGCTATTAGATAAGTCTGTCCCTTCTGCTGGATAACTGGCTAATAAGACTACGCCTTCAACATTGGAGTTAGACAATGCCACTTGACTCCCGACGACACCACCCAAAGAGTGTCCCATTAAGATAACATTTTGTAATTGTTCGCGTTCTATGATATTTTGCGCCTGATTGATACCAAAAATAGGTAAATCAAACCAACTATCCATTATATAAATATCAAACCCTTTTTCCGCAATTGAGGCTGCTAATGGTAAATAAGCTTTTGCATCAACTAAAGCTCCTTGATACATGATTATGGTGGCTTGTTCATTGGGTACATCAACAAACCAACCATATTCATCCTGTGTCATATTATTTTTGACACCTACATCTTCAGCAGTATATCTAAAATTGTAATACCCCAAAATAATGGTGATCATTAATCCCACAAAGATAATGCCTAGAATTTTTAAAAGTTTTTTCATGGTTTCAACCTACTTTTATTTAATTTCTATCATTATAACACTCATAGCGTTTTAACCGATAGAATTTGCTATTAAGTACTATCTATTCACAAGACAGATGTTTTTTACATCGCAACATAAAAAGTAGTAATCGTTTAACAATCAACAATATTTCGAATCAATTTAAATTCATCTAACAAAGGATGTATGTTTGCATAACACTCTGTTCAATCGCCTTTAATTCACTTAATATCTCGATCTAATTTGATAATTTCTGCATACGGCCATACTTAACATCTGACAATTCAATCGCCTGACGATAGGAATCTAATAATAGATGACTTGCTTTAAGCCATGTCTTTTCTTCAGCAACTCTTAATGCCGTTACTTTAATTCTTCTAACTTGTAATGGTAAATCTAATACATTTATTTTTTCAAGAAGGCTCTGAATATTTCCAGGTTCATAAACCAAACCTGAAACATTATCTTCTATTTGCTCTAAAGTTGGACCACTACTAGCTGCGATGACTGGTAAGCCACTAGCCATCGCTTCTGAGATAACTAAACCAAATGTTTCCGAGGTCGATGGGAATATAAAGGCATCTCCCGTTGCAAAATATGTCGCCAGTTCTTCACCTTGTTTAAAACCGTTAAATGTCGTCTTAGTCCCTGCAAATAGTTTTTTTAAATTTTCGCGTTCGGGACCATCACCAACGATAGATAAACAAACATCATCTCGATAATTAAAAATTTCTCTTAATTGATCGAGACTTTTTTCTGATGCTAAGCGACCGACATAAACCAATAATTTTTGGTCTTTCAAACCAAAAGTTAACTTTTGATATAATGCTTCATCAAAATATTTGGGACTACGCATTGAAAGGTCCACACCACTCGGCATCGTGCCATCAACGGGAATACCTTGCTCTCGTAATTCGACTTGTAGTGATGTTGAGACAGTCAAATTGATATCAGAGCCAGTATGCCATAATTTAATATATTCCCATACAGCAGGCTTTAATAATGGTAAATTGTAATGATCCAAGTACTGAGGAATATGCGTATGGTAAGAAGTCAATAGTGGAATCTGTAATTTTTTAGCATAATACACCGCAGATGTTACCATCAAAAATGGATTCACCGCATGAACGATGTCCGGATTAAACTGTAAAAGAACTTCTCGTATTTTTCTAGAAGGTAGCGCCCATGGTCTAGATGGGTAAAAAGGTACCGTCACACTTTCTATTTTAGTGATGGGGATTCCATCATAATTGTCTACTCCCAAATCTGGGGATACAATTAATATTTCATGGCCTAATTGTTTCATGATCCGAGCCATTTGTCCCAATCGGGTACAAATCCCATCGGTTGCTGGAAAAAAAGTCTCAGTGACTAAAGCAATACGCATACTTCACACTCCTTGAATACTTTGTTCGATACTCTCAGTTTACATTCCCTCTATTTAAACTAAGAAAAAAAGTCGTAAAATTTAAGTAAAGATAGTATTTTTTCCATAATATTTTTGGAATTCCCATTAACTTTACATGATTTTATTATAGGAAAGTAAATTGTACGCCAATTTCAGTGAGATGATCTAGAAGTTGAAAATTGGAAGTTTGCTGTTCTGCCTACCTCCAACTTGACCGACATCGTCTGTAGGAATACTACCGTCTTATGCCCAAATGCTCTTTATCTAAAAAAACACCATTAGTACTCAAAATACATCCGAGTCACTAATGGCGTTGATTACTATATTAAATATTTTACTTCATCCATTGATGATAATCATTGTCTTCCATCGCTTCAACGGTTCCTAATAAATAACCATTTCCAACTTGAGAGAAGAAGTCATGATTACTGGTTCCTGTAGAGATACCATTCATCACAATTGGATCCACATCTTCTGCTGTATCAGGGAATAGTGGATCAAACCCTAAATTCTGTAACGCTTTGTTTGCATTATATCGCACAAATGTTTTAACTTTTTCTGTCCATCCAATCGCATCATAAATCATTTGAGTGAATTTCACTTCGTTTTGATATAAATCGTAAGTTAATTGATAAACCCATCCTTTTAATTCTTCTTGTTCTGCTTCGGATAATTGATCAAATCCTAATTGGAATTTATAGCCGATATAAGTCCCATGAACGGATTCATCACGAATAATTAATTTAATGATTTCCGCTACGTTTGCTAACTTATTGTTACCTAAATAATACAATGGTGCAAAAATCCTGAATAGAATAAAAATGATTCTAATAATACACTGGCTGCTTTCGCTTGTAAATCCGTTCCATTTTTATAAGCATCATTAATTTTAGCAGCTTTATATTGTAACACTTCATTGGAATTTGTCCAATTAAAAATCGATTCAATTTCAGCTTTAGTATTCAATGTACTAAAGATTGAAGAATAACTTTTTGCGTGGACACTTTCCATAAACTGAATATTATTTAAGACTGCTTCCTCATGTTGAGTACGAATTGATTGACGTAGTCGCTCAATTGCATCTTCTGATTGTAAAGTATCAAGTAAAGTTAGTCCGCCAAAAACTTTGCCTATCATATCTTTTTCAGCAGCAGATAGTGTCCGCCAATCGTCTAAATCATTAGACAATGGGATCCGTGTGTCTAACCAGAATTGTTCGGTTAACTTTTCCCATGTTAATTTATCTACCATATCTTCAATCTGATTCCAGTTGATTGCGATATAGTTATTATTTTCTAATGCCATAATGTCCTCCTTAATGCTTTATCAAAAATACCGTTCAATTTAATTAAGCTTACTAACTGTCAGAGTATTTCTACTGCAACAGTTAGTATTCCTTAAAAGATTAAATTGAACAAGACTCACATGCATTACTTCCTAACTCTTCGCCATCATCTGTAAAGGTACGGATATAGTAAATGGATTTAATGCCTTTATTCCATGCATAGTGCCGTAATATATTCAAGTCACGCGTAGTCATTTTATTCGTTCGACCATTTTTCCATTCATACAATCCTTCTGGAATCTCACTTCGCATAAATAAAGTCAATGACATTCCTTGGTCAATATGTTTTTGTGCTGCGGCATAGACATCAATTACTTTACGCATATCAATATCGTAAGCCGATTTGTAATATGGTAGCGTGTCGTTTGATAATTGAGGAGCTGGATAATAAGTTTTACCGGTTTTCTTCTCTTGTCGCTCTTCGATTAAACGAGTGATAGGATGGAGTGATGCACTCGTCTCATTGACATAACTGATAGAGCCAGTTGGCGCAATCGCCATTCTATTTTGATGGTATAAACCAGTTTCTTGGACCTTCGCTTTTAATTGAGCCCAATCTTCAGCGGTTGGCATCGGTACATTTTTCATAATTTGAGCCACTTTTTCATTTTGAATCGTAAATGGATTTTCAATATAACGATCGAAATATTCGCCAGTAGCATATTGAGATTTTTCAAAATTATAGAATACTTCACCACGCTCAGTCGCAATTTTATTACTTGCAACCAAGGTAAAGTAGTTCAAAGCATAAAAATACGCTTCGGTTAATTCAATCGATTCTGGAGAACCATAATGCATTTGATTTAAGGCAAATAATGTATGTAACCCCATACCACCTAAACCAATCGTATGAGCCTTATCATTTCCATTTTTTATCGTCGGAACAGCCTCAATACTTGAATTATCCGTAACAAATGTTAAAGCACGCACGGCCGCATCGACTGATTTTTCAAAATCAGGAGAATTTACCATGTTTGGAATATTGGTTGAACCAAGATTACAACTAATATCTGTTCCTAAAATTTCGTACTCTTGCTTATCATTAATAAGAGAAGGTTGTTGGACTTGTAAAATTTCAGAACATAAGTTACTCATCGTAATCATCCCATCAATTGGGTTACTACGGTTAGCAGTATCAATATTAATAATATACGGATAACCTGATTCTTGTTGTAATTTACTAATCTCATTTTCTAATTCACGAGCTGAAATTTTCGATTTACGAATTTCAGGGTTATTAACGATATTGTCGTATTGCTCCGTGATGTCAACATATGAGAATGGTTTACCATAAATACGTTCAATGTCGTAAGGGCTAAATAAATACATCGGATCATCATTCGCTGCTAATTCATAAAATTTATCCGGTACGACTAAACCTAATGATAAGGTCTTAACACGAATTTTTTCATCCGCATTTTCTTTTTTAGTTGATAAGAATGATACGATGTCCGGATGGAAAACATTTAGATAGACGGCACCTGCACCATTACGTTGCCCTAATTGATTAGAATAGCTAAAGCTATCTTCTAATAATTTCATGACTGGTACAACCCCACTAGAAGCATTTTCAATTTTCTTAATTGGGTCCCCTGCTGCACGTAAATTCGATAAGTTAACACCAACCCCACCGCCAATACGTGACAGTTGTAAAGCCGAGTTAATCCCACGACCAATACTATTCATGTCGTCACTCAATTGGATTAAGAAGCATGAAACTAATTCTCCACGACGTTTACGTCCAGCGTTTAAGAAAGTAGGCGTTGCTGGCTGATAACGTTGAGCAATCATTTCATCACGTAAAGTTTTAGCTAATTCTTCATCGCCATCCGCTAAATATAATGATGCAAAAACAATACGATCTTCATAACGCTCTAAATAACGCTGCCCATCATTGGTTTTTAAGGCATACTGTGTATAAAATTTAAACGCAGACATGAAAGATTTGAAACGGAATTTCATCGCATAAGTGTCTTTCATCATTTGCTTAACAAACTCACGCGAATATTTTTCTAAAAATTCACTTTCAAGATAGTCATTATCCACTAAATACTCTAATTTTTCATCTAAAGTATAGAAAAAGACGGTATTAGGATTAACGTGTTCTAGGAAATAAGCACGAACTGCTTCTCTATCTTTATGTAATGGAATTTGATTATTAACCGGACGATTCAACTCATTATTTAATTTAAAATAAGTTATTTCTTTCGGCTTAGTCGCTAATACTGGTTTTTCCAAGTTTCTCCACCTCATCTTTTAATTTTTGAACATCACTTGGACGTCCTTGAAACTCAAATAACAATAATATCGGAACATTAAAATCATGACTGAGATCTTTCGCTGTAAAACAATAAAGTGAATTAAAGTTTAAATTACCGCTACCTGCCACGCCTTGAAGATAAGACTGATTGTTTCCAGTCTCAACGAATTCCCATAATATATCTGTCACTTCTTTTTCATAAGTGGGTGCGACAATAATATAAGGCTCGTCTACTTCGACTATGGGCATCTCAGGAGTCAATTCGATACTTGGCCAGTCTAATTTTTTTACAAATTTTCTAGTCTGTCCCGTTAATGACATATACACCACAAGCACCTTTGATTCCTCCTTTTGTACTTAACTATGATAACACCTAGTCTAGTAAAAGTAAACATAAGATTACCATATTTAGTATTAAATAGAATTATCTAACACTATATGTTGTGTTCCCAGCCGATTTCTTGATAGTAAATGCCTTGGTCTAAATTATCAATAACGACGCGATTGTAATCGATAATTTGGTCCGTAAAATCCTCTTTTGCTAACCACAACATCTGGCTATTTTTATGCGGCTCCATAATTTTCACTTGAATGCTTTCCGTATCATTTATCTGGACCAAAAAATAAAAATCATAATAAACTTGACCATCAGTATTACGATGATTGATCGACTTAAATTTTAGACGTTTTAATTCGATATTTAATCCTGTCTCTTCCATCAGTTCTCGCTTTGCTGCCTCTTTGGCCGTCTCACCCGCCTCTACATGACCTGAAGCGCCTAAATCCAGCATGCCATCTTGATAGCCGGTATTTTGACGTCGTTGAAATAAATACTTACCATCTGGTCGTTGGATTAGTAAAAAAACCGCACTTTTAGTTAAATAACGTTCCTTCATCTTTTAGTTTACTCCTTCCTAATCAACTACCTTCCCCCACTATCATACTCCAAAACTAACTTTAATGCTTATTTAAAAAATTTTAAGCATAAAACTTGCAAAACATAGGTTACAAATGTAAACTATATTTGTAGATTACAAACGTAACCAGGAGGTGAAATAATGGAAAACGCCACTATCACATCAGCTGAATGGGAAGTAATGCGCGTCGTTTGGGCCAAAAGTACTTTAACTAGTCGTGAAATTATTGATACTTTAACAAATATTTTGGACTGGAAAGAAGGGACGATCAAATCTTTACTGAATCGCCTCGTTCAAAAAGGCTATCTTAAACAAGACTCATCTGTTAAGCCAATGCTTTATCAAGCAACGATTAGCGCCAACCAAGCCTTACAAACTGACTTAGGCGAGATTATGGCACGAAGTTGCACCAAAGATCGTGGACTTCATATTGAGCAGCTCATTCAGCACGAAACATTATCTCAAGAACAATGTCAAATGCTCATCCAATTAATTGAAGAAAAAATGAAAAATGCACCTGAAATTATAAAATGTCAATGTCCTCCGGGACAATGTACTTGCCAACATCACACAGTCATCATTGAATAATAGAAAGAGGAATGTATTATGAAAAAAGAATTTGCTATCGAAGGAATGGGTTGCCAACATTGCGTTCATTCAATTGAAAAAGCTTTAACGGAATTAGAAGGGGTTCATCATGTAGATGTATCACTTGAAAAGAACAATGCAGTTATTGAATACGATGAAAGTTTACTAACTGAAAAAGATTTGCAAGCGACTGTTGACGAAGCTGGATATGATTTAATAGTCTAAGACCTAAACAATTAAATCAAAAGGAGGAAGACATGAAAGCTACTTATAGTGTAAATGGAATGACTTGTGCTGCTTGCGCTAGTAAAATTGAAAGAAAACTCAATAAGATGGAGGGAGTACATGAAGCTGTTGTCAATTTAGTGACCGAAAAAGCATCTGTTGACTTTGACGAACAAAAAATTGATTTTGACACCATGCAAAAAAACGTCGCGGATTTAGGATATGAGCTTTACCAAAACACCACTGCTACAGTCCCTAACCATTCAAACGTTCAAAACTATCAAATTAGCGGGATGACTTGCGCTGCTTGTGCGAGTAAGATTGAAAGAAAAATTAATCAATTGGTTGAAGTACAAGAAGCGAGCGTTAATTTAACTACTGAACAAATGACCGTCATCTGGAAAGAGCAGTTTAACGAATCCTTAATTAAAAATACAGTAAATAATCTTGGCTACTCTGCAGAACCTATCTTATCCGCAGAAGACCAATATTTAGAAAATCTAGCTAAAAAAGAAACCGAAATGAAACAGAAGAAACGACTTTTAATTCAAATGTCGCTATTTACCCTGCCGCTCTTTTATTTGACGATGGCGCCGATGGTGGGATTGCCTATTCCATCTTATTTAGAAGCGCACCAGCATCCTAATGCCAATGTTATCACTCAATTGTTGTTAACTGCACCGGTTTTATGGTTAGGTCGCCACATCCTTATTCGCGGTTTCAAAGCACTATGGCATTTAGCTCCCAATATGGATTCTTTAATTGCAGTCGGAACGAGTGCAGCTTTTATCCAAGGAGTTGTCATGACTTTTCTTATATTAACCAACCGCCTTCATAGCGAAGGTCATTTAGAACTTTATTTCGAATCAGCCGCGGTGATCTTAACGTTAATGACACTTGGAAAGTATCTTGAAGACATCGCAAAAGGCAAAACGAGTGCTGCCGTCAAAAACTTAATGGATTTAGCACCAGAAGAAGCTCGTCGTGTAAAATCAGATGGACAAATCGAAACCATCCCGCTTTCGATGGTCAAAATCGGTGATCACTTACTCGTGCGTCCAGGTGAAAGTTTAGGAGTGGACGGTCACATTATTAAAGGCGAATCAGCGGTTGATGAATCGATGATTACCGGTGAAAGTATACCAATCAATAAAAAGGTTGGGGATACTGTAACGGGTGGAAGCATCAACAAAAATGGTTCGTTCACCTATGAAGTTACTAAAATCGGACAAGATACCTTAATTTCACAAATCGTGCGGCTCGTACAAGAAGCTCAAGGTTCAAAAGCAGAAATTGCTCGCTTAGCCGATACCATCTCGCTTTATTTTGTACCTACCGTCATCTTAATCGCCATCTTAAGCGGCTTAACTTGGTATTTCGTTCTAGGTTCAAGTCTTGATTTTGCCCTTAAAATTTTTATTAGTGTCCTTATTATTGCTTGTCCCTGTGCATTAGGTTTAGCGACACCAACCGCCATTATGGTAGGAACAGGAAAAGCGGCTCAAAATGGTATTTTATTTAAAAACGGTGCGGCTCTAGAATCATTGCACAAAGCAGACGCCATTTTATTAGATAAAACTGGAACTATTACGGAAGGAATCCCAACCGTAACCGACATCGTAACCACCGATACTATTAATGCAGAACAATTTGTTCAACTGGTTTCAGCAGTCGAAGCCAGTTCGGAACATCCATTAGGAGAAGCGATTGTCCGTTACGCCAAAGATAAAGGCTACCACACTAATCTAACAGTTTCTGATTTCAACAGCTTCACTGGACAAGGTGTCAAAGCCACCGTTGATAAGCAAGTGGTATTAATTGGCAATCAAAGTTTATTTGAAGGCAAAGTCGAAATCCCTCAAGAAGCTTTACAACAAGCCAAAAAGATGGCTTCACAAGGTCGTACCCCGATGTATGTTGCTATCAATCAGCAATACGCTGGAATTATCGCTGTCGCGGACCCAATTAAAAAGCATAGTCAACAAGCGATTAAACGACTACAAGACATGAAATTACAAGTCTATATGGTAACCGGAGATAACCACCATACGGCTAATGCGATTGCGCAACAAGTCGGGATTGATCAAGTGTTTAGTGAAGTGCTTCCCGAAGATAAAAGTAATGTCGTAAAGAAAATTCAATCAAGAAATCATAAAGTCATTATGGTAGGTGACGGAATCAACGATGCGCCTGCTTTAGCCATTGCTGATATCGGGATAGCGATTGGTTCAGGAACGGATATCGCTATTGAATCAGCCGACACTATCTTAATGAACAATGAATTAAGTGACGTGATTACCGCTATTGATCTAAGTCACCAAACCCTACGTAATATTAAACAAAATCTTTTCTGGGCTTTCGCTTACAATGTCATTGGCATCCCGGTAGCAATGGGGATTATTTTTGGACTCTTTGATGGTCCTTTACTCAATCCAATGGTCGCAGCTTTAGCAATGAGTTTTAGTTCAATCACGGTCCTATTGAATGCTTTACGTTTACGCTTTTATCAGCCTGATAAATAGAAACTGCAACACTTATGAGACTTGGCCAGCCGAAGAAGATGAGAGGTTTTTCGCTTCGTCTGCTATGCCAAGTCACCATTGGGAGTGGACCAAAAGGAGAATATTAAATGATTTTTGCCTCCCCTGAAACCCCTGGCATAATTGAATAGGTATTAAACAAGTCTTTAAGACGTTGTCTGCCCACCACTCAACCGCTGCACATTTAATGAACTAACAATAACCTGATTGAGTTAATCAAGTTTAAGCCTATCATCATTCGATCATAAAATTAAAATAGGAATCTGCATTTAAGACGTGTTGAACACACTTAATTCTGCAGATTCCTTTTATTATGTTTTAAATTATTCTACCCATCGTTTAAAAAATCGAGTGTAATAATCATCCCAAAGTTGTGCAACATTCTCTTCAGAATAATCAGTGGCTATTTTATTTGATGCTGCTTTCGCTTTAGCCATTGTTTCAGGATTGGTCATCAATTCTTTAATATAGTCAACAAATGCTTCATTATTATTCGCTCTTAAATAATCAGTAAAGTAAATTTTTTCATACAAAGCTAAATCTCTCACTAAAATCGGCAATCCGCTATTGACTGCTTCTAAAATTGAGACAGGAAACAGTTCATTATAAGATGTCGTTAGTAAAAGATCACACGCATTGTATAACTCATTCATTTGCTCACGGTCTACAATCCCGACAAATTTTACATTGGAAGGCGGATTTTTAATAACAGCCGTTAATTGATCATAGCCGTCGGTAATCTTTCCAAAACTAAACCCACCTGCCCAAATAAACTGCACTTCTGGTAACTGTTTAGCTATTTCAATAAAGTCAAGTACTCCTTTACGGGTTTGTACTTGCCCTACACTTATGACTGTAAATTTATCTAATGATAAATTGTGTTTTTTAAAGAGCTCACTCGGTTCATTAATCTCTTTTGGATAGAAATCTTTCGTCGCTACTACATTGGGGATATATGTTATTCGCTCTTTATCGATACCATATTGCTTTAAAGGTTCGATAAAAATAGGATTCACCACGATTAACTCTTCTGCAGCTTTGTAAAAATGAATGAAGTAGTGATAAAAAAAGATTGAACAATTTTAGGCAATTTGATGCTACCTTCTACTGTTTCAGGTAAAAAATGGACATGCATGCATGATGGCTTTTTCGATATTTTCATTTGCCAAAAACATTTGGGATGAATCGTATGAATATGATTAAAATCAGCCTCTTTCGCATTATTATAAGTTAGCTTTATTTTATCGGATAATTTTAATTCAATTAGTTTGATTAACTCAAAGTAGGCACTTCCGACACCTTGCCCTTTGACTTCCTCTCCTTTAGAGATCATGTTTATTATCAATCTATACGACTCCTTTGCTTGAGTTCTCTTTACTAAATTCAATTATACAAAATTTTTCCCGTTTTGTAGAGTTAGTTAATATTAAATTATGATTAAACTTAAAGAAACGAATAGGAGTGCGCAGGAAGTAGAAAATCGATTGATTTCCGCTTCGTCTGCCCACCCCAAAGTTTATTAGGTCATAAATGAGTCATTAAACGCAGTTTGAGTTCACTCTTATTATTTTGGTTTTAATTAAAAATGAGTCATATTATAACTAACAGGTAGACAAAGATTGACTTTGAACAGAGAAAGTCTATATCTCAAACACCAAAATTATTTAATGTCTATTTTCGCTTATTCTTGATAAGAATAAACCCTCCTCCGGCTAATATGAGTGCTACGATAACGATCCATAAAGAGTCTTGTTCACCCGTTTGTGGTAATAAACCTTTTTGAACTTGTTTTGTTTTACTCACTTGTAATGCTTGAGTAGTGGTTGGTTCTGATGTTGTTGACATTTCATGCGTTGTTTCGGTGGTGGTGTTGCTCTGAAGGGTTGTGGTATCAGTTTGTTTACTTTGGTAATTTTCCAATAATATTTTTTCAACTACTTCATAAGTCGATATGTTGGCTGCCACTTCCCAATTTAATAACATCATCAGTAAAGAATCAATATGTTTTAATTGTTCTAGTGTCAAAGCTGTCTTAGTGGTTAAATTATTAATAGTACTCTCAAGTAATTGATCAAATAATTGAGGATAATTTCTATAAGCTTGTTTAAATGGATATGTGACATCATTACCTTGTAGATTGGCTTCTCGACTCCATTGAAGGAAGTCTTCATCTGGAATTTGACTTGCAATAGCTTGGGTCATCGGTGTATGGGCAATCGCAAATTCACGTAATGTGTTAGCCACATCATAAATTTGTTGGGTAGTGAATCTTTCGGGATAATACGTCACTAACGCTCTTCTGAACACTTTTAGATTATTATCATCGGTAGCAGTGAGTGGCAATCCTGTAATTTCACTAATCTTACTTAATTCTTCTGACGTAATATTGGATAGTTGTTCGGCGGTAATATCGGTTCTCTCAAGTAGCTTTTGTCTAAACTGTTCTTCTTCGATTTCTTGGGAAACTGAGGTAGTTTCTGATGTTAAAGTTGTTTCAATTGTAGTTGTTTCTTCAGCGACCGTTTCTTCGACGGTTGTTTCATCCACTACACTTTCTTCAGATGTTTCGACGGAACTCGTATCGCTAATAGTCTCTTCAACGGTTGTGTCTTCTGTTTCTTCTGTTGTACTTTCTTGACTCATTTCGACAGTGGTTGGTTCCGTTACCGTTTCTTCTGTTGCTTCAACTGAAGAATTTTCCACGGTGGTCGTTTCAGATGATTCGTCGGATATATCCTCGGATAAGGTTGTCTCTGGATCTTCCATGATTGTATCCGCTATGTTTTCGACTTCGGTTGTTGGTGTTGTTTCAGCTTCAGTTACTGTTGTTTCTGGTGCAACCGTCGTGGTTTCTACCAAGGCATTTTCAGCCGCTTTGACTGCAGCGCGTTCACCCTCTGATAATTTTCCATAATTAAGATCCACATTTGCCAAAACCTCTTGTATGGCTTTTGTCGCATCATCTGGATAGGCTTGTTTCGCACTATCATACTCAGAAATTAATGCTTTTGGATCAACATTTTTTAACTCCTCTGCTGACTTTCCAGTCGTACTGATAATTTCCGCTAATATGCTCTTAAATTTTGCTATTTCTGCTGAATCTGAAATCAATCCTAATTGCGAGTAGTGACTTGCAATGGAATGATAAATATCTTGCCATGGAGTTGCATTAGACGCCGATTCATAAAATTTTAAAAGATCTTCATTATCTACTTTTGCTAACTGTGTCTCTACGATGGGTTCTTGTGTTAAGAGGCTTGTTTTTATCTTAGCTAATAGGGCTAATTTATCCTCTTGTGCGAATACACTATACACATTGTCGGTATGGCCAATGACATTTACAAAACTAGGAAAAAAACTACCAAAAACCATTGTACTTAATGATACTATTACCATTTTTTTCAGTTTCATTTAAAATCCCTCCTCTTAGTATTTTAAGTATAAAAAATATTTGTGAAGTTTCTGAGAAAAAATCAAGCTAAATTGTATAAAGTTTTAGTTTCTTTTACTCGCTTTATGAATAATTTATGGTATGATATCTTTGGATGTTTTGGGTTTGCTCAAAACACATGAACCATAAAGGAGGAAATATCTGAATGATCAATGTTTCTAATGTCAGCTTACAATTTCCGGATCGTAAATTGTTTGATGAAGTAAACATTACATTTAACCCTGGCAACTGCTATGGTGTTATCGGTGCAAATGGTGCTGGAAAATCAACATTTTTAAAAATTTTATCTGGTGAGGTTACACCGACGACAGGTTCTGTTACGATGGACCCTAATGAGCGTTTAGCGGTATTAAGCCAAAACCACTATGGTTTCGAAGAATATAATGTCATTGAAACAGTCATGATGGGACACAAAGAGCTCTATGATGTAATGAAAGAAAAAGATGCTATCTATATGAAAGAAGATTTTTCTGATGAAGATGGTATTAGAGCGGGTGAACTAGAAGGTTTATTTGCTGAAATGGGTGGCTGGGAAGCTGAATCAGAAGCGAGCAATATGCTACAAGGTCTTGGTATCCCTACTGAAATGCACTACTCAAAAATGAGTGAATTAATTGAAGCAGATAAAATTAAAGTCTTACTAGCCCAAGCTTTATTCGGCAAACCTGATAATTTACTTTTAGACGAGCCGACCAACGGTTTAGATGCTCAAGCTATTGATTGGTTAAGTGATTTTATCCTTGACTTCCCGAATACTGTGATTGTCGTTTCTCACGACCGCCACTTCTTAAATACTGTGTGTACACATATGGCCGATGTGGACTTTGGTAAAATTAAAATTTATGTGGGTAACTATGATTTCTGGTTACAATCAAGTCAATTAGCTGCAAAAATGGCTGCAGACCAAAACGCGAAAAAAGAAGAACAAATCAAAGAATTACAAGCATTTATAGCGCGCTTCTCTGCGAACGCCTCTAAATCAAAACAAGCCACATCGCGTAAAAAATTATTAGATAAAATTACCTTAGATGATATTCAACCTTCTTCACGTCGCTATCCTTTTGTTGGATTTACCCCTGAACGTGAAATTGGTAATGATTTACTACGTGTCGAAGGATTATCAAAAACTATTGATGGTGAGAAAGTATTAGATAACGTCACTTTTACACTTCAACGTGATGATAAAGTAGCCTTTGTAAGTCGTAATGATAATGCTGTCACTGCATTCTTTAATATTCTTATGGGGGTTGATGAACCCGATTCCGGTACATTTGAATGGGGTGTCACCACTTCTCAAACATATTTACCTCGTAATTCTGGAGATGAATTTGACGGAGTAAATCTAAATATTGTAGACTGGTTAAGACAGTATGCAGCTAAGGAAGAACAAGATAATACTTTCTTACGCAGCTTCTTAGGCCGTATGCTTTTCTCAGGTGAAGACGTAATGAAACCTGTTAATGTGCTTTCTGGTGGTGAGAAAGTTCGTTGTCTATTATCGAAAATGATGTTATCTAAAGCTAATGTTTTAGTTATGGACCAACCGACGAACCACTTAGACTTAGAGTCTATTACCGCATTAAACGAAGGTTTAATTAAATTTAAGGGCGCCATTTTAATTGCTTCTCATGACTATGAAGTATTAAATACGACTTGTAACCGAGTAATTGAATTAACACCAACTGGCGCCTTTGACCGTATTAATACAAAATACGAAGAATACGTTGAAGATAAAGATTTACAACAACGTGTTGCAGCAATGTACCCAACAAAATAATCGTAAGATTAAATTAAAAGGAGTTATTTAGATAAAATGGAAGTTTTTGACTACGAAGATATTCAGTTAATCCCTAATAGATGTATTGTAAGTAGCCGTTCAGAATGTGATACCTCCATAAAATTTGGACCGCGCACATTCAAAATCCCTGTAGTTCCTGCTAATATGCAAACCGTAATCAATGAAGAATTAGCGATTTGGTTTGCTGAAAATGATTATTTCTACATCATGCACCGTTTTGATGAAGAAGGTCGTAAACCTTTTATCAAAATGATGCAAGATAAGGGCTTATTTGCTTCTATCAGTGTTGGTATTAAACCATATGAGTATGATTTCGTACGCGAATTAGTTGCTGAAAACTTAATTCCAGAATATACTACTATCGACGTTGCTCATGGGCATTCTGACGATGTCATTAAAATGATTCAATTCATCAAAAAAGAAATGCCTGATACATTCTTAATTGCAGGTAATGTCGCAACGCCAGAAGGTGTTCGTGAATTAGAATTAGCAGGTGCCGATGCTACTAAAGTTGGCGTAGGTCCTGGACGCGTATGTATTACTAAATTAAAAACAGGATTTGGAACTGGTGGTTGGCAATTAGCAGCAATTCGTTTATGTGCTAAAGCAGCGCGCAAACCTATTATTGCTGATGGTGGTATTCGTCATAATGGCGATATTGCTAAATCAGTACGTTTCGGTGCAAGCATGGTAATGATTGGCTCGTTATTAGCCGCTCACGAAGAAAGTCCTGGTTTAACTCGTAAAATCGATGGTAAAATCTTTAAAGAATATTTCGGAAGTGCTTCTGAATTCCAAAAAGGTGAACGTAAAAACGTCGAAGGAAAAATTGAATTAATCCCAACGCGGGGACACTTATCTGACACCTTAATTGAAATGCAACAAGACTTACAATCTTCTATCTCTTACGCTGGCGGTAAAGATTTAGACTCTATCCGTAAAGTGGATTATGTAATCGTTCGTAATACCGTATATAACGGAGATAGATAACATAATAACAGGCGGGCAAGTAGTAAATTATTTGATTTGCTACTCGCCCGCTTTTTACTATATTCATTGTTCTGCTTAAACGTTTCAATTCATTCTCTTATCTATTATATAGGATTGATGATAATTACAATCAAATTTTAGAAGTAATTTTTCTAATTCTCTCATAACGTTTACGCAAATTAAAAAGAAGTCAAGTAAAAATGGAATATTTCTACATGACTTCTATTATTGTTTTAATGGAAATGGGGCTAAACATGATAAATTCAGTCAAGTGATTGAGACATCAATCTATATTTTAAGACTAATTTGATACTTTCGCAAAGGTAGGGGGAAACAAAGCGAAATTCATCTAATTTTCGTCTCCTAACCACTGCATCAATATAATTGATGGACACTTTTTTATCAATTTGCTCTTCCTTTGACATTCTCAATTTACCAAAACTATTTTTAGGAACTTTTTTTGTTAAAAACCAAAAATGTTCCTAATGTTAATAATATATAACTCAATAACATCAGACAAACAGGTTTTTTCGATCCGGTATTAGGTAACATACTAGAATAGATTAGATCATTGGCTGATAAGTCTGGTTTTAAAGTAGAATCTACGGTGCTTTCTGAATTAGATTCATTTTCTGATGCCTCTTGTTCTATTTCAATATTCTCATTATCGGTTGTTATTTCATCCTCAATTGAGTTTTCCTCGCTTGGATTTTCTTCATTTGGTTCCTCTTCAGCCAAGTTTTCATCAATTGGACTTTCTTCATTGTCCTTTTCGGAAGGTTCTTGAGCAATATCGCCTGTTTTCTTTAATAACCAATTATCAGTCGTTCCCCAGGCTTCAGCATCAGCAGTCACGTGTAATCCAAAAATTAGTTCAGTAGACTCTTTAAGTGTAAACTCAATATTAGCTTCCTGCCAATTCGCATAGCCTTTTAAATTAATCGTTGAAGTTAACAACATACCATCAGGATATTTAATGAATGCATAAATATTTTCACTCTGCCCCGTTTGATCTCCTTGCATCAATAAATTAAACTGATACATTCCCGGTGCTAAAAATACTTTTTGTTCAACATCAAAATCAATCGCTTGCTCAGACCAAAAGTGCAGAGCATATTCGCCATCTTTTGGTGTATCATTTAAACGCGAAACATATCCTTCACTAATTGTATAACTATTAAGATTTTCTTCCTCAAAGCTAGGGTTATCTAATAAACTCTCAAATTGTTCTTTTGGTTCTTCTATTATTTCTCTTTCTGGTACCTCACCATAGCCATTATTTACTAATTCAAAGACTTTTATAGAAGGTAATGCTTTACCATTAAAATCAAATAGCGCCTGGTTATCCCAAGCAGAACCACCATACGTTGATTCTGTTACATTCGAATCATATTCTATCGCATGAGAAGAAGCCCATCCTGACCCATATTTTTCCCAAATAGGAAGATTCTGTTCCCAATTTGGTTTGCCTACGGGGACCCAAGCTGGTTCCCAATAAAAAATACCCAACGCACCGGCTTTATTCGCTGCATCAATGACGTCTCGAATATTATTGGTTTGGCCCTGAACCGTTGCTTCATAGCCTCCCAAATCAGTATCTGACGTAGACCCGATAACATTCCCATGACCATCACCGTCTTCAAGAGTATAAGCATAACTCGTTTCGGCAATTAATGTTTTCTTATTATAATCTTGACTAATTTGTTGTAAAACATTCGTTAAATTTTCTAGTTTTCCGTGCCAATATGAATAATAACTTGTTGCAAATACATCATAATCAATAGCATAATCAGACAATTCTTTAGCAAAATTAAGTATAGTGTCTGTTTTCTCAGGATTAGTAAAATGAAGGGCAATTTGGATTCCTGGATCAATTTCTCGAATGGCTCTTGATCCTTCTTTAAATAATTGATATTTTTCAGTACCTTTTTCACCCGCAATACCACTACCTGTCGTTTCATTTCCTACTTGCACCATCGTCACATTGACACCCGCTTTTTTCAGCTTCAACAAACTATCCTTAGTATATTCATAAAGAGCCGTGGCTTTTTCATCAACGGTCATCTCTTGCCAAGCCTTTGGAGCCAACTGACGCCCTGGGTCCGCCCAAAAATCTGAGTAATGAAAATCAACTAAAACATTTAACCCTGCCTCAGTTGCACGTTTTCCAATTTCAATCGCTTTATCTAAATCATTATTGCCTCCACCATAACCATTACCATCACTATCATAAGGATTATTCCATACTCTTATGCGAATATAATTGACACTGTTTTGTGCTAAATAATCAATCAAATCCACTTCTTTTCCATTTAAGTCATAATATCTTACACCACTTTGCTCTTGAGCTATCAAAGTTGATATATCAACTCCCTTTATGAAATCATCCGGTAAGTCTTCTACCTTTTCAACATAAAAATCAGTTGGTAAAACATCACTTAGTTCGTCTGAAATTTGTTCATCATTCATAGTAACTGCTGGAGTCGTTTCGTTATTTTCTTTTTCTAAGTCGGTCTCCTTCGTTTCTCCTGACTCTTCACCATCAGGTGTCTCATTTGCTATTGTTTCAATTAAAGTATTTTCGGTGATTTTTTCCTCAGCCAAACTGCTTTCATTAACTACTTTTGTAGAACTACTTGCCATATCTTCATCCTCAACTCCATTATTTTCAATATTATCTACTTCATTCATAGAGTTTTCTGTAAGTTCCTCAATAACCTCTTCATTATTCTTTTCTTCAGTTTGTTCTGCAGGCGGTATATTTTCTATTAGAGTACTAACGATTGCTTCCTCATGATTAGTTTCCCTTACCACTTCCTTACTATCTTCATCAACTTTCTCTTCCATTGCTAGTTCTATACTTGTCCTAGATTCTAAATTAATTAATTCATTTGAGATAACTTGATTGTTACTATCAACCTCTTGTGCAGAAACCGTCGCATTTGGCATTGCAATCATTAAAGATGTTCCTAACATGTATAAAAGCTTTTTTGCATTCATTCTCATTATTTCATCGGCCTCCTTCTTATTTTTGTCATTGCGATTACCTCAAAATTAATATTTCACGCTCCTTTCACGTTGAGTTACCGCTTACATTTCGTTCGAATAGTAGGTGGGTAGGAAGTAGAAAATTGAAAAATTTTCGCTTCGTCTACCCACTCCTGCACTGTTTGAGACCACTCAACCACTGCGCGTATAATTAATGAGCCATAACTTGATTGAATTTTTAATATTTTTGCTCAGACTGTTATGATTTCTTTGTGTTTAACGTCTTTTTAAGACCTTAACTCCATAGACTGGTAGTGAAATATTTTTACCTTGGGTTTCACCAGAAATAATATCCACTGTCTCCTCCTTTACGGTAATAGATTGTGGGTGTTCAGAAAAGTTCATCACAAAGTAATAATCTTGATTATTTTTTGTTCTAGATTGAACAGATACAACTGGATTTCCATTAACAACAAAGGGATTACTTAAATCAAACTCCTCGATGATCGCATCATAGATAGTATTTAAAGATGATACTTCCGTTCTCGCCCCGATGAAGTACGCTTGACCTTTTCCAAATGTATTTACAGTAACAGCTGGAGTACCTGCATAGAAATCTTTTTCATAACTTGCCAAAGTCTTAGCTGATAATAAGTCAATCACTGATTGATAGTCTTTAGTCTCAACAGTGGTTCCATCTAAAAATGTTATTTGATTATATTGACTTGGATAATACGTATCCGTTTCAAGAACAGAAATGCCAAATAATTCTTGTAAAGGCTCAGGCCAACCACCTAAATAAGTTAAATCCGATTCATTTACTAATCCTGTCAAGTAAGTAGAAACTAAAATACCGCCCGAATGCACATATTCTTGCAACTTGATCATAGTACTTTCATCTATCATATATAGCATTGGTATGATTACCAACTTATATTTCGATAAATCGTGTTCTTTAGTCACAACATCCACTTCAATATCACGATCCCAGAAATAGCGATAATGATCTTGTAATGTATGTGGATAGCGTTTTGTTTCTAATCCAAAACCTTGTGCATCATCTAATGCCCATTTGTTTTCCCAATCATAAATCATCGCAACTTTTGCATGCTTATCACTTGTCTTAACCTCTTGTATTTTTTCAAGCACTTCGCCTACAAGACTGACTTCTCGGAACACACGATTATTTTCAGAATTATCATGATCGACGACTGCGCCATGAAATTTTTCACTTGAACCGCGCGATTTACGCCATTGGAAATAAAGATTACTATCAGAACCATGTGCAATAAATTGTAAAGAGGACAACAGATGCATTCCCGGTCTCTTTGTTTTATTAACTTTATGCCAATTAACACCGCTTGGAGTTGACTCCATAATTAAGAAAGGTTTTTGTTTCAAACTGCGATATTGATCATTAATAAAACCAACTTTACTTGCTAAATCTGCAGTAGTTCCCCAATCATTATGCCAAGCTGGATAACAATCCCAACTGATAATATCGACATGCTGAGAAAATTTAGCATAATCTAGACTTTGGAAAGGAATAAGATCATCTGTATCCGCCATAAAATTAGTGGTAATCGGAATATCCGGGGTAATCTGACGAATATCTTTAATCTCATGTTCATAGAAATCAATTGTTTGATCGGTCACAAATCTTTTCCAGTCTAAATTTAAACCATGCACTGCATTCTCACCAATAGGTGAAGGAGACTCTATTTGATCCCAATCTGTTATTGTATGACTCCAAAACGGTCCCCACCAAGCATAATTAACTTCATCTAAAGTTTTATACTTATCTTTAACCCATTGTCTAAAATTCGCTTGACAATAATCACAGTGACACTCACCAGAATATTCATTTGAAATATGCCACATTAATAGAGCCGGATGGTTCTTATATCGCTCTGCTAGAAGTTTATTGATAATCGCTATTTTTTCTCGATATACCGGTGAAGAAAAGCAATGATTATGACGTCCACCATGTAACATTTTTTCACGTCGTTCATTTGTACGCAACACCTCAGGATATTTATGCGACATCCAAGCTGGTCTAGCCCCACTAGGAGTTGATAAAATAACATTGCCACCTATTCCCGCAATATCATCCATAATCTTATCTAACCATTCAAAATTAAATTGACCTTCTTCAGGCTCAAGTGTCGCCCATGAAAACATTCCTATCGAAAATGTATTGGTATTCGCTTTTTGCATCAATTCAATATCTTTTTCTAATATCTCTGGATAATTTAACCATTGATCGGGATTGTAGTCTCCACCATGTAAAAACCTTTTCTCACTCATATATTTATTCATTTCATTCTCCTATCCTTTTGTTCCTCCAGTTGTTAACCCAGAAACAAAATGTTTTTGTAATGACAAGAACACTAATGCGATTGGAATACTAATCAAAATAGCTCCAGCAGCAAAAGTTGTATAACTTGCTCCCATCTTATCAGTAACCAATTTATATAAGCCTATTGGTAAGGTATAATATTCTGGTTGTCTTAGTAAAACCGATGATAATGCGAAATCACCTAATGGTCCAGTAAAGCCATTCATCGCTACTACTGCTAACATCGGACGCGATAATGGTAATAAAATCTGTAAAAATATTCGCGTATTTTTAGCGCCATCAATTTTTGCACTCTCATCTAAATCGATTGGTATCGAATCAAAATAGCCTTTCATTAAATAGGTATTCATAGGAATTTGTCCACCTACATAAATTAGTATCAATAACCAATGACTGTTTATTAACCCTAACATTTGTGCTAAAACAAAGATAGCAATTAGGGCTGAGAATTGGGGTATCATTTGTAATAGTAAAAAGAGCATTAATCCATTTTTTCTACCTTTAAAACGAAATCTCGAAAAAGAATACGCAGTCATTGAAACAAAAATTAACGACAAAATCATTGTAAAGAAACTTATTTTCAAAGAATTCAAATACCAACGACCATATAAAAGAGTTCCTTCATTAGCAAACAATCTTTTATAATGGGTTAATGAAGCATTTTTAGGTATTAAACTCGTTGAGATTAAACTATTTCCTGGGTTAAAGCTAGCACCAACAGTCCATAATAATGGATAAATAATAACCACACAAACAATGATTAATAATAAATAAGTTGACAGAAGTCGTGTACGACGTTGTTTTGTTAAGGAATGTGTTTTTTCCACTACGATCTACCTCCTTCTTTAAATGAATTCGTTCTTCTAAATTGCCATAAAGCAATCGCAATTACAAAGATTGAGAGTAAAATAGTTAAAGCTGCTGCCAACGCATACTGACTCTTTTGCATCGTTAATTTATAAATCCACGATACAAGGATATCGGTACCACCAGCTGTTGATCCTGGAACAGCTGGTCCTCCAGAATTAAATAGATAAATAATATTAAAGTTATTAAAATTAAAAGTATACTGCGTAATAATGATTGGTGCCATCGAATATAAAATTAATGGTAAGGTAATTTTTCTAAATTTTTGAAAACCATTTGCTCCATCGATGGTGGCAGCTTCATACAAATCGTTTGGAATAGATTGTAACGTTCCGGTCGTCACAATGAAGATGTATGGAAATCCTAACCATCCTTGTATCATTAATAATGCAATTTTAGTCCAATTTGCATCGGTCAACCATGGGATTGGGGAAACTCCAATTAAACTTAAAATGGAATTATTAATCGCTCCAAAAGTATCATTAAACATTCCGGAAAACACCATAATCGTGACAAAACCTGGAACAGCCCATGGTAAAACAAGTATGGTTCGGAATAATTTTTTAAATTTTAACTCCTTTTGGTGAACGACAATGGCTAACAAAATACCAATTGAAACTTGTAAAGTTGAAGCGACTAAAGTCCATATAACCGTCCAACCCAATACATTAAAAAATGTCTCTCGCCAAATATCAACAGTAAAGATTTTAGCAAATGTTTCAAGCCCCACCCAATCAGCTAGATTCGCTGGCGCTGAGTGATATAAATCGTAATTAGTAAAAGCCAATGCAATACTAAATAAAATTGGAAAAATTACAGAAAATACTAATAAGAAAAAAGCGGGACTACTCATTAAATAAGGATATCCCTCACTTAATAATGCCTGGTAACTCTCCACAATGTTGTTCACCGCATTGCCTTCATCTATCTTGCGTCCATTACGAAAAGCATCTTTTAAATTTAAATAATAAAATCCTAAACCGAATATTAGGACTATCAACGCAACCAAACCTTCAGCTAAAAGGAAAATTGAATTATCACGAGGTAACTCTGTTCCTAAGGTAAATAATCCCCAAATACCCATATTCAATAAATCTTTGAATACAAAGAAGTAAGAAACTGTAATAACGAGAAAAATAAGCCCTTTAATATATTGTCGATTATAAATCTGCCCCAATCCAGGAACTACTGATAGAATTGTGGCATTTTTTGCATTTTTTGATGAGTAAGATTGATCACTCATAATCATTACACCTACCTTTATTAAAGGCGACGAAAGATTCGTCGCCCATGAATTTCTCTGATTATTGTTGAGTCGTTGCTTCTATATCGTTAGCAATTTGTTCTACTGCTTGCTCTAATGCATCTTTTGGCTCAGCTTTTCCTGTTGCAATTGTTTGAAGTGCTTGATCAATTGGTATCCATACAGAGTTCATTGCAGTGATACCTGGCATCAATTCAGCATATTGTGATTGTAAAGCAATCGCGGCTGCCGCTTCACTTTCTTGAACACTTGGGTCTTCAGCTAGCGCTAGCACAGCTGGAACTTCTTTTGTTTTTTCATAGCGAACTTTTGAATTTTCTTCATTCGCAATAAATTTAACAAATGCTTCTGCTAATTCTGGGTGTTTTGTATAACTACTTACATTATAACTTTTGACACCAATGAATGAGCCCATATGTTCGCCATTAGGTAACATTGGTAATTCTTTAACTCCATAATTAATGCCTGCTTCTTTATAAGGTTCAACGTTCCAAGGACCAGAGATTACCGCTACAGCTTTTCCTTCAGTAAATAATGAATCTAACACATTGATACCTTGTTCGCCGATAATCCCTGATGGGAATACTTTTTCGTCATAGAACTTTTTGATATATTCAGCTCCTTCGATAGCACCCTCGTTAGCAAGACCTAAATCTTCTGGGTTAAGCTCTCCGTCCTTCTCGCCGAATACATAAGATCCAAATCCTCCCATTACCCCTTGAGCATAGTAAAGTGTATCCCATAGTGCTAATAAACCATATTTTTCACCATCAGAATAGTTCTTAGAAAACTCAAACCATTCGTCAGTAGTATTCGGTAGTTCTTCTTCTGAAATTAAGTCTTTATTGTAAAATAAAATTTGTGTTTCTACCGCTTTTGGCAGTCCGTATACTTTTCCATCAACAGTTTGCGATTGCATAGCTGCTTCAGTATAAATTCCTTTTAATTCATCATCTACGGTTAATTCTTTCAGTAATCCTTCTGTCACAGCAGTCCCTACTTGATCACTCGGAATAGTAATCACATCTGGGCCTGTTCCTGCTGGTCCGTCCAAACGTAAATCCTCTATATGGTCTGCGTAAGATTTTTCTACCATCGTGATTTTTACATTATTTTCTTCTTCAAATTTTTTAATTGCATCTTCAATCCCTACACCTTTGGCTTGATCTTCCCAAACTAAAAGTTCTGTTGGTTCAGAATTTTCTGTTGTACTTAGATCGTTTGAAGTTACTGTTGCATCATTCTCTTTTGGTCCACATCCTGCTAACCCTAAAACGACTAAACTGCTAAGCAATAAACTTGATATTTTTTTCATCTGTCTGGCTCCTTTATTACTATTATTATCCTAAGTATATAAGAAAACGTTTTATTTGTAAATAGTTTTATTTAAAGAATTTAATTTATTTAGTAAATATTTTTACCAATTATCTTGGATATAGTTGCATAACCATGATAAAAACGTTATAATTCTAATAAATAGTTTTACTAACTAATATAAAAATAATTTTTATTGAGGTAACAAATGACAACAATTAAGGATATAGCATACCATTCTGGGTATTCTTCAGCGACAGTCTCTCGCCTACTTAAAGGAGACGAAAACTTATCCATAACCGAAGAGACCAGACAAAAAATAATCCATACTGCCCTAACTTTAGGATATGATCGCTCTAAGATTAAAACGACACTTGAAAAAATTGCAGTACTATCTTGGATAAGTGATGAGGAAGAATTGCAAGACGTTTATTTTCGCAATCTGAAAATTAATTTAGAGAAATATGCAAAATTAAATAATATGGAAATATTTACAATCAAGCAAGACAAAGGTCTAGATTCTATTCCCAAAAATATTTCTGGTTTTATTGCTTTGGGTTCTTTTTCTGAAAAAGAAATACAAAAATTAAAAAATAGCTATACTAATGGCGTCTTTTTAGAAATTAATCCCGAACCCGATTATTTTGATACTGTGAAGCCCGATACCGATCGGATGACAGTCAAAGCGATTGATTATTTTAGAGAAAAAGGCTATCAAAAAATTGGTTTTATCGGTGGAAAATATTACAATCATTTTAATGATACGATTGACATGGATAGTCGTGAGGTAACTTTTCGTCATTATCTTTCAACTTTGGGACTACTTAATGAAAAATATATTTTGAGCGAAGGACGCTTTTCTGTAGAACAAGGTTATAATCTAGTAAATAATAATATTTCAAAATGGAAAGATGATCTACCCGAAGCGATTTTTATTGCATCTGATACGATTGCAATCGGCTGTTTACAAGCTTTTAATGAATTGCAAATCAATATTCCGGATAATATTGAAATCATTAGCATTAACGATAATGATATCTCAAAATTTGTCTCCCCCCATTAACTACTTTCAGAATTGAGGCTGAAGAGATAGCAAAGACTACCATTGATATGTTAGTTGATCAAATTGTCTATAACCGAAAAACAACTAAAACCGTTTTACTTAATTCTGAATTAATCATTCGCAAAAGTTTTGTCCCAAAAAAATAGTTAAAAGGACAATAGTCAATCACCAACCGGTGTTACTATTGTCCTTTTAAATTGAATACAAACCAATTTAAGTTAACTTCAAACAAATAGGCTCTTTATTTTTATTAAACATCCCTGATAATATAAGACGAAGCCTTTCTAGCTTCTCAACACCAACATATTTGCCTGTGTCTTTATGTTTAAGTAAGAAAAAAGCTTTGTTGTGTTTAAGATAAAAAGTCTAACTTAATTTTATAATTCAAAATATATTAAGAAATAGACGTTTGCAAACGCTTACTCTTTTTGTTATAATTATTTCATTAAAGAACAGGAGGGTACCAAATTATGAAAAATAAAATTGCATACTTTTTTTTAACTATTGGTGTTATCGATACTCTTGACTTTCTATTTTTTAAATTTAGGAACTTAACTTTTGGTAACATTTTATTCCCATACCTTGTCTTTATAATCCTTAGATTTATACCTTGGAATAAAATATTAAATAGTTTGTTTAACATAGATTCTACTGAAAATAATATACTTTTTCAAAAAGGAAATAAACATGAATCGGACTAATTTCATCTGTAATACCTTATGACACACTAGTAACACAAGCCATATTAGTTATAAAAATCATTATGCAGGTATCTTTAATATAATATAAGAAGTTTTTTTAATAAATTAATTAAACTTATCTTGAAAAGTGTTAAAATTCATCATCCCTTATACTCGTTTCTTTCTTCATTTGATTCTCTACCCTCTTGGTACCCCCCTTGCAATTCGTTGTTGTCAATGATAGACCTATTGTTTTCATCTAAATACAGTCATAATTCATAAACAATGTCTCAATTTTTCTTAAAGGAAGCTCCTCAGGAACGAAATCCTCAAGTGAATGAAATGAGTTTTGTCTACAGTCAAAAAGGACAATAGTCAATCACCAACCGGTGTTACTATTGTCCTCTTTATTTAATTTACTTTATAATGGTTAATGGTTCTTTGATACGATATAGTTTTCTTCTAAAGTTAATAAGTATTGCTTCCTACTCACTCCACCGGCATATCCGCCTATTGAGCCATCGGACCTTATTACACGGTGGCAAGGAATGAGAATCATAATTAGGTTACTACTATTGGCATTACCAATGGCTCTGCTAGCATTTGGATATCCAATTTCTTTACCTAACCCTTGATAATCTAAGGTTGTACCGTAAGGAATATTTTTTAATGCTTGCCATACCTTTGTTTGAAAAACCGTCCCCTTCATGATTGTCGGAATTGTAAACTCAGTTCTTGTTCCTTCTAGGTATTCGCATAGCTCTTGTTTTACTTTCAAATTCATCGAATGATCTTTTTCAATAATCTTCCGTTGAAAATGCTTTTGAACTCGCTCGATTTGTTTTGATGTCAGGCTATCAGCGAACTGCAAAAAGTAGATTCCGTCTTCTGCCACCAAACTAGTCATGGTACCAATGGGCGTCTCAAAGGTACTTTTATATAAATAACTCATTTACGATCATCCTGTCTAAAATAATAGGTACATATATTATATATCAGCTCCGTATATTGTCTATCTAAAAAGTAGAAAGAAACTGTATGGAATTTTATCAAACACCCTTTGAAACCTATAGCTTCGACAACAAAATTTTTGCTATGACCTATACTATAACCTACTTTTTAAGTACGTATCATTACGGAAAGCTATGAGTCATTTTTCCTAAGTTTTAAAACGCAACTAAGGTTCGTCCTAAATGCTGTCCCTCACGTATTTTCGATAAAGGTTCGTCTAACTTATCAAACGGCACTTCATTGACTAATAATGAGTCAATGACATTCCATTCATTCGCTAACAACTCCCAAATTTGATTACGTAATGCCACCGGTCTTGCTAGTGAATCAATTCCAAATATCGTAACTCCTCTTAAAATCATCGGTAAAACAGATGTGTTAAATTGAATACCTGCCGCATTGCCACACATCGACATCGCACCATTATTGGCAATTTGAGTTAAAGCAATTGCTGCCGGTTCACCCCCTACATTATCTACAACATAATCCCATTTTGCTGAAGCTAAAGGTTTAACAGTTCCTAAATCTTCTGGCCAAATTACTTCAGTGGCTCCTAATTTTAAGGCAATTTCTTCTTGATAATCTTTCCTTACTAGAGCTGTTATCTTGTCAAAACCTAACTTTTTCAAGATTGCTAAAGAAACGGAGCCCACTCCGCCTGTCGCTCCCGTGACTAAAATATGAGGTTGTTTATTCACATCCATCCCATGGTTAATCAGTGACAACAAGGCATAAGCGGCAGTAAAGCCAGCTGTTCCATAAATCATGGCCTCTTTAGTCGTCATGCCCTCTGGCACTTTCACCGCCCAATCACTATCAACTGATACATATTCTGAATAACCACCGGTCGTCGATACTCCCATATTACTTCCCATCACGATGACTTTATCACCTTTTTGATATTTCCCCGATTGATCTTCGACTATTTCACCCGCTACATCTATCCCAGGTATCATTGGATAATGCCGAATAACGCCTCCCTTAGTTTTAAAACCCAACATATCCTTATAATTTAATGAAGAATATTCCGCCTTAATTAAGGTATTGCCTTGATATAAAAATTGACGGTTCAGTTCCTCTACTTTATAGGTAACCTCGCCATTTGTTTCTCTAACCACATATGCTTTAAACTTTTCCATGATAAACCTCCCTAAAGTTTTCCATTCAAGAAAAAGATATCAAATCCCCAATACAATAGCAAGTGTAATCCCTTACAATAAATAGCGTTATAATATTTCGCTTTCTATTTTTAAAAAAAGTTTCCTATTCCTCTAAAAAAGCTATCTTATATACTCAGGTCCGTTGAAAGCTTGTTTTTTCATTATCATCGTCTAACTTTTAATGAGCATTCATTATACGATACCCGATATTGACATCCACCGTGATTTTGCTATACTTAATTAACAAAAGGGAATGAGGTTCTCCCTAGGTAAGTTACCTAAACCGCAGTTATTTGCTGATGACTTCTGTGACGCTTTATTTGGCATGTCACGGGGGTCATCTTTTTTATGGATACCTTCGTGAAACAAATTTATAAATGAAGGAGCTTAATTTATGTTAACATCTTTAGCTTTCGTCTTTCTAGGCGGCTTATTAATGGCAACGATTGCTGAAAAAATTGGTTTGCCGCGTATTATTGGTATGTTACTTGCCGGTGTCTTACTCGGACCCTATCTACTGAACGCATTTGAACCTGCTTTGCTCGAAAATTCAGCAGATTTAAGAAAAATGGCATTAATCATTATTTTACTTAAAGCTGGGCTCACCTTAGATTTATCGGATTTAAAACAAGTCGGACGCCCTGCCGTTCTGATGAGTTTCTTGCCTGCAACAATTGAAATTATTGGCTATTTACTGATAGCCCCTTGGTTATTAGGTATTCCTCTTATTGATGCAGCTGTCATGGGCGCTGTCATGGCAGCTGTATCTCCTGCCGTGGTCGTACCTAGAATGATACATTTGATTGAACAAAAAATCGGTACGAATCAGAAAATTCCTCAACTCATTTTAGCGGGTGCTTCATGTGATGACATTGTGGTGATTATATTATTTACTGCTTTTTTAAGCATGGCACAAGGTGGCACCATCCATTATCAAGATATTTTTAATATTCCTATCTCAATTATCGCCGGCGTTGGCTTAGGTGTTTTAACAGGTTGGCTGTTACTTCTTTTCTTCAAATGGGCTCATGCACACATTGGCTTAACTGAGATTCAAAAAGTCATTATAATGCTTGCTATTTCATTTATACTCGTAGCGATTGAAAAATGGTTATCTAACTCCATCGCGATTTCGGGTCTTCTGGCCGTCATGAGTATGGCGAGCGTAATAAAAATGCGTGGTCCGATACCTCAATCGACAAAATTATCTAAACAATTTGGTAATATATGGATTGCTTCAGAATTATTGTTATTTGTGTTAGTGGGCGCAGCCGTTGATATTCGCTATTTAAGTATTGTTGGATTTAAAGCTGTACTAACTATTTTATCAGCCTTAATCTTTAGAAGTTTGGGCGTTTACCTTAGTTTACTTGGCACTAAACTGTCGGCTAAAGAGAAAATATTTTGTATTTTTGCCTATTTACCAAAAGCAACGGTGCAAGCAGCAATTGGTGCTATTCCTTTAGCCGTTGGCTTAAATACAGGGCCACTTATCCTATCAGTGGCGGTCATTGGTATCACCATTACCGCACCTCTTGGGGCTTTATTAATTGATCGCACGCAACATTCATTATTAGAGAAAAACTGATTTTTAATTGGGTTAATCAATGCTTTATTAAACAATTGGCGAGTGGGTTAAAAATTGATACATTCATCCACATTATGGCTCGTTCATCCTAATGGTATAATGATTAAGCTTGTTAACAAAACACTCACCAGTACTATTTTTGATACGAAAAACAAGAGGAGTAGGTAAGAAGAAGAAAACCCATGATTTTCGCTTCCTATACCTACCCCTCTTCTATTTTGGGTAACAATTTTTCTCTTTATTTTTCTTCTAATAAACGTTTTTTACTTTCTTCCATGGCTTCAATTTGTTCTTTTGACACCTCTGGAAATTGTGGATCTATTTCTTTTAATAAATCGAGCATAATTTCAGACACTAAGTAACGCGTATACCACTTTTGATCGGCGGGAATAACATACCATGGGCTATGTTTTGTAGCTGTTTCATTTATCACCTTTTCATAAGTTTCTAAATAAGTATCAAATTGATCACGCACATCTAAATCACCTGCATTAAACTTCCAGTTCTTCTCTTGGCGTTCAATCCGTTCTAAAAAGCGTTCTTTTTGCTCTGATTTTGAAATATTTAAATAAACTTTGACGATTCGATAGCTATTTTCATATAAATATTCTTCAAAATCTCGAATTTGACGATAACGTTTTTTGAAGAATTCCTGATCACTATCATTTTTCACACGTTCAGCTAAACGATAGCCTTTATGAATATCATTAATTTGCACAGTTAAGACCTCTTCATAATGGCTTCGATTGAAGATTACAATATCGCCACGCTCCGGCACATGTCGGTGAATACGCCATAAGAAATCATGAGCTGCTTCTTCTTCACTCGGAACTTTAAAACTTTCCACGTAAACGCCTTGTGGGTTAAACCCCGTCATCACATGTTTAATGGTTGAATCTTTACCGGCAGCGTCTAAAGCCTGAATCACCACAATGACACCTTCACGACCATCCGCATATAGTTTTTCTTGGAGTTCTTCCATTTTCAATAAATTTTCGGAAAATTTCGCCTCAATTTCTTCGCGTTCTACTTTATCCTCTGCCGCATTGGTTGGAATCTTTTTTTATTTAATTTTTCGCTACCGTCAAACTTATATTGTTTTAGCATCTTAGATTCTCCTCAATATTAACGTTCTACCTTTTATTATAAATATATTTGAGACTATTAACAAAAATATCACCTTTCGACATAAAAAAATAAGATAGTACTGTCTATTGGTCGGTAAGTTATCCGATTCAGTTGTATCAACACAAATCCGACCTATTTTCAAACGAATTCATAATATTTTTAGTTATATTTACTCAACCTTCCACCAATTGATAACTTTGTCGGATTAATGCCTGTAATTGCTTTAGATTAATCTTTTCATCCACTACCACAGTCACCCAATGCTTCTTATTCATATGATATGCTGGATAAAAAGTCTGATAATCTATTAAATCAACGATTTTCAAAGGCGGGGCTTTAAGATTTAATACATCTACTATACCTGACTGCTGTGGATCCAATAATTGATATGAAATACGCATCATCAATCCATACCATTTTTGACGATTAGCTGTCTTCATTACATAAAATTCTGGATGCTTAGCCCAAGGCGTCTCTAACTTTGTATTCAATTCAGCCCTAACAAAATCAAATACTCTTTCTCGATAATCCTTTAGTTGATAACATGATTCGATAACTTGATACACCACTTCATCCACATCAGAACGAATTTGATTAACAAAACTACCTCCCTCATCCTCGTTTAAATTGAAAGGTAAGTACTCTAGTCTTTCTGGTAATTCAAACACCTTTAACTTTATCTCATTATGATCGATCATAATTTGAACTTCAAAATCGGGTGTTTTTAAAGGAAGATTGATTTCAAATGTTTCAGGTCCTGTTTTTTTAAAACCAAACTTAAGTGCTAAAGAAGGAATAAATTGTTTTTGTACGAGACTATCTAAATATCGCATGTTACCACCCCACAATCTTTCTTAAACTATTATAAATCATCTATTGTGAAAACTAAAAAAATAAAGCTATCTATCAGGAATATTTAATCCGTGGTTCTTCAAATATGGCTCAATTACGCAAAAAAAGACTCGTAAAACCACTGGGTCTTTCGAGCCTTTTAATCTCTTATTTAAGAATAAAACAATTAATCATGTGTATAATTATCAAAATATCCTTGAACTAATACAATCGGTGTTCCTTTGTCGCCTGAACCACTCGTTAAATCACATAAAGAACCTAATAAGTCAGTAATGCGACGAGGTGTTGTTCCTTCTGAATCCATTTGACCTACTAGACTTTGATCCTTTTCTTTGATACGCGACGCAATCGCATCTTTTAAATCTTGACCTGATAATTCACTGAATTCATTATCAGCTAAATATTTTAATTTTAATTCATTTGGCGTACCTTCTAAACCATCGGTAAAGGCTGGTGAAACAACCGGATCAGCTAGTTCCCAGATTTGTCCTACTGGATCTTTAAAGGCACCATCACCGTAAACCATCACTTCTACATGTTTACCTAATTTATCAAGGATTTGTGCTTGAACATCTTTAACTAAATCGGTACATTCATGTGGGAATAGCTTGACACTATCATCTGTACTTTTATTTGATCCTAATAAGCCAAATTCAGCGTTATAACCACTACCATCAATGGATTCGGTTAATAAATCATCCAATCCATAAACGGTTGCACCTTGTGCTTTTAAAATACGCTTAGTGCGTTGACGGGTATGCACATCACAGTTAATAACTTTATTAGTATAGTTCAAAATTTCTTTCGCATGATTCGCAAATACAAATTCTACCTCTGCTCCAGCTGCTGTCACAATTTCTGCATAATACTCGACATAATCTACACCAGTGAATGGATGCAAGTTTTCGCCAAATAAACGACGATATTCTTCTAAATTCATTACGGTAGCATAAGGATCAATATTATGTTCTTCTAATTGATCTTCCGTTAATAATTGGTTTCCTACTTCATCTCTTGGATAAGATAACATTAAAACAACTTTTTTAGCACCTAATGCAATTCCTTTTAAAATCATTGAAAAACGGTTACGTGAAAGAATTGGGAAAATAACCCCAACTGTTTCGCCACCTAATTTTTGACGGACATCTTTACTAATTGCTTCAACTGATGCGTAATTACCTTGACTGCGTGCAACGATAGATTCAGTCATTGCGATGACATCACGATCACCAATTTCAAAATGATCACTAGCAGCTGCCTCTAATACACTATCTACAACGATTTTTGCTAAATCGTCTCCTTGTCGAATAATCGGGCAACGGATACCACGAGCAACTGTTCCAACATTTCTTGCCATAAGCTTTTCACACTTTCCATTATGAATTTAGACGTTGATAGAACGATTATAACATTTGTTCTCTTATTCATTGTCCAGATACATCATACACTAAAAACGAAAGATAGAAAAGAAAATCTTTTATATTTAGAAAAATTTAGAAAAATACCTATGAAAACGCTATTGATAATTCGTGTTTTAGCGAATTAATTGAGCCATTTCTTCTTCTTAATCATATACACTTCAAATATCACGATTCCAATGACGACCATAATGAGTATCGGATAGGATATAGGAGGTTCTAATTCAGGGATGTGTTTAAAATTCATGCCATACCATCCTGTCAATAAGGTTAACGGTGCAAAAACCGTCGTCACCACTGTCAATATTTGCATTGTCCGATTTTGCTTATTAGAAACATCTGCGTTATAGATTTCACGCAATTGCATCACATACTCTCTTAAATCCAATGCATCATCTTTTAATCTTTTCGCATACAGGCTTAAATATTGTAATTTCTTTCGACTGATTGGCTTCACAATTTCTTGAAAATACTCATCTAACAAATCGCAAAATTCAGATAATTGTTGGTAATAACGTTTAAATGCTAATAAATCTCTGCCATATTTATGAAATTCATGATCTAAATCGGGCTGATATTCACCATCATTATTTAACATAGCTTCTTCTTGCTGATCTAACTTTTCTTCAATTTCATCCAAATACTTTTCTTGTGAATAAATCATTTTTTCAATAATCATTAATAATACTTGAATCGGTTTCGTAAGCTCAATAGTATTTATTTCATTCGCTATTTGATTAAGCAAGTCTTTCATCCAATCATGCTCTTCAATAATGATGAATCTCGCATCATCTAAATAAAAATAACAAGATTGTTCGCTACGTTGCTGAATCTTTGGTAAAAAAAGGGCTCCATATGCATAATGAGACATATCATATATTTTGGTGTGTTTAACAGGCTTATTAAAATTAAAAAAATGGTTATCTTCCATAAGGTATTGATACTTATCGTGATACTCTTTTACGCCGATTATTTCAACGTTGATATCACTTAATTTTTTCGATAATCCTTCCATGATTTTCCTCATTTCTACTGTTTGATAATGTTTTAGCGAGGCTGGGCATAAACTTGTTAAATTTAGTCAAGTTTATGGTTCGTTAATTAGTAGCGCAGTGGTTGAGTGTCCTCAAATGGCGTCATAATTTAGCTGAGATTAATCTTGAAAAATTCAATCACGTTATTGTGCGTTAATTAAAAGCGCAGTGGTTGAGTGGTCTCAATCTGCGTCTTAATGAGGTTAAAGATAAATTTGGTAAACTCAATCAAGGTATTGTTATTAAATTAAAAGCGCAGTGGTTGAGTGGTCTCAATCTGCGTCTTAATGACTTGCTTGAGACCTACTCAACTGTGCGGGGGTGGACAGACAAAGCGAAAATCATTTGATTTTCTACTTTTAGTCCACTCCCAACTGTGCGGGGGTAGGCCAACGAAGCGAAAATCATTCGATTTTCTACTTCTGGTCTACTCCCAACTTTGCAGGGGTGAACAAACGCAGCGAAGATCAATCGATTTTCTACTTCTTGCCCACTTCCTATTATACTGTATAAATGTGAGATGATAAACAAAAGTCTTGACTCTCCTATTAAGGGATGGTTTACACTATTAATATAAACATCAGCTTACTAGGAGGATTCATGATGAAATCAAATATTAATACACTGATTGCCTTTATTTTGAATTTAAGCTTTGCGATAATTGAATTTATCTATGGAGGAATTTTTAATTCTAGCGCTATACTAGCGGACGCTGTGCACGATACCGGTGATGCAATAGCGATTGGGATTGCGGCTTTCTTAGAAAATTTTTCTAACCGTAAGGAAGATCATCAATTTTCTCTTGGTTATAAACGATTCAGTTTACTGGGTGCGATGATTACAGCCCTTATTTTAATTATCGGTTCTTTTTTTGTTACCCTTAATAATATCCCTAAATTAATTCATCCTGAACCCGTCAATTATAACGGAATGTTAATTTTAGGTATCATTGCCATTATCATCAATTTTATCGCTAGTTATGTCGTCAGCCGTGGACAAACCAAAAACGAAGCGATCCTTAGTTTACATTTCCTAGAAGATATCTTAGGCTGGTTAGCTATTATAGCAGTTTCAATTATCTTACGTTTTACTAATTGGTATTTCTTAGACCCCTTGCTTTCACTCATGATTTCAATCTTTATTTTAAGCCGAGCTTTGCCACAATTTTGGACCAATTTGAAAATATTTCTTGATGCTGTTCCTGAAGATATCTGCTTAAATACATTAGAAAATGAAATAGCTCAACATGATAATATCCGATCCATTAATCAAATAAATCTTTGGTCGATGGATGGTCTTGAAAACAATGCCACTTTACATATTTGTGTCGATGATACTCAATTGATAGAAGAAACAAAACATGACATTCGTCATTTATTAGAACACCATCAAGTTTATAATGTCACGATTGAAATTGATTCTTCTTGTGAAGCACACGATTTGCATAAACGTGATATAGAAAAAATATTCGCGAATCACAAGGGCCATACTCATAGCCATGGGCATCATCATGGACATCATCACCATCATTAAGTGTCAACCTATTTTAAAAAATAAGAGTGCGAATTTTTTCGCACTCTTTATATTAATTTTTTTATTTAACCTTCCATCATACTATCCCGTTTAATTTGTGTATACGATAAAACTTTAGGCATTGGCAGTTGCTTTTCTCCGATAATTTTTTCCATCCACATGATGTGATACCAACGATTAAATTTGTATCCACAATAATGAAAAACACCGGCTTCTTGATAACCAAGATGGTGGTGAAACTCAACACTATTTTTTGATAAATATTCATCCTCATTTTCAGGGAAGGCAATACAAGCATAAATATTTAAAATACCCATTTCTTTTAAAATCATTTCCATTTGTTGATCTAATTGACGCCCATAACCTTTTTTGGTGCTGGACGAATCTAAATAAATTGAAATCTCGCAAGACCAATCATAAGCTTGTCGGGAATTTAATGGACTGGCATAGGCATACCCCATGATTTTGTTCTCATCTTCTAACACCAAATACGGATATCGCTTTAAAACCGTCACCATTCGTTCTTCAAACTCAAAAATTGACGGTACTTCTATTTCAAAAGTAATAGCCGTATTCTTTACATAATGGGCATATATTGGTAGTAATTTGGAAGCATCTTTTAAACATGCATTTCTAATTCTCATCTAGCCACTTCTTTCTTTTAGAATAATTTTATTACTCCTTTAACCTATTGGCAATAAAAAAATGAGTTTGTCCAAACAGAAAACAGTCATATAGCTTTCCTAATCTGGCCACTCCAATATATTCAAATTATAAAAATATTCCAAGTAAAATGGCCATTAAGACGATAAACGGTGCCGGTACTTTTTTGGTTAGTAATAATAATACCGTAACTAACGTTACTACCATATTTATAAGAATAACAACTTCTCCAGGGGATTGGGGTCTCAACAACTTCTAGTGGGGAGTAAAATTTATTTTTGTTCTTTTGCTAGTCGCTTGTTATACTCAATTTCAATAAATTCAGGTAAGTAATTAGGCGTACAACCTTTTGATACCTTCATCCCTTTATAAAGTTCAGTCTCTTCGCCAAGTTGAACACATCGTGCTCGGTATTGGTCTTCATAAACACCAATCCAACCCGCAACAAAATTCATGGCCCATTGAACCACAGCTTCTTCATCCATAATTGTTTGCTCAATAATCGAAAGAAGCTCGCCTGAATTTTCAGGTGGAGTTTTCCCCATCCAACGACGTCTCCCCTCATAATACCAATAGGTGCGTCGTTGAAGAGGCAATTTGCTCTCACACCACGATTCAATCAATTGGACTAATTTTTTTGATTTCGTTAATTGATTAGCAAATAACCAATCCATTAATTGAGTTTGTTCATTTTCATCATGAATAGCCATCTCTTCAACTAAAGAATTTACTTTTGCTTCATCTAACTCTTTATTATCCATAATTAAAATGGCTAATTGTCTCGGTTTAAATAAAGCTGATGTCCATAATTCCATTGCTAATAAATGATCTTTTCTTATCTCTTTAGCAATCTTACGTAAATCCCCTAATTTTGTGGAATCATCGATTGACTTTAAAATAATTTGTGCATTTTCAGATAACGGTTTTTTGTTTTCCATTTTCATTCCCTCTTCTATTTATGATAAGCATGTCCATTGATAATTCTAAAAGCCCGATAAATCTGTTCAACTAATACCAAACGCATCAATTGATGTGGCAAAGTAATGCGCCCGAAACTAACACTCAAATCGGCCCGTTGTTTTAATTCTTCTGCTAGTCCAAGAGACCCACCAATAATAAAGGTCACTTTACTATGACCATAGGTCGCATAGTTTTCCAAGGTATTGGCTAATTCTTCAGAGGTTATTAATTTCCCTTCAATTGCTAATACAATTACTTTGCGATTCGCATCTATTCGAGCACTAATCTTTTCAGCTTCCTTGTTTAAAACCAACTGGATTTCATTATCACTCATTGACTCAGTAGTAGCTTCATCAGGTACTTCGAATATTTTAACTTGAGCATAATTACCTAATCTTTTAATATATTCAGCAATACCCTGTTTCAAATATTTTTCTTTTAATTTACCAACACAAATTATTTCAATATTCATTTGATCACCTTCAATCTTTTCATAATAATCATAGCATTTATTGAAAATATTTTGTATCATTATACTATCGAATGATACATTTGAATGGAGGAAATATTTTGAAACCCACAATTATTGGTGTTTTAGGATTAGGTGTCTTTGGAAGAACTATTGCAAAACAACTTGGTCGTTTTGGCCGTGAAGTGATTGTTGTTGACAAAGACCAACATAACATTGATTTAGTAGCCGATGATGTCACAACGGCCACCATCGGAGACTTTACCGATTATGATTTATTAGAGGATATTGGTATCGCTAATTGCGACGCAGTGGTTGTCGCAACGGGTACTAATTTGGAAAGTGCGGTCCTTGCAGTCATGCACTGTAAAAGATTAGGCGTACCTCATATTATTGCCAAAGCACATAGTGCAGTTTTTGAACAAGCCTTAAAAGAATTGGGAGCAACTAAAATTATTTCACCTGAACGTGATTCAGGTAAACGTTTAGCTTCTCAACTGTTGAGAACCCATATCGGGGAAGTTTTATCACTTGATGACAACACTTCAATCGTTGAATTCTCTGTTCCAGATAAATGGGTAGGCAAATCAATCCTAGCTTTAGAATTACGAAAAAACTACGACATGAATGTCATTGGGTATCGTCCATACAAAGGCGCAAAAATGACTTCAACTTTAAATATTCAAACACCGATTGAAAAAGGAATGATTTTTGTTGCGATTACGGATTCGCATCGATTTGAAGAACATGATTATTTAGATCGTATTAATTAATCTATTAGTCATCAATATTTCCTATTACTAGCCATAAGGTTTTATGTTAAAAATAATATATGATATGCTCATTTTAGCATGAATTTTTTACTTATCAACAGGAGTTATGCACAAAAATTGTGCATAACTCTTTTTATTATTAAAAACCTTTCTAAAGCTTGATACATCATTATTTTCATGTTAACGAAATAGTTACTATTTACAAACTAAGCTTATCAACATAGGAATCTAGTTATCAACAGATTTCTGTGCATAAGTGTGTGGATATGTGGTGAAATTAATTATAATTAATTTTTGAACTATCATTATAATTGTTTTTTTGGTATACATTGATCATAAATATATAAAAACGACAGACCAAAGGTCTGTCGTTAAGAAAAAGGGCATTGATTAAGAATTATTTTTTATATAATTCTGTTCTTTCGTCTTGGATAACACCACTATAATTCAATCCATAACCAAAATCATACTCATTACCTTCACTATCTTTATATGGTGTTAAATCAAATGGTACATCTTCTTCGTTCGCTTCAACGGTGTCCATATCCGCAGGGAATTGAATTGGTAGTAATCCTTTAGGTTCTTGTTTTCCAGTAATAATATCAAATAGTGCTGAGTCACTTACTTGGAATCCGACTACAATCGCATCAACTTTGTCCTCAAACTCAGACATAATCACTGGGTTATCTGCTTTCATAGCGACAACTACAGGAATATCTTTACCTGATTTTTCTACTAGTTCAACTGCGTTTAATACTGCATCTAAGTCATATTCATTGGCAATTTTTGAAGTGTTACCGAAATAACTACGATTTTCTCTAGATCCATCCTCTAAAATATCGCCACCAATAGATTCCTTACGTACATTTTCTCCATCGGCTGTATATGGACGGTATTGTAAAGATAATGGATAATATGTCTTGTTATCCTCTTCAACCCCAGCAAATGAGAAATTATGTCCATTATTAGGGCTTGTCATACCTACAATCACCATATCCACATCTTCTAATGAATCTGGTTGTTTATAACCTGTTACGACACCTTCTTCATTCTTAATTTCTTCGTCCGTAATAACTTTACCGAAGATTTGTTCTGCTGCTTCAATGTTCATTGTTGGTGTATTAATTTGTTCAGCAGGACCAAATAAACTATCAAATGGATGTTGAATAGTTGCTGGAATATAAACAGTCATATCTTTATATTCTTTACGGTCTTCTGAAGCCGCTTTGATAACATTATCTTTATTCTTAACCATTACGACAGAGTCTAACTGCGCTTGATATCCTGCTTCTACTTTCTCCTCACTAGCAACAATTGTTTTTGACTGTTCTAAATCTAAATATGGATTTTCAAATAATCCCAAGTTAAACATGTTGTTTACAATTCGTCTTCCACTTTCTCTGAAGCGTTCTTCTGCTGTTTGCTCCAATTCTCCAGCTTTGTTTGCTTCATCCCAAAGTTTATAAGCTTCTAATACTGGAGCGACTGCGTTATTACCACCAAACATGTCCATACCAGCTTTAATAATTTCAAAGTGGCGTTGTTCTAAGGTTAAGTCTTCTGCCCCCCATGCAGTACCCATTGAACGGATATTTTCTGCATCATAACGAGTTACTCCCCAGTCAGTAACTAGTAAGCCATCATAATTATTGTCTTTACGGAAGATATTTATGATCTCGCTATTATATGCTGTTCCTAATAATTTATCTCCAAATAATGGTTTACCATCTTTATCAACCATAATTGAATAGTTTGTCATCATAGCAGCAGCTGAACCTGTTTTACCTTCTAAATTCAAGCCGCCTTTAACAAATAATTCTAAATGCTGATCAAAGTTTCCACCAGGGAAAACCGCATATTGACCTTGGAATAAGTGTGATTCACGTCCACCTTCTCCCGCTCCATCACCAGGTGCATGCTTTATCATAACAGGAACAGAATCTAATCCCCATCCTAAATCGGACCCATCATCTGCAAATGTTGATTGTGAGAAATTAGCATAAGCTTGAGTAAAGTCCGTTGCTAATGCTAAACTTTCACCAAAGGTACCATTAACACGTAACCAACGTGGTTCTGTTGCTAAATCAATTTGTGGGCCTAATGCCATTGTAATACCTAAAGCACGATATTCAGCTGAAGACATTTTAGCAAATTCTTGCATATGTTTAACATCAAATGTTGAAGCCAAACCTAAGTTTGATGGCCAACGTGAAATATCTTCTCCTTCAGCATTATAAATGCCTGAAGTCGCAGTACTACGTGGATCTGAACTAATATTAATTGGAATAATTGGTTCTTCTTCAGTTCCTAATCCTTCCGCAAATGCTTGTAATTGATTTGTCCACTTCACTGATGCTTCTACATCATTTGGACCAGCATGTAAAATATTTCTTAAATAATCATTTTCAATATAATCTTTTTGGTCGTCAGTTAAACCTGCTGATTGATCACGTTCATGACCACTAAATAACATTAAACCAGCAATCTGATTGATAGACATTACCTCTGATAGTGCTTCTGCACGTACTTCTGAATCTTCACGCCAATCCTCAAATAGGTCTAACTTACCATTACCATTTAGATCTTTAAAGTAATATGTTTCACCATCGACTTCCTCAGTTATAATCTTAATACCACTTTCTAAAGAGAAACTGATTGTAGGACCATCTTGAGGATTTTCTACAACTCCAAATTTTGTTGTTCCATCCGTAACTTCTTTGTATTCAAAGTCATACTCAACAGTTTCTTCCTTGTCCGCTTCGGCGTATGGATCGTTTGATTCTTCTTTATCTGCTTCAGCATACGGATCTTTGGCTTCTTCTTTATCTGCTTCGGCATATGGATCTTTCGATTCTTCCTTGTCCGCTTCAGCATACGGATCTTTGGCTTCTTCCTTATCCGCTTCAGCATACGGATCTTTGGCTTCTTCTTTATCTGCTTCGGCATATGGATCGTTGGCTTCTTCCTTATCTGCTTCGGCATATGGATCTTTGGGTTCTTCCTTATCTGCTTCGGCATATGGGTCTTTGGCTTCTTCCTTATCTGCTTCGGCATATGGATCTTTCGACTCGCCTTTATCCGCTTCAGCGTATGGATCTTTCGATTCTTCTTTATCTGCTTCGGCATATGGATCTTTAGACTCTTCTTTATCTGCTTCGGCATATGGGTCTTTTGACTCTTCTTTATCCGTTTCAGCGTATGGGTCTTTTGACTCTTCTTTATCCGTTTCAGCGTATGGATCTTTCGATTCAGCTACTGTTGTTTCAACTTGTGTATCACTTGTAGTAGATGTTGTGTTTTCTGTTCCTTCTGAAGAACAAGCTGCTAAGACTAATGACGCTGATAGCAACAAGGCATTTCTTAATAATTTTTTATTTAAATTAAATTCCATTTTTACCCCTCTTTCTAAAATAAGCAATGCAACTTTAAAATAAACCTTAATACTCCCTCCTCGTATTCAAACTTTTTCTTTAAATCCATCTTAATATAAAACTACATATTTTTTTAGAACGTTTTCAATAATGGTCGAAACTATTTCATTTTTGGTTATCTAGCTTTACTAATTACAAATAATCATAAATTTATATTTTTAATTACATAATGACACAGCTAATGAGTGGTATAAAATAGATTTTTTCAGATTTATTTTATACCGACTCAGCTGTTCGTAAATGAGGAAGACGAAGTAAATTAAATAAACTTTCTACTTTTTCTCTCTAATTATAAAATATGTTACTTTGCTTTCTTATCTTTCGCTTTAATCCATAATGCAATCAATACTAAGAAAATTGCATTAGCTCCAATCCAAAGTGATAACCACATTGGGAAGCTCTTATCATAATTTTCAACTGCAGCAGAGTTAACTACCGTGTAAATGATATTTTTCGATGCTTTTCTTAATGCTTGACGACCTTCTATTGTCTTAGTCGCTGCTGTTGGTTCCTTACCAACCGGTGTTAACATTAAATCGCCACCATTTAATATCGCTTGTGTAGGATCCATAAACCAACGATTATTATAGTCTGTAATAACTGTCCCTTTGAATCCCCATTCATCGCGTAATATAGTATTTAATAAGCGATCATCTCCACCAGTCCATCTAGTACCAATACGGTTATATGATGACATAATACCAGTGGACTCTCCTTCTTTAACTGGTAACTCAAATGCTTTTAAGTATAACTCTCGAATTGCTTGTTCATTAGTCCAAACTGCCACTCCTAAGCGGTTAGTTTCTTGATCATTTAAAGCAAAATGCTTGATGTACATAAACACACCATTATCTTTCGCCGCCTTAACAGTTGCCGCTGAAATTTTCCCTGTTAATACTGGATCTTCTGAGTAATATTCAAAGTTACGTCCAGAAAATGGTGTACGATGAATATTGTTACCCGGTGCGTAGAGTCCAACTGTACCGATTGCTTTCGCTTCATCTGACATCGTTGTACCTATTTCTTGAGCTAATTGTTGATTCCATGTAGAAGCAATTACAACTCCTGAAGTAAACTGAATTCCTGAAACGCCTGTAAGAATATTATTAATTCCCGCTGGACCATCTGAGTTAACTGTTGCAGGTAATTTAATTGAATCTATTCCTTGAGTCGCAAAACCACCATAACCAATTAATTTAACCATATCTTCTATCGACAGTTGTTCTAGCAATTGATCCCAAATTGGGTCATTATAATCTTTTCCAATAAGATCTTCTACTGTTAAACCATGATCAGCGAAAACAATATCGTCTCCTTCATCTTTAGCTTCGATATCAGGATTTGTAAAGATATCCAATTGTTCTTCTGATGCATCACGGTGATTAGTTCTTTCTCTTGGTAAAGTTCCTTCCCAATCTGAACGACTTACAAAGTTGATATCACCTCTTGCATCATCAAACTGATTAGTAGCTACAATCTCATCACCCGAACGAGGTTCTTCATTAAATACAACTGTTTCAGCTTGATCATAAATAAAGGCATCAATCACATCATGAGCATTATTCATTAATTTTATTTCATATTGACCTTTTTCTAATACATAAGATTTTGTATCCATATAATCATATGAAGCCATATCATCAACATTAAAACTAATTTCGACCGTTTCTTCTTTACCCGGTTCTAATAAAGATGTTTTACCAAAGTTCCCTAATACCACATGAGACTTTTCGATTCCACCCTCATAATATGGCGCTGTATAATAAACTTGTACCACTTCTTTTCCGGCTACATCACCAGTATTTTTAACTTTAACTTTTACGTTTACTTTTCCATCTTTTACTTCTGAGTTTTCAATTGATTGTTCGAATGTAGTATAAGATAATCCGTAACCGAATGGATATTGGACGAAATCTTTATATTTTTCTTCATCAATCTCTCCCGTTTCATTATCTACGAAACGAGTTTCATAAAATCGGTAACCGACATAAATACCTTCAGAATAATTTAAAAATTTAAAATAATCTGTTTTTGGTCCTAATTCATGTTTTCCGTTTAAATAAGCAAAGTCACCGGCGTTATAATAAGCTGGTGCAGTCGATAAATCGTATGCATAAGTGTCCGCCAATCTTCCAGAAGGATTAATTGTACCATTTAAAATTTGACCTATCGCTCTATTACCAGTTGACCCAGGCCCACCAATCCATAAAGCAGCCGTTACTTCTTCATCATTTAAAAAACCTAACTCCATTGCATTACTTGAATTAATCAATACAATGACATTTTTAAATCCTGCTAATTTTACTTTTTCAAGTAAATTCAACTCTATATCTTGTAATTCAAGGTATGACTTTCCTTCATCACCATTTTGAAACTCTGCCATATCCATCGGTAAGTCACCACCCTCACCACCGTTTCGAGAGTATACTACAATAGCAGTGTCTGAGTAATCTAAAGCAGAATCCATCATTTCTCTAGTTACTGAAGAGAGTTCATGAATGTTATAATCTCCTCCAGTTAAATTGAAGTTATTTTGTTCATCTTTTTTTGGTTTATTAGATTCATAAAAAGATACTAAATCGGGATTTAATTCAAATCCAGCTTCCTCTAACCCTTGATAAATTGTGATATTATTTGATTCGTCAGATGCTCCAGATCCAGAACCACCATAAGTAGTAGCTACCGAACCAATTCCAAATACATTAATTTTGGTACCTTTTGCAAGAGGTAAGCTATTATTTTTATTTTCTAATAAAACTGTTCCCTCACCTTGAATTTTGCTTACCAAATCTTTTGAAGCTTTTTGTGCTAATTCTAAAGCTTCAGTGTCTGATGGTCCACTTGAAAGATAAAGACTAATAACATTACTAAAGGAATTAACAGCAATGTTAGCAACGGAAAGCAATACTAAGAATAAAGGTACTATCACAGCAAACACCTTATTATTTTTTAATACTTTCCCATTACTCTTTTTTGCAACAAAGAAATAGTAACCTAATAGTATGACGGACAATATTGTAATACCAATTGCCAAATATTTTGTAACATTTTCTACACTCATCCCTTTTTCCTCCTTATACAAAATCCTTATATATTTAATATAATATGATTTCTTTCTCAAATAAATAGCGCATTCATAACTTGTATAAACGACTTCATAATCGGTCATATTTTCAGCAAATTCGCTCAATATGATATTCTTATAAAAATTCAACTCTTCTTTTTACAAGTCGTTTTTGAATTTAATGTAACATTTACTGCTGTCGAAAAGTAAAAAAAACGCCTACCCTTCCGGATAAGCGCATTTACATTATATGATTATACAAACTCAACATCAATCGAGTGTGTTAATACATCACTGTAACTATAAGACACACGATCGATATTATTATCATCTTGGTCTAAATCTACGACAAATACTGAACGATAAGTCTCCCTCAAAACGCCACGACGCTCGCGTTTTTTCTTACGGCCCATTTGGACGGTGACGATGATTTCTTCACCTAAGTTTTCATCTAAAAGTGACTTGATTTCAACTAAATCTTTTGGCATTGTCTCAACCCCTTCACAAACCATTATAACATATTTTAGATAAATAATCAATTTTAACATAACATATATATCATGGCAAGCAAATTTTAAAAATTTCTCCTTACTTTTTTGCCTAAATTTGTCGAGAATTGTCAAAAATATGTTTTACATAAACTAGAACATAAGGGGTCGTGGCTGTAGTGAATCTCTATTCTATCTAGAGTTCTGCCAAAGAGGTGAGGATCGGAAAGGGCAAATCTTTAAAAATTCTGTTTGTTTTATGACGCAGAAGCTGAGTGGCATCATACTGCGTCTTAACAAGTCTGGTCATCAACTTAATAAATTCAATCTAGTTGTTGATCGTTAATTAACAGCTCAGGAGTTGAGCAGCATCACACTGCGTCTTAAGGAACTGTTTGAGACCTACTCAACTATGCGAGGGTTGGACAAAAAAAGCGAAATTCAATCGTTCTTCTACCTATTGCCCAGTCCCTTAATCATAATCTAAGTAAGAATACTGTTACTCCTGAGCCGTCTTCCTTCTTTCAAAAGACTGTTTAGTTCGTTCAAAGCTCTGTATTGAAAATAGCGAGTGTTTAATAGATTGCATTGTATAATCGTTGATAGTCCTCTAAGGTTAAGGACTCCGCTCGACGTGCCTTTTCAATATGAGCTTCATCTAAAGCCGTCTCCAGTTGCTCTACACTTAAGCCCAAATCTTTTGCAGCATTTCTTAAATTATTCCAGATTGTTTTTCTTCTTTGAACAAAACAAGTCTGAATTAAATGATGAAACTTTTCTAAATTATCAACTTCAGCAATGGGGTGCTCTAATCTCGTTAAGCTTAAGACAGCGGAATCGACATTGGGTTGTGGAATAAACACACTTTTAGGTACAATAAAGGCTATTTTCGCATCCATCGTATTTTGTATAGCTAAGGTCAATGAGTTGTATGATTTTGTATTAACAGTAGCTGTCATTCTTTCGGCTACTTCTTTTTGCATCATCATCACTAATTGATCAAATTTTAAGTTGCTTTCGATTAAATTCATAATAATCGGGGTCGTAATATAATATGGCAAATTAGCCACAACTACTAGTCGCTCAGCATCATGTAGATTTTGATAGATTGGGTCGTTGAAATTCACTTTTAAAATATCTTGATGATGAATCGTGACATTATCATAATCACTTAAAGTATCTTTTAATATTTCAACAAATCGTGAATCAATTTCGAAGGCAATCACTTCTTTAGCATTTCTAGCTAAAAATTCAGTAAGAGCTCCAATTCCTGGTCCTATTTCTACCACAGTTGTATGGTGATCGATTTGACCAGTTTCAATCATTTTATCTAAAATTTGGGGTTCAATCAAAAAATTCTGACCTAAACTTTTTTTCATTTTGATATCATAACGACGCATAATATCAACCGTTCGGGTCGGGGTTGCGATAGGACGAAACTCTCTCATAATGACTCCTTTTCATATAATACAGCTTGGATTTGTTCTAAGGTAATGTTATATTGACTTAATTTTTTTTGCAATTGCTTACCATTGAGATGGCCTAATCTAAAATGCTCACTGACTATTTTTCTACGGGATTTGGCATCTTTGTGTCCGATCAACCTTAATTTTACCAATTCAATCATCGGTATTGACACCAAATTTTCTATTTGTGGACTTATTAAATTCGATAAAGCTTTCTTGATGGCATCTGGTTGTGCATGTTCAATGCCTAAGCTGGCGCCATTTTTACCACTGTCGGCTTCTTCTTGGGTCAGATAAGCTTGTTTGGCCTGTGGGACAATTTGAGTGACAATTTTCCGGATTCGTTCTCCTTGGTAGTCAGGGTCCGTAAAGATAATGATGTCAAATTTTTCACTTGCCGCTTTAATTTGTTCTTGAGTTTTACGGCTAACAGCTGAACCATTCGTCTCGATCGTTTTTATGTTTGAACCAAATGTTTCTACCAATCGTTTGGTATCATCACGACCTTCAACAATGATGACTTCATTTGGTACCATTATGCTTCTGGCTCCCATCTGAATAGTTTAAACGCATTACGGGTTGTTACTTCGGCCACTTTTTCAATCGACCAGCCTTTTACTTGAGCCATTTGTTCTGCTACAAAATATACATACGCTGGTTCATTACGTTTCCCGCGATATGGCATTGGAGCTAAATAAGGGGCATCCGTTTCAATTAATAATCGGTCTTCTGGAACGACTAAAGCTGCTTCTCTTACTTCATTGGCTTTTTTAAAAGTTAGAACGCCACTAAAACTGATATGCATCCCTAAGTCTAAAAATTGTTCTGCTTCTTCTGCATTGCCACCAAAACTATGCATGATTCCCCCAGCTTTGGGGATACCTTCTTCTTTCAGTATTTTATAAGTATCTTCGGTGGCATCGCGGTTATGGATGGTAATTGGCAGATTATGTTCTTTAGCGATGGCAATTTGTCTTCTAAAGACCTTCTCTTGCACCTCTTTTGCGTCACTCATCCAATAATAATCTAATCCTATTTCACCAAGCATTTTAACCTTCGGCAAGGTCAACCATTCTTCTAATTTTCTTTCAAATTCAGGATTATAATTTCCCGCTTCAGTTGGATGGCAGCCTACTACACTTAAAATATTAGAATGTTGATTACTTAAAGCCAGGCTTTTGTGGATGGTCGGTTCATCAAAACCAACTACCGCCATATACTCAACATGTTGTTGTTTCGCATTTTCAATGATTTCGGCTTCTATCCCATCAAATTGATTAGCATTCAAGTGGGTATGGGTGTCAAATAATTTCATTTTGAATCCTTTCTTTTGATAACTAAACCCGAAAAGCAACGTATACTTTTCGGGTTCACACTCGGTTTATGCTTACCCGATTAATGCGCCATTCGGAGCATCATCTGGTGCAAATAATAAGCTTAATTTTCCTTGGTTTTCTGCTGATAAAATCATTCCTTGACTCACATATCCCATCATTTTACGTGGTTTTAAATTCGCTACAATCGTAACTTTTTTACCAACTAAATTTTGATATTCAGGATAATATTTAGCAATCCCGGATAAGATTTGACGATGACCTTTGTCTCCTGCATCTAATCGGAATCTCAATAATTTATTAGAACCCTTAACAGGAGCCACATCGATGACTTCAGCTACTTTCATTTCAACTTGAATAAATTGATCAAATTCAATATTCGCCACTTCTTCATGAACTAATTCAGTCTCTTCAGGGTTCCATGTTGGATCATCCACTGTTGGATTCTCTGAAGCAGTCTCATTGCCACCTGTCATTAAGTTCTTAATATATTGAACTTCTTCTTCAACTTCTAAACGTGGGAAAATAGGCTCACCTTTTTTAATTACTTGAGCATTCTCTGGTAAGTCGCCCCATTTAACAGTTTGTAAATCTTGTTCTAATTCTTGAGTTAATCCTAATTGTTCAAAGATTTTTGATGGTGCTTGGGTCATAAACGGTCTTAGTAAATGTCCGACAATACGTAATACTTCAGCTAAGTGATTCATAACGGAACGCAATTGACCTACATACGCTTCATCTTTGGCTAAAACCCAAGGGGTAGTTTCATCGATGTATTTATTCGCACGTGAAACGATTTTCATGACATGGTCTAGCGCTGAGTTAAAGCTCATTGAATCCATACTTTGATGATAAGCTTTAATTTCTGCTTCCACAAAGTTTTCGAAAATTGCATCGACGTCATTGGCAACTAATTCTGTGGTTGGAATTTGACCACCGAAGTACTTATTCATCATCGCGATGGTTCGATTTAATAAGTTACCTAAATCATTTGCTAATTCAAAGTTTACTCGGTTTACAAAATCTTCTGGCGTAAAGATAGCATCATTACCTTGACTCATTTCACGCAATAAATAAAAACGAGTCGCATCTAATCCGTAACGCTCAATTAATTGTCCAGGATAAATGGTATTGCCTTTGGATTTAGACATTTTGCCATCTTTCATTAGCAACCAACCATGAGCATAAACTTTTTTAGGTAAAGGTAATCCTAATGCCATTAACATAGTTGGCCAATAAATCATATGGAAACGACTAATGTCTTTTCCAATCACATGCACATCAGCCGGCCAGAATTTATCGTAATTTTCTGTGTTTTCACTACCATAACCAAGCGCTGTAATATAGTTTGTCAATGCGTCAATCCAAACATACACCACGTGTTTAGGATTAGATTTTACAGGTACTCCCCATGAAAACGTAGTTCGAGAAACAGCTAAATCCTCTAAACCAGGTTTAATGAAGTTATTAATCATTTCATTCTTACGAAATTCAGGTGTAATAAAGTCCGGATGTGATTCATAATATTCTAATAAACGATCCGCATATTTACTCATACGGAAAAAATACGATTCTTCTTTGACTAATTCTACATCATGTCCACTTGGAGCTTTACCACCAATCATCTTACCATTTTCATCACGATAAACTTCTATCAATTGACTTTCTGTAAAGTATTCTTCATCACTAACAGAATACCAACCTTCATATTCGCCCAAATAAATATCATCTTGTGCTAATAATTGTTCAAAAATTTGTTGTACCGCTTTTTCATGATAATCATCAGTTGTACGGATAAAGCCATCATTGCTAATCTCTAAATCTTGCCATAATTTTTTAATACGCTCAGCCATTTCATCGACATAAGCCTTTGGAGTTTGACCTAAGTCAGCAGCTTTTGTTTCAATTTTTTGTCCGTGTTCGTCAGTTCCGGTTAAGAAATAGACATCATATCCCATTAGACGTTTGTAACGTGCCATCGCATCACAAGCTAAGGTTGAATAAGCATTTCCGATATGTAAATTTCCACTTGGATAATAAATAGGTGTTGTAATATAGTAAGTTGGTTTTGTTTGATTGGTCACAGATGAGTGCCCCTTTCTATTTTTATCATTCTTTCATATTATAGCACAACGCCACTTTTTGTGAAACAATACTACGAATAAAGCTTTAATATTTACATCATGTAAAACGCTTAATAATCTTCTGTTTTTATGTTACACTATGCTTATTGAAGCTAAAGGAGTCCCAATATGAAACATCGTCCAATTATTCAAGAAAATTTAGATAAACTGGAAACACCAAAAGAAAAAATTAGCTATTTACTTTATGCTTATAAAGAATGGATTATTTCGATTGCGATTATTTTAATGTTTATAATTAGTATAGCATTCAGTATCTTATTTAAAGAAGAACCGGACTTAACCATTCGCTTAGTAAGTGATGTCCCGATTTCTGAGCAAACATTAGAGGGTATAAAATCACAATTGAATGATCAATTCGAAGAACCCGTCGCTATCGATTTGAATAACTTTTATTCGATGGAGCAATTTCAAGTATTAACAGTTCAATTAGCCGCACAAGAAATAGATTTTGTTGTTTTTCCAGAAAACTTATCCGATGAAACTTTCCAACTTCAAATTGAAAACGTCCAAGAACCTTCTGTTTTTTCACTAAAACAAGATGAACTTCAATTTAACTTTTATAAAACTTTTAGTAAAACGGAAAATCCCTTTGCCGAACTAATTGAATCAAAACTGACATCTCGTTAAGTTTTTTATTGACACACTCTCAACTAATTTCCTGAAATCTTGATTAAGGTTTAAAAAAACTTAAAATAAGTCAAAAAAGCGCCTGGTCGTAAAAGACCGACGCTTTTTTAACTTACTAGAGATTAATTAAAGGCTGCTAAGTATTGTTCGACAATATTTTCTACTGTAAAGCCATAATCAGCCACTACTTCTTCACCTTTTCCAGATGATCCGAAGCGATCAATTCCGATGGTAACACCATCTAAGCCGACATATTTTGCCCATCCGAATGTTGCTCCCATTTCAATCGATAATCGATTACGTACAGCATTAGGTAAAACCGTTTCACGATATTCTTTTGATTGTTCATCAAATAAATTCATCGCTGGCATCGAAACGACTGAAACATCATGTCCTTTTTCAGCTAACGCTTTTTGAGCTTCAACAGCTAAACTTACTTCAGATCCACTTGCTAATAAGATACCACTTGGCACATCACCTTTAGCTGGTGATACCACATAAGCGCCTTTACGAACGCCTGCTTCTAAAGTTTTACTATCAACGTCTAATACTGGAACATTTTGACGAGTTAGTACTAACATCGTTGGGCGGTCTTTAGATTCTACCGCAATCTTCCATGCTGCAATTGTTTCATTTTCATCAGCTGGACGAATTGTATTTAAGTTCGGTAATGCTCTAAAGGCTGCTAATTGTTCAATTGGTTCATGAGTTGGCCCATCTTCTCCCACCGCAATGGAATCATGGGTCATGACATAAGTAACCGGAATATTAGAGATAGCTGATAATCTTACCGCTGCTTTTAAGTAGTCAGTAAAGACAAAGAACGTTCCTCCATAAACACGTGTGCCACCATGTAATTGTACGCCATTCATAATAGCTGCCATTGCAAACTCTCGAACACCAAACCAAATATTACGACCGGCACGGTTTTCCGGCATAAAATCAGTTTCAGCACTTACCATTGTTTTGTTTGAACCAGATAAATCAGCAGAACCTCCCCAGAAATAAGGAATCGCTTCTGATAATTTTTGAATAACACGACCATTGGAATTACGCGTCGCATCTGCTTTACTACCATACTCCACATATTCTAAAGTTGTTTCAAAGCCTTCTGGTAATTCACCATTAAAGGCTGCCTCAAATTCAGCTGCTTTTTCAGGATTACTTGCTTTATAATCTTCAAATACTTTATTCCATTCCTCGTAAGCATTTAAACCACGTTCTTGGATATTTAATTTAAAATCAGCTGCTGCTTCTTCTGGTACCGTAAATGCTTCATTTTCCCATCCATAATATTCTTTAGTAGTCGCCCAATCAGCGGATCCTAATGGTGCTCCATGGACTTTTGATGTCCCTTGTAATGGTGAACCGTATCCAATAACCGTTTTAATCTCGATAATTGTAGGCGCTTGGGTATGAGCTTTCGCTTCTTCAATTGCTTTAGAAATCGCATCCACGTCATTACCATCTTCGACACGTAGATAATGCCAATTTTGTGATTCAAAACGTTTCTTAATGTCCTCATTAAACGCCATGTTTAAATCACCGTCTAATGAAATATCATTTGAATCATATAAGACAATTAATTTATCTAGTTTTTGTCTTCCTGCAAATGAAATAGCTTCATAAGAAATACCTTCCATTAAGTCACCATCACCGACTAAAGCGTAAGTGTAATGATCGATTAATTTATGTTGTTCAGTATTAAAAATCGCAGCAGTATGAGTTTCTGCTAAAGCCATCCCTACTGCTTGTGCAATCCCTTGTCCTAATGGACCCGTTGTCGCTTCAACCCCTTGCGTATGTCCTACTTCAGGATGTCCAGGTGTTTTACTACCTAATTGACGGAATTGTTTTAAATCTTCAATCGTTACATCAAAACCAGCAACATGTAATAAACTGTAAAGTAAAGCAGAGCCATGACCAGCAGATAGAACAAAACGATCACGGTTCACCCATTTTGGTTCAGTTGGCGTAATATTTAAATGCTTTGTCCATAATGCATAAGCCATTGGAGCAGCTCCCATAGGTAAGCCTGGGTGCCCAGAGTTAGCCGCTTCAATTTGTTCGATGCTCAAAGCACGAAGTGTATTAATAGATAATTGGTAATTCATACAGTCATAACCTCCTAAATTGATACTTATATTATACCATCTGTATATAAATTTATTAACTATAAAATTAATATTGATAAACAAGACGGCTCATATTGTCTACATTATACAAATAATAGCGGTTTATTTCCATTTTTAATGTTCCAATATTAAAACTTTATATGTTCGTTTTTATTAATATCAACTACTCCCTGTTAAAACAGAGAGTTTGTCCTAAACATGGTGGTTGTACAAACGATGTCATATCTCCAACCGTTTAAAGACATTAAGGGATGGTTGACTGGCACCCCATCAATAAGCAGTCTGTAGACACTTACTGAATATTGTTTTATGTTTAATAATTTTGTATTGGCACAACTTTTTCAAACCGTGGGTTTTTCTCACTCGACAGATATCGGTGACCCAATTCTTTAATATTGGTAGCTGCCACACGGTCATCATTTGATTGATACCCACAATTCTGACAAGTGAACAAGTGCTTATCTTGTTGTCTATTAGCTTTATCAATTGATTCGCATTTTGGACAACGTTGGGACGTAAATTGTGCGGATACTTTTAAAACTTGCGAACCACTTTCTAAAGCTTTATACATTATCTTTTCTTCAAAATCGAAGAATCGCCAAGAATGGTGTTCATACCGTGCATCTTGCTTACGGTGATGAGTCGTGTTAAAAGTAACGTTCGTAAGATCTTCCACCACAAACAAGGTATTGGCCCCGTATCGGTCAACGAGTGTCTTTGATAATTGATGGTTCACATCATTCATCCAGCGGTTCTCTCGTCTTTCAATTGTTTTAAGGCGTCTACGACTTGATTTGGTGTTCTTCGCTTGTAAGGACTGGCGCAATTTCTTAAAATGCCGTCTTTTCTGTATCAAGCTTTTACCCGAATAGAAGGTAGTATGAGCTGTATCATCCGCAATCGTTAGTATCTGTCTTAAACCACGGTCAATGCCTACAATCCGTTGAATATTAGCTTCAGCTGGGTTGTCTATCTCTTTACTTGCGGACACGTGTAAGAACCACTTACCCTTACGACAGAGTAATTCAGCTTGACCGAACTTGTAATCATTCTGGCTAAATTGTTGAAGATAAGCGATATGTTGCTTATCACAAGACACTTTAATTCGTCCTTGATTAGTCGTCAGTGAATAGGTGTCATCTTGATGATAAGTGTAGTTACGATTACGTACGAACACAGCGACTGGTCGCTTAAACCCTAGGGGTTTCGTTAAATGGTAAAGGTCTTTATATAGCGTATGATATTTACCTGTATGGATATCTTTATAACGCTTAGGTTTTTGTTTAAACTGTGTTTTCACGGTCTTATATCTCGCGATTACCGTACGCATCACGGACTGGGCCATTTGCGATTGCAGTCCAAAATCTTGACGTATCTGATGATACAAGGCGTTATGTAAAGTCGTTTGACCTAATTCAAAGTCATGGTCAAAGATATATGTCGAAACAAAATTACAAGCGTTTAAAAACTGTTGTTGGGTTTCTTCGAATTTTTTAATATCACTAGCACTTGGGTATAATTGCACTTTAATCGTTTTCGTTAACAGCATCTTGTCACCTCATTTCTCTTAAATACATTATACCAACTATATTAGTGAAAACATTAACGATAACCTAGTAAAATCAACAAAAAGAGCTGTCAATTTCGCTAATTCCTCCTAGGTATTAATACCGAGGTTTCCTTAGCTGACAGCTTGTAAATGAAAACGATATGATTAAATGAACAATTAAAACAAACATTCTCTATTAATCAAAAGTCACTTGCCAGTTTTTGCCTTGTTGGCGTGCTTGATAACATAAAAGTATTTGTTCCTTTGATGTTTTATTTACCATTAATTCAGGCAACTCATCAACTGAGAAAAATTTCGCTGCAATTGTTTCTGAGTTTTCTTTAAAAGAGCCCGCTTTATATAGGCATTCCACAAAAACTTTGACAATCGTATATGGATTCTGGCCTGGATTATGAAGATTACGATCTTGAAGTGAAACTAATTTAACAACTTCAGCTTCCATACCTGACTCTTCATAAATTTCCTTTAATACATTAGAACTGATAGTCTCCGTCACATCCATCCAACCACCGGGCAAAGCCCATAGTCCATCCTTTTCTTGTACTAATAATATTTGGTCATCTTTCCAAACTGCTCCACGTGTGTCGATCTTAGGTGTCTGATATCCAGAATCTTCTAATCTTAATTCCGCTATCACTTGAGGACTAGTATTGGCTAATTCCGACATCATCTGATGAGACATTTCTTTAATCCGTTTATAACGCTCTTCATCATATATATCTTTCGTATAATACAAACCTGATTGAGCCAAAGCATGAAGTTCTCTCGCCCACTCTAACCAGTTAGTCATGCGCTTTTTGCCCCTCCCGGTAACGTTTCATTAACTCTGCAAAAATTTCTGCAGAAGTAGGCGGTGTATATGTAATAGCATTGGCGCCAGCTCTAATCGTTGCTTTTACTAGTTCACCAGTTGGTCCACCAGTTGCAATAATCGGGACATCTGGTCCAACTTCTTGACGTATATGTTTTACTAACTCAACCGTCTTAGCACCACCTGAAATGTTGAACATCGTAGCACCCGCTGCTAATTTACCTTTAAAATCATCTTGAAAACTCGAAATGGTTGCAATCAATGGAATATCAATGTGTTCTCTAATTTGAGAAATCACTTCGTTCTCCATCGGAGCATTCACAACAACGCCATAGGCTCCCAATTGTTCCGCTTGAAAGGCCAAATTAACACTTCTTAAACCAGTGGTGGTTCCTCCACCAACCCCAACAAAAACTGGTACCGAAGAAACATCAATAATTGATTGCATAATCGTCGTTTGAGGCGTAAAAGGATAAACAGCAATAACCGATTGTGCATTAGAATTACGAATAATGGCAACATCGGTAGAAAATAGTAACGATTTAATTCTCTTACCAAAAATCAAGATACCTGATGCTTCATAAATTTCCTCAGGTACCTCAACAATTCTAGAACGCAATTTAGATTGGAATGCCGGTATATTTTTCCGATTAGGTACCTCAACATCATTTATGATGACAACTGATTGATTATCATTATCTAACTCCGTTCTAATTGATTCATAATGAGTAATATTATATTGATTAAAATTCTTTTTGTTCATATCGTTTGTTTCATTCGTCATTTGGATACCTCGCTTTACAAAAATTTTGATACAAATAAAGTATACGGATTTTAAAGATTCAATGCAAAGAAAAACTTTTTGCGAAAAGAAGCTGATTCGTGCTTGTAAGATAGACTTACATCCCTAACTTATTTTAGTCCTTCTATAGTCCTATTGTCACTTTCTTAAATAGACCAATAGCACCATCAACCAATCTTGGTCGCTTCATTAATGTGCTACGGACATCAAAAACTGAGGGTGCCTGTTCGAATAAAGTTTTTAGTATTAATCGTAATAGCAAATAGCTTATTTCTAAGATTAATGTTGGGTATGTAAGTTGCGATACTCGGTAGGTATGACATCATAATATTCCTTGAAGACTTTTGAGAATTTACTCTGACTCTCATAACCAACTGCATTTGCAATTTCTTTAATACTTTTTGGTGTTTCAGTTAATAAGCGAGCGGCTGCTTGCATGCGATGTTCCGAAATATGCGAAGCAATCGATGTTCCATAAACGGCCTTAAATACTGATTTTAATGTCGTTGGATTAATTAAAAATTGACTGGCCAGTTCCTCAATAGTAATGCGCTGATGCAAGTTATCTAATAAATACTGGTGAATATTACGGATAACTTCTACTTGCTCAGACTGATATTCTGTTAAGCGATGTTGACGCTCCATCGGAAATTTACTCAAATATAATAGGAGCTCGATAACTTTAAGTCGCCAATAGACGAATTGTAAAGCTTCAGGTTGATCATAAAATGCCGAAAAGATAGCATCACTGTCCTGATTCCCGATTAAAGCTGAAAAACCATCATTTTGACAAAATTTATCTAATAAAGCAGTGCCAGTGATACCGGTATTTTTTAATAGTGCCGGTGGATTATTTGAAAGACGGTCCAAATCAATATAAATTGTCAGCCCTTCATAATATTCATTGGGCAAAGTAATGGTTGAACGAGCACAACAATCCATTGTATGGATTGAAAAATCATGTTCGCCTAAATAAAAGCTTTTACCATCATTCATTTTCCACCCCATTCGCCCTTTATAACAATAATTGATTTCTAATATATGGTCTAAAGGCTCATGAATATCAGTTCGCTGATCACCTGTTAAAGTCATAAAAGCCAGCTTGATACCGTCATATAAATCGTAACTAACGACATTATCTGAATGAGTAATGGATTGAATACTCTTTTCTAATGGTGTGATAGGATGATCGATCATATGCTCTACTCCTTATTTTCTAGCACTTATTTTAATTTTGATAGTCTTTGCGGTGGTCGATAGTCTTGATTGCAATTCTTCCTATTATTGTTAGCAAACGTTTTGGCAATGAACATTACATTTTTTCTGTCGCTTGAACGGTAAGTGATTGACACAAACTTTATGATTTGAATGGGGCTGATTGATATAGCATGCATGACGTAAAGTAGGACTGATTGATATATCATGATTGACGTAAATAATAGATGATTGACGTAAACGCTCCGACATGAACAGCAGTTATTTGCTATTAATTGTGTGATTTGATTATTAGCTGAGTGCTATTATTTGTGTGACTTGAATGATGACAGAGTACTATTAATTGTGTGACTTGAATGATGCAGAACTTCATCAAAGGAGAACTGAGAACGCATCATTTACCTATTCATTTTTCTTTCACTTTCGCACATTTAACAAACGATAATTGCTATTTTTTATGTTCTGGGCAAGTAATCTTCAAAACTTTTTCAATCATTTGATGTAATAACATACTTTGCTCAGTATTAGCTGCTCTATAGTAGACCTCTTTTCCGACCCGTCGACTTGAAACCAAACCTTTATTACGTAAAGCTCTCAGATGATGTGAAATAGCTGGACTAGACATGTTCATCATCGCTGAAAGATTCAGGACACATTCCTCACAGTGGCATATTAACCAGAATAAACGAATACGGGTTGAATCACTCAATTGCTTAAACAACTCAGAAACGATTTGAAAGTGTTCAATATCATTAAGCTGTGCTAATAAGGTATTATCAATCACTTCATGGTGGTCATGCGGTAACTTTATCGCTGATTGACTATGGGGTGTTTGAGAAAAGTTAGTCACATCTGTATTATGATTGCTTTGTGACAAGTTCGTTGCTTCATTTTGACTGTTTAGAGGCACGGATGTTTCCTTCTTATTCATTGCATCTGGTGCGTTATCTGACAAAGCGTTATCTATCTCATCTTGCTTGTCAGATAACAAGCTTTCATCTAAGTCTTCTGCCAGTTTCAGTGCTGCTTTATGATTTCCTTCTTTTACTGTATCAGCTGAAAAAGCACTTGCTTCTTTATTTTCTGCATTTGGTGATAATTTACTTTCAGACATTAGATAATCCTTTCTTTGCTCTATTTAGCAATATCTTTGGCCCGTTTGGTAGGGAATCTCCGATTGCATTGACTTCAACTTATGTTAGAATTATACTACAGCTATAACGATTAAACAAATACTTAATTGTTTAATCGAGTTTAAAGTTAATTTCTAAAAGGAGCGATTAAATATGAAAAAGACATATAAAATTGAAGTAGACTGCGCTAACTGTGCCAACTTAATGGAAGATGCAACCAAAAAAATTAATGGTGTTGCAAATGCGACTGTCAACTTCATGACACAGAAAATGATGGTTGAATTTGAGGTTGGAAACGATCCAAAAACCGTTATGAATGAAGTCTTAAAAGCTTGTAAAAAAGTAGAACCTGATTGTGAAATTGCCTTTTAACCATTAGTTTAATTAAATTGAAATGAGAATATTTCAACAAATAACACTTAATGATAACCACATTCATGCTGTAGAATGTCTAACAGGATTAACGGAATTTGTATTAATGGTGCCTATATCAACTCATGGCACAGTTAAGCTAAAACTTCCATACAAGTATTTAAAAAATAGCCATTCAAACGAATAGAGGAGGAATGGATGATGACAAAAAAACAGAAAAAAATGTTAACGAGAATTATTGTCGCGACCGTCATGATTGTTCTATTGAATGTTATTCCGGTAAGCGGTTTTCTTCAATTATCACTGTATTTAGCGACCTATTTAATCATTGGCCATGATATTTTAAGAAAGGCCTGGCTTGGTATTTTAAACCGTCAAGTTTTCGATGAAAACTTTCTAATGGCTGTCGCAACTATTGGTGCTTTTGCATTAGCCATCTATTCTGGTAGCGCTGATTACAATGAAGCCATTGCAGTCATGTTGTTCTATCAAATAGGTGAGTTTTTTCAAAGTTATGCTGTCGGAAAAAGTCGTCAGAATATCTATGAGCTGATGGATATTCGACCTGATTATGCTAATATCGAAAAAAATGGACAACTTGAAAAAGTCGATCCCGATGAAGTTGACGTTAACAGCGTGATTGTGGTTCAACCAGGTGAAAAAGTTCCTCTCGATGGCATCGTCCTAGCAGGAAGCTCAAGCCTTAATACAAGTGCTTTAACCGGTGAAAGTTTGCCCCGTGATGTCAAAGTAGGCGATGAAATTATCAGTGGATGTATCAATATGACAGGCGTCTTAAAAATTCAAACAAACAAACCATTTGGTGAATCCACCGTTTCTAAAATATTAGAGTTAGTTGAAAATTCTAGTTCTCGTAAATCAAAATCAGAAAACTTTATTTCGAAATTTGCTAGAATTTATACACCGGTTGTATGTTATAGTGCATTAGCTTTAGCGATACTACCACCACTCGTTCAACTATTGTTTTTAGAACAAGCTGCTCAATGGGGTATTTGGATTTATCGGGCACTCACTTTCCTAGTCATTAGCTGTCCATGCGCCCTTGTCATTAGTATTCCACTTAGTTTTTTCGCTGGTCTCGGTGGTGCTAGTAAGGAAGGTGTTTTGATTAAAGGTTCCAATTATATGGAAACTTTATCTCAAGCTAAATATATTGTCTTCGATAAGACTGGTACTCTAACCCAAGGTGTATTTGAAGTTAATGGTATTCACCATAATACACTATCCGAGGACCAGCTATTAGAATATGCTGCTTTAGCAGAATCTGCCTCTTCCCATCCGATTAGTCAAAGCTTGCAAAAAGCTTATGGAAAAACCATTGATCGCAATCGTGTTACGGATATTAATGAAATAAGTGGCCACGGTGTTATCGCTAAAGTGGACGGACATGAAGTCGCAGCCGGTAATAATAAGTTGATGAATAAGCTGAGTGTTAGCTACTCTGATTGTCATCAAGTTGGTACGATTATCCATATCGCGATTGACGGTGAATATGCGGGTCATATTGTTATTTCTGATAAATTAAAACCTCATGCCTACGAATCCTTAAACGAATTAAAAAAAGCCGGTGTTAAAAAAACAGTGATGTTGACAGGAGACGCTAAACAGGTTGCTGATGAGGCAGCACATTCTCTTGGCATTGATAAAGTTTACAGTGAATTATTACCGGCCGATAAAGTCACTAAAGTAGAAGAATTATTGGCACAAGCAGCAGACAAAGAAAAGCTAGCTTTCGTTGGAGACGGAATCAATGATGCACCTGTCTTAACTCGTGCTGATATTGGTATTGCGATGGGTGCGATGGGTTCTGACGCTGCGATTGAAGCAGCAGATGTAGTATTAATGGATGATGATCCTCTTAAGATTGCGAAAGCCATCAAGATTTCTAAAAAATGTCTGCGTATTGTCCACCAAAATATTACTTTGGCCTTAATGATTAAATTCGGGTGTCTAGCACTTGGCGCCGTCGGCATTGCTAACATGTGGTTTGCAATCTTTGCAGATGTTGGTGTCATGATTATCGCTGTCCTAAATGCCATTCGAGCACTCCGTGTCCATGATCTATAATTGGTATGTAAACCATAGCTTTTGAAAGTTGTAGCCTGAGATTTTTTTAGGTACTTGGTTAGCTAAATTCATTCGGGAAATCTAATTTACTAGGAATGGTAAATAGAGTAACTAGGATATATCTATGGTTGATTATAATAAACGAAAATGACTAAACTGACCATGCTGAATGATTGAATTAAGTTAATTAGGAAATTGATTAAAATGGTTTAACTATACACTTACAGAAGACTTCTCCGGATAGAGTCCATATAATTGTGTAAAAAAATTACCTCAATTATTTTTGTAACTGGGGAAAGTTACGTGCAACAAATTGGGTAATCTTATTGTAACTTTTATACCTTCATAACTGGTACAATGTTTTTGGGAAAATAAACAAGCCAGGAGAAATCAAAATAATCCAAGAATATTTTACAATGAATCTAGAAGAAATTTTAAAGCCAATTGACATAGAAGTGATCGACAGTAAATAAATGAAACGTTCTTCTTTGAACAATGGTCGAAATGTCTATCCAATCGGTTAAATCACTTTATTGTGTAAATCTAAGCTGTTAAATCACTTTCTTGTAATTTTCGACATTTATTTTCTTAGCGTATGATAATGGTAATGAAAGACGCTGGTCTAACGCCCATGAAGCAGTTTTCTGTGGAGGCGGTGGGTCAGCGTTTTTTTATACAACAAATCGTTCATATTTGTTCTTGCTAATTGATATTCCATTTACAAAACCATTTCAGCACTATATACCCTTTTCTCTAATATTCAATGTTCTTTCTTATACCATACTAAACCATGATCATTCCTAATTTGAAAGATAATCATCCATTGCAATTGAGTTATTAATCTCCATGGTTCCGTCAGTTCTAATAATTGTTTGTGCTCTTAATCTAGATATCTTAACTTTTTCATTAATACTCGAGCCATTAATCACGGATTTAAAACGAGAAATTGGATATAAATTTTAACAAACAAAAGAGACAAACAAAAAGATATCCTCCATCCAAAAAAACAAGCCATTTATAGTCATGCATAGGACTTTTGAGTACAAAAATAGTACTCATACTAATTCAATTAGTGGTGAGTATTTACGTAAATTGTGTAAAATTATCTAAAATCAATTATTTCAAATTCATTCCGTTAATAATAATAATGTTTGTCAAAGATGAATTTATAAATTCTTGTGGAGATACTATTTCACAATAATGTGCATGATCAACAGTTCCTTTAATCCAAAGTTCTGACTTAACATCATCTGGTAAATCATAAACTCCATACCCACCTGAAGTAATACCATCAAAATCAATAAATAATACATCAATTGAGTCATCTAACCAATAATCAGTTAAATACATATTCTTTACCATCTGATTTTTTCACTCCTTTATTCTAATTTTAATCCTTTGTTCTCCTTCAACCTATCCGTTAAAGGTGATGTCCGACATTTACACCATGGATGCATAGAGGCAGCATTTAATCCAAGAACAATGTTTTCTAATTTATAGGCTTTTCCACTTAGCCCCTAACATATTGGACAAGGATTTAACTCCACTTTATACTCATATTCTTCAACACCATACTCCAAATAATTTAGATTTTGAATTTCAGTTTGAAGAAAAGTTGCTTCTGTCCTAGATATGACAGAACACTATACAGACAGTTCAATTGAATCAGCCAAGAATGTTATGTTGGCCACGAATAACATGAGAAATATAGATTAAAAATTTGCCAAATCTATATCATTTTTAATCCCTTTTAATCCCTTTTCTAGACAAAATAAAAAACGTTCATAAGACCACTAAATGTCTTATAAACGTTGATAATATTACATTATTTAAGAAAAATAAAAAAGCCATTTGCCGGGATCGAACCGGCGACCTCTTCCTTACCATGGAAGCGCTCTACCTACTGAGCTAAAACGGCAATCCAATTTAAATAAAAAAAGCTCCGCAAGTAGGGCTCGAACCTACGACATCATGATTAACAGTCATGCGCTCTGCCAGCTGAGCTATTGCGGAATGAAAAAAATATACCCTGCGCGGCAACGTCCTACTCTCACAGGACCAAAGGTCCAACTACCATCGGCGCTAAGAAGCTTAACTGCTGTGTTCGGCATGGGAACAGGTGTATCCTTCTTGCCATCATCACCACACAGGTACATTATTTTCTTTTAGTAAACTTATTATAGTTCACTCAAAACTGAATAACTCACAAACTCGTAAACCTTAAATCTTCGTGGTTAAGTCCTCGACCGATTAGTACTAGTCCGCTCCATATATCACTATACTTCCACTTCTAGCCTATCTACCTGATCGTCTCTCAGGGGTCTTACTTCTTTCGAATGGGAAATCTCATCTTGAAGCTGGCTTCGCGCTTAGATGCTTTCAGCGCTTATCCTTCCCACACATAGCTACCCAGCGATGCTCCTGGCGGAACAACTGGTACACCAGCGGTGCGTCCATCCCGGTCCTCTCGTACTAAGGATAGCTCTTCTCAAATTTCCTACGCCCGCGACGGATAGGGACCGAACTGTCTCACGACGTTCTGAACCCAGCTCGCGTACCGCTTTAATGGGCGAACAGCCCAACCCTTGGGACCGACTTCAGCCCCAGGATGCGATGAGCCGACATCGAGGTGCCAAACCTCCCCGTCGATGTGAACTCTTGGGGGAGATAAGCCTGTTATCCCCAGGGTAGCTTTTATCCGTTGAGCGATGGCCCTTCCATACGGTACCACCGGATCACTAAGCCCGACTTTCGTCCCTGCTCGACTTGTTGGTCTCGCAGTCAAGCTCCCTTCTGCCTTTGCACTCTACGAATGATTTCCAACCATTCTGAGGGAACCTTTGGGCGCCTCCGTTACTCTTTAGGAGGCGACCGCCCCAGTCAAACTGTCCACCTGACACTGTCTCCCGTTGCCTTACAACGCGGGTTAGAGGGTTCATATCACAAGGGTAGTATCCCACCAACGCCTCCTCGTAAACTGGCGTTCACGATTCCTAAGCTCCTACCTATCCTGTACATGTCACACAAACACTCAATATCAAGTTACAGTAAAGCTCCATGGGGTCTTTCCGTCCTGTCGCGGGTAACCTGCATCTTCACAGGTACTATAATTTCACCGAGTCTCTCGTTGAGACAGTGCCCAGATCGTTACGCCTTTCGTGCGGGTCGGAACTTACCCGACAAGGAATTTCGCTACCTTAGGACCGTTATAGTTACGGCCGCCGTTTACTGGGGCTTCAATTCGAAGCGTCGCTTGCGCTAACCTCTCCTCTTAACCTTCCAGCACCGGGCAGGCGTCAGCCCCTATACGTCATCTTTCGATTTGGCAGAGACCTGTGTTTTTGATAAACAGTCGCCTGGGCCTATTCACTGCGGCTGGTATTGCTACCAGCACCCCTTCTCCCGAAGTTACGGGGTCATTTTGCCGAGTTCCTTAACGAGAGTTCTCTCGATCACCTTAGTGTTCTCCACTTGACTACCTGTGTCGGTTTGCGGTACGGGTTCATGTTATCTCGCTAGAAGCTTTTCTCGACAGTTTGATTATCCACCTTCGCTACTTTAATTCGCTACGCTTCACAGCTCATTCTCTTAAGTAAAAGCATTTAACTCTTACTAAAACTTACTGCTTGCACATCCTCTTCCATCCGGATGCGTGGAGTCACCTCCTGTGTCCCTCCTTCACTCAATCGATAACATCAAGTACAGGAATCTCTACCTGTTGTCCATCGCTTACGCCTGTCGGCTTGGGCTTAGGTCCCGACTAACCCAGGGCGGACGAGCCTTCCCCTGGAAACCTTAGTCTATCGGTGGACGGGATTCTCACCCGTCTTGCGCTACTCATACCGGCATTCTCACTTCTATACGCTCCAACACTCCTCACGGTATGCCTTCCCCGCATATAGAACGCTCTCCTACCACTCTAGTCTTAAACTAGAATCCACAGCTTCGGTGTATTGTTTAGCCCCGGTACATTTTCGGCGCAGAATCACTCGACTAGTGAGCTATTACGCACTCTTTAAATGATGGCTGCTTCTAAGCCAACATCCTAGCTGTCTGTGCAACTCCACATCCTTTTCCACTTAACAATTACTTGGGGACCTTAGCTGGTGGGCTGGGCTGTTTCCCTTTCGACTACGGATCTTATCACTCGCAGTCTGACTCCCAGAGATGAGTACTTGGCATTCGGAGTTTATCTGAATTCGGTAAAACTTGCGTCCCCCTCGTCCAAACAGTGCTCTACCTCCATCACTCTTACTCTGAGGCTATACCTAAATATATTTCGGAGAGAACCAGCTATCTCCAAGTTCGATTGGAATTTCTCCGCTACCCACAAGTCATCCAAACACTTTTCAACGTGTCCTGGTTCGGTCCTCCAGTGTGTCTTACCACACCTTCAACCTGCTCATGGGTAGGTCACTTGGTTTCGGGTCGACAACAACATACTCTCGCCCTATTCAGACTCGCTTTCGCTTCGGCTCCGTTTCTTCAACTTAACCTCGCATGTTATCGTCACTCGCCGGTCCATTCTACAAAAGGTACACCATCACCCCTTAACGGGCTCTGATTACTTGTAGGCACACGGTTTCAGGTACTCTTTCACTCCCCTCCAGGGGTGCTTTTCACCTTTCCCTCACGGTACTGGTTCACTATCGGTCACTAGGGAGTATTTAGCCTTGCCAGATGGTCCTGGCGGATTCCAACGGGATTCCTCGTGTCCCGCCGTACTCAGGATACTCCTAAAGCGTCAGTCAGTTTCGTATACAGGGCTCTCACCTTGTCTCGCTCTGCTTCCCATCAGATTCTACTACTCACTTCAGTCTTATATCGGAGTCCTACAACCCCATTGTGCATGCACAATGGTTTGGGCTCTTCCCTTTCGCTCGCCGCTACTTAGGGAATCGATTTTTCTTTCTCTTCCTGCAGGTACTTAGATGTTTCAGTTCTCTGCGTCTTCCTCGCTTACGCGTACTGCATTTAGCAGTGGGTTCCCCCATTCGGATATCTCTGGATCATAGCTTACTTACAGCTCCCCAAAGCGTTTCGTCGTTCGTCACGTCCTTCATCGGCTCCTAGTGCCAAGGCATTCACCGTGCGCCCTTTGTTTCTTAACCACATTTTTGCGCTCGTAAAGGCTCTTCCCCTTTACTCTTAATTTCTCTATATTATTATATAGACTCGGTCAATTCTCGGTTTATTATATCTTTCTCTTGAAATTATATAATCTATATTGATTACTCCTGTTAAAATAATCAATATCGTTTGTTTCGTTATTCAGTTTTCAATGAACTATGATGTTAGTCTTAACTAACAATGGAGAATAGCGGGATTGAACCGCTGACCTCCTGCGTGCAAAGCAGGCGCTCTCCCAGCTGAGCTAATCCCCCGTGCTGGTATTTTATTATACCATATTGTTGCTTGTTGAGCAATGGGCCTAAATGGATTCGAACCATCGACCTCACCCTTATCAGGGGTGCGCTCTAACCAACTGAGCTATAGGCCCGTTTAGTGAACCTCACTCAAAACTGAACAATGACAAATCCTAACTCCGTGTAGTTCCAGTACTCCTTAGAAAGGAGGTGATCCAGCCGCACCTTCCGATACGGCTACCTTGTTACGACTTCACCCCAATCATCCATCCCACCTTCGACGGCTCCCTCCTATTGGTTAGGCCACCGGCTTCGGGTGTTACAAACTCTCGTGGTGTGACGGGCGGTGTGTACAAGACCCGGGAACGTATTCACCGCGGCGTGCTGATCCGCGATTACTAGCGATTCCGGCTTCATGTAGTCGAGTTGCAGACTACAATCCGAACTGAGAATGGCTTTTAGAGATTGGCATGCTCTTGCGAGTTAGCGACTCGTTGTACCATCCATTGTAGCACGTGTGTAGCCCAGGTCATAAGGGGCATGATGATTTGACGTCATCCCCACCTTCCTCCGGTTTGTCACCGGCAGTCTAACTAGAGTCCCCATCTGAATGCTGGCAACTAGTTATAAGGGTTGCGCTCGTTGCGGGACTTAACCCAACATCTCACGACACGAGCTGACGACAACCATGCACCACCTGTCTTCTTGCCCCGAAGGGTTTCTCTTATCTCTAAGATATGCAAGAGATGTCAAGACCTGGTAAGGTTCTTCGCGTTGCTTCGAATTAAACCACATGCTCCACCGCTTGTGCGGGTCCCCGTCAATTCCTTTGAGTTTCAACCTTGCGGTCGTACTCCCCAGGCGGAGTGCTTATTGCGTTAACGCCAGCACTGAAGGGTGGAAACCCTCCAACACTTAGCACTCATCGTTTACGGCGTGGACTACCAGGGTATCTAATCCTGTTCGCTCCCCACGCTTTCGAGCCTCAGTGTCAGTTACAGACCAGAAAGCCGCTTTCGCCACTGGTGTTCCTCCATATATCTACGCATTTCACCGCTACACATGGAATTCCGCTTTCCTCTTCTGCACTCAAGTTCCCCAGTTTCCAATGACCCTCCACGGTTAAGCCGTGGGCTTTCACATCAGACTTAAGAAACCACCTGCGCTCCCTTTACGCCCAATAAATCCGGACAACGCTTGCCACCTACGTATTACCGCGGCTGCTGGCACGTAGTTAGCCGTGGCTTTCTGGTTAGATACCGTCAATCTACTAACATTTCCTCTAGTAGCCGTTCTTCTCTAACAACAGTGCTTTACGATCCGAAAACCTTCTTCACACACGCGGCGTTGCTCCGTCAGACTTGCGTCCATTGCGGAAGATTCCCTACTGCTGCCTCCCGTAGGAGTTTGGGCCGTGTCTCAGTCCCAATGTGGCCGATCACCCTCTCAGGTCGGCTATGCATCATCGCCTTGGTAAGCCGTTACCTTACCAACTAGCTAATGCACCGCGGGGCCATCCTTTAATGATGCCGTAGCACCTTTCCCAACTTAACCAGGCGGTTAAATTGTCTATGCGGTATTAGCAGTCGTTTCCGACTGTTATCCCCCACTAAAGGGCAGGTTCCCCACGTGTTACTCACCCGTGCGCCACTAACCTTGACCAGAACAAGTTCTCGTCGCGGTTCGTTCGACTTGCATGTATTAGGCACGCCGCCAGCGTTCGTCCTGAGCCAGGATCAAACTCTCATGAAAGTTTCATGAGTCGTTTCAGACTCTTACTATTTACTAGCTTGTATATTTATAGAGTTACCACTCTGTCTCGAATTTATATTCGGGTATGTTGTGATAATTCAAATGAATTATCCCCTACACATTTTTGGTGTTTGTCTTTGTTCAGTTTTCAATGAGCTTCGTTGTTGCTTGGTTAAGCAACTTCTATATAATATCACGTTTGATTGAAACTGTCAACAAGTTTTTTCAACTTTTTTTATTTCTTTTTCAATCTTTCGTCTTGTTCGCTTGGAACTCCCTTATAGTATCATGTTATCCAACACTCGTCAACACCTTTTTTACTTTATTTTTACATTTTTTACAAAAATATATCCACTCGATGATTTTAGTTGATCGAGTGGATATTTATTTATCTATTTAATAGATATTAGTTTTGTGGCGTTGTTTCATCAGCTTCTAACGTGATAGTTAACTTTTGAGTTTCACCTCTACGAATAATGGTTAATTCTACTTGGTCGCCTGCTTGATGTTTGTAAAGTTCTTTTCTTAAGTCCATCATGCCATTAATAGCAACACCATCAAATTCAGTAATGACATCGTATTTTTCCATACCTGCTTTATCGGCGGCTGTACCTGAAACGACTTCGGATACTACGACACCCTCTTCAGCATCTTCGGCTAAACCAAGCACTTCAATTTTTGATCTCACTGATAATCGGCTAACAGGAATTAAATAGCTTACACCTAAAACCGGTCTTGTTACTTTACCATTTTCTTCTAATTGTGAAATGACATTTTGCACATCATTACTTGGGATAGCAAAGCCCATTCCTTCGATTTCAGTTGAGCTTAACTTACTTGAGTTAATACCAATTAATTCTCCGTTTTTATTAATAAGCGCACCACCTGAGTTCCCTGGGTTAATCGCTGCATCGGTTTGGATTAAGTTCATTTCCCAATCATCTTCGCCGTCATTGTTCATATCAAATGGCACGACACGATCGGTTCCAGATACGATACCTTGAGTTACTGAACTTGAGAACTCACTTCCTAAAGGAGATCCAATCGCTATCGCTAAACTTCCTACTTTTAATTGATCTGAATCAGCAAAAGTAATGGCTGTCTTTAATTTACCTGAAGAAACTTTTAGGACTGCTAAATCTGTAAACACATCTGATCCGACTAATTCTGCGTCGACTGTGTCACCTTCAGCAGTGATAATTTGTAATTTATCCGCCCCATCAATAACGTGATTGTTAGTTACAATATAAGCTGTGTCTCCTTCAATTTTATATACAACCCCACTACCCGTTCCGGATAATACTAAAGATTGTTCTGGATCTTGTAAATCAACAGTCCCTTGACTATTTGAGCTATATCCATATCCAAATCCATAATTACCAATTTGGTTCATATGTTGAGATTGTAAATTATTAACTGAAACTACCGCATCACCTGTTTTTTCTACGGCACCCATAATCGCTGATTCAAAGTCCGTTAATGTTTGACTATTGTTGTCACTTTCTTGCGAATATGCTTTCATTGTTTCAGATGATTGAAATAGTCCATTAAATGCAAGTAAAAACACCATTCCAATGATAATTGCACTACCTAAAATACCGCCAAACACACTTTTCCAAAATAGATTATCTTTTTTATTTGAATTCAATGGGATTATGTTTTGTGAGTCATCATTTATTTTTTTGGTGTCCATAGTAATTCTCCTTTACTAATCTTGATTATGTATTTAATATATCACTGATTTATGAATAATCATTGAACATTCTTCTATAAAACATTTACCAAATGTCTATTTTTTATGTTTAGTGGCTAAGCAAATCTTAAAAAAATTCCGTTTGGTTCTAGCTATTTATTTTACAGTGCAGCGATCGCGCAAGTCTTAAACTACGACTTAATGAAGCTGGCATAAACTTGAGAAATTCAGTCAAATGATTACTCGCTAATTAAAAGCGCAGTGGTTGAGTAGCCTCAACCAACGTCTTAAAGTCTTGTTTGAAACCTACTCCACTGTCCAGGGGTAGGTAAACAAAGCGAAAATTATTCAAGTTTCTACTTCTGGCGAGCTCCTAACTGTGCGAAGGTAAACTAACGAAGCGAAAACCAATCACTTTTCTACCACTTGCGCACTGTCATTACATTATTTCTTTGTACTTATTTTTCATAATCTTACTAATATGATTAAAATAAGGCTGAGTTTAAATGATAATCGTTTTTGCTCAACATTTTTAACTTTAATATTTTGACCGGCTTAAAAATATTTTTTAGCCACCTTCAAGGATAATACAAGTAAATCATTAGCTTTCCTAATCCTAAGTAGAGCTTTTTTATAAATACATTAATTTTGTTGATTGGACTGGATCGGTCATATGGAGAGTAAAATCTTCATTCACTCGCATATCTTTAGCTGACATCGAATTGAACATTGTGGACATCGCTAGTTCTTTAGTATTATTGTCACGGCTCAAATGACCCAAATAGATTTCTTTAGTTTGATCGCCAATCATTTCAATCATGGCATTAGTGCCCGCTTCATTACTTAAATGGCCTTTATCACTTAATATTCGTTGCTTTAATGACCAAGGGTATTGTCCATAGCGGAGCATCTCGATTTCATGATTACTTTCTATTAAATAAGCACTTGCATTGCGCAATTGACTTTTAAGTCGATTACTTACATACCCCGTATCCGTCAACATGACAAATTGTTTATCACCTTTTTGAAAGGCATAAAACTGCGGCTGAGCAGCATCGTGGCTGACATTGTAACTTAATACATCAATATCACCCATTGACATCATTTGTTCGGGTTCAATATATTTTCTATTCTCTAGTGCAATTGCACCAATTTGTTTTTCCATCGCCAACCATGTTTGACGGTTAGCATAAACAGGAATATTGTATTTTCGTGATAAAACGCCGACTCCATGGATATGGTCTTTGTGCTCATGGGTTACTAAAATAGCATCCACCTTGGATAAATCGCGGTCAATTTGCTTAATTAACTCATGAATTTTCTTCCCACTGAGTCCTGCATCGATCAGAATTCTTTGGTTATCTGTTTCGACATATGTACAATTACCACTACTCCCACTCGCTAAAATAGCAAAGCGCAATCTTTCATCTTTTGTTTCTAACACTCTATCATCACTTTCTAACATCTTTAGAAGCCTCCAGCTCCTGATCCACCACCAGATCCACCAGAACTTCCACCACTAAATCCACCACCAAATCCACCGGTGTTGGTGCCACTATATTTGGTTGTTCGTGGTTGAGCACTTCCTATTGTATTACTAATGGATTGATTCATCCCACGTGTTAAGATATATGGATTTGAATAGAATCCTCCTCCTACACGCATTTGTTCTAATTCAACTGGTTTAAACTCCATCTTCATGGCTTCAACTACTTTATCAGCGACACCTAAAGAAATAGCATAAACCAAAAACTCTTCCCAAAGCTCAAGCGAACCAATTTCTCGCATATTAAAATTACCAATATCATTCAACATATTTTTAAATCCAGTCCACTCTTTGATACGACGATCCTGGTCAGCTGTCCGGATTGGTTTAAACAATACAATTAACCAGATAATTAATGTCGCTATCCAACTAGCTCCTCCAATGATCACAATCCAAGGGATAAAATGTTGATACGCTGTATGATTAATCAGACTAATGGCAATTACCACAAAAATTGGGATAAAAACCAACCCCATGACGCCATTTGCCGACGCTATCTTCTGCTCTTTGTTATTGCCTTTTAGTTGCATCCCTCTTACTTGGGTGAAATTGATAAATCGGGTCCAAAGATTATAGTTTTTCTTAGCTAAGCTACGATCCTTTGAGGCAGATTCTTCTAACTCTTGTAGCGTCACCGGTTGCTTCGTTGGCATTACATACTTTAAAGCGTACTTTTCATGTTTTTGCAATTGGCTATCATCGCCATATTTTTCACCTGGTTCAATTAAAACAGTTGATTGGTCGCCTCTTGAAAACAGACCGCGTCTTTCTTTGGTAACTTCAGTAAGAACTAAATATCCTTTTCTAGCTAAATCCACAATTGTAGCGGTAAAGTCTTCTGTGGCTGGTGTTCCCTTAAAGACGGATGTCGTCATTAATGCTGGTGTTATATCTTCAGGTAAAGTATAGATATGATCCGGTAGCTTTATCGGATTGGGATTGAGAGTTTTCTTTTTATTCAAATAATAAATTAACAACCCAATTGGTAAAGCCGGCATCAGAATCGATATTAACATTCCAAAAAGTCGAATCCAACCTAATTGAGTCGCATAAGATTCACGATCTCGTTCGACTTGATCGTTCTCTCGCGCGATAATTTCATCTTTTTTCGCGACTTCTCGTTTATTTTGATTATTTGGTGTTAGCGCAATCGGAAAAATAGAATTCACTTCCACAAATTGTTTCGGTGGGTTGTTTGGCACCGTCACTTTAATGGCACTTTTTCCTTCATATTCTACCAACTCTACCTCTCCTTGAGGTGCACCATGGCCCCAAGCTCTAAAATCTTCTTGGTTCGCTACCTTTCCAGGTAAAACAATCAAAGCTTCAACATCCAAATAATCATCAATGCCTTGTCCCACAATTTTACGGTTAAATTCTGCTGTATCACTGAAATTGGTCACCAAATCGGTTAAAGTATATTCTAAAACAAAGGTTACTTTTTCATTTTGGGCAGGATAGTAAACTTTAAATTCATAGATATCACTGGCTTGTGATACTTGATAAGTTTCACTAGCACCGGTCGGCGTCTCTTCAAATATTTCGTCCTCTTGTGTTTGATTATCTTTGACACCCACTTGATAATCTTTTAACTCATATCCTGTACGATCGATTTGAAACAACGCACCATTCATATAATCAACATCATAAACATACTCTTCTCTAAAACGCACACTGCCGTCTGAGCTAATCTGGGCATGTATTTTTTCGCTAATAATGTTAAAGTCTACCTCTTGCGCACTGACTAAACTAGGAAATATTACCAATAGCGCTAACCATAAAGTAATACAAACTTTCGTTAAACGTTTCAAACAACTCACTCCTTTTAATTCCTAAACAATTGGGAACACTACACACAAACTAAACCAGTTGTCTTCTAACTCTAGCGTCATACTACCACCATATTTTTTAGCGATAAAATCAATATTTTTAAGACCATAACCATGATTTTCCTTATCCTTTTTTGAGGTCTCGGGTATAACCATTAAGTTCAATTGGTCATCGATACAATAATTATCTACTCTTAATATTACCATTTTTCCACGATTTTGTAACTTAAGAGTCACTAATCTTTTCTCTGTTTCAGGAATTTTCTCCACGTGCTCAATCGCATTATCTAATGCATTTCCAAATAGACTACAGATATCCATAATTTCCATATTATGAAGTAAAGCACCATTAGCAATACAAGTAAGACTAATATCGTGTTCTTGACAATACATATTTTTTCGTGTCAAAATCGTATCCAAAACACCATTACCCGTTTCAATTTTATGATTCAAACTTTGAATCGCATCGTTCAAATCTGATAAATAACGACGGCGAACTTCAACATCATCTTCCGCTAAAATCACTTGTATTTGATGCTTTAAATCATGGGCTTTCCGGTTTATATAATTCGTATTCTCTGCATAAGCTTTATATTGATGATATTGCGTTTGAAACAAATTCTGAATCGCATCCAATTCACGTCGACGATTTTGATCGATTAATTGATATTGTTGCATGTATAATAAGCAAATACCAGAGATATTCACAACCGTTCTGACAAAAAAGACGGAATAAGAATTCCCTAAGTGATAAGCCGTTTTAGTGAGTAAAAAACCGATATTGCTAGCTAAAAATATTAAAATACCGGTCATGATAAACATAATAACAGTTTTGCGGTTAACGGCATTTTTTAAACTTACATAATTAATCTTATAGTCCCAAAAAATTATTATAGCTAAAATAAGTGCAACAATACCAATAAAATTGAGACACTCAACGAATAGATTGTTAGCCAATCTTGTTTCCAAAATAAAGGTCACATATATTTGCCATACGATCGATGCTAAAAATTCTGAAAGTATAAAGGCTTTGACTAAAAACATGAACAACATACTAGGATGTAGCTCCGCTAATAAATAGATTGTTAATCCCATCCATAAAATATTTAATAACATTCCCGGAATCCATAACATTAAAGGCCAATTGGCAACTAATAATTGCAGCGCTATTTGTCCTAATAAAGTTAAAATCGAAATAATAACAAAACGACGATTAATTTCCTTTTTTATAGGATAAACACATATGATACACGCAATCCATTCCGTAAGCGCCGTATAAATGCGGGGAATATCTGGTAAGGAAGATTCAAACATTATAAAACTTGTCCCCCTAAATAATGGGTAAATTTCTCAACACATTCTTTTTTACGTGCACGACTTATTTGGATTTCATGTTCTCCTAGGTGTGCGGTCCCAGCTGATTTATCAATATGTTCCACATGTTCAAAATTAATAATATACGAATTATTACATCTAAAGAAACGTACTGGGTCAAGTTTTTCTTCAATATTTTTCATTGAATCAATCAGAGTAAAGCGTCCATTTAAGGTTACAAAATCAATATAATGTCCTTGGCTTTCACAATATAGTATCGAATGTTGATCTACTCTTTTAACCGTTCCACTGACTCGAACCACGATTGAATCATCTTGTTTCTTAACTTTTTTGATAATCTTTTTGAAATGTTCTTCGAAAGTAAACTTATTTAATGGTTTTAATAAAAAATCCGATGCTTCGACAGAATAACCTTGAATGGCAACTTGAGCATGGTTTGTAATAAATACAATCAGCACCTCTGAATCGGTTTCCCTAATTTTTTTGGCGGTTGACATGCCATCCATAAATTCCATTTCAACATCTAAATAAATAATGTCAAAACTCGATTGAAAACGATCGACCAATTCAATCCCATCTGCAAAACAAGTAATATCCACTGGTATTTCTAAGTTAGCGGCATTGTCTTCGATATATCTTACTAACCTTCCTCTAAATTCCTTATGGTCGTCTACAATTGCGATTCTCACCAATCATCACCTCATACTCTTTATTTTATTATACACTAATTCTGTAATGGACAATACTGGTTTACCTTCGAAGTAATATCTTCAATCACATTATTTAATTTCTATAATACTAAACCATCATGTACTCTAAAAAATCGAAAAGAAGCTGGAGCTTTGACTCCAGCTTGCTAATAGCCACCAAATCGTCGTATTAATTTATACAATTGATTAGAAAGCTTTATTCCTATTTTTGTTTTGAAGGTGGTTAAAAAACCAAATAAACCTAAACGCAATTTTTTAAATGCACGAGGATTATTTTCTCGTAAATAACGCCATAATTCCTGTCTTTTTTCAAAAGCGTCATCGGTACCAATCCGATTTAATAAAGCGCTCGAAATATTGGTAACAATTTCTAGATGCTTCAATAAATAACGCTCTTGAAAAGGATGAAGTTGGTGGCTAAAATCATATGAATCAATCAATAATTTATTTACCTTAATTTGCTGATCAATGCGTTTCATCATCACTTTTTCGTTAATAGATTGATCATCTCTTCCAATAAAATAACGATAAAAGTCAACATTTAAATAATACATCGTGGTCATTTTGGTTAAGGGTACATATACAAACAAATTATCCACATAGAAGGTATGTTCTGGTAATTGTAATCCAGAAGCTTTCAATGCTTGCGTTTGATAAATAATCGAATGCATCATAATGTATTTTCCAGTTGGAAATGGACGAGTGTCACCCCATTTAAATATTTTATTTTCAGGGAAAATATAGCGGTAGCGAACAACCTTTTTGGCTTCAGCACCTTCTTGCTCATAAACATAATTGGTAAACAGAACTTCCACCGTTTGTTGATTATTTTCAAACTCCGTTAAAGTATCCATGACACGTTTCAATGCCTCTTCATTGAGCCAATCATCACTATCCAATACTTTAAAGTATTTACCGGTCGCATGCTGCAATCCGGTGTTTACCGCTCCACCATGACCTTTATTCTCTTGACGAATCGCAACGACAATATCTGGAAATTTCGCTTGATAGCGTTTTGCTACTGCGAACGTTTCATCTTTTGAACCATCATCTACAACCAATAGCTCGATTCGCACATCATTTAAATCGGTCACTGATTCGATTGCTTTATTTAGATAATCCTGTGAATCGTAACTCGGTACAACGATACTTAATAACTTCATCGTAATTCCTCTCATATTATTCATGTATTCTAATATTATCAAATACTATAGGAATTAAACAAGCCTATTTTTTCATGATAACAAATTTCATCATCGGATAATTAATCACAACTTGGACTACAATATTTACCGCATTCGCTAATGTTTGGGCCAAACCTAAACTTAACCCTGCGTTTGTTAATAGCCCGATTACATACGGTGGTAAAACGATTGAAAGGACGCCTGCCACAATAATCGTTAAGAGATACCAATGAAGAGTACTCGAAATATCATTAGTCGCTCCAAATACTAAGATTCGTTGCACCAAATAATTGACCACTTGTGCCGCCACATAGGCTAATAAGAAAGATAAAAAGCCGGTTAACCCTCCATTCTCGACGCTATAGTCAAAGATAGTCCAATGAAAAGGTTGTTGGCTAAATTGTGGAAACAAAATCGTTGTCCCCAACCATAACACAATAAAATTCGTAATCGTTGCGATATTTGATAACACATTAAATTTAATAAATTCCCATAAATCAGGATGTTCATCAATCCATGTTTGAATTCTTTCCAATTAACTCACCTTCTTGTTTGTTTGATGATTATGAAAGGCGGCTTTGATTAAGCGCCCTAGTCCTCTAAAAAACTGCCCATTGACTATTGTTAAAATATGATTGACCATTTCTTTGTTGATCATGCCACCGGTCATTTTACTAATAGCTCTAAAAGTCATATTATAATTAAAATAAAGATTTAAATTCGGCTGTCCTTTTTTAATACTACGTTCTAAGAAGTAGTTGAGGACGTGATATATGCCTCGTCCTACCCAACCTTTGGCGTAATATAATTGAGAAATCGTATCATTTTCCTGTAAGGGCAATGTTTTATCCCAACTCGACTCCGGTATTGGGCGTCCTAATAATGTTTCAAATTCCTTTGCACTAATTTGACTGACTTTACCCGCGAAATAATGTGGTACTTGTGCAAGTGGTAATTCGACCACTTCCGTCGTGGCATTCTTTTCAACGCTAACTTTTAATGAGATAGCTCTTGAATGTGCACCTACCCCAATACTATACTGACCACCATCAACTTCCCATTGTTCACTGGCTGTATTGAAATATTCAAACGCGCGTGTTGGTAATTCAATCGTAACCGTTTGGCTTTCACCAGCCTTTAAGAACACTTTTTCAAAACCAATGAGTTGTTGCTTAACATAAATTCTTTGGGTAGACTCATGTTCCAAATAAACTTGAGCCACTTCGGCCCCATCCGTTTCACCAATATTAGTTAAAACAAAGCTTAATTGATTATCCTTAATGGCTAATTGACTATATTCAAATTGAGTATAACTTAAACCAAAACCAAAAGGATATAAAATTTCTTTTTCAACAGTATTGAAATAACGATAACCAACAAATAAACCTTCACGATATTCGCTCGTTTTTTCTAAACCAGGGTAATAATTGGAACTTGCCACATCAGCTAAAGAGAGAGGATATGTTTCTGCTAATTTTCCGGATGGATTAATTTTTCCAGTTAACACATCCAACACCGCTCTTGCTCCGGCTTGACCTCCTAAATATTGATGAACAATCGCAGCTACTTTATTGGCAAAAGGCATTTCAACAGCTGACCCACCCGATAAAACCACAACCGTCTTAGGATTAACCTTAGCAACAGCCTCTACCAACAATAATTGATCCTCACTTAATGACAGGTGCGTGCGGTCCATACCTTCTGACTCGTTGATTTCGGTTAGTCCCATAAAAATCAATGGCACGTCTACCGTTTTCGCCAAATTTATCGCTTGATTAATTAATAACTCTTCGGAAACACCAGAACGATGATAACCTTGACAATAAGGTGCATCCTCAAATCCATATTCCTGTTTCACTTTTTCAATCGTATCCAATTGAGTGGGGTTTACTACCGATGAGCCTGCTCCTTGATAGCGAGGTACTTTAACAAAATCGCCGATAAAACCAACTTTCGTTGTGCTTTTTAGTGGTAATACCGCCTCATTTTTAAGTAACACGATACTTTCTTGTGCCGCTCGGTATGCTAATTGATGATGTTTGGTTGCTGTACTCGCTTTTAAGCTTGTTCGATTTTCCACTTCGGTTTTAGTCAACGTCATCACAATGTCTAATAACTCATCAACTCTTTGATCTAAAAGTGATTCTGATAACTCACCCTTTTCAATCGCCGCCACTAATTCTAATGCACTTGGAACACCCGTGCCAGGCATTTCTAAATGGCTGCCTTCTATAACACCTTTTACATGATCATTACTACCGCCCCAATCGGTCACAATCACTCCATCGTATTGCCATTCACCATATAAAATATCTTGTAATAAATGATGGTGTTCATTGGTATACTCACCATTTAATTGATTATAAGAAGTCATCATAAATTGTGGTTGGGCTTCTTTTACAACATATTCAAACGCACTCAAATAAATCTCTCTTAATGTTCGTTCATCAACAATTGAATCATTGGACATCCTTCTTAATTCTTGACTATTAACTGCAAAATGCTTCGGTGTGGCGGCAATGCCCTTTTTTTGAATCCCTTTAACATATTGCGCGGCTAATTTCCCTGTTAATAAAGGATCTTCACTAAAATATTCGAAGTTACGTCCGCATAAAGGATTTCGCTTGATATTCATGCCGGGCCCTAAAATAACATTAACGCCTAATTCTTTTGCCTCTTGTCCTAAAGCTTCGCCAATTTCTTCGGCAAGTGTTAAGTCCCAACTGTTCGCAATGGTAGCTGCAGTGGGAAAACATGTTGATGGAATACTTTCATTTAACCCTAAATGGTCGGCACTCCCCAATTGTTTACGAATACCATGAGGACCATCTGATAGGAAGATAGAAGGTATATTATATTTTTCAAAATCTTTTGTTTCCCAAGTACTTTTTCCTGTCATCATTTGGGCTTTTTCAAATACTGTCATTTGTTCAATAATCGATTGATATTTCATTTGTCCAGCTCCTTACCCTATTTTTCCTTAATTTTATTCTACCATGCCCCTTTATAAGTCAAATGGACAACTTCATTTTTGGTCGCCTTCCATACATAATTGGTGGAATACTGGATAATGCTGACAATGGGGAGTGTAGTAAATCAGCTAGCAGTTTTAAAAACAACTTATTGAACTGAAGAAATTCACCTCCATTATTTCTATTTAAAACTGTTAAGACCTTCTCACAATGACCACGTTTTTCAAACTTTTCAAAATAAGAAAAAGTTCCACTTAGGTTTAACTTTCTCAATCAAACGCAAAAATTATAGTTAGTTCGAGTTTTAGAACATGTTTAACTTCATTATTCATAATAGATACATGATAAGCATTTATATGAATTAAGTTTTAAACTACTGCTACATTAATAGTACATTAGTTTATCTTTTGTTATAATAGAGTTATTATTTGAAGGAGGCTAAAATATGGAATACCAACGTTTTGACTCAAAAATTATTGTCCGCCTTGACCGAGGCGATTATGTGATGGATAGCTTGAAAGAAGTGGCGAAAAAAGAAGCGATTCACACTGGGTTCGTTAGTGCCATTGGAGCAGTTGATTTGGCACAACTTAATTATTTCTTTTTAAATTTACAAAACTATAAAACCGTTGATTTTGAAGAAGCATTTGAAGTTTTATCGATGAATGGAAACATTACTCAAAATAATGGAGAGCCACATCTTCACTTGCATACGGTTCTTGGTAGAAGTGATTATTCTACAATCGGAGGACATTTACTTGATGCCAGAGTGAGTATCACTTTAGAAGTTATTATCGATATCATTCATACCAAGATGATTCGTGAGGACGACAAAAATATTAACAATTTTAAATATATGAAATTTGACGCTTAATCACGGACTTTTTGTATATAATAATGGGAGTGGGCAAGAAGTAGAAAATCGAATGGTTTTCGCTTCATCTGCCCATCCCCGCACAGTTGAGTAGGCCTCAAACAAGTCGAAAGACGCAGGTTGAGACCACTCAACCACTGCGTTTTTAATTTAATAGCAATCACTTGATTGAATTTATCAAAGTGATACCTCACCTCGTTAAGACGCAGGTTGAGGCCACTCAACCACTGCGCTTTGAATTAAATAGATATGCCTGAACAGAATTTAAAAAGTTTTTGCCAAACACCAAAAATTTATAGAACCATTAAAAACATCAAAAAAGGAACTGACCACTCGTACGCTCTCACTTAACTACACTTTCGGCTAAGTAAGGAGCAGTATCCTGTGGTTCAGTTCCTTTTTCATAATGACGGACAGTTTCATCCTTTAATACTCGTTCATTTTACGCTCTTTAAAATCCAATACCCTTTATCTTGGGTGATTTTTTCAACATTGTCAAACAATGTTTCCATATATTTAGCCATCGAAGGGGCACCTTGTTTCTTCTGAATAACGACATAGAGATTTCCGTTTGGTTGCAGTATTTGGTGTGCTTGCTTAACAAACGCTTGAATAACCGCTTTTCCAGTTCTAATCGGTGGATTCGTTACGACTACCTGAGCTGATTTTTCTAATGTAACAGTTGTCGCATCATGATGAATAAAACTACAATTCAACACACGATTAAGTTCAGCGTTTTCCTGTGAAAGTAATTGCGCTCGTTGATTAATTTCAACCCCAATCACCTCAATAGTAGGATAACATTTAGCTAAGCTGATAGCAATCGGCCCATACCCACTCCCTAATTCAACTATCGGCCCCATTAACGGCGAAGATAAATCTTCCACAACCGCTTCTAATAACACTTTAGATCCATAATCGACTTGATTTTTAGAGAAAACGCCACTATCGGTTTTAAAGGTTAAAGGGAAATTTAACCATTGAAATTGAATCGTTCTGACATTGTGATCCAAATGCTCATTATTTTCAAAATATTGATTAGACATTGCTTGCTTCCTTTATTCTGGATTGGCTACCATTATTTCTAAATCACCACGTAGAGTCACTGATTGAATATCTGTTGGTAAAATAAATGAATCGGCTAATTTAAGTGGATACACAGTTCCATCGACTTCCATTTCACCTTCACCGGTAATGACTGTTGCCAAATAATAGTTCTTAGGTAAATCAACCACTAGCTCTTTTTTCAAGTCCCACTTGTAAACACTAAAATACTCATTGGTTAAATAGTGCACCACTTGCCCCTCTTGATTGCCATCGATAGTAATTTCTAATTCTGGCGTTTGATGCGGAATCATCGTCACATCGAAAGACTGTTGTAAATGTAATTCACGCTCGTGACCGTTTGCATCCGTACGATGATAATCATAGACACGATAAGTAGTATCCGAACTTTGTTGAATTTCTAAAATAACAATACCGGCACCAATCGCATGAATGGTACCATGTGGCACATAGAAAAAGTCACCATCTTTAACCGGTACTTCGGTCAATAATTCATCCCAATTATCTTTTTCAACTTGTTCAATAAATTCTTCTTTCGTTTTAGCAGTATGACCATATATTATTTTAGCACCAGGGGCCGCCGAAATAATATACCAGCACTCCGTTTTACCTAACTCGCCAGCTCCTTCATGGGCCGCAGCATATTGGTCATCTGGATGAACTTGTACCGATAAGGCTTGCGAAGCATCAATGATTTTAGTTAATAAAGGAAATACTTCTTCTTTAGGATTGCCAAACAATGCGGGGTGTTCTTTATACAAACGGTCTAAAGGTAGCCCTTTTAACTCAGCTGGCGACGTTACTTCTGTAACACCGTTTGGATGACCACTAATCATCCATCCTTCCCCAGTTTGATTACTAGGAATCGGTAAATCAAAATAAATTCCTAATTTATTACCACCCCATATTTTCTCTTGCAATACCGGTTTTAAAAATATTGGTTTCATAAAACAGCTTTCCTTCCTTTCACAACTTTTCAATAAACTTACATCTTTTCATTCGATATTATAACACTTTTTCCTAGTTCATGGTAAACTAATAGTAGATTAATTTTGGAGGTTTGATGATGATCAAATTATTCGCTTCCGATATGGACGGAACTTTATTAGACGAAACACATACTATCAATGACCGCACCGCTAAAGCCATCCACGACTTGCAAGCAGCTGGAGTAGAATTTATGATAGCAACTGGACGTGACTACCAATCTGCCAGCCGCTTAACGAAAGCTCAAAATATATCTTGCGCGATGATTAATTTAAACGGTGCATTAGTGCACGACAAAAACGGAAACGTCATCTATGATTGTCCCCTCGAACAAGACACAATCAAAAGCGTCATCACTTATTTAAATGACCATGACTTATTGTATACTATTTATACCGAAGCTTATACCTATTTTTATAACCGTGATGAATATATCCAAAACACCTTTAAAAATTTACAAAAACGCTTTGACTTTGACGATTTAACTGCGGCTCAGATTAAAGATAATTTAATGGAAAACAAAGATGCTTCAGAATTTACTTTTTCGAAAGAAAACCGAGTTTTAAAAATGATGATTATGAATGAAAATGATGACAAATTGCATCAAACTCGTCTTTACCTTGAAAAATTCCCTGAACTCGATGTCACTTCATCAGGACCAGGAAATCTTGAAATTACCCATAAAGATGCTCAAAAAGGTCTTGCCATTATTAAATATATTGAAAAACAAGGTTATACGATGGATAATGTCGTCACGATTGGTGATTCTTTAAATGACCGTTCCATGTTACAACTTTGTCCTAATAGTTATGCCATGGCGAATGCGAGTGAAGAAATCAAAGAAATGGCTGCGCATACGACCTTTAGTAATGATCAATATGGCGTGGCGGTTGTCATCGAAGAATTATTAGAAAACATGAAAAAATAGGCCTCATTAAAAGAGTGAATTGCCCGTGAGCATTGGAAGCTATCACGAGTAATTCACTCCTTTTTAGTATTTTGTGAATTCTATTTGATATTGACTAGCAATCTTTATTTTTTACGCATTGTTTTGCGAATATCTAATGCTACGGCGGCCACAATGACAATACCTTGGAAAACATTGGTCATTTCTGGTGTGATACCCAAGAATTGTAAACACGTTTTTAATAACTCAAATACCAATACCCCGACTAAAATTCCCGGTACGCGTCCAACCCCACCAGAGGTTGAAACCCCACCAATAGTGGCTGCTGCAATCGCTTCTAACTCATACCCGGTTCCGGCCGTTACGGCTGCTGAACCTGTTTTAGCGGTTAATAAAAACCCTGCGACAGCATACATGGTTCCGGCTAAAGCATAAATCAATAGTTTAGATTTGGCAGTGTTAACACCAGACACCTCGGCAGCGACTTCATTACCACCTATCGCATACATTTGTTTACCATAAACGGTGTATCGATATAGAATATACATAAAAATCCCCGCTACAATTGCTACGAAAGTTAAATAAGGTATTTGTAATCCACCTAACTTGACCCCTTGTGCACCAAAACGTGTATAGGTTTGATTCAATGAACCAATAGGTGCGTTTTTAGATAACATCATATTTAATCCATAGATGGCAATTTGTGTCCCCAATGTCGCGATAAAAGGCGGTACATGTAAGCGCGAGATAATTAAACCATTGACAACCCCTAAAGCTAATCCGACCACTAAAGCAGCCAATAACGCCACAATAATTGGCGACCCTGCAATACCCGGATACATAACACTTGAAGCATCTGCTCTTTGTAAAAAGACCGCTGCCACAACTGATGTTATCCCAACGATACGCCCTGCTGATAAGTCTGTTCCACGGATAATAAGTGGACCTGAGATACCTAAAGCAATAATAAAACGTACCGAAACATTGGCTAAAATATTTTTTAAGTTATTAAAACTCAAAAAATTATTGGCACTAAAAGCCGTATAAATGACCATTAAAACAATGACCACGATTAAGGCATTCTCAATAATTTGCTCTTTAAAGCTACGTTTTGGTTTAATGATTTCACTCATTCGCTGCACTCTCCTTTGTTTGCATGAATTTGGTAGCTAAATCCATGACTTTTTCTTGCGTTGCTTCTTCTCTCGATAAAAATCCAGAAATCTTGCCTTCACACATTACCATAATCCGATCAGATAGCCCTAAAATTTCACTCATTTCAGAAGAAATAACAATAATAGATTTGCCTTGTTTGGCTAAACGATTAATAATTTCATAAATTTCAAACTTCGCTCCAACGTCAATCCCACGTGTCGGTTCATCTAAAATTAAAATATCCGGATTTGTTGCCAGCCACCGGGCTAATATCACTTTTTGTTGGTTACCTCCAGATAAATTTTCAATCGCTGTGTGTTGACTAGGTGTCTTGGTTCGCATACTGTCAATGCCTTTCTTCACCACTTCAGCAATTGATTTTTCATTTAGTAAACCATATTTATTTTTATAATTAGATACCGACGCCGTAATGATATTATCACTAACCGATAATACGCCAAAAATCCCTGAACCTCGTCGGTCTTCTGTCACTAATGCAAAACCATTTTTAATCGCATCTTTTGGATCTTTATTCAATATTTCTTGGCCACGATGGATTACTTTGCCACCTTCGATATGATCACGCAATCCAAAAATAGCTTCCATTAGTTCTGAGCGTTGGGCTCCTACTAAACCAGCGACTCCGAGGATTTCACCTTCTTTTAACTCAAAAGAACAGTTTTGAAATGATTTTGGATTCGGAGATGTATAATTTTTAACTTCTAAAATATTTTGCTCACCCGGTCCAAAATCTTTATCAGGGAATTGATTGGCAAGTTCACGCCCCACCATATGTCGAATAATTTCATTTATCGTAATGGTAGTAGAATTATAAGTACCAACATATTGTCCATCACGCATAATCGTAATTTCATCCGATATACGTAAAATCTCATCCATTTTATGAGAAATATAAATAATACCCATGCCAGTCGCACGTAAAGCATCAATAACTTTAAATAAGTTCTCTACTTCCGCTGCAGTTAAAGACGATGTTGGCTCATCCATAATTAATATTTTAGCGCGGTGAGAAATGGCCTTCGCTATTTCGACTGATTGTTGTTGTGAAATCGTTAAATCACCTAAGCGTGTGCGCGGCGAAACATTCAATCCAATAATATCTAAAAATTTCTTAGTCTCTTTTTCCATTGCTTCATGATCTACAAATAGGCCTTTTTTTGGATAATCTCCCAAAAACATGTTTTCAGCAATTGTCATTTCAGGAATTGGTTGTAATTCTTGGTGAATCATCGCCACTCCATGGTCCAAAGCTTCTTTAGAAGTTAAAAAATTCACTTCTTCGCCTTCTATTTTAATTGACCCATTGTCCCGGTAATAAATACCATACAAACATTTCATTAAGGTTGATTTACCTGCACCATTTTCTCCCATTAAGGCATGTACTGTTCCTTTTTTAACAGTCAATTGGGCTTTATCTAGTGCTTTAACCCCTGGAAAAATTTTATCAATGTCTTTCATTTCTAAAATTACATTATTTTCCACTGTATCACATCCTTTATAATTATAAAGAGGGCTCCCGCTCATTGTGATCAGAAGCCCCATCTGTTTATTAAATTAAAGATTATTCACCGTATGCTTCTTCTAGACGTGTTTGGTATTCTTCAATCGTTTCTTCACGATAGTCTAAACGTTTTAATTCAGCATCTTCTGGTTTAGTTGCTTTAACATAATCATGCCAGAAATAAGGTGCTACTTCTTCACCATTTAATAATTTCACTGCAACTTCAGCAGCTGTATGTGATTGGTTGAAATGATCGTTTAATACTGTTCCAGTAAATTCACCTTTACCAATTAACTCTACAACTTCTGGTAAAGCATCTACCCCAACGATATAGATGTCTTCGTTCACTTTACGTCCAGCGCCATTGATAGCTTGAACAGCACCTAAAGCCATACCATCATTATTAGAGAAGATCACTTCTAAATCCTCACCATATTGACTTAAAGCATTGGCAGCAATCTCTTGACCTTTTGCTTGATCCCAGTTACCACGTTGTGCTTCACCTAGGATTTCAACATCAATTGATTTAGCTAATGTCTCAACAGAATATTTAGTACGTTGTTCAGCGTCAACGTTACCAGCATCCCCTTGGATCATGATATATTTAACAACACCATCACCGTTAATATCCCCTTTGTTTTCTAGGTCAGCAATGATTTCACCTTGATAAACACCTGATTGACGAGCATCAACCCCTACATAAGTTGTTTTACCAGGCCATAATTCCATTGTTGAAACGTCTGGTTCACGGTTAATTAAAACCACTGGAATATCTGCTGATTGTGCAGATAAGATAATTTGGTCTGCACCAGTAGGGTCAACTAAGTTCGCGATTAGCAAGTCTTTACCTTGTGCGATAAAGTTATTTAATTGCTCTGTTTGTGTTGCTTGGTCATTTTTTCCATCTTGAAATTCAAGATTGTAAGTATTGCCATCTTTTTCGCCTAATTCTTTAAAATAAGCTTCCAATTCATTACGGAATAATGTCATAAAGTTGTCGTTATATTGATAGATTGCAACCCCAATTTCGTAAGTTTGCCCTTCTGCTCTTACTTGAGTTGGTAATACTGTGACTAAAGCAATCATGAATGCAAATAAAGCAACAAATAATTTTTTAACAGTTTTCATTAAATTTACCCCTTTATTTTATTGTCTGAGCATTTAGCTGTGCGATGAGCCTCTTTAAAGAATGATATATCCTCCTTTCATCTGTCTTTTTGTTAATCTAATGATGCTAGAAAGTCCCTCGTGCTCATCTGGTAATTTTCAAGCTCTACTGCTATTATAAATGCGTTTTCATTGCCGTTCCATAGCATTTTGTAAAGTTTATATGTCATTTTGTTTAATCGCTTACATTGTGGTAAAATATATTTACGAATATGTTTATTGGAGGTTCAAATGAAAAGTTACTGGAAACATTATTTTATCGATAATCATGATATTGCTTTAATCGAAGCCGGTGTTCAAAAAAATCTTCCCTCACAAATTAATGATTATACCGTGCACCATGATTACGTCATCCACATCGTTTTATCTGGTAAAGGTTACTTTGTTGTCAATCATCAACATTATGAACTTCAAAAGAATGACTGTTTTATTTTAAAGAAAGACCATCATGTTTATTATGAACCTGACCATGATGATCCTTGGACTATTGGTTGGATTGCTCTAGGTGGCAAAAATATTGATCATTATTTAAAGGATACTATTATTACACACCGTGATACCTTTCATTTTAAAGAAGACAGTGCTGTGTATTATCAAATAATCGAGCTAATCACTTTTCTCGAAACGATTAATCCACAAATGACTTCGAATAAATTAAAAATAATCGGACTACTTTACAACTTATTAGCAGAAATCAATCTTGAATTAATCGCCCCGTCAACATTTATAAGATTTACCTTACCTGAAGTACCACAACTCGCTCAAAATATCAGGCACTATTTAAAAACGAATTATCATCTTCCTATCACCATCGAAGAAGTTGCTCTACATTTCGGTATCAGTCGTAATTATCTCTTTCAAATTTGTAAGAAATATTTTAATTTATCACCGAAACAAATTTTGCTTGAAAGTCGTATGGCGCAAGCAGCGTGTTTACTACGTTCTAGCCAATTAAAAATTAGTGAAATTTCCGAACAAGTGGGTTATCGAGATACGTTCCAATTTTCCAAGATGTTCAAAAATTATTTTGGACATAGTCCATCACAGTATCGTATTTTAAGTGATGAAACGATTGATGATTCTGTATTAACATTACCCATTCTATATCACGAAAAGTCTTTATTAAATACTAAAAAACCTAATGTTGAAATTTGGTTATAATTTCCTACGCAAAATAGTTAATCAAGCCTTTCATTATTTGCAGGATGTTTGCGATAATGCTTGAGACAAAATTATAATTTTCATGAAGATTCAGCTCCTATAATCAAACTACAAAAAGATTTTTTATCCAGCTAATTATTTATCGACTGCATAAAAAAACTGACTCAACAGGGAGTGGGCCAGAAGTAGAAAATTAAATGATTTTCGCTTCGTCTGCCCAACCTCGTTAAGTCAGTTTATTTTAATATTATGCTGTCACTAAACGATAAACCGTTCGACTAGTGAAAGTATCTTCTGGTCTTAAGACGGTATCACCATGAAGTGGATTATTAATAGCATTTGGTAAGTTTTGTGTTTCCAAAGTGACCCCTGCAAATGGCAACAACGGCTGACCCCAAATTTCCTTAATATTGGTTAAATAGCCATGAGTATAAATAACCACTGCATTTTCTGTTGTCGTCATCTCAATACGACGATTCTTTGCTGGTAATTGAATGATTGCTTGTGGGCCTTCGACAGTTTTATCGATTAACCATGGATGATCGAAGCCTTTCGTGTAATCAAACTGAGGTTCTGGTCGATGAACCCGGTCACCAATCAAGACCGCTTCACGTAAGTCAAAGACCGTATCACCAACAGGCTCTAATCGTCCTAAAGGTATCGTGTCATTTTTTAATGGCATATATTTATCACTATGAACTTGTAATAAGTGATTTTCTATACTTTGAGTATTATTCCCGTTTAAATTAAAATACACATGATTTGTCGGATTAAAGATAGTCGGTGCATCTGTTGTTGCTTGGTAATCAATAGTCCATTCATTTTGTTCATTATAAGTATACGTTACTTTAAACGTTAAGTTACCTGGATACTGATTATGTCCAGCTTTATCATACAGTGAAAACTCAACACGAACTTCATCTGCTGCTTCAATAATATCAAAATTGAACTTTTGTAAATCAAAGCCATCAAAACCACCATGTAAATGGTTCGCTTTGTCGTTAGTTTCTAGTTGATATAACTGACCATCAATAACCGCCTGACCTAATTCTACCCGACCGGCGACACGACCAATTGTTGCCCCATAATAACTACCTGAATCAAACACTTCTTGAGCATTTTGATGCCCTAAAATAATTTGCTCATACTCTCCCTTATCATTTTGGAGGCCCCAACGATTGATACGTGCTCCTAGATCACAGAAGCTAATTTGTGTTCCTTGTTTATTGGTAATAAAAATCTCTGAATAGTCGCTTCCTTCATATTGACCAAAAGGTTTAATTTCAACTTTCACAAAGATTAACTCCTTTCTTCTTAATCTTTTAATTGATTATAATGCTTTGGCACCATCGCCAACTTCAGCGACATAAAATTCAGCTGAATAACCAACCGTTTTTTCATATTCTGCCTGTACGGCTGCTTTAACAGCCTCTACTTGATTACGGTTCACTAAGGCAATCGCACAGCCGCCCATACCTGCTCCGGTCATCCGTGCACCTAATACTCCCGGTTGTTCCCAAGCAGTATGCACCAAGGTGTCTAACTCCAGTCCCGTAACTTCATAATCGTCACGTAAACTGATATGAGATTGATTTAATAATTGTCCAAATGCTACTAAATCTCCTGAAGTTAAGGCTGCTTTAGCTAATTTTGTACGTTCGTTTTCATACACTGCGTGTTTAGCACGACGTTCCAATACTTCATCACCAATTAAATGACGATTGGCTTCAAAAGTTTCAATCGATAATTCTCCTAACGCTTTAATATCCAATTGGGTTTGGAGACGTCTTAGCGCTTCCTCACATTGGCTACGACGTTCGTTATAGTTGGATTCCACTAATTCACGTCGTTTTTTTGTGTTCATAATTAAAACAATATTTTCACCAAATTCTGCTGGTACTAATTCATATTCTAAAGTATTGGTATCTAAATAGATCGCGTGGTCTTTAGAGCCCATTCCAATTGCAAATTGGTCCATAATTCCTGAATTAACACCAATAAATTGATTTTCAACTCTTTGGCCAATTTTTACTAATTCAACTCGGTCGATTTCAAATCCAAATAAATTTTGAATGGTTACCCCAATTAAAAGTTCTAATGAAGAAGAAGAAGACAAACCAGAACCATTAGGGATATTGCCATAAATAACAATGTCAAATCCTTTATCAATAGCATAGCCCGCCTCTGCCATATACTTAATCATCCCTTTGACAAAGTTAGTCCAACTATCTTCTTTTTTATTGACTAACTCATTAAGGTCAAAACTAATAATCCCTACTTCTTCAAAGTTTAATGAATAGCAATTAACGGTTGCATCTTCACGTATTGCTGCCACAGCGTAAGTACCATTGGTAATTGCACAAGGAAAGACACGTCCTCCATTATAATCAGTATGCTCACCAATTAGGTTAATACGTCCCGGCGCAAAATAAGCTTTGCCACCTTCATGTTGAAATAGTTCATTAAATTTTTTATTTAATTGCTCAATAATCATCGGCTCATGCCTCCTACAAATTTTTATACAAACTCATTATAACGTTTTTATGGAATCGCTTCAATCATTCATCAAAAAATGTTGAATGTTGCACAAAGTCTTTTATTGCTTTCAACCAAATGATTCGTTAAACTGATGAAAAGAGAAGGGCGTTAAAGACCTTCTATATATATATATTACAAGGAGGAATTGTTTTGATTAAAGTTATTTTTGTTTGTTTAGGCAATATTTGTCGTTCCCCGATGGCTGAAGCTGTTTTTACATCTTTAGTTAAAGAAAAAGGTTTATCTGACCGTATCATCATCGATTCTGCGGCGACTAGTTCATGGGAACATGGTAATCCTGTTCATTCTGGAACCCGTGAGCGTTTAGCAAAAGAAAATATTTCGGTTAACGGGATGTATTCACGTCCTTTAGCAGAAAATGACTTATCTGCCGATTATCTAATCGGAATGGACCAACAAAATATCGGTAACATTAAACGCTTTGCTGGCAATGATTTTACTGGTGAAATCAAATTACTATTACAATATGCTAATCGCGAAGACGAAATTGCGGACCCCTATTATACTGGCGACTTTGAAACGACCTATCAAGATGTTCTTCAAGGCTGTCAGGGTTTGCTTGATTATTTAATTGAAAACCATTCATTATAATCCTATGACACTATTCTACTTTTTAGCCTAAAGATTAATTTTTCATTAGAAACAATTGAGAAAATGAGCCAAGTTTGTTATAATCAATTTATTAGAATTATATCATTTTTCTCATTACACTTTACTTTTTTTAATATTTATTTTATTATAAAACAGTTGCGATGAATAAAACGTTAATCTTAATCAAGGAGGCTACAAAGTGATTGAATCATTAATTGTTCCAAAAAATCGATTACTATGTATTAATGAATCTTTAAATTGTCAAGAAGCGATTCAATTACTCGAGTCAAACGGTTTACGTTGTGCACCTGTATTGGATGCCACCAACACTATTTTTAGAGGCAATATTTATCGTTATCATATTTATCAACATAAATTTAGATATCCTCAAGCTGATTTAAGCAAGATACCTGTTACGCATTTTCTAAAAAATACAACCAAAGTCGTTAGAACTTCTGACAGTATCTTACGCTTATTATTTGTGATTAATGATTTACCACAAATCGCGGTTTTATCTGATCAAAATACTTTTGTAGGGATTATCGAACATACGGATATGATGACTTTTTTAGCAGAAGCATGGTTATCCGATAATGCGAAATACGTTTTAGAAGTGACTGCTAAAGGGCAAGTTGGGGAGTTAACTAAACTGATTCGCTTAATTAATCGCTATACGCATATTATCAGCTCTCTAACATTTGAGAACACAAAATACGGTAGCGAAAGTAAATTTTTATTTGTGTTACCGAGTGGTTTTGACGTCGTCAGAATTCAATGATTTACAACGACTTTTGAACCGAAAACAATATAAAACCAAACATTATAAAATGAAATAATAAATAAGCAGTCTAAGTTTCATCATGAAAACTCAGACTGCTTATCTTTTTAATTGGTATAAGGATTAAATCTTTTCTCAAATTTTATCGTCGTACTTTGACCATGACCTGGATAAATCGTCGTATCATCTGGTAATGAATATAAGTGGGTCTTAATTCCATTAATCAAGTGATGATAGTCTCCTAAATATAAATCGGTACGGCCAATACTACCTTGAAATAGAGTATCGCCAGCAATCACAAATTTTTGATTTTCAAAAATATAGACAACGTGACCTGGACTATGGCCTGGAATATGAGCCACTCTAAAATGAAAGCTTCCTACTCGTTGCTCCTTCATATCCTCCGCTTGCCACACATGTTCAGCTGGACGTGCTGCTACGGGTTGCACTGGCATATTAGCTGATAAATTTAAATTCGGATCGGACAAGTAATCTGCCTCGATATGATGAACATAAGCTTCGATACCAAATGCATCGCGCAATTCATCTACTGATTCAATATGGTCAAAATGACAATGCGTCAATAAGATGGCTTGCGGTTGCCAATGATGACTTTTTATCCAATGAATTAACATTTGAGCACCCGCACCAGGATCGATAATTAGTGCTTCTTTCTTTTCATTTACAACGACATAAGTATTCTCACTTGCTATACCAACTGTTTGATAAAATACTTCTAACATCTCGTCCTCCTAATCTTTTAAATAAATTCTTGGAACTCGATTACTAATGCCACAGAATATTTCATAACTAATGGTGTCAACTTTTCTCGCTAATTCACTTGCATGGTTTTCTAAATGTCCATCTTTACCAATTAAGGTTACAGGTGTACCAATCGGTAATGCTTCCGGCAGACGAATCATCATTTGATCCATATTAATCGTCCCCACAACCGGACAAGCCACCCCTCCGACGAGCACATCAATCACCGAATAGCGTCTTAGCCATCCATCAGCATAACCAATCGGAATCGTTGCAATCCATTCATCGGTGGTTGTTGTATAGGTTGCGCCATAACTAATAGAATGTCCTTTCGGAACTTTTTTAGTATAAATAATTTCTGAAATTAATTGTAAAGCCGGTTGTAACTGACGTTCAAATTCTGGTAATTCCGCTAATGGTCGGTCTAATGGATCAATGCCATACATTCCAATCCCAAAACGAATAATATCCGATTTAGGTTCATAAGGATGCCACATACCCATCGCTGTGTTAGCAAAATGCTTAAGCGGCACAGTGTCTGGTACCACCGCAATTAATTGTTGCCATTGTTCAAACTGATACTCAATATAGTCTTGCGGTCCACCTCCTGCGGTAGCAAAATGAGTAAATGCGCCTTCCCATTCAACCCATTTGAATGCTGATACATCCTCGATAAATTGTTCAACCTCAGCGACGGTTCTTAACCCAATTCGTCCCATGCCCGTATCTAAAGCTAAATGGAACTTCAAATGATATAAGTCCAATAGCGATAATTGGTTGGTTGCTTCTAATTGTTGATAAGCAAGTCTAAAGAAATCACTATCGCTAACAGTAATCGTAATATTATAATGCAATAATTCAGCAATTCCACGTGGGTCTGTTAAGCCTAGCACTAAAATCGGTACTTGACTCAGTCCATTCGTTCTTAATTCAATTGCTTCATCCACCGTTGCCACTAATAATCCTTTAGCTCCAGCTTCTAGCGCCGCTTTTGCCACTGGGACGGCACCATGCCCATAGGCATTGGCTTTTACTGTTGCATATAGTTTTTGTTCTGATGTTAATTGGTCTAACATTAATCGAACATTATGTTGGATTGCATTTAAATCGACAATCGCTTCCGTTGGTCGATGTTCACTTGGTTCAAACATAGATTTCACCTCTTCATAGTATGGTTATAATTGTAACATATTCAGCTCGGCTTAAAAAGTAGCTTCAGTATGATGGTGCATCCCTCGTAGAAGCGAAAGTTTGCTCAACACTTACCACGAAAGTTTTATTAAAAAGTTTAAAGTGGACGCTTTCAATCATCCTTTAAAGTTCAGCTCTTAACTTTGTTCATTGATAACTTGTCTTGGATTAGGATTGACTCTATATCCCTATCGCTTTGTACCCCAAGCAACAATTGACCCCGAACAAAAATGTTAGCTACTAGAAAAAATGTTAGCTACTAGAAAAACCGTACGTTACTCTAAATATTGAGTAAGTACGGTTTAATCACCTTGTCTTAGCCGACATTAAATAAAATTAATTGAGAAAGGAGGTTATTTGTGAATTAATAACAAAATCTGGTAAATCAATGATAACCGTTGCTGTCGCATAAGCTTTTGAATGGCTAATCGACACGATCACACTTTCTACTATCGGCCCTTCTACCACTTTAGGCGCACCCATTTCATTGGGAAGTACAACAATGTCGGTAAATTTTATTTTACCGATGCCGGTACCTAATGCTTTTGCATAAGCTTCTTTCACACTAAAACGACCGGCCAAAAATTCATATTGACGTTGCTCTTTCATATCCTGAAATAAAACTAATTCTTTTTCTGATAATATTTTAGTTGGAAACTGCGCATTACGTTCAACCGCTGCTGCTATTCGTTCAATTTCTACAATATCCGTTCCTAGGCGCATTTAAAATAACTCCATTTTAATCTTTTTTCATCATTTTAAAATTTTTATTGATATTCACTTTTTTAGAAGACTTGTTGCTTTTTCCTTGGTCTTTACCACGCGTGTTTTTATCAAATTTTTGATTTTTCTTTTTATCCTTACGTTTAAAATCTTGGTCACTGTCATGACGACGGTCACGATTGCGTCCACCCTCACGGCGTTCTCCACCATATTTACCTCCATCGCGACGACTACCACCGTCACGACGACGATTATCTCTTCTGCCACCACGACCTTTATTACCCGATTTATACCCTTTTTTATGCTGAGCATTTGGTAATGGTCTTTGTGGTGAGATTTGTACTTCAATATTACTATTATCGTTAATAATCGTTCCTAATAAAGCAGCGACTAAGTCATTCGCTTGGTAATGTTCTAATAATATTTTTGCGGTATTACGATGTTGTTGTGCATTACCTTCTTCTAACATTTCATTGACTTGATCAATTAACTGTTGAACTTGTCCCCACTGTGCCTCTTGGACGGTCGGCGGTTTCATTGGTGTCATTGTTTTTCGAGTTAATGTTTCAATCGTTCTTAAATATGGCATCTCATTTTGCGTGACAAAGGTAATTGAAGCACCTTCATTCCCTGCACGACCGGTACGTCCGATTCGATGAACATAACTTTCAGGGTCTTGGGTGATATCATAGTTATAGACATGCGTTACTCCTGAAATATCTAAACCACGTGCCGCTACATCCGTGGCTACTAATAGTTCAATTTCTCCGTTACGGAACTGATTAATAACAGTGGTACGTTTTTGTTGCGTAATATCACCATGAATTAATTCCGCATTAAATCCTCTTAAGGATAATCCTCGTCCCACTTCATCCACACGCTTTTTAGTACGACAGAAGACAATCGCTTGTTTGGGTGACTGTACATCTAATAAACGCGTTAGCACATCAAACTTTTCATCGTCACGACATTTAATAAAAAACTGTTCAATTAAGTCAGCAGTAATTTGCTTAGTTTCAATTTTAATATGTGCTGGTTCTTTTAAAAATTGATCGGCTAAATTACGAATTTCTTTAGGCATGGTTGCAGAAAATAGTAATGTTTGGCGGGTTTCAGGGGTTGTCTCAATAATGGCACGAATGTCGTCAATAAAACCCATATTCAACATTTCATCCGCTTCATCCAATACTAATGTTTGTAACTCATCTAATTTTAAAGCTTTACGACGCATCAAGTCTAAAATACGTCCTGGTGTCCCAACTACTATTTGAGGGGCATTTCGTTTTAAACGATTAATTTGATTCCCAATTGGGGCTCCGCCATAAACAACATAGACACGTGCTCTTTGCTCTTTGCCTAAACGGAATAATTCTTCTTGTACTTGAATCGCTAATTCACGCGTCGGTGCAATAACTAAACCTTGAACCGATTGGGTTTGACTATTTAATTTATTCAACATCGGTAAACCAAAAGCCGCTGTTTTACCAGTTCCGGTTTGAGCTTGACCAATTAAGTCTTTTCCTTCTAAAGCCACAGGCACTGCTTGTTGTTGAATCGGAGTCGGTTCTTCAAAACCTAACTCCTTAAGTGAGGTTACTAATAATGGTGATAAATTTAATTCTGAAAATTTCAATATCTTCTTCCTTTTCTTGTCTTTAAGACTTTTTATTTAACATAGCTTACCCGTGATACCTATCTTTTATTGTATCGAGCAAGAGATGTTATGGTGGGTAAGTTACAAATAAAAAAACCGCTTGGCGAAGAAATAGCAAAATGCGCTAGGTGCCATGCGGGTCAAACTTCCATAGAACGGTTGACTTAATGATACATCGTTAACTTTCCATTGCTTAGATTAACACAAATAAGATTGATAAACAAGCTATTTATGTTTTAGCTACTAAAAACTTGAAAACAAACTGATTCAAATAGGTAATGATTCATTATTTAGAAGCCCGTAATGTCATCTTCTTTTCAGAAAATTAGCTTTTAACAGAGTAAAAAATTGGAATTTTCATACGGAGGTAGGCAATCCTTGATTCATTCAGTCAAACTATTGCTCGGTAATAGTAAGCGCATTGGTTAACTAGCATCAAGCAGTGTCTTAAAGACTAATGTGAGGATAATTACTCCACTGGGCGACGGGCTGATTAGACATATAGAAAGTCGTCTGATTATCAACTTCTAGCCCACTCCCATGTAATTCTTTATTTTCTTAACATATTATGTGTTTCGTGGCCAGTTAAAGCGGTGACGACTTTTAATAAATCCACCCCTAAACTCGATTTAACTAACACGACATCTTCCGGTTGAATATCACGTTGTAATAATGCAATTAACTCATCGTGATCCGATTCAACATAATATAATGACTCTTGACTATACTCCGTTACTAACTCATTATATAAAGCTTTCATTTCCGTTCCAAATAAGTAGACACGGGCAATCTTATCTGGATCAATCGCCTCTTTAATACTTCGATGCAAATTAGCACTTTCAGGACCTAACTCTCTAACATCCCCTAAAACCGCTATTTTACGGCCAGTATGTTCCACAGGAACCGTTGATAAAGTTTTCAAAATGGCTTTCATTGAAGTTGGACTTGCATTATAGGCGTCATTTAATAAATCTGCCCCATTTAAAGTCTTAATCCATTCTAAACGATGGGCCGTTAATTCAAATTGAGCCAATTGAAAAATGGCTTGTTCCATTGGGATTTCTAAATGTTTGGCAATGGTTAAAGCAATCAACGCATTCGATACATTATAAGCGCCAATAACAGGTATCGTACTCACAATATTAGAATCGACATTTGTTTTAAAGAACGTTTTATTTTGTTCCTCAACTAAATCATAAGCATAAACATCATAAGAACTATCGAAACCAAAGCTACTGATTTGAATGGTTGGCGCTTTTTCATCTAATAATTCGCTTATTAATGGTTCATTGCCTGGATAGACGAATAATCCATCCGGTTTTAACCCGTTTAAAATTTCCATCTTAGCTTGGGCAATCCCTTTGCGTGATCCTAAAAATTCTAAGTGACTTTCGCCAATTAAAGTAATGGCCGCAATATTCGGTTCTGCTATTTTGCTCAACACTTCAATCTCGCCAAAGCCACTCATTCCCATTTCAGTTACACAGACTTGCGTATCCTCTGGCATTTTTAGCAAAGTATACGGAACACCGATTTCATTATTGTAATTTCCTTGCGTTTTATGAACTCGATATTTAGCTGATAATGTTGAAGCGGTCATATCTTTAGTGGTGGTCTTCCCGTTACTACCAGTAATACCAATCACGATGGGATTGATGACCTGACGATAATAATGAGCTAAATCCTGTAATGCTTTTAATGTATCATCTACTAAAATAATCGCAATCCGATCACTTGGCGCAGCCGATTCCTCTTTAGACCAAAATGTTGCTACAGCACCCATTTCAATTGCTTTTTCTACATAATCATGACCATCGGTTGCCCCTTGCAATGGCACAAATAATGATCCCGGGGTAATTTTTCTAGAATCAAATTCGACATTAGAAATCGAAATTGTGCGATCTTTTGCTGTGTAATCAATCGCATGAACGTGTTTTACAACGTCCATTAATTTTATCGGTTTCATCTTGTACCTCCACTAAAATCTGTCAGCAGTCAACGCTTTTTTTGCTTCAAAATGACGTAACCCTAACTGAATCAACTCTTCAACTAGGTCACGAGTACCTAAGCCTGTTCCTTGCCATAGCACTGGATACATACTATATGGCGTAAAACCTGGCATGGTATTAATTTCATTGATATAAATATCGTTATTGGCCGTTACAAAAAAGTCACAACGAGATAATCCACGCCCGTCAATTGCACGATACGCTAATAAAGCATACTCTTGAATTTTTTCGGCAACCGCTTCAGGTAATTCAGCTGGAATTTGCATTGAAACACTATTGTTTAAATATTTATTATCATAATCATAAAAACTTTGTTCTTTTACTAGTTTCCCGACCACACTCACATGAGCATCGGCATTACCTAAAATCGCTACTTCCACTTCATCGGCATTAATTCCTTGTTCAACTACAATTCTAAAATCGTATTTTAAAGCTAATTCAACCGCATTAGCTAATTCTTCAACATTTTCAACTTTACTAATTCCTACACTTGACCCCATATTGGCTGGTTTGACAAACATTGGATATAGCAAGCTACCTTCACATTTTTTAATCAGCTCATCCTTTGAATTGAGCCATGCTTGACGGTCAAATGCTTCAAATGGTACTTGCGGAATACCTACTTGGCTAAAAATATACTTACTAATTGTTTTATCCATGCCAGCTGCACTAGCTGTGACGCCTGCGCCAACATAAGGCATGTTTAACACTTCTAAAAACCCTTGAATAGTACCATCTTCTCCATTTGGTCCATGAAGCGCCGGAAAGACAATGGTGTCTTCCTCATAAATTGAACCTGGCTGAATCACTATACCTGTTGAAGCCGTATCAGCTTTTTGCGACCATTGAGCTATTTCAGCGGCTTCTAAAATGAGTTCGCCTGAAGTGCTAGGTGCTTCAGTTAGGGGGCTCCTTTAATCCAAACCCCATCACGTCGAATAAAAATAGGTTGGACGTCGTAATAGTTATACATAATTTGTTGGGCAATATTGTGTGCTGAAATGACTGATATATCATGTTCCGCACTTTGACCACCATATAGTAAAATTATTTTCATATTTTCCTCCAAATGCATGCTAGTTAGAAACAAATTCTACTTGCCAAATTTTTTCTTGATAATTGTACACCAATTGACCGACTTGATCCGTCTGACTTTGATTAGAAGTTAAAAGTGTTAATTCATCTTCAATGATAAATAACGGTACAAACCACTGGCCAGCCGTATCATAGGCTTGAGCAAAGTCAATTTTCAATCCTTTCGTGAATAGTGGTGCTATTTGTTCTACAATGGCTTCCGGAACCGGCTTAGCGATTTCTTTCTTCTTAAAAAAGAAAGAGCGTCCTTCATTTAATAAATTTTGCATCTGCTCTTGTAACACTCTTTGAAATCGCAAATTAAAATGTTGGGAATAACGATAATAGGTTTTTATTAAGCCGTTCGGCAAGGTTAGAAACGCATAATTATTTTGTAATTTATAAAAAAAGCTGATCTTAAGGTTTGATTTGCATGGAATAAATATAATATTTCTGCAATCTCATTAGGAGTTAATTGGTGCATCATACTGACACTTTCAAAATCCATCCAATTAGACACACGCACTTTTTCTTTGCGACAATAATTCAAGTATTCTAAAACTTCTGGTTTCCCTCTTAATATCTTAAAGTTGGTTCTCACATCATATTTTCCAAAATTAGAAGGCGATTCTGCCAATATCATATTATTGGGTACGTATTTTGCATCAAAATCCGTCGGCATCAAATTAATTCCCCGTGTCATGATATGACTCGTTACCGAATCATAATGTACATACAAATTAATTCTCATTTTTTTGCCCCCCTTCTGGTTTTTTACCATAATATACAATCACCCTATATTCTACTCTCTTTTTTTATAAAGTTAAAGTGTAATTCAATAATAAATCACTAAATTAACACAAAAAAGGAGAGGAAAGATGGCAAACTTCATTTTGAAATTTGTTCTCTTTTCACCTCTCCTATTTTAGGGGTCCAAATCGACACACTAAAATAAAACATCATGGTATCCATCCATTATTGGAATTGAAGATTTGCTTTAAAACTCTACTTTTGGTGCTACACGAGCTTCTTCGGGTGTTTCTAAGAACACTTTCTTAGTAAAGCCATGAACACCCGCAACGATATTGTTAGGAATCGTTTCAATCTTAGTATTATATTGATTAATGCTAGAGTTATATAACATTCTAGCTTTAGCAATTTTATCTTCTGTATCGGTTAAGCTACGTTGCAATTCAGCGAAATTAGTATTTGCCTTTAAATCCGGATAAGATTCGGCTACTGCTAATAAACGAGACAAAGCACCTGTTAAAGCATTTGAGGCCGCATTAATTTGTTCGGGTGACGCATTCGCGACATCGATTAATTGTTGACGGGCTTTGATTACGGAGTCTAAAGTTTCTTTTTCATGAGCCGCATATCCTTTGACTGTTTCGACTAAATTAGGGATTAAGTCATTGCGTCGTTGTAACTGCACATCGACTTGACTAAAACTTTCTTCAGCCCAGTTTCTTGTTTTAATTAAATTATTATAAATTCCAACCCAAGCTAAGGCAATTAAAACTAAAATTCCTAGTATGATTAAAAATGGCATGGTACATCAACCTTTCTTTTTTCGTATATCTTAATTATACTTAATCCCTTTGAAAAAGTCGATTGAAAACACTAAACAGAAGATGTTAACAACCTTTATTTAGTCCACGCTTGCAATTGTTCTGCGTCTGCATAGACAAAATGTTCTGGGGATATTTCATATTTTCTTACATCTCCAGTCGGTTCTTGATGCTGATAAGGAACCCGTTGACGAACACTTTCACTAATCGGATCTGGTTGAGGAACTGCTGATAATAAGGATTTCGTATAAGGATGAATAGGATTTTGATAAATTTCAGTAGCTGGCCCTACTTCAAGTATTTTTCCTGCATACATCACCGCAATTCGGTCGCTAATATATTTTACCATTGATAAATCATGGGCAATAAATAAATAGGTTAATTGACGTTCTTTTTGTAATTTTTTCAATAAGTTAACGACTTGCGCTTGAATCGAAACATCTAGTGCTGAAATAGGTTCATCCGCGATAATGAATTTGGGTTGCAACGCTAAAGCTCGCGCAATACCAATACGTTGTCTTTGACCTCCTGAAAATTCATGAGCATAACGATTTTGATGCTCTTTATTTAACCCTACCGCTTCTAATAATTCGCCAATTCGATTACGACGTTCAGCTTTGTTTTTATAAAGTCCATGAATATCAAAACCTTCACTAATAATTTCGCCAGCGGTCATACGCGGATTTAAGGAAGCATAAGGATCTTGGAAAATCATTTGTAGTTGACGGGCCAAATCTTTTTTATCTTTAGCACTTTGCTTACCACTGACGACTTTCCCGTCGAAAGTAATCGTGCCCCCCGTAATATCATACAGTCCAATTATCGAGCGTCCCGTTGTAGATTTACCACAACCAGACTCTCCTACAAGACCTAGCGTTTCGCCTTCATAAACTTCGAATGAAATACCATCAACGGCCTTAATCGGTTGTTGACTGTTTCCAAAATATTGTTTGAAATCTTTTACTTCTAAAAGTACTTTCTTACTCATTTGTAACGCCTCCTTCTTTTAAGTATCGTTGAATTCTTTTCTGAATCATTTCTGGTACTTCGATATTAGGTGCCCCTTCAGCCATTAACCAAGATTTAACGAAATGGTTCTCATTGACTTTAAACATTGGGGGCTCTTTTTCATAATCAATCCTCATTGCATAGCGATTACGTGGAGCAAAAGCATCCCCTTTAGGAGGATTTATTAAATTCGGTGGCGAACCTGGGATAGTATAAAGTTCTTGGGCATCATCATTTTCCAAATCAGGCATTGAACCTAGTAGTCCCCAAGTATAAGGATGTTTAGGATTATAAAAAATTTCATTGACGGTACCGTACTCTATAATTTGGCCCGCATACATCACCGCTACCTTATCGGCAACATTCGCCACTACGCCTAAGTCATGCGTAATAAAGATAATCGAATTGCCATTTTTTTGTTGAATCTCTTTCATTAATTCTAATATTTGTGCTTGAATCGTTACATCTAATGCCGTAGTAGGTTCATCAGCAATTAATAGCTTAGGTTCCGCTGCTAAGGCAATCGCGATGACTACCCGTTGTCTCATCCCACCTGAAAATTCATGAGGGTATTGTTCATAACGGCGCTCTGGAAATGGAATTCCGACTTCTTTTAATAACTCTATCGAACGCGCTTTGGCTTGTGCTTTAGAGATATCTTTTTTATGTCGTAAAATGACTTCGGCAATTTGTTTGCCAACTTTCATTGTTGGGTTTAAAGCAGTCATCGGATCTTGGAAAATCATCGCAATATCTTTCCCACGGATATCGCTCATTTGATTTTCGGTTAATTGCAATAAATCTTGTCCATTAAATAAAATTTCTCCCGCATCAAAATGTCCAGGTGGCTGTGGAATTAAACGCATAATCGCATTACACGCTACTGATTTTCCTGAGCCTGATTCTCCTACAATGGCTAAGGTTTCTCCTTTTTCTAAAGAAAAATTAACCCCACGAACGGCTTGAACACGACCCGCAAAAGTTTTAAAACTAATACGCAAATCATTTACTTGTAATAATTTTTCTGTCATATTAGTCACCTCTACTTTCTAAGTTTTGGATCGAGTGCATCACGTAAACCATCACCGACCGCATTAAATGCAAAAATTGTTAATGAAATTAATAACGCTGGAAATATTAAACGCCACGGTGCCGTCATAATGGCTTCGTTTCCTTCTGAAGCCATCGTTCCCCAACTGGCCATTGGCGGTGTCACCCCAAGACCTAAATAACTAAGAAATGATTCCGTAAAGATTGCTGAAGGAATCGATAGTGTCATCGTGACAATAATCGCTCCCATCGCATTTGGAATCAAATGTTTTAGTATCAAGTGAGTGGTATTCGCCCCTAATGTACGCGCCGCTAAAACATATTCTTGGTTCTTGATAGATAATACTTCTCCACGGACAATGCGAGCCATTCGTACCCAACCTGTTATCGAAAGGGCCACAATCATTGGCATTAACCCTTTATCCATAACAACTAATAGTAAAATAACAATCAATAAATAAGGGACCGCCGTTAAAATATCAGCAATACGCATCATAATATTATCGACACGTCCACCTACAATCCCGGCAATACTGCCCCATAATACTCCGATAATTAAGTCAATAGCAGCAGCTGCTAATCCAATAAATAAGGAAATACGTGCTCCAACCCAAATCCGGACAAAAATATCTCGCCCTAAGTTATCAGTACCAAACCAATGGGTCGCATTGGGTGGCATATTATAATTTTTGGTTTGTTGACTAAAACTAAATGGTGACACCATTGGCACAAAAATCGCCATTAAGGCCACTACAATTAATAACCCAACCCCAAACATCGCTAGTTTATTACGGCTAAAAGTATGAAAGACTTCTCCCCAAAACGATACCGTTTTATTACTTAAAATATCAGTTTGATCTTCAGAAATCCCTACTATTTCAAAATCTTTGGGATTTAATTTTTCTTCATGAGTCATTATTATTCAGCTCCTTCCAACTTAATTCGTGGATCAACCATTACATAAATGATATCCACAATTAAGACCGCGAATAATAATAGAATAGAATAGAAAACAGTGGTTCCCATAATCATCGTATAATCACGGTTATTAATACTAGTAACAAAGTGTTTACCGAGTCCAGGTATCGCAAAAATATTTTCAACAATAAAACTCCCCGTTACCACGCCGGCAGTTAAAGGTCCTAAGTATGTAATAACAGGTAATAATGCATTGCGCAGTGAATGCTTGAAGACCACATTCCATTTTCTTAATCCTTTTGCTCGAGCTAATTTTACATATTCAGATGTATTTTGTTCCAGCATACTAGATCGGACCATTTTGGCCACATTTCCCATGTAACTTAAAGCCATCGCAAATGAAGGCATGATGGTGTAACTAAATCCTTTCCAACCACTTAAAGGGAACAATCCCAATTTCAATCCTAAAAAATATTGCATTAATCCTGCTAAAATAAATGAAGGAATTGAAATTCCTAAGACAGCAATTATAGTTGAAATATAATCACCTAATTTATTATGGTACATAGCAGAAATGACCCCTAATAAAACCCCAAAACCGACTGCTAAAAAGAGCGCCTGGGCCCCTAAGGCTAATGAGATAGGAAATGAGTTAAAGATCATATCGTTAGCCGAACGACCTTTATACTTCATAGACTCACCAAAATCAAATTTTAAAATGTTTAATAAATAGTCTTTGTATTGCACATACCATGGATTATCTAAGCCATAGGTTTCATTTAATTGTTTTTCAATCGCAGGCGTTAGTGCTCTTTCACTAGCAAAAGGACTACCGGGTGCAATTCTCATTAAGAAAAACGTTAGTGTTATAATGAAAAAAGTGCAATCAGTATATAAACGATTCTCTTAAAGATATACTTTTTCATCTAATATTCCTCCTTATATTATCAAAAGTTTGCGCCACCGTTTAATAAAGCAACACGAAATGGGCGTAGGCAAGAAGTAGAAAATCACTGATTTTCGCTTCGTATGCCCACCCCCGCACAGTATGGAGTAGGAATCAAACAAGTTAGAAAAATACCGTTTCACGCCATTCACCCACTGCGCAATGATATAACGATATGAAACTGGACAGAAATTATTAAGTTTCTGCCCAGTTTCAAGTCATTCCGTTATATTTTATTCAACTACGACATTTTTCAAATCAATATTACCTAATGCATCAGGTTCCATATTTTTAATGTTGTCTTTCTTAACTGATAAGTTAGTGTAGTAATACAATGGGATAACTGGCATTTCTTCAATCATGACAGCTTCAGCTTGTTTTAATAATTCTGTACGTTTATCAAGATCCGTTTCTAACTCAGCTTCTTTTAATAATTTAGTGTATTCTTCATTAGTCCAACCAGTATCATTATTACCATTGTCTACTGAATCATACATACCTAAGAATGAAGAAGCGTCGTTGTAGTCTGCAATCCAACCTAAACGTCCAATTTGATAATCTAAAGCGGATAATTTATCTAAATAAACTTGCCATTCAGAGTTATCAATTTCAGCGTTAATGCCTAAATTACTTGCCCAACCTTCTTGGATATATTGCGCAATTGTTGAATGCGCTTCTGATGTATTAATTGAAATTTTTACAGTTAATTCACTAGGATCTTGTAATCCTAATTCTTCTAATCCTTTTGCTAAATATTCTTTAGCTTGTTCAAAATCAGCATCTTTGAAGTAACCACGGTCTTCTTCAAAACCAGCAATGGTTTGTGGAACATAACCTAATGCTGGTTCTTGTTCACCTTTAGTAATATTGTCTACTAAACCTTGACGGTCAATTGCTAGAGCTAAAGCTTTACGAATATTCACATTAGACATTACTTCATCGGTTGTATTAATTTTGTACCAATAAATAGCAGCATAGTCAGAGATATCTAAGGATCCGTCTGCTTTATAAGTATCAATCGCATCTAATGAAACACTATTATAAGGTGATCCTAAGTAATCTAATTCCCCTGCTTGATACATAGCATTAGCAGTCGCTTCAGATTCCACCATTTGGACATTGACAGTTTCTAATGATACATTGGCTGCATCCCAGTAATTTTCATTCTTAGTTAATACATAGTCACTAGAGTGGTTCCATTCAGATAAGACGAATGGTCCGTTAGTTACGTAATCTTCTCCCGCTTCCATTGCCCAATCAGGGTTCGCTTCTACTACTGCTTGATTAACTGGCATAAAGGTATAGTGCGCAATTAATTCAGGGAAATAGGCTACTGGAGCGTTTAATTTAACTTCTAAAGTCGTATCATCTAGTGCTTTAACACCGACAGCATCTTCTTGGCCTTCTCCCGTATTATAAGCTTCCCCTCCTTCAATCACATAAAGTAAGTTCGCATATTCTGATAAAGTTTCCGGATTTAAAACACGTTTCCATGCAAATTCAAAATCACTTGCTTTCACTGGGTCACCATTTGACCATGTTAAACCTTCACGTAATTTGAACGTATAAGTTAAGCCGTCTTCGCTTACTTCCCAAGACTCAGCCACTGCTGGTACTGGTTGATTGTCTTCGATAGCTGTTAAACCTTCAAAGACGTTTTTAACAATCGCACCTGACGTACTATCAGTTGCAATCCCAGGGTCCACAGTAGGTGGCTCAGATGTCGTTGATAAGGTTAAGGTTTGTTCTGCTTGAGCGCCAACTTTGGTTACGAATAATGGAGACATTGCGTTAAATGATAATAGTGCCGTACCTAAAAGGGCTGCTTTTTTAAAGAATTTTCTCATTAATGTTTCCTCCTATTTGGTATTTATGATAGCTGCATTAAAGATTACCTCTTTAAATGAGATAATACACTAAATGAAATTAAAAATCAAGATTATTTTTAATTAATTTTTAATTTTTAAAAATGAAACCCTGAAACATTTTATTTGTTTCAGGGTTTCATTAAATTATGATAAATCTAAACTAGGTTGAGCATTGAAATCTAAACTACCCATTTGTTGTTGTAGATACATTTGATAAGCAGCAGCCCCAATCATTGCGGCATTGTCACCACACAAAGGTAATGAAGGAATCAATACTTCGATTGGATCTAAGGTTGCCACTAATTCTTTTCTTAATCCGGAATTAGCTGCCACCCCACCAGCTAAGATAAATTGTTTAACTGAAGGATATTTCGCCACTGCTTTCGCCGCTTTAGTCGTTAGAACTTCAATAACTGCTGTTTGGAAACTAGTCGCTAAATCTTCTTTCACAATTGTCTCACCACGTTGTTGAGCATTATGAACGAGATTCATAATAGCACTTTTCATGCCACTAAAACTAAAATCAAGATTATCTTCATGAATCATCGCTCTAGGAACTGGATAGGTTGTTTGTCCTGTTTGTGCTAATTGATCTAAGTATTTTCCAGCTGGATAAGGTAAATCTAATATCCGCCCTACTTTATCATAAGCTTCTCCAACCGCATCATCTTGTGTCTCGCCAATAACTTCAAACTGGTTATGGTTTTCCATGTAAACGAGCTCAGTATGACCGCCACTTGCGATTAAGGCTAATAATGGGAATTGTAATTGATTTTCTAATTGACATGCATAAATATGCCCTGCCAAATGGTTAACTTCAATTAATGGTTTATCATGAACGAAGGCTAATGTTTTAGCAGCAGTAATGCCAATCAGTAAAGCCCCAACTAGTCCTGGACCTTTGGTGACGGCAATCGCATCAATCTCATCTATTGACACTTGTGCTTTTTTTAATGCCAGTTGATAAATTTGAGTGATTTGTTCAACATGATGACGACTGGCTACTTCTGGTACGACACCACCAAATCGCATATGTGATTTAATTTGCGAAGCCACAATATTGCTGCGTATAATCGAACCATTTTCAATGACGGCAACACTTGTTTCGTCACAGCTTGACTCAAATGCTAAAATGAGATTATTCTTTTGACTCATCTTGATCTCCTTTCGTCAAATTTTTTTGGAAAATATAAGCATCCTCCATGGGATTTTGATAATAATTCTTGCGATTAATTAATAAATCGAAGCCGGTTTTTTGATATAAATGAATTGCCGAATGATTACTCGCTCGTACTTCTAAAAAGATATTTTTTACTTGACGCTGACTTAATTGGTTTAATACAAAGACGAGTAATTCCGTTGCTAACCCTTGTTGTCGAAAGGTCTTATCAATGTAGACCATATTGATCGACGCTTCATCTAAAATATGATGCAAAGCGACATAACCTAATAATTTGTCTTGATTAACCAAACAATAATATTCACTATGTTCATTATTAAAATCCATTAACGTTTGGGCTTCATTCCACCCAAAATGTCGATTAGCTTCGATAATTTGTTCTTTTATTGGCGACATCATTAGTTTTCCTTTTATCGGTACAACATGGTACTCTATCAATCCTTATTCCTTCTCTCTACGACACATAATTAAAGCCGTTTCGTGATTATTGTAATAATAGTTTTCCCTTTGATTAATGACTTGAAAACCCATTTTTTGATATAATTTTTGAGCACGTTGATTACTTTCTCGTACTTCCAAAGTGATTTGCTTTGTCTTAAATTGTTTAGCGATAGATAGCCATTCACTCACTAGCCACTGACCTAACCCTTTTGATTGGTATCTTGGCAGCACCATCAACTGACTGATATGTGAATCTCGATACAGGACTCTACCAGTGATTACTCCTACTAACTTTCCTTGCAACTCAATCACTAAATACAAGGCATAAGGATTTTTTCGCCAATCATTTAAAAAATCAGCTTTACGCCAGGCCAAATAACCGTCGTAAGTTTGTTTTTCAATTTGTTCAAAAAATTCAAGATCCGATTGGTGACACAGTCGTAATACAAAGCCCTCAGGATGGGTTTTTGCTTGCCAATCCAGTTGTTCCATTATTTTGGGCATGGTAGGCGTTACTAAGTGCTTGCCTGATAGTCGTGTTTTGAATTTAGTTAATTGTTGTATCAACCAATGTATCATAACCGTCTACCTGCTCTTTTTTCTCTAACCATTCTCGCTCAGCTAAAGTCAACTGAGCATAATTTGGAGATAATAAATCAATATCTACAATAGGCTCTTTTATTAAACCCATTGAACGTTCCATACGTGGTAAAGCTGACACATCGTCAACCCATCGATAATTTGAATCAGGCAACACCTCTTTGACTAGCGGCTCAAAATTTGCGATTTGATGCCCTACGAAAACAATCTCATCATACTGACTTAAGATAGACGCATTGTTTACTAACCACAATCGCCAATCACTATGACTATCTTCAAGAATAGTGTTAAGATTACCCGTCATATCTATTTGGTAAATAGCAGTATAGCAACTCTCTCGACGTGCATCCACGATTGGCACAATGGCTACTATTTTGTCAGACGGGTCAACGCTTAAAGCCATTACGGCTAGACTCGAAACAGGATAAACGGGTATATTTTGACTAACAGCCCACATTTTTGCCGCTGTAACACCTATTCTTAAGCCCGTATAAGACCCCGGTCCCATTCCAATAATAATGCCATCAACCTCTTTTGCCGTCACTTGATTGCTTGCTAAAAGCTCTTTAATTTTGGGTAATAATAATACGCCATGTTGCATTTGTGATTGATTATTTTCAAATGCTATAATGTTTTGATTGTTAAACAAGGCTAAACTAAGTAAATTTGAAGATGTATCAATGGCTAATAAACGCATATGATCGCCCCTTTCATTTGTCTATCTTATCATAAGCACGGCCATATTTCACTTAATAATTTTTCGTTCATATCGATCATTTAATAAAAAAACATTGCCAATGCTTTGCACTTTTAACTGCATTTCCTGAAAATACCTGTGTATTCTAGGGTAACAGTCCGTTTGCTTACATTGACAATGCTACTAAACTTTATAAACTATCGTTCCATCACTTGACCTTTGATGGCATCCACTAACATTGAACCTGTTTGACCTTCAGAACGTTGATAAACGACATTCCAAACTGGAAGGTAAATATTTATCTCGTCCCATTCTTTATATTTAATATAAGATAAAGTCACATGAATAATGGTTGAATTAGAAGGCAAGTTCGTCTGAATACGGGTATCGAGTACTTCAATTGCTTCACGTGCTGTGATTAATTTATAAGGTTTATCCTCATCTAAAGTCACAAAATTATGCTGATACGTTTGAGTGTAGGACGCAATATTATAGTTTTCATCTAATTGTAATTTAATCTCAGCACTCCCATCTACAATGGGGGTATTATTAATAGCTGTCATCCAAAAAACAATGGTCCGATTGGTTGGTAAATACCAATATTGCGTATAAGCCCCACCTTCAATAAATAACTCATCATTCAATAAATATTGATCACGAATAAATTTTGCCACTTCGCTTGGTAAAGTGCTCGTTTCAGGCGTTATTTGCCCTTCCATATTTAACGGTTCATCAAAAGTAGCTGTTAATACATTTTCGTCTGATAAATTCACTTGCTGATGAGTTAATTGATTCAATCCATCACGTAATACGGTATTATCTTCAGTTTTAATTAAGATGCCTTCAACTTCTTCTTCGTTTAGTGGTGACAACAAAGTGATATCACGAGCTTGAAGTCTCTGTTCAATGCTTTGTTGCTGAAAATCACTTTGACGAATGGTAGTAGATTGAACTTGTTGATAGACTCTAAACCCTAAATAAATATCAAAGATTAAAAAAAACAAAGTTAACATTAACATAATTCGTTTAAAATCCATTGTTTGTCACCTACCTTCTTGTAAAATAGTGACGACTATCACTAATATTCCCCAGGGCTTCGAGCTCACCATCACGAATTTGATCAATGGAATAATAAACATTATTAATTTCAAAAAACCATTTAGGAACAAAGTTCACTTTTTGAAATTCAGACATATTATCTTGCCATTCATAGCCAATCACTACATTGGTAAAGTCACTAACAGAATATCCCGCCATATTCAATTCATATGTCAATTCATCCACACTCATCAATTCATATTCTCTACTTTGATCGGCAATATGCGCTTCCAAGTAAACCATCGGTAATGCTAAGCGCGTAATAGAAGTAGTCAAATTACCTCCACGGAAATAAACACGACTACTAGCATAATGATTGACCGTCGAACTAGAAAAAGTAGGATAACCATCAAGATAACGTTGATAGACAATGGTTGTGCCATTTGACTGGGTTCCAATACGTATCCCATTTTTCCAATATTCAAACTGTCGCATTTGACTATAACTTTGCTCAATTCGTTGTCTATATGTTTTAGCTTCAAACTGATTGGTGTTTTTGTAATTTATTCCAAGCATTTGAGCAAAAGGGTTAATCTGAAGCTCCATATTTGAATTGTAATACATAATGGTCCCACTGCTACTGTCTTCGTTGGTAGAAACAGATCGCCATGATCGGACATTTCCAAATAAAGAATCAATCACATTGGTTTCAGGGACTAAATTTAAAGTATAAAGTTGACTTGGCACCGTCATGGTTTTTAACGGTAAATAAACATGATTGCCATTACTTAAATTATAGCGTTCAGCAACAATCCATTTCTCTTTTGAAACTCGCGCTATTTTAAAATAATCGTCCGTTGTGTTCCCTTCTGGCAATTTAGCCTTCATATATACTTGTTCAAAAGTATTTAATAAGTAGGCGGTATTCTTTTCATTTTTAGGAAAAATAATACGGTTAAATTCAAATTCCGTTTCTTCACTTTCATTTTTAATAAAATTATCCACTAGTTCAAATGGTAAGGCTGTTGAAAATTCAAACTCGACTCTTTCCTGTGATATTAATTCGATATATTTCTCTTCTGGAGGTACCACGATTTTCTCAACTAAGGAGATACGCTTTTGACTTAAACTCGACGCCAGTGAATGTAATCCCGAATAATCATTCAATAAATACGCATTATCGCCTTCAGAAATAATCACATTGGTCGGATAGATGATTTCTGCTAATTTTACATTAGCCAATTGATAGTAGTCAGAAACTTTATTATTACTATCAATTTGAATATTGACTTGTGCTGTTTCCGGATTAGAAGAGAAACGGGATAATAAAGCATTATTATCAAAGATCAAAATATAACTTAGTAACAAACTCACCACAATTGAGAGCGTTAAAAAGAACGTTTGAAAGGAAAATTTTCTCACGCTTCATCCCACCCTTCTTCATCTGAAAACTCTAGTTCAAATGGCTCATATGGTAATTCTACAAAGAAAGTTGAACCCTGATTTTCTTTACTTTCAACCCAAATTTTACCTCCATGCAACTCTATCACTTCTTTAGAGATGGCTAAACCTAGACCGGTTCCCCCTTGGTCTCTTGAACGAGCTTTATCCACTCGATAAAACCGTTCAAACAGATGTGGTAAATCTTTTTGTGGAATGCCTAATCCTTCATCGGTAATACTTAACACAACCGTATGAGGATTATCAACAATTTTAACAATTACTTCCCCACCATCAGGAGAATATTTAATCGCATTGCTCATAATATTATCAATGACCTGTGTCATGCGATCTTGATCAATTTCTAAATATATTTCTCTTGGCGTAAATTGACGTTTAATCGTATATTTTTTCTCCTGTGAATCCAAAGTAAATTCAAAACGATCAACAATATGGTTGACAATCCGTTTAAAGTCAATTAATTCCATTTGTGGCTTAATTTGACCTCCATCAATTTTCGATAAATCCAGTAAGTTGCCAATCATCCGAATCATCCGATTCGTCTCTGATTGAATCACTTCAATAAATTGCGGAGCAATATTTTCATCTTGCCAAGCGCCATCTGCCAATGCTTCCGTATAACTTTTAACGCTAGTTAATGGTGTTCGTAATTCATGGGAAACATTCGAAACGAATTCTCTTCTTTCGCGATCTGTTTTCTCCTGCTCTGTCACATCAGTCAAAACACAAACGAGTCCGGTTACAAACCCTGTCTCACGACGTATGATTGAGATTTCTCCCTTAAGGATCGTGTCATCTTCGCGCTCGATCATTACTTCTTTTTCTCCGGCAAGCAATTCTTTGATGCGATGTGTTTGTTGAATACCTAATAACTCAATAATTGAAATGCCTAAAGCATCTTGTTGATGAATACTCAATAACTCTAATGCACGTTCATTAATTAGCAAAACATTACCACGACGGTCTGTTCCAATAACACCATCTGTCATATGTCTTAAAATCCCGTCTAAACGCTGACGTTCGGATTCAATGGATTCTTGTCCATCTTTAACTTTAATTGCTAATTCATTGACTGTATTAGCTAATTCACCCAGTTCATCTTTGCCATTGACGGTTGCTGGATAATTATATATCCCATCAGAAATACGCATCGCTTGTTGTCTAATTTGCTCAATAGGATTGGTAATCGCTTGGGAAAGGAATAACGCAATCACGAAAGCGACCCCAATTGCGACAATTGCGGATTGCACAAAAATAACCATAACAGAACGTGTTTGATTGTAAATATTATTCATACTCGCTTCTACCATTACGACACCTAATAGTTGATTATTATCTTGTGACATGACAGGACGTATTAATAAATAACTACGGTTATTACGTACATAATCATGATACTCTTGGGCATAAGCTTGTCTTGATGTTATAACAGCTAAAGCATTATCATTATCCACTCTTTGCCCCACCGTGTTAGCCAGTCCACTTTGATTAATCGCCCTAACATAGCCCTCATTATCCAATATTTGAATTTTAGTTGCTTCGTCGGCCGTAAAAGTAGCTAAGGTCTGAGTTAGCTGTAACTCAATAGTAGTCGTCTGGTTAGGATCACCAGACGACTCTAAAATAGGTCTAACATTATTAATTAAAAAATTCGACTGTGTATTCCACGTTTCTTTAAAAGTTGTGACCGATTGTGATTGTAATTGGTCGATAAAAAAGACCCCAATAAACTGAAACGAAATCAGTAAAATAAAAATAAACAGCATCGGTATTTTAAAGTAAATGGATTGAAAAAAACTAAATCCTCGCTTCATACAACTAGTCCTGATCCGGATTCTTTAAGAAATATCCTACACCTCTTCGAGTCACGATATACACCGGATGACTAGGTGCATCTTCAATTTTTTCTCTTAAACGACGAATGGTCACGTCCACCGTACGCACATCCCCAAAATAGTCATATCCCCAAACAGTTTCTAAGAGGTGTTCACGCGTCATCACTTGACCAATATGTTTGGCTAAATAATGCAATAATTCAAATTCACGATGTGTCAATTCAATTTCCTCACCACGTTTAGAAATAATATAGGCATCTTGATGAACAATTAAATCTCCGATTACGATTTCATTCGCATTAGCATCCGCATTATCACTTTGTTCACGAGCGCTATGACGTCGTAAGTTAGCTTTAACACGTGCTACTAATTCTCGATTAGAGAACGGCTTAGTTACATAATCATCCGCGCCTAATTCTAATCCTAGAACTTTATCAATTTCGGAGTCTTTGGCCGTTAGCATAATAATCGGTACACTACTCTCTTTTCTGATTTCACGGCAAACTTCCAAACCATCAATTTTGGGTAACATCAAATCTAAGACAATCAAATCTGGAGATTCATCATGAAACTTCTGTAGTGCTTCTTCACCATCATGGGCAACTTTAATTTCAAAGCCTTCCTTCTCTAAATTAAAAACGATGATATCTGATATTGTTTTTTCATCGTCAACAACGAGAACTTTTTTCATTATCATATCCTCCTCGTAGGATTTAAATTTACTACAATTCCTTTAATTGTTCTTTCATTAAAGGGTTTTATCTCTGTCCATTATAACAACAATTCTTTTTTTATCTAGATGCATGAATATTTACCTTTTGACAAGTGTGTGCTATTTTTACATTTTTCTTGATAAGCTACTCACTACTGAGTTAAATACTACTTTAGTAAACTCTAAAATAAAGAAACACGCAACATAGTCGCATAGCTATGTCACGTGTTATTTACTTATTTAATTAGAATATAATGACCGGTGTTCCTACTTCCACAGTATTGAAAACTTGTGCCATCACATCAGGTGGCGTGTTAATACAACCTAAAGATCCGGCTGTTAAATAAGCATCCCCACCAAAAGAAGCTTGCCAGCTTGCATCGTGAATTCCTTGACCGGTGTCATCAAATGGCATCCAATAAGAAACGGGTTGGACATAATCTCTTTGAGTATGGACATTATATCCCTTTAATTCAGTATCTTTTTCTTTATTCCAAACAGCATAAGCACCCGGTACAGTATCTGCTGTTCCGGTTCTACCCGTCACAACTGGTGTCGAAATAACTTGGGTGCCGTCTACGTAAACAAACATCATTTGATTGGCGATATCAATTTCAACATAAGTACTACCAATGTCATTTGTTCCATCTGTTGAATACCCTGACCCTACGATTGCCGGTGTTCTGGTTACTTCTTGACCTTCAGCTAAATCAGCAGCAATTTGTGCCGCTTCTGATTCACTGTCAATCGACCAACCTAAAGTACCCGGTTGCACGGTGACGGTTCCACTTAATGTACTTGCGAACTCACGTGGCTTATTAAATGTTGCATATTTATCATTAAGTGTTGACACATATTCTTGAACTAATGCTTGGTCTACAACAATTTGGTTACTGTGATCGAAATAAATCCATTTAATAATTTCTTCTTTCGGGATCGTAACAGTATCTCCCGCAATTTCTAAATTGATTTTAGTCTCAATATAAGAATTGATTTGATCCATAAAAGTAGTGATTTTTTCACTTTCACTGGTTATCTCCGGTTGTAAATAAGCCGTATTCAATTCAACCGTCGTTTGTCCAGACTGTAATCCTTCAACGACCATTTGTTTTACTAAATCTAAATCTAGTTGATTACCAACCGTTTCAGGCTCAACATAATATCCTCTTGCATCCGTGTATTCAATATAAGCATCCGTTGAAGCCGTCCGTTCACTATTGTTTAAACCAATTGTAGCCAAAGCTTCGGTTAAAGCAGCGTCATCTATTTTTACATTATTCATTAATAAATTCTCATACTCCACTGATGAGAAATATCCTGCCAACCATTGTGATGGATCTTGAGCTTGATAAGCGGCCGTTAACACTTCATCGGCATTAATTTGCCCATTTAATTGTGCTAAGGTAAATTTACCTAATTCTTGCCCATTTTCAGTTAATGTAATTTCCTTTTGACTTAAATCATCAGAAATTTTTTGCTTGGCTTCTTCTAATGTTAAGTTACTAATATCAACCGAGCCAAATGTGGTATTCGCTTGGAACTTCTCAGCATAATAGCCAATCCCAGCCCCATAACCAATTCCCAACAATAAGACTAAAGCGATACTCGTAAAAAGTAGCTTTTTCATATCGTTGCCTCTTTTCTTTCTTTTTTCATTTTAAATAATAGCATAGAAATGTGAAAATATTTTGAATTTTATCGTAAGTATTCAAATATATATTAGAATAACTTACGAAGAGCAGCTGCTACTCCACCCTCATTATTACTCACGGTTTCATATAAACAAAGTTCTTTTATCGCTGGCGAAGCATTGCCCATCGCAACCGAATGTTTAACCCATTTTAACATTTCAACATCGTTTTGTTCATCGCCTATGGCCATTATTTCAGTTCGAGCAATACCAAGGTCTTCACTCAATGCTTTTAACGCTGTCGCTTTATTCGTATCATTCGATAAAAATTCAATAATGATGGGTTGACTACGAACCACATCGAAAGCTTCCTTTATTTCTTGGGTAATTAACTCATTCCATGCATCAAGATCGGCTTTCGGTCCTAAGACCATCATTTTAAAAATGCCTTCAACTTGATCAAAATCCGCTTGAGAAATAAATGTAATAGGCGTTGCCAATGTTTCAGCATCTTTTTGCACAAACTCACTTGGATTTTGGTCATCAATTAGAAAAAGATTCTCTTGATCAAATGCTACTAATTGCAATGTATCGATACGACTTTCAAAGAAAAATCGCACTAATTTTTTGCGATTCTCTAACGGTTGATAAGTAGCAGCCACGACATCGTATTCTGGTAAACGATGTGTCGCCGCACCATTTTGAATGATTGCATACTCATTCTCATGTCCAAAATCAATTTGATCGATAAAGCGTCGGGTTCCTGGTAACGTGCGTCCAGTACAAATGACCACTTTAATCCCCTTATCCATAATGCGATGAACCGCTTCGATATTAGCCTTAGGAATTTCTTTAGTATCTGTTAAAAAAGTGCCATCTAAATCAATTGCCACTAACTTAATATTATCCATTATACTTCCGCTTCCTTTCTGACCATCAATAAGCCATCACCTAAAGGAACTAAACATGAACGATGTGTTTGATCGGATAAAACGGTATCCAGTAATTCATTTAATTTACGATGAATTTTACGAACACGTTTTGGTATGTCAGCTTCGTCATCTAAAATAGTGCCACCTTGGAAGACATCATCGATAATTAATACGCCGCCCATTTTTAATAAGCGCATGCATTCAGGATAAAATTCAATATATTTCGCTTTAGCACTGTCCATAAAAATTAAATCATAAGAACCTTCTAAAGTTGGTAACACATCATTCGCATCACCTTCGATTAAAGTAATGCGGTCACTCAATCCAATTTTTTTGAAATTTTCCTTGGCTCTTTCATACATTAATTCATAGCGATCGATGGTTGTTAAGTGCCCATCTGCTTGTAAGTGTCTAGCCATTAGACTGGCTGAAAAACCAATCGCTGTTCCGATTTCTAAAATATCTTTTGGTTGAATGGTTGCACAAAAAAAGTCGATAAATTTCGCTGTTTCATGAGGAATCACTGGGATTCCTCTTTCGTTTGCATATTTTTCAATTTCACCTAACTTACCTTCAAATGGTAATTGAGCACTTCGCATATAATCAACCAGTTCTTTCATGACTACTGGTCGATGCATCATTTCGTTTAACATTCGTTGCCTCTTTCTTTATTTATTCATCTATATTGTACACTCCCTAGAATAAGATGTAAAATAAGGTTCCGTTTTCAAGACAAAAGAAATTGGGAGTGGATTAGAAGTAGAACATCGTTGAATTCTGCCTTCAGGTAACCACCCCCATAATGGGTTTCATTTACTATTAATAAAGGATAGATGATTGATGCTACTGTGTTAGGATCTAATGTTCCCATACTGCCAGTTACTATCTCATCACTTTTCTTTGGCTACTTCAGCCTTTTGCATGTCAATCATTTGATTTAATTGTTCTAAATCTGACACTGCAATTTCAACGGAAAACCCTACTTTACCTGCACTAAATAAAATCGACGTATGATTATCTATCGATTGGTCAAAAGTCGTATAAAAAGACCTCTTCATCCCAATCGGTGAACAGCCGCCATGAACATATCCCGTTAAAGGTAAGAGTTCTTTTTCTTTAATCATTTCGATTGATTTCTCATTGACTGCTTTAGCTGCTTTTTTTAAATCTAGTTCATGCGTTACGGGTAAGACAAACACATAATGTTCTTTTGATTTCGCAACCGTCACCAGTGTTTTATAAATTGGTAATTCACTGGCTGCTTTTTTATTAGTAAATTCATGAGGTTGATAAGCTATTTGATGTTGCTCTAACAATCTCATCACATTGGTTTTATGTTGTTTTGACAATTTTAACCCTTCTTACTACTTTTCTTATTGGGCGACATCGCGTTTAAAAAAGCCGTCAATTGTTGAAAGGCTACTTCATTATTATCTGTTCTTTCAAGCAATTCAATTACTTGTTGTGTATATTGTAAAACATCTTCACCCATTAAATTACGTAATTTCCAAATATGTTGTAATTTTTCTTCAGACATTAAGAGTTCTTCTTTACGTGTACCAGAACGTAATATATCCACCGCAGGAAAAATTCTTCTTTCTGCCCATTGACGCGATAGATGTAATTCCATATTACCGGTCCCTTTAAACTCTTCATAAATAACATCGTCCATTCGGCTACCAGTGTCAACTAATGCGGTTGCTAAAATCGTTAACGAGCCACCATTTTCAACATTACGCGCAGCACCAAAGAAGCGTTTAGGTAGATAAAATGCCGCAGGATCCACCCCTCCACTCAAAGTACGACCACTTGGTTTGACTACTAAATTATAGGCTCGTGCCAAGCGAGTAATACTATCCATCAGAATCACGACGTCACGTCCATCTTCGACTAAACGCATAGCTCTTTCCAACACGAGTTCACTAATCCGAACATGATTTTCTGGTAATTGATCAAAGGTTGAAGATACTACCTCTCCTTCAACACTACGTTCAATATCCGTTACTTCTTCAGGTCGTTCATCAATTAAAAGAACAATTAATTCTGTATCTGGATAATTGCTTGTAATCCCATTAGCAATTTCCTTCAAAACAGTTGTTTTACCCGCTTTTGGTGGCGAAACAATAATACCACGTTGCCCAAAACCAATAGGCGCTAAAATATCAATCATTCGATTAGCAATCCGTTTAGAACCACTCTCTAATTTTATTTGTTGATCCGGGTAGATAGCCGTTAAACTTGGGAAATGATCGCGATTTTTAGCCTCTTCAGGATTTTTACCATTCACTGAACTTACTTGCATTAAGCCGGGATAACGTTCATTAGATTTTGGTGGCCGTGCTGGTCCTGCTACTTTATCTCCATTTCTTAAATCAAAACGTCTAATTTGAGAACTAGAGATATAAATATCTTCTTGACTTGGAGAAAAATTGATAGGTCTAATAAAGCCAAACCCATCGCCGCCTACAATATCCAAGACACCTTCAACTTGATAAAAACCTTGTTTTTCTTCTTGTGTACGCATGACAGCGAGTGCAAGTTCTTTCTTACTTAGTTGACTGTAGTTGGGAATCTCTAATTCTTTCGCATAAACATATAACTGCTTTACTTCCGCAGCCATTAATGTTTTTAGTGAAAATGCATCTGACACTATTTTTCCTACTTTCTTAATCTTCAATCATTTGAATATCTGCGCCTAATGCTTGTAGCTTACCAACAATGTTCGTATAACCTCTTAAGATATTATCCACTCCTGTGATAATAGTTTCACCTTCTGCTATTAAGCCCGCAATGACTAAACTTGCTCCCGCTCTTAAGTCACTGGCTTTCACTTGAGCGCCAGTTAATTTACTTGGTCCTTCAAGGCGAATCATATCCCCATCAACACGAATATTTGCTCCCATACGGTTTAATTCAGGAATATGTTTTACTCGCGCTGGATAAATAGTATCCATAATCGTACCATGACCATTGGTAATCGCCATTAACGGCGTAATTGGTTGCTGTAAGTCCGTAGCAAAGCCGGGATAAGGTAATGTCTTTAAACTCACCATTTTTAAATCTTTTGAAGGATGAACGTAAATGCTATCTTCAAAAATATCTAATTTTACGCCCATCTCAATTAACTTAGCAATAAAACTTTCTAAATGTTCATAAATAACATTGTTTATTTTAATTCCTTCGCCCATTGCGACGGCCGCCGCCATATAGGTGCCTGCTTCAATTCGGTCAGGAATGATGGTGTGAGTCACACCATTTAACTCTTCTACGCCATCAATTCGGATTTCACTCGTACCTGCTCCACGAATTTTAGCACCCATTTTATTTAATAAAGTAACCACATCAATAATTTCTGGTTCTCTGGCTGCATTTTCAATAATGGTACGTCCTTGTGCTCTAACCGAAGCCAAAATAGCATTGATAGTCGCGCCCACTGATACAACATCCATATAAATCCGAGCGCCGTTTAAGCCCTCTGGTGTCGATAAGGTTACGACACCATATTCATCCTTAACATTTGCTCCTAAAGAACGAAATGCTTTAATATGTTGATCAATCGGACGTGGCCCTAAAAAACATCCTCCTGGTAATCCGATGACGCCTTCACCGAAACGCGATAAAGTAGCACCCATAAAATAGTAGGATGCACGTAAACTTTGAATTTTTCCAGTAGGCATTGGAATTGAAATAATATCAGTCGGGTCTATTTTTAAAACATTATTTTCAAAATGAGTTTTAACGTTAAAATCATTTAAAATTTCAATTAATGAGTGTACATCTTGGATATCTGGAACGCCTTCTAATGTCACTTCAGAATTGGCCATAATTGCAGCCGGAATTAAAGCTACTACACTATTTTTTGCTCCATTGATTGTAATTTCACCTTTTAAAGGTTTTCCTCCATGAATGACTAGCTTTTTCATTGATTGTGCTCCTCTTTTAGTTCTTTTCCTTCGTTTGTTGTAACAGTAAAGTAATTTTTTGTTTTATTTGTTCAATAATAGTTCTTTGTAACGGATGAGTTAATCCTACTTCATCATATAAATCTAATAACACTTGATGAACTTGCAGTGGTGTTCTTTGTATACGATCCACAAAGAATTGTTGATTAACGGTTAATACTTCATGGGCAACTAGATTTCTTAAATATTTTTCAATTTTACGCATCGTGGAGGTCAATTCAATTAATTGGTCATTTGATGAATTAGCCTCGATTAATTTCATTAAATGACTAGAACTAACATAGTGGTCATAATTGAAATAGTTTCCGTAATACTTTTTCCAAGTATCAGCAATAATATTGGAATGACTTTCAATTTTATTTTGTGACCATTGAAGCCCTCGATACAGATGGGCACCATTAGTCGTCTCTTTTTTTATTGGTTGAATATATTCCGCAAGATTTGGTAAAAAATCACGTTCAATTGCAATACGAAAAACATCGACCAATAAAGGAGTCAGTCCTCTTAAGTAATCACCATACTCTTGTCGGTTCAATTGCAAAGTCAGTGTTTGTAAGTAATAATAGGCTTTACGTTCTAATTGGGATGCATCTAAAACACTTTGAAACGGAGTGTTTTGTGCAAGTTTTTTTACATTTTCATTGTCTACTTGTAAAATAGCATTGGCTAATTGGACTAATAATAAAATCTCGTCTTTACCATCAAAAGCCAAACGCTTTAATTCAAGTTCTAACGCTTGAAAATGATCATAATTTAAGAGGACCAACAATACATCGTGATGATGTCTTTGTGTTTGTGTTATTTCATCCATTTGGATGCCTCCTAATTCGTATTTATTTTAGTTTATCATAAGTCTAAAAACATTCATACTTTTTGATTTTATCAAAAACAATCTTGCTTGTATAGGCTAAAGACAGGCAAAAAGGGGTTAGCGAAAAAGTCTAACCCCTTTTTAATCATTTACACATTAATCATTTAAGAACGCCCTTTTTTAAAATAAATCCAAATACGATTAAATAACGACACAATGACAAATGCTGCTACAAACATCAAGGTAATCGAGGCACCCGGAGGTGTATCCCACTGATAAGATAAGGTAATACCAGAGAAAACACCGATAACATTGATAACAATCGCAATGATAATCGTTTTTAAAAATGAATTGGATACTTTAATCGCTGTCGCAGATGGAATCACAATTAAAGCAGATACTAACAAACTACCTACAATCGGCATCATGATACTAATTGCTACCCCTGTAATCACAGAAAATAGAATTGAAATTAATTTAACAGGCAAACCGGATATTTGTGCAGTCGCTTCATCAAATGTTAAAGCATAGAGTGGGCGTCTAAAAATGGTATATAATACCACTAACCCAATGGCTAAACCTATTAATAATTTTACTTCTTGGTCGGTAATTAAAATAATGGATCCAAATAAGTACTGCTCAATACTAAAAGAAGCGGCATCAGGATTTAAATTAACTAGTACTAAGGCTACTGCCATACCAGTCGCTGTCATTAATGCCACCGATACTTCTGAAAAATCACGATACGCCATTCTTAAATATTCAATCAGAACGGATGCTATCACCACCACAATTAAAGTAGTATAAGTCGGTGCTACTTTAAGCAATAGACCTAAGGCTACTCCTGCTAAAGAGATATGAGCCAAGGTATCAGCTAATAAAGATTGACGCCGTAGAATTAATAATAATCCTAATATGGGCGTAATCAATGAAATAGCAGCACCTGCTAGAAATGCTCTTTGGATGAAGTCATACTGAAACATCTCCATGGTGACGTCCCCTCCCCTCTAATTAATCGTATTTCGCGATCAAAATAACCTTCAATTTCTTTATCAGCATGTGTCACCATCAATATCGCTTTGCCATGCGCTTTACAACTATGTTGTAATAATTGATAAAAAGAGCGTCTTGATTCGACATCCATTCCGGTCGTCGGTTCATCTAATACAAAAAAATCAGGGTCTGTGGCAAAAACTCGAGCCAAATTAATTCTTTGTTTTTGCCCTCCTGATAATTCGCCAACTTTTTTATTAGCTAAATGAGCCATCCCAACTGCATTCAAAGCTTTTTCTACATGCTCTAAATCATTGGCATCTAATTTTTTAAACCAGCGATTTTTACTATAACGTCCTGATTCAACTAACTTTTGAACGGTCGAAGGAAAACCAGCATTAAAAGCGGCCACATTTTGTGGAACATAGCCAATCGATAATTTTTCACCTTCGGCATTGACATCAGACAACTCAATGGTTCCAGTGGCGGGTTTCAATAAACCTAAAATATTTTTAATTAAGGTGGATTTGGCTGCCCCATTTTCACCGGTTAGTATGACGAATTCTCCAGCATCAACATGAAAATTCACATTATGGAGGACTTTTTCTTGATCATAGTAAAAAGATAATTCTTTTACCGTTAATAGTCTCATTGTTTGCTCCTATCTTAAAATCTTTGATATATTTTTGAAAATCTGTAACTATTACTTTTAACAGGTATATGATAAGAGTTCTTTTTATGAATGTCAAGAATAATCTTTGAATTTATTTCACCATCTAGTAGTAGTGTCGATCCATCAATGATGCAAAAATAATAACCAAGCTTTTACCACCTTAGACAGTGAAGCCTCTTACATTCATTAGTTTTAAATACGTATTACAATATCACTCCAGGAGTGGGCAAGAAATAGAAAATAAAACCATGCGTAACCGAAATTACACATGGTCCAATCTTGTTATTTGGTAAGCTACTAATAATCACAATTCAGATTAAGTTGCTGCCTGATTCTATTTTGCAAACATCATAATAACTATATAATGATTATTCTGCTGCAGTCGTTTCTTCTACAGTTTCGTCTGCTGTAGTTTCGTCTGCTGCAGTTTCGTCTGCTGCAGATTCTTCAGTGCCTGATTCAGCATTTTCATCCATTGCTGATTCTTCCACTGATTCTAAATCTTCGCCTAAATCTTCTAATTCATCGGCAGCTTCTTCTGGTGAAGAAGGTTGTTGTACTTCTACTGCTAATGCTTCCTCTGGTACTGTTACTTCTTGTGGAACATTATGCTCACTAAAGTTCATCTCTACATGAACTGAGAAGCTTTGTGGCATACCACTTTCTGCATTTTCAGCAAGCTCTTCTTCGCCCATGAAGTCTTGCATATTAACTGTTAAATCCATTAGAAGTTTTGAAATGAATTTCGTTTCTTTATTGTATGAAACTTCAATAACAGGTTTCATTTGTAAGAATTTTGCTAATGATTCACTATTGAACGATTTATCTAATTGAGCACGTGATTCTTCGTCAAGTGCTTCACCAGATTGTTCCTCCATATTAGCAATCATATCTTCTTTAACTTTCTCTAAGTCAACTAATGCATCCATATCGTTCCACATTTCTTCTGCATTAATGTCTTGTTTTAATGTATAAACATAATCGGTGTCTGTTTCGGTTACGTCCATATATTTGCTAGTAAACTCTGTTGTTTTTTGTGGGTCTACATTACTTGATTGGCTATAAGCATCTTGGAAACTCTTAATCATATCGGCTTCTAATGTTGTGAAATCATAAGCAGTCCAATTAATTCCAGATCCTGCTTCACCTTCCATTGTTCCGATATAAGCAGTACTATTTTGATAAAATGCTTTTAGACCAATTTCTTGTCCACCTAAAAACAGGCTTGAAACATTTCCTTCAAAACTACCTTGTAAAGGAATACCATTAAAGGTACCGTTAAAATTTAATTGCCCCATATCAGCTGTTTGATTATCAGAAACTGCCGATACTTTAATAAAGCCATCCCATTTTACAGATTCAAAGTGTTTATTAGCTTCTTGAATTTCAGTTAAAACATTTTCATCAATTGTTGTTTGCGCCATAGTTGTTGTAGCAACTGGCCCAGTGAATAATAACGTCGAAGCGGCTAATGCAAAAAATTTCTTCATTGTTTTCTTCATCTTAAATTCCTCCTTAGAAATTCTAACCTAAGTATAGCATAAGTTTTTTGCTATCTTCTACTAATAACACTTGAGATACTATGATTATTCACTAAAAACAGCAAAAAAGCGCTGATATATCAAGGTATCAGCGCTATTTCTTAAATCTTTATTCAATAATTTGGATTTTTTCCTGGTAATTTTGCCAACTTGGTGGTATCATCGCTTCTTCTTCATCAACACCTTTTGCACTTACTTTATCAAATAAAATTTTGATTGTTTGAAATAACAATTTAAAATCGAATGCTAATGAATAATTTTTGATATAAAGTAAATCAAAGTTCAGTTTATTATTGAAGTCTGTACTGTACTTACCGTAGACTTGTGCATACCCTGTAATTCCTGCTCGTACATGATGACGTAGAGCATAGTAAGGGTTAGCCTCTTTAAATTGGTCTACAAAGAATGGTCGTTCAGGACGAGGGCCAACTAAAGACATATCGCCTTTTAAAACATTTAATAATTGTGGTAATTCATCAATTCGCGTACTGCGAATAAATTGTCCCACTTTTGTCACACGACTATCATTCGATGTTGCTAAAACAGGGCCTGAATCTTTTTCAGCCGCTGCATTCATCGAACGGAATTTTAAAATATTAAACGTTCGGTGATCCATTGTGATACGTTCTTGCTTGTAAAATATTGGTCCCGGTGAATCTAGTTTGATTGCAATCATCGTAATCAACATAATCGGCGCTGTCACAGCAATTAACACTAAGGAAACAGCAATATCAATCATCCGCTTTACAAATGCTTCTTCAGCCGGTATGGTAAACGGTGAAACTTCGATGATACTTTCATCTTCAAAATTCATAATATTAGGATTAACCATCATTAAGTTCTCAAATTCAGTACTAATAAATAATTGTTTATTTTCTTTCATTAAGTACTCAAAAATTTTTAAGCGTTCTTTTTCATCAATATGTCCAGTTACATAAACAATATCGACTTCATCAGCTAATCTTTTTACATTTTGATAATAATTAGATAAAGCTACATGGGTTACTTTATGACGAGGACTATCCATTAAATCAAAATTATGAACCGCTTCTAAAACCCGTTCATTCTTCCCTACTATTAGAATTCTTTTTTGTCCTCTTAACTTATGATATAACAAATAAACACTATAGTTATAAAGAAACATCACAATCGAACCGATTAATAAGTTCCATAAAACAACGGAACGAGGAAAAGTTAACCAGCTTCCTGCATAAGTCAAGGCCATTAAATAAACGGTTAACATAATTTGACTTAAAATTGTAAAAAATAATATGTCAATTTTGGATTTATTATAAAATATATAGGTACCAAATAATATATTAATGATGATAAAACCGATAACAATCCAAGGATAACTGCTTTCAAATGCTAAAAAGTTACGCGCAGGAATTTTCCCCATGAATTTAATATAAAAGGAAATGTAGATAGCGATTAGGCTTACTAAAGAACCCACCGTTACCGCACCAAATTTGATTAGCGTATTCCATTCATAGCGGCTTTTCATAAAATCATCCTTTCTTTCTATTTCTATCTGTCTTATTATAACGATATTAGATAAAATTATCTAGTAGTTGTTATTTTAATCAAAAAAAGCTGAGTTATTGCTATATCTTCCATCATTCATCTAGACAAATAATGAAAGTTTTTAGAATAACTCAACTATACAAGTGATTAATCCGTCAACTCTTCTAATACCTCTTTCATTGGAACATACGCTTCCGTTTCTTCATCATATAAATTATAAAGCGTTTCTACGGTAAAATCTGGATCCAATTGCACTAGTACACCACGAATACGACCATTTTCAACATGACTTGTCGTTAATACGTACTCATTAGCACGTACTGAAACTTTTTCATCATCTTCTGGCACATAACCAATTTCATAAATAATCGAACCGGCAATTGTGTCCACTTCTTCATCACTTAAACTTTGATTAAAGTAATTATTAAATTTATCAATCGATAAGCCACCATTAATATAATAATTTTGATCATCTATTTTGCGGATATCTCCAGCATTCCCCATATCAGTCTCGTCTTCAATTTCTCCAACGATTTCTTCTAGTAAATCCTCTAAGGTCACAATTCCTTCGACTCCCCCATATTCGTCTCGTAAAATAGCCATATGGGTTTGTTCACGTTTAAATTCAACGAGTAAATCATCAATATAAATCGTTGACGGAACGAATAGTGGTTCGCTGGCAATCTCTCTAAATTCAATATTATCAAAACCGACTTCACGGGCTGCCTTCATCACATTTTTCATATGAATAACCCCGATAACATTATCCTTTTCAGTTTCGTATAATGGAATACGGGAGAATGGACTAGATAATAAAGTATTTAAGATATCTTCTTTGGAATCTTCAATATCTACCATTTGTGTATCGGTTCTAGGCACCATTACTTCACGGGCTAACTTACTATCTAAAGATAAGACACCTTCTAACATCGTCAATTCAGTAGCGTCAATCGTTCCTTCTAAACGGCTTTCAGCCAAGATTGCTCGCATCTCATCTCGCGTATATTTTTCTTCTTCTTTTGAAAAATCAATCGGTGTCACGCTTCTAAGTAATCCTGTTGAAGCAGATAATAATCGTACAAATGGTTTAAATACTGTTTGAACGAATTGAATGGTCCCTGCGGTCCACATCGCAATTTTCTCGGGCATTTGCAGCGCCACTTGTTTTGGAAATAGTTCTCCAAAGACTAATGTAATATAAGATAAAAGTATCGTCACTAAAACAATTGCCAGTGTATTAACACCCGGAAATTGCGGTATCCACTGAGCAATATATTTAGCAAAACTTGTCGCAGCCGAAGCAGATGATAAGAATCCTGCTAAGGTAATTGCTACTTGTATCGTCGCTAAAAAATCTTCTGATTTATCTAATAATGCTTGCACTTTAACTGCACGTTTGTTACCTTCTTCAACTAAAGTATCGATTTTTTTACGATTCAATGAAACAAAAGCCATTTCACTAGCGGCAAAAAATGCGTTTATTGCAGTCAGTATCAGAATAGTTAATATCTGACTAAATAATGAATTCCCCGAGGGGTCCATATTTGTTCTCTCCTTTGTGTATTAAAATATATAATATAAAACAATAATAATCTTTTTTTATTGAAAAATCAAATTTTTTAAAGAAAGCGGATAATAAAAATAAAATGTTATGATATTCGTTTCAATTACCCACTCTAACAGTGTTTGATAGATACCAAATTTGTCTTTAAAAGATGCTATTAATCCGATTCTGCCATTACCTGGATATCATATTTTTGTTGGCAGATAATGAGTCAGTTTCTAAACACAATTCTTTTAATTTTAATATGCTCTTGCTAACCATACCGTATGTTTTGCAGGTTGGCCTGTTACGATACAGGTCGTTTTTTCCTCAACTTGACCTGCAAATGGAATATTACGGGTGGTAAATCCGGTTAACTCTTTAATTTTAGCTTCACTTTCTTCAGTACCATCCCAGCCAGCTAATACCCAGCCTGGCAATTCTCCAGCTGCACGTTTTGTTTCAATATGTTCGACTAATTCATCAAGCGTATTAATATTTGTATGATAATTAGCTTGATTCATCGCCCGCGCTGTTGTTAATAAACGTGTTTGCATGGTTGTTAATTCACCTTCAATCGTCTCAACAAAGTCAGCGAATGGGACAGCTTTTTCTCACTCTCATCACGTAATTTAATTATTACTTGCTCATTTTGTAAATCTCTTGGCCCACACTCAATACGTAAAGGCACTCCTCTTAATTCCCATTCATTAAATTTATAACCTGGTGAATTATCAGTATCGTCTATTTTTGTACGAATCCCTTTAGCTTTTAACTGAGTATTCAATTCCTCAATTTTTTCTAAAATTGCGGGATTTTTTGCCATGGTCCAACTGGTACTAATACAACTTGAATTGGCGCCACTTTTGGTGGTAACACTAATCCTTGATCATCACTATGCGTCATAATCATAGCACCAATTAAACGGGTTGAAACACCCCAAGAAGTGGTATAAGCATAAACATGTTCATTATCGGTATTTAAATAACGAATATCAAACGCTTCGGCGAATTTTGTTCCCATATAATGAGAGGTACCTGCTTGAACAGCTTTTCCATCTTGCATCATTGCTTCGATTGAATAAGTATTTTCAGCACCGGCAAAACGTTCTGAAGGTGTCTTTTCACCTGCCACTACTGGAACCGCTAATAGCCCTTCGACAACTTCACGATAAATCGTTAACATTCTCATCGTACGTTCTTTCGCTTCTTCAGCTGTCGCATGTGCGGTATGTCCTTCTTGCCATAAAAACTCAGACGTACGTAAAAACGGTAAGGTTTTCTTTTCCCAACGAAACACATTGGCCCATTGGTTAATTTGCATTGGCAAATCACGATAAGATTGAATCCAATTACTATAGGCATCACCAATAATCGTTTCGGATGTTGGTCTTAAAGCTAAACGTTCTTCTAAAGGTTCCCCTGCAGCTTCCGTTACCCAAGGTAATTCCGGACTAAATCCTTCAATATGATCTTTTTCCTTACTAAAGAAAGTTTCAGGAATTAGCATTGGGAAATAAGCATTGCGAACGCCCTCTTCTTTAAAGCGAGCATTAAAAGCGGCTTGAATATGTTCCCAAATTTCAAAACCATCTGGTTTAAAAATCATACATCCTCTAACCGGTGAATAATCCATTAAATCTGCTTGTTGAATTGTTTGTAAATACCATTTTGAAAAATCTTCTTTACGCGTTACCATTTTTTTACTCCTTTTTAAAATATAAAAATAGCTGTTTCATCCTGTGTTAAGGACGAAGAACAGCTACTCCGCGGTACCACCTTATTTGCTATAAAGCCAACTCTTTGCCGATAAGGGGGCGACCCAAAGACACATTATAGTAGGTTCTTTTAGGGGACATTAGTTGCTTGCAGCCGGGACAACCTCTCTTAAAATGCCGGAACTAAAATACTAGTCTATATCACCTTTATTATAGCGACAAACTTATTAAAAAACAAGAACATAATATTACTTCGAGCAGAAGGAAGTGGACCGGCAGTAGAAAAGCAATTGATTTTCGCTTCGTCTATCCACCCTCGCACAGTTGGGAGTAGACCAGAAGTAGAAAATCGAATGATTTTCGCTTCGTCTATCCACCCTCGCACAGTTGGGAGTAGATCAGAAGTAGAAAATCGAATGATTTTCGCTTCGTCTGTTCACCCCCGCACAGTTGGGAGTAGACCAGAAGTAGAAAATCGAATGATTTTCGCTTCGTCTGTTCACCCCCGCACAGTTGGGAGTAGACCAGAAGTAGAAAATCGAATGATTTTCGCTTCGTCTGTTCACCCCCGCACAGTTGGGAGTAGACCAGAAGTAGAAAATCGAATGATTTTCGCTTCGTCGGCCTACCCCCGCACAGTTGAGTAGGCCTCAAACAAGTCGTTAAGACGCAGGTTGAGGCCACTCAACCACTGCGCTTTTAATTTAATAACAATAACTTAATTGAGTTTACCAAATTTATCTTTAACCTCGTTAAGACGCAGGTTGAGGCCACTCAACCACTGCGCTATAAATAAAAGAGTTTGATTGAAACAAAATTATTATAGTTTTCCCAGTCTCCTAAACAATTCGAGTAATGCGTGCTGATGCCGCTTTTTAAAAACAACTTTTATTGTTTACTCGCTTTTATTTGATGTATTCTTTCGAACTCATTGCGTTCACTAACGATTGATAATCGCATCGCCAGTATCGTTAAGTTTATAGGTATCCAGTAAGCCCATTTTATTTAGTGGCCAATAAATAATATTGGCTTCACCAACAACACTCTCAATGTCGACAAAACCAAAATCACGTCCGTCTAGTGAATTTTGACGATTGTCTCCCATTACAAATATTTTTCCTTCTGGTACTGTTGTTGAACCAGTGATTTGTTCTAAAGTAAAATCACTGGTAAAGTTGCCGTTAAATTCATCTTGTTTCGCCTTTAAATAAGGTTCATCTAAAGCTTTCCCATTAAGAATCAATTGATCATTATTCACTTCGACAGTATCACCTGGCAAGCCGATAACACGCTTAACATACATTTTTTCTGGATTGTTCGGTGCGTTGATTATGACCACATCAAAGCGATCAACTTCTCCTAACTTCCACATAAATAATCGTTCTCTATCAGCTAAAGTATAATCCATCGAATGTCCATCGACCATGAACGGTTGTAAAGCCACTTGTTGGACTCCCCATACAATCGCAAAAACAATGGCAAAGGTAAATAAGGTACTCACAATTTCACGTAAGATTACTTTTATATCCATCTTAATTCCTCAAATCTAAATTAGTTTCTATATTATTTTAACTTGATTATGAGTTAAAATCAATCCAACTTATGACCGACTAATACTGTACAATCGAGCGTTATTTGATTAGACAACGATTGCACAAGCTGTTCCTTTTGTTCTTCACTCAGTTGCCACGCTAATGGTGTCATTTTTAATAAAGCTTGCTTACCTTGATAAGAAAGATGAACTTTATCATGAATGAGATAGCGGTGACAATCAGGAAAATGGTGTGTAAATACTTCTAAGACTTTGGAATTATCATAAACCGTTGGCTCTACTAAATGATATTGTGCTAGTGCTTCGCGCACTTCCACTAAATAATTCGCATTGGGAATGACTTTAATAACTAGGCCATGTGGCTTCAAAATTCGTTTGAATTCTTGATAATTAGCTGGCGAAAGTATTGAAAAAATAATCTCTGCTGTTTCATCTTGAATCGGTAAATTAGCTAAATCAGCAATTATTGAAAAAATCGCTCCATTATACTCTGTTGCCAATTGAATACCATCTTTTGCTAAATCTACCCCGATGAATGCGGTACTCTTAGGTAGATATTGTCGCATACGCATCAAATGACTCCCTTCACCACTTCCAGCATCTATTACTAATGTTGGTGCTTTAGTCAATTGAGTTGAAATAATCGTGTCAAATTGACGATGCAGCGCATCATATAAGGCAGTATTTTGAATGATGTGTCTTCTAGCGTTAAATAATTCCTTATCATACTTTGTTGGTGATAATTTCGTTTTTGATAAGTAATAATAACCTTGCTTAGCGCCGTCAAAGCGATGGTGATGAGGGCAAACAAAACTACTATCCTCTTGATGAAGAGGTAAACCGCAGTGAATGCAAGCACCCCAATCTTCAATTGGCCAACTGTGTAACCATTGTGTTGTTAATTGTTTTTTTGATAATTTCATTTGTTTTTCCTATCTTTATGTATGAAAAAGGGCCGGGACTCCCAGTCCTAGCCGTTTTTTCAACTATCTAATTTAGTCTTCTAAACCACGAACTTCACGAATAACATCCGCAATACGATGAACATAATTAGCACATTTTTCATCGGTAGAAGCTTCTGCCATTACCCGTAACAATGGTTCTGTTCCACTAGGACGAACTAAAATACGACCATCACCGTTCATTTCCGCTTCCACTTCATCAATCACCGCTTTGACAGCTGGTTCATCCATTACGGTATGCTTGTCACGCACACGAACATTCACTAATAATTGAGGAAAAATCGTTACTTCAGCAGCCAGTTCAGATAATGATTTACCTGTTTCTTTCATTACATATAGTAATTGAATGGCAGAAAGTAAACCATCACCAGTAGTATTTAAATCTAAAAAGACAATATGTCCAGATTGTTCCCCACCTAATGTATAGCCACCATTACGCATTTCTTCCACTACATAACGGTCACCCACAGCTGTTTTTAAAGCAACCATGCCGGCTTCTTCAACTGCTTTATGGAACCCAATATTACTCATAACAGTTGAAACAATGGTATCATGAGCTAAACGTCCTTTAGCTTTTAAGTGTTTACCACAGATGTACATAATTTTATCGCCATCCACAATCTCACCATTTTCATCAACAGCAATTAAACGGTCACCGTCGCCATCAAATGCTAAACCAACCATCGCTTTTTTCTCTTTAACAAAGTTTTGTAAAGCTTCTGGATGTGTCGATCCTACACCATCATTAATGTTAACACCATTTGGACGATCACCCATGGTATAAAATTCTGTTTCTAAATCAGCAAATAATTGACTGATTAATGGTGAAGTCGCACCATGAGCAGCATCAATACATACTGTAATCCCCGATAAGTCATTAGGAATTGTTGTTTGTAAAAATTGAATATATTTGCTTGATGCTTCATTAAATTCTTCTAAAGTTCCTAAGCCATCGCGACTTGGACGTGGCAAGGTATCTTCATCCGCATCTAATAAGGCTTCAATTTCTAACTCTTGATCATCTGATAATTTAAAACCATCCGCACCAAAGAATTTAATGCCATTATCTTGTGCGGGGTTATGAGAAGCACTAATCATAACACCTGCCACCGCACCTTGTGTGCGAGTTAAGTATGCAACCGCTGGCGTTGGTACGACTCCTAATTGCATTACCTCAATTCCAATTGATAATAATCCTGCAATTAAAGCATTTTCTAGTAATTGTCCTGAAATTCTTGTATCGCGCGCTACTAATACACGTGGATGCTCAATATTATCTGCGTGTTGACGTAATACATATCCACCAAAACGTCCTAATTTAAATGCTAATTCCGGTGTTAATTCCTCATTTGCGACACCGCGTACCCCATCAGTTCCAAAATATTTTCCCATTATATTGCTCCTTTTATCGCTATTATTCTATTTTATTCATTATTTGTACGATTACTTTGCGTTGTTTCTTCTTCTATTACTGTCGTTTGTTCATTCGTTGGTGATGTTTCAACGGGTGCTGTTGTTTCTTCCACTGAAGATGGTTGTGAAACAGTTGTTTCATTAGACTCTACATCGGTCTCCGTCTGCAGATTATTGACTGTGACGGTTACATCGACCGTCTCGGGTGAAACACTAATGCCATCTATTAGCTCAATGACACCTAACACATTACCACTCGTTACTAAGTCTGAAACATCTACAATCACATTCAAACTGTCAATATTCGCTATATTATCCCCGCTAATCGATACTGTCTGGATATTCGATAGTGTATAGTGATATTGAAAGCTTTCATTTTCACCAACCGGTACAATGTTTAAACCTACCGTTTTGGTCTTTTCTCTTAAATTGACCGTTGCTGTAATTTCCGTTTCTGATGGATTAACATCCAATGGATTACCATCCTTATCTAAAATTTGAACCCGATAATTTTTTGTAAAGGAGGTACTTTGTGGTTTATCCGCAAAAATTTGAATTAAAACGCGTGCTACCTTATTGATTTCATCGGCTGAACCCGACAAGGTTACTTCATTAACATTTAATTCAACGCTATCTATTTCAAAACCTGCTGCCAAAGTCCCATCAGCAATTTCATACTCAACTGGTTGCGTTAAAGTCTCTTTCGTAGAAATCGTGCCATAAAATAAATCGGGTGTCACTTTATAAACAATTGAATCGGGTAAACCAATTACTTCAAAACGAATTGATGAGACTCCTGCTTTTTTGCCAACTAAAGATTCTGTTTGAACGGTTATATCTTCTTCAGAAATTTGATTAATGATGTTTTTAGGACCACTTAATCGCACAGATACGGTTTCAGGCATCCCACTAACAAAAGTCCCTTCATCATGTTCACCTAAATGCACCGGTACGTTCGAGATGGTTACTATTGAATCGATACTCGCTGAATTATTATTCAATGCCAGAGAGGATAGTGAGTTATTTTCGTTCGCTACCGATACAAATAATACTAAGGCAAAGAATAATGAAATTAAGCCTACCATCCAATTATTATCAAATAAACTATTTTTCATTATTGATCACCTCTTTGAGAAAAACCATTCAGAAAGAACTCTTTGATTAGCATAGGTAGAGATTTTTCTTCATCATCTTCGTCATCAACGGTTAAATATTGGGTTAATAATTGATGCAGTTCCTCATTCGACACATCTCGATGGAGATGGTCTCGTTTGACCAATGAAATAGACCCTGTTTCTTCTGATACAATTAAAGTCAACGCATCGGTCACTTCCCCTAATCCTATCGCTGCACGATGCCGCGTCCCTAATTCTTTGGGTATTAATGTACTCTCTGAGAGAGGTAAATAACTTGAAGCTGATGCCACTCGATAATCAGATATGATTACCGCCCCATCATGTAAAGGGGTATTTGGAATAAAAATATTAATCAGCAATTGATTACTTACATAGGAATCCATTTCAATTCCGGTATTAATATACTCTTCCAAACTATCTTCTGCTTCAATCGATATTAACGCCCCGATTTTACGTTTTGACATATATTGCACTGATTTTTCTAAATCTGTGATTAACTTATCACTAGGATTTTGCATACTTTTACGATTACGGAATAAGTTTTTCCCTAAGCTTTCCAACGCTTTTCTAATTTCAGGTTGGAATAAAATAATCAAGGCTACTACTCCCCATGAAATTATTTGATTTAATAACCAGTCTATGGTCTGCAACCCCATCAATGAACTGAATGCTTTCGCAATAAAAACGATGGCTATTCCTTTTAATAAATTCATCATGCGAGTTCCTCGCGCCCATAAGAGAACTTGGTATATTAGAAACCAGACAATGACAATGTCTAAAATCTTAGCCAATGTTTGATTCCCCATATAACGTACTATCCAATCTACCAATCGCGTCACCGCCCCCTTAATTCTCGTTTAATTATATCACAAATCATTTCTTTGTGGAAAATTTGTGTAAAAAAAGACCGGTCAGTATTATTTTGAGCATCCTCCCAAGTTTAGACCAACATCTAAACACTTTGGGAGATTCACTTCCATTCTGTCCCGTCTTATATTATTAGCATATGACACATAGAAATGCCAATTTCTTAAACTAGTTGACATGCCAACCATCCTGCCATTTTCAGCCGCAGAGACGATCCTCTCCTATTTATTTCTCACTTAATCCTTCCGATTAATGATGATGCGAAGGATTGCGACGTAAAGAAAAATGCTCCGGTACTTCATCCCTACCGCCTTTGACAAACGGATGGCACCTTAAAATTCGAGCAATCCCCATCATAAGCCCTTTGAAAGCACCATGTTTTTCTACCGCTTGTAACATATAACTAGAACAAGTGGGATAATACCGACAAGAAGGTGGCTTCATAGGTGAAAGGTAAGTTTGATAGAATTGTACTAATTTAATAATGATTTGTTTCAATGATAATCGACTCCTAACCCCATAATGTGCTTGCAAAGCGAATAATCTCAGCCCAGGCATAAGTAAATACAAATAATGAAATAGGTCGACATAATAATACCAGTATGAAAAATCGTTTAAAAGTTAATTTCGACATTCCTGAAATCATACAGAATATATCATCAGGAAAAACTGGTAAAATAAACCCAATAATTATCAACCGCTCGAAAGCTTTGCTATCGCCTATTTTGCTGATATATTTTTCATATTGTTCATCAGAAATAAAGGCTTTAACTACCGATTCACCAAAACGTCTCCCTAGATAAAAATTGATGCTAGATCCTATCAACATTCCGGTAACATTACATAAAAAACCTAACCAGGTTCCGAAAACTAAGTTCCCGATGACATTCGTTAACCCCATCGGAATGATTGGATAAATGGTTTGCGTAATTTGTAGGAAGATAAACACGATAGGTCCAATAATCCCTAACTTTTCTAATAATTCATTAAATCCGCCGCCTGGTTTAAAAAAAGAAGACTGTGCAATAAAAAAGGAGGCGATAACGGTAAAAATAATGCCCATAATGGTCGTATATCGAATTAATGAGCGCTTTTTTTAAGTGAAATTAATGACATGCTGTACCCCTTATATTCAGTGTTAACGTAAGTATATCAATAAAAACGAGATGATGTTATCCGTCTCTAGTCTCAAATCTTTTAGTTTTAAGACCCTTCGACTGTTAAAACAATGAATGTTCCCCTTTTTTGTATTATAATAATCTCTATAATAAAAAAGGAGGTTTCCCCTATGCTTCATTATACACGCATTGAGAGCTTGAATAAAGCGATAAAAGAAAATCATTACACTGATTTAATAATTAGCAATCCAACGACAATAGCCTACTTAACCACCTATCAAAACTATGATCCCGGTGAGCGTTTATTTATTCTACACCTCAATGAAAAAGGGCATATCACCCTTTACCTCAACCGACTATTTCCAGAGCCATCCTCTCTTGCTATCGATTGTAATATCATTTGGTACCGTGATGGCGAAAACATTTTTGAAGAAATGGTCAAACATTTAAATAACAATGGCAAAATTGGTGTCGATAAAGATTGGCCGAGTCATTTCTTATTAAGCTTAATGGAACAAATGCCTCACGCTCAATTTAAGAATGGGAGTCCATTAAGTGATCGGCTACGTTCTATTAAATCGAATGAGGAGCAAGAAATGATGGCTGAAGCTTCTCGTTTGAACGATCACGCAATGGAATATCTCATTCAATTGGTGGCAAAAGGATTACCCGAGACTGAAATGGTTGCTTTATTAAAACAAAAATACCAGGAACTTAATTGTGATGGTTTTTCATTTGAACCTATTATTGCCTATGGTCCCAATGGCGCTGATCCTCATCACACCACGAATAATGACCAACCTAAAATTGGCGATAGTGTCGTGATTGATATTGGAAGCTTTTATCAAGGCTATGCTAGTGATATGACTCGTACTGTTTTTTATGGCGAACCAAGTAAAAAGGCTCGTGAAATTTATGAACTAGTTAAAAAAGCCAACCTAGCGGCCATCAACCAAGTTAGACCCGGTGTCACTTTCGCCTCTATTGACCAAGCGGCCCGTAAAGTCATTGAAGAGGCAGGTTATGGTCAATACTTTACCCATCGAACTGGCCATAGTATCGGAATCGAAGTCCACGAACCGGGTGATGTGGGGACTTTTAATCAAGATATCGTTGAAGTAGGCAATGTTTTCTCAATCGAGCCTGGTATCTATCTTCCCGGTGAATTAGGTGTTAGGATAGAAGACTTGGTCATTGTCACTGAAGAGGGCTGCCGTGTAATAAACAATGTCACTAAAGACCTCATCAGCTGTCAACCTTCACTCGCTTAATCTCTTATAAAAAAGTTACACTTCAATACTTAAGAAAACTTAAATCTTATGCGCTTGATAACGGATTATTTAATCGATACCGCTATTTAAACAATGACAAGCTTTATTGTCTATCGATTCAATCCTACTGACCAAGCGTGTTTTTTTATTGTTTTTATGTCACCTGTTATATTTATTGGGTTGACACAAAAAATGTTTTCGATTATTCTATCGTTATTAAGATAAAAAAGTCTAGTGGTAATAAGTCAAGAGAAAAATAAATTATTTTAGACTCGGCTTTTGATCATTTAGATGTTTAAGGGCGCACTAAATAAACACTCGTGAAATCGCGTTTTTTTCACGAACTTTATTAATAATTAGCTCTATTTTGTTCGTCTTTTATCTATGCAACACCTCCGGTGGCGTATAGAGTTGGTGATTGCGTAGTAGCACATCCACCAGACGCACTAATTTTCTTGCGGTTAAGACGAGGGCACGTTTGTGCTGATGTTTAGGTACTTCTTGGAATTTCTTATGATAGAACTGGGCATATTCAGGTAAATAACGTTTAACAGAGTTGGCAGCTTCAACTAGGTAATAACGCAAGAACCGATTGCCCCGATGAATCATCGGTGTGTTTTGGGACGAACGTTTTCCCGACTGATTTTCCTTCCAGGATAACCCGGCATACTTGGCGATTTTTGCTTGAGAATCAAAGCGTTCAATCTGTCCGATTTCAGCGATGATTCCAGCAGCATAGACCGGACCAATACCAGGAATAGAAGTTAAGCACTGATATTCTGGTAGGGTTTGAACAATATCTTCAATCCCTTTGTCGAGCTCTTTGATTGCTTTTTCAAGTGATCGAATCTCACGGACTAAGACAGCCAGCACGATATCAATGGATTGGGCATGGACCTTAGAGAGACGATAACTAGAACGAATGGCTTTTTGGATTGTTTTAGCTAAGTCTTCGGGTGCTTTGAAGCGTCCCCGTCCTAGTTTTTGAATTAATTGCCCAAGTTCTTCTAAAGGCATATTAGCCAGGTCATCCAGTGAATAGTCTTCGGTCATGAGTGAGATGACGGTAGCACTGAGGGCAGTCGTGGAATGCCCATCTTCCTTAAGATTCATCGAAAGCGTATTACATTTATAGTAAAGATTTTCTAGGAAGTGTTGCTTGACTGTGGTGAGTTGCTTGATTAATTGATAGCGAGACCGTGTAAGGTGCTGTAAGGCGATGTATTGGTCTTCCTTTAAGAAAGAGAGATTAAACCTTTGGATTCGCAAGTAATCAGCAATATAGAACGCATCTAAAGCATCGTTTTTATTTTCGGAGAAAACTTCACGATATTTCTTGATTTTGCTTGGTTCTTCAATTGTGACTACCACATTCAGCTCACTCAGCTCCGGGTCTTCTTTGAAGAAGTAACCGGGATGAAAGCTATAAGCTGATGTGGATTCCATGCCGATGACGATTCGATCAAAGTGATAGTCCTGATAAGCTTGAAGAATCCATTCTTTCAGTTCAGTGGCACCGTCGTGATCATTTTTAAAAGAACGTTCTAACAAAACAGAAAATTGTTCATCATCCGTTAAACAACAGACATCTAGCTTAGCTAGACTAACATCTAAACCGACATATAAGTTCATGTGAGGGACCTCCTTTCGATAATATTTGGAAATTGCTTGGTTACTGTGGGATATCCCAGGATACCATTGCCTATAACAGCCTCGCTTAATAGAATACTTATCACGCTGATTCAAGCTGCCACTCGCCTACTAGCGGGTGTGAACCAGGGTGGAAACAGCTAGTGTGTTGGTTGTGACATCAATGGTCTGGGTTACAGACTTAAGAAGTAGACAAAGCCACAGGAGTGAACAGCATATTCCCGTAAGTCCCTTTCCAAGACTTATTATCCTACAATATCTCACAGTAACCAAGCAATATAAAGGGACAATTGAACATTTTATGAATTGAAATGAGGCTGAGCTAGCGCGCTTCGCTTGCTTGCCATTGTCATCCTGTTCGATTTCTTCGAAATCGTCCAGTCTAACAACGGATAGCCCCTTATTTATGACAGAATGTTCGGTAAATCAAGAGAAACAGAGACGATCAGAAGGGTGTGAAATGACCTTCTAAATATATATTACGAGGAGTGAACCTCAATGTCAACACGACAAAAAGTGTTAGATTTTCTAATGGAGGCCGCACCTGAACCTATCTCTGGGCAGTTTATGGCTGATCATCTAGCATGTTCTCGAAATGCAATATGGAAAGCCATTGAACAATTACGCTCTGAAGGCTACCAAATTAATCAGCAAGGCCGAAAAGGATACGTTCTCGTTGATAGTGTCAATCACTTAGAATTAACTCAGCTAAAGCAACGTTTGGCGACGATTTGGCCCGAGTTAGCCATTACAATTGAAGAAAAGGTGAATTCAACTAATGACTTAGCTAAAATTCATGCCACTCAATCTCCCACGGTACCTGGATTATTTATTGCCACAGAACAGACAAAGGGGCGCGGGCGACATGGGCGTAGTTTTGTTTCATCTTTAGATCATGGTCTATATCTATCCTTAGTTTTTACCCCCAAAGTAGATTCTTTAAATGATATTACTTTGTATACCACACTAGCTGCTGCCGCCATGACCAAAGCAATCAGTCATTATACTGCTAGTCCTCTTGAAATCAAATGGGTCAATGACTTATTTTATCAAAATAAAAAAGTAGCAGGGATTCTATGTGAGTCGATGATTGATATAGAGTCACATCAAGTAAGTTCCATTATTATAGGAATTGGATTAAATTTAGCCGGCAACTTCGAACAGGAATCTGAAGAAATCAAACAAGTTGCCGGAACAATTTTCGGTGATGCTATCCCACCAAATTTTAATTATAATCAGATGTTAGCTCTGTTTATTGAGTACTTTTGTGAATATGAACAAAACATAGATAAACGGGAACATCTTGACTATTATCAAGAACGTTTGTTGGGACTGAATCAGAAAGTATCTTACCTACAAAATGGTCAAACACAAAGCGCGATTATTCGGGGAATCGATAAGGATGGCCATCTATTAGTCGAACATGATAATCGCAACATAGAAGCATTATTCGGATCTGAAATTCATTTTTCTAGTACACAATTTAGTAAGTAAAAAAAGGAGTTAATTTTATGAAAACAAGAGATATTACTTTAATGGCTGTTATGTTAGCTCTATTAATTATTTGTTCCCAAATTTCAATTCCAATGTGGCCAGTAGCCATCACTTTACAAACATTCGCCGTATTATTAATCGGTATGCTTTTAAGACCCCAAGAAGCTTTAATTGTAACCACATTTTATATGATTTTAGGATTAGTTGGGTTGCCCGTTTTTAGTGGTTTTTCTGGTGGGATTAACAGCTTTTTATCACCATCATTTGGCTTTATTATCAGCTTTATTCCGGCTTCGTATGTCACTTCATTGTTATCACGTAAATCAAACAGTTCATTAAAACAATTCATCATCGCAGGCATTGTAGCAACGATTGTGATATATGCGATTGGAGTACCTTACCTAGGCTTCATCCTCAATCAAGTTCTTAATTTATCTAAATCTGTTGCTCAAATTATGCAAATCGGTATGACACCATTTTTAATCGGTGATTCAATTAAATTAATCTTCGCTAGTTTAGTCGCTGTCAGATTAACTAAAATTGTGAGATTAAATTATAGACCACTATAATCCGGCCATTTTTATTAGCATTCAAATCGAACCTTCTTCATCATACGATGGCGAAGGTTTTTTATGATACAATAATTGAAAATAATTCACTATGAGGAGAATTGTATGAAAAACATTATATGCTGGCTTTGTTGGGCCTGGTCCATACTATTATTCATTCCAGTAACCATTGATGCCACCAACAACGAGCTAGTTGCTTGGGTCATTACGGACTTACACTACTTGTCTGAGCGCCTGCATGATAAGGACGGTGAAGCTTATCAACATATAAAAAAACGGGTGCCGGAAAAGACTTTGATTATGGTGCTGAACGTATGCAAGCTCTAACCCATGAAATTACTCAAGAAAAACCAGATGTTCTTATCATTTCAGGTGATCTCACCTTAAATGGGGAATACCAAAGTATGCTCGACCTAGCCGAATATTTTAAAAATATAGAAGCATTAGGAACCGACGTGTTTGTCATTCCTGGCAATCACGATATCGCAAGTGGTTGGGCCCGTGAATTTAAAGGAGAATCCTTTATCAAAACAAGGCAAGTCTTGGATCACGAATTTGCAACGATATTTGATGAGTTTGGCTATCAAAAAGCTATTAGCCGCGATTCAGATAGCCTAAGCTATGTAGCCGGTCTTAACCATAACTACTGGCTACTGATGCTTGATAGTAATCTATATAGTGATGTTGAAGGGGTTGGCGCTCCTAAAGTCAATGGCTTACTTAGCCAAACGACTCTCCAATGGATTGATAATATTTTTCAACTAGCACAAAACAAAAACAAGCGCATCATTCCCGTGATTCATCATAATACCATTACACATTATCAAGCTTTAGACAGTAACTATACTTTAGACAATGCCGATGAATTACGTGATATCTTATTTAAATATGGTACTCCCTTTACCTTAAGTGGGCATATTCATACTCAACATTATGCAACGATAGAGTCCGCTAATCACGAACTACTGACCGATATTGTAACGGGGGCATTTGCTTCATATCCATCCTACATCGGGAAAATATCCTTTACAAATAATGCGATTACTTACAAAGCAGAACCCTTAGCGATGACTGATTATGCTATTACCAACTCCATTATCAACCCGCAATTACGAGATTATGCAAACTACATGAAACATTTATTCGACGATAGTAGTCACAAAATGGCCTATGGCGAAATGATTGAAGGCGGTTGGTATCAAAAAAATGATCCACTATTAGAAGAAGTGGCACAATATGTCGCAGCACTTAATTTAGCTTTTTTGCAGGAAAACCAATCAATACTTTGGATTTACAAGACATTCCAAACATCGAAAAAATTCAACAGCTTATCGATGATAATGCAGCAAGTTTTTTCAAAGACTATCTTAAAATGATTCTCGATAATCAAACGGACTACACCAAAATACGTAATATACATTGGTAATCAACAGAGACATTTTCGAAATTTGCTGAACGCTCACAATTCGACTTTCAAAGAGGCTGGACAAAAACTTTGAAATTCTGTTCAGGCATATCCATTTAATTCAAAGCGCAGTGGTTGAGTGCTCTCAAACTGCGTCTTAGTGAGGTTAAAGATAAATTTGGTAAACTCAAACAAGCTATTGTTATTAAATTAAAAGCGCAGTAGTTGAGTGGTCTCAAACTGCGTCTTAATGAGGTTAAAGATAAATTTGGTAAACTCACAATCAAGTTATTGTTATTAAATTAAAAGCGCAGTGGTTGAGTGGTCTCAAACTGCGTCTTAACGAGGTTAGGCATAAACGTGATAAATTCAATCAAGTTATTGTTATTAAATTAAAAGCGCAGTGGTTGAGTGGTCTCAAACTGCGTCTTAACGACTTGTTTGAGGCCTACTCAACTGTGCGGGGGTAGGCCGACGAAGCGAAAATTATTTGATTTTCTACTTCTGGTCTACTCCCAACTGTGCGGGGGTAGGCCGACGAAGCGAAAATCATTCGATTTTCTACTTCTTGCCCACTCCCAAGGTAAACGGTATAATAACATTGTAGGTAAAAATTTTTAGGAGGCTGCATATGCAAATTAACATTTCATCCGTCATCCGATCTTTTGTCACTAGCGCCATTGAACAAGGTTGGGTTGATTCTTTAGACCGGATATACACCACTAATCGACTGATGTCTCTCATTCAAATCAATGAATTAGAAGAAGGTGTAAGTGATTCTAATGACTTACTTTCCTTAATGGATCAATTAACTCAATATGCCATTGAGCAGGGTATCATAGAAAATATCGGTTATCAACGAGAACAATTCGAAGCAGCTGTAATGGATTTATTGACACCATCTCCTTCACAACTTAACAATAAGTTTTGGGAGTTATATCAAAATAATCCTGCGGATGCAACGGATTATTTTTATGAACTCTCTAAAAGTAATGACTATATTAAAACTCGAAACATTGCCAAGAATATCCAATTTAACGCACCATACAAAAGTTATGGCAATTTAGATATTACCATTAACCTTTCGAAACCTGAGAAAGATCCAAAAGAAATTGCTTTAGCAAAAAATGCTAAACAATCTAATTATCCTTTATGTTTACTTTGTATGGAAAATGAAGGGTATCAAGGGCGAAATAATCACCCAGCCAGACAGCAACATCGTCTTGTTCGCTTAAATTTGAATGATCGTCACTATGGAATGCAATACTCGCCTTATGTTTATTACAATGAACATAGTATTTTTTTAAGTGAAGAGCATACCCCTATGAAAATCGACCGCAAAGCGATGGACAATTTATTAGCGATTGTTGAACAGTTACCACACTATTTTGCTGGTTCAAATGCTGATTTACCAATTGTAGGGGGATCAATTTTAGCCCATGACCATTATCAAGGGGGCCGTTATACCTTCCCTATGGAAAAAGCGAATGCCTATCAAACAATTAAATTGAACGCTTTTCCTTCCTTAAAAGTGGAATTAGTTGAATGGCCAATGTCCGTTATTCGTTTAAATGGTGCTAATCGTGAAGAAGTCGCAACTGCTGGGGAAGCATTACTTAACTTTTGGCGAAATTATTCTGATGAATCAGTCGATGTTCTGGCTTATACAGACGATACACCCCATAACACGGTAACACCTGTGGCTCGTCGTCGTAATAATAATTTTGAATTGGATATTGTCTTACGTAATAATCGAACTAACGAAGCACATCCGGATGGAATCTTCCACCCACATCAAGACGTCCAACATATCAAGAAAGAAAACATCGGACTAATAGAAGTGATGGGCTTAGCGATCTTACCGCCTCGTTTAGTCAATGAAATCGATAGTATCAAATCTTATTTATTAGACCAGGCAGACTTGAATCAAGTGGCTGAATATCACCAAACATGGGCAAAAGAATTAAAAAACAAAGAATATGATGAAACCACGATTGACCGCTTTATCGAACAAGCAATCACCAACAAATTTGGACGTGTGCTTGAAGATGCAGGTGTCTTTAAACAAGATGAATCTGGGCGTCAAGCCATGCTACGTTTTATCGATGCCTTTAATCAACAATAACTATCACTGAAATAAGACGCATACTATGATGAAAACTTTAAGCCAGTATCTTTTTATCTAGCTTATGAATTCAAAATAGTATGCGTCTTTTGCTTTTTAATTATATTAGAATGTCGCGCTATCGGGATCAGTCGCACCACTCATTCCCGTAAGATTTTGTAACACTAAGGAATCTTCTTCAGAAATCTCAATACCTTCTAATTCGAGATTTGATTGAATATTTTTGGGATTAGTCGATCGTGGTAAAGGGATACAACCGCGGTCAATAACCCAACGTAAGGCTAATTGCGCTGCCGTACAATCATATTTTTTAGCCATTTCTAGCACTGTTTCATGACTAAATAGTTCGCCCGCACCTAATGGACTATAAGCTTCTAATTCAATCTCATGTTGACGACAATAGTTAATTAATGCCTCAGGATAACAACCTGGTGCAATTTTAATTTGGTTTAATACCGGTTTAATACGCGCTGTTTTCAATAATTCTTCAATATGGTGCTCTAAGAAGTTAGAGATACCAATTGAACGAATTTTACCTGCCTCTACTAAATCTTCTAACGCACGCCAAGTCTCTGCGTTCGCTTCCTTCCACGCATTCTCACCTTTATCACGAACAGATTTTGGATTTGGCCAATGAATCAAAACTAAATCTAAATAATCCATTTTCAGCTTTTCCAAAGACGCTTCGATTGAACGTGTAGTATTATCGTAGCCTCTTACAGTATTGACTACTTTTGTGGTTACATATAATTGCTGACGATCAATGCCACTATCTAAAATAGCTTGCCCGACACTTGATTCATTTTGATACCCTTGTGCTGTGTCAATATGGCGATAACCTACTTCTAAAGCATATTTGACAGCATTGTACGCTTGTTCGCCTTCTTCTAAGCGCCAAGTACCAAATCCAATCATCGGAATCTTTGTCCCATTGTTTAAAGATAATTCTTTTTTCATCTGAACCCTCCTAAATATTAACGTTGTTAACTATATCATACAATAGATATTCTCTAAATGACAATATTTTATCTTCTATTTTTCATTTGAAATCTTGTACTCACTATGATAGATTAGATATTGATTAAAATAATATGAGAGTATGTTTATTTATACTTTTTTAGAAAGAAGAATGTGTATGGAATTATCTGAAATAACCCGTCCAGGTGTTGGACAATATATCAGTCACCCGGGAGCTTTAACTTTTTTAGACAGCTCCATTCAATTGTTTAAACAACCTTTAATTATTACTGGTGATAAAGCTTACCATGCTTTTAATAAATTCTATCCTCAAGGTCGTCGCTACTCTGTTTTATTCTATGACCAGAGTGCTTCCCATGAAAACATTGAAAGTTTAGTAAACAATGCCCCTTCAGGTACCGATCTTATTATTGGAGTCGGTGGTGGTAAAGCACTTGATACAGCAAAAGGCGTTGCTAACAAACTTCAAGTGGAGTATGTAATGATTCCAACTGTTCTTGGAACGTGTGCAGCCTGTACACCGTTAAGTGTTATTTATCACCCTGATCATACCTTTAAAACCGTTGACTACTACCCCAAAGCTGCTTTCTTAACGATTGTCGATACAGATTTATTAATAGAATCTCCACTAAAATATTTACAAAGTGGCATCGGCGATACCCTTGCAAAATGGTATGAAGCCATTGCCTTAGCAGAAAAATTACCGTTACCTTGGTCCACTAGCATTGCCCTTGGCCTTAGTAGCGCTCAATTATCTAGGGAAACTTTGTTAAATGATGGTGCTAAAGCGATCGAAAGTATACAATCTAAACAATTATCAGATGCGTTTCAACGAATTGTGGATTCTATATTATTAATCGCTGCCAGTGTAGGTGGCTTTGCTGGGTCATATGGACGAATCGCGGGGGCTCATGCTGTTCATAATGGTCTCACACTCCTACCTGAAACGGCTTCAATTGAACACGGAGTCAAAGTAGCTTATGGTATTTTGGTACAAATTGCTACATTAGGTAATCGCGAAGAACTGAATACCCTCTTACCTTTTTACCATGCCAATCATTTTCCAACTACTTTAAAACAACTTGGTGTGACGGAAGATTTACCTAACAAAATAAGTCAAGTTGCCACCTATGCCGCTTCAAATAATGAGAGTTTTATTTTAGCTAAACCAGATCTGACAGCAGATGATATTATAAAGGGGATGACCTATTTAGAAAATTTAGCGTCTCGTACTTAAACACAATTATTTTCATCGCTAAAACAAAAGTGGACTTAACCAATAGTCTTAGTAACCCTAGCAAAAGCCTTTAACTTGTGCTGGTTCATTACCACGACTCATGATTAAGTCCCTCTTTATTAATGTTGTTCAATTAACAGTTCTAATTCACCAATGCTTTCAACAAAATGAATCTTTTGTCGTTCTTTAGCGGTCATGAAGCCTTCCTTAACCATCGTATCAAAAAATATTTCTAAATGATTGTAGTAACCATGAATATTCATTAAATAGCACTCTTTGTTAATAAGATTTAGACGAATTAAACTGATGACCTCAGTAATTTCTTCTAGTGTGCCAGGTCCTCCCGGTAAAGCGACAAAAGCTTCTCCTAATTCAATCATCTTTATTTTTCTTTCAGACATGGTGTCTACTTCAATAAATTCGGTCAAATTAATATTGGCTACTTCTTTATTGATTAGAAAACTGGGCATGATCCCGATTGCTTGACCACCAGTGTTGATAACACTATTCGCTAGCACTCCCATCAACCCTTTATTACCTCCACCATAAATTAATTGATGTTGATGCATGGCAATAAAACGCCCCAAGTCACGAGCAAATTCTTCATAAATTGATTGATTACCAAAATTAGAGCCACAGTACACTGTAATATTCATCGCGATTAATTTCCTTCCAAAAATTCAATTTGTTGATTTTCTAAAGAGCCGATACGGCAAACTGAAAAGACCTCTAATCCTTTATCCATTAATTTTTGACGTCCATTTTGGAATGATTTTTCGATACAAATACCAACACCTGCTACTTGGGCCCCTGCTTGCTCTACTAAATCAACTAAACCAAGTGCTGCTTCGCCATTGGCTAGGAAATCATCAATAATTAAGACACGATCATTTTCGTTAATATATTTTTTTGAGATGATGACACGATTGGTTACATTTTTAGTATAGCTAAAAACATTGGTCTCATAAAAATCTTTATTTCCTAATGTTGATGGTTGTGTTTTTTTTGCGAATAACATCGGAACTTTAAAGTGTGCAGCCGTAATAATAGCTGGTGCAATCCCAGATGCTTCAATTGTTAGTACTTTGGTAATACCTTCTTGACGAAAATGATAATAGAAATCAATCGCAATTTCTTGCATGATTTCCGGATCGATTTGATGATTCATAAACGAATCTACTTTAATTACATTATTTGGTAAAATTATGCCATCTTTTAAGATGCGCTCTTTTAAATAACTCATTAATAACCCTCCATTTTTTAACATATCTATTATACCGAACCTTATCAACGATGCTATCATTTTTTATATATTTTAATATAAACAAAGTATAAATTTCTAATTATCTTTTTATATTTTCTTAAATGCTCGTAAAGCCTTATTCTATGTGCTTTCGAGTATTTTTACTGTAGGAAGATACTTCACGTTTCTTTGCATATTTCCTCATGTCTTAGCTGTCAGAAGTGGTAAATAAGTAGTAAATTCATTTGTACTACTAAGCAACAAGACGCTCCTGTTGCTTCTCTTTATTCAAGCGTTTCATTTCTGCCATTGCAGAATCGAATGTTGCATGTGCGTAATAGTTCAGCGTCATGGCTATATTAGCATGTCCCATAATGTACTGTAATGCCTTTGGATTCATTCCTGCATTTGCATAGTTGGTACAGAATGTATGTCGCAAACTATGTGGAGTGATGTGTGGCAATTTATCCTCGTTATACTTATTGTATTTCTTAACAAGACCTTTCATCATGCCGTTGTAATCACTTGCCACTTTTGGATAGTTCTTTCTATTAAGAAAGAGGAAATCACTATATCCATCAATCTCAACACGCTTATCATTCTTTCGATTCGCTAACACTCGCTTAAATGCTTGATAGGCTTCTTCAACCATAGGAACTTGACGTTCGCCACTTTTGGTCTTTGGTGTTTCAATGTAGTACCCAATTTCAGTATCTCTCAATAGCTGATGGTCTATATTGACAAGACGATTCTCAAAATCTAAATCTGGAAGTGTCAAACCACCAAACTCTGAAATACGAAGACCTGTTTTTAAGAGTATCAGAATTTCATCATAATTTTTGCTGTAGGTTTTATCAGCTTTTGCAAAGGCTAACAGTTTTTCTTCCTGTTCTTCTGTTAGTACGGTCTTAGGGACAGTATCATCATCAAGAACTGCTTTCAGTTGAAAGTCAAATGGATTCTTCCGAACACAATCATCTTGTATAGCAATATAGAATGAAGCCTTTAAAGAACGTTTGTAGTTATTGATGGTTTGATAAGCATAACCATTTTCACTCATTCTAATAGCCCATTCTTTAGCGTCTGATGGCTTAATACTGTCAATACTTCTTACACCTAACTTGTCTTTCTTCAAAATATCCATAAGATATTTGCGTCCAGTTTCAGTGTTTTTTCTAACCTTTGGTCTTTGAGCGTTCTGTTTTGCGTAAAGCTGGCAGAGTGTCATTTTCTTTCCTACAACATCAATACCATCATGAATGTCTTTCTGTAACTCTGCGATTTTCTCTCTAAGTGAGATACAATCACGCTTTCCTGCTGGTACTCGGTCTGTAGCCACAAGTTTCCACGAGTAAACAAATTGCGGTTCTCCAAATGAATCTATATATTTGTATAAGTATCTTCCGTCTTTTCGTTGGCTCTCTCCAGTCTTTAAGATTCGACCTTTATTGTCACGTCTTTTTTCTGACATGGCATTTGCTCCTTTCCTTTATGGAAAGAGCCTTGATACGACTTAATACTATTTTATCATATACAAGACCCTTTGGCGACGCTAGATTGCGTCCAATGTATCTATAATTTTTTCAAATTGTTTTCGTTTAATCTGAATACGATTGCCATTCATAATCAGCCAATTTGCATTTTTATTTTCCTCTGCCAAGCGTCGTAGCTTGTTTTCGCCAATACGAAAATATTTTGACGCTTCTTCAATGGTTAGGGTATAACGTTCCCAAATAGGAATGTCAGTCTGCTTCATAAAATCCTCCTTTCCAAATCACTTATTTGGATTTCATAAAAGTTGTTTTACCAGCAATCGAACAGCTTTAGCAAAGCTCACGGGAGTTCCACCCCTGCATGGTTCTCATGTAGCCATACTCATTGCCTGCGACGGTTTTATCACGCTCGGACTATTGACTGTATGGGAGTATCATTATCACGATAAGAATGTCGTTGCAGGCAATCCTGCTAAAGATTGCTTCTCGGATCACTAACATGAATCGCTCGCTATCTTTATAAGATAGGTCATGGCGGTTAGTTCCGTTGGCTCTTTTCTTATCGAAACGTATTCGATTACTTTTATTCAGTTTTCAAAGAACAATGGCTCGTTAGCCTATCAAAACACATTGAAAGCTCAATATGCTTTGGTGGAATAACAAACCTCCCTGTTCGGGAAGCGTGGAATGGTTTAGCACGCTTCCACGAAAGGAGAGAGGATATTACTTAATTTCAAATGACAAAATCTTTGTAATCAGTCTGGTTTCCATTCTTCCACGTAAGACTTCATCAACGACCATACTTTGATTGCCATATTCATCTTTCATAAGTCGTAGGGAACGCTTCGTTATGTACCCTCTGTAATGATGTAGAATCTGGTTAATCGCTTCGGTATCGCCATCTGTTGCCTTTACAATGAGAGGAAAGGGAATCATAGGATATTGTGTTTTCATTCTTCAAATTCCTCCATAAACTTTTTAATTAAGGCTAGTCCACTGGTTCTATGCCGATAGACAGTAGAACGGTTCAATTTCAACAGGTCTGCAATTTCTGAATCGCTCATGTCCATAAAGTAAAACAGCAGTAGAATTTCACGTTTCTTGTCTGGCAACTCACGTAATGCTTCACTCAACAAATCATTTTCAACGCCTACTGATAACCCATTGAGTGTAAAAATCTGAAAGTCAGTTGAATAGTTATCTGTTGTCGCAAACTGGCTAACAAGATAATCGCCAACATCCGAAAAGGACACCTCACGCTTTGCAATCCTTGAAAGATAAAGCATATAATTCTTTCGCTCGTCTTCCATAGCACGTTTACAGATATAGTCAAACTGATTTTCTATTGTGGTCTGAAAAGAAGATGGTTTCATGTTTCTCACCCCCTTTCTGTCTAGGAAAGGAAGTGAGCCTTGCTCGTTTATCTCCTTTCACTCTTAGTCCCAATGTGAAAGGGGGATTTGTTGCATTACTGATAAATAAACTTTGTAAAAAAGTTCTGAATAGCCAAAAAAGCATATAAACAGATTTATTTCTCTGTTTACATGCTTCTGTTATTCTATCTATATGATTTATAAAACCACATTGGTGGACGTACTTATCTATTGCAGATAGACGACTTTTTTGACAAGAACCCAATGTAAGGAAATTTATTGTATATGATGTACTTCATGGCGACGTTGACCTCCAACAAACCGCCATTTGGAAGTAATATACAATATTTTAACAGCGTAAATAGCACTACCATATAACGGTTTTTTTATTGGCGTTTAGTAGTGCTTTTTATTAAATATAAACCTATAAACCATATAACACGTTTTTCTATACCTGTTTTTAATTCAGTAGGAACAATAAAATGTATAGAGGTGGTCTACTATGCGTAAAAAAGAAGATAAATATGATTTTAGAGCCTTTGGTTTAGCCATTAAAGAAGCTCGATTGAAACGAGGTTTAACTCGTGAACAAGTGGGAGCATTGATTGAAATTGACCCACGGTACTTAACTAATATTGAAAATAAAGGGCAACACCCCAGCATACAAGTTCTTTATGACCTTGTATCGTTACTTCATGTTTCCGTTGATGAATTTTTCTTACCTGCTAATAACTTGGTAAAAAGCACCCGACGATTACAGATAGAGAAATACATGGATAGCTTTACAGACAAAGAACTATCCTTAATGGAATCTTTAGCCAGCGGTATCAACGAAGCAAGAAACATCGAAGACTAATTAAAAGAATCCATACATAACGGAAAGAGCCGATAAAATGAGATTGTATTAATCTCATTTTATCGGCTCTGCGTCTTTGCGTCTGGCTCTGTAATCACAGTTACTTTGAACTGCTTTATTTCAATTAAATTTTCTTGTCTGCATTTCGGACAATAGAGGGGGAATTTTTTTAATTCAGTATCTTCCCTTATCTTTAATCGTGTTTTATTTCCACATAAAGGACACAATATCCACTTGTAGTTTATAATAACTATCTCCTCCTTTACACTTTAATTCAAATCTTTATTAAAAAATATTTCATCTTATTTAACAAGAAACCATATTTATATAACAACATAAAATACACTAAGTTATTTTATTGAACATATATCGTACTTTATCTATCCGACTATTTGGACGACGGGGCTGGCAAACAGGTTCACCGGTAGTAACATGGTACCCTTTTAACTCTGTTAAACAAACACTACGTCCATTTGTAAAGAAAGTTAAATCACTACGATATTCTTGAATACACCGAGCAGGGATTTCTCCACTAAGAATGACCTCATTATTTTTCAATTGAGTGTCTACGATGTTCGCACAATATTTAGGAGCATCGTTGTATGCTCGTGAAAGATATTCCTGTGGCGCATAAATTTTAAAACTAAGATATGGCTCTAACAATTCTGTTCCAGCTTTTTTTAAGACTTGTTCCAATACAATAGGAGCAAGCATCCGAAAATCTGCTGGGGTACTAACAGGGCTATAGTATAAGCCATACTTAAAACAGATTTTACAATCCGTCACATTCCAACCATATAATCCTTGTTCGCAACCATAGCGTATCCCTTCCATAACTGCATTTTGAAATGATTGATTTAAGTATCCAAGAGAAACCGAGCTCTCATACTGCATTCCACTTCCCAACGGAAGCGGTGATACAGATAAACCAATGGAAGCCCAGAAAGGATTTGGCGGCACTTCGATGTGAATGGTATATTCTGCATTTTTTAACGGTCTCTCCATATAAATGACTGTAGGCTCTTTTAGTTCTATCTCCACATGATACTTTTCTTGCAACAGTGCACTAATCACTTCCATTTGTACTTTCCCTAAGAAAGAAAGTATAATTTCATGTGTCGTAGAATCCACGTAATATCGTAGAAGCGGATCACTATCTGAGATTTCCAAAAGGGCATCAAGCAACATTTCTCTCTGTTCAGGTTTACTCGGTTCAACAGTTGTTTGTAGTAGAGGGTGCGGATTTTCAATCTTTTTTCTCTGTGGCAATAGTTTTGTATCTCCAAGAACACTATTTAACTTCAAAAACTCATTTTGCAAAATAACAATTTCTCCAGAATAAGCTCTATCAATCTTACATAATTCACCATTTATTGAAGTATACATTTCTGTAACTTTTATTTTTTCTTTTTCTGATACTCTAACCGAATCTCGTAAATGTAGTACTCCACTATAAAGGCGTATATATGCAAGACGTTGTCTTTTTTTGTATATTCAATTTTGAAAACATTTCCGCAAAGTTCAGACGGACCTCGATGTGTTGATGAATAAAATTTATTCGTAATCACTTCTATAAGGTTATCAATCCCTATATTGTTTTTTGCACTTCCGTGATAAACAGGGAACAGGGAACAATTATGAAATCTTATGCTTTCCTCTTGTTCGAGTTCCAATGCTTCTAATGATTTACCGGACATATATTTCTCTAAAAGGTCATCGTTTCCCTCTATTACCGTATCCCATTGTTCAGATTCGGTAAAGTTCGTCACACACATATTAGGATACAGTTCTACCTTCTGTTTGATTACAATTTCGGCAGAAAGTTTCTCTTTAATATCCTGATAAACCGTTGATAAATCAATTCCATTTTGGTCAATCTTATTGATAAAAAAGATTGTGGGAATCCCCATTTTCCTAAGTGCATGAAATAATATACGAGTTTGTGCTTGTACGCCATCTTTTGCAGAAATCAGTAGAATTGCCCCATCTAAAACTGATAATGAACGATATACTTCTGCTAAGAAATCCATATGTCCTGGCGTGTCTATGATGTTCACCTTCGTATTTTCCCACTGAAAAGAGGTTATTCCTGTCTGAATTGTAATTCCTCTCTGACGTTCTAAAAGCGTATTATCCGTCCTCGTTGTACCTTTGTCCACGCTTCCTAATTCTGTAATCGCTCCACTGTTATATAATAAGCTTTCTGTTAAGGTAGTTTTTCCTGCATCAACATGAGCTAAAACTCCAATATTAATAATTTTCATGTGATTTTCCTCCATTCAAAAACCCAAAAGGGCATAAAAATCCCAGTGATAAATACTTTTATCACTGGGATTTTTATGCATAACCATAGGTATACAAAGCATACAGATACTCTCTGGATACTTTAGAATCACATGATAAAGGTATTCTTAAACTGGGTACAAAAAACTAAGCCCTCCTAAAAAAGGACATCTAATTATTTGTTCCCGCTATCAAATTGACAGTTTATTTAAGAATACCTTGCCGCATATTTATTAACTCCTTTTAAATAGTCACTTAAATAATAGCACGTAAGAGCATATTTGTAAAGGAATCTCCAATTTTTTATCAAAAAGAGTACATGATTACAAAGTATCTGTAATCATGTACCAATATTTGTTATTTTACAATCTTCCAATTACTCCCGTTCTTTTCAAGTACCAAATCAAATTGAGATACCTGCGTTGCTTTGGTCTGCTGGTCGATATACTCCACTGTCAGCGATACCGTGACTTGATTATCCTTACGATTGTGAATAGGATTTACCAGTTCTTGAAAGATGTACTCTTTTCCGATTGGTTTTAATATCCCGTCATTCACATAGTAGGAAAGTTCACTGGCTGTCGCTGTAGGATAGAGCTTGAAGAACGTCGTTAAAAACTCATTGATTTCATTGGTTGTAATGGAATCAACCGTCCCCTCACTTTCAATGGCTTTTGGTTTATAACTTGATTTCTTAGGTATGTTGGTAATGGTCGGATTCTTAACCAGTACCATATTTCCAGAACCATCTACATAGACACTCACTATATAAGCAGAGTGGACGGTCTTTGTATTTTCTCCCTCTGTAATGAGCTGGTCTACACTGTAGGTTACATTAAACTCATTGTCGCCAGTTGGCTCTACCGTCCATATCTGAAATCCTCTTACAGAAGACGATACAGGAATATCTTTGCGTACTGTATCAACATTGAGAGCTTGAAGTTCATCTGTCAGATAGCCTTTTAGACTTTCCATTCGATTATCAATGGACTTATCGGATTGCTCCCATGAATAGTAGACTTTCGCAAAGTTCTCTACAAAATTTTCTACATGATGAGTATCAACGTATTCCTTTTCTATGATAGTTGTTTCGTGAATAGTATGAGTATCTATAGCTGTAAAGTGCTTGAATATCGCAAAGCTGAAACTAAGCCCTAAAAGTACCCACAAGGCAATCACAACCTTTTTATGAGGATTGACCTTATAGACACGAGGTTTCTTTTCCTTTGGTATCTGTTTTTCTTTATTCTGATTTTTTCTAAATTTCATCATTAAATCTTCCTTTCTCATTGTTTGATTCGTCCTGCTCCCACTAAATGCTGTTGCCAGTAGGGGCTTGTTAAGTCGGCATAACCGATTGGGTCGCCTGCATGAAACATACGGTTATTGCCAAGGTATATCCCAACATGAGTAATATAAGAGCCAGCGTTATAGGTAGAATGAAAGAAAACCAAATCGCCAGCTTGTGCTTCCGATAGTGGGATATGCTGGGTCACATCATATTGCTGTTGTGCGGTTCGTGGTAAGTTAATTCCAGCTTTTCCATACGTCCATTGTGTCAGTCCGCTACAATCAAAAGAAGTAGTCGGGGAAGCTCCACCGTAAACGTATCGCCAGCCCTCATATTTCAGTGCTTCGTCCATGATGGCTTGTACCGTATCATCATCAAACTCTGTTGTGACAAGATACTGCGTTACCAGTTGCACATAAAACATATTGCCATAGTTGTATCGCCAGCCCCCATTGATAGGTATGGCTATGGGATTGGGGTAAGACACTTTTTCGCCACCTGAATACTCTTTTGAGAAACTTTGAGCCAGTTCAAAGGTATATTTATTTCCACGATTAGCCACATACCCTAAGAAACCACCACCATAATTGTAGGACTGGATAACCGATTCTAAATCTACACTGAGCCTTTCGCTACTGGCTAATAATTCACTGAAATACTTCACACCTTGCTTAATGGATTCTTCTGTACTCAATGAATTAGGTGGAAGACCGAGGGATTCCGAGGACTGCATAACATCTTCCGCAGTACCGCCCGATTCCACCTGTATAATCGCAAGAAGTATGTTGACATATTCTTCAACGCCATATTCTTTGGCATATTTTTCTACCATAGGCTTATGAGCCAGCACTTCTGCGGAAACATTCACACCTCCATAATGAATATTGGAAATTCCGCTGTCCTGTTCATCTGAAAATAAAATGGCAACAAACAGAAGCAGTGAGAAGACCATCAAGAATAATCCAGAACCACCAATCACTAAAGTTTTCAACTTCATGGTTTCTTACCGACTTTCTTAATGGTGGCGGTTTTGATTGGTGGTCTACTTCTTGTATTTTGTAGTGGTACTCTTTGAACAGTAGACGGACGTTCTTTTGTGATTGGACGTTGTGAAGTTCTATCTGCTGTAGTGGTTGAAGTTGCTGGCTTTTGAACGGTTTTTTCTTGAACGGTATTGCCTTGGCGTTCCACTTTTGGACTTGAAAAATCGGACTTAACTGCTGGACGCTCTTGTTTGGCTTGTTGAGATTCCTTATATGAAGTCTGAATATTAGACTGTTTTGAGGTCTGTTCATCATGATATTGTTCTTGTCTTGTAGTCGGTCTTTCATGAACAGAAGAAGCAGGCTGTTTTTTCTGTTTGACCTGTTCCATTTCAGAGCGACGCTTCGCAATGGTTTTTCGCCTTTGTTCCTGCTGTTCCTTGCGTCCACTGGCTCTGTCCGCTTTGGTTTGAGAAATACTACTGGTTAAATCACGGACATTCTCTTTTACTTTGGATTTTCCTTGATATACTGCATATCTTGCATTGGTCGGCAAATCTTTAACCTGTTCTTTCAAACCACTAGCAGTGTCTACCATTCTGTCTTTGGTATCAGCTACTGTACCGATGGTTTGACCGATACGTTTTCCAAGTGTTGATTTTTCCTTTCCGTCTGGTCGGGAGTGATCTGCTTGTGTCCTTGCAGAACTCCCCGAACCCGACTGTCCTTTTTACCTGTAACAATGGCAGACCCAGCCCCTAGAGTAGTCATGGAACGTCCAAGTTTCCGCTGTAGACGGTGCATGTGAGCGTGCATAAGCATACGAGGTTTTCTCATCACACGACTTCCCACACTTTGAGAATCGTTACTCTGTAGAGAAAACATACTCATTAAATCGCCCAGCTTGAAGTAGATTCCTGCAAAGGTCACAATCTGTAGAAAAGCAATCAAAAAGAACGGATAACCAGCCGATAAGGTATAGAGCATGGTTGAAATACTAAATGCTGTCGTAATAATCAATGTGATTCCAGCTCGTGTCAAAATGGTATTAAAGAGCTTTGTTATGGCTCGTTTTGACATACCATCAAATGATGGAATCATGCTTAAAATAAAGCTCACAGGCAGAAACATAGCATAGATGATAAAAAGTACCTGCGAGAAAATCATGATTCCTGTTAATAGGAATACAAATATGGAAATCCCAATATTGAAGACAAATAGGAAGAAGACTGTACCTAAACGGTTAATGGTCTTTGTAATGGTTAGATTGGTATTGCTTCTGTCTTCAATTTCTTCCGCAACAATTTTTTCTCTGTCTTCGCCATTGTTGGAATCTGGGCTGGTGGAGAGCAGGCTTTCCACACGGTCAATACCGATACTTTCAATGTCTGAACTGTTGTATTGAAGCAGTAGCCACGGTTGCTGAACCTGTATGGAAAACAGGCTATCTCTGATTAAGTCCACGCTGTCCTTGCCTTGACTATCGGAATGGGGCATGACAATCTTCGTGCCAAGTGATAAACTGGCATTACTGATGTCTGATGAAAAGTCATTGATTTTTTTAATGTAGTCGGGAGCGTAGGCAATAAAGGAAGCCGATAGGATAAACACCAGCACAAAATTCATAATGGCATGAATTGCCTTTGTGGTTTCTCTCTTTATCAGTCCCGTATAGGCAACATAAACCCCAAGAACCAAAATCAAGAGTAAGAGGAATCCAACATAGAAACCCTCTGTTGAAAATCCGTTTGCACTCACACCAGCTAAGGTCTGCATATTCTTACCAATGGAATCTGCTGTAGCGGAAATGAAGTCTAAGGAATAGGCTTCCTGTACTAAGTAACCTGTCGCATTGGAAACATACAAACTGATTGTCCAAATAAAATTGGTAATGGCATATAGTCCATACATGACCTGTTTTCCAATCCCGTCCGACCAGTTCCACGGAAGCCAGCCCCAGCTATTATCCACATAAAAATCCAGTTGATAGTTTTCAAGTGGGTATCGGCTGTATTCATTTGCCACATTGACCGTATCATCTACCAAGCCCGCAGCTTGAACCACCGTTCCCAGCATGGCTAAAAGAAAAATGGCAATCACAAGTGTGAAAGCCACTGTCATTGCCACTTTACCTAGACGTTTCAGCGTCCAGTTTGATTTTATTCTGTTTACTATTGATGGTTTCACATTTACACCTCTTTTCGCACAGGTGGTCTGGTATCAAAGGCATGGAGCAGTTCTTCAAATACAGGGTGGAACTGTATCACACCGACACGACCATATAAATCACTGATAAGGCATTGCCCGTTTTCCAAATCACGCAATCGCTTCTGATTGTTTTCGTCCTCTGGGTCTACACCAAAAAAGGCTAAGGTCTTTTTAATCTCGTTAAGGTCAGTGGAACGAAATGCAAATTTTAAGCCGAGGTTATTTTTCAGTTTTTCATCTAAGAGGTCGTCTGTATTTTGGGTCACGAAATATACCCCAGCGTTCATAGCACGACCAGCCCGAACCAGCTTCATAGATAGTGTTTTTCCTTGTGCTACCTGTAAAAAGCTCCATGCTTCGTCTAAATCTACAATCTTGAAAATGCTTCGGTCTGTATGGATAAAGTCTAAAGCAAAGGTACTAATGACAATCAGCATAGCAACGGATAAAAGCTCCATAGTGGTATATTCCTCAAAGGAAGTTTCCTTGTCGGGAAGTACCAAGTCCGCAACCTGTATAATGTTCAGTTGTTTTTCTAAGCTGATAGACTGCTCCACATAACCATTACTGAATAATAAATGTGCAAAGTCATAGTCTGTAAAACTTTCGATATGGTCGGCTATACTGGTACTTAGTGGCGTATTCTCAACCCGTAATTCCTCAATCACTTTCATCAACCCTCGTACTTCACTATTGGTTACTGCACGAATGGCTTTTCTAAGGATTGGGAAGCGTTCCCCATCACGAGAGGAAATCCCCGTAAGGAATGTCAGAATATCAATAGCCAGTGATTCAGAATCTTTGGGATTTTTCATAATCACATAAGGGTCAAGTAAGCCTTTGTTTTTCTCATCAGAAGTCAGAGTGACGATATTGATTTCATGGGAAATCTCTGGCAAGGTTTCTTTCCATCTGCCACGTTCTGCTTTTGGGTCTACAATCACTGCTTGTGCCCCATAAAGCACCGCATAATAGACGATAAGGTTATTCGCAAAGGATTTACCACCACCCAGCGAACCAACAAAAGCCGACGCTAACGCATTGGTTACTGAACCCTTAACCCCTTGACTGGCAAGAGCAGGTTTCAGATAGACATTGCGTCCAGTATCTAAGCTGTAGCCAACATAAATCCCCTCATTTTCCCCCAGCATTTGAGTAGCACCAAAACCTAAACCAGCGAGGAAATCAGAGGTCACGTATTGAATATAATCATTCATATAACGCTTGCTGGCAGGTAAAAATTCTTCATGTAAGCCGAGCATATCCCCAAATGGTCGTACCAGTTTTACGCTTAAATCGTCATAAAAATCTTTCACTTCATTACAACGACGTTTGAGTTCGTCAAGATCATTTGCTGATACCCTTACCACATAAGACAGCTTGTACATAGATTCCTTGCTTTGGTCTAAATTGGTTTCCAGCTCATTCACACTTTCCAGAGCTTCCGCCACATTGGAGCTGGTTTCATTATCACTTTGCCAAGCGTGGTTATCCAAGTCTTTCAGTTCTTTCTTTTTATTGCGGACAGTAGATAGGGCTTTACGATTCGCTACAATTTCCACATTCATTGACGTATCAATCGGGAATGTAAATTGCTGTTGCTGGTAGTAGAAGATTTCAGAGGACGGGAAGTCCAGTTCTCCGACAATGCTGTTAATGGTAAAGTAAGCTACATAGACGGTTTCATCTTCCTGCTGGATTTTCAAATATCGCTGTTTTTCTTCCACCAAACAGCGAGTAGGCTTAATCAAGTCATAGTATTTAATCAGCGTTTCATTATCCAGCTTTTTCTTTGATAGATGGTACTCATACTCTTCATAGGCAGTGCCTGTCTGTCCGTAAAGGTGTTCAATCAGATAGCCGAAGTCGTCCTTATCTAACCTGCGGATTTTGAAACGACGAGAGATTTTATTTTCTAAGAGCTTTTCCATCTTCTGAAAACGCAGGATTTCATCATTACTCATACTAACAAAATCGCCCATCAGCTTATGGTTCACATCATAGACAAAATCAGACAAAGCATTTTTTGCTTCAACGGTAAGACTTTTCATAGAAAACTCCTGATCGTTGAGAAGCAACTTAAAGCCGATAAAGAAACGGTAGTTCACTTGATTTTCGCCAATCATGGATATTAAAGCGTCTGTCTGTTGGTCGATTTTGTCATAGGCAACCGCTTTGAGCTTGCCAGTGACTTCATTTTTGGAACGCTCTTGTGCAGAACGTATGCTGGATTCTGTACTGATTTGTAAAGCATGAATTTTGCCATCACGATTTTGTGCGATAAGCTGTCTGAAAGAATCATGCACTTGTATTTTCTGTTCTGGACTTAGAAATGAGTAATTGTAAGGAACAAGCTCATAGTAAGCATAACATTCCCCGTCTTTATTCCAGACGAGATTGTTTTCAATGTATTTAATTGGATATGCCATAAAATTCACTCCTAACTGCTGTAATGGCTTCTTGTGGCTGGTTTCTGCCAAGCGTTACTTTTTTCCTGCATAGGTCAGCTTTGGTCGCAGTGCATAAGCAATGACAGACTTCAAAAATCCATAAGGCTTTTTACCATCAAAAGTTTTTGTAGACATAAACCATGTGAAAGCCACAGGAATCCCAAAGTATTTGAGAAATGCTCCCTCTATCATGGAAAGAGGGGGCAAGTTGCCAAGTATCATCACTGCAAAGAGTGACACGACAAACCATGTCATTTGCGTAAAGGTTATGGGAAACGGAAGTCTAAAATCATTGATAGAATACAGTACCTTTTCCACAGACCAGATACTGGTATAGCTTCGTATTTTCTTCATGTAATCAATCCTTTCATAAAAAATAGGGGTAGCTGATTGAGCCACCCCGTAAAATAGAAAATCTGCCAGTAGTAATGTACCGACAGATTTAATAGACGATTTCAAAAATCCCATGATTGGTTGAGATAAACGTTCCTGAAAGGTCTAAATCCCGACCATAGGCTTGATAATCAATATAGTTTTGAAGACTAGCTGGTACTTCGCCTAAAGCACCCGTTTCTTCAATGTAGTAGCGTGCCACGTCATACATATCATCACAATCGGAATGAATGATAATATCCTCTTGATGTTCGCTTAGTTCTTCAATGCTTGAAAAATGAGTGAGCAGAGCAGATAGCTCCGATTGTAATTCTTCGGGTAATTCCGATACCATTTCCCATAGTCGATTGAGTTCGCCAATGGAAGTGTATTCGTCAACCGTAAAGGGTAACTCGTAGTCATGAATGGCGTATTCCTCATATTCATCATTCAAGCCGATTTTCTCTTTGACTTCCTCAAAGTCAATGGGAAAGGTAAACCACGCACCGACCAATTCGCCCTCATTGTATTTGCCTAAATTCGCAATATAGACTTGCATATCGTCCATATATTCACGTCCTTTCTTTGTAGAGATTCAAAAATCCCTACCGCACTTCGTTTGGTGTACCATTCCTTTGCGGAACATAAGAAAACCACTTATATTCCACAAAAGAACGGTTTTATTTAAGCACCAATAATGCGATTGAATAGCTCTAGTAAAATGTCTTTTACTCCAGCAGCGTTGAAGACTAAGCCAACCGCAATAATCGCAATAATTAAAAAGCCAATCAGTTTGCTAAACTCACGCTTGAAGCCAAGATACAAGCCAATCACAACGATTGCTAAAAGCACCAGTGATTGAGCGTTTGATAGAAACCAGTTATAAAGGTTTTGTCCAAAATTCATAAAAATGTTCTCCTCTCTATATTCAATGAATTTGTATTTGAGTTATTTTTTTGTTGTTATCACGTCCTGTTCTTTTACTGACTGTTGCTTCAAAATCTGCTTGTGTCGGTCTGTCAGTTTCGCATGGTCGAGAATGTCTTTTACAACCTGCGTCTGGTTGATTTCATCAAGTTTAATCGCAACCTTTAAGGTCGGGGCAACTTGATGAGATAGCCAGTTCAGCGTCCCTTGGAAGGAGTAAGGCTCTGGTTTTGTGGTTAGTTTTAATCGTTCACGATTGTTCCCAATAAACCAAGCCCATTCTTCATTCAGTTTCCAATCAGAACGAGGTTTGGAATCGTCTTTATCTACAAAACGGATATACCGATTGATAATTTTAAAGGCGGTATGCTCTGGATTGTCATAGACGAGTAAATCACGGACTGCATAATAGGCACGCTCATTTTTCAATCGAATCTCAAAACGGTTTTTTACTTCTGCGTCTTCAATGGGAATATCATTTTTCTTGTACTGCTCGTAGTCCTTTTCATAGATACAGAAATAAACTTCACTTTGTAATGAACCGATATAGAGGGTGTTTCCCATACATTCCTTTTCCTCTTTGCGTACCAGTTCGCCACTGCGATAGCTTTTAAAACTGCGGAAGACGGAGATACATTCTTCCTGTTGGCACTTTTCAGTGAGTACAGGGATATTTAAAATCCCTGTCTTATCGTTAATGGCAAGGTCAAGGCGTTTCATCACACCGCCAGCCACCAAAACGTCCATAAAGAACTCATACCAGCTTCTTTGTTGTGCCAGAAGATAGCTTTCAAATTGTCTGCACCCACGACCTTTCAATTCCACCAGAACTCCTTTGTCCAGTTCATGGGAGCAAAGGACGAATATGTCGCCTAAAGCATAATGCTCTGAATAAGAATAGAAACCATAGTCCTCATGAAGAAAATAGGACAGTTTCAGTTGTAAGATGTTTTCGACCACCTGCTGTACGTCTGTTGTCGGAAAGCGAATTCTTACATAATCAAACAGCATTTCAAGGGGAGCGTCGGGATTGAAGCGTTCCAGAGCTTCCCAAAGGGACTGCTGTAAATCCTCTGATGGCTTGACTTTTCCTGTTTCAATATCGCTTAGATACTGCCTTGTAATACCAGTCGCAACAGCTAAACGGTTTTGAGATAGTCCATAAGCCAAGCGTTTTTCTTTTAAATGCTGTAACCAAGTTTGTTCATTCAGTAAAAATCCCTCCAATCAAAAAGGCGTATGTCAACTTTTAAAGCCCATTTGACATACGCTGAAATTTTGTAAATCCCTTGTAACCAAAGGATTTTCTAATGTTTTTTTGACTGTTTCCTGTCGATTTGTACCCCCTGTTAGATACGGGGGTTAAGTGCTGGCGTGGCTATTGCCACACCAGCCAGCAAGATCAGTCCACACCTGCGACTTCCGCTTCGCACGTCGCCTGCGTGGACTGTCTGCTGTTGGATAACTTTTTAATTTCCTCCAAGAAATCATATCCTTTTGGTACAAGGGGAGTATAAAACTCTGATATGACACTTGTTCCTACATCAACATAGCCACGACCTTTGATTCGCTTTAAGAAGAAATCCTTTTGTACGTCACTGCCAAACATCATGCCATAGCCCATTTCAGACATACGACCTAAAGCCACTCTGAAATTAAACTGATCACGGATTCCGTCGCCTAAATATTTTGCGTCTGGACGTTGACAAGCCAGTATTAGAAAGAAGCCAGCTTGACGACCTAACATGACAATCTGTTTCAGCTTATTCATAACTGCGGTGTTTTCTTTTGTTCCCAGCATTTCCATGAAAGCGACGTATTCATCAAAGATTAAGAAGTGTGCCGGGAGACCTAAGTAAGCATAATTTTTGCCAGTCTTATAGTTCTTCATCTGCTTCATTTCCTCACTACGTTTCATCATTTCTTCATAGAATGTTTCAATGCAAGAAAGCAAGTCTTCTTTTCTATAGTAGACATTTGCCATCACAGAACCTAAGTCCGCAAGATCAGCATTTTTCGGGTCAAGAATATACAGTTTTGAATCTGTATGAAGCAAGGCTTCAATCAGTGTCAGTATAAAGTAAGTTTTACCGCCACCTGTACCACCAGCAATCAACATATGAGGGAGCTTATCATATTCCCACCATACGTTTTTCATTAAGCGAAGTTTACCATCTTTAGCTTCTACTTCATCAATAGAAATACGACTGGCTATGGTGTCATAGAGCAAAGTATATTCCACATAGGAATCCTTTAACTCTTTATCCGTCAGCTCACAGTACAAGCCACTCTCTAATTTCTTTTCCAAGTGTAAGAGTTGGTCTTGATATTTTCCCAGCGTGATTTCCACCCGTATCTGTATCAAGCCATTTTTAAGTCGATAATACATTTTAGGGAAGTAGGTTATCTTTTCCTTTGTACGACCAGCACTATCTTTAAAGAAACCCTCTGTTTTGACCTGTTCAGATTCATACCACTTGTTTTCAAGTATCATCTTTGCCAGTTTTTGACGGTGGTAAAGTTGTTTAACCGTATCATAGCGAACCCGTTTGAATACAAACGCTACCAGCAAGCAGATAAGAATTGCGACACTGAAACTGATAATTAAATAGGGAATGTCAATCTTATCTGCTTGTGATAGGTTAAAATCCTGCCAGTTGATCTGCTGGATTGTCTTCACATGAAACAGTCCGACAACCAGCAGGAAAACAGGCAGGAGTGACGCTATCGTAAAATGAAAGACTAAATCTTTACCAGATGGGCGAATCCTTTTACCACGCTGTTTCATGCGAAAAAGTCTCCTTTCTACCTAGCGACTATTTGTCTTGTGTCGGTTCTTTCTTTGCTTGTGGTTGAGCTTTGAATGAACTAGAATCCTTTGTCAGCACAATATCGTCTGCCTTGATATACCAGTCAACATCTGCTCCTTGATAGGTGGCAGTAGCAACGGTGTCCGCAATGGGATTGATAAGTTCCACCCGTGCGTTATAATCAAACTCTTTCAAAGGCACGCTGGCAGGAATACTTACTTGAATCATGCGTCCTTGTCCTTTGGATTTTAAGTCATAGGTACGTTCCTTGATTTCATCTGAAACCGACCCGTCTTCATTTTGGATTCTCACTTCACGACGTAGAGCAGAGAATTTCAATTCTCCAAAAGTCGTGTCTTTATCTAATACAATGCCATTTGCTAATCTCATCATTTTTCCTCTCTTTCTTTATTCTTTTATCATGTCGTCAGCATGTAAAAGGTAATTTGTAAAACCACGAGTGCCGATTTTGTAGCCCTCTGCGGTAATACGTGGATTGACTAACTTCACACGTTCCTCAAAGCCGAAATGTTTTTCGCCAGCTTCAGCAGGAAGCACCACCACAATATCATCTGCTCTTTGAACATCAGAATAGAGATTATAGCTTCTTGATAAGACAGTTAGCCGTCCGTTGATTCTTCGCTGAACGACTTTATCCTCGCCAGCAAATTCTAAATTGCCGAATGTTTTTTCCATGTTGGGAATCACAAATTTAAGTTCCATATTTTTACCTATCCTTTCTTTTTTATTGGCTGAATGAATGTTTGATGGTCTTAAAGAGTGGGGAACGACCTTTTGATTCTTGATTTTTTGTTTTCATAAGTTCACTTCCTTTCAAAATCGGGTAAAAAAATAGACACCTCATTTTTTGAAGTGTCTACCTATTAAATATTCAAATTTTATTGGAAGTATCTTTATATCTTCACTTTTCAAGGATAAATCGTCGTATCAAAGCTCATTCATAAGTAGTAAATTAGTAGTAAATTGAGTGGTTTTGACCTTGATAAAGTGTGATAAGTCCAGTTTTTATGCGGATAACTAGATTTTTATGCTATTTTTACATAAAAAAAGAGGAACGTTCGTCCTCTTCTAAAAATTTAAGCTCTGATTATCATTGCTTTTTAAATGGATCCTCTTGATACTCTACTCGCATCATATAAAGTCCTTGTGGTGGAGCAGTCGGTCCTGCTTGATTTCGATCTTTAACTGAAAGTAGTCTTTGTAATTCGTCGACCGGTTTCAAACCATCACCAATTTGTAATAAGGTCCCCACTAAAATACGAATCATATTATATAAGAAGCCATCTCCGTAAAAGCGAAAAACCAGTTCATTTTGCTTTGTATCTAAATTTACTTCCGCTTCATAGATTGTTCTAACTTTATATTCTTTGTCTGTTTTAGTTGAACAAAAACTGGTAAAGTCATGTTTTCCGACAATTGTTTGAATCGCTTCTTGCATCACCTCTAAATTAAATCGATAGGGATGGTGAGTGGTATACAGGCGTTTAAATGGATCAGGGAAACGATTAATATCTACGCGATAACAATATTCTTTCGCCGTTGCCATATAGCGAACATGAAAATCATCCGCCACCTGATTAGCATCAATCACACGAATAGAATCGTCTAAAATACTATTCAACGCCCGGATAAGCGCATCGGGTGCGATATTAGCTGGATAATCGAAAGAAACGACTTGTCCAAGTGCATGTACACCAGCATCTGTTCGACCAGCGCTAGATGTAGGAATATGCTCTCCCTTCGGCAATTTCGCCATCAATCTCAACGCTTTTTCTAATTCCTCTTGAATCGTATTGCCATTCGGTTGAATTTGATAACCAGCATAACCGGTCCCATCATATTGAATTTTAATGATATATTTCGGCATGCTAGTCCCCTTATAGATAAATTCTAATCAAGAATAATAGCACAGTAACCACGATAAATGCCAATACCGCAATCAGATCATTACGCGTATACACTAAGTGTCGGAATTTTGTTCGACCTTCACCACCACGATACCCTCTCGCTTCCATCGCAATCGCCATTTCCTCTGCACGATTGAATGCAGAAACAAATAATGGAACTAAAATAGGTATAATCGCCTTCATGCGATCGACAAATCCACCTTGATCAAATTCTACCCCTCTTGATCGTTGGGCATTCATAATTTTTTGAGCTTCATCAATTAAAGTAGGTACATATCTTAAGGCAATCGATAACATAAGCGCAATCTCATGTGATGGAAAACCAAAGCGGGATAAAGGTCTTAGTAAATGCTCAATACCATCGGTCAATTCAAGCGGTGCCGTCGTTAAAGTTAAAATCGTTGACATCATAATAATGAGCACTAGACGCATAAAGATATAAAACGAATTTAATAAGCCTAAAGAGGTGACCGTGAAAGGTCCCCATTTGAAATAAACTTCTCCACCAGTGGTAAAAATCATTTGAAACACTACTGTAAATACAATGATCCACAACATTGGTTTTACTCCATTAATAAAAACGGATAATTTAATCCCAGTTAACGATATGGTTAATAATGTAAATAATAATAACAATAAATAGCCCCAAATATTGTTGGCCAGGAAAATAATGGCAATAAAATAAAAACTTCCTAAAAGTTTCGTTCTAGGGTCTAAACGATGAATCCAGGAATCGGATTGAATATATCTCCCTAATAATAATTTATCAAGCATCTTTATTCTCCGCCTCCTTCATCTCAATTAAAACATCCACTAATTCCTCCACATTTAAAGGATGAACCTCATAATCAACCCCTAAATGTTCCTCAATTTTTTTAATGAAGGACAAGGTTTGAGGTAACCCCAATTGAAATTCATCTAACCAAGCTTCATCTTCAAATATTTCTCTTGGCGTTCCTTGACGAATGACATGCCCTTTATTTAAGACAATCACGTGCTCAGCATATTTTACAACATCTTCCATATGATGCGTGACCATCACCATGGTTAAAGACTGTTCTTTTTGCAAACCAACAAACATCTCGAGCATATCGAAATGTCCTTGAGGATCTAGTCCTGCGGTCGGTTCATCTAACACCAGAATTTCCGGCTCTAATGCTAGCACACCCGCAATTGCAACACGACGCATTTGTCCTCCGGACAAATCGAATGGCGAGCGCTCAAATAAATTTTCATTTAAACCGACTAATGTCAATTTTTCACGAGCAATCGACTCAGCTTCTGCCTCTGTCGCACCAAAATTTAAGGGACCGAACATCACGTCCTTTAAAACGGTCTCCTCAAAAAGTTGCGCTTCTGGAAATTGAAAAACAACCCCCACTTTTTTACGTAAGGCTTTTAATGATTGATGTTTCGAATCAGCTGTTACTCGTTCACCAGCAATTGTCACTGCCCCTTCTGTTGGTCTCACTAGAACATTCAAATGTTGCAATAAGGTAGACTTCCCAGAACCTGTATGTCCAACAATAGCCGTTATTTTATTGGCTGGTATTTCTAAACTAATATTATGTAATGCCGTGTATTCAAATGGCGTATTAGCATTATAGGTATAACTTACTTGGTCAAATACGATGTTGTTAGCCATTCAAATAACTCCTCTTCTGATAAATACTCTTTTGGCACTTCAATTCCTCTTCGTTCTAACTCCATATGAATTTTTTGAGCAAAAGGAATATCTAAGCCCATTTTGATAAGCTCATCACCTAAAATAAAAATATTATACGGGTCATCCTGACGAACTAGTTTTCCTTGGTTCATAACAATAATACGATCCGCATTACTAGCTTCATCGATATCATGAGTTATCGAAATCACCGTTAGATTATATTTCTCTTTAATAGCTTTCACTGCTGCAATGACTTCTTTGCGTCCTACTGGATCTAACATCGCTGTCGCTTCATCCAATATAATAACCTCAGGTCTTAAAGCTAATACACCAGCAATAGCGACTCTTTGTTTTTGTCCTCCAGAAAGACGAGCAGGCTCGCTTTTTTTGTACTCTGTCATTCGAACTTGTTCCAAAGCCTCTTCGATACGTGCAAGCATTTCATCACGTTCTACTCCATGATTTTCTAGCCCGAATGCAACATCATCTTCAACAGTTGCCCCTACAAATTGATTATCTGGATTTTGAAAAACCATTCCTACTAATCTTCTAATATCCCAAACTGATTCTTCGTTTAATAAAAGCGAATTGATATAAACTTCCCCAGCTTCAGGAACTAACAATCCATTAATTACTTTAGCAAGTGTAGATTTCCCTGAACCATTTGGTCCAATGATAGCTACCCATTCATTTTTATTGATAGATAAAGATACATTGTTTAGAGCGAGTTGTTCACTTTCAAAATAGCGAAAAGTTAAATCTTTTACTTCGATAACCTTTTCAGTCATATTTGTTGCTCCTTTACTTTGTCATTTTCATAATGCCTATTATATCATATAATGATTATCCTTAGGGAATTTTGTACTTTTTTATCAGAAAAAGGTAATAAAAAAAGCGGAAAAATTCCGCAAAAAAAAGCTTTTACGATGAATAGCACCCGGCTAGGAAAACTTATCCTAGCCATAAATAATACATTTGTATTATGTGCTATAGAGCTAGACCAATGAATGATTCATCAATCATAACGCTCCCCATCATAAAAGTTATCTACATAAAGCTTGTTATTAAACTAACTCTAAAATAACAACTGGTGCGCCATCTCCACGACGAGGTCCTTTTTTAAGGATGCGTGTGTAACCACCATTACGATCTTCATAGCGAGTAGCATATGTGTCGAATAAACGTTGTAATACGCGTTCAACCACTACTTCATCATCTTCAATACGTGCGTCTGCAATTTCATTACGTAAGAAAGCAGCTGCCTGACGACGAGATGCTAAATCACCACGTTTAGCTAAAGTAATCATTTTATCAACAAATTTACGAACTTCTTTAGCACGAGCTTCAGTTGTTTCGATACGTTCGTTAATTAAAACATCAGTAGTTAAATCACGTAATAAAGCTTTACGTTGAGCACTTTTACGTCCTAATTTACGGTATGCCATACTTGGTTTCCTCCTTTACATTATCAACATTCTAGTCATCTTGACGTAGACTTAAATCTAAATTTTCAAGTTTTTGTTTTACTTCTTCTAATGATTTACGTCCTAAATTACGAACTTTAATCATTTCAGCTTCTGTCTTGTTAGTTAACTCTTGAATCGTATTAATTCCTGCACGTTTTAAACAATTGTATGAACGAACAGATAAATCTAATTCTTCAATCGTCATGACTAACATTTTTTCTTTCTCAGCTTCTTCTTTTTCAACCATGATTTCAGTTTGGCGTGCTTCATCATTTAAGTTAACAAAGATATTTAAATGCTCAGTTAAAATTTTCGCAGCAAGACTTAATGATTTTTCAGGACTAATTGAACCATCGGTCCAAATATCCATCGTTAATTTATCATAGATATTTTTTTGTCCAATACGAGTATTTTCAACTTGATAATTCACTTTTTGAATTGGTGTGTAAATTGAATCAATTGGCAATACTCCAATTGGCATATCTTCACGTTTATTATGTTCTCCACGAACATATCCACGTCCAGTCGATACATTGATTTGCATGTTTAATTCGGCACCTTCAGCTAAAGTACAAATATATAAATCTGGGTTTAAAATTTGCACTTCATTATCATGGATAATATCAGCAGCTGTAACAGTTTTAGGGCCCACAACATTCAATTCAACAATTTTTGGTTCGTCTGAATGTAGTTTTAATGCTAACTGTTTTAAGTGAAGAATCATCGTTGGGACGTCTTCTACAACGCCATTAACGGTAGCAAACTCATGTAATACTCCATCAATTTGGATGCTTGTAACAGCAGCTCCTGGTAACGAAGATAACAAAATACGACGTAATGAGTTCCCAAGGGTAGTTCCATATCCACGTTCTAGTGGCTCAATCACGATCTTACCAAATTTGGAATCGTCACTGACTTCAATCGTTCTAATTTCTGGCTTTTCAATCTCGATCATTGGTTAATATATCCCCTTTCAAAACGTTCAAATTGTAATGATAAATCGTAGCATTACATGTAGCTTAATGAGCTAACTCATTATACACGGCGGCGTTTTGGAGGACGGCAACCGTTATGAGGAATTGGTGTTACATCACGAATAGCAGTAACATCTAATCCAGTAGCTTGTAATGAACGAATCGCTGATTCACGACCAGCACCTGGGCCCTTAACAGTTACTTCAACTGTCTTCATACCATGTTCCATAGCACCTTTAGCTGCTACTTCTGATGCCATTTGAGCTGCGAATGGAGTAGATTTTCTTGAACCACGGAATCCTAATGATCCAGCTGAAGACCAAGAAATTGCATTACCATTAACGTCAGTAATCATTACAATAGTGTTGTTAAATGTTGAACGGATGTGTGCTACACCTTTTTCAATATTTTTTCTCACACGACGACGGCGACGAACTTGTTGTTTCTTTGCCATGAACTATTTACCTCCTTCTTACTAAATTTTATTAGTTACTTTTTCCTGTGACCATTTTCTTAGGTCCTTTACGAGTACGTGCATTATTTTTGGTATTTTGTCCACGAACTGGTAAATTACGACGATGACGGAAACCACGGTATGAACCAATCTCTTGTAAACGTTTGATGTTTAAAGAAACTTCACGACGTAAATCTCCTTCGACTTTAATGCCATCAACAATAGCACGGATACGATCTAATTCATCGTTTGTTAAATCTTTAACACGAGTATCAACTGAAACATTCGCTTCAGCTAAAATTTTCTCTGCAGTATTTTTTCCAATACCATAAATATAAGTTAAAGAAATAACTACACGTTTTTCACGCGGAATATCTACTCCTGCAATACGAGCCATATTTAAGTATACCTCCTTTTCTTAACCTTGACGTTGTTTGTGTTTTGGATTTTCGCAAATTACCATAACTTTTCCATTACGTTTGATAACTTTACATTTTTCACAAATTGGTTTTACTGATGCTCTTACTTTCATATTAATTTCCCTCCTTAAATTTTAACCTAATGGTTATTTAAAGCGGTATGTAATTCGACCACGTGTCAAATCATATGGAGAAAGTTCAATCGTAACTTTATCCCCCGGTAAGATTCGGATGTAGTTCATACGAATTTTACCTGAAACGTGGGCTAGAATTTCATGCCCATTCTCTAATTCAACCTTAAACATTGCATTCGGTAAAGTTTCAATGACTGTACCTTCAACTTCAATTACATCATCTTTAGCCATTCATACTTCCTCCTCTTACCTTTAATTGATACTGATAATCATTATAACAAACTCTCTATTTTTCTAAAATAGCACGAACTTCACGATAAACATCTTCAATAGCTTGAGCACCGTTAATGGTATATAAAATTCCACGTTGGTTATAATAATCAAGTATTGGTCGAATTGATTCCATTTGGAGATTTATACGATGAGCAACCTTTTCAGGTTTGTCATCTTCTCTTTGATAGAAATCTGTTGAACCACATTGATCACAGATACCTGCTTCTTTAGGCGGATTATATAGCTTATGATATGTAGCACCGCATTTACGGCAAATGATTCTTCCACTCAAACGATCTTTTAATACTTCTTGATCCACATCGATATAGATGACTGCATCGATTTGAGTATTTAATTCTTCTAAGTTAGTATCTAAAGCTTCTGCTTGAGCACTTGTTCTTGGATAACCATCTAACATGAAACCATTTTCGGTTACATCAGATTGAGCTAATCTTTCGCGAACAATAGCATTTGTAATATCATCTGGAACTAAGTTTCCATGATCTGTATATGATTTTGCTTTTAAACCCAATGGGGTTTCGTTTTTAATTGCTTCACGGAATATATCTCCTGTTGCAATATGAATCATATCATAATCACGAGAAATATATTCACTTTGAGTTCCTTTACCAGCACCTGGTAAGCCCATTAATAAAATATTCATTGATTTTATGCACCCTTTTTTATAATTGTAAAAATCCAGTGTAACGACGTTTAGCCATTCGACCTTCAATTTGTTTTGCTGTTTCGATTGCAACACCCACTACGATAAGTAAACTTGTTCCACTTAAGGCAATATTACTTGGAATGTTCCATAAAAACCCACCGACAATTGGTAAGACAGCAATTAATGTTAAGTATAATGATCCTAAACCACTCAATCTATTGATTGTTCTTGTAAGGTAATTTTCAGTATCATGTCCTGGACGAATACTTGGAATATAACCACCTGATTTTTGTAAGTTTTCAGCTACTTTTTCAGGATTAACTTGAACTAATGAATAGAAATAAGAAAATACAATTAATAAGAACGTATAGAAGATTGCTCCATATACATGTTGTAAGTTAAATAAATTAAAGACAACTTCTTTCCATCCACCATCGTTGGCAAAATTTAGATAATTCATAATTGTTGCCGGAGTGGTCAGAACAGATGATGCAAAGATTACTGGAATTACCCCAGCAGAATTAATTTTTAATGGTAAGTGTGCTGTTTGTTTAGCTCCTGAAGCTTTCTTTGAGTAGTGAATTGGAATACGTAATTGAGCACGTTCCATTATAACTACAATAACAATTAAAATGATCAAGACTAAAATTAACAATCCTAATAACATTAAGTTACGGTTTAATTCTTTTCCTGCCCCTTTTAAATAAGTTTGGAAATAAGTGATAAACTGTTGTGGAACCTCTGCTACGATACCGGCAAAAATAATCATTGAGACCCCATTACCAATACCATTGCGCGTTATTTGCTCTCCTAACCACACTAAAAACATTGTTCCAGCTGTTAAGACTAAAGCGATTGTCAAATATGTAGTCATTGTGGCATTTTTTATTAGGCCTAAGCCCGATAATTGGTTAAATCCAGCGGATAAACCAAAGGCTTGAATAAAGCCAAGAACAATTCCTGTGTAGGTTGTTGCTTGATTCAATTTACGACGACCAACTTCACCTTGTTTTGCCCATTCAGTAAATTTCGGGACAATATCCATTTGCAATAATTGAATAATAATTGACGCAGTGATATAAGGAGAGACACCTAAAGCGAAAATTGAATAACGTTTAAGCGCTCCTCCACCAAAAGTATTAAGTAAACCTAATACTCCGGTTGACGCTAATTGTTGAATGGCCGAAGCATCCACACCAGGAACTGGAATATGAGAACCTAATCTGAATACTGCAAAAATGAAAAGCGTGAAAAGAATTCTACTACGGATTTCTTTGTTCGCAAATGCATTTTTTAAGTTTGTAAACATATTAGATCACCTCGATAGATCCACCAGCTGCAGTGATTGCTTGTTCTGCACTTTTGGAGAATTTAGCTGCATGAACAGTTAATTTTCTTTCCAGTTGTCCTTCACCTAAAATTTTAACACCTGATAATTCATTCTTAATGATTCCTGATTCAATTAATAATGCTGGTGTTACTGTTGTGCCATCTTCAAAGCGGTTTAACGTTTCAACGTTAACAATCGCATATTCTTTACGATTAATGTTTGTGAATCCACGTTTTGGTAAACGACGGAATAATGGTTGTTGTCCACCTTCGAATCCTAAACGTACCCCACCACCTGAACGTTGTTTTTGTCCTTTTTGACCACGTCCAGCTGTTTTACCGTTACCAGAACCTTGTCCACGACCAACACGATTACGTTCTTTACGTGATCCAGCTACAGGTTTTAATGTATGTAGTTGCATTCTTGGGCACCTCCTTATTTTAAATTATATAATTAAGCTTCTTTAACTTCTACTAAATGACTAATTGTACTAATCATTCCACGAACTGCCTCATTATCAGGTTTAACAACTGTTTTATAAGTTTTAGTTAATCCTAATGCTTTCGCAGTAGCGATATGATTTTTAGGACGTCCAATTAGGCTACGTTTTAATGTAATTTCAATATTCGCCATTAAATTGTCCTCCTAACCTAAAATTTCTTCAACAGATTTCCCACGTAATGCGGCAACTTCTTCTGCAACTTTTAATTGTTTTAATCCTTCAATAGTTGCAGAAATCATGTTAATAGGTGTATTAGAACCCAATGATTTAGATGTTACATCGGCAACCCCTGCTAATTCAATTACGGCACGTACTGGTCCACCAGCAGCAACCCCAGAACCTTCAGTAGCAGGTTTTAATAACACTTTACCACCACAGAATTCACCAATAACTTCGTGAGGAATTGTAGTTCCAACAGTCGGAACTTCGATTAAATTCTTTTTAGCATCTTCGACAGCTTTACGGATAGCTTCTGGAACTTCTTGAGCTTTACCAGTACCAAATCCTACATGTCCGTTACGGTCACCAACAACTACTAATGCAGAGAAACGTAAACGACGTCCACCTTTTACTACTTTAGTAACACGGTTAATCGTAACTAAACGTTCTTCTAAATTTTCTAAGTTAGCTGGATTAATAAATACCATGAATCGACATCCTCCTTCTTTCTAAAATTCTAAGCCGTTTTCACGTGCAGCTTCAGCTAAAGCTTTAACACGACCATGGTAAATATATCCTCCACGATCAAATACGACAGCTTTAAGTCCTTTTTCTGCTCCGCGTTCAGCTATTAATTTCCCAACTGCAGTAGCTTGTTCTACTTTAGTTCCGGAAATTGATTCTTCATTACTAGAGGCACTTGCTAGCGTCACACCCGCTACGTCATCAATTAATTGAGCGTAGATGTGTGTATTCGAACGGAATACATTCAAGCGTGGGCACTCAGCAGTACCAGAGATACGGTTTCTTACACGAGCGTGGCGTTTTTTACGCAACTTATTTTTATCTGGTTTAGTAATCACAATTTTCACCTCTTATTAAAATATATGTATAAATGATATGTAAGACAGGCTTATTATTTACCTGTTTTACCTTCTTTACGACGTACAAACTCGTCAACATAACGGATACCTTTACCTTTATATGGTTCAGGTGGACGTACGCCACGAATGTTAGCAGCTAATTCGCCAACTTTTTCTTTATTAAATCCTTGTACAATAATAGTAGTATTGTTTGGTACTTCGAATCCAACACCTTCAGATTCTTCGAACTCAACTGGATGTGATAAACCTACGTTTAAAGTTAATTTCTTACCAGATTTTTGAGCACGGTACCCAACACCGATTAATTGTAATTCTTTTTTGAAGCCTTCAGAAACACCAACGATCATATTGTTTACGATAGAACGTGTTGTTCCGTGTAATGAACGATTAGTTTTTGAATCATTTGGACGAGTGAAAACTACTTCATTTTCTTTAACTTCTACTTGGATATTTGGTACTAAATCGCGAGTTAATTCGCCTTTAGGACCTTTTACAGTCACTGTATGACCTTTTACTTCTACGGTTACGCCTGCTGGAATTGTTACTGGTTTATTACCGATACGACTCACAGGGCTGCACCTCCTTTTATTTTATAATTATTTATTTAAAATTACCAAACATACGCTAATACTTCACCACCGATACCTTCTTTACGAGCTTGTTTATCTGTTACAAGACCGTTTGAAGTCGATACGATAGCAATACCTAAACCATTCAATACTTTAGGTAAATCTTCATTTTTAGCATATACACGTAAACCTGGTTTAGAAATACGTTTAATACCTGTAATAACTTTTTCATTATTACGACCGTATTTTAATTGGATTTTCAATTCGTTTTGTTTGCCATCTTCGATTACTTCGTATCCTTTGATAAAACCTTCATTTTTTAAGATTTCAGCAATGGCAACTTTCATGTTTGAAGATGGAGCAGAAACAGTTTTATGACCCACACGATTCGCATTACGAATACGGGTTAAAAAATCTGCAATTGGATCTGTCATAACCATAATTTGTTTACCTCCTATATTAACTTTTAAAAATTACCAGCTAGCTTTTTTAACGCCAGGAATTTGACCTTTATAAGCAAGTTCACGGAAGCAAATACGGCAAAGTTTGAATTTACGGTAAACTGAGTGTGGACGTCCACAACGTTCGCAACGTGTATACTCTTGCACTTTAAACTTAGGTGTACGTTTGTTCTTTTGAACCATTGATGTTTTAGCCAATTAAATTCGCCTCCTTAATTATTTTTTAAATGGCATGCCTAATTCTTTTAATAAAGCATGACTTTCTTCATCTGTTTGTGCGGTAGTTACAATAACAATGTCCATACCACGCACTTTATCTACATTATCATAATTAACTTCTGGGAAAATTAATTGCTCTTTAACACCTAAAGTATAGTTTCCACGACCATCAAAGGCTTTATTTGAGATACCTTGGAAGTCACGTACTCGAGGTAAAGAAACTGTGATTAATTTATCTAAGAAGTCATACATTCTCTCGCCACGTAAAGTAACTTTTGCACCAATCGGCATACCTTCACGTAAACGGAAACCAGCGATAGATTTTTTCGCTTTTGTAACAATTGGTTTTTGACCAGTTAATAAGGTTAATTCGTCAACAGCTTTTTCTAAGTTTTTAGCATTAGAAACAGCGTCACCAACACCCATGTTAACAACGATTTTTTCAACTTTTGGAACTTGCATTACTGATGTATAACCAAATTGTTCAACTAATTTTGGTGTTACTTCTTCAGTAAATTTAGTTTTTAAACGATTTACCATAAATTATTTTTCCTCCCTTCTTAGATTAGTTAATTGTTTCGTTTGATTTTTTAGAATAACGAACTTTTTTACCATCTTCGAAGCGGTATCCAACACGAGTAGCCTCTCCTTTAGAGTCTACTAATTTAACATTAGATACGTGAATTGGTGCTGGGAATTCTTCGATTCCGCCTGTACCAGTCTGTGATGGTTTAACATGTTTTTTAGCAAGATTTAAGCCTTCAACTACAACTTGATCTTTCTTTGGTAAAGTTTTTAATACTGTACCTTGTTTACCTTTATCTTTACCAGTTATAATTTGAACTTTATCGCCTGTTTTGATACGCATAATTTGGTTTCCTCCTTCGTTTAGTATTACAGAACTTCTGGAGCTAGTGAAACAATCTTCATGTAGTTGTTATCACGTAATTCACGTGCAACTGGACCAAAGATACGAGTACCACGAGGGCTCTTATCATCACGAATAATTACACAAGCATTTTCGTCAAACTTGATATAAGAACCATCTTTACGACGTGCTCCTGATTTAGAACGAACGATTACAGCTTTAACAACGTCACCTTTCTTAACAACTCCACCGGGTGTTGCATGTTTTACCGACGCAACAATTACGTCACCGATATTAGCTGTTTTACGACCAGATCCACCTAAAACTCTTATTGTTAAAACTTCACGTGCACCTGAGTTGTCGGCAACTTTTAATCGACTTTCTGTTTGAATCATTTTCGATTTCCTCCTTCCAGATTAACTGTATATTAGATGATTACTGCTTCTTCAACAATCTCTAATAAACGGAAGCGTTTCGTAGCAGATAATGGACGAGTTTCCATGATACGTACGATGTCGCCTTCTTTTGCACTGTTTAATTCATCATGTGCTTTATATTTTTTAGAGTATTTTACACGTTTACCATATTTAGGGTGTGTTTTACGAGTATCTACTTGAACTGTGATGGTTTTATCCATTTTGTCAGACACGACACGACCTTGGTATACTTTACGTTGATTGCGTGTTTCAGTCATTGTTTATATGCCTCCTTTTGCCTGTGGTTACTTAGACAACTCTTGCTCACGCAAGACTGTTTTGATACGAGCAATAGATTTACGTACTTGACGTAAACGGGCAGTGTTTTCTAATTGTCCTGTAGCTAATTGGAATCGAAGGTTAAATAATTCTTTTTTGAATTCTTGTTCTTTCGCTACCATTTCAGCAGTGGATAATTCTCTAATTTCTTTAATTTGCATTCGATTCACCACCATATTCTTCACGTTTTACGAATTTTGTTTTGACAGGTAATTTGTGAGACGCTAGACGGAATGCTTCACGTGCAACTTCTTCACTTACCCCAGCAATTTCAAATAAGATTTTGCCACGTTTAACTGGTGCAACCCATCCTTCAGGTGCCCCTTTACCAGAACCCATACGAACTCCGATAGGTTTAGATGTATAAGATTTGTGAGGGAAGATTTTGATCCATACTTTCCCACCACGTTTCATAAATCTTGTCATCGCGATACGTGCTGCTTCAATTTGACGGTTGGTAATCCATGAAGATTCTGTTGCACGTAATCCATATTGACCAAAGTCTACATTTTTTCCACCTTTTGCTTCTCCGCGCATTTTCCCACGGAACTCACGACGGTGTTTTACACGTTTTGGTACTAACATTGATTAGTTCCCTCCTTTCTCAGTATTGCGTTGTGGTAAGATTTCACCACGGCAAATCCATACTTTAACTCCTAATTTTCCATATGTTGTATCTGCTTCTTCCCAAGCATAGTCGATATCTGAACGTAATGTATGTAAAGGAACAGTTCCTTCAGAATACATTTCTGTACGAGCCATATCTGCTCCGTTTAAACGTCCTGAAACCATTGTTTTAACTCCTTGTGCTCCAGCTTTCATAACACGTTGGATTGCTTGTTTTTGTGCACGACGGAATGCAACACGGTTTTCTAATTGTTTTGCGATATCTTCTGCAACTAATTTTGCATCTAACTCAGGTTTTTTAATTTCAACAATGTTAATGTGAACTTTTTTGCCTGTTAATTTATTTAATTCAGCACGAATTGCATCGACTTCTGAACCACCTTTACCGATAACCATACCTGGTTTAGCAGTATGAATTGAAACAACTACACGATTAGATGCGCGTTCAATTTGGATAGTTGATACAGAGGCCTCTGATAATTTGCTTAATAAGAATTCGCGGATGCGTAAATCTTCGTGTAAGAAGTCTGCATATTGCTTATCTGCATACCATTTAGCATCCCAATCACGGATTACGCCTACACGCATACCAATTGGATGTACTTTTTGACCCATTAATTAAGCCTCCTCTTTTTCTGATACCACGATTGTAATGTGGCTTGTACGTTTGTTAATTGGTGAAGCTGATCCTTTTGCACGTGGACGGAAACGTTTCATAGTTGGTCCTTCGTTAACATAAGCTTCACTTACATATAAGTTTTCTAAATCTAAATCATAATTATGTTCAGCGTTCGCGATTGCAGATTTTAAAACTTTTTCAACTACTGGAGATGCTGATTTTGGCGTATATTTTAAAATAGCCATTGCTTCTCCAATTTTTTTACCTCTGATAAGATCGACTACTAAACGAACTTTACGAGGCGCAATACGAACTGTTTTTGCGATTGCTTTTGCAGATGTAATTTGTTCTGACATCTTAGTTCCTCCTTAATTAACGTTTCTTAGTCTTTTTGTCATCGGCAGCATGACCTCTATATGTACGAGTTGGTACGAATTCGCCTAATTTATGACCAACCATATCTTCTTGTACATACACTGGTACATGTTTGCGTCCATCGTATACTGCAATAGTTAACCCAATAAAATTAGGGAAGATTGTAGAACGACGAGACCATGTCTTAATTACTTGTTTTTTACTGCTTTCGTTTTGCTCTTCAACTTTTTTCATTAAATGGGCATCAACGAAAGGTCCTTTTTTCAAACTACGACTCACAGTGTGTAGCCTCCCTTCGATTTTTTCGAAACTGTCTATTTATTATTTTTTACGACCACGAATGATTAACTTGCTAGATTTTTTCTTAGCATCACGAGTTTTCATACCAAGAGCTTTTTTACCCCAAGGAGTTAATGGTGCTGGACGACCGATTGGCGCACGACCTTCACCACCACCGTGTGGGTGATCATTAGGGTTCATTACAGATCCACGTACTTCTGGACGTTTAGATAACCAACGAGAACGACCTGCCTTACCAATGTTAATTAATTCGTGTTGTTCATTTCCTACTGTACCTACTGTTGCACGACAAGTAGATAAAATCATACGTACTTCACCTGAATTTAATCGAACTAAAGTATATTTACCTTCATGTCCTAATACTTGTGCGCTTGTACCAGCTGAACGAATTAATTGTCCACCTTTACCAGGTTTTAATTCGATGTTATGAACAACTGTACCTACTGGAATGTTTGCTAATGTTAAAGCGTTACCGATTACGATATCTGCATCGTCTCCAGATTGGATTTTTTGTCCTACTTTAAGACCTTTTGGAGCAAGGATATAAGTCTTCACTCCATCTTCATAATGGATTAAAGCGATGTTTGCTGAACGGTTTGGATCGTATTCGATTGTTGCAACTGTACCAACAACACCGTCTTTATTACGCTTGAAGTCAATAACACGGTATGCACGTTTGTTACCGCCACCGTGGTGACGAACAGTGATTTTACCTTGACTGTTACGACCAGCTTTTTGTTTTTGACTAGTTAATAAAGATTTCTCTGGTTTTGAAGTTGTGATTTCTGAGAAATCGTAGCCTGTCATATTACGACGACCATTAGAGGTTGGTTTGTAATGTTTAATAGCCACTTAAATGCCCTCCTATTTTACTATATTTACTAATTATTATTCAGCTTCTGAGCCAAATAATTCGATTGTTTTTGAATCAGGTGTTAATGTTACGATAGCTTTTTTATACTTACGGGTGAAGCCTTGGTAGCGGCCCATACGTTTTAATTTACCATCAACATTAACAGTGTTTACTTTAGCAACTTTAACTCCTTCGAACATTGCTTCAACCGCTTGTTTAATATAAGGTTTGTCTGCGCGGCGATCAACTTCGAAAGTATATTTATTTTCATCCATTAAGCGCATTGATTGCTCAGTAATAACCGGACGTAAAATCACTTCTGATAATTGCATTATGCTAAAGCCTCCTCTACTGTAGAAAGTGCAGCTTGTGTAAGAATTACTGTATCGTAATTCATGACATCTAATACGTTAACGTTATTGTCGTCAATGACTTTAACAGTATTGATGTTACGAGCTGAATAAAACGCATTAGTGTTTTCTCCTTCTAAAACTAATAAAGTTTTAGAGTCAACATTAATGTTATTTAAGAATTGGTTGAACTCTTTTGTTTTTGGTGCGTCAAATTGTAATGAATCAACTACAATTAATTTGCCGTCTAATACTTTTTGTGATAACACAGATTGTAAAGCTAAACGACGAACTTTTCTTGGTAATTTATAACTATATGAACGAGGTGTTGGACCAAATACAGTTCCTCCACCAACCCATTGTGGTGAGCGAATAGAACCTTGGCGCGCACGACCAGTCCCTTTTTGTCTCCATGGTTTACGTCCTCCACCACGCACTGCACTTCTATTTTTCACAGCGTGTGTTCCTTGACGTAATGATGCACGTTGCATAATAACCGCATCGAACATAACTCCTTCGTTTGGTTCGATACCGAAGACAGCTTCGTTTAATTCGATTTCTCCCGCTGTAGAACCATCTTGTTTAAATAATGTAACTTTTGGCATTTTATCTCGTTCCTCCTTCCTCAATATTATTTAACTGATTTAATAGCTTGTTTAACTTCTACTAAAGATTTTTTAGCTCCTGGAACATTACCTTTAATTAAGATAACATTGTTTTCAACGTCAACTGAAACAATTTCTAAGTTTTGAATTGTTACACGTTCGCCACCAGTTTGTCCTGGTAATTTTTTACCTTTAAATACTTTAGAAGCATCTGATGCCATACCCATTGATCCAGGACGACGGTGGTAACGAGAACCATGTGCCATTGGTCCACGACTTTGGCCGTGACGTTTAATTGCACCTTGGAAACCCTTCCCTTTAGATGTTCCTGTTACATCGACGATGTCACCCACCGCGAATGTTTCTACTGTGATTTCTTGCCCTACTTCATATTCTCCAAGCTCAACATCACGAAATTCGCGAATGAAGCGCTTAGGAGTAGCATTTGCTTTTGCTACATGACCTTTAGCAGGTTTGTTTGTTAATACTTCACGTAAATCATCATATCCTAATTGGATAGCTTCGTATCCGTCAGTTTCAACTGTTTTTACTTGTAAAACTACGTTTGGAGCAGCTTCGACAACAGTCACTGGAATTAATTCACCATTTTCAGTGAAGAATTGCGTCATCCCTACTTTTGTTCCTAAGATTCCTTTGGTCATGAGTACACCTCCGTTTGTTTTATTTTTATAATTTAATTTCTACGTCCACACCACTTGGTAAGTCTAATTTCATTAATGCATCTACTGTTTTAGCAGTTGGTTCAATAATGTCGATTAAACGTTTGTGTGTACGCATTTCAAATTGCTCACGAGAATCTTTGTATTTATGTGTTGCACGAATAACAGTATATAAAGAACGTTCAGTTGGTAATGGAATTGGTCCAGCTGTTTTCGCTCCTGTTCTTTGTGCTGATTCTACGATTTTGTTCGCTGATACGTCTAAAGCTCTATGTTCATATGCTTTTAAACGAATACGGATTTTTTGTTTTGCCATTTTGTTTCCTCCTTCGTCAAATTTAATTAATATGACTTGCTCCACAAGAATTTCTGACTAAACTAAGCCGTGGCAACTCACCCTAGTGTGTCACAACCTCTCGCTTCATTGCCGTCTTCCCTCTTATATAAGGGGGCCTGTTTTAGAGCATAATAATCCCTATAAATAGGCACAGCTATTATTATACGGAAAACAACGTATAATAGCAAGGCCTTTTTTAAACTTTTTTTGTTTTCGTTTTCAATTTTAATCAAATAAAATAAGCCTTTAATCGGCTTATTCTACTTGATTTATTCATTCTCTTCATTCTGATCCGCTTCATTATTTAAAGCTCGATCTGCTTTTTCAAGTTGCTTGGCCGCAAAGTCTCTACCACCCAATCCAAACGCTAAAGCAAAAGCAACCGCAAATGCACCGAGCAACATGGTAAAACTAGTATTGACAATCGTCTGTGCAAATTTTAATTGATCCAAGGTCATGAAAACAGCAAAGATAATAACACCGTATCGAATGAATTCTCCAAACAATTTACTGCCCGATACTTTCGCTAAAAATGTAGCTAAAACATTCCCTCCAATGATCCCAACTGCTAAGATAATAACTGAGCTCACCACAGCAGGAAGGTAGGCAATAATTGAATTGCCAATTGAGTTTAATACATCTAATTGTAGAACCGAAATGGCTTCAACCATGAAAAATATCATCAATACCGCTTGAATAATTTGAGCCGATACATTTGAAATCAAAATACTCGTTTCGCCTTTAAAGTTTAAATATTGAGAATATTTATCAATACCTGAAGTTTTTAACATACTCTCAATTAAGTCAGCGACCAATTTAGCAATAAAATTACCAATGATTACAAGAACTACCGCAGCCAATACATTCGGTATGACACTCACAATTTGATTCAGAACAGATACAATGGGATCTGAGATGGTCGATACACCTAATATTTGTAGAGCTACCGTGATGATAGGGATGTAAATTAAAACATATATAATAGAAGATAAAACATCAGCTAACCGAGTTTCTGTTACAAATTCTGCTGTTTCCTGCTGTCCGATTAACTTTCTATACCAACGATCAACGTCAATTCCTTCGAATAAATTGCGACTTAATTTTTTGATAAATTTACATAAATAGGATCCGATGATAATAATCATCACGGATACTAGTAAATTAGGGATAAAATCCCAAAATTTATTTAACATTATAATAATAGGGTCCGCTACACCAGATAAATTCAAGCCAGTAAATATGAAAGGTGTAAATAATAGAATGGTCACAAAATATACCAGAGAACCTATTGTTTCAATAAAGATGTTCGATTCCTCGTCATTCTTCGCCATTCCCCATTTTTGCAATTTGCTATCAAACTCTACTTTATCCAATCCTTTTGTAGTTAATTTTTTTGCTAAAAAAGCCATAAATAAGGCTATGACTAACAGTAGGGCAGCGCCCAAAAGACCTGGTAATGCAGAATATATCTTATTAAATAGTTCATTTATTTTCATATAGGTGCTCCTTTCTAACTTCAACAATTATATCAATACCAACAATAAATTGCTAGTCGTCTCATGTTTTAATTATAAATATTCAATCATGATGCAAGAAATTATTAATTCGAATTTTGTTTATGTCTATACATTTTGGTGTGGGTGAACAGAGTCATTTTTTTGACCCACACCATTTGAAATAGAGCTTTTTGTTTTTAGTATCAATAAAGAAAGTGCCTCCTCATTACAGAGAGATTCAACTTTAAGCGTAAAAAAAGGTGATTGACCTAAATCAATCACCTATATAATTTAATTAAAATTATTGAACAACTTTAGTAACAGTACCTGCACCAACAGTACGTCCACCTTCACGGATAGAGAAACGAGTTCCATCTTCGATCGCGATTGGGTGAATTAATTCAACTGTCATTGCTACGTTATCTCCAGGCATTACCATTTCTGTACCTTCTGGTAATTCTACAACACCTGTAACGTCAGTTGTACGGAAGTAGAATTGAGGACGGTAGTTAGCGAAGAATGGAGTGTGACGTCCACCTTCTTCTTTTGATAACACGTAAACTTCTGCCTCGAATTTAGTATGAGGTGTAATTGTTCCTGGTTTCGCTAATACTTGACCACGTTGGATTTGTTCACGTGTAACACCACGTAATAACGCACCAATGTTATCTCCAGCTTCAGCGTAATCTAATAATTTACGGAACATTTCAACACCAGTTACAGTTGTTTTGCTAATTTCTTCAGCAATACCAACGATTTCAACTTCGTCACCAACTTTAACTTGTCCACGTTCAACACGTCCAGTAGCAACTGTACCACGACCTGTGATTGAGAACACATCTTCAACTGGCATCATGAATGGTTTTTCAGTATCACGAACTGGTTCTGGAATGTATGTATCTACAGCTTCCATTAATTCTAATACTTTAGCTTCATATTGTTCTTCGCCTTCTAAAGCTTTTAAAGCTGAACCAGCGATTACTGGAACGTCGTCTCCAGGGAATTCGTATTCAGATAATAAATCACGAACTTCCATTTCAACTAATTCTAATAATTCTTCATCGTCAACCATGTCAACTTTGTTTAAGAAGACAACCATGTAAGGAACACCTACTTGACGTGATAATAAGATATGTTCACGTGTTTGAGGCATTGGACCATCAGCTGCAGAAACTACTAAGATTGCACCGTCCATTTGAGCAGCACCAGTGATCATGTTTTTAACGTAGTCCGCGTGTCCTGGGCAGTCAACGTGAGCGTAGTGACGGTTAGCTGTTTCATACTCGATATGAGAAGTGTTGATTGTGATTCCACGTTCTTTTTCTTCTGGAGCGTTATCGATTTGGTCGTAAGCTTGAGCTTTTCCGAATCCTTGTTTTGCTAACACAGTTGCGATTGCTGCTGATAATGTTGTTTTACCGTGGTCAACGTGTCCTAATGTACCAACGTTAACGTGTGGTTTTGAGCGGTCAAATTTTTCTTTTGCCATTTTAGTTAATTCCTCCTAAGAATGAGTTCTATTTTTATAGATGATTAATCTATCATAATTATTATACCTAGAAAGGACCATAATTTCAATAATACAGTTCTTCTAGATTTTAGTGTGCTAATTCAGGCTTATTCAGCTGATTTAGTACCGTATTTTGCAATGATTTCTTCAGCAATTGATTTAGGAACATCTTCATAGTGATCAAATGTCATTGAGAATGTACCACGTCCTTGAGTTGATGAACGTAATGTAGTTGCATATCCAAACATTTCTGCTAAAGGAATCATTCCTTTAACAACTTGTGCGTTACCACGAATTTCTGAACCTTCAACACGTCCACGACGAGCGTTGATGTGACCCATTACATCACCGAAGTACTCTTCAGGAACGGTAATTTCTACTGCCATCATTGGTTCTAAAATAGATGGATTAGCTTTTTTCGCAGCTGCTTTCAACGCCATTGACGCTGCTACTTTAAAGGCTGTTTCAGATGAATCGACATCGTGGTATGATCCATCATACAATTTAGCTTTAATGTCAACTAATGGGAAACCAGCTAACACACCGTTTTCCATTGCATCTTTCAAGCCGGCTTCGACTGCAGGAATATATTCACGAGGAACAACCCCACCAACAATCGCGTTTTCGAATTCGAATCCTTTACCTTCTTCATTTGGTGTAAATTCAATCCATACGTGACCGTATTGTCCTTTACCACCTGACTGACGAACAAATTTACCTTCTGCTTGAGTAGTACCACGGAAAGTTTCACGATATGAAACTTGTGGAGCACCTACAGTTGCTTCAACTTTAAATTCACGTTTCAAACGGTCAACAATAATATCTAAGTGTAACTCACCCATACCAGCGATGATTGTTTGTCCTGTATCATGGTTAGTTGATGCACGGAATGTTGGATCTTCTTCAGATAGTTTTTGTAAAGCAATCCCCATTTTATCTTGATCTGCTTTTGAGTTTGGTTCAATTGCAACTTCAATAACTGGTTCTGGGAATTCCATTGATTCTAAGATAACTTCTTCTTTTTCATCACATAAAGTGTCACCAGTCGTTGTATCTTTTAATCCTACTGCTGCAGCAATGTCTCCAGAGAATACTTCTGCAATCTCTTGACGAGAGTTAGCGTGCATTTGTAAGATACGTCCTACACGTTCACGTTTCCCTTTAGTAGAGTTCTTAACGTATGAACCTGCTTCTAAAGTTCCAGAGTAAACACGGAAGAATGTTAAGCGACCAACGAATGGGTCTGTCATAACTTTAAATGCTAAAGCAGAGAAAGGTTCTGAGTCATCTGCATGACGTTCTACTTCTTCACCAGTATCAGGTAAAGTTCCTTTAATTGAAGGAATATCGACTGGTGCAGGTAAATAATCAATTACACCATCAAGTAATAATTGAACCCCTTTGTTTTTGAAAGCTGAACCACAGAATACTGGATAAAATTCTGCTGCTACAGTTGCTTTACGAATGGCTGCTTTTAATGTTGGCACGTCAAGCTCTTCACCTTCAAGGTAAGCCATCATTAAATCTTCATCTGTTTCAGCAACAGCTTCAACTAATTTACCACGCCATTCTTCTGCTAATTCTTGGTATTCTTCAGGTATATCAATTTCTTCGATATCAGTACCTAAATCGTTATTATATACGTAAGCTCTCATATTTAATAAATCAATGATACCTCTGAAGTTATCTTCAGCACCAATAGGTAATTGAACAGGGTGAGCATTCGCTTGTAATCGGTTATGGATTGTTCCTACTGAATATAAGAAGTCAGCACCGGTTTTATCCATTTTATTGACGAATACAATACGAGGAACATTATACGCACTTGCTTGACGCCAAACTGTTTCAGTTTGAGGTTCTACACCTGATTGTCCGTCTAATAATGCAACCGCACCGTCCAATACACGTAATGAACGTTCTACTTCGACAGTAAAGTCCACGTGTCCTGGAGTATCGATAATGTTTACACGATGGTTGTTCCATTGAGCTGTTGTTGCAGCTGAAGTAATGGTAATACCACGTTCCTGTTCTTGTTCCATCCAGTCCATTTGAGCTCCACCCTCATGAGTTTCACCAATTTTATGGATACGACCAGTATAGTACAAGATACGTTCTGTCGTTGTTGTCTTACCAGCATCGATGTGAGCCATGATACCGATATTACGTGTTTTTTCAAGAGAAAACTCTCGTTTTGCCATCTGAAATATACCCCTCTTTCATTTTCTGAGTAGATGTCAACAAATGACTGCATTTTACCATTAAATAAAATGCTGTCATTAAAAATTCTAACATAAAAATCTTACCAGCGGTAGTGTGCAAATGCTTTATTTGCTTCTGCCATTTTATGTGTGTCTTCACGTTTACGAACTGAAGCACCTGTATTGTTGGCAGCATCCATGATTTCACGAGCTAAACGAGTTTCCATTGTTTTTTCACCACGTAGACGTGAGTAGTTCACTAACCAACGGATAGCTAAAGTATAGCGACGTTCTGGACGAACTTCTACTGGTACTTGGAAGTTGGCACCACCGACACGACGAGCTTTAACTTCTAATAATGGCATAATGTTTTCAATTGCTTGATCAAAAACTTCTAATGGATCTTGGCCTGTTTGTTCACGGATAATATCGAAAGCTGAATATAAGATTGTTGCAGCTTTACCACGTTTTCCATCAACCATTAAACGGTTAATTGTACGGGTAACTAATTTTGAATTATAAATTGGATCTGCTAAAACTTCACGTTTAGCGATTGCTCCTTTACGAGGCATTCAAAATCCTCCTTTCTGAAATTGTATTTATTTAAGTCTCTATTTTAATTGATTATTTAGATTTAGGTTTTTTAGTACCGTATTTTGAACGGCTTTGAGCACGGTTATTAACCCCTGCTGTATCTAAAGCACCACGAACGATGTGGTAACGTACCCCTGGTAAGTCTTTAACACGACCGCCACGGATTAAAACCACACTGTGTTCTTGTAAGTTATGGCCAATCCCTGGGATATAAGCTGTAACTTCCATTAAGTTTGATAAACGAACACGGGCATATTTACGTAATGCTGAGTTAGGTTTTTTAGGTGTCATAGTACCCACACGTGTACAAACACCACGTTTTTGAGGTGAGAATGTATCTATTTGGGTTTTTTTGAAACTGTTGTAACCTTTATTTAAAGCCGGTGAATTTGATTTAGTTGATTTTGACTTACGTGGTTTATTAACTAATTGATTAATTGTTGGCATTTAAAGGTCCTCCTCTCTTAAAATCTTAGTCCACACATCCAAGTGTGTCATTTTTGAATAAAAAATTTACAGCAACCTTTGTTGCCTCCTAGTGATAGGGTTTTTAAGCAGTCAGCACGACTGGTATTCAGGAATCTGTCATTAAAAACACCTACATAAATTTATCATAAATTATAGGCGCCGTCAACTAAAAAAACAGAAAAATGAGCAAAAATGCTCATTTTTCTATTCCATTTCTTTAACTTGGACTGAATTGACGATTAAATTTCGATTTTTTAGTTTTTCAACTAAATCACTAGGATTATCACTATCAATGTGAATAACGACTCGAATCCCATCCTCTGTATGATACACCACTAAGTTTGTCAGGTTAGAATCTGATTCTAATAATGCATCACCTATCTCCTCAATAACCCCTCGACGATCTTGTTGCACTGCCACTACGACACTAGAACCTGGAATATTATAGCCTGAGATATCAGCAAAGGCTCTAAAAATATCTTTATCCGTGATGATTCCTTTTATCTGGTTGTTTTCACTTACCACTAATACCCCAATATTTGAATTGCGCATAATGACAGCTGCTTCTTCAAGCAGATGATCAGGTGATATTTGGATAACCTGTTTTTCCATAATATCTTTCACTTTTGTTTTATCCAATAGATAATTGAGTTCAAACTTACTTAAACTTGTCGCACCTGATGGTGAATTTTCAGCAATAATACTGCGGGTAATGAGTCCGACTAAACGCTCATTTTCTACTACAGGCAAACGATTAATATTATGTTGCTTCATTAAATCATTTGCATCTATCATGGATGCTTCCGGTCCAATCACAATCAAATTGGTGGTCATATAATTTTTTACATACATCGTTAACTTAACCTCCTAAATAGGCTTTTTGAACTTCATCACTTGCTAATAACTCTTGACCTGCTCCACTTGAAACAATTTTGCCTGTTTCTAAAACATAACCTCGGTCGGCAATGGACAGAGCCATTTTGGCATTTTGTTCGATTAATAAAATGGTCGTGCCTTTTTTATTAATTTCCGTTATTATATTGAATATTTCTCGGATAAAAATCGGAGCTAGACCCATTGATGGTTCATCTAATAATAGTAATTTTGGTTTTGACATCAACGCTCTTCCCATGGCTAACATTTGTTGTTCACCACCTGATAAGGTCGCCGCATCTTGATTAATTCTCTCTTTAAGAACTGGGAATCGCTCAAAAACCTCTTCTACTTCCTGCGCTAAGTTTTCTTTATCCTTTCTTAGAAAAGCACCCATTTCTAAATTTTCCTTAACAGTCATTCCTTTAAATACGTGACGCCCTTCTGGCACATGTATTAGGCCATTTTTTACAATATTTTGTGGACTCATTTTAAGCAAGTCACTATTGTTAAACACCATTGAGCCCGAAGCAGGTTTTACCAATCCAGAGATTGTTCTCAATATAGTTGACTTTCCAGCACCATTTGCTCCGATTAAGGTGACGATTTCGCCTTCTTTAACTTCAAACGAAACTTGTGTTACTGCTTTAATCATACCATAATTGACAACTAAATCATTTACAACAAGCATTATTCGTCACCTCCTAAGTAAGCTCTGATAACATCAGGATTCTGTTTAATTTCCTCAGGAGTACCATGAGCGATTAAACGTCCATACTCCAATACATATATTCTTTGACAGATTTTCATCACTAATGACATATCATGTTCAATTAAAACAATCGTCAAATCAAACTGCTTTCTAATTTGTGCAATTAATTCGGTCAATTCTGCGGTTTCATTAGGATTCATTCCAGCCGCTGGTTCATCTAAAAATAAAATTTTAGGTTTAGTCGCCAACGCTCGAACAATTTCTAATCGGCGCTGTTGTCCATAAGCGAGATTTTTTGCTTTTTCATTTGCTAACTGATCTAAATTGAAAATCTTCAATAGTTCCATTGCTTCGGCTCTTAAGTTTACTTCTGTCTGGTAGTATTGATTGGTTCTAAAGATCGTTGAAAATAGCGAATTGCCTTGTTCACGATTCATGGCGACCATGACATTTTCAATTACAGATTGATCTTTGAATAAACGAATATTTTGAAATGTTCTAGCTAAACCATAACTGCTTATTTTATCCGGTTTTAGTCCATTTAGTATTTTCTCCCCTTGGTGGGTATGCATTTTCACTTCGCCTTCGCTTGGCACATAAACGCCAGTTAACAAATTAAAAAACGTCGTTTTACCTGCCCCATTAGGTCCAATAAGTCCCACTAATTCATTTTTTTCTAAATGCATCGATACATTGGAGACTGCTGCTAAACCACCAAAATTTTTAGTCAACTGATTTACTTCTAATAAACTCATTTAGCTACCTCCTTACGACGATTAAACAAATTAGCAACTATTTGACCGATTCTTAATTCTGAAGTTCCTAACAAACCACCAGGTCTAAAAATCATGATTAAAATAACCGCAAATCCATAAATGATCATTCTTAATTGGCCAAAATCTTGTAAAAATACATTTAATACTCCTAGAATAATGGCGGCTACAAAGGTACCGGTAAAACTACCTATTCCACCAAACACCACAATAATTAAAATATCAATTGATTTAGCAAAAGTATAATCACTCGGCGTCACAATACCAATATAATTCGCTTGTAATGCCCCTGCGATACTGGCGGTGATTGCCCCAATGACAAATGCTAGCACTTTATATTTTGTAACATCAACCCCCATTGCTTCAGCGGCAATTTCATCTTGTTGTATAGCCATTGTCGCACGCCCAGCACTACTATAGACATAATTAAGAATAAATATGGTCGTTATAACTAAAAAGAAATAAACTAATTGCCATGTTGTAACGAGAGGGATTCCACTAATTCCTGCTGGCCCATTGGTTAAATCTCTCATATTGTTAATGACTACCCGAACAATTTCTGCAACACCTAAAGTCGCAATAGCTAAATAATCACCTTTTAATCTTAATGTCGGAATACCTACTATTAAAGCTAGTAAAATAGATAAAACAACACCAATCCCCATTCCTACAAACATGCCGATTAAACTATTTTCGAATGATTTACTAATGATGGCACTGGAGTAGCCACCGATTGCGATAAAAGCAGCATGTCCTAAAGAAAATTGCCCTGCAATTCCTAAGACTAAATTTAGTCCAACAGCATAAATAATATTCAGCATAATAGTAACCAGGGTAATTTGATAAAAACGATTAATAATGCCTCTATTGACTAAAAATGACAATAATACAAATCCTAAAATTGCGGTCAGTAACCATATGATATTTTTTAAATGTAATCTTTGCATCTTGACCACCTAAACTTTCTCTCTCACATTTTTAACGAATAATCCAGAAGGTAATACTAATAATATAACAATTAATAATCCATAAACAGCCGCATCACGATAAGTTGACCATCCTAAGAAAGTTACAATCGTTTCTAATAAGCCAATCAAATAACCACCAACCATCGCACCGGGAATACTACCGATTCCACCTACCACCGCTGCCACGAAAGCTTTCAATCCATACGTAATCCCCATCGTCGGGATAATTGAGTTATAATAAACACCAACTAATACACCCGCAATTCCTGCTAAACCAGATCCAAGAGCAAACGTAAAAGAAATCACCCGATCGACATTGATGCCCATTAATTGAGCTGCTTCTGCATCAACCGCTACTGCACGCATTGCTTTTCCCATCTTGGTATATTTCACAATGATTTGTAATAAAACCATAAAAATAACGGTTGTGATAAAAACAAGTATTTGTTTAGAATTAATTACCAATCCGAACACTCTATAAATTTGGTTCGTAACGGTACTTGGAAAGGCCTTAACTTCAGGTCCCACGAAATAAATCATTGAATTTTGCAGTAAATATGATACACCAATTGCAGTAATGAGGGCTGCCACACGTGTTGAATTTCTCAGCGGTTTATACGCAATCCGTTCAATCACCACTCCTAAAATGGCACAAAAGAACATTGCGACAATCATCGCTAAATAAACATTCATTTGTAAAACACTGACCAAATAATATCCAAAGAAAGCTCCCACCATATAGATGTCGCCGTGAGCGAAGTTTATTAATTTAATGGTTCCATAAACCATGGTATAACCTAAGGCGACCAACGCGTAAATACTCCCCAGGGCAATTCCGTTTATGAGTTGTTGCATAAATAATTGCATAATCATTAACCCCTTCTTACTATAATTTAATTTGTAGTTGGAGTATACCTTAAAACGGCAATTAATTCAATCGAATTATGAGAAACTTTATCATTTTTAAGGAATAAACCCTTTTCATGTCATTAATTCCTGACTAGACTTCCTTTGTTAAATTTATTACAATAAAGTAAACGTTTTCCTAAGGAGGTTAGAGAATGTCGCATCATATCGTTAATTGTGCTGTCACTATTAGTACTCATCCTTTGTTGCAAGGGACACAATCCAAAATAGGGATTCCAACACATCTACTACTAAAACAAACCTTGGAGGTTTATGCTAAAATTATTGAGCGAGAATTACTAGACCCATCCCACTCAATACCTGTTGATTTTTTAAGCGGTTCTATTTTTAAAATCGTCACTGCTTACCAACAAAATCTCATTATAGAAAGCCAATCATATTTTAACGAGTTATTATCTTTTCTAAATCATAATTTCCCTGTAAATTTTCATAAACTCTCTCACCACTACTCTTTTCATCAACAAACGAGACTAGAACAACTAAAAAGTAATGAATTATTAGTAATCCACGAAGATGAGCCTGAATATATTATCCATCAATCATTACTCAATCTCATTGCTTGGTTTCCTTTAACATTAGCCGCTACCTTACATTTTGAGGTAGAGGGAGTTGTTAAAACCATCCCTATTATCAAATCACTTTTAATTGATTGGCTACAAAAACAAGATCGTTTAAAACTCTATAATCTTCAAAGCCTCGAACAGCTTTGTTTACCACTCGACCCTATTGCAGCAGCGCTTATTTTAATGCGACATCGCTGAATCATACTAAATACAAAAATAGACATTTTCTACCGCGCTAACTTAAGATAGCGACAAATAGAAAATGTCTATTGTTTTTTATTAATCTTCTGCTGGTAAGACTAGATTTAAAATAACTCCGACAATAGCACTTAAAGCGGTCCCTGATATGGTTAAAGCTGATCCTAATTCTAAAACAGCCCCACCTAAACCAATGACTAACATTGCACTAGCAATAATAAGATTACGTGAGTGATTAAAATTCGTTCTTGCTTTTATCATGACTTTTAATCCATTACTTGCAATAACCCCATATAAAAGGATGGCCATTCCACCCAATACCGCATTAGGAATGGTTGAAATTAAGGCTGTAAATTTACCAAAGAAACTTAAGATAATCGCAATTACGGCGGCATTTCGAATAACTGACACACTCGCTATTCTAGTCATACCAATAACGCCAGTATTTTCACCATAGGTTGTATTAGCTGGTCCACCGATTAAGGCTGACACAAAAGTTGCTACCCCATCACCAATTAATGTTCGGTGTAATCCAGGTTTTTGAACATAGTCATGATTAGTAATTTCTCCTAATACGATATGATCGCCGATATGTTCGGCAACTGTTACGATAGCAATCGGTAAAATTGCCAAAGCTTCTGGTCCAAAATAAAGATTATATTGTTTTAGACTCGAAAAAGAAGTCGCGAAAGGTAAACTTATGTCAGGAATAGCTAGCCAATTGGCATTAACCACTGGAGTAAAATCTACTAATCCGAAAACAATCGCAAAAAGGTATCCTACGATAATAGCAATTAAGAAAGGTACGACTTTAATAAAGCCTTTGCCTTTGATAGTAATCAGAACTGATACGCCAAATGTCATCAAAGCAACCACAATATTGCGCCAATCACCATCTTTAACGAACCCTGCATTGGTTACGGCTGAATTCGCTAATCCCAATCCAATTACCATAATCATTGGACCAATTACGACTGGTGGAAGAATACGATTAACCCATTCGCTACCAATTTTTTTAATTAATACAGCCGTTAAAACATAGACAATCCCCACCAACATAATCCCTGTTTGAGCTGCATCTATTTCACCACCCATTGCTTCCTTTGCTATCGCCATGGCTGATATGTAAGCAAATGATGAGCCAAGATAAACTGGAACTTGCGCTTTAGTTGCAAAGATATAAATCAGCGTCCCGATACCACTCGCAAATAAAGCGGTAGAAACTGACATCCCCAGTATTAAAGGCACCAGAATTGTTGCGCCAAACATTGCAAATACATGTTGAAAACTAAGCAACACTCCAGGTAAAAAGGCCGGCTTTTCATGAACGTCTAATAATAATGGTTTGTTTGTTGATGTCTCCATCTTTCCCTCTTTTCCGCTATTTTCGTAAAAATGCATACAAAAATAGCCCTTATTTTTGGCTTAAGGGCTTTAACGATCTAATATCGCTAACTAACATGTAGCCTTAGTATACTCTCGGTACACCTTAAAGTCCTTAAATCTCCAATAGTGTATCATATATTCAAAAGCTTGACTAGTCCAATTAATAATTTAATTTATTTTGACGGATTTTTGCCTGATAATTTCTGGATATACTCATTAACTCGCTAAAAAATTCGCGCGTTTCACTTGCTAGTTCAGGGTTTTCTAATCGACTAACTGCTGTTTCAATTACTTTTGATTCTCTACTTGAATCAAGTATATCCATATTCAATTCTATTTTTATCTCAATGACTTCTTCGACCACTTTCATGCGTTCTTCAAATAATTTAACGAGTTGGCGATCAATTCGATCAATTTCAGCACGTTGTTGCTCTAACATTCAATCCCTACTTTCATAATATTCCACTGCCTATTGGGTATCCTACTAACATACAGCTTAAAATCGTCACCACCAGTATCCAAAAACCAATAATTAATGCCTGGCGACTTGTAAGCCATCTTTCACCAATCGCAATGGCTACATAAGGCATCGCTGGTGGGGTCATCATCGCCATCGATGACATAAATCCAATAAATACCGCAATTAAAGCTGAATTAGCGCTAAAATCCAAAGAATTAGCCAATGCAATGGCCACTGCCGATACAACCGATACGGTAACCAAATTGGAACTTAGGTTTGTTTGCAAACCTGCCCAAATAACAAAAATTAATACTACTACAAATCCTGACAAATTATTAAAGATAGGAGATATCCCATTATTTAAGAGTGCTACAATCCCAACATTCTCATTAGCGAGCATACTCCCCAACGCTAAAGTGGCTGCCACCAATAGTAAACTTGGCCAATAAACGCCTTCTTTCATAGCCTTGTTAATATCAAGTAACGGTTTGCCTGAAATTCGTATCACTGCTAACATAATCACGCCCATTAAAGGCGGGAACACAATCCCTGCTTGTTTAAAAAAAGCTGAAAGCCCAGGCAGAATCATCACAAATAATTCTGGTAACAACCACATCGCTACGACCATTGCAAAAACCGTCACAATCCATTTTTCTTCACGTGACATTTTAGGAATACTTTTTAGTGATTCAAGACGTTGACTTGTGACTTCTGCTAATTCTAATTTCCAAACATATTTTATAAAAATTAATAAAAAGATAAAAATAAAGATACCTGTCGGAATACCAATCATCATGTATTGAAAATAACTTATCGAAGCCTTAAAAGCAGCTTCATACAAACCAATGGCCGTTATCGCAAACACATGATTAATCGGTGTCATTGCAGTCCCTATTGCAATAGTGGTATATAATGTAAAAAGCATAATCGCAGCATTGCGATTCCCTTTATCAAATCCGAACTGATGAGCCAATTCTTCAAAAATAGGATACGCAATCATAAACAAAATAGTCGGCGAAATAAAACTGCCTAAACATAACATAACACAATAAAAGGCAATCAATAGTTTCCAAGAGGAGGCTTGAGCCCATCGACTGTGAAGAGCCCATGCAGTCACTCGTTTAATAAAATAAGTTTGCTCCAAGGAATAGGTCAATAAAAATGTAAATAATAAAAATGCGAAGGTTATATTACCAAAAGAAAGTGGTAATATTTTTGTGAATCCAACTTCTGGTATTAAAGCCATCCCAAATAAACATAAGAGACTTGGCCAATCAATTGCGATAAATAACCACAATAATAGGCTACTGATAAAAATACCTAACATAGAAAGGGTCAACGGATTCATTCCTAATAAATTCCAACTGAAGTATTGATTACCCAAAATGGTTAAATAAATAATCAAACTTAATAATAGAACCAGTTTTTGCAATAAACTATTCTTTTTCATATGTTTTGATTCTCCTAACTTAACAGCATTGCATCTGAAGTTACTGCTTCGCCACTATGTTGCTTAAATAAATCTAATAAATCAATCACGGTCATGTTTTTCTTTTCATGCTCTTTAACATCCAAAATGACTTTTCCATGATGTAACATAATCAATCGATTGCCATATTTTATCGCATCCGCCATATTATGCGTAATCATTAAGGCAGTTAAATTCTGTTCGGCAATTATTTTATCGGTTAGGTTTAACACCATTTCACTCGTTTTAGGATCTAAGGCAGCCGTATGTTCATCTAACAATAATAATTCTGGTTCTCTTAAGGTGGCCATCAATAATGTTAAGGCTTGTCTTTGACCACCTGATAAAAATTCGACATCTGTATTTAACCGATTTTCCAACCCTAAACCTAAAGACGATAATTTATTTTTTATAAATTCGCGTTCAGATCGTTTTACGCCCCATGATAAACCACGATTTAACCCTCTACGGTTTGCTAGTGCCATATTTTCTTGAATCGTTAAACGACGTGCCGTCCCCAATTTAGGGTCTTGAAACACATAGCCTATTTTATTAGCTCTTTGATGGTTTGATAAAGTAGTGATATCCGCCTCTCCAATCATAATCGTTCCTTGATCAGGAATATGATGACCCGCAATGGTATTAAGCAAAGTAGATTTACCTGCCCCATTGCCTCCGATAACCGTTACGAAATCACCTTTATCTAAGGTTAAATCAATTCCTTTCAAAACATGGTTTTCATTCACGGTTCCCATCCCAAAAGTTTTGTGAATATTATTTAAAACTAATTGACTCATTTTGAACGACCTCCATTAGCAATACCTTTTTTCTGTAACTGATTTCTTTGAAACTCAGGTAGATATAACACAATTGTTAGTAAGATTGCTGAGAATAATCTTAAGTCTGTTGCGCGAATACTGATCAATTGCTGATTTAAAATGATGTCAATGATTAAGCGATACACAAAACTTCCTAAAATAAGCGAAATCATACGAATAGCAAGCGGTTTGTTAGGTAAGATGACTTCAGCCACAATAATAGAAGCCAAGCCAATGACAATCGTCCCGATTCCCATACCAATATCACTAAATCCATCTTTTTGAGCAACCAATGCTCCTGCTAACGCAATTAACCCATTACCTAGCATATAACCTAAAGTTTTCATTCTTTTAGTATTAATGCCATTGGCCGAACTCATCGTTTCATTATCCCCAGTGGCTCTTAAGGCTAAGCCAATCTCTGTATTTAGAAAGGTCACTAGTAAAATAATAATAACTGCCAAAATTAATAAAGTTACCACGGTTACACTAAAATTTTTACTCCATCCCGTCGCTTCTTGAACTATTGAATATAAGGTTGATTGACCCAATAAAGCTATATTAGGCCGGCCGGTCATCACATGTAAATTAATGGAATACAACGCGGTTAACAGTAAAATACCGGTCAATAGAGCAGGGATTTTTAATTTCGTATGAATCCACCCTGCAACCACTCCGGCTAAGCCGCCTCCAAAGAAAGCCGCAATGGTTGCAAAAATGGGGTGTACCCCACTGGTGATTAAGGTAGCACAAATAGCCGCACCAAGAGGAAAGCTCCCTTCCGCAGACAAATCAGCTATATCAAGCAAGCGAAAGGTAATATAAACGCCTAAAGCCATAACGGCCCAGACAACACCTTGTGTAAAACTCGATGTAATAATTTCCAACATTTCTTTTTTCCTTCTTTCACATAGTAAATCATTCATTTAATAACTTAAACACAAAAAACGAAGCTGTTTTTATTTTTGGTAGCTGTGCTATCTATAAAAAAGTTTTATATTCTATGTTTTATTGTAAATCATTTGTGGATTAAGTTTCAATATCGATTTGAGATTTTTCCTTTTATTTCATAATTCTCTCAACTTATGCACAACTTTTTCATAAAAAAGCTAGTTATACACAGGTTGTCCACAAGTTGAGAGTAAATTGTTCATAACTTATTTAATGGAATCTGGATCTACGCCAATCGCTTGTGCAAATTCCTCATTTACAATTAATTGTAACTTGTCAGCAGTCTCAATCGGCATATCAGCAGGTTTTAAATCTTCTGAAACTAACTTAATTAACATATTTGCTGTTTGAATGCCGTAATCTTCATAAGAATTAGATAAAGTTGCTAAGCCATTTTTTTGCACCACAGAATCGGAAGAACCAATTGTTGGAATTCCGGCCTGTTTGGCTAAATCCCCCACTAATGAGATTGAACTATCAATGGTATTGTCAGTGACCATGAACATCGCATCGACTTTTTCAACTAGTGAGCCCATGACTTGAGCAATATCGTTAGTGCTAGTCACTGTCCCTACTTCTACCTTAACACCTTTGGCTTCAAATTCTTCAGTCGCTTTGTCGGTTAACACTACCGAATTAATTTCACTCGAATTAAAAATCATCCCTACAGTTTTAACATCGGGAAAATTATTGAGTAATAAAGCCACTTGTTCAGCAATCGGTGCCATATCGGTCGTCCCCGTTACATTGCGTCCAGGCTTTTCCAAAGATTCTGCTAATCCTGCTTCAACAGGATCAGTAACCGCTGCTATAAAAATAGGTTTAGTTGACTCAACCGTAGCTAGAGCTTGAGCTGCAGGAGTCGCAATAGCAAATAACAAATCATTTTCTCTTGCTAATTTTTCACTCATTGATTGTAAATTTGCCATATCGCCACTTGCGTTTTGCACATTGATTTCTACTCTATCCGCTAATTCAGAGTTATTTAAAGTTTCCTCAAACCCTTTTAATACCGCATCTAGTGCTTCATGTTCAACTGTTTGTAAAACACCAATTTTTATTGTATCCTCGGCAGTTACTCGTTGTAAGGGTAACACGGTTATAAAACTTAATAAAACTAACACCACTAAACTAAATCGACTGAAATTATTGTTCGTTTTCATCTTTATTCTCCTACTCTACTTTTAAATTTGTAATATCAATCCCTAATGCTTCCGCAACTTTCTCATTAATAATTAAATTATTTTCGCTCGCTGATTCTACTGGCACCTCTGAAACATTTAAATTTTCTTCTTGCTGTTTAACAACCATTGCTGCCGTTTGTTTACCTAAGTTATAATAATTTAATCCGTATGTTACTAATCCATTTTCATTAATCATATCTTCTGAGCCACCGACGATTGGCAGCTTGGCTTCGATAGCTAAGTCACCTACTAAGGTCATTGCACTCGCAACAGTATTATCTGTTACAGTGAATATTGCATCCACTTTACTTACTAAAGAACCCATCACCTGACTAATATCATTAGTAGAGGTCACAGTTGCTTCTTCAACCTTTAGCCCTACTGCAGTTAATTGTTCTTTGGCGTTCTCTGCTTCTGATAACGAATTTGCCTCCCCTGAATTGTATAAAAGACCGATTGTTTTTGCTTCTGGGGCAACTTTTTGTAATAATTTCACTTGCTCTTCAATTGGGGCAGCATCGATGGTACCTGTCACATTTTTACCTGGTTTGTCTAAACTGTCAACCAAGCCAGCGCTGACTGGATCCGTTACAGCTGAGAAATATAATGGTTTATCTCCAGCTACATTGGCTAATGCTTGAGCTGCAGGAGTTGCAATCGCAAAAAGTACATCATTGTTATTCACTAATTTTTCACTCATAGATTGTAGATTAGCATTGTCAGCAGCAGCATTTAAGAAATCAATTTCAAGGTTTTTGCCCTCTTCATAACCGGCTTCTTTTAATCCATCGATGAATCCTTGATACGTTGCATTTAAAGATTCATGTTCAACATATTGTAAAACACCAACCTTTAAAGTTTCTTCTGCAAGAACAGGTGAAACATATCCTAGCACCAAAGCTAAAATTCCTAATAACTTCATTAACTGCAAATAATAATAACCTTTTTTCATTTTATTTCCTCCTAAAAATTAAAAGACCTGTTTAGTTAATCTAAACAGGTCTTTTAAGACTCACTACCAAAACAAAGATGCTTGGATGCTCTCTTATTACGTCCCGCTTAGATTTTTACAACATCTATGCGGGCATCAAAATTTTTCAGCTCCCATAGATACAAACTTTCGTTTCCGGTTTGTACCCATAGTAGATACAAACACTATCTAAAGTAGCTGTAAAAATATGATACATTTTGTAATAAGTGCGTATTCATCGTTAACATCACCTTTCTTTTGATTTCTTATCCATAGTTTATTAGATAAAATGATAAAAGTCAATAGGTTTTTAACATAAATCTCATTTTATTTTAACTTTATTTCATAAGAGCTCTTTTTCATTCGTTAAATCACCTGAATCTTTTAAATTAAACCCATAATTTAATTCGGGTTGCGGTAATTCATATTTAAAATAAACAACGAAGAAATCTTTAACTCTAGCTAATAATTCTCGTGTTTCTCTTTCGAATCGTGTTGAACTTGCTTCATCAGCTGGTATACCAATCGCTTGCATACCAAATCCTTCTGCTAATAATAACGCTCTGGACAAATGATACCCTTGAGTAATAATGATAACTTTTTCTTGATTTAAAACATGCTTTAATCGATATAAACTGTCATAAGTAGAATAGCCTGCATGATCTAAATAGACTTTTTCACTCTTGACCCCTTTACTAACTACATACTTTTTCATTACGGCAACCTCGTTATAGTACATATCCATATGATCACCACTCATAATAATCGGATTATTCGGAAATGCCTGATGAAACGCCACTGCTTTATCTAACCTTAACTTTAAAATAGTGCTAGGAGTGTCTGCATCAATAATCCCAGCCCCTAATACTAATACCGGAACAGATTCATCTTGCATCAACGGTTCTTGTTGAAGAGTATCAATTTCTTGAAAATTCGTCATTCCCTTTATAATGACCAAGCCATTTATCAAGATTATGCCTAATCCAACTGCTATCATTCCATATAAAATCAATTTAATAATCCCCTTGATAAATTTCCATACTGTTTTCATCTTTTTCCCCTTATTATTAAAAACGCTCCTTTTCAAATAATAATAAAAGTGGGTAACAAACGAAAATATAAATTCCGCTCTCGCTACCCACTCCCTTTTTGATTAAGGCCATTTCAATAGGCATAATTTTATTCAATCTTTAAGTTTAATTAAACCAAAGTTTTATCTTTATCACTGCTAACATCATTGGAGGTGGACCAGAAGTTGAAAATGAAATAATTTTCGCTTCGTCAACCTACCCCCGCAAAGTTGGGAGTGGACCAGAAGTAGAAAAGCGATTGATTTTCGCTTCGTCAGCCTACCCCCGCAAAGTTGGGAGTGGACCAAAAGTTGAAAAGCGATTGATTTTCGCTTCGTCTGTCCACCCCCGCAAAGTTGAGTAGGCCTCAAACAAGTCGAAAGACGCAGGTTGAGGCCACTCAACCACTGCGCTTTTAATTAACGAACAATAACTTGATTGAATTAATCAAGTTGAAGCTCAACCATATCCCAAGATGAATTTAGCACTCACTTGATTTACCTAAACCCTCAATCAATTCACGACTTATCGCAATGAACTGCTCTAACTGTTCTTCTTTAACGTTTTTAAAGCCTGCTTCAATTTGTTTATTAAATCTTGCATTCGTCACTTCATAAATTTTGCGACCTTCATCAGAGATTTTAATAATTCCATTGCGGCGGTCCTCCTCTAAGGTTTCTCTAAACAACCATCCTTTAGCTAACAAATGTTTAATTGTTCTTGAAACGGCAGCGTTAGAAATATTCAACTCCGTTGCAACTTCAGAAATGGTTTGTTTTTCGTCTTTTTCTTCCAATTCCACTACATAATCTAATAATACAAATTCACTACGAGACATTTCATAACTACTATCAAAAAATTTTCTTCTCAATCGGCTAATGTCTAAATTTAATTTAAATGCCTCTTTAATTAATTCTGCTTTCATGTAATACCTCCAGAATTCCTTCGTCCTTAATAATAAGTTAAAAGTAGGTAAATTTCAAGTAAACTCATATATTCTGACATCAGACTGTTACATAAATGTGATACAAGTCTCGTAAATTTCTGTTAGAATATAGTGTGATACATAGATAGAAAGGTGTTATTATGAAAAAACTTATTTTATTACTGTTAACGGTTATCTTAGCCGGTGTATTATATATAAACTTTATTCCTCAATCATTCAATTCAAATAAAATGAAAACATTAAGCGATAATACCAATGGATCGCAGGTCGAAATTGTCTCTGACAACCAAGCAGAATCTGAGACCACTATAGCATCTACTGAAGTTGAAACGACCAGTCCATCTGAAGCTGAAACGACAGTGGATTCTTTATTTAACGAAGCGATTATTAATAATCGGGATTATCCTCAAGCAGATGTACCAGAAGAATTGCTAAACGTTGATATTTATACCGCTATTAACGAATACTATATCGCTAATTATTCAGAAGAAGAAAAAGCTGCCAACCAAACAGCCTTAACAGACGTTGAATTAGATAACCTAACAGAAGCATTAAATCAAAAAGATGCATTAAATGGCTTAGATTTAACTGTTGACCAAGTCACTATGAATCTTGACGACGAAAAAGTTTATATACCTAGAGTCATTGTTCCTGTAACATATGAAAATGCTCAAAGGATTGCTGAGGATAATGATATTAACATCCTATCAGACGTTATGACGGAAATTGGTAATCGATTAATAATGATTGCTTATTATAATCCTCAAGAGAAAGAACTCTATGTTTATCATTTAACCAATTGGACTAAACCACTCTTTACATATACTCAAGAGTAACTCTGGATATAATAAAGACCTTAAATGTTAGAATAAAACTAACATTAAGGTCTTTTTCTACCTACTGATTTCGAAGTTTTATTTAGCTAGACTATCCACTAAACTATTCTAAAGCCTTACGATAATCCGCTACTAATTGTTCACTCATAATAATTTTTTGTGCTGCTAACTGGGACACTATTTCATTATCTGAAAGTTCTTGTGGTGAATTCTCAATAATATTAGCCATAATTTCTTTAATATTAACAGTATTAAGCCCTCCACGTCCTTGATGATGAGTAACATTAATTAAATCAGTTAATGGAATAATGCCAAATTTCATTTCAAGGTTTTTATTCGTAACGACTAAATGAGCTAGTGCCTCGGGTATATCCAAATCTCTCGCTAAATCTTTAATTAAATAAGGGCGCTTCTCGTTTTTAATTTCCGTTAAATAATCTTTTTGGGCCAATACTAGTGCTTTAACTGCTGCTAAGACTAATTGTTCGCGAACACGAAGATTATAAGCTAATACTTGAAAATTTTGTCGATGAGTTGTAATGTATTCGAATAATTGCGTATCATTTTGGAGAGCCATCTCATCGTAATATTTTTGATTAAAAATAATTCTTGGATAATATTGACGATTATAACGTAGTTCAATATCATCTTGATTATAACGAACCGAAACATCTGGGATAAGATTCACTTTATCCGCTTTGTCAAAAACGGCTGCTGGTACAGGTCTTAAAGAATGAAAATAATTTAAGCTGGCTTCAATTTCCTCATTAGGTAAACCACTCACCTGATGAATGCCTTCAACATCTTGCTTTGAAACTAAATCAAAATACTCTTCTAATAAAAGATATGCAATATTAGGAGCATGACTATCTTGCTCTGTTTGCAACATTAAGCATTCTTGTAAATCATAAGCACCTACACCTGCTGGTTCTAACTGTTTAAACAAAGTCATCGCATCAAGAACTAAAATATCATCTTCATTCAGTTTGGTTGCTAACTCTTGATAACGATAAGGTAAATAACCTTTCTCATCTAGATAGTCGACTAATCTTACCATAACATCACGTATCGGTGTATGGCGATACATCATAATTTGTTCAAATAAAAACATAATCAAGCTCTGTGCCATCCCAGGTGAATTACGCTCTACCTCATTTTCTATATTTTGGTAAATAGCATTTTTTATTGTGGATACTCGTGTCTCAAGTGCATAATCAATTTCTATAAAAGGATTTTCTATAATGGCTTCTTCAATATAATAGGTTAATTGTTCTGCATTCAAATCTAAAATTTCATATAACTGATCTGTATTTGGACTTTTCTCAATATTGTCTTTTAATAGCTCGTTTGTCGTGATTTTTGATAAACTTTGCCACTTTTCTTTTAATCTTTTTTCCAATCATAACACCTCTATTCCATAATTATATTTTCTCAATCAAAAAACCAGTTTTCCCAGCGTTAAGGCTATCTCCCTTTCACTTGGAAAAACCGGTTATTAGCTGTTTTACATATAATAACGAAGTTATTAAATATCTGTATTAAAAGTATCTCCATGTTGGAAGTCAGCATATTCAAAACCTCTTAAAAACCAAGTTCTTCTTTGCTCTGAGCTTCCATGTGTAAAGCTATCAGGCACTACGTATCCATAAGCTTCTTTTTGTAAAGTATCATCGCCAACACTATGAGCAGCTTGTAATGCTTCCTCAATATCGCCCATTTCTAGTAAACCTTCTCGTTTTACATAATCTGCCCATGCTCCCGCATAATAGTCTGCTTGTAATTCCAAACGCACTGTTAAATCATTAGCTTGTTTGGTAGACATTCTTTGACGAACACTATTATAATCATCCATCGTACCCACAAGTTTTTGAACATGGTGTCCTACTTCATGCGCGATGACATAAGCCATTGCAAAGTCACCGGGTGCATTGTACTTAGTGGTTAAATCCCGATAGAACTGTAAGTCAATATATACCGTTTCATCAGCTGGACAATAGAAGGGACCTGCTTGAGTACTACCTACACCACAACCACCAGTAGAAATGCTGTCTGTATAAATAACCAGACTAGGCTCACGATAAGTTTTACCCATTGAGTCAAACATACTATGCCAGTAATCTTCCGTCGTTGCTAGAACCGCTTGGAAAAATTGTACTTCGTCATCTGAAGCATTTAATGTCTGGCTATCCGTATTGGTACTATTGATTGAGTTATCAACACTCACTTCTTCTGAAGGTATGATATCACGATTATAAATCGTACTATTATTTAGATTTCCCAATCCACCTGACCCTAAAAACGTAAGAAATAAAAACAAGACTAACAATATGAGTTTCATCTTACCTGAAGTACGAGACAATAATAACCATATTAGGCCGCCACCTAATCCCCCGCCAGAAGAACCTCCTCTACTACCTGAGGTTCCTGGAAAAGAAGTTCCTCTAGATTGATTACGGCGGTCCTGGACATTCTTACTCTTTCGAACATCTTCCCATTTCATATTAATTTCCTCAATTCTTTAAATATTCCTTTATCATCATTTTACCATATAAGCTAAGCGTGTACTAACTTTTTAAGACTTTTTCATAGATAAAGTCATTCATTATATACCCTTCGCCAATATCTACGTATCGTTCACCCACTTTAGTAAAACCACGATGCTCATATACAGCAATAGCCAAATGATTCCCTTGATTAACATTCAAAAATAATGTTTTTCCTTTACCTAATGTTTCGTACCAATCAAAAACGGATGACATTAACCCCTTACCGCGAAAAGATTGACTTAAATACAATTTACTAATATAAATTTTTTCTCCTTGGTCTTGAAATGCGGTATAACCTACGGGCTGGTTATTATACTCTAAAAAATAATAATGCACATCATCTTCAATTTCTTGCGTTATGTTATCAATTGATTGGTAATGTCGCATCATATACGCCACCTGTTCCTTCCCAATGATTGGAGTGAATACTTCCTTCCAAATTACCGAGAGTAGCTCAAATAATTGTTCTATTTCTTGTGGTGTCTTAACTTCTTTTATTTGTAACATAACCCTTTCAAGTCCTTCCCTTGTTAGATTTCTTCTTTCAAATAATCCATAAAATAATTCACCATCACTAACCCTTTATTCGTGATCACATTCATTAAAGGATGAAGTATTCTTTCGGTTACTATTGAAATCATCATCGTGATAACAAAAACTAATATAGCTGAAAGTATTCCCCCACCTATCATTTGGAAAAAACCATTAAAACGTTGATTGTCCACGACGCCCCAAATAATTGGTCGCATTATCGGATGTTCGTGAATTAAATAGACGGTAAAGGTTAATCCACTTAAATAATTAACAACAGGCGAAATAAAAACTTTACTTTCCTTGGCAAATAAAAATAAACTGAAGCTTAAAATAACAGTGAGCAAGCCATTTTGTCGCAATTGTATGAGCACAACATTTAGCTTTTCCGGAATAAAGTGACTCACTAAGTGAAACCAAATAATTGATAAAATTGTTATTGCGAGTGTTGTTATCCCGACCATCCCCCAAGGTATTTGCGATAATTTATCATCTGTATATAATTTTATATAACTTACAGCTAAATATAAAAACGCAAACCAAGTAAAATTATTTAAACCGAAAGTCGCTAAATTTAAACTCGGTAATACTATCCACAACATAAAAAGTGTCGATAGGATGAATTCTAACCCGTTTTTCCCGACTAAACTGATGAGTTTATTTAAAACAGGGATGAAAAGTAAAAGTAAAATATAGGTTGTAGCAAACCAATAGGCATCGGGAAAGGGAAAAATAGATAAATAAACATCTTTTTTATCTAAATGAAGAAAGTAAGCCGCAATCGCTAGAATCCCAATGGAATATAGCCAAACCTGAACACCAATTCTGATTACTCGTTCAAATTTGAAGTTTTTACCGACTAAAAAATAAGCACCAATCATCACAAAAACATTTGAACCTAATTTCCCACCAATTCTTAAAATATCTAAAGCTATTTGTTCAATCGTTGAATAATCAGGTGACTCATACGTCCCATGTACTGCGAAATGGCTACCAACAATTAAGAACATTGAAAATATTCTTAATAGTTCAAAATTTGATTGTCTTTTTTGACTCATGCTATGCCTCCTTAAATCCTGTCCATTATATCAAAACTTCATTCTGTTTACCTTTTAAAAGCATTCTGTCCTCAATTATGTAAAAATTAATAATACTTTTATAAGAAATTTTCACTACTATGCGTGATAAAAAAGGTCATTGCTCACTTGAGATAATGACCTTGTCTTTATTTTATGGAAAGGATTGGAATTTTTGCCCAGCCCCCTTGTCTTTTACGGAACGGATTGGACTTTTTTTCTAATTGCATGACTTTTGTATTTATATTTTTAACGAAAATGGCAATGAATATCATGATCATTCAGGATACCAATTGCCTGCAAATAAGAATAAACCGTCACACTGCCTAAGAACTTAAATCCTCTTTTCTTCAAGTCTTTCGTCACTTCATCACTTAAGTCAGACTGAGCCAGCAGAGGTTGACCTTGTCCACGTAATAAGGTTTTGCCATTTGTAAAAGACCAAATGTAATGATCGAAACTGCCAAATTCATTTTGAATTTTTATAAATGCTTGAGCATTATTAACAGCGGCTCTAATTTTTTGTTGATGACGTATAATACCTTCATTGTCCATTAAAGACTGAATTTTCGTTTCATTATAATGAGCGACTTTATGATAATCAAAGTAATCGAAGGCCTGGTCAAAATTATCTATTTTCGATAAAACGAGCTGCCATGATAAGCCTATATGAAAAAGTTCTAATATTAACCAGCGAAACAATTGTTGATCATTGTGCTCTGGCTTTCCCCAAACCTCATCATGATATTGAACATAATAATCGGGCTTTCCTTCAATCCAATGACACCTTGAAAGATTATTTGTTTTCATGCTCATTATGGTTCATTTCTGCTAAAGCTTCCTCATCGAATGAAAACTGATTCGCTAAATCATCCTGTTCTGCTATTTCTTCCTCTTCAAAGCTAATCCCTAAGTTATGAATAGCTTCTTCTAGTTCACGCTTACGTTTCATTAATGTATCTTCATCTTTTAATGCCATTTTGTCACTCTACTTTCACATAAAAATTTTGTAAAACTCCGTCACGATAATATAAACAATATAAAATACACTGACTTCCTTTGTTAATAATAAGATTGCCAAAAATTCTCTTACCACTGCATAAGGCCATGATATTATGGCGGTTTTTGACCCTATATACCGGGCAGGTACTTGGTATTTTCTGGCGAAAAACGAAGTGCGAGGTAAATGATAAGTGCTCGTCACAATGACAAGTGATCGGTCCTTACCCAAATGTCGGATTAACGGCTTGGTAAATTGAATATTTTCAGTTGTATTACGAGCTGATTTTTCTAAAATAATTTGAGACTTGTTGATGCCTTGTTTCATTAAATAATGGGCCATCACTTCCGCTTCAGTCATCCCATTAGCTGCTGCATTGCCACCTGACACCAAAAAATAAGTTTCATTTTGTATTACTGAAGATAAAGAGCGATAAAAAGTAATCGCTGAATTTAAACGATGTTTTAAATCAGACTTTACTTGCCCTTCATCATTAATATCCGTCCCTAATACAAAAATTAAATAGGGCTGCTTCTTTTTATAACTGACTTTTATTAACCAACTAATCAATAAATAACTAATAAAAAAAGCTGTAAAATAAATCGCAATGGAACTATATAGACTAATAATAATGGTTAATTGAACATCACGGATATTAACAAGATTATACAAGCTATAGACAAAAAATGTCAAAATGACACTCGCTAAAATAGTACTAAGTGCACGTCCAAAATAGGATATCGATTGTTTCGTTTCCCTTAGTAAAATTAAAATGCCTAATGCTAATAAGATAAAGGGAACGATTGCTAACAAAACTGCACTTACCAAATATAGAAAGTACCTTAGTATAAAAATAGGCAACCAATTACTCATTTGAAATAATGCCATAATCAAACTTGTCAAACTAAAAATAGCACAAAAAGCAGGTGAAATCGATGATTTTTGATGAGAAAGTGCATATATTCCAATAACTAAAAAAATAAATGCATTAATCCAGTATAACACTTCCTCCCTCCTCTAATAATTGACATCTGTAGGATTATGATACGCTTGGTAGACCAATTGTTTTCTTAATCCATTTAATTTCGCAACCTCTTTAACAGCTTCCTTTGATGAAACCCCATATTCCGCTATCCATTGGTCCACTTGTTCCTTTAAAGGCAATTCAAGATCAATGACAACAGAATCAACCGCTGTAACGCCTCGTCCACCTTCAACTAATAAAACAAATTCTCCCTTTATTTCATTATGTTCTAAAAACTCCAGTATCTCAGACAACTTTCCTCGTAAATATTCTTCATATTGCTTTGATATTTCACGCGCTAACACAATTTGAGTGTCTGCTGATAAATATTCAGCTATTCTTTTGACGGTTTTTTTAAACGAAAGGGTGACTCATAAAAAATGGCAGTTTCGTTTCTTTGGCCAATAAGAATTGCTAAATCCTTTTGTTCCTTAGTTTCACGAGGGAAAAAACCATAATAAGTAAATCTTTCCGCATTAAGTCCTGAAGCAACTAGAGCGGTAATCGCAGCATTCGCACCGGGTAGCGCTATGACCGAAATATTATGTTGAATAGCTGCTTGGACGAGCGGATGACCCGGGTCATTAATTAACGGCATCCCGGCATCCGAAACAAGCGCTAAGTTTTCGCCTTGAACTAATCGATCAATCAATTGTATGACTTGATTTTGACTACTATGCTCATGAAAACTCATCATAGGTTGTTTAATTTCAAAATGATTTAACAGTTTAATTGTACGACGAGTATCTTCAGCTAAAATTAAGTCAACCTGCTTTAATGTATCGATGGCTCGAAAAGTCATATCTTCAAGATTACCAATAGGAGTCGGAACTAAATATAGTTTGCCGTTACCATCAAGATAACTCTTTTGTTGATTCATCTTCTGCTTCCTCCTGACCGTTGACTAAAACAAAGGTGCCATTGCTATAATCTTGTACACCTGCTGCTTTTAAATACTGCTCTTTTTGCATGCGCGTTTGTTTTTTAAAATGATATTCTTGTGACATTGCTTTCTGTTTAGTTGACCATCGTTCTGCATAAATTAGTTTTACAGGTTGCCTTTTTTTAACGCGTGTATATTTTGCGCCCTTACCCGTTTGATGTGCTAAAAGTCTCTTGGACAAATCATTTGTATAGCCACCATATAGCGTATTATCTTGACAATATAAAACATAGAAAAAATGTGTTTCATTCTCCAAAATAAATAGCCTTCATTTCTGGAGTATATTCTCCGTTTTCTTGATGAACAATGAGGGGTGGCTCAATCCGAACGCCCCGTCGTCCGCCTCGATAAATTGCTTCAATCAACACAATATTCGCTAACGCTCCGACTTTGGGATACGCAAACTTAATCCTTTTTACTGAAAAACCATGTTGTAACAAGCCCTCCATTAAATCATCCAAACGTTCGGGACGATGGACAATATATAAACGCCCTTTGTCTTTTAATAGTTTGCTCGCTTTAAATAACCATTGATCCATTGTGAGCGACACTTCATGTCTAGCTAGATGGTGACTGGTTAAACGATGGATTTCTTTAGAAGTTTCTAATAAGAAATAGGGAGGATTGCAGGTAATAAAATCATAATCCGCATTCCCATGTGGAAATTCATTTATATCGCCTTCGTGTATCGTGATCTGATTTTCAAGTTGATTGAGTTCAATACTTCTACGAGCCATTTCGACTAATTCTGATTGCAATTCAATGCCCTCTAGTGGATTAGTTGTTTTAGCACTTAAAATAATCGGGATAATACCATTGCCTGAACAAAAATCAAGATATTTAAATTGTCGCTTTTGCGGCAGATTAACAAAATCTGCTAAAAGAACGGCATCTAAAGAAAAGGAAAAAAACCTTTTGCTTTGAATGATTTTTCTATTTTCTCTAAATAAATAGTCTATTCGTTCAAATTCTTTTAATTCAACCAATCATGTCACCCTTTTGTTAATCGCATTAATACATCTTGACAGAATAAACAATCTTCTGAAGACTGACGACGTTTTCCAAATAATTCATGACATACATGAATACCATCATCATAAAAACCTTGTAGACGGTCTTTACCACTAATATGCTGTTCCTCGATTGGGGTATCTTCCTCTTGAGTTGTTGATTCATTTACAAGCTTTTGTAACTGATCTTCAAGATTATGATTCAACATCCGCAATCGATTATTCTCTTCTTTCAACTCTAATACAACTTGTGTCAATTGAAGAATATTATTTTGATATTGTTGCTGTTGGTTTTGAACATTATTAATTAATTCTTGTATATCTTGATGTATCATCATCCTCCCCCTCTCTATTTAATCAGATTTAAAACAATTCGTTCTAATACTAATTGAGATGAAACATTCGCATTTAGATATTCTTTGGCTTCAATTAACTGTTGATTAATGGCTAACAAGTCTTGTGTTGAAATCGCATGTTTTTCAATAATTGCTTGTAACCAATTCAGTGAAACACTTTTTTTAGTTGAATTAGAAAAAGTGTGTAATAAAGATTGATGATTTAATAAGGTTAAATAGTCTAAACCTAAATCAATTTTTTGAGTGGTTAAAATAGACTTCATGCGTATAGGAATTAGCGCAAAGGCTAAAGGTGATTTCGTTAGCAGTAACTGATAAAACTCATTGAGCCCCTTAAACCATTCTTCTAATTCTACTGGATCAAACTCTCTTAGCACCTGACTCGTGGTCCCTGGTAATAAAGACAAGATTTTTTGATAATTTTTGGCTATTTGTACATCTGAAAAATCATCTTGAAAGTAATTCGTAAAAATTATATTTTGTGCTCGTGAGCGAATAGTTGGCAATAATGAATCCACTTCAATCACATCTAAAATAATGTAAATTTCACTATTTGGTTCTTCCAATATAGTTAACAGCGCATTTGAAGCAGACGGATTCATTAAGTCAGCTTGATGGATGATTGCTATTTTAAAATCAAATTCAACCGGACTGCGATTAAGCCAATTACGCAACTCTCTGATTTGATCAACTTTAATATTTCTACCATCTGGTTCTAAATATAAAACATCCGATATCTGGTTATCTATTACTCTTTGACATTCATTACACTGACAACAAGGTTGCCCCACTTCTGAGAAGTTAGGGCAGACCATCGCTTGAATCAAAGATTCTATTACTGTATTTTTTGCCTGTAAATTATCTCCCGAAAAAATATAGGCATGGCTTAAATGCTGCAACGATATTTGACGAAAGAAATAGTGGCTAAGTTGTTCCTCCACCTTCATTAGAAACGATGGAACGCATCTATCGGTAATACAAATACCGTTGCGCCTCCTACTTTCACTTTTACTGGATAAGATGCTGTCACATCTAAACTTACATCCAAGTTGACTGGTGAAGAAATAAATTGCTCACGCGATTGACAACTATTTTTGATAATATCTAATACATCATCCACACGATCTTCTTCAATCCCTACCATAAAGGTAGTATTTCCAGAACGTAGAAATCCACCGGTTGAACTTAATTTAGTTGCCCGAATATCCGCTTCATAAAAAGCATCACTTAAAATATTCTTATCTTGATCTTGAACGACCGCAATCACTAATTTCATCATATCAACTTCCCCCTTATTGTTTTTCGACTAATAAATTTTCAATTTTTTCTAAACTATTTTTGACAACCGCCTCTATTGTTTGAGTTCCATCAATAACTTGAATTCGTTTGTGCTCTTTTGCTAGTGTGAGAAAAGCATTACGAACTTTATGATGAAAATCGACGGCTTCTCGGTCTAAACGGTCAAATTTCTCGTCTTTACGACCTTGGTGTATGCGCTCTAATCCAACTTCTGCTGGAACATCAATTAATAAAGTCAAATCTGGTAAGTGGCCTTCGATAGCAAATTGATTAATTTCCCAAATAGAGGCCATTGCAATATCTCTGGCTAAACCCTGGTACGCTAAGGAGCTATCAATGAAACGATCACAGATGACAATTTTATCTGCTTCAAGTGCTGGTAATACAATTTCTACTAAATGTTGTCTTCTAGCTGCAGCAAATAATAATGCTTCCGTACGTTTATCCATCTCTATATTGTTAACATCAAGAATGACATTCCGAATTTGTTCAGCTATATTACTGCCACCTGGTTCTCGTGTCACCACAATATCCTGATGACCTTTTGCTTCTAGTTCGCGAACCAAATGTTGAATAACTGTTGTTTTTCCCGCACCTTCAGGTCCTTCTAATGTAATAAAATATCCTTTTCTCAATGATACTCTCCTTATAACTCTCGACGACCCTCAATAGCCCTAAACAAAGTCATTTCATCAGCGTATTCAATGTCACTACCTACTGATAACCCATGAGCTAATCGTGTCACTTTAATTCCTGCTGGTTTTAATAATCGTGATAAATACATAGCCGTTGCTTCACCTTCTGCTGTAGCATTGGTTGCCACAATCACTTCTTGAACTGTATCATCTTGCAATCTTTGAATCAACTGAGTGATATTTAAATCATCGGGCCCAATCCCATCCATCGGTGACAAGACGCCATGTAAGACATGATAAACCCCACGATATTCTTGCATTCTTTCTAATGACATAATCGCTCTTGTATCTTCAACTACCAAAATCACCGAACGATCCCGTGTTTCATCCTGACAAATCGGACATGGATCCGAATCTGTAATATTGCCACAAATACTACAATACATTAAATCACGTTTAACACTGATTAAATTTTGGGCAAACTCCGTTACTTCTCGCTCATCCATTTCAATTACATAGAATGCTAACCGTGCTGCTGTCTTCGCACCAATTCCTGGTAATTTAGTAAAACTATTAATTAATTTAGCAATAGGTGCTGGGTATTGCATTGATGACATCCTCTCTAGAACGGTAAGTTCATTCCTTTAGTATATTTACCTAAACGTGCTTCTGTCGTTTCATCAATTTCATTCATTAATTCGTTCAGTGTCACAATCAATAAATCTTGTAACATTTCTGGATCGTCTGGATCGATTAAGTCGGGTGAAATTGCTAAATCCGTTACTTCTTTTTTGCCATTCATTTTAATAGTTAATAAACTATTGGCATCACTTTTTTCAAAAATAGTTTCTTCAATGTTTTTTTGTTCTTTAGTCATCTCTTTTTGCATTTTTTGGATTTTCTGCATCATTCCTTGCATATTTCCCATATTTCCCATTCCTCTTGCCATTATTCGGCCTCCTTTACTTATTAATATTATATCAAATTATTGATTATATATTGCTTTAAAACACTTATTTTAATCCAATAACGATAATATTAGTCTTCTTAAAAATTATATCATAGTCTATGACTTAATAAAATTACCTTCCGACTTAAATTACAAAGAGAACGATTTTATAATTGAATCAGCATGCAATTCATCGTTAAGCCTGCAGCCGTGCCGATAAGTAAGATTAAATCCCCTTCTTTTATTTCTCCTTGATCCATCGCTAAACCTAATGTATAAGGAACTGAGCCCGAAACCATATTGCCTAGCTCTTCAAAATAATTTATAAGTTGTCCTTTTTTTAATTTTAATTTTCTTTCAACGATGAACAGAGCACGAGAAGCTTGGTGTGGAACGATTTTTGAGATATCTGACAATTGAATATTATTATGTTGCAACGTTTCCTTTAACATCTTAGGTAACTTATCTAACGTCAGCATTAGAACAGATTTTCCATCCATATCAAATAAAAAATCTTCTTTAGTGTCTTCAGAATAGAGTGAGGGACCATAGGCCGTGAGTCCTCCTCTAATTTCAGTAGTATGAGCACCTTCAGACCATGTCTCTTGTTTAGAATATAAGATGCCTTTATTTTCTTTAGTGGTTTCGACAATAAACGCTACTCCACTATCACTAAACAGGCGATAACTTTCTTCTTGATTGGGATTAATAAAATGGGATACTAAGTCCCCGGACACAATTAATATTCTTTGGTATAGCTCCGTTACTAAAAAGGAACTCGCTACGTCTAGAGCAGTGATAAAAGAGGTACAAGTCGTATTCACATCCATACAAGGAATACCAGAATTAGGAGCAATTCTCTCTTGTAATAAGGCTGCCGTGCATGGAATCATTTGGACCATCCCCGCACTGGCAACAATAATCAAATCAATATCACTCATCTCAATGCCAGCCTTTTCAACCGCTTCCTGACTGACTTTTTCATACATATCTAATTGATACGAATTCTTGGCACAATAAGGATGCCGCCATCTTGAACCATCCTTGAATTTTATTTCATCAGGTCCTTTAGTGTAAGCATAACTTCTAATCTTCATTCTTCTCATAAGTAATCTCTCCTCTATATTGGACTTGAGCTAATTTTTGTGATCTCATCCCTCTTTCAAAAGGATAAATCAAAACTTGTAAGGGTTGAACCTTGAACTTTTCAAACAAGCTATTAAATTCTTGTTGAATCGCTTGATCGATAACCTTACATTCATTAGGTTGTTCATATTCAACTTCACAAATAATAACATTTTGATATTGAGTGACTCGATAACGACTAATCCCCTTAACAAACAACATTAACCTACGAATAAAATCAGCGTATATTTTAACTTTGTCTCCTTGTGAGTTAAATAACCAAAACGCATCATCTTCACGTCCTTCTATTTTTTCAATCACCGTCAACGGCGAGCCACATGAACAAGGTTCACCTATATGGAGGATGTCATTTAATCGATACCGAATCACTGGTTGAACTGTTCGATGTAAATCGGTAATGATTGGGATAAAGCGCTGTTTATCTAACCATTCTTTTTCAAAATAGACGATGTCTTCACATAAATGAAAACTACCATGTGGACAAGTATAAGCTAAAAAACCTTCTGTACATTGATAAACTTGACTAATAAAAGGCACTTTAAAAAATTGTGCTAACAATGCTTTTTGTTGTTCTTCTAATACTTCGGCTACGCTGATTACAAGATCTATTTTTTTGAAAGGTGATTTCCCAAAATAATGACGAATATCATATAAAACCGATGGTGGTGCAATCATAATATTAGGGTCTTGCTTTTGCAGATGCTTCATTAACAGTTTAAAATCTTTTTCTAAATCATAGTAATCTAATCTCAGACCCGGTTTGTTTAAAGAAGAATATAAATTATTATTGGCTCTCATAAAGAATGCAATATTATTGCCTAACCATTTCTTTTTAGGTAGTAATTTTGCTAGTGCATTAGCCGCCCACAAAGCTTCTTCTCCTTTAGATAAGGTGTATAGCCCACGATGGCCACTCGTTCCAGATGACAGTCCTACTGAGATTCCTTGATAACGCGATTCAAATTCACGGGTCTTTTCACCCTGTAAAGCCAACTTCATGGCTAGGTCCTTTTTTAGACCCCTAGTATTTATTTGATCAAAATGTGCCATCCAGTGTTGTTTTTTCATAACTGGAAAATCAAGCAAAACACTCCCTTTATATGGTTGGTAATAAGGAGATTGTTGCGTCACTTGCTCGAGTTGTCGCTTTAATTTAGTTTGCTGCAATTGTTCTAATTGCTCACGTTTTAAATGTGACAACTGGTACCTAGTAAAAATGAATTCTTTAATATATTTCAATAACATCTTCTTCTCCTAAAACAAGCGTGATTCCGACTGATTATCATGCGTCAGGTCAATCTGATACCCCTTTTCTGACAACAGAGATAATTTTTGGTTTGTCTCTTGATATTGTTGCCAATTGTTCTGTACCATTCGTGCTGCAAATGTATATCTTTTCAATGCTTCTGATGACATCCAATCTTTGCGCCAATTAGCATCAATCGCTAAAATTAATTTTTTTTGCGGAAAGAATATTCCCATCATTTGGCGACTGTGACCACTCAAATCTAATGCAATCATCTCAGAATTTAAAGGAAAAGCATTAAAAGATACACCTTCTATCTCTAATTGCTTTGAATAATTAATGGTAGTAATATTGGAGGATATAGAACCTATCATCGCTTCTTTCATTGGTTTAATCCGTTGCCATCTTAATAATTGACGATAGGCTACCTCTGTCATGATCCAATGGGCATGGTGAAAACGATAAAGATGTCCAATATGATCTGGATGCACATGAGTTAAATAAACCGTCTTGATATCCGCAGGTGTTATGCCCAATTTATCGAAAGCACTTATAAGATCTAACTGATAAGGTTCAATCGTCATAATTTTGCGATAAATCGCCAAACCCCAGTGCCGTTTTAAAATCCCCTCACTATAACCACAATCCACCATCGACCATTGTTTTTGCGTTTTAATTAAAAAACAACTGGCTGGAAAAAATATGGGTGTGGGAGTTGCTTTGTAGCGAATAAGATTTTCTTTGACATAACAGCCACCAATATGCACTCTATAAATAGCGTCGATACCACTCACTGTACTCACCTATTCTCTCTTCTAATCTCACAATGGGTTGATAACCCAATTCTTTTTTTGCTTTTTCAATGGATAAAGTTTGCGAAAAAGCAATGGTTGATAATGTATATAATGTTAACGGCGGTTCTTTTGATTCAGGATATAACGCTTCTAACAATCTCGCTAATATCGACAAAAATTGATAAGGAAATTTACGGAATCTAGGTGTTAAATCAAATTGTTGGTAGAGCATCTCAATAAGGGCTTGAAAGGTTATCGGATTGCCATCCGTAATATTATAAATTCCGTTATCCACTTTTGATTCAAGCGCTAAAATACATGCATGAACCACGTTTTCAATACAACTCACATCCATTAAATTTCGACCACTATTAAACAACGGAATGCCTAGTTTTTTCTCAACTTTAATTAATCTCGGTACAACACTCGTATCTCCCACTCCAATCAATGCTCGCGGTCGAATGATGTTGAATGATAAATTCGATTTTTGCACGATCATATCAGCTTGTTTTTTCGTTTCAATATAATAATTTAAGGGTCTGATTGAGGTGATGTCGGTGGTTTCTTCTACAAAGGTTTGATCTTTTAACTGGGCATAAACACTAGGCGAAGAAATATGTACAAAGCGCTTCACTTGATGCTTTTGACTTTCTATCATTAAATTTTCAGTTGCTAAAACATTTGAATCATAAAATGATTGATACGTGCCCCATGCTGAACTTTTAGCAGCACAATGAATAACATATTTGATTTCATACTGATTATATAGAGATGCTACCTGTTGTTTATCACTTAAATCGATTGCTTGATACGGTATTATATCGTATTTAGGTTGTGTTCTTGAGATACCAAGGATGCTTGCTCCATTTTTTACTAGTGTTTTGGCTAGCTCTCCTCCTAAAAATCCGGAAACTCCTGTTATTAATATCATCATTTTGCTCCTTTTAGAATACCTTCTACTATGTTTAATAAATTCTGTTCTGTGTCATACTCCATTAATTTATTTTGAAGTTGATAAAGCCTTGTCCAATCGTAAACATTTGCTTGTCGTATCGCTTGCGTCATCTCTTCTGCATCTTTTATGCGGATACTGGCACCAAAATAATCTAATCTAGCAGCAAAATCAAACTGATCCCACACTTGAGGAAAGACAATACTAGGAATCCCCCATTTTATACAATCATAAGCAATCCCAATACCACCATGATGAATAACCAAATCAAATTGGCTAATATTTTCAGAATAGGATAAATAACCAAATCTAATTAAATTGTCTCCCATCCAAACGGGTTCATTTTCTGATAAATCTAAATTACCATCTGAAAGGACAAATAAGTAATCCGGAAACTGTTTAATGAGGGTAGCATATTGTTCCTTTAACTGATCGTTCATCCCTTCTAATATCGTGCCAAATGTAAAAAAGATGTATTTTTCAAACCCACTAGGCAATTTACGCTCGCCATTTTTCACACTCACTGAGGGAATACTCGGCCCAATATAATGAAGATACGCTGGTAAATGAGCATTAAATTCGATTTCTTTCATCCCTAGTCCCAGCACCAACTGATTTGAATAATAATTTTCACTGCCATCTGAGCGATAGACGCGCCAACCATGCTCTTTAAAAATACGCCTTCTGCCGTACCAACGTTTAATGTTTTTTAATATTAGCCAACCCATTCGATTACGTATTGTTCCTAACCATCCTTTTTGTGGGTAAAGTCCTCCCAAAAAATAGGGAACATCTTTGCCAAGGATTATTCGATTCGATAATTTGATGGGACGGTAAATCTGTTATAAATGGAATCTTTAATGATTCGCATGCATAACTAGCAAATAAAGTCGAAAAATCATGAATACACAATACAGGTTGTTCTTTCTTTAATATCGTTAAAAATTCAATATAGGCTTCAATCAAGAAAGTATCCATAGCACTTAAAGTATTAAACATTCTTGATAGCGAATGTTTGATTCGCTTATCTTGGGCAATTTTGATAAGAGCATGGAACTCATCCTGAAAATCGTCTAATATCGTAACACATCTAAGTCCCAGGGATTCAATCAACTTTTGCTTTTCTTTCGTTGTGACCATTACTACTTCATAACCATCCCTTTGCAGTATTTGCGCCAATCCAATTTGTGGATTTAAGTGACCTGCTAAGGGAATACTAACAAAAAGTATTTTCGCCAAACGGATTCACCCTTTCTGTTTCTTTGTATAAAAAAAGAGTTAAGTAAATAATACCCAACTCTTAATCTAAACTAATTTTAGTCTTGATATGTCATCTCAATATAACTAGTTTAATAAGTTTTTGATTTAAAATTGAGTTTTTTGATTTTGAATCATTCATTATCTACTTAACATTCACTACAAATAACATTACTCAATATTCCTTATAAACTAATTTTAGCATATTATATTTATTGAATTCCAAGATTAACTCCGACCAACAAGTATCGAATATTTTTTAAGTTATTTAATTTAAAGAAAAAATTACTTGAGTGAGATCCTAAACATTACACCTCATACTTAAATAGAGTAACCACAAATGACTCACACATCTAGCCATAAAGGAATAAATTTGAATAAAGGTATATATGCAAAAATAACCAAGAATATCTCATTATTTTGAAATATGTCTCGGTTATTTTGGGACTTTTCCTAGTCTCTCTTTTAATATTATTCAGTTTATTTATCATAGTAGATATTAATATTATCTTCACCAAAAATTTGAATAGCCTGAGTAACTGAATCTGGTATTTCTGATGCCGCTTCATCTTTTGCTAAATCATCTTCGTTCGTTTTTGCTTCTGATAAGCGTTTTTGTTTAAACGCCTCTTGGATTGAAACGGCTGGTTCACCTAGTTCGGCTTCTCTTTGAGCTAATTCATCTTGGGTTAAGGGTTGTGACTCCTCATCCATTTGGTCAAGGTAATGATCAACCCTCATCGGTTTCTCTCGTTCAGAACGCGACATAGTTGCAGGGTCATTTTGTCCTAAATTCTCTAGTGAAGATTGATTGTCAGAATCTGCTTGTAAATGTTCCACACTCTCTGATTTTATTTTGGATGTGGGTTCTTGGTTCATTGAATGTTCTCTTAAGGGTTTACCACCGTTTTTTTCTCTTAAGATTTTATAATCATTGCGAACGGTTCGCCATTCACTTTCAATAATATAGACAAAAACCATTGATTCGCCTAATCGTTTCTCTGCCACATTAATTAATTGTTGTTCTAAAGCTTGATCATGTTGTACTAAACCACAAAAAGCAATATTCGAAAAACTAATTAAGGCAACACCTGGACCTGCCGCCAGTGGTACGGTACCATTAAACTTCACTCTCTCTTGAGGGGCAATCATTGATAAAATCATCGGCCATTCCTGTTTTAAACGAGTAATATGTGCACGAGTTGCTTGGTCTAATACGTCATAAATTTTTTCTGTCATTTGCTGATATTCTTGTTGTGCTATTTGCGGACGTACTCTTGGTGCTTCAAAGCGATTTGGCTGTGGTGTTGGTAATGGCGTTTGTTTTAATTGTTGCTCTAACACATTTATTTTTTCTTCTAAGGCTATAATTTTATTGTTTAACTTTATAAACGCTTCAGAATGGGTGCCCTCATCACTCTTTATTTCAGCATTTTGAGCTAATTGAACTGTGATTACTTCTAAATATAAATCGGGTTGGTTGCTGAATCGCATTTGATTTTGTGCTTGATTCAACTGGTCAATCATTTTGAAATAAAAATTAACATCTACTTTTGCTAACAAATCCGTTAATTCTTCATTTGGCAATAGGGTATAATTTTGTTTGGTGTGAGCTGATAATAAAATATCTCGAGCAAATAAAATTAATTCTTCAATAAAACGACTTGCTTGCTTTCCTTTTTGACTCGCTTCTTGAACTATTTTTAATGCATCATACCCTTCACCGACAAAAACATCTTCAATGTAGCGGACATACTCTTGATGACTGATGCTGCCAGATACTTGTAAGGCTGACTCGATTGTTAAATCTTCACGGTATGATAATGCTTGGTCTAATAAACTTAAACTATCCCGCATCCCACCATTCGCTGTTCTAGCAATTATTTCTAAAGCTTCAATTTCATAGTTAACCTGATTACGATTTAATATGTATTCCATTCGCGCGATTAAATCTTGATTATGAATGCGTTGAAAATCAAATCGTTGTGTTCTTGAAATAATGGTTGCCGGAATTTTATGTGGTTCCGTCGTAGCCAATATAAAAATAACATGACTTGGAGGTTCTTCTAATGTTTTTAATAAAGCATTAAACGCTCCTGTCGTTAGCATGTGCACCTCATCGATAATATAGACCTTATACTTCGCAATCGTTGGCGCATATCGAACTTTATCGCGGATATCGCGGATTTCTTCTACACCATTATTACTTGCCGCATCTATTTCAATCACATCGGCTGCTTGACCTTGTGTTATAGCTTGACACACTTCACATTCATTACATGGATTCCCGTTTTGAGGATTTAAACAGTTGACGGCCTTTGATAATATTTTTGCCGCACTCGTCTTACCGGTTCCTCTTGGTCCAGTAAACAGATAAGCATGACTCAATTGTTGATGATTCACTGCATTGGCCAGTGTTTCGGCTATCATTTTTTGTCCTACTAATTCATCAAATGATTGTGGGCGCCATACCCTATACAGGGCTTGATAACTCATCTATTTTCCTCCTCTTTGATTATTACACCTTCTCATTATATCGAAACAACCGTTTAATTTCTAGTTAATTAAAAAGGAATAAAGTATAATATAATCAAAAAAGGAGAGATTTAAATGACCTTATTCGAGAAAATTAAAGAAAAATATGCTCAACATCCTGAAATGCCCTATATTAGTCCAAATCGTGACTTAGCAACTTGGCTTAAAGAAGTCGAAACATCCAGTAATAAATTAGTACCCAAACGCAATATGATTCGGTTAGATGAAGGATATTTACCAGGCCATATCATTATTCTTTGGCGTGTACAATTTGGCACCTACACCAATGAAACTGTTATCTCAAAATATTTTGAATATACATATGGGATAGATGCTAAAAAAGAAATGAATAACTTAATACATGATGGCTATGTGATTGAGTTAAGCGCAATGGATTCTCTTGATTTCCAAACAGCTGGTCAGTTAAAAATCTATTTAAAGAATAAAGGCATTCACGGCTATAGTAAGATGACCAAAGCACAATTAATTGAAGCCATACACCAACACTATTCTGAAGAAGAATTAGGAGAATTATTTACGATTAGAAAATATAAATTAACTAATAAAGGAGAAAAATTACTAAATAAATACCCTGAAATCATTGATAAACACCCAAAGAAAAAGTTTTAATATAAAAATTGATAATGTCAATTTAATTGTATAACCGAGTGGATTATAATGCTTTTTATAATATTGGCTATTAATTAATTCTTTCTCGTGCCCTATGATAAACTTATCTGAAAGAAAATGACTCAAAATTAAATATTATATCAATATTTTTCTTAAATCAGGCATTCCTGAATTAGTGCAATTTAGGAAATTACGAACATTCAAAAAAATACAGACTAAAATTCGTATTATGATAACGAATTTTAGCCTGTATTTTTATCATTTCCCCACTAAAAGTTGTAAAATTTAAATAAAATAGTATCGAGAATTTTAGTGCCAACACTATAAAATTATAAGTTTATTTAAATGTCTAGCGAATTGTTTTGAAAGAATATACAAAAATATTTCTAATAGATACTAGCTACAATTCTTAGTAGCATAGAAATCGTAAAATAGATTATCCCTCAATAAATATTTTATACTTTTTCATATTCATTAAAAATGTATTTTAAACTCTCTTCTAAATGAAATTCTTTTGTTTCTTCTAAACTAATTTGAATATTCGGTCGTTCATACTTAGCATATCTTAGAATAGGTTTAATATCCATTATTCCTTGACCTAATGGAACAAATTTAACTTTACCGTTTTCCATAACATAATCTTTTAGATGGAATACCGCTACTCGATCGCCCAGTCTTTGAATTGCTTGTTCTGTCACATAAACTTGATTTTGATAATTATCTGCATGTAAAAGATTCACTGGGTCTAATATCAGTTGAAGATTGTTCGAAGTAACTCTTTCTAGTAATTTTTCTGTTTTTTCGATTGTATGTAGTGGATGATTAATTCCAGGTTCAATACCAATCGTAATCCCCCATTTTTCAGCTTCTTTTATCATTATCAAAATCGACTCTATCATTCTTTCAAATGATGACTCCGTGTAATTCTCAATGGTGTATCCATTTCCAACAGAACCTGTCTCAGTTCCTACAAGTGTAGCACCAAAATTTCTTGCTAATCTTAGGCAACCAAAAAACTTTTTCAGCTCTTCATTACGAATTTCATCTTCTAAATGAACCATATTTATGTAACAACCTAATACCCCTATATCAATTTTTGCATCTTCCAATTGATGTCGAATTTTGTTTGCAAATCCTGGAGATAATTGATTTATTGATTTTATTTCATTACTAAATTGCTTAAATGGTGCTAATTGTGTATGTTTTAATCCGAATTTATTCATGTTGTGTAAGACTTTTTCAAATTCATTTTCATTCATATCATGCGCTCGAATACCTAAATTTAATTCATACATTTTTCATCCTCCAAATTAATCATTTACTAATTAAAACAGAGATACCAAGAAAGATTCTAAGTATCTCCATCAAATATAAATTATCTAACTAACCAACCGCCGTCTACAGCCAAGATATGTCCATTTACATAATCTGATGCGCGACTTGCTAAAAAGACAATTGCTCCCATCAACTCATGTGGTTCAGCCCAATGGCCAGCTGGAATACGATCTAAAATTTCTTTATTACGTACTTCATCAGCACGAATTGGCGCAGTATTAGCTGTTTTAATATATCCTGGGGCAATCGCATTTACTTGAATGTTTAACCCACCTAACTCATTAGCAAAAGCTTTCGTAACACCTGCAACTCCGTGTTTAGAAGCTGTGTACGAAGGAACAAATTTTCCTCCTTGGAAAGCTAACATAGAGGCAACATTAATAATTTTACCATGACCTTGTTTTGCCATTACTTTGGCTACTGCATGACTTAGATAATAAGTAGCGTTTAAATTAATATCTAATACTGCTTTCCAATCTTCATCTTTATACTCTAACAACGGAGATCTTCTAATCGTTCCGGCATTATTTACCAATACATCTATTTTTCCATATACTTTTACACATTCGTCAACAACTGCTTGAGCAGCACCTTCTTTGGTTAAATCAACTTGGAAGAAATGAACCTTACGTCCTTTAGCTTCGATTAATTCTCGCGTTTCATTCCAATTATCGTCATAAGTTGTAATAAATAAATCTGCACCAGATTCTGCAAATGCTACCGCATAAGCTTGTCCTAACCCAGTATTTCCCCCTGTTACAATAATAACTTTTCCATCTAAATCAAAGAAATTTCTTGAATAATTATTTAATTCTGACATGTTTTTTCCTCCTATTTTAAATCTTTCATTTCTACAAAATCCATATCATCGTAAGTTATATTTTCTCCACACATTGCCCAAATGAAACTATAATTACTAGTCGCGACACCAGAATGAATAGACCAACTTGGACTAATCGTTGCTTGTTCACTAGACATCACAAGATGTTTAGTTTCATCTGGACGTCCCATAAGGTGAAATACTCTAGTATCATCATCCATATCAAAGTACAAGTACGTTTCCATACGACGTTCATGAGTATGACAAGGCATTGTATTCCACGAACTACCTTCTTGTAAGATTGTATACCCCATTTGTAATTGACAGCTTTCGCAAATGTTCGGATGAATATATTGGTAAATTTTTCGTTTATTTAATGTAATGTCTTCCCCTGTTTCACGAGGAGTGATTTCATCAATTGAAATTTTAACATTTGGATATTTATGGTGAGCTGGTACTGAAACAACATAAAATTTTGCTGGATTATTTGCATCAGCAGACTCAAACAACACTGATTTAGTTTCTTTTCCAATATAATATCCATCTTGTTTTTTCATAGGTTCTTTTTCACCATCTATTGTGATAAAACCATCCCCACCTATGTTAATTACTCCCAATTCTCTTCTTTCTAAGAAATAATCAACACCTAGTTCTTTTGACAAAATAATTTCTAATGCTTCGTTAGTTGGTGTTACACCACCAAAAATTTGACGATCATCATGGGTATAGGTAAGTTTGATTTCTCCAGGAACAAACACCTTCTCAACTAAAAATTCACGTCTTAATTCTTCTGTAGAATAGTGCCGAATATCTTCTGGTGCGTGTGAATATCGAGTTTCATAAGTTGTCATAATAAAATCTCCTCTTTCTAATTTATCTAATAATATTTCCGCCTTGCGTATTCATAAATTGTTCTATTTGGTTTGATGTAAAATTATTTGCATCACCGAATATTGTATGCTTCAAAACAGATGAAGCAGTAGCAAAATTTACAATATCAACGCCGTTTTTATTTTTTACTACGCCATCGATAATACCAGCCGCATAAGCATCACCAGCACCTACGCGGTCATTAACATATTGAATGTGGTATTTTTTAGAATTAAATAATTGTTCCGAATCAGTATCGTAATAAAATCCTGTAAAGTTGTACGAGTTAGGTGTTAACGATTCTCTTTGAGTTCCAAAAATTACTTTAAAATTTGGATACGCCTTTGACATTTCTTTAATAAATTGCTCAGGTTGGTCATAAAAATCAGTATCAATATCCATAAAATATTTGGCATCTAATTTATTTGCAGAAATATAATCCACTAACGGGAACACTTTGGATAAAGCAATTTTAGCTTCTGCTTGTGTCCATAATCCACTTCTAAAGTTTACATCAAAAAATGTTTTTACTCCTTTATTTTTTGCATATTTAATAATCTCTAATAAGTACCCTTGCCAAAAATCACTTAAGCCCAATGTGATACCTGTAGTGTGAAAATGAGTAACACCGGAAAATAATTTGTCTAAATCCCATTCTTTTTCGTCCATAGTGGCAATACTAGAATATTTTCGATCATAAATTACTGAACTTGCTCTTAAATCTGATCCAACTTCAACAAAATAACTTCCAACTCTGCCGTTTCCTTTAAGGATTACATTATCTGTATTCACTCCAACCCCTTTCAATTGATAAACAACATTCTGGGACAATTCGCTTTTAGGTAATTTTGTTGCATATATTACTTCATTGTCCAACATCGCTAAGTTATTAGCGACATTGGCTTCTGCGCCTCCAAAGACAACTTTTAATTCGCTTAGGTTTCTCAACCTTTCATTTTTTGTTGTAGATAACCTTAAGAGGCTTTCTCCTAAAGTTAAGATTTTGGGCATCACTTCAACTCCTCTTTAAATTCTATTATCTTTGTCGTTTTCCTTATAGGAAAACTTATTTCTTAAAAAGAAATCTACACCTATAGTATATAGTATAGAAAACGTTTTTTCAAGTGTTTATTATATTTATTTATCTCAAGAGTAACTTTCACATTGAGATATGAACAAGACCACATATTTACTATTGGTTAAAATTCAACATCTTTTTAATAAATTTTCACTATCTTAAAATAAATATTTACAATCTTGTACAAAAGCGCTTAAATCCACTAAATTGCCTAAGTAAAAAATTTACTTGCTTTCTTGATTTTACTTTATTATAATGAACATCCCTTTTATATCATCAAATATTAAAAAAGAATAATACAACGGCGAAGTTTCTTTATTACGAGAAACTTCGCCGTTGCATATTTTACAATTTTATATTTTTAAAAAAGATACTTTTTCCAAATTAATCATTTTTGATTAAGATTCACTTCTATTATCTTGAATAATTTGGTGCTTCTTTTGTGATGCTCACATCATGTGGATGAGATTCAATTAATCCAGCGCCACTCATACGTATAAACTGGGCTTCTTCACGTAATTCACGTAAATTAGCTGAACCAGTATAACCCATTCCGGAACGTAAGCCACCTATCATTTGGAAGACAATATCGGCTACGCTACCTTTATAAGCAACTCGCCCTTCAATTCCTTCTGGAACTAATTTGTTTGCTTCGTTTGTCGATTGGAAATAACGATCACTTGAACCTTTTTCCATAGCAGCTAAGCTACCCATACCACGATACGTTTTAAAACGACGACCTTGATAAATTTCAAATTCTCCTGGAGATTCATCAGTACCTGCTAACATACTACCTAACATGACAGCATGACCACCTGCTGCAATTGCTTTTACGATGTCACCCGAATATTTAATACCACCATCAGCAATTATCGCTTTATTATATTCTTTAGCTGCTGACGCACATTCATAAATAGCAGTTAATTGAGGAACGCCAACACCTGCTACGACACGTGTGGTACAAATCGAACCTGGTCCAATTCCCACTTTAACAATGTCAACACCTACTTCAAATAATTCTCTGGTTGCTTCAGCTGTTGCGACATTGCCGGCAATAATTGTAACATCTGGAAATGCTTGACGAATTTCTTTAATCTTACGAATTACCCCTGCACTATGACCATGAGCTGTATCAATCACTAATGCATCGACTTGTTGTTTAATAAGGGCTTCTGCTCTTTCAAAGGTATCACTTGTAATTCCTACAGCAGCCGCTACTAATAATCGTCCATGTTGATCTTTCGCAGCGTTCGGAAATTCAATTACTTTTTCAATATCTTTAATAGTAATCAGTCCAGATAATTTCCCTTGATCATCTACTAATGGTAGTTTTTCAATACGATGTTCATATAATATTTTTTCTGCTGATTCTAGGGACGTTCCAATTGGTGCGGTCACTAAATTATCTTTCGTCATATAATCTCTAATTGGTAAATCATAATCTTCAATAAACTTCATATCACGATTGGTAATAATACCCACTAATAATTTATCTTCCATCGATTTGACAATTGGAACCCCACTGATGCGATATTGTGACATTAAATTTTCTGCTTCAGCGAGTGAATGACTCGGTGTTAAGTAAAATGGATCTAAAATAACGCCATTTTCCGAACGTTTAACTTTACGTACTTCATGAGCTTGATCGCTAATGGACATGTTTTTATGGATAACACCCAAACCACCCTGACGTGCCATCGCAATTGCCATTTTTGAGTCGGTCACAGTATCCATACTTGCACTAATAATCGGGATATTTAGCTTTAAATTAGGAGCTAGCTCCACCTTTAAATCGACATCATTTGGTAATACTTCGCTCTTTGCTGGCACTAATAAGACATCATCAAATGTATAACCTTCTCTAGTAAATTTTGTTTCCCAATTGGACATTTTATACCTCCTCGAGTTTATTGTATTATAGACTATCACTCACGGAAAATTTTTTCAAGACTTTTTTATCAAATAAACGAAATTTAATTTAATTTTAATGATTATCTTTCGATTTTGCAAAAACCATTTTCCATTCTATATTGGACATAATCTATAAATTTTTTCTTAGCAAATACTTTCATGAGTGGGCAACAAGTTGAAAATTAAATAATTTTCGTTTATCCTCCCCAACATAGTCGAGAGTGATCAGGAAGTAAAAAGGATTCATCGCATGTTTGGATGTCCTTTTCATTCAAGCAAATTTATAGGAAACATCCATATTTTATACTTCTCACCCTCTTCATATAAATAACAAGATGAGACCAAGCAAAAATTCTGTTTCTGCTTAGTCTCATCATTCATGCGTCTTTAGAATACGCCACCTTTAATATTCAATACTTTTTTAATGTAAAATCGCGCTATCATAGTAACGGCACCTATTATTAATAAGGCAACAGGCGGTAAAATAGGATTAATGATACTTGGCGCAAAAGCTGTTACTAAACTGACTGCAGCCACCCAACTAATCATTGCTAAAGTTGACATTCCAAAATATTTAAAATATCCTTTTTCTCCCTTAGGTGCATCAGGTTTTGGTAAGTTTCTTGCAATTAATAACATTGCAAAACCAGCTACAATATAATTCACAATTAAAGTTAATAAGCCAATCCCAGTAATACTTGGAGTTTTAGAAGTCATCAATGATAAACCGGTCATTAAGGTATAAATTGATCCTAATAATAAGGCACCGTCAAGCCCAATTTTCCAAGGTTCAGATGGTGTTTTATCATCAACTTTTTCAGTTGGAAAATGTTGTTGCTTAATAATTTCAACACATTCGGTTGGCGTTCCATACAAATGTTTCGCAGTTTGTCCGGTTTTTTGGCCTTGAATTAAAGTATCCGCAATTTCATTAATAACTGCTTTAAAAGTAGTTCCTTCCTTATCGATACTATCTAATTGTTTTTCAACAGATAATAAATATTGTTGATTTTTCTTAGTCATCTGATTAAATGTAGCTAAGTTTATCCCCGGAATAATTGATGATTGATTTTCATTGTTATCTGCTAATTGTTCTTTATAATCTGAGGATAACTCACCATTTTGTTGAACTTCTTCCATTGCTCCTACTGGCTCTAACTCTGCCTGGGAGGTGCTTTCAGTAATTGCTTCTGCTACATTTTCTTTCATTTCAGATTCTGAATTTTGATTTAATTTTTCTGTCATTGATTCTTCCTCCATTATACGTTAAAGCGGAAAAGCATAATATCGCCATCTTGGACTACATATTCTTTACCTTCCGAACGATATTTACCTGCTTCACGTGCTTTTGCGACACTTTGATATGACATTAAATCATCGTAAGATAATGTTTCTGCACGGATAAATCCACGTTCAAAATCAGAATGAATAATGCCTGCTGCTTGTGGGGCTTTCATTCCTACTTTAAAAGTCCAAGCTCTTACTTCTTGCTCACCTGCTGTAAAATAGGTTGCTAATCCTAATAAACTATAGGCTTTTTTAATTAGACGATCTAAACCAGATTCCGTCATACCATAATCTTCTAAGAAAATTTGTTTTTCTTCATCATCTAGCTCCGCAATTTCTTCTTCTAATCGTGCACAAACGGGTACAACTTCAGCGCCTTGAGTTTTAGCTAATGCCTCTACTTGTGCTAAATATGGATTACCAGTAGGATCAGCTACTTCATCTTCACCAATATTTGCGACATATAACATTTTTTTACGAGTCAATAAAAAGAGGTTACGGACATATGGTAATTGCTCATCATAAAATTCGACGGTATTAGCCAACTGATTGTTTTCTAATGCCTCTTTTAATTTTTCTAAAACTTCCATTTCTGCTACGGCATCTTTATCTTTTGTTTTGGCAATTTTAGCGACTCGAGCCATTCTCTTTTCAACAGTATCTAAGTCAGCAAAAATTAATTCTAAATTAATGGTTTCAATATCGGAAATCGGATCGACTTTTCCGGATACATGAGTAATATTGCCATCATCAAAACAACGAACTACTTGACAGATAGCATCCACTTGTCGGATATGACTTAAAAATTTATTACCTAAGCCTTCGCCCTTACTTGCTCCTTTAACAATCCCAGCAATATCTGTAAATTCAAATGTTGTAGGAACAGTTTTCTTAGGCCGTACTAACTTAGTAATATCATTCAAACGATGATCGGGCACTTCTACCATCCCCACATTAGGTTCAATAGTAGCAAAGGGATAATTTGCGGCTTCTACTCCCGCTTTTGTAATTGCATTAAATAAGGTTGATTTACCAACGTTTGGTAATCCAACGATTCCAGCTGTTAAAGCCATTCTTTCACTCTCTTTCTATTCACTCACTTGTTCTTCATGTTTTTGAAGAATTTTTTTCATTTTTTCTCAAAATCGCGTCGTGTCATCGTCACAATATGTCCACAATGTTCACATTTTATACGGATATCCATGCCCATACGAATGATTTGCCAACGATTCGTTTGACAAGCATGTGGTTTGCGCATTTCAACGATATCTAGTTTATCATATACTTTATTTTCCATTCTATACTCCTATAAATGAATATTTAATAAATCTAAAATTCTGATCAAATCGGACTGAGACAAAAATTCAATTTCTATTTTACCACGGTCCCCTTTTTGATGCACAGTAGCTGAAGTCCCAAAATATTCTTGCATTCTTTCTTCTACTGCTAAAATGTGTGTTGGCTTACTTACTGGCTTACTTTTCTCATCTTTTTTTCTGGTTCATCTTTTTTCTCATTTAAACTTTGAACCAATTCTTCTAATTGTCTCACCGTTAACTGATCTTTTACTACTTTTTCTGCAATAGCCACCACTTTACTTTTATCCTTTAAAGCAAGTAATGTTCTGGCTTGTCCCATTGAAAGTGAATTATCATTTAACAATTTTTTTACTTTTTCTGGTAGTGCTAATAGACGTAAATAATTGGCTATATAAGGGCGACTTTTACCCATTCTTTCTGCCACTTCCGCTTGCGTTAATTTCAATTTTTCCATTAACACATTATATGCTTCTGCTTCTTCCATTGGACTGAGGTCTTCACGTTGTAAGTTTTCCAAAACAGCAATTTCAATCATTTGCTCTTCATCAATTTGACGAACAATGGCAGGTATAGTTTCTTTACCAGCTAATTGGCTAGCGCGGACTCTTCGTTCTCCTGCAATCAATTCATAGCCTTTAATAGTTGAACGACGTACTATAATCGGTTGAAAAACACCAGACTGTTTGATTGAATCTGCTAATTCCTGTAAAGCTTTCTCATCAAAATTTTTACGAGGTTGATAAGGATTGCTTCGAATATCAGAAACTTTTAATTCAACGACTACTTCATTATCATTAGGTGTTTCTTCAAAAGTTGAAAACAAGGCATCCATTCCACGGCCTAACCCGCCTTTTTTAGCTTTATTAGCCATTTGCTAAAACCTCCTTTGCTAATTCGGTATACATCTCTGCTCCTCTTGAACGTGGATCATAGTCAATAATTGATTGTCCATAAGAAGGTGCTTCTGATAAACGAATATTTCTTGAAATAATGGTATTATATACTTTTTCTTGGAAATATTTTTTGACTTCTTCAACCACTTCATATCCCAGATTGGTGCGCGCATCTAACATTGTCAGTAAAACACCTTCAATACGAAAATCAGGATTATAGCTACGTTGCACTAAACGAATCGTATTGAGTAATTGGCTTAAGCCTTCCAATGCATAATATTCAGCTTGAACAGGTATTAATATCGTATCACTTGCTGTAAAGGCATTAATCGATAATTGTCCAAGAGAAGGTGGGCAATCTACCAATATAAAATCATATTGATCACGAAGGGGTTCGACCGCATTTTTTAATCTTGATTCACGGTTGGGAACACTCGCGAGTTCTAGTTCTGCTGCTGCTAATTGAATGGTTGAAGGTACAATATACAGTCCTGCTCTGGATGTTGGAAGAACACATGATTCCATTGGGATTTCATCGACTAATATCTCGTAAAGACTATTAATAACATCTGCTCGCTCTACTCCTAACCCACTGGTAGCATTTCCTTGGGAGTCTGAGTCAATAATCAAAACTTTTTTCCCTAATGCAGCTAAAGCTGCTCCTAAGTTTACGGTAGTAGTTGTCTTACCAACGCCACCTTTTTGATTACCCACTGCAATCATTTTTCCCATTATGTATTTCCTCCTTTATTTAATTGGTTGTTTCAATGGTTTTCCTGGTTTTCTTGGATATTTCTTCGGCGTCTCCAAGGTTTTTCTTATTTTAATAAAGGTTCTTTCACTCTCTTCAAAAGGCAAAAGATCCTCTACAACTGTTTCTAATTTAGCACCTAAAACAGCAATGGCTTTTTGAGCTTCTTGTAATTCAGTATCCGATTTGGCCGCTTTTAATGCAATAAAATAGCCACCTTTTTTTACTAATGGTAAACAAAATTCTGATAGAACATTCAATGAAGCGACTGCTCTAGCTGTTGCGATATCAAATTGTCCTCTAAATTCAGGATTTTGTCCAAAATCTTCGGCTCTGCCATGTAAAGCTTTAACGTTTTCCAAACCGAGTTTTTCTGTTAGGATTTTCAAAAAATTAATTCGTTTATTCAAAGAATCAATAATCGTAATGTCGAGCTCAGGTTTAATAATTTTCAATGGTATACTTGGAAATCCAGCGCCTGCTCCGACATCTACTAGCTTAATTTGATAATCTGCTAATGGCATTTCCCAAAGTACCATAATACTATCAAAAAAATGTTTGAGGTAGACCTCTTCTTTTTCGGTAATCGCTGTTAAATTAATTTTTTCATTCCACTCAACTAATAATTGATAATATGTTTCAAATTGGTCAATTTGAGTAGGTGTTAATTCAATCCCTTTGTCCTTTAGCATCGCGATAAATAATTCTTGGTTCATCAAAATAACCCCTCTCTTTTCGTGAAACATTTTATGTTCCACACCATTATAACTTTAACTGAAATCAAGATGAATATCAACCTCTTTATTTTATCTATATTCATTTTATATTTAACTATTTCTTTATTTAAAAGCTAGCTTAACTTTATATTCAAATATCGAAGATTTAAACTACAAAAATAAAGAGTCAACCATCAGTGTTCTTATCCACATAGGAGTACGATTTAATGATTTGAATAAAAAAATAGAGAGTCAGCAATCTTCAAAATCCTTACTAACTCTCTCATTTTGTAATTTTTCTACTCAAGATTCAATTGATATCCTTGTCTTTGAACAACACGTAATAATTCTGCTCTTAATTTTGGTGCGGATTGATATTTGGCTACCACTTGATTGGTAAAACTATCTACTCTGCGATTTTTATCACGAGTATCGTAATATTCTTGCATCTGTTTATCATAAGCCGCTAAATCAACTACTATATCATCTCGTTTTGGATACTCATTTTCACCTAATTTTAGCTTAAGATTCATTCTAGGTTTTAATTGTGGTTCATCATCTGGATAACCAAAACCAAGTCCTAATATAGGAAAAGTTAATTCTGGTAAATTAAATAAATTAACAACTGCTTGCGCATCGTTTAAAATACTTCCAAAATAAACAGCCCCCATTCCCAATGCTTCAATGGCATTGGTAGCATTTTGGGCTGCTAAATAACTATCGGCTGCTCCTTGAAAGAAAAAGTCCATTGAACGATAACTTTCTCCTTGATATCCTTTGGCTTTGGCAATAGTAGCATTACGATAGTTATCAATTACAAAAATAAATAATTCTGGTACTTTTGTAATATAGGCTTGTTTAGTAATTTCAGCTAGCTTAGATCGCTTTTCTTGATCAGTTACTCGAATAATTGAAAAAGCTTGTAATGCATTACTACTAGCGGTTTGATTGATCACTTCTAAAATAGTATTCAATTGTTCTGGCGCTACTTGCTTATCTTTAAAAAAACGAATTGTCCGATGATTTAATTGCTTTTTAATCATTTCATTCATATTCTTCACCTCATAAAATGAGTGTAAACTCTCGCATGTTGAACTGTCAACTACAAGCACTCCTCTATACTTATAATGTTTTTAATGGTATATTACTTGTATCAGTCATCAAAAATACTATAACAGAGTAGAGAAATTGCGTTAAGTGCTATCAGATGGAATGTTGCTGTTAGACGAAGAGTATACTCGCGGTAATTTCTCGCATTCGCTGCTTAATTGTAGCTCTCTGTCTCAAAGGAGAGTTTTTATGGAAAAAATATTTAACAATAAGCGACATCAATTGTCTGCTTCTCAAATTTCACTCTTAGGAATTATTTTAGGCTTAAGAATCGCATTAGGATTTTTACCGTCAGTGAAAATTGAACCTTTTGTTCAAATTGGCTTTGGTTTCATTGGTGCTGGTTTATCAGGAATTCTATTTGGTCCATGGTACGCCCTTATTATTGGGATTTTCAACGATATTATTGGTGCCCTCTTGACCGGCCAAAACTTCTTTTTGGTTACACACTTAGTGCAGCCGTAGGAGGTTTTATTTATGGTTATGGTTTTTGGCGTCAAAAGATCACTTTAAAACGAGTCTTTTTAGTAGTGCTTGTGATTACTTTATTCGTAAATTTAGGTCTCGGTTCTTTATGGGTTCGGATGATGACTGGAAAAGCTTGGGAAGTATTCATGGGAATGCGTATTATAAAAAATGCTATTTCTTTATTTTTAAATACTGCCATCCTTTATTCCCTATTTAACCATCCGATTATTAAAAAATATATTCAACAATATCATTTTTAACAATCTATCCGATGACTGATAATTAACATTCAAAAATTTGGCGAGAGTGGGCAAGGTGTAGAAAATTAGCTGATTTTCAATTCGTCTGCCTCCCCCGCATATTAAGTGGTCTCAAACTGCGTCTTAATGACTCGTTTGAGACCTTTTATCTTTTATGCTATCAAGTAAAGAGCTGAAAACAAACAAAATTTTTAAGTTTTTGACCAGCCTTTATGATAAAATATACCTAACTATTAATAAAGGAAGAAGGCAAAATAATGAAACAAATTGCCATTGTTGGTGGTGGTATTGTTGGATCTACCGCTGCATATTATTTAACGAGGGCTGGTTACCATGTCACGCTCTTCGATGAAGGGACAGGTCAAGCTACCAAAGCGGCTGCCGGCATTATCTGTCCATGGTTTAGTCAAAGACGCAATAAACCTTGGTATCATCTTGTGTCAAAAGGTGCTGAATTTTATCGTCAGCTTATAGCGGATTTATCCAGTGATTCATTTGATGTGGCTAACATTTTTGAAGAACAAGGAACGTTACTCATTCGCAAATCAGAAAAAGCCTTGAATCGTGACCAAAAAGCTGCGAAAGAAAAAAGAAAAGACTCCCCAGCTATTCAAGAAGTTAAGACTGTCTGGAATGACAATCTAAAAGATTACTGTCTCCTATTGGAAACAGATTTAAATGCTACGTTTGTGACAGGTGGCGCCCGTGTAGATGGACTTGGTTTAATCAACACCTTACATGCCGCTATTCAAAAATTAGGTGGGACGATCTACTATGAAACAGCTAAATTAAGATCACCCGATACACTTTACTCTCCTTCTTTAGGACAAAAACAATTTCAAGCAATCTTATTAGCAGCCGGAGCTTGGTTACCCAATTTATTAAATCCTTTAGGCTATTCAGTCGATATTCGACCTCAAAAAGGACAGCTCTATACGATTCATAATGATCAATGGAAAAATAACCAATGGCCTGTTATTATGCCTCCAGGGAAAATAGATATTATCCCTAATAAAAAAGGGGAAATTATACTTGGTGCTACTCACGAGGATGATCAAGGTTTTGACCTATCCGTTGATGCTTCAAAATTAAAAGAATTAACAGCTGAAGCTAAATTATGGATACCTACTATTGATCAGTATCAGATTAAATCCACACGTGTAGGAACACGTGCTTATACGTCTGATTATTCCGTTTTAGTAGGACAAGTACCCGAAACCCATACTTTATGGGCCATTTCTGGACTCGGCTCATCTGGTCTCACTAGTGGTCCTTATTTAGGATATCAATGGAGTCAATTGATAATGAATGGACAATGGGATATCAATCCCAATGACTACCCTATTGAAAAATATATTACAAAGTAAATTTATAATCTTTTTTAATAAGGATTGGCACCTTTTTAAATGAAATTATTTCAAATTTATGGTATAGTTGAGACACATTGAATTTAGGAGGGAAAAAATGTGGAAAGAGTTTAAAGAGTTTATTGCTAATGATAATATTTTACAATTAGCAACTGCTGTTATTATGGGTACTGCTTTTACTGCAATTATTACTAGTTTAGTTGAAGATATTTTTATGCCAATCATTGTAGCCATCACGGGTCAAGCAGACGTTTCAGGTATTGCTTTAAAAATTGGTAACACTACTTTAGGTGTTGGTAACTTTATTCAAGCTATTATTAATTTTATTTTAATCGCTGCTTTCTTATTCATGGTTATTAAAGGTTTAGAAAAAGTTCAAAGACCTAAACCTGTTGAAGAAGGTCCGGCTGCACCAACTGAAACTGAATTATTACAAGACATTTTAACCGAATTACGTAAAAAATAATTCTATAAAAAAACGTTGTGAACCATTTTCTGCTTCACAACGTTTTTTATCTTATATTCTTAAAAATTGGCGCATTGAACGACGGGCTCCAAAAATACCTAAAATTATTCCTATAATCAATATGCCGATTCCAATATATAGTAGTAATGGTATCGTTGGTAAAAATTGGATATTTACCATTCCGAAAATTTGTCCTGGTACGCGACGAACAGCTTCGTAAATAGCATAGAGTATACCAAAGGCAATGCCTGCGCCCAAAATACCGATAAAAGCTCCTTCGTAAGCAAAGGGTGCACGAATAAAGCTATTTTTCGCTCCTACTAAACGCATAATCTCAATTTCTGTCTGTCTCGCGAAGATTGTAAGACGAATCGTATTACTAATTAACAAGACCGCTACTACAATTAAAATAGCCGCAATCACAGCGAGAATATAACGTAAGACATCAATCTGCTTAAATAAATTATCTGCTGTTAAGGCACCGTAAGTCGCTTCTGAAACATACTTTAAGTCATTAATTTGATTAGCAACTTGGCTAATGTTGTCAACATCATCTACGTCTACAACGTATACATTTAATAAAGGATTTGCATCGCCTTCATGGAGAGCAAATTCTTCCCCTACATTTTCGATTAAGGCTTCTAGTTCTTCATCTTTAGTCCGATACGTAATCGTCTTAACATGCTGTATCGCTTGAATTTCTTCTTTTAACAATTTTTCATCTTGCTCATTGGCGGCAGCATCAATCATAACGCGAATTTGAATACTGGATTCAATATCTGAAGTAATCTTTTCAATATTGGTTAATAGTAAGACGAGTCCTCCTATCATAAACAAGGTTAAGGCCATTGTAAAAACGGAAGCGGTTGTCATCCAACCATTTCTAAATAAATTCCGGATACCATCACGAACATGACGGAAGAAATTTCTAATGATGATCATCGTATTCCCCCTTATAATCATCGCGAACCAAGTATCCTCGGTTCAATTCTAATACACGATGACGGTAGTCATTAACGAATGTTTCGTTATGTGTTCCCATGATAACAGTGGTGCCTAAATTATTGATATCTTCCAATAATTTCAAAATTCCTAGAGCGGTCTCTGGATCTAAATTACCAGTCGGTTCATCGGCAATTAGAATAGCGGGCTTGTTAACGACTGCCCTAGCAATCGCCACTCTTTGTTGCTCACCACCAGATAATTCTTCTGGTAGCTGATTGACTTTAGTTCTTAAACCTACTTGCTCTAACACTTCATTAACTCGATGCTTAATATCTTTACTTTTCTTACCAGTGACTTCCATTGCATAAGCAACATTTTCATAAACAGTTAGTTTGGGTAATAATTTAAAATCCTGAAAAACAACGCCTACATAACGTCTTAAAAAAGGGACCTCTTTGTCCTTCATTTTAGGCATTTGATATTTACCTACTTGAACGCGTCCTTTCGTAGGAACTTCTTCACGATAAAGTAATTTCATAAAAGTTGATTTTCCTGAACCACTTGGTCCGACTAAATAAACAAATTCGCCTTGCTCAATACGTAAGGTGATATTGTCTAATGCTTTAATACCATTAGGATATTGCTTCGTTACATTCGTTAGTTCTATCATCATTTTCTCCTTTTCAGGTATTTTCTCATCTAGTTTAACATAAAAATATTATTATCTTTTGTCAAACGAGTATCAAATCATGTCATTCTTCTCGATGATCTTGAATACGCCATTTTAAATAGGCATCAATAAACTCATTTAAATCGCCATCCATGACTGCTTGAGTATTGCCTGTCTCATAATTGGTACGGTGGTCTTTTACCATTGAATAAGGGTGAAAGACATACGATCTAATTTGTGAACCCCAAGCAATTTTACTTTGTTCTCCTTTTAATTCCGCAATTTCTTGGGCCTTTTTTCTTCCTCCAATTGATAGAGTTTTGCTTTTAATAATTTCATTGCCAAATCACGGTTTTGGAATTGTGAGCGTTGTGATTGACTTTGTGTCACAATGCCAGTTGGAATATGCGTGATTCGGATTGCTGAACTGGTTTTATTAATATGTTGACCCCCAGCTCCCGATGCTCGATAAGTATCAATCCGTAAATCGTCTTGATTGATTTCTAATTCAATTGTTTCATCAATCATCGGTGTGACTTCAACTGAACAAAACGAGGTGTGTCGACGACTGTTCGAATCAAATGGCGAAATCCTTACTAAACGATGGACACCTTTTTCTGATTTCAAATATCCATAAGCATTATGACCTTCAATTTCCAGAGTCACACTTTTAATACCGGCCTCTTCACCATCTTGATAGTCTACCATACTCACATTAAAACCATTTTGGTCTGCCCAACGTTGGTACATTCTTAATAACATACTACCCCAATCTTGTGATTCGGTCCCGCCCGCACCGGGATGAATCTCTAAAATAGCATTAGAGGCATCATGTGGTTCTGATAATAATAATTTCAATTGATAATTCGTTAAACTTTTTTCAATTGACCTACTTGCTCAATTGCTTCTTCCATTAAATCATGATCATCAGATTCTTCAAATAGTTCGACTGCCATTGAAATCTCTTCAAACTGTCTTTCTAATCCTTTAAAAGTTTGATAAGTAGATTTTGCTTCATTCAATAAATTAATAGTCTTTTGAGCTTGTTCATTATCATCCCAAAAATGGGCATCCGTCATTTGATGCTCATAATCTGCAATATCGGCTTCTAATGCATCAAAGTCAAAGAGACCCCCTAAAACTATTAATCTGTTTTTCGGCTTCTGTCATAAACTGTTTTATCTCATATAATTCCATCGGTAATTAATATTCCTTTCTTTAAAAAAAGAGTGGACTAGAAGTTGAAAATCTGTGATTTTCGCTTCTATAGCCCACCCCTCACAGTTGACTCGTTTTTAAAACCAGTCCAACCGAACTTTGTTTTAAGTCAGTCAACCACTGCACTTTTAGATTTTTAAGAAGGTCGTGAAAAACATAATCTTAGTATGCTCCACCTATCTTCAAATAATAATATTATTTAATCGCATCTTTTGGTGCTGAACTAGGCGCTGGACGAGCTGCAGGATTATTCACTTGTTCACGTTCGACATTTTGTCTAATTTGAGCCTTCATGACAAAACGTGTGATATCCGCTTCAATTGCAGCGATCATCTCTTGGAATCGTTCATAACCTTCAGTTTGATATTCCGTTAATGGGTTTGTTTGTGCATAAGCACGTAATCCGACACCTTGTCTTAAATGATCCATCATATCAATATGATCTGTCCATTTCGCATCTACCACTTTCAGTGTAATTACTTTTTCAAACTCATTGACTTGTTCTGGTGTTGCTAGGGTTTGAATCTTTTCATCATACGCTTTAGATGCTTTATCGTATAAATAATCAACCAATTGTTTTGGTGATTTACCTTGTAAGTCAGCTAATGAAATTTCGTCTGGATGGAATAATGAATTGTGGGCAAATTCTAATAAGCCTTCTAAATTCCATGTTTTCTTTTCACCTTCAGTAGCATAATCTACTTGGGCTTGAATCGTGCGTTTAATCATTGCTTTAATATAAGGAGTTAAGCTACCTTCTTCTTGAATAACTTGTAAACGTTGACCATAAATAACCTCACGTTGTTCACGCATGACCTCATCATATTCTAGAACGTTTTTACGGGTATCATAGTTATTACCTTCAACACGTTTTTGAGCTGATTCAACTTGACGTGATAACATCTTACTTTGAATTGCTACATCCTCATCTTCATCTTCAGTCATATTTAATTTTTGCCAAACAGCTTGGACACGCTCTGAACCAAAGCGTCGCATTAAATCATCTTCTAAAGATAAATAAAATTGAGAAGCACCTGGATCTCCTTGACGACCCGCACGTCCACGTAATTGATTATCAATACGACGTGATTCATGGCGTTCTGTTCCGATTACACATAAACCGCCTATTTCTTTCACACCACTACCTAATTTAATGTCAGTACCACGACCAGCCATGTTTGTTGCAATCGTAACAGCACCACGTTGCCCTGCTTGCATCACGATTTCCGCTTCTTTAAAGTGGTTTTTAGCGTTCAACACTTCGTGTGGTATGCCTTCTTGTGTTAGTAAACGCGATAAGTATTCACTGGTTTCCACCGCAACTGTCCCCACCAAAATCGGTTGTCCTTTTTCATGGCGTTCCTTAATGTCTTTAACGACTGCGCGGAATTTGGTTTTTAAGTTTGGATATAATAAATCGGGTGCATCATCACGAATAACTGGGCGATTGGTCGGTATTGAAACAACATTCATATTATATATCTCGCGGAACTCTTCTTCTTCTGTTTTCGCAGTCCCGGTCATTCCGGATAATTTTTCATACATGCGGAAATAATTTTGGAAAGTAATGGTCGCCATTGTTTTAGATTCATTTTCAATTTCGACGCCTTCTTTTGCTTCAATCGCTTGATGCAAGCCATCAGAATAACGTCGTCCTTCCATAATACGTCCTGTAAATGGATCGACGATTTTCACTTTACCTTCATCAACTACATAATCAATATCATGAATCATGATGTAGTTGGCACGTAACGCTTGATCAATATGGTGAACTAGAGCCGTATTGTTAACATCATAAAGATTTGGTAAACGGAAGACGCGTTCCGCTTTATCAACCCCGGTATCGGTTAAGGCAATCGTTTTAGAAGTTAAATCAATGGTATAATCTTCTTCTTCTTTTAAACCTTTTGCAAAATAATCAGCACGTGAATAAAGGGCTGTTGAACGACCTGCTTGGCCTGAAATAATTAAAGGTGTACGAGCCTCATCAATTAAAATAGAGTCTACCTCATCCACTACCGCAAAATGTAAAGGACGTTGAACCATTTGATGTTTATAAACAACCATGTTGTCACGTAAATAGTCAAAGCCTAATTCATTATTAGTCGAATAAGTTACATCACAATTGTAAGCAGCGCGTTTTTCCGCCGCTGACATACTGTTCAAGTTTAAACCAACTGTTAAGCCTAGGAAACGGAAGACTTCCCCCATCTCCTTTGAGTCACGTGTTGCTAAATAATCGTTAACCGTTACAACGTGAACCCCTTTTCCAGTTAAAGCATTTAAATAAACAGGCATTGTTTCGGTTAATGTTTTACCTTCACCGGTTTTCATTTCGGCAATATCGCCATTATGGATAACAAGTCCACCTTGAATTTGTACCTTATAAGGGAATAACCCTAAAACACGTCTTGCTGCTTCACGGGTCACCGCAAATGCTTCAACGGTAATATCATCAAGGGTCTCACCTTTAGATAAACGTTCTTTAAAGATATTAGTTTGACCACGTAACTCTTCATCGGTCATATCCTTGTAACGTTGTTCTAATTCCATTACTTTATCAGCAATTTTTGCTGTTCTTTTCAATTCTGCTTTGTCATTTTCAAACATATTTTTCAGAATATTCGCCATTAATTCATAGCTCCTTTGTCAATCAATCTTTATCTTTTATAATCTCAATTAAAATTATACATTCACTCTCTCATTATATCATTAAAGCCTTATAAATAGAAACATTTTTTCTATTTTAAACATATCTTAGCGCATCATTTAGCTTTTGGCATTTTTTATGCTTTAAAACAGATTAAATAAAAAAACTAATGATGCCAGCAATCAAATAACCGACTAAAATGATAGGAAAGTAATCTACTGGTTTTCCCATAGAGTCGGTTTTACCTATATTCATCACATCATGATGATTTTGACCAAATAAAATTATAAATGATAAAATAAGACCGATAAAATAAGCCATTGGTACGTTAAGAACCAGAATTAGTCCTATTACCATAGCGAAGATAAATGTCACAATTTTCTTTTGACTTTGATTCATAAAATCCCCCTAATCTTCATTATCATTTTAAATTATAACATAAGAAAAGGATGGAAAACGAATGAACTCCTATGAATTCTTTCGTTTTCACATCCTTAATTAGTTAATTTACTTACATTGAAGCTGTTTCAATTAAACCATAACGTCCATCTTTACGACGGTAAACAATGTTAATTTCATCTGTTTCAGCATCAGTGAAGATAAAAAAGTCATGTCCAAGCATATTCATTTGTAATACTGCTTCTTCACTGTCCATTGGTTTTAAATTCACACGTTTTGAACGTACAATCTCTAATTCAGTTTCTGATTCTGGTTTTACATCTTCTGCAACAAATTGTGTTGCTAATCCATCAAATCCACGTTCTCTAGATTTGCGATGAATTTTTGTTTTATATTTGCGTACTTGTCTTTCTAATTTATCCACAACTAAATCAATACTTGCATATAAATCTGGAGTGGTTTCTTCTGCACGCAATACTAAAAATGATAGTGGAATCGTTACTTCAGCTTTTGCAGTTTTATCAGGATAAACTTTTAAATTAACATACGCTGTTGCTTCAGGTACATCATCAAAGAAACGTTCTAATTTTGAAACTTTCTTTTCGGCATAATCTCGTATTGCTTTAGTAACCTCAATATTTTCTCCACGAACATTATACGTAAACATATAAATCCCTCATTTCATATAAAGTTACAATGAGTAAATCCATCATTTTGATTCCGCTAAAAATAGAAGCATTCTTCGCAATGACTTCTTTTACTATTGTTAAAAAGCATTGGCTAGCTTTTAACATATTATACCACATTTTTAATTTTTTGGAAACGTAATCAAATATTTTATTGTATAGTTTTCAAATATTTTCATAATATTATTGTCTATATTAAACTGTCACGTGCTAGAGTAAGACTTAAACATCGTTCAATTGAATGTTGAAATAACAATTCTTTCGCTCTAATTAAGGTTGTTCCCGTTGTATAGACATCATCCATGATTAAAATATTTTTTGTCTCTAACTTTTCTTTGTTGATTATAAAGGGTTGTACTAAATTCAATCGTTCTGTTTTATTTTTCTTAGCCTGACTCTGTCCTGGCTGATTTATATTATAATCAAATAATTCTTTATAAGGAATACCGGCTTTTTCAAACAATACCTGGATTTGATTAAAACCTCTTTTTTTATAATTTTGTGGTGAACTTGGCAAATAAGTCCATGTATAATTTGAGTATTGATAATAGTATTCTTTCATAATTGGTACCATGACTTGTGCTTGTCTTATGTCTCCTAAATATTTATAATCACGAATCCAATCTTTAAAAAAATCGTTATATTCAAAAATAGAACGATGATTTAAATAGTGTTCATCATATAACTTTAACCATTGTTGGCAATCGAAACAAATTGTTTCATCAGCTTTTATTAGCGGATGTTGACAGTAGCGACAGACTTCTTTAGTAGCACATTTTTTAAATTTTGACTGACAGCTTTCACAACATGATGGCCAATCAATGGTAGTAAAACTCCAAATTTGTTGCCAACTTAATTGTGAGCGTAACGGTTCTTGGCATCTTAAACAATGAGTTATTTCATCAATCATTAAGCAGTCCCATCTTTCTAGCAAGACGATTCATTTTTCTAATATTATGTCGTGCTTTAATCATCGATAAACTAATACCATAATGCGCATACCATAGTGCTCCGGTAGGATAATTCGGTTTTCGGCCTACTCGACCACTCATTTGAATAATCGCTGAGCTACTATATGCTTGGTCCTCACTGCCAATGATCATTACCTGGCAATTTGTAAAAGTCACGCCTCTTTCTAAAATCGTGGTACTGATTAAAGTTGATAATTCTCCTTGTCGTAACTGGTGAACTTTTTCTTTGCGCAAATTATCTTTCGCATGAACAACAGCCATTTTGTTAGCGAGTGCTTCTGCTTGTAGCCATTCATATAAAGCTTCAGCTAAAAGAATATCTGGCATAAAGATCAATTTTACACCCTTTAATATTAAAAATTGTTTTATTTTAACCATTAAGGGTCCTGATGTTTTTTTGGACTTTATTTGTTGACGCCAATCCCCAATCCAAATAAATTGCGGTTCAGGAAGTGGATAGCGATGATAACGCGCTGGTAAAATCGTTCTTTCAGCCTTTTTTTGTCTAATTAACTTCTCAATATAACTATCTGGTGTTGCGGTTAAATAAATTAATTTCCCTTTCTTTTTCAAAGCATTTTTGACCGCAAAATGTAAGCTATCATCTCCTGCTAAGGGAAAGGCATCCACTTCATCAACAATAATTAAATCAAAAGCATGATAAAATTTCCATAATTGATGAGTGGTCGCGATGACAATTCGAGTATAATGATAGGCTTCTGTCATGGTCCCATGAAGTGTGATAACTTTTACGCTCCTAAAAGCTTCTTGTAGACGTGGTGCCAATTCTAAGCATACATCAATTCTAGGTGAAGCCATCGCTACTCTGCCACCTTGCTGTAATACTTTCTCGATAACTTTAAAAATCATTTCTGTTTTTCCCGCGCCTGTAACAGCTTGAATAATATGGATTTTTTGATACTGATGAACCTTATTACACATAGCTGTTGATGCTCGATGTTGTTCATCAGAAAGTTGCCCGTGCCAAGTAAGGAGTGGACTATCGTCAATTTGATGTTGATAGGCTGGAAAACGGTACAAAAATTCTGCTGAACTTATTCTTCCTAATTGTAAACAATTTATACAATAAGCGCTCTCTTTATTAAGTTGTTTAAACTCTGTTTGATTCCCACAGCGCTGGCATTGCCAATGATTGCTCTTTAACTTTATTATAGCTGGGATTTTTTCAAAAAGAGTCACTTGGTGTTCCAACCCTGATGCCAACAATTGAGATTTTTCTAAATCAGACACACTTAATTGTCTTCCGGCTAATGCTAATTCCATTTTTTCACCTTCTTTATAAGTAAATACGTGAAAAAAATAAAAACTCTTGAATCAATGAATGATTTCTTCATTTCATCGAGACAAGAGTTTTATCTTATTTAGTTGTATATTTTTTTACTTCAGGAAGTACTTTTTCGCCCAATAAGGTAATCGTCCGTTTAACTTCTTCAAATGGCATGCCACCAAAATCAATTTGTCCAATATAGCGAGTCATTCCCAATTCTTCATACTGTTTAATTAATTTTTCTACTACCAATTCCGGGCTTCCGACATTAATGACTGAATCAAGATTTTTAGCTTTTTCAAATTGATTTCTCTCAATTCCTTGTTCATTCACCGTAATGGAACCTTCATTGACAAATGGATAGTAATCATCAATTGCTTGTGATGTGTCTGGTCGCACAAATAAGTAGCTTGCAACAGCTAATGGGTACTGACTTGGTTCAAAGCCTTCATGATTTAGCGACTGACGATATTGGTCAATTAATAATTGATAATGTTTTAAATCCCCACTAAAGTGCGACACATAAATTGGATCCCCCGCCTGACCAGCCTGTTTAGCTGACTCTAAGCTGCCGCCAACAGCACGCCAAATCGGTAATCCTTGTTTCTGAAGAGCACGGGGTAACACAGGGACATTATTTAAAGGTGCACGATGTTCACCAGTCCAGTTAACAATCTCACGTTGATTGATTAATTTTAAAAGTTCAAATTTCTCATTAAATAAGACTTCGTAATCAGCTAATTCAAATCCTAATGTCTTATAAAGACCCGTCCGAGCAGACCTGCCACATACCAATTCCATTCGACCATCCGACAATAAATCAATGGTTGATGCGGCTTCGTATACCCGTACCGGATCAGCTACGCCTATAATGGTGGCACCTGAAGCTAAGCGAATCGTTTTCGTACTTTGAGCAATCGCACTTAAAATAATTAAATGAGCTTGGCTAATAAAATTACGTTGATGAGATTCTCCTACTTGAAAAATATCAAAACCAGCTTGTTCGGCTAATTGTGCCATTTCAATGATATTTTTAATCCGTTCTTGTGGCGTAATCAATTGTTTGGTATGAGGGTTTACAACATGTTCTCCTAAAGTATATAAACCTAATTCTAATCCTGTGGACACATAATCCCTCCTAAGTATCTAATCCATTTAAAATGATGCTTTTATTTACCTTTTCATCATACCTTAAAGTGGTAAAAAATTCTACCGCTAGCTAAAATATAAAGATAAAAAATAAAAAAGGAATGAGAGTGAAGTAATAAAACTAACTTACCTTCAACTAACCCACTCCCGAACTAAACAGCTCTATGCAATTCTTATAAGTTCAACATGAAGATCATGAGTCGTTTACTATGACGAGGATAGAAAGAGCATTAGAAATTATGATGTTAATTCAGCGCTGTTATATATTATAAATAATTATCAATATGTGGAATAATGGCAATACCTTTGGTTCCTCGTCCCGTATGAGTTCCTACGACAGGTCCCAAAGCGGAAACCGAAGACGTAATTCCTGGATGCTCAGCAACAATTTGCATCTCTACCTTTTTAATTTCATCATAAACATCGGCATGAGCAAAAGCAATACTAATCCCTTTAGGATATTTTTCGAGTGCTTCTTGAACTAATTCAGACCACCGCTTAAATACACGTTTATTGGTTCTAATTTTTTCAAACAAAACAATCTTACCATCTTGATCAAAATAAAGTAATGGTCGTATTTGTAATACCCCACCTAAGAGGGCACTTGTGGCACTTAATCGGCCACCTTTTACTAAGTTGGTTAAATCTTCAACCATTAAATAAATACGACTTTCATTAGCCAACCAATTTAATTTATTCGCAATGAGTGAAGAGTCTTCTCCTTGATCAATCATTTTTAAAGCCGCTCTTACTAGACCTTCCATCGTCACAGAAGCTCCCTTGGAATCAATACAATAGGCTTGTATTTTATCTTGATACTCACTGGTAACCATTACCGCAGTTTGATAAGTACCACTAATCCCAGCTGATAAATGAATACAAAAAACGGTTTGATAACCCTCAGCTACTAATTGATCAAGTAATTCATAATATTTACCTACTTGTGGTTGCGAGGTGGTAGGTAGTTGATTTTCTTTACTTAAACGATCATAAAATGATTTTAATTGTGCTGGCGCACAGGTATCATTGATGACAGTGCCATCACTAAAATTAACTGTTAAATCAATTGTATAAACATTTGATAGTGAATTTAATTCGTCAGACAGATAGCCTACACTATCGACAATTAATGCAGTTTTCATTGATTACCTCCTCTTCATAATTTATTTTTTATTGGAATATAGACCGTGTCTTCACCAATATTTTTCCAAGTCAGTTGTCCATTAAATAATGAAATTAACTCTTCTTCTACTGTTTTAACACTTTCGATATTAACAGCTAATTGATAGTTGACTTGGTCGGTATACATTGTATCAAGAATAGTAATAGGATGCTCGGTTTTATTGAGAAAATAATTAAAAGTATCTACTGAAGGGTATCCAATAATTAAAGAAATCCGCATTTGACTTATATTAGCGACGATTTCTGCCTCTTTTAAAGCTTCACTTACTGAATTACCATAAGCCCGAATTAATCCGCCAGTTCCTAATTTGATACCTCCAAAATAGCGAACCACCACAGCCAATATATTAGTTAGCTGATGATGCTTTAACACCTCTAACATTGGTACCCCCGCCGTGCCACTAGGTTCACCATCATCACTCATTCTTTGAATGGAAAAATCTTCCCCTATGACAAAGGCTGAACAGTGGTGATTCGCTTTATGATGTTCTTTACGAATAATTTTCAATTTTTCTTCTACTTCGCCCTCAGACTCAACTGGGACCAAGTAAGTTATAAAGCGTGATTTTTTTATTTCCATTTCAAAAACAAACTCTTTTAAAATAGTACGAAAATTCTCGGACAATTGATCCCTCCTAATTAATTGCATCAGGAATTATCGCCATTCCTTTGACACCATTTCCGCCGTGTACGCCTACTACCGGTGTCAAATAACCTATGCCAAAGGATTTTATTTGAGGAAATTTCTTTTTCATCTTTTCTTGAACAGCTGCGACCGCTTCATAAGCGTCTCCATGAGCAAATCTTAAATGGATGCCATTAGGAAACTTTTGCAATGCATTTTCAATAATTTCTTCCCAACGCTTATAAACTTTCTTTTCGGTTCTAATTTTTTCAATCACTTGAACTGCTCCCGTATCAGTAAATTCTAATAACGGTTTTATTTGCAGCAAGGATCCTAAAAAGCATTCGCAGATGATAAGCGCCCTGATTTGACTAGGTTATTCAAATCTTCAATAACCATATAAATATGAGATTCTTCTGCTAACCAATTTAATTTTTCATTAATCTCTTCAAAAGTAAGTCCCATATTTTGCATCTCTAACGCCTGTTCTAACATATTTTCAATTACAACAGAAGTCCCTTTTGAATCAATCGCTGTGACCTTTAAACGATCCGAATATTCGTTTAAAACCATTTGCGATGTTTGAAAAGTGCCGCTTAACTGACTAGACAAATTAATAACAATAACTGCTTGGTAATTATTTGCTATTAATTGATCCATTAATTGATAATATTCACCAAGTGACGGTTGAGCAGTAGTGGGTAATTGCTTTTCTTCCTTTAAACGTTGATAAAAAGCTTTTACTTTTGAATTTTCTGTTGAATCCTCATAGACATCGCCATTCGAAAAATTAATCGTTAAATTTAAAACATTGACATCTGGATGTTGTTTTAATTCATCTTTTAAGCCAGCGGTACTGTCTACGATATAAGCTATTTTCATTCTATCATCCTTTCCTATTTATTTTGTTTAGACAATTTATTCATTGTTACCATTAAAATAATTAAAATGATTCCGGTTACGATTAACCAAATTACTCGATAATTAGGCCATATATGTGAAAAGATTGCAATTAAAGAAAAGATTATCGTGATACAAATCATTGATAAAACCACTTGTCTCTTTGAAAAACCAAATCTTAACAATCGATGATGTAAATGCTCGCGATCAGCTTGACCAATCGGTTTATTCGTTAAAAATCGTCTCATCATCGCATAACTTGCATCAAACAATGGAACCATATAGATTAAAACAGGTACTATTAATGAAAATAAACTAGCATTTTTCAAATTTGAAACCGATAAAGCAGCATACATGAAGCCAATAAATAAAGCCCCAGTATCCCCTAAATAGATTCTTGCCGGTACCCAATTAAAGGGTAAAAAGCCTAAAATAGCTCCTGTTAATAAGATTAACATTGTCAGGAAAGCCATTCTAATGGATAAACTAAAAAAGTAAGTCGTAATAATTAAGGTAATTAAACTCACAATGGATACTGAGCAAGCTAAACCATCAACGCCATCAATCAGATTTACCGCATTAGTCACCGCATAAATCCAAATAATCGTAGCGGAATAGGATAATATTTCAAAAAATAATGGGCTAGCTTCAGGTAATAATGCCGAAGAAAATTCAATGCCAGCTTTAAAATACAATAGATTCGCAGCTAATAGAATCCCAATTGTTTTTTGTATCGGATTTAATTCAATTGTATCATCAATAATCCCCACGATTAGGATGACAATCGAGGCAATGAACAACCAAAATTGATTACTTGACGATAATAATTGGGGAATTGTGAAAATAGACCCGATCCAAAAACTTAAAAAGATGGCAATCCCACCATAACTGGCAACTTTTTTTGACTCTCTTGAATTTGATGTGGGTCCTTATCGAGCCACTTTTTTCTTTTAGCAATATGTAATAGTACAGCTGTTAGTACAAAAGATAAAAGAGTTACTTGTAAGAAGGCCGTTCCTATTTGGCTTAGCATCTCACTGTCTCCTTTCTACCAACTTATTAATTTTTCCAAAAATCATCGAAAATGGTAATAGGTAAATGACGTTTATGTTGCGATTTAAGGTACCATTTTTCGATTGTTGCTGCGTCTTGTTCTGGTACTTCTTTACCAGTTAAATAATCATCAATGGCTTGATATGTTACCCCTAAAGCAACTTCATCAGCAATCATCGGTTTATTGTCTTCTAAATCCGCTGTGGGAACTTTTAAATATAATCGTTCTGGTGACTGAAGTTCTTTCATTAATTCGCGTCCTTGGCCTTTAGTTAAGCGCCATAATGGTGTGATATCAGCGGCGCCATCGCCAAATTTGGTATAAAAGCCGGTTACGGCCTCCGCGGCATGATCGGTACCAATCACTGCCCCAGCCATTTGCCCGGCAATCGCATACTGAACAATCATTCTTTGACGAGCCTTAATATTTCCTTTATTGTAATCACTAATCTCTAACGGATTCATTTCCAATGCTTTAACCATCGCATCGGTGCTTTCTTTAATATTAATGGTCATTATTTGATCGGGTTGAATAAATTCAAGCGCCGCTATAGCATCCGCTTCATCATTTTGAATCCCATAAGGTAGACGAACTGCTATAAATTGATAACTTTCATCACCGGTTTCTGCTCTGATTTCTTCCATTGCTAATTGAGCTAAACGACCGGCTAGACTTGAATCTTGTCCACCACTAATTCCTAAAACATAAGTTTTTAAAAATGGGTGTGCCATTAAATAGTCTTTTAAGAAATCAATGGTTCGTCTCACTTCTTGCTTTGGGTCGATCGTAGGAGCAACATGCAAAGCTCTAATAATTTCCTGTTGTAAAGGACGCATTATTGATCACCTTTTTCTATTTTTTTAACTTGACTGTCGATTTTTGAACGAATATCTTTTATACTTGCCATTTTTTCATCATATAATTTTTGAGATAAGTCTACCGGATATTGTTCAGGGTTTAAAATCCGTTTGTATTCATCCCATAATGCATGGATTGATTTATTAGCATAGTCTTTCACTTCAGATAATGAAGGAACTTCATATACTAACTCACCCTCCTTAAATACCTCAACTAATAATGGCTTAGCAGTAAAGTCTTTAACTGTCTTATTGATATAAGTGTGTACCGGATGGAACATAAAAAGTTCATCTAATAAATCGGGACGTTCATCAATTAAAGCAACATAATCGCCTTCGGATTTACCATCACGATTACGCGTAATACGCCAAACCTGTTTCACACCTGGAGTCGACATTTTTTCAGCATTACTTGAAATTTTCATTGTTGGTACCATTTCACCATTTTCATCTTCAATGCTGACTAATTTATATACCGCTCCTAATGAAGGTTGATCGAAAGCAGTAATAATTTTAGTCCCAACACCCCAATCATCAATTTTTGCCCCTTGCATTCTTAAGTTAAGAATCGTTTTTTCATCTAAATCGTTCGACGCAATAATGTGAGCATCTGGGAAACCTGCCTCATCTAATTGTTCACGAATTTTTTTGGATTGATAAGCCATGTCACCAGAGTCAATTCGAACTCCTAAGAAATTAATTTTATCACCCATTTCACGGGCTACACGGATAGCAGTGGGAACACCTGAACGTAATGTATCATAAGTATCCACTAAAAATACGACATTTTTATGTGATTCGGCATATTTTTTAAACGCGGTATATTCATCACGATAGGCTTGTACTAAAGAATGAGCGTGAGTACCGGAAACAGGAATACCGAATAATTTTCCAGCACGAACATTACTAGTCGAATCAAAGCCTCCAATATAAGCAGCGCGCGTGCCCCATATAGCTGCTTCCATTTCTTGAGCACGACGAGTTCCAAATTCTGATAATTTATCATTCTCACCAATCACACTACGTATACGAGAGGCTTTAGTGGCAATCAATGTTTGGAAATTTAAAATATTTAAAACCGCTGTTTCAACGATTTGACATTGACCTAAAGGCCCTTCAATTTGAATTAAAGGTTCATTTGCAAAACATAGTTCTCCTTCAACCAAACTTCTCACGGTACAAGTAAATTTGAAATCACGTAAATAATCTAAAAATTCCTGTGGATACAAGTCTAAGCTTTCTAAATAATCAATATCAGTTTTTGAAAAACGCAAATTACTTAAATATTGAACAATTCGTTCTAATCCTGCAAAAACAGCATATCCATTTTCAAAAGGATTTTTTCTAAAATAGGCTTCAAATACCGCATGACGATCTGCTGTATTGTCATCCCAATACGTTTTTAACATGTTTATTTGATATAGGTCAGTATGTAATGATAAACTATCATCCGTATAATTAAACATAATATACTCCTTCATTATTAACGTCAATTTAATCTTTATTTTGACTTTTACTTTTGTTCATTATACCACATCTAATTAGTCAAGTTCCATGGAGAGCTTTAGTTTCTATAGAGAAAGCCTTGCTAAAAATTTTCAATTACACTTGATTTTTTATCTCGATTGGTTTGTATATTAAATTATTATTGAGTTATCATTAAATATAAAGCCCCCTTACTCCCGACGATTCATTTACAAGCTGTCAGCTAAGGAAACCTCGGTATTAATACCTAGGAGGAATTAGCGAAATTGACAGCTATTTTTATTGATTTTACTAGGTTATCGTTTATGTTTTTACTAAATAGATAGTATAATGTATTTAAGAGAAATGAGGTGACAAGATGCCGTTAACGAAAACGATTAAAGTGCAATTATACCCAAGTGCTAGTGATATTGAAAAATTGGAAGAAACCCAACAACAGTTTTTAAACGCTTGTAATTTTGTTTCGACATATATCTTTGACCATGATTTTGAATTAGGTCAAACGACTTTACATAACGCCTTGTATCATCAGATACGTCAGGATTTTGGACTGCAATCGCAAATGGCCCAGTCCGTGATGCGTACGGTAATCGCGAGATATAAGACCGTGAAAACACAGTTTAAACAAAAACCTAAGCGTTATAAAGATATCCATACAGGTAAATATCATACGCTATATAAAGACCTTTACCATTTAACGAAACCCCTAGGGTTTAAGCGACCAATCGCTGTGTTCGTACGTAATCGTAACTACGCTTATCATCAAGACGACACCTATTCACTGACGACTAATCAAGGGCGAATTAAAGTGTCTTGTGATAAGCAACATATCGCTTATCTTCAACAATTTAGCCAGAATGCTTACAAGTTCGGTCAAGCTGAATTACTCTGTCGTAAGGGTAAGTGGTTCTTACACGTGTCCGCAAGTAAAGAGATAGACAACCTAGATGAAGCTAATATTCAACGGATTGTAGGCATTGACCGTGGTTTAAGACAAATACTAACGATTGCGGATGATACAGCTCATACTACCTTCTATTCGGGTAAAAGCTTGATAAAGAAAAGACGGCATTTTATGAAATTGCGCCAGTCCTTACAAGCGAAGAACACCAAATCAAGTCGTAGACGCCTTAAAACAATTGAAAGACGAGAGAACCGCTGGATGAATGATGTGAACCATCAATTATCAAAGACACTCGTTGACCGATACGGGGCCAATACCTTGTTTGTGGTGGAAGATCTTACGAACGTTACTTTTAACACGACTCACCATCGTAAGCAAGATGCACGGTATGAACACCATTCTTGGCGATTCTTCGATTTTGAAGAAAAGTTAATGTATAAAGCTTTAGAAAGTGGTTCGCAAGTTTTAAAAGTATCCGCACAATTTACGTCCCAACGTTGTCCAAAATGCGAATCAATTGATAAAGCGAATAGACAACAAGATAAGCACTTGTTTACTTGTCAGAATTGTGGGTATCAATCAAATGATGACCGTGTGGCAGCTATCAATATTAAAGAATTGGGTCACCGATATCTGTCGAGTGAGAAAAACCTACGGTTTGAAAAAGTTGTGCCAATACAAAATTATTAAACATCAAACAATATTCAGTAAGTGTCTACAGACCGCTTATTGATGGGGTGCCAGTCAACCATCCCTTAGTGTCTTTAAACGGTTGGAGATATGACATCGTTTGTACAACCACCATGTTTAGGACAAACTCTCTGTTTTAACAGAGAGTAGTTGATACTTCATCGTCTACCGCTAATGTTAACTACCAAATTAGACACTGCTTTTGAGTATCGAGTAGGAGGGAGTGAACCAGAAGTAGAAAATTAAATGATTTTCGCTTCGTCTGCCTACCTCCTAGATATTAAGGATAGGCTACCGACACTCTTGCCCTTAGCTAACATTTCCTACTGCAAAGCCTTGCTGGGACTATTTGACTTTAATCATTACAGTCTCAGATGCGTTAGAAGGAGCGAACTTAAGCCGACAAGTTAACGCCATGCTAGGCGTACCGCAAAAAACCGACGCAAAAATTTACGTCGGTTTTGATTAATATGGCTCCATCATAACTGTTCTTTAGTTAGATAAACTGGAAATTTACTGATAAATATAATTTGCATTGCTGTAATTTACTATACAATAAAATTTAGTAAGACACTTTACTTATCAACCTGAAATAGATTAAGAAATTAAACGGACTGATATAAAGGGAGTGGGCAAGAAGTAGAAAATTGAATAATTTTCGCTTCGTCGGCCTACCCCCGCACATTTGAGTGGTCTCAAACAAGTCGAAAGACGCAGGTTGAGACCACTCAACCACTGCGCTTTTAAATATCGAGCAATAACTTGATTGAATTTTTTATGTTTATACCTAACTCATTAAGACGCAGGTTGAGACCACTCAACTACTGCGCTTTTAAATATCGAGCAATAACTTGATTGAATTTTTTATGTTTATACCTAACTCATTAAGACGCAGGTTGAGACCACTCAATCACTGCGCTAATATTTATCGCACAATAACTTTACTGAATTTATCAAGTTTATGCCTAACCTTTTTAAGACGCAGCTTGAGGTCACTCAACCACTGCGCTATTAATTAATGAACAATAATCTTAACTAAATTTATCAAGTTTATACCCAGCCAGCCTCTCATATTTCTCAAAAACATAATTCGTTATAAACGTATCACTTGGTTTGCTCTTTCCATCAATTCTTGGTCAAAATGGTGAGCAATCTCTATTACAGTGGCTGGAGAGTTCCAGATTAATTCACGCATTGCCTTAGCATTAGTCGCATCTAGTGCGGAAGTCATCTCATCGACGAAGATAATTTCAGGCTTATGATAGAGCGCTCTAGCAATTTCTATTCTTTGTTTCTGTCCTCCAGAAAGATTTGCTCCCTCTTCCTCAATGATTAAATCCAGCGGTTGTTCCCCAAGTTCAGTATCTAAATTTACTTTTTGAAGAAGGGCCATCAGTTCTTGATCATTTACAGTATCATTAGAAAAAGATATATTAAAGCGTACTGTTTCATTAAAAATTACAGGTTTCTGTTGAATAATACTAACCGAATCAAATGTGGTTAAAGATTGATCGACAAGTTTACCATTGGCTTTCAACTTAACTTGACCTAATTGAGGGTTAAGGAAACCATGAATAACATCTAGCAAGGTAGATTTTCCAACTCCTGAAGGACCTGTCACTAAAACTTTATCTCCTTGCTGAATATTAAGATTAATATCCTGTAAAATTTTCTGATCATTAAAAGCAAAATTCACATTTTCCAAATCTATCTGCGATAAATTACTTAATGGCGTAACAGATTTTTCATAAGGAGGATTAATAATAACTTTTTGACGAACTTGTTGTGTTGACTTAGCCATTGTCAAATAACCTGAAATGATACGAACTGGAAAATCAATTCTATCACTCGCCAAGAACATGGCGATAATTCCCCCAACTGTCAGTTGAGTTGACTGGATAAAATATAGCGCCAGAACAACTGGCACAAAACGACCAACAAAGGATATGATACTAGATGACATCGTCACAAATGTTTGAAACATCACCATTTTGTAATTGGCTTGCTCCCTTTGATTGAGACTCGATTCATACATTGCCTGAATCGTCTTTTCTTGATGGTAAGTTTTTATCGTTTTAAGACCGTGAATAATATCTGACAACCTTGCTAGCAAATACTGATTACTATCAAGATACTCCTGTGTACGTTTATTCATCGGTTGACTAAAAAGAAAACTAGGTAATAAAGCTAACAAGGAAACAGCTACAAATATTGCACCATATTTAAGGTCAATTGATAGAATATAAACAATTGACGTAATGAGCATCAACAAATACCCAAATATTTCAAAAATAACTCCAAAATATTTATCACTAATTACTTCATAATCACTTGTCATAGTCGCTATACTCTCAGATGGTTTAATAAACTCCTGACTGTGATAGATATTATTCAGGTAATTTTGTTTAAGTCGAGTATTAAGAATTTGCTCAATTTTGGCTTTGACTTGATAATTAAAGTACATTCCTAAGAAAACAAACAAGCGCAAAGCTAAAGCATACACCGCAAACTCAACCACCTGTGGCTGAGATACGCTATCATCTAATGTCGACAGCCGACCAATAATTTCAGCAAAAACGACACCATCCAATGATGCTACTAGCGAGAAGAAAACAAGCAAAACTAATAACCACCAAGGTGTCCATTTTAATGTTGTTTTTAAATTCATAAAATCCCCCTTTTAAATAATATATTTAGGATTTCGCAAATAAATAGACTTTTATTCAATACTACTAACTTGTTAGATAAAACAAAACCAACAGTTTCGCCAATTATCCTACGAAATAGTGAATTTTGAAGTCATAAAACCCTTGGAAACTCTTAATTTAATATACTATTTTATTATATTAAAAAAATAAAAAAAAACAACCTTTTTTCTAATTCTTTTTTAATCTTATAGTGTATTTTGTTCGTTTATTTTCATCAAGACTTTGTAATAGTTATGGAGGGAAAAACTCGTTTCCCTTTACACAATATTATGGACTTGACTCTTATAGATTAAGGATAGGCTACCGACCCCCTTGCCCTTAGCTAACAGTTCTTACTGCAAAGCCTTGCTGGGAGTGGGCAAGAAGTAGAAAATTAAATAATTTTCGCTTCGTCGGCCTACCCCCGCAAAGTTGAGTAGGTCTCAAACAAGTCGTTAAGACCCCATCTGAGGCCACTCAATCACTGCGCTTTTAATGAATAAGCACTAATATGACTGAATTTTTCAAATTTATGTTCAATCTTGTTAAGACGCAGTTTGAGACCACTCAACCACTGCGCTTTTAATTAATGAATAATAATCTTAACTAAATTTATCAAGTTTATGCCCTGTCTCAGATGCGTTAGAAGGAGCGAACTTAAGCCGCCAAGTTAACGCCCATGCTAGGCGCACCGCAAAAAACCTTTCAAACTTCGTAAATTGGTTTGAAAGGTTTTAATAATAGATTAACTGTTTAACTTAAATTAATCCAAAATATTGAATTTTTCGCTAAATAATGGACTGACAGAACGATTTTCATGGATACGACGAATGGCTTCTCCCACTAACTGACTAACGGAAATAATTTCAATTTTATCAATTCTCTTTTCTTCCGGTAGGACAATTGAATCGGTAATAATCACTTTTTCAACTGGCGCTGCTTCTAATTTTTCTTTTGCATTGCCTGATAAAATAGCGTGAGTACAACAAATATAAACTTCTTTAGCACCTTTTTCTTTTAAGGCATTGGCGGCTAAAGTAATGGTTCCAGCTGTATCAATCATGTCATCAATAATAATACATTTTTTACCTTCAACATCCCCAACGATATTCATGATTTCCGCAACATTTGGACGTGGACGACGTTTATCAATGATCGCAATCGGAGATTTTAAAAATTCTGCTAATTTTCTAGCGCGAGTAACACCACCATGGTCAGGGGAAACGACTACACAATCATCCCCATGTAAATTATTTTCTAAGAAATAATTTGCTAATAAAGGTGCTCCCATTAAGTGGTCCACTGGAATATCAAAGAACCCTTGAATTTGAGCTGCATGCAAGTCTAATGCTAAGATACGAGAAGCTCCGGCCATCGTTAACATATTCGCTACTAACTTAGCTGTAATCGGCTCTCTTGATTGGGCTTTGCGGTCTTGTCTCGCATATCCATAATAAGGAATTACAATATTAATTGTTTTTGCACTTGCACGTCGTAAAGCATCAATCATAATCATTAATTCCATTAAATGATCACTTACTGGGAATGAAGTCGATTGGACTATATAAACATGATCCCCACGAACACTTTCTTCAATATTTACTTTAATTTCACCGTCAGAAAAATGAGAAATTGTTAATTGTCCTAATTCAATTCCTACTTCTTCTGCAATTTTTTCTGCTAAAGGTCTATTTGAACTTAATGAAAAAATCTTCAACTTTGGATCTTTATAATGTACTTTTGTCACGAAATGAACCTCCAATTAATTTTGATCTATTTTCTGACGCTTATTTTTTTTGTAATTTTTCCCAATAGCCTGGAATATTTTTTTGTTCAGATCTTGAAATGACTAATGATTCTGATTCAACATCTTTAATTACCGTTGTGCCGGCCGCAACAAATACTTTTTCGCCAATATTAACAGGTGAAACAATATTCGCATTACATCCAATAAAGGCATCTTTTCCAACATGTGAACGATGTTTATGTTTACCATCATAATTCACAAAAATAGTACCGCATCCCACATTAATATTTTCTTCTAAATCAGCATCCCCGATATAAGTTAGATGACCTGCTTTGGTTCCTTCACCAATCGTACTATTTTTTACTTCTACAAAGTTTCCAATATGGACATTTTTATCCAACTTACTATTTGGACGAAGATGAGCAAACGGTCCAATCGTCACGCCTTCTGCAACTACTGATTTTTCAATAACAGATTGGGTAATTTCAACATTATCTGCGATTTCACTATCTACTATTTCACTATTTGCACCAATTACACAGTCAGAACCAATGACAGTATTTCCTTTTAACATGACACCTGGCTCAATAATGGTATCGTTGCCGATTTTAACACTCGCTTCAATAAAAGTGGTGGCTGGATTCACAATTGTGACACCATTACGCATATGCTCTAAATTAATACGTTTTGTCATTAATTCATTGGCTTGAGATAAAGCAACACGATCATTGACCCCTAATGCTTCTGACATATCATCCATAATATAAGCGGAAATTTTACCGCCTTCAGCCTTAATCAATTCAATCACATCTGGTAAATAATATTCACCTTGAGCATTATCATTTTTGACATTTGCTAGAGCTTTAAATAAGGCTTTATTATCAAAAACGTAAGTACCTGTATTGATTTCTGTAATTTTTAATTCTGATTCTGAAGCGTCTTTTTGTTCGACAATTTTTTCAACATCTTCACTCGTAGAACGTACGACACGCCCATAGCCCGTTGGATCTTCAGCAATAGCAGTTAAAATAGTAGCACTTGCTTGATTTTCAGAATGATATTTAAATAGGTAATTTAAAGTGTCACTTGAAAGTAACGGCGTATCTCCACAAATAACCAATGTTTGTCCTTCTAAATCACCAATTAAATCTTTAGCTTGTAGGACCGCGTGACCCGTCCCTAATTGTTCTTCTTGCAATGCGTACTTAGATTGTTCACCTAAAACTTCTTTAACTGTTTCAGCACCATGGCCAACAATTGTAACAATTTCATCTACACCCGATGATTTTACTGAATTTACCACATGTTCCACCATCGATAAGCCACATACTGGATGCAATACTTTGTATAATTTTGACTTCATCCTGGTTCCTTTTCCGGCTGCTAGAATAACAGCTAAACGATTTTCCATCAAAACACTCCTCTGTGTATTTCTTACCACCTAATTATAGCATAACAAGAACAGAATATTGATAAAAAAACTGCATTTACTCAAAAAAAGTTCCAAGTTCTGATTGAAGTTCAAAACGAGATTCTTCTTTATTATAAACGATCTCGACCTTTAATAAAGAGTCATAATTCGGGATGGGTTCATGGTCTCGATACGTACTCTCGACAAACACGCAAATACCAACAGTTTTACAATCAAATTCTTCAATTAAATTCATTAAACCAATCATTGTGCCACCATTTCGTAGGAAGTCATCAATGATTAATACTTTACTTCCTGCTTTTAAACTCACTTTTGAAAGCTCCATTTTAGAAACTCTTTGGTGAGACCCTGACACATAGTTAACAGAAATAGTAGAACCATCCATCTCAGAAGAACTTCTACGAACGACTACATGTGGAACATTTAAATATTTAGCAACCGCAACACAAAGTCCAATTCCTTTAGTTTCAATCGTTACGACAGCATCAATCTCTTCTTTTTGATATTTAACAGCAATTAGTTTCGCAATATTATCTAATAACCTCGGATCTTGTAATAAATCCGCCAAATATACATAATTTCCGGGTAAAATTCTCTTTCCTTCGGTTAATCTTTGACGAATTTCATCCATTAATTCATTTGTCTTAACGTCTGAATAAGCCGGTCTAAAAATCATGCCGCCTTGAACACCCGCTATTGTTTCAATGACACCAATCTCTGTTTCTTCAAAAATCCCTCTAACAAAATCAATGTCTTCACTGATGGAAGATTTAGCAGAGTTAAAATAATCAGAAAAATATGATAAACCAATTAATTCATTTGGATGAGTCACAAAATATTGACTAATATATACAATCCTCTGATTGCGTTTCATTTTATTCGACATTGTTGCCATAAAAAAACCTCCAGTCTCTTAATAAATCTATTATAGCAAAAAAACAAATGATAGCTAGCAAATAAATGTTAATGTTCGTGAAAAATAATAAAATTAACCAAGTTTTAATAAGTAAAAAACTTGCTCAACCCTCAAAGTGCATAAGAATTATTAAAAAAATTCATCTATCATAGAGGCGAAATTCAAGCTCCACAACATTTCTTGACATAGAGCTAATAAAAATAGACTAAAAATTCATAGGCATACAAAAAAACCTTAGCGCTACCAAGCAACTAAGGTCTTCAAAACTAATGTCGTTATAAAAAGATGCCGATGGTCGGGGTCGAACCGACACGCCCGTGAAGGCACAGGATTTTGAGTCCAGCGCGTCTGCCAATTCCGCCACACCGGCCTAATTGTAAGGCGGTAACCGGATTTGAACCGGTGATCGAGGTTTTGCAGACCCATGCCTTACCACTTGGCTATACCGCCATATCTTTTATAGCTATGTTTCTATTTAAACTAAAAAACTGGGGTAGCTGGATTCGAACCAACGAATGACGGAGTCAAAGTCCGTTGCCTTACCGCTTGGCTATACCCCAATAATATAAAGAGGCGACTGAAGGGAATCGAACCCTCGAATGTCGGTGCCACAAACCGATGCGTTAACCACTTCGCCACAATCGCCATTATCCACCTAACAGGGACTGTAGGAATCGAACCCACACTAACGGTTTTGGAGACCGTTGTTCTACCGTTAAACTAAGTCCCTATCGTCCTCTAGGTCTTATCCTATGGAGGGAGGCAGATTCGAACTGCCGAACCCGAAGGAGCGGATTTACAGTCCGCCGCGTTTAGCCACTTCGCTATCCCTCCGTTTTATTAAATGGCTTGGGACGGAATCGAACCGCCGACACTTTGAGCTTCAATCAAATGCTCTACCAACTGAGCTACCAAGCCATACGGTCCCGACGGGATTTGAACCCGCGATCTCCTGCGTGACAGGCAGGCATGTTAACCCCTACACCACGGAACCGGAATGGAGGTTAACGGGATCGAACCGCTGACCCTCTGCTTGTAAGGCAGATGCTCTCCCAGCTGAGCTAAACCTCCATGTCTATTCTCTTATGATCCGTACGGGATTCGAACCCGTGTTACCGCCGTGAAAGGGCGGTGTCTTAACCACTTGACCAACGGACCTTTTTTTATATTCTCGTCTATTCTGTACGGAGAGTAAGGGATTCGAACCCTTGAGACGGTCTCCCGCCTACACGATTTCCAATCGTGCTCCTTCAGCCTCTCGGACAACTCTCCATCTTAGAAGCTGTCTCCACTCTATACAAAATACTCCGCAAGTAGGGCTCGAACCTACGACATCATGATTAACAGTCATGCGCTCTGCCAGCTGAGCTATTGCGGAATGAAAAAAATATACCCTGCGCGGCAACGTCCTACTCTCACAGGACCAAAGGTCCAACTACCATCGGCGCTAAGAAGCTTAACTGCTGTGTTCGGCATGGGAACAGGTGTATCCTTCTTGCCATCATCACCACACAGGTACATTATTTTCTTTAAGTAAACTTATTATAGTTCACTCAAAACTGAATAACTCACAAACGCTTTAACCTTAAATCTTCGTGGTTAAGTCCTCGACCGATTAGTACTAGTCCGCTCCATATATCACTATACTTCCACTTCTAGCCTATCTACCTGATCGTCTCTCAGGGGTCTTACTTCTTTCGAATGGGAAATCTCATCTTGAAGCTGGCTTCGCGCTTAGATGCTTTCAGCGCTTATCCTTCCCACACATAGCTACCCAGCGATGCTCCTGGCGGAACAACTGGTACACCAGCGGTGCGTCCATCCCGGTCCTCTCGTACTAAGGATAGCTCTTCTCAAATTTCCTACGCCCGCGACGGATAGGGACCGAACTGTCTCACGACGTTCTGAACCCAGCTCGCGTACCGCTTTAATGGGCGAACAGCCCAACCCTTGGGACCGACTTCAGCCCCAGGATGCGATGAGCCGACATCGAGGTGCCAAACCTCCCCGTCGATGTGAACTCTTGGGGGAGATAAGCCTGTTATCCCCAGGGTAGCTTTTATCCGTTGAGCGATGGCCCTTCCATACGGTACCACCGGATCACTAAGCCCGACTTTCGTCCCTGCTCGACTTGTTGGTCTCGCAGTCAAGCTCCCTTCTGCCTTTGCACTCTACGAATGATTTCCAACCATTCTGAGGGAACCTTTGGGCGCCTCCGTTACTCTTTAGGAGGCGACCGCCCCAGTCAAACTGTCCACCTGACACTGTCTCCCGTTGCCTTACAACGCGGGTTAGAGGGTTCATATCACAAGGGTAGTATCCCACCAACGCCTCCTCGTAAACTGGCGTTCACGATTCCTAAGCTCCTACCTATCCTGTACATGTCACACAAACACTCAATATCAAGTTACAGTAAAGCTCCATGGGGTCTTTCCGTCCTGTCGCGGGTAACCTGCATCTTCACAGGTACTATAATTTCACCGAGTCTCTCGTTGAGACAGTGCCCAGATCGTTACGCCTTTCGTGCGGGTCGGAACTTACCCGACAAGGAATTTCGCTACCTTAGGACCGTTATAGTTACGGCCGCCGTTTACTGGGGCTTCAATTCGAAGCGTCGCTTGCGCTAACCTCTCCTCTTAACCTTCCAGCACCGGGCAGGCGTCAGCCCCTATACGTCATCTTTCGATTTGGCAGAGACCTGTGTTTTTGATAAACAGTCGCCTGGGCCTATTCACTGCGGCTGGTATTGCTACCAGCACCCCTTCTCCCGAAGTTACGGGGTCATTTTGCCGAGTTCCTTAACGAGAGTTCTCTCGATCACCTTAGTGTTCTCCACTTGACTACCTGTGTCGGTTTGCGGTACGGGTTCATGTTATCTCGCTAGAAGCTTTTCTCGACAGTTTGATTATCCACCTTCGCTACTTTAATTCGCTACGCTTCACAGCTCATTCTCTTAAGTAAAAGCATTTAACTCTTACTAAAACTTACTGCTTGCACATCCTCTTCCATCCGGATGCGTGGAGTCACCTCCTGTGTCCCTCCTTCACTCAATCGATAACATCAAGTACAGGAATCTCTACCTGTTGTCCATCGCTTACGCCTGTCGGCTTGGGCTTAGGTCCCGACTAACCCAGGGCGGACGAGCCTTCCCCTGGAAACCTTAGTCTATCGGTGGACGGGATTCTCACCCGTCTTGCGCTACTCATACCGGCATTCTCACTTCTATACGCTCCAACACTCCTCACGGTATGCCTTCCCCGCATATAGAACGCTCTCCTACCACTCTAGTCTTAAACTAGAATCCACAGCTTCGGTGTATTGTTTAGCCCCGGTACATTTTCGGCGCAGAATCACTCGACTAGTGAGCTATTACGCACTCTTTAAATGATGGCTGCTTCTAAGCCAACATCCTAGCTGTCTGTGCAACTCCACATCCTTTTCCACTTAACAATTACTTGGGGACCTTAGCTGGTGGGCTGGGCTGTTTCCCTTTCGACTACGGATCTTATCACTCGCAGTCTGACTCCCAGAGATGAGTACTTGGCATTCGGAGTTTATCTGAATTCGGTAAAACTTGCGTCCCCCTCGTCCAAACAGTGCTCTACCTCCATCACTCTTACTCTGAGGCTATACCTAAATATATTTCGGAGAGAACCAGCTATCTCCAAGTTCGATTGGAATTTCTCCGCTACCCACAAGTCATCCAAACACTTTTCAACGTGTCCTGGTTCGGTCCTCCAGTGTGTCTTACCACACCTTCAACCTGCTCATGGGTAGGTCACTTGGTTTCGGGTCGACAACAACATACTCTCGCCCTATTCAGACTCGCTTTCGCTTCGGCTCCGTTTCTTCAACTTAACCTCGCATGTTATCGTCACTCGCCGGTCCATTCTACAAAAGGTACACCATCACCCCTTAACGGGCTCTGATTACTTGTAGGCACACGGTTTCAGGTACTCTTTCACTCCCCTCCAGGGGTGCTTTTCACCTTTCCCTCACGGTACTGGTTCACTATCGGTCACTAGGGAGTATTTAGCCTTGCCAGATGGTCCTGGCGGATTCCAACGGGATTCCTCGTGTCCCGCCGTACTCAGGATACTCCTAAAGCGTCAGTCAGTTTCGTATACAGGGCTCTCACCTTGTCTCGCTCTGCTTCCCATCAGATTCTACTACTCACTTCAGTCTTATATCGGAGTCCTACAACCCCATTGTGCATGCACAATGGTTTGGGCTCTTCCCTTTCGCTCGCCGCTACTTAGGGAATCGATTTTTCTTTCTCTTCCTGCAGGTACTTAGATGTTTCAGTTCTCTGCGTCTTCCTCGCTTACGCGTACTGCATTTAGCAGTGGGTTCCCCCATTCGGATATCTCTGGATCATAGCTTACTTACAGCTCCCCAAAGCGTTTCGTCGTTCGTCACGTCCTTCATCGGCTCCTAGTGCCAAGGCATTCACCGTGCGCCCTTTGTTTCTTAACCACATTTTTGCGCTCGTAAAGGCTCTTCCCCTTTACTCTTATTTTCTCTATATTATTATATAGACTCGGTCAATTCTCGGTTTATTATATCTTTCTCTTGAAATTATATAATCTATATTGATTACTCCTGTTAAAATAATCAATATCGTTTGTTTTGTTATTCAGTTTTCAATGAACTAGGTGTTTTGAGTAAGTGAACCTCACTCAAAACTGAACAATGACAAATCCTAACTCTGTGTAGTTCCAGTACTCCTTAGAAAGGAGGTGATCCAGCCGCACCTTCCGATACGGCTACCTTGTTACGACTTCACCCCAATCATCCATCCCACCTTCGACGGCTCCCTCCTATTGGTTAGGCCACCGGCTTCGGGTGTTACAAACTCTCGTGGTGTGACGGGCGGTGTGTACAAGACCCGGGAACGTATTCACCGCGGCGTGCTGATCCGCGATTACTAGCGATTCCGGCTTCATGTAGTCGAGTTGCAGACTACAATCCGAACTGAGAATGGCTTTTAGAGATTGGCATGCTCTTGCGAGTTAGCGACTCGTTGTACCATCCATTGTAGCACGTGTGTAGCCCAGGTCATAAGGGGCATGATGATTTGACGTCATCCCCACCTTCCTCCGGTTTGTCACCGGCAGTCTAACTAGAGTCCCCATCTGAATGCTGGCAACTAGTTATAAGGGTTGCGCTCGTTGCGGGACTTAACCCAACATCTCACGACACGAGCTGACGACAACCATGCACCACCTGTCTTCTTGCCCCGAAGGGTTTCTCTTATCTCTAAGATATGCAAGAGATGTCAAGACCTGGTAAGGTTCTTCGCGTTGCTTCGAATTAAACCACATGCTCCACCGCTTGTGCGGGTCCCCGTCAATTCCTTTGAGTTTCAACCTTGCGGTCGTACTCCCCAGGCGGAGTGCTTATTGCGTTAACGCCAGCACTGAAGGGTGGAAACCCTCCAACACTTAGCACTCATCGTTTACGGCGTGGACTACCAGGGTATCTAATCCTGTTCGCTCCCCACGCTTTCGAGCCTCAGTGTCAGTTACAGACCAGAAAGCCGCTTTCGCCACTGGTGTTCCTCCATATATCTACGCATTTCACCGCTACACATGGAATTCCGCTTTCCTCTTCTGCACTCAAGTTTCCCAGTTTCCAATGACCCTCCACGGTTAAGCCGTGGGCTTTCACATCAGACTTAAGAAACCACCTGCGCTCCCTTTACGCCCAATAAATCCGGACAACGCTTGCCACCTACGTATTACCGCGGCTGCTGGCACGTAGTTAGCCGTGGCTTTCTGGTTAGATACCGTCAATCTACTAACATTTCCTCTAGTAGCCGTTCTTCTCTAACAACAGTGCTTTACGATCCGAAAACCTTCTTCACACACGCGGCGTTGCTCCGTCAGACTTGCGTCCATTGCGGAAGATTCCCTACTGCTGCCTCCCGTAGGAGTTTGGGCCGTGTCTCAGTCCCAATGTGGCCGATCACCCTCTCAGGTCGGCTATGCATCATCGCCTTGGTAAGCCGTTACCTTACCAACTAGCTAATGCACCGCGGGGCCATCCTTTAATGATGCCGTAGCACCTTTCCCAATTTAACCAGGCGGTTAAATTGTCTATGCGGTATTAGCAGTCGTTTCCGACTGTTATCCCCCACTAAAGGGCAGGTTCCCCACGTGTTACTCACCCGTGCGCCACTAACCTTAACGAGAACAAGTTCTCGTCGCGGTTCGTTCGACTTGCATGTATTAGGCACGCCGCCAGCGTTCGTCCTGAGCCAGGATCAAACTCTCATGAAAGTTTCATGAGTCGTTTTAGACTCTTACTATTTACTAGCTTGTATATTTATAGAGTTACCACTCTGTCTCGAATTTATATTCGGGTATGTTGTGATAATTCAAATGAATTATCCCCTACACATTTTTGGTGTTTGTCTTTGTTCAGTTTTCAATGAGCTTCGTTGTTGCTTGGTTAAGCAACTTCTATATAATATCACGTTTGATTGAAACTGTCAACAAGTTTTTTCAACTTTTTTTATTTCTTTTTCAATCTTTCGTCTTGTTCGCTTGGAACTCCCTTATAGTATCATGATATCCAACACTCGTCAACACCTTTTTTACATTATTTTTACATTTATCATCATATTTTGATATTTAATAATACTAATATTGAAAAATTATTATGATTACAATATTATGATAGTTTATATCACGATATGATGATCACGATATATGGTATTACTTATCTATCTTTATGAATATTAATAGAGCCGAAACTATTTTTCTCGTTTCGACTCTTATTTTTTAGCTATGTGATTAATATAAATTTGAATTAATTTCTTTAAAGTTTTGATTCCATGCTATTATTTTTTATCACCTAAGCGAGCGATTTTTCCTTGTTGAATATAAACAGTTAAAATCGCTATATCCGCTGGATTAACACCACTCACTCGACTTGCTTGTCCTAGTGTACTTGGTTGGATTTTTTCAAGCGGTCTCTAGCTTCTGTTGCTAAACTGTCCACCGCATCATAATCAATATCTTCGGGAATGAACTTTTCTTCCATTGATTTCATTTTATCGACTCTTTGGTTTGCCTTAACAATATAACCTGCGTATTTTATTTGAATTTCAATTTGCTCTGCTATTTGACGTTCTAATGGACCTTCCTCACGAGGTATGATTCTTATTAATTCTCGATATCGAACCTCTGGTCTTTTTAGTAGATCCACTGCTAATATACCATCTTTTAATTGTGTTGATTGAATACTGTCTAAATAATCAACCAATCCTGGTGTTTTTGGAGTTAAACGTATATTGCTTAATCTTTCTAATTCTAGTTCGATTAGATTTTGCTTATTGATAAAAGCGTCGTATCGTTCTTGAGTAACTAATCCTAATTGATAACCCATTTCTGTTAATCTTAAGTCTGCATTATCATGACGTAATAATAAACGATATTCAGCACGGGAGGTTAACAGTCGATAAGGTTCGGTTGTGCCTTTGGTAACTAAATCATCAATCATTACTCCGATATACCCTTCACTACGTTTCATTATGAAAGGTTCTTTTCCTTGAACTTTTAGTGAAGCATTAATCCCTGCGATTAAACCTTGTCCCGCAGCTTCTTCATAACCACTCGTTCCATTCATTTGGCCTGCTGTAAATAAACCATTAATAAGTTTTGTTTCTAACGATAATGTTAATTGATGAGGAATTACAACGTCATACTCAATTGCATATCCCGGTCTCATCAATTGTGCATTCTCTAATCCTTTTATAGAATGCAGTATTTCCATTTGAACATCTTCTGGCATGGAAGTCGATAGTCCTTGAACATACATCTCATCTGTACCTAATCCTTCTGGCTCGATAAAGATTTGATGACGTGGTTTATCACTAAAACGAACAATTTTATCTTCAATCGAAGGACAATAGCGTGCACCTACTCCTTCGACTATTCCACTAAACATCGGTGCTCGGTGAAGGTTCCCTCTAATAATCTCATGTGTCATTTCATTCGTATGGGTTAACCAACAAGGAACACTGTCTTCTTTATAGTTTTCATCAGGTGTTAAAAATGAAAAATGATTAGGTTTCTCATCGCCTGGTTGTATTTCAGTTTGATCAAAATCGATTGAATTTTTATTAATTCTCGGTGGCGTACCCGTTTTAAAACGAGCAAGTTCAAAACCTAGTTCTAATAAATTTTCTGATAACTTAATAGATGGTAAAGTATTGTTGGGACCTGATGAATATCCTAATTCACCAATGATGATACGTCCTCTAGAGGATGTTCCTGCAGTTAAAATAACTGCATTCGATAAATAACGCGCACCTGTTGAGGTCACAACACCTTTTACTTGATTATCTTCAACAATTAACTCCGTTACCAATCCTTGTTTTAAATCTAGATTCTGGGTATTTTCTAACACTTGTTTCATCGATTGAGCGTATAGCTGTTTATCCGCTTGTGCTCTTAAAGCTTGAACTGCTGGACCTTTCCCAGTATTTAGTAAACGCATTTGAATATACGTTTTATCGATATTGCGCCCCATTTCTCCACCTAAGGCATCGATTTCTCGCACTACGACTCCTTTAGCTGGTCCACCGATAGATGGATTACATGGCATAAAAGCGACCATCTCTAAACTTAATGTTAACAATAATGTTTTACTTCCCATCCGGGCACTGGCTAGAGCTGCTTCCGACCCAGCGTGTCCCGCACCTACGACAATAACGTCATAGGAACCTGCTTCAAATTGTTTCATCTAATTTCCCCTTTTAATAAAATTCGACATTTTGTTCTATCAGTTGATTAGCGACATAAGTAAATTTTGCAGAAAAATAGGGTCTTCGATCTAAAATCCATTGTAGAAAAATATAGTCGCCTTCCCAAGTCGGTTTGTTCATAACATCTTCATAATTGACCCATTCCAAAGTACCCTCTGGACAATTTTCAGTTAAATTTCCTGAAAACTCGGTGACACGGTAGACAAAACTATACCAGTCTTGCCCATCTTGTGTGAAATTTGGAAATGTTATAAATCCACATAATTCCATTTTTTCAGCAATTAATCCTGTTTCTTCATAAATTTCTCGTTTAGCACATTCTTCTGGCGTTTCACCTATTTCAAACTTACCACCGACACTGACCCATTTACCTTGATGGATATCATTTTCTTTTTTATTACGATGTAACAATAATAATTGTGAGCCATTATCGATATAACATATTGTTGATAATTTCATTTTAGCCTCTACTTTCCTAGACAGAACTGACTAAACAGTTTATTCAATAATTCATCTTGAACGCTCTCACCCGTTATTTCGCCTAAAAGATCCCATGCTTTTGTAAAATCGATTTGAATTAAATCAACTGGCATTCCCATCTCAACAGAACTTAATACTTCATTTAATGAATCAACCGCTTGATTAAGCAATGCGACATGACGTGTATTGAGTAAGTAGTTAACATCTGTTGATTGAATTTCACCAGCAAAAAACTTTTTTCTATTGCGGCTTCTAAAACTTCGATGCCTTGTTCTTCTATCATAGAGGTTGCAATTAATTCATCTTGTTTAATATAAGGACTCAAAGATTCCATCGTCAATGCAGGTTTTAAATCTTGTTTGTTTAATAAGATTAAGCGATTCATGCCATTCGTTGCTTCAAGTAATTCTTTGTCAACCGGTTGTAATGTCTCAGATTGATTTAATATTAAGATAATCAAATCGGCCTGTTCTATCATTTTACGCGATTTTTCTACACCTATTTTCTCTACTACTTCATCCGTTTCACGAATGCCTGCAGTATCAATTAATTGTAATGGAACACCTCTTACGTTGACATATTCCTCTATGATATCACGTGTTGTTCCTTCTATATCAGTAACAATCGCTTTATCTTCGCCTATTAATCGGTTTAAAAGACTCGATTTCCCAACATTTGGACGACCTACAATAGCGGTTTTAATACCATCTCTAAATAATTTCCCTTGTTGAGCTTGAGATAAAATATTTAAGATTTGTTTCTTAACAGCCAATCCTGTTTCTTCAAGTTGCTTTAATGATAATTCTTCTACATCATCATATTCAGGATAATCAATGGTTACTTCTACTTGTGCTAGTGTGTCTAACATATTTTGTCTCAAACTACGGATTTTTTTCGATAAACTTCCACTTAATTGATTCACAGATGCGCTCATGGCCTTACTAGTTTTAGCTTGAATTAAATCCATCACCGCTTCTGCTTGCGATAAATCAATTCTTCCATTTAAAAATGCGCGTTTGGTGAATTCTCCTGGTTCGGCTAATCGTGCCCCTTGTTTTAAGACCAACTCTAATATTCTTTGAACGGCCATTATGCCACCATGACAATTTATTTCAATAATATCTTCTGTCGTAAATGATCGTGGTGCACGCATGACACTCACCATAACTTCATCCATTATCTCGTTATTATGAGGATCAATTATATGACCGTAATTAATGGTATGTGATGCGACTTTTTGAAGATCTTTACCTTTAAAAATTTGATTAGCATATTGAATTGCTTCAGACCCACTTAAACGTACAATCCCGATAGCACCTTCCCCTAAAGCTGTGGAAATAGCAGCAATTGTGTCTAATTGGTACATATCATCACGCTCCTTCTTAAAATATAAAAAAGTGCCTAAACTACTCCTATTCATCATAGGAGTAGTTAGCACTTTGACTGCTTAGTATTCATTTCGATTGAATTATACAAAAAATAGTTTCAGAATGCAACTATCGAAATCGATAATTGTTGGTGAAACACTATTATTTCCTAAAATACAATGGGAGTGGCCAAGATGTAGAAAATCAAATGATTTTTACTTCATCTGGCCATTCCTTAAGTTTAGTCGTCCTCAAACGGGTTTTTAAAACACAGCTGAACGTCACTCAATCATTGTCTTTATCATTATCAGGCAAAAATTGATTGAAGTTATCATTTTTGCCTCGCCACCTTTTTCATAATTATGAAAACGATTGGTTAATATCCGTTTTCCACATGTCATTAGGATACCATAATCCACCATCAGGATAACTTATGGTATTAGGTGTCATGCCTAGACCGTTAACTGTTAATTGAACAGCTTCCACACCATAATGTTCTATCATGGTCATGACAATCGCTGGAATAATACCTCGTTCTGTCACTTCATTTTGATTCATAGCCGCAACAATTCCCGGTGTAAAATCGACATTAATATAATAAGTTTCTTTATTAATTTTATTAACTGAAATATCTGGTGTTATCCAACCTAATGTTTGAAATAATTTTGTGTAAATATTAGCTGATTCTTCATTCGTTTGAAACTTTATGGGCGCCACATCATCTACTAATACCAATTTATTATCTACTTGTTGTGGTGCTTTAATCGGAATTTGTACTTGAAAATAACTATTCTGACTAATGCTCGATAGGACTAAGCTATCATCTGGATAAATTTCAGCTACAATCCCCAAACCTTTAGCAAAATATTTTATTTGTTGGCCATCTTGATAAGCAACTTCTACTACATCTTGATAAGTCGTTCCGTTTATATTTACTGTTTCATATAAATTAGTGATACTGGCTATTTCTTCAGACGACATTTCCCAAGAATTTCCTTTTTGGATTGGTGCTTTTAAAATTATGTTGGATCTTTCTGTCGATAAATTAGATAATTGATTACTTGGAATATTTGTGCCTTCTCCAACACCTAAATCACTGATTTGTTGTGCATCCCAAGCATAATAGTGATTTGAAATGGCTGTTGGTGTTTGTTCCCTAACTTGCATCATTTTTAAATTACCATCAACAAACTCCATATATCGAAAAAATTCTTGATCATTCTCAATATATTGATTAATTTGATTAGGTTGTATCGGGATAAAATCAACGATATCATCAAAACTCATCGTCTCATCATAAGCTATTTCATTTGTAATCTCAATATTTACCGTTTTTTCTTCTCCCTTATTTTTGTGGGACGCTTGTTCAATATTTTGCTTTTCCGTTATATAGGCTTGTCTTTCTTCACTTAATCGAATCATCGGCTCTTTACTACAAGCACTTAAAAATATAATGGATAAAAGAATAATAACATTTGGATGTTTCATTCAATAAATCCTTTCTAGATAAAATACGACGTGTTTAAATTATAATATTCTTTATAACAAATCAATTTTACGTAAATTAAGCTATAATTTCAAGCTTTAATCTATTGGAAGAACCTTAGTGAATCAAACCTTTATTATTTTATTGAAAAAAATATCAAAAATAGTATGCCTACAAAAATATTTTCATGTTATTGAAAATGAATTTACCAGGCGCAATGAAACTGAATAAAATAACCATAAAAACTTCTCCAAGGAATTGAGGTCTCAACAACATTTAGTGATGAGCAAGTTCTTCCACAATAAAAAGATGAGTTTATTTGGTATTTTATTTACTACATCCATCTTTTAATGTTGTTTTGGGAATGGGCAAGAAGTAGAAAATTGAACAATTTTCGCTTCGTCAGCCCACCCCCGCAAAGTTGGGAGTGGACCAGAAGTAGAAAAGCGAATGATTTTCGCTTCGTTTGTCCACCTCCGCATAGTTGAGTAGGCCTCAAACAAGTCGAAAGACGCAGGTTGAGGCCACTCAACCACTACGCATTTAATTATCGCACAATAATTTGATTGTATTTATAAAGTTTATGCTCAACCTCGATTTTGTAAAGGACCACTAACAAGCCATATAGGCAATATTTATAATCCCCAAAGATACTATCTTTACTCAAAAAGCACTGAAAGTACTTAGCTCAGTACCATTCAGTGCTTATATTGACAACTAATTATTTTAATCGTTTTAAAACAATTGTCTCGTAAGGAGATAATTTAACTGATTGATTAACCACTTCAGCAGAGCCATTTCCAATCATTTTTTCTGCTGTTTGATTAAAACCGTCTGGTAATTCAACTTCAACTTCACCAGCGTAAAAATGACTTAAAACTAAAATTTCTTCCATCTCAGTGGTTCTCAAATACGCCATCACTTTTGGATCATCAAGTAAAATCCCTTGGTAAGTCCCATTAATTAAAGCATCTTCAGTTTTTCTTAAATGGATTAATTTTTTATAATAAGCAAATATTCCATTAGGATTATTGAGTTCTGCTTCAACATTTACTGTTGGATAATTATTTGCTACAGCTAACCAAGGTTGACCGGTAGTGAAACCAGCATTTTTCGACTGATCCCATTGCATTGGTGTCCGACTATTATCACGTGATTTCGCTTGAATAATAGCCATCACTTTGCCATCATCATACCCTTTTTCTAACATAATCTGATAGTTATTATGAGTTTCAATATCATTATACTCTGAAATTGTTTGATAATTAGGATTAGTCATCCCAATTTCTTCACCTTGATAAATGTAGGGCGTTCCTCTTAAAAATTGAATCGTCGTCCCTAACATTGTTTGCGTCTCATAAGGATATTTTTCTACATCGCCAAATCGACTATTTGAACGTGGTTGATCATGGTTATTTAAGAATAGTGCATTCCAACCCTCACCATCTGACATCCCTTGTTGCCATTCATCTAAAATAGCTTTTAATTCAATGAAATCAAAAGATGGATTACTCCACTTTTCACCCTCTTCATAATCTACTTTTAAATGATGGAAACTGAAAATCATTGATAATTCATTTTCTTGTGGATTAGTATAACGAATTCCGTTTTCAACGGTAGTTGAAGACATTTCTCCAACTGTCACAACATCCTCTCTTTGACCGAAAGTCGCTTGATTCATTTCATTAATCCATTTATGTACGATTGGCGTATCCGTATAAAGTGACTTTTCTTGTGATGAACCAGGTTTTTCACTATCAATCAGCTCAGGGTCTTTTCCTATCACATTTAAAACATCAAAACGGAACCCTTTTACCCCTTTATCTAACCAGAAACGAACTACCTTGTATAATTCTTGTCTCACATTTGGATTATGCCAGTTTAAATCAGCTTGTGTTACATCATATAAATGTAAATAGTATAAATCTGTGTCACCAAATTTTGCCCAAGCGGGTCCACCGAATTTAGATTCCCAATTGGTAGGCAATGACCCATCTGCTTTCAATGGACGTAAGTAGTAAAAATCTTGATAATAAGGATCTCCTGCTAAAGCTTTTTGAAACCATTCATGTTCTGTTGAGGTATGATTAAAAACCATATCTAACATTAAATCAATATTGTGATTTTTAGCCACTGCTACCAATTTCTCAAAGTCTTCCATGGTACCAAATAACGGATCAATTTCAATGTAATTACTAACATCATAACCATTATCATTTTGTGGTGATGGATAAAAAGGATTCATCCAAATCATATCGATTCCTAACTCAGCTAAGTAATCAATTTTCTCTATAATCCCTTTCAAATCTCCAATTCCATTACCATCAGTATCTTTAAATGATTTTGGATATAATTGGTAAATTACTTTTTCTTTAATTGACACAGAATTTCCTCCTATATTAGTTGACTATGCTTTTTTTGAACCTGTAAATAAGTTGGCTTTTTTAAAGGTAATTGTCAATACTAATGGTACAATGAATGCCACTAACATACAAATAATAAATGAAATCATCGTTTCCGGTGTAATTACTAAGAATCCTGGTAAACCACCTACCCCAATTGAAGTTGCTTGAACGTCAAAGGTTGTACATAATAAACCTGCAATACCAGAACCAATCATAGCAGCCACAAATGGATAAACATATTTTAAAGTAACCCCAAACATTGCAGGCTCAGTAACACCTAAATATGCTGACACAAAGGAAGGAATCGTTACTTGAGATTCCTCTTCATCATGACGCGTTAACCACCAATAGCCAACTACTGCTGAACCTTGGGCGATATTAGATAAAGCAATCATTGGCCATAAACCAGTTGTTTTTGAAGCAGTATCGGCAATTAATTGTGAATCGATTGCATTGGTCATATGGTGTAAACCAGTAATAACTAATGGCGAATACAAAGCACCAAAGATTGCACCAAACAACCATTTTAACGGTCCAGTTAATCCTGCTAATACCACTGTAGAAATAATATTTCCTAACCACCAACCAATTGGCCCCAATACAGTATGAGCTAAAATAACAGCTGGTAATAATGATAAGAATGGTACTAAAATCATAGATAACATTTCTGGAACATGTTTACGCCAGAATTTTTCTAAATAACCTAATGCTAAACCAGCTAACATTGCTGGAATCACTTGTGCTTGATAACCAATCATATTTAATTTGAAGAAACCAAAATCCCATTGAGGCACTGTCCCTTCAGCTAATGCATCTGCGGCTCCATAAGCATTTAATAATTGGGGTGATACTAAGGTTAAACCTAATACAATCCCTAAAATTTGAGTCGTTCCCATTTTACGAGTAACAGCCCAAACAATCCCAACTGGAAGGAAGTGGAAAATAGCCTCCCCAGGCAACCATAAGAAATGATTGACACCACTCCAAAATTGACTAACATCCGTAATAGTATTCCATACAGGTTCACCCGCAGCATTGGTCAGAGCGACGCCATCTACAACTTTTTGTCCTAAGGCTTCAAAACCGACACCTTCTAAAACATTACGGAAGCCTAAAATAAGTCCCCCAACAATAATGGCTGGAATAATAGGTGCGAAGATTTCAGCTAAGAAAGCCATCGCTTTTTGCAATTTGTTTTGATTCTTCTCAGAAGCACGTTTAACATCTTCTTTAGAAGCCTCTGAAACACCTGATAAACGGGCAAAATCTTTATAAAACTCTGAAACAGCATTTCCAATAATAACTTGGAATTGTCCTGCTTGAGTAAACGTCCCCTTAACAGATGCTAATTTTTCAATATCTGCTACCTTAGCTTTTGCTGGATCAACTAAAGCAAATCGCATCCGTGTTGCACAGTGTGTCACAGCGGCAATATTATCTTTACCACCAACTAAGTCAAGTAATGCTTTTGCATCTTGTTCAAACTTAGACATAATATGTCCCCCTTTTTTATTTTAACCTCTTACGAAAAAATGTAAGCGTTATTATAATAAGTATATTACATTTTAGTAGGTGAAACAATCTTATTTACTATAAATATTTATTATAAGAATAAGTTTTATGGTTTGTATTCAACTACTAAATAACGATTTGGGTCACGACCTTCAGAATGCGTTGCGATATGTTCAACTTTACTTAAATACGCATGGATTTGTTTGCGTTCATAACTTGGTAATGGATCCAATACAACTGAATGTTTAGTTTTAAGCACTTCTTTTGCTGTACGTTCAGCAATTTGTTCTAAAACATTGGCACGACGATTACGATAATCACCAATGTTAAGAATCACCGATTGGCGTCTTTTATCATATTGGTGGACCATAATTTGAGCCAATACTTGTAATGAGTTAATAATCTTACCGTGTTTCCCGATAATTAAACCTGATTTATCTGTTTCGATATTAAAAATAAGTTGATTTTTTTGACGTTCAACCGTTATATCCGCTTTTGCTCCGTAATCATTAATAATGTTTTCTAAATATTCGGCTACTTTTTGATGTTCAGCCATTAAATCATCGTGATGTTTGTTTTCAGTTTGCACATCGTCAGAAATTAGTTCTGAATCTTTCACTGGAGTTTGAACAGCTTTTGGTTTTTCCTCCTTTGTTGGCTCAACTTTTTGTTCTTGCTGTTGTGGTTTTGCTTTTGATTTTTTTGCTTCTTTTTTAATAGATGGTTCGGGTGTTTTCGTATGGTCAATTAGCTCATCTTTTTTCTTCTACTTGCTTTTCAATTTCAGCTGTTAATTCTGAAATGGAGGCATTTTTAGAAATTTCAACGATGGCATCTTGTTTTCCAAAACCGAATAATCCTTTTTTCCCCTCACTAATAATGTTGATATTAGCTTCAGATTCAGAAATATTTAATTTAGTCAAACCGATTTTAATCGCTTTATCAACTGATTCAGCTCTAATTGTAGTACTATGTTCCATCCTAATTCGCTCCTTACTATTTTTTAACGCGTTTCAATGCTTTGCGCAAAGCACGTTGTTTTTCTTTTTCAGCTTGTAGTTTTGCTTCACGTTCTGCAATAATTTTATAAGGATTATTGTAAACAAATGTTTGAATTAATGTAATCGCATTTGAAACAACCCAGTATAAAGTAACAGCACTTGGTAATCCAAGAGAAATTAATAAAATAAAGGCTGGCATGATATACATCATCGTTTTAACTTGGCTATTTGGATTTTTATTACTTTTCATTGTGAAGTATGAATTCGCAAATGTTAATACTGCTGCCAATATCGGTAAAATAAATAATGGGTCCATTTGTCCTAAGTTAGTCCATAAAAAATGTCCTTGTTTTAATTCAGGGGTACGACTAATTGATTGATAAAGGGACATCATCACTGGTAATTGAATTAATAAAGGTAAGCAACCAGCAAACTGATTAACACCATGTGATTCTAATAATTGTTGTTGTTCTTCTTGCGCTAATTGCATCGATTCACGGTCACGATTTGGATATTTTTCTTTGATTTTATCTAATTCTGGTTGTAATGCTTGCATTTCACGTTGTGATTTTAATTGCATTTTGGTCAATGGAATTAATAAAGCACGAATTAATATCGTAAAAATAATAATCCCAAGGGCATAACTACCGCCAAATAAATTTGATAACCAAATAATAAATTGTGACAAGTTATAAATAATATAACGATCCCATAAATTAGTACTTTCAGCACTAATTGGTTCGTTAACATTACCACAAGCGGTTAACACTAAAACTATCGATAACAATAGAATAATTTGTAACCATTTTTTATAATTTTTCTTCATATAGGTCTACTGCAACTCCTCTAACTTTTTGATATCAATAATTGAGGCAATTTTCATAACATGAACCAATGATTTTTTTATTTCATAAAAATTACGATTGACTATATCTTTGCGAGCTATTATTAAATAATCATATTCATTATTGATGGCGGGGGATAATTCATGAATCGCATGTCGTAGTAATCGTTTTATTTTATTTCTCTGTACCGCATTTCCCATTTTTTTACCAACCGATAACCCTACACGAAAATGTACTTGTCCAATTTTAGGGTACACATAAAGTACTAACTGGCGGTTAGCATAGGAAGTTCCATTTTGAAAAGCATCTTGAAAATCCTTTTCACTCTTTACACGATATTCTTTCTTCATTTTCTACCTCATCTTATACTTGACTCAATTATTCACTTTTCATTATAACGAATTTTATCGTAAAAAAAATACAAATAGACAAATAAAAAAAGTTACCACGAAACGTAGTAACTTTTTTGCATTATGCTGATAATTTTGCGCGTCCTTTTTGACGACGTTTTCTTAATACACGACGACCGTTTTTAGTACTCATACGTTTACGGAATCCGTGGACTTTTTTACGCGTTCTCTTTTTTGGTTGGTAAGTTCTTTTCATTATGGCACCTCCTAAAATCTAAACCTTTATGTCAATACCTAAAACATTTTAATGAAGTATTGGCTAAAAGTCAAGATGCTATTGTTGATTTTTAGGAATAAAAGTAACATTTTTTTAATATTTCAATAAAGTTATCAACAGATGATTATTGCTTTGTGCACAACTCATTTTTTATTACGAGCTTTGCACATCTTTTTACACAATTATGCACATATAAACAGGTCAGATCTTTTTTAATTATTTATCCACAATTTCTGTGCATAACTCTAACAATATGTGTTATAATAAGCTCGTTAGTTCCATATTATCCACAGAACCTTGTGGAAATTATGGACTTATAAACAGTTATCCACAATTTTTATTAACATGTTGATAACTCTTTTGTTTAAATGTGGATGATTCTATTATCATTGTTATCCACAATTTATGTTATAATTTTACTTACAAAGTAAATTATTAAGTGAGGTGAAGAAATGATTGATAAAGAAGAATTTTGGCAAGGTGTCACGAAATATTTAAAAGAAATTTTATCAGATTCTTCTTTTTCTAATTGGGTTAAACCAGTTAAACCATCTAGAATTACAGAAGACACAATTTCTCTAACAGTTCCCAATAATTTAATCAAAACGCGATGGGAAAAGCATTTAGCTGGCTATATCCTTCAATACAGTTTGGAATATTATGGTAGAGAAATTTCGCCTATTTTCATCGTAGTAGGTGAGGTCGCAAATATTGATTTTCCAGTCGACCCCCCCAGTATGAACCCTGTTAAAGGGAATAACTATGCTTCTGGTTTAAATCCAAATTATACCTTTGATACATTTGTTGTTGGTGAAGATAATAAAATGGCCAACGGTGCAGCGTTAGCTGTATGTGATAGTCCTGGGAAAACTTATAATCCATTTCTTATTTATGGCGGTGTTGGTTTAGGTAAAACGCATTTGATGCATGCGATTGGTAATGAAATTAAAAGAAAAAATCCTAATGCGCGGATCAAATATGCAACGACTGAAACCTTTACCAATGATTTCATTAATAGTATTACCCATAATAAGACCGAACAATTTAAAAAAATGTATCGTGATGACATTGACGTTCTTTTAATGGATGATATTCAGTTCTTATCTAAAAAGGATAAAACACAAGAAGAATTTTTCCACACCTTTAATGATTTATTCAATGCTGGAAAACAAATCGTTTTAACATGTGATCGTCTTCCTAACAATATTGATAGCTTAGAGGAACGTTTAATTTCTCGATTTAAGTGGGGCTTATCTACGGACATTACCCCTCCTGATCTAGAAACTCGAATTGCGATTTTAAGAAAAAAGCTTTAAATGATAATTTAGACATTAACTCAGAAGCATTAACTTATATTGCTAATAATGTTGATTCTAATATTCGTGAGTTAGAGGGGGCTTTATTAAGAGTTATTGCCTATGCAGCTATAAGTGGGGAAGAAATTACCACTAATTTAGCAGCAAAAGCCCTAAATGCCTTAATTGGTTCCACAACTGAAAAGGAAACGAATATCAATGATATTATTACAACTGTCGCTAAGTTTTATTCCATTACTGCTGATGATATCAAGGGTTCAAAACGGGTGAAAAATATTGTGTTTCCACGTCAAGTTGCGATGTATTTATCCCGTGAACTCACTGATTTATCTTATCCAAAAATCGGAGAAGATTTTGGGAATAAAAATCATACTACTGTGATGCACGGATACGAAAAAATAGCCGAATTAATTGAATCAGATCCACAAGTACGACAAGAAGTAAAAGAATTAAAACAAAGAATAAAAAATTGACCTGTGGATAACTTTTAAAGATATCAAGAGACAATCCACAAAGTTTTAGACAGGTAGAATGCGTTCATAATAAGCTCTACCATGATTTATCAACATAATCAACAGCACTTATTACTAATACTATTATATATATAATAAACTATATATTATTAAAGGAGTTCCAAATGAAATTTTCTATTAAACGATCTATCTTTTTAAATCAATTATCAAATGTAACTCGAGCGATACCTGGTAAAGCTACGATACCTATTTTAACTGGCGTTAAATTAGAATTAACTAATGATCAGTTAACATTAATTGGTAGTGATTCTGAAATTTCTATTGAAAGTATTATTTCAGTAAACGATGATTTAAATGAATTAGAAATTGAAAAAACGGGTAGTGTCGTATTACCTGCACGCTTATTTAATGAAATTATCCGAAAATTACCGACTAATAAATTAACGATTGAAGTAAACGATCAATATACAGCTACCATCACATCTGGCCAAGCAACCTTTAATGTGATTGGTGTTGCAGGTGATGCTTATCCTAAGTTACCAACAGTAGAAACTACAAACGGTATTAGTCTGCCTTCTACTACTTTTAAACAATTAATTAATCAAACAATCTTTTCTGCTTCAAATCAAGAGAGTAGACCTATCCTAACTGGACTTCATCTCATTAATAAGGGCTCATTTGTTTCAGCTATCGCAACCGATAGCCATCGATTAAGTAAACGAGAAATGCCCTTTACTAATGAAGTAAGCGAAACTGAATTAGAATCGATTACTATACCTAAAAAAACGATGTTAGAATTAATGCGTATTGCAGAAGATGAACAAGATTTGACGATGATTATTTCTCATCAACAAGTTATTTTCTTATTAAATGGTGTTACTATTTACTCTAGATTATTAGAAGGAATGTATCCTGATGCCGAACGTTTAATTCCGACAGAATATCAAAGTGAAATTGTCGTAAATTCAACTGAGTTTTTAAATGCGATTGATCGTGCTTCATTAATGTCACGTGAGGGGAGCAGTAATGTCGTACAAATGATGATTGAAAATGGGGAAGTAGTATTATCCGTTCGTGGAAATGAATTAGGAAAAGTAGCGGAAGTAATTGAAACTAAAAAAATCGAAGGAAAAGATATTAAGATTTCCTTTAACCCAGAATATATGAAAGATGCATTAAAATCATTTGATGGTTCTGATATTTCTCTTCAGATGCAATCAGCTGTAAGACCCTTATTATTACAGTTAGACACACCAAGTGAAATTGAAAATAATCGTCTATTACAATTATTAACTCCGATTCGTACACATTAAAATAATAAATAATGAGAATGGGAGTGGACATAAACTTGATAATTTTAGTTAAGATTATTTTTCGTTAATTAAGAGCGCAGTGGTTGAGTGGTCTCAATCTGCGTCTTAAAGACTTGTTTGAGACCTACTCAACTGTGCGAGGGTGAACAAACGAAGCGAAAATCATTCGATTTTCTACTTCTGGTCCCCTCCCTTTTTTAAATGTACAATTTAAGTTTATGCTCTGTTATTTTACAAATAAAAAACGGTATTAAGAGTAGTTTTATTGAAGTTTACCTTCATTCTCTTAATACCGTTAATTTGATTTTATATTATTTTAATTCTGATTTAGCTTTTGACGATTATCACGTTCTTGAATCAGAGCAATATATTCTTCTAAAACTAAACCATGCTTATAGATGAATTCGGCATGTTCAACACCGACATATCTAAAATGCCACGGTTCAAAATTTATTTTAGTTATATCTGTTTTTCCTTCTAAATATCTTAATATAAAACCATAATGATGAGCATTTTCAGCTAGCCATTGAGCCGAAGGTTCATATTGGTAACTCACATATAATTCATAACCAAATTCAGCTCCTAATAAATCTATCGCTAATCCAGTAGTATGTTCACTACCATTACTTGGTGCAACATACTGATCCGTCATGTATTGCGCATCGGCTTCGCTATAACCTTCGTATAAATAACTATTAAAACGACTTTCATAATTAAAAGCCTGTTCAGCAATACTGCGATATCCTGAAATAAAATTATAATAATAACCTACCTCAGCAGCTGCTGCACGCATTTCGGCTAAAGGGGTAGCCATTGCTTCGTGATAAGGTTGACCATTTTCAGAATAAACAAATGGAATATAAGGATCATATTCTAATAAATTATCGCGATTAACTAAAAATAATAAAGGATTATCTATACTCGCTGATTCTGGCAACTCTTCAATCAATTGATCAATGGTTATCGAATCGTCACTTGGGCGAATAGCATCAACATCCGGCAATTGATAAGTAGTCTCAGATTGTGCTTGAATGTTCGAAACGCATAAGATACTTAACAAAAGTACAAACAAAGTAAAAATTTTATTTTTCACAATATTCTCCTTTAATAATGAATTGTTTTTATTATATCATAAACTTTTTAATTGGAGAATGCGCAGGATTTTTACATTTTGAGATAAAACGTTTTCTTTTAGGTAAAATTATTCTTTGATGCTTTATTATTTAAAAAAAGATACTTATTTTTAATAATAAGGTTAAATAAACAAAACATACTAAATTTACTTCCTTTTGTAATACCGCCTTATTTTTTAGAATTATTTGTGATTTTACGATAAAAGATGTATAATTTAAGATATAGCTAATTATAAGATTGACAAGAAATTATAGAATGAATAGGTGAGTTCATGGAGAAAAAGATAATTAAAATTGAAGAGGAATTTATAACTTTAGGTCAATTATTAAAGTTTGAATCCATTATTTCAAGCGGTGGTATGGCTAAATGGTATCTAAGTGAATTTCCGGTAGCCTTAAATGGCGAACCTGAAAATCGGAGAGGTAAAAAATTATATAATGGAGATGTGATTTCATTTTTAAATGAAAAACTTGAAGTAACGATTTCATCTCCAATACAAAAAAATGAAAATTAAAGAAATTGAATTAATTAATTATCGTAACTATCGCCATGCAAAACTAGAATTTAATGATGGATTAATTATCTTAACAGGAGAGAATGCCCAAGGTAAAACCAACCTCCTTGAGGCAATTTTTTTATTGTCTTTAGCAAAAAGTCATCGTACTAATCGCGACCAAGAAATGGTTTTTTGGGATGAAGAACATGCCATTGTTAAAGCCATCGTAGAAAATAAATCTTATGAATTTCCATTAGAAATTATTTTAAATAAAAAAGGAAAAATTGCTAAAATTAACCACATTGAGCAAGCGAGATTAAGTCAATTTGTGGGTCAATTGAATGTAATTTTATTTGCTCCAGAAGATATGCAATTAATAAAAGGATCTCCTTCACTTCGTAGACGTTTCTTAGATGTCGAAATTGGACAATCACAACCGGTCTATTTAAATGAACTACAGCAGTATAATCGAATCTTAAAACAACGTAATCAGTATTTAAAACAATTTGGTTATTCTAAACAATTCGATGAACTATTTTTTGATGTCCTCACAACGCAATTAATTGAAAAAGCAACAAAAATTATTCAATATCGTGCGCAATTTATTCAACAATTAGAAAAATTAGCGTTTCCTATTCATTATCAATTATCAAACGAGCGTGATCAATTATCACTTAAATATCAGGCAAGTAGTTCAAAATTAGATTATGATTCCCTTTCAACGTTATCGCAACAATTGACAACCCTCTTCAAACAATCTCTTAAAAGAGAAAAAGAAACCGGTGTGACAGCTTATGGCCCCCACCGAGATGATTTAATATTTTATATTAATAATCAGCCTGCTCAATTTTTTGGTTCTCAAGGACAACAACGGACGATCGTGTTAAGTATTAAATTAGCCGAAATTGAGTTGTTTAATCAAATTCGAGGGGAATATCCTATCTTACTGCTAGATGACGTTTTATCGGAATTAGACGATCAAAGACAATTGTTACTTATGCAACAAATCGAAGGGAAAGTGCAAACTTTTTTAACTACAGCAACGATACATGGGCTAAAAATACATCAATTAGAGGACCCGCAAATTTTCTATATAAAAAAGGGCTCTGTTTCAATCAATAATGAAATAATTCAACCAGATAAGGAGTAATAAAATGACAGAACAACAACAATATAATGCTGATCAGATACAAGTTCTAGAAGGACTTGAAGCCGTTAGAAAAAGACCAGGGATGTATATTGGTTCAACAAGTGGTGAAGGGTTACATCATTTAGTATGGGAAATTGTCGATAACTCAATTGATGAGGCTTTGGCAGGATATTGTACACATATTGAAGTCATTATTGAAAAAGATAATAGTGTCACTGTCGTCGATAATGGACGTGGTATCCCAATTGATATTCAAGCTAAGACAGGTAGACCAGCTGTTGAAACAGTGTTTACTGTCTTACATGCGGGTGGTAAATTCGGCGGTGGCGGGTATAAAGTGTCTGGAGGACTTCACGGGGTAGGTGCTTCTGTTGTTAATGCCCTTTCTTCTTATTTGACCGTTGAAGTGTCCAGAAATGGCAAAATTTACCAACAAAAATTTGAGCGTGGAAAAATATTAGATGATTTAACCGAAATAGGTGAATCAACCGAAACGGGAACGCGGGTAAACTTTTTACCAGATCCTACTATTTTTAGAGAAACAACTGATTTTAATTATGCTAAATTAATGCAAAGAGTGCGTGAGTTAGCCTTCTTAAATAAAGGATTAAGACTGACCATTACAGACGTTCGTGATGAACGTGAACAAGAGAATAGCTTCCATTATGAAGGTGGGATTAAAAGCTATGTTGAATATTTAAATGAAAATAAACAGGCAATAGTAGAAGAACCCATTTATTTAGAAGATGAAGCTGAAGGTATTCAAGTCGAAATCGCGATGCAGTATACGGATTCTTATCATACCAATATTTTATCATTTGCCAATAACATTCATACACACGAAGGTGGAACGCACGAAGCAGGCTTTAAAACAGCTTTAACCCGTGTCATCAATGATTATGCAAGAAAGTCTAATTTGCTGAAAGATAATGATGAAAATTTAAGTGGTGAGGACGTGCGAGAAGGTCTCACTTTAATTTTGTCAGTTAAGCATCCAGATCCACAATTTGAAGGGCAGACCAAAACTAAACTAGGTAATTCAGAAGTGAGAACCATTACGGACCGGATTTTCTCTGCTGGTTTTGAACAATTTTTAATGGAAAATCCTAAAATTGCTCGAGTTATTGTAGATAAAGGTATTTTAGCTGCTAAAGCAAGAATGGCAGCTAAACGTGCACGAGAAATGACCCGTAAAAAGAATGTTCTAGAGATTGCTAATTTACCAGGTAAATTGGCAGACTGTTCAAGCAAAGACCCAGAACAATCAGAATTATTTATTGTCGAGGGTGACTCTGCGGGTGGATCAGCTAAACAAGGACGTTCGAGAATGTTCCAAGCCATTCTACCAATACGAGGTAAAATTTTAAATGTTGAAAAAGCTTCAATGGATAAAATTTTAAATAATGAAGAGATACGGTCATTATTTACAGCAATGGGAACTGGTTTTGGTGGTGAATTTGATGTTGCCAAAGCACGTTATCATAAATTAATTATTATGACCGATGCCGATGTCGATGGGGCTCACATTCGTACGCTATTGTTAACGCTTGTTTTCCGCTACATGCGTCCATTATTAGATGCAGGTTATGTGTATATTGCTCAACCGCCTTTGTATCAAATTAAACAAGGGAAAAAAGAAACCTATATCGCAACTGAAGAAGAATTGCGCGAATGGCAAAAAGAAAACCCTGATGCACGTTATTCTTTACAACGTTATAAAGGTCTTGGGGAAATGAATTATGAACAATTATGGGAAACGACAATGAATCCAGAAAATCGCCGTATGTTAAGAGTGTCAGTTGAAGACGCTCGTGAAGCAGATCAAGTTATGGATATGTTAATGGGAGATGAAGTAGGACCACGTCGTAATTTCATAGAAGAAAATGCTGTTTTTGTTAAGAACTTAGATATCTAGAAAACGAATAGAAAGGAAATATAATGAATGAGTGAATTGTTTGATCAAAAAAGAGATTTCGAAACGATAAATTTACCAGACGAAATGCGTAATTCATTCTTAGATTATGCGATGAGTGTTATTGTAGCTCGTGCGGTTCCCGATGTTCGTGACGGATTAAAACCAGTTCATCGTCGTATTCTTTATGGAATGAATGAATTAGGTGTAACACCCGATAAACCTTATAAAAAATCAGCGCGGATTGTTGGGGATGTTATGGGGAAATATCACCCTCATGGTGACTCTGCTATCTACGAAGCGATGGTTCGGATGGCCCAACCTTTTAGTTATCGACAAATGCTAGTGGATGGCCATGGAAACTTTGGTTCTGTCGATGGAGATGGTGCTGCTGCGATGCGTTATACGGAAGCGAGAATGAGTAAAATTGCCTTAGAAATGTTGAAAGACATCAATAAGGATACGATTGATTTCCAAGAAAATTACTCTCAAGAAGAGAAAGAACCCGTTGTATTACCTGCGCGTTTCCCTAATTTATTAGTGAATGGCACAAGCGGAATTGCCGTAGGGATGGCAACCAATATTCCTCCACATAACCTTGGTGAAGTAATTGACGCTTTAAATTTATTAATGAAAAACCCTGAGGTAACAGTCAATGAATTAATGGAAGTATTACCTGGACCCGATTTTCCTACAGGCGCAATCGTTATGGGGAAATCTGGCATTCGTAAAGCTTATGAAACCGGTAAAGGAAAAATAATTATTCGATCACGAGTAGAAATTGAACAACTTTCAAATGATCGTGAACGGATTGTTGTAACTGAAATTCCTTATGGTGTTAATAAAGCAAAAGTTGTTGAAAGAATTGCTGAATTAGCTCGAGAAAAGCGTATCGAAGGCATTACTTATGTTGCTGATGAATCAGGCCGTGAAGGTATGCGCATTGTTATTGATGTTAGACGCGATACCAGTGCCAATGTCGTTTTAAATAATTTATATAAATATACAGCTTTACAAGTATCTTTCGGATTTAATATGTTAGCCATTGATAAAGGTGTTCCAAAAGTACTTTCTTTAAAAGAAATCTTAGAAAAATATTTAGACCATCAAGTTGAAGTTATTCGTCGTCGTACGGCTTTTGAAAAACGTAAAGCAGAAGATCGCGCGCATATCTTAGAAGGTTTGCGTATCGCTTTAGATGTAATCGATGAAGTAATTGCCATTATTCGCGGTTCAAGAGAAGCTGAAATTGCCAAAAATACTTTAATTGAACGCTTTAATTTAACGCCTATTCAAGCGCAAGCGATTTTAGATATGCGTTTGGTTCGTTTAACAGGTTTAGAACGTGAAAAAATCGATAAAGAATACGATGATTTAATTGCGTTAATTCAAGATTTAACAGATATTTTAGCAAATGAAACGCGCGTTCTTGATATTATAGAAGATGAATTAGCGAATATTAAATTAAGATTTGACGATGAACGTCGTACGGAATTACGTGTCGGAGAATTAACAAATATTGAAGATGAAGATTTAATTGAAGAAGAAGATGTTTTAATTGCATTAACAACCAATGGTTATATTAAACGGATGACCCAAGACGAATTCCAAGTACAAAATCGTGGTGGTCGAGGCGTAAAAGGGATGGGACTAACCGATGATGATGAAATTCAATCATTAATTTCTTGTTCAACACATGATACTCTCCTTTTCTTTACGAATTTAGGAAAAGTATACCGCACCAAAGGCTATGATATTCCGGAATATGGACGAACAGCTAAAGGATTACCGATTGTCAATTTAATTAATATTGAAAAAGATGAATATGTTAAAGAAATGATTAAAGTTCGTTCAGAAGGAAAAGAAACCGATAAATACTTATTCTTTGTCACTAAACAAGGGGTCGTGAAACGTTCCGATGCCAATGAATTTACAAGTATCCGCAACAATGGGTTACGCGCGATTAATATGCGTGAAGAAGATGAGTTAATCAAAGTTCTGGTAACCAATGGTGGTGAAAATATTATTATTGGTACTCATAACGCTAATGCGATGGCTTTCAATGAAGAGGATGTACGTGTAATGGGACGAACAGCAACAGGTGTTCGTGGTGTGAAATTACGTGAAGGCGATTATGTTGTAGGGGCTGCTCTATTAAAACCAGACAGTGAGGTCTTAGTCGTTACTGAAAAAGGATATGGTAAACGTACCGCAGCTGCTGAATATAGCATTAAAAATCGTGGTGGATTAGGAGTTAAAACTTCTAACATCAGCGAAAAAAGTGGTAAACTTGCTGGTATTGTCACAATCGATAATCCAGAAGCTGAAGATTTAATGCTAATGACCGACCAAGGAGTTATTATTCGCTTTAATGTTGACAGTATTTCTCAAACCTCAAGAGCTACTTTAGGGGTAAAAATGATAAGAGTCGATGATAATGCGATGGTTAGTTCTGTTACAAAAATTATCAAAACAGATGATGACATAGAAGAGATTGAAACAGTAGAATCTGTTGATGATGAGGGTATGGAAGAAAACGACGACATAATTGCTGAAAATGATTCAGAATTAGAAGAATAACCATTTTTCAATATTTGATAAAAAGGTATTGAAATAGAAAATATTTCACGGTATAATTAATAAATGTGAGTAATTAGCATTAATTTGCTATCGCTCCTTGCTCTATCTAGAATAGAGCCAAAAGACCAAAAGGAGGTATACAGTAATGAGTCAAACAACAAAATATGAAATTTTATATATCATTCGTCCTGACTTAAACGATGACGCTAAAAAAGAATTAGTTGAGCGTTTCGATAAAATTCTAACAGACAATGGTACGACAGTTGTTGAATCTAAAGACTGGGCGAAAAGACGCTTCGCATACGAAATTAACGATTATAAAGAAGGTATTTACCACTTAGTAAACGTTGAAGCTTCTGATGCAAAAGGTATCGATGAATTCGCTCGTTTAGCTTTAATCAACCGTGACATTTTACGTCACATGATTGTTAAAATTGAAGACTAATTTGTTTCACGTGAAACATTTCAAAGGAGGACCTTGTTATGAATAATGTACAATTGATTGGACGTCTAACTCGTGATATTGACTTAAGAAAAACACCGCAAGGTGATTCAGTAGGCCGCTTTACACTTGCTGTCGATCGTAACTATAAAAATAAACAAGGTGAATATGATGCCGATTTTATTAATTGTACTATTTGGCGCGGTGCCGCAGATATTTTAGCTCGTTATGCACAAAAAGGGACTAAAATTGCTGTAGATGGCAATATCCGTACCGGTAGTTATGAAAATCAACAAGGCCAAAGAGTATATACAACAGAAGTTTATGTTAATAATTTCTATTTTGTAGAATCAAGATCACAAAGAAATGATCAAGGACCAGCATCATCCAACTTTGAAAATTCAACCTATAATAATCAATCAAGTCAACAAAATAACTTTTCGTTCAATAATGATTTTAATCAATCATCTTCTCCATTTGATGATTTCAATGGATCGTCGGTTGATATTTCTGAGGACGATTTACCATTTTAATAGAATTTAAGGAGGAATAAAACATGGCACAACGTCGTGGAGGAAGACGCAGAAGAAAAGTATGTTTTTTCTGTGCAAACCATATTGATCACCCAGATTACAAAGATGTTGAATTATTAAAACGTTTTGTATCAGAAAAAGGTAAAATTTTACCTCGTCGTGTAACTGGTACATGTGCAAAACATCAACGTGCGTTAACATTAGCAATTAAACGTGCAAGAATTATGGGATTATTACCATTCTCTGTACAAGACTAAAAAATAATATTTATAAACTGGAATGAAAATTCCAGAGAAAAGCCGAGAAACATTTCAAAATGAGATGCTTCTCGGCTTTTCATATGACTTTGAATTAGGACAAAGTATATATACTATTACTTTGCTTTTTATGCTGACTTCGCTTATTTTATTAATGATGTTAACAACTGTATTAAACGATCTTTGGAACTTTGTTTAAATTATCCTAAGTCTATATTAAAAAGCGAATAGTTTCTTATAAAAAATTCAACTGATGAAAAGCATCAACTGGGATATTTTAACTATTGTCTAAACTTTATTTCACATTCACTGATGGTACCCTATTTCCAAAAAAGAATGAATAGTCATAATATCATTAGAGAAAACTTTGAATACTATCTCACTCTTATAAAAGTTATATCTCCTAACTACCAGATGGAATTATAATCGTTTAGATCGAATCATACGCAACAACGAATGGTTTAATTAGTCACTATAGGATTGAGTATGGCGAAAATCTCAATGTGATTGATTAATTTACTTAGAACCCTTTGGAGTGTATGGTTATGAGTTGTAATACGACTATTCGAACTTTTGGTTTATTTAATAGATATTTACATCTAGTCGTGTAAGGAGAATAATAATTTGTATAATAAATGATTAAATTAGATAGTATTATTTTTTAATTGGATGTTCGAAGTACATAGTATATTTAGGAATACTATATGAGTTACTTGTGATTTTGCTCTTAACAAAATATTAAAAAGTAATTTATATTATGGAATATTTTCATTCACAAGCTCGTGTCTCATTTTGAGACATATTTTGCTTAATTATTAAGAATAGATAAAGTTTAGCGATTTATATTTTGGATTTTTATGAAAATGAAAACTACATCCAAAAAAGGCCGTTTTTGTGTCTCAAAATGAGACATCTTGAAAATTAATGAAAACAAAAAGAGGGTTATTTTTATCGTTTTTAATATTTGTGCTGCATTTGGAATGCTTACATTGTTCAATTAGTTTTCAGATGAAAATATTTTACCTGGTTATGAAAAATGAAACTTTTTGAAAAAGATTTTTCTTTATCCAATTAAGTTTGTTCTCATAACTCCAGCTGAGTAAATCTTGCTTTATTGATACAGTGATTCTCTAGGGAATAATCGATTTGGGTTAGTAACATTATAATAATTTAAAAATTTAAATTATGAGTGTTGCTGACTATTTTTTGAGATATTTTTGTAAATTTTATATTTTTGATAGACGTTTTTTTGATAAGTCTCTTAAGTTTGGTTGCGAAGAACTCCTAGCTTTAACCAATACATATCGATGACGTTCATTGTTAAAGGTTATTATTTATTATTTATTATATCTTTTCCACTCAACACTAAATTGATGTAACAGTGCACTTATTAAAAGATAATCTTTTACCAATTACTTTCTATACCTATTTAAAAGACATATTGTGTAAGAAGTTTTTGCAATGTTATGGTTATGATACTAAAGCCCATCAAGTATAACTAACTAAATATTATTATTTATACTTCTTTTGTATTCTTTATATAGTTTCTTTTACTTAAATATGTTTCACGTGAAACATTAATGGGTAAATAGATATCAATTACCGGATATGTTATAATAGATTAATGAGAAATGAGGTGGTTTTAATTAAAATAGACCGTGTAAAAAACTTTCTAAATTTTTTTCACCAACTTGAACTAAGTTGGCAAATATATTCCCTACTTTTAATTTACATTATTATTATGCTAACTGCGTTTGTATTAAAAATTGAAATTGGTATTTTACTTCTACTTTTGTTAATAGCAATCTTCATTTTTATCTATTATTATACGAATCGTTTTGTATCTAGAATAAAAATGATTGCTAATCAATTAGCGAAAGATATTATAGTTGTAAATGAAAAGGTATATGATAACTCAGTCATTGGGATTTTATTATATGATCAAGATCATCGATTGTCTTGGGGAAATTCACTGGCAAATTCAATCATAAATTATAAAAATGCTGTAGGCCAAAAATTGGAAGATATTAATCCTGATTTAATGACTATTATTGAAACCATTGATAAGGAATGGCAAGTGATAACATATAATGAAAAACATTATCGAGTTTCACATGATGTCAACAGTCGTGCTATCTATTGGATTGAATTTGAAAATGAATATAATATTCAGCAACAATATAAAAATAATCGTATTGTTTATGGATATTTACTATTAGATGATTTCGATGAAGTAGTACAGTCTTTAGATGATCAAGAAGCATCTAATTTTGATGCAGATCTTATCAATGAACTTAATATTTGGGCACAACAACAAGATGTTTATATTAAAAGGATAGAAGATGATAAGTTCATACTTCTATTAAATGTTAAAACCTTAGAAAAGTTAGAAAATCAAAAATTTAAATATTTTAGTGAAATTCGTGAAAAATATTATGCTAGAAATATTCCAATATCGATGAGTATTGGGATAGCCTATTCAACAGATGATAAAGTGAAAATTAATCGGTTAGCAAAAGAGGCTCAAATGAATTTAGATTTAGCTTTAGGGCGTGGTGGCGACCAAGTGGTTGTCAAAATGGATGAAGAACCCGCAAGATTTTATGGTGGCGATACAAATCCTACTGAAAAACGTACCAATACCCGATCGAAATTAGTTTATCAGGCTTTAATTAATCAAATTGATCAAGCTAGTAATGTTATTATCAGTGGCCATAAGTACCCGGATATGGACTCTTTAAGTTCTGCATTAGGAATTTATAAAATTGCGACTGAACGACGGAAATTAGCAAAAATCATTATTAATGAATCCACTTTTAATACTGATATTAAAAATCTATTGAATAGTCCACAAATTAGTTATAATTTAAAAAATATATTCATTGATTCAGAAACAGCTAAGACATATTTAAATCCAAAAACATTATTAATATTAGTTGACCATCATCGCCCTTCTTTATCAGAAGCAGAACAATTATTTGTATATGGTCTAAATATTGTTGTGATTGATCATCACCGTCGAAGTGAAGAATTTCCTAAACAAACGGTATTAACCTATATTGAAACGACAGCTTCTTCAACGAGTGAATTGATTACTGAGTTCTTTATGAATGTACGCAATGATAGTGAACCGGTTAATCGTTTCGAAGCAACGGCTTTATTGGCTGGAATTATTGTAGATACCAATAATTTTAGTATGAGGACAGGTTCCAGAACATTTGATGCTGCGAGTTATTTAAAATCACGTGGAGCCGATACAGAGCAAATTCAAAGAATGTTACAAGAAGATTTATTGGAAGTTAAAAAGCGTAATCAATTAATCGAACGTACAGAATTTTATGATTCAGTTTATGCGATTACTCAAAGTGAATCAGGTCTTCCAATTGATAATGTGACAGCAGCTCAAGCTGCAGATGGTATGTTATCTTTAACACATGTGGAAGCTGCTTTTGTTATTTTCCAAAGAACGATGACATCTATTGGTATTAGCGCACGAAGTTTAGGTAAGATCAATGTGCAAAAAATTATGGAATCATTAGGTGGCGGTGGACATTTATCAAATGCAGCAGCACAACTAGAAAATATAACGGTTGACGAAGCAAAGGATTTGTTATTGCAAGCGATTAATCAGAATAAGTAATGGAGGTTTTTTAATGAAAGTTATATTATTACAAGATGTCAAAAAACAAGGTAAAAAAGGTCAAGTAATTGAAGTTTCAGATGGTTATGGACGTAACTATTTAATAAAGAATGGTTTAGCTAAATTAGCTGATGCCCCTTCAATGAACCAATTAAAAGCGCAAAAAGCTGCACAGCAAAGACAAGAAGCAGAAGAATTAGCTGAAGCAAAAGAGATTAAAGCTTTTATTGAAAAAGAAGACACGGTTGTTGAAATTAAAGCTAAAGCAGGAGATGGTCGTTTATTTGGTACCATCCCATCAAAACAGATAGCAGAAGAATTGAAAAAACAATATAAAATTGAAATTGATAGAAGAAAAATTCAAATGGAACAAAATTTATCATCATTGGGGTATCATAATGTTGAAGTCAAATTATTCCAAGATGTATTTGCTAAAATAAAGGTTCATGTTGTTGAAGCTTAAAATATAAATAAGTTAACAATCAATTATTTTATATAAAATGCTAGACCTTACTAAAAAAGGTCTAGTTTTTGTTTTTAAAGATTATAATATGATGGGAGAAATTGTGACGTTCAAGTTCAGATATTTGACCTTGCAACTCCCCTTTTCATTTAGTAAACTAGAGAAGAAATACTATTAAGGAGGGTCCTAATTATGGAATTAGTATCGAATGAGCGTGTAATGCCACACGATACATTAGCCGAACAATCAGTCCTTGGGGCATTACTTGTTGATCCCTCTAAAATGGGAACAGTACAGGCGGTTTTAGAAAAAGACGACTTCTATCGTCAATCACACAAATTAATATTTGAAGCCATTGAGAAGGTTTTTGATCGCGATGGTTCATTTGATATCGGGAATATTCAAATATATTTAGATGCGAATGATGCATTAGAAAATATTGGTGGTGCAGAATATCTGGTTGAAGTGATTTCCAAAGCACCATCAACTGTTTATGTGGAGAATTATGCCAATACTGTAAAAAGTAATTCAATTTTAAGAAAATTGATTGTGTCATCGACTCAAATTATGAATGATGCTTATGCGGCTGGCGAAGATGTACAAGATGTTTTGGATAAGAGTGAAAAGCTGATTCTATCGATTGGTGAAAATAATCATAGCAATCGTCCTAAAGAAATGCAAAAGTTAGTTCAAGAAGCATTTGAAAGAATAATTGAACTATCTGAAACTCAAACTGATGTCGTTGGATTACCTTCAGGCTACGCTGATTTAGATAAATTGACAAGTGGTTTCCAACCAGATCAGTTGATTATTCTGGCAGCGCGGCCATCCGTTGGTAAAACCGCTTTCGCTTTAAATATTGCTCAAAATGTTGCTACCAAGTCAAAAGTACCGGTAATTATATTTTCCTTAGAGATGGGTGCAATTGATATGGTTAACCGGATGATTTGTGCTGAAGGTAACATTCACGCAGGTAATTTGAAAACCGGTCAATTGACAGAGGATGAGTGGAATAGTTTAACAGTTGCTGCGGATACCTTACGAGAAGCGCCAATCTTTATTGATGATACAGCAGGAATTCGTGTCTCTGAAATTAGAGCAAAATGCCGTCGTTTAAAACAAGAACATCCTGAACTTGGGTTAATTGTAATAGACTATTTACAATTAATTGAAGGTAGTGGACAAGAAAACAGACAACAAGAAGTTTCTGAAATTTCACGACAATTGAAGAAATTAGCCAAAGAATTAGGAGTACCTGTCATAGCGCTTTCACAATTATCGCGTGGATTAGAACATCGCCAAAATAAACGTCCAATGTTAAGTGATATTCGTGAGTCGGGATCGATTGAACAGGATGCGGATATTGTTGCATTTTTATACCGTGAAGATTATCACCAACAAGAAGGCGATGAAGAGGTCGAACATAATGATGATTTACCTGATAATAGTGTGGAAATTATTGTTGCTAAAAACCGTAGTGGTGCCCGGGATACGGTGAGACTCCTTTTTACTAAAGAATATAATAAATTCTCGAGTTTAACATTTGCTGAAATTCCGCCTACATTATAACGGCCAGTGTTCAGTCTAAATTCGTTATCTATCAATAAAAGAAGAGCCTAATAGCTACTCTCTCTAACATAGAGTGATCGCTATTAGGCTTTTTTAGGTTCAAAATAAGGTTCAACATGGACATCACAATCTTCAACTTGAAAATTATACGAGAGTATTGTTTCAATTTCTTCCGTAATATGATGAGATTCAATTACTGATAAATTACCATCAATTTTAATGGTGACATCAACATAAATTTTATTACCATTAAGGCGGGCTCTTAGATTTGAAACCTCATGTACTTTTGGATGTTTTAAAATAGTGGCACGATATTTTTCTATTTCTTCCAAATCGAAACCATCGGATAGAACAAAAGTTGATTCTTTGAAAATTTCATAGCCAGAAATAATAATAATGACAGCCACAATTAAAGAGATAATCGTATCCATTATTGGAAGTCCAAATTGAGCAAAAATGGTTCCTAATAAGGTTCCAAAACTTATTAGAAAGTCATTCTTCATATCTGTTGCAGTAGCCTTTAAACCGAGGCTATTCGTCTTTTTAGAGAGTGTTGCAATATACTGGCTAGTAAACCATAAGACGAACATTGAAAAAATAGAAACATACACTGCCTTTTTATCCGTAACGGGAAAATCTTGATTGATTAATCGCTGAAAGCTGGTCGATAAAACATCAATTCCGATATAAAACATTAAGACAGAAGTAATAAAACTCGCGATTGTTTCAAATTTAGAATGACCAAAATGATGATTGTTGTCTGCTGGTTTTTTCGCAATATTGATCCCAATAAATACTGAAAGAGAGGCGATAATATCAGAGAGGTTATTTAATCCATCTGCTTGCAATGAGCTCGAATGAAAGATTTGCGCAAATACTAATTTTAAAATGGAAAGGATTAAATAGACAGAAACACTGATAGCCGCACCTCTAGCAGCCATCAGTATTTTTTGTTGGTGGTTATTCATTTAAAAACTCCTTATTTATATAAAGTCCAGAAGTTTAAAGCATCTTCTAAAAGAATATCTTCGTCAATTCCTTGGATACTGAACATTTTTTCAGCATTATCATTTGGGTCATTCACGTAGACTTTGCGATTTTCACTATCATAGCCACGAATTAATAAAATGTGACCTACTTCAGTGAAATGACCAGGTTGTACTGAAACAATGACAATACGATTTTGATTGAGTGCCTCCATGGCATCATAAAAATTAGATCCAAAATTTTCAAACTGGTAACCATGCTCGATGGCAAAATCATAAAATATTTGCCAAGAAGTTCCTTCATTATGAACATAATAATCATTTTGACTCCAATTTAGGATTTCATTGGGTTCAACAATACGATTTTGATAATAACTTTCAATCATCGATAACGAGACTATCGCACAGCCATTTTCACCTAATTCTTTGGTGGTATTCGTTCCATAAGAAAGGGACCGCCATTTTTTATTTTTTTGTAAAATTAACGGAATATCGATTTGTTCAACTTTTGAGTCTGTGTAATTAGAAGGATGTTCAGGTAAAAAAAGGTAGCCTGTATTTTCAATATCTAATTTTTGTTCTTTAAGCGTATTGACGATATCGTCTTGCGCTTTTAAGTATGAATCATTGTATTGTTCTTTGATGAGTTGAGTAATATCTTGTGCTAAGGTAGGAGAGGTCGTTTCAGCTAATAAGCTATTGAAATCTATTTTTTCAACAACGGTTGTTTCCTCGATTGTTGTTTCGGTCAAGGTCTCTTCTTTTTGTTGTTGAATTTGTTCATTTAAAGCAATATTATTTTTTAGTTCTGTTTCTTCTTTTAATTGATTGATTAGCAATGATCCTATTAATATCACAATTAATGTAAAGATAATTGCAACTTGATGTATACTTCGTTTCATTGAAGCCCTCCGATTTTTTCATAGAGCTATTGTATCATAAAAATACTCATGAGTGAATTGAACTTGCCTAATGTAATATAAATGAAAAACATTTATCATGTAAGGAAATGTAACATGATAAGTAAATAAAATATTGACGTGCCGTTTATTGATTATTATAATATGATTAAAATTCAAAGGGGGAATTAGGTGGCTAATAAAGAAATTAAACGAACTTTAGCAATTTTTCCAATAGGCACAATTATGAGCTTAACGGGGTTAACAGCTAGACAGATTCGATATTATGAAGATTATCAACTAATTTTCCCAAAACGAAGTGAGACCAATCGTAGATTATATTCACTCAATGATATTGATCGGCTTTTAGAAATCATGGATATGATGGATGATGGAATGACTTTGAAAGGAATTAAGAAATTTTACGAAAATCAAAATGAAAAATCAATGAATCGCGTTGAGTCAAAACAGTTGACCGACCAAGACGTGAGACGAATTTTGCGTGATGAATTAGATATTCGGAGTAGGTTTTAATTATTAGGAGGAAAAAAATTATGACATGGACAAAAGAATCAATATTACGCGATGCAGCCGAGAAAAACGTTAGATTTGTACGTTTAATGTTCACGGATATTAATGGGACCTTAAAAAATGTTGAAGTACCGATTGCTCAATTAGAAAAAGCTTTAAATATGCAAATGATGTTCGATGGTTCTTCGATTGAAGGATTTGTGCGTATTGAAGAAAGTGATATGTTTTTGATACCCGATTATGATACGTGGTTGACTTTTAATTGGGCTGAACATCAAGACACGGGTCGCATTGCACGCTTAATATGTGATGTGCTTACTCCAAAAAGAGAACCATTTAAAGGGGACCCACGCAGTAATTTAAAACGCAGTTTAGTTAAAATGAGAGAGATGGGTTTTAAGAGTTTTAATTTAGGACCTGAACCAGAATTTTATTTATTCAAATTGGATGAATTTGGTAAACCAACGATGGATTTAAATGACGAAGGCGGTTATTTTGATTTAGCTCCCAATGATTTAGCTGAAAACTGTCGTCGTGATATTGTTTTAGAGCTAGAAGATTTAGGATTTGATATTGAAGCGAGCCATCATGAAGTAGGACCAGGGCAACATGAAATCGATTGGAAATATAGCGATGCCTTAACTGCATGTGATAATATTCAGACATTTAAATTGATTGTGAAGTCTGTTGCTCGTCGTCACAATCTTCATGCTACTTTTATGCCAAAGCCAATTTTTGGAAATGCTGGTTCAGGAATGCACTTTAACTTATCTTTATTTAATGATGAAGGCAATGTATTTTACGATGAGTCTGCTCCTGATGGCTTATCGCAAACAGCTAAGTACTTTATTGGTGGGTTATTAAAATATGCCCGTGCATACACCGCTATTTGTAATCCATTGGTTAACTCATATAAACGATTAGTTCCAGGCTATGAAGCACCGGTTTATATTGCATGGAGTGGTCAAAACCGTTCACCATTAATTCGTATTCCTGCAGCCCGTGGTAATTCCACTCGTGTAGAAGTAAGAAGTGTTGATCCTTCTGCTAATCCATATCTTGCAGTATCTGTCTTATTAGCAGCGGGATTAAAAGGAATTGAAGATAAAATTGAACCCCCAATGGCTGTCGACCGTAATATTTATTCAATGACGCGTGAAGAACGCTTAGCTGAGGGTGTGAATGATTTACCCGGATCATTACGTGAAGCATTAAAAGAATTAAAAAAAGAACCGGTAATATTGGATGCGTTAGGCGATCATATTGCACAAAACTTTATTGCAGAAAAAACAATTGAATACTTCTCATATCAAAAACAAGTCACTCAATGGGAATTAGATAAATATCTTACTCAATATTAAGAAAATAGCCAATCAGAACAAAATAAGGTATGATGAGACTGAGCAGAAATTTTATTATTTTTTGCCCAGTCTCATATTGTTATATTAAAGCTTAAGAGATAAGTGGGATATCATAGTGTCCAATGAGACGATGATGATGTCTCATCAATTATGCGGAATAGATAAAAAAAGTGAACATTATCGGTTTTCTATTCTTGCATAAATTTTTTTAGTATTTGGAATTATGAAAGGATGGAGCCATGACAAATCCAGTAATTATGCAATATTTTGAATGGTATTTACCTGATGATGGACAGCATTGGAATCGATTAAAAGAAGATGCTCAACACTTAAAGGAGTTAGGGATTAATCAAGTTTGGATGCCACCCGCTTTTAAAGCAACTGGTACTAATGATGTAGGATACGGTGTTTATGATTTATATGACCTTGGTCAGTTCGATCAAAATGGATCAGTTCGAACTAAATATGGCACTAAAGAGGAATACCTAGCAGCGATTAAAGCACTTAAGGAGCAAGGGATTAAACCGATTGCCGATATTGTTTTGAATCACAAAGCGAATGGCGATGAAAAAGAGGCCTTTATGGTGTTAAAAATGGATCCTAAAAATCGTCAAAAGCCATTATCTGAACCTTATGAAATAGAAGCTTGGACTCATTTTTATTTTCCAGGAAGAAATAAAACTTATAGTGATTTTGAGTGGCATTGGTATCATTTTACCGGTACCGATTATGATGCGCGTCATGATGAAACAGGGATTTATATGATTCTTGGGGATAATAAAGGATGGGCCAATGGGGACTTAGTTGATACTGAGAATGGTAACTTTGATTATTTAATGTTTACTGATATTGATTTTCGACATCCTGAGGTAAAAAATCATTTATATCAATGGGCTCATTGGTTTATTCAAGAAACAGGTATTCAAGGATTAAGATTAGATGCAATTAAACATATCGATGCTGATTTTATGAAGAATTTTATCGAATACATCCATGATAATACGGATGAAGATTTCTTTATTTTCGGTGAATATTGGAATCCTGATGTCAATGCGAAAGAGGTTTATTTAGCTCAAACAGACTATGAAATAGATTTAGTGGATGTCGGACTACATATGAATTTTCATTTAGCAAGTAAAAATGGCAATCATTATGATCTATCGACTATCTTAAATGACACTTTAATGGAAAAGAATCCTTTTGAAGCCGTCACTTTTGTTGAAAATCACGATACTCAAAAAGGTCAAGCCCTACAGTCTTATGTAGAAGATTGGTTTAAGCCTTCTGCTTATGCGATTATTCTGTTAATGCAAAATGGCCAACCTTGTGTATTTTATGGTGATTATTATGGGGTTAATCATGAGCAATTTGGTCAACCTAAACTTCAGTGGATTTTAGATAAATTATTATATTTACGGAAAGACTATGCCTATGGTGAAGAAAATCGTTATTTTGATCATCCAAATTGTATTGGGTGGACACGATTGGGAACCGAAGATCATCCAAATGCTTTGGCAGTGGTTATTAGTAATGGAGATGAAGGTTGGAAAAATATGAATGTTGGTGCTTTAAATGCAGGTAAAGTATTTATTGATTATTTAGGCCATCATGATGCGCAAATTACGATTGATGAGAATGGCAATGCGGATTTTCCAGTAAGAGCAGGCAGTGTGTCTTGTTGGGTTGAAAAATAAACAATTATGACGAAAAAAGCTCTCGAGATAGGTTCTTTATAGAACAAGTCTCCAGAGCTTATTTTGATAATGGAATTATATTCATTATTTTAATAATTTTTCAAATTCATCAGCAACAAATTGTACATGAGTTCCGATAATCACTTGAGCAGTTGTTTTACTTGGTTTTAAGATACCCGGAGAACCCGCTGCTTTAATTTTAGCATCGTTAATAATACTAGAATCCTTTACATTTAATCTTAGACGAGTTGCACAGAAGGTCATGTCCTCAATATTTTCATTTCCACCTAAAGCATCAAAGATTGTTTTAGCCGTACGAGCATAGTCAGATTGTGTTTCTGTAGCTTGAGCATCAAGATTATCCTCTTCTAAACCATCTGCGATGATATCTTCACGACCCGGAGTTTTTAAATCAAATTGATCGATGGCCCAACTAAATGTAAAGTAATAGATCGCAAAGAATGCTAAACCTAATGGAATTAACATAATAATATTCGTTGCATAAGGCACTCTAAATGAAAGAATATAGTCAAGTACCCCAGCAGAGAAACCAAAACCTGCAAACCATTTGAATGACGCAGTAATGAAAAGTGAAAGACCAGTTAAACCAGCATGAATTAAATATAAAGCAGGTGCTGCAAACATAAATGAGAATTCTAATGGTTCTGTTACCCCAGTAACAAAGCTCGCTGTGGCAGCTGCGATAAATAATGAAGCAACCACTTTTTTATTCTCAGGACGTGCTTTGCGGTACATAGCTAAAGCCCCACCAGGTAAGCCAAACATCATAATTGGGAAGAAACCAGCCATGTAGCGGCCTGTTTCACCCACAACCCCGCCTAATTCTGGTGAACCCCAGAATTTACCAAGGTCATTGATACCAATTGTATCAAACCAGAAAACAGCATTTAAAGCGTGGTGTAATCCTGTTGGAATTAATAAACGGTTAAAGAAACCAAATAAACCAGCACCAAAAGCGCCTAATTTAGACATTCCAGTACCAAAAGCAATTAATCCTCCATAGACAGCCGGCCAAATAAAGAATAAAACCAGGGAGGCTACAATCGCCATTAATGATGCCATAATAGGTGCCAATCGCTTACCACTGAAGAAAGCAAAAGCAGTTGGTAGTTGAACATTATGGAATTTATCAAAAGCAAAGGCACCGATTAAACCGGATAAAATACCCGTAAAGGCATTGGCAATTTTACCGAAAGCCGGTGAAACTTCTTCTACGGGCATAGAAGTTAAGTTTGCAACAGATTCTGTATTTAATAAGGTGGTGATGGTTAACCATGCGACTACCCCTGCAATAATTGAAGCACCATCTTGTTTTTTAGTCATACCATAAGCAACCCCCATTGCGAATAGCAATGGTAGATTATCAATAAGAGCGCCCCCAGCTTTAATAAAGAAGTTGGCCACTGGACTGCCTGCTCCCCAACCGGTTGGATCAATCCAGTAACCAATCCCCATTAATAACGCGCCGGCAGGTAATACTGCCACTGGAAGCATTAATGAACGACCAATACGTTGTAAATATTTCATCATAATAATTTCCTCCTAAATGGGATAATAAAAAATAAATGCAAAAAAGCGGTGTAAATACGGTCCTCCTTTCCTAAGAATACCACTTTAATAATTTAATTATAGCGATATTATGAAACGTTTTCAATACTATATTATTATAATTTTTATTCATCTTCATAGAAAATAATTATAATGCATGATAAATGAGAAAAAAGAGATTTAAAAAGAAATTAGTACATTTCTTTTTAAATCTCATAGTATTCATTATAAGCATTGTACAAGGTGTGAAAATAAAAATATTCTCAATTGTTGTCCAATCCTAAAATTTAAACATTGTTAAATTAAGCGCGGATAACTTCTTCTGTTTCATTATCAAAGAAGTGAGCTTTGTTCATGTTGAAACCTAAATCAATATTTTCACCTGGATTGTGGAAGTCACGAGCGTCTACACGTGCGATAAACTCAGTATCCCCAACTTTAGAATATAACATTGTTTCTGCACCTAATAACTCAGAAACTACGACAGTAGAGTGAACAATAGAGTTAGGATTTGCATCTAAGAAGACTTGTTCTGATTGAATATCTTCAGGACGAATACCAAATGTTAATTGTTTACCATTATATCCACGAGATTCTAATAATTGACGTTGTGGTTCCGTTACATTTAATTGTAATCCTTCGTTATTAGAAATGACACCATCTTTATAGGTTACTTTGAAGAAGTTCATAGCAGGTGAGCCAATGAACCCAGCAACGAATACATTGTTAGGTGTATTATATACTTCTTGAGGAGTACCAATTTGTTGGATAATTCCGTCCTTCATAATAACGATACGGCTCGCCATCGTCATCGCTTCTGTTTGGTCATGGGTAACGTAAATTGTAGTGGTATTTAAACGTTGATGTAATTTCGCAATTTCAGCACGCATTTGCACACGTAATTTCGCATCTAAGTTTGATAAAGGTTCGTCCATTAAGAATACTTTAGCATCACGAACAATTGCACGACCTAAAGCGACACGTTGACGTTGACCACCGGATAAAGCTGCTGGTTTACGGTCTAAATATTCTTTTAATCCTAAGATTTCAGCTGCATTATCAACACGTTGTTTAATTTCATCTTTTGGATATTTACGTAATTTTAATCCGAATGCCATATTGTCGAATACCGTCATATGTGGATATAAAGCGTAGTTTTGGAATACCATCGCGATGTCACGGTCTTTAGGAGCAACATCGTTCATTAAGGTGTCACCAATCCATAATTCACCTTCTGTAATATCTTCTAAACCAGCAATCATACGTAAAGTAGTTGATTTACCACATCCTGAAGGCCCTACGAAAACGATAAACTCGCGATCTTTAATATCTAAGTTGAAGTCAGTTACTGAATAAAAATCAGAACCTTCATATTTTTTGTGAATATTTTTTAATTTAATATCTACCATAACAATAATAACTCCTTTTGTTTTATTTGTATGATTTAATTATAAAGTGGAAACGGTTAATAATCTATCGTCCCAGTGCACAAAATAAATTCAACAAATTGTAGAAAAGGCTTTCAACTAATGAGAAGCTTCAATAAATATTTAAAAAAACAAGAAATTACGTTTTGAGAAATAGTGGTTTAGTGATAAAATAGAAATGATTAATAAAATCAAGGAGGATAACGATGACTCAGCAAGCAATTAGAGGGTTTGAAGTTATTACAAAGTATCAAAATGAAGCAATCAATTTGCCAAAAAGAGCCACTCATCACGCCGCAGGATATGATATTGAAGCGGCAGAAACGGTGGTATTACCAAGTTATTGGCGTTTACTGATTACGTATTTTTTGAAAGATATGAAACAATGGATTTTTCAACATCCCATGGAATCTAAGTCAAAAGAAGCGATAAAAGTAGAAACATTGATGAAACCAACCCTAATTCCAACCGGATTAAAAGCCTATATGCAAGAAGATGAATACTTACAGATTATTAACCGTTCAAGTAATCCACTAAAACGTTTTTTATCAATTCCTAATAGTGTCGGGATTATTGATCAAGATTACTATAATAATGAAGCAAATGAAGGTCATATTTATGTGCAAATGATTAATTTTGGTTTGAACGATCAAACCATTCAAAAAGGTGAACGAATTGCACAAGGCATTTTTACTAAATTTTTGAAGACAGATCAAGATACCGGTGGTGAAAAGCAAAGAACAGGAGGATTCGGTTCATCTAATAATGAATAAGCGGAGGATAAAATAACAACATGGCAAAAAAACGAATCATGTATGAATGTATGGCGTGTGGTTATGAATCACCTAAATGGTTAGGAAAATGTCCAGAATGTGGCGCATGGAATCAAATGGAAGAGCAAATTGTTCAGCCAACAGTGGTTCAACGAGCGAGTATTGCGTCCAACAGAACAGGTGACGATTATTATGCCAAAAAACTAAATGAAATCGAATATATTAATGAAGCAAGGGTCAATACCGATTTTTCAGAGTTTGACCGTGTCTTAGGTGGTGGGGTCGTAACGGGTTCATTGGTTTTAATCGGAGGAGATCCCGGAATTGGTAAGTCCACACTGTTATTGCAAGTTTCATTACAATTAGCGAATAAAAACCAAAAAATATTATATGTTTCTGGTGAAGAATCATTATCACAAATAAAAATGCGCGCGGAACGCCTTTCGATGGATAGTGATAATTTCTACTTGTATTCTGAAACAGATTTAACTGTGATTGCGAATGAGATTAGTCGTTTATCACCTGATATGGTCATCATTGATTCGATTCAAACGATGACTTTACCTGATCATAATGGCGTAGCCGGCAGTGTATCACAACTTAGAGAAACAACCAATATATTGATGCGCATTGCCAAAGATAATCAAATTGCTATTTTTATTGTAGGCCATGTGACTAAGGAGGGCAATATCGCTGGACCTCGTATGTTAGAACATATGGTCGATACGGTATTGTATTTTGAAGGTGAAAAGTATAATCGCTTTAGAATTTTACGAGCAGTAAAGAATCGTTTTGGTTCCACCAATGAAATTGGCGTTTTTGAAATGTTGGATGTAGGGTTGACCGAAGTGAATAATCCATCAGAATTATTTCTAGAAGAACGACTGGTTGGAGCTACCGGATCAACAGTTGTCCCTTCATTAGAAGGAACACGCACGATATTAGCCGAAGTACAATCCTTAATGACACCAACTGTTTTTGGTAATGCTAAAAGAACAGCGAGTGGCATTGATTACCAAAGGGTTTCCTTATTATTAGCTGTAATGGAGAAACATTGTGGTTTGATGGTCCAAAATCAAGATGCATTTTTTAAAACAACTGGTGGGGTTAAATTAGATGAACCTGCTATCGACTTAGCTATTGCGGTGAGTATTGCCTCAAGTTACTGGAATAAACCGACCAATATCGACGATTGTTTCGTTGGTGAAATTGGCTTAACGGGAGAAATTCGTCGAGTAACCCAAATTAAAGAACGGATTAGCGAAGCAAATAAATTAGGTTTCAAACGTATTTTTATACCCAAAAATAATCAGCCACCAACAGATACTCAATTGGCAATTGAAATTATACCGGTATCAACAATTAAACAAGCTTTAATGAAAGTTTTTCCAAAATAGAAAGGAGGTTAAAGATGTTTAAAAAAATTATTACAGCTCTTTCGATGTTAATCGGTTTAAGTTTTGGTTTAACCATTGCGCCATCATTGTGGAAAGGAATACCTAATGCACCGAATTGGATGAGTAATCTCTATGTGAATGCTATTATTTTTATTATTGTTTTTATGTTATTAGGGATGACACTTTCTCCATACATCGAAAAAGGAATTAAACGATTAATTGAATGGGTTAATAACTTAGCTACATCAAATTTAATATTAGGAACGATTGGTATTTTTGTAGGATTATTAATTGGTTATTTATTTTCATTACCGTTTAATAGTCTAAATATACCTTTTCTAAATTCAACATTACCACTTATTTTTTCTGTTACTTCTGCTTTAGTAGGATATCAAACGGCGATGAGTCGTAAAGAGGAATGGGGAAAATTAATCAACAGTAGACAAAATGTTAAAGAAACTGCCCTTAATCAAGATTCACAGTTGCTAGAGCGTAAAGCGAGTGATAATATGTATAAGTACAAGTTACTCGATACAAGTGTTATTATTGATGGACGTATTGTAGATATTGTAAGGACCAATTTTATTGAAGGAATCTTAGTAATCCCCAATTTTGTATTAGAGGAATTACAATTCATTGCAGATTCTGCCGATTCCTTAAAAAGATCAAAAGGTCGTAAAGGTCTTGATACCTTAAATATGTTACAAAAAGAAGCACTTATTCCGATTGAGTTTTATGAAGGTGATTTTGAAGAAATATCAGAAGTCGATAGTAAATTAATTCGATTAGCCAAATTAATGGATGCTGCGATTGTCACAAATGATTATAATTTAAATAAAGTTTGTGAATTTCAGAATGTGAAAGTATTTAATATTAATGCTTTAGCCAACGCCATTAAACCAGTGGTTATTCCAGGAGAACAAATGTATGTTCAAGTAATAAAAGATGGTACTGAGCGCAAACAAGGCGTCGCTTATCTAGACGATGGAACGATGATTGTGGTAGAAGATGGTCAGTATTATATGAACGAGTGGATCCATGTTATTGTAACAAGTGCTTTGCAAACAGCAGCAGGGCGCATGATTTTTGCTAAACCGGCCCACTCACACGGTAGAATAGAAACTAATGATAAAAAGGGAGTTTTATAATATGAGTCAAAAGATTCGTGTTCGTTATGCACCAAGTCCAACAGGAGATTTACATATAGGGAATGCTCGTACAGCCTTATTTAATTATTTATTTGCTCGTCATCACGGTGGAGAATTTGTCATTCGTATCGAAGATACAGATTTAAAACGTAATTTAGAGCACGGTGAACAAAGTCAAATGGATAATCTTTCTTGGTTAGGAATTGATTGGGATGAATCCCCAGAAAAACCAGGTGAATACGGACCTTATCGTCAATCAGAACGTCTGCACATTTATCAACCACTTATTGAACAATTATTAGCTGAAGATAAGGCTTATAAATGTTATATGACGGAAGAAGAATTAGAACAAGAGCGTGAAGCGCAAAAAGCTAGAGGAGAAATGCCTCATTATGGTGGTCAACATGCTCACTTAACTAAGGAACAAGAAGCAGCATTTGAAGCTGAAGGACGAGTTCCGGTTATTCGTTTCCGTGTGCCAGAAAATGTTGTTTATGAGTTCGATGATATCGTTAAAGGACCCATTACTTTTGAATCCAAAAATATTTCTGGCGACTGGGTCATTCAAAAACGAGACGGAATGCCAACCTATAATTTTGCGGTAGCAGTCGATGATCATTTCATGAAAATCACTCATGTATTACGTGGGGATGATCATATTGCCAACACCCCTAAACAAATGATGATCTATGATGCATTTGGATGGGAAGTACCAAGATTTGGGCATATGACATTAATCGTGAATAGTGAGACCAATAAAAAATTAAGTAAACGCGATGGTGGTATTTTACAATTTATCGAACAATATCGTAATTTAGGTTACTTACCAGAAGCAATGTTTAACTTTATTACATTATTAGGTTGGTCACCAGTTGGCGAAGAAGAAATATTCTCACATGATCAATTAATCGACTTATTTGATGAAAATCGTTTATCAACTTCACCGGCTGCATTCGATGCTAAAAAATTAGAATGGATTAACAATACTTATGTAAAACAGGCGCCACTAGAAAAAGTAGTGGAATTGGCCTTACCACATTTGAAAGCAGCAGGCAGAGTAAGTGAAAATCCATCTGCAGCAGAAATGGAATGGGTGACTAAGTTAGTCAGTTTATATCATGAACAAGTATCATACGGTGCTGAAGTCGTTGAAGTATCTGAACTTTTCTTCAGAGATAAGCTTCATATTGATGAAGCAGCAAAAGCAGAATTAGCGAATGAGACCGCACCCGTTGTAATCAAAGCGATGCGAGAACAATTAGAGAATTTAGATGAAGCAGATTTTACTGCTGAAAATATTAAACCTTTAACTAAAGCAGTACAAAAAGCAACAGGTGTTAAAGGACGCCAGTTATTTATGCCAATTCGTATCGCGGTCTCAGGTCAAATGCACGGACCGGAATTACCAAGTGTGATTGAAGTTCTAGGAAAAGAAAAAGCAATTAATCATATCGATCAAGTTTTAAATTTAATATAATCAATAGAGTGAAGCCTGTCACATTTTTGACAGGCTTTCTTGATAGAAACGGAGAATATTATGGCCATTCAAATTTATAATACTTTAACCAGAACCAAAGAAATTTTTAAACCGATAGTAGAAGGAAAGGTAAATTTTTATGTTTGTGGTCCCACTGTTTATAATTATATTCATATTGGCAATGCAAGAAGTGCCGTCTCATTTGATACTATCCGTCGATATTTAATCTATCGTGGTTATGAAGTGAATTACGTCAGCAATTTTACTGATGTTGATGATAAAATTATTAAAACGGCTAGTGAAGAAGGAATAACTCCTGAAGCGATTGCCGACAAATACATTCAAGCTTTTAAAGAAGACACTGCCGCAATTAATGTCATGCCGGCTACCCTTCATCCACGTGTAATGGAAAATATTAGCGATATCATTGAATTCATCCAAGTGTTAATCGAAAAAGGTTATGCGTATGAATCATCAGGCGACGTCTATTTTAAAACATCTTCATTTGATAAATATGGTCAATTATCCGATCAAAGTATTGATGAATTATTAGTGGGAGCGAGTGAGCGAGTTCAAGATTTAATTGCGGAAAGAAAGAATGATCCGCTTGATTTTGCTCTATGGAAACAAGCAAAACCTGGAGAAATTCATTGGCATTCGCCTTGGGGAGAAGGACGCCCAGGATGGCATATTGAATGTTCCGTAATGGCAACGAAATATTTAGGGAAGACGATTGATATTCATGGAGGGGGCCAAGATTTACAATTTCCACATCATGAAAATGAAATTGCTCAATCTGAATGTGCTACAGGGCATACATTTAGTAACTATTGGATGCATAATGGATTTGTGACGATTGGTCAAGATGATGAGAAGATGAGCAAATCGTTAGGGAATTTTGTACTATTACGTGATTTAATCAATGAAGTCGATCCATTAGTGGTAAGATTTTTATTGGCTACGGTCCATTATCGTCGTCCATTGCGTTTTGATGAGAAATCAATTCATGACGCGACCACTAATTTGGAACGCTTAAAAGAAGTGAATCGTCGTCTAAAACATCGCTTTGAAGATGCAGTAGAACAGGATTTAACAGAACAAGACCAAAAATTTAAACAAGCGATTAGAGAGAAAATTGAACAATTCGAAGCTGAAATGGACAATGATTTTCAAGCTGGGAATGCCTTAACTGTCATCTTCGATTTAACCAAAGTAATGAATAAATACCTTGAAGCATCAGTGGTTAATCGTGAAGTGATTGAATGGATGCAATCTAAGTTTGAGCAATTAATGAGTATCTTTGGTATTATTTTTAAAGAAACAGAGACTTTAGAAGAAGAAATTGAACAATTAATCGAAGAACGCAATCAAGCACGTAAAGAACGAAATTTTGCAAAAGCGGATGAGATTCGTGAACAATTAAAAGCACAAGGAATCTTATTAGATGACACGCCTCAAGGAACAACTTGGAAAAGAGTGACAACATAATGACCGATATTAATCCTTTTGACTTATTAAACGGTGCGGCCTTAGCTTATGTGGGGGACGCTGTATATGAACAGTTTGTGCGCAAACATGTGATTCAATCAGGACAAACATCCCCTAATAAGTTGCATCGTGCTGCGATAAAATATGTATCAGCTGAAGGCCAAGCAAAAGTTATGAAAAGTTGGATTGATTCAGAAGAACGATTGTCAACAAAAGAGATTGAAATTTATAAAAGAGGTCGTAATAATAAAGCGAATACCAAGGCAAAAAATGCCTCGATTGGCGATTATCGTCAAGCGACAGGCTTTGAAGCACTAATTGGTTGGCTATCCTTAACTAATCAAGTAGAGCGATGTACTGAGTTAATGACTTTAGCAATTAAATATATTGAAAATGAGGAGAATAAATGAAACAACATCAACACTCTGAAAAACGATCGAAATCAATCGAAAAGGAAGAATATTCTGAAGTTTTATTCGGACGTCATGTCGTAATGAAAGTTTTCAAAGAGAAAAAACAAATAAATAAATTATTTATTCAAAAAGGACTGACGGGAAGCGGGGTTAAAGATATACTGAGAGCAGCGAAACAACAAGGAGTCGTTTTTATCGAAGTCCCAAAAACTAAATTAGATGAATTAACTGACAATGGGAATCATCAAGGTGTGGCAATTACCTTGCCGCCATTTGAATATAAAACACTTGAAGACTGCTTTCAATTGGCACAAGAACGTGAAGAAGCTCCGTTTTTATTAATTTTGGATGGCATAGAGGATCCGCATAATTTAGGTTCAATTCTAAGAACAGCTGAAGCCACTGGTGTTCATGGTGTCATTATACCAAAAAGACGTGCTGTTGGATTAACCGGTATCGTGGCGAAGACTTCAGCGGGTTCAATTGAAAAAGTACCAGTAGTGCGTGTGACCAACATTGCTCAAACAGTCGAATTATTAAAACAAAAAGGTGTCTGGGTTTTTGCGACAGCCATGTCAGGTGAAGATATGCGTACTTGGAATAGCGAAGGAGCCATTGCACTCGTTATTGGTAATGAAGGCCAAGGAGTTTCACAAAATGTGATAGCAGCTTGTGATGGGACAGTCACCATTCCGATGACTGGAACCACTCAAAGCTTAAATGCTAGTGTAGCAGCAGGCGTTTTAATGTACGAAGTGGCGCGCAATCGACTAGGTAAGTAGAATATATGGAGGTGGTCACATGCTTAAGAAAAAAGATATCCTATTTGTCGACGGTTATAATATGATAGGGGCATGGCCACATCTAGCGAGCTTGATGAAAAAAGATGAATTAGCGCTAGCTCGAGATACCTTATTACAGGAACTATCTAATTTTAAAAAAGTAAGAGGCTATGATGAAATTTTTGTGATTTTTGATGCCTATTTAGTTCCCGGGATGACACAAAGATACGATGAGTACGATCTTCAAGTTGTGTTCACTAAAGAAGGGGAAACGGCGGACTCATATATCGAAAGAGAAGTTAATCAATATATCACACCTCTAAATAGGGTAGTCGTTGCAACGAGTGACTATGCCGAGCAATGGCTAATTTTTCAACGAGGCGCGTTAAGACAATCGGCAAATGAATTAGCAGTGGAAATTTCTTATACAAAACAGCAACTAAAAACTGAAATTTCAACGTATTACAATGGAATGCTAAGAAGAAGAAGCCCATGGCAAATTGAACAGTTAGCAGATTTAGACCGTTTGAGACGTGAGCTAGAAACGAAAAATAAAGAATAAATGAGGATGCATTTCTCCAATTGAATGGAGGATAATCATGCGTTTGGACTACTTAAGTAATGAAGAATTAGTGGTAATGTTACAGGCCGAGTTTGATGACGAAGCATTTAATGAATTATTTTATCGTTTTACACCTTTATATCGAAAATGTTTCAGACAGTACCCTATTATGGGGTTTGAATTGGATGATTACTTTCAAGAAGGACGCATTGCGTTAATGTTAGTGATTGAACACTATGATATCAAGGGAAAATACTATGTTGCCAGTTATTTTGCGAGAGTATACGAAAATCGCTTAATTAATTATTTAAGGAAATTAATGGCAAAAAAGCGTGAACAACAACTAAATCTCCTATCATTAAATGAACCAGTGAGTTTAGTTGATGGCAAAAATGAAGTGTATACTTATGGAGATTTATTATTTGAAGAGGGTCCTGATACCCTCGAATGGGTAATCGCAAAAGATACTCTTGAACAATTAATTGAAGATTTATCGGAATTAGAAAAAATGGTTTTCATCTATCGTATGATGGAAGAAGATAATAGTGTGTCTAATATTGCTAAAAAAATGAACGAAGATAGAAGAGTGATTGAAAATGCGCTAGCACGTTGCCGAAAAAAATGTCGACAGCATTTTGGATGACAAAGGGGATAAAGCGAGCCTAACACAAAAACAAAATAAGCAAACATTAAATTCAACACCTTTTATTCTATCTTGACAAAAAAGTAATTGATTTATATCATATAGTGGTAAGTAAATCGATGGGGAGGAATTGCTATGGCACAACAAAAGAAAACGGCTTTAGCGTGTACGGAGTGTGGCCAACGCAATTACCACATGACTCCAACACAATCTGGAAAAAATGTCAGATTAGAAATTAAAAAGTTTTGTAGATATTGCAATAAACATACAGTGCATAAAGAAACGAAATAGTTAGGATGGGAAGATAACGATGGGATATATTAAAGGTGTTTTCGAAGAATTAAAAAGAGTAAATTGGCCGTCTGTAGGCGAAATTAACAAATATACATGGACAGTTATTGTCATGATTATTTTGTTTGGTTTATATTTTGCAGGTGTTGATACTGTATTTGCTAATTTAATTAATTGGTTAGTATCATTATAAAATAGTTTTCAAATTAGTATTTTATCTGTATAATAGAGTTAAAGTAAAAACCTACAAGCCGTAGGTTTTTTATTATGGAAAAAAGTGAGGGGAATTAAGATGGAAGCAAAAAAAGAGTGGTATGTACTTCATACTTATTCAGGTTATGAAAATAAAGTTCGAGAAAATATTGAATTACGTAAAGAGAGTATGAATATGGAAGAAAATATTTTCAGAATTGTGGTACCTGAAGAAGAAATAATTGAAGTAGTCGACGGAGAGGAAAAGAGAAAAGTAGCAAAGACTTTTCCAGGATATGTATTAATTGAAATGGTGATGTCTGATCAGGCTTGGTTTATTGTACGTAATACACCAGGAGTGACAGGTTTTGTCGGATCTCACGGTGCGGGAAGTAAACCATCGCCTTTATTAGAAGAAGAAATGAATCAAATCTTAGGCGATGTCGAAACACCAGTACAACGTGTAGAATTGAATGTAAAAGTTGGCGATTATGTAGAAATTGTGGAGGGTGCTTTCTCCGGTTTAAATGGTTCAATTGTTGAAATTGATCAAGAACATCAAAAATTAAAAGTTTTACTTGAAATGTTTGGTCGTGAGACTGAAGCAGAAATCGAATTCCATCAAGTTAAGAAACAAGAGATTTAATCCACTATGAATGATATATTTAAAAGAATTCCGATTATTTATTCATTATTATTAGGTTTCACGCTAACAATAATAAGTTTGGTAATTTTTCCAAATATGATACTACCATCTTTGGAAAGCCTTCAAAAGATATACCCATCATTATTGATGCCTCATAAAAATTATTTGTATATTGGCGCAATCAGTATCTTTTGGCTGATTACGAATTTACTTTATATCGAATATTTCGAAAAGAATCAACGCTTTAAACAAATCTTTGATCACCAACTGAAAGAAATAGTCAGTATTGGTTGCTTAATGACCATTTTTTGGATAGTGAGCTGGTTGAATCATTCCTTATTATTGTCGTTAATATTTATTGCGGCTGCGACTAATTATCTATTAAAAGGGATTCGAATCATTAGCCAAAATAGTCAATTACGACAAAATAGTTGGTTAATTAAATTTCCGTCTGGATTTTTTGTTGGTTGGTTAATATTTGAAACCGTTGTGACTTTATTCGCTTATATGAAGTCAGTTGGCATCACATTTAGTGGCATCTTATGGGTGATTGTAGCCATTATGACGGTATTGTTATTAGCTTTATTTTCAAGTTATTATTATGCAAAATACGGTAATGGTATAATCATGATTGCGATAATATTGGGTGTATTCGGATTAGCCATACAACATCATAACAAGCAATTTCCTTACGCTAACAATATGATTTTTATCTGTACATTGGCAATAGGCGTGATGATGGTAGCATTATTTATCTATCTAACACACTTAAATAATCAACAAAATCAAAAATCAAAAACAGATATTGAAAAATAATACTTTCTTCTTGATTTCTAACACGTTATGTGTTAGTATACTTGGGTGCGCAAGTACGCACAATGAGTGGGAGGAAATGGTTTTCCATAAACCACATCACGAATAAAAAGATATAGGAGGAATTTTCGTGGCTAAAAAAGTAGTAAAACAAGTTAAATTACAAATTCCAGCCGGCGCAGCAAGCCCAGCTCCACCAGTAGGTCCAGCTTTAGGTCAAGCGCAAGTCAACATTATGGGGTTCTGTAAAGAGTTTAACGCTCGCACACAAGACCAAGCAGGATTCATTATTCCTGTAGTAATTGATGTATATGAAGACCGTTCATTTACATTTATCACTAAAAAACCACCAGTACCAGTATTATTGAAAAAAGCAGCTGGTATCCAAAAAGGTTCTGGTGTACCAAACAAAACAAAAGTAGCAACTATTACCAAAGCACAAGTTCAAGAAGTTGCTGAAACTAAAATGGAAGATTTAAACGCAGCTAGCGTAGAAGCAGCAATGCGCATCGTTGAAGGTACTGCTCGTTCTATGGGTATCACTGTCCAAGATTAAGCGCAGTGTAGTTTCTCGCCCCGTTTTCTATCGGGTGTGGGAGGTCAAACCGTTATAACCACAAGTATAGGAGGAAAATAAAAAATGGCTAAAAAAAGCAAAAACTTTAGTGCAGCATTAGAAAAAGTTGACCGCACTAAAAAATATGACATGACTGAAGCTATCGCTTTAGCAAAAGAAATCGACTTCGCAAAATTTGACGCGACTGTTGAAGTTTCATACAATTTAAACATTGACGTAAAAAAAGCTGATCAACAAATTCGTGGGGCTATGGTATTACCACACGGTACAGGAAAAACTTCTCGTGTTGTTGTTATCGCTCGTGGCGAAAAAGCTAAAGAAGCAGAAGCAGCAGGTGCTGATTTTGTTGGTGAAGCTGACTTAATCGATAAAATAAACGATGGATGGTTAGACTTTGATGTAATGGTAGCAACACCTGATATGATGGGTCAAGTGGGTCGTTTAGGACGTGTATTAGGACCTAAAGGATTAATGCCTAACCCTAAAACAGGTACTGTAACAATGGATGTTACTAAAGCTGTTGAAGACATTAAAGCAGGACAAGTTACTTACCGTGCCGACAAAGCAGGTATCGTAAACGTGCCAATTGGTAAAGTATCATTTGAAGATGCTAAATTAGCAGATAACTTTAAAGCATTACACGATCAAATCGTTCGCTTAAAACCAGCTACTGCTAAAGGTACTTATATCACTAACTTAGCTTTAAGTACTACATTTGGCCCTGGAATTAAAATCGATCCAACAACAATTTAAAAAATGAAAGTCAACCTCATTTAGGGGTTGACTTATAATATTCTTTTTTGTATTATATATAAAGTGTTAAACTACCGTAGACAGCAAGTGGCGAACGCCTTAATTTCTTGCCGAGGAAGTTCCGAATTTATGGATCTATCTCTCTGTGTCTAAGGTGACATAGAGATTTTTTTGAAAATCTCTAGCTCAATAAGACGGAGGTGAAACTTATGACAAAAGAAACAGTAATCATGAAAAAACAAGAAGAAGTAACAGAAGTTGCAGAGAAATTAAAAGCAGCTGCATCAGTAGTCGTTGTAGACTCATTAGGTTTAACTGTAGAAGAAGTTACTAATTTACGTAAAGAATTACGTGAAAACGATGTTTACATGAAAGTTGTTAAAAACACTATTTTACGTCGTGCAGCAGCAGAAGCAGGTATCGAAGGTATGGACTCAGTTTTCGTAGGACCATCAGCTATCGTTTATTCTGAATCTGAAGTAGTGGCACCTGCTAAAATTGTTGCAGAATTTGCTGATAAAGTAGAACATTTATCAATCAAAGGTGGTTTAATTGAAGGTGAAGTTTCTTCAGCTGAAGATATTAACGCTTTAGCGAAATTACCAGACCGCGATGGATTATTATCAATGTTACTTTCTGTATTACAAGCGCCAGTTCGCAATACTGCATTGGCTATCAAAGCTGTGGCTGAATCTAAAGAAGACGACGCAGCATAATCAATTATTACTTATAAAAACATAAACGGAGGAAATATAAATGGCTTTAAATATTGAAAACATTATTGCTGAAATTAAAGAAGCAACAATTATCGAATTAAATGACTTAGTAAAAGCAATCGAAGAAGAATTTGGCGTAACTGCTGCTGCTCCTGTAGCTGTAGCTGCTGCTGGTGGTGCTGCTGCTGAAGAAAAAACTGAATTTGATGTTATCTTAGCATCTGCTGGAGACTCAAAAATCAAAGTTATTAAAGCAGTTCGTGAAGCTACTGGTTTAGGATTAAAAGAAGCTAAAGAATTAGTTGACAACGCTCCTAAAGCGATTAAAGAAGGCGTATCTAAAGAAGACGCTGAAGCATTAAAAGCTTCATTAGAAGAAGTTGGAGCTTCTGTAGAAGTAAAATAATCTTCGATAGGTTATTATTTCATACAAATAAGAAAGGAATGATGGAAATCATCATTCTTTTTTTTGCTATGAAATAAAAATTTCCTAAGAATTACTTATTTTAAATGATTTTTTAACACTAATATAAAAAAAATAGGTATAATAGAGTAGAGTATTGAAAAAGGAAGTGAAGTGATGAATACAAAAATTTTAATAGTAGATGATGATCGTGAAATTGTGGAGTTGCTCAATATTTATTTACAAAACGAAGGTTATGAGGTTTTAAAAGCCTATAATGGTCAACAAGCGTTAAATATTTTAGAGGAACGAACAAATCTAAATATGGTATTATTGGACATTATGATCCCGCAAGTGGATGGCTTGAAAGTTTTATCATATATTCGAAAAAACCAAAAGAGCTTACCTGTTATTCTGGTAAGTGCTAAATCATCAGATACAGATAAAATACAAGGATTAATTAGTGGTGCCGATGATTATATCACCAAACCATTTAATCCATTAGAAGTTGTTGCTAGAATTAAATCTATTTTAAGACGCCAACAAAATTATATGCAACCAGAAGTACCGGACACCCTTATGGTCGGTCCACTGGAAATTAAGAAGGAATCTCATGAAGTTATAACTCTTTCTGGTGTTCAAATTCAACTTACCGCAATAGAATTTGGAATTTTATTTTTATTAGCGAGTCATCCTAATCGCGTATTTAGTGCGAATGAAATTTTTGAAGCTGTTTGGAATCAAGAAAGTGTTGTCAGTGCCAAAACGGTTATGGTTCACGTTAGTCACTTAAGAGATAAGATTGAGGAAGCGACTGGTGGTGAAAAAGTAATCCGCACAGTATGGGGTGTTGGGTATAAAATTGAAGCATAGTCAAGACAAACTACCTACAGTAAATTTTCGACGACACGAAATAGTTGAATTAGTGTTAGAAATTTTACTTACCATGGGGGTATTTTACTTTTTACACTTGGGTGTCACACTCCTGTTTATCGAGTTCTTAAGCCTGCCTATAGGTATGTATGGCGAAGAAGAAATGACTGCTTATGAATATTTTAAGTGGACTCCTGCAAAGTTAGAATTAGCAAAACAATCTTTTGCTGTTGTGATGATTTTTTTAGGAATAGGACTGACATATTGGCAGATGAAGCGTAAGATTTCTACTATCCACTTGAACCATCTTTTGGAATACTTAACTTATATTGCGAGAGGGAATTATCAATTAAGAATTCCAGATATGCAGGTTGATGAATTATCAGAAATTGTACGGAGTGTTAATTCTTTGGTAGATAGTACGGTTCATGCGATGGAGGAAGAACGTCGAATAGAAAAGACTAAAGATGAGTTAATCGCCAATGTGGGTCATGATTTAAGAACCCCTTTAACCTCTATCATCGGCTATCTAGGTTTAATTGAAAACAAACGGTATCAATCAGAAGAACAGTTACTAGAATATACTCATATTGCTTATCAAAAAGCAATGAGTATGCAAGTGATGGTCAATGATTTGTTTGATTACGCCGCTTCGAGATTAGTTTCATATGAAGTTACCCCTGAAGAAGTTCATCTAGATTTTTTCTTTGAACAACTGGCAGCAGAATTTGAATTAGAAGCAGCTGAAAAAAATATTGAAATTGAAATCAATGTGATGCCTAAAAACTTAATTGTTCATTTTGACCCAGAAAAAATGGCACGAGTATTTAATAACTTATTATCAAATGCGCTAAAATATGGACATGGTGCCACTAAAATAAAAATGAATGCTAACCTAATAGATGATGACCAGATCATTATGGATGTAGTCAATAACGGTGAGCTTCTAAAATTAGAAGAATTGGAAAAAGTTTTCCGAAGAAGTTATCGGGCAGATACCTCAAGAAATTCTGCTATTCCTGGGACGGGTCTTGGTTTAGGAATCGCTAGAAATATTGTAGAGTTACATAATGGTATCATTTATGCTATGATTGAGAATAACGAAATGATATTTAGAATCGAGATGAGTAGATTATAAATGAAGATGATTAATAAGATATTGATTTTATTATTATCTGTATTACTGGTGCTACCAAAGCATAGTTTAGTCAGTGCTCAAGAATTAAATATTGAAAATTTACCTGCTCAGTCTATGATGTTAGTCAATGGTGATAATGGGCAGGTTCTCTTTAATAAAAATTCTGAAGATCTTTTAGAAATTGGATCCTTGTCAAAATTATTACTGCTATATATAGTTTTTGAACAAATTGAAACAGAAAAAATTAATTTAGAGGATATAGTCCCTATTTCTAATTCTGCTTATGAGCTCAGTCAAGATTATGATATACCGAACGTTCCTTTAAGACAGGATTTTTCATATACGGTAGAAGAGTTAATAACGGCCATCGCAGTAAAAAATGCGAATGGTGCAGCGTTGGCTCTAGTTGAAAAAATTGCATCCAATGAAGCAGATTTTATAAAATTAATGGAACAAAAGTTAAGTGAATGGCAACTTTCAAATTATCAATTTGTCGATAGTTTGGGGTTACCTAATGACTATGAGACAGGTGTAGGAGAGTATCAAGGTCAAACTAATAAAATGAGTGCGGAGGCTATTACAACAGTGGCTTTCAGATTATACAAAGATTATCCACAATATTTAGAATATGCCTCGACTAAGGAATTAAATTTTAAAGCAGATACAGATGATGCTTTTCAAACAACAAGCAATAATCCATTATTAAAAGACACCAAACTGTCAGTCAATGGAATGTTTATTGGCTATGCTCCCCAAAATGGCTATAATCAAGTGATAAGTAGCAGTGATCAAGAGACGACCTATTTAGCGGTAGTAATCGGTGTGTCAGAGAATCAAGAAGACCCCTATTATCCTGTTGAACAATTGATTCAATATGCTAAGAGCAGTTTTGATACGAAGATTATTGTAAAAAAGAGAGTTTGACCGATGAAATCCCTGTTATAAATGTAGATGGAGGTACAAGAGATGTCATACATTCTGTTTATACAGATGATTTCGTACTTAGTGTACCAAAAGGCGATAATCAATTAAACATTGATTATCAATTTATACCCAATGAAGAGAAAACTGGATACCAAAATTATATAACCGCTCCAATAGATAAAGGAGATTTTTAGGAACATTAAAAATGGATTTTCAACATTATGCCATTGAGTACCTACCAACGGCTCAAAACAGTGAAGTACAGGTAGTGGCGAATGAATCGATACCTGAAAAATCTATTTTTGGAAAATTTTTACAATCAGTAATGAGATTTATTATAACGATAATCGAAGCAATTCGAAAATTTTTTACTAACATATTTAATTAGAGGTGATATAGATGAGTCAAGAAGTTTCTATTTTTGCAGGTGGTTGTTTCTGGTGCATGGTCCATCCATTTGATCAGTGGCCAGGGGTTATTTCAGTTGAATCAGGTTATACAGGTGGTCATGTTTTGAATCCAAGTTATGAACAAGTAAAAACAGGAATGACTGGCCATACTGAAGCGGTAAAAATTACCTATGATCCAGCGATAATTTCTTATCAAAAGCTATTAGAAGTATACTGGTCTGTCATTGATCCTACGGATTTAGCAGGACAATTTGTTGATCGCGGCTCTTCGTATCGACCAGAAATATTTTATACTACTCCTGAACAAAAAGAATTAGCTGAACAATCCAAAGAACATTTAGATTTGAGTCAACGATTTTCAAAACCAATTGTAGTACCGATTACTGAAGCAACAGAATTTTTTGTTGCTGAAGATTATCATCAGGATTTTTATAAGAAAAATCCGACTCATTATCAACGGTATCGACAAGGTTCCGGAAGAGACCAATTTATTGAGAGATTTCAGCAATAATTCGTAAAAATGTCATAATTTGTATTGACAATATAGATGTAAATAAGGTATTATTAATCATGTTGTGAATCACATTCACAGGCCGGCTTAGCTCAGTTGGTAGAGCATCTGATTTGTAATCAGAGGGTCGAGGGTTCAAGTCCTTTAGCCGGCATTGATTAATAATAATCAATGGTTCCAAAATGTCCTTTGCCGGGGTGGCGGAACTGGCAGACGCACAGGACTTAAAATCCTGCGGGTAGTGATACCCGTACCGGTTCGATTCCGGTCCTCGGCATAATTTAAACATTGATCTGTCAGTGTTTCTTAGACTTCAGTTGTAGTAGCAACTGGGGTCTTTTTTTGGCTAGGTACTAATAAAACAACTCTTTCTCTGGTCAGTTATTCAATTATTAGTAGTCATTATGTAAAGTAGTTCTTATGTGACTGCTCATGAGGCTGGACTTAAACTTAATAAATTTTAGTCAAGATTATTGTTCGGTAATTAAAAGCGCAGTGGTTGAGTGGCCTCAAACTGCGTCTTAATGAGGTTAAAGATAAATTTGGTAAACTCAATCAAGTTATGATTCATAAATTAAAAGCGCAGTGGTTGAGTGGTCTCAACCTGCGTCTTTCGACTTGTTTGAGGCCTACTCAACTGTGCGGGGGTAGGCCGACGAAGCGAAAATCATTCGATTTTCTACTTCTGGTCTACTCCCAACTGTGCGGGGGTGGACAGACGAAGTGAAAATCATTCAATTTTCTACATCTGGTCCCCTCCCAACTGTGCGGAGGTGGACAGAAGAAGTGAAATTATTTAACTTTTTACTTCTTGCCCACTCCCGTTATAATCACCAAATAATTGTGTATCTATTTAAAATTTGAACTCAATGACTTTGTTTCCGGGTATAATAGTGAGTGAATATAAATAGATAAAAGCATTTTCGAATGTCGTAAGGAGTGGGAATAAATTGGTGAGACAAAAAAGTTTTACATTATGGATTACGCAAGTTGCTCTATTAACAACATTATGTGTGGTGGGGAGAATTTTCTTTGCATTCATACCGAATATACAACCCGTTACAGCTATTATCGCAATTGTGACCATTTTATTAGGTTTTAAAGATGGCGTTATCGTATCATCTTTGACGATGCTAGTTTCAAATCTCATTTTGGGAATGGGTCCATGGGTCGTGTTACAAATTATAAGTTATCTTATCGTCGTTATTTTTGTCTACTTCAGCAATAGATTATTAGAGAAAATGGTAAAAAGTGATTATATATTATTTGGTAGTCGAGCAGTAGTTACCGGTATTGCAGGTATATTATTTGGTTTTAGTATTTCGTGGTTGTGGACTTTTTTAATACAAGTAGAAAACTTTTGGGTTTATTATTTAAATGGTTTACCTTTTGATTTGGCTCATTCAGCTGGTAATGTGGTATTTTTTATCTTATTATTTCCATTGTTGAATAAATTATTCCAACGATATGCGGTCAATTATCAAGAATTAAAACAAAATTAGCTAAATAAGGATCGAAATATAAGGTTTTAAGTCGTTCCTCTTTTCAAAGTGGAATTATTATTGTATAATGGTCAAAGAAAGTCAATGTTAAAGGAGGCGAGACTGTGACCCAACGAAATATGACGGATATTATTGAAGCGTATTTAAAAGCGTATTTGGAAAATCAAGAACATCTTGAAATCAAGCGAAGTGACATTGCCGATCGATTTGATTGTGTGCCTTCGCAAATAAACTATGTTATTAATACTCGTTTTACACAAGAACATGGATACCTAGTGGAAAGTAAAAGAGGTGGCGGAGGCTATATCCGAATACTGAAAGTCCATCTGGTAGATGAAGTAGACGAAATCGATCAAATGATTGATTTAATTGGCAATCAGATAAGTCAGCGAAACGGGATCAATATCATCGAAACTTTAACAGAAAGAAAGATTATAACTCAAAGGGAAGCTGCTTTGATTTTATCTGTAATTGAAAAAGCTGTTTTACAAACAATAACGGAGGAAGAACAAATTGCGAGAGCTCAATTACTTAAAACTTTTCTATACCAACTCCGTTATACATACGAATAAGAGGTGAATAAAAATGTTTGAAGAACTATTTACAGAAAGTGCACGACAAGCGATGATTTATGCTGCAGAACAATCCTATTATATGCAACATCAAGCAGTCGGCACAGAACATATATTATTAGGTTTATCTCGTGAAGAAACTGGAATTGCTGGAAAAGCATTAAGAGAACATGGCGCTACTTTCAATGAATTAATTCTAGAATTAGAAGCCATTCATGGAAAATTTAGCCAACCACGACTCAATGCCGAAAGAGTCATACCTTATTCTCCACGTGCCAAAAAAGTTATTATGAATGCTTCCAATGATGCGAAACGCTTAGGCGCTCCAAAAGTTGGAACCGAGCATTTATTATTAGGTATTTTAAAAGAAGAAATTTTAGCAACAGTTTTACTAAGAAACGTTGGTGTCGATTTTGATGAATTACGTAAAACAATTTATGAATTAATTGGCCTAGCTAGTCAAGACCCAAGCAGTGGTGGTAACAATCGACGTAGAAGAAATCCTCGTAACAATAAAGAGCCACAAAAGACGTCTAAAACACCAACACTTGATTCTGTTTCTAGAGATTTAACTGAGCTAGCTAGACAAAATGAATTAGATCCGGTGATTGGACGTGAAAAAGAAGTTCACCGAATTGTGCAAATTATCAGTCGTAGAACCAAAAACAATCCGGTCTTAGTTGGGGAACCAGGTGTCGGTAAAACAGCTATAGCAGAAGGATTAGCTCAAAGAATGATTCAAGGAGATGTTCCTCAAGATATCGCTAAGAAAAGTTTAATTATGTTAGATATGGGAGCATTAGTAGCGGGAACGAAATATCGCGGTGAATTTGAAGAGCGCATGAAAAAAATTATCGAAGAAATTTCTGAAGATGGTAATATTATTCTGTTTATTGATGAATTGCATACATTAATCGGTGCTGGGGGAGCTGAAGGAGCGATTGATGCTTCCAATATATTAAAACCTGCTTTAGCTCGTGGAGAAATACAAGTAGTAGGTGCCACTACTTTAGATGAATACCAAAAGTATATTGAAAAAGATGCAGCATTAGAAAGACGTTTCTCTAAAGTACAAATTGATGAGCCTAGTCAAGAAGAATCCATCTTAATTATTAACGGGCTAAAAGAAAAATATGAAGATCACCATAAAGTCGAAATTACTGACGAAGCAGTCGATGCCGCTGTAAAATTAAGTTCTCGCTACATGACAGCAAGACGATTGCCAGATAAAGCGGTAGATTTAATTGATGAAGCTTCTGCACGTGTTCGTATTGATTCTGCGATTATGCCAAACAAAGTCACGACTGAAACAATTGAGCATCAGTTAGCTGAAATTGGCAATAAAAAAGAAGCCGCAATTCTCAATCGTGATTTTGAAGAAGCCGCAAATTTAAGAGAAAAAGAAGTGGCTCTAGAAGAGCAATTAGCAGAACTTGATAAAGCCAAAGAAAAAGCAAATGATGATTCAGCTGTATCACAATTGAAAGTAACAGCACAAGATGTGGCGCAGGTAGTTGCTTTAGCGACGGGAGTGCCAGTCCAACAAATGGAATCAAGTGAAAGCAAACGATTGATTAATCTAGAAGCTGAATTACATGAACGTGTAATCGGGCAAGATGAAGCGGTCAAAGCAGTTGCCAGAGCGATTCGTAGAGCTCGTAGTGGTTTGAAATCACCAAAACGTCCAATTGGATCATTCCTATTTTTAGGACCTACTGGTGTTGGAAAAACGGAATTAGCCAAAACCTTAGCGACAGCAATGTTTGGTAGTGAAGATAGTATGATTCGGATTGATATGTCTGAATATATGGAAAAACATAGTGTCTCTCGTTTAGTAGGATCACCTCCAGGATATGTGGGGTATGAAGAAGCAGGGCAATTGACTGAAAAAATACGTCAAAAGCCGTATAGTGTTATATTATTAGATGAGGTCGAAAAAGCTCATCCAGATGTCTTTAATATTTTACTACAAGTATTTGATGATGGTCATTTAACAGATGGTAAAGGTCGAAAAGTAGACTTTAGAAACACTATTATTATCATGACGTCCAATTTAGGAGCAACAGCCTTAAGGGATGAGAAATCAGTCGGGTTTGGTGCAGTATCAGTAACACAAAACCATGAAGCGATGGAATCTAGAATACGTGAAGAATTAAAACGTGCATTCCGTCCAGAATTCTTAAACCGTATTGATGAGACAGTTGTCTTCCACTCATTAAGTAAGGAAAATATTCGCGAGATTGTTAAATTACATACTGCTGAAATTGTGAAACGTTTAGAAGAATTAGAAATTGAAGCCCGTGTAACGGATACCGCAGTCGATATTATTGCTGAAGCAGGGTTTGATCCAGAGTATGGTGCAAGACCAATTCGACGCGCTATTCAAAAACAAATTGAAGATGAATTAAGTGAACTACTATTAAGTGGTACAATTGCCTTAGGTGACAAAATCACGATTGGTGGTAGAAGTGGTTCGATAAATATTAATAACCGTAGTAAAGAGCGAAGTAAATAATCGAGTCATTCATTTAAGAAATCAAGATAATCATTCGACAGTGACTCCCAAAAATGATAGAAAATCTTCTTACTTTTAGGGTCACTGATATGACGGTCGTTCAGCAATCAATATCAAAAAAATTTAATTCCCTTGTGACTTTCAGAATGCCATTTAAAAAAAGACAATTGTCAAAATGATAATAAATTTTGGCTCAAAAAATAGAGTTAGGACTACTCCAATAGGAATAGGTTCTAACTCTTTTTGTTTGATTTATTTTTGGATATAACGGTACGAACTCTATTGATTAACCCTCAATACTTTTAATTAATAAATCATTAAAGGCTTTTTGCGTATCAGATAACACCATTTCATTGTTAATAACTAAATTCAAGTAACCAACTGGTGGGTTCTTAATCGGAATCGCAACTAAATCATCACGATTTAGAGAGACATTTTCCATTAAAAGTGCGACTCTTTCACCAGAAGCAACAAGTGAAGTGAGAGTATTCATATCATTGCAGTAAAACACATTATCCAACGATAATTGATTTGTTGTGGCCCAATTTTGGAATAATTTTTCGTGGATAGTACCATTTGATAAAGAAACATAAGGTAAATCAACGAGTTCCATTAAGCTTAGTTCACGATATCTAGCTAAAGGATGGTTTTGTGAGACGAATAACTTTAATGGACTTTTCGCAATAGGAAATGTATCAACCCATAGATTAGCAAATGTTGGTTGATCGTGAGCAATAATAGCAATTGAGAATTTTTGTTTTCTTAATGAATCGAATAATGCATCAGTTGTATTCTCTTCAATCAATTTTAAGTTTTGTAAATAATCGTTAGCATTCGCTAAAAGTTGAGGTAAAAATAAATTTCCAATTGATGGAACTAAACCTAGCTGAATCGTATCAATCCCCACTGCTTTAATTTCTAGCTTCGTTTGGGCATATAAACCTAGCATATCGATAGTGCGTTGATATAAGGTATGTCCAGTCGGTGTTAAATGGATATTTTTAGCTGATCTTTCTCTTTGAATTAAAGTGGTCTCAAATTCATCTTCTAATCTTTTTAAAGCAATCGAAATAGAAGGTTGAGACACAAAAAAATGTTCAGCTGTTTTAGTGAAACTCAAACTTTCAGCTAAATATTTGAAATATTCTAAGTCTCGTAAGTTCATAATAACCTCCAAAATATTCAGTGAGTATCAAAAGAATAATGTTAAATTCATTCATTATTATAGCATAAAAGCCTATTATAAGCACTATTTATTAATTTATCGAACACTAGAATAATGTAATAAAAATAACAGGGACTCTAATCATTTCATAGAAGCGACTAAGAGTTGTAATAAAAATAGTTACTAGGCAAGGCAGAGGAAGCAGATCATTAAATCAGGTAAATATTGTAATTGCATGCCTGTTTCTTTATAAAATTTTTGCAAACGATAAGTTAAAGTATTCCGATGAATAAAGAGTTTATCAGCAGTTTGGGACAAGTTTCCTTGATTTTCAAATAATGTTTCAACCAGAGAAGAATATTCCGTATTATTCATAATAACTTGTTTTAAAGGAGTCAATAGGGGTAAATCGCTGAGCGCTTTTTTACCAATTTGTTTTAATAAGACAGGGGTAATTTGAGTTAATACACCTAATAATTCCGTTTGAAAACTTTGTTCAACAATAGCAAGTTCTTCCTCATAACGCATGGGTAAGTTGACTGATAATTGATGGACTAAACCAATAATTGCTTGAGTTACCGTATCAAAATCAGCATCTAACGATTGAATAACACCAAGGAGTTGATCAATTGAGATTTCATCGTTGGGTTTGATTCTTAAAACAACACTATATCGACGCTCATTTTTAGTAAACCAATCAATAATCTGATGGCTTGATTCCTTTAGTGTATTAAACCAAAGTTCATCGTCAAAGTTTTCTGGCAATTTTCTGAAATTGATATGCAAAATTTGAAGATTTCCTGAAATAATTGGCATATTACTTGATTTATTTTCCAGAAAGTTTTGCCAATGAGAGTTTCGAGTAATTGGAATAATGTCACCTTGATCACTGACAATGTTAAGTAACGATATTTCTTTATGAGATAAGGAAGAAAAAGGAATCGCCATTATTTGACTTTCAACGGTAATAATATGATGCGTCTGTCTCAAATCCTCAACATTTGTTGGATTAATCAGCGCTTCTGGAAAGAGCTGTATAATGGAATTTATCAAAATATCCTCTCCTTGAAAATTAGTTATTAATAGTGTACCATAAGTGCAGCTTGAAAGTATATTTTTAGAGTAAGAATGCAACAAAAAACAAGGATGTAATAAAAAATGTCGAATGGATCTTAGGCATATAAAATAATACAGAGTATGAAAATCCTACTTATTAAACTCAATTTTTGTAATAGGCTTGAAGATAAGAGGAATCATGTTGGAAAAATTAAAGAGCCATCCTCATACTTGATGAGAATCACTGTATTTTACTTGTAACTATAGTGCTAGATGACTAACGAATGGTTTGTATAAAGGCTATTTAAAAAGCAGGATGACTACCCGAAGCAAATATCATGTCAATTTTAACTATATGCCATCTTTAATTTTATGCTAAAAGAATGAGAGATAATCTTTATTAGCCTAAATAGATAATCGTAAGGAGTCGCAAAGAAATGGAATTAACTGAAACACAACGGTTGAAACATGAAAAATTTATGCGAATAGCAATGATGGAAGCCTCATTAGCTGAAATGCAAGGAGAAGTACCCATCGGTGCCATCATAGTTGTAGATAACAAAGTCGTTGCTAAAGCACATAATTTAAGAGAAATTTCTAAACGGGCGATTGCACATGCTGAATTATTGGCCATCGACCAAGCTAATCAAATTTTAGAAAAATGGCGATTAGAGGATGCGACACTATATGTAACGTTAGAACCATGTGCCATGTGTGCAGGTGCCATTATATTGTCGCGAGTTAAAACAGTGGTCTATGGAGCCCATGATCCAAAAGCAGGCAGTGTAGGAAGTGTGCTCAATTTATTAGAAGAACCTCGTTTTAATCATCAACCAGAAGTTATTTCGGGAATACTAGCAGATGAATGTGGAGCAAAACTGACTGATTTTTTCAGAAACTTACGGAAAAAGAAAAAGTTATCCACAAAGAGTTAATAGTTATCCACAAAGCTGTCAACATTTTACACATTAACTGTGGATAACTATCATTGTCTTGTTGATAAACTAGCACAATTCGCTAAAAAATAGTTAACGGTTGATGTTTATTAGCTCTTTTGGTGGAATTAAAATTTATGTATCAACAGGTGCCATCAATATGGACCAAAAACGATGAAAGCATCGTATAAAGTAAATTAATGCTTAAACAAACAACAGGCTCAATAAAGGTAACCGTGTTATCAGAATTTTTTGACGTTTGTAACATCTTTTTGACTACTTGAGATATTTTTAAAGATTACTATGGTTAGCTTTCCTCAGGAGTTTTGGATGTGTATAACTTTATTGGGATACTATCGAAAATGTTCATTATTAAACATTGAAAAAGATTGGAATTCTCAAAATAAATATGTTATAATGAATAAAGGCAATAACGGATTCACGAATCGAGTCAGGACCGGAAGGTAGCAGCTATAAGTGATGAAGTTATGTGCCTTTTTTTGTTTGAGAAATCATTTTGTTATAAAATGAGATTTTAATTTTTTGTCGTTGAATATAATCGTATTCAACGCTTTTTTAATTCTAGTTAGTACTCATATAATCACTTTTACATTGATTTCAGTATTGATCCTTTTTTTATAAATACATATGCTAAGATAATATTAATAAACAAAATATTAAAAGGACGAGATTTTATGACAAAAATATTTATTGCAGGAGATTCAACCGCTTCAATAAAAAATGAAAATAAATACCCAGAATCAGGATGGGGTGAGGCATTACGCTTTTTTTGAAAACAGAAATAGAATTAAAGAACTATGCTTTAAACGGTCGAAGCACAAAATCTTTTATTGAAGAAGGTTGGTTAGATAAAATTAAAGATGAGATTTCATCAGATGATATTCTATTAATTCAATTTGGTCATAATGATGAAAAAATAAACGATAAAACTAGATATACATCTCCAATGCATGAATATCCAGAGAATTTAAAAAAATATATATCAGTAGCAAAAGATAAAGGCGCAATACCAATCTTATTGACATCAGTATCTAGAAGATGCTTTATTGAAGGTCGTTTCATCAAAGATAATATTGGAATTTACCCAGAAGTCATGCGTGAAGTAGCTAGAATCGAAGAAGTTTTATTAATTGATATAAATAAAGTGATGGAAGAAAAAATTGAAGAAATGGGAGATGAAGAATCAAAAAGTTTGTTTTTACACATACCCGAAAACAAACATCGACATTATCCGAATGGGATTGAAGATAATACACACTTTTCTGGTTTTGGAGCTCTTTTTGTCGCTTTTCAAATTCATAAACTATTGAAGAAAAATGGTTTAGGGAAGTGTTTTGTAGAATTAGAAAATTTTCAAATTTAGGAATTGTCAAATTAAGATAAATTTATTTTCCTATACAAATCACTTTTTGAGGTGTGAACGTAGACTATTGTAAAATATAATTTGTGTACTAGCATTTAGGGCAATAAAGTCACTAATATCTTGAAAAGATATATTTAATTGTTACGATACAAACAATTTAATATCATAATTACATCCGAAATATTAACCTCTTACTGATAATACAATCATTAGATTATTATCAATAGGAGGTTATTTTAGAGCAGTTTATTCAATTTAAAACATTTGGTGGGGATTATTATCCCTCATCAGATGTTATTAAGCCTCAATCCACTGAAAAAGCTATTATTTTAGTACACAGAGAGTAGAGCATAAGGTAGATGATTTTTTGTAATCAACAAAACATTCTTTTAAATTTATATACCGCAATATTTAATATCTTTCTGACAATTAATATTATAGATTCTCATAAAAGAAAGTGCTATCATAATAACTGTTAATGAAAACGTTTTAGAATCTTTAAAGGTATAAATATGTATAATACATTATTTTTAGTAAGGAGAAAGATATGAAAAATAAATTTTTTACAGTCGTTATTTTAGCAATTTCTATTTTTTTAACAGGTTGTACTAATGGAACTCAGTCTAATGGGGAAAAAATAGTATTAAGATTTGCTTACGCCAGCAATAGTCAACCAGTAATTGATTCAATGAAGGAATTTGGAAGGCTAGTAGAAGAGAAAACTAAGGGTGAGGTAACAGTTACCTACTATCCGGATAGTCAATTAGGTGGGGAGGTCGAGTTAATTGAATTAACTCAAACTGGGGCAATAGATTTTACAAAAGTAAGTGCCTCTGCTTTAGAAGGCTTTTCAAAAGACTACTCAATATTCAGTATCCCTTATCTTTTTGATGATGAAAATCATTTTTTTGCAGTCATGGAAAATGAGGATATTATGAGTGAAATATATCTTTCAACTAAAGATTTGGGGTTTAAAGGTATTACTTACTATGATTCTGGTCAGAGAAGTTTTTACATGAAGAACGGACCTATTAATGGAGTTGAAGACTTAAAAGGAAAGAAAATCCGTGTTATGCAAAGTGAAACTGCTATCAAAATGATAAAACTACTTGGTGGATCTCCTGTACCAATGGGAAGTGGTGAAGTTTTTACTTCATTACAAGCTGGTTTAATTGATGGATCTGAGAATAATGAATTTGTTCTGTATACAGCTGGACATGGGGCAGTTGCAAAGTATTATTCATATGATGAGCATACTAGAATTCCAGATATAATAATTATGAGTAATTCTGTTGAGAAAAAATTATCAAATGACCAACTTAAAGCTGTGCAAGAAGCAGCATATGAATCAACCAAGTTTGAAAAAGAAATTTTCAAAAAAGCGGTTGAGGACGAAAAAAATGCAGCAACTCAGAAATATAATATTATCTATAATAGAGTTGATAATAAAGAATTTCAAAGGGTGGTTAAACCTCTTCACGATGATTATAAAAACAGTGAAGAATATGGAGAGTTGTATTTGAAAATTCGTAGTTTAGCAAAATAATAGGAGAAATAAATGAAAAAAATAAGAAAGATTTTAGATAAAGTTCTAGAAATATTGTGTTCATCCTTACTAGTTTTTATGGTGTTAATAGTATTGTATCAAATATTCACAAGAGTAGTTTTAAATAATCCTAACACAATAACAGAAGAATTAGTTCGTTTTTTAATGGTATGGGTTTCGCTTATATCATCAGCATATGTTGTAGGAAAAAAATCCCATTTGGCTGTGACATTGTTAAGTGAAAAGTTAAACATTGAGCATAGAAGACTTTTAGATATAATAGTTCAGGTATTGTTTTTATTATTTTCTTTAACAGTAATGGTTTATGGTGGAATAAAATCATTTGGGATAACATTAGTTCAACTTTCACCATCCTTATCATTGCCAATGGGTTATATTTATTTATCTGTACCGATCTCTGGTTTGTTAATCTGTATTTATACAGTTTTAAATATTTTTGATTCAATTGATGGGAGTGAAGGATAAAGATGGCATTACAAGCAGGTTTAATATTATTTGTTCTTTTTGGTATTTTACTCATTTTAGGAATGCCAATTGCTATTGGTGTTGCGGCGTCATCAATTGCAACGTTATTATTAGTTATTCCATTTGATATTTCATTATTTTCTTCAGCACAAAAAATGGTTTCAAGTTTAAATAGTTTTTCATTAGTTGCTATTCCATTTTTTGTACTATCAGGAATTATTATGAACCGTGGTGGGATTGCAAATAAATTAGTTCGGTTTGCTTTACTGTTTGTTGGAAGAATACCTGGTGGTTTAGCCCATACAAATATTTTAGGAAATGCTTTATTTGGTTCAATGTCAAGTTCTGCTATTGCGGCATCTACAGCAATTGGCGGTGTACTAATTCCTCAACAAGTTGATGCTGGTTATGATAGAAAATTTGCTACTGCAGTTAATATAGCTTCTGCACCAACTGGAATGGTTATACCACCTAGCTCTGCTTTTATTATGTATTCTTTAGTAGCATCTGGAGCATCAATCTCTTCTCTATTTTTAGGAGGATACTTAGTTGGCATATTGTGGTGTTTAAGTATCATGATAGTAGCTTATTTTCATGCTAAAAAAAATAATTATCCGTTAGCCGAAAAAATTAATAAAAAAGAATCTCTAATTATTGTTAAAGAAGCATTTCCAAGTTTAATGTTAATAGTCATAATCATAGGAGGAATACTGACAGGGATATTTACAGCAATCGAAGCTTCTGCAATTGCTGTAGCATATTCTCTGTTAATCTCAATGTTTTATTATAAAACAGTAAAAATATCTGATTTACCAGCTATATTAAAGGAATCAATAATAACGACTGGTACGATAGCATTTTTACTTGCGACTTCCTCTATGATGTCGTTTGCTATGTCCTTTACTGGTATACCTCAAGCAATCAGTAACCTAATTTTAGGGATAACAACAAACAAAATATTAATTTTACTCTTAATTAATTTAGTTCTATTGATTGTAGGAATGTTTATGGATGTTGGTCCGGCAATTATGATATTTACACCTATATTTTTACCAATAGTCACAAGTGTAGGAGTCGATCCGGTTCATTTTGGATTATTCTCTATTATGAATTTATGTTTTGGATCAATTACTCCGCCTGTTGGGACAGGATTATATGTAGGATCCAGTGTCGGTCAGGTAAAACCAGAACAAATGATTAAACCTATGTTGCCATATTTTGGTGCGATACTAGTGGTCTTATTATTAATTACTTATTTTCCACAAATCGTAATGTGGTTGCCAAGTCTAGTAGGGTGAAAGAAGAATGGAAAAATTTTCAGGTTCTAGAGTAAATACAATGTTATCAGAACAATATGAAATATGGCATGTGGAAGACAAAATTACTAATGAAAAAGACATTTACCATTATCATGATCATTATGAATTACATGTAACATTATCAGGAGAAGCTGAGTTTTTTATTGAGGGAGAAGTTTACACTCTAACTCCAGGAACTATTCTATTAATCCATTCTAATGATTTACATAGGATTATGAAACAGAATTCAGATAATTTTGAAAGAGTTTATATTTTTCTTACTAGTGAATTTTTACAAAAGCATTCAACACCAGAAAGTGACTTGGAACTTGCTTTCAGTTCATGGGATAAAAATAATCATAAAAGTAAAGTAATTAAAATACCTTTAAATACGTTAATAACAAATTTGGATTTTATTTTAAATTATAATAAATACGATGTAAAACAGTTTGGATCAGATATTGAGTATGAGAATCGTTTGGTAACTCTTTTAGTGTATGTTAATAGATGGCTTCACGACTTTGATATTGTTGAAGAAGTAAATGGCAAAAGTGATCCTATTATGAATGATATGCTAACATATGTTTCTGAAAATTTAAAAAATAAACTTAATTTAGAAACTATGGAGAATAAATTTTTTTAAGTAAGTTTCATATCATTAGAGCGTTTAAAAAACATACTGGCATGTCATTCTATCAGTATGTACTAAAAAAAGACTATTGCTATCAAAAACGTTACTAATTAAACACAAAAGTGTGGTAGATATATATATGGAATGCGGTTTTAAGACTTACACAAATTATTTAAGAGCATTTAAGAAAGAATTTGGAATAGCCCCAAAAGAGTTTTTAAAGCTCACAGAAGAAAATGATAAAATTATCAATAAAAGATAATGGAGGAATATCAATGTACCGAATTGCGACAGTAATGCAAGTGGATCAAAACCAATATGAAGAATACCAAAGAAGACACGACGAGATATGGCCAGAAATGGTAGAGGCGTTAAAAACCTATGGTGCTACCAATTATTCGATTTTTTTACATGAAACAACCGGTCAATTATTTGCTTATTTAGAAGTTGAAGATAAAGCGCAATATGCCAAAATAAGTGAAACGAGTGTTTGTCAAAAATGGTGGGCTTATATGAAAGACATAATGGAAACCAATGCTGATAATAGTCCCAATTCGATAGAATTGAAAGAAGTATTTTATTTAGCATAGAAAGAAGGGGATAAAATGCAAAGAGACCACAACGTTGTTGAACATTTGGTAGACAAAGAATTAGTCGTCAATAAAATAAAACTAATGATGGATAATCTGACAACCATCAAGGATTCAGGAGAATATTTACTACATTTCGATGAAGTCATTGTAGATGATAAAAGTTGGAATGTTTGGAATTGGCCACAAGGAGTAGGATTATTTGGTATTTTCAAATATTATCAGTTAACCAAAGACGAAGTAGCTTTGAAGATTGTAACGGATTGGTTTGAAAGACAATTTGATATAGGAGCTCCACCAAAAAATATAAATACAATGGCTCCGTTACTTGTGATGGCCTATTTATATGAAGAAACTCAAGATTCTCGATATTTACCCTACTTAGAAAATTGGTCAGAATGGGCAATGAATCAATTACCACGGACGCAAGAGGGAGGATTTGAGCATTTAACTTATGGACCGGAGAATGTTGAACAATTATGGGATGACACATTGATGATGACGGTGTTACCATTAGCAAAAATCGGGATGTTATTAGGGCGCAAAGACTATGTAGAAGAATCAAAGCGTCAATTTATGATCCATGCGAAGTATCTTCAAGATCGCAAAACAGGTTTATGGTATCATGGATGGACATTTGAAGGTCATCATCACTATGCAGAAGCGTTATGGGCAAGAGGGAATTGTTGGATAACGATTGCGATACCAGAAATCATCGAAATATTAAACTTACAACCAGAGGATGCCTTACATCAATTTTTAGTTTCAACCTTACAGAGACAAATAGAAGCATTGATGGCATGTCAAGACGTGAGTGGTTTATGGACAACATTATTAGATGACCCCAATAGTTATGTAGAATCATCTGCCACCGCAGGTTTTATATATGGCATATTAAAATCAATACGAAAGGGCTATGTATCGAGTGAATACTTAGATGCGATTGAACAATCAGTAGCCGCTTTAATTGAACAGATAGATGAAAAAGGTGAGGTTCAAAATGTTTCGGTTGGAACAGGAATGGGACCTGATCTTGATTTCTATCGCAATATAGCAAAAACAGCCATGCCTTATGGCCAGTCATTATCTGTTTTAGCATTGACTGAGTATCTTTATACATTTATTTGATGCAACAAATAAAGATATGCAAAAGTTTAATCCGTAAAAAGACAAGGTCATTATCGCAATCGTGATAATGACCTTGCTTTATCGATTTAATAAACGCAAAAAACTCATAAGATAATAATATACAAACAGGAGGGAGTGGGTCCCAAACAAGTTCTGAAGACGAAGTTTGAGACCTCTCCAACCACTGCGCGATAAACTAAATAGATTAAACAAGATTTTTTAAGTTTTTGTCCAGCCTCAAAATCTAAATTATAATTTCAAATTGCCAATCAAAAGAACTTCGTATAATTTATCTTCATTCTAATTTAATTGATAGGATACAGCACGATTTTTTCTGCCTTTAAATTTCGAATGACTATTTCTGACAGTTTAACTGTATTGTAACTGACGCCATTATAGGCGTTAAGAAAAAGATGATTCTAAGCTTCTTCACAATTGAAATTATCTTGAAAAACCGCATTGTTATATAGATAATTAGCTATCTAATTCATTTTTAGTGATTATGCAAGTGAAAAGATACAACGGTTCTTAACGCGGATTTAAATTTTATAAAGTAGACCAAATTTAATTAACTCCGGAATTAGATAAACTGTCACTAACACTTCTTGTAAACAATGGGGGAAGTATTAATCAAATGTGTGACAGCTATAAAAAGAGAATACCTAGATTGTGATCCAGGTAGCTAGGTATACATCTAACGTAAAATAGTAGTTGACTCAGTTTTTGTTTAAATGAAGCGAAACATTGAAGTGAGAGAAGTTCACCTAAGAGGAACATAGGGAATTCATATGATATCGCAAACTTGTTACAGGCAATGGATTTGCTAGGTTAATAAAAATTATAGGATGAAAAGAAAAAGTGTTATTTTTTCTTTAAATATTTTTTATAATAACCGAGAAACATCTCAAATTTTTGAAATGTTTCTCGGTTATTATTGAGAATTTTTGCTCCAAATTCTTATATTTTATTTAGTTTCTTAATGATAAGAGGATAGTGTAATTTTCTCAATTGATTCCTTGGTTTTAAGAACGTTTTCGATTAAATTATTTTTTAACTCATCGGATAAACGATAATAAGGAATAGTAACACTAAATGCATATATAGGAGACCGATCCTTTCGTGTTTTTATTGCAGCGCCAATACAAAAAAGATGATCTTCTATTTCTCTATTATCAGTAGCGTAGCCTAGAAGTTGTATATTATTTATTTCTTCGTTTAAAATAGACTTTTCGGTAATTGTATGATCGGTAAAAGGAGTTAATTTCACTGAATCAATATAATCTCTTTTTTCTCATCATTAAACGAAGCCAATATAGCTTTACCCATCGCTGAACAATATAATTCGCGTGTTGATCCGATTTTAGATAACATTAATTTATTATTTTCAGATGAACTAAATTTATTGATGTAAAGTATCTTATTATCTCTTAGCATCCCTAAATGAACGGTTTCATGAAATTGATCAAATAACGATTTTAGCGAAAAATAGGAATCGCGAATAATATCAAATTGCATTTGCGCAGCATTGGAGAGCTGAATTAAGCCAACTCCTAAAGAAAACTTTTTATCTTTTGGATTTCTGTGTACATACTCTAGCAGTTGTAGTGTATCTAAAATTTTTGAAGTGGTGCTTACAGTGATTTTAGTTTCTTGAGAAATTTCATTTAAAGTTAATGGTTCTATTGAAGTGGATATAACATTTAATATATCTGCCGCTTTAAGTAAAACGGTACCATAAACAGGTGGTTTTTCATTGTGCATCTATAATCCTCCGTGTATTGTCAACTATAATATTATTATATCTAAATAATAAAGATAGTCAAAAATAGAAGAGAATACGCCCTATTTTGTTCGTATTCCCTTATTAGTTATGTGTAAAATTATCCTTTCACAGAACCTACTAAAGCCCCTTTAACAAAGTATTTTTGAATAAATGGATAAACCAATAGCATTGGCACTGTTGCGATAACAATAACAGCCATTTTTACTGATTGTGCAGGTGGCACTACTTCAAACATGGCACCATCAACTTGTAACCCACTTGATACAATGACAATTTGTCTAAGCAATACTTGTATTGGCCATTTATTAGAGTCATTTATGTATAAAATAGCATTCATATAGGTATTCCAATAAGAAACTGCATAGAATAATGAAATGGTTGCAATTGAAGGTAAAGCTAATGGAACCATTATTTTTGTAAAAATAGTTAAATGAGAGGCACCATCAATTTTAGCCGATTCTTCTAAACTATCTGGTAATGCTTGGAAAAAGTTTCTCATGATAATTAAATTAAAAGCATTGACAGTTACAGGTAAGATTAGTGATGCGTAAGTATTTAAGAGACCTAAACTTTTTACTACTAAAAAATGGGGAATCATTCCACCACTAAATAACATTGAAAAGACAATAAGAAAGTTAAACAAACTTCTCCCATATAAATATTTTCTTGATAAACCATATGCCATTAAACTCGTAACAATCATTGAGAAAATTGTACCTACCAAAGTTACAATGACTGATACAGCCATTGATCGAAAGATTGTTGGTGTAGATAAAATATAGCGATAAGCATCTAATGAAAAAGTTTCTGGAAAGAGAATAAACTTTTTGCGTGCCATCTCAGCTGGTGTGGCGAAGGAGCTGGCGATAATGTTTAAAAATGGAAATAAACATATTGCGGCCAATAAAGTTAGAAATATATAATTGAAGATTGTAAATATTTTATACCCTCTACTTTGTGAAGATCGATTGTTCATAGAAAATTCCTCCTAAATATATTAGTTGTTAATATTATTTTAACAAATGTAAGCCGTTACATATATAATCATTTTAAAATAGTAAGTATAAAATAAAATAATATGATGATAATAATGAAATTTAAAAATGGATAATAATGTGATTACAACAGTGTTTTTCACTATCATATGAAATGATTATTAACATTATGGTAAGCGCTTGCTATACTGTAAACAAATAAGTGAGGAGGAATATCTATGGAAGGGATCGTAACACCAATTAAAAAGAATCCATTCGAAAAGTTACCTAAAGAAAAATTGAAGTCATTAGAAAAAGAATTAAAAATAAAAAAAGAAAAACGGTATGGACTAATAAGGCTCTCTATTTAATGATTTTGCCGGGAGTTCTTTATTTTTTAATTTTTAAATACTTACCAATGGGAGGAATAATCATAGCATTTCAAGATTATCAACCTTTTTTAGGAATCTTAAAAAGTCCATGGGTAAATATGAAACATTTTATAAGACTTTTTACTGAACCAACATTTAGAGTATTATTAAAAAATACATTATATTTCTTTATGTTGAATATTGTTATATTTTTTCCGTTACCAATAATTTTAGCATTACTATTGAATGAAGTAAGACATAAAGTGTTTAAAAAAGTTGTTCAAACGATAATATACATTCCACATTTTATGTCATGGGTCATCATTGTTTCAATAAGTTTTGTCTTACTTGCAATGGATGGAGGCTTAATTAATGAATTGCTAAAAAATATTGGGTTAGCTAAGATCCCTTTTCTTACGTCTTCAAATTGGGTCGGTGTTGTTTACATTGTGCAGGTAATTTGGAAAGAGTTAGGATGGTCAACCATTATTTATTTGGCAGCAATTACAGCTGTGGATGTTCAACTATATGAAGCAGCAGATATTGATGGTGCGACGCTTCTTCAAAAAATGTGGCATGTTACACTACCGGCTATTAGACCAGTCATTATCACATTATTAATACTTAAAGTTGGAAATATTTTAAATTTAGGATTTGAACATATGTATTTATTAGTGAATCCATTGAATAGAGATCGTGCCGAAATATTTGATACTTATATTTATACTGCGGGATTAAAAAATGGACAATTGAGTTTTTCAACGGCAATGGGTGTTTTTAAAGGTGTTGTTGGTTTTATAATGGTATATATTACTAATAAGATTGCGAATTATTTAGGAGAAGATGGTGTTTATTAGGGGTGGAAGAGCATGATTGGTGAGAAATGGAATATATTCTGTCAATGGATAATACAACTGATTTTTCTGAATATGTTATGGATAATGACAGTAATTTTAGGATTTATTATTTTCGGCTTCGGGCCAGCAACTTATGCTTCTTATTCTACTATTCGTCAGTGGCAAAAATCTGGTTTAGCTCATAATACATGGTTTTATTACTCAAAATATTTAAAAGAAAATATAAAACATAATATAATATTTGGGATTTCATTCTTGGCTTTCATTGTGATTATTTTAATAGATTTACTCGCAGTAAAGCATTTTATTCTAAGAACTGGCTTATTTATCAGTACATTTTTAGCAGCTCCCATTATTTTGTTATATTTTCCTATAAAAGCTCATTTTGATTTCGAAAACTATAAAGATTGTTTCAAATTAATTTATCAATTATTTATCAGAAATATTTTATGGTGTCTGATTATGTTTGTAACGTTAATTCTGTTTGTTTATCTTATGATTCGTTGGTTGCCTGCTTACTTTATATTAATTGGTATTGCAGGAACTCATTATCTAATAGCGTTTTTTTTAAAAAAAATTTATATAAAGGAAAATGTATGGGAGCTTTAAATAGAGGAGGGTATAAAATAAATAAGGCTCTCAAATAAAAAAATATTAAATGAAAAGAGGAATATAAATGGCTTCAAAATTAAAAAAAGCAACAGCGATGCTATCGTTAGTTTCGTTACTCTCAGGAGGATTAATTAATATTGAAAATGTTTTTGCGAATGAAGAAAGACCGACCATTACTTGGATGAATATGTTACACACAGCTTCACCACCAAATAATGTTATCGAGGAATTATTAGAAGATTATACAAATACCAACCTTGAAATTACATGGATTCCTGATGCCTCCAAAGAAGAACGTCTAACGACTGCATTAGCTTCAAATGATTTAGCAGATATTGTGACGATTACATTAATGAAAAATTCTTCTGTAAGAAATGCAATGAAAGCAGGAATGTTCTGGGATGTAACACCCTATTTAAAAGATTACCCTAACTTAGCTGAAATTTCAGAAGATCGTATTGAAGCAGCATCAATTGATGGTAAATTATACGGTATTCCTTTTCAAAAAGCTTATGCTCGTGGAGGCTTAACACTAAGAAAAGACTGGTTAGATAATTTAAACTTAGAAGTTCCAACCACAATGGATGAGCTTTACGAAGTAATGCGAGCATTTACATATGATGATCCTGATGGAAATGGTGAAGATGATACAGTTGGGTTAGGAGACAGAAACGACTTACGCTATAGTAGCTTTAAAACTTTTTCTTCTTATTTTGGAGCACCAAATGGTTGGGAAGTTACTGAAGAAGGCAAATTTATTCCTGAATTTGAGACTGAAGCATATATGACCACATTAGATTACTCTAGAAAATTATATGAAGAAGGTATTCTACAACAAGATTTTGCAGTCACTTCAAAAGCAGACCAAGACGATCAATTTGTAAATGGTAAAACAGGTGTTTATACTGGTATGGTAAGTATTAATGGTCACTTTAATAAAATGAATGATGCATTAGGAGAAGGTAACTTTGAATTAATTCCAGTTAATAAAATTGATGGTACTGGAACAGGTGAATATCATATTTGGTCTGAAGGAAATGGTGTGAATGGCGTCTTAGCCTTTCCTGTAACAAACGTTGAGACAGAAGAGGAACTACGTAATTGCTTACAATTTGTCAATGATTTAATGGATGAAGAAGCACATATGTTAATGACTGGTGGTATTCAAGGCGTTCACTATGATTTTGATGAGAATGGTGTTTATTCTGTGATTAATCCAGATTTATGGGCGCAAGAAGTTCAACCATATGCTGGATCTAGACCAGCCGAAGTTAAATTTAATTTGAAATCTGACTACGAAGGAAAACGACTATCTGATGAATTAATTATTGAAAATGATAACTTTGCAGTCATGGATCCTTCAGTTCCTCTAGATTCAGCTACTATGAACGAACGTGGTTCTGAATTAACTAAAATTATTGAAGACGCAACGGTTCAATACATTATGGGAGAGATTGATAAAGATGGGTTTAAAGCCGCAGTATCTCAATGGAGAGAACAAGGTGGCGATCAAATTATTTTAGAATATGAAGAAGCATATAAACTTTCCCAATCTGCTGAATAATGAATGATATATCTAGTCAGAGTAAATCATAATAATCTTATTTCAACCTTTATACAGCGACAATAGAGGACGAGTAAGTCAGATTAAAATGGCTTTAATAGAATGAGTTCTCAAAGTATGAACTCGACGGGGTGAGCTGAAGAAGTTAAAATCATTGATTTTTTACTTTAGGCCCACTCCTTATTTATTTTAGAAAGGATAATAAAGATGGAATATAATATTATAGATTTTGGTGCAAGTATTGATAATCATTATGTAGAGAATACAAAAGCTATTAATCAATTAATTGAAGAAGTTAGTAGTAAAGGAGGCGGAAGGATAAAAGTACCAGCTGGTAAATTTCATGTAACTTCCTTAGAGTTAAAATCCAATATTGAATTTGTTTTAGGACCAGGTTCGACTCTATATTTTGAAACAAATGATTTTGATTATCCGGTTGTTGACTCTCGCTGGGAAGGTGTTGATCGGCCAGTATTTCGTTCATTGATTTATGCAGAAGATGCAGAAAATGTAAGTGTTAGTGGTACGGGAACTATAGATGGGAATGGTTTTAGCTGGTGGAAGGTATTTAGAGAGAATAATCCGATTTTAAAATACCCAAGACCTACTGCTATTAGTTTTAACAGATGTAATGTAGTAAAAATTTCAGGAATTAAAATTATTAATTCTCCAAGCTGGACGGTTCATCCGATAAAATCGAATAACATATCCGTAAATAATGTAACAATCATTAATCCAAAAGATTCGCCTAATACAGATGGGATTAATCCAGAATCATCTTCAAATGTGCGCATTTCGGATTGTTATATTAGTGTAGGGGATGATTGTATTGCGATAAAAGCAGGAACAGAAGGGGCATCTGAACGAATTCCATGTGAAAATATCACAATCGAGAACTGTAATATGTTGGATGGGCATGGTGGTATTGTAATTGGTTCAGAGATGAGTGGTGATGTTAAAAATATGGTTGTTTCAAACTGTGTATTTAAAAATACTGACCGCGGTATTCGTTTGAAGACAAGACGAGGGCGTGGTGGAACAATCAAAAATATTGTTTTTAATAATATTATTATGGATGGTGTTATGTGTCCAATTGTAATGAATCTCTATTATTTCTGCGGTCCCGGAGGCAAAGAAAAATATGTATGGGATAAAGCTGCTTATCCTGTCACAGAAGAAACACCAGCTATTTATGATATTACAATTTCGAATGTTAAGGCTATTAATGCCCGTGCAGCTGCTGGATTCATTTATGGTTTACCGGAAAGCCTTATTAGAAACATTAAGTTTTCAAATGTTGATATTATGATGGCAGATAAAGCGGAACCCGATTATCCTGCTATGATGACGGATTTACCTAAAATGTCACAAGCAGGATTTTGGATTGGTAATGCCAAAGAGTGTGATTTAATGGGAATTAAAATATCAAATGTTATAGGCGAAACTTTTGAAATTTTTGATAGTGAAGATATTGAATTAAAAAAATAGGTTAAATGTTAATGAATCAACTTGTTATATTGAAAAAATTATTAGGTGATGTCCCTGAGAAGGGAAATTTTCATTATAAACAAACAGGACAAATTGTATATGCAAATTATACGCTTATACTCTTTGACGTTCACTTACTGCATAATGAAATCGTCGAAGTTCAGGTAACGATTCCCAATAATAGTAAAAGTAGAGAGGCACTCCCATTAGTGCTTTGTAATCACTCTCATGGTGGTAATTATCAGGTAGGTAAAAAAGAAATACTTGAAGGTGCTGAATATTTAGCGTCTCCGTCTTTTGCAGAAACTCTCAGTCAATTAGGCTTTGCTACGATTTCAATCGATGCAAGAGGATTTGGAACAAGAGCGGTTTTAACAGAAGCTGAATTAGTTAAAACTGCATTAATTCATGGTTCAACTTTATGGGGTTTAATGTTAAATGATCTAGTGTATCTGCTTGATTTTATTGAATACCAACAACAATATCATTTTTCTGAAATAGGAGCCTTAGGAATGTCAATGGGAGGATTAATGAGTTGGTGGTTAGCAGCTCTTGATAGTAGGATTAAGTGGATTGTTGATATTGCAGCACAAGTAGATCTTGAAACATTAGAAAAACAAAATTTATTAAATAAGCATGGTCATTATTATTATGTACCAAGTTTCTTAAAATATTTTTCCACGACTGATATTCAAAAGCTAATTGCACCAAGACGCAGATTGTCAATAGTTGGAAATTCTGACTTGAACTGTCCAATCGAAGGTGTTATCAAACTTGAAAAATTTTTAACTAAAGCCTATCACCAGATGGGAAAAGATAATCAATGGCATAGTCATATTGTGAAAGGCGGTCACGAAGAAACATTGGAAATGCGTCAAATATGGGTCAATTTTTTGAAAGAAGGGTATTCGAATGATTGTAGGTAATGCTAAATTTGCAAATTTTGGAAAAATAAGTGATGCGCTTGTTTATTTAAAAGAACATCCAGAGGAAAAAAGAAAAATTTTTATCTTAGCAGGTGTTTATAGAGAAAGATTGCATATTGACCTTGATGCCGTTGAATTAATCGGGCTAGGTTCAGTAGAAATAGTTTATGGACGATATGCATGGGAAAAAGATGAACATGGGAATGACATTGGCACCTTTTCAACACCAACGGTTTATATTGAAGGTAAAGATTGTGTGTTTGAAAACATCATCTTTGTGAATGATGCAGGACAAGGTGATTTAAGAGGACAAGCAGTTGCAGTTTTTGTTCATGGTGACAATATTAAATTTTTAAATTGTCAATTTAAGGGGTTTCAAGATACATTATGTATTGGACCTTTGCCACCAAAACAATTAAATGGAAGCGACTTTCCTGAAAAAAATGAGCGTCGATATTTTGAGCAATATCGTGTTCTATTTGAGCATTGTTTTATCGAAGGGACGATAGATTATATATTTGGAGGTGGCACAGCCGTATTTATACAGTGTGAAGTGAAGAGTCTATGCCGTCTCAACCCAAATGATATTGGCTATGTAACTGCAGCCTCCACTCCTCAAACCTCAAAGTCAGGGTTTACCTTTATTGAGTGTTTGTTTACAGGCGATGCAAGAGAGAATACTGTATATTTGGGAAGACCTTGGAGAGCTTATAGTGCAACTGAGTTAATTGACTGTGTTTTTGGTTCTCATATTAAAATTGAGGGGTGGAGTGAATGGCAACAACATACTCCGAATATTGAAAATGTTCGGTATATTGAGCGATATTCTAATAAAGAATATGTAAAATATTTTGAGAAAACTAGGGTTAATTGGGTGAATGTAAAAAGCAATTATAAAACAATTGACGAGATAATAGACTCATGTTTTGAGTAGGAATGGTGAGAAATTTGAAAAGATTTTTTTATTGGGGCAATATCATCAACTGTTTTGTGATGTTAATTTTGATTGGTAGTGTTGCAAGTATAATTAATGGCCAAACGATAAATGAATATAAAACGTCTTTATTTACTTATTTCTCAAAGATAAATGATCAACTTACTTTAGAAGAAAGTTTCGCTTTTGCAATAAATATGGCGATGAGTTTTACTATTGTTTTAATAATTGTTTTTGTGTTAACCGCAATTGCTAACTATTTACTTAATAAAGATCGTTTCTTAATGTTATGTTCATTTTTATTTTTTGTCGCTGGTATGGTGACGTATGTTGGTACAAAAGGAATTTTATCCTTTAACGCCCTTTTTTATTGGGTATCAATGGGTTACAGTTTGTATCGAAAAAAGGAAATAAGCGTTCAAAATGAATAAAGAAAAAAGAAAGCAGATTACTAAGGATTATGAACTGCCCCCTGTCAAGTAAACAGGCAAATAAACAAAAATTTATGCCATGCGTCATTGAGTTGATGCATGTTTTTTTTATGCAGGGATTCTTACTCCCATTTTGAGTGTAACTCGCTCTGTATTAAAAAACCGAACGTATTGTCTTATATCCTTCTCTAATTGATCAAAGTTTTCGTAGCTTCTTAAACTGTACATCTCAACTTTTATAATGCCCCAAAAATTCTCCATCGACCCATTATCGATACATTTCCCCACACGTGGCATACTTTGAATTAACTGCTTGTCATTAATAAATTTTTTAAAGAAATTGGAAGTGTACTGAAACCCTCGATCGCTATGAATTAAAGTTTCACCTGGAATCAGGTATTCCTCAATCTGATCAAACGTATCCTTAACTAATTTATTATCGTTACGCTTCGATAATTGATAAGCAACTATCTTTCCCGTTCCATAATCAAGAATCGCGCTCAGGTAAGCTTTACAGCTGTCTCCATACTTAAACTCTGTAATATCTGTTAACAGTACTTGCATCGCTTTATAAACCTTATTAAATTCACGATTTAACACATTTTCTGCAATATGTTGGGAGGAATGCTTTTTATAGCGATAGTGTTGACGTCGAATAATTGCTTTAAGCCCCATTTGTTTCATCAAATGGTAAACACACTTATGATTAACTTTTGCACGCTTAAAATAATTAAGATAAATGGTGATTCGGCGATAACCATAAATCCCCTGATAATGATCATAAGCTTCTTGAATTTGTCTCATCAAGTTTTCTAATCGCTTTTGTGTATTACTCGGTTTTCGATTGAGCCACTTGTAGTAACCCGAACGACTAACGCCAAGCGCCTCACATGATATCGTCACTTTGTAGCCTTCTTGATTAAGTTTCGCAATCGTCATGTACTCCGCTTGGTATTGAGTTCAGTTAACATCAACTCTCTTTCCACTTCTTTCAATTTTTTTAAGGCAATATTTTCCGTTTCTAAATACTCATTTCGTGCTTTAAGAGCAGCATTTTCTGTGCGTGGTTTTTCCTCTTCTGTTTGAATAGTGTCAGGTTTTCTCCGCCCTCGACTATCTGTTAAACCATCTGGTCCAAATTGTTGATATTTTTTAACTCAAGAATAGATATTATTATAAGAAACCTGATGCTTGGCTGCCGTTTCTTTATATGACATTCCGGTTTCTAAAAAGTCATTGACAATCGTCATCTTTTCTTGATGTGTTTTCTTTTGGCCATTCATAGTATACCCCTCGGGTTTAGGACGATAGTCCCTTATTTGTTCACCCTCATTATACTTGATAATCCATTTTTTTACAGTTGACGGGGCGGGTATATTATATTTTCTAGCAAGCCCTATTATGGAGCAATCAGTTTGAAGATATTCTTGAACGGTGCTTTCTTTAAAAGCTTGACTATAAGAGTTGTTTTTTCTAGAGGATTCGAGTCCAACCATTCCATGTTCCATAAATTTAAGATAATAACGGTAAAAGGTAGCCTCACTTAACAAGAGTCCAAATTTTTCGGAAAGTTCCCTATAAGAATAACCGTCCTCATAGAGATGAATGTAATAAATTAAATCTGCTGTCGTGTGCTTTCTGTTTGAACGCAAAAAAATCTCCCCTAAAGTAGTTTACTTATTTAAGTGTCTACTTTAGGGGGAGCATATCATTAGCTAACTGCTTTCTTTATATATTTTTTATAGCTTTTTATTTTCCTTTCTATATTGACCTGGTGTAGTGCCTTCAATTTTTTTAAAGAATCGAATAAAGTTTTGTGAGTTAGTATAGCGCAGTTTTTCTGCAATGTCCTTAATTGACAAATCAGTTTCAATTAATAATTGTTTCGCCATTTTAAGTCGGTAATTATTGAGATAGTCTGTAAAGGAAATACCGACTTCTTTTTTGAAAATATTACTTAGATAGTTCGGATTGTAATGCAGTTCATCGGCAATCGACTCTAAAGTTATATCGAGATCATAATTTTGTTTAATAATATTTTTAATTTCATTAGATAATGTTTTAAAAATATTGTCTGTCTGTTCTTGATTCTCATCAATCATAGGTACGATAATCTCTTCGTTAATGATACGTTTGATATGATGAATATTTTGAAATTCGGTTACTCGTTGATAAATACTTGATGATTGTCGGGTTTGAATATTTTTAATTTTTTGCAATCCTAATTGTTGATTTAACATCAGCAGAGTATTTATCAAACGTATTGAAGCTATTTCAACTGAGACTGAACTAGTAGCATATTCTTTTAGTCGGCTAAAGAATAAATCAACTAGTTCCAAAGCTTTTGTTTTATTACCTATTAAAATTTCTTCTTTAATTTTTGATTCAATATCCTCTGGGTAGAAAGATAATAGTAAATCGTTTCCTTGATTATTAATGTCTGCAAAAGTAACCACAGAACTATCGCTAAAATTACGTTTTTGTTGAAGTGCTTGTAGCGCTTCTTTATATCCTATATGCAAATCTTCTAAATGTTCATATCCGTTACTAATACCAATTGACACCTGCAATTTAAGGACAGTTGAGATACTTTGAATCATTGTGTTTGCGAATTGCAGAACCAAATCTTGGTGCTGATTCGTATTGTTAGCATCTAAAATTAAAATAGTCACTTGCGTATCGGAATTTAGAATAGTTGATTCTAAAATATATTGTGGATCGATTGTTTCCTTAATAACTTGATTGATACCAAAGTACCATAAATCAAGATTAGTATCATCAGAAGTACGTAAAAAATCAATTTTTGTTAATAATACAAAATAAACCACTTCATTCCGAATATTGTAGTCATACACTTTAAGACGATTATCAATAGTATGTTTTGAGACTTGATTATTGAGCAACCTAACAATGAATTGGTTTTTTAGAATTGTTTTTCCACTTTCGTAAAATTGATTGAATGTTTCTTGTTCATCAACAATCGCTTGTATTGAGGTAGATAGGTAAGTTAAATCATCCACATTTTCACTTGAAATTTGACCTGAAAAAGGAAGGCTTTCAATTGATTTTTTCAGATTACTGATAGGTGTCGCAATTTTCTTTGCTACTACATAGGATGTAAATGAGATAACTAAGATAGCAAGTGTGCTTAATATCGGAACAATCAAGAGATTATTATCTTGGTGAATTTTGTTAGCAAGACTGTCATATTGAATAATATAATAACGATTACCTAGTGAATTGGTCGCGAAATAATATTTTTTATTTTTAATATCTATGATACCTTGATTCTTATTCTCAGATTTTATTTGCGAAAATAAATCTTCTAATGGGATAGGAAAATCTTTTTGCGCAAGCAAAATGTCACCAGAACGGTTTAAAATTGCTAAATTATCAGTGGTATTGCTATCGACAGATTCTATTAATGTTTTTTCATCGATGCTACCGGATGCGATAGAGTTTTTATTGATAGAAAAATAGGGTAAGTAAGCAGTAAAGCTTATTTTTCCCTCTTTATTTGACCAAATAATTTGGCGAGTAGATTGATTAATACTTTCAACTTCTTTTTTGAGTTGATCTAAATCGTTAGAAGTTAATTGTCGTAGTGTCCCATTACGTATGTTCCATTTTCCATCAATACTTGTAATACTATAGGTAACATTATTATTACCATTTAAAGCTTCTAAATATTGAACCTGATTTAATATTGAGCGATAATCCTTAATATTTTGTGGTAACAATGGACTACTGACAATATCATTATAACTGGTAGAGGTACTAAAGGCGGTTAAGGTACTCTCTAATAATGTTAAATCATTTTCAATATTAAAGACTAATTGTTGCAGATTATCCTTGACAGATAAATCAAGAATTTGTTGCATTTTTTTAGTCGAATTATACGATACAAAGGATGTGATGATAATGATGGAAATAGTTGCTAGTGTGAGTATTGGAATAAAAATTTGGTAAAATATCCTATTTTGTTTCATATTAAGTCCTTTCATCGTCATAATTTTAAACGGTTACATTTTTCATTATAGCACATATTATAGAAAAAAATAATAAAGTTTGAGGGGATTCTGTTGAAATCTATTAAGCATATAAATAGTATGTCTAATCCGATTAACAAAGGAATTTTATATTTATCGGTTCCGATAGTGATTGGTAATATTGCACAGACTTTGTATGGATTGGTTGATGTCTATTGGATTGGTCAGTTAGGCACATCAGAATTAGCAGCGATTACGTTAGTTAATCCTGTAATACAAATGTTAATTAATACTGGGATGGGCATGACGACGGCTGCTAGTATTATTGTTTCCCACAAAATAGGGACTAATGATGATGACAAAAGCAAAATTATTCTCAATCATATATTCATAGTTATGACTATTGGTGGAGGAGTATTATTTTTTATTATAGGTTACATGAGTGACTCGCTACTTACTTTCTTAAGTGGAAATGCTGAGATTATAACAGATGCTAGTCTCTATTTTAGATTAATTTTAATCGGGATAGAATTTTACTTCATTACCAATATTTATGCTGCGTTACAAAATTCATTAGGCAATACAAAAATTGCTTTTTACGCTAATGTCATAGGATTGATTATTATTTTAATTTTAGCACCATTATTAATTATATATTCTAAATTAGGTATTTTGGGAGTAGGTATTGCTGGTTTATTATCCAGAGTTATTCCATCACTGAAATTTTCACCAAATTATTCAATTATCAATCGCCTTACTTCATTTCACTAAGGATAGTAATATTAAATCTCCAGATAATAAAGTCCATTATGAAAGTTGCTTTACCCTTATATTTCGGTGGTGCGGCGATTCAGATAGGCTTTATGAGTATGGGAAAAATGTAATCAATTTTGGAAACCAAGCTCTAGTAGCTTATGGAATGGGAAATAAAATTAGTAGTTTAATTACAATTCCTGTAAATTCCGTCGGGAATGCATTAACAATTATTGTAGGATACAATTTTGGAGCAAAACAAATTAATCGAGTTATAATTTCTTATCGAAAAGTTCGCAATTATTCAACATTCTATTTGTTTATATTAGGATAAATTCTTGCATTTAATCCTATTACAACCATAGTAGCAGGAGTCTTCGTTAAAGTTTCTGAGACACTTATCTTAACCATTAGCTATGTTAAAAATTCTAGCGATTTATAGTTTTATAAATGGTATCTACACTTTAACTATAGCGCCATTCAATGGATTAGGAAAACCAAGAGTTTCAGTTATAGTGGACATTATGCGAATATGGTTGATCAGGCTGATTGCACCGAGATTATACTCCTCTTACTTCGGAAAAACAATCGAAGTGATTTGGTACAGTGTGGTTTTACTAACGCTCTAGGAGCGTTATGTATGTATTATATCGGGTGTTCAAAAAAAGAGACAGATGATTGAATAATCATGATAATCATTTTCTTATAAAAGGAAACTTTGAATTATAGAAAAAATTAATAGGATAATCATATTATAATCACCATTAAGAAAACGCTTCATTTTTTTAGGCTTGTTATATAGAATGAAGAAGGAAAAAGTAAATGAAAGAGGAGATATCAATGATTGAAAATAAAAAAAGACTGTTAGAGTTAGCTGAGAAGTCAGTCAAGGCGATAATTAATAAGTTTAGTCCAAGTGAGTTACCTCCAGCAAGTCGTTTTCATTATCACCAGAGTGTCTTTTTAATGGGAGCTTATGATGTGTATAAGGAAACGAAAAACAAAGAGTATCTGGATTATATTATAGCTTATTTCAATAATATTATTGATGAAAATGGTAATTTCGAATATCGTCGTGAGGAACTTGATACTTTGCAAGTTGGTTTTTTGCTTTTTGATTTGTATGAGATTACAAAAGATGAGCGTTATAAAATTGCAATTGTAAAACTCGTGAACATGATTGATACCTTTAATATGACCAAAGAATTTGGATTTTGGCACAAAGATAAATATCCCTATCAGATGTGGCTTGATGGGTTGTACATGGCGGGACCATTTATGTTAAGAGCCGCAAAGTTTTTACATCGTCCAGAGTTAATTCAACAAGTACTATATCAAGAACGATTAATGAAGAAACATATGTTCGATTCGAAAACTGGTCTACCTTATCATGCATGGGATGAGAGAAAAATACAACCTTGGGCTAATTCTGAAACCGGATGTTCACCCGAATTTTGGGGACGATCAGTAGGATGGTACGGAGCAGCTTTAGTAGATATTTTGAAGGAATTAGAAACAGGGGATTTTGGACAAAAACCATTAATTCCTCAAGTTAAAGAATATATTGATAATGTTTTAAAGTTCAGAGATCCAGATAAACATGTTTGGTATCAAGTCGTAGATAAAATAGATTTAGCTGATAATTGGATAGAGAGTTCATCAACAGCTCTTTATATCTACACCTTAGCTAATGCTATTAATAAAGGTTATGTGTCTAAAGATTATTTGAGTGTATTAGATGAAAGTGTTATCGGTTTGGTTAAAGAATTTATTATTGAAGAAGAAGAATATGCTCATCTAAATGGAATTTGTATTGGTACGTCAGCAGGGGTTTATGATTATTATGTTAGTCGACCACAATCAGAAGATGATTTGCACGGCGTTGGAACTTATTTATTTGCTATTATGGCTTGCTACTATTTGGAGGTTTAACAATGGAGATTATTAAATATTATAAAGAATCAAGTAATACAGTATCAGGTACAACCATTACAACTGTTTTAACAACTGAAGGACTTTTTCTACTTTTAGAAGGAAGAAGTGAGTTGTTTAATGAATTTGAAGGTGAATTAATAGAAGAAGATAAAAAATTAGCACCAACCAATCATTCTAATCGTTTAGTGCTAAATAAATATTTTGATTATACTATCCCACGAGCTTTTGGAACAGAAATTTCTACAATGGGATTAGGCGACAGACTTGGTTTAGCTGGTTATGGACAATTGCAAGCAATTGCTAACAAGAAAATTCGTCCGGTATTAGCTCAACAAAGTATCAGAGAGTTAAATTTAACAGAACGAACGTTTGAAGATGTATTAGATGCTGCGGCATTCTCGGTATATCAAGCAGGTTACAAAAAAGGTTACGGAGCAGATGGTGACCATTTAAAATTAGAAAAAGATATTGAATATGCGATCGGTGTCGGCATGTCAATGTTGACTTTAGATTGCTCGGACTATATTGATAATAAAGTTCCTGAAATGAGCTTAGATGAATTAGAAGAAGCCTATTTAGAAATTACATCAGAAAGCGAACGTCAATCTTATGAGGAGACTTACTTGAATAAAGAATTTGATGTAGAAGGGCAAAAAATTAATTTTAATCGTGAGCATTTGTTATATAATGTGGTGCAATATCATAAAGCAATTGAATATATGATTTATATTTACAATACATATGTTAAATCGGTTGATCGCCAGATTGATTTTGAAATTTCAATTGATGAAACCATGACCGTGACATCACCAGAATCACATTTTTTTGTGGCAAATGAATTATTTAATCATCAAGTGGCTGTCACGAGTTTAGCGCCTCGGTTTGTCGGGGAATTCCAAAAGGGAATTGATTATATCGGAAATGTAGAAGAATTTGAGAAGGATTTTGAAGTTCATGCGAAAATTGCTCAACATTTTGGATATAAGGTAAGTGTTCATTCTGGAAGTGATAAATTTAGTGTTTTCCCATCGGTCGCAAAACATACAAATGGACTATTCCATGTTAAAACAGCCGGCACAAATTGGCTAGAAGCTCTCCGCTTAGTTGCAATGAAAAATGCAAAATTATTTAGATCAATGTATCAGTTTGCTGATGAAAATTTTCATGAAGCACAGAAATATTATCATATAACCCCAGATTTATCAAAGATTAAAGATATTAATTTAGTGTCCGATGAAGAGCTACCAGAATTCTTAAATGATGATAATGCAAGACAATTATTGCATGTCACTTATGGGTTATTATTGACAGAAAAAAATGAAATGAATGAGTATCAATTTAAAGATGAGTTTTTTGCATTATTAACTCGTGATTTTGATGATTATTCACACTTGTTAGAAAAACATATTGGGAATCATTTAATAAAATTAGATGTGCCAGAAGAATAAAAGAGAAGAGGTGTATTAATGGAAAAAACAACTAATATACCAAGTACATATAATAAGGCCAAGAAAAAGAAAATAGTGATAAATGCAACACCTTATTTGCTATTACTACCAAGTTTTATTATGATTGTTGCTTTCCTATTTTATCCAATGGGGACAGTTTTTTATTATAGTTTTCAACATTATGATATTTCTGCACCGTTTTATGATGGTTTCGCAGGTTTAGATAATTATATTAAAATTTTTACAAAAGATAAGTTATTTTACTCTAGTTTAATTAATAGTGTGAAATGGGTTGTTTCGGAAGTCGGCTTACAATTAGTATTTGGCTTAATTTTTGCACTACTATTAAATGAAAAATTTAAATTCAGAGGATTTGCTAGAACGGTAACATTCTTACCATGGGCTATCTCAGGTGTTTTAACATCAGTTATGTGGATGTTGATGTATAACGAACATATAGGTGTTTTTAACGATATTTTACGTAAATTAGGCTTAATTAACAAAAATATATCTTTCTTATCAAGCACTAATTCTGCGTTTATCTCTGTTGTTATTGCTGAATTATGGCGTGGAATTCCTTTCTTTGCTGTAACTCTACTTGCTGGTTTGCAAAATATTCCTGATGAACTATATGAAGCGGCTAAGGTAGATGGTGCAACATGGATAGATGAGTTAAAAAACATTACATTACCACAACTAAAAAATACAATTGTATTAACCACATTATTACGGATTGTTTGGGAATTTAATAACGTAGATTTACTTTATAACTTAACCGGTGGGGGACCTGCTAATTCAACGATGACTTATGCCATGTATATTGCTAATACAGCGGTTAAAGGATCGAACTTTGGTTATGGTTCTGCCTTGACTGTAATTGGATTTTCTATATTAACGATTGTGGCATTAATTTACTTGAAATTATCAAATTATAATGAGAAGGAGTGATAGCATGAATATAAATAGTAAAAAAGGTAAGACCTTATGGTTTTATATACCAGTAGCTATGATGATGTTGTGGACCGTCTTCCCATTATATTGGACATTAAATACATCGTTAAAACCTGAAGGTGAAATTGTTCAACGAGTCATTAGATATATTCCTGAAAATATCACAATGCAAAATTATATTAACGCTTGGAATGATGTTGGTTTTGAGACCTATTTTGGGAATAGTTTATTTGTTTCTGTATGTACTGTAATATTTACTACTTTTGTTTCATTATTAGCTGGATATGCTTTAGGACGTTATCAGTTTAAAGGAAAAAATGCCTTTATGATGGTTCTATTAATGACACAGTTTATTCCTAGATCAATGTTAATAATTCCACTTTTTGTACTTTTTAGTAAATTGGGATTGATTAGTAACCCTTTATCATTAATTTTAATATATTCGACTGTTCAAATACCATTTTCAGCGATTTTAATGAGTGGGTTTATTAGTGGGATTCCAAAAGAATTAGAAGAATCAGCCTCTATTGATGGAGCTAAACAGTATCAAATATTATATAAAGTAATTTTACCCCTCTTATTACCCGGAATAGTAGCTACAAGTATTAATATATTTGTTTATGCTTGGAATGAATTCTTATTAGCATTAATGCTAACCAATAACCAAGCGAAGTTTACTTTACCTGTCGGTCTAAGCTTTATGATGGGAGAGTTTAATGTTAACTATGGTGCATTAGCAGCAGGAAGTATCATAGCTTTAATACCTTCGATTATATTATTTGCTGTTGCGCAAAAACAATTAGTAAATGGAATGGGAGGTGCAGTCAAAGGGTAAGTTTTAAGTCATAGTATCTTGGGTTATCGTCAGTAGAAAAAACAAAAAGGAGAGTATTTATGAATATTAAAAAACTGATTAATACTGCATGTACCGCTTTATTAGCAATGACTATTGCCACACCAATGGTGGTAGAAACTGTTTCAGCTCAAGAAAAAGTAACATTAACTTTTTGGGATGAAAACGCAGGACCACAAAGAACCCCCTTATGGGAAGATTTAATCGCTAAATTTGAAGCAGAAAACCCTGATATTGAGGTAGAATATGTCGGATTACCAAAGGATGAAGCTAAATCGAAAATTGATGCGGCTATTGCAGCAAATGACGCACCAGATGTAGCTTCGTTACAATCAACTTGGTTGCCAGAGTTTTCAATCCGTGGGGCATTATTACCATTAGATGAGTATTACGAAAAATCTGAATTAAATGGAAAAATCAATGAACAAGCCTTAACATTTAATAAAAATATAGTTCAAGATGGGAAGTTATATGGTATCCCTTATACTCAAAATATTGACGTTTTATGGATTCGTTCAGATATATTTAAAGAAAATAATTTGGAAGCACCTAAATCATGGGATGACTTTTTTGCAGATATTGAAACTTTAACGAATGATGATATGTTTGGATATACATTAAGAGGTGGTGCAGGCGGCGCATTACATATCCAAAGATTAATGTACGCATATTCAGGAATAGAAAACTATATTACTGAAGATGGGCAAGTTACGATTGATGATCCACTCCATAAAGAGTTCTTAGAAAAATATATTAAACTTTATAATGTTTATACACCACAAAGCGATATTACCAATGGATATAAAGAAATGGTTGCTACATTTGACTCGGGATTAGCAGCAATTGTACATCATAATATTGGTTCATTTGGTGAACATAGTGAAGCACTAGAGCCAGATCAGTTTGAAGCAGTTCCATTACCAGTTTCAAAAGAAGGAAATTATGTTTTAGAAGGTGGAAATGCGATTGGATTATCAGTATTTAGTGGAACCGAACATCCTGAAGAAGCTTTTCGATTATTAGAATTCTTAAATAGTGAACAAAGTCAAAGTACTTGGAATGAATCAGTTGGTCAAATTCCAACACATGTCGATACATTAGATGATGAGTGGATTCAAAATGCACAACATATTGCTGTTGCATTTGAAGTATACAATAATCCAGAAACTAAGTTATATCAACCACCATTCTATTTACCAGACTATCGTTCAATTTTAGATAATTTAGTTGATCCAAATATTCAAAAATTATTAGCGGGTGATATGACAGTTGATGAATTTTTAGATGAATGGGCAACTGCAATAGAAGAATCAAATGCTAAATACCAGGAAGTGTTTAATAAAGAAAATTAGTTTGAATCAAGAAATTAAATTATTTAATAAATAGAGTAATTGAATATAAGGGGCTGAGTTTAAATAAGCTCAGTCCTTTTCCATCGAATGATAGCGCTTAATATTTTAAGGTTGAATCATAGAGCTCGTAAGTTTTTATTCCCTTCCTTCAAAGTGTTACGGATGATTGAAAGAGAATATCATTTTGATCCAGAAATTACTATTATGAGGAGAACAAATAATGAAGAAAAAAGATATAAAAATTTGTGGTTTAAGTATATTAGGTAGTGTTGCGCTTTTAAATACAGTGAGTGTATCAGCATTAGATGAAAGTGTAGTTTCAGATACCAATCAATCGAGTCAAATTATTCAAAAATCTGAACCTTTTGTAGAAATAGAGGCTAATGCGGAAATTATGCCAATAGAAGAAGACACAACAATAATGGAAGGGATTAATACATCAGAAGTGGTAATGGATGAAGGAGGAGTTGAATTGGATGCTCAAAAAGCTCAACTTGTAGCAGAAGATTCTGAACTAAATAGGATGAGTGAAAAAGAGGAAACTGTAACTGAAAGTAGTGAGCAAGTAGAGTCTGAAATAACTAGTGACGAACAATCAGATATTATGTTAGATACTTTAATTGAAGAAAATCATAAAACTAACGATATAGAACAGCCCGTAATTGAAAAAAATGACATTACTAATCAGCATCAATGGCATGGAACATTTTTTGGTGAGTCTACCAATGAAAGCAAAAATAGCGTAACGATTAATAACGATGGTAGCGTTACTTTGAAAGCAGCTAATTTTGATCCTGAGACCAAGATTATTCAAGATAAAGGGGGAAAATTTACTTCATATCATGATGGGATTACCTATTATTATACTGAAATAGATGCAAAGCATGAAAATTTCACCTTTAGTGCTACCTTTAACGTTGATTATTTAAATCCAAAGGCAGATGGACAAGAAGGATTTGGTATTATTGTCCGCGATCAAATAGGTTATTCGAATACAGGTGATCAACAATTTCCAAGTAATTCTGTCGCAGCAATTGCTACTAAAGTAAAAGTTGCAGATGAAAATGGTAAGTCGACGACCTTAAAACCAGGACTCGCTACACGATTTGTGACCGGTTTAACAGAGGAAATTATAGAAGAAGGTGCTACTTCTATCTCAGCTAAAGGGAAAAGTGAAACGATTCCTTTTAAAGACGATATGACGATGAAAGTCGAAGAAGGTAAGAAATATACCTTCACAGTTAAAAAGACCAATACAGGTTATCATACAGTGTATGAAGTTGACGGTGAAATTCTTGAAAACATTTTATATGGGACAGATAAATTACTTCAGATTGATCGAGATAAAATCTATGTTGGAATTGCGGCTGCTAGAGGGGTTGTGACTACTGTTTCCGATATGATATTAGAAATAACAAATCCGAATACTGACGCACCAGCTGAAGAAGAACCTTTAGAATTAATCGAACCATCATTTAAATTTAATAATTATAATAAGACTGGTAATCAACGATACAACTTAGAATTAGTAACAAATGTACCTGGAAAAGCTACTATTTATGATTCAGAACAAAATGTTATTAGTGAAATTACTTTAGAAGCAGACTATCCTAAGTTTGTAGAAGTTGATTTATTAGAAGGAGACAACCAATATACTGCAAAATTTGAAGCCAGCAATCCGGAATTATTGACTGACTCGGAACCTTTAATATCTGAAACTCTCATTCATCATAAGACTTTTGATGGTCATTATAAAGGTAATATTGGAACTTATTTAACCGTTTCACCATCTGGAACCGCAGAGGGTGATGGAACACTTGAAAATCCATTAGATATTTTTACCGCGATTGATTATATAAAACCAGGACAAATGATTGAATTAATGGGCGGAGTTTATGAAATGAATCGTAATGTAATTATACATCGTGGAAATAATGGTACGAACACTTTAAATAAATTGATGGGAACAGTCTCGAAAGATCCAGCTATATTCGATTTTACAAAAGGTGGTGCGTTCCTTATCAATGGTGACTATTGGAAGATTGATAATATTCATGTTAGAAATACTCAAGGTAATATTAAAGGCATGACAATTGGTGGAAATTATAATCATTTACAAAGAATTGAAGCTTATAATAACGGGGATACTGGAATTCAAATATCAGGCAATGCTACAGAACATTATGATTTATGGCCAAAATATAATGTTATAGAGAATAGCACCTCCTATAATAATGTGGATCCTGGTCATAATAATGCCGATGGATTTGCAGCTAAAATTACTGTTGGAGAAGGAAATCTATTTAGAGGAAATATTGCCTATAATAACGTCGATGATGGATGGGATTTATTCGCTAAATTAGAATCTGGCTTAATCGGTACAGTAACAATTGAGGATAGTATTGCTTTTCGTAATGGGACTAACTTAGAAAAAAATGCATCAGGGGATGGTAATGGTTTTAAACTAGGTGGTGATGGTATAGCAATTGAGCATATACTGCGTAATTCACTTTCATTTGATAATGATGCGGATGGGGTAACAAGTAATAGTAATCCAGCTGCTAATGTTTATAATGTCATTACAGTAAAAAATAAAGGAACCAATTTAAGTCTTTATGGAAAAGGAAATACTGAAGTTGTATCAAAGGTTGAAGGCATTATTACATGGGATTCACAAGAAGAGGATCGTCCAGGGAACGAGTCGGTATTAAACAATTCAGAAAACTATATTAATGGCAAAAATATCCAAGGAGATAAAGTTGATGAGAGTTGGTTTGAAAAAACAGACCTTTCATTATTGCCTACTCGTAATGAAGATGGCAGTATTAACTTAAATGGTTTATTTGTTCTCACAAATGGTAAATCAGTTGTATCACCAATTAGTAGTCAACCTTTAGTTCCGTACTTTGTCTTAGATAATACACCTGAAGAAAATAGCAACGAAGACGAGGATAAAGAAAATCCTAATGATAATGTAATTGAAGACGATAATAATGGAACAGAAGATATCGGCGATACAGAAAAAGAGAATGATACTGAAGAAGATACTGAAAACGAAGAAACAGAAGCTGAAGAAACAGAACAAGCAAAAGATAATGATAAAGTAGTAGATTCTGATGATTCTAAAGAAGCGCAGGATAACAAACACCCGATAGTTAAATTAACCAAAGCAAGCCAATTACCAGCAACTGGCGAAAAGAGAATCAATCCAATTTTGGCATTACCATTGATGATAAGTGGCTTTGTTTTAAGTTATTTAAAGCGAAAAAAATAAAATTTTGAAAATGAAAAATTTATAGAATAAGTCTTTTTATTGAGTAGTTTCGAAATCACAACGTTGAGACTGGTTAGAACTTATGAGCTACCCAGTCTCATAAAGTTTTATATGTATATAGACTGGATATATATTCAGATTGGTTCCATCATTAGTGAAGGAAATAATGAAGAGAAAATTATTCAATTTTTTACTTTTGTTTTGCAACTACTTTATTATTGCATATTCATTGTTAAATAAGAATAATTGAAAGGATTATGTTGCTCAAACAAGAATTGTAGCAAAGCATCGAAAATTTCAGTGGTTGTCAATTGATACTTTTTAGCAACATCTTTGAGTAATAAAGATTCTGTAGGATCAGAAATCACCTTTAAAAAATATTTGCATTTTAAAGTACATTACCATTTACAGACGATTAATTATTTGCAATGCCCCTGTTCTCCTATTTAAGATAAGCAATTGTCATTATAAATTTAAATAACGCGAGTCAAAGGGAAAGTTTAAAGCTGGGTCTACAAAACTTTGTATATTCAAAAACTTAATTATTTGATAAAATAAACTTATAACAAGGGGGAATGAATATGGCAATTAATCAAGAATGGGTACAATTAACGGATAATTCTAAAAGACGTATTGCCCAAATTTTGGATGGAAGTATGTTAGTGGAGATGGCATTTGAACATCCAGTTGATGAAAATTCAGCAATCGCGACCCATAAGCATTTTCATGAACAAATTACTTATATTAAAAAAGGAACATTCAAGTTTTTAATTATTCACGAAAATGGTGAACAGGAAGAAAGAATTGTCAATGAAGGTGACACCTTAGCACTTCGCTCTAATGTTGAACATGGATGCATTCCATTAGCAGAAAACTCAATTTTTATGGATTTTTTCAATCCAATACGTGTCGATTTATTATAAATATTCATAAATTGGCAAATCAATTGCATAATAATCGAATCATTGATTTTTCGTTCAATCAAAATAGTTTTGTGTGATTACTCCCAATGCCATTGAATTGAAGAAAAGAGTAAGTTGAGGATAAAATTTAATTTTCTCCAATTTTTTTATATTGTATTTTAATTGATAATCCGTTAAAATAAATGTACGTACAAATTATAGTTGGAGAGATTAAGAGATGAGTTTACCGAAATACCAGCAAATAGCTGAAGTTTTAAGAGAAGAAATAATAAAGGGAACTTATGCCGTTGGCAATGTGATTCCCACCGAAGCCAAATTACAGGAACAATTTGATGTTAGTCGACATACCATTAGACAAGCACTCTCGATTTTAATCAATGAAGGTTATTTACGCTCTGAAAAAGGATCAGGAACCTATGTAAAAAATCGTTTGATTGAGTCGACTAATAACAATTCAACGCGAAAAATTGGTGTCATCACTACTTATCTGTCTGATTATATTTTCCCCAATATTATTAGAGGAATTGAAGAGGTACTACGACAAAATAATTACAGCCTTGTTTTAGCAAGTACCGATAATGATATTGTCCAAGAAGAAATTTGTCTAAAACGTATGTTGGATGAGGAAGTAGCTGGCTTAATTGTCGAACCAACAAAGAGTAATTTATTCAATCCTAATATTGCTTACTATTCAAAATTTAAAGAACTGGGTATCCCCATATTGTTTATTAATGCTTATTATGAGAACACTCGATTTACCGTATATTGCGATGGATGATAGAAAAGCCGCGCAAAAAGCAACTGAGTTTTGGCTTAAGCAAGGAATCACGAATATTGGTTTAATTACTAAGATTGATGATTTACAAGGAAAATTAAGAATGAAAGGGTTTATTAAAGCCTTTGAAGAAAAAGGTGTTAGTTTTAGTAAAGAAGCTATTCATACTTATACAACTGAAACACTCGATGCAGCTTTGGCTAATATTGCTAACCAAATCATAAATGATGAAACGACGACTCGAACTTTTGTTTGCTATAATGATAAGGTGGCATTAAAATTACAACAATTAGTAGAATCAAAAAGCCTTATTTTAGGAAGTAAGCTACAATTATCCAGTCACGATAATTCTATCCTTTCAGTGGTAGGCGGTTTTAGTAGTGTCCAACATATAAAAGATGAATTAGGAAGAATAGCGGCTAATAAAATCATCGAATCAATCGAAAAAAATAAAGCTATTGAGACGGAAATTTTTACAGGTGAATTAATTGAGAGATAACCGTAAGGTATCTCTTTTTTTGTACAAACAAATAAAATTGACCATTGACATGTACGGACAAAATATTTATAATTTATATTGTAAGGGGATACATTGTGTTTAAGAGGTGATTAAATGGAAATAAAAGAAAAATTATTGCTCGGACAAACAAGTTTAGGAATTGAATTCGGTTCTACTAGAATTAAAGCCATCTTAATCGATGACCAACAAAAATTATTAGCCGATAGTTCTTATCAATGGGAAAACCAATTAGTAGATGGTTTTTGGACTTATAGTCAAGATGCCATTATTGAAGGATTACAAACTTGCTTTACCCATCTAAAAGCAGCAGTAAAAGATCAATATGGAGTAACCTTAACGAAGATTGGACAAATCGGCATTAGTGCGATGATGCATGGTTATTTACCTTTCGATGCTGAAGGAAATCTGTTAGTACCGTTTAGAACTTGGCGCAATAATAATACAACAGAAGCTGCCAAATTATTAACGGATGAATTTCATTTTAATATACCGGAACGTTGGAGCATCGCTCATTTGTATCAAGCAGTTTTGGATTCAGAACCCCATCTTTATGAATTAGATTTTATGACGACTTTAGCCGGATACATCCACTGGTTGCTTTCAGATAGAAAAGTACTAGGAGTAGGAGATGCTTCTGGGATGTTTCCAATTGATTCGACAACTCAACAGTATGATAAAGAAAAATTGATGCAGTTTGATAAATTGATTGAGAGCAAAGTATTTCCATGGCAGATTGAAATGGTATTGCCTGAAGTACTCATTGCGGGTCAAGATGCAGGGCAACTAACACAAGCGGGCGCTTTGTTGCTTGATCCAGAGGGTGATTTAGAGCCAGGAAGTCGTCTATGCCCTCCGGAAGGTGATGCAGGAACCGGCATGGTTGCGACCAATAGTGTGAGTCCGAAAACAGGTAATGTTTCAGCAGGTACTTCTATTTTTGCCATGATTGTACTCGCACAACCTTTGAGTAATATATATCCTGAGATTGATATGGTTACCACTCCAAGCGGAGATGATGTGGCCATGGTACATGCTAATAACTGTACCTCGGATATTAACGCTTGGGTAAATCTCTTCTATGAGTTTGCTCAAAAGGCAGGAAGTACTTTATCTCTTGATCAAACGTATACACTGTTATTCAACCAAGCATTAGAAGGTGACCCAAACTGTGGTCAATTATTAAATTATGGACTGTTCTCAGGAGAAAATATTATTCAAATTGAAGAAGGTCGACCATTACTTGTCCGTCAACCTAACAGTCAATTTAACTTAGCGAATTTATTTAAATCTCAAATATTATCAGCTTTTAGTACTTTGGCCATTGGGATGGAATTATTAACGCAAAATGAACAAATCGAGATTGATCAATTACTAGGTCATGGTGGTATCTTTACTACACCTAAAGTGGCGCAAACTATTTTAGCAAATATTTTGAACATTCCAGTCACGGTCACAACAACTTCAAATGAAGGTGGTGCCTGGGGAATGGCATTATTGGCCGATTATTTAAATTATGCTGATTTAGATTTAAATGAGTATTTAGAAACAATTGTCTTTAAGGAAATAGAAAATGTCACCGTTCAACCAGAAGGAGAAGAAGTAAAGAACGCAAAAGCCTATTTATCAAGTTATAAATTAGGATTACCAATCGAAAAAGCAGCCATTAGTTATTTTAAATCTTGAGGAGAATAAAATGTTAGAAGAATTAAAAAGAATCGTTTATGAAGAGAATTTAGAATTACCAAAAAGAGGCTTAATTAAATATACATGGGGGAATGTTAGTCAAGCCGACCATGAGCAAAAATTATTTGTCATTAAGCCTTCAGGTGTAGATTATGATGTGATGACACCAGAGGATATGGTTGTTTGTGATTTTGATGGAAATATCGTTGAAGGAACAAATCGACCTTCTTCTGATATGTTGACACATGCGGCCTTGTATCGTCATTATCCAGATATCGGTGGAATTGTGCATACACATTCACCTTGGGCTGTCGTTTGGTCACAAGCAGGAAAAGATGTCTTATGCTTTGGTACCACTCATGCCGATACTTTTTATGGAACAGTCCCTTGTGCTCGTTATTTAACCTCAGAAGAAGTCGAAGCAGGTTATGAAGCCAATACAGGTGAAGTGATTGTTGAGACACTTACTGAACGTAAGATTCAACCCTTAGCAGTCCCCGGTATCTTATTAAAAGGGCATGGACCTTTTACATGGGGAAAAGATGCCAAAGATGCTGTGATGCATGCGGTTGTTTTAGAGGAAGTTTGTAAAATGAACTTTTATACAATGCAATTGAATTCTGATGCTCCAGAATTACCAGATTATATATTGGAAAAACATTATCAAAGAAAACATGGAAAAGATGCCTACTATGGGCAAAATTAATGAAAGAGGGATGTAGATGTTAGAAGTATCAAATAAACAGTTTTGGTTAGTAGTAGGGTCACAACATTTATACGGACCAGAAGCATTAGAAGAAGTAAGAAAAGATGCCCGTACTATTGTTGATCACTTAAATAAAGAAGGTAATTTACCTTATCCAGTGGTGTTTCAAGAAGAATTAGCAGTATCTGCTGATGTTATCACAAAATTAATGAAAGAAATTAATTATCGTGATGAAGTAGCCGGTGTTATTACTTGGATGCATACATTCTCACCAGCGAAGATGTGGATTCGTGGAACTAAATTATTACAAAAACCATTATTACATTTAGCCACTCAATTTAATGAATCAATTCCATGGTCTACTATTGACATGGATTTTATGAACCTCAATCAATCTGCTCATGGCGATCGCGAGTATGGTTTTATTAATGCTCGTTTGCAAAAAAATAATGAAATCGTAGTCGGATATTGGAAAAATACAGATGTTCAACAAAAAATTGCCCGTTGGATGGATTTAGCAGTAGCTTATGGTGAAAGTTTTAATTTAAAAGTGGCTCGTTTTGGTGATAACATGCGTAATGTTGGGGTAACTGAAGGAGATAAAGTGGAAGCCCAAATTCAATTAGGCTGGACTGTCGATTATTATGGAATCGGTGATTTGGTTGCCGTGGTGGAGAAGGTGACTGATGAAGAAGTCGATCATTTATTTGCTGAATATGAAAAGCTCTATGATTTTGATTATGCTGACTACGAAAAAGATGTCTGGGAAAAACATGTTAAGACCCAAGCGCGTTATGAAATTGCCTTAAAACGTTTCTTAGATGAAGGTGGTTATACAGCCTTTACTAGTAATTTTGAAGATCTATGGGGTATGGAACAATTACCAGGCTTAGCGGTTCAACGATTAATGGCTCAAGGGTATGGTTTTGCAGGAGAAGGCGATTGGAAAACTGCCGCTTTAGATCGTTTCATGAAAGTAATGTCTCACAATACAGCTACAGGCTTCATGGAAGATTATACCTATGAACTAGCTGAAGGGAAAGAAGCTATCTTACAATCTCATATGCTAGAAGTCGATCCAAGCTTAGCGGTCAATAAGCCAAAAATATTAGTCGCACCTCTTGGCATTGGTGGGAAAGATGATCCGGCCAGACTGGTATTTGATGGCAAAGCTGGTGACGGAGTTGTGGCTTCTATTGCCGATTTTGGAACACACTATAAGTTATTAATCAATGAAGTTAAAGCCTTTACACCTGAAGAACCGGCGCCTAAATTACCAGTCGCACGCGTAATGTGGGAAGTATTGCCAAGCTTCAAGGAAGGTGTGCACGCTTGGATTGAAGCGGGTGGAGGCCACCATACCGTTGTTTCATTAGCTTTAACGACAGATCAATTAGTTGCATGGGCTAAATTAGTTGGCTTGGAGTATGTGGTGATAAGATAGGGAATTTAATAGGGAGTAATAACTAATTGAGAATAGTTATTACTCCCTATTCTACTTATAGAAAATAAAGGAGAATTGTATGAAGAACGATTTTTTAAAAACACCACCAATGGGATGGAATAGTTGGGATTGTTATGGAGCTTCTGTTACAGAAGAGGAGGTAAGGGAAAACGCAAAGTTCATGTCTGAAAATTTAAAATCTCATGGATGGGAGTACGTTGTAGTTGATATTCAATGGAGTGAGCCAGAAGCACAATCAACTCTTTATAATAACTTTTATCCTTTATGTATGGATAAATACTCGAGGTTAATACCAGCTGAAAATCGTTTTCCAAGTAGTCGAAATGGAAAAGGTTTTAAAGAATTAGCAGACTATGTTCATTCTTTAGGCTTAAAGTTTGGAATTCATATCATGAGAGGAATTCCTAGACAAGCAGTACATCGAAATACTTTTATTAAAGGAACAATAAAAACCGCAAGAGATATAGCATTAAATAATATTTGTCCATGGAATAGCGATATGTATGGCGTAAATGTTGATTTAATTGAAGGACAATTATATTATGATTCATTATTTGAATTATACGCTGAGTGGGGAGTTGATTTTGTAAAAGTGGATGATATTGCTTATTCTAAACTTTACCATGAGGCACATAAAAAAGAAGTTATCGCAATTAGAAAATCGATTGAAAAAAGCGGACGAAACATGGTTTTATCTTTATCTCCTGGACCAGCACAACTTTCAGATGCAGAGTTTTTTGTTAAAAATGCTCATATGTGGCGTATGACAGATGATTTATGGGATAAATGGGAATCGATTTATCATATGTTTGAGAAAGCAAGAATATGGAGTAAATATGTAAGTATTGGTTCTTATCCTGATTGTGATATGTTACCACTTGGGCATATTGGAATTAGGGCTGTTGATGGAGGAGGTGGTGATAATTGGACTCGTTTAACAAAGGACGAGCAATACGTCATGATGAGTTTATGGAGTATATTTGGTTCCCCGTTAATGTTCGGAGGCACCTTGCCTGATATAGATGAATTTACTTACTCACTTATCACCAATGAAGAAGTTTTGGAGATGCATCGGACAGTTTTAAAGAGAAAAGAGATTTACTGTCAAGATGAATTAATTGTCTGGGAAGCTCTATCCGAAAAGAATAAATATTATGGAATTTTTAATCTTTCCGAAAAATCAAGAAAGATTCCAACTAAAATCGCAGAATTAGTAGGAGTTAGTAAAGGTTATGATATTTGGAGGCAAAAACATCTTTCATTTAGTGGTTATAGACTAAATCAACACAGTGTATTATTGGTAAAACTATAAAACAGGAGGAAAAAGGTGTTAAAAGAAGTTGATATAAAAAACATTGAAATAATGGATTCGTTTTGGAAAAATATGCAAGAAAAAGTCAAATCCATAACATTACCTTATCAGTTTGAGGTGTTAAATGATAGTGTAAAAGTGAATGTAGAAGCTGAAAGAAAAGATGAAAACTTACCGTCAGGAAAAAGTCATGCAATTAAAAATTTACTTATTACTGCTGGACTTGTTGATGGTGATCATTTTGGATGGGTTTTTCAAGATACTGATGTTTATAAATGGATTGAGTCAGTTTCTTATTTTTTAATGATGAAACGAGATAAGGAACTAGAGAACAAGGTGGACTTAATAGTTGACATTATTGAAAAGGCTCAAGAGAAGGATGGCTATATCAATACCTATTATCAATGTAGATCCCCACATTTGAGATACCGTGAATTATATCGAAGTCACGAGCTATACTGCGCTGGTCATTTGATTGAAGCGGCGATTGCCTATGATCAAGCAACAAATAAAAATAAACTGTTAAAAATTGCGATTAAGTTTGCTGAAAATATAAAAAGGAATTTTGGAAGAGAATCAGAACAATTACAAATCGCAGATGGACATCAGGAAATAGAAATAGCTTTGGTAAAACTTTATGAATATACTTCTGATGAATCTTATTTAGAATTGGCTAAATTTTTTATTGACATTAGAGGAGAAAATATAAATGCTTTTCAGGAAGAAGTTAATCGTCTGTATGAGGAAAATCTGTCTAACGATAAACCAAAAATTAATGTGTTTTATCATCAAGCACATAAAAAGCCTGAAAATCAAACAGAAGCAGTTGGTCATGCCGTAAGATTGTTATATATGACAATTGCAATGGCCAAAATTGTACAAAATGATATGAGCGCACCTTTGTATGATGCTTGCTTGGTGCTTTGGAAGAATATTGTTAAGTATAAGATGTATATAACAGGTGGGGTTGGATCGACCGTTCACGGCGAAGCATTCACAGGAAAGTATGATTTACCCAATGATACAATGTATTGTGAAACGGGTGCTTCGATTGCCTTGATAAATTTTGCATTAGAATTATTTAAACTAAACCCAAAAACTGAATATTTAGAAGTTATTGAAAAAGCTTTATACAATACAATTATTGCAAGTATCAGCACTGACGGGAAACATTTTTTTATGTTAACCCTTTAGAAGTGGAACCTGTTTCTTGCCATTATAATCCTAGTAAAGGTCACGTAAAGTTAAAGAGACCAGATTGGCTTGGATGTGCTTGTTGTCCACCTAATTTTACGAGAACAATAGGTGCTTTAGGTAAATTTATAGCTTCCTACTCGGATGATATTAATTACCTTAATTTATTAATACCATCAAAAATTAAGTATTTTAACGGAGACTTAGAGCTAAAAAAGAAAGCCGAATATCCAAAATACTACCTAAAATTTAATGGTAAAAATACTGTAGTTAAAGTGTATTTACCTAATTGGCTACATAAATTAAAAGTGGAAGTTATACAAGGAAACTATTTAGGGATAGACAATGGTTTTATGGTTTTTGAAACAAAGGAAGGCACCATTGAGGTTAATTTTGATGGTAAAGAAGAAATTATTGCGAATGTCGCCAATCCATACGTAGTAGCTGATGCGCATAAAGTTGCTATTCAGAAAGGACCGTTCATTTACTGTGCTGAGGAAATAGATAATGAAAAAAGTTTACATCGCTATCTGATTGAATTATCTAAAATTGAGGAAGCAAGTGAACAAGAACAAAGTGAGTATAAAAAAATATGTCTAAATGCTAAAAAACTAAAGATTTGGCAGTGTGAAGAGTTGTATCAATATCTTTCTGTAGCACCAGAATATGAGGATGCCAAGCTTACAATGATACCTTATTTTCTATGGGGAAATCGCAATGAAAATGAAATGAGAATTTGGTTCAATTATTTATAGCTTGGAATATTAAAATTAAGCTGTAAAAATTTAATTGTGTGGTCTTCTCAAGATAATATGCCTTTCTAATGAGGGGATTCACACAAAAGGATTAACAAAATTTTATATCATCAATTGAAACAGAGTTGGTTCTCTTAGGGTAAAAAATTTAACTTGATTTATAAATTTTCATTGTGTCTCATTTTGAGACACAATACAATTCTTTGTTGAGTGTTGTTTTTATTTTCAGAAAATTTCGAAAAATGACTGGACAAACTTGATAAATTCTTAATTACTAGGCAAAATGTGTATTAAAATAAGACATAGTCTTGTGAATGAAAATTATCAAAAATAAAAGGACTAATATAGTGTGCGTTTAAATTAAACTTTCCACCACTTAGGATAATATGCAAAAAATTTGAAATAAAGAAGCATTCGATGAAAAAAAATCGAATGCTTCTTTATTTGTTCCTTATTATTTTAACTCTTATATACTTTTTTTAATTAATACTGATTATAAAATATTACAGAATATTTTAGCTAGTATAAGTTTTAAAAATTATGTCTTGTGGATGATTACCAAATTTACTTCCAAATAAAGTACATCCTCCAACGTTTTGCGCATCTTCTTTTACTTCTATACGAAATTTCCAAATTTGAGAATCTACAGAGAAATTTTGAGTAGTTATGTCAGATAACGGATCGCCATCAATATATGTTCCGTGGGATGTAATTCTAATGGTTTTTAATAGTCCATATTGGTTTAAATTATCCGGGTACCATTCTGGAGTATACACTCCTCTTGTATCTGCAAAATCACCTGGACTCGTCCAAGTGCCGATTTCGACATCATTTAATGAAAAAGTAATATCTGATGGCCAATTATCGTTAGCAAAAGGAAATTCAGATGATATTTCTAACGTAATATCAATCATTTCAAGATTATTTGAAACTTGAATGAGATTTGGTATTTGATATTCAATATAACCTTGAGTGAACCACAGAATTTGTGCATCAATTCTTTCTGGAAGCATAAAATATTTAGGGTCATCGACATTTCCAATAAAATGCGTATCTGAAGCAAGACCACAAGTAGGTTTAATACTAAAATCAGTATAGTGTCCGATAGGAATTGAAATAAAATCAACATCAAATGCAGAAAAAATTTTTTTAGGAAAATTGATTTCAATTTTATCAACAGCCAAAGAAGAAATTTTTTGTTGACCAACTTTTTCAGTTTTAATTATTTTGGCACTTTCTAATTTATTTATATGTGAAGTAATGATTGCACTACTAAGAGATAACGCTTTTGCAATTTCTTTAATGTTTAATTTTTTTGAGATAATAATTGAATAATATCTAGTCTAACTTTACTGGATAGTGCTTCATAAACTACAAGAGAATCTTCATCTATAAATGTTTGCATTATAAAAAACCTCACTCTCAATTAATACTATAGTAAATAATAACATAAAAAAAGTGGAATTACAACATTATAATTAACATAAAAGTTAATTAAGTAAAAAAATAATGAAAATAATTAATAAAAGTGTTGACAAAAATTTGCGCACAGTTATAATGGAATTATAGTAATGTAAGCGTTTAAAAAATAGGGGGTTAATAAAATGAGGTTAAAAAAATTAGGCTTATTGGGACTAGTTAGTTTTGCTTTTCTTTCAGGTTGCGGGGTATCAAACAATTCCACGAATAATGAATCGGCTACATCAAAAAAGAAGAAGCGTCATCATTAACTTTTATGTTTAGAGGTGGTGAAGATGAGAAGAAAGCTTATGAAGCAGCGATTAAAAAGTTTGAGGAAAACGAAAATGTTTCTGTAGAAATTATCGCAACTGATGCAGATCAATATGCAACAAAATTGCAAGCTGCAATTTCGGGAGGGAACGTCCCAGATGTATTTTATATCGAGCAGTCTAACCTAATGGCTTATGTCGATAATGGTGTATTACTAGATATCACTAAATATATTGAGGAATCAGATTTTGACTTGGATAATATTTGGGAATATGGTTCTGAAAGTTATCGTTATGATGGTGAACAAGTTGGAACCGGCCCTTTATATGGTTTACCTAAAGATTTAGGGCCATTTGCATTAGGATACAACAAAGATATGTTTGAAAAGGCCGGAGTAGAGTTACCTGATCCTGATAAACCGTATAGTTGGGATGAGTTTTTAGAAGTTTCGAAAGCATTAACATTGGATACAAATGGCGATGGTCAATTGGATCAATGGGGGACTGGGTTTAATATAAATTGGAGCTTACAAGCATTTGTTTGGAGTAACGGTGCAGACTTTATTAATGACTCAATGGATAAAGTTACTGTTGATACACCTGAATTTGCTGAGGCATTACAATATTTAGCAGATTTACAAAATGTTCATGAAGTTACTCCATCTATTTCAGATGCACAGACTTTAGATACTTATCAACGATGGATGAATGGTGAAATTGCGTTCTTTCCAGTAGGACCTTGGGATATGAGTACTTATGATAAATTACCATTCGAGTATGATTTAATGCCTTGGCCAGCAGGTAAAACTGGACAAAGCGCAACTTGGATTGGATCACTTGGAATAGGAGTATCTTCGAAAACTCAAGCTCCTGAGAAAGCTGCAAAACTAGTTGAGTATTTAAGTGCTTCTGTAGAAGGACAACAACAATTGGTTGATGCAAAAATTCAAATTCCTAACTTAATTGATATGGCGAATGAATGGGCTTCAGATACTGAATCTAAACCATCTAACAAGCAAGAATTTTTGGATGTTGTTGAGGAATACGGTAGAGCTATGCCAGCAGCAAGAACTTACAATGCTGAGTGGTATGATGAATTCTTTATTAATATTCAAGCTGTTTTAGATGGTGATCAGACTGCTGCAGAATATGTTGCTGAAGTACAACCAAGAATGCAACAGAAGTTAGATGCAGCAAATACGAATAGATAGTAGGTTGTATTGATAATGTAAAAAAGAAGTGGGTATTTATTAACAGATTTATAAACTCACTTCTTTTTTTATAAAAAGGAGTGTATTTTTATGGAAATAAAAAACCGGAAAGGAAATCTTCATAGCAAAGAATATAAAGTAGCATTTCTATTTGTTCTGGCACCGACGATAGGGTTCGTATTATTCTCATTAATTCCTTTAATTTATTCAGTTTATGCTTCATTTACAGATTGGAATGGATTGGGAAGAATGAATTTTATTGGATTAGATAATTTTGTTCAAATGTTTAATGATCCATACTTTTTTCAAACACTATATAATACTTTCTATTTAATGATTGGAATACCTATTGGGTTACTTTTATCTTTTGCTTTGGCTTCAGCTTTGAGTAGAGGCATTAAAGGCACATCGATTTTTAGAACTATTTATTATATACCGGTGATATCTTCTTTAGCAGCTGTGTCAATTTTATGGCAATGGGCTTATAATGGAGATTTTGGACTTATAAATCAAGTGTTGAATATTTTTGGAATTGAGGGACCTAATTGGCTCCAAAACACTGCTACTGTTAAACCAGCAATAATCATTATGACAATTTGGAAAGGTTTAGGATATTCCATGTTATTATATTTGGCTGCTATCCAAAGTGTTCCTAAAACTTTTTATGAGGCCGCTGAATTAGATGGTGCATCTTCATTTCATAAATTTAGATTTATAACTTGGCCAATGGTCAAACCAGTTACTTTCTTTTTAGTAGTAACTAACATAATTGGTGGTTCACAAATTTTTACTGAAATTAATATTATGACACCAACAGGTGGACCAAGATATGGATCTGCAACAATTGTTTGGTATATTTGGCAAAAAGCTTTTAAAAATTGGCAAATGGGTTATGCAAGTAGTATGGCTTTAGTCCTTGCTTTTATTGTTTTTGTAGTTACCGCCCTACAATTTTATATTAATAATAAAAAATCTTATCAAATTGATTAGGAGCGTGTAATGATGAAGAAGAAAAATATTACAAATATTCTTATAGTACTTATTCTTTCTATAGGTGCAATTATTATGGTGGGACCTTTATTATGGATGATTTCAACATCATTAAAAAATAAAGAAGGTGTATTTCAATTACCACCACAATGGATTCCAGATCCAATAACTGTTGATGCATATAAAAGATTGCTTGAGTTAGACACATTATTTGATGGAGTAAAAAACACAATAATTGTTTCGCTTAGTGTCACAATTATTGGAACATTAACATCTAGTATGGCTGCTTTTTCATTCGCGAAGTTAAAACTACCGTATAAAAATGTCTTGTTCCTAATTTTGTTATCTGCAATTATGGTTCCGTATCCAGCTGTTATGATTCCACAATTTATGATGTTTTCAAAAATTGGATGGATAGATTCTTTACTACCATTAATAGTGCCAGGTCTTTTTGGGAATATTACAATGATATTCTTTTTAAGACAGTATTTATCAAATATACCTGATTCAATTGTAGAAGCGGCTAAAATTGATGGGGCAAGTTATTTAACAATATTTTCAAAATTAATATTCCCATTAATTAAACCAGCAGTAGCTGCTCAGTTTATTTTATGGTTTATGGGAGTTTGGAATGATTACTTGGCACCATTAATTTATTTGAATACACCGAGAAAACAAACTTTACAAGTGGTTATTGCTAATTTGAATGCAGCATATGCTATTCAAACAGACTATCCGTTAATTATGGCTGCTTCAGTAATTTCACTCATTCCAGTTTTAGTAGTATTTATTGTTTTCCAAAAACAAATAATTGAATCCATTGCAATTTCAGGAGTGAAAGGTTAGTAATATGAGTGTAAAAATAATGCTTTATTTAAGAAGAATAACTAATGGTATTTTACTTAGTATTTTATTTTGGATCGGCTTAGTTTTAGGATTGTTCATCTTCGGTTTATTGCCGTCTATATCAGCTGTTTTAAGAACCGCACCAATAGTGAAAGATGAAATAGAGTATTCTAAGATCATTAAATGCTTTATAAAACATTATATTTTATCGATTAGACAATCATGGCTTGATTCAACCGTTATATCATTATTGCTAATCATATTATTGAGCGAATATAAAATGGTCGATGAAATACCGATATTATTTGCCATCTTTAAACTACCATTAGGTTTTTTAATTATTTATTTCATTAGTATGATATTGAACTATTCAATACTCCATATGTCAGAAAAATTTAGTAAGAAAAAATTATTAATTAAAACTTTATTTTCACCATTGATAACATTGATGGAAACGACAATTATGTTTTTGTTTTTTATACTTTATTATTTATTAATAAACGTAAATTCATTAATTATATTGTTAACAATAAGTTTCTTTATAGTATTTATGGGGAAACTCTTATCTAGAAAATTAATATTGAAAGGAATTATAAATGAAGAAACGGTGCTTATTTAGTTTTTATGTTGTATTAGTCGTTTTTTGTGTTTTTATTCCGATGCAAATCGCTGCAGAAAATCCAAAATATAAAGATGCTTCTGTACATGATCCATCAATTATTGAAGTGGATAATCATTATTATATTATTGGTTCTCATGCTGCTTTTGCTGAAAGCTCGGATTTAATTTCGTGGACCCAAATTTCCACTAATGTCAATAATAGTAAATTGTTTGAAAATATAAAGGAACAATTAGCTGAAGATTTTGAATTTGCCAAAACTGATACATTATGGGCATCCGATATTATTCAATTAAAAAATGGTAAATATTACCTTTACTATTGTTTATGTGAAGGTAGTAGTCCTTTATCAGTTTTAGGTGTTGCAGTGTCAGATAACATAGAAGGACCTTACGAGAAAATTGAGTCATTCCTTTATTCTGGAACAGAAACACAGTTTGGACAAACTTATGATGCAACAAAGCATCCTAATGTTATTGATCCACATGTATTTTATGATAATGATGGAAAATTATGGATGGTTTACGGATCATATTCCGGTGGGATTTTTATCTTAGAAATGGATGAGGATACGGGACTTCCAATTGATCGCAATACTTATGGAACTCATTTAGGTGGTGGAAATCATAGCCGAATTGAAGGGCCTTATATTCAATATAACAAGGATACAGGCTATTATTATTTATTTACTTCTTTTGGAGGACTTGATACTAAAGGCGGCTATAATATTAGAGTTGCACGTTCTAAAAATCCAGATGGACCTTATGAGGATATGGAAGGGACACTGTTCTCTGATGTTAAAGGAAAGTATAATACGTTATTCGATGATGCGAGTATTCAAGATTTTGGTGTCAAAATAATTGGTAATTTTGCTTTTGATGAGAAGCCAAATAAGAATAATGGGTATGTATCACCGGGTCATAATTCGACACTATATCATAAAGATTTAAATGCTTACTTTTTGATTTTTCACACCAGATTTCCACAAGCTGGTGAATTACATGAGGTTCGTGTTCACCAGTTACATTTTTTAAGTAATGGATGGCCAGTAGTTTCACCAACGAGATACTCTGGTAAACTAGCAGAATCAATAGATGCTAAATTATTAAATGGAAAATATAAAGCGATAATAATGGATAAGTTAATCGTGGATAATATTACTCTACCAAAACATATAGAAATTGATAATGAAATAATTAATGGAGATGTTGAGGGTGAGATTATTAAACGAGAGGGAAATGAGGTAAATATTACATTAGAAAATGGTAAAGAATATTCTGGTCTTGTATTTGCAGAATGGGATGATTTACAGCAAAAAGAAGTAATAAATTTTTCAGGTCTATCTCAAGAAGGAGAACCTATTTATTTAATTAAAGTAGAGGAGTAACCAGTATGACAAACAAATATAATAATCCAATTGTAATAGAGAGAGCGGACCCGTGGGTGTATAAGCATTTTGATGGGATGTATTATTTTACAGGTTCTGTACCAGACTTTCAGTCCATTGAAATTAGAAGAGCAAAATCAATCAATGAATTAGGTAAGACAGAAGAAGTAAAAACAATTTGGAAAGCGCATGAAAGTGGAAAGTTAAGTGAATTAATTTGGGCGCCAGAATTACATTATTTAAAAGGAGCTTGGTATATTTATTTTGCAGCTTCGGATGACGCGGAAATAAGAAATAAAGATAGACATCATCGAATGTTTGTATTGGAAAATACCAATGATGATCCTTTCGAGGGAGAGTGGGTTGAAAAAGGTCAGATTACAACTCAATTTGAAAGTTTCAGCATCGATGGGACAGTATTTGAATTAAAAGAACGTTTATATTATGTCTGGGCTCAACAAGATCCACGTATTCCTGGAAATTCAAATCTCTATATTTCAGAAATGGAAAATCCTTGGACTTTAAAAGGGTATCAAACATTACTATCGATTCCAGAGTATCCATGGGAAAAAATTGGATTTAAAGTAAATGAAGGCGCTGCTGCTTTAATTAGAAATGATAAAGTATTTATTACTTATTCTGCTAGCGCAACTGATGAAAACTATGCAATGGGATTACTGTGGGCGAATATTGATGATGATTTACTCAATGGTTTTTCATGGAATAAAGAAAAAGAACCTGTTTTCAAATCATCAGAAAAAAATCAGTTGTTTGGCCCAGGGCATAACTCTTTTACTAAGTCCGAAGATGGCAAACAAGATGTTTTAATTTATCATGCAAGACCCGCTAAAAACGATACTGGCGATCCTTTAAATAATCCTAATCGACATGCCCATGCCCAAATATTTACTTGGAATGAAAAAGGATTTCCTGTTTTTGGTGAACCAGGAGAGTAGCAATGTATTGTAACTACGAAAGAGGAGTTCATGACCCAACGATTATTGACCATCAAGGTGATTTTTACTTATTTTCAACAGATACAAATCAACCATTGACCGCTGGAATACCTATTAGAAAATCAAAAGATTTGGTAAATTGGAAGTTTATTGGGACTGTTTTTAATGGTGTTCCTACGGAAGCAAAACAGTGGAGTAATGCTCAAGGTTTATGGGCTCCTGAAGTAATCAAATATAACAATATCTTTAGATTATATTATTCCGCTTCTACTTTTGGAAGTACTGTGTCAATGATTGGTTTGGCAGAATCTAATTCGCCTGAAGGACCATGGCATGATAAAGGCGAAGTAATTAAAACATCACCTCAATTATCACAGTATAACGCTATCGATGCTAATGTTGTATTAGATAAAAATCAAGAGATGTGGATAGTATATGGATCTTTTTTGGAGGTATTTACATTGCACCGCTCAATAAAGAAACTGGAAAATTAAAGGATAATAGTTTTGGAACATTAATTGCGCGAAGACCTAAAAGTGTAGACACAGCAATTGAAGGAGCTTTTATCCTATATAATGAATGTTTTGATTATTATTATTTGTTCGCCTCATTTGATTCGTTAAATGATACTTACAATATAAGAGTGGGGCGTTCTAAAAATATTAAAGGACCGTATGTGGACTTGTTAGGTAATAAGATGGTACAAGATGAAACCCCTGAAAAAGTAGGAGTTAAACTTTTAGGAAGTTATCAATTCCAAAATGAGAACGCTATATTTGCTCCGGGACACAATTCAATTTTCTCATTTGAAAATACGCATTATCTAGTTCATCACGCTCGATTACAACCTTTTTCGGATCAGTTTATTTTGAATATTCGTAAAATCTACTGGTTATCAAATGGTTGGCCAGTAGTAAGTATAAAAAATATTACTGATCTCGAAGAACGACCAATTACAGATTCGAAAAAAATTGTTGGAAATTGGAATATGATTGAATTGAATTATGGCTCTGAAATTGTGACTAGTACTAATATAGAGATTACTCAAGATGAGTTGATACAAATAAGAAATAATGAATATAAGTATGGTAGTAAAATCTTTAAAGTTTTTAGTTTGAATGGCAGTCACCAAGAAATCATATTATCTGGTTTAAATAAAAATGGCTTAGCCTTTTTTGGAAAGAAATCATGTATTGAGAGGTATAGTATATGAAAGCTAAATTGAAAATTTCGAATAAGAGAGTAGTTTCAAAAATTGATGAACGTATTTATGGCTCATTCATTGAACACATGGGTAGGGCTGTATATGGAGGAATCTATCAACCTAGTCACAAAACGGCAGATGATAAAGGTTTTAGAAACGATGTGAAAGACTTAGTAAAAGAACTAAATATCCCTTTAGTTCGTTATCCAGGTGGAAATTTTGTATCCGGATATAAATGGGAAGATGGAATAGGACCAGTAAGCCAAAGACCCAAACGATTAGACCAAGCGTGGAAAAGTGTGGAAACTAATGAGGTTGGTCTACATGAATTTTATGAATGGTCAAAAGAAGTTGGTATGGAGATTAATATGGCGGTCAATTTAGGCACTCGTGGAATTGAAGAAGCTCGAAATTTATTAGAATATTGTAATCATCCGTCCGGGACTTACTGGAGTAATCTGAGAATTGAGAACGGTCAACAAAAGCCCTTTAATATTAAAACTTGGTGCTTAGGAAATGAGATGGATGGCCCATGGCAAATTGGCCATAAAACAGCAGATGAATATGGTAGATTAGCAGAGGAAACTGCCAAAGTCATGAAATTGGTTGATGACTCAATTGAATTGGTATTATGTGGGAGTTCAAGTGATCAAATGCCCACCTTTGGTGAATGGGAATTGACAGTATTAGATCATGCTTATGAGCATGTCGATTATTTATCTTTACATCAATATTATGGTAATCACGAAAATGATTTAGAGCACTACTTAGCAAGATCATTAGCAATGGATGAATTTATAAAAGGTGTTATTGCTATGTGTGATGCGATTAAGGCAAAGAAACGTAGTAAGAAGGTAATTAATTTATCATTTGATGAATGGAATGTTTGGTATCACTCTAATGAACAAGATAAAAATGTGGAACCTTGGCAAATTGCTCCTCCAATTTTGGAAGACCATTATAATTTTGAAGATGCGCTTTTAATTGGTTGTTTGATGATTACATTATTAAAACATTCAGATAGAGTAAAAATTGCCTGTTTAGCACAATTAGTAAATGTTATTGCCCCTATATCTACAGAACAAGATGATGAATCATTAGCATGGAAGCAAACAATATTTTATCCTTTTATGCATATGTCAAATTATGGTCGTGGAATAGCATTAGACCCTGAGGTTGACAGTCCAACTTACGCAACTAAAGACTTTAATGAAGTACCATTTGTTGAAAGTATTGCTGTGTATAATGAAGAAGAATCGATTATAACGATTTTTGCAGTCAATCGTTCGAAAGAATCGTTGGATTTTAAAGTAGAATTATCAGGATACGAAGTAATAGAGATTAGAGAAACGATTGAGATGGCTGGCTATGATATTAAAGCAGATAATGATGTGAATAATCAGGTTGTAAAACCATCGGTGAAAGAGAATGTGTCGTTTAATTCATCGGATGTTTTAACTAGTTTAAGTGGTTTGTCTTGGAATGTTATAAGATGCTTAGTTAAGGAGTAAAGGAGCAACAAATGACAATTAATGTTTTAAATCTAAAAAACGGACCAACTATTAGTAAATATATTTATGGTCATTTTTCAGAGCATTTAGGAAGATGTATTTATGAAGGTATTTATGTTGGAGAAGACTCAGAAATACCTAATGTTAACGGGATTAGGACCGATGTTGTGGAGGCATTGAAAGAAATTCAAATACCGGTATTACGTTGGCCGGGTGGATGTTTTGCGGATGAATATCATTGGAAAGATGGTATCGGTCCAAAAGAGAATAGAAAAAAATTGTGAACACTCACTGGGGTGGAGTAACTGAAAATAATCATTTCGGAACACATGAGTTTTTTGAATTAGTAAGACAGTTAGATTGCGAAGCATATGTGAATGGTAATGTGGGCAGTGGTACTGTTCAAGAAATGCAAGAATGGGTTGAATATATTACAATGGCCGGTGAATCTCCGATGGCAAATCTAAGAAGAGAAAATGGACAAGAAGAACCTTGGAAAATGAAATTTTTCGGAGTTGGAAATGAAAGCTGGGGTTGTGGTGGAAATATGCGTCCAGAATATTATGCAGATTTATACCGTCAGTATCAAACTTATGTGCGCCAATATGGGGCAGATAAGATTTATAAAATTGCTTGCGGTCCTAATGTAGATGATTATTACTGGATGGACACTTTAATGAGGCAAGCTGCTCCTTGGTTTGATGGCATTAGTTTGCATCATTATGCGCTAACCGGAGAATGGCTAGATAAAGGACCAGCAACTGGTTTCCCTGAAGCGCAATGGTGGTCGCTAATAAAAAGTGCTCAAAAAATGGATGAGTTAATCCTTAGACATTCAACGATTATGGATAAATATGATCCTGAAAAGAGAGTCGGTTTGATTGTGGATGAATGGGGTTCATGGTTAGCCGTAGAACCGGGCACCAACCCAGGATTTTTATATCAACAGAATACAATTCGCGATGCGATGGTGGCGGCGATTACCTTGAATATTTTTAATAATCATGCCGATAGAGTACATATGGCGAATTTAGCACAAACAGTCAATGTGTTGCAATCTCTACTCTTAACTGAAGGTCAAGCGATGATTAAAACACCTACGTACCATGTTTTTGATTTATATCAAAATCATCAAGATGCTGAATTAATTGAGTATTATGGAGGTTTACCTGAAAATATTTCTTTATCGATATCACAAAAAGAGCATAAAATGACGATTTCAATCTGTCATTTTGGACTTGAAGCGTCGCAAAATCTTGAATTAAAATTGGATTCTGACATAAATAACTATCAAGGAAAAATTTTAACTGCTGCGACAATGGATGCACATAATACGTTTGAAAATCCTAATCACGTTCGGATTGAAACATTTAATGATGCGACCATTGATGGACAAACCCTTAAGCTTCAATTGCCACCGATGTCTGTAGTAACGATTGAGTTGGAAGTGTAGTCAATGTCATGTAAGGATTGCGAGCGACAAGCAGCATTTTTAGCGACAGATATTGAAGCGTTAGTCAATGAACAATTGGCCTTGGAAATCAATCTAGTCAATGAAAATGAATGGCGAAAGCGACAACTTATCTGTGAAAGTTGCCCTTATCGTCAAGAGCATACATGTAGCGTTTGCGGTTGCTTTTATAAATTCAGAACCGCATTATCAACTAAACATTGTCCGATGAATTATTGGAAGTAAAAAAATAATGATGGGATAAATGAATGAAACAAGTAATTGGAATACGACGTCCAATTTAATAGAGGTGTCAGTATGAATAAATATTATTTAATTTTTGGGAGAATATTAATTTCATTATTACTTCTTTTCTGTTCAGGACAGCATGTTTTAGCGCAGGAAAGTATCGGCTACCAACATTATGTTGAGCAGTATCAAAGTGAACCGTTTTATGATGGTGAAGCAATTGAAGTTGAATTTGACCAAGGACTTAAAGTTGAAAATCAAGGATCCAATACGTTTACAATAACGGTTGCTGAGTCGGCTTGGTATCATTTGAATTTTGAATACCAAGGCAATTCAGATACCATTTTACCTTTTTCATATAAGATGAAAATAGATGGTGTAGTCCCTTTTTCAGAGGCAAGTAATTTGGTTTTGAGAACAGAATGGACGCGTCAAGGTGCGGTACAAACGGATCGTTTCGGTAATGAAATCGTGCCAGATGTCGTAAGGGTTGCACAAAATCAACAAGCACATTTAGTGGATAAAACAGGTTTATTCGGTAATAATTTAGCTGTCTATTTAACAAAAGGAAGCCATGAGATTGAAATCGAGAGTATCGAAGGTTCGATTGAACTTTTTTCGGTCACTTTAGAAACCAATCAAACAATTGCGGTAACGGATAAAGTGAGAAATGAAGTGGAAGCAAACGATATCAGCATTGAAATTGAAGGAGAAAATATTTATCAACAAAATGCCCCTTACATTAGACCTGTTAGTGTCTTTAATAATCGTTTGTCGCCTTATGATAATGAATTTAAAGTGCTAAATACTTTAGATGGAAATTCGTTTAAAAATGCTGGAGATAAAATTGAATATCAATTTGAGGTTCCAGAAGATGGTCAGTATTTTCTATCATTAAATTATGAGCAGTCAGCACAAGTGGATTTTCCAGTGTTTCTGGAGATATTAATTGATGGTGCGAATTATGCTGATGATTTACTAGCGTACGGGATTCCCTATACCAGTAGTTATGATGTGCATACCTTTACTAATAATCAAGGATTACCTATTGCTTTGTCATTAACCAAAGGCGAGCATCGTCTATCTTTTGAGATTACAAGAGAACCACTGCAAGACATTATTATTGAAATTGAAACTGTTATTTCAGAAATCAACCAATTGTCCCAAGAAATAGAATTAATATTAGGTGGCGTGATGGATAAGAACCGTGACGTTGACTTAAATGAATATATTGATAATGTACCAGATAAATTAATTCATTGGGCAGATCGTTTAAATCAAGTATTAGCAGACGTCAAAATATTGGCGAATAGTAATGCTATACCGGGAGCGTTTAGTCAAGTTGAATTAGCTGAAGATCAATTACGCCAATTAGCATCTAAACCGCGGACCATTGCAAATCGATGGAACGAATTGGCTAAGGGAGGGGCCTCCGTCACTTCAAAATTAGCAGCTTTATTACAATCTCAACTTAATAATGGAATCTCAATTGATAAGTTATGGGTTCATCAAAATGAGGTAGAGGCTAAAAGCCCGTCAATATTCACCAATATAGTCGATAGTGTCAGCCGTTTCTATTATTCATTTAAAAAACAAGATTATTCAGCTAATACGAACTCAGAAAATTTACAAGTTTGGGTGAATCGTCCACGTCAATATATTGAAATTTTACAAACGATGGCTGATCAATATTTTACGCCAGAGACTGGGATTAAAGTAGATTTTTCATTAATGCCAAACCAAAATAAATTGATTTTGGCTAATAGTGCAGGAAAACAGCCTGATATCGCTTTGGGTGTTGGCTATGCTTTACCATTTGACTTAGCGATTCGCGATGCGTTAGCGGATTTGACACAGTTTGAGGATTATGAAGAAGTAGTTAGCAAGGTTGCACCTAATCTATTAATTCCTGGAATGATAGGTGAACATTCTTATGCGATTCCAGAAACGATGAATTTTTATGTCATGTTCTACCGTAAAGATATTTTAGAGCAGTTAGGCATGACCATACCGGACACGATTCAAGAGATGGCGGAAATGATGCCAGTCTTAAAACAAAGAGGGATGGGCATCTTTTATCCGACTGCAGCTTTAGGAACCTCGTTTAAGATTTTCCCATGGACGATGCCAATTGTTTATCAAAATGGTGGCAGTTTCTTTGGAGAATCGATTTTACAATCAGGATTAGCTGAAGATAAAACCATTGAAGGGATGAGAGAATTAACGAATTTATTTACTGTGTATAGTTTGCCAGTTGATGTCCCAAGTTTTTATCAAGAATTTAGAAATGGGACTTTGCCATTGGGGATTTCTGATTTTGGATCTTATATTTTAATGTCAAATGCTGCTCCGGAAATTTCCAATTTATGGGATATTGCGTTAATTCCTGGTTATGAAAATGAAAATCAAGAAATTGAACGTTGGTCTTCTGGAGGTGCTGAAAGTAGCATTATGTTTGAAGCGAGCAAACAAAAAGACAATGCTTGGGAATTCTTAAAGTGGTGGCATAGTAAAGACGTTCAATTACAATTTGGAACGACACTCCAAACTTACTATGGGCAAGAGTATATGTGGAATACAGCAAATTTAGAGGCGTTTGCAGAATTGCCTTGGAGCTCCCAACATAAGGAGACGATCTTAATGCAAAGCGAATGGATTATGGAAGTTCCCAGAGTCCTTGGTGGCTATATGGTTGAACGTGAAGTAAGTCGTCTCTACACTTCAGTAGTAGTAGATGGTGATAATTTAAGAAAATCGAATGACTTATCGATTAAGCGAATCGATAGAGAAATTTTGAAAAAATTAGAAGAATTTGGGTTTATGCGTGATGGTGAATGGATTAAAGAATATCAGATGCCAGCAGACCTAAATATTAAAGATTAAGGAGGGAAGCAAGAAATGAGACACAATCAAAATAAAAAAGCGCCTTATTTATTCTTACTTCCTTATGCATTAGTCTTCTTTACTTTTATTATCATTCCAGTGGTATTAGCGATTTCTTTATCCTTTACCAACTATAATGCGGTTCAAGCACCAGAATTTGTCGGCTTATTAAACTACATTAATATTCTGACTCAAGATGAAATATTTATGCAGTATGTTTTACCTAATACGGTTACCTTTGCCATTATAGTGGGACCGGGTGGTTATATATTGGGCTTTTTATTGGCATGGATTTTAGCGCAGTTACCTAAGTTACCAAGAACGATTCTTTCTTTAATCTTTTATTCACCTTCGATGACATCTGGTGTGGCGATGGTCGTTGTGTGGAAGATTATATTTTCAGGAAATGAATCCGGTTACTTAAATGGTCTATTGCTCAGCTTAGGGATAATTAATGAGCCTATTATTTGGACAACGGACTCACGTTTAATACTACCGATTATGATTATTATTGCACTTTGGGGCAGTATGGGAGTCGGCTTTTTAGCGATGATGGCAGGAATTGTCAATGGGGATCGTGAATTATATGAGGCAGGTGCGATTGATGGTATTTCTAATCGCTTTCAAGAACTTATCTATATTACGATACCTTCAATGAAACCTCAAATGCTCTTTGGTGCGGTAATGGCCATTGTGGGTGCCTTTTCGAACGGTTTAATTGGAGTGCAGTTGACAGGAGCCAATCCGGTCACGGGTAGTTATGCGGGTCAATTAATAGTTAACCATATTGATGACTATGGCTTCCTACGTTATGAAATGGGCTATGCAGCAGCGGCTTCAGTCGTATTACTATTTATTATCTATGCATTTAGTTACTTGGCTAAAAAATTATTTGGTAGTTAGGAGGGAAATTAATGGCATTAAGAAAAGTAGGAATTAATCCATCTCGATTTGATAAGAGTCAAATCAAATATTACATCATTTTAGCACCCTTTGTTGCTTTTATGGTACTTCCGATTATTTTTATAGTGAATCATGCTTTTAAACCGATGGGAGAATTATTCGCTTTCCCACCAACTTTTTTTGTTAAGTCACCAACCCTCGATAATTTTGAGAATTTATTCAAAGCTTCACAGCAAACCAATGTGCCATTTTCGAGATATCTCTTTAACAGTATAGTGATTACCATTATAGTGGTATTTGTCTCTGTACTTATCTCTTCAATGGCGGCTTATGTCTTGTCTAAGAAAGAATTCCGCGGGAAAAAATGGGGCTTAGAGTTAAACAATGCGGCCTTAATGTTTGTCCCTACAGCGGTAACCATTCCTCGATATTTAGTTATTAGTGTTTTAGGAATGGAAAACACTATTTTGGCGCATATCTTACCTTTATTGGCAATGCCAGTTGGCTTGTTTTTAATCAAACAATTTATTGATCAGATACCTAATGAGTTAATAGAAGCAGGTTATATAGATGGTGCGAGTGAGTGGACAATCTTTTCAAAAGTGATTTTACCATTGATTAGACCGGCAATTGCAACAGCTGCTTTGCTGATTTTCCAAGTGGTGTGGAATAATATGGAAACATCGGATTTATTTATTACTGATGAGGCCAAACGGACATTAGCCTTTTACTTAGGAACTTTTGCCACCCAAACGAATATTGTAGTAGGGCAAGGGATTGCAGCGGCCGCATCACTGATTATGTTCTTACCTAATATTCTTCTCTTTGTATTGTTACAAAGTAAAGTAATGAATACAATGAGTCATTCCGGTATTAAGTAGGTGGTGCCGATGAATATTAAGCATTTGTTCAAAAAATTGATGTTTGGACTTCTCATTTTCATGGTGAATAGTGTGACCTTTCTGTCGACAGCTTCTGCAAAGGATGCTTATAAGACCTATACGCAAGATGGCTATGGACAATACGTTGAAACACAAGCGGGTTATAATGCAATCGGCACTTTAGATATGGGAGATATTAAGTTAAATGGACCTGGAGATTTAAAAATCGGCCCAGAAGACAACCTATATATTGCTGATACCGGCAATCGGCGCATTTTGATTATGAGTCTAAGTGGTGAATTAATAGCAGAAGTGACCCACGAAGAACTAATGTATCCATCTGGTATTGCCGTTTCCCCAGAAGGAAAGATTTTTGTCGCAGATGAACGAGCTTCAAAAGTATTTGTCTTTGATGAAAATCATCAAATCGAAAGCGTTTTTGAGCGACCTGAAACGCCTTCTTTTGGTAAGAATGCGACTTTTTATCCATTAAAATTGGCGATTGATAGTCGTGAAAATATTTATGTCATCTCACGTGGTAATAATAATGGGTTAATCATGCTGAATGCGGATGTACCAGGTAGCTTTTTAGGATATTTTGCACCTAATACTGCACGAGAATCATTACTTACCAAGTTTCGGAAAGTGATATTTACTGATGATCAAAGGGACCGTATGTTATCAACCGTACCGAATAGTATTACCAACTTATCGATTGATCAGCAGAACCTTGTTTATACGGTTACCACAGGAAAAAATGTCAATGAGAGCCTGAAGAAAATGAATATGGGTGGGAGAAATTTACTTGATCCAAATTATTTAGAATATCCAAGTGCTCTTACAATGGGCAATTACGATAATATTTATGTTTTAAGTGAAAATGGATATATTTATGAATATTCTAGTGAAGGGAACCTATTATTCTTATTCTCAGGACCAGATGTTGGTTATCAACGGGAAGGGTTAACAAGTAGAGGGAGTGCGATTGCGGTCGACGATCATGATCGTGTCTATGTATTAGACCAGCAAAAAGGAGCTATCCATTTATTTGAAAAAACCGAATTTGCTGATAAATTACACCAAGCATTGGACTTGTACCGAGATGGGAAATATACCGAAAGTAAAGCGTTATGGGAAGAGATTTTAGCACTTAATTCGCAATTCGATTTTGCTAATTTGGGTTTGGCTGAAGCATTTTATCGTGAAAATAATTATGATGATGCTTTGACTTTTTTAGAAAATCCAAAACCAAAGAAGGTTATTCTGACTCTTTTTGGGAAATTCGTAATGTTTGGTTAAGAAAATATATTCCAATGATTTTATTGGGATTAATCGCTATTTGGGCTTTATTCAAATTATTGACCCGACACCAGAAACGGGAGCCTAAGAGTTTTTCAATTTATCAAAAAACTGAAATAAATCCTTCAAATAGAAGGCAACGGCTATGGGCCGAGATAGAATTTGCCTGGTATTATATGAAACATCCCATTGATGGTGCCTATGGAATTCGTTTTGAGAATAAAACAAGTCATGTATCGACCGCAATTTTATATGGTTTATTCTTATTCACCTTCATTATTAGGAAATATTTTTGGGGTTATATTTTTAATCCTTTACAAGAAGGTGAATATAATATCCCGCTTGATATTTTAACCATTACGGTTGTGATATTATTTACGACTATGTGTTCGTATTTAGTTGTGACGATTACCGATGGAGAGAGTACGTTTAAACAAACTCTTCATACCGTAGTGTATAGCTTAACGCCTTATATAATATTACAGTGGATAATGATTGGCTTGAGCAATGTCTTAACACTTAATGAACGTTTTATTATTGATTTTGGTAGTGTATTAATTATTACCTGGGTCATTGCCATAATGTTTGTTGGCTTAGCTGAATTAAATGGTTATCGATATTTAGAAATGATTCGCACGATATTTTTAACTTTATTTACTGTGCTCGTACTTTCATTAACAATTTTTATTGTGTATACTTTATCAATTCAACTTGTATCATTTATTATGGCAGTATTTTCAGAGGTGGTGAATAGATATGGATAAGATTAAAAAATATAGACAGTACTTTGTTATTATCTTTTATGTAATCTCTTTGTTAGGCATTACCGTCTATTTACATTTTGAAAATTCAAAAGAACCGGAAAAAAATGAACAGACAGTGACTGAGGAATACGTTCCAGAAGTCCAATCTTCAGAAGTCGCCGTGGAAGATGCTGAAGAAACAGAAATGGTTATCGTAGAAGAAGAACCGATTGAACAATTTTTAGATGAAGATGTGGATTTTTTAGATAATCGGGAAGAAAAATTTGCAACCAATATTAAGACTATCGGTTCTCATCGTCTAATAGCTGAAAATGAGGACTTGAGGTTATTCTTAGATGATAAGACCTTATCCATTATCATACAAGACGCTCAAAATGGTGCGGTGATGTATTCAACAGTTGAAAAACCAGTGAAAAGTAATGTTAAATGGGAAAGCTTTGTTCAAAGTGCAGTCGTTATTGAATATTTAGTTGATAATAATATTGTTTATAATCAAGTAGATATGATTCAAGGCAATCCAGAAATCGAATTGATTAAAACGGGTGATGGATTTAAAGCTCAGATTCATTATCCAGAGTTAGAAATTCAATTTGATTTAATCGTCGCCCTCGACCAAAATAATTTAATCGTTGAAGTGCCTAAAGATTCAATTGAAGAAAAATCGGACCATTATAAAATCGGCAATATGTATGTTTATCCAATGTTAGGTTATAGCAAGTTAGCCGAAGTAAGCGGTTTTATGTTTATACCCGATGGGAGCGGCGCTACTATCAAGTTGGCTGATAATAATGGCAAGTATCGTCAACCCTATTCTGAAATGATTTATGGTAGCAATCTCGGTTTAGAAGATCCTATGTGTTATCAGAGCTGTATGGGATGGTTACTACCGAAAAGCCTTATGATATATTATTCCCAGTGTTTGGTATGATGCATGAGGATAAACAATTCGGTTTTATCGGGATGATTGAAGAGGGTGATGTGCATTCGCGAATTGAAGCTTATCCGAGTGGTGCCATCCTCCCTTATAATTGGATAACAGGGAAATACATCTTTAGACAATTTTATACGCAAGCAACTAGTCAATCAAGTGGTACTATTACCCAAAGGCAAAAGAATCGCAATGATATTAGTGTGAAAATACGCTATAGTTTTATGCGCGATGATCATGCTAATTTGTTTGGCATGGCGTCAACCTATCGCAACTATTTAATTGATCGGTATAAATTTGAAACTCAACCGACTGATTTTTCAGTCCGACTTGATTTTTTAGGCAATGACATTGAAAATGGTTTATTAAATTATCAGCAAGTAGTGATGTCGACCTTTGAAGAGATTGGAGAAGCAATAACGAATTTAACATCAAAAGGCGTGACCAGTCAGTTTATTGGACTATTTGGTTGGCAAAAAGATGGTGAAAGTGGCGCTACCTATTCAAATAATTTTGAAGTATCTAATTTACTGGGAGGCTTAAGTGGGCTGGAACAATTGAGTGCCGCGCTGAATGATACGAGCAAATTATATTTACATGACCATCCTTTAAGATATACGCCATCGATGATAGGTATTAATAGTGTGACAATGGATAAAATTAATCGTAAACAATTCAGTGAATATACTGGGGAAAAAGTGATTAGCAGTTATCAATATTTAGCTCCAGAAGAAGCAGTGTCTAGATTAAGAAGAAAACTTGATCATTTTAATACCCAATTGAATTTTATGATTTCTGGCATCGGTCAATATCTCTTTTCATATTATAAGAACAATCAAGATTATGACCGTGTTCATACACGAATGATTTTTGAAGAAGCTATTGCTACAATATCGAATGAGCGCTCATTAGTTTTAAATCAACCAATTCAACCTTATTGGCAATATATCGATTCGATGATAAATGTGCCATTAGATTCGTCAGGATATATTTTTGAAGATGAAAGCGTGCCATTTTTACCATTGGTATTAAGAGGGTTGGTGCCATTATATTCCGAATATCTCAATTTTGAATCTAATTATGTCGACTTTCTATTGAAAATGGTAGAAACTGGGGTTCAACCTTCGTACTTTTTAACAATCAATAATTCGAGTCTATTACATAATACCAATTATGCACACGTTTATACTTCGATGTTTTCAGATTATGAAGAAAGTCTAGTGGACTTATATCAAGAATTAGATGCAATCAACGAAAAGGTTAAAACAGCAGAAATCATCGCTTATCAAAAAGACAAAGGGCTAGCGCGCGTAGAGTATGATAATCATATTGTTATTTATGTGAATCATAATGGCGCCGTCGCTGAAATGGATGGTATTCAACTAGAGCCAAAATCATATAAGGTGGTGGAAAAATGAAACGTAAAAAAAGCATTTCAAAAAGAAAAGCTAAAATTGGGTTAATGTTTATTTTACCTTGGTTAATCGGCTTTTTAATTTTCGTTTTTTGGCCCCTCATTCAATCTTTTTACTATAGTTTGAATACAATTCGGATTCGTCCCACGGGCAGAGCCTTTCGTTTTGATGGTTTTCTCAATTATCAAGATATTTGGTTGAAAGATATGTTTTTTGTGCAACAATTATTGGCCTTTCTCGTATCGTCATTACTAAAAGTGCCTATAATCGTCGTCTTTTCATTAATTATTGCACTTTTACTAAATACGAAAATCAAGTTTAAAGGCTTTTTTAGATCAATCTTCTTCTTGCCAGTCGTCATTGCCTCTGGACCTGTCTTACAACAATTAATGAGTCAAGGTGCTACCAGTATTCCGATACTTGACACTGTAAGTATTGGTGCATTATTGAATAATATTATGCCGATGTTTCTAGTGACACCGATTTTAGACTTGTTTTCACAAATCATTATTATTTTATGGAATTCAGGCGTTCAAATCTTGATATTTATTGCGAGTTTGCAAAAAATCGATAAGAGTTTATATGAAGCAGCCAAAATTGATGGGGGATCCGTTTGGGTTTGTTTTTGGAAAATTACGCTCCCGACGTTAAAACCGATGATATTTTTAAATGCGATGTATACACTGATAACATTAGCCAATAGTAATGATAATAATATTATTAATCTGATTTATGTCAATATGTTCTCAGCGACGAGAGGCTATGGTTTTGCATCTGCGATGGCGTGGATGTACGCATTAATCGTATTTGCGATGGTGGGGGTGATTTATTTATTATTCAGACCAAAGTCAAATAAATAGGAAGGAGTCAAAAAATGAAACAAAATCATCCCCTTACAAAATTGAAAAAATATTTGTTAGGTACTAATAGTCGCATGGGTTTGTTTAATAAAGTGGTGGTTTATACATTGTTATCGATTGTCGGCTTTGTATATGTCTATCCACTGCTATATATGTTCGTGAGTAGTTTTATGTCATTAGATGATTTATTAGACAGTTCAATTAAATGGCTACCTTCTACTTTATATTTTGATAATTATACTAGGGCACTATCTGTCTTAAATATCAAAAAATCGCTTTATGGTAGTATTGTTTTATCAATTGTGCCATCGGTTTTTCAAGTATGTGTCACCGCCTTAGTGGGTTATGGGTTTGCGAGGTTTAGATTTAGATTTAAGAAAACATTATTATTTTTCATGATTTTCAGTTTAGTAGTGCCACCGCAAGTCTTAATGATGCCAACTTATGTGTTGTATCAAGATTTAAAATTAGTGGGCTCAGCCTATGCATTTTTAATCCCAGCAGCATTAGGACAAGGCATTAAAAGCACCATCTTCGTCTTGATATATTATCAATTTTTCAAACAAACACCGAAAGCTCTTTATGAAGCAGCTGAAGTAGATGGCGCCAATGAATGGACGAATTTTTATAGAGTTGGATTACCGATGGCAATCCCAGCTTGTATAATTGTGTTTCTCTTTTCGTTTGTGTGGTATTGGAATGAAGTTTATTTAATGAATTTATATCTTACTGGAAATCCCAGAGGAACTAAATGGACCACAATGTTGCTAAACTTACAGAAATTTCAACAAAATTATGAATTAATTTATCCAGTAAAAGAGACAGGATCGATGACTATTAACGAAGGCATTGTATTAGCTGGAACGATGATTACATTGATTCCACTCATTATCACCTACGTTTGTTTACAGAAGTATTTTACTGAAAGTGTTGATCGAACGGGTATTACTGGAGAATAGAAAGAGGAGAAAAATATGAATTTATTTAAAAAAGTTTTAACAACAATCTTAATGACATCATTAGCTTCAACATTATTTGTTGGAAATATTGCTCATGCTGAACTAGCCCCTATGACAGAAGAAGAAATTACTTTAACTTTTGCAAGTTGGGCTCATTCCGATATGAAGCAATTGCAAGCAGAAAGATTTATGGAGAAATATCCTAATATTACAGTAGAAATCATAGATATGCAATTAGATGGCTATATGGATACATTATCAAATTTAGCTGCTGCTGGAGAAATGCCAGATGCATTTTGGTATTTAGGTAATGTGGATGTTCCGATTGTAAATGGATGGCTAGGTGATATGACAGAATATTGGGAAAATGACCCCGAATCAGAAGATGTGTTGGTTACTTTACAAGATAAAGGTTATTTAGATGGCGAGCGTAAATTAGCAGCAGCTGTCGCTTATCAACCGTATACTATCTTTTTAGATGAAGCAGTCTTTGAGAAATTAAATGTGCCAATGCCAAGTACGGATTGGACTTATGATGAAATGATCGAATTAATGCAAACAATGACGGTTCCTGAACAAGGAATTTTTGGTTACAATGATTTTACTTTACTATTGACCATGGCACCAATTGTTAAAAACGATGCGGAAGGCGAGTTTGGTTGGAATGGTGAAACCTTCGATATGACTGGTGAATGGGCTGAAGCTTTAAGCCAACAAGCAGAATATATCCGTACCGGAGTGCATGCGCCACTGTTCGATTCTGATGAAGCAGAAGCAGTTTTTGGTGATCGCCTAATGTGGTCTGCTTCTTCAGGACGTATCGCAATGCAATTAGACGCTTGGTGGACAAAAGATCTCTTTAATTCAAAAGAATTTACTGATAAAGGGATTAAATTTGTGCCTTATCCAGTACCTCGTGGTGAAAATGCGACTACTTTACATAAACCAGCCTTTGTTGACATGGGTGGGATTTCGAGTGCAACAGAACATCCACGTGAAGCATATGAATTATTAAAATTCATGGGTTGGGGCTCTGATGGATGGTCAGTGCGTTTAGAAGCCTTTGATACTTTGGTTGATGACAGTGGTAATAAAGTGTTTCCTTATCCTGAAGGATTACCTCTAGTTCAAAATGAAGAATTATGGGACAAAGTTGCAGCTGGTTTACCTGATAATCCATATTATGGGGAATTCTTACAATATGCGAAAGAACCTATCCCATTATCTGGAGCAGTGATTCCAGGATTCCAAACATTCTTAGAAGAAGTTTACTTCAATGGTGAATATGGAAATGTTGAGCAAGCTGCAGCAGCTGGTGAATTAAATCCAAATGATATTGCCAAAGAATTAACAGACTTGTTAAATCAATATCATGAAGCAGCTATGAGAGAAATCTTCTAAAGACTTTGAAAGTGTAAAGTAACAACAATAATAAACTCCTAAACAAGATGTCGATGGATAATTGGCATCTTGCTAGTATTATTTTTTATTACAAAATATAACTTATTTAAACTTAAATCCCATGTAAGCGTCCCATATCAGAGTATCTTGATACATAAAAAAATCCACTTCCAAATTTTTTAATCAAAAAAGGAAGTGGATTTACTTTTTTATTGGATATTTAACTGACAATGACGTTGGACCATTTCACTCCATGGCAAATAAGCCTCTAAGACCTCATTTTTTTCAAAAATGGGTTCATTCTGTAAGTGGGTCAGTAAATAATTTATATATTTTTCTGAATCAAGTCCATGTCGTTTCGCTGTTTCAATCATTGTTAGAATGACAGCGTTCGTTTGAGCCCCTTCAAAACTCTTGGAAAACAACCAGTTCTTTCGACCAATCACCAAGTTCTTTATAGCTCGCTCCGCTAAGTTATTCGATAAGACTAAATGGCCATCTTCCAATAATGTTTTAAAAGTATTTTCATAATTTAGTGCGTATTGGATGGCTTTAGCGATGTTTTCTGCTCCTGTTGTACTCCATCCTAGCGGTCGCAAACTTAAACGAGCACTTAACCAATGGCTGACGTGACCTTCGGCACTACAACCGATATATTGAGGGTCCCTTTGTCTTTGGATAGAATCCCAATTGCCTATTAGATAGCGACGAACCTTTTGAAGCGTTTGTTTCGAAGAGTCGGGTAGCGACGGATCGTTGAGTCGCACTTTGAAGTAGTCCTGAAGATAACCTTTTTCACCTGTATAAAGCCAGCGATGTAAAGTGGCGTATAAATGTTCATTACTGATACCAACGCATGCCTGACGAAAGAATAGTTAGTCGTTAGGTCTACGGCATCAGAAGTTTCAGTATGTGTAACATATGTTTGACAACTCTAGAGGCTTTATTTGTGAATTTTTTATATAACTATTGACATAAACTTATTGTTATTTTACAATATACTCATAAGTTAGTTTGGAGTACAAACTAACTAAAGATTTAAGCAGTACTTATTGAGAGGAGTCAACAATGACTAATTATGATGATAAAAGCTACTTGGAAAAAGTAGATAAATGGTGGAGAGCAGCGAACTATATCTCTGTGGCACAGATGTATTTAAAAGATAATCCTTTATTACGTAAAGAGTTATCAAGTGAAGATGTAAAATTAACGCCAATTGGACACTGGGGGACTATTTCAGGTCAAAATTTTATTTATGCTCATTTAAATCGTGTAATTAACAAGTATGATTTAGATATGTTCTATATTGAAGGACCTGGACACGGTGGACAAGTGATGGTTTCAAATTCATTTATTGATGGATCATATTCAGAACTATATCCAGAAATCACACCAGATGAAGCTGGTTTTAAACAATTATGTAAAATTTTCTCTTTTCCTGGAGGAATTGCTTCACATGCTGCGCCTGAAACGCCAGGGTCAATTCATGAAGGGGGAGAATTAGGTTATTCGCTTTCTCATGCTACCGGTGCGATTTTAGATAATCCAAATTTAATTGCAGCAACAGTGGTTGGAGATGGAGAAGCTGAGACAGGACCACTAGCAGCTGGATGGTTCTCAAATACATTTATCAACCCTGTGAATGACGGTGCTGTTTTACCCATTTTATATTTAAATGGTGGAAAAATTCATAATCCAACTATTTTAGAACGTAAAACTAATGAAGAATTAATGGATATGTTCAATGGATTGGGCTGGACCCCTATTTTTGTAGGTGGAACAGATCCTGAAGTGGTTCATCCGCAAATGGCCAAAAAATTAGATGAAGCAATTGAATTAATTAAAAATATTCAAACCGAGGCAAGAAAACAACCAGCGGAAGTAGCAACGCAAGCAAAATGGCCAGTACTTATTGTAAGAATCCCTAAAGGATGGACGGGGCCAAAAGAATGGAATGGTGAACCAATTGAAGGAGGTTTTAGAGCCCATCAAGTTCCAATTCCAGTTACAGGGAAAGATATGACGACTGCTCCATATTTGGTGGAATGGTTAGAATCTTATAAGCCCGAAGAATTATTCGATGAAAAAGGATATATTAAAGCAGAAATTCGTGCTCTTTCACCGAAAGGCCATCGTAGAATGTCAATGAATCCTGTAACGAATGCAGGGATCGTTGAAAAGATGAACACAGCCGATTGGAGAAAACATGCGTTAGACATACGACAACCTGGTGAAATAATCGCACAAGATATGATTGAGTTAGGTAAATATGCGGCTGATTTAATAAAAGAAAATCCAAAAAACTTCCGAATCTTTGGACCAGATGAAACAAAATCTAATCGTCTACAACATGTATTTGATGCGACAAACCGCCAATGGTTAGGGCGTGTGAATAAAGAATATGATGAATGGATTTCACCAGTTGGTCGTGTCATTGACTCACAATTATCCGAACATCAAGCAGAAGGATTCTTAGAAGGCTATGTCTTAACTGGACGTCATGGATTCTTTGCTTCATATGAATCATTCTTGCGAGTAGTCGATTCAATGATTACCCAACATTTTAAATGGTTACGTAAGTCTAAAACACATGCACCATGGCGTAAAAATTATCCGTCATTAAACCTGATTGCGACATCGACAGTATTTCAACAAGATCATAATGGTTATACGCACCAAGATCCAGGTTTATTGACACATTTAGCTGAAAAAACACCTGAATTTATTCGTGAATATTTACCAGCAGATACTAATAGTTTATTAGCTGTAATGGATAAAGCTTTGCAAGACGAAGATAAAATTAATTTAATTGTTTCTTCAAAACATCCACGTCCGCAATTCTACTCAGCTGATGAAGCGCAAGAATTGGTGGAAAAAGGCTATAAAGTAATTGATTGGGCATCTACAGATAATGGGGAAACTCCAGATGTAGTCATTGCAGCGGCCGGTACGGAGCCAAACTTAGAAGCACTCGCAGCAATATCAATATTGAACAAAGCGTTCCCTGAAATGAAGATTCGCTTTATAAATATAGTCGATATATTAAAATTACGACATCCAGATGTTGATGCTAGAGGATTGACTGACGATGAGTTCAATAATCTATTTACCACTGATAAGCCGATTATCTTTGCTTTCCATGGTTATGAAGGTATGATTCGCGATATGTTCTTTAAACGTCAAAATCATCATATTTCAATCCACGGTTACCGTGAAAATGGGGATATTACCACACCATTTGATATGCGTGTATTATCAGAACTCGATCGTTTCCATTTAGCAAAAGATGCAGCTGAGGCTGTTTATGGTGATGCAGCGGGAGCGTTTAAAGAAAAAATGTTAGATACTGTTGCCTATCATACAGATTATATCCGTGAACATGGAAGTGATATTCCGGAAGTTTTAGATTGGAAATGGGAACCATTAACCAAATAAGGCTCTGATTTATTCTGTATCATGCATACGCCCTTTAGGTAATAATTGTTTACCTAAGGGGCTTGTTTATTTGGCTCAATGTCGAATTGGATTTAAAGAATATTAGTCACTCCCCCTTGCCAATGATGGATTAATTTATTTCAAATAGCGATTTAACCGACTACGACTGATGTTTAATGCTTGTAAAGTTTTTTCTTTATTATTACCAAATTCTTTTAATTTTGTTTGAATAATTTCTTGAATGTATTCATCTAGTTTAAGATTGTTGGTCACTGTTGCATCCTTGAGAAACGATTTTTTAAATTGATTCATTTGGACAATTTTGAGACTTTCTTTTACGCGATTTGTGGTCACACGAATTTCTTCATTTGAAGCAACAATCCATTTAATGACTGCTTCAAGCTGAGCAAAATTTAAGTGCCAATGATAAGATTCAAGCAGTTCAAGTGCAGGCTGATCATAATGAAAGATGGTTTTATCCATTATCTGACAATAATGATGCGTCATCAAGCGGATAATTACCTCAAAATCAACATACTCATTTAGATTGAGCATTCGTATGGGAAAAGATTGATAATAAATTGAATTTCGTACAACGGTATTTGACTCCTCAGTTTCATAAAGGTAAACACAATACGAAAGTTCATTTTGTAAGTTATTATTGACAACTTGTATTAATTTATCTTGGTCAAATTCGGACAGAAACTCAGTATGTTGAAAAATATAACGAGAATTGTATTGTGATAGCAAAATTGGAGCGAGAACCCACCAGTTTGAATCAAGTCGACGGCAATCAATTAGATAATAATTCTGAATGGTTAAATTATTGTGTTGACTGATTACTATACCCATCAAGCTTTTTAAGGTATTCACATTACCATAGACAAAGAATGAGGAATAGTTCGTAGCAATTTTACTAAACTTTATATTATCTAAATATTTATTTAACACAGGTCGAAGGTAGTTATTTGGCAATAAGTCATTAAATGTTGTTAGAGAATGAAGCGTTACTGCAGGATGTACGAGTTCAACAATATTTTGCTTTTTCTTTTTAGAATATAGATGGTAAATTTGATTTTCAAAAACAAATTTATCTATCTCTGTTTCATAATTCTGATTGGATAAATCTAATATGGAAGGAGAAATAGGTAATTTAAAATGTAATGTTTCGTGTTCTAATAATAATTGTTGTTGATCATCATAAATTAAATAGTCAATTTGATTCTTAGTAAGTAAATACTTTAACAGTGAATTATAAAATTTTATTTTTTTAATAGGTAACATGACTTCAATGATATGTTTTATTAGACGATTGATGGTTTCGCTAGAGATCAAATAAGTTAAAGTTTCATAAGCAGTTAAGCGAGTAATTGGATATAAATAGGAATCAGTAATCAGTGTAGAATATTCTTTCTCGGATAATTTATTTAATTCATCCGTCAAATGCTCCCACGAATGAATCGCAATGATGGGTATTGTGACATCGAGGGAGTCAATAACTTGTTTAGTTTCTTTATAAAGAGAATCAGTAGTATAAATAATCGTTTGATGCAAATTATTTTGACCTAACTTTATAGTCATTAAGATATCCGTTGTATTTTCACGTAAATAATAGGTTGGTAAGCCGGTTTCCTCAGCAATCGGTTGGTTAAAAATACCGTGAACTAAAAGGGCATCAAATTGATCGCGTGTACTTATTAAAAAGTTTTTTAAATTTTGATAACTCAAATTCTCTATTAGATAGTTAATTTCAGGAAAATCATGCATGACTTGTTGAATTTTAGTGATAATGGTTGAATCGCTACAAATAATTAAAAGATTAATTTTCATATTATACACCACCTGTTCGTTTTGAACAGATTATAGCATTTAAAGATAACGAAACAGGTTCTTTTTTACAAAAATAAATTTAATTTTTGTAAACGTCAAAAAAGCTATTCAAAAAGAACCGATAATAATCGTATTAAGTTGAAAATGCATCAGATATTAAAAAAAGATGAATAACAACACATTTATTTTTAATGATGCTTATATTAAGAATAAAAAAATAATTTATAAAAAGTATTGACAATAACATTTGAAAACGTTACAATTTATTTAGTTAGTTTATTAGACAAACAAACCTAAAAAGAAGAGGAGAATGAAAAATGAGTTATTTCCCAGAGATTAGTCAAATTAAATACGAAGGCAAAGAAACCAATAATTTATTTGCTTTCCGTCACTATAACCCAGAAGAAGTGGTTTTAGGTAAAACAATGAAAGAGCACTTACGTTTTGCGGTTGCTTATTGGCATACCATGACCCAAGATGGTAGCGATCCATTTGGTAACCCGGTTAATGAACGTACTTGGTTTGGTGAAACACCAATGGATACAGCGCGTAATCGTGTAGAGGCTTTCTTTGAAATCTTAACAAAATTAGGGGTAGAATATTTCTGCTTCCACGATGTGGATATTGCACCAGAAGGGGATTCATTAGAAGAATTCTTCCAAAATTTAGATGAAATTACCGATTTAATTAAAGAGAAAATGGATGAAACAGGAATTAAATTATTATGGAATACCGCTAATATGTTCTCTCATCCACGCTATAACAATGGTGCAGCATCATCTAATAATGCAGATGTATTTGCTTATGCGGCAGCCCAAGTGAAAAAAGGTTTAGACATCAGTAAAAAATTAGGTGGCGAAAACTATGTATTCTGGGGTGGTCGTGAAGGCTACGAGTCATTATTAAATACTGATATGGCATTAGAACAAGATAATATTGCGCGTTTATTCAAAATGGCGATTGCTTATGGCGAAAAAATTGGTCATAAACCACAATTCTTAATTGAACCAAAACCAAAAGAACCATCAAAACATCAATATGACTTTGATGCAGCAACTACGATGGCCTTTATTCAAAAATACGGTTTAGAAGGGGACTTCAAATTAAACTTAGAAGCTAACCACGCGACATTAGCGGGTCATACATTTGAACATGAATTAAATGTTGCGCGTAACTATCAAGCATTAGGATCAATTGATGCCAACCAAGGAGATTTATTATTAGGCTGGGATACAGATGAATTCCCAACAAATGTGTATGATACGACCTTTACCATGTATGAAATCCTAGAAAATGGCGGTATTGCACCGGGTGGTATTAACTTTGATGCGAAAGTAAGACGATCATCACATAAAATGGAAGACTTATTATTAGCGCATATTGCCGGAATGGATACCTATGCACGTGGCTTAAAAGCGGCAGCGAAATTAAAAGAAACACGTTATTTAGATGAATTACGTGAAAAACGCTATGCAAGTTATACTGAAGGAATTGGTAAACGCATTGTAGATGGAGCAGAAGATTTAGAAAGCCTAACAGCTTATGCTTTAGAAAATCAAGACATCCATTTAGAATCAAGTCATTTAGAAGTTGTGAAGTCTCGTTTAAACGATTTATTGTTCTAATTTAGAAAGTTGAGGTGGGACAGATGAGTTATGTTTTAGGTATTGACTTAGGAACAGGGTCATTAAAGGGTTTATTATTTAATGAATCTGGCGAATTAATCACCACCGCTGATCAAAATTATGCTTTATTACAGCCTAAACCAGGGTATAGTGAGCAAAATCCATTGGATTGGAAAGAGGCTATGTTTAATGTAATGGATGAGTTGAACCATCGTGTTGATGATTTTTCAGATCGTCTTGTTGCCATTAGTTTTTCCGGTCAAATGCATAGTTTAGTTTTACTTGACCATGATAACGAAGTGATAAGACCGGCGATTTTATGGAATGATGTTAGAACCACTAAACAATGTCAAACCATTATGGCTGAATTTGGACCAGAGTTATTAGCGATTACTAAAAATATAGCACTTGAAGGTTTCACATTACCAAAGATTTTATGGGTTCAAGAAAATGAACTAGAAAATTGGCAGAAAACGAAGCATTTAATGTTACCAAAAGATTATTTGGTTCATACTCTAACAGGAGAATATTCAATGGACTATTCGGATGCTGCAGGTACTCTATTATTGGATATAGAAAAATTGGATTGGTCGGAAGAAATTTTAACCCAATTTAATATTAACCGTTCCATTTTACCAACCTTGCATCGTTCAATCGATAAAGTAGCCTCCATTACAACTGACATAAAAGAACGTTATGGCTTTACTCATGATGTGAGTGTTCATGCCGGCGGAGCTGATAATGCGTGTGCTGCTTTAGGTGCAGGGATAGTTGATAAAGGTTTAGGTATGATTTCAATTGGAACAAGTGGCGTGTTCTTAGCAAGTGAACCAACAGCCGATGTTGATTATAAAGGGAAAGTCCATCTGTTTAATCATAGTGCTCCCGATTTATATTATGCTATGGGAGTGACTTTGGCAGCTGGAAATTCATTAAACTGGTTCAAAAATACCTTTGCAAGCAATTTAAAATTTGAAGAATTACTTGAAGGGATTGATAAAATAGAACCAGGTTCAGAAGGATTATTATTTACCCCTTACATTACCGGGGAACGTACTCCGCATAATGATAGTGAAATTCGTGGAAGTTTTACCAATATCGATATTCGTCATGGATTAAAACATTTTGCCAGAGCAGTTTTAGAAGGGATTACTTTCTCTTTAAAAGACGCCCAAATGATTATGAGTAATGTTTCCAATCAAGAGTTTGATCGGTTAGTATCAGTAGGTGGTGGAGCCAAAAATAAAGGCTGGTTGCAAATGCAAGCAGATATATTTAACGCTGAGATTATTACACTAGAAACAGAGCAAGGACCAGGTGTAGGTGCAGCGATGTTGGCTGCCATTGGTAGTGGTGTGGTGGATTCTGTAGAAGATTGTATTTCTAAATTTGTGAAATATGACAAGAATTATCAACCCAATGCCGACAATGTAGCGAAATATCAAGAAGTTTATGAAAGATATCAAAAAGTATATCCTGCAATTAAACAAATTTAGCCCCTTAGTTAAGATGTTGGTGTTTTTCACCAACATCTTTTATTCATTTATTGTTAATCAATTTAGTGAGAGTTGAAAAATTATAATGAAAATATTGAAAACATTTATGAATTAGTGAAAGCAAAAAATTGGTCAGCTAAATTTCTATTAAGTTCGAAATAGCGAAAAATTAAGAATTTATATAAAAAAAGCCTTTACAAATCAGACAAAAAACGGTATACTTTAGTTAGTTTAGAGAACTAACGAACTCAATAATAATTTGGAGGTATCTAAAATGAAAATAATAAATCCAGTTTTGAAAGGATTTAATCCGGATCCATCGATGATTCGAGTAGATGATACGTACTATATTGCTACTTCAACTTTCGAATGGTTCCCAGGTATACAAATTCACCAATCAAAAGATTTAATTAATTGGGAATTATTAACACATCCATTATCTACAACAACTTTATTAGATATGAAAGCGAATCCAGATTCTGGTGGGGTTTGGGCACCGGATATTTCATATGCAGATGGATTGTTTTGGATTGTTTATAGTGATGTAAAAGTTGTGGAAGGCTCATTTAAAGATGTTACAAACTACTTAATTACATCACCTTCTATTATGGGACCTTGGAGTGATCCAATTGTATTAAATGGTGTTGGATTTGATGCATCTCTTTTCCACGATGAAGATGGCAAAAAATATCTCGTACAAATGGAATGGGATCATCGCGAATACATGCATCCGTTTCATGGAATCAAATTAACGGAATATTCACATGAAGAAAAACGTTTATTACCAGAAACAAGCAAAATTATTTGGAAAGGGACAGAAGTTAAACTGACCGAAGCACCCCATATTTATAAGATTGGAAAATACTATTACTTATTCTGTGCTGAAGGTGGAACAGTTTATACACATCAACAAGTGGTGGCAAGAAGTACCGAACTATATGGGGAGTACGAAAGTCAACCTGATATTTTCTTAACTGCTTTTGATTCTCCGAGAAATCCATTACAAAAATGTGGACATGGATCTTTAGTAGAAACTCAAACCGGAGAATGGTACTTCGCACATCTAACTGGTAGACCTTGGCACCATGAGACAGAATCGGTCACAGATCCAAGAGGTTGGTGTACACTTGGTCGTGAAACAGCTATACAAAAAGTAGAGTGGGATGAAAACGATTGGCCATATATTGTCGGTGGAAAACAAGGTTCACTAGAAGTCGAAGCGCCTAGTTTTGTAACTGCAGAAATCGAAGGAAATCAAGTTAATAGTCAGTTTGATGACTTTGATAATGACGAGCTAGATATCAACTTCAATACAGTAAGAGTACCATTTGATGCTCAAATGGGAGAAATTAAAGATAGCCATTTAGTATTGAATGGTAGAGGATCATTTAATAATTTACATACAAATTCTCTAGTTGCAAGAAGATGGCAAGCATTTGAATTTGATGCTGAAATAAAAATTAAGTATGAACCGACAACATTCCAACAACTTTCAGGATTAGTTAATTACTATAATTCTAATCATTGGTCAATGATTGCGATAACTTGGGATGAAAACACAGGTAAATCATTAGAAATATTACAAAGTGATAATGGACAATTAACAAGTTATTTTGCAAAAAATAAAATTGCAATCCCCGAAAATGTAGAATATGTCTATTTAAGAAGTAAGGTAAGAACGACTCATTATACCTATGAGTATTCATTCGATGGAAAAGAATGGAAAGCAACTAATATCATTTTAGATGCTAAAATTTTATCAGATGATTATGTCAATATGCACTATGGAGGTTTCTTTACAGGGGCTTTTGTAGGAATGGCTAATATTGACTATTCGGGATATGGATTGAAATCTTACATAGATTACTTCAAGTATCAAGAATTGGATTAGAGGTGTAATAATGACAATACTATTTTCTATGAAAGATATTAACAAATCTTTTGGACCAGTAAAAGTATTAAAGAATGTTCAACTAGAAGTAGAAAAAGGTGAGATACATGCTTTAATGGGAGAAAATGGTGCAGGGAAATCAACTTTAATGAACATTCTTGGTGGAGTAATTCAAAAAGATTCTGGGGAAATTCTCTTCGGAAACCAAATGATAGAAAACCACTCTCCACAAATTGCTAAAGATTTGGGAATTGGATTTGTCCATCAAGAATTTAACTTGGCTGAATCATTAACAGTTGCAGAAAATATTTATATGGGACGATTACCATATAAAAATGAAAAATTAGGAATCGTTGACTACAAAAAATTACATGATAATACAGAATATTATTTAAATATGTTAGGAGTCAATATTAAACCTACGGACGTGGTTTATAAATTATCAACTGCAAGTAAGCAAATGATTGAAATCGCAAAAGCACTCAGTTTAAACGCTAAAGTTATCATCTTTGATGAACCAACAACTTCATTATCAGATAAAGACGTTGAAGTACTATTCATTATAATCAATGCTTTAAAACAAAAAGGTATTTCAAGTGTTTATATTTCGCATAGAATGGAGGAAATCCACCAATTATGTGATCGTATCACGATATTACGTGATGGACAATATATAAGTACAGATAATGTTAAAGACTTAACAGACCAAGAAATTATTAAAAAATTAGTGGGACGTAACTTGGATAACTTATATCCAGAAAGAAATGTTGAGGTTGGTGAAATTGCTCTAGAAGTAAAAAATCTATCAGATACTAAAGGTGCAGTAAAAAATGTATCATTTAACGTTAGAAAAGGTGAAGTGGTAGGTTTTGCAGGTTTGGTGGGGAGTGGCCGTACGGAATTAATGAGACTAGTCTTTGGAGCAGATCCTGTTGAAAGCGGGGAAATATTTGTAAAAGGACAAAAAGTTAATATTAAATCACCAGTAGAAGCAATCAACAATGGAATCTGTTTATTAACGGAAGATAGAAAAAACCAAGGTGTTGCTTTGGGACTTTCTATTAAAGACAATATTAATATGACAGCCTTAAAATCTAATATTATTAATCACAAGGAAGTTAAGAAAAAAGTTGATGAATTGGTTGAAAACCTACAAATAAAAATTAGTAGTGTTGACAAGCCAGTATCTTCCTTATCAGGAGGTAACCAACAAAAGGTTGTACTTGCAAAATGGTTAAATACTTCAAATGATATTTACATCTTTGATGAACCTACCAAAGGTATTGATATCGGAGCTAAAAGTGAGATATATGCCATTATTAATCAGTTAGTAGCGGATGGCAAAGCGGTTATTATAGTCTCTAGTGAAATTCCGGAATTATTAGGAACAGTCGATCGAACTTATGTCCTTAACGAAGGAAGATTAACAGGTGAGCTGTCCATCGAAGAAAGTACACAAGAAAAAATAATGGAATTAGCAACGCTAGGATAGGTGATAAAGATGAAAAAATTTGATATTAAAAATTTATTTTTACAGTACTCGGTATATGTCGTTTTAGTTATTTTATTTATAATGTTCTCGCTATTAAGTCCTATGTTTTTGTCAGCAGGTAATATCTCTAACTTTTTTAGACAAATTCCACCGGTTGGCATTATGACAGTGGCTTACTGTATGGTATTGATAACCGGTTATGTGGATTTATCAATTGCATCTATTGCAGCCTTTACAGGGACCACAGCAGTTTACTTAGGTTCATTAGGTTGGTCGCCTATTTTAGTCATTCCAATTGCTATTTTAATTGGGGTTTTCTTTGGGACAATCAATGGTATCTTAATTAAAAAGTTAGACCTACCTTCGTTTATTTTAACTTTAGGTACTAATTATGTTATTCGCGGTATCATTATGTTCATAACAAATGGAATTTATGTTACGGGTACCCCAGATTGGTTTGGAAAAATCGCAGGTACTAAAGTAGTTGGTAATATCATTTATACTAACACATTAATTTTTATTTTAATTATTGTATTATTCTCATATATTATGAAAAATACACGTTTTGGACGTTACTGCTATGCAGTAGGTTCTAATAGTGAAGTAGCACGTTTATCTGGTATTGAAACCGATAAACATGTCATTAAAATGTTTGCAATTGAAGGCGCATTAGCAGCAATTGCGGGTATTTTATTAATGAGTAATCTTAACGTCGGTGGTCCTAATGAAGGCCAAGGGCTAGACCTACTAGCGATGGCTGCTTCGATTATGGGGGGGACACAATTTAGTGGCGGTGTTGGTACTATTGGTGGTGCGGTAGTTGGTATTTTCACATTACAACTATTTAATAATGGGTTAGCAATCCTAGGCGTTAACGCATTTATGCAACAAGTGGTAACAGGTGTTGTCATTGTGTTCTCTATTATCATCGATTATTTAAGAAGAAAAGCTGAAATGAACAGCTAAAAAAATCATTTAAAAAAGAAAAAGGAGCATTTAGCATGAAAAAAATAACAAAAATGTTATTAAGTTTATTAGCAAGTTCAACTTTTTTAGCAGCTTGCGGTAATACAGGTTCTTCAGATAATACAACAGCAGATTCTGGAGAAGCAAATAAAACATTATATTTTATTCCAATCGTTGATATTGGTGCATATTGGAACCCAATGAGAAAAGGGGCTGAAGATACGGCTAAGAAATTAGGATATGATTTAGTTGTCAAAACTTCACCCCCAGCAGAAGCGCAAAAAAATGAAAAACATATTGGATTCATTAATGAAGCCGTTTCGAATAAAGCTGCAGGTATTGCGATTGCACCGATTGAAGCTAATATGTTTAAGGCGCCTATCAAAGCAGCTATGGACGCTAATATTCCAGTTATAACATTTGATGCTGATTTAGAAAACCCCGAAGATCGTACTGCTTATGTAGGAACAGATAATGTTCTCGCAGGTCGTGATTTAGGGATGAAAGCAGCAGAAGAATTGAAAGAAAAAGGAATCACTTCTGGTTCAATCTCTGTTGTCTGTGTAGACCGTGCACAACCGACAATGATTGCTCGTGAAAAAGGATTAAAAGAAGGATTTAACGAAGTAATGGGTGACGATGCTGCTAACTTTAAATTCTTGGAAACCATTCAAGATAAAGACCAAGCTGCAGTTTCAAAAGAACAATTAGAAGGCCAAATTACTGGTAATGCTGATTTAGTACTAGTATTCTCTTTAGGTTCAGAAGGTCCAGACGTAGGAGTTATGGAAGCTTTAGCAGCTCAAAATAAAGCGGGAGAAATCTTACACTTTGGTTTTGACTACACTCCAACATGGGAAAAAGGAATTGAAGACGGACGTATTACAGCAATTGTTGACCAAGACGCTTATAACATTGGAGTTCAAGTAATTGAAAACTTAGTTAAAGCAATTGATGGTGAAGAATTAGAAGATAATATTCCTATCGATGTTAAGTTTGTACGTGCAGAAGAATTAGTAGAGTACGGTAAAGAAAAACAAAAACAATCTACTGATACAACAGAATAATATTGAATATGAGACCGTGACATTTGTTGCGGTCTTAAGTTTTAAAAAGAGAGGAGCATGAAAATGAATTATAAACAGCTAGGTAATACCGATATGAAAATCAGTGAACTAAGTTTTGGTACATGGGCAATGGGAAGTGACTGGGGCAATGTATCTGTAGAAGATGCTAAACAAGCAATTCATTATGCAATTAATCAAGGCGTAAACTTTTTTGATACGGCTGATGTTTATGGAATGGGTAAAAGCGAACAGATTCTAGGAGAAGTTTTAAAAGAACGAACAGAAAGAATTTATATTGCAACTAAATTTGGACGGAAAGATGATTTTACTAACCCAGATAATTATACGTATGAGAAAGTAAAAAGTTATGCTCAAAATAGTTTAAAGAACCTTGGTGTGGATTCGATAGATCTGTATCAAATTCATTGCCCCAGTACTGAAATATTAGAACAGTTAGCCGTATTTGATGTGTTAGAACAATTACAAAAAGAAGGGTTAATACGTTATTATGGTGTCAGTGTTGAAACAGATGCACAAGGTGAATTTGTCTTAAATAATACCAAAGCTAGTAGTCTTCAGGTAATTGTTAATATGCTAAGACAAAAGCCCATTGATTAAATGATAAAATTAGCAGAACAAAAACACGTTGGGGTCTTAGCACGGGTACCCCTAGCAAGTGGCTTATTAACAGGGAAATATACCATTAACTCTGTTTTTCCTGAAAATGATCATCGTAATTATAATCAGAACGGTGAAGCTTTCAATGTTGGAGAAACATTTGGTGGCTTACCATTCAAAAAAGGTATTGAATTGGTTAATCAGTTAGAATGGATTAAAGAAGAAAGGATTAGTATGCCGGTCGCAGCTTTAAAATGGGTTGTTCAGCAAAAGGGTATCACAGCGGCAATACCAGGATTTAAAAACATTCAACAAGTTAAAAGTAATCTTGAGGTCTTTAACGCTAAAGACTACACAGATGAAGAACTCACACGATTGAAAGATTTTTATTGGAATGAAGTCCATAATCATATTCGTGGAGATTATTAGAGTGTAGAAATAAACACCTATCAAAGCGACGAGAACAGTCAGTTTGATAGGTGTTATTTAATGAAAATATTTAGTTTTCTTGATAATAATTGCGGAGTTTAAAGACTGGAATGTTTAAGAAGTTACGTAATACCAGTGCCACCCCTCCAAATAAAGTAGAGCGTCCTTCAAATGCGGAAGTTTTTATTTTAACGCCTTCTGTGAAACGACTATTTAATGAATCGTGAATGAACTCTAGCAATTCAGGGATTTTTTCATATACAGAACTGTCAATATAAACAACTTCTGGGTCATGGAAAAGAATAATATTATTAATACATAAACTTAAGTACATGGCTTTTTCTCTTAGCAAATCTAAAAGAGCAGATCTTTGTTCGGTTTTTAACATTTTAACCAAATAATCTGAATTTATTTTATCAATATTAATGTCGAAGGCTTCCGATACACTCTCATAAATTGCTTGTTGAGACGCATATTTTTCTAGACAGCCTTTGTTACCGCAACGGCAAGCTTTACCATCAGGGAAAATGATTGAATGTCCTATTTCACCAGCTTTTCCAGCATTGCCATGATGAAGTAATCCATTTTCAATAATACCTAGTCCAATTCCACCGTGAATCGAAATACATAGTAAATCTTCCGCGCGAGAAACGAAGGTATACTCACCCAAAGCTGCTAAGTTGGCTTCATTTTCAAAGTAAAATGGGAAGTCATACTTATTGGATAAGAATTGGTATAAATCATCCCCAATTAAATCATAAATTGGCGAAAAATTAATCGTGTTGTTTTGCGTGATACCATGAATTGAAAGTGCACATCCGATAATCCCTTTATTTGTTTTGGGAACATTTTCTATAACATAGTCTAAAATGTCAGTTAATAAGTCATTAATGGTGTTTGTGTTAATTTCAATTTTTCTTAGTTGTTGTTCCAAAATGATTTTTCCATCTAAGAAAGCAACCAGAACATTGATATAGTTGTAGCCAATATCGATGGCAACAACTGCTCCTGAGGAACTATTGTATTCTAATAAAATCGGTTTACGACCTCCCATAGAGCTAGCATCACCGATTCCGGTTTCATTAACAAGACGTTCCTCAATCAGCGTTTTAACAATTGATGAGATAGAAGCTTTGTTTAAAGTAGTTAATTCCGAAAGGCTTGCTCGTGAGATAGGGCCATTTTCAATGATGGCTTTTAATACTAAAGATTCGTTGTTATTTCTAATACTATATACTGATGAAATCATAAAATATCTCCTATTTATTCGTGTAATAATTATATCATAGAAAGAGAACAAAAAAAGACTAAATGTTTTTACAAAAAACAATTGACCCCCATTATGAAAAGGGATACAATTCATATATAAGTTAGTTTAACACACAAACAAACCTGAGTCAATAATGGGATGAGGAGGGATAATTGATACTTAGGTAATTTATTAATTGGAATATGACAATCAAAATAGAAAAAGGAGTAATATTATGAATAAAATAGTAAAAAAGTTTTTTTAAATCATTATTAACAGTGGGAATAACTTCTACGATATTAAATCCTATAGCTGCATCAGCAGAAGAAATAAGAGTTTCATGGTGGGGCAATGATGATAGACATCAATTAACATTAGAGACAATTAAAAAGTTTGAAGAGCTTAATCCAGATACTAAAATAAAACCAGAATATTCGGGATTTGGTAGTCTCGTTGAAAATTTTACTACACAATTCGCTGGTGGTACAGAAGCTGATGTGATGACTGTTCTATATAACTGGATTGATCAGTTTTCTCCTAACGGAGATGGTTTTTATGATATAAATGAGTTAAAAGATATTATCGATTTATCTCAATTTGATGAAGAATTTCTTAAATTTGGGGAATCTAATGGGATTTTACAAGGGATAGCGCAAGTAGAAAATGTTCTCATTATTGCTATGAATAAAACAATTCTTGACAAACTTGGTTCTGAAATACAAACTACTTGGGATGAATACAAGGAAATAGCAAAAAAACTACCAGAAGGCTCTTTCCTTTTAGTATCACCAACACCAAAATTTGCTGCTACTCTTTATTTACAGCAAAAGACTGGAAAGCCTGAATTTGATGTGAACGGAAATATAAATTATTCAGAAGAGGATTATAAGGAAGCACATGGTATAAGGATTTAGTGGATTCTAGAGTGTTTGTATCTCGACAATCATATCTTGAAAATGTAGGAACTGAACCTGTATCAGTTGCTCAAAATGCTAAGTATATTAATGGTGAATATGCAGGCGTACTAGAGTGGAATGGTGGTTTAAAATCAAACGAGGCAACATTAAAAGAAACTAATCAAGAACTAGTAATCGCACCAATGCCAGTAATAGAGAATGCTAAATTTGATGGAACAATGTCAAAACCAACAATGTTATTTTCTATTTCTAAAAATACCAAAAATCCTGAATTAAGTGCTAAATTCCTCAATTTTATATTAAATGATCCAGAAGGAATTAAGCTGATGGGTACGTCGAGAGGTATTCCAGCTTCTAAAATTGCCGTTGAAGTACTAACTGAGGATGAACAGATTGACGGAGTAGTAAAAGAAGGGTATGAATATGGTTTAGAAGTACCTAATATGCAACAAACACCATTTTTGACAAAGGTACTTTTACCTTCTTTAAAACCAGCAATAGTATCCTGTGTAATATTTCAATTTGTATGGAGTTTTAATGATTATTTAGGACCGTTAATTTATATTACTTCTGTTGAAAAACATCCAGTTTCTGTGGCATTGAAAATGAATATAGATACAAGTAGTGGAGTAGTTGAGTGGAATCAAATAATGGCAATGTCAATAATATCTTTACTACCAGCTATATTATTATATTTTTCTTCTCAAAAATACTTTGTTGAAGGTGTTACCTCTTCGGGTATAAAAGGTTAGTTTAATGAATATTATAGACTTATTATCAAAATATTTAATAGATTTAATGTTATGGATTTATAAAGTATTACCTCGTATATTGGTTTTCTATATTATAAATATTCCAGTGATAGTTATATTTATTGTGTTTCGAATTAGTAGAGATAATCTGGTAATATTTTTAATTTGTAATATTATCTTCACAATTAGTCTTTGGTTTTATATTTTGGCAATAAAACATAAGAAGTTGAAAAATGTTGTTAATAATATTTTTGATGAGACAAAAAGATATTTTTTAGAAATGCTCCTTATTATGTTAGTTAATTCAATTATAATTATTGAAATAAGTATAATTAGTTATTTTAAGGAATTAGAAGTATTTTCAATTTTATTTTTTATTACCACTGTATTTGTTGTTGGTTCAAATTTAGAATTAATATACAGAACAATATTTGATCTCAAGACGAAAGAGAAGATTTTACTTAATTATATTGATTGTTATTGCTTTTCCGTTCTTTTTAGAGATTATGTTTAAGCTACGAAAGGAGAAAAATAATGGATAAGTGTTGGTTAGAAAAAAAGTAAAAGGTTTTGATGGCTTTGTAATAGATCAAGTCGATGATATTACTAAACAAATTAGTAGAGAAATTAAATTGTTATTTGATAATTGTAAAGAAAATCATTCAAATGGGAAAAGGATTATAAAGTTTAAAATTCAAAATGACGCAGATCTCATTAAAGATGGTTTTAAAATAATAAATAAAAATGAAATAATTGAAATTATCGGAAAGAATACCATGGGTTTACTTTATGGGTTATATACTCTGTACAGAAGAGAAATTTTAAAAAATAAGTATGAGGAAATAATTTCAAATCCAGACCAATCCATTCGAATGATTAATCATTGGGATAATATGGATGGAACAATAGAACGAGGCTATGCGGGTGAATCAATATTCTTTAAAGATAACTCTTTTAGAAGAGATTTTACATTGGTAGAAGAGTATGCAAGATTATTAGCATCGGTTGGTATTAACGCTCTTTCAATCAATAATGTAAATGTGCATAAGATAGAGACTGAGTTAATAACAGAAAAATTTTTACCTGAATTAGTAATTTTAAATCAAATTTTTAATAGATTTGGCATAAAAATGTTCCTTTCAATTAATTTTGCTTCACCCAAGCGAGTGGGAAATTTAGATACTTCAGATCCCTTGGATGAAAATGTGATACATTTTTGGAAAGAAACAATTGATAGATTATATCGCTATATTCCAAATTTTGGTGGATTTGTAGTAAAGGCAGATTCTGAAGGAGAACCTGGCCCATTTACTTATAATAGATCACATGTAGATGGTGCAAATATGTTTGGCAGACTATTAGAAGAACACGGAGGATTATGTATCTGGCGTTGCTTTGTCTATAATAGTACACAAGATTGGAGAGATAGAAGTACCGACAGAGCGAGAGCTGCTTATGATCATTTTATGCCATACGATGGAAAATTTAACAATAATGTCATCTTGCAAATTAAATTGGGACCACTTGATTTTCAGGTGAAAGAGCCTGTTTCACCTTTATTTGGAGCTTTGAAAAAAACGAACCATATTATTGAGTTTCAATTAACTCAAGAGTATACAGGGCAACAAAAAGCAATATATTATCAAGTACCCGTTTGGAAAGAAGCTTTAGATTTCGATACGCAACACAATGGAGTAGGAAGTTTCGTAAAAGACATGATAAAAGAAAATTCACCTGTTAGCGAACATTCGGGGATTTGTGCAGTAGGTGTAGTTGGAACAGATAATAATTGGACTGGACATAAGTTAATGCAAATAAATCTATATGCGTACGGACGCTTAGCTTGGAATAATTGTCTGACAACAGAAGAAATATCTAAAGAATGGGTAAAATTAACGTTTAATCTAACTGATGACTATTCGGAAATATTAGAAGAGATTTTGAATACATCTCGAGAAACTTACCAATTGTATAATGCCCCAAATGGTGTTGGCTTCATGTGCAGACCTAATCATCATTATGGTCCGGATATAGATGGTTATGAATTTGATCGTTGGGGGACATACCATTTTGCTGATAGAGATGGTGTTGGTGTCGATAGATCAAAAACTGGAACAGGATATGTCGAGCAATATTCAGATGAAATATGTGATTATTATAATTCTTTAGAAACATGCCCAGATGATTTATTACTATGGTTCCACCACGTTCCATATACCCATGTGTTACAAAATGGAAAAACATTAATTCAAGATATTTATGATAATCATTTCGAAGGTGTAGAAAGAGTAAAGAAATATATCGAACAATGGAAAAACTTTAAAGATGTAGTTGATCACGTCGATTTTGAAAATGTTTTGGACAGATTAAATGAACAATATAGGCTAAGTATTGAATGGAGAGATCAAATTAATACTTATTTTTATAGAAAATCAGGGATAGAAGATGAGAATGGACGAAAGATATATTTATAAAAGGAGAAAAATATGAAAATTATTAATCCAATTTTAAAAGGCTTTAATCCGGATCCTAGTATTTGTAGAGTAGGAGAAGACTATTATATAGCAACATCTACATTTGAGTGGTTTCCAGGAGTTCAAATTCATCATTCCAAAGACTTAAAAAATTGGCAGTTAATCAAACATCCAGTCGAAAGAGAGAGCCAGATAAATATGCGTGGAAACAGTGATTCTGGTGGTGTTTGGGCTCCAGCATTGAGTTACAGTGATGGAAAATTTTGGTTGATTTATTCTGATGTAAAAGTTGTTGAAGGAGATGTATTCAAAGATGTAAATAATTATTTAATTACCTGTGACACTATTGATGGTGAGTGGAGTGATCCCATTTATTTAAATAGCTCAGGTTTTGATCCTTCTTTATTCCATGATGAGGATGGGAAAAAATATTTAGTAAATATGGTTTGGGATTACCGCTCATACAATCATCGATTCTATGGAATTTCTTTACAAGAATATGATCATAAAAAGCAAAAAATTAATTGGGGATTCTAAGATAATTTTTAAAGGGACAGAATGGGGATTAACTGAGGCACCTCATTTATATAAAATTAATGGATATTATTATCTTTTAACAGCTGAAGGAGGAACTAAATACGAACATGCAGCGACAATTGCTAGAAGTGAAACAATAGATGGGCCTTATGAAGTTCATCCAGATAATCCATTGATATCTTCAGCTTTGCATCCATTTAATCCTCTTCAAAAAGCTGGCCATGCTTCCATTGTTAAGACTCATACGGATGAATGTTTTTTAGTTCATTTAACAGGAAGACCCATTAATAAGGCGGGAACGAGAGTTTCAGAATTTAGAGGATATTGCCCATTAGGTAGAGAAACTGCAATTCAAAGATTATATTGGGAAAATGATTGGCCATATGTTGAAGGAGGAAATTATCCTTCTCTAGAAATTAATGGACCTAAAATTAAAGAGGTTAAATGGAAAGATACTTATTTAGAAAAAGACGATTTTGAAGATTCCACCTTAAATATCCATTTTAATACGTTAAGAATACCTTTTAATGAGGAAATGGGTTCATTAACAGAACGACCTGGTTATTTAAGATTATATGGTGGTGGTTCACCACATAACCTATTTCAGCAATCAATGGTAGCAAGAAGATGGCAAAGTTTAAAGTTTAGAGCAGAAACATATGTAGAGTTTTCACCTAAAACATACCAACAATTTGCGGGATTAGTTAATTATTATTCAATAAAAAACTGGACATCCATTCATGTGACAATGAATGAAGAAAAAGGACGCATATTAGATATTCTTTCATGTGATCAATTTAAATTAAAGAACGAACTTGAAGGAAGAGAGATAGAGATTCCTACTTCACTTTCTGGTGTGTATTTGGCTGTTGATGTTGATGGATTGAGTTATAACTATTCATACTCATTTGATGGAATAAATTGGAATAAAATAGAGATTCAATTTGAAAGTATTAAACTTTCAGATGATTATGTTGAATCGGGTGGATTCTTTACCGGAGCATTCGTTGGTGTTCATGCTGTAGATTTAACTGGTCAAAAATTGCATGCAGATTTCGACTATTTTTCATATGTTGAAGAGTGACAGATATGAGCAAAATATTTTTAATGTTTTGAGATTTTTATTATCAGGGTTATTTGTAATGAGTATTTGGGGACCTATGTACGATGAATTAGGATTAATTGGAGGAATGCTAGCTAGTGGTGCTATTATAGGACTATTTTGGAATATTAATCATAATATGAAACTGATTATGAATGATGAAAAATTAAGTTTTATTGATATGGCATTAGGCATTGCTACTGCAGGTATTGTTCGAGATTTTTTACAAACGGGTGTGGATGGATTATATAAATCATTTCCTACTTTTATAGTTGTCTTATTAGGTGGATGTATAGGCGGAATTATGGCATATATATCAGAAAGAGAAGAGATGAATTAATATGTCCGGAAAAGAAATGATTATAACATTTTTAGGTGCCATGATGTACTCCTTCGTCATTAATAGATTTTTTAATGAATTTATTAAAGATAATGTTATTTATAATGGTTATTTCACATCTTTTTCCTTAATTGGCCTATTTTGGTTACTAAATCATGGTATTGATTCACATATGATAGTCCAAAGTGGGCCAATTTGGATTGATATGGCTTTAGCAGCTGAGATAGGAGTCATGATAAAATCAATTTTTCAATTGAAAAATAAAAACCAAACTCTGAACATTCTTAAATTAATCAACTGGTCTTTATTAATACAAGCAATTGTTGGCGGTACGTTAGCCGGAATAATATTACACTTTATGAGGTAAAAACATGAAAATTCTAGAGATTTTAGAGATAGATTTATTTAAACAGACGGATGTGGATGGTTTAGTTGAAGGAAATACTGATCAAGAGTGTAAAAAAGTAGTGGTTACATTTTTAGCAACTATGGAAATATTAAAAAAATCCTTACAAATAGGTGCAAATTTTATTATTTCGCATGAGGGAATTTACTACTCACATGATAATAAAAAATTTTTAGAAAATAGCAAATTAGCACAAGAAAAACAGGACTATATTAAAAAACATAATTTAACTATCTACCGACATCACGACATGGTTCATAGGATATTGCCAGACACTATCACTGAAGGACTTGTAAAACAATTAGATTTAGCTGACAGAGTAATTACTCAAAGCTCGTATTATACTATTAGTGAAATTTCACCGACATATTTAAAAGAATATGTTGAAAAAGTTAAAGAATCCTTAGAGGTTTCAACTATAAAACATTTTGGAGAAGATAATCAAATCATTAAAAAAGTCTGTGTTCTTGTCGGCTACCGAGGTAGTTCAGAAAATCTAATTCCTGTAATAGAAAATCAAGATGTTGATTTGATAATATATGGAGAAGGTCCGGAATGGGAAATTCCTTACTATATTAAGGATTATAATACTTTAAATTCTAACAAAAAATCTTTAATTATTATTGGACATGAGGTAAGTGAAAAATATGGTATGCAAATGTTTATGCATAATTTAAAACAAAAATTTCCAACGTTAAAAGTAACTTATTTGTAAATGTTAGTGGAGGTGAAGAGAATGATTTTAACTCAAGAACTTGTAAAAAAACAAAATTCAATATACAAAAATCCTAACTTTGATATAGATAAAATGATTTATAATACGAAAAAATCACCAGAATGGATTCACTTTGGTGCAGGAAATATATTCAGAGCTTTTTTGGCAAATGCTCAACAAAAAATGTTAAATCAAGGATTAACGGATAGAGGGATTATAGTAGCTGAGGGATTTGACTATGAACTTATAGACTATCTAAAAAAGTATGATAATTTAACTATAAACGTGACTTTGAAATCCAACGGAGCAATTGAAAAAGATATTTTAGCTAGTGTAGCAGAATATTTAAAAATGAAAAGGGATGAAGATGATTTTATAAACTTAGTAAATTATTTTGAAAATCCAAGTTTGCAATTTATTAGCTTAACAATCACAGAAAAAGGTTATAAATTGTCTGATTCATCAGGAAATTATTTTCATAATGTAAAAAATGATTTTGAATCAGGACCAAATGGAACTGAAAGCTATTTAGGAAAATTAGTTAGTTTATTATATAAAAGATTTAAAAGCGGTCCATATCCATTAGCAATAGTTAGCATGGATAATATGTCTAGAAATGGAGAGACTTTAGAAAATTCCATTATGATGTATGCAAAAAAATGGGTAGAAAACAATTTAGTTGAGTCAGAATTTTTAAGATATTTAAATAATAAAAATTACATTTCTTTTCCATGGACAATGATTGATAAAATTACACCGAGACCTTCAACCCAAATTGCAGAGAAACTTGAACAAGATGGGTTTGAAGAGATACAACCGATTACAACAAGTCGAAACACATATGTAGCACCGTTTGTTAATGGGGAGGAAACGGAATATTTAGTAATTGAAGATTCATTTCCTAATGGTAGACCACCACTTCAAGAGGTGGGTATTATTTTTACTGATAGATCAACAGTTCATTTAATTGAAACAATGAAAGTTACTACATGTTTAAACCCATTGCATACAGGTCTAGCTATCTTTGGATGTTTATTAGGGTATCATTCAATTGCAGATGAAATGAAAGATGTAGAGTTATTAAAATTAATTAATAGAATTGGTTATCAAGAAGGTCTACCTGTAGTTAAAGACCCAATCATTATTGATCCCAAAACATTTCTAGATGAGGTTATCATGGTTCGGCTCCCAAATAAGTTTATTCCGGATACCCCCAAAGAATAATCACCGATACATCTCAAAAAATGAGTGTAAGGTTTGGTGAAACTTTAAAAAAATACTTGAATGAAGAGAAAAATTTAGAGAAATTAGTTGGTATACCCTTGGTTATTGCTGGTTGGCTGAGATACCTACAGGGAACAAACGATGAACTAGAGAAAATTGAACAAAGTCCTGATCCGTTATTAGAAGAAATTGAAAATATTTTTAGTGATCAAGATTACGATTCTGAAGAACATCTGAATAAAATTGATGGATTATTATCTAGGAAAGAAATCTTTGGCGTTGATTTGGTTCAAATAGGTTTATCTAATAGGATTAAACAGTATTATATGGAAATGAATCAAGGTACAGGATCTGTAAGAAGAACCTTGGAAAAATTTTTAGTATAAGAGGTGAAATGATGAAAATGTCATTTAGATGGTATGGAATAGGAAATGATCCCATACCATTAGAATATATAAAGCAAATTCCAGGTGTAAAAGAAGTTGTGTGGGCCTTGCATAAGAAAATGGCAGGCGAAGTATGGACTCAAGAAGAAATTCAAAAAGAATTAAAAGTTATTCATAAAGCAGGATTAAGTGGGAGTATAGTTGAAAGTGTAAATATTCATGATGATATTAAGTTAGGTCTACCCACTAGAGATCAATATATTGAGAACTATAAACAAACTTTAATAAACTTAGCAAAAAATGATGTAAAAATAGTTTGTTATAATTTTATGCCTATTTTCGACTGGACGAGAACAGATATGTTTCATCCTTTAGAGGATGGATCAACTGCACTTTATTTTGATAAAAATACTATTTTATCAATTCAACCAAATGAATTATTAGATTTATTTAAACAAGGAGAAGGAGATTTGACTTTACCCGGATGGGAACCAGAAAGAATGACCCGTATTAAAGAACTTTTTAAAGCATATGAGGGTATAACAGAAGAAAAATTACGCGCTAATTTTAAATATTTTATAGATTCTATCATTCCGATTTGCGAAGAATGGGATATTAAAATGGCTATTCATCCTGATGATCCACCTTTTCCTATTTTTGGATTACCTCGTTTAGTAAGTAACAAAGACAATATTAAAAAACTTCTAGATGTAAATACTAGTAAGTATAATGGTTTAACATTTTGTACTGGTTCTTTGGGAGCGAATACAAACAATAATTTGATTGAAATGATTCATGATTTCTCAGATAGAATTCATTTTATGCATATAAGAAATGTTAGAGTAGACGATACTGGTAGCTTTAGTGAAGTGTCTCATAGAACCCAAGACGGTACAGTGGATATTTTTGGGGTAGTAAAAGCTCTATATGAAGTTGGATTTGATGGTTTTATCCGTCCTGACCATGGCCGACATATTTTTGGAGAAAACGAGAGTAATGTAAGACCAGGGTATGGCTTATACGACAGAGCTTTAGGTGTCATGTATTTAAATGGATGTTGGGATACTTTAAAATTAACAACCAAGTAATACAATGTTGCAATAAATAAATTAAAAAAATACTTCTTCTATACAAAAGACAGCGTTACCATTATAATTAAAGTAGCAATCAATGTTAGGAGGATACACAATGACAATTTTAGAGGAAACTTTTACACTGCATAATGGTGTTAAAATTCCCAAATTAGGATTAGGGACATGGCAATCAGCGCCTGAAGATGCTTATAATGCAACGTTATTTGCTTTAAAAAATGGATATACCCATGTTGATACTGCAATTGTTTATGGTAATGAAATAGAGGTTGGCCGAGCAGTTAGAGATTCAGGTCAAAAACGTGAGAATGTTTTCGTAACCACTAAAGTGCCGGCGGAACGTAAAACTTATCAAGAAGCCAAAGAGAGCATTGAACAAGCTTTAAGAGAATTAGACTTAGAGTATATTGACTTAATGTTAATTCATGCCCCACGTCCATGGGCAATCATGCATGAAAATCCGGAAAATTTGAAATATTTTGAAGAAAACCGTGAAGTGTGGCGTGCATTAGAAGAAGCTTATGAGGCAGGAAGTATCAAAGCGATTGGCGTATCAAACTTTGATGTTAAAGATTTAGAAAATATTATGGAAGCTTGTAAAGTAAAACCAATGGTCAACCAAATTATATATCATATCGGAAAAACCAACCCTGAAGTGTTAGAGTTTTGTAAAGCCAATGATATTTTAGTTGAAGGTTATTCACCGATTGCTACTGGGCGACTATTAGGCAATGAACAAATTGAAAAGATGGCCTCTAAATATGATAAATCAATTCCACAAATTTGTATTCGCTATTTATTAGAAAAAGACATTTTACCTCTACCAAAATCTGTTCATGAAAAATATATTATTGAGAATGCGAAATTAGATTTTGAAATTGAATTAGAGGATATGGAATATTTAGACTCTATTCAATAAAATGCAAATTATTGGGAAGTTTTGATAAAAAATATAGGATATAAGAAAGCGCTCTAGTCACTTGAACGCAAAAATGATAAACTAATCTTTAAAGAGAGAAGGTTAGTTTATTTTGATGAAGGTGGGAAGAAAAATGAAAATACTCTGTTTTGATATGGGAGGAACAGCTGTCAAATATGGTGTTTGGGATGACGACAAGATAACGAATATTGGATCGTTTAAAACTCCAACAACTTGGGATGAAATGAAACAACAAATGAGACAAGTGGCAACTAAATTCACTGATGTTGAAGGGGTCGGTATTAGCTCGCCTGGTTCTGTCGATTCAAAATTAGGGGTGATTAGAGGCATTAGTGCCATTCCTTATATCCATAATTTTGAAATTGTTAAAGAATTGACAGAGTTATTTAATAAACAAGTAACCATCGAAAATGATGCGAATTCAGCGGCTTTAGCAGAACTTTATTATGGCAGAGCAAAAGACTTAAACAATGTCGTTTTTTATATTATTGGTTCGGGTATTGGTGGAGCTGTTAGTATCAATAAACAACTTGTTAAAGGGGCGAATCTATTTGGTGGCGAAATAGGGTATATGTTAATGGATGGTAAAAAAACATTGAGTCAAATTGCTAGTCCGGTAGAAACAGCTAAACGCTATCATTTTGAATCCGGTAAAGAGTTATTTGACTTAGCAGCTAAAGGAAATGAACAAGCGAAGGTAGGTGTTGAGGAAGTCTATGATACTTTGGCTAGAAGTATGTATAATGTGGCCTTAATGCTAGACCCTGAACTCATTTTAATTGGAGGGGGCATCTCACAAAGGGATGATTTTCTGGCACCGATTCAAGTAAAGCTTGACCATTATTTAAAAGCAAACGGTGCAGGTGATTTGAAGATTAAGATTGATCGTTGTGAATTTCTGCAAAATGCGAACTTAATTGGTGCGGCGGTTAATTATCAAAATACAAAAGATTAGAGCAATAATTGAGATAAATGGAAGATAGTTTACGATTTTAAATTTTAAGTGACTAGATTCATTTATGGATTAACTAATATTAATCAATTTCAATTTATTTTTATTGGACGGCATTGGAAATGAAAAATCAATTTTTCTTCTAATGTCATTTTTTGTACCTGTTTGATGATAAAAATGTCATTTTTATGCGGTTTTATTGCTATAATGATAAAATATCAACATTATTAAGAATAAAATATAAAACATTAATGTTAGCTGAAAAACAGATAAAATACTGTGTTAACAGTGTTTATATAATGTTTCTAATAAACATTATAATTTGAATATTTTTGAAATTATTTTAAAATATTATATTTTTTATTAATGTAAGCGGATAATTTAATGTCATCAATATGGTATTTTTGTCAGAAACATGGTAAACGCTATCATAAGATATTGATATGATAAAGACATCAAATGGCATTAAGTAATTAATGGCAAAAATTTAGGAGGGTTTTTATGAGAAAATTGTTGGCAAAAAGTTGTTTAGCATTGACTCTTAGTTCAGTTTTATTATCATCTGCAGCATCTTTAGTTAAGGTAAATGCTGAAGAAGGTAAAGTCATTAATATTTATTCTTGGAACAATGAGTTCCGTGACCGTGTAACGGCAGTTTATTCTAAAGTAGAGAGTACATCTGAAGATGGAACCGTAACTAAATTAACAGATGGTACTGAAATTCACTGGATTGTAAATCCTAACCAAGATGGTGTGTATCAACAAAAATTAGACGAGGCATTATTAAGACAAGCAGACGCTGGTGCCGATGAAAAAGTGGATATTTTCTTATCTGAAACCGACTATGTTAATAAATACGTAGACGAAGCAGTTGATGTGGCAATGCCATTAATTGATTTAGGTATTGACCCAGAAAAAGATTTAGCGGACCAATTTGATTTCGCTAAATCAACACCTTCTGATCAAAGTGGTGTTCAAAGAGGTTCTACTTGGCAAGGAACACCAGGGCTATTAGTTTATCGTCGTGATATTGCGAAAGAAGTATTTGGAACCGATGACCCAGCAGAAATTGCTAAAAAGACTGAAAATTGGGATGTCTTAAAACAAACAGCGGATGAATTAAAAGCTAAAGGTTACCATGTTTTCTCTTCTTATGCTGATACTTTCCGCTTATATGGTAATGCGATTGAACATCCTTGGGTTGAAAAAGATTCAACTGTCATTAATGTCGATCAAAAAATTCTTGATTGGGTAAATGATTCTAAAGAATGGAAAGACGCAGGTTATTTTGATGAGACAGTAAAAGCGCAATGGAATGATGACTGGAATAAAGCAATGGGTTCAGAATCTAAGTCATTTGCTTTCTTATTCCCTGCTTGGGGTATCGACTTCGTATTAAAACCAAACTGGGATGGCGAAGCTGGTTCTTGGGCAGTGACTACTCCTCCTCAAGAATATAACTGGGGTGGTTCTTACATTCATGCAGCTGCTGGAACAGATAACGTCGAACATGCAAAAGAAATTATCATGGAATTAACAGCAAATAAAGATAACTTAATGAAGATTTCTAAAGAGTACTTAGACTTTACCAATACTAAAAGCGGTATGAAAGAAGTAAGTGAAGATGATACCTTCTCACATGAATTCTTAGGTGGACAAAATCCATTTACTTACTTTACACCTGTTGCCGAAAATATTAAAGTAGCACCATTATCAGCTTATGATCAAGCGTGTGTGGAAGAAATTCAAAATGCATTTGGCGATTACTTCCAAGATCAAGTTACATTTGATGAAGCAAAAGCAAACTTTGAAACTGCGATTAAAGAACGCCATCCAGAAATTACTGAAATTAAATGGCCAGAATAATCAAGTAAAATAATATTTAATAAGGCGAAGTAAGCAGTCGATAACTTGCTTTACTTCGCTTTATTTCTTGGAGGGAATGAATATGAAACAAAATAAAAAGCTAGTCGATTACTCAAGATGGGGATATTACTTTATTCTACCATTTTTCATAACTTACTTTATTTTTTCTTTAATACCATTGTTAGATACCATTCGTTTTAGTTTTTTTGAATATTTTAGATCAGGAATTCGTCAAATTGGACCAAATTTTGTAGGGTTAAAAAATTATCAGGCATTATTAGAATCTGATATGTTGCGTTATGCAACTAATACCATGATTTTATGGTTATTAGGATTTATTCCGCAAATTGTAGTTGCTATGTTATTAGCTGTTTGGTTTACAGACAAAAGATTAAAAATTAAAGGTCTGCAATTTTTTAAGGTCGTAATGTACTTACCGAACTTAATTATGGCTTCTGCTTTTGCTATGATGTTTTTCGCGCTATTTTCAACTAATGGGCCGGTCAATTCAATTCTTTTAAATTTAGGTTGGATTAATCAAAAAATTGACTTTTTAGGAACGCCTTTTGGAACCCGCGCTATGATTGCTTTTATGAACTTTTTAATGTGGTTTGGAAACACCGCAATATTATTAATGGCTGCTATTTTAGGGATTAATGAGGAAATATTTGAATCTGCTGAAATGGATGGTTGTACGCCATTACAAAAATTTTTCCATATTACATTGCCATTAATTCGACCAATATTGGCATATACTTTAATTACCTCGATTATTGGTGGGTTACAAATGTTTGACGTGCCACAAATCTTAACGAATGGACAAGGTTCGCCAAATAGAACTTCCATGACTCTAATTATGTTCTTAAACAGTCACTTGAAGAGTAAAAACTATGGTATGGCTGGGGCATTATCTGTCTATTTATTTATCGTAAGTGGTATTTTATGCTATTTCGTTTATAAAATGTTAGAAGAGAAAGATCCGACTGGAATGATGCGAGAAAAAGCAAAACAAAGTCGTAAAAAGGGAGTGTTAACAAATGCAAAATAAAAATAATTTTTTGGTAAGTAAGGTTTTTCGCTATATTGTGTTAATTATTTTATCAATCCTTTGTTTGTTCTCTTTTTATATTTTGTTAATTAATTCTACTCGTTCTCACGCTGATTTACAAAAAGGCTTCTCAGCTTTACCAGGAAAATTCTTTTGGGAAAATTTAAAGAAAGTTGCTAATGACGGTACTTTCCCAATGTTTAGAGGGATTGCGAATAGTGTTTGGGTTTCTTCTGCGGTAGCGGTAATCTGTACCTATTTTTCAGCCTTAACAGCTTATGGTATCTATCGTTATGATTTTAAATTAAAAAAATTAGCTTTTACATTTATTATGGCAATTTTAGTCATGCCAACTCAGGTAACGGCGATGGGATTCTTACGTTTAATTACGAATATGAAATTAAATGATACTTTATGGCCATTAATTTTACCTTCAATTGCTTCCCCAGCCGTTTTCTATTTTATGTACAGCTATTTACAAGCTTCCTTATCACTATCAATTGTTGAGGCGGCTCGTATAGATGGATGTGGAGAGTTTGCTATCTTTAATCGGATTGTGTTGCCGATAATGAAGCCGGCGATTGCGGTTCAAGCCATTTTCGTTTTCGTAGGAGCATGGAATAATTACTTTATTCCAGCATTGATTATTGACTCAAAAGACAAAATGACTGTGCCAGTTTTAATTGCGACTTTACGTGGAGCGGACTTTATGAACTTCGATATGGCGAAGGTTTATATGATGATTGTGGTTGCTATCATTCCTATTGTGATTGTTTATCTGTTGCTATCTAAGTACATCATTGCTGGTGTTACTTTAGGAAGTGTGAAGGAATAAAAATATATAGATAAAGGGGTCTGTTATAGGTGAAAAAAAGTTCAAAGAAATGGTTGTCTTTATTATCGGTTATGGCATTAGGAAATTTAACACCGATTAATATCTTAGCAGAGGATTCAACAAGTGTGGAAGAAACATCGATTGAAACACAAGCAGTTAAATCAGACGATTCAACAACGACAGAAAGCTCAAATGAAGGAACATCTAAAGTGGAATACGCTAGTGAGTACCTTGAAAAATACCAAGAGCAAGGAGTTAACTTTGAAGAGTATGACTTTGTATGGGGCGATGAATTTGAGGGAGATCAGCTAAATCGTGATGATTGGAATGTTGAATTGCATGAGCCAGGTTGGGTGAACGAAGAGTGGCAAGAATATATTGATGATGAAAAAGTTTTACAAGTAAATGATGGAAAATTAGTAATTCAACCAGTAAAAGAGTCGGTTGATGGTCAAGACCTGTATTATTCTGGTCGTGTTAATACACAAAACAAACAAAATTTTAAATATGGTTTTTTTGAAGCAAAAGTAAGAGTCCCTAAAGGGCAAGGCTATTTACCTGCATTTTGGTTGATGTCTGCAGATGAAAATGTCTATGGACAGTGGCCGCGTTGTGGTGAAATTGATATCATGGAAGTGCATGGTAGTGATACGACTAAAAGTTATGGAACAATCCATTACGGCAATCCACATCGTGAAAGTCAAGGTGAAATGCAATTGACTGAAGGGGATTTTAGTGAAGAGTATCATGTATTTGCGCTCGAATGGTTACCTGGAAAAATCAATTGGTTTGTCGATGGACAACTGATTCATTCTGAAAGCGAATGGTATTCAAAAACCGAAGGACAAGGTGAAATTACCTACCCTGCGCCATTTGATTCAGAATTTTATGTGATTTTAAATTTAGCAGTAGGTGGTAGCTGGGTTGGCTATCCAGACGATTCAACCGAATTTGAAGGTCAATCCTATGATATTGATTATGTCAGAGTCTATCAAAAAGAAGCTTATGATGAAAATGTTCAAAAACCTACACAAGAATTTGCTGCACGTGAAGCCGATGAATCAGGTAATTATATTGTTAATGGTGATTTTTCAGAAAGTGAAGAATTATCGGATGAAGACAATTGGATTTTCTTGACGACGCAAGGTGGCGAGGCAGAAGCGAGTATTGCGGATAATCAGTTATCGATTAATACCACTGCTAATGGTGAGGTGGATTATAGTGTTCAGTTAGTTCAAGCTCATTTGCCAATGGAACAAAATTATCAGTATCAAGTTAGCTTTACGGCATGGAGTGACCAAGAACGTTTGGGTAGAGTGAATGTAACTGGTCCAGATAATGGTTATATTCGATATTTTGAGGATCAAGAATTTGAATTAACCTCAGAGCCCCAGACGTTTGAGTTTGAATTTGCAATGAATGAAGCTTCAGATGAAAATGGACGATTAGAATTTAATTTAGGTGGTTACGATGAAGCCACTCCATTTTACTTAAAAGACGTCAGTGTGAAGCGTTTAGAGAAAACTGAAGGTTCTGAAACGACAGAAGGTAAAACCGTATTATCAGATGGCAACTATGTTTATAATGGCAAATTCCAAGAAGGCGATTATCATATTGGTTTCTGGCAATGGGATGGTGGTGCCTTAGAAGAAGCTATTTCACCTTTGGAAGACGGTCGCCGTTTAATTGTTGCTGGTGGCAAGACGAGTACATTACTTCAAGAACAGTTACCATTAGATGCAGGGGTAGAATATGAATTTTCACTAGATGTTGAAGCTGAAGAAAACTTCACATTAAAAGGCAAGATAGGTGAATCTGAATTCGAGTTACCTGTAGAAAAAGGGTTAAATCCTTATCGTTATAGTTTTACCTTAGAGGAAGAACAACTCAATAATACCGATTTAACGTTAACTTTTGATAATGTGAATGAAGTCAGAGTCGATAATGTAAAAGTGCAAGAAAATCGTTTAATTAAAAATGGTAGCTTTAATGCTGGCTTAACAGGTTATAATCCTTTTATTGATGCTTCTGCTAATGCAACGGTTGTGGTGGATAGCTTGAATGAGGACAATGCAGCTGATTTTACGATTTATAATACCGGTGACCAGGCATGGAAAATTCAATTGATTCAAGAACAAGTTCCTTTAATAAAAGGGAAGACATATCGCTTAACCTTCAAGGCCAAAAGTAGTGTAGAACGTAGTATTATGTATGCTTTGCAACGAGATGGGAAAGCAGATGATGTATGGACGACTTATTTGCCGGAACAGATTGTACCGTTAAAAGCTGACTATCAAGAGTATCGATATGAATTTACGATGGAAGAACCCGATGATTTGAAAGCAATGTTGAGTATTTCGTTAGGTGCCGTGGAAGATAAAGTCATCGAACAAGAACATCGCGTAGTTATTGACGATATTGAATTAGAAGAAGTAAACTAAAAGAGAAGACAATAAATGGAATGAAGTTGAGGTGTAAAAATGAACCCGTTGAATGATAAATGGATTATTAATTCCGATTTAGAGCAAATAGGGATAAAACACCGCAAATTATCTGAAGAGTATTTATTTTATAAAGCAGTAGCAGATGGCAATTTGGGTGCGATAGATAAAAATTTACGAGCAAATAAATTTATTGAAGTTGAAGGCGTAGGTAAACTATCCAAAAATCCTTTAGTAAATATCAAATATCATTTTGTCATCACTACCGCCATGGTAACAAGATATTGTAGTAATTACGGAATGGAACCTGAACGCGCTTTTCGTTTAAGTGATTATTATATTCAAAAGTTAGATAATTTACAAACGATTGAAGAAGTTCATGAGCTTCATGATGAAATGGTTTGGGATTTTACTAATAAAATGCGAATGTTAAAAATTAGTGATGCGATTTCCAAACATGTTGTAGAATGTAAAAATTATATTTATACGCATATTCAAGATCGTATTTTAGTTGAGGATATTGCATTGGAATTGGATGTAACACCAAGCTATTTGTCAAGATTATTCAAATCAGAAATGGGAATGCCTATCAGTAAGTACATTAATCAACAAAAAATAAAGTTGGCGATGAATTTATTAAGGTATTCTGATGAGTCCGTATTGGATATAGCGAACAAATTTTCTTTCTCATCACAAAGCCATTTTATCAAGCATTTTAAAGAATTTGTGGGTATTACACCTAAGAAATTTCGCGATAAATACTATATGACATTAGAAAAATAGTCAATAATGTGAGTGGAAGTAGGGAGGAAACCAATGAGTAACCAAGATAATGTAAGTGAATTAGTACAACATATAAATATTAAAGAGGGCATTTTAGGAGAAAAAAGATCAATCCTAAAATGTCAGCATTACTGAGACAAGCAGCAGCAGAAAGTATTGTCCTTTTGGAAAATGAGGGTGTATTACCTTTAAAAGCACAAAGCAAATTAGCAGTTTTTGGACGTTCTCAAATAGACTATTTTTATGTAGGATATGGTTCTGGTGGAGAAGTCAATCCACCTTATTTAGTCAATGTTATTCAGGGATTAGAAGAAAAAGATTTATTATTAAATAAAGTATTAATAAAAAAATATCAAACATTTTCTGCTAATAATATAGTAGAAGATGGTATTTGGGGACAATGGCCACGCTTCTTAGAGGAAATGACGTTAACGAATGAAGAAGTAAAGTCAGCTAGCGAAGATTCCGAAATTGCATTAATAGTGATTGGACGCGCGGCTGGTGAAGATCGTGAAAATGTCTTGGAAGAAGGTAGCTATTATTTAACTCAAAAAGAAAAGCAAATGATTGATCAAGTGACCCATTATTTTGAAAAAGTCATCTTAGTTATCAATAGTGGAAATGTCATCGACTTATCCTGGACGGAAAACTATGCCTTTTCAGCTATATTATTTGCTTGGCAAGGTGGTATGGAAAGTGGCAATGCGATTGCGGATGTTTTGATGGGAGATGTGAATCCTTCAGCTAAATTGCCAGACACGATTGCGCGTCATTACGAAGATTATCCAAGTGCTAAACAGTTTGGTCATGAAGAGTATGTAGAATATGTAGAGGATATCTATGTCGGATACCGTTATTTTGAAACATTCCATCCTGAAAAAGTTATTTATCCATTTGGTTATGGGTTAAGTTATACTCAGTTTGCTATGGATTCAGAATTATTAGTAAATGATAAAAGTGTGACGATTAATGTTTCTGTGACTAATATTGGAGAAATGCCGGGTAAAGAGGTGGTTCAAGTCTATTATGAGCCTCCACAAGGAAAATTAGGAAAACCTAAACGCAATTTAATTGAATTTCAAAAAACAGAGCTTCTTCAACCTGGTGAAACAGAGAATTTGAATTTTGAAATTAAACTACAAGACTTAGCTTCCTATGATGATAGTGGTGTAACAGGTCATCCATTTAGCTATGTTCTTGAGGCGGGAGAGTATCAATTTTATGTGGGCGATAGTCTAATAAACTTAGAATTGGTGGGCAATTATCATTTAGAAAAATTATTAGTAATTCAAAAATTGAAACAAATTGCCGCTCCAGTGGAAAATTTTAATCGTTTAGTTGCTACGTTGGAAGAAGGACAATTGATTGAAACTTATCAACCCGTAACTTTACAAAAAGAATCAGTAAAGGAAAGAGTGTTGCAGCATCTGGAAAGTTTATCAGAAGTAAGTTCTGAAGAGACTTTCTTAGATACCGGTAAAACAGTATCAGAGTTGATTCATTCTTTTTCTAAAGAAGAGTTAGACGCCTTAACGCGCGGTGAAGGACCAATGAATAGCTCCTTTGGTCCGAAAGGGAATGCTGGAATGTTTGGTGGAACGATTGAATCATTACGTCAAAAAGGAATTCCTCCGGTTATTACCACAGATGGTCCAGCAGGTATTCGCTTAAATTATTACGCTTCACTTTTACCTTGTGGTACTGCTTTTGCAAGTACGTGGAATTTAGAATTACTGGAAGTGATAGGGATTGAATTTGGAAAAGAATTACTGGACTTAGGTTCCGATATGATTTTAGCACCAGGGATGAATATCCATCGAAATCCTTTAGGTGGGCGAAACTTTGAGTATTTTTCAGAGGATCCTTATTTAACAGGTAAAATGGCTGCAAGTTATGTTATGGGGGTGCAAAGCAATCAAGTTGCAGCTTGCCCAAAACATTTTGCATGTAATAATCAAGAAACAAATCGAAATTATAATGACTCGCGCGTATCGGAACGTGCTTTGCGTGAGATTTATTTAAAAGGATTTGAAATTTGCGTGAAGGAATCTAATCCTTATTCAATCATGTCGTCATATAATAAGATAAATGGGGTATGGGCTCATTATCATTTTGATTTAGCAACAGAAATTTTACGTAATGAATGGAAATATCAAGGGTGTATCTTAACTGATTGGTGGATGCGAATGGCTAAAGACCCAAATTTCGAACATGTTGAAAACAATGCTTATCGAGTCAGAGCACAAGTTGATATTTTAATGCCTGGTGGAAAAGATTTTGTAACAAAGGAATCTGATGATTCTTTAATTCAATCGCTAGAGCATCTCGATGGAATTACTTTAAAAGAAGTGCAACATTCAGCTTTGAATGTTTTAAATCTAATAAAAAAATAAAAGGCTAGGTTAATTGAAAACCTATGTGAATAAACTTAGGTTATATATTTTTTATTGATTTTCTCAAAAAGAAGCAAAGAATTTTAGTAAGAAAAATGGTTCTACAACTTGTAGCGGGAGAAATGATAAAAAATGAGCTCTAAGGCAAGTAATGTTGGTAAAATAGTAAGGCTCTATATTTTTTTGTGTACAACTTAATTTTTAGAGGAAATCACGAGCTTTTTGCATATAAAAATAGCGCTGGTGAAGCTTCCGCCAACACTAAAAATTATAGAACCTAATTTTAACAACGTTGAGTGGACGTAATCCTTGTACTGAAAACAAGGCACTACGTTATTCAACGTTGTTATTTTTGTTTTGAGTGATAATTTGCGTGAAACGATGGGTGAATTGAGCTGTCATTCCCCAGATTGTTTCATCTGTTAAATCATAAAAAGGAATCGCATTACTACGTTGCGAAAAGCGATATTGTTTGCCATTACGGATTTTATTAAATGGAAAATCCTCATTAGGGACGATTTCTGACGCTAATTGATAGTATCTAGGTGGATGATTAATTAAGTCTTTTAAAGAAACGGAAAATATTTTAGCAACTTCTTCATTGGGGGTAATTTGTTGATAATCGTCTATCAAAAGTCTGCCGACAAAACAATGAATGGTCGCTTGAGCATTGACGATATAATCGATTTCTCCTAGAATTTGGATTTGGTTTTCTGAGATGTTTAATTCTTCAGTCGTTTCGCGGATCGCTGCTTGGACAAGTGATTCATTGGCTTCAACTGCTCCACCAGGAAAGGAAACATCACCAGGTTGTGGCACTTGTTCACTTCGGATTTCATATAAGACATGCCATTCGTTCTTTACTTTAATTAAAGGCAATAAGACAGCATATATACGTTTTTGACTAATGGGTTTTGCTTGATAGTTGATTAACGCTTGTTCAATATTATTTAACATGGCGACTCCTTTCTAATTCGAAATACATTAATCTCATCTTATCGGAAACAAATTTTAAAGTCAAATAGACAGTTTGAATCACTTCGTGCTAAGATTGAAAAAAAGTAATATGAAGGAACAATTGAACATTTTATGAATTCAAATGAGGCTTAGCTAGTACGCTTCGTTTGCTTACCATTGTCACCCTGTTCGATTTCTTCAAAATTGTCCAGTCTAATAGCGGGTAAGACCTTATCCATGACATATTGTTCGGTAAAATTATGAGAAACAGAGACGATCAGAAGGGTGTGAAATGACCTTCTAAATATATATTGCTAGGAGTGAGGCAGATGATTATTAAACAACCGTCAAAAAAATTAAACAACTATCAAATTATCCATGCAATTGGAGGGAGTGAGCTAAATTTTAAACAATTAGTTGGCGAAGAAGTTTATCGTCAATCTTTAAATAAAATATTAAAAGCGTTAAACATAGAGCCAAAGCAAGTTCATCATGGTAACCAAGTGCATGGTGCAAATGTAGAGATTGTCAATGCAGATAAAGGTGAACATCCTCTGTTTGCAGGTTACCCACTATCACCAGAAACAGATGGCTTTATTACAGCTGAAGCCGGTGTAGCTCTTTTAGTACGGATGGCGGATTGTACACCGATTGTTATTTATGATCCTATCAGTAAGGTAATAGCAGCCCTTCATTCGGGTTGGCGTAGTACCGTTCAAAAAATTAGTCAGCAAGCGATTGTTAAGATGGTTAATCATTTTGGAACCGATGTCTCTGATTTAATTGCTTATGTCGGTCCTTCAATTGACCAAGAGCATTATGAGGTAGGTTCAGAAGTCTATGAGGCTTTTGAAGCAATTGGTCATCGCGATCGTTATTTTAAAGCAAAAGGTGACAAATTCATTTTAGATATGATCCAGGCCAACATTGAAGTTTTAAAATTAGCGGGTGTAAAAATAGAAAATATTGATTTTTCTACCGAGTCAACATTTGTGAGTGAGAGACTTCATTCAGCTAGAAAAGAAGGTAAAGATTACCAATTAAATGCCTTACTAGTCATGCTGCCTTCATAAAAATGAACTGATTATCCTGGGGTAAAATTTTTTTGAAAAATTAGATGAATTAGTATATCATTAAAATTAAAAAACGATGAGAGGCGATTGGATGAAAACTCATAAATTAGCGATTATAGGTGTAGGACATGTGGGGACGCAAGTATTAGCAAGTGCGCTTCATTCCCATTTATTTTCAGAAATTATTTTAATTGATCCCCGTACAGAATTGGCTACTGGTGAGGCGTTGGATCAGGCCCATGCGACAGGATTATTAAGTCGGCATAATACTAAAATCTATGTGGGACAATATAGTGATTTAATCGATGTCGATATTTGTATTATTGCAGCGTCCTATGTTTATCCCAATGGTGAACTACCAGAAGATCGACAAGCGTTGTTAACTCAAAACGCCTATATTATTCGAGAAATTATGACGAATATTACTCAGGTTACTCATGAGCCAATTTTATTATTTATTACAAACCCTGCTGATACCGTCGTGTATATGGCGGCCACCGAGTTTGACTATCCTAAAAATAAAGTGATTGGGACCGGTTGTAGTTTAGATTCCGCAAGACTGCGTTATATTTTAGCCCAGATGTATGATGTGGCACCCCATTCAGTGCAAGCTTATATGTTAGGTGAACATGGATATACTGCCTTTCCTGCTTTGAGTCATGCGAGTATTGCGGGGATTGGTTATCAACAACTAAAACAGTACTTTCCTAACATCACAGAACGGAATCCAGATGAGATTAAGGAAAAGGTAGTATTAGCGGCTTACGATGTATTTAGAGCAAAAAACGGTGTCACCGATGCGGCTATCGCACAAGTAGCCATCGATATTACACAATCTATTCTGTTAGATGATCACATGATTTATCCCGTAAGTACAGTAGTTGAAGCCAATGAATATCACTCAGAAGCGATTGCTTACAGTCTACCGACCATTATAGGAAAAGAAGGCATTGTAAAAGTCTTACCTATAGCACTTAATGAATGGGAGCAAGCAAAATTAAAAGAGTCTCTCATATCAATCCAAACGAATATTGATTTAGCTAAAAGGATATAGAAAGGGAGTGGACCAGAAGTAGAAAAACGAATGATTTTCGCTTCGTCTGCCTACACCCGCACAGTTGGGAGTAGACCAGAAGTAGAAAATTGAATATTTTTCGCTTCGTCGGTCTACCCCCGCACAGTTGAGTAGGCCTCAAACAAGTCATTAAGACGCCGTTTGAGGCCACTCAACCACTGCGCTTTTAATTAATGAGAAATAACTTGATTGAGTTTACCAAATTTATCTTTAACCTCATTAAGACGCCGTTTGAGGCCACTCAACCACTGCGCTTTTAATTAATGAGAAATAACTTGATTGAGTTTACCAAATTTATCGTTAACCTCATTAAGACGCCGTTTGAGGCCACTCAACCACTGCGCTTTTAATTTAATAACAATAACTTGATTTGAGTTTACAAAATTTATCTTTAACCTCGTTAAGACGCCGTTTGAGACCACTCAACCACTGCGCTTTGAATTAAACAGATATGCCTGAACAGAATTTAAAAAGTTTTTGCCCAACTCATCATATTGTCATTCAAATATAAAACAAGGAACTTTTCAAAATATTGAGATGTTCCTTGTTTATTTATGAGTCTTTTTAGTTATTTAGTCGTGTTTGCAGTAAAATACCAAGAGTTTAATGATGCCGCGGATATTATAACTGTATGAGCTAGATAGATTTAATTAGTTTTGTGTGGGGTATTCTTTCATAAATTTTTCCATCCGGTCCATTGCTTCAGCAATGATGTCGTCGCTTGCAGCATAACTTAAGCGGACGTAATTTTCGCCACCCGTTCCAAATGCTGAACCTGGAATTAATGCAACCTGTGCTTTCGTCGCCAGTTCTCTACCGAATTCAAAGCTGTCTTGAGGATAACCGGCAGGGATTTTAGCGAATAAGTAAAAAGCACCATTTGGTTTAATAATTTCAAATCCCATTTTGGTCATGCGTTCATAAATATAATCGCGTCGTTTAATATAGGCTTCTTTCATGATTAGGGCATCATCTTTACCATCGGTTAGGGCAGCAATACCGGCATGTTGTGAGATACTCGTTGCGTTGGTGATATAGTTTTGGTGAACTTTATTCATTTGATTGGTAATCATCAGTGGAGCAAAGTTAAATCCAACTCGCCATCCGGTCATCGAATAGGATTTAGATAATGACTGTACAACGATTGTTTGTTCTGGTAGATAAGTTGCGATGGAAACATGTTTATCTCCGTAAACAAATTCACTATATACTTCATCACTGACGATGAAAATTGGCTTATCTTTTAAAATATTGGCGATTGCTTGCGCTTCTTCATCGTCCCAAGTGATGCCTGTAGGATTGGTTGGGTAGTTTAAGACAATGGCTTTCACGTCGTCACCATGTTCGGCTAATGCTTGTTCCAACAATTCTGGAGAAAGCACAAATTGATTTGGTTCGGTGTTAATATGAACCGGAATACCGCCATATAAGATAATCATTGATTGGTATAAGGTGAAAAAAGGTGAAGGGATTAGTACTTTATCACCAGGATTAAGAATCGCTTTAAAGGCTATCGACAAACCTTCAGTGGCACCATGAGTAACAATGGTTTCTTCTGGCGTATAATTCAATTGATATTTATCATTTAACCATTGGCATGCAGCTTGTCTTAATTCTAAAACGCCAGAGGCATGAGTATAGCGAGTCGCATTGTTATCAATCGCTAGTTTACCAGCTTCTTTAATATGGCCAGGTGTCGTAAAATCTGGCTCACCTAAAGTCAATTTGATGATGCCTTCAATTTGATTACATAATTCATCAAATTCACGGATGGCCGATATTCCAATTTTTTCAACGTCTTCATTAAAGCGGTTTTCAAACAAATTCATAATCTTCACTTCTCTCATTAAAATTTAATTTGGTATTATTGTAACACATTTATGATTGATACTAAAGATACTAGAATTATGTGGAAAAAATTCATCTTTATGTTATAATGTACGAGTGAAAGATTGATAAATAAAGGAGAAGTTTAAAGATGATTTCTGCAGTAGATTTAAGAGCGGGTATGACATTCGTTCAAGATGGCAAATTAATCCGTGTACTAGAAGCAAGTCACCACAAACCTGGTAAAGGTAATACGGTTATGCGTATGAAATTACGTGACGTACGTTCAGGTGCCACTTATGACACAACCTTCCGTCCGGACGAAAAATTTGAGCGTGCTTATCTTGAAACAAAAGAAGTTCAATACTTATATAGCATGGATGATGTTGCAACCTTCATGGACTTAGAAACATATGAACAATACGAAATTCAAACATCAACGATTGAAAATGAATTGAAATTTCTATTAGAAAATATGGAAGCTAAAATCCAATTTTATGGTTCTGAAGTGATCGGTGTTGAATTACCAACAACGGTTGTATTAACAGTAGCTGAGACACAACCTTCAATTAAAGGTGCCACTGTTACAGGATCTGGCAAACCAGCAACGATGGAGACAGGTTTAGTGGTTAACGTACCAGACTTTATCGAAACAGGAGAAGCGTTAGAAATTAATACCTCTGAAGGTACTTATATGCGTCGTGCACAAAAATAATTAATTAAATAAATCAGGAGGCTGATGTAAAATAGAAAAAGAAATTCTATTTTGCATCGCCTTTTTTAATAGGAGGACTGGAAATGTTAACCATTGGATATATCGGAAATGGTAAGAGTACTAATCGTTATCACTTGCCTTTTGCTAGAAAAGTAGAGGGCATTCGTATTAAGTCGATTTATCATCGTAGTCAACCGAAATGGCAAACCTTTGAAGATATTCATTATACGATGGATTTAGATGAAATATTACAAGATCCAGAAATTGACTTAATTGTCATCACCACTTATTCAGATTCGCATTATCATTTTGCTAAATTAGTTTTGGAAGCTGGTAAACATGCTTTAGTAGAAAAGCCGTTCACCCATACAGCGAACGAAGCAAGAGAACTTTTTCAATTAGCCGAAGCTAAAGGATTGATGTTGCAAGCCTTTCAAAATAGACGCTTTGATTCTGACTATTTAACGACCCTTAAAGTGATTGAAAGTGGCAAGTTGGGGGATGTTTTAGAGTTAGAAATGCATTTTGATTATTTTAGACCTGAAATACCGGAAAATGTTCATGAATTTAAGGTTGAACAAAGTTATTTATATGGTCACGCTTGTCACACTCTGGATCAGGTGATTGCTCATTTTGGCAAAGCCGATCATATTCATTTTGATGTGAGACAATTACTTGGGCCTAATCGAATGAATGATTATTTTGATATCGACCTTTATTACGGTAAAACGAAAGTATCGGTCAAATCAAGTTATTTTAGAATTAAAACACGTCCTAGTTTTGTGGTCTACGGTACTAAAGGGATGTTTATTAAAGAGAAAAAAGACCGCCAGGAAGAACATCTGAAACATTTTTATATGCCTGATAATCCAGACTTCGGTTTAGATTTACCGGAAGATTATGGGACCTTGACTTATATAGATTCTAAAGGGAATTACCATGAAGAGAAAGTGGTGTCTGAGGTGGGAGATTATAGTCGTTTCTATCAGAACTTGTATGACACCATCGTTAATGGCGCTCCAAAAACGGTTTCGGATGATGAGACCCTTTATCAATTAGAAATATTAGAAGCAGGTATTGAATCGATGATTCAGTAATAATTATCACCATTAAATAAACCTGACAATGAGTAGCAAAAGTAGCAATTACTTCGTACTCATTGTCAGGTTTTCTTTTTTAGCCAGTATGTTAATCTAGTGTTGGTTGTTACCGTTTAAAGTGGGAGTGGGCAAGAAGTAGAAAATTAAATAATTTTCGCTTCGTCTGTCCACCCCGCACAGTTGGGAGTAGACCAGAAGTAGAAAATTGAAGTGTTCTCGCTTCGTCGGCCTACCCCCGCACAGTTGAGTAGGCCTCAAACAAGTCGTTAAGATGCAGTTTGCGGGCACTCAACGACTGCGCTTTTAATTATCGCACAATAATTTGATTGAATTTTTCAAGATTACTCTCAACTACCTTAAGGCGCAGTTTACGGGCACTCAACGACTGCGCTATTAATTAACGAACAATAATCTTAACTAGATTTATCAAGTTTATGCCCAGCCTCATTATCAATTTTTAAGCCAGTATTTTAACTTAATGTGAATCATTATTCATTTATCAAGCGGATATTCTCACTTGGGGTTAGTGAGTTTGGTTGATTCTGAAAGTTCTAAAATTAAATTGGTCACTTAAATTGTGATTCCTCCCCATTTTTAAGCTGGTATTCTAATGTTAGTCTTTGTCATTTTCATACAATATGTTGGCCTTAAGCTCTTGAGATTGTCGTGCAAGTTCCTTGCCTATATCAGTATTTTTGACATATTGACGCTCATGACGTTTTTTAACAATTAGTTGTGTTGGAAAAATGTCAAGATATTTTTCAATCGCCTTTTGTTTTGAAGTGAAGGGATGATGCGCAACTAAATACACTTCATTAGAATTATCGACGAGTGTATATCCAGCAATGCCGGTTACTTTTTGATAGGCAGTTGATAAGCCACCATCAATGACAAGCATTTTACCATTGGCCTTAATAGGATTTTCACCTTTGATTGTTTTCACTGGGGTATGACCATTTATAATATAGCCTTCGCTCGTTAAACCAAAATCGTTTAATAATTTTAAGCAAAATTGCTCATTTTTGCGCCATTCATAATAAGGGTTTTTAATTTCGCTATGGACTGTTTTATCAGAGATAAAGTAACGTTCAAAGGTGCGCATAATATCTTTTCCAAAGAGGGTAGAACTAGGACCGCACCATAGGTACCAAAGGGTGTCTGTTGCCCAGTCGTCACGAGAATCTAATTGCTTAAAGCTTTCTTCGATTGAGGTTGCATAGAAGTCCATCAATGATTTACCTTGATAGAGTTGATTATCGATGTTTAATTGGTAATATTGACCTTCTTCGTTAACAGGAATACACCCATGGAAAAGAAGATTATCATTGTAAGTTAAATACATTTTTCCATTTTCTAATAAAAATTCCATGTGTTCTTTTAATTTTGCTGAATTTTGGAACTGATGTAGTAAATCTAATAAAATAAGTTCTTCACCCAAGGTTAATTCATTTGGTTGTTCCCAATCGATTAAATCAAAGCAAGTATTGTCTAAGTGATATTCTTGACCTTCAATGTTGATTGTAAGGGTATTGGGATCAATCATCGGCAGTAAATTGCGATGGTTCATCTGAAATTCTGGGCGACGTTCAATTAATTGGCCCTCTAATTTGAATTGCATGATGGTCATGGCTTGATGCATACAATTTATCGCAGTTTCTGTTGCTGCATCGATAGGTGTTTCGAGTTTAGGTTTAAAAGCAGCATTTTCTTGATAATAACGAAGGGCGAATTTTTTTAATCGGCTTAAGTCAATGTTATAGCTTTCTTCTAAGAATTGGGTGTGTCCATAGCGGAAAGCAATTCTTAAAACTGTAGCAAGACAAGTCATATTACCAGCATAGGCCCCCATCCAGATGATATCGTGGTTTCCTAAAGTAATATCAACGGATGGTAAGCTCATGAGGACATCCATTACTTTATCAGGATGAGCACCACGGTCATAGATATCTCCTAATACATGGAGATGATCGACTACAAATCGTTGGATTAGGTAACTCAATTCAGTTGCAAATTGAGGTGCTAACTCAAGTTCTATTATAGTTTTAAAAATCGTATGATAATAAGCGTTTTTGTTATCGTGTTCATCGTATTGATATAAAAGCTCTTCTAAAATATAAGCATATTCACTCGGTAAAGCCTTTCTTACTTTTGAACGGGTATATTTACTGGACACAAAACGAGTGAGGTTGACTAAATTTTTTAATAAAGATTGCCATTTATCAAAAGAGCGTTGTTTTCCTAAAAAAATCTTCAGGATAATAAATGGCGAAGCAAAGCTCATTAATGGCTTGTTCATCTAGTTCATCTTCAAAAAGGGTTTGTACTTTAATGCGAATAATACCGGAGCAATTACGTCTAATGTGGTCAAAGGCTTCGAATTCACCATGGATATCACTAATAAAATGTTCAGTCGCTTTTGGTAATTCACGGATTGCCTCAAGGTTAATAATCTCAGCTAAATCATTTAAAGTTTTTTTCTTCATCATGATGTAAGGGCCCCCAATCGATTAATATAAATATATTATATCAGATTAAAATTAAATGAGGAGCCACAAGCAAATATTTTTAAAAAAATTGTATTGAGTGTTCCGAGAAGATAAAATAGATAGTGAGGTGATCAGTATGTTACAAGAAGCGCAAGCAATTCAACATTATCTTCAGTATTTAGGGCAAAAATATATTGCACCCCATAAAGCTTTAGATGAAGAAGAATTTATGCTGCAGTTTAAACAGGACGGAGGAAAGGCGCGTAACCAATTTAAAAAAATAGTAGAAGCTTTCAATGACCAACAAAATCTTTTAAAGATGCAACGGGTAAGTAATTGGATGAATCAAGCGCAATTTGGAACACCGTTATTTTATTGTTTTTTTAGAGGGGAAAACGATGAGATGTCTTATCCTGGCATGGCTGTACGTTTATATATCGAAGGACAACGATTAGGATTAACCTGGGAGGTAAGTGTACTTGAGCGAACATTAGCTAAAGATAGTTTGGCGAGACAACGCCGAGTATTGACGGTTCCAGCTAATGACGCCATGTATTATTTAGCTTTTAGTCAAGGTGAACCTTTTATTTATTCAGGTACGGAGGATAATCGCATCTTTTTAAAAAAAGCTGTCGATGTGGGAGAAGTAAGAAAAGTTCTTGTTAAAAGTTTAATTGGATTTTTTGATGAATTTCAAACGATGGATGATTTAATTGAAGCGATAAATCAACAGTTTGAACGATTGTTTCCTTATTATTTAGCCACCAAATAAACAAATTAATTTTGACTGACGAAGATTGAATGACGATTGATATTAATAAAAAAGAGACTGGACGAAATATAATATGAACGGCTCCTTATCAAGTAAATACTAAAAAGTAATGCTACTTTAAAAGGAACCTATCAAATTATTTCTGTTCAGTCTCTTTTTTATTTTATATAAATAGTTAAATGCCACAAAATGATGCCTATTTATTTAATTATGGTCATTTGATAGGCGAAGCAAAAATCAATGGCTATAGACCACTTAGTCTGTCTATATTTAAAACCAAATCATCTAAAGGACACTCTATGCACTTAAAATCGTAGATAGCATTGTGAATGTTTTTAAATGCAATGAATTGATTTTGTTTAAAGTGTTTTGCTGATTGAATTTGATTCGTGTTGAGCTTCAAACCAACGATTTAGTCTCAAGTTGATCAATCCGAAAAATTCATTTTGCATACCATCATAATCAAGGCCTATACTGTCCGTCATGACAACTAAGGTGTAGAGTGGCTCGCCGTTTTCATCAAAATAAATGCCTGTATCATGGAAATACTCATCTAAGTATCCATATTTCACAGCCATATTATCATTAAGATAATATTTTAGTAACCAATGAGGTTGGGCTGCTAACATCGTGTCAACGACATTAGAATAATAATCAGAAGAAGCAATTGCAATTAAGATACCTTCTAATACTTCTGCATTCACATGATTAAATTGATATAATTCTGGGTCATAAATATCGGCACCGCTAAGCATTAACATATCGTTTTGATGGTTGCCAATATAATTAAAGTAATAATGCGTTAATAAATTCCAAGCGGTATTGTCTGAATTGATTAACATTTCATAGATTAAATCTTGCAAAGCGTAACTTGGTTGGATAGGACTATTGGTAATATTGCCGCCACCTTCTTCAAACATTGCCTCAACAAAGGGGATTGGTGTATCAAAAGACAGATACCCTTCATTGATTAATGAAGTATAGAGTGCTGCGGTCGCAACTTTGGTCGTGCTGGCTCCTAACATGGTAATATCACTATTCAAAGTATAGTGTGTATCATCAATAAAGTCATAGAACGCAATAGCGATTTGGTCACTATTGTATTCAAATTCTCTAATCGTATCGTAGAGAATATCGTTTACGGTCTTGTTTTTTATTGAATAATTTTGATCAACATCTTTTAACTGATCATTGGCTTGAACAACCATCAAAGGCGTGATACCGAATGACCAAGCAAAGAGACATAAACAGCATGTTGCAAAAAATCTTTTAAGCAATTTCTTCACCTCTAATAAAAATACCCAATCATTATAACATACAAAAAATAGATAGCTACTCTTTTAATGTGAAGATTTGGTGGATTTCACAAAGAATGTCATTGAGTGAGGTAGTTAGCTAGGCTTTATCACGTTATTACCATTGCCGTATTTGTGCTGAATTAGTTTTAATCAGTTAATTATCATAGTGTAATTGTGATGAATTAGTCTTAATCACTTAATTGCCATTGCCGTACTTGTGATAAATGAGTATTAAACGCTTAATTATGATTGTCGTGGTTCGCGATTAATTGATAACCGTTTAAAAAATGTTCGGATACTTTTTGGTTGGGGCGTAAATGTTGTTGGGCAAATTGAATAATCCATCCGTGAAAAGCGGCCCATTCAGCAACGGTTAATTCACCATTTTTTTCAGCAAACTGTTTTACTGCGGGGTAGGTTAAAGGGACAGGCGCCTTCAGTAATTGAAAAAGTCGTCGTGCATAATTGTCAGCGATAAAGACGGGTTCGTTAAATACATACATTAATAAAACATCTGCCGTTTCAGGTCCAATACCACGCCTTTTTAATAGTTCCTTACGCAGGGAAGGACCAAAATGGGCTTTAATCTTGTCATATTGGTCTTCAAAGGTTTTGGTCCATTCGAAAAACTCTAAAATATTTCGGGATTTATTTTCATGAAAACCACTTGAATGAATTATTTTTTTTAACTCCTGTTGGGAAAGTTGTCGAATGGTTTTCGGAGAAAAACTGGCTTTTTGCCTGATTTGATTGAGTGAGAGTTCGACATTATGCCAGGTAGTATTCTGGACTAAAAAGGCTCCGATAACAATTTCGTGTTTGCTTTCATGTGGCCACCAATCTTCGATGCTCCCTTGATAATGTGTTTTTAATAAGTTAAATAGTTGATTAACAGTAATCAATCGATTGTCCATACAGCTGCTCCTTTACGATTTTCAATATAGGTAAATGAAAGAATCACTCCATGTAACAAAGATTATAGTGAAAATTTTGCGTAAAGTCATCAAAATAGATTATAATGGAAAGGGCAAAGGTGGTCATGAATGTGAGCTATTTTCTTTTGATTTTTTGTATTAGCAGTTTGATTTTTAAGAAGATTCTGGTAAAAATATCTGGGAATTCAATGGCTCCTACTTTTCACTCAGGAGATATCGTTTTATCAAAACCAATTAGAAAAATTCGAAGGTATGATATTGTTATTTTTAAAAGAAAAGAAAAACTGTTCATTAAGCGTGTGATTGGCTTGCCTGATGAATCCCTACGTCTATCACCTAAAGGTGTAGAAATCAATCAAAGAATATTATATGAACCCTATTTAACAGAAGCGAATCGATATTATTTACGTCGTCCAATGGAATGTGTTATTCCTAAAGATAGTTATTTTGTGCTAGGAGATAATCGGCGCAGTTCTGTCGACAGTCGTACTTTGGGCGTTATTAAAAGAGAAGAAATTATCGTTAAAATATTTTCAAAGTAAAAGAGTGCTATATTTTGGAGGTTACCTTAGTGAAACGAATTTTAATTGTTGATGATGAGAGTTCAATCGTAACATTATTGCAGTATACGTTAGAAAATGCCGGTTATGAAGTAGATGTCGCATTAGATGGTAAGACGGCTTATCAAATGATTAAAACCGTAAATTATGATTTTATTGTTTTAGATGTGATGTTACCACAAATGAGTGGGATGGACGTTTGCCGGCGCGTTAGACAAAAAGGCATTCAAACTCCAATATTAATGTTAACAGCTCGTGCAGATGAATATGATAAAATTATTGGTTTAGAGCTAGGAGCTGATGACTATATGACGAAACCCTTTAGTCCAAATGAAGTCTTAGCTCGAATCAAAGCCATTTTAAGAAGATCATCCGTTAGTCATTATCGAGTTGATGATGAAATTGAAGAAGCGGAAGTTGAAAAAGTGCGAATGACACCGGATAATTCAGTACCGATACCTGAAAATGATACCAAAAAAACTTATGGAGATTTAACGATTTTAACTGATCGATTTGAAGTCTGGGTTCGTGGAGAACAAATCGAAATTACACCAAAAGAATATGAATTATTAGTCTATATGACTGATAGACAAGGTCGAACTTTGAGTCGAGAACAATTATTAACGCAAGTTTGGCAATTTGATTACTTAGGAGAGACTAGAATTGTAGATGTTCATATTAGTAATTTAAGAGAAAAAATAGAGCGTAATAATAAAAATCCAGAATATATCATTACCGTTAGAGGGTTTGGCTACCGTTTTGAGGTGCCTGATTATGCAAAATAATACTAAACTTCTAAGTAAACGCAATATTCTATTTATTATCATTGTCTCCATCTTTACTATTGTGCTAGCTGTACTAGCCCTAGATGCAACCGTTCACCGAATGGTCATGCAAGATAGAATGAATCAAGTAATAGAACCCATCCAATTACAGTTGAAAAAAATCAGCCTCTTTCTAAATTGAAGTTAGAGGCAATTGAAGAACAGTATGATGTGTCCATTTTATGGTTTCAACGAGAACAATCTTTAACCAATCAATTGCCGGAACTATCTTATGATAGTAGCAATTTAAATGAAAATATTAAAAAATTGATTTCAGAACAAGTCAATGAAGTAAACAGTAAACCTAAAATATCGTTGAGATCGTCTCATTATTTAGCCATCGTTCCTTTAACCGAAGCGAGTATAGCTAACTGGGTAGTAGTGGTGATGCCAGCGATTAGTTTAGTAGACAATAATTTACAGATTTTATCCGTCATATTAGCCGTTATCATTATCTTGTTAGTCATCGTTATTAGCCTTTTTTGGAGGTACTATTTTATTCCGCTTCGTAAGCTAAATGTTGTGTTGCATAAGCTTTTGAATAAGGATTATCAGTTGCAATTTCCCTTAATACAAAACGGTCACAATGGCATAGTGGGAGAAATGACACAATCACTTCAACAGTTGAGTTCGAATTTAATTAAACAAGAAAATGCTTTATCCACTACGGTTCATCAGCGGAGTGTTCTAATCAATCATCTCATTTTAGGTATTGTTGTTGTTGATTCAGAAGGAAAAATTGTTTTAACCAATCCAGCGGCTAATGCGATGTTGGATATTGTAGATAGAAATATCGGCGAGCATTATACGAGTGTTATTAAAAGTTATCCTATTTTGTCGATGATTGATCGAGTACGCCAAAATCATTTAGCACAACGAGAGGAAGTTGAACTATGGGTGCCGCATACCCAAATTGTTGACGTAAATATTGTTCCTTATGGCCAAGGAAATATCAATGATGAAATTTTAATTTTATTATATGATTTAACGGCTATTAGAAGGTTAGAAGAAGTGCGATCTGAATTTGTCGCCAATGCTTCACATGAACTAAGAACGCCGGTAACAGCGATCAAAGGCTTTGCTGAGACACTACAAAATGGTGCCATGGAAAACCCAGCAATTGCGATGAAATTTATTAATATTATTGCGGATGAGAGTCATCGTTTGGAGCATATTATTGAAGATATTTTATCGTTATCACGAATTGAAAAGCAACAGCTTGCGATTAATGTTACTAGTTTTGATTTAGTAGCGAAGATTCAAAGCTTGTCTCACTTATTTGCTGAGCGTTTGGAACAGAAAAACATGCAATTGGTACTACCAAATTCTGGTCCGATAATGATTGAAACAGATGAACAAAGGATTGAAAATATCGTAACCAATCTAATTGATAATGCGATTAACTATTCTGAGGACAATAAAAAGATTATGGTTCGTGCTGAAGAAAGTTCACGAATGGTTCGTTTATCGATTATTGACCAAGGGGTAGGGATTCCTCCGGAAGAACAAGAGCGAATTTTCGAACGGTTTTATCGTGTAGATAAGGCCAGAAGTCGTCAAACGGGTGGGACAGGATTAGGACTATCAATCGTTCGCCACTTAGTAAAAACAATGAATGGAACCATTTCAGTTGAAAGTAAGGTAGGTCAAGGCTCTAGTTTTACCGTCAGACTGCCCAAATATTGGGGGAAAAGAAATTTAGAAGGAAAAAATTAAAAAATAATATAAAGATTTTAGCAACGTTTTCTATAAAAGAAAGCCCTATAAAGGAAGAGAAAGATTATATTACGACGAGAAAAATAATCTTTCTCTTATTTATTTACGTTCAATTTACAAAACTAATCTTATTTTAATTTTAAACGCTTTTTACTTCATTTAGGTTTACAATAACCTTACTTAACCTTTCAGAATAAAACCGTTAAAATTGAAGGTAGAGAAATTATGGAGGAAGATTATGATGCGAGATTTTAAAGAGACATTCATGAAATATGTGTTTTTATTTTGTGCGACTTTGTCGATTGTATCTATTATTTTGATTTTTTATTTTATTTTTCAAGGAGCAATTCCTTTCTTACTAAAGACTGGTGTTTGGAATTTTTTAAGTGGTAGTGTTTGGAGACCAACCGCATCAACACCTAAATTTGGGATCTTTCCAATGATTGTTGGATCATTTGCGGTTACAATTGGTGCTGTTATTATTGGAGTACCAATTGGTGTCTTAACAGCTGTTTTTATGGCTTACTTCTGCCCTGAAAAACTCTATCGCTATGCCAAACCTGCTATAAACTTAATGGCGGCCATTCCATCGATTATTTATGGCTTTTTTGCTTTACAATTACTGGTTCCTTTATCTCGACAATTGTTTGGTGGAACAGGGATGAATATTATCACCGCTTCGATATTATTGGGAATTATGATATTACCAACTATCATTGGATTATCAGAATCTGCAATTAGAGCTGTGCCAAAAGATTTTTATTCGGCTAGTATGGGGTTAGGGGCTACTCATGAACGCTCAGTGATGAGTGTGGTCGTACCGGCAGCTCGTTCAGGTATTTTATCTTCTGTAATTTTAGGGATTGGGCGGGCAATTGGTGAAACAATGGCGGTCATTTTAGTAGCGGGTAATCAACCGGCACTCCCTCGTCGATTAACTTCTGGTGTCCGAACGTTAACGACAAATATCGTATTAGAAATGGGTTATGCGTCTGGGGATCACCGTGATGCCTTGATCGCTACAGCAGCAGTATTATTTGTATTTATCATTATTATCAATAGTATTTTCATGTTGATTAAGAAGAATAAGGAGGTAGCTTAATGAAAACGAATCATTTTATTAAAGGGCTAGTTTGGGCTGCCGCAATGTTTACCTTAGGGATATTATTGTTTATTATTGGTTTTATTGTTTGGAATGGTTTTTCATCAATGAACCTAAGTTTATTCGAATGGGAATATACCACTAAAAACGTCTCGATGATGCCGGCTATTATTTCAACTTTAGTCGTGGTTGGAGTATCATTATTAATTGCCGCACCAATCGGTGTTTTTACTGGTTTCTATTTAGTAGAATATGCGGATCGTTCAAGTAAATTTTTACCGATTATTCGTTTAGCCACTGATACTTTAGCAGCAGTTCCGTCGATTGTTTATGGTTTGTTCGGGATGTTATTTTTTGTAAATAGAGTTTTCGGTAGCTTTTCACATTACGCTGGTATTTTAACGATAACGATCATGATTTTACCTATTATTATTTCATCGACAGAGGAAGCTTTATTATCCGTTCATAATAGTTTGCGAATGGGGAGTTTAGCATTGGGTGCTGGTAAGCTTAGAACCATCTTTACCGTAGTATTACCGGTCGCAATGCCTGGGATTTTATCAGGACTCATCTTGGCGACTGGTCGTATAGTTGGGGAGTCGGCTGCTTTACTTTACACTTTAGGTTCTTCATCTAATATGATCAGAAATCTTAAGTCTCCAGGTCGTACATTAGCGGTACATATGTACGTTTTATCCCAAGAAGGTTTCCACGTGAAAGAAGCGTACTCAACGGCTACGGTTTTAATTATTTTAGTATTAATCATCAATTGGTTATCCACTCGATTAGGTAACAAGTTAGCAACAGGGGGAAGATAAGATGGCAAAGGTAAAATTTGATATACAAAATTTAGATTTCTATTATGGTGATTTTCAAGCACTTCACAATATTGATATGAAGATTGAAGAAAAATTAGTCACAGCCTTTATTGGACCTTCAGGTTGTGGTAAATCAACGTTTCTAAAAATCTTAAATCGAATGCAAGACTTAGTCCCTGGAACTAAAGTGGATGGATTGGTTACTTTAGATGGTCAAGACATCTATAATCGAAACTATAATGTCAATGAGTTACGTAAACGTGTGGGGATGGTTTTCCAACAACCGAACCCATTCCCGAAGAGTATTTATGATAATATTGCTTATGGACCACGCACACATGGAATCAAAGATAGTGCTCAATTAGATCAAATTGTTGAAGAATCGTTAAAAGGCGCTGCTATTTGGGATACCGTCAAAGATAAATTACATCAAAATGCGACCGCATTGTCTGGTGGGCAACAACAACGTATTTGTATCGCGCGAGCAATTGCGAATAACCCAGAAGTCTTATTAATGGACGAACCAACATCAGCCTTAGACCCAATTTCGACTAATAAGATTGAAGAATTAGTTCATGAATTAAAAGAAAAATATACGGTTGTGATTGTAACCCATAATATGCAACAAGCGGCCCGTATTTCCGATAAAACAGCTTTCTTTTTAAATGGAGAAGTGATAGAATTTGGAGACACCGAACAAATCTTTGGATTCCCAGTAGATAAACGTACAGATGATTATATCTCTGGTCGTTTCGGCTAATAATTATTCCAAATAGGAGGAATTAAGATGAGAAGTGTATACGAGCAAGAGTTAAAAGATTTATATGTTCAATTGACAAGTTTAGGAAATGCAGCCAATGAATCATTACATAAAGCGGTAACTGCTTATCAAAATGACGATAAAGAATTGGCGCATGAATTATTTAGTGATGATTTAAGAATTAATGCGTCTACTGCAGACATTGAAAAAGCTGCTTATCGTATTATTGCCTTACAACAACCTGTAGCAGGGGACTTGCGTTTAATCTTCACTGTTTTACACTGTTCACAAGATATTGAACGTATTGCCGATCATGCGGTATCGATTGCGAAAGCAACGATGCGTTTAGATGAAAACTTTAAAGACGCGCCCCAAATTAGTCAAGTATTAATGGAAATGGCCGAAAAAGTTCAAGTGATGTTAACGGATGCGATTACGGCATTTATGGAACAAGATTCACGTGGAGCTAAAGCGATAGCAGAGCGTGATGAAGAAGTAGACGCTTTATTATCAAAGCTCTTTAAGATCGTGATTAAAGATATGGAAGAACAATCGGATGTTATCACATCTGGTGTGAGCTATATCGGTGTCGCGCGTAATTTAGAGCGTATTGGTGACTATGTGACGAATATCTGCGAACGGATTGTTTACTTGAATACAGGTGAGATTATCGAATTAAATTAAAAATATTTTCTCTGATGACTTTGGCTGATTGAAGTTGTCAGAGTTTTTTTGTTTTGAAATGATTTGCTTTTATTTTTCTAAGTAATATTTTATGGATTATTTGTGGAAAATATTAAAAATAGTGCCAAAACGGATGCTTGTACGGAGGGGGAAATTCAATGTTTTTATAGGAGTTGGTGAGTGTCATTGGAATTGTTTACGTTGAATTTACAATTAATTTACAATAAATTGATAATTGAATGTTATATTTAACATGTACCGCAAAGGTATTGATGAAAACTTTTATTTAAGAGGAGAATATTAATATTATGAAAAAAGCTTTATCTAAAGTAGCAATTGCATTATTAACTGCATCTGCAGCATTACCTTCAGTCTTCGCACAAGAAGGATTAATTAACGTAGTATCTCGTGAAGATGGATCAGGAACTCGTGGAGCTTTCGTTGAATTGGTAGACGTTGTAGATGAAAACGGCGATGATATGACAGACCTTTCAGCAGTTATCCAAAACAGTACAAATGGTGTTATGCAAACAGTAGCGGGTGACCCTAACGCTATTGGCTATATTTCTTTAGGTTCATTAAATGAAGATGTTAAAGCTTTAACAGTAGACGGTGTAGAAGCTTCAGCTGAAACCATTAAAGCTGGTGATTACAAAATCGCTCGTCCATTTAACGTTGCATGGAAAAAAGATGGACTTTCTGAAATCGCTGAAGACTTTTTAAACTTTATCCATTCTGAAGAAGGACAAAAAATCGTTGAAGAAGAAGGATACATCAAGTCTAAAGATGAAGCTACTGAATATGAAGCTTCAGGCTTAAAAGGTGAATTAACCTTAGTTGGTTCTACTTCAGTTTCTCCAGTTATTGAAGTATTAGGAGAAGCTTATAAAGCATTAAATCCAGATGTAACCATCTCTGTTGAATCAGTAGGTTCTTCTGCAGGTATCGAAGCAGCTAATAACGGTACAGCTGACTTAGGTATGGCTTCACGTGAATTAAAAGAAGAAGAGGCTGAAAACTTAGATGTTGACGTAATTGCTTTAGATGGTATCGCAGTTATCGTTAATAAAGATGCTGAAATCGAAGATATTACTTTAGAAAACTTGAAAAAAGTTTACTTAGGTGAAATCACTGATTGGGCAGACGTTAAATAATTAACATAAACACAAAACCTTATTAAGATTGAAACAGTCTAGTTCGCTAGGCTGTTTTTTGTACTATTCATACCGAATAATATAGAGATTGACCAAAAAAGATGCAATTGATACACTTATAATGAGTTGTAAGCGTATAATTAGTGAAACAATTTAATCATACGACAAATAATAAAAATATTAGAAATGAGGGATCTTTGTGTATAAATTGATTGGCATAGTGGGCTCCAATGCAAAAAGTTCTACCAATCGGATGTTATTACAGTACATGAAAAAGGCGTTTGCGGATAAAGCGACGATTGAATTAGTAGAAATAGACGCTTTTCCATTATTTAATAAACCAGCATTTGATCAACTTCCTCCTGAAGTCATGGATGTAGCGGCTAAGATTGAACAAGCACAAGGGGTGATTATTAGTACTCCAGAATATGATCATACGATACCATCGGCATTAAATAATGCACTTGCTTGGCTTTCCTATGGGATTTATCCATTTGTTGACAAGCCTGTCATGATTACCGGCGCCTCATATGGTGTATTAGGATCGTCTCGCGCTCAACAACACTTACGTCAAATATTAGACGCTCCAGAACTAAAAGCACGTATCATGCCGAGTTCTGAGTTTTTATTAGGACATTCATTAAAAGCATTTGATGAAGCAGGGGAATTAATTAATGCAGAAAATAAAATAAAATTATCGAAGTTGTTTGATGAATATTTATCGTTTATTAATGTGATGGAACAAGTAACCCAAGCAGCATCGGTTCATAGAAAAGAAGCAGAGAATTATAATTGGGAGAAAAGAGAGGTGAATTAAATAATGAAATTAGTCGGTCTAGTCGGTTCAAATGCAGAACATTCATACAATCGCTTGTTATTAAAGGAAATTAAAGCCCGCTTTCAGCATCTATTTTCCCTAGAAATACTGGAAATCTCTAGAGTGCCACTCTTTAATGTATCTGCTGATGATCTTGACCTCGAGGATGTTCAATTCTTAAATCAACGTATTTTAGAAGCAGATGGTGTTATTATTGCGACACCTGAACACAATCATACGATTCCACCAGCTTTAAAAAGTGTTCTAGAATGGTTGTCATACAAACTACATCCATTTGAAGATAAACCGGTCATGGTAGTTGGTGCCAGTTATGATGTACTCGGCACTTCTCGATCGCAATTACATTTACGACAAATATTAGAAGCGCCAGGCCTAAGAGCCCATGTCTTTCCAGGAAATGAATTTTTATTAGGCAAAGCGAAAGAAGCCTTTGATGAAAATGGTCGGCTAGTTGACGCCAAAACCATTCAATATTTATCAGAATGTATTGAAAAATTTGTTCGCTTTGTTCATATTTTAAAACAAGTCGAACAACCACGTCATCGTAAACAAGGCATTATTCATCAGAGCTATCAACTTGGTGATTTTTCAAAAGGAATGGATGATTCAGAAGTAGCAGAAATTATCCAACAATTAAAGTCAGGAGAAAAAGAAGTCGCCCACTATCATGTGCCTACGGGAAATAAAGAGCAGTATATTGTTCACACCTTTCAGACTGTAACAGATGAAGACGGAAGTATCGTTTCAATTGAAGAGTTTATCATGGATTATGCGCAAATAATTGAACAGTATTTAAAGCAAACGGGACAATCTCTAACGAACGAGGAAGACTTAACCGCAACGAAGCAAAGTCAATACACAGAACCAGAAATCCCTGAAGTAGATGTGTCAAGTAGCGCTAGTCAGCATTTGGAAACAAAAAATCCACCATTACAAAGAAATGAGACAATCGAAGCAAAGGTTGATGCGACTTCCAGTCCAACACAATTAAGTGCAGCTGGAGAAGCAGAACCAAGTGAAAAGGCTGCTAAAGCGAAATTTATTTATGTCAATGAACACTCAAAGCAGTCAACGTCTACACAAGATACTCAACCTCAGATTATAAAAGTAATCGACGTAGGTTTTGATGATACAAGAAACTCAAAACAAGACGTAGATACTACCACTACGGCGACCGTCAAACATTTAAACCATGAAAGTAAAAAAGAAGAGAATATGCAAGACATAAACCTTCCAACAGCAAACGTACAAAAAGCAAAAAAATCAGATACAACAGAAGCTGAATCAGAAGCCAAATCAGGTCATCGACCAACGATGATAGATGCGACTTCGGGAGCAAGTGACCAATATTAAATTTTTAGCATAAAAAACGTGGCGAGTACCAATCATCCAAGAAGATGTTAGACTAACCACGTTTTATATTATTTAGGCTAAAAATTGTTCGATGGCTTCAGGAACAGCTGAACTATTATTGACGATTTTACCATTCAATTTAATCAAGCCAACAGTATATAAATTGACATATCCAAATTGGGATTCTGCAATTTCTTGTAAGGCTTCGATTTTTTGTTGGTTAGTTCCACCTAATTGACGAGAGTCAGTGTATAAACCAACAATAGGGATACCAGCTTGATAAGCGACACCAATTTCTGAAGCGACACCTGGATCGATGACTTGCCCATCTAAGACTGCTAGTAACACATCGCTCGATAGGACAGCTTCGGTATCTAATTTGGCAATCATAGTTGAATCAGCATAAGCATTTTTATCGTTAATTTCACCCTGTTCTTGGGGTAAGAAAATTTCTAGGTCAGGTAGAGCTTCTCGAATTGTTTGAGCTAATTTAGCATTAAAAGCTAGTTCCATTTCAGTAAATAACGGGGCAGCAAAATATAATTTCGACATATCATAACCTCCAAAATCATTTAAACTACTCTTCATTATAGTGAAGCAAATCGAGAGAAGCAATTAGAAACAATGGAAAATATTTGTCATACTACCTGAAAATTCGTGATTAAAAAGTTGATTAATAAGTTAAAGTGGCTACGCGATAAATCAATTTAAAAAGAAAGCACGACAAGAACTAAAAAGGTTTGAAGAATGGACACAAGTAGGAATTAATCAGTCATTTTTGTATGCTAAGCAAACTCAGTTTAACGCAAATAAAAACATCGCAAAAACACGAGCATAATTCATGACAGAAGGGGTTGACAGAGGTTGATGATTAATGTAATATAGTAAGTTGCAAAGACGCAGGAAAGTAGTTTAGAAAACGGGTTGAAATATTGTCCAACAGCGTTTTCACGAAAAGAACAAAAGATACGAGCCAATAATTTTTCAAAAACTCGATCTCTTTTGTCTTTTTTTGCCTAAAAATAGTACAAAAAGCGATTTGTTAGCTAAATGTAATATTTGTAACACAAACGTAACTTTCGGCGCTTTAATATTTAGAAGGGGTGAACAGCTTGAGTCAGCATCATATTGTAAAATACGGTAAAAAAGCTCAAAGACGTAGTTATGCGCGAATTGATGAAGTTTTGGAATTACCGAACTTAATCGAAATTCAAACTGATTCCTACCAATGGTTCCTTGATGAAGGATTGCGAGTAATGTTTGAAGATATTTCTCCAATCGTTGATCATACTGAGAATTTGGAGTTACATTTTATTGATTATGAATTTAAAGAAGCAAAATATAATTTAGAAGAGGCACGTAGCCATGATGCCAACTATTCTAAACCAATTTATGTGACTTTACGTTTGGTTAATAAAGAAACAGGAGAAGTAAAAGAACAAGAAGTATTCTTCGGTGATTTCCCAATTATGACCGAAATGGGTACATTCATTATTAACGGTGCTGAACGTGTTATCGTTTCACAATTAGTTCGTTCTCCAGGTGTTTACTATCATGACCGAGTGGATAAAAAATCACGTCATAGTTATACATCTACCGTCATTCCTAATCGTGGTGCATGGTTAGAATTTGAGACGGATGCTAAGGGAATTGCTTATGTGCGTATTGACCGTACACGTAAATTACCTTTAACCGCATTAGTTCGTGCATTAGGTTTTGGTTCAGATGAAGAAATTATTGATATTTTCAGTCAATCTGAATTATTAGATTTAACATTAGAAAAAGATGTTCATAAGAATATCACCGATTCACGTGTGGAAGAAGCCCTTAAAGATATTTACGAGCGTCTACGTCCAGGTGAACCAAAGACAGCAGAAAGCTCACGTAACTTATTAACAGCACGCTTCTTTGATCCACGCCGTTATGACTTAGCACCTGTAGGTCGTTATAAAGTTAATAAGAAATTACATTTAAAACATCGTTTACTAGGTCTAACATTAGCTGAAACGTTAGCTGACCCTGAAACAGGAGAAGTTATCTTTAGTGAGGGGACTGAATTAGATCAAGAAAAAATCGATATTTTAACACCATACTTAGATAACAATATTAATTTGGTTACCTTGCATCCAGCACCTGAAAGTGTTGTTGCGGAACCAATTGATTTACAAGTCATTCGTGTTTATTCACCAGCCGACCCTGAAAAAGTTATTAATATTATTGGAAATGGTAATATCGAAGGCGTTAAAAACTTAACACCGGCTGACATTATCGCCTCAATCAACTACTATTTAAACTTAGAGTTAAACATTGGAACAACTGATGATATTGACCATTTAGGTAACCGTCGTATTCGTTCAGTGGGTGAATTATTACAAAACCAATTCCGTATTGGTTTAAGCCGTATGGAACGTGTGGTGCGCGAGCGTATGTCCTTACAAGATACTGCGACCATTACTCCACAACAATTAATTAACATTCGTCCAGTCGTAGCAGCTATTAAAGAATTCTTCGGTTCTTCTCAGTTGTCACAATTTATGGACCAATCAAATCCATTAAGTGAGTTAACTCATAAACGTCGTTTATCAGCCTTAGGGCCTGGTGGTTTAACGAGGGACCGTGCTGGATACGAAGTGCGTGACGTTCACTACTCTCACTATGGTCGTATGTGTCCAATTGAAACACCTGAAGGACCAAACATCGGATTAATTAATAGTTTATCTACCTATGCGAAAATTAATAAATTTGGTTTCATTGAGACACCTTACCGTAAAGTAGACAAAGAGTCCTTAAAAGTTACTGATGAAATTGTTTACTTATCAGCCGATGAAGAAGATTTATATACCGTTGCGCAAGCTAACTCATTATTAAATGAAGATGGTTCATTCGTAAATGATGTGGTAATGGCACGTTATATTTCTGAGAATATAGAAGTACCAGTAAGCAAAGTTGACTTTATGGACGTTTCACCTAAACAAGTAGTAGCGGTAGCGACAGCTTCTATTCCATTCTTAGAAAACGATGACTCTAACCGTGCTTTGATGGGAGCGAACATGCAACGTCAAGCAGTGCCATTGGTTAATCCACAATCACCATTGATTGGAACAGGTATGGAATATAAAGCAGCTCACGACTCGGGAGCAGCCTTATTGTGTAAACGTGACGGTGAAGTAGTTTATGTGGATGCGAATCGTGTGAAAGTTAAAGTAGCGGATGGTTCTACCGATGAATATCGTTTAACTAAATTTGCTCGTTCAAATGCGGGAACTTGTTACAACCAACGTCCAATCGTAAAATTAGGGGATATTGTTGAGAAAAATGATATCTTAGCGGACGGACCTTCAATGGAAAATGGCGAAATGGCTTTAGGACAAAACCCATTAGTAGCCTTCATGACCTGGGATGGTTATAACTATGAGGACGCGGTCATCATGTCAGAGCGTTTAGTGAAAGATGATGTTTATACTTCAATTCACATCGAAGAATATGAATCAGAATCGCGTGATACGAAATTAGGACCTGAAGAAATTACGCGTGAAATCCCTAACGTAGGTGAAGATGCCCTTAAATACTTAGATAAAGACGGTATTATTTCTATTGGGGCTGAAGTGAAAGATGGTGACATCTTAGTAGGTAAAGTCACACCTAAAGGGGTAACCGAATTATCTGCTGAAGAACGTTTATTACACGCAATCTTTGGTGAAAAAGCTCGTGAAGTCCGTGATACTTCATTACGTGTGCCTCACGGTGGTGGCGGTATTGTTCATGATGTTAAAGTCTTTACACGCGAAGCTGGCGATGAATTAGCACCAGGTGTAAATAAATTAGTTCGTGTCTATATCGTTCAAAAACGTAAAATTAGTGAAGGGGATAAAATGGCCGGACGTCACGGTAATAAAGGGGTAGTATCTTTAATTATGCCGGAAGAAGATATGCCATTTATGCCTGATGGAACACCAATTGACATTATGTTAAACCCATTAGGGGTACCTTCACGTATGAATATTGGACAAGTATTAGAATTACATTTAGGGATGGCTGCTCGTCAAATGGGCATTAAAATTGCGACTCCAGTCTTTGATGGCGCGACCGAAGAAGATGTGTGGGATACCGTTAAAGAAGCCGGATTAGAACAAGATGCGAAGACCATTCTCTATGATGGACGTACAGGTGAACCATTTGACCGTAAGGTTTCTGTTGGGGTTATGTACATGATTAAATTAGCCCACATGGTTGATGATAAATTACATGCTCGTTCAACAGGACCTTACTCATTAGTAACGCAACAACCTTTAGGTGGTAAAGCACAATTTGGTGGACAACGTTTTGGTGAGATGGAAGTTTGGGCACTGGAAGCTTATGGTGCTGCTTATACTTTACAAGAAATCTTAACGTATAAATCCGATGATGTTGTGGGACGTGTGAAAACATATGAAGCAATCGTTAAAGGTCAACCAATTCCGCGTCCAGGTGTACCAGAATCCTTCCGCGTATTGGTAAAAGAATTACAAGCCTTAGGATTAGATCTTAAAGTATTAGATGCAGATGATAATGAAATCGAATTACGTGACGATGACGATGATGATGACGTAATTAACTACAATGCATTAGATAAATATCGTGAAGAACAAAAACAAGCTGAAAAAGCTAAACTAGAAGCAGAAGTTGGCGAAACAGAAAACAACACTGAAAAAGAGTCAGCAGAAGTAGAAACAGTTGAAGAATAGCCTAGGTGCCATTGGAGTATTAGGCGCTCCAAAATAAAAAAAGGAGGTCGGCCCCTTGATAGATGTTAATAATTTCGAAGCCATGCAAATTGGCTTAGCATCCTCCGAAAAAATTCGTAGTTGGTCATACGGTGAAGTAAAAAAACCTGAAACCATTAACTACCGTACATTAAAACCTGAACGTGACGGATTATTCTGTGAACGTATTTTCGGACCAACTAAAGATTGGGAATGTAGCTGTGGTAAATTAAAACGCGTTCGTTATAAAGGACGCGTCTGTGATCGCTGTGGTGTTGAAGTAACGAAAGCAAAAGTACGTCGTGAAAGAATGGGACATATTGAATTAGCTGCTCCAGTTACACACGTATGGTATTTCAAAGGAATTCCAAGTCGTATGGGATTAGTATTGGATATTAGTCCACGTTACTTAGAAGAAGTGATTTACTTTGCTTCATACATCGTTATTGATCCAGGTGATACCCCGTTAGAATTTAAATCATTGTTAACGGAAGCAGAATATCGTGAGAAAAAACGCGAATACGGTGATCGTTTCTATGCCAAAATGGGTGCAGAAGCCGTTAAAGAATTATTAGAAATGGTAGACGTTGAAAAAGAAGTTGAAGAATTAAGAGAAATCTTAAAAACCGCAACAGGTCAAAAACGTACACGTGCGATTCGCCGTTTAGACATCTTAGATGCTTTCAATGAATCAGGTAATAAACCAGAATGGATGGTATTAGATGTCTTACCTGTTATCCCACCTGATATTCGTCCAATGGTTCAATTAGAAGGTGGACGTTTTGCGACAAGTGACTTGAATGATCTATACCGTCGTGTTATTAACCGTAATAACCGTTTGAAACGCTTATTAGATTTAGGCGCACCTGGTATTATTGTTCAAAACGAAAAACGTATGTTACAAGAAGCGGTTGACGCTTTGATTGATAATGGTCGTCGTGGTCGTGCCGTAACCGGACCAGGTAACCGTCCATTAAAATCTTTATCGCATATGTTAAAAGGGAAACAAGGTCGTTTCCGTCAAAACTTATTAGGTAAACGTGTAGACTACTCAGGGCGTTCTGTTATCGTCGTTGGACCTAACTTAAAAATGTATCAATGTGGTTTACCAAAAGAAATGGCAATTGAATTATTCAAACCTTTTGTAATGAAAGAATTAGTTGAACGTGAAATTGCTAGCAATATCAAAAATGCTAAACGTATGATTGAAACTCAAGATGATGCGATTTGGCCTGTAATTGAAGAAGTTATTCGTGAACATCCAGTGTTACTTAACCGTGCACCTACGCTTCACCGTTTAGGGATTCAAGCTTTCGAGCCGACCTTAGTTGAAGGTCGCGCAATCCGTCTACACCCATTAGTGTGTGAGGCATATAATGCCGACTTTGACGGGGACCAAATGGCGGTACACGTACCTTTATCAGAAGAAGCACAAGCAGAAGCACGTTTGTTAATGTTAGCAGCTCAAAATATCTTAAACCCTAAAGATGGTAAACCTGTCGTAACACCATCTCAAGATATGGTCTTAGGTAACTATTATCTAACTTTAGAAGAACCAGGACGTATCGGTGAAGGTTTAGTATTAAGTAGTGTGGGTGAAGCAGAAATTGCTTATCAAAATGGTTATGTACATTTACATACACGTGTTGCCATTCCAGCTAAAGCATTACCTGGAAAACCATTTACTGAATGGCAAAAAGAACGTTTAATGGTGACAACAATTGGTAAATTATTCTTCAATGAGATTATGCCAATAGAGTTTCCTTACTTAAATGAACCTACTAATGCGAACCTAACCCAACAAACACCTGATAAATATTTCTTAGAACCGGGAACAGATGTACCAGAAGCGATTGCCGCAATGGAGATGGTACCACCGTTTAAGAAAAAAGACTTTGGTAATATTATTGCGGAAGTATTCAAACGATTCCAAATTACGGAAACGTCTGTGATGTTAGATAAATTGAAAAACTTAGGTTACAAGTATTCAACACGTGCTGGAATTACTGTTGGGGTTGCAGACGTATTACGTCTAGAATCTAAAGATGGTATTTTAGAGGAAGCACATAAAAAAGTTGAAAATATCACGAAACAATATCGTCGTGGTTTAATTACCGAAGATGAACGTTATGGAAGTGTTATTCGTACTTGGGAACAAGCAAAAGATAAGATTCAAGAGGATCTTAAGAGCTCATTACCAAGATTAAACCCAATCCATATGATGTCGGATTCAGGTGCCCGTGGTAATATCTCTAACTTTACTCAATTAGCGGGTATGCGTGGTAACATGGCGGCGCCAAGTGGTAAGATTATCGAATTACCGATTACATCAAACTTCCGTGAAGGATTATCGGTCTTAGAGATGTTTATTTCTACTCACGGTGCTCGTAAAGGGATGACCGATACGGCCTTGAAGACAGCCGACTCAGGTTATTTAACACGTCGTTTAGTTGACGTAGCGCAAGATGTTATCGTTCGTGAAGACGACTGTGGTACTGATAAAGGCATTGTGATTACCGAAATTGCTGATGGAAACAGTGTGATTGAGTCATTAGACGAACGATTAATTGGTCGTTATACTCAAAAAACAGTCCGTCACCCTGAAACAGGTGAGGTAATTATAGGACCAAATGAATTAATTTCTGAAGATTTAGCAGCGACTATCGTTAATGCAGGTATTAAAGAAGTAACGATTCGTTCAGTCTTTACATGTAATACACAACATGGTGTATGTAAAAAATGTTATGGCCGTAACTTAGCGACCGGATCTGAAGTAGAAGTTGGGGAAGCGGTCGGAACGATTGCAGCTCAATCAATCGGAGAACCTGGTACTCAATTAACCATGCGTACTTTCCATACCGGAGGGGTTGCGGGTGGTGGCGATATCACTCAAGGTTTACCTCGTATTCAAGAGATTTTTGAAGCGCGTAATCCTAAAGGACAAGCGACTATTACAGAAGTAGCCGGTGTTGTGGAATCGATCGAAGAAAAAGCGGGCGACCGTTCGAAAGATATTACGATCGCTGGTAACGGTGATACTCGTACTTATAATGTTGCTTATCAAGCACGCTTGAAAGTAAAAGAAGGAGATATGGTTGAACGTGGTCAAGCGTTAACGGAAGGTTCCATTGATCCAAAAGAATTGTTACGTGTTACTGACGTGATTACAGTTGAAAAATACTTATTACGTGAAGTACAAGCGGTATACCGTGGCCAAGGGGTAGAAATCGGCGATAAACACATCGAAGTAATGGTTCGTCAAATGTTACGTAAAGTACGCGTTATGGACCCAGCAGGCACAAAAATTCTACCAGGTGCTTTAATGGATATCGCAGACTTTGCTCGTGCGAATGCATCTTCTATTAAAGCCGGAGAAATCCCAGCGACAGCGCGTCCAGTGTTATTAGGAATTACCAAAGCAGCCTTAGAGACAAATTCATTTATTTCTGCTGCATCATTCCAAGAAACAACTCGTGTCTTAACAGATGCTGCTATTCGCGGTAAGAAAGATGTCTTATTAGGACTAAAAGAGAATGTTACAATTGGTAAATTAATCCCTGCTGGTACTGGTATGACCAGATATCGTAATATCAAATCAAACCTAGATGTACAAGCAGAATTAAACGAAGCTGAAGCAACTGTAGCGACAGAAGCAACTGAAACCGCAGAAGTAGAATAATTTAGGGCAGAGGATGAGTGGTCTTAAATAGAGTCTTAATGACTTGTTTGAGAGCTACTCACCTGTGCGAGTGGGTGGACAGACGAAGCGAAAGTCATTTGGTTTTCTACGTCTTGCCCGCTTTCATTGAGAAGTAATAGAGGTTGAACTAAAACATAAAAGTTTGGTTCGACCTCTTTTTTGTTTGCCATAAAAGAGATTGATTCAGAAAATAGCAGTCATTCTGATTCTTACCGAAGACAAATCGGAAATCAAACTTAATTAAAGAAGACTAATTAAATTAAAAATGTTATAATATTCAAATAAAAAAATAAAGGAGAGATAAGCAGAATAAAAAACTATCTGAACTATTAATATTATTTATATCCCTATAAATTATATGTATAACGAAGTGTTATTATGCTATTGTGAATAACTATTCAAAGTCTTATGATTAAGATAGTACATAAAGGGGGAATAAATAATGCGTAAAATTATTATGTTTGGTGTTCGGGATGAAGAAAGAACCGTCGCTGAGAATTGGGCGAAGGAACATCAAGTTGAATTATCAATAAATGAAGAAAATTTTACACCAGAATTAATCGAACGAGTGAAGGATTATGATGGCTTATCTTTATCACAAGTAGGAAAATTAGATGAGTCATTATATGCACAATTACATCAAATGGGAATTAAGCAAATTGCGCAACGAAGTGCGGGAGTAGACATGTATAATTTGGCTTTGGCTAAAGAGAATGACATTATTATTTCAAACGTACCAAGTTACTCACCAGAATCGATTGCTGAATGGACAGTTGCAATGGCTTTAAATATCATTCGTAAATACGATTTAATTCAAGAAAGAGTGAATGAACATAATTTCTCATGGACACCTGAAATCCGCGGACGTTTAATGGGAGACATGAAAGTTGCTGTATTAGGAACAGGACGGATTGGTCAGGCAGTGGCCCGTTTCTTTAAAGGTTTTGGTTGTGAAATTATCGGTTATGATTTATATCCAAATTCGCAATTATCTGATTTATTAACCTATGGTGACTCTATTGAAGAGGTCATTAAGGATGCTGATATTATTTCATTACACATGCCAGCAACTGAAGAAAATTATCATTTATTCGATAAAGAATTATTATTAAAATGTAAAAAAGATGCGATTTTATTAAATATGGCACGAGGTGCTTTAATTGATACGAAAGCTTTAATTGAAGTATTGGATGAAGGTCATTTAATGGGGGCCGGTTTGGATACTTATGAAGAGGAAGGGCCATTGATTCCTAAAAACTTAACAGACCAAACGATTGAAGATGAGTTATTCCTGCAAGTTATTAATCATCCAAAGATTATTTATTCACCACACATTGCTTTTTATACGGATGAAGCCGTGAAGAACTTAGTTGAAGGTGGCTTAAATGCAACATTAGAAGTCATTGAAACGGGAACGACCCGTAATCGTGTAAATTAATTAATCATCAAAAGCAGTAAACATCAATAAGATAGTAAGGAATGTGAACGAGATGGAAAGTAAAATGACAGCAAATAAATTTGCGATGAATATTTTAAATGGATTGGCATTGGGGACGGTAGTGGTCTTGATTCCAGGGGCGCTACTATCGGAATTATTTAAGGCGATTATGCCTGGCTCTTCAATTTTAAATGCCTTAGCCATGTCTAATTCTATGTTAGGATTAGTTTGTGGTATGATGGTTGGCTTGAATTTTAAATTTAATCCGATCCAATCGGCTTCAGTCGGATTGGCGGCGATGTATGCTTCAGGTGCCGTTCAATTTGCTGATGGGTCGATGACGATTAACGGGACCGGCGATATTATAAATGTTGGTTTAACAGCCGCTTTAGCTGCATTGGTGATTTTATTAGTAGGCGATAAATTAAAATCTTATACTATTATTGTCATTCCGGCATTATTATTAGCCGGTGTTGGCGGTCTTGGAAGAATGATCTTACCTTATGTTACTAGTATTACCACCTTAATTGGACAAGGGGTTGCTTCGTTATTAACACTGCAACCGATTATAATGTGTATTTTAATTGCGATTATTTTTGCGATTTTAATTGTTTCTCCTATTACTACCGTCGGCATCGCTTTAGCTGTTGGATTATCAGGTATTGGTTCTGGTGCTGGTAACTTAGGTATTTGTGCTTGTGGTTTTGGTTTAGCGATTATGGGATGGAATGTCAATGGTGTGGGTACAAGTATGGCACATTTTATTGGCTCACCCAAAATGTCCATGCCAGTCGTAGTGAAAAATCCCAAAACAATGATTCCAATTATCGCTAATGCAGCCGTCTGTGGTTTGGTTGCTCAAATTTTCAATATTCAAGGAACGCCGATGTCCGCTGGTTTTGGTTTTTCGGGGTTAGTTGGGCCAATTAACGCGATAAACTTAGCTGAAGGTGGCTTTGGCAATATTAAGAATATTTTAGTGTCGATTTTAGCGTTTATTGTGATTCCAGTGGCAATGGGATTTGTTTTTAAACATGTCTTTACCAAAGTAATGCCGATTGTCTCTGAAGAAGATTATCGCTTAGACTTATAATGATAGGATGTCCAGGCAGAAAGCTACTGATGTTGTTTGGAGTTGATAATCTTTTGATTATAAAAGAACCAAAGCTGCATCAAATTGTACTTGCTGGACTATTAATCGAAATCTAAGAGATTTAGTGTAAATAACGGATCGAAAGTGAGCCAAAAAGGATACATGACCGTGGGCCCCTCTGACAGTGCTAAGGTAAATAACAGGACGAAAGTAAGGTTCCATTTCTGAGGGGCATAATACTGATATTTTTTTACATGAAGACCTTAATAGAAGGGTCGTTATCCTAGATAACAATCAAATGGTCTATATGTAGACAAAGAACACCACCTAAAAGGCAGCGAAGCCATTTAAGTGGTGTTTTATTGTTTAATTAGATTTGATAGCGTCAATAAATTCTTGGATCGCTGAGGTAGTCACAAAATCTTTGCGAGTAGCGATACCGATAGGGTAGAAGTTATTCTTTTCGACGAAAGGGATCCATTTTAATCCTTTGTTGTCACTAAGTGCTTGAAATTCAGAAGGTAAAATGGTAATTGCGTTAAGCTCTTTTAAGCTATGTAATAAGACGGCCCAGTCGTTGTGCATAAATACGATATTAGGATTAAAACCAGCTGCGTGACAGCTACGTGTTAGCATTTCGCCTAACATGAAATGATGCGTCAAGCTAGAAATGTTTTGCCCTTTTAAGTCGATGATTTGAATCGCCTCTTTGTTAGCTAAGGGATTATTTTCAGGAATGACGACCGACACCCAATAGCCTTGGGTAGAGGTAGCTAGAGGTTCGATTGCAATTTCGGGATAAAGTTGGGGGAATGATAATAATCCCACATCGATTTCCTTATCAACCAGCATTTTTTGTAGTTGACGTGAACCATCTTGGAAGATAGCCAATTCAACATTACTATGGGTAGCAATAAAATGAGAGATTTGTTTCATAAATTGAATGGCGAATAGTGTCGTTAAGCCTACTTTTATTTTTTCAATAGGCTGTTGTTTGTATTGTGAAACTTTATCAATCAGCTTTTCAAAATCTTCGACTATTTTAATCCCATCATCATATAAGACTTGTCCTGTTTCAGTTAACATCATCCCTTCATCGGTCATCTTAAACAGCACAGTATTGAGTTCAGATTCTAGTTTTTTGATAGTTTGTGATAAAGTGGGTTGTGTAATAAAGAGACTTTTGGCCGCTCTAGAAAGATTTTTTGATTCGGCAATCGCAATGAAATATTTTAATTGTCTAATATCCATGAAGGTAACCTCTTTCCTATCTAACTAATATTAGTATAACATAAACGATTTAAGTCACTATCACCAACTTTAGTCTGATTTTAATTGGCAAAGTTGATATATAATGAAATCATTCTCAAAAATTGATATAATAACGTTAATAAACTCTTTGGAGGTGTTATGGATGTATTATGGATACGATAGTACGATGATTTTAGTGTTAATAGGAGCAGCGTTAGTAATGTTTGCTCAATCACGTGTGACAAGTACCTTTAGAAAATATGACGAATTAGAGTCTCTTAACCAAATTACAGGAAGACAAGCAGCTCAAGCTTTATTACAGGCGTCCAATATACATGACGTTTCAATCGAACATGTTGTGGGTCATTTATCTGATCATTATGATTCAAGATCAAAAGTTTTAAGATTATCAGACGCAACCGATCAATCAACGTCGATTGCCGCCATATCGGTAGCGGCTCATGAGTGTGGGCATGCACTCCAAGATGCAGAAAGCTACGGTTTCTTAAAATTACGTAGTTCATTTGCACCGATTGCTCAATTTGGGTCTAGCTTATCAATGCCTTTATTAATGGCTGGCTTTATCTTAAATATTTTTTCGTTAGTATGGATTGGGATTATTGCTTTTGGTTTAGCTTTAGCGTTTCAAATTATTACTCTACCGGTGGAATTTGATGCAAGTAAACGTGCATTAGCGATTATGCAGTCACATCATTTAATTGAGCCAGAGGAAATACCAGCAGCGAAAAAAGTATTGAATGCGGCAGCCTTTACCTATGTTGCTAGCACTTTAAACAGTGCGTTTACCTTATTACGTTTTATTTTAATCGCAAATAGTCGTCGTCGTGACTAAGGAGAGATTGGATGAGTATATTTCAACGTATTTTACGGGGCAAAGTAAATGTAAATTTAGCGAATGACTTAGCTAAGAAAGTCAATGATGAAGTGAAGAAGATGCCTTTCATTAATATTTTAGTGGCAGGTAAAACTGGGAGTGGCAAAAGCACCTTAATTAATGCTCTCTTTAGAGAGAATATCGCTAAGACAGGGGTTGGAATGCCTGTAACCCAGCACGTTGAAAAGTTGACAAAAGAGGGCGTCCCGTTATCCCTCTATGATACAAAAGGATTAGAATTAACGGCAGCGGCGCAAAAAGAGGTATTAAAAAGCCTTGCGCATTTAATTAATATCCAAAAAGAATTGGGCCATGATCAGGAAATTCATTTAGCTTATTATTGTGTGAATGCTAATATGTCACGTATTGAAGCAATGGAAGTCGAAATAATTCGAGCCTTAGCGAGTGAATTACCAGTTGTTTTAGTCGTGACCCAATCGATTGGCCAAGAATCAAACGAATTTATCGAGTATTTAAAAGAGTTAGCTTTACCAATCGAGGGCGTTGTGCCGGTATTAGCCAAAGAATATGCGGTCTCATCACATCAAAAAATACCTGCACATGGTTTACAAGACTTGATTGATATCACGGTAAAAATAATTCCATCAAAGGTACATCAGGCTTTTATCAACGCCCAACAAATCGATATTGATCGTAAAGTCGAAGATGCGAGACGTTGGGCTAAGCGTTATATTAAGACTTCTTTTGGTGTAGGCTTTACACCAATACCGGTATCGGATGCAGCCATTCTGGTGCCAATGCAAATTACGATGTTAGGTCATATAACAGCCATTTTTGGTTTATCATTAGAAAAAGCACAAATTATAAGTATGTTAGCCGGTGTAGGCGGTACGGGTGGTGCCACGGCCATAGGTAAATATTTGGCTGGTAATTTGTTAAAGTTTATTCCTGGAGTAGGCACGATTACCGGCGGAGTGATTAGTGGGATGACTGCTAGTAGCTTAACTATTGCTTTAGCCTATAGTTACATTGAAGTACTTAAGCAAATAGCCAGAGCTGAAATGCTCGGTTACGATATGGGCTTAAATGAAATTTCAAAATTAATGGGAGCAAATTTTAATGAGCAATTAAAAGAAGTTTCAAAAATGTTGCCCGATTCCGTTAAGAATCAATTACCACTGTGGACCAGAAGTTTCTTTGTTGAAGATTATTAAAATAATGAGAAAGGATTCTCAGCAAAATGGACTTAATTAACTCATGATGAGTGCGTCCATGAAGCTAAGAATCTTTTTTTGTCTAATAAAGGGCTAACTCTTACTAGAAAAGCCTTTCATTTATAAAAGGTGTGACATTTAGTCAAAATTCCGTTAAAATGTATCTATATGTGTAAATTTTTAAAAACATGAAATAAATAATATTTAGGAGTGAACCATTCGTGAGTAAACATGAAATTCAAGAAACATTAAACGACCAACTCATTGCGCGTCGTGAGAAAATGGTAAATATGGAGGAAGCAACAGAAGTCAATCCCTTTGATTCAGGATTTGTGCGGACACATACTTCTAGTCAAATTCATTCAGCTTATGACCATTTAGATAAAGAAACCTTAGCTGAAGGAGAGAAGATTATGGTCTCAGTAGCCGGAAGAATGGTTTCAAAACGTGGAAAAGGAAAAGCGGGTTTTGCTCATTTATTGGACATGGATGGCAAAATTCAAGTATACGTTCGTCAAGATGGCATTGGCGAAGTCGCTTATCCTTGGTTTAAAGTGGCAGACTTAGGAGATATTGTAGGAGTCACTGGTTATGTATTTAAAACGAATACCGGAGAAGTATCCGTTCATGCAACTGAATTTGTCCCGCTAACTAAAGCATTACGTCCATTACCGGACAAATTCCATGGTTTAACCAATGTAGAACAGCGTTACCGTCAACGTTACTTAGATTTAATTAGTAATGATGAGAGCCGTAATCGTTTTATTAACCGTTCTAAAATTTTACGTGAAATTCGTCATTACCTTGATGATGCGGGATATTTAGAAGTTGAGAACACCAACATTACATAATTTAGCCGGTGGTGCGAGTGCTAGACCGTTTATTACGCATCATAATGCATTAGATATGGAATTATACTTACGTATTGCCTTAGAATTACACTTAAAACGATTAGTAGTAGGTGGTATGGAAAAGGTTTATGAAATTGGCCGCGTATTCCGTAATGAAGGTATTGATACGACCCACAATCCAGAATTCACCATGTTAGAAGTTTATACGGCCTACACAGTCTATACCGATATTATGGATTTAACCGAAGGTTTAATTAAATCTGTTGCTGAAAAAGTTTTAGGGACAACTACCGTTGAATATGATGGTCAAGCTATTGAATTAGGTAAGCCTTGGGCCCGCCGTCATATGGTTGATATGATTAAAGAAGTAACAGGTGTGGATTTCTGGCAAGAAATGACTTTTGAAGAAGCCAAAGCTTTGGCAAAAGAACATCAAGTTGAAGTCAACCCACATGATTTAACAGTAGGACATATTATTAATAATTTCTTTGAAACTCACTGTGAAGAAAAATGTATTCAACCAACCTTTGTCTATGGACATCCGGTAGAAATTTCACCATTAGCACGAAAAAATGAAGCAGATCCTCGTTTCACCGATCGTTTTGAGCTATTTATCGTTGGAAAGGAGTATGCCAATGCCTTTACGGAGTTAACGGACCCAATCGATCAACGTGAACGTTTTGAAGCGCAAATGGCGGAAAAAAATGCTGGAAACGACGAAGCTCATCCAGTGGATGAAGATTTCTTAGAAGCATTAGAATATGGTATGCCACCAACCGGAGGATTAGGAATTGGGATTGACCGTTTAATCATGTTATTAACTGATTCACAATCGATTCGTGATGTATTATTATTCCCAACATTAAGAAATAACTAAAAAATCTAAATGATTATAAATAATCGCTCTGTAGCGTTCACATAACTGAATATTACAGAGCGATTTTTTGTTGATTATAATTTGATTTATGGTTTATTATTAATAACCATATGATAATGTTTAAACAACTTAATGTATCTTCAGCGGTAAATACAATTGTTAGCGCTGACGACGGGAATTTCATCTACTGATACTAAATAATATTTACCGATCCAAGCCTCCAACACCAATTGAAGTGACCACAATAGTTGCCCTTTTCTTGAAGCATTTGAATAGCGTAGAGCCAATATTTTATTTTAAATGACATTAGATAGTAGGTTGTGTTATATTACTTTCAAAGAGGTGAAGTATATGGAATTTGAAAAAATTGAAAATGGCTACGTTAAACGCAATGAACAAGGTGAGGTTATTGCAGAAATCACTTTTCAACCGACTGCAGATCCAGCCATTGTTATTGCAAATCACACTTATGTAAGTCCAGTCCTTAGAGGACAAGGAGTGGCAGAAAAATTATTAGACCATTTAGTATCCGAAATGGCTAAAGAGAGTAAGAAAATTAAAGCTCAATGTAGCTATGTTGTCGCTAAATTCGAAAAGGAAGCTGATAAATACGACTGGATTAATGCGGATAAACAATAAATCCATTCATAAAAGATTAAGAAAAATCAAAAATACTTTAAAACATTAATTGCCTCAGGTTAAAAATCGCCTGGTTCGTGCAACTAGTGTTTTTTTTGTGTTTTTTCGTATCAAAATGCGCTTAAATGCCTATTAATTACAATCGCTTTCATATAAAATACTTATAAAGGTAGATGCGCTCAATACTTTAACTATTATTTTTTAGGAGGAAAAAATATGTTGCTTACAATTTTAGCTTACGGTATGATTGTCTTCTTTATGTATGTCATCATGACCAAAAAAATGTCACCGCTGACATCCCTTATTATGATTCCATTATTATTTGCGATTATCGCAATGGTCACCGGTGTGGCACAAGGAGAAATGGCTTATAATATCGGAGAAATGGTCTTAGATGGGATAGCGAAAACATCTAAAACAGGTATCATGTTACTATTTGCAATTTTATATTTTTCAATTATGTTAGATGCTGGTTTATTTGATCCCATTACTGAGAAAATGATTCGCTTTGCTAAAGGGGATCCAATGAAAGTGTTAATTGCTACCGCAGTTGTTTCGGCTGCAGTTTCATTGAATGGAGATGGCACTACAACAACCTTAATCGTGGTCTCAGCTTTCTTACCAATCTATAAAAAATTAAACATGAATGTCATGAACTTAGGGGTATTATTAATTTTACAAAATACCATTATGAATTTATTACCTTGGGGTGGCCCTACCGCACGTGCAATGTCGGTCATGAATGTTGGAGCAGAAATTTTAAGTTATTTAGCACCAGGTATGGTCTTATCGATTCTATATGTATTATTCATTGTAGCCCCTCATATGGGACGCAAAGAGCGTAAACGTCTTGGTATTAAAGATTTAACAGAAGAAGAAATTTTATCGTTAACAACAATTAAAGATGAAGAAACACAAGCATTACGTCGCCCAGAAAATTTTGCTATTAATGGTATTATGACCATTATTTTAATTGCTTGGTTAGTTGCTGGTTCATTTATTAAAGCGATTGAGATGCCAGCCTTACTATTATTCGCAGTGGGTACCTGTTTAGCATTAATGATTAACTATCCTGTATTAAAAGATCAATCTAAACGTATCGGCGATAATGGGGGCGATGCGGTACAAGTTGTTATCTTAGTATTCGCAGCGGGTATTTTCATGGGATTATTCCAAAACTCTGGTATGGCTGATGCTTTAGCACAAAGTTTCGCAACCATTATCCCTAAACAATTAGCTGGTTTCTGGGGCTTAGTCGTAGCCTTAATTTCAGCACCAGGTACATTTTTTATTTCAAACGACGGCTTCTACTATGGAATCTTACCAGTATTAGCAGAGGCAGGAGCGAAATATGGCTTTGACAATATGTCAATGGCACTAGCTTCTTTAATGGGACAAGCGTTCCACTTATTAAGTCCATTAGTTGCTTTCATTTACCTATTATTAAGATTGACAGGTTTAGATATGGGTGAATGGCAAAAAGAATCGGCTAAATGGGCATTAGGTATTTTCGTTATCTTTGTTGTAACGATTATCTTAATGGGACATATGCCGTTTTATATTCCACAACAATAAAAACAAAATTTTGAGCGTGTTTGCATTGAGTCAAGTTGAATGGTTCAACTGAATAAAGAGTGGATAGATTCATAAAACTATAGACAGAATTCCTCTGAAGTAGGTTATCCACACTACTTTAGGGGAGTTTTATTATAAAATAGTCTTAAGATTATTTAATACAATAAAAGAACACGGATCAGGATAAATTAGGTTTATAATAGAGGTATAGCATGGGAAAGGAGTGGAAGGATGAACTTATTCTCAAAGGTTAAGGAATGGTTGGAAAGTTTTAAACCTGGCGATGGAACGCCGGAGTTAGCTGTAACAGAAAGACAAGTTGATGAAAACTTATGGGAAAAAATACCGGATTACATTGATGTCAACGGTACGGATAAAGAATTAGTGAGTGTTATTGCAGCTTCAATCGCAGCGGGTGATGCTCCTGAGAGTGAGTTTCGGGTTAAATCAGTTCAGCAACGGAATCCTGAAGCAGTAGAAATAGCGTTGATTGCCTCAAGTATTGCCGCAAGAGAGTATGAAGACAGCCATTGGGTTGTCCACAATATTTATAAGAAAAAATAATTTATCTTAGGAGGAATAGATATATGTTACGTAAATTTAAAATCACTATCGATGGTAAAGAGTATTTAGTAGAAATGGAAGAAATTGGAGGAGCAGCTCCAACAGCTGAGGTCGCACCAACACCGCCAGTGGCTCCAGCAGCTCCAGTACCATCATCCGTTGAGGAGAAAACAGAAGACACACCGCCAGTAGCCCCAGCAGCCCCAGTTGCTGATGTTCCAGCTGGTGTGGATGCTATGAAAGCGCCAATGCCAGGAACTATTACTAAAATCTTGGTCAATGTAGGTGACAGTGTAGCAGAAAATCAACCGTTAATGATTTTAGAAGCAATGAAAATGGAAAATGAAATTGTATCAGGGCGCGCAGGTACAGTTCAAAGCATCCATGTTAATCCAGGTCAAACGGTAAACCCAGGAGATGCTTTAGTAGTGATTGGTTAATAAGTTTTGATTAAGAGAAGGAAGTGAATTTGTGGAAACATTAATAACAGGAATTACCTCCGTTACCGGTGGACAGATTGTGATGATGTTGGTTGGTTTATTACTAATGTATTTGGGTATCAAAAAAGAATATGAACCAACATTATTAGTACCTATGGGATTAGGAACATTATTAGTTAACTTCCCTGGTTCAGGCGTGGTGACCCAAGTGGTTAACGGTGTCGAACAAGAAGGGGTTTTTGATATTCTATTTAACTTCGGTATTGGAACCGAATTGTTCCCATTATTAATCTTTATTGGGATTGGAGCGATGATTGACTTTGGTCCATTATTACAAAATCCATTTATGTTATTATTCGGTGCGGCTGCTCAATTTGGTATCTTTTTTGTCGTTGTTGTAGCAGTTTTAGCAGGTTTTGATATTAAAGAAGCAGCATCGATTGGTATTATCGGTGCAGCGGATGGTCCGACTTCAATTTTCGTAGCGAACCAATTGGCACCATCCTTATTAGGGCCAATTACCGTAGCAGCGTATTCTTATATGGCCTTGGTACCGATTATTCAACCATTTGCCATCAAGTTAGTGACAACGAAAGAAGAACGTAAAATCCGCATGACGTATAAAGCAGAGGGCGTTTCTAAAATGACTAAAATCTTATTCCCGATTGTGATTACGATCGTAGCAGGTTTTATTGCGCCTATCTCATTACCTTTAGTAGGGTTCTTAATGTTTGGTAACTTATTACGTGAATGTGGGGTATTAGAACGTCTATCGCAAACAGCTCAAAATGAATTAGTAAATATTGTGAGTATCTTATTAGGTTTAACTATTTCTGTTAAGATGCAAGCTGATTTATTCTTAAATTTTCAAACCTTATTAATCATTTTATTTGGTCTAGTGGCCTTTATTATGGATTCAATCGGTGGGGTTGTGTTCGCGAAGATTTTAAACTTATTTAGAAAAGAAAAAATCAATCCAATGATTGGTGCGGCGGGTATTTCAGCATTTCCAATGTCAAGTCGTGTTATTCAAAAAATGGCGACTGAGGAAGATCCGCAAAACTTTATTTTAATGTATGCAGTAGGGGCGAATGTTTCAGGACAAATTGCTTCTGTTATTGCAGGTGGATTATTATTAGCATTCTTTAGTTAATCAAAGGGGAGGAAAGTAAATGAATGTAGAACACTTATGGATGGCCTTCCAATTAATGTTTGTTGGGATGGCAGGTATCTTTCTTGTTTTAGGTATTTTATATGGGGCAGCGGAAGCATTATTAAAGTATTTCCCTGCTGATAAAGAACAATGATTTAACATAGTTTTGAAATAATCAGAAATGATGAGGTGGAAAAATGGAAATAAAAAAAACAGCCATCGCCGGTTCACTAGAATCGAGCGATATAATGATTACAATTAATCCGGGATCTAACCAAAACATATCGATTAATTTAGATAGTACTGTTGAAAAACAATTTGGAAGAAGAATTCGTGAAGTAATTGAAAAGACACTAAATAATTTAGGCGTTACTTCTGCCGAGGTTGAAGCGGTTGATAAAGGAGCATTAGATTGTACGATTCAAGCAAGAACGATTGTTGCTGTACACCGTGCCGCTGAAGAAGCTTCATATAACTGGAAGGAGATTGACTTATGGAACGTTTAAGAAGAACCATGATGTTTGTCCCAGGTGCCAATGCAGCAATGTTAAGAGACGCACCTCTCTTTGGGGCCGATTCACTGATGTTTGACTTAGAAGACTCTGTATCATTAAAAGAAAAAGATACATCTAGAGCATTAGTTCATTTTGCTTTACGTACGTTTGACTATTCAAGTGTTGAAACCGTAGTGCGTATCAACGCATTAGATGCAGGCGGTGAAGCGGACATCGAAGCCGTTGTTTTAGCCGGAGTGGATGTTATTCGTTTACCAAAAACAGAAGATGCTCAAGATATTATCGATGTTGAAGCGGTTATCGAACGTGTAGAACGTGAAAATGGAATTGAAGTGGGACGTACGAAAATGATGGCAGCCATTGAGTCTGCCAATGGGGTTTTAAATGCACGTGAAATCGCCAAAGCGAGTGATCGTTTAATTGGGATTGCCCTAGGAGCAGAAGATTATGTTACGAATATGAAAACCCGCCGTTATCCAGATGGGGCTGAATTATCATTTGCACGTAATATGATTTTACATGCAGCTCGTGCTGCTGGCATCGCAGCCATCGATACGGTTTACTCTGATGTTAATAATACCGAAGGGTTCCAAAATGAAGTACGCTTAATTAAACAATTAGGTTTCGATGGTAAATCTGTCATTAATCCTCGCCAAATTCCATTAGTGAATGAAATTTATTTACCAACAGAAAAAGAAATTCAAAATGCTAAAGAGGTTATTGGGGCGATTCGTGAAGCCGAAGCGAAAGGTTCTGGCGTTGTTTCTCTAAAAGGTAAGATGGTTGATAAACCAATCGTAGAACGTGCAGAACGTGTGATTGCTTTAGCGATAGCTGCAGGAGCATTATCTGAGGAGGATATTTAATATGGTACTAAATAAAGTAGGACGTGACATTCCAGAAGAATACGCAGAAGTATACGGTGTATATGAAGGTGAAGATGCTAATATTAAAGAGTATAGTGAAGCAAGCCGTCAAATTAAACCAGTGCATCCACGTGATGAAAAATTATTAGGTTCAATTCGTGAAGCGATTGAGAAAACAGGATTAAAAGATGGTATGACTATTTCATTCCACCATCATTTCCGTGAAGGAGACTTCGTGTTGAATATGGTAATGGAAGAAATTGCCAAAATGGGCATTAAAGATATTTCAATTGCTCCAAGTTCAATTGCTAATGTCCATGAGCCACTAATTGAACACATTAAAAATGGTGTGGTAACAAATATTACCTCATCAGGTTTACGTGATAAATTAGGTGCTGCTATTTCAGAAGGCATTATGGAAAATCCAGTGGTTATTCGTTCACATGGTGGACGTGCTAGAGCGATTGCTCGAGGTGACATTAAAATTGACGTTGCATTTTTAGGAGCTCCTAGTGCGGATGCGTATGGAAATGCTAATGGGATGAAAGGGAAAGCCGTTTGTGGATCTTTAGGATATGCTAAAGTAGATGCAAAATATGCTGATAAAGTTGTCATCATTACCGATACATTAGTTGATTACCCTAATACCCCAATTAGTATTCCGCAAACTGATGTTGACTATGTGGTCGTTGTAGATGCGATTGGCGATCCATCAGGGATTGCTAAAGGAGCGACACGTTATACGAAAAATCCAAAAGAATTATTAATAGCTGAATATGCATCGAAAGTGATTACGAATTCACCTTACTATAAAGAAGGTTTTTCATTCCAAACAGGTACTGGGGGGCATCATTAGCAGTAACCCGCTTCATGAGAGAACAAATGCTTAAAGACGGGATTAAAGGTAGCTTTGCTTTAGGTGGCATTACCAATGCGATGGTTGAATTATTAGAAGAAGGATTAATTGAAAAAATTATGGATGTTCAAGACTTCGACCATCCATCAGCATTATCTTTAGATCGTAATGCTGGTAAGCATTATGAGATTGACGCTGTCATGTATGCTTCACCATTAAGTAAAGGTTCTGTTATTAATCAATTAGATACTTGTATTTTATCAGCATTAGAAGTGGATACCGACTTTAATGTGAATGTAATGACCGGTTCTGATGGCGTCATTCGTGGCGCTTCAGGTGGACACAGTGATACCGCTTATGCATCTAAAATGAGTTTAGTCATTACACCGATTGTTCGTGGACGTATTGCGACAATTGTTGATAAAGTCAATACGGTCATTACTCCAGGAACGAGTGTGGATGTGGTGGTAACTGAATTAGGAATTGCCATTAATCCAAATCGTCCGGATTTAATTGAACATTTTAAAGATTTAAAAGTGCCACAATTAACAATAGAAGAGTTAAAAGAAAGAGCTTATGCCATTGTAGGTAATCCAGATCCAATTGAGTATGGCGATAAAGTGGTGGCTTTAATTGAGTACCGTGATGGTACCCTTATCGATGTCGTTAAAAATGTATAAACGAGTGTTCGATGGCGCAATAGTTGAATTAACCGATATGCTTGAAGCTCGCGAAAAAAGGAGCTTACGACAGCAACAATTATTTGCCCAATTTCCTCATGGCACTTTGCTCTGTGCTACCTTAAATATTCCTGGTCCAATTAAAAGGAGTGAGACGCTTCGTCTCATCTTTGATCAGGTAATGGATGAGGTATTGGCACAGCTTGACGGAGAAAAAATCCTTTTTCAAAAACAATTAGACCAAAAAACAGGCATAGAGTTTTATTTAATGACTTTAGAAAAAGCGAGCACTGTTAAACAAAAAATGATGGCAATTGAACAGACGCAATCCATTGGGCGTTTGTTTGATTTGGATGTGTTAGTTATGGCTAATGGTCAAATGAAAGGGTTGAGTCGTCGAGAATTAGGCTTGCCGACGAGACGTTGCTTAATATGTGAGGCAGATGCCAAAGAGTGCGGGCGTTCTCGCAAGCATTCTGTTGAAGAAATGCAAATAAAAATTGTTGAACTGATAAAAGAATTTATGAAGGAGGATGAGTATGGCGAGAATCCAAATAACTGAAACAGTCTTAAGAGATGGTCAACAAAGTCAAATAGCAACCCGAATGACTACTGAAGAAATGTTGCCAGTACTTGAAACATTAGACCAAGCTGGTTATCATGCTTTAGAAGTTTGGGGTGGCGCTACTTTTGATTCTTGCTTACGCTTCTTAAATGAAGACCCTTGGGAACGTTTAAGAACTATTCGTAAGACGGTCAAAAATACTAAATTACAAATGCTATTACGTGGACAAAATCTTTTAGGTTATCGTAATTATGCGGATGATGTTGTAGAATCATTTGTACAAAAATCCATTGAAAATGGCATTGATATCATTCGTATATTTGATGCTTTAAATGATCCTCGTAATTTAGAGACAGCTATTAAAGCTACCAAACAATATGGCGGACACGCACAAGCGGCGATTTCTTATACAACCAGTCCGGTTCATACCGTTGAATATTTTGTGGAATTAAGTAAAACGTATGCAGAAATGGGTGCTGATTCCATCTGTATTAAAGATATGGCAGGAGTGTTAACCCCACAAACGGGTTATGAACTAGTGAAACGTATCAAAGAAAATGTGTCAATCCCTCTTGAAGTGCATACTCATGCAACCAGTGGTATTGCAGAGATGACTTACTTAAAAGTAGCTGAAGCTGGAGCAGACATCATTGATACAGCTGTTTCTTCATTTGCAGGGGGCACTAGCCAACCGGCGACAGAATCAATGGCGATTGCTTTAGAAGAGCTAGGTTTTGAGACGGGATTAGATTTGAAGAAAATTGAAACCATTGCCGAGCATTTTAATAAAGTACGTGATCATTATCGTAAGGAAGGAATCTTAAATCCGAAAGTAAAAGATACGGAGCCTAAAACCTTAATTTATCAAGTACCTGGTGGGATGTTATCGAATCTATTAAGCCAATTAACGGAGCAAGGTCTAGCAGACAAATATGAAGAAGTGTTGGCTGAAGTACCACGTGTGCGTAAAGATTTAGGCTATCCGCCATTAGTCACACCATTATCACAAATGGTTGGAACGCAATCATTAATGAATATCATTGCCGGCGAAAGATATAAAGTAGTGCCGAATGAAATTCGTGATTATGTAAAAGGTTTATATGGTAAAGCACCAGCAGCAATAGATTCTGAAATAAAGCAAAAAATTATTGGCGATCAAGAAGTGTTAGCCGTAAGACCGGCAGACCTTATCGAACCACAAATGCCAACTTTACGTGATGAAATTAAACAATACGCTAAGAGTGAAGAAGATGTCTTATCATATGCTTTGTTTAAACAACAAGGTAAAGATTTCTTAGGACGTCGTGAGGACCGTTTCTACGATGTGCCACTTCAAACAGTAAAAGTATCTTTTGACGCTTAAATTGCTTACTATTATATGTAAATAGCTTAAAGGAATGGCGGCCAGGATAACATTTGATTATTTTGCTTTCTTATCTACCATTACAATGCTTTGACAACTGAAAAGATTCTTTAGAATGCAGTGTTAACTCAATACCCCACTGTATTGCTACAGAAAAAAGAGGTCTGAAAAGAGATGATGTGATGTGACCCTCGAACGTTAGAGTTAAAAACTAACTGTATGGGGGCGCGTCAATGACATTTCGAATCAGGCTCTTTTTTATTAAAAGAGGAGAGGTTAGGTAAAAATTTTTTAAATTCTGTTCAGGCATCGGTGATAATTCTAAGCGCAGTGGTTGAGTGGCCTCAAACTGCATCTTAATGAGATTGAACATAAATTTGAAAAATTCAGTCAAATTAGTGCTTATTCATTAAAAGCGCAGTGGTTGAGTGGTCTCAAACTGCGTCTTAACGAGGTTGAACATAAATTTGAAAAATTCAGTTAAATTAGTGCTTATTCAATAAAAGCGCAGTGGTTGAGTGGTCTCAAACTGCGTCTTAACGACTTGTTTGATGCCTACTCAACTGTGCGGGGGTAGGCCTACGAAGCGAAAATTATTCAATTTTCTACTTCTGGTCTACTCCCAACTGTGCGGGGGTGAACAGACGAAGCGAAAATCATTAAATTTTCTCTTGACTTATTACCACTAGACTTAACCTCTATGTCAATTAAACGTATAGAGTACCTTTGAATTGATTATGAGATTAAAAAAAGAGAAGCATTTTAATAGTGAAATACATTGGTTAGTACGATTATTTAAAACGATATTAAAAAATTAAAAGAACGCCTCAATATACACAATACAATAATGAAAGCGGATTTATTATTTGGTATAATAATATTAAAGTATAAAAAGGAGAGTGGTAATATTATGACGGAAAAGCATTTAGTTGGCATCACTGAAACCGTTCTAAGAGATGCGCATCAAAGCTTATTGGCGACCCGTATGCCTTTTGAAGACATGAAAGACATTTTGCCGGTAATCGATCAAGCTGGATATGCTTCATTAGAATGTTGGGGCGGCGCGACCTTTGACGCATGTATTCGCTTCTTAAATGAAGACCCTTGGGAACGTTTAAGAAATATCAAAGCATTAGCTCCTAATACGCCGTTGCAAATGCTGTTGCGCGGGCAAAATTTATTAGGTTATCGTCATTATGCGGATGATGTGGTCGATAAATTTGTCGAGAAAGCCGCAGTAAATGGGATTGAAATTTTTAGAATTTTTGATGCCTTAAATGATATGCGCAACACCAAACAATCGGTTGAAGCAGTCAAAAGGGCTGGAAAGGAAGCGCAAGTCGCCATTGCATTTACAACAAGTCCTGTTCATACCGATGAGTATTATGTTGGACTAGCAAAAGAAATTGAGGCCATGGGCGCTGATTCACTGTGCATTAAGGATATGGCCGGCATTCTGACGCCTCAACGTGGCTATTCGTTAATTAAATCCATCAAAGAGGTAGTGGCGATACCGGTAATTGTCCATACGCACGCGACCAGTGGTGTTTCTCAAATGACGCTTTTAAAAGTGGTAGAAGCCGGTGCTGATCGAATCGATACCGCCATTTCACCATTAAGCGAAGGGACTAGTCAGCCAGCAACAGAATCACTAGTGATTGCATTAGAAGAATTAGGCTATCAAACAACGATTAATCATGAGAAATTAGATTTAATTGCTGACCACTTTAGAAAAATGCGGGATAAATATTTAGCTGAAGACTTAATCAATCCTAAAATGTTGACCTCTGATCCACGTGCTTTAATTTATCAAGTACCAGGTGGGATGTTGTCTAACTTAAGTTCTCAATTGAAACAAGCAGGTTTGGCTGAAAAGTATGATGAGGTGTTAGCGGAAGTTCCTCGAGTGCGCCAAGACTTAGGCTATCCTCCATTAGTGACCCCGCTTAGTCAAATGGTAGGAACGCAAGCTACGATGAATATCGCTACAGGTGAACGATATAAGATGGTTTCAAATGAAGTTCGCAGTTATCTAGTAGGCAAATACGGTAAGTCCCCGGTGGCAATCGATGAAACGTTTCGCCGTAGTATCATGGGTGATGAAAAAGTCATTGATTATCGACCAGCCGATGATTTAGAAGCTGAATTTGAAAAGCTAACGTTAGAGATAGGTGACTTAGCTAAAAGTGAAGAAGATGTCTTAATTTATGCTCTGTTTCCAGAGGTTGGGAAAAACTTTTTAATGAAGCGTAATCAACCTGAAGAATCAGTGGTGAAAGTCACAGCGTATATTTAGAAAGGATGAAGCCGATGGAATTTACAATCATTGATGGAATAAATTTAACTTTTTCTGCCATATTAATGGTGGCCTTTACACTTATTTTAATCATGTTTTGTATACAGTATGTGAGTAAATTAGTAGAAAAATACGAGCAAGTACAAGCAGTGTTACGACAAACAGAAGGAACAAATGAAAGCACCCCATTGCAACTCTATCCATCAGAAAGTTCAAATACATTGTCAAAAAAGACCTTATTTGAAGAAGATAAATTAGCAAGAGTAGCGGTGTTAACGGCATTAGCCCATGCGAGCGAAGATGAACCAGATAAGCGTTTTGAAGTAGTATCGGTAATAAAAAAATAGCAATCGTTATGAATGAGGATGCCTCTTTAAAAGAAAAATAAACAATCCAGAAAGGATGAATTTCATGAAAAGATATGAAGTAGTGGTTAATGATGAAGTGTTTGAAGTGAGTTTACGAGAATTAAAAGCCGATGAAACAATCGAAGTAACGCCTCAAACATCAGCTGTTAAAACCAATGATACACCTGTTGCTTCTACGACGAACAATCAAGAAGGGGTTGTTGTCAGCGCGCCGATGAGTGGTGTGATTATGAAAATATTGGTTAAAGAAGGCCAAAGTGTCAAAGCAGGCGATAATTTATTTATCCTAGAAGCAATGAAGATGGAAAATGAAATAAAAGCTACTCAAGATGGCGTAATCAAATCAATTTTAGTGACAGAATCGCAACAAGTTGAAACGAAACAAGAATTAGCAGTAATGTAGGAGGGATGATATGTTAGAAATTATCAGTGAATTAATTGCTAACTCCGGATTTGCTGCTCTTTCTGGTAAGAATTTTATTATGATAGTGATAGCTTGTGTGTTGCTTTATCTGGGGATTAGAAAGCAATATGAACCGTACTTAATGATTCCTATTGCCTTTGGAATGTTACTTAGTAATTTACCTATTTCAGGCATTATGGACCCAAGTAATGGCATCGATCCGGGAGGGTTATTATACTATTTATATCAAGGCACTAAGTTAGGGATTTATCCACCCTTAATATTTTTATGTTTAGGTGTCGCAACGGATTTTGGTCCGTTAATAGCGAATCCAATGACGATCCTATTAGGAGGCGCTGCACAATTTGGTATTTTTGCTGCCTTTTTCCTCGCCTTATTATTTGGGATGACGCCTCAAGAAGCGGCTTCCATTGGCATTATCGGAGGAGCGGATGGGCCGACAGCAATCTTTACCACAACGCGTTTGGCACCACATTTATTACCAGCGATTGCGGTAGCGGCTTATTCTTATATGGCGTTGGTACCTGTTATTCAGCCACCTATTATTCGAGCATTAACGACTAAAGAAGAACGGAATGTTGTGATGGAAGAACAACGAAAAGTTTCTCAAGCAGAAAAAATTATCTTTCCGATTGTTGTGACTATTTTGGTTAGTTTATTAGTACCTAGTGCAACGACTTTAGTAGGGATGTTAATGTTAGGAAATTTATTACGTGAAACTAAAATAGTACCGTTATTAACCGATGCATTACAAAACTCAATGATGTATATTGTAACGATTTTATTAGGAACAACCGTTGGAGCAACCGCTACTAGCGAGATCTTCTTATCACCGGACACCTTGTTAATTATCGTGTTAGGATTGATTGCCTTTGCATTCGGGACCGCTTCAGGTGTGTTAATTGGTAAAGTGATGTATAAATTTACTGGTGGAAAAATTAATCCGATGATTGGTGCTGCCGGTGTCTCAGCTGTGCCAATGGCTGCTCGAGTGGTACAAAAAGAAGGACAATTGGAGAATCCATCCAATTACTTACTGATGCATGCGATGGGACCGAATGTGGCCGGAGTAATTGGTTCCGCAATTGTGGCGGGGGTCTTGTTAGCGATGTTTGGTTAGAGTTTGAATTATTAAAAGGATACCCTCAAAAGGCTGAATTCTACTGCCTCCCAAATCCGGATAAGGACAAAGGGAGTAGTAGCCTCTTGAGGGTATTTGTTATGATAATAATGATGCTAACCAGATGATTAATTTCACCACATTTGGTAGCACAATAATTGTATAGAGCATTCGGATAATTTGAGTACTCGCTATTTTAGCCAAATCGCCACCCAATTCGCCGGCAATCAATGAAATATCTGTTGCGCCAGCTGGAGAAGAAGAAAATAAAGCTGATTGCAAATCAATGAGTCCCCGGCGATAGATAAAGATAGAATAGAAATAATTGAGTGTCAAATAAGAGGCCAATAAAATGATTGCGGGAATAATTAAATGAAACATACTTTGGATACTCTCATGAGTAAAGGTCGTTCCAATAATTGAACCGGCACATATTTGAGCGGTATATCTAAGAGCCGGTCTTAAAGGTTGACTACCGCCATATAATTTGGTCAATACCGAAGCGATTAAAGCACCGATTAATGTCCCTACCGGCAGTTGTGAATAATAGCCAATAACGCCTCCGATTAGGGAGATAGAAATAACATAGAGGTCATTTTTGATGGGTGGGTAGGATTTTTTGACGTTGGTAGCTGTTATTTTACTGTCACTATTTTGAACTGGCGTTGCATTGAGTCGTTTTAAAATAAACTTAATCCAATTAGGTAAGATAAGGAGCATCCCCACTAAGCGAATAGTCTGCATTGAAGCTACGACATCTGCTTGAGCGCCCATATCAATACTCATAAGGGAAACATCCATGATACCACCAGGTAAGCACATCAGTAGCGCTGTTACTAAATCAAATTTAAAAACAACATGAAAGATAAATCCAACTAAAATCATATTTAATGTAAATAAAGCTAAAAGCAAAGCGACAGGTTTACGCATTTTAGGAAGATTTTCTAAGTCAGAGTGGTTAATCAATTGACCAATGAAAGCGCCACTTAAGATTTGCGCAAATAATTTTAAGTTACGGGGCACATAAAGGTTACCGAATATTATATTGATGATGGCAACGACCACCATACTGCCAATCATGAACGCGGCAGGAATTTTAAGTTTTTTAAATAATAGTCCTCCCAGTAAGCCAATCAATAATGTGAGTGCAATTTGTTCAATCATTCAAACACCTCTTTAATGAACTATATTTATTATTATAACATTCTAGCGGCTAATCATATTAATTAGATTGGATTTAAGCTCTAAATTTCAAGACTAAATAATCAGTGGGCAATTTGATGTAAAAAAATATCAAAAAATCTTTGCATTCAAGAAGGTGTCATGGTATTATAATAATGTTGCAAAATGCACAGTAATAACTCTAATTTAGCAAATAGATTAGGGCAGAAAGGACGAAGAAAATTATGAAACAAGGAATTCATCCAGAATATCAAAAAGTAGTGTTTATGGATACTTCAACTGGTTTCCAATTCTTATCAGGTTCTACTAAATCATCAAATGAAACTGTTGAATGGGAAGACGGTAATACTTATCCATTAATCCGTGTTGAAATCTCTTCAGATTCTCATCCGTTTTACACTGGACGTCAAAAATTCACTCAAGCCGATGGTCGTGTGGATCGTTTCAACAAAAAATACGGTTTCAAAGACAACAACGCTGCAGAGTAATTCTAGTAGCTTAAAAACATTGATATATCAAGGTTTTAAAGGTTTACCATGTGATGTGGTAGACCTTTTTTTATGGACTTTACCGACTTTTTACCGACTTTTTTGGAATGTACCAAAAAATAAGGGGGTATTTTGATGAAATACTAAATTTATATAAGAATATAATCACCCAAATAAATATTGAATAGACAACCTCCATAATCGTTTAACTATCGTTTCGTATGTTTTTATTTTAAAGCCTGAACAGTATCAGACATTGGGAGTAGGAAGAAGTTTCCAAATTAGTCGGCACCATCTTTACAGCACTCAAAAGAGATGTCCATAGATCATATAAAGGAAGCTGTTAGCTTAATTATTATATTCAAATACTTTAAAGAAGCGTTTATTTTTAGGAAATGATGGCATTTTTTTACTATTAGCTATAAGTTTTACTAATCTATTATGAATGCCGCATTGTGATAATTAATATTTATAGCTAAAAATAAAGTTATAAAAAAACTATTAAACACTGATATAACAAATAACTTTTGTGTGGAAGAGTCACTGTACAGATGAGAATCGGCTTGTGAACAAAAACAACACTATTAGCTCAACTTATAGTAAGTCTGAATATTAATTATTTTTTTTATGACCAAAGACTTGCTATAATGAAAGCGTAAACAAAACAGCGTTTACATTTATTAAAGAGGAGGTATTGTATGAACTTCGATTGGATTAAAGTGAGAGCTGTGACTCATAGTGATAAAGTTGCAATTATTGAGCCAGCTAAAAAAAGAGAATGGACTTATCATGAGTTGAATGTCCGTGCAGAGAACTTAGCGAATTATCTTGTTGAGCAAGGAGTTCAAAGAGGAGATAGAGTAGGGGTATTTGCACCAAATGATGTTGCGATTGCCGATTTTTTCTTTGCTTGTATTAAGATGGGAGCTGTATTCATCCCATTAAATTGGCGTCTTAAGCCATTAGAGATTGCGAAAGTTGTTGAAGATTCAGGAACGAAATTCATCGTAAACGCTGTTAACCATGAGGATCGTCTGGAAAATGTTCCCAAAGAATATATTAAATTAAACATTGATTTACCGGAATATGATGAGATTGTCAATCCAGCTAATCATCATCCATTTGAATCTGTAGATCTTGAGTTGAATGATCCAGCATTCTTAATCTACACAAGTGGTTCAACCGGAACACCTAAAGGGGTACTTCATACGCATCAAAGTTATCGTAATAACGCCTTTAACGAGATTTTATCATTTAACTTAACGGAGGAATTACGTGTTATTATCAATGTGCCGTTATTCCATATTATCGGATTTGTTGATATGTTAATTCCTGTTTTAATGTTAGGTGGAACGATTATATTAGAACGCTATTTTAATGCTCAGACTTTAAATAGTATGATTCGTGAGTATCGTCCAAATACTTTAATTATGATACCAACGATGTATTATGCGATGCTTGCATCACCTGACTTTGCACCAGATGTTTTAGAAAGTGTTGATTTAATTGTTTCTGGTGGCGCGCCGCCATTACCACAAATTGCGCAAGCTTTTGAAAAAATGGGCAAACCCATTATGAACATTTATGGTTTATCTGAAGTGCCTTTAGTAACGTTCAATCGGAAAGAATTTGCGAAAGAAAATTCAGCAGCCATTGGACAACCGTTAATGAATGGCAAGATTAAAATTGTCGATGACCAATTAGAAGAAGTTGGAGTTGGCGAAGTGGGTGAATTATTAGTAGCGGGTGCCAATGTATTTGCCGGCTATTGGAATTTACCTGAAGAAAATGAAAAAGTATTCCACGAGGGGTATTTTAGAACGGGTGATTTAGCAACTCGTAATGAAAAAGGTGAAATAACAATTGTTAATCGTCTGAAAGAGTTAATCATAACCGGTGGCGAGAATGTTTTACCTTCTGAGGTAGAAGCGATTCTTAATAAACATCCATTAATTAAGAGTGGCTTGGTAGTGGGATATGATAATCCGAAATATGGAGAGTCAGTATCAGCAGCCATTATTTTAAACCCTGAAGCACGCGATTATGAAAACTTTGAAGAGGCTTTAGATGAGTTTATGATGAAAAACTTAGCAGGTTATAAAGTACCAAAACTGTACTTAGTACTAGAAGAAATCCCATTGAATTCAGTTGGTAAACCTGACCGTTTAGAAATTCAACGGATGATGAATGAATACGCAAAAGAAATTGATGATCCTGTTAATCACAATAAATAACACGAATATGGAGGAAAATTATTATGTCAACTAAACAAGAATTATTAAATAGATTATATCCTGAGGATGTTTTAAAATTATCTGCTGATTTAACTGAAGGAGAAGTAAAGGTTTTAGCGCAATTAGTAGAACTTTTAGAAAGTAAGTATCGTAAAGATTTAAATAAACATTGGACTAATTGTACAGTACCAGAAGGCTTCTTTGAAGATTTAGGAAAATTAGGTTATAAAACAAACCCATTATTATTTGAAGGTCGTGAAGGGGCGAAAGCACCAAGTCAATTATTTGAATTCTTCTTCACTTATACTTTAGCTCGTTTTGATATTTCCTTAGTTACTTTATTAGGCGTTCACTCAGGATTAGGGTTTAATTCCTTCTTATTCGGTGGAGATGATGCTCAACGTAAAGAATATTTACCGAAATTAGCTTCTCATGAATTAAGAACTTGTTTCGCTTTAACAGAACCATTGCATGGTTCAGATGTAGCGTGGGGATTAGATACTACTGCTCGTCGTGAAGGGGATAAATGGATCTTAAACGGTGAAAAACGTTGGATTGGTGGCGCAATTGTTGCGGATGTCATTCCAGTTTATGCGCGTGATGAAGAAACGGGTAAACCAAAATGTTTCATTGTTGAAAGAGAACAAGCAGGTGTTGAAATCGATGTTATTGAAAATAAAATTGCATTGAAGATAGTTCCTAACTGTAATATTAAGTTGACGAATGTTGAAGTAGAAGAATCAAAACGTCTACAAAACATTAATGGCTTTAAAGATATTGCTAAAGTATTATTCTCAACACGTGCAGCTGTTGCGTTCATGGCAACGGGTGGAATGGCAGGAGCTTTACAAGCAACCTTGAAATATGTTAAAGAACGTGAGCAATTCGGTAACAAGATTGCAAGTTATCAATTAGTTCAAGAAAAATTAGCAATGATGCAAGCAAACTTAACACAAGCAATGTCATTATGTGTCCATATTGCGAAATTACAAGAACAAGGCGATTACAATGAAGTGGTGACGTCGATTGGTAAAATGATTAACTCATTACGCTTGAGAGAATCAGTAGCAATGGGACGTGGTATCTGTGGCGGTAATGGTATCGTAGCAGATTACGATATTGCACGCTTCTTCTCAGATGCTGAAGCAGTTTTCACTTATGAAGGAACACATGAAGTTAACTCACTTATCATTGGTAGAGCAATGACAGGTGAAGCAGCATTTAACTAAAAGTGCTACAAGATGACGAGGAGGAAATAATATGACCATTAGAAAAGCAACCGTTTTGGGTGCTGGCGTGATGGGGTCGCAAATTGCGGCCCTTCTCGTTAACGCCGGTATTCAAGTAGAATTACTTGACGTAGTAATTGATCAAAATGATAAAAATAAATTATCTAAAATGGGTTATGATCGCATTAATGATCGTAAAAAACCGATGTTATATGATGCGAAGTTTTTAGGGAATTTATCCTATGGGAACTTTGATGATAATTTAAAAGAAGCTTCTGATTCTGATTTATTTATTGAAGCAGTAAAGGAAGATATCCAAATTAAACACGATATTTGGAAGAAAATCGCTGCCGTAGCGAAGGATACAGCCATTTTAGCAACTAATACTTCTGGAATTCCAATTGAAATGATTGCTAAAGTCTTATCAGATGATGAAAGAGCGCGCTTCTTAGGAATGCACTTCTTCAATCCACCACGCTTTATGAAATTAGTAGAATTAATTCCTAATTCAAAAACAAGTGACGCTACAATGGAAGTGGTGAGTGACTTTGCAATTAATGGCTTAGGTAAAGGAGTTGTAACAGCAAATGACGTTCCGGCCTTTATCGCTAACCGTATTGGTACGCATGCAATGGCGGACAACATGGCCAGAGCTGAAAAACTAGGTTTATCAGTTGTTGAAGCAGATGCTTTAACTGGAAAAGTTATTGGACGCCCAATGGGAACCTATGCTTTATCAGACTTAGTTGGATTAGATATTGCAACTTCAGTAGTTAAAGGTATCATGATGGATCCAAGTGAGACGGAACATTTCAGTTTACCAGATTTAATGCCAAAATTATTAGAAAAAGGTTTATTAGGGAATAAAGTAAAACAAGGATTTTACAAGCGTGAAGGTCGCAAAAAATTAGTCATTTCACCGGATACATTAGAATATACTGAGGTGGAAATGCCATCATTACCTATCTTAGCGCAATTTGGTCGTAAATTAAAAGATAATTTAGATACTATCTTTAATAGTGACGATCCAGCTGGAAAATATTTATGGGAAACCTTAGCGGCATCGTTCTATTACTCAGCATTAAATGTGCCGAAAGCAGCGAATGATTATAAAGATATCGACCGTGCTTTAGTTTGGGGCTTCAATTGGCAAAAAGGTCCTTTCCAATTATGGGATTTAATGGGATTCGAGCGTGTTAAAGAACGCTTAACAAAAGAATATGGTTCTTTACCAGAATGGGTAGCGAATCGTACTGAACCGTTTTACCAACCAGGTGAGGGCTTAGAACAAACGACGTCGATTGAAGAGAAAATTGAAAAAGATCTATGGGATGGAGAGGCTTCAAGATTTAGTGTTGTCAACACGGATCAATTATTGTTCAAGTTTAAGACACCGAATAATACCATTACCGACGGTTTATGCGAGGATTTAATTAAAGCAGTTGATACCTTAGAAAATAAAGACTATTCAGGAATGGTTATTTATTCTGATGGGCCACACTTTAGTTTAGGTGCGAACTTGTTAATGATGAAAGCAGCTATCGAACAAGAGCAAGTAGATGAATTAGTCGGAGGTACTATTTCAGTATTACATAATGCTGTCAACCGTATGCGTTATGCAACTAAACCAATCGCAACCGCAACTCAAGGGCGTGCTTTAGGTGGTGGAGCAGAAATTTTATTAGCGTCACCATTTGTTGTAGCAGCAGCTGAATCTTATATTGGTTTAGTAGAAGTGGGTGTTGGTTTAATTCCAGGTGGTGGAGGTTTGGCAGAATTAGCTGAACGTGCAACCATTGGTAATGATCAAACGTCTAACAAAATTCAAACCTTAGCCAAAGTAGTGATGAATGTGGCTCAAGCTAAAGTAGTGATGAATGCTTATGAAGCGCAAGAAAACTTATTCTTGAAACCAACAGATACCATTATTATGAACGGTGATCGTCGTGTTGAGGTGGCTTTAGACCGTGTTCGCTTCGAGGCTAATGCCGGCTATGTTCCACGTACAAAACGTACTTTTGCCGCTTTAGGAACAGACTTCATCGGTGTGGTTGAAGGGCAATTAGATTCTATGAGATTAGGTCATTTTATTAGTGATTACGATATGGAGATTGCGTTAGCATTAACCGAAGTATTAGCAGGTGGCGAGGTGCCAAGAGGGACACTCGTTAATCAAGCATACTTACAAAGCTCAGAAAAAGCCCAATTCACACGTTTAGCGAAAAATCAAAAAACATATGAACGTATTGCACATATGTTAAAAACTAGAAAGCCGTTAAGAAATTAATGGATGAACAATGGAGGGGAAAAATATGGAAGAAGCATACATTGTCTCTTATGGCCGCTCAGCTGTAGGAAAAGGAAATAAACGCGGAGCATTTGCCAATGACCGTCCTGATGATATTGCGGCTGAAGTTTTAAAAGGGGTCATTGATCGTATCGAAGGACCATTCGATCCAAACTTAATAGAAGATGTGATTGTAGGATGTGCTTACCCAGAAGCAGTACAAGGAAATAACTTTGCTCGTACGATTGCGTTAAGGGCAGGATTACCTTATACCGTTGCCGGTCAAACAGTCAATCGTTTTTGTTCATCAGGTTTACAAACGATTGCGACAGCAGCTAACGCGATTATGGCTGGGCAATCTGATGTGTTAGTAGCAGGTGGCGTTGAGTTTATGAGTGCAGTGCCAATGTTAGGAAATGAACCAACCAATAACCCGACTTTACAAAGAGAAGGTGTCGGAGCCGGAACACCAATGGGCTTAACTGCTGAAAACGTAGCTGAAAAATATGGTGTTTCACGTGAAGATCAAGATGCATTTGCAGTCCAAAGTCACCAACGCGCTTTAGCAGCACAACAAGCAGGTCGTTTAGCAGATGAAATTATACCAGTACAAGTTAACAAAGTGACTTATACCGCTGAAGGTCCGGTAGTAACGAAGGAAGAATACAAAACCGACGAAGGCATTCGTCCGGGGACAAATATGGAAAGTTTAGCGAAATTACCGACGATCTTTAAAGCAAATGGATCGGTAACAGCAGCGACTTCATCACAAATTAGTGATGGATGTGGATTCGTAGTCTTAATGTCAGGTAAGAAAGTAAAAGAATTAGGTATTAAACCGATTGCGAAGTTTGTTGGATTTAAAGCTGTAGGGGTAGATCCTAAATTAATGGGGATTGGACCAGCATATGCAATTCCAGAAGTATTAAAATTAGCAGATCTTACTTTAGATGATATTGACTTAATTGAATTAAACGAAGCTTTTGCATCTCAAGCTTTAGCTTCTATGCGTGAGTTAGGAATTAATCAAGAAATTACCAATGTTAACGGAGGCGCAATTTCATTAGGACACCCATTAGGAGCATCAGGGGCTATTTTAACCGCTCGTTTGTTAGCTGAAATGAAACGTCGTCCAGATTCAAAATATGGCATTGTCTCAATGTGTATTGGTGTCGGAATGGGAGCAGCCGGAATTTTTGAATATATTCACTAGTATCCGTGACACAGGAGGATTAGAATGGAAAATCACGAGTTATTGATCAATATTGAAAATTCTATCGCCACCTTAACCATTAACCGTCCAAAATATGGAAATGCTTTATCAAAAGATAATTATCGCGCCATAATGGAAGCGATGAAATCTTTTGAAGACAACGAAGAGGTTAGAGTCATTATCATTACTAGCACTGGAGACAACTTCAGTGCTGGGGGTGATGTCACTCAGTTTAAGGTAGCGATTGAAACAAAAACGCATATTCCTTATGATACGGTTAGAGAAACAGGTTATATGATTGAAGCGATTATAAAAAATAAAAAACCCGTAATTGCTGCTGTAGAAGGTTTTGCAGTAGGTGCAGGTTTTGGATTGGCGATGGCTTGTGATTTTATCATCGTTGGAGAAAGCTCAAGATTAATACCTGGATTTTCAAATATGGGCTTACCAGGAGATACAGGATTAATTTATCGCTTGTATCGTGCGATTGGTAGTTTCCGTACACGTCGTCATTTAATGTTAAATGAAACCATCAATGCCTCATTAGCCAAAGAATATGGTTTAGCATATGATGTCGTTCCTGATCAAACAGTTTATGCGTCGGCTTTAAAATTAGCGCATAAACTAGCGCATGGGCCATATATTGCCTATGCTTACCAAAAAGAAATGATGGCTACCATCGAGTATCCAGCATTAGATGAATTCAATCAATTAGAAGCAAAATATATGCATGAGGCATCTAAACAAGCTAATCATTTTGAAGCCGTAGAGGCATTTTTAAATAAAAGACAGCCCAACTTTTAACAAAGGGAGAGAAAGATTCATTACGAGAGGTTGGGCATAAACTTGATAAATTTAGTTAAGATTATTGTTTATTCATTAAAAGCGCAGTGGTTGAGTGGCCTCAACCTGCGTCTTAAGGTAGCTGAGTATAATCTTGGAAAATTCAATCATGTTATTGTGCGTTAATTAAAAGCGCAGTGGTTGAGTGGTCTCAACCTGCGTCTTAAAGACTTGTTTGAGACCTACTCAACTGTGCGGGGGTGGACAGACGAAGCGAAAATCATTCAATTTTCTACTTCTGGTCCCCTCCCAACTGTGCGGGGGTAGGCCGACGAAGCGAAAATTATTCAATTTTATAATTCTGGTCTACTCTCAACTGTGCGGGGGTGGGCAGACGAAACGAAAATTATTTAATTTTCTACTTCTTGCCCACTCCCATAGAGATTGTCGGGACTTAGGTGGTATACTTAAAGAAAACAATTAAGGAGCCTAAGGATGGATATTATTCATTTAAAATATTTACTTGAAATAGTAAACCGAGATTTTAATTTGACAGCAGCGGCGCAATCATTATTTATTTCACAGTCCGCTTTAAGTCAATTTATTAAAAAGTTTGAACAGCAACAAGGTTTTGATTTATTTCAACGGAAAAATGGCCGCATAATTGGCCTGAGTAGTGCAGGTAAGAATGTCTATGCAAAAGCTGTTGAAATCGTCGATGTCTATCAAAATTTAGAGAATGTGATCGAACGCGAGTCTCAAATCAAAAAAGGGTTAATTAAATTAGGCGGACATCCAACATTTTTAAGATTGTTCTTTACAAAGTTTCTACCAAAATTTATGATTGAAAACCCTAAAGCATATGTCGAAATTATTGAAGCAGGCAGTTTAGAATTAAGACAAATGTTATTGGATGAGGTATTGGATATAGCTATCTTGACTCACCCAACCGGCTTAAACGAAGAAAATTTTGAACAGTATCAATTGATGCGAACAGAAGCGGTAGCTTTTATGGATCCTAAACATCCATTGGCAGAAAAACGGATTTTATCATGGTCCGATTTAGAGGCATTTCCTTATATCACTTACACCGATAAATATACATTGAATCATAGTATCGCCAGTAAAGTGAGTGAAACAGCTAAGAAGAACTTACTTTTTACTTCTGGTTCATGGGATTATATGATTGAATGTGCCGTTAATAGTGAGATTATTGCAATTTTACCGACAGCCTATTTCGGAATGTTTAAGAAGCGCTTAAATCATATCGGTGTAATAGAAAAAAGATTTAAGGATCCAATACCTTATATTCCGATGTTAGTGAGACCTCGTAAAGAGCGTTATACTTCTGTCGAATCATTTGTTTTTGAAAATGTCTTGGAAAATTTTTATGATGAAAAAAATATGTTGAAATACAATTTTTTAGATAATGAAGACTAGAGATATTTTCGTTAAAGGTAGGAGGTAAAACGATGAAAACGAGATTAACTGAAATATTAGGCATTGAATACCCGATTGTTCAAGGCTCAATGCAATATATGTCTTTAGCTGAATTAGCAGCGGCAGTATCCAATGCTGGCGGTTTAGGATTAGTTCCAGCAATGGCTTTTCCTAATGGAGACGAGTTACGTAAAGAAATTAGAAAAGTCCGTTCTTTAACAGACAAACCATTTGGCTTTAATATTTCGCTGGTACCGGAAGTAGTGATTCCAGAAGTGATTTTGGAATATATTAATATCTTAATTGAAGAAAAAGTTCCAGTGATCGAAACTTCAGGACAAAGACCGGGTAACTTTATTAAACCTATTAAAGAAGCGGGCATTCCAATAATTCATAAGGTTACGTCGATTAAACATGCTTTAACAGCTCAAGCAGACGGTGCGGATATCATTACTGTAATCGGTACTGAAGGTGGAGGGCACCCGGGGCTAGACCAAGTAGCTGGATCCATCTTATGGGCCAAAGCAGCTGAAGAGCTAACTGTACCTGTTTTAGCTGCTGGTGGTATTGTGGATGGTAAAAGTATGTATGCGGCGATGTCCTTAGGTGTCGACGGCGTCCTAATGGCTACGCGTTTCTTAGCATCTGAGGAAGTGGTAGCACCAAGAGAGTATAAGGAATTAGCCATTACATTACCTGAAACAGCAACCATTTTAACGATGAAATCTTTAAAAAATGCGATGCGTGTGGTTAGAAATAAACAAGCGGAACGTATTCTTGAAGCAGAACGAAATGGCGCAACGATTAAAGAATTGATGCCACTTATTTCAGGGAAAGCATCCAATATTGCGATGATGGAAGGTCGGTTTGATGATGCGCAATTATCTGTTGGACAAGGGATTGGCCGTGTCCGCGAGATTAAACCAGCTGGTGAGATTGTTCAAGAGGTTATGGAAGATTTCTACAAGACACATGAATATATGACTGAGTTAGTAAAAAAATAACCAGTTAAGTTGAGAGTTGATGTCTTTAAACTTGTCATCACTGCAATTCCTTTTAAGATAAAAATTAGATGTAATGATTTTTGATGTATCTTATCCCACAAAAGACTTTGGATGATTGACATCAAAACATTAAATCAAATCAATACAATACGACACTCCTCTTGTTATCCGTACTAAATTTGGTATGAGTGATAAGAGGTTTGTTTTTTAGGGGGAGATTATGTCAAAAATTAGCCATTATATCGAAGTAATGAAACATATTCCGGACCATGCTTATATTGCTACAACCTCATTAGGGATGGGCGGTTTGCCAGAGCAATTACTGAAGGGTTTAGGTGAATATTATCAAAAATATCAAAGTCCACGAGATTTGTCTGTTATTACTACAGGGGGATTGGCACCGGACCTGGCAGAGGCCTAGATCATATTTTATATCCAAACTTATTAAAACGAGCCACGACCTCTTATTTATATTATTCAGCTAACACTATTGAAGCAGTTTTAAACAATGAGATTGAAATGTATTACTTGCCTCAGGGGATTATCGGACAACTCTATCGTGATGCTGCCCGTGGTGGAGTAGGCGTATTTAGTCAAGTAGGAACCGAAACTTTTATTGATCCTAAATATTTAGGAGGAAAAATTAACGAAAAAACCCGTCAACAAGAAGATGTGGTCAAAGAAATCTATTTTAATGATGAACGTTGGTTGCATTATCAACCATTACCCATTAATGTTGCTTTTATTAAAGCGTCTTATGCTGATACTCGTGGGAATTTATCATTAAAACGCGAGCCATTTATTTTAGAAGCCCTGTCGATAGCTTCAGCTGTCAAAAATAATGGCGGCATTGTGATTGCGCAAGTGGAACAGGTAGTTGAAGACTACTCGATTCCTCCTAAAGAAGTGGTGGTACCAGGAGCACTCGTTGATTATGTGGTGGTAGCAGACAAAAAGTATCATATGCAAACGGTCCTAACGCAATACAATCCGGCCATTTCTAATGAAATAAGAGTTCCATTATCGGAGTATGATTATTTACCACTATCCCCTAGTAAAGTTATTTTAAGAAGAGCGAGTCAAGAATTAGCCAAAGGGAGTTTTGTCAACGTAGGTGTAGGATTAGCAGCTAATATTGGTCAAATAATTTCAGAATCTCATTTAATTGATCAGATTCATTTAAGCGTCGATTTAGGCTCAATTGGCGGTATGCCGGTACCAGGGTTAGACTTCGGAATGAATTACAATGCCGAAGCGATTATCCCTAGTCAATCTTTATTTGAGTATTACCACGGTGGCGGTATTGATACGACGGTATTAGGCTTCGGTCAATTTAATGAAAAAGGGGAGATGAATTCAACTTATTTAAATGGAACGTTAAATGGTCCAGGTGGCATGTTAGATATCGTGCAAGGCGCTGATAAAATAGTTTTTGTGGGTTCTTTCACAGTAAAAGCAGAATTGAAGATTAAAAATCAGCAACTGGTCATTCAAAAAGAAGGTTGTGCCACGAAATTTGTTGAATCCTTACCATTATCCAATTTTTCTAGTCATTATATGAAGTCTCTCGGTAAAAAAATCATTTTGATTACAGAACGAGCGGTGTTTGAAATTGATAATGAAGGACAATTTGTTCTAATTGAAATAGCGGAGGGAATCGATTTACAAGACGACATACTGGATTTAATCCCTTGGTCGATTAAAGTATCTGAACATTTAAAAATAATGGATCCGGCTTTATTTGCTGAAGATTGGCAATTAACTTTAGAGTAAAATCGCGTGATGATGAGTGCAAGAAGGTGTATGGAGGCTTCGTTTAAGCAAAGCTTCCATACATTAACTTGCGCTTTTTTATTGAAAAAATAAAGCAGAAGCAATGAATAGCATCAAATGAGAAAATTGAAACTGTTAGTGATATAATAGAGAAGAATCCAAATAGAGAGGAGCCGCTGTAGTGGCAAACGATAAAATAATAGTAAAAGGTGCTCGCTCACATAATTTAAAAAATATTAACCTTGAAATACCACGTGATAAATTAGTCGTGGTGACGGGCTTATCAGGATCTGGGAAAAGTTCGTTAGCCTTTGATACTTTATATGCTGAAGGTCAAAGACGATATGTTGAGAGTTTATCTGCCTATGCACGTCAATTTTTAGGTGGGATGGATAAGCCGGATGTCGATTCCATTGAAGGATTAAGTCCTGCAATCTCCATTGATCAAAAAACCACCAGTCATAATCCACGTTCGACGGTCGGAACAGCGACTGAAATCAATGACTACTTACGTCTGCTTTATGCAAGAGTAGGAACGCCGTATTGTCCAACACACCATATTCCAATCGAAAGACAATCACCTGAACAAATGGTTGATCGTATTTTAGAATTACCAGAGAGAACACGAATTCAGCTTATGAGTCCAGTGGTCCGTAATCAAAAAGGACAACATAAGAAAGTAATTGAAAAAATCATTAAAGATGGTTTCGTGCGCATTAGAGTTGATGGCGAAATATATGATGTTACAGAAGTGCCAGAACTATCGAAGAACTTAAAACATTCAATTGATTTGGTAATTGACCGTATTGTGATTAAAGAAGATATTCGTTCACGTCTATTTGATTCTGTAGAAACAGCTTTACGCTATTCGGGTGGCTATTTAGAAGTGGATGTCATTGGAGAAGAGCCAATCTATTTCAACGAACATTATGCTTGTCCACACTGTGATTTTTCGGTTTCTGAGTTAGAGCCACGTTTATTCTCGTTCAATGCACCATTTGGAGCCTGCCCTTCATGTGATGGATTAGGTTCACGCTTAACTGCGGATGAGAGTTTAATCGTACCCGATCCAAATTTAACCTTGGAAGAAGGAGCTTTTGCTCCATGGAATCCGATTAGTTCTAATTATTATCCATCGATGCTTGAGCAATTTGCTAAAAGTTATGGCATTCCGATGGATGTGCCATACAAGGATTTATCAGCTGAACATCAGCAAGTTTTGAAGTATGGTGCTCCTAATACGACCTTTAAATTTACCTACACCCCAATGATGGGTGGCGGCAAAAAACGAACCAGTGATACGGTTTTTGAAGGGGTTGTGAATAATGTTGAGCGTCGTTATCAAGAAACAAGTTCAGATTATACACGGGACGTTATGGCGCAATTTATGCATGAGTTAACATGCCCTGTATGTAAGGGGCAACGTCTCAATCCGGAAGCTTTATCAGTCTATGTTGGCGATAAAAACATCGCAGAGTTTACCAATTTATCCATTCATGATGCAGCGGATTATGTTGAACAGTTAACATTTGACAATGCTAAAGAGATGATTGCTAAACCCATCATTAAAGAAATTAGTGACCGTTTAAGCTTCTTAAATAGTGTAGGACTAGAATATTTAACTTTAGATCGAGTCGCAGGGTCATTATCTGGTGGGGAAGCGCAACGGATTCGTTTAGCAACCCAAATAGGATCAAATTTAAGTGGCGTCTTATACATTTTAGATGAACCCTCGATTGGTTTACATCAACGTGATAATGCTCGCTTAATTGATTCATTACATAAAATGCGTGATTTAGGTAACACACTCGTGGTCGTTGAACATGATGATGAAACGATGTTAGAGGCTGATTATTTAATTGATATGGGACCTGGTGCAGGTGCTAGAGGTGGCGAAGTAGTGGCGGCTGGGACACCAAAAGAAGTCATGGCGAATCCCAATTCTTTAACAGGAAAGTATTTATCAGGGAAGGAAAAAATTGACATCCCCAAAGAGCGTAGACAAGAAGATAAAGGTTGGGTAACAGTTAAAGGAGCTGAACATAATAACCTTAGAAATATCGATGTGAGCTTTCCGATTGGTCGCTTAACTTGTGTGACCGGTGTATCCGGTTCGGGAAAAAGTAGTTTAGTGAATGCTGTTTTAAAGACAGCCTTAGCACAGTTATTAACTAGTACCAAAGAACGTCCAGGTAAGTTTAGTTCGATCGAGGGATACGAAGGTCTCGATAAGATGATTGATATTGACCAAAGTCCAATTGGGCGCACACCGCGTTCAAACCCAGCAACTTATACAGGTGTTTTTGATGATATTCGTGAATTATTTGCTCAAACGAATGATGCGAAATTACATGGCTATAATAAAGGACGTTTTAGTTTCAATGTGAAAGGTGGCCGTTGCGAAGCATGTTCGGGTGGCGGTATTAATAAAATTAGAAATGCACTTTTTACCCGATGTTTATGTGCCATGTGAAGTCTGCCATGGTAAAACGTTATAATTCAGAAACACTGGAAATTAAATTTAAAGGCAAAAATATTAGCGATGTGTTAGAAATGACAGTAGAAGACGCAGTTGAATTTTTCCAAGCACAGCCAAAAATTGCTCGTAAATTACAAACCTTGTTAGATGTCGGCTTAGGCTATGTCACATTGGGGCAATCGGCTACCACCTTATCCGGTGGAGAGGCTCAGCGGATGAAATTAGCGTCGGAATTACAACGTGTTTCTACCGGTAATACCTTCTATATTTTAGATGAACCGACAACTGGATTGCATCCACATGATATTAAGAAGTTGTTGGCAGTCATTGATCGCTTAGTTGAAGCGGGCAATACAGCGGTTATCATTGAACATAATTTGGATGTAATTAAGACAGCTGATTATATCATTGATATGGGGCCGGAAGGTGGCGTCGGTGGTGGTCAAGTAGTTGCAACCGGGACTCCGGAAGAAGTGGCAGAAGTTAAAGGTAGCTATACCGGCCAATATTTGAAAAAAATTTTAAACTAATAAAATAATATTCTTAGTTGGTTAGCAACTCAATAATCTCATTATTTAAAGCTGGACCAATCTCTATTATATCGTTACATCATTGCATAGAGTAGGCAGAAGCAGTTAGAATCCATCAGATTTTGACTGTTAGCCTACTTTTTTTAGGAAAAAGTAAAGAATCAGTCTAGGGACCTATGCATTTCAGGTTAATAATTGGCATAATATAGTTGTAGGGTAGGAATGCCAGATATATCCATAGGAGGAATTAAAAATGACAGAAAAAGAAAGAATTATTGAATTAGTTAAAAATAATGTTATTTCAATGGACGAAGCTTTGCAGTTATTAGAAGCAGCCGCTAAAAATGATCATCAAGCCCAAGTAACAAGTAATGAATTCATTGAAGAATATAAAAATGCTCAAAAAGATATTGAAGAAAAAGTCGAAGCATCTCAATTAATACAAACGTCAGCAACAGATGAGCAAGAAGAACAAGCACAACAAGTCATTCAAGAAAAATTTGAACAAGCCAGTGAAGAATTAGCTAAGAAGCAAGAAGCATTAGTGATTGCGAAACAACGTTTAAGAGAAATAGAAATTTTTGCTGAATTAGATGATTTAACAGAGGACATGAAAACGCAACAAGCGAATTTGATGGCGAAAATAGATCATTTAGAAGCGGAAATTGAAGAGCTGTCTATCGAAATTGATATCAAACGTCAAGAAATGAGACAAAATACTCAATCGCAAATAAAAAGAATGGTAGAAGATACGACTGAACAAGTCACCAAAGTTGCCAAAAACTTTGGTGAAGAAGCCAAAAAAGAAGGGAAAAACTTACAAAAAACGATTATGGGTTATGTCAAAGATTGGGCTTCAAACTTTGATATGAAAGAATTTAATGTGAATGTGCCATGGGTGAAATCACAAAGTTTTGCACACCAATACCAATTTGAAGCAACAGATATTGATAAGATAGAAGTTAAAATTTTAAATGGTAATATTAAAGTTGAAACTCATCCAAAAGATAATATTATTGTTGACCTCGATATCGTTTTATATGGTAAAGAAGAAGTAGATAATATTGCAGCCTTCGAATCATTAAGTACCATTGACGGCGCAACGGATAAGTTAATAATCAATATGATGAACCCGCGTGTTGCCGTAGAAACACTGTTAAAAGTTCCATCAAAAGTATTTTCAGAATTATTCATCGATACAATTAATGGCGATGTCGATTTAAAAGACCTAAAAGCCAAAGAAGTTAAATTATCATCAAAAAACGGAGATAATGAAGTAGCCAATATTACCGCTGACCTATTAGTATATGACGGTTATAATGGAGACTTTAAAATTAAAGCTTCTGAAATTAATGACATTGACTATCATGTTTTAAATGGAAATTTACGCTATGTAGATCAAGTAGGTAACTTAAAAGTTGATGCAGTCAATGGCGATATCGTGATTACCAAAACAAATAGTGAGAGCTCTATTATTAATGCTAAAACATTATCTGGTGATATTAAAATAGCAGTTCCTCAAATGACTAATCTAGAAATTGAGGCTGAATCTACTTATGGTGAGGTTCATCACCGATTAAACAATGTTAATCAGACTGGAAGCCATATCGGCCGCCAAGTTGATGGTGAACATGATTTGATTAAGTTAACGATTGCATCTACAAGCGGTAATATTTATTTAAAGGACTAGGAGGGTTTTAATGAAAAAATTACAATTATCTCAAAGCGACCGCATCTTATTAGGTGTATGTGGTGGTTTAGGAAACTATTTTGAAGTTGACCCAACCTGGATTCGCTTAATTTTTGCAGCGGTATTCTTTTACCGTGGCACAGGTTTAGGTATTTACTTCATATTATGGGCAATTATTACTTTTAGCAATCGCAAATAGGGGTGAAAGAAAAATGAAACGATTATATAAATCATCTACTAATAAACAAATAATGGGTGTATGTGGTGGATTAGCAGAATACTTTAATATTGATGTAACAGCAGTTAGATTAATTTTTGGTATTGCGTTCTTCGTTTTTGGTGTAGGTTTTATGCCTTATATGATTTTAGCGTTTATTTTACCATATGATTATCAAGTAAACGCTAGTTCACGACCATTCAATCAAACAAGAACAAATGATGGTTATGTTTATCGCAACCGTCGTGAACGCTCAAATTCAGCGAGTTTTTCACAACGACCACAAGGCAATCAACCAAAAGATGTGACACCAGTCGATGAAGATGTGTGGAGTGACTTTTAGTAAATTTAACAATATAACAGATGTCAGTATCTAAACTTAAATTTTCTCTTGAAATAAATTGGATAGCGGAAATATTAAGAAAATGCTGATGTTTGCTTAATAAAAGCTACCGCTTTAGGGCCTTATCGAAGGAGACCGAAGCGGTTTTTTGTGAGAAAAATTAACAAACTTCCGAACGTAAAATGCCAGTATGAGCGAGAGTGCCAATTCTTTTTTCAATTTGTGCGATGAATGTAAAAAAAGTTTCTAATCTCGGGTTATGGATTAATCAGTTACCAAGAAGGTTTAGGCGTAAGCCAAATGATATTCTTGCCGAGTCCCCAGTTGTTAAGCTATAATTTTATATGAAATAGACGTAAAAAATGAGAGGACATCCTTAATCTTATGCTAGCAAAATTAATTGAACCGAAGAACTTTATAATCGAAGAACAACAAAAAATATTTACTAATGAACAATTGAAAATGCTCATCATCCCTATTTTAATTGAGCAATTCTTAATGTTAGTAGTAGGCTTAGTGGATACATTGATGGTCTCTTATGCAGGTGAAGCTGCTGTTTCAGGGGTTGCTCTTGTTAACCAAATTAATGCCGTCTTTTTATCTGTCTTTGCGGCCTTAGCAGCCGGTGGTGCGGTTGTGATTAGTCAATATATCGGACGCCAAGAAAAAAGGAATGCAGTGTTGTCTGCAAGTCAGTTAATCATGTTGTCATTAGCGATGTCGATTGGTGTGGCCATCATAATTTTAGCTTTTGATGAACCAATCCTAAGGGTATTATTCGGCCGAGTAGAAGCTGATGTGATGTCGGCCTGCGTAATCTATCTTTTTATCACGACCTTATCATTGCCAGCCATTGCGGTTTATAACGCTTGTTCTTCTATTTTAAGAAGTATGTCCGACACTAAAACAACGATGCGTGTTTCCATAATCATGAATATTTTGAATGTTGTAGGCAATTATTTAGGAATTTTTGTTTTTCATGCCGGGGTAGCCGGGGTAGCGATTCCTTCATTAGTTTCACGGGTGATAGCGACTACTATTATGTTATATGTCTGTAGCAAAAAAGATCGTGTTGTCTTTTATCAGTTTTCAGATATTTTTAAATATGATCCAGCAATGGTTAAACGGATTGTTCATATTGCCGTACCAAATGGTTTAGAACAAGGATTATTGAATCTATCCAAAGTGGCTTTGTCGAGTATCGTTGCGATGTTTGGCACGGTTCAAATAGCCGCTAATGGCATTGGACAAAGTTTTTGGTCGGTGTCTGCTTTGTTTTCTTTATCGATGGGTCCCGCTTTTATAACCGTTATTGGTCAATGTATTGGTGGCGGTGATTATCAAGCCGCTGATTATTATTTCAAAAAATTAAGTCGTATCGCTTATGTAGGGTGTTTTATTTGGAATGCTATCTTTACAGCGATGATTCCCTTTATTTTAACTTTTTATAGTCTATCGCCGGAAACGACCCGTTTAGTTATTATTTTATGTTTGATTCATAATTTCTTTAACTTTTTGATGCATCCTTCGGCATTCGCTTTATCCAGTGGGTTAAGGGCTGCGGGGGACGTAAAATATGCGATGTACGTTTCTATTTTAGCTACTTTTGTCGTAAGGGTCGTGTTCTCAATTATATTAGGTATTTGGTTACAATGGGGGGTAATCGGGGTTACTTTTGCGATGTGCTTTGATTGGATATTCAGAGCTGTTATTATAGAATTGCGCTATCGAAGTGGTAAATGGAAAAAATTTAATGTTATTTAAAACTGAGTGTTAAACCATTGAGTTAAAATTATCACTATGCTTAACACTAAGATGATAAATGTGTAGCGCAATCAAGGTAATTATGATACCATCAAATTAAATAATAAACGTTGGAGGTCCCACCATGAATTCAGTGACGGTTAATGAGATTGTAGAAACATTAAATGTAAATTTTATTTTTGGAGAAGATTTTGGTGATCGTGAAGTAACGATAAGTGAAGTTTCAAGACCGGGTTTAATCTTATCAGGTTATTCAGAATTCTATCATGCAGATAGAATTCAATTAATTGGCCGTACAGAGTCCCGTTTTTTAAATTCCAAATCCTCTCAAGAACGTGTCGAAATATTTGAAAGAATGATTCAGCCGAACACACCGGCGGTTATTTTCACTCATATGGAAAAGGTTCCGGAAGAAATCATCCCGGTAGCAACCCGAGTGGGAATGCCTATTTTAGGAGCGCCATCCAAAACAGGACGTGTACATGCTAATTTAACTAATTTTTTAGAAGGGCAATTAGCTGAACGTTTATCAAAGCATGGGGTTTTTGTAGAAGTGTTTGGGATGGGGGTTATGTTAGTCGGTTCAAGTGGTGTAGGTAAATCAGAAACAGCCTTAGAACTGGTACAAAGAGGCCACCGTTTAATCGCTGATGATCGTGTTGAATTATTTATGATTGATGAATTAACGCTTGTCGGTGAAGCACCAGAAATTTTAGAAAATCTATTAGAGATTCGTGGATTAGGAATTATTGATGTCATGAATTTATATGGTGTTTCAGCCATTCGTCGTTCTAAACGATTGGAATTAATTATCGATTTAGTGTTAGATGATGGTACCATAGAATATGATCGCTTAGGTTCTAAACGAGAAACGGAGCAGATTTTTGATGTATTAGTACCAAAAGTACGTATCCCAGTTAAAACAGGTCGTAACTTAGCGGCTATCATTGAATCAGCTGCTATGAATTTCCGTGCGAATTCTTTGGGTTATAATGCTACGGAAGCATTTAATCGTAAATTAGATGAATTAATTCGCAAAAATAACCAATAAGGAGTTTTGATCAACGGATGATATTAGGACAATTGTCGCCTATCGCTTTTGAATTATTTGGTTGGCCAGTTCATTGGTATGGCATCATTATTGGGTTAGGAATACTTTTAGCCTATCTATTAATTGGTGCTGAGGCGCGAAAAAAACAACTTGATGGTGAAAAAATGTCAGATTTAATTTTTTGGACAATTATCATCGGGTTTATTGGAGCAAGAATTTATTATGTACTCTTTAGATTAGATTTTTATTTAGCGAATCCAACCCATATTTTTAGTATTTGGGAAGGCGGCATTGCGATTTATGGAGGAGTGCTTGCTGGTATTCTGACAATCTATTGCTTAACTAAGAAATACCAATTACCATTCATTACCACACTAGATGTTGCAGCTCCAGGTGTATTATTGTCGCAAGCCATTGGTCGTTGGGGAAACTTTATGAACCAAGAAGCTTACGGCTATGAAGTTTCTCGTGGTTTTTTAGAGACGTTACATTTACCCGAATGGTTAATTGAACAAATGCATATTAACGGGGCTTATCACCATCCTACCTTTTTATATGAATCGGTATGGAATTTTATTGGATTTATCATTTTAATTATTTTGAGACGAATGCCAGGTCTTTTAAAAGATGGCGAAGTCGCAGCGGGATATTTATTGTGGTATGGTCTTGGACGGATGGTAATTGAAGGTATGCGTACAGATAGTCTCTATTTAGGACCATTGCGTGTTTCTCAATGGTTAGCGGGAGTGTTTGTCATCTTATCGATTGTTTTTATTTTATGGCGAAGAAAAGATTTGTTGGTATCGGATTATACTGACAACCGATATTAGGAGGTTTTTATCGTGAAAGTAACAGTTTTAGGAACAGGTTCTTGGGGAACGGCTTTAGCTAAAGTACTGGCGGAAAACAATCATGAAGTATTAATTTGGGGACGAGACAAACGTGTCGTAGAGGAAATTAATCAAGGTCATACTAATCACCGTTATTTAAAAAAGACGCATTTACCTGCTACACTAGTAGCGACTGCTGATTTTGAAGCTGCTGTCCAACGTGCGGAAGCTATTTTAATTGTGATTCCAACACATGCAATGAGAGAAATCGTTCAACGAATCGAAGCCGTCCTTCAAGATCAACCAACTAAACCGCTGATCGTTCATGCTACTAAAGGATTAGAACCTCACACTCATTTACGAATGACGCAAGTCATCGAAGCAGTGTTAAAAGGACAAGGATATCCGGAACCAGTGGTGCTTTCTGGACCAAGTCACGCCGAAGAAGTTGCACGTCGAGATTTAACAACGGTTACGGCTGCTAGTGAGAATCTTAAGGTAGCACAAAAAGTTCAAGCAATTTTTATGAACCAGTATTTTAGAGTGTATACAAATCAAGATGTATTGGGTGTTGAACTCGGAGCAGCATTAAAAAATATCATTGCCTTAGGAGCAGGGATTTTAGTGGGCTTAGGTTATGGCGATAATGCCAAAGCTGGGCTGGTGACTCGTGGGTTAGCTGAGATTACCCGTTTAGGGGTCAAATTAGGGGCGGATCCATTGACTTTTTTAGGATTGAGTGGTGTTGGTGATTTAGTGGTCACTTGTACGAGTCCTCATTCCCGTAACTGGCAAGCAGGAAATTTATTAGCTCAAGGTCTGACTAAAGAAGAGGTCGCTCAAGAAATTGATATGGTAGTAGAGGGGATCACGACGACAGCGGTGGCCTATGATTTAGCTAATGAAGAGCAAGTGGAAATGCCCATTACCAATGCTATTTATTCAGCCTTATATCAGGGAGTTCCAGTACGCGAGGCAGTCGAAGGATTAATGTTACGAGAAGGAAAACAAGAAGCAATCAGTCAGGATTAAGTATCTCGCTCATTTTTGGCTTTATGACTGAATCCAATACCGTGAAACACAAGCAAAAGGTTAATCGGAAAACTCCTAGCAATTCGAGAGAATTTTATTCCAACAAGATTGCAAGTTTAAGCATGTCGAAGTGAAGATTATAAAGTAGTTTTTTTATGACGAAATTGTACGGAGTGGGCTGGCGAAGTGAAATTCATTGAATTTTCTACGTCTAGCCTATTCTTTTTGTCATTTTGTAATCAAGCAAAAAGATATTCAAAAGTGAATACTCGTGGTAAGATGAATAAGAAATCAAAATAGAAAGTGGGAAACGAATGACAACTGCAGATAAAGAGCTTGTTCAAGCCGATGTCATCATTGTCGGTGCTGGCCCAGGAGGGCTAACAGCCGCATTGTATGCTTCAAGAGCGAATTTAAAGACGATTATTATTGAAAAAGGGATGCCTGGTGGTGAAATAAACAATACGGCTGATGTTGAAAACTATCCTGGATTTAAACTAATCAGTGGACCAGAATTAGCGAACCATATTTTCGAAAGTGCCATGGCTTTCGGGGCAGAGCATGTTTATGGCGATGTGGAAAAAATAGAAGTCGAAGGCTTAACTAAAAAGATCCACACTAGCAAAACAATCTATCAAGCGCCGGTCGTGATTGTTGCGACAGGTGCTAATCAACGAAAACTTGGTGTGCCAGGCGAAGAACTGTTGGCGGGTAAAGGCGTTTCTTATTGTGCGGTCTGTGATGGATTCTTCTTTAGAAATCGTCATGTTATCGTCGTAGGTGGCGGTGATTCTGCTGTTGAAGAGGGAACTTATTTAACTCAGTTTGCTGACAAAGTAACGATTATTCATCGTCGAGATGAATTGCGTGCGCAAAAAGTATTGCAAAATAGAGCTTTTGCGAATGAAAAAGTGAATTTTGTTTGGGATACTGTCGTTGAAGAAATTATCGGAGAAAATAATGTGGAAGGTGTAAAAGTCCGCAATGTAAAAACCGATGAAACCAGTACAATTGAAGCTGATGGTGTGTTTGTGTATGTTGGATTAATACCAAACTCTGATACTGTAAAAGCATTGAATGTTACTAACGAAGAAGGATGGATTGTGACCAATAATCAAATGGAAACAAGCGTACCTGGCTTGTTTGCTGTTGGCGATGTACGTCACACCAATTTACGCCAAATTGCGACTGCCGTTGGCGATGGTAGTCAAGCTGGACACATGGCTTATCAATATTTAATGAGTTTAAAAGATTAAGCAAGTAAGACGATAAGAAGGAGTGTCGTAATGATTAATAATAGCAGTGGAAACGAAAATTTTCATTTTCTATTTTAATCGTTACGACACTTTTTTCTTTGTTGAGGAGAGAAAGTACGATGAAAAAAATAATGGTAACAGGCTTTGATCCATTTGGTGGCGAACAGATTAATCCAGCACTAGAGGCGATTAAACGATTGCCAACGCTAATTGGAGATACGCAAGTTGTAACCTATGAAATACCAACCGTATTTCATAAAAGTGGTCGCTTATTACAAGATTATTTGCTGAAAGAACAACCGGACGCGGTGCTCTTAGTAGGTCAAGCTGGAGGACGTTCAGCAATCTCCTTAGAAAGAGTTGCCATTAACATGGATGATGCCCGCATACCGGATAATGAGGGCAACCAACCGATTGATGAGGTGATTAATCCCCAAGGCGCACCGGCTTACTTTACCACATTACCTAATAAGCGTATCGTTCAAGCGCTAAAACAACATCACATTCCAGCTATTGTTTCCAATTCAGCAGGGACCTTTGTCTGCAATCATTTGATGTATTACTTATTAGATACATTAGCGGCTCAAAAAGTGAATACTATTGGTGGATTTATGCATATTCCATATTTACCTAGTCAAGTCGTTGACCAACCAAATCAGCCTTCGATGGCTTTGGATCAGATAGTAAAAGCGATTGAAATCACCTTAGCAACGATTATTAAAAATCAGCATGACCTCAAAATTACTGGAGGAACAGAAGTCTAAAAAGCACTATTATAAATTTTTATAGTAGTTTTTTGAAAATCATGGTATACTGAAAGCGATATGAGAGGAGTGATAACGTATGTCATGGCATAATACGTTGGAAACGTGGAAAAATTTTGATGGTTTAGATGAAGCACTTCGATCAGAAATCGAAAGTGTGGATGAAGCAACTTTAGAAGATGCATTCTCAACTAGTTTAAGTTTTGGAACGGCTGGTATGCGTGGTGTATTAGGTGCAGGACCTAACCGTATGAACCTTTTCACAGTTCGTCAAGCGACAGCAGGATTAGCGCAATTAATCATTGAAAATGGTGAGGAAGCAAAAAAACGTGGTGTCGCTATCGCTTATGATTCACGACATTTTTCTCCAGAATTTGCAATGGAAGCCGCTCTTGTTTTAGGGAAACAAGGGATTAAGAGTTATGTGTATGAAAGTTTAAGACCGACACCGGTTCTTTCATTTGCTGTGAGACATTTAAATGCCTTCGCTGGTATCATGATTACAGCCAGTCATAACCCAGCAGAGTATAATGGTTACAAGGTATATGGCGCGGATGGTGGACAAATGCCACCAGAAGATGCAGACAATTTAACGAAATATGTACGTGCGATTGAGAATCCATTAACGGTTGAAGTCGGTAATAAAACTGAATTGTTAGGTTCAGGAATTATTGAGATTATTGGCGATCTTGTGGATCAAGCTTATTTAGAAGAAATGAAAGCTGTGACCATTAATCAAGAATTAGTCAATGAAATGGCTGACCAAGTCAATATTGTTTATACACCATTACATGGGACAGGTTTATACTTAGGGATGAAAGCTTTAGAACAAGCCGGTTTCAAAGATATTAAGGTGGTAGAAGCACAAGCAAAACCAGATGGCGATTTCTCAACTGTTGCATCACCTAACCCAGAATCTGATGCCGCTTTCGATTTAGCCGAAGAATTGGCGGTTAAAGTGGATGCTGATATTATTTTAGCGACAGACCCAGATGCGGATCGCTTAGGAGCAAAAGTAAAAACAGCGGATGGAGCCTATCAATTAATTACCGGGAACCAAATTGCTTCATTGATGTTAGACTATATTTTAAACGCCTTACAGCATAAAGGAGCACTACCTGAAAATGGTGCAGCTGTTAAATCGATTGTGTCGACTAATTTAGCGGATGCCATTATGCAAAGCTATGGCCTAACGATGGTAGAAGTATTAACTGGATTTAAGTTCATTGCAGAAAAAATTCAACAATACGAAGAAACGGGCGAACATACATTCCTAATGGGGTTTGAAGAAAGTTACGGTTACTTAATCAAGCCATTTGTACGTGATAAGGATGCGATTCAAGCATTAGTAGTGTTAGCTGAATTAACAGCTTATCATAAGAAAGAAGGTCGCACTTTAGCAGATGCGATTAACCAAATGTATGAAAAATATGGTCATTTCTATGAAAAGACGATTTCACTTTCTTTCCCAGGGTTATCTGGTCAAGCAAAAATGAAAGAATTAATGGCGAATATTCGTCAAGAGGGTATCTCAGAAATGGGTGGACTCGCAGTCGAAAAAACGGCTGATTATTTAGCTGGAACATTAAAGTTAAGCGATGGTAAGGAACGTCAATTAGCGTACCCATCATCTGATGCTTTAAAATATACTTTAGCAGATGGCAGTTGGGTTGCCTTTAGACCAAGTGGTACAGAGCCTAAAATTAAATTATATTTAGGAACAACCGGTCAATCTAAAGTTGAAGTAGAAGAAAAAGCAGAAAAATTAGAAACAGCGATTCAAGAATTAATTGGAGAATAGTAATAGCATTATGACTGGGGCTGGGCATAAACCTGATAAATTTAGTTAAGGTTATTGTTCATTAATTAATAGCGCAGTGGTTGAGTGGCCTCAAACTTCGTCTTAACGACTTGTTTGAGACCTACTCAACTGTGCGGGGGTGGGCAGACGAAGCGAAAATTATTTAATTTTCTACTTCTTGCCCACTCCCAGTTTTTTTTATGAGTGCGGGGAAGAAATGGAATAAAAAATGTGCTAGTTATTTTTACACAATATTATGGACTTGATACAAGTTGAGGCCACTGCCTTTACGCTATAAAATAATTAGTTGAAACCACAGAGAATTTTTAAAGTTTCTGCCTGACCTCATAAAACTCTTACGATAGCCTCCATAATCATCTTATAAGATAATGAATTCTTTTACGAAAACAATTGTGATTTTATATACAAATAAGTAAAAGTCACTAGATATCTTTGTGAAATTTTGCTATAATCTTGATAGTTATAATAGTTTATAACATTAGATTAGTGAAAAGGTAGGGGAAATTATGCACAAGGATATACCAAAAGCAACTGCCAAGCGATTACCAATCTACCATCGCTATTTACGATTTTTACATAATGCAGGAAAAAAGAGAATTTCATCAACTGAATTAAGTGAAGCCGTGAGAGTTGATAGTGCAACCATTCGACGCGATTTCTCTTATTTTGGGGCATTAGGAAAACGTGGCTATGGCTATGATGTAGATTATTTATTGGATTTCTTTAGTAAAGCATTGAATCAAGATCGCTTAACTTCAATAGGTTTGATTGGTGTTGGCCATTTAGGTAATGCTTTATTAAATTATAATTTTAGAAAAAATAATAATGTGCGTATTGGGGCAGCATTTGACGTTAATCAAGACTTAATTGGAAAAATATTATCTGGAGTTCCAGTTTATTCCATGGATGAATTAGAAGAACAAATCGAAGCCCAAGCAATTGAAGTGGTCATTTTAACTGTTCCTCAGGAAGTAGCACCAAAAGTGGTGGAACGTCTTGTTAATGTAGGCATTAAAGGAATTATGAATTTTACGCCACTTAGATTTGATGTGCCGAAATCGGTCAGAATTCAAAATGTTGACTTAACGACAGAACTTCAAACGCTATTATATTTCATCGATAGTAACATTGAAAATGATGATGATGACTATATGGATGTTCCATATAATTTCTCATTTTAACTTGCTAAATAATAGTTGAGTAGGTAGCCGAAGGGAAAATTTTGAGATTTTCTACTTCCTACCTACTTTTTTAGGCTCCTTGTCAAATGGTGTGAATGAGGCGGGGCAAAAACTATTTAAATTCTGCTCAGGCATATCTATTTTATTCAAAGCGCAGTGGTTGAGTGGTCTCAATCTGCGTCTTAATGACTTGCTTGAGACCTACTCAACTGTGCGGGGGTGGACAGACAAAGCGAAAATCATTTGATTTTCTACTTTTGGTCCACTCCCAACTGTGCGGGGTGGGCAGACGAAGCGAAAATCAACTGATTTTCTACTTCTTGCCAACTCCCGCTTACACCAAAAAGTATAGAGCCCTTTTTTATAAGAATAAACAAAATAGATAACTGATTGCGATGCTAGGGATAAAAGGAATGGCATTCCAGCGTTTGGTGTGGTGATATTGTAATATGGAATAAAGAAGGCCGAACAAGGCTGCGCCTAAGATGAAATAAGGGATGGTCATTTCTTCTAAGGTGCAAGCTAATAAGCCGATTATTTTGGCATCCGCTCCTCCGAAAGCCGTAGGACGATAATAAATGATTGTTTCCAATAATAACCATATAACGACTGCAACCCACAGTGACTGTCTATTAAACAGACAAAGAACGCCTAAGATGAATAATCCCCACCAATTGACTTGTAAATGAAAATAATCCTCAATGCTTAATAAAAGTAACCAGCAAATAATGAGTGATAATAGATAACCTTCGTAAAACCTATTGAATTGTAAATAATAAAGAGAAAGACCAAAGCAACCACCCAGTAATTCAAGAAAAAAATAATTACGATTTAAGCTCGTGTGACAATGACGACAGGCTCCTTTTAATATTAAAAATGAAACCAAGGGCATCAGATCGATTGCTTCTAATGCGTGACGGCAGTTATCACAATGAGAACGACGTGTAAAGTTGATAGTTTGTTCACTGGCTATACAGGTAAAAAATGAAGCCAGACAAGTCCCGATTATAAAGAATAGTACTGTCATTTTACAACCTCCTACTGATAGATACGCTGTTTGAACTGAAAACATTTGTGTAAATTCAAATTTTTATCGAATTAAGTAGCAATCAAATCCATCATAACATCACAAAAAACCCTCAAAACAGTTACATTTGAGGGTTTTAATTTATCTAAAAGTGAGGCCATTTTATGAAGGTAGATGCTCCTTTACAAAAGCAGTAATACGTTTCATTGCCTCTTTTAAAGTCTCAAGACTAGCGGCATAGCTGACTCGGAAGTGATCTTTACCGGCTGGTCCAAAACCTGAACCTGGTACAACGCCTACTTTGGCTTGATGTGCTAAATCTAAACAGAAATCACGATCATTGCCTTGGTACCAATCAGGAACTTTAACAAATAAGTAGAAAGCACCTTGAGGGTTTAAAGTTTCAATATTTATTTCTTTAAAAGCTTGCATTAAGAAATCACGGCGTTCTTTATAAATAGTGCGCATTTCTTCGATAGCATCGTCTCCATGGTCATATGCGACAATACTAGCGTATTGCATTTGCGTATTAGGAGTATTGACCATTGCTTGATGGACTTTAAATAACTGGTTGGCCACTTCAGCCGGTGCTGCTAGAAAACCACTGCGCCAGCCGGTCATTGCATGCGATTTTGATAAACCATTAATAAGAATCGTACGTTCTCTTAACAATTTAGCCATTGAATAATGAGGATAATCATAAGACAATTCCCCATAAATTTCATCAGAAATGACCCATAAATCATATTTTTCGATAATCGGTACTAATGCACGCAGTTGTTGTTCAGTATAGGTACCACCAGTTGGATTAGCAGGATGGTTTAGTAAAATAGCTGTTGTGCCAGGATTATCGATTATGGCAGCTTCTAACTTTTCTGGTGTAAAGATAAAGTTTGTATCACTTGTATCAACCATGACCATTTCTCCATGTGCTAAGCTCACTTGAGTATTATAGATAACATAGTTTGGAGACGCGATTAGCACTTTATCACCGGGATTTAAAATCGTTAAGAAACTAGCAAATAAAGCTTGCGTAGGTCCTGACGTAACAATGATTTCTGTATCAGGCGAGTAAGATAAATCATATTTACGTAAGACATAGCGTGCAATGGCTTGACGTAATTCTATCATACCACGTGAATGAGAGTAGCCATTTAGATCATCCTTTATCGATTGAATCGCCGCTTCTTTAATAAAATCAGGGGTATTAAAATCAGGTTCACCAATTGTTAAAGGAATTAAGCCTTCAATTTTCGAAATTTCCTCGTTGAAAGAACGAATAGGGCTTGGTTGTAAATGATTAAGTTGTTGATTAAATTTCACCGTTATCCCAACTTTCTATTATTATTTCTTAAATTGTAGCATAAAAAACCGCGATATAACAATTAATTAATCAAAAATGAGAAAAATGAGAAATTTATTAATAATTGTTGACAAAGAAAAAATTATCCTGTATGATAGCTACATAATATAAATAAACGCATTGATGTGGAAAGTAAAATTAATGGACATTTCCTAGAGAGCTTACATTTGGTGAAAGTAAGTAAATGAACTTAATTTGAAAATGGCCACTGAGCGGTCACTCTGAATGCTAGACAATAAGAGTGGACGGATCCAACCGTTAAAATGGCACAGTATCGTTAATACATGTTTGACTGTACTGTATGAGGTTAAATTAGCAATAATTTAACAAAAAAAGGTGGTACCACGAAATGATAACTCTCGTCCTTTATTTATGATAGGATGAGAGTTTTTTTATTGGGAGGGATTAGAATGATTGAATTAAAAGACATTGATGTTGTCTTTAAACAAAAAGATAATGTCGTAACTGCAGTAAAAGATGTCAATTTAACAATTAATCGCGGCGAAATATTTGGAATAGTCGGCTACAGTGGAGCCGGAAAAAGTACTTTAGTTAGAACGATTAATTTATTACAAAGACCAACACATGGGTCAGTAATTGTTAATGGACAAAACTTAATTGAATTAGCACCCGCAGAATTAAGGACAGCACGCAAAAAAATCGGTATGATATTTCAACACTTTAATTTAATGAATTCAAGAACGATTTTTGATAATGTTGCATTTCCATTAAAAGGCAGTGGGCTTTCGAAAAAAGAAGTCGCTCATAAAGTGGCTGAATTATTGAATTTAGTTGGACTAAAAGAAAAGTCCGATAGTTATCCAAGTCAACTGTCAGGTGGACAAAAACAACGGGTGGCAATTGCGAGAGCATTAGCCAATGATCCGGATGTCTTACTTTGTGATGAAGCAACCAGTGCTTTGGATCCAAAAACTACCAGCTCAATTTTAAAACTGTTAAAAGAGTTGAATCAAAAATTAAATATCACGATGGTGGTGATTACCCACGAAATGGCAGTTGTCAAGGATTTATGTGATCGAGTGGCAGTAATGGAAAATGGACATGTCCTAGAAGAAGGTAGTATACTAGAAATCTTTACACAACCTAAACAAAGTCTAACTAAAGAATTCATTAATACAGCAACCCATTTTGACCAAGAGATTGAATTAGTCTTGAAACATCCTCAAACCATTTCCATTAGTCATGAATCTGAATTAGCCAGATTAACCTATACGGGTGATCAAACGACGCAACCGTTTATTACAGAGGTTATTCGTGAATATGGGATTGAAATTAACATCTTATACGGTCATATTGAAATTATTCAAAATACACCTGTTGGCAATTTATTAGTCGCTTTAAAAGGAGAACCGCAACAAATTAATGCTGCTACTGAATTTTTAAAGCAAAACTCAGTAAAAGTTGATTCGGTACAAACATTGTTTCAACAATATGTTCAAAAGGAGGCTGATGAGGCATGATGCAATTTATTGAAACCAATATGCCAGATGTTTATAAATTACTTGACGATATCGTGAAAGCGTCTTGGGAAACGGTCTATATGTTACTCTTGACCATCATTTTTGCTGGTATATTAGGATTGATTGTCGGTGTCATGGTAACAGTGACACGACCTGGGGGCATTTTAGAAAATAAAGTTATCTATAAAATTCTGGATGCCTTTATCAATATCTTTCGTTCAATCCCCTTTATCATACTTTTAGCTTTACTGATAAATGTCACACGTTTTATTGTCGGAACAACTATTGGGTCAACAGCGGCTAGTGTGCCGATTATCTTTGCGACGATTCCATTTTTCGCACGACAAGTTGAAATTGCTCTTTTAGAAGTAGATTCAGGTGTGATTGAAGCAGCACAATCAATGGGATGTAGTCCATGGGATATTATTGTTAGAGTCTATTTAAGAGAAGGTTTACCGTCATTGTTACGGGTGAGTGCCTCAACCGTTATCAATGTCATTAGCTTAACGGCAATGGCTGGTGCGGTAGCAGGTGGAGGGCTAGGAACGATAGCGATTGCCAGAGGCTATAATCGTAGTAAAATGGATGTTATTTTAGTCGCAACATTCTTAATTTTAGTGATTGTCTTTGTAACACAACTAATTTTCAATTGGATTATTAAAAAAATTGAACACTAATTAACAATTTATCGGTCAAGTTTGACTTACTAAGAAAGGATTTGATTTTATGAAAAAATTTATTAAAACTATTTCATTAACTTTATTAACGAGCGCTTTAACCTTACCTTTTATCACCAATGTGGAAGCAGAAGAAAAAATGAATTTGAAGGGGAAAAGGTTACCGTTGGAATCGTACCGGGTTCGGCTGAAGATGTCTGGCAAGTAGTGGTTGATCAAGCGAAGGCCGAAGGGATTGAAGTTGAATTACAATTTTTCACCGACTACAATCAACCGAATGAAGCTTTACAAAATGGCTCAATTGATTTAAATGCGTTTCAACACATTGCTTTCTTAGATAACTGGAATGAATCTAATGATGGTAGTTTAGTTCCGATAGGATTTACCTTCGTATCGCCAATGGGCACCTATTCTGAAAAAATTAAGTCTTTAGATGAATTACCAGAAGGCGGTACAGTCGCTATCCCGAACGATCCAACAAATGGTGGACGCGCATTATTAGCCTTAGAATTAGCAGGAGTATTGGAAATTGATGATGACGCAGGAATTTTAGTAACGCCAGAAGACATTACAGAAAACCCTAAAAATATCAAAATTGAGGAATTAGATGCGGCGCAATTAGCAGCAACCTTACCTGATGTGGATGCAGCTATTATTAACACGAACTTCGCCAATGATGCTGGCTTATCATTAAAAGATGCTATCTTTGTAGATGCTGATTATCCAGAAAAATTAAGCGAGAAATATAAAAACTCGATTGTGGCTAGAGAAGAAGATAAAGAAAATCCATTATACTTAAAAATTGTTGAACTTTATCAAACCGATGCAGTAGCGCAAGCAATTTATGATACAACGAATGGTGGCGACAAACCGGTTTGGGAAAATGCACCGGTAATCGAGGAACAAACAGAAGAGGCCGCAACGGAAGAGACAACGGAAGCAGAGTAGTACAATATAATTGATAACCTGGAGGAGGAAGTATGATGCCTTATCGTTCCTTCCAAGGCCTATTATTCAGGAATATAACACAATAACTAAGCGAAATAATTAATATTCGGGTTTTTAATGATTTTCCCGTTAGTAAAAAATCTTTAAATATTTATCATAAGGAGAATTCATATGAAAAAATTAGTAAAAAAAGTTAGTGTATTAGCATTATTAGCAGGTTTGGTAGCACCAGCAACTGCCTTTGCAGAAGATAAACCATTCGATGGGGAGACAGTTAAAGTCGGTGTGGCCAGTGATGATGAAATCGAAGTGTGGGAATTTGTAGCAGAATTAGCAGAAAAAGAAGGCATTACCCTTGAAGTTGAATTATTTAATGATTATGTTCAACCAAACGTGGCAGTCGCTAGTGGTGATTTAGACCTAAATGCATTCCAACATGTGGCTTACTTAGAAGAATGGAATAAAGAAAATGACGAAGATTTACAACCAATCGGCTATACTTATGTCTCACCACTAGGAGCATATTCTGAAAACGTAACTTCATTGGATGAATTAGCAGAAGGAGCAGTGGTAGCTATTCCAAATGACCCAACGAATGGTGGCCGTGCACTATTATTATTAGAACAAGCAGGTGTCATTGAAGTAGATGACGCAGCAGGTGTTTTACCAACTTTAAAAGACATTACTAAAAACGATAAAAAATTAGAGTTTAAAGAATTAGATGCTGCTCAAGTAGCGGTCAGTTTACCAGACGTAGATGCGGCGATAATTAACACGAACTATGCCTTAGACCATGATTTATCTATCGAAGAAGATGCGATCTTTGTTGACACAGAAGATTTAGCTAAAGTGAACGAGGTCTATAAAAATGTGGTCGTAACGCGTAAAGATGATGTTGAAAATGAATTATACAAACATATTGTTGAATTATACCAATCAGAGGAAGTAGCAGAAAAAATTACTGAAGTTACCGACGGTGCGAATGTAGCTGCTTGGTAATTACTTACTACACACCACAAATATACCTTTTGGCTATCGAATTTTTATGAGATAGCTAGAAGGTTTTTTATTTTGTGAATTGACGACAACGTGATTTTGTTGTTAAATGAAGGTGTCTTAATAGAATATGAATTGCAGTAGGAGTCAAGTATGAGTATTGTTGTGTTAAACCATATAGCATCAGAATTAAGAGATAACATTCATCAATTAGAACAATTGGTTCATCAGGCAGATCACACCTATCGTTGGTTATTTCTATCTAATCAATATAATTTTGATCAAACGATGCCATTTTTGGTTTTATATTATCATCAAAGCCATCTTGTTGGTGTAGGGACAATCTACGCAGAGGATACAGATTTAGCGGAAGTAACAAGTGTCGTCCATCCCCAATATCGAAAGCTGCCAATTAAAGACGCCATGATTGCTAAAATAAAACAGATTTGTCGTGATTATCGAATAAAGGCGATTGGTTATAAAATAGAACGTAACTTTTATCAGCAATATCCAGCATTTTTTAATTGTTATCGTCTTAATCCTGATGCGATGCCAGAACTGATTTTACAATTTGGAGATAATCAAAAAGAGTTTTTAGGAGAAGAAGGTCAAACGGTTGTAGCTGTGCAGAAGCAGAAAAATAAAAGGTATGACAGTCAGTTTGATGAGAAAGAAGATAGTGTCGTACAGGTTAGTCGTGCATCACCGCAAGATTTGAATTCAATTGCTCATATATTAGCGGAGTGCTTTGACGATTCATATTATGAAGAACGGCTTTTTGTGGAGCGAGTTGTAGCAGATAGCAGCATGGTATTGTATCAATTCTCTATTCAAAACGAAATTATCGGAACATGTTCGATTGAAGTGCATCCTAAGGTTATTTATTTGTTTGCAGTCGCGATTAAGAAAAAACAACAAAATAAAGGGTTCGGAACTAAAGCAATAGCTCAATTAACCACTTATTTAACGCAAAAATATCGCCGTCCCTTACAAATTCAAGCCGATAAAGATAATAAAAAAGCGATAAAACTCTACCAAAAGCTTGGCTTTAAAACTGTGAGCGAATGGATTGAATTAATTGAAAAATAAGAATAAAATAGCAACTTAATTCAAAAAGATGTTGGTCCTTTAGGATATCAACCTGAATTAAGTTGCTATTTTTAATCATTCAGTTTGTTTGGTATGGGCAAAACAGTATAAGAAAGGCTAGGTATAAACTTGATAATTTCAGTCCAGCCAATCATCGTTTAGGATATGTGCATTGGTTGAGTGGCATTAAACGGTGTCTAAAGATTAGGCTGATGCGTATTCAACGCTAAGGGTTAGTCAAATAATATGAAAAACAACTCAATGCAACATTTTGAACTGCCCACTGTCTATGTTTTTTAATATTCAAGGCTAACGGGTAATTAGAGCTAGTGATTATCAAGATGTTGTTAATTAAAGAGTCGTTCTTGGATTTGGTAGTTAGTGTTATTGTATTCTTTTTCATGAGCCACTAAGATCATTTGTTGATTACTTGTCAATTTATCAGCTGGAATACGTTCAAAATATGTCATTAATTGCCCTGGGAAATAAAGACGTAAATCTCCTTTTACTTCTCCAGCTAAGGTATTAACTAAAGCACTCACTTGTGATAATTCGACTTTATCGTATGTTTTGGTTAATAATTCAATTTGGGTACGTTGTTTTTTTGATTAGGGCGATAGTAATCGTAAGGTAAATCATAACTACTATTGATACCAAAGTAATAATCTGGGTCAAACCCTGCTTGAATCATTTCATCTTGTAGGGCAATAGCTAAGGCTTCGCGATTTTCTTCGGTCACGATTAACGATTTAAATGGCTTACGATTGACGAAGCGATAGGCTAAATCAGATAAAATAGGATCGTCTTCATAAATCCACATTGAGAAATAAGTGCTCATTACATGGTCATCTAATAGTAAGTAATCCTGTAAAGTCCAGGTGCCGGTTAAGAATGGTTTTAATAAGCCAGCCGGTTGTTTCATTTGTGTTTCGTCTTCTAAATAGAGTTTTTTAGCACGGTCTAATAAGCTCTTTAATACTTGTTCCATTCCACGCGATACCCCATGGAAATAAACTTGCATATACATTTGATATCGGCTGACAACATAATCTTCTACAGCATGCATTCCCGAATAGTCAAAAGCTATTTGGTTATTATAAGGACGTATTACTCTAAGCACGCGAGTTAAGTCGAAAGTTCCATAACTGACACCAGCATAATAGGCATCTCTAAGAAGATAGTCCATTCGGTCGGCGTCAATTTGACTACTGATAATTTGTACTACTTGTTGGTTAGGATAAGTTTTATTGATGACACTGGCTACTTTTTCAGGGAAATCATCTCCGAAATAGCGCAATACTTGATTGATTTCTGTTTCAGAAGAAGTGATAATTTGTTGTGTTAAAGCCTCGTGATCCGTATTAAAAATACCTTCAAAGGTATGGGAAAATGCGCCGTGACCAATATCGTGTAATAAGGCCGCACAAAGCGTCACCATATGCTCATCAGGATTCCATAAGCCATCATTGGCTTTTTTAGTTGCGTATTGGCGTTCGAATAAATCAATGATACGACGTGTAATCTCATATACCCCTAATGAGTGATTAAAGCGAGAATGTTCTGCACCATGGAACGTAAACGAAGAGGTTCCTAGTTGCTTGATTCGTCTTAAACGTTGAAATTCACGTGTATCAATTAATTTTAAAATAATTTTGTCATGGATATGAACATAATCATGAACAGGGTCACGGAAAACTTTTTCGCGATGTAACTTTTGTGCCATAACTTTTTCTTGAAATGTTGACATATAGATGCTCCTTATTTATTAATCTGTAGAGGGTAATTACGATCAAGTGTTTTTTGGTACATTTTTTGATAGAGTGCCTCTAAACCTTGGTCAGGATTAGGCAAATGAGTTAATTTAGTTTGTTGTTGAACGGTATTTAAAAGGAGTTGTTTAAACTTTTCGACAGATATAGATTGACCTAAGAAGTCGTTGATGTTGGACATCACATCAGGATTGACATTAGGGTATTGCGAATCAGCCTCTGATGTTTGATAAAATTGCCGGATTATTTCAGATCGTTCTTTTTGATTACCAGTGACACTGATATAAGCGGCGACGGCCACACCATCTTTAAAACGACGTTGCGCAATGCCGCCAATTTTTTGTTGTTGAATGACAATATCGTATGTACCAGGACAATAGGAATCGGGTACCTCGTAGCTTTCGACATTTAATCCCAAAGTACTAAGAGCTTCTTTGAGCCATTGAATCATTTGCTCATAACCTTCATCGATACTTAACGGGAATTCTTTCAGATTAATGATAAAGGAAACATTGATAATGCCAGGATCGCTAACCACCGCTAGTCCACCGTGAGCACGTAAATGGGTAGCGTATCCTTGTTTATTTAAATACGCTATACCTTCTGGTAATGCTTTTAATCGAGTATCTTTTGGTCCCAGTAATATCGTCGGGTAATTGAGACGATAGAAGTGAATAATCCCTTTTGCCTGGGACGATTTATCAGACGGATGGTCATTAATTGTTATAATATGGCGAATAAAAGCATCTTGCCAACTTAAAGCGACTAAACCATCCTCTACATTAGAACCGGAACCGACTTCAGTGTAAAGCCAATGATGATGCGATAAAAATTCTGACATACCTTACCTCCAATAAACTGTAAAAATCGTGTTAATTCCTTTTTATTATAGCAAATAATAGGTTATAATTACTAGCAGAGGGGAAGTGAATTAGTGAAGCGTGAAAGCGTTACGGTAAAAGTGACCCAGAAAATTATGGATTCTACGACAAAACGTATTGAAAAATGGCGTCATCAAACACAAGGTGAGTATTATCAACTCAATTCATTTGAAAAAATTACTTACGAAGATCAACAAGGACAAGTGGTTCATGTTAAATGGTTTCCTAATAATGAAAATTTAGAAATTAGTTATGGTTCTACCCGATTAATATTTAATAAAGAAGAGCCAACCCAATTAGTTTATTCGACACCACAGGGATTAATGGTGTTTGATGTCTTAACACATCGAATCAGTATTGCTGATAATAAAATTTCGGTGGATTATCAGCTATTAAATGAAAATAAACCCATTGGTGATTATGATTTTAGATTGATTTATCATCAATAAATCGTTAAGATAGTAAGGTAGAAATATAAAGGAAGTGACGATATGGAGTTAAAGGCATTCGAAGGTCAGAACCGCGAGGAACTTTCATTAATTGAAGTTGCTCATGAAATATTAGTTCAAAAAGGTGATGTCATTGAATTTAATGAATTATTAATTATGATTCAAGAATACTTAGATTTAAATGAAGCCCAATTAGAAGCAAATTTAGTAAGATTTTATACTGATTTAAATATTGATGGACGCTTCATCTCATTAGGAGATAATCGTTGGGGCTTACGTTTATGGTATCCAATTGATTCAATCGACGAAGAAACTATTACTTCAGCAGAGGAAGAAGTTCCAAAACGCCGTCGTAAGAAACGTAAATTAAATGCATTTGCTGACGATGAAGATATGATCGATTACAACGATGATGACCCAGAAGATGGCGAAGTGTATGACGAAGAAGATGAAGAGTTCGATGATGATGATGAAGATATGGATGATATCGACGAAGTCATTGCGAAAGAAGACGAAGACGAAGATGAAGAAGAGTTAGATCACTATGCAAGTGAGTTGTCTGATTTTGAAGATGAAGACATTGATGAAGATGTTGAAATCGATGAAGAAGATGATGAATTAGTAGATGATGAAGAAGAAGATTTCGAAGAATACGACGAAGACGAAGAAGTTGAGGATTAAATATCACTTACATGATGAATTTGTGAAAAGATGTGTTATTTTCACTAGCCTTAATCATTAAAATAAAGTATAATATTAAGTGAAATACATATACTATTTCTAAAGGATTTCAAGGAGGAAATATAATGAGTAGATTAGTTAGTATGACAGAAATGTTAAACAAAGCAAAAGAAGGTAAGTATGCAGTTGGTCAATTCAACATTAACAACTTAGAATGGACTCAAGCAGTATTACAAGCAGCACAAGAAAACAATTCACCAATTATCTTAGGTGTATCTGAAGGTGCTGGTAAATACATGGGTGGTGCTAAAGTTGTTGCAGCGATGGTTAATGCTTTAATGGAAACGATGGATATCACTGTTCCAGTTGCATTACACTTAGACCACGGTTCAACTGTTGAAAGTGCTAAACATTATATTGATGCTGGATTTACTTCTGTTATGTTCGACCATTCTCATTTCCCTATCGACGAAAATATCGAAATGACTAAAGAATTAGTTGAATACGCTCATTCTAAAGGTGTATCAGTAGAAGCTGAAGTTGGTACTGTTGGTGGTGTTGAAGACGGTGTAACGGGTGGCGTAAAATATGCTGACTTAGAAGAATGTAAACGTATGGTATCTGAAGCTAAGATTGATGCTTTAGCAGCAGCTTTAGGTTCAGTTCACGGTACTTACGATGGAGAACCTGTTTTAGGATTTGATGAAATGCAAGCAATTTCTGATGCAACAGGAACACCATTAGTATTACACGGTGGATCAGGAATCCCTGATTATCAAATTAAAAAAGCTATCGAACGTGGACATGCTAAAATTAACGTTAACACTGAATTACAACAACAATGGACTAAAGCAGTGCGTGAAAAATTAAATTCAGACGATAAAGTTTATGACCCACGTAAAGTAATTGCTCCTGGTAAAGAAGCAATCGTTAAAGTTACTAAAGAAACAATGGATATGTTTGGTTCAACTGGTAAAGCATAATTCATTAAATAATTTCAAAGAAACAGTCATCGGACTCAAATAAAGGAGTTCAATGACTGTTTTTTGTCATATTTACTGATAGAAAAATGAATGTGAAGAAGATAAATAAAATCGTCTCAATTAAAAAAAGGAGTGAGTCAGTAGGGAAATCACTCCATCCTCACTGCCTCTTCACTCCCTCATAGTAGAGTAAAGATTAAATATGATTGAAAACCTGACGCTTTATCTTAATGCTTGCGCTGGTGCAAAGCATTAAGATAGTATACACGAAAATCACTCGATGTCATTTCACTACTGTCGGCAAAAGCAATGCTACTAGATTAGAATGGTAATAGTGAGTAGTCTATGCTACTTAAACACATCGGTCATGTTAAATGTTTGTTTCCTCTAGCGCTTCAAGGGCTAAACTCGCTTCTTCCCATTCCTCAATTAAGATTTCCTGGCGATTTTCTAAGTCCATTAGTTCCTCGTGCATTTTTAGTAATTCGTCTTGTTGATTCAATGTAGAAGCTTCTGCCATTTGATGGTGTAAAGCTTCAATCGCTTGTTCTACTGATTCCAGCTCTTCTGTCACTTTATCAACTTGCTGTGTTAATTTCTTTAATTCACGACGATATTGCTTACTTTCTTCGAAGGATAGTTGTGCTTTACCTTTAGTAGTAATATTTTCAGCCGGGGCGGTGTTTGTTTTATTTTTTAACTCAGCCTCTTGTTTGAGAACGGCTAGCTCTTCTTTTTTATGTAAGTAATAATCATAATCACCTAAATAAAGAGTAGAGCCTGATGGCGTAATTTCTAAAATTTGGGTGGCAATTCGATTGATAAAATAACGGTCGTGCGAAACAAATAAGAGTGTACCATCAAATTCGATTAAGGCTTGTTCTAATACTTCTTTACTATCGATATCCAAGTGGTTGGTAGGTTCATCTAAAATTAAGGTATTATCATGATCGGTAGCTAATAAAGCTAAAGTTAGCCGAGCTTTTTCTCCACCGCTTAGCATCGATACTTTCTTTTCAACAGATTCTCCAGTAAAAAGGAAACTACCTAAAATACTCCGAATAATCCATTCATCAGTTGTATCGTGTGCTTGCCATAGTGTTTCTAAAACTGTTAAGTCAGGATTTAACATATTCACGTTTTGAGCGTAGTACCCAATATCTAATCCGGTTCCTCTCCTAATTTCGCCTTTAATAGGGGGATTTCCCCAATTATCGTTTTCAATAAAGTAGATTTACCCACACCGTTTGGGCCGACGACGGCGATGGCTTCTTGTTTTCTTAAATCCAACTGAATATTTTCGGCAATTACTTCAGACTGATATCCAATGCTTAGATTTTCTAATTCAAGCACGCGTTCGCCACTTTCGCTAGTCGCAAAAAACTGAATGCGTGGTGCTTTTTGGTCTTGTTTTGGTTTTTCTAATCGAGTAATTTTTTCTAATTGCTTACGTCTACTTTGAGCTCTCTTTGTTGTTGAAGCACGAGCAATATTTTTTTGAACAAATTCCTCGAGTTTTGCGATCGTGACTTGTTGTTTTTGATATTCTTTCCATTCACGTTCTAAACGCGCTTCTTTTTCTTCTATATAGTAAGAATAATTCCCTTTATAGAGATGAGCAGTATGATTACGCAATTCGATGACTTGATTGGTAATTTTATCTAAAAAATAGCGGTCGTGGGAGACGATTAGTAGAGCACCTTTATATCCTACGAGGTACTGTTCGAGCCAAGCGAGCATTTCCATGTCTAGATGGTTAGTAGGCTCATCAAGGATTAATAAGTCATAATCCATTAATAAAATTTGTGCGAGAGCTAAACGTGTTTTTTGCCCACCAGATAAAGCTTGAACAGGGGTTTGGTAATCATCTTCAAAAAAGCGAAAACCGTGTAATACTGTTCGAATTTCAGATTCAATGGCATAGGCGTTCTTATTATTTAATGTTTCTAGTAAGTGGTCATACTGATGTAAAGCTTCTTGGTACTCAGTACTTTCAGGATGATCAGCTAATTGAGCTAAACGATCAGCCGCTTTTTGGGATTCGTCCCTTAATTTTAAGGTTGCTTCAAAAGTATGAAGCATTTCCTCCCAAATCGTTCGTTTTGAATCAATCGCTACATGTTGTTCTAAATACCCGATTTTAAGCCCCTTAGCCTTGGAAATGGTACCACTAGAAATCGGTTCTTGGTTCATAATTTGTTTGATAAGCGTTGATTTTCCGGTTCCGTTACGACCAACGAGAGCAATGCGGTCTCGGGTTTGAATATTAAAATTAACATTTTCATATAAGGTTTCATCGGCAAAGCGTCTTGCCAAATCATTTACTTGTAGTAATATCATGTACGCATACTCCTTTAGTATGGTTCAATAGCTACATTATAGCAAAAGAACTTAACACCGTGAACTAAAATAAGACAATAAATAGTGGAGTATGTTATAATAAATTTAAAAATAAAGGAAATGAGGCGATTCCATGTCAGATGCTCTTGAATTAGTTATTATTACTGGTATGAGTGGTGCTGGTAAAACAGTTGCAGTTCAAAGTTTCGAAGATTTGGGATATTATTGCGTGGATAATATGCCACCTAACTTGCTCCCGACATTCTGGGAATTAATCAAGGAATCAGGAAAAATTACGAAGATTGCGTTAGTAATTGATTTAAGATCGCGTGATTTTTTTGATGAATTAACCAATGTTATTTCTAAAATGGATAATACGCAAATGATTACCACCAAGATTCTATTTTTAGAAGCCGATGATCAAGCGTTAGTATCAAGATATAAAGAAACACGCAGAAATCATCCATTAGCAACCATGGGACGTGTGAGTGAAGGGATTAAACTTGAGCGTGAAATGCTGAAGGATTTAAGAAGTCGTGCACAAACGATTATTAATACGAGTGATATTACGCCGAGACAATTACGTGAACAATTGATCAGTATTTTTGCAACTGAAAAGCAATCAACATTTCATGTGCAAGTAGTGTCATTTGGTTTTAAATATGGTGCGCCAATCGATGTAGATGTGATGATGGATGTGCGATTCTTACCTAATCCGCATTATGTGGATGAGCTAAGGGATAAGACCGGATTGGATCAAGATGTCTACGATTATGTAATGAAACAACCCGAGACACAAGCTTTCTATGCAAAATTTATTGATTTAATTGAATTATGTCTACCAGGTTATAAAAAAGAAGGTAAGTCTAGCGTCGTGATTGGAATTGGCTGTACTGGAGGACAACACCGTTCGATTGCTTTAGTTGAACGAGTGGGACGTCATTTAAAGAATAGCGGTTATGAGACTAAAATCTCTCATCGCGATCGCTTTAAGAAAAAAGAAAGTGTAGTTAGATCATGAGTGAAGAAAATAAACTAAAATATAAAGTAGCCGTTATTGGAGGCGGAACCGGACTGCCGGTCATTTTAAAAGGACTCAAGCATTTAAATGCTTATGTGAGTGCCATCGTAACGGTTGCTGATGATGGGGGCAGTAGTGGCGTTATTCGAGACTATATTAACGTCGTTCCTCCGGGCGACATACGAAATTGTATGGTTGCGTTATCTGAAAGTGACCCATTATTACTGGATGTATTTCAGTATCGCTTTGATAGTGAAGATGCCTTTTTAGCAGGACATGCCATTGGGAATTTAATCATTGCTGCCTTGAAAGAAATGAATGGTTCGTTGGATAAATCTTTGGAAATATTGTCTGAGTTTATGAAAGTAAAAGGAAAGATATTGCCAGCAGCACAAGAACCATTAGTATTGAATGCGTTATTTGAAGATGGTACGATTGCGGTTGGTGAGTCTCAGATAGCCAAACATCGCAAAAAGATTAAGGAAGTTTCAGTTACGACCCGTCTTGGTGACAAAGCGAAAATTGCCAGTCCGAAAGTCGTCGAAGCGATAATGGAAGCCGATATGATTGTTTTAGGACCGGGGAGTCTATATACAAGCATTCTGCCTAATTTAATGATTGACGAGATTGGAGAGGCGATTCGCAATACGTCGGCAGAAGTGGTCTATATTTGTAATATTATGACTCAATTAGGAGAAACAGAATCCTTTACGGATGCCAATCATGTTGAAGTTTTAAATCAACATTTAGGCGGCCATTACATTGATACTGTTTTAGTGAATATTGCTGAAGTACCAGAAGACTATATTTTAAATCAACCGAATGAAGAATATTTATTACAAGTTAAACATGACTTTATGGGTTTAAGAAGTCAGGGAGTTCGCGTCATTTCAAATAGTTTTTTAAGTATGAAAAATGGCGGCGCTTATCACGATACGGAACTCGTGGTTGAGGAATTAGCTCATTTATTAGACACGCATAAATTATATTTAAGCAGTAAATTATCAAAATAGAAGGGTGTGATGGACCGTTGACTTTTGCTTCGGAAGTAAAAAAAGAATGTACCTTAATTGAAGTACATCGGGAACATGCGAAAGCAGAGTTGACAGCACTTATCCGTATGAACGGAGCCGTGAGTATCTATCAACAGTCTCTCATTTTAAATGTTCAAAGTGAAAATGCAGCGATTGCTAGACGAATGTATACTTTATTTAAACAACATTTTGCTGTTGACAGTGAATTAATTGTTCGTCGAAAGATGAAATTAAAGAAAAATAATGTTTATATCGTACGTTGTCGACAAAATGTTAAAGAAGTGCTGGAAATTTTAGGTATCTTTGATGGTGCTTTTATTAAAGCGGATGTAGCACCTGAAATTATGGAGAATGATCAGAAAAAACGTTCTTATTTAAGAGGAGCCTTTATGGCGGGAGGATCGGTTAATAATCCAGAGGCCAATAGTTATCATTTAGAAATTTACTCGAATTATGAATCTCATAATGAAGATATTTGTAAAATGATGAATGATTTTAATCTAAACGCCAAGACCATTACCCGGCGCAATGGCTATATTACTTATATTAAAGAAGCGGAGAAAATATCAGACTTTCTAGCGATTATTGGGGCTAATCGAGCAATGCTAAAATTTGAAGATATTCGGATTGTTCGTGATATGCGAAATTCTGTTAATCGTTTAGTAAACTGTGAAAATGCTAATCTAAATAAAGTGGTTGAAGCTTCCAATCGACAAAGGGAAGCTATTGAATTAATTATTGAAAAACGAGGATTAGATTCTTTACCAGAAAAATTAAGAGAGATGGCGCAATTTCGATTAGACAATCCCGATTTAGGGATGAAGGAAATTGGTGAATTAATTCCAGGTGGACCGATTTCTAAATCTGGAGTGAACCATCGATTAAGAAAACTCGTTCAAATTGCTGAGGAGCTGTCTAATTAACAACCTCATTTATTTCTTTGAAACAATGTTTTTTTTACCGGTTAAAGGATGAACATTATTAAGTAATAAAAAGTAAAATAAACATCGTGTTTGTAGTGAACTCACAAGTTAGACAGAAAATCTAACCTTTTGGAGCTCATAGAGAACACGATGCTTTTTTTGTATGGAGGGGGAGACAATCGTCATTAATATAAGCATCGATGGTTTATGTCATTATTTTGAGTAATGAGTAACAATGATTTTCATCACGAATGATGGACCGCTTTTCTTTTATTATAAAAGTGTTATGGCGTACTTAATTCTTGATTCGTTTCCATCGCTTCATGTTTTAAAGCTTCAGTTATTTCATCAGAAAATTGTAACCCCTCTTCGCGAGTACCATTAGGCCGGTCTAAAAGGGTGATTTCAGAGACAACGCATTCTACAGTATAGACGGTCTCTCCGTCACTATTTTGGTAATTTCGACTTTGCATGCGACCGCTAATCGCGATACGTTGGCCTTTGATTGAATACTTATCCAAGATGTCAGCTAAATGATCCCAAGCAACAAAAGGGATAAAGTCTGCCATTAAAGCACCTTCTTTATTGCGTTGACGTCGATTAATCGCCAAAGTATTGTTAATTACTCGATGGTCGTCATTGACGGTCTTTAAGTCATGGTCACGCACGATTCTCCCAACTAAAACAACATGATTCATTTATATCTCTCCTGTCTTTCTTTTACTTATAAATACACATTTTTGTATAAAAATACTTTGTTGATAGTAATATTATTCTAAATATTTTAAAAATTGATGTATAATGAAATTGACACGATAAGGAGGAATTATTATGCGTATAATTATGATTGAAGATAATGAATCAGTTACAGAAATGATGTCGATGTTTTTTGAAAAAGAAAAATTTACAGCGACTTTTTATCATGATGGCCTTGAAGGCTATAAAGCATATGAAGCCGATCCAAATAATTGGGATTTAGCTATTTTAGATATTAATTTACCTTCGATGGATGGCATTCAAATTTGTCGGAAAATGCGAAACATTTCCAAAACATTACCAATTATCATGCTAACTGCTCATGACTCTGAAAGTGACCAAGTCATTGGTTTGGAAATGGGAGCAGATGATTATGTCACGAAACCATTTAGTCCGCTAACTTTAATGGCGAGAATGAAAGCTTTACATCGTCGCGCACACTTAGAGCCAGAAAAGACTGTTGAAACAGTTGATGAAGGTTCATTTGATGTCGTAACAGACTCAATGAAAATTAGTACTACTAATCGAGAAGCGTATTATAATGATCAATTAATCGAGAATTTAACACCAAAAGAATTCGAACTGTTAATTATGTTTGCGAGCCATCCTAAGCGAGTTTTCAGTCGGGAACAATTACTAAAAAGCTTATGGGAGGATCCGTTTTATGGTGATGAACGAACCGTTGACGCACACATTAAAAAATTAAGACAAAAAATAGAAGTAGTCGGACCACAAGTAATTCAAACGGTTTGGGGTGTTGGTTACAAATATGAAGAAGTAGGCGAATAAGATGAAGTTGTTATGGCAACAAATTATTGGGGTCATGGCGGTTTTGATGGTTGCGTTAGGGTTAAGTGCTTATTTAACAAGTCGGTATATGTCTAACCGTATTTTCCAAGATAAGCAAGAAGAACTTATACAGTACGGGACCAATATTGTGGCCAACCATTTTACAAGAAATGATTTAGAAAGAGCCTCTGAACTTTTACAAGATAAAGAAATTGTCATTCAAGTTTACTTAAGTGACGGAACGATTATTTATCCTTCCTACGACCAGCGAAATAAATTGCAGCTTACCGAACAACAGTTAAGTCGCATAACGAAAGATCAAACCATTGGTATCCAAAGAAGTACCCGTTATGATAACAATGGCGTACTCGTTAATATGGCGACAGTTTATGTATCGAATCAAGGGGGATATAGTGAATTTCCTGAGGGGATTATCAGTATTGGGGCTCCTTTATCGGAATTGGATCAACAAGTAGAAGCGGTTCAGCAAAATATTATGCTTGGCTTTTTGATTTCAGCTGGACTAGGAATTGTGATGTCCATTTTGTATGCCATGTATCAATCAAATAAAATTCAAAAACTGCAGATGGCGACTCGGCAAATTGCTTCGGGAAATTATGAAATTGAATTGGATACACAAGGAAGCGATGAGTTAAGTGATTTAGCTCGCGATTTTCAAGTGATGGCTAATTCATTACAAGCTTCAGAAGAAGAAATTCAAAGACAAGAAACACTACGCCGTCAAATGATGATGGATGCTGCCCACGAAATGCGAACCCCTTTAACGACAATGAGTGGAGTTTTAGAAGGACTTCAATATGATATGATTCCTGAGGAGCAAAAAGAACGTAGTTTGAATTTGGTGATGAAAGAAACCCAACGTTTAATCCGTTTGGTAAATGAAAACCTCGATTATGAGAAGATTCGAAGTCAACAAATCGTCTTGAAGCCACAATGGCTTGATGTTAAGCAACTCTTTGAACAAATTAAGTCGCAAATGGAGAGCAAAGCCTCCTTGAAGAATAATCATATTGTCATTTCTGTTCCCGAAAATTTAAAAATCTGGGCCGATAACGATCGTATTCTACAAATTATCATCAATATCGTTAATAATGCCATCCAGTTTTCAAAAGATAGCGACATAAATTTACGTGCAACTAAAGTTCATGAGGGTGTTAGCATTGAGATTGAAGACCATGGTATTGGCATTGAACCAGAAAAAATAAAAAGTATTTGGGAGAGATTTTATAAAGCGGACATCTCACGGAAAAACACCGAATTTGGTGAGTCGGGGATTGGTTTAGCTGTCGTGAAATCATTGGTAGAAGCGCATTCTGGAACAGTTGAAGTCGAAAGTGAATTGGGACAAGGAACGAAATTTATCATTACCATTCCTGACCAAGCTTCAACAACCAAATGATAGAATTTAGTTCAGAACTTTACAATTATATTAATGAATTGTATAATAACGCTAGTATTTTGTGAAAATATTAAGTAGTAGGTGAAATTAGTGAAAAATATTTTTAAAGGACTGATTATTCTTGTCCTGTTAGCGTTGACTGGTGTGTTGCTTTACGCGACCCGTATGAATAAAACAGCAAAACCAACTCAACCGGTGACCGTAAATACAGTTCAACAATTGGATCAAGTGGTTCAACAGATAGATAGCTATTATGTTAATCCTAATGAGAAATCATTCTTAAGGGAAGAACCTATCGCTGATGAAGAGTTAACTCAATTAAAAGAAGCAATCGATACGGTCAATGCTTCAACAGCTGACAAAAATAAAGTCTTAGTAGAAATTGAAATTGTCGAATGGAAAAAAGCGGCCTTAGATGCGGTTAATCATTTATACAGTGGCTCAGCAACCCCTGTTATCAAAGGTGATCAAGTAGCGACTAAAAAAGTTTTAGCCGATAACCTTAAATTAGCAGATGTTGAAAAAGTGGCGACCGATTTTATTGATACCATGCCTAAGCGTTTATTATTAGATGACGAAGAGGTTCCTGAAGATAAATTCAATACTGCCATTACGGAATTAATTAACGAGGCCAAAGATCAATTTGAAAACTTTGACAAAGCGATTGAGGCTTTAAACAAAGTGAAATCGATTGATATTGAAGATGGCCAAATCGGTAATATTGCGAAAGGTTTACGTGACTTTGAAAAATTACGTGACAAAGTCACAGATGACAATCTATTAAAACAATTGAATGAAAAAGCAGATCAATATTTATCTGTCTTCTTAACAGCGTTCACTGAAATTGCGAGTGAGATTCCAGGTTATTATGATATTGCCTTAGTTGCAGCAGAGACCGTCTCAATTACTGACCAAGTTGATGAAAGAAAATCGTGAGACGCTAGAAGCGACAGAAACTGAAACAGAAACGACAGAAGAAGTGGTAACGGAAGAAATTGTGACTGAAGAAAGTCAATATGTGCCGGAACCGTCATACACGGAACCGCCTGTAACAGAGCCGCCGGTAACGGAACCACCCGTAACAGAGCCGCCGGTAACGGAACCACCTGTAACAGAGCCGCCAACAACCGAGCCGCCGGTAACGGAACCACCTGTTTCATCAGATCAAACTGAATAATTTTATTTATGAGGCTGGGACCAAACGTCCGAGCCTCATTCCACTATATGAACAAAAAGATGTATGAAGGCAAATAGATTAGAAGAGGTGTATGATGAAGACTGTTTGTTATATTGCTCATCCGGATGTTAATCAATCAAGTAGCCAACAATATTTACTAGAGTCAGGGTTAAATTATTCTCAAGCTCAATATGTGAACTTATATGAGATGATGAATAATTTAGTAATTGAACAAGAACAAAATCGCTTGTTAGCCGCTGATCAAATTATTTTTCAATTTCCAATGTATTGGTATCAAGCCCCAGGAATCTTATTTGAATGGATTAATCAAGTATGGTCTACATTAAAACCAAGTAAACTCAAAGGTAAAACGTTAGGAATTGTGGTAGTGGTAGGTGGTAAGAAAGAGCATTATCAATCTGGTGGAAGAGAGGGGAGAACTGTTTCTGAATTACTCTCAAACTTTGAAGTACTGGCTCGTCATTTTAAGATGAACTATAAACCTATCTTCGCAATCCATCAATTCCAATATATGAATGAGCAACAAAAAGCTCATTTGATGTGGCGTTATTTGTTTTACTTAGAGACAAAAGAAGAGGAACGTTTAACTAATTATCAGAGATTTATTATTGCTCGAGCAAAAACATTAATTGGTGAAGAAATAGCTGCTGATCATAATTTGGCTCCTTTGTGGCAGGCGTTTATCTCACAATTAGAAATGCAAGAGTTCGAAATTGAAGAGTTGATGGGAATCAATTTGGAGGAGGAAATGTAATGTGGGATGAGAACTTATTAGAACCACTTGCCAATGTGCTTAAGGACTACCCTTTGCGTCAATTACTAACCGTTTTAAAAGAACTGGACCAAAAACAGCAAGATCGCATCGAGCAATTAAAAGGAGAATTGGATGGTAAAGCTTGGAGTCCATCTGAATGGTAGGATAAAAGTTAGATTAAAAGTTGATAATACAAACTATACAAATTATAATAATAACAGATGAATGAGAAGGAGCGAGGATGTTGTCAATTATTGAAGAATTAGAATGGCGTGGAGCCATTAATCAACAGACCGATGCAGAAGGATTAAAGAAATTAATAGAAACTAAATCAATAGGCCTCTATTGTGGTGTAGACCCAACAGGAGATTCGATGCACATTGGGCATCTAATTCCATTTATGGTACTAAAGAGATTTCAATTAGCAGGACATAAACCGGTAGTGTTAATTGGGGGTGCTACTGGTTCGATTGGAGATCCGAGTGGACGTACTTCAGAGCGCTCATTACAAACAATGGATACCGTTAATGAGAATGCACGTAAGTTAGCAGCACAGTTTGATAAGTTATTCTTGAAAGGTGACGTCGCTAATAGCGGCTTTAGAATTGTTAACAACTATGATTGGTTAAGTCAAATTTCACTCTTAGATTTTTTACGTGACTATGGGAAGCATTTTAATATTAATACTATGTTAGCTAAAGATATCGTCTCAAGTCGATTAGAGGTTGGGATTTCATTTACGGAATTCTCATACCAAATTTTACAATCAATCGATTTTGCTTATTTACATAAAAATCACGATGTGCAATTACAAATTGGCGGGGCTGATCAATGGGGGAATATTACTTCCGGTTTAGATTATATCCGACGTACTCAAGGTCATGAAGCAGAGGTTTATGGCTTGACCATCCCATTGATGCTTAAATCCGATGGAACAAAATTCGGTAAAACAGCTGGCGGTGCAGTATGGTTAGATCCAGAAAAAACTACACCTTATGAATTCTACCAATTCTGGTTAAATCAAGCAGATGAAGATGTAGTAAAATTCTTAAAATATTTCACTTTCTTATCGAAGGAAGAAATTAATAAGCTAGAAGAGTCAGTTAAAAATGAACCTCATTTACGATTAGCTCAAAAAACATTAGCAGAAGAACTAACGAAGTTTGTCCACGGTGAACAAGAATTAGCAGAAGCCGTTCAAATCACTGAAGCTCTTTTCTCAGGTGATGTTCAAAATCTTTCTGAAAAGCAAATTGAAGAAGGATTTAAAAATATGCCACAATATGAAGCTAAGCAAGAGACTCAGAATTTGGCAGTGTGGTTAGTTGACACTGGCATCGTTAATTCGCGTCGTCAATCAAGAGAATTTATTACCAATGGTGCAATCAGCTTAAATGGCAATAAAATTACCGATGTAGATTATGAAGTCTCAACCGATGATGCGATTGGTGGTAAATACATTATTGTCCGACGTGGTAAGAAAAATTATTATTTAGTTACTTTAACTGACAAAATTAAGTAGATTTTTTTATTCGACTAACAGACGTTAAGCAACACATTAATTAACTGTTTGGTCTCATCTATTTAATTTATCGCGCGGTGGTTGAGTGGCCTCAAACTGCGTCTTAATGAGTCTGAGCATATACATGTTCAATTCAGTCAAGTTTGTACTCGTTAATAAAAAGCACAGTGGTTGAGTAGCCTCAACTGTTATACGGGGATGGGCAGAAGAAATGAAAACTATCCGGTTTTCTACTTCTGGTCCACTCCCTGTTTTATTGTAGTTTGTAACATTGAGGTGAAAAGCATTGAGTAAGTTTACAACTATGTTACAAAGTAAATACGATTTGGATAAATTCAACAATATCCGATTTGCATGTGTTAAGATAGTCTCAGCTAATTAAAGAGGGGAAGAACCCCTTGTATTCTGAATGATATATAAAATTATTTTAACTAGGAGAGATGGACCAATGAAGCTGAGCTTTACTAAAAAAGCATTTAAAACCTTATTTACGTCAACAATTATCTTAGGCTCTGTTGCTTCACCGATTGCAACCTTTGCTCAAGATTATGATACACTTATTAACGATACTCAAGCTGCGATTGATAATTTATCAGCTCAACAAGCAGCCTTATATTCTGAATTAGCTTTAGGATACGAAGCTTTAACAGCATTAAAAGAAGAAGCTGAAACTTTATTAGCTGAAATCGCCAAAGACGATGAAGCAATTGAAGAATTAAACGGACAAATCGCAGAATTAGAAGAATTAATCGCAAAACGTGAAGAACTATTGGATGATCAAGCAAGAGCGGTTCAAGCGAATGGTGGTAGCACTAATTACTTAAGCTTAATTGCTTCTTCAGAATCTATTAGCGAATTTGTTGGACGTTTAGACGTTGTTCGCAAAATGGTTTCTTCTAATAAAGATTTATTAGCAACTCAAAAAGAAGATAAAGAACAAGTTGTTAAAAAACAAGATGAAGTAAAAGCAGCAAAAGAAGAAAAAATTAACAAACAAATTGAATTAGAAGGTTTGAAAGCTTCATTAGAAGAGCAACAAAGTGCTAACGAAGAAGTTTACAACATTCTTACTGGAGACATTACTTTAGCTGCGGGACATCGTGATGCTTTAGTAGCAGAAAAAGCAGCTTTCGAAGAACAACAAGCGATTGCTATTGCGCAAGCAGAAGCAGCAGCTCGTATGGCGGCCGAAGAAGCAGCAGCTCAAGAAGCGGCATTAGTTGCGGCAGCAGCTCAGGTTGAAGAAACAACTGTAGCCAACGAAGTAGAGTTACCTGAAGTAGCAGCACCAGTTGCCGAAGAAACAGTAACAGAAGCACCAGTTGTTGAAGAAACAGTAGCGGAAGTGACTGAAGCGCCTGTTGTTGAAGAAACAGTAGCAGAAGTAACGGAAGCACCAGTTGTTGAAGAAACAGTAGCAGAAGTAACGGAAGCACCAGTTGTTGAAGAAACAGTAGCAGAAGTAACGGAAGCACCAGTTGTTGAAGAAACGGTAGCAGAAGTAACAGAAGCACCAGTTGTTGAAGACTTTGGAAATGAAGATAATTATGCAGCCGAAGAGGCAGCACGTATTGCAGCTGAAGAAGAAGCGGCGCGTATCGCGGCTGAAGAAGAGGCAGCACGTATTGCGGCTGAAGAAGAAGCGGCGCGTATCGCGGCTGAAGAAGAAGCAGCACGTATTGCAGCTGAAGAAGAGGCAGCACGTATTGCAGCTGAAGAAGAGGCAGCAGCATCAGCACCAGTGGCAACCGGAGATGTTTCTGCATTATTAAGTAATGCTTCACAATATTTAGGAACTCCATATGTGTGGGGTGGAAAATCACCAAGCGGATTTGATTGCTCAGGTTTCGTACAATATGTATTTAAGCAAACATATGGTATTGATGTAGGTGGCTATACTGGAGCACAAGAATACGCTGGTACTCAAATTAGTGTAGCTGAAGCTCAACCTGGAGATTTATACTTCTGGGGATCCCCTGGAGGAACATACCACGTTGCAATCGCAACAGGTGGTGGTGGTTACATCCACGCTTCTCAACCTGGAACACCATTAGAGTATAACTCAGTTAGTTCATACTTCATGCCAAGCTTTGCAGTACGTGTGAATATACAATAAAATAATAAATAAACTTACCAAGTGGCTCTAAGCTACTTGGTATTTTTTTGTCATGTTTCAAAAGAATGATATAGGACGTTTATTGATTGAAATTTTCGAGAGGATTGTTGTAAAAGCATTGGGATAAAAAGGGGAGTAATTCGAATTTGAGCATTGATGAAAAGAAAACAGGGAGTGGGCGAGAAGTAGAAAATCAGTTGATTTTCGCTTCGTCTGCCCACCCCCGCACAGTTGGGAGTAGACCAGAAGTAGAAAATCAGTTGATTTTCGCTTCGTCTGCCAACCCCCGCACAGTTGAGTAGGCCTCAAACAAGTCGAAAGACGCAGTTTGAGGCCACTCAACCACTGCGCTTTTAATTAACAAACAATAACTTAATTGATATTATCAACTCTATCCCTAATCTTATTAAGACGCAGTTTGAGACCACTCAACCACTGCGCTTTTAATTAACAAACAATAACTTAATTGATTTTATCAACTCTATCCCTAATCTTATTAAGACGCAGTTTGAGGCCACTCAACCACTGCGCTTTGAATTAAATAGACATGCCTGAACAGAATTTAAAAAGTTTTTGCCTAGCCTCTGTTGAGACAATGAGTTTTAATTTCCCATCTTTATAACCAAATAATAAAAAGTTGAAGCCTTTTTTAATTGCATCGGCAATCGTTTAAAAATTTTTGATGAACCTTTTTTTGTTCTATCGGCTTTGATATACTATACATTGGAACATAGAGGTGAATAAATTGGAAAGTTATTGTTTAAGCAAGCAAATAAAAATGTTAGTGTTAGGGATTGTTGTAGGGGCTATATCAGGTGTGATAGTAAGTGCGTTTCGATTTGGTATAGGGATTATATATAATCAGGTTGGAGAACTCTATCATCAAATGAAAGAGAATACCTTAATCGTCGTGTTATGGTTAATTTTTTCATTGATATTAGGATGGGTATTATCAATTATCACTAAAACGGATAGAGACATTAAAGGAAGTGGCATTCCACAAGTAGAATTACAAATGCATGGGAAGTTATCGATGAACTGGTGGAGTGTACTTTGGAAAAAATTTACTGTTGGCACATTGGCAATTGGATCGGGATTGCTGTTAGGTAGAGAAGGACCGTCAATTCAGTTAGGATCGGTAGTAGGACTTGGGTTAAGTCAAACTTTTAAGCTTGATGAAAAGACTAAAAAAGCTCTCATTGCTTGTGGAGCGAGTGCAGGGGTAGCCGCTGCTTTCAATGCTCCATTGGCAGGATTAATGTTTTCAATTGAAGAGCTCTATAAGAAGATGAATCATCAAATTGTCTTAATGATATTAACAGCTTCATTAACGGCCCATCAAGTTTCGGCAAAGGTTTTCGGGCATCAACCTACTTTAAATTTGTTGAATGAACACACTTTTCCACCGAAGGAATATTATTGGCTAGTAGCTTTGGGATTTTTTCTTGCTTTTGGTGGTTATCTATATTCAAAAGTAACCTTATCTTTACCAATTATCTTTAAGAGTTGCTTTCCATTCTTAAATAAACATTACTATGGATTAGTACCGTTAGTTTTGATAATTCCGTTAGGAATTTGCTTTCCTTTTTTATTAGGTGGCGGAGGACCATTAATCCTTTTTTTATTAAATAATCATTTTTCACTAAGCATGTTAATTATATTTTTGCTATTACGCTTTATTTATTCAATGTTATCCTTTGGTTCGGGTTTACCAGGAGGCATTTTCTTGCCTATATTAAGTCTTGGAGCACTTCACGGACTTGTTTTCGCAACAATTGCGACACAATACTTTGGTTTTCCTGAAGGATTTTTATCTTATATTGTCATGTTCTCGATGGCAGGTTATTTTGCTTCTATTAGTAAAGCACCATTTACGGCCATATTATTAGTGACCGAAATGGTAGGAGGAGTGACACAATTAGTACCAATTGCAATTTGTGTCTTAGTCTCTTATTTTATTGCGACGTTATTAGGAGTATCCCCTATCTATGAAGTACTAGCTGAAAGACTGTATTTTGATCAAAAAAAGTTTATCACAGCTAAGATAATTTTGTTTATGATATTTGTATTAAAGCTTGAGATAGGAATATCAATAGTTTCTATGGTATAATATTTAAGAATGTGAGGAGGCATTACATGACAAAAGTACGTAAAGCAGTTATCCCAGCTGCAGGTTATGGAACGGGATTTTTTCCCGCAACTAAAGCAAGTTCTAAAGAACTGTTACCGATTGTTGATAAACCTATTATTCAATTTATAGTAGAAGAGGCTTTTGATTCAGGAATTGAAGAAGTATTGATTATTACCGGTAAACAAAAACGTTCAATTGAGGATCATTTTGACTCAAATTATGAATTAGAACAAAATTTAGCTGAAAATGGAAAAGAAGCATTATTAAATGTTGTAAAATCAACTACCAGAGAAGGCTTATACTTTGTTCGCCAATCTTACCCGCTAGGGTTAGGAGATGCTATCTTACATGCGAAAGCTTTTGTTGCCAATGAACCTTTTGCGGTACTATTAGGTGATAACATTACAGAAGGGGATATCCCGGCAACTAAGCAACTTATTGATTTATATGAAGAACATCAATCCGCCTGTGTAGCAGTTGTCGAAATGGAAAATACACCAGAAAAAAATACGGTTTTGCCCAAATAGAATCTGACCAAGTGTCTGATGAAACGGTTTTTTCTGTCAAATCATTTGTCGAAAAACCAAGTAAAGCAGAGCAACCTTCAAATTTAGTTATAGCGGGACGATATATATTAACTCCGGATATATTTGAAGTGTTAGAGTCATTAGAACCAGGTGTTGATGAAGAAATTCAATTAACTGATGCTATTAATCAACTATCTCAAACAAATAAAGTTCTTGCTAAAGTTATTGAGGGTGAACGATTTGATGTTGGAGACAAATTAGGCTATCTGGAATACAGCTTACAATATGGCTTGAGACATCCTGAAACGAGTCAGGATTTAAAAAAATATTTAATTGAGCTAGTAAAACAACTAAAAGAATAGAGTAAAATACGTTTATTTGCGTATTTATAATTAGAGAATTATCTAAATGGAGGGGAAGAGTTGGATAAAGAACGTCAAATAGCTTTAGATAAAGCGTTAAAACAAATAGAAAAAGACTTTGGAAAAGGGTCGATTATGAGAATGGGTGAGAAAACTGAAACTCAAATTTCAACCATTCCATCGGGGTCATTAGGTCTTGATATTGCACTAGGAGTCGGTGGTTATCCAAGAGGTCGTATCATTGAGTGTTACGGACCAGAATCATCAGGTAAAACAACCGTAGCATTACATGCAATTGCGGAGGTACAAAAACAAGGTGGAACAGCAGCTTTTATTGATGCTGAACATGCACTAGATCCTGCATATGCAACTAATTTAGGTGTCAATATCGATGAGTTATTATTATCACAACCTGATACTGGTGAACAAGGTTTAGCCATCGCCGATGCTTTAGTAGCAACCGGTGCGATTGACATCATTGTAGTTGACTCTGTTGCAGCCTTAGTACCAAGAGCCGAAATCGAAGGGGAAATGGGAGACGCTCATGTAGGATTACAAGCAAGATTAATGTCACAAGCGTTACGTAAACTTTCAGGTACTATCAATAAAACCAAAACCATTTGCTTCTTCATCAATCAATTAAGAGAAAAAGTAGGAGTAGTATATGGTAATCCAGAAGTGACGCCTGGCGGACGTGCTCTAAAATTTTACTCAACGATTCGTATGGAAGTACGACGTGGTGAAATTATCAAAGATGGTACACAAATGATTGGGAATCGAACCAAAATTAAAATTGTAAAAAATAAAGTTGCACCACCGTTTAAAGAAGTTTTCGTAGACATTATGTATGGAAAAGGAATTTCACAAATTGGAGAATTGGTAGACTTAGCTGCTGATGCTGATATTGTTAAAAAAGCAGGATCATGGTATTCATATGGTGACATTAGATTAGGTCAAGGACGTGAAAATGCTAAAGTTTACTTAGAAGAAAATCCAGAGTTATTACAGGAGATTTTCGATAAAGTAAGAAGTTTCTATAATATTTCTAATAAGAAAGATAAAGCAAGTGATTCAGAGGAATCTGTAGAAGCTTTATTCGATATGAAATAAGGCTAACTATTGAAAATATTTTCATTGAATCAAATATAATAAAGTCCCCTAAAAATGATAAAAATTTTTAGGGGACTTTATTAAAAATTTACCTATTATTGAAACAAAAACAATGGTGGTTAAAACAAAATAATATCGCACCTTAAATTATAATTATAAATGGGAAGAAACCGTTGGGGATTTTAGATCGATAGCATCGTTTTAAGCGGTTTTGTCTGTAATTTCTGTAAAAAATGTAAAAATAAAGTAAAAAAGGTGTTGACGAGTGTTGGATAACATGATACTATAAGGGAGTTCCAAGCGAACAAGACGAAAGATTGAAAAAGAAATAAAAAAAGTTGAAAAAACTTGTTGACAGTTTCAATCAAACGTGATATTATATAGAAGTTGCTTAACCAAGCAACAACGAAGCTCATTGAAAACTGAACAAAGACAAACACCAAAAATGTGTAGGGGATAATTCATTTGAATTATCACAACATACCCGAATATAAATTCGAGACAGAGTGGTAACTCTATAAATATACAAGCTAGTAAATAGTAAGAGTCTGAAACGACTCATGAAACTTTCATGAGAGTTTGATCCTGGCTCAGGACGAACGCTGGCGGCGTGCCTAATACATGCAAGTCGAACGAACCGCAACTTGAACTTGTTCTCGTTAAGGTTAGTGGCGCACGGGTGAGTAACACGTGGGGAACCTGCCCTTTAGTGGGGGATAACAGTCGGAAACGACTGCTAATACCGCATAGACAATTTAACCGCCTGGTTAAGTTGGGAAAGGTGCTACGGCATCATTAAAGGATGGCCCCGCGGTGCATTAGCTAGTTGGTAAGGTAACGGCTTACCAAGGCGATGATGCATAGCCGACCTGAGAGGGTGATCGGCCACATTGGGACTGAGACACGGCCCAAACTCCTACGGGAGGCAGCAGTAGGGAATCTTCCGCAATGGACGCAAGTCTGACGGAGCAACGCCGCGTGTGTGAAGAAGGTTTTCGGATCGTAAAGCACTGTTGTTAGAGAAGAACGGCTACTAGAGGAAATGTTAGTAGATTGACGGTATCTAACCAGAAAGCCACGGCTAACTACGTGCCAGCAGCCGCGGTAATACGTAGGTGGCAAGCGTTGTCCGGATTTATTGGGCGTAAAGGGAGCGCAGGTGGTTTCTTAAGTCTGATGTGAAAGCCCACGGCTTAACCGTGGAGGGTCATTGGAAACTGGGGAACTTGAGTGCAGAAGAGGAAAGCGGAATTCCATGTGTAGCGGTGAAATGCGTAGATATATGGAGGAACACCAGTGGCGAAAGCGGCTTTCTGGTCTGTAACTGACACTGAGGCTCGAAAGCGTGGGGAGCGAACAGGATTAGATACCCTGGTAGTCCACGCCGTAAACGATGAGTGCTAAGTGTTGGAGGGTTTCCACCCTTCAGTGCTGGCGTTAACGCAATAAGCACTCCGCCTGGGGAGTACGACCGCAAGGTTGAAACTCAAAGGAATTGACGGGGACCCGCACAAGCGGTGGAGCATGTGGTTTAATTCGAAGCAACGCGAAGAACCTTACCAGGTCTTGACATCTCTTGCATATCTTAGAGATAAGAGAAACCCTTCGGGGCAAGAAGACAGGTGGTGCATGGTTGTCGTCAGCTCGTGTCGTGAGATGTTGGGTTAAGTCCCGCAACGAGCGCAACCCTTATAACTAGTTGCCAGCATTCAGATGGGGACTCTAGTTAGACTGCCGGTGACAAACCGGAGGAAGGTGGGGATGACGTCAAATCATCATGCCCCTTATGACCTGGGCTACACACGTGCTACAATGGATGGTACAACGAGTCGCTAACTCGCAAGAGCATGCCAATCTCTAAAAGCCATTCTCAGTTCGGATTGTAGTCTGCAACTCGACTACATGAAGCCGGAATCGCTAGTAATCGCGGATCAGCACGCCGCGGTGAATACGTTCCCGGGTCTTGTACACACCGCCCGTCACACCACGAGAGTTTGTAACACCCGAAGCCGGTGGCCTAACCAATAGGAGGGAGCCGTCGAAGGTGGGATGGATGATTGGGGTGAAGTCGTAACAAGGTAGCCGTATCGGAAGGTGCGGCTGGATCACCTCCTTTCTAAGGAGTACTGGAACTACACGGAGTTAGGATTTGTCATTGTTCAGTTTTGAGTGAGGTTCACTAAACGGGCCTATAGCTCAGTTGGTTAGAGCGCACCCCTGATAAGGGTGAGGTCGATGGTTCGAATCCATTTAGGCCCATTGCTCAACAAGCAACAATATGGTATAATAAAATACCAGCACGGGGGATTAGCTCAGCTGGGAGAGCGCCTGCTTTGCACGCAGGAGGTCAGCGGTTCAATCCCGCTATTCTCCATTGTTAGTTAAGACTAACATCATAGTTCATTGAAAACTGAATAACGAAACAAACGATATTGATTATTTTAACAGGAGTAATCAATATAGATTATATAATTTCAAGAGAAAGATATAATAAACCGAGAATTGACCGAGTCTATATAATAATATAGAGAAATTAAGAGTAAAGGGGAAGAGCCTTTACGAGCGCAAAAATGTGGTTAAGAAACAAAGGGCGCACGGTGAATGCCTTGGCACTAGGAGCCGATGAAGGACGTGACGAACGACGAAACGCTTTGGGGAGCTGTAAGTAAGCTATGATCCAGAGATATCCGAATGGGGGAACCCACTGCTAAATGCAGTACGCGTAAGCGAGGAAGACGCAGAGAACTGAAACATCTAAGTACCTGCAGGAAGAGAAAGAAAAATCGATTCCCTAAGTAGCGGCGAGCGAAAGGGAAGAGCCCAAACCATTGTGCATGCACAATGGGGTTGTAGGACTCCGATATAAGACTGAAGTGAGTAGTAGAATCTGATGGGAAGCAGAGCGAGACAAGGTGAGAGCCCTGTATACGAAACTGACTGACGCTTTAGGAGTATCCTGAGTACGGCGGGACACGAGGAATCCCGTTGGAATCCGCCAGGACCATCTGGCAAGGCTAAATACTCCCTAGTGACCGATAGTGAACCAGTACCGTGAGGGAAAGGTGAAAAGCACCCCTGGAGGGGAGTGAAAGAGTACCTGAAACCGTGTGCCTACAAGTAATCAGAGCCCGTTAAGGGGTGATGGTGTACCTTTTGTAGAATGGACCGGCGAGTGACGATAACATGCGAGGTTAAGTTGAAGAAACGGAGCCGAAGCGAAAGCGAGTCTGAATAGGGCGAGAGTATGTTGTTGTCGACCCGAAACCAAGTGACCTACCCATGAGCAGGTTGAAGGTGTGGTAAGACACACTGGAGGACCGAACCAGGACACGTTGAAAAGTGTTTGGATGACTTGTGGGTAGCGGAGAAATTCCAATCGAACTTGGAGATAGCTGGTTCTCTCCGAAATATATTTAGGTATAGCCTCAGAGTAAGAGTGATGGAGGTAGAGCACTGTTTGGACGAGGGGGACGCAAGTTTTACCGAATTCAGATAAACTCCGAATGCCAAGTACTCATCTCTGGGAGTCAGACTGCGAGTGATAAGATCCGTAGTCGAAAGGGAAACAGCCCAGCCCACCAGCTAAGGTCCCCAAGTAATTGTTAAGTGGAAAAGGATGTGGAGTTGCACAGACAGCTAGGATGTTGGCTTAGAAGCAGCCATCATTTAAAGAGTGCGTAATAGCTCACTAGTCGAGTGATTCTGCGCCGAAAATGTACCGGGGCTAAACAATACACCGAAGCTGTGGATTCTAGTTTAAGACTAGAGTGGTAGGAGAGCGTTCTATATGCGGGGAAGGCATACCGTGAGGAGTGTTGGAGCGTATAGAAGTGAGAATGCCGGTATGAGTAGCGCAAGACGGGTGAGAATCCCGTCCACCGATAGACTAAGGTTTCCAGGGGAAGGCTCGTCCGCCCTGGGTTAGTCGGGACCTAAGCCCAAGCCGACAGGCGTAAGCGATGGACAACAGGTAGAGATTCCTGTACTTGATGTTATCGATTGAGTGAAGGAGGGACACAGGAGGTGACTCCACGCATCCGGATGGAAGAGGATGTGCAAGCAGTAAGTTTTAGTAAGAGTTAAATGCTTTTACTTAAGAGAATGAGCTGTGAAGCGTAGCGAATTAAAGTAGCGAAGGTGGATAATCAAACTGTCGAGAAAAGCTTCTAGCGAGATAACATGAACCCGTACCGCAAACCGACACAGGTAGTCAAGTGGAGAACACTAAGGTGATCGAGAGAACTCTCGTTAAGGAACTCGGCAAAATGACCCCGTAACTTCGGGAGAAGGGGTGCTGGTAGCAATACCAGCCGCAGTGAATAGGCCCAGGCGACTGTTTATCAAAAACACAGGTCTCTGCCAAATCGAAAGATGACGTATAGGGGCTGACGCCTGCCCGGTGCTGGAAGGTTAAGAGGAGAGGTTAGCGCAAGCGACGCTTCGAATTGAAGCCCCAGTAAACGGCGGCCGTAACTATAACGGTCCTAAGGTAGCGAAATTCCTTGTCGGGTAAGTTCCGACCCGCACGAAAGGCGTAACGATCTGGGCACTGTCTCAACGAGAGACTCGGTGAAATTATAGTACCTGTGAAGATGCAGGTTACCCGCGACAGGACGGAAAGACCCCATGGAGCTTTACTGTAACTTGATATTGAGTGTTTGTGTGACATGTACAGGATAGGTAGGAGCTTAGGAATCGTGAACGCCAGTTTACGAGGAGGCGTTGGTGGGATACTACCCTTGTGATATGAACCCTCTAACCCGCGTTGTAAGGCAACGGGAGACAGTGTCAGGTGGACAGTTTGACTGGGGCGGTCGCCTCCTAAAGAGTAACGGAGGCGCCCAAAGGTTCCCTCAGAATGGTTGGAAATCATTCGTAGAGTGCAAAGGCAGAAGGGAGCTTGACTGCGAGACCAACAAGTCGAGCAGGGACGAAAGTCGGGCTTAGTGATCCGGTGGTACCGTATGGAAGGGCCATCGCTCAACGGATAAAAGCTACCCTGGGGATAACAGGCTTATCTCCCCCAAGAGTTCACATCGACGGGGAGGTTTGGCACCTCGATGTCGGCTCATCGCATCCTGGGGCTGAAGTCGGTCCCAAGGGTTGGGCTGTTCGCCCATTAAAGCGGTACGCGAGCTGGGTTCAGAACGTCGTGAGACAGTTCGGTCCCTATCCGTCGCGGGCGTAGGAAATTTGAGAAGAGCTATCCTTAGTACGAGAGGACCGGGATGGACGCACCGCTGGTGTACCAGTTGTTCCGCCAGGAGCATCGCTGGGTAGCTATGTGTGGGAAGGATAAGCGCTGAAAGCATCTAAGCGCGAAGCCAGCTTCAAGATGAGATTTCCCATTCGAAAGAAGTAAGACCCCTGAGAGACGATCAGGTAGATAGGCTAGAAGTGGAAGTATAGTGATATATGGAGCGGACTAGTACTAATCGGTCGAGGACTTAACCACGAAGATTTAAGGTTAAAGCGTTTGTGAGTTATTCAGTTTTGAGTGAACTATAATAAGTTTACTAAAAGAAAATAATGTACCTGTGTGGTGATGATGGCAAGAAGGATACACCTGTTCCCATGCCGAACACAGCAGTTAAGCTTCTTAGCGCCGATGGTAGTTGGACCTTTGGTCCTGTGAGAGTAGGACGTTGCCGCGCAGGGTATATTTTTTTCATTCCGCAATAGCTCAGCTGGCAGAGCGCATGACTGTTAATCATGATGTCGTAGGTTCGAGCCCTACTTGCGGAGTATTTTGTATAGAGTGGAGACAGCTTCTAAGATGGAGAGTTGTCCGAGAGGCTGAAGGAGCACGATTGGAAATCGTGTAGGCGGGAGACCGTCTCAAGGGTTCGAATCCCTTACTCTCCGTACAGAATAGACGAGAATATAAAAAGAAGGTCCGTTGGTCAAGTGGTTAAGACACCGCCCTTTCACGGCGGTAACACGGGTTCGAATCCCGTACGGATCATAAGAGAATAGACATGGAGGTTTAGCTCAGCTGGGAGAGCATCTGCCTTACAAGCAGAGGGTCAGCGGTTCGATCCCGTTAACCTCCATTCCGGTTCCGTGGTGTAGGGGTTAACATGCCTGCCTGTCACGCAGGAGATCGCGGGTTCAAATCCCGTCGGGACCGTATGGCTTGGTAGCTCAGTTGGTAGAGCATTTGATTGAAGCTCAAAGTGTCGGCGGTTCGATTCCGTCCCAAGCCATTTAATAAAACGGAGGGATAGCGAAGTGGCTAAACGCGGCGGACTGTAAATCCGCTCCTTCGGGTTCGGCAGTTCGAATCTGCCTCCCTCCATAGGATAAGACCTAGAGGACGATAGGGACTTAGTTTAACGGTAGAACAACGGTCTCCAAAACCGTTAGTGTGGGTTCGATTCCTACAGTCCCTGTTAGGTGGATAATGGCGATTGTGGCGAAGTGGTTAACGCATCGGTTTGTGGCACCGACATTCGAGGGTTCGATTCCCTTCAGTCGCCTCTTTATATTATTGGGGTATAGCCAAGCGGTAAGGCAACGGACTTTGACTCCGTCATTCGTTGGTTCGAATCCAGCTACCCCAGTTTTTTTAATTTAAATAGAAACATAGCTATAAAAGATATGGCGGTATAGCCAAGTGGTAAGGCATGGGTCTGCAAAACCTCGATCACCGGTTCAAATCCGGTTACCGCCTTACAATTAGGCCGGTGTGGCGGAATTGGCAGACGCGCTGGACTCAAAATCCTGTGCCTTCACGGGCGTGTCGGTTCGACCCCGACCATCGGCATCTTTTTATAACGACATTAGTTTTGAAGACCTTAGTTGCTTGGTAGCGCTAAGGTTTTTTCTATATATAAAAAATGGTGGACCAGTTTTTATAGGCTCTTTGGCACATGAATCTTATACATTTACAACTATTAGTCTGGCACCTAGTCTACTCAATAAATTCTTCAAATGATATATGGTAACGACTTTCTGTTATATATCCGTAATGTGGTAGCATCGAATTCTGTTATTTTAACAATAGTTTCTAGGTTATCGTATGGGGGTAAAATTTCTACTTTTCTTCAAAAACTAAGTAAACAATTCTTAGTTTTTTATAAGACTATGTAGTTATTATTATGGTTTATACAACTTAATTATATATATTAGTATATTAATATTATTATAAATAAAATTTATATATCAATTGACTTGTAATCGTTTCCATGATAATATATTTTTCAGTATAGTATAATAAGGAGGAAAGTGATGGTTGTCTTTCGTAAGAGTTTTAATTTTTATTTACATTTGCCAATAGCTTATTATTCTAGAGATACAGTTCTCGATAGTCCTTTTATATTAGATTTTTTGTATGATCGTTCAGAAGCTGATCATTATAGTAATTTTCCTTTAATATATTCCTTTGATCAATATTATTCTCATGTTGAATGTGTGATGAGAGGTTTCTTAGTACGTGAAGCATTATATGAATTAGTGGATAGCTGGCATTATATTCAAACGCAAGATAAAATGAATTCTAATAAATTGTGCACTCAATTAATTCGAATGAAGCCATATTTTAGTGGTTTAACTGAATTATTATACGGTAAGAAGGATAGTTTCTTGCATAATGTGCCCTTAGAAACCCTTCATCAATTTTTTGAACAATATTCATTCGATGAATTCGTGAACCTTATTAAACCTTATTGTGAAATCGTTGATGTTCGTCATTTTACTGAGAAGAAATTTTCGCTTATATCCTATGTTTTTTCAAACGAATATTTAATTAATCGCTCTATTAAAGCGAATTGTATTTATTTAGAAGATTTATTAGAAAATGCAACACTTTGTGAAAGTATTTTGGAACGTCTGAATAAACCGGAATTAGCCTATATACTTAATTATTTTTTATATTTTATTAATAAATAATTTTTATGAAATCACTAGCTAAAATACTATATATGTGGTACTATGTTCAATATGAACACTACATATAGTATTTGGGGTGATTAGAATGGTAGTGGGTTTAAATAAAAAACAAATTAATTTTGATAGTTTAATTGTACAAAAACGTGATGGCAGAAAAGAAAAATTCAATTTGAACAAAATGATTTTTAGTTTAAAACGTTCCGGTCAGTTTGATATAGATGACAAAATTGCTGATATATCTGACCGTATTTTTCAGGCTAATGAAGATAGTATGATTAAGAGTAGTTCCATAAAAGAGATTATATCATATGTAAGTCAAGATGAATCTGAAGATAAATTTGCTAAAAAGATGTCAGAAATTGAAGAAAAGGCTACTAATTTAGAATATCAAGTTAACCAACTACGTTCTCGCAACACACAAATTGTGAACGAAAATGCTAATAAAGATAGTCGTGTCTTTAATACTCAAAGAGATTTAACAGCGGGCGTTCTTTCAAAAGTAGTCGGGTTAGATTTATTGCCTGAATCGGTCAAAAAGGCCCATTTAAAGGGGCAAATTCATTATCATGACTTAGACTATCATCCGTATGCACCAATGACTAACTGTTGTTTAATTGATTTTAAACAAATGTTCGAGAATGGCTTTCAAATTGGAAATGCGCAGGTAGAATCACCAAAATCAATCCAGACAGCGACTGCACAAATGGCGCAAATTATCGCTAATGTGGCTAGCAGTCAATATGGTGGTACTAGTGTTAATCGTATCGATGAATTGTTAGAACAATATGCAGAACTTAATTATAAAAAGCATCTTAAAACTGCTGCCGAGTGGATTGAAGATGCAGAGAAACAAAAAGAGTTTGCGATGAAACAAACCAAAAAAGATATATATGATTCAATGCAAAGTTTAGAGTATGAGATTAATACTTTATATACCTCTCAAGGTCAAACACCTTTTACTACTTTAGGATTTGGGCTAGGAACTTCTTGGTACGCTCGTGAAATTCAGAAATCAATTCTTAAGGTTAGAATTTTAGGTTTAGGTAAAGAAAAACGTACAGCTATTTTTCCTAAATTAGTTTTTACTTTAAAGGATGGAGTAAACTTAAATCCTATTGATCCAAACTATGATATTAAGCAATTAGCGTTAGAATGTTCTACTAAGCGGATGTATCCAGATGTGTTAATGTATGACAAAATTGTTGAATTTACAGGAAGTTTTAAAGCACCGATGGGGTGTCGTTCTTTTTTACAAGGATGGCAAGATGAAAATGGTAATGAGGTCAATGAGGGTCGAATGAATTTAGGTGTCGTGACCTTAAATTTACCTCGTATTGCGATTGAATCGATGCAATCGAAAGATCGTTTCTGGGAACTATTAGATGAACGTCTGTCAATTTTAGAAGAGGCCCTAGTATATCGTGTTGAACGTGTAAAAGAAGCATTGCCTGAAAATGCACCAATCTTATATCAACATGGTGCTTTTGGTAAACGTCTAACAAAAAATGATTCAGTAGATGAAGTTTTTAAAAACCGTCGTGCGACCGTATCAATGGGTTATATTGGACTTTATGAAGTAGGGACTGTCTTTTATGGTCCTAACTGGGAAACGAATGCTGAAGCCAAGCGATTTACAGTAGACATCTTAAAATATATGAAAGCATATGCAGATAAATTAGGCAGACAATATGGCTATCATTTTAGTATTTATGGCACACCTTCAGAAAGTTTAACGGATCGTTTTTGTCGGATGGATCAAGAGTTTTATGGCATGATTCCCGATGTAACAGATAAAGATTATTATACTAATTCCTTCCACTATGATGTTCGAAAACAACCAACACCTTTTGAAAAGCTAGATTTTGAATCAGAATATTTACCCTATACTTCAGGTGGATTTATTAATTATTGTGAGTATCCTAATATGCGTCAAAATCCTAAAGCTTTAGAGGCTGTTTGGGATTATGCGTATCAAAAAGTGGGCTATTTAGGTACCAATACACCGATTGATCATTGTTATGAATGTGGATATGATGGTGATTTTAAACCAACCGAAAGAGGGTTTCAATGTCCTCAATGTGGCAATCGTAATCCTGAAACTTGTGACGTCGTAAAGAGAACATGTGGTTATTTAGGAAATCCACAGTTAAGACCAATGGTAAAAGGACGTCATAAAGAAATTTCTGCACGTAAGAAACACATGAAGGGTTCGTTATAATGAAGAATCCACAACCAAAAGAATGGCGTTCAGAAGATTGGTCACAACATAAAGTTGCCGATTATAAGCCATACAACTTCGTCGATGGTGAAGGGGTCCGTTGTAGTTTATATGTTAGTGGTTGCTTATTTCAATGTGAGGGCTGCTATAATAAAATCATTCAAAATTTTAATTATGGTACTTATTATACTCAAGAATTAGAAGACCAAATTATTAAAGATTTAGGGGCTTCTTATTGCCAAGGATTAACCTTGTTAGGAGGAGAACCTTTCTTGAACACTAAGGTATTATTACGTCTTTGTAAGCGAGTAAGAGAAAAGTATGGTGATACTAAAGATATTTGGTCGTGGTCTGGTTATACTTGGGAAGAATTACAGCAAGAAACAGATGATAAATTAGCATTACTTGATTATGTTGATGTCTTAGTGGATGGACGGTTTATTTTAGCAAAATGTGATTTAACTTTACGTTTTCGTGGGAGTTCAAATCAACGTATAATCAATGTGAAAGAAAGTCAAAAGAAGAATAAAGTCGTTTTATATTATCCAGAAGATGAGCTATTATCTAGTGAAGCAGAAGGATAATGGACACAATAATAAGAAGGTTATATGTTTTTTTATTGTTGTTAGATGAAGCAACAACATTATGTGACATTGAGCCAATATACAAAGGGTTATTGATCTATCGGGTATACCGAATGGATTAATAACTCTTTTTTTAATGTGAAATTACATTTGAATTCAAAAGACGCTATTTTCAGATATTTTTAAGTGAGTTAAATTCATAAAACCCATTGTTATCTGTTAAGGCCGGTTGAATGTATCAAAAGATATAATAATAGGTACTCTAAACTTGATAAAAAGTAATCACTACTATATAATAAGTAATACTTACTATTTGATGAGGTGTGAACATGCGCGTTAATATTTTATTGGAACATAAAGAAACAGGTGAACGCATGTATTTAACTAGTAAGAATAAGCGAAATAACCCTGAGCGATTAGAGTTAAAAAAATATTCACCAAAATTAAGAAAACCTGTCATCTTTACAGAAGTAAAAAAATAAGGAGTATTTATGGCAAAAAAATCGAAAATCGCAAAATATCATAAACAATTAGCAATGATTGAACAATATGCGCCACTTAGACAACAACTAAAGCGTAATAAAGATTACCAAGCATTGGCCAAATTACCTAAGGACGCCAATCCTAATCGCTTAAAAAGAAGAGATCGTTTAGATGGACGTCCACGTGGTTATATGCGAAAATTTGGTTTATCGAGAGTTAATTTTAGACAACTGGCTAATCGGGGGTTAATTCCTGGGGTAAAAAAAGCGAGCTGGTAGGAGGAGGAAGCGAATGAAGTTGAATGTCTCAAGTGCTTATCGTTATTTACAAAGTCCCAATCGTAAAACAAAAAAAGAGCATTGAAATTAATTAAACAAAGTAAAAAGCAGCGAAGCGTTTCATAGTTGATACATGATGAAAATTCCACTTGAATTAGTGATGAATAAATATATAAAACCACTTTATCTTTTCGAGTATGTAGTGACCCCAATAATTAGTAACCTCTGTGGGGCAGCTCAGATCAAGTGGTTTTTTTATGTTCATCATCATCTCATCTACCAGTGGTTGTATAAGGTTTGACATTATCGATGGTTTTCTCGTTCATCAATTATATCTAAGTCCTAAATTTCATTTCATTATAATCGATTCTAATATTAATCATCGATATCTTGTTATTTTTTATTAAATTATGACTAAAATGTGTTATGATATTTTTGTATATTAAAAAAATTCTATTAAGTATGATGAGGAGATGGATCAATGACAGTTGATGAAACATTATTGGTAAAACTGACGGAAGCCAATGCGATTGGTGGCAATGAAGGTCAGGTTCGTTCTATTTTTAAAGAAGCAACAAAATCGGTGGCCGAAGACTATTTAGAAGATGGTCTAGGAGGAATTTTTGCTCAACATACAGGAAATGAAAAGGGTCCTCGTGTGATGATTGCGGGCCATATGGATGAAGTTGGCTTTATGGTGAGTCAAATTACCGAAAAAGGTTTCTTAAAGTTTGTGCCCATCGGTGGTTGGTGGAGTCAAGTCGTTTTAGCGCAACAAGTGACCGTTACGACACGTGATGGCAAAACATTCCATGGTGTAACAGGTTCGAAACCACCACATGTTTTAACACCAGAAGCGCGCAAAAAACCGGTTGATATGAAAGATGTTTTCGTGGACTTAGGTGCTAGTTCAAAAGAACAAGTATTAGAATGGGGAATTCGTCCAGGTGACATGATTACACCTTACATTAAGACACAACGTATGAATGGGACGCCATTCTTATTAGGTAAAGCATGGGATAACCGTATCGGTGTAGCAGTGGCGATTGAAGTATTAAAAGAATTAGCAGCCAGTGGCCATGAAACAGTTTTATTCTCGGGTGCTAATGTTCAAGAAGAAGTAGGTTTAAGAGGAGCTAAGGTGGCGACTCATTTATTAAATCCTGATCTTTCAATTGCTTTAGATACGGGAACAGCTGGTGATACACCAGGTATGACTGAAAAAGAAGCAGATAGTGTCCTAGGTAAAGGACCTCAAGTCATTATTTATGATGCATCGATGATTGCTCATAAAGGGTTTAGAGAATTTGTCATCGATGTAGCAGAAGCTGAAGGCATTCCGTTCCAATATACATTCATTACGGGTGGTGGGACAGATGCTGGTTCACAACAGCAAAGTTTAAATGGTGTACCATCGATTGCGATTACAGTACCCGTTCGCTATTTACACTCTCATACATCGATGATTCACGAAGATGATTTCAAAAATACCGTTCGCCTTGTAGTAGCCATTATTAAAAAATTGAATCAAGATACCCTTAAAACAATTAAAGAAAATGCTTAATTTGAGGTGATAAGATGAAATTATATTGTATTGGCTCAGCGGGGGGTTACCCTTTAGGAGATAATGGCACAACTTCCTATGTGGTAACCTCTTCGGATGGTGCGTATCACTTGTTATTAGATGCTGGGAGTGGTTCAGCTTTAGCAATAGAAGAGTATATCCCCGTCAATGATTTAGACGCCGTATGGTTAAGTCATGACCATCCTGATCATAGTGCGGATATTGGAATTTTTCAACATCTTTTTTCCTTAAAAAACCGGCTAGCAAAAAAGGACTGATTCCGGTTTATATGAACAAGAATTCGAGTTTATGGCCGATTATGATGACAGATGCCTCAACGGAGCCTCGTCAATATTTAATTGAAGAACCAATGGATATCGGACCCTTTAAAGCCAGCTTTATTAAAACAACGCATCCAGTAGAGTGTGCTGCGATACGTTTAGAAGAAAAAACAACTCAAAAAGTATTAGTCTTTACAGCTGATTCAGGTTGGCAAGATTCCATGGTCGATTTTGCTAAGAACGCGGATGTACTAATTGCGGATACAAATTTTCCAGCAGCTAAAGGGCGTAATACTATTCATATGACCTCAACAGAAGTCGCTACCTTAGCCAATATGGCTGAAGTAAAGCAATTGGTGGTTTCTCATATTCCCCCACAAGCGGATGTGGACCAAATAATGTCTGAAGTCACCATGGCAATTCAACCGACGATTAATATTATAAAAGCAGTACCAAAATTAGAAATTGAATTTTAAAATGGAGGTTTGAAAATGATTTTTGTAGACAATGAAAATAATTATGATGCTAGCGTCAATATTGCTTTAGAAACTTACTTAGTAGAGAACAAATTGGTTGATGAACCGATTTTACTCTTCTATATCAATAAACCATCAATTATTATTGGACGTAACCAAAATACAATTGAAGAAGTAAACCAACCTTATTTAGATGAACATGGTATTCAAGTAGTCCGTCGTATGTCAGGCGGGGGTGCTGTTTATCATGATTTAGGTAATGTATCCTTCTGTTTCATTAAGGATGATGACGGCTCATTTCGTGATTTCGCCAGCTTTACTAAGCCGGTCATCGAAGCCTTACATAAATTAGGTGCAACAGGAGCTGAATTACAAGGCCGCAATGATTTATTGATTGATGGTAAGAAATTTTCAGGAATGCGATGTACGCTAAAGATGGTCGTATGACGGCACATGGGACAATTTTATTTAATTCAGATTTAGAAGAAGTTAATAATGCTTTAAAATCACGTAAGGAAAAAATTGAATCAAAAGGAATTAAATCGATTCGCTCTCGTGTCACTAATATTGCACCTTATGTTAAGGATGAATACAAAGATTTATCGATTGAAGCATTTCGTGATGTTTTATTATTAGAAATTTTCGGTGTCGCTTCAAAAGAAGAAGTACCTCGTTACCAATTGACTGAAGAAGACTGGAAAAAAGTTTATGAAATTCGTGAACAACGTTTTGGTAATTGGGATTGGAATTATGGTCAATCGCCAGCTTTTGATATTGAAAAAAGTAAAAAGTTTGATTTCGGATTGGTGGATTTCCGTTTTAATGTCACGAATGGTAAAGTAAGCTCTGCTAAAATTTATGGTGACTTCTTTGGCTTAGGCGATATTAAAGATGTTGAAGAAAAATTAGTAGGTGTGAAATATACTAAGGAGGATTTCTTAACAGCTTTTGACGCGATCGATGTTAATAAATATTTTGGTCGTGTGACGAAGGAAGAAATTATTGAAATGTTATTTGCTTAATCGGCGATTGTGAGCGACTTGAACGTATAAATATTTAATTATGTCGAGTGGGGGTGGACCAGAAGTAGAAAATCAAATGATTTTCGCTTTGTCTGTCCACCCCCGCAAAGTTGAGTAGGTCTCAACCAAGTCATTAAGACGCAGATTGAGACCACACAACCACTGCGCTTTTAATTATTGAGCAGTCACTTGATTGATTTTATCAAATTTATGCCAAACCTCTTTAAGACGCAGATTGAGACCACACAACCACTGCGCTTTTAATTATTGAGCAGTCACTTGATTGATTTTATCAAATTTATGCCAAACCTCTTTAAGACGCAGATTGAGACCACACAACCACTGCGCTTTTAATTATTGAGCAGTCACTTGATTGATTTTATCAAATTTATGCCAAACCTCTTTAAGACGCAGATTGAGACCACACAACCACTGCGCTTTAATTAATGAACAATAACTTGATTGAATTTTTAAAGTTTATTCTCAATCTCGAGCATTGTCCGCTTAATAATGCAATTGAATAGATAATAATCCATCTAACAGGAAATATTCGCTTCACGATGAAATTGAATAGATAATAACGAACCTGGTGTGCTAGTCGAACGAGTGGTAAAAAGAGCTACTCAATCACATTAACACACCAGGTTTATTTTTTTGTTATAAAATGCATGGACTAAATTGGTTGCATTAAAGTACTTTTGCATCAGTATTAGCTTTGTTGAGTATTGGAAATAATAACATAAAAGATGACATATAAGATACCAGCTGCTGGCCAGATAATCCAAGACGTTGCCCAAGTATCAAAATATAAACTATAGACAATATAAATAAATAAGGCGGTCATCCAATAAATCGTAATCCAAGGATCGATCTTTGATTTAACTTTTTTCTTTGACGGTTGATACTCACCTTCTTCTAGTAATATTGCATAAGTATTCCGAGGTATACTAATTTGAATGAGTAAAGCACCCCCATCGCTATCAGAATGAGTAAAATTGCAATTCCAACTATTGAGATAAATTCATTGGCAAATAATAATTCAGCAATGAGGATACTTAAAGGTGATAATATAAGTAAGACGATAGCAAGAATTAATTTACCAATAAAGGCATTGCGTGATTGACGTTGCTTTTCTTGAACTAAAGGGACAATTCCTGGATCGAGAGCAATCGGGTCGCTTTCCATAAATTCATATTCAGATAATTGCATCCCGGCAAAAATTAAAATACCAACGCCAATGGCAACGAAAGTTAACACAAAAATGATGCCAATCAAGGAGGCGGTGTTTTCGGTTATATCTAATTTTCTAGATTCTTGCGCTTGCAATAATAGGATTAAAGCAATTGGCGAAGTAATTAAGAAAGCAGCGGCTAATGCGTACCATTTGGCCATTTTTTGACGTAAGTCCATAAAGTTTTTGGCCATTTCCAAGGTGACTCTTTTGGCGGGGGTCGAACCTTTTTGAACTGATGACGATTCTAGTAAATCATCCTTTAAGAGATAATCGGTTGACACGTCAAACAATTGGCTTAATTGGATAATTTTTTCTGAATCAGGGATCGCTTGGTTACTTTCCCATTTTGAAACGGATTGACGCGAGATATCTAATGCTTGTGCTAATTCTTCTTGAGACCAATGACGACTCTTCCTTAATTCGTAAATCTTTTCTGCTAAGTTCATATTTATCACTCCAATTTTGTTTTATTTTCTACTTTAATAATAGGAAATATGGTGATGGAATGCTATCAACTTGAGTTGACAATGTGTCAACTAGCGGTTGCAACCTTGATATAATCAGCTTTAACAAAGAATATTAAATATTTGAAAGGTTGATAAGTGAAAGTTTTAGATTTTAACACCCATTACGTAAGGCACGGTATTAGATAAATAATATCTGTTGCGAAGGAGCACTTGATGGCGATGGATTCAATAAAACGACATTATATTCACAGCGCGAGCATAAATGGCTAGTTAAAATTGAAAATAAAAAAAGAGCAAATAAATCATCTTAAATAGATAGAAGTAAGAAAGGATATAAATCCATTCGTTGAGGACCTCTTTTGTCATGCTATTTAAGTAATTTACTTGCTTATAAGCTTTTATATATTTTTTTGTTCAATTGCTAAATCAACCAAATGACGGGCTAACCATTCGTTTCTAACCAGTAGTGGGCCGTGGAAATAAGATCCAAAGGTGTTTTTATAATGCATCCCTTCGGTTTTATCTTGATTATTATTTCCATACCCCGTAATAACTTTGCCGAGTGGTTCTAAGGCATCGGTTAAGTAAGTGACACCATTATGGTTTTCAAATCCATAATAGGTTTGTTGGTTTATTTCATCATAGATTTCAATATCACCGATAAAACGACTATTGATTTGGCGTTCGGTATAATGAGGAAGCACGCCCAGACCTTTAATTTGTTCGCCATCGGCTGTTGTATAATACTGACCTAATAATTGGAATCCGCCACAAATTGCTAGTAAAACGCCGTTTTGTTCGATGTAACGTTTAATCTCAGGAATAAGACGCTGACAATCTTTGGCGATGATTTTTTGTTCAAAATCTTGGCCACCGCCAAAGAAGATAATATCGAAATCATCGGCATTGAACGGGTCTTCTAAGCTGACCATGGTTGTTTCAACCTGATAGCCTTTTTCGCGTGCATAGTACTGAATCATGAGTAAATTCCCATTGTCACCATAGGTATTGAGTAAATTCCCATACAAATGACAGATTCTAATCGTATTGGTCATTTTTTACGCTCCTTTGTTTAATTGAATATATCCTTTTTGAATAAAGGCTTCGCGTAAATCTAGCATGGCAGTATAAGTTGCTAAAATATGAACATATTCTGTCGGTGCAGCCTTTATCGCTTCAATAATTTGTTCATTGTTTTCCACTTGATTAATCAATTCAGGCTGAATACCAGCGACCGTTAGACGCTTGGTCATTTCATCAGCTTTCATCCCTGAAGTGACGACTTTTTCAATAGGGAAATCAACGATTTGTTCATAATGTCCGTCCCAAATCCAGCTGACGTCGGTACCATCGGCATAATTATTGTTTAAAATACTAATTAAAGTAAATGGATTTTGATCCAAACCAATCAAAGCTAGGACTTGGTTTAAGCCAACGGGATTTTTGACTAAGTTTAATAAAACCTTTTTACCTTCAATGTTAATCATTTCTTGACGTCCAAATACGCGTTCGGCTTTCATGAAGCTTTCACGAATTTTTGCCGGTTCGACATCAAAAAATGAAGCGACACTATAGGCAGCTAAAGCATTGTAGATATTATAAAGCCCCGCTACTGGAATTTCAAAATGGTGGCCGTCAATTCTGAAACTAGAATGAGTTAAGGCCAATTCTTCAACTTCAGTGACTTGATAGGTTAATTCAGGACGTTTGAAATCACAATGTTCGCAATAATATTTTCCTAAATTAGCATAAGTTAAAGAATGATATTTTAGAATATGGTGACAGTGCGGACATAAGACGCCATCGGTATTATAGTGGGGTTCCACATCGTGGTCGGCTTCGTGATTGAAACCAAAATATTGACGTGGATTAGGCAATTCAGTTGAATTGAATAAGGGTGAATCGCCATTTGCAATGACGGTAGCTGTCGGTACTTCTTTAGCTGCATTGGTCATTAGTTCATAGATTGAATAAATTTCTCCATAGCGATCCATTTGGTCACGGAAAACATTGGTATGTAAGAACGCAATAGGGTTTAGATGTTTCACCACGTGCTTTAAAGACCCTTCATCCACTTCTAAAACCGCAATCCCTTGCTCCCCTTTAGGAATAGCAGGAGCTGCTAGAAAAGTACTGACAATCCCTTGTGCCATATTTGACCCAGTAGGGTTCGTAACAATGTGATTGAACTTTTCTTTTAAAGCTTGTACTGTTAAGGCTGTGGTTAAAGTTTTACCATTGGTACCGGTAATAATGACGACTTGATAATTTTTCGCTAAATCAGATAAGATATTAGGATCAATTGTTTGGGCTAATTTACCAGGCAAACTACTCCCACCATTAGTAAAATTAGTTAAAACCCAACGACTGGATTTTCCGACTAAGCGAGCAATACTACTTCTAAGACTCATTGAATGTGTCTCCTTTATTTGATATTTCATTTCTATATAATAGCAATACTTGACTAAATAATAAAGGTTTAAGAATTAATTTTAATAAAAAAACTCCGTTTAGATAATAAACAGAGTGGCGAACCATTATAATTCGCAGGCAATTCCGTCTTTATCACGGTCCAACTGAGGGCGATAGCCAGGTTCACCTTGGTATAAAGGAGCAGCTCCAGCAGCTTTAGCTTCGGAACAGTTTTTAAAATAAATATTTTGGCTAGCTGCTTGATTATCTTGACTAGAAAAGCCGACTTGATTATTCTGAGCATTACTTTGGTATTGATCAACGTCAATATTTTCACCAAAGGTTTCGTTAGTTGACCATACATTTAACCCATTACGTTTAGCATAATCTTCGGAAAAAATAAGCGTTTCTAAATAGGGGCTATTAGCATCGTCTTGACTATAGTAAGCGGTCAATCCTTCTGTTGTCATAACTTCCTGAACTAAGATTTTGTCAGTCCATAAATAAATCAGTGAGCGACCTTGACTGTCTTTTTGCTCATCAGTTAGATATTCGATTTTAATATCTTTAGCAGATTGCAATAATTCATTTAAACGTGCTTTCGACTCATTGGCATAACTTTGTGGCCCAGTGACAGGATGCTGTCGTTTTGGTGCGTAGACATTGGCCAATTTAAAGGTTTTGACGTCGCCATTCTCTAATTCAATCTTTAAGGAATCCCCATCAATGACATCAAACTCTACGATGTCCACTAATTTAGCATTATTTTGTGGTTTTGCTAAAATTTTATACCCTAAAGTAGCTTCGTTGACCTCGGCTTTAACAGTCAAGCTAGGAAACAATATCATGAAACATAGTGCCATTAACTTAAAAAAATGAACTAATTTTTGCAATCAAAACACTCCTCGTAATATATATTTAGAAGGTCATTTCACACCCTTCTGATCGTCTCTGTTTCTCTTGATTTACCGAACATTCTGTCATAAATAAGGGGCTATCCGTTGTTAGACTGGACGATTTCGAAGAAATCGAACAGGATGACAATGGCAAGCAAGCGAAGCGCGCTAGCTCAGCCTCATTTCAATTCATAAAATGTTCAATTGTCCCTTTATATTGCTTGGTTACTGTGAGATATTGTAGGATAATAAGTCTTGGAAAGGGACTTACGGGAATATGCTGTTCACTCCTGTGGCTTTGTCTACTTCTTAAGTCTGTAACCCAGACCATTGATGTCACAACCAACACACTAGCTGTTTCCACCCTGGTTCACACCCGCTAGTAGGCGAGTGGCAGCTTGAATCAGCGTGATAAGTATTCTATTAAGCGAGGCTGTTATAGGCAATGGTATCCTGGGATATCCCACAGTAACCAAGCAATTTCCAAATATTATCGAAAGGAGGTCCCTCACATGAACTTATATGTCGGTTTAGATGTTAGTCTAGCTAAGCTAGATGTCTGTTGTTTAACGGATGATGAACAATTTTCTGTTTTGTTAGAACGTTCTTTTAAAAATGATCACGACGGTGCCACTGAACTGAAAGAATGGATTCTTCAAGCTTATCAGGACTATCACTTTGATCGAATCGTCATCGGCATGGAATCCACATCAGCTTATAGCTTTCATCCCGGTTACTTCTTCAAAGAAGACCCGGAGCTGAGTGAGCTGAATGTGGTAGTCACAATTGAAGAACCAAGCAAAATCAAGAAATATCGTGAAGTTTTCTCCGAAAATAAAAACGATGCTTTAGATGCGTTCTATATTGCTGATTACTTGCGAATCCAAAGGTTTAATCTCTCTTTCTTAAAGGAAGACCAATACATCGCCTTACAGCACCTTACACGGTCTCGCTATCAATTAATCAAGCAACTCACCACAGTCAAGCAACACTTCCTAGAAAATCTTTACTATAAATGTAATACGCTTTCGATGAATCTTAAGGAAGATGGGCATTCCACGACTGCCCTCAGTGCTACCGTCATCTCACTCATGACCGAAGACTATTCACTGGATGACCTGGCTAATATGCCTTTAGAAGAACTTGGGCAATTAATTCAAAAACTAGGACGGGGACGCTTCAAAGCACCCGAAGACTTAGCTAAAACAATCCAAAAAGCCATTCGTTCTAGTTATCGTCTCTCTAAGGTCCATGCCCAATCCATTGATATCGTGCTGGCTGTCTTAGTCCGTGAGATTCGATCACTTGAAAAAGCAATCAAAGAGCTCGACAAAGGGATTGAAGATATTGTTCAAACCCTACCAGAATATCAGTGCTTAACTTCTATTCCTGGTATTGGTCCGGTCTATGCTGCTGGAATCATCGCTGAAATCGGACAGATTGAACGCTTTGATTCTCAAGCAAAAATCGCCAAGTATGCCGGGTTATCCTGGAAGGAAAATCAGTCGGGAAAACGTTCGTCCCAAAACACACCGATGATTCATCGGGGCAATCGGTTCTTGCGTTATTACCTAGTTGAAGCTGCCAACTCTGTTAAACGTTATTTACCTGAATATGCCCAGTTCTATCATAAGAAATTCCAAGAAGTACCTAAACATCAGCACAAACGTGCCCTCGTCTTAACCGCAAGAAAATTAGTGCGTCTGGTGGATGTGCTACTACGCAATCACCAACTCTATACGCCACCGGAGGTGTTGCATAGATAAAAGACGAACAAAATAGAGCTAATTATTAATAAAGTTCGTGAAAAAAACGCGATTTCACGAGTGTTTATTTAGTGCGCCCTTAAACATCTAAATGATCAAAAGCCGAGTCTAAAATAATTTATTTTTCTCTTGACTTATTACCACTAGACTTAATAGTTTACTTATAACTATATCATACCATAAATATTTGTATAAAAAACACTTAATAAGAAAACGACTGATAACGATTCAACTAGTAAGGTTCTTCCATTATTCAATTAAGAATCGGTCTGAAATATCTACACCCGACTCGGCTAATTCGCTAAAGAAATCCTCAACAAATTGCACCATTCGTTGATGGCGCTTGATAGCTAGTTTTTGGCCTTTATCGGTCACAATTAAATCCTTGAGTTTTAATAATTTTTCATCAAAATGAGCAATAGCGTTACGTTTTTTTGACGATAATCCGCATAGTTATTTAATTCAACTTTTGCTAAAGCAGGATCATAAAAGGGAGCGTGTTTTACCTGGCCATTATATTGAAAGGTCCGCGCAATCCCAATGGCACCCATCGCGTCCAATAGATCAGCATCACTGACAATCATTGCTTCTCGAGTACGGTCAACTTGATGGAATCCACCTTTGAAACCAATCGATTGAATATCTTTGATTAAACGTGAGTATAATGTTGGCTCAATGTGATGGTCAGCTAAAATATTTTTTAACTGTTGTAATGCATCATCAGGATTAAGTTTATCATCTAACTCTTCATGGAGTAGAGCTAATAATTTAATGTAAGGAAAATCATCTTGCGGTTGTGCCAGATTTAAAGCTAAATAAGTAACACGGTAAATATGAAACCAATCGTGTCCACTGGCTTCATTTTGATACTTGGTTTTAATATACTGTTCAAGTTGTTCGATGTTATTAATCATAATAGCGCTCCTTGTATTATATCATTAAAAATCTTTTTGACTGAGGGGAAATCATTTAAAGCCGAATCATCATCCTATCACGGGGCTTGGTGTCCTAACCTTGAGCGATATCTCTTGGAAAGAATGATAACATAACCAACACACTTATACCTTATCGCTTACCTCCTTTAAAGACGATGATTGACCATCCTCGCGAATGCCGACTTAATTTTCTAAGCTAATGATTATCATTATAGCGTGTTTTTGATACAATGGATACAATTAGATGACATGGAGTGTCATGAACGATGGAAGCGATTGGGAGTAGACCAGAAGCTGAAAATTGAATAAATTTTGCTTCGTCTGCCCACCCCCGCACAGTTTGAAACCACTCAACCCTTGCGCTTTTAATTATCGAGCAAACTTATCTATTTTAAGTCAATTGAGTGAAAGAAAAACATCACCTTAACGTCAAAAGAAGCCTGTTTTTGGCATAAAAGTAGGGAATAAATCAACAGGAGAGCCATGATAGTAATCCGTTTTAATTAAATTTTAGGTATTTATTTTACAATCGAAATGTTAATATGGCCTATCTGAGAATAGTAGAGAGAAGAGGGATTAAGATGAAACTGTTATTAGCAGAAGATGAAAAAGATCTTGCTAAAGGATTGAAAGCAATTCTTGAACATAATAAATATATAGTGGATGTGGTTCATGATGGCGAAGATGCTTTATACTATGCTCAAACGGAACATTATGATTGTCTGATTTTAGACGTGATGATGCCGAAAAAATCTGGTTTTGAAGTGCTTTTTCAATTAAGAAAAGAAGGCTATCAAACCCCAATCTTATTATTAACGGCCAAAAACCAATTAGAAGATAAAGTAACCGGACTTGATTTAGGAGCTGATGATTACTTGACGAAACCTTTTGACACACCAGAGTTATTAGCTCGAATTCGTTCGGTTTTACGTCGCCCAAATAATTTTGTTTCCGAGATTTTGACGGTTGGAGATTGTATTTTAGATCGCAGTAATTACCAACTCCAAGCCAATGGCAAACAAGTGACGTTAAATAACAAAGAATTCCAATTGATTGAGATGTTCTTTTTAAATAACAATCAAGTTTTATCCAAAGAATTAATTATGGATCGTATTTGGGGGTTGGAATCAGAAGCCGAAATCAATGTTGTTTGGGTGAATATTTCTTCATTACGTAAAAAATTACAACAATTAAATTCAAAAGTAAAAATTTCCGCACAACGAGGATTAGGCTATACTTTAGAAGTGGAAGATTAATCGAACGATTGAAAAAAGTGAGTGGGTAAGAAGTGGAAATGCGATTAAATTTCGCTTTGTCTATTTAAGCGCGCACCGGTGAGTAGATATCAAATAAGTACTTAAGACACCATTCGATGCCCGTTGGCTAATGTGTCATAAAAACATCAGAAGGAATCAAAAGTCATTGTTAAAGTTATTGGCTATCTTCAAGAAGATTAGACGAAACAGATAAAAAATGGAAAATGTTTGCTTCGCCTATTCTTTAGTTAGTGATAATATTGATGAAATACTATATCAATTTACAATGACGATAAATGTTCTGCAATAAAAATAATATTAGGGAGTTTGGATGCGAATGAAGGTGAAGCGAATTGATTAATGAGATGAAACGCCGCTTTATGATTGTGTCAATGGGATCTTTTACCGTCGTAATGCTCATTTTGTTTTTAGTCTTAAATGGTTTCAATTATGCGCAAGTTATTAGTCGACAAGAGCAACAGACACTCGACTTCGTTGAAATGCAATTAGGTATCAACCAACGTGAGATTACTTTAAATAATGGCGCCACCGTCCTGATCGAACCCACGCCCAAAATTCGTAATAATACCTTTAATTTTGAAAACTTCTTTGGTTTAATTAAAGAGGAACGTGAAACCCGCGATATGATTGACTTTTTCTATGTTGTATTTGATAGTGAAGGGAAAATCAAACAAACAACCATCGGTATCGGGGAGAATATTACTGAAGCAGCTGCTCAAGAAGCTGCCATCGAAATCTATGGACAAGAGCTTACACATGGTTGGTCGGGTTATTATCGCTTTATGAAGAAAGTGTTGTTAGATGGACGAACGCTGGTGATGTATGTTGATTCGTTTGCCGAGATTGAAATGATTGTTCGTTTTTTAAGTTTATCAGCTGGGATTTTCGCAATATTATTAATTGTCGTTTATTTATTATTGGCTTATTTCTCGAAAAAAGCCATCATGCCATTAGTAAAAAATATTGAACGCCAAAAAAATTTATCAGCAATGCCAGTCATGAAATCAAAACACCTTTGGCTGTTTTATCGACGAATAATGATGTGATGGAAATGATTGGATATAAAAATGAATGGACTGAAAGTAATCGTAATCAAATTAAACGGTTGAATATGTTGATTGAGCAAATGTTGCTGTTAGCTCGTTTTGATGAAGGAAAAAATACCATTGAATTGACGAAGGTCAACTTGACCGATTTAATAAAAAATGAAATTAATGAGTTGAGTACTTTAATTAAAGAGAATGACAAAACGATTTTGCTGGAATTACCGGATAATTTAGTCGAAACAACAGATGAAGCAAGTATGCGTCAATTAACCACTATTTTATTAGAAAATGCCGTCAAATATCATGTAGGAAGCGAACCGATTATCATTAAATGGCAACCAGCCAAACGCGAATTATGGTTTGAAAATGAATGTGACCCGATGACTGAAGAAGAACGTAAACAATTATTTGAAAGGTTTTATCGACGTGATACAGCTCGCAACCGCGAACAAGGTGGTAGCGGAATGGGCTTGTCAATTGCAGCAGCAGTTGCAAAAGCAGCGGGGTTAAAACTGACAACCGAGTTAATCAATCCATCATGTATCGCATTTAAAATTGGTTTTAATGGGCACAACAAAGATAGTTGGCAAATTAAAGAACGCTTGTTTAAAAAATAATCAAGACCGAGAGGCTAGGATGAAACGAAAGTTTTTTCTTGGCCTCTTTTGTAATGATAGTGGCAGAAGCGTTATTGAAAGTATGGCTGACCGTCGTTATCTTATACTCTGAAGGGGATTGTACATTGAATTTAACTTAAAAGTAAGGTATTCTAAAGAAAATGAAAGAGGAGTGAAATCGCGTGTCAAAAAATAAAAACTTTAAGAAAAATCAAGAGGTAGTGGGACTCGTTGAAGATTTAACTTCAGAAGGGTTAGGCGTGATTCGGGTGGACGGTTTTCCATTATTCGTTGAAGGCGCGATACCTGGAGAAATTGTTCATGCCAAAATCATGAAAGCGACCAAAAACTTCGGTTTCGCTCGCTTAGTTGAAATAGAAAATCCGGCTTATGATCGTCGAGAAATTATCGACCCGATCGGTCGTCAAATCGGTACGATGACCTTGCAACATATGAGTTATGATTTACAACTGGCCTTTAAGCAAGAAACAGTGCGAAATGCCTTTCGTAAATTAGGCGGTTTTAAAAATATTGACGTGCGCATGACTTTAGGAATGAGTCATCCATGGGAATATCGTAATAAAGCACAAATTCCAACTAGAATGGTGGATGGTCAGTTAGAGACGGGATTTTTTAGAAAAAATTCGCATGAATTAATCCCAGTTGAAAATTTTTATATTCAGCATCATGAGATTGACCGCGCGATTGTAGTAGTAAAAAATATTTTACGTCAATTTAAAGTCGAAGCTTATAATGAGGAAAAACATTCTGGTATGATGCGCCATATTATTATCAAACGTGGACATTATACGGGTGAGATGATGGTGATTCTCGTTATCAATCAAAAAACAATGCCGCAAGCAGAAGCGATTGCCAAAGAAATTATGGTACAATTACCCGAAGTTGTTTCGGTGATATTGAATGTCCAAGATAAAAAGACCAATGTCATTATGGGACCAGAGTCCCGCGTATTGGCGGGTGAAGGTGAGTATCGCGATCAAATGTTAGGCAAGCAATTCTTTATTTCGGCGCATTCATTCTATCAAGTGAATACCCCACAAGCAGAAGTGCTTTACCAAGAAGCGATTAAAGCAGCAGCAATTAAAGATACTGACACCGTATTAGATGCTTATTGTGGCATAGGGACTATTTCCTTAGCCTTAGCGGATCATGCCAAACAAGTTTATGCCATGGAAATTGTTCCACAAGCGATTGAAATGGCTAAGAAAAATGCTGAGTATAATTATGTCGACAATGTGATTTTTGAAGCTGGAAAAGCTGAAGAAGTGCTACCAAAATGGAACCAAGAAGGCGTTCAATTTGATGTCGTGGTCGTCGACCCACCACGTAAGGGATTAGACCCTGAATTTATCAAAAGTGTCATTGAACAAGCACCGGAACGTATCGCTTATGTCAGCTGCAACCCAGCAACTTGTGCCAGAGATTGCCGATTATTTGCGGATGCCGGCTACAGGTTGGAATATGTACAACCAGTTGATTTATTCCCGCAGACCGTGCATGTTGAGTGTGTAGTATTGATGGAAAAGGTAAAGGGGTAGAATCTTGTTATATCAGCTTTTTGAATGTGTTAGTCATATTCAGAGAGCTGATTTTTTAGTATAATTGTTATGAATACTGACAAAATTAAGGAATTTAGCTAATAAATATCAAGTAGTATGGGGAAACTGATCAATATTATTTAATTGGAAAAAGTAATTTTATTAATTATGAATAACCTACTTATTATTCGGTTGTTTCATATAGATAACTAGGTTAATGATTATTAATGATGTAATTTTAGAAAGTGAGGAAACGAATGGACTTAAAGGACAATGTTTATTTCATACCCGCAAAACGTCCACCTAAACAAAAGCGGGTCGCTATATATGCTCGAGTCAGTTCTAATACTAAAGAACAGTTACGTAGTTTAGCTAATCAAGTATCAGCTTTAACCCAGAAAGTTTCCTCCGTTGAAGATTGGCTCTTAGTGGGTATCTATATTGACGTCGCTTTAGCAAAGAAAAATGCTAAGCGAGAAGAGTACAATCGTATGATTGAAGACTGTGTCAAAATAAGATAAATCTGGTAATCACTAAGAGTTTTAGCCGCTTTGGTCGAGATACTGTTGAGGCACTTGAGACAATTAGGCTATTTAAGGATCATAAAGTCCAACTTATTTTTGACCAAGAAAACTTTGATACTTTTAGGGATGATGGGGAACTCATTCTCTCTATCTATGAATCAGTGGCCCAAGCAGACAATGAATCGAGAGGTCGAAATATTAAACTAGGTCATCGTCACCGAGCTATGGACGGCATTTCCAGTCTTTATCATCGCAAGTGTTATGGTTATGATCATGATGAAGAAGGTTATTTAGTGATTAATGAGAAACAAGCTGCATTGGTTCGACAAATTTTTGATTGGTATATGGAAGGCAATAGTATTGTGGGTCTTATTAAATTACTTGAACAACATGAAATAGCCTCACCCCGTGGTAAAGCTAAATGGTCGAAACGTGCCTTGGAAACCATGTTAAGCGATGAGAAGTATATTGGGAGAGTTCATTTATTTAGAGATAATGAAGAAGAAGGAAGTTACGTTTCATATAATAACCATCCAGCCATTATTTCAGAGAATACATTTGAACAAGTACAACAAGAGAAGAAAAAGCGGAGTAATGTAGAAAAAAATGGTGAAAAAGTAATGAGGAAGAGTAGAAAGTATAGTTCTAAAGTATAAAAAGGAGGAATTGAGTGGTAGATTTAGATTTTTATGGAACAGGTAAGTTTACATCAGATAGTTTTGAGGGGAAAGAATATCAAGGGAATCTTTATTTAAATTCTGATGAAGGTGGAATAATGTTGGAATTTGAAATTTTACATCAAGGTGGTCCTTTAAGCTATCTTGAAATCCCGTTAGAAATTAAGTATATCACGGGAGAGTTATCAAATGGTTTTAAAATGACACTATTAAACTGTACTAGGCAGTCGACCGAATCTAAAATTGGATGGGGAGATACATTTACATACTTAGCTGAATATATGATTGAGGGTTTAAAGATACCAAACGGCAATATAGATAAATTTACAGAAGTATATTTCGATATTCCCGAGAGTATATTATGGGGAAACAGATCAAAATATTATATAGATGATGGTTTTGGTCTATTTGATAAAGAGAAAGAAAGGTTAAAAATATATTCAAACGACGAATTAACTATTGATTATCAGGTTTTTGGCAGTATGTTGCCAGTACATGAAATTGACCTATTAAACCAAGAAATTATATTAAAACAAAGACCCTCGATTAAGATTTTAAGTAATACACCTAAGAGTTTTAGCTTCTTTCTGAGCAAATTCAAACATGTTAGAAGATTTATAGAAATTGGAATGAATAGACCAGTCATAGTAACCAGTATTACAGTTATTACAGTAGATGAAGTTTTAAAGTTAAATAATTTTGATTTAGAATTTCCTCAAAGTTTCCAAGTTAGTAGTTGGAATAAAAAAATTGATAAGTCATATCCTAAATTTAGAGATAGAAGTTCATACCTATTCAATTTAGATGATGTATTAGAAAAAGGAAATCTGAATATTTATGTAGAAAACAAAAATAAATTAGAGCCGGTATTAGATTTATACTTAGATTTTGTCTACTCAAAAAACATGACTGTCACACAGGCTTTTTTAAATGTAACTCAAGCATTAGAAACATATCATTCGCGTTTTGTTTGTAGGGGGACTCTTTCTGAATTTAAACAAAGAATAGAGAACATTATTTTAAAAGATGTACCTGAAGGAAATCGAGAATATTATCGAAAAATTTTATTAGCAAATTCTCAAAGAAAAATAACGTTACAAAGTAGAATAGCGGATTTATTATTGGCGGATTTTGCTGTACATTTTTATACGGGAGAAATTTCTTATGAAGATTTTCCTATGAGAGTCGTATCTACGAGAAATTACTATACTCATTATGATGAAAGAAAAAGAGATCAAATAATACCTGATGAGGATTTACAATATTATCTCTCAATTTTAAAGTATATTTTAGAATATTATATGCTAAAAGAATTGGGTTTTTCAGATGTTGAATTTCGTAAACAATGTATTAGTGAAAAAATGAGAAGAATCTCAATTCATTTTGATGTGGTTAGAGCGAGTAAATAGCCTAATTATTATTTAGAAAGCTTTAAGAAAATATGTGATTACTTCAAATTCTGATATAATAAGGTTTTGAATATTATTTTCTTATGACGAATTACTAAAAAACTACATGTTGAGTGTGTAGTATTGATGGAAAAGAAGAAAGAGTAATATGTTGCTATATCAGCTTTTTGAATGTGCATACCATATTCAAGGGGCTGTTTTTTTAGTATAATTGGATTGGAAACGGCTGAGGTTGGGAATTGTATCCAAAAATTAATAGCTAGTATGTGGGAATTGGTCAACATCTTTTCATATAAAAAATGAATAAAAATAAATTTAAGTAGCCTACTCATCATGAGGTTATTCTATATAGATAGTTAGGCTGAATGTAATTAGTTAAGTCATTCTAGAAAGTGGGGGAACCAATGAATTTAAAGGACAACATGCATTATAATCCAGCTAGGCGTCAACCGAAACATAAGCGAGTGGGAGTTTATGCGCGTGTAAGCTCGAATACAAAAGATCAGTTACGAAGTCTAGCTAATCAAGTTTCGGACTTAACTCAGAAAGTTTCCTTAATTGAGGATTGGCGGTTAGTTGATATCTATATTGATGTAGCCTCAGCCAAAGCAAAATCAAAGCGGGAAGAGTATAATCGTCTCATTGATGACTGTCGTAATAAAAAAGTAACTATCGTTATCACAAAAAGTGTGAGTCGTTTGGGCCGAGATACGATTGAAGCATTAGAGACAGTAAGATTACTCAAGGAATTAAAAGTTCGACTAATTTTTGATCAAGAAGACATTGATACTGCCAGGGATGATAGTGAGCTACTGTTAACAATTTATGAATCTTTAGCTCAAGCTGATAATGAGTCCCGCAGTCAGAATATCAAATTGGGGCACAGGTACAGAGCGATGGATGGAACATCAAAACTCTATCATCGAAAATGTTATGGCTATGATCATGATAAAGATGGTTTGCTAATCGTTAATGAAGAGCAAGCCACAGTTGTTAGGCAGATTTTTGCTTGGTATATTGAAGGTAAAAGTATTGTAGGCTTAATTAAATTACTCGAAGAAAATCAAATTCCCTCCCCCAGAGGAAAAGCTAAGTGGTCAAAACGTGCATTAGAAACAATGTTGAGTAATGAGAAGTATATTGGGAACGTTCATTTGTTTAAGGACAATGAGTATGAAGATAGTTGTCTAGCGGAGGACAACCATCCGGCTATTATTTCTAAGTATGTATTTGAAAAAGTGCAAGCTGAGAAGGCTAAGCGGAGTAATGTGGTTAGAATAGGCGAAGAGGATGTGAGGAAGAATAGTAGGTATAGCTCAAAAAGAAGAGGTGAACAATGAAGACTAAAAAACAGCATTATATTCCGCAATTCTTTTTAAAAAAGTTTTCTGAAAATAACGATAGTTTAATTAGTGCTTATTTGAAACCTCAGGATAAATTTATTTCGACTAACACCAAAAGAATTTGTTACAGGGAATATTACTATGATCCAGATAATAAGGAAAAGTTTAACACTTGGTTAGTTGAATATGCGCAGAAGTTGAAAATAGAATTAAATACTGAATTATTGACAAAAGATCAGTATATAGAATCTGTTTTTCTAAATGCTTTAGAAACAACAACGGCTAATTTTCTGAAGAAAATTTTGGAAAATAGCAATGGGATACTACTTCAAGATGATATGTTTAGAGTATGTATTTTAATTTTTATCATTAATTTACATGCAAGGTCACCATATTATAGAGGAAAGTATGAGTATTTGTTTAATCAAAGAATTGAAGCATACGATAGATTTCCAAAAGAAATACAAAAGGAATTAAAAAACAGATTGAAAATTACGGCAAAAGAACAACAAATTATTGAAATTTTAGATTTGCACCTTTATTTTGAAGATATAGTCGCAAGAAGTAAATATGAGTGGAGTTTAGCCATATTAGATAGAGAGAGTTTTTTTATAGGTGATAACTTTACTCAACTTTATGACTTAAAGGAAGTATGTATCCCAATATCATTTGATAGAGCAATTTTGATTAGGCCAAAAGATCCGAACCAACGAAAATGGTATTTGGAAAAATCTAATAAAAAATATATAACTAAATTGGGAGATAGGTCTTTATTTATCTGTTCATGCTTTCAAGATGCAAACAGTGATGTATTAATCGGGAAACGGTCTTCTATCGAAAAATATTTCAGAATTCTTGATAGAATAGAAACTTAATAATTTAGAAGGTGGGTATCAAGTGGGAAAAAAGAAAAAACGATCGAAAAAAGATTTAAAGAGAATATTTTCGGAGCAATTTCAAAGTACAGTTAGAAAAAGTAGGATTAAAGAATGTTTGCATCCTAAAAAAGAAAAATGTAGCGAGAATATTATTAAAGCTCACTCGATTCAAAATAATAAGGTCTTATCTAAACTATCAAAAAATGGCAATGTAATAATGCCGATCCCAAAATCAGATAATCCATTCCAGTTATTAACAGAATATGGTAGAAAAAGAGCAACTGTTTTTACAGGTTTTTGTGGTCATCACGACCAAATGTTCAGTCCGATTGAAGATGGTGATTTTAATTATGAAATTAAACAGGTGTTTTTATATATATACCGAGCATTTGCAATCGAATATCATAGAAAGATGGAGGGTGTTAAGCAGCAACAAGAAATGAAAAAGTTTAATACTGACTCAATAATTGATGATTTTCTATTAGGTATTACTTTAGCAAAAAGAGACATGGAAAAAGATAAAGAGTTATTTGATGCTGCTATATTGAAAAACGAATTTAACATTTTAAACTATGTTGTTTATAATTTTGATAAGGAAATAAGATTTGCTGCTACTGGATTTTTAACGCCGACAGATGATTTACAGGGGAATAAAATACAAAATTTATCAGACTTTGAGGCTAAAATGTCTAATCTATATTTTAGTGTATTCCCAGAAGAAAATAAGAGTTACGCAATTGTTGCTGCGTTAAAAAATGATGAATCATTAACCGATTATATAACTAATTTAAAAGGATTAACCCAAGAAGAACAAATAAATTTTATTAATTATTTAATCATAAAAGGGACAGAAAACTTAGTTATTAATCCTGATGCTTGGTATGCACTCACAGAAGAAGACAAAGAGAGCTTTAATTATTCATTTGCTCAAATTGAAGATTTTTTGGATTGCCCACTGACAAAGGATATCAAATTAAAAATCAAGGGTTTGATTTATTTAATTTATGAGATTGATAGCCTACTTATTATACGAATACAAATAGGTATGATGCAAACCTTGCATTATTGATAGGATAGTATTAATTTCAGTCCGTAAATAACGGTAATTAGACTAAAGTTTACACGTTGAGTGTGTTGTCTTGATGTCAAGGGTGGAGAAATAGGACTATTCAAAACATTGATAAATAAAGGGTTTTCAAGATTGGGAGATTTTCTTCCTGACATCTGGCGGTACCTTTTAGCCTTGAAGATCCTTATTTTTATTTTTTTAGGAAACATATCTACCACAAAAATATCCGTAGGGTTGTGGAGATAGGATAGATGAAACATCCCCTACTTTTGAAATGAAGGGCTATCTCTATCTCTATTTTTAGATATACATATCATAATATTTGAGTTAAAAAGGTAATTACATTTCAAGTATAAATAGTCATTCCTATAAACTGGGTTTCTTGGTATAATAAAAAGAAAAAGCAGGTGTGGATATGGAAAGTGAAGATAAAGTGAAAAATGAAAGTTCTAAAATTAAATTAGCCACTTAAATTGTGAATTCTTCCTATTTTTTATGATTGAAAATAAAGCTGCTAGTTGCGGTTGGGAGGGGGACTATTTTATGGCTTTCAATACAACAGTAGCACTTTACTTAATTGGAGAATCGGGTAAGCTAAATGACTCGACCGAAAATTTAAGCGAAGTGCGGAAGGTCGGGGAGTGACCCCGCACCCGATTCGACGATTCAGTCAAGTGTTACGGTATAGAAAAAATATAGAAAAAAACATCTCAAAACGTTATTATTGTAGTGACAAAACCAAAATAAAGGACGTTTTAAGATGTATCATCATTATAATTTATTTTCAGCAGAAAGCAAGACCCGAAATAAACATTTAACACTAGACGATCGTCACAATATTGAGCGTTGGCACCGTAGTGGCAAGTCATCGCGAAATTGCGCGTCTTCTAGATAAAGCCCCTCAAACGATTCATAATGAAATCAAAAGAGGGCTCGTTCTTCAACAAGTTAGAAAAGGTCGCTTCAAAAAGATTTATTCTGCTGAGTATGCTCATTCTCAGTATTTAAAACAGCGCGACAAGTGTGGACGCAAAGTGTCACTTGATAAGGAAACCAAAGAAACACTCGTTCATTTTCTGACCGAAATGAAATATTCACCAGAAATGATCGTTCATTCTAATCTTGTCAACGTTCCTGTTTCAACGATTTACTATTGGATTCATAACGGACATTTAGGCTTTACATCGAATGACTTACTTTATCCGCGTAAATCAAAGAAAAAACGTAAGAATACTAGCTCGCAATTTAGAGTTAAAGGTCAATCTATAGAAATGCGTCCGGAAGTCATTAATCAACGGGGTGAGTACGGTCATTATGAAATTGACACCGTGATTTTAACGCGCAAGACCAATAAATGTTTACTCGTACTAACCGATCGTCAGACACGTCATCAAATTATTCGACTGATTCCGAATAAACAGGCGGCATCCGTAAATAATGCTTTATTAGATATACTCAAGGAATATACAATTAAATCAATTACAGCGGATAATGGCGTTGAATTTTTTAGACTGCATGAAGTCTTTCCTTATGAGCATATTTATTATGCCCATCCTTATTGTTCCTATGAACGGGGAACAAACGAAAACCACAATCGACTAATAAGGCGGTTTTTACCTAAAGGAACAACAGATGTAACGGAATTAGAAGTAAAGAAAATAGAAAACTGGATTAATCATTATCCGAAAAGAATGTTCAACTACAAATCACCTTTTGAGATGATGAATGCTGGCTAATTTAAACTTGAAATTTGCCGAACAGGATACCAAGAAAGACCGGCTTTTGCTTGAAACTTTATTTCTTAATCGGGTTAGTAAAATGAATGATAATTTAAAGGCTATTGAAAAGACTTCTTCAAATCAGCAAAGATACAAAAAGATTAATTTGTAATGAGTTTTTATAAATCTCATTAATGAATAGAAAAATCATATATGAAAGGCGGTGAATACATGCTAAGTATAGAGGAATACATTGCACGCAGAAAAAAAGAGGATAAGCTCAATGAATTTGACATTGATGCCCGTACACAAAATATGAGAATTTGCGTTGATTATGTATTCGAGTATTTTAGTAATTATTTGAATATTACCGAGGCCGAAGAAAAAACGGTACTCCATGATCAAAAGCTAGATAAGTATCGGAAGCAGCTTAGGGAGTATGACCCTGAAGTTCGAGAATGGGTTGTTGGTATTTACAATGAATACGGAAAGCAAATACACAAACACATTGGAAATATTATGAAGGCGAATGAGTTTTTCTTTCTGTATAGTACTGATAGTGAATTTAGAAATGCTTCCTATGATTGCTATTCGCAGCTCATTAAAAAGTTGCCGTTTCTTAAGGACCAAACAGAGATGCTTTTTATTTTTATAAAAGACTATCATAGGGTAGAAAGCGAACAAAGGTTTAATTTCGGAATACCATCAATAACAGAAGAAATAACTGATTGGATCGATAAAGCCTGGGCAAAGTATCAGGTTAATATTCTTGCCTTTGCCTATGGTTGGATAAGTAGTTTTTATGACAACGAGGATCTTTGGCCATCAACGCATAGAAAGAAGAGTCAATATACTTGGAGGAAGTACGACTACGATTATAAGCAGAAAAGTAATCTCTTTAACCTTGATTCACTATATAGAAAGATGCCGAAAAAATCCTTCACAAAAGGAAGAAAGCAAGAATTTGAAATACTGTTAATGTATTATTGGCTTTACGACATAGAAGGCGATAGTGATTATTGGCAGGAGTATTTGGAGATGGTTTTATCTGCTTTGAAAAAGCAATAGATTTATGAACATAGATTGGGTGAAAAAATGAATGATAAAGAAATAATTCTTTCAAAAATTGCAGAGATTGTTAGCAGACCAGGATTTTTTATAAAGAAAAATTCAGAATTTAAGGCCAGATTAAAATGCTTGGGGCTTAATGACCTTTACGAAAAATATATAGACTACCTAGTACCTTATTTCTACAATTAAGGCTATGCACACAAATTTGAGAATAATAACGAGGAATACGATGTGTTTCTAGGTTTAGATAGTATTTTCTCGGATTTATATAAGGAAAACAGGCATGAGGATATCATCAATCTGCTAAAAGAAATAACTAAATCTTTCAATGTAAGATATATTTCTGAAGAAAGCGATGAAGACTTTGAAGAACTAGCTAAACTATACGAGATTTTGGGGTTAAGTATAACCATTGAATTTGATAAAGTTAAAGTTTCTGCTTGCATGGAAAGTGATTTTGCCAGAGTAAGTGAGATGTTTTCTGTTGAATCATGGATAAAAAGTAACCACAAAGAAGTATATGATGCTTACAAATCGGCAATTGATGCTTATACACAAGGTCATTCAGGAGCTTGTATTGAATCATGTAGGACAAGTATTGTAAGTATATTTTCAAAATATAAAGGGACTGAAAATTTCGCAAAGTGGATGAGAGGAGTATTTAACACTAGCGGAGACAATGCAACTGCAACGGTCGCCGACTTAGATAGGGCTCTTAAATCAGATCTAAAAAAGAAGATTTAGCAGATTTTTTTAACGAAAATAAAGATGGAAAGCTGACAAAGACCAAAACAATTTATATGATTTACTCTATGATGTCTGATTACGGGACTCATAGGAATGAGAATACTATTGAATCGCCAACAATTGAAGATGCACTGTTTTGTTTGAGACTAACAGATAGCATTTTATTTTGGGTATATTCAAAAAACAAATAGTGATTTTTGAATGAAGGGGTGAATAATATGTCCGACGTAAAAAATGCATATGATCAGATTATTGATTTCTTGAACAATGAAACAGAAAAAACATTATTACTACGAGGTATTGCTGACAAGGAAAAGCATCAGGCTCTTCTTAAAGCTTTGAATTCTCAAGGGAACTTGAAAGGACTAATTAATTTAATTCATACAACAAAAGATGGAATGGATAATTTTTTTCGATGGGCGGAACTTTATAAAGTTAACGTACCGAAGAAATATGGGCAAGGAATGAAATTATCCAATCTTACAATCTTCTTTGATAATCTAACCACTAAAGGCAATAGTGAAAAATACGATAATTATGAATTTGACTTTATGATTATATGGCCGATTCAAAGTGTAACAAAAAATGAAAAAGAAATTCAGATGTTAAAAGAAATGGCTGAACGTCAAAAAACCAAAAAAATCATATATCTTACAATTAAGGAGCCTTGGTACAACCCTGATTCTTTAGACCCTATTGTGGATCGAGTGATAAAACTGGACTGTGAGAATGATGACCCAAAAGAATATCAGCGTATTCTAGCCGCCTACGAAGAGGATATGAAAAGGCGCTATTAAGTTAGATTATGTGAATTAACAGTATTACCTGGGAGGAATTTAGCATGGCTACTTTTCGGGATGTTATGAAATTAGATAGAAATTTGAACGGAGGGATTACATGGTAAGTAAAACTGACGCCATTGAGATAATAACATACGCTGAAGAAAATGGAATTAACATATGGATTGATGGAGGTTGGGGAGTAGATGCATTATTAGAAGAAGAAACAAGAGCACACAACGACATTGATTTATTTGTGGAGGAAAGTAATAGTAAAAAGTTTGTTGAGATATTAAAAGAAAAAGGTTTTGTTGAAGTTACAGAAGCATATACCACCACATCTCACACGGTTTGGAAGGATACTAAAGGTAGGATAATTGACCTTCATATATTTAAGTTCAACGAACAAGGATACATTGTTTTTGAAGGAGAAGCATATCCTCCAAAAGTATTTAGTGGTATTGGGAAAATAGGCGATAAAATGGTCAGATGTATTGATGCTGAAAATCAAGTGTTATTTCATCTAGGCTATGAGCATGATGAAAATGATATGCATGATGTAAAACTATTGTGCGAGAGATTTAATATTCCTGTTCCGAGTGAATACAAGTAACAAACGGATTCCAATTTTAAGCTGAAGAGCACGTTCAATTTAACTAAGCTAATGTAGTCGATATGTTCCCGTCTACCGATAGTGTCAAAAATGCAGTGGATATGTTTCCGAGAACGGACATACTCAAATGACATTCATTCTATCCTCGCGAGCCATATAGAATCCATAGCCTTACTTACCAAGATCAATTAATCAAAAGGAAGGTGTAATTATATGAGTAGAAACTACACTAAAGATCTGATAAAAAAAGAATTTATGAAACTTTTAGATGAAAAAAACTTGATAACATAACTGTTACCGAGTTAGCTCAAAAATGTCAGATAGAAAGAAAAACCTTCTATTATCATTATGAAAATTTGGAACAATTAATAAGAGAAATATTTGAATCTGAGCTTGATATTGTTATCGAGGAATTTAACGAACATTTCTCTTGGGAGGATAGTTTTATTTTGGCTGCAAAATTTATCTTGGATAATGAAAAAGCTATAAGACATATGTATCAATCAGATTATAAAGCTGAAGTAGAAAAATATGTTTTTTCTATGGCGGGTGAAGTAATGAGTAAGTATGTTAGTCACATATCAAAGGAAACCAGGGCAAAAGATATTGATATTAATCTCATTTCTTATTTTTATCAGTGCGCCTTAAGTAGCGCACTAATACAATGGATAGCTACAAATATGAAAACTGATCCGGTAGTGATTGCTAATAGGATAGGTAAATTACTGGATGGTAATATTTTATTGTCATTAAAAAGGAGTGAAAACCTGGAAAAGGTTACCCAAAGTATAGAGATTGAGTAAACTTTGGACAAAAAACTAGTTTTGGTAAATGAATTTTTTCTCTTTTCAAGACATAATATAAATGTAAGATGATTATGTTTAGTTATGAAAGGAAAAGTTATGGAACTTAAAACTTATGATAAAAGATTAAAACTTACTAATGGTGATTTTCAAAGATTAGTTAAGGCTAGAAAGCCTGAAGGAATTGAAGAAAAATCTGCTTACTTAATAGGAACAGGTATTGCTTCACTAACTGCAGCTTGTTTCTTAATTAGAGATGCTCATATGGAAGGCAATAAAATTACTTTCTTAGAACAATTAGATATACCTGGTGGTTCACTTGACGGTGAATACATGGATACAAGAGGTTATGTTGCCCGTGGTGGTAGAGAAACTGGTGCACACTTTGAATGTCTATGGGATATTTGGAGCTCTATACCAAGTCTAGAAAACCCAGAAATGAGTGTTTTAGATGATTACTTCTATACTAACTACGACGATCCAAACTATAGTAATTGTCGTATCACTCATAAACAAGGTGAACGTTATGACGATGGCAAATTCAATCTAACTCAAAAACAAGTTAAAGAAATTGCAGATCTATGTATGACTAAAGACGAACTTCTTGAAGATAAGGCAATCGAAGATATTTTCTCAGATGGACTTTTAAATTCAGACTTCTGGACACTTTGGAGAACAATGTTTGCCTTTGAAAACTGGCATTCTGCTCTAGAAATGAAACTATACCTAAACCGTTTCATCCATCACGTAGGAGGTCTTACAGACCTATCAGCCCTTAGATTTACAAGATATGACCAATACAATTCAATTGTAAAACCAATGGTTAGATACCTTGAAAATCACGGATGCAATTTCCAATACAACACCAAGGTGGTTGATGTAGACTTTGATATTTCAGAAAATAAAAAAGTTGCAACAAAAATTATCGCTGAAGATAAAATTGGAAATGATAAGTCAATTGAATTAACTGAAAACGATCTATTATTTATTACAAATGGATCTATGACAGAAAATTCAAGTTATGGTGATGACAATACACCAGCAGAACTTAGTGATGAACAAACTGGTTGCTGGGAAATGTGGAAAAACATTGCTAAAAAATCAGACGATTTTGGAAAGCCTGAGGTATTCTGCTCTGATGTTGAAAAGAGTAACTGGGAATCATGTACAGTCACTTGTCACGATGAATCAGTACCAAAATATATTGAAAAAATCACAAAGAGAAGCCCATATGGTGGTAAAACTGTAACTGGTGGTATTGTAACATGTGTTGATTCAAGCTGGTTAATGAGCTGGACAATTAATAGACAAGGCCAATATCCAGAGCAACCAGAAAACGATGTTTGTGTTTGGGTTTACGGTTTATTTACAGATGTTGAAGGTGACTATATCAAGAAGAAAATGAGAGATTGTACTGGTAAGGAAATTACAAAAGAATGGTTATACCACATTGGTGTTCCTGTAAATGAAATTGATGCACTTGCTGAAACTTGCAGCGCAGTTCCTGTTATGATGCCTTATATCACATCTCAATTTATGCCAAGAAAATTTGGTGATAGACCACTAGTTGTTCCAAAAGGTGGAGTAAACTTTGCATTTCTTGGACAATTTGCAGAAACTTTAGATGATCCAGGAAGAGATACTGTATTCACTACGGAATATTCTGGAAGAACTGCAATGGAAGCTGTTTATGTACTTTGTGGCGTAGAAAAAGCTGTCCCAGAAGTATATGCCTCAAGATATGACCTAAGATATCTTCTAAATGGAATGGTTGCCCTATCAGATGGCAAAAAACCAGACCTTCCACTTTCACCATTACAAAAAATGAAAGTTGCAAAACTAATCAAAGGTACAGATGTGGAAGAGATGCTAAAAGAATTTAATATTATTTAATAATTTATAAAAAATTTGGGGCGATAATATATCGTCCCATTATTTTTACTAAGGAGACAAAAAATGAATAATAATTTAAATAATCAAGCTGTGCCTACTTTAGAAGAAATAGAATCCATATATGAAGATATTTTAAGAAGCGAAGCTAGGGCAAATGAAGAAAATGACTTGAAATATCTAGGTGAATTTTATAAAAGATTTAGAAAAAAAGAAAACAAAAGAGAAGAATCAAAGTCGGAAAATTCAATAATAAAAGAATATAGAACATATTTAAAAAAGGAAGAAGATAAGCAAAAAAAATTAATAGAAGAACTAGAAAATTTGATAAGTTATGAGAAATTTTTTTTAGAACTAGAAAAGAAAAAGAAATCAAAAATATTATAACAGCAATTTTTATGGGAGCAACGAAGCTACTAGATATAGGGTAGATAAGATTAATTCTTATTCAAAAGAACTTAGGGAAATAATAAACAATTCTCCTGATGCCTGGAGATATTATTATCATAGACAACTGATTAATGATATAAAAACAGGATATAATCAAAATCTTGTTGAGGTATCCTATGTAATTGAAGCTAAAAGAAAAATAAAAGAAGCCTTAAAACAATCTACTCCTGTTTATATAATAGGCCACTTAGGTAGTGGAAAAACTCAAATAGCAAGAGAAGCTGCAATTGAATTTACCTTAGAGAGACTAATTCAAGATGAATTAGAAGAAGAAATGGAAAAATGGTTTTTAAAAAATCAAAGTGCTAGCGAAGATGAAGCAATAGAAAAATTTGCTGAAATAAATAATACCAAGAGAAATCATTATAAAAACCTACTTAAAGAGGGAAATCAGGAAGAATTAGACAAAATATACCCATACTTTATATCAGGTTCATATAATTTGACCTATGAAGATATGTTTGTAGAAAAAACATTGTCTCTAGAGAAATCGTCTGCTAACGTAAGTACTTTAGAATTAATAGATGAAGTTGTAGATCAATATTTTATTTGGCTAAAATCTCATGAAAGAGAAATAGAAAGTATCGAGCCAGAGAAACAAGAAATAATAAAAAGTAAGGTTTGGGATAGTGTTTCAGAAATATTCATAGCTAGGAATAATGTTTATGGTACCGTTGTTAAGAAAATAGAAAGAGAAATTTTATTAGCAGTAAAAAATGGTAGACCTGTTATAATTGATGAGCTAAATACCATTGCTATGCAAAATTTGATCGGCCTTAATGATATATTACAAAGTAAATTCGGATCTAGAGCTTATGTTACAGGCATTGGCCCTGTCAAAATAAATAGAGGTTTTGGTTTAATCGGCACAGGCAATTTGTCAACAGACCTAGTAAGTTATGAAGGAACCAATGAATTAAATCCAGCTTTTAAATCCCGTTTTTTAACTATAGAATATAATTATGTTAATCAAAATACTGTTGGTTCATTAAAAAATCAGCAAAATCCTCAAGATAATGAACTATTTAGAATTATGTTGGTAAGACTTTTAGATAATAAAGGCAATTTACAAATTCCAACACCTACAAGGACTTTAGAAGAAATCTTTAGACTAGCTCAATTATCTAAAGTAAGTCAAGAAGTTTTTATGGGTAAGTGGGTTAAAAACGGAGAAGAAAATGCGTCGGAAAATAATCCTGAACTTAAAGAATCAGTTCTATCATTGAGAAATATTCTAAGAATTTTAGATAATTGGAATTTAGGCGAGGAAAAAGATTTGAGTTTAGCCTTGTGGGACGGTTTTATAAGTTCAATAACCAATCCAAAAGATCAGGCCTATATACTATCACAAGCGGTGAGATTTGGTTTTTTTAAAGAATCAGAGGGTTGGAATATTAATAATGAAAATCTTGGAAAAGTTGTTCAAGAATACGAAGATATAAGGACTAGACCTTATCAATATATACGTGGCGAAATTGAAAGTCTAAGCTATCTAGACATAATTAAAATTATATTTGGACCGGCACCAGAAAGAAAAAAACTTCCAGATTTTTTAAAAGACTATGCTAAAGAAGAAAATAAAATTTCTCTAGAAGAATATCAGCAGCTTGACCAAAGACTAAATCAGTTAGAGCATTCAAAATATCTCTTAGATTATTTAAAAGATATGGAAAATAATAGAAAATGAAATTTTCAGAAAATATAGATAAATATAAGGAAAGTTTAATAAAACTAAGAGAAGATTTAAACAAAACTCTAGAAAAAGGTCAGCTTGATGAAAATTTTGAGGAAAAATTATTAGAATTAGAGAAGCGAGAAAGCAAAATTCTAAAAGAGCTATTGCCATATTATAGACAACTTGCACCCGAGATTTATCCAACAAAAGTAGATGAAATACCTGTTAAAGCTAGCGGGACTTTTAAATTAAGTACTTATCTTAAAAGTTACTTATGTATAGATCAAAATATATTTATACTAGCAAGTGCAGCTCAAAAAGTGCAATTTATTAGAATTTCAGAAGATAATTATAAAATAGAATTGAGTCAACCTATCAAAAATTTTAACAAATTGATAGTATATATGTCTGCTCTTAGCCTAGATAAAATTTTGCTATTTGCTGTTACAGGTGATATTTTTATGTTTCAATCAAATGATTTCGAAGGTATTATTGAAAATATTAAAAATTTAAAAAAATATAAGCTAGGAAAAATTAATCAAGGTTTTGAAAATGTTATAAAAATAGAAGAAAACAAATTTTTGTGTCAAATAGGGGCAAACGAATTTTTAGTATTAAAAATTGATCCTATGAATTTAAGCTTTGAGATAAAAAAACGTATAGACTTATCAAAAACAGCTCAAGAAGTTAACTCCTTAGCTAAAATTAATGATTCATACCTTGGCTTAGGAAGCAACCGCGGTGAACTTCTTTTGGCAAAATATAAGGAAGATGAGCTAATAATTGATAAAAAAATAAAAACCCTAGATAGTCCAATAAATTATTTGACCAGTCTTGAAAACAAAAAATTAGAAAAGAATATTTGTCTAGGTTTAGGAGATAAGAAAAATTTCTTCCTATATGACTTAGATTCTGAAAAAATACTTAATTTAGAAAATCAAAATTTTAAGGGCAATATCTATAATATTGAAAGTAAAAAGGGCAGTGCTATAGTTTTGACTGATGATTTTTATCTGTACTTACTAGAAGAAAACATGGGAAAATGGACTTTAAATCAAGAATTCAGCACTTCTGATAGATATTATGTAAATGTGATAGCTTTAAGCTCTTCAAATTACTTTACTATAGATTTAAATGGTGATTTTCAGATTTTAAAAATAGATAGGCTAGATTCCATTGAAAAGCTCAGAAATATTGATCTTATTAGCCATAGGAGATTATGATGTTTAATATAGATAGAAACTCTCTTAACGAAGAAAAATTAAAAAAAGAAGCGGAAGAAAATCTAGAAGTATTTTTAGAAGATCATAGGCAAGCCCTCACTACTTTTACAAGAGAACCAAGCCTCAGATATATTGGCTCTAAAAATTTGGAAAGATTTGTATTAAGAGCAAAGGAAAATATCTTGTACCTCCCTCTGTCTAGCTTTTTAGAAGCTGACTTAGATAATAATGAGATTTTATGGCACATATATTATGAATTATCCCTATATCCAGACTGGATAAAAAATGCTAATTATTATTTAAATAGGGAAGTGACTTGGAAAGCAGAAATTGATGAAATTACTTATTATATTTATAAAAAAATAAATCAAATTTCATCTTACGATAATAAGCTAGAAATAACTTTTGTTAGAGATTATGTGAAAAGAGAAATTCTTGATTTTTTATTCCAGATGGATAAATATTTTTCATATCTACGAGTATTGGAAACATGTCCTATATACAGAGATGAAGAAGAAAAAGGGAAAATTATTGAATACATGAAGAAAAGAAATGATAAAAAAGAGATATTTTTATCTTTATCTCATCATGGATTTTCAAAAAGTTTTTTATTGTGGGAAATTTATAAGGATGAAGATAGTTTTAAAAATCAAATTGAGTCCAGATTCGATACAAAGATATTGTCTAAGTCCATATATACATTTTTAAATAAAGAACTGATCAAACAAATAAACCAAGACCAAGGTATAACAAAAAGAGATCCCTTAATCAAATCATTTATCTATCCTACTTTCAAAAAATTTTGGTTAGAAGAAGTTGACTCAATGGAAACTAAGGATAGTAGTGGTGATAGCGAAAAGGTTTTTGAAGAAAGTAATGAACAAACAGCCAAAGATAAATTGGAATCTACTAGAAAGGACGTGGAGGAAAGTCTAAAAGAAATTCTAGATCAAGAAAATACCAATGCTTCTTATACAGAAGATTCTAGTGATAAAAAAACGGAATTTTATGGCATAAGTAGGGAAGAACTTGATTTATATAATTATTATCTAAACCAAACAAAAGCTCAAAGAGAAGCAATGAAAGATTTTTGGAAAAAACTTATCGGCTCTTACAAAAAAGAAGTAAATATAGAAAAAAACAGACAGGCAAAAGGGAAGCTAAATGTAAATGACCTTATCTATAGCTATCCGAATTTTATTGAGGCAGAGCAAAAAGGAAACTATAAGGAACTTAAAATATTTGACAAAAATTTTCTAGAGGCTCAAAATAATTTGTTGCCAAATAAAATAGAGATTTCTTTTTTAATAGATAATTCAGGCTCTATGGATAAAGAAAAAATAGATGCAACTAGAAAAACTTTGGCAGCAACCCTTTTATCTATATCTGATTTTAACCGATACCTACAAATAGAGGCCCAAAAAACTAATCAAAAAATAGAATTAGTAACGGAAACATGGTTTTTCGGCCAAGACCACTATAAGGTAAAAAACTTTGAAGATACTAAAGATTTAGAAAAAAGCAAAATCATATCTTCTATAACAAAAGTAGATGGCAACTTAGGAACGACAGATGATGCTTCTTGCCTTAGAGAAATATATGAGGGCATTAGTTCTAAACAAGAGTTACAAATCAAAAACAAAAATGAATATAAGATAATATTTGAAATAACCGATGGGGCTTCAACATTTCCAGGTGCAACAAAAGATATAGTAAAAAAACTCATAGAAACAGATGTAGAAATATTTGCAATTCAAATCGGAAAAATCAATAAGATTGATACAAAAACCTTCAACTATATATGGAATGATAATTTCAAGTACCCTCATGGTTTGATATTAGCTGATAATATTGAAAAACTAACAGACGAACTCCTTAATTTAGTAAAAAGAAATCTAGAATCTATATTCCAAGACAGGCAATAAAATAACATGACTAAATAATTTGTCTAAATTGGAACTGTATAAGTTTTTATATTTAGAAACTACCCAATGATGAACTAATCCACTTAAATTGATTGCTCCAGAATTAAGGAGTTAGACCATTAAAGGGATACTTTGATGACGTTTTCAAATATTATAGATGAAAATAAATTTGTAGAGATTATTAAAAAAAAGAATTCAACCACATGTTGAACTTACAGATTTTTTGAAATGCAAGTGTGGGGACTTTAACAATAGAAATTGAAAATATTGTTGGAACCTGGGTTGGAAAATTTTATTCTCATGGAAATAAAACAACTTTGGATTTTACCGAAGATATAGTTTCTAAACATTTCATTTTTTAAACCATTGATAGGCTCTTATACTCGTAAGAAGATGCAGTGATTCATCTAAGAAACCGAGATTATGGTCTAGTTGAAATTAAACTTGGTGGAGATAAGTTAATTGAGATAGGTTCTGAAACTTTAAAAGATTTAGCATCTATAATAGATATAAAAAACATGTCCAACCCCTCATTTATGATGGTATTATGCGCCAAAGCCTCTTTTGCTTATAAAAGAGATGATGATGTTTACGTAATACCTATTACGGCTTTAAGGCATTAATATTATCAGCATTTATTAAAATATTCCCACATACGAGACTTCACTAAAACCTCAAAATGTATCCATAATGACCATTCAAGCCACATCGAGTGTGTAGTATTGCTTAGAGCCACTATCGACTAAAATAATGGTTGTAAGCAGCACATAAGCCAAAGAGAAAAAAGAGGTAGTGTATGCGATGGATATTAAAAATTATCTTATTTCCTATTAGTCTTGTCCTATCAATTTTGACTGCTTTTCTGACATTTCTGCTTGGTATAGGAACAGCATTACTGTATACTGTTATGGTATTCTGCATATTTGGGGCGTTAGCATCTTTCATTCAAGGAGAAGTTGGAATAGGTATATCGGGCTTGGTCATCGGTTTCCTATTTATTCCTTATGGGCTTCCGATGATAGGAGCAACTGTGATAGTATTTATTGAATTGATAAATGAGAAGATTAAAGCGGTGTAGACAAATTAGAAGTTTTGGAGCTAACTTGAAAAGTAAGGAGATATAGTATGTGTGGAATTACTACCGGTTTATTAAAATAAATAATTTTACAGAATATAGATCGGAGATAAACATGGAGTATATTATTAGAGAATTAAGACAGGACGAAATTAAGTTATTGGATACATTCTTATATGAGGCTATTTTTATTCCGGAAGGAGTACAAGCTCCCTCTAAAGATATTATAGAGCTTCCCGACTTACAGATATATATTGCGAATTTTGGAAAGAAAGATGATATATGTCATGTTGCGGAAGTTGGTGGAAAGGTAATTGGAGCGGTATGGACTCGTATCATCAAGGATTATGGTTATGTTGATGAGTCAACGCCATCTCTGTCTATTTCACTTCTCAAGGAATATAGAAATTTCGGTATTGGAACAGAGCTTATGAAACAAATTCTTTTGACTTTGAAAGAGAGAGAATATAAGCAAGTGTCATTATCTGTTCAAAAGATAAACTATGCAGTGAGTATGTATAAAAAGGTAGGCTTTGAAGTTGTTCGTGAAAATGAAGAGGACTATGTTATGGTTTGTAAACTTTAGTGTCTGACAAATCCCAGTTTACCGAGCTTAGCGAACTATAGGTTTCTAAGAGATGAAAGCTATAAAACTTGTACGAATACTGTAGGGTAAGAAAAGAAAATTTCCTCTATATTAAAATAAACCGAAAGAAAGGAGGAATCGAAATGAATATTATCAAGTCGTTTAACAAAACGATTGATTACCTTGAAACAGTTCTTGATGATGAGATTGATGAAAAGAAAGTAACTCAGTTATCAGGATATTCGTATTCAATGTTCAGTCGCTTGTTTTCTATTCTGACTGAAACAACGCTCTCAGAATATTTAAGAAGTAGAAGATTAACGGAAGCAGCCGTTATATTAAGAGATACGGATGAAAAGATTATTGATGTTGCTTTCAAATTCAGATACGAGTCATCGGATTCATTTGGAAATGCTTTTAAGAATTTTCATGGATTTACTCCTTCAGAGGTGAGAAACGGGAAACCATTTAAATTAGTTTCACGGGTGCAATTAGCACTAAGTGTAAGAGGAGGAAGAAGCATGAATATTACAATTCAAAAGAAAAAAGCATTTACAGTTGCAGGAATCAATGAACAAAACATCAATTCATCATTATGTCCGAGTGTTTGGGATAAGCTATATGAAAAATATAGCCACGATGAGCTTGTGAGTTTGGGAAGCGGTAAAAGTGTAGGCGTTTGTCATGATATTTTAGACCTTGATAATTATGATGTTTTAGATACCAATACAATAAACTATATGGCAGGCTATATTGTTAATGATGTAGACAAAGCAACAGGCATGGGCTTGGATGTTTTAGAATTTGAAGAAGCGGAATATGCCGTTGTAGAGTTAACAGGAAGTGTTCCGGATTGTATTCATAACGGGTGGAAATATGCAATGGAAGTATTCTTTCCTGAGCATGGCTATGTTCATTCAGGAAAGCCTGACTTTGAATACTACTATGAGGGTGATATGCAAAGCAAAGACTATAAAATGGAGCTATGGATTCCGATAACTAAAGCTTAAAAACCAACTTGTCGAGCTAAATAAAATTAGATATTGAGGATATAAGACGATAGAAAATAAAACATCTATCGTCTTTTCTTGTGTAAAAAATTAAAAAGAGAGGAGGTGTGAGAAGTGGAATTTGATTATTTTTATAATCGGGACGGAGACCGTTTCAGCTACTATATGTTGCCGAAAATCATAGTAATGTATTTCGCAAGTTAAAAGTGAGCCACTGTCATCTTTGAATTATCTTTTATCTATTGTTCTGTTTCTTTCATTCTGTAAGAAGGACCGACCATATTTACAACATGTGATTTATGAGTCAAACGGTCGGTTAATGCAGCTGTTAGGACTGGATCATGAAATATTTCCTGCCTTTTTAAAAACGACAAATTACTCGTGATAATGGTAGATTTTCTTCCCGCTCGCAAAGATAGATGTGAAAATAATAATTCCGCCTATTCTTTGTCGAAAGAGATATACCCAAGTTCATCAATAATGACGAGATCGTAGTTTTTAAATTTTAATCCGAATGACCGTAAGGTTCTTTCTGATCGATGTTCTTTCAACTGATTGATGAGGGAAGGGACTGTCGCAAAAAAGACGCGATAGCCCGCTAAACAAGCTTCCATCCCTAATCCTATCGCTATATGTGATTTTCCAGTACCTGGCGATCCAGTTAAAATCACATTTTGTCCCTCTTTAATAAAATCTAACGATTTAAGATGAGGTAACTTTTGCTGTGCTTGTTCTGGTAAAGCCTCTATGACTAACTCTTCTAACAATTTCTTTTGTGGAAAGTTAGCGATACGTATTCGATTTTGTTTTGACCGAATAAAGCGGTCATCCTTTTCCTGTTCTAAGACTTGAAGAAGAACCGTAAAGGCGTCGGTTGGATTACGAAATGTTCCTTCTTCTTGTACCATTTTCCGAATACTGGGTAATCGTAATTCCCTACATAACTCAATTTGATAGATAATCTGATATAGGACGCTTACTGAGTTGATAGGGGTAATGACGAAAACGTGGTAAGTTAATAAAATAGTTTTCCTTATCCTAAATGGTGTTTATACATAGACCTTTCAATAATGTAAGGTTTTCTTTCTATTTCGTTTAGTAATGTGTTATACTATTCTTAACTATATTTTACATCCTTGGAGGTGTGCGATTCATGGTGATTAGCTATGATAACCTATGGAAACTATTGATCGACAAGAAGATGAACAAAACTGATTTGAAGGATAAAGCCGGCATTACCTATAATATCATCGCCCGCCTCGGTAAAGGAGAATCGGTGAGCATGGAGAGCCTGTACAAAATCTGTAAATGCCTCCAATGTAATATCGGTGACATCATGGAGTTTAAATTCGATTGACATTGTTTAAATAAAATGAAGGGGGCGAACGTTCATGGGGAAAAGCCATTTGTCTGAAGAAGATATCAAATTAAGGTATATCACACCTGCTATACAGAATGCGGGATGGGATAACAAGCAAATACGGATGGAGTACGCTTTTACAGCAGGGCGTATTATTTTGCGTGGAAATATTACGGCAAGAGGCAGAAAGAAAAGTGCTGACTACCTCCTGTCCTATAAAAACAACTTCCCACTAGCCATTGTGGAAGCAAAAGACAATACACAGCCTGTAGGTGCTGGTCTTCAGCAAGCCATTGATTATGCCAAGGCGCTGGATGTTCCTTATGTCTATGCTTCAAATGGAGATGGCTTTGTGGAACAGAACCTCATTACAGGTGAAGTGAAGGAATTGAAATTAGAAGAGTTCCCATCACCAGAAGCACTGTACCAAAGATACAGAATTGATAAGGGGTTTGACGAGGCTGAGGAAAAAGTCATGCTAGAGCCTTATTATTACATACCCAATTATAAAACCCCTCGCTACTATCAGCGTGTGGCAATCAATAGAACCGTTGATGCGGTTGCCAAGGGGCGAAATCGAGTCCTTGTGGTCAGCGCCACAGGTACCGGTAAAACCTTTATGACCTTTCAGATTATCTATCGTTTATGGAAGTCTGGCTTGAAGAAGAAGATTCTCTTTTTGGCAGACCGTAATGTCCTTGTAGATCAAACCATTACCGGTGATTTTAAACCCTTTAGTGGAAAGATGACCAAGGTGCAAAATAGAAATCTTGATAGCTCCTATGAAATTTATATGGCTTTGTATCAACAACTTGCCGGCGATGATGGCGAAGAAGCCTTTCGTCAGTTTCAACCGAACTTCTTTGACCTTATTGTCATCGATGAGTGCCATAGAGGAAGTGCCAAAGAAGAATCAGCATGGAGAAAGATTTTAGATTATTTTTCTGAAGCTACCCATGTGGGATGTACCGCTACTCCGATTGAAACCAAGGAAGCTTCCAGCTTCAGCTATTTTGGAGAGCCAATATATGAGTATTCCTTAAAGCAGGGGATCGATGATGGTTTCCTTGCGCCTTATAAAGTGATTCGTATTGGTTTGGATAAAGACCTTGAGGGCTATCGCCCAGAAGCGGGTAAAGTGGATAAATACGGCTATGAAATTGAGGATCGGGAATATAATGCCAAGGACTACGACAGAAACCTGGTTATTGATGATAGAACAAGAGTGGTAGCATCCAAAATCACAGAGTTCTTAAAAAAGACCGATCGGTTCAGCAAGACTATTGTCTTTTGTGTGGACATAGAACACGCAGAACGAATGCGTCAAGCTTTGATTAATGAGAACAAAGATCTCTATGCTGAAAATGACCGCTACATCATGCGCATTACCGGTGATAACGATATAGGCAAAGCACAGCTTGAGAACTTCATTGATGAAGAAAGTACCTATCCGGTTATTGCAGTGACAAGTAAACTCATGACCACAGGTGTGGATGCCAAGATGTGTAAACTCATTGTGCTGGAGAATAACATCAACAGCATGACCGAATTCAAGCAGATCATCGGTCGAGGAACACGCCTTCTTGAAGATTATGGCAAGACCTACTTCACCATCATGGACTTTAGAAACGCCAGCAGACTCTTTGCTGATCCTGCCTTTGATGGCAAGCCAGAAGTGGTTATTGACCTTGGTGGAGATGATCCAGTGGATGAACCAGATACACCAACAGATGAAGGTGAAGAAGGTACTGGAGAAGATACAGGTACTGATGGTGTTAAAGAAGACGATGGTGAATATGGAACAGGTGACACACCGCCTTTTGATGATGAAGGTGAAGATAAGCCTAGAAAGTATTACGTAGGTGATGTCACTGTTAGTGTTCTTTCTGAAAGAGTTCAGTACGTGGATAAAGACGGAAAGCTCATTACTGAAAGCCTTATTGACTACACCAAGAAGAATATTCTTCAGCAGTATTCAAGGCTGGATGAGTTCCTGCGTACCTGGACAGAAGCCGAGAAGAAACAAGCCATCATTGATGAGCTGCAGGACGATGGAGTGCTACTTGAAGCAGTTCGTGAAGAATTGGGCAAAACGGAGCTGGATGACTTTGACCTCATCTGTCACATAGCCTATGATAAAGCGCCACTGACCAAGAAGGAACGGGCAGAGAATGTGAAGAAAAGACATTATCTATATAAATACTCAGATGTAGCCAAAGAGGTTATTGAAGCCCTACTTGATAAGTATGCCAATGATGGCATCAAGGAGATTGAAGATGCGAAAGTACTTCAGCTGAAGGAGTTCCAGAAGATTGGCAGCCCTATGAAAATAGTCAAAGCCTTTGGGGGTAAGGAAGCTTATCTAAAGGCAGTGCAGGAACTGAAAAAAGAAATTTATTATGCATAGATCTAGAGAAGGCAGGTAGATAAAATGGCGATTAGTAACTTTGTGAAACGAATCCAAGATGTGATGCGAAATGACTCGGGTGTCAATGGTGACGCGCAGAGAATTGAACAGATCGTGTGGATTCTGTTTCTGAAAATATATGATGCGAAAGAAGAAACATGGGAACTGTTAAATGACAATTACACTTCCATCATCCCAGAAGGTCTTAAGTGGAGAGATTGGGCAGTAGATAGAAAAGATGGAGAGGCACTTACAGGGGATGCCCTTCTTGACTTTGTCAACAATACACTGTTCCCAACGCTTAAGGATTTAGAAATTGACGAAACCACACCTATGAATCAAGTTATTGTCCGTTATGCCTTTGAGGATGCCAACAACTATCAGAAAGATGGAGTGCTTCTCAGACAAGTGGTTAATATCATTGACGAGATTGACTTTACCGAATACAAGGAGCGCCATGAGTTTGGTGTTATCTATGAGTCGTTCTTAAAAGATCTTCAAAGTGCTGGTAATGCAGGTGAGTTTTATACACCAAGAGCAGTAACTGATTTTATGGTTAAAGTAGTAAAACCTGTCCTGGGTGATAAAATTGCAGATTTTGCCTGTGGTACAGGTGGTTTCTTGACTTCTGCATTAAATGAACTGGATAAGCAGGTGGGCAATTCCCTGGAAAATAGAGAAATCTACAACAAGTCTGTATATGGCATTGAGAAGAAGTCTCTTCCCCATATGCTTTGTGTCACCAATATGCTGATCCATGATATCGATGATCCAAACATCCTACATGGTAATGCACTAGAGACAGACTACAAGGAATTAAGGAAAATGGAACCTTTTGATGTGGTTCTTATGAACCCACCTTATGGCGGAAGTGAGAAGGACAGCGTGAAAGTCAACTTCCCAACGGAACTGAGAAGCTCAGAAACTGCTGACCTGTTTATGAATGTGATTATGTACAGATTAAAGAAAAATGGTCGTGCAGCAGTGATTCTGCCAGATGGTTTTCTGTTTGGTACAGATAATGGAAAGTATAATATCAAGAAAAAGCTGTTCGGCGAATTCAATGTCCACACAGTGATTAGAATGCCCCACAGCGTCTTTGCCCCTTATACATCCATAAGAACGAATATCCTGTTCTTTGATAATACAGAACCGACCAAGGAAACCTGGTTCTATCGTGTGGATATGCCTGAAGGGTATAAGAACTTTTCAAAGACAAGACCGATGAAGTTGGAACATTTCAATGATGCCCTTAACTGGTGGGAGAACCGGGAAGAAATCGAAGCAGATGGATTCCCAAAAGCGAAGAGATATACCATCGATGAAATCATAGAAAGAAGCTACAACATTGATCTGTGTGGATTCCCTCATGAGGAAGAAGTGATTCTTGAACCCATGGATTTGATTCAAGAATACCAGGAGAAGCGAGCATCACTAAATGCAGAAATTGATCATGTATTAGAACAGATTACTTCTATGCTTGGAGGTAAGGCTGAATGACAGGACAGGACTTGAAAAATAGCATTCTTCAACTCGCCATACAAGGAAAACTGGTGGAACAGCGGGAAGAAGAAGGTACTGCAAAGGAACTATTGGAAAAAATTGAAGCTGAGAAGAAACAGCTGATTAAAGAAGGTAAGATTAAAAAGCAGAAAGCACTACCGGATATCAAAGAAGACGAGATTCCGTTTGATATTCCTAAGAGTTGGGAGTGGGTACGATTCGGTGAAATGGTTAACTTCAATATGGGGAAAACTCCGCCTAGAAGCGAACCGAAATACTGGAAGGATGATTATAATTGGGTATCTATAGCTGATATGATATCTGATGGATACATTCTTGAGACAAAAGAGAAAATAAGTGAGATTGCTTTAAACGAAAAGTTTAAGATGTCTTTGGTTCCCAAGGGAACGCTACTAATGAGTTTTAAATTAACAGTTGGAAGAGTAAGTATTTTAGATATTGATGCCGTACACAATGAAGCAATAATATCAATATATCCATATGCAGATTTAGAGGAATCAATTCGAAATTATCTATTCACTATGTTACCATTGCTTTCTACTTATGGAGAAACAAAAGGTGCAATAAAAGGAAAGACTCTAAATAGTACTAGTTTAAATAATCTGTTGATTCCCCTCCCCCACTAGAAGAACAAAAGCGCATCGTAGCAAAGATCGAAGAACTGATGCCTTATGTAGATAAATACGATGTAGCCTATTCTGAAGTGGAAAAGCTGAATAAAAAGTTCCCGGAAGATATGCAAAAGTCTATTTTACAATATGCCATCCAAGGCAAGCTGGTAGAGCAGCGAGAAGAAGATGGAACGGCAGAAGACCTTTATAAGCAGATTCAAGTAGAAAAGAAAAAGCTCATTAAGGAAGGCAAGATTAAAAAGACCAAGACACTTCCCGAGATCACTGAAGATGAGATCCCATTTGATATTCCGGAGAATTGGAAGTGGGTTAGGTTGGGAAATATAGTTTCTGTTTTGGGTGATGGAATTCATGGGACACCAGTATATGATGATAGAGGAAGTTATTACTTTATTAATGGAAACAACTTAAATAATGGAGTAATTGAGATAAAAGACAATACTAAAAAAGTTGACGAAGAACAATTTTTAAAGCATAAAAGAGAATTGAATGACAACACTGTGCTTGTGTCAATTAATGGAACAATTGGTAATGTAGCTTTCTATGCTGGTGAAAAAGTAATCCTCGGTAAAAGTGCTTGTTATTTTAACCTTATCAATGAAGATTTTAAGTACTATTTATATTGGGTTATTAAGACAAAATACTTTTTAGATTATGCAATTAAGAAAGCAACTGGAACAACAATAAAGAATGTTTCATTAGCAACGATGAAAGAGCTTGTTGTACCTCTCCCTCCACTCGCAGAACAAAAACGTATTGTGGAGAAGATAGAAGAAATGTTACCATACATAAAACAACTGGTAAAGAATGTAGACTAACCCCCCAGGGGTAGTCTAATCTCTACAAGATCTCAAAATGGTGAACGCGCCAGGGTCTTGCGTGAAAAATCGCATAATTCGATAGGGGGATACCCCCGATAGCATCAAATAAGTGCCACATAGCCTTGTAAGCCTTGATATTAAAGAGTTTACGGGTTGTGTGGCTATTTTGTTTCGTTTCATAGTATCCGATTTTGCTGAATTTTGGGCGCTTAAAACGTTGATTTAAGCCCATTTTTCGGCCCTAAAATGTACGATTTTTCTTGCTATTACAGCCCAGTTGAGTGATATATGTAGTAACAAAACTACAGGAGATGCTTTAAATGAAGGCATTATTTGGTCGAAAGTTTTATAACGTTAAGGAGCTGCGAGAAGCAACGAAAGCTGCAAAAAGAAAAGGTGTTGTAGGTTCAGACTATACCGTTATCCGGGAAGTGAATCTCACAGATGAGCAGTTCAAGAAATTCACCAGTGACTTTTTAGAGGATCAGACATGGATTGAAAAAGCCGATGGCGGTCACAACGAAAAGGGCGAAATTCGATGCATCAGAGTCATTAATCTTGAAACTGGTGAAAAGATATTGACCAATCAGGAAGGCTACGAATTTCCCCGGTACACTCAATAGAAAAATGACTTGTCGGGTCTTATAACTCGCTATTTTCATATAGAAATGACTTGCTATTATGTGGTTTTAGAGTGATATATAGTGTAACCAAATAAGGAAAGGATGATGAACATGGAATTTAAAATCACATACGAAATCTGTATATATTAACTTAAAAGTGAGCCACTATATTAATTGAAAACTGAGCCACTTTTGATAGAAAATAACCCTAGTGAATAATAAATAGGTGGAATATCAGGAGGGATTGAATTGAAAGAAAAACAAATGATTATAAAGCTCTACCTTGATGGGCTAAGCAAAAGAAAAATTGCTTTAGTCACGAAGAAATCTAGGAATACGGTTGATAAATATATCAAGGAATATGAAAGAAGCAAGTATGAAGGTGTGCGTAATCTTCCTATCGCTGAGGATATCGCAAAACTACCAACTTATAAAAAATGAGTCGGTAGACGAAGAGTATTATCACAATCAATTGAAGGGATGTTACGTGATTTTATTAAAGAAAATGAGTGGAAAAATGGTCACGGCATGGCTAAACAACAAATGGAGATTGAGACATGCATGAGAAACTGCTCGAGTGTGGCCATTCTATTAGTTATACAACCGTTAGAAACTTCATTAACGATGAGGTGGCAAAAACAAAAGAAGTATTTATCCGACGCCATGCGGAACCAGGATATGAGGTTGAATTTGATTGGGAAGAGATAAAATTATTTATCGATGACAAGCTAAAAACATTTTCTTTGGCTGTATTTACTTTGGGGCACAGTAATTACCGTTTCGCTAGAATTTATCAATCAGAATCCCAAATTTCTGTGTTAGACGTTCACACAAAATTTATTAGTCACATCGGCTTTATCCCTTCGGTCTTGACTTACGATAATATGAGAACGGTTGTTAAAAGCTTTATTGGAACAGAGAAAACCATTACAGACAGCATGATTTATTTATCTAATGACTATCAATTTAAAATTCGTTTATGTGAACCACGAAAAGGGAATGAAAAGGGACATGAGGAACGTAGTGTTGAGTTTATACGTCGTAAGGCGTTTGCCTCAACTTATCGCTTTTCCAGTTTAGAAGAGGCTGAAACTCATCTCAACAATGAATTAGAGAAACTCAATCAACGCTTGCATCACGAACACAAGGCTTCTCACCTGAAATTGATGCAGACAGAAAAAGAAAGGATTGGTCCTACCATGATCGCTCCTTTCGATGTTTCTGAAATATTGGAATGTCGAGTAGATAAATACAGTACGGTTGTCATTAAGCAGAATCATTACTCTGTACCAGAAGGTCATATTGGAAAATATATCATCGTAAAACTAAGTGCCGATCAGGTTAAGCTGTTTATTGACGGAGAAATAATCGCAACACATAAACGTAATTGGGGTGTCCATCAGTGGGAAAGCAATTTGAAAGCTTATGCGAGTCTGTTTCATCAAGCAGATAAGGAGGTCATTCACTGTGGATAAGAAAGAACGATTAATTGAGTTATGTAGAGAATTACGATTACCCAGTATTCGGAAAATGGAACAAGAAGAAGGAACATTTCGTAATCCAACCGAAGCCTTTACGGTTCTTCTTCAAGTCTTAGAACAGGAAAAGGATGACCGCTTTATTCTGTCAAAACAAAATCGAATACGTATCGCTAACTTTCCACAAAAGAAATTGTTAGAAGAGTTAGTCATAGAGGCTTTACCAGAACAAGTACAGCAAAAGTTATCCCAGCTTAAATCGTTAGATTTTATTAAAGAGAGACAAAATGTGATTTTAACTGGATCGCCAGGTACTGGAAAATCACATATAGCAATAGGATTAGGGATGGAGGCTAGTTTAGCGGGCTATCGCGTCTTTTTTGCGACAGTCCCTTCCCACATCAATCAGTTGAAAGAACATCGATCAGAAAGAACCTTACGGTCATTCGAATTAAAAATTTGAAAACTACAATCTCGTCATTATTGATGAACTTGGGTATATCTCTTTCGACAAAGAAGGGGCGGAATTATTATTTTCACATCTATCTTTGCGAGCGGGAAGAAAATCTACCATTATCACGAGTAATTTGTCGTTTTTAAAATGGCAAGAAATATTTCATGATCCAGTCCTAACAGCTGTCTTAACCGACCGTTTGACTCATAAATCACATGTTGTAAATATGGTCGGTCCTTCTTACAGAATGAACGAAACAGAACAATGGATAAAAGATAATTCAAAGATGACAGTGGCTCAATTTTAAATTGCGAAATACAGGAGATAGAACCAATCCACAAGCCTATGAGTATTATATAGTAAAAAGAAAAAAGAACACTAATTACTATGTGTTCATTATACAAGGAGAAGACAATGAAATTTTTTCAAAAGAAAATACAGAATCAGAATCAATTTAAATGAGTGATTCATCGATTATCAGAGATGTCAGATAGTGAGCTAACTAAAGTAGAACATCTCCTAGATGTGGTTTTTTTATGGTATAATGAAAGCAATATGATGAGGTCTTTATCAATGATCTGAGACAATATCAAATCACCACGCCAGACACGCGATTTAACACAGCCAGAATTTGCGAAAATGGTTTGTATATCACGCAATAGCTTAAGTCGTTATGAAAATGGAACTAGTAAAGTTTCAACAGAACTCATAGATCGTATTTGTCAAAAATTTAATGTCTCTTATGTCGATATTGTAGGGGAGGATAAGATGCTAATACCTGTTGAAGATTATCAACTGACTTTAAAAGTAGAAGTGATAAAAGAACGTGGAGCACCCATTCTATCACAGCTTTATAAATACCAGGATAGCAGGCTATCGCTTTTTATGATGAAACCAATCTTTGGATTTTGATGAGTGATGATTTGGCTGAATTGATCCATACGAAAATTTACCTTGTTGATACATTCGATGAAATAGAGCGTTACAATGGCTATTTAGACGGTATCGAGTGGATGTTAGACATGGTGCATCATCGGGTGGTGGCTTTATGAGACTGGAAGAATTTAGTGAGGCTTAGTTTCATAAGGCCTTACAGCGAACTATTCCGGACCAACTGAAAGCCATTCTGCTTGGTGCACAAAACGGAGCAGGTAAGACGGCTGTTCATCGCATCAAGCAAAAAGAAATTCAAGGCAATATCATTATCATCGATGGTGACAGCTACCGTTCTCAACACCCAAATTACCTAGCCTTGCAAGAAAAATATGACAAAGACAGCGTAGACTATATCAAGGCGTTTGCAGGAAAGATGGTAGAACATCTGGTTGATGAACTCAGTACGCAAGGCTACCAATTTGTTAATTGAAGGGACTTTGCGTACCACTCAAGTTCCTCGTTAGACTGCTCAATTATTAGCTTCTGAAGGATATCAAATTTTCTTAGCTGTGATTGGTATCAAACCAGAATTGCCCTATCTCAGCACTCTGATTCGTTACAAAGAACTTTATGCCATAGATCCCAATCAGGCCAAATCAACCCCAAAAGAACACCATGATGGGATTGTTGAGAATTTGGTTGAAAACCTAAGGGAGTTAGAAAGTGATAAAATTTTTGACCGTATTCAGATTTACCAAAGAGATAGGAGTTGCATCTATGATTCTGAAACTGATGAAAGTTCCGCAGGAGAAGTGCTACAAGAGTGTCTCTTAGGAAAATGGAGTAAAGTTGAGTAAGAGACGATGAAGGTGGGGAATGAGCGGTTGAGGGAGATGAATTTAAAGGAGAGTACTGCGAGTGGCAGGTAAAAAAAATAATGCGACATCTAGTTGGAGTGGTTATAATCATCAAGGTCAAGTTGGTATTTTTCTTGCTTTGAAGGAACTGAAGGAGTTGCTTCAAAAAGATGAAAATTATTCTAATTTCTCTGTGCAATTTGAAAAAGAAGATGGTGAAGATGTAGATATTGTCCAGAACAACACGGTTATTTCAAGACATCAAGTTAAGGCGAAAACAACGTCAAAAAATCTAAATGCTTACAAGGATGTTTTAGAAGGATTTAATATTACTGGTGTGGCTGAAAATTCTAGATACCTACATACAATTTGTGAAGTAATTGGATTTGATTTACCAGAAGAGAAATTTAACGAATTACCATATAAACCTAAATATATTCTAAATGATTGTAAGGTCGAGTTGTATCAATATCCAGAGGGTAACAAGTATTGTGAATTGAGTAACGATAATGAATCTAAAATAGATAATTTTTGTAAGATGGAAATAAAAAGTGTTCTTTCAAAATATGCTCCTAGTCTTGAAGATGATGATGAACATATTAAGGAAACTTTATTTGAACTGAAAGATTTACTGTGTATCAAAATAAGGGAAGCACATGAAGCTGGAGGAAATTCAAATCCAGTAATTTTATTTTCAGAGATTTACGAAATTGTTACTTCTACTAAAAAACGAGAACAGCAGGCGATTCATAGGGCAAAATCTTTATTTGAGATTTATTGGAATAAAAATATTGACGGTAACGTTAACGAGAGTTTGTTTGTTGAAATTTTAAATTTGCCCCATGAAGAATTTGAAGCATTTATTATTGATTTACATCCTCAAAAAAGTATAGAGGCACTGAAAGAAATTCATTTGATTGATTCATTGCTTGATGAAGATATTTTTGAAGAAATATTTTATGAATTTTATAAGGAAATTAAACCGGAATTTTTTGATATTTCTGAGGTAAGATATAAATCAACGAAGTCAAGCTACCGTTTGAGCCTAATTAATAAGAAATGTAAAAATGGGGAAGTAGGAGAACTAGTTCAAAGTATTAGAAATAACAGGCAGTTTTTGAAAGCTAGTTTTGATGTAGATTATCTGATTAACGGGAGAATAAATTCCCCTCTTTTTAATCAGGGGTGTTTAGATAATGAATTGAGTTTATCGTATACTCAGCAACCTACTAAACGTGATAATCTATTTTCAAATTACCTTGAATTTATTGATATTGAAAAAACGGTAGAGAAATTAAAAGGAGAGCAATATGAATGATTTTTTACATACGATGCTGGAACCGGAGGGTTACGTTCTAAGTGAGAAATCCTCTTTGGAAATTTTCGAAAATGATTATGAGTTTTATATATTTGAACATTTTAAAATTGAAGAATTGAAAGATTTTTTTAAGAGTAATAAATTAGATTGTTTGATTTCGGAATTTCAAAAATTAGATGATGATAAAGTCAAAAAGAATACTTCCTTATTTGTTTTGATTAAAGTAGAAAATATTCAGGAAGTTTATAAAGAGTATTTGAATAAAATTATGACTATAGAAGAGGATGAGTACTATTTCAGAAAATATGTTATCTTCTATACTGAAGATGGACTCAGTAAAATTGAGCCCAATACCCAGTTTTTACTGGGGTATATTCAATCTGAGGATTCTGAAAACAATAGTTTATTTGACAAATTTGAAAATAATATGTTTTTTGATGATGCTTATTTTATCGCTATGCAATTAATTATCAAGTTACCATTTATTTCATTTCCTCATTCCAATGACCACTTTGAAACAGTTGAAGATAAAATAGAATCACGAATTAAAACTGAAGAATTAATTTTTCAGGAACGCCAAGTAAATGATATTTTAAATATGCTTAGTGGTGATAATATTGGTGAACAACTATACGATGATAATATACTAAATCGCTTAGGACAAATTTTGGAGGATTGAGCGTGTGAAAATCAAGAAAATTTTACTTTATAATTTCAAGAATTTTAGATATGAAACAATCATTGATTTTAGCAATAATATCACTTTTTTAGTTGGGCCAAATGGGTTTGGAAAGACAACTATTTTTGATGCAATAGAGTTAGGTCTGACTGGTAATATTTCTCGAATCAATACAGTAACAGGGGAGAATATTGCATATAATAAACCTTTCTTCCAAAATGATATTACTAAACCAGTAGTTATAAAATTATGGTTGGAGAAGACGGAGGCAGAAAAGTTAATTGTTGTTAGAAAATTAACGAATAGCATTCCTAGTGGCGGAAAGGTATTTGCCCCGAAGAAATCTACAAGTCAGTTTGAGTTGTTTCAGCAAGAAGAAATAACTGAGGATAAATTTAATAGTATAGAGAACATTAGTTTGTCTGCTATTCAACAGAGTTTTATTGATGAATTTTTAGGACTTGATGGGAAATATGAAATTGATAAAATTTTCAATCTATTTAACTACATCCAACAAGAAGAAACTACATTTTTCCTGAAGCAAACAGAACAGAAAAGAAGTGATAGTCTATCATTTTTAGTGAAAACTGATAAAGTGGAAGAAAAAACAAAGAATATTGATAAAGTTATCAGTGCGATTACTAAAAAACTTAATATCCTTACTAAAGAACAGAAAGACTTCACTCAGCAAGAACTGAATAATATTCCTTATCAAAGGTTGTTTAATCATCAGTACTTTCAATTTGATAAAGATAAGCCGTTTTCTGTAGATAACCTTAGTCAGTTAGATAATTTTAAAGATACCGTTCAAAAGATTATCGAATTTAAACAGAATTTTTCTATTTCTGAATATCAAAAGAAGTTGGAAAGAGATGGGCGAAGGCGAGAAATCAATGCTATTGATAATGCTTTACGCTTTGCTATTTTATCTCCACTTATTCAAAGACCTAATTATCAATGGCAATGGGAGAAGTATGTAGTAGAGAATTCGATATTATTTGAATATGTACTTTTAGAGAATTATCTTCAAACATTTGAGACTATTGATCATGATTTTTATAGACGAAGTCAATTAAAGAATTACTTGACGACTCTGTCTCTTGATATTACTCAGATGACAGTACAGTCTTTTGAGTATGTTGAAAACGATAGACTAGCAAACGATTTTAAGTTACTTAAATCTCAAATTGTACACTACCAGTCTCTAGAAGATAGTGTTAGTCAAATAGATAAAAATTTAAGTGATTTACGACAATTTAGGTATAATTTAGATGATAAGTTTAATGAATTGAGACATCAACATGTTGATGAAAAAAATGTCCATTTTGTAATTCTGAGTTTCAATCATTTGAGGATTTAACTGAATCTTATCTTGGTTATGAACATTATCTAATTAGTATTTCATCTCAAAATAGTCAACAATTACAAGAAGTTCAAACATCTATAAATTCGTTTGTTCATCAGCTTAAACAAAAAATTACAGATGAAATAGAGAGCCTTTCTTCGAATATAGATGAAAGTTTATTAGCTAGATTACAAGAACTACGTAAAGGGTACGTAGCTTATCATCAAAATATTGATGCATTTAAAACTTTTATTCAGTCGTACACTAATATATCACCTTATCCGTTAGGTAGATTGTCATTTGATTCGTATAATCAACAATACCAGTTTAATTTACGAGACTTTCAATCTAAGTTATTCGTTGATAAAGATATCTATAGTTTAGTAGATGGTAGTAATCCAGAAATAATAAGGAGTACTCTTGAAGAGTTGAGGAATGAATTTTCTGAATTGCTGTTTGAAACATATCAATTAGAACCCACTTCGAATTCTAAAATAAGTAAAATTATGCTTGATAGTCGAGTGTATGAATTAAAAAATCATATTTATTCAATGATTGATAATAAATATGCTGTTAAGGAGGATCTGATAGCGGACGCTCAAAATATCTTCTCTACATATTTTCAAAATCAGATTGATCTATTAGAAAATATTCGTATTCAAGAGTTAGAACAGAAAAAACTCTATCTAGATATACAGCATAAAATAGTTCAAAATCAGCAGTTCCAAAACTTGACTCATAAAATAAATACATTACAAAAAACTGTAGAACGTCTTGAAGAAGTTAATGCTATTTATAAGGAGGAAGTAAAAGTTTTCAAAATAGATATTGTTAGACAGTTGCGGATTCCATTCTTTATATACTCAGCTAAAATGTTACAAAATTATCAACAAGGCTTGGGGATTTTCTTGACCTATAAAAAAGCGAAGGAAAATACAGAGGAAAAGGCGATTATTAGATTTAAGTCTGATCCTAAGAATGATCATGATGCAATGAACCAATTAAGTACGGGCCAGTTGGCAGTTGTCTCGCTTGCTTTTACTCTTTCTTTAAACACGATATTTAAACTATCAGATAATTTAAATTTCTTGATGATAGATGATCCAATTCAGGATATGGATGCAATGAATGTATTATCCTTTATCGAGATTTTACGCCACGGCATTATTAATAGCTATCAAATTATTTTATCAACTTATAGCGACCACAATGCTTTATTCATAGGATATAAATTTGCTAATTCAAATTCTCAAGTTGATATTCAGTATAAAAATGTACGTGAATTACAAATATAATAATTTTGGTTCTATGTCAAGTAATGTTTATAAGTAAACGCCGAATAACCAGGTACGTATCACAGCCCAATCACCTCCTGTATGATTAAGTTAAAACTTATGGAGGTGATTGATTGATTATTAATCTCGATGCTGCTAAACGCTATTACATTATGACTGGTCGGACAGACTTACGCAAGGGAGTTGATTCTCTGGCTGCTCTCGTTCAAAATGATTATCAATTGAGTAGGAGACTAATCATTAGTTGATTAGTCGACCTCTCACACCACCGTACGTACGGTTCTCGTATACGGCGGTTCAATAATGTAAGTACACTTGCTCTACCAACTGGGTCATATTCAAAAGACCCCTTTGGTAGAGTTTTTCCGTTGGTATGGCTTGATGAACTTCCCAAGTACAGGACAATCGCCAATATTTCTTTCTTGAATAGGCGATACGTTTGGACTCATCGAGTGTTAGTCCTCTCTTCATGAGTTCTTTTATTTTCGTTCTTGGTCGTTTCCATCGTTTGAGTATTAGTTGTCTGATTCTGCGATGTAACCAGGATTCAATGGTTCGGATAGTGCCTTTAATATAGCCTCTTCCGTGGTATTGTATCCACCCTCTGGCTATTTGGTTGATTTCCTTTACCAACATTTGAAAGGTTTTCGGTGTTTTTCGACTCGTGACTTGTTTTAGTTTCGCTTTGAATTGCTTTACTGCTTCTTTAGTCGGTCGGTATCGACAGCCTCCATTCGCTTTCATTATCAGACAACTCAAGAACTTTAAACAGTAAGGACTGCCTACTTTGCTTTTTTCTGTATTCACAACCAATTTCAATTCTTTTGATAGAAATCGGCTGATACTCTGTAGAATTCGTTCGCCTGCTCGTTTACTTTTTGTAAAGATGACAAAATCATCGGCATAGCGTACGAATCGATGTCCTCTTTTCGTTAGTTCTTTATCTAACTCATGTAAGTAGATGTTACTGAGTAATGGCGATAGTACCCCTCCTTGTGGGGCGCCTTTTCCTGTCTTCTGGAAGTTTCCGTTTAATTCTATGACGCCAGCTTGCAAGAATCGGTTAATCAATCTTAATATTGATTTATCGTCAATGTGTTGTTTCAGAAGATACATCAGCTTGTCATGGTTAATCGTATCAAAGTACTGTTTTAAATCACTCTATCCCTTACAACTGGTATGCCTAATTTACGAACCCCTCCATTCGGTTTGGGTATTTCGACCCGTTTTACTGGCTGAGGACGGTAGGTGCCTTCGAATAGTTTCTTACACAAAGGAACATAATAGTTGAAGATATGACTTTCCACTTCTTCAACAGTCATCCCATCCACACCCGGGCTTCCGCCATTTCTTCTGACTCTATCACATGCGCGTCTCAGGTTATTTCTTTCTACCACCCTCGACATTATCGGATAGTGACGCCATTGGTCCAAAGCTTCTCCTAGTGATTGACTCTGCGCAGATGCATACTCTTTCGATTCCGTCTTATCCCTTTGCATCTTGCCAAGCTTTTGCTTGTTTTCTGCCTTCTTCATCTTCACTACCTCTCTTTCTTTCCAATGTTCATTATTGTTCGGTCCTTCAGTTGGTAGACAACCTACTATGACCTCTGCTGACTTCTCATGATTCGTTGTTACTAAGATATGCTTATCTCTCATGAGACCTCCCCAGGTAAGGTGCGTTAACCTCCCTCCCATGTCACCGCTTGATTTATCCAACCATAATCCGTGCAGTATTGGGCTTTACTTTGTAATGCAAGCTCACCCTTATGATTAGACCTCTTATCAAGTTTCTATTCGTCGGTGCAGGAGTTTGCCTTAGGCTTCCTTCAGATTCCGCCTCACGACGGACACCCTTGCCCTTAGCTAACAGTTCCTACTGCAAAGCCTGTAGCGGACTTGAACCGCCAAGTTAACGCCCATGCTGGGCGCACATTAAATCCCTTTGAAAAGAATCTCTTTCTTTTCAAAGGGTCCAGGCTTGACCGCTTTAAAGCTCTTTATTGGAACGGCCAAGGTTTCTGGTTACTGTATAAACGCTATGAATCTGGCCGAATTCATTGGCCTAGACAGAAGAAGTCACTGAAGGAAATTGACCGTCACCAACTCATTCAACTTATGGATGGCTTTTTGATCGAACCATCCGTTCAATCATTGGAAGGATCTTACACAGTGTGAAAAAACTTGATTAAATCGCTTACAAGATTTATAATCAAAGAAATTTGAACAGAAGGGAGGTCCGGGAATGGGCATCAAATCCATCGAGACGCAGACACCTGAACAACTAATCGATATTATTGAAACACAAGAACGTGAAATTGAATGGTTGAAAGAACAGCTTCGTTTGATGATGAACCAACCGTTTGGTCGCAAGAAAGAAACGGCGCCTCAACCTGGACAAACCAGTCTGTTCGAGGATTGGCAGGAAGCTCTAGACAGCATAGAACTAGAAGAAGATATCGTCCAAGAAGTGAAGGCTCATAAGCGTAAAGCAAAGAAGAACAAAGGGATCAAGCGGGCGATTCTCGACCAGTTCCCTGCCGAAGAAAAGCTACACGAACTTTCAAACTGTCAGTGTCCAGACTGTGGGGAATCTATGAAACAGATAGGTACTAGTGCTGTTCGTGAAGAGCTTGTCTTCATTCCTGCTCATATGAAACGAATCATTCATAAACAAGCTTCTTATAAATGCGAGGGTTGCACTCAAAAAGAGGGGGCCAATGACAAAATCGTGAAGGCTCCCGTTCCTAAAGCTCCCCTCAACAATAGCTTGGGGTCTACATCATTGATCACTCAAACGATTCACCAAAAATATGGCTTGAAGTTACCCGCTTATCGTCAAGAACAGGAATGGAAACAAATGAATCTGCCCCTAAGTCGGGATACGATTTGCGGTTGGCTCATTCGCACCTATCAATACTATTTCCAGGACCTCTGTGACTTACTTTTAAACAAGCTCCGTCAACAAGAAGTTCTCCACGCAGATGAAACCAGTTATCGGGTATTAGAGAGCCAAAAAGCGAATAATTATTTTTGGCTTCTCATGAGTGGCAAGGACACACCAGAACAGGGGATTATTTATCAATTTGATGAAGGCAGAGGACGCCAAGTCATTCTTGACCTATTGGGTCCAGATTTTGAAGGCAGCCTTCATGCAAATATGTATGGTGCCTACGTCAACCTATGCAAGGAGAAAGTCAAAGTCAGTGGCTGTTGGGCGTATTTAAGGCGGAAATTCTTTGAAGCCCTGCCAGCTGAGAAACGCTTGACCTGGCGCCAAACTTGCCTTCAAAGACAAGTTGACGAGTTCTTTGATTGGGTCAAGACTTTGAATGCCTTACCTCAAACCAAGCTGGGAATGGCCATCTCCTATGCTCTCAAACATGACCTTTCTTCCGTCAATTTCTTGAAGATGGTCGACTAGAGATGAGCAATAATCGAGCGGAGAGACAAATCAAGCCACTGGTAATTGGGCGCAAGAACTGGTTGTTTAGCCAGAGCATTCAAGGAGCCCAAGCGGCCGGAGGTATCCTCAGTCTCTATGAGAGTGCGAAGCTTAATGGCATCCATCCTCCGTCTTATTTTCAATATTTACTTGAGGAGCTTCCTGAACTTCCGGTGCAAAATTTTGAAGCACTCGAGGCTTATTCGCCTTGGTCTTCGAAGGTCAAGGAAGCCTGTCAGGCCATGAAATAATAAAAAAACTGAAACCGGCCCCTCAACACCTATTGTAGAGTGTTGAGGGGCCGGTTTCTATATACTTGGCTATTGGGCGCTTACGTTTATAAATAGTAATAGTTGCACTTGAACGCTTGTTCAAGTGCTCTTTTTGTATGACGGGCATGTCTTACATCTAGGGTGCAAGTCCCTGAGGGCACCTGCTATCGGTGAACCCAATAGTGATTCTCAAGCTTGACCATCGTGAGGTGGCGAGGAGAAGAAGAGATAACGAAATCGTGGCTCCACGAACAGGAACACAATACGAAGGCGCGTATAGCGGATGAGATGGCGAAAAGCATTAAAGTCCAAATAGATAGTCGTAACCTATGCGTGTAAATTGTGGGAGTAAACGATGAAAGATGTATGACTTATCCCGTGAGGTCTCATGAGCGTCTCAGACGTAGTAATAACGAATCATGAGAAGTCAGCCGAAGCCATAGTAGTGTCGAAGCTTGCGTAATGTAAGTGGAGCGAAGGGCTGAACAATTAACAAAGTGTAAACTACTCGAATTGTATTCCTTTATATGTCTGATTAGTTAGGACAATATCACGTATTGATGGAGAAATAACGGAAAAAAATAAGACAAATAGGAACAGCGAAACAAGAAAGGAGACACACCATGTCGCAACTATTATTACAAATTTTATCGACTTCCAATATGACACTTGCACTCAAGCAGGTGAAACGAAACAAAGGAAGAGCGGGACTTGATGGTATAACGGTGGATGAAATCGAACAATACATCCGAGCAAACTGGCAAGATATTAAAGGTCAGATAATCCACCGTAAATACAAACCGACCCCAGTGCTCAGAGCTGAAATACCGAAGCCAGATGGCAGTAAGCGAAAATTAGGCATCCCGACTGTCATGGACCGAATTATTCAACAAGCTATTGTACAGGTATTGACCCCCTTATGCGAACCTCACTTCAGTGAATATAGCTATGGATTTCGCCCGGGACGTTCCTGTGAAGACGCCATCATGCAGTTATTAAGCTACCTTAACGATGGTTATGAATGGATAGTGGACATTGACCTTGAAAAGTTTTTCGACAACGTCCCACAAGACCGACTGATGTCACGGGTTCATGAACTTATTCACGACGGCGATGTTGAATCACTTATACGAAAATATTTACAAGCTGGAGTGCAAATCATGGGGGTTTATCATGAAAGTACTCAAGGAACCCCACAAGGAGGGAATTTATCTCCACTCCTATCCAATATCATGTTAAACGAATTGGACAAAGAATTAACAAAACGAGGGTTACGGTTTACGCGATATGCAGATGACTGCATTATAGCAGTCTCAAGTGAAGCAGCAGCCAAACGGGTCATGTACAGTGTTTCTCGCTACATTGAACAGAAACTGGGATTAAAAGTCAATATGACAAAGACAAAAATAACGCGCCCAAACAAACTTAAATACCTAGGATTCGGTTTTTATAAAAACACAAAGAGTCGACAATGGGCACCGCGTCCACATCAGGAGTCGATAGCACGATTTGAACGCAAATTAAAGCAGTTGAGCAAACGAAGCTGGAGCGTATCACTCACCCAAAGAATTGAGAAACTAAATCAAGTTATAAGAGGTTGGGTTAACTACTACAGCGTAAGTTCGATGAAAACACGACTAAAAAGTATTGATGAGCATTTAAGAACGCGTATAAGGGTCGTGATATGGAAACAATGGAAGACCAAACGCAAACGACTTTGGGGACTTGCCAAGCTAGGAATGCCTAAAGGAATGGCAGACAAAGTCTCTGGTTGGGGAGACCATTATCAATTTGTAGCACTTAAATCAGGGATACAATACTACATCACAAAAGATATCCTAAGAATAAGAGGATTAATAAGTATCTATGATTATTATATAAAGCGACATGCGTTAAAAGTTAATTGAACCGCCGTGTGCCGAACGGCACGCACGGTGGTGTGAGAGGGACGGGAAACCGTCCCTACTCGATTACTGAAATTAAGCTATCTTATTTTGCATTTCTAATTGTTTTTGGTATTCTTCTTCATATTTTTTAATGGCATCTTCTTCAGTAAATAACAGCGGACGATAAGCCTCATTCTTCACCTTATTATGAGCAGTCGATAATATAATTCTACTTCTTAAGTGGTAAAAGTTTCGATATCCATAACTGATTCGTTTAATGACTTTAATTTTATTATTTGTTCCCTCCACACAACCGTTTGATAGCGTATAGGTTAAGCTATTCTGTATATTATGGCGATAATGATATAAAGTGGTAAATGCCGTTCTTATTTTTCTAGGGAGGCGATATTTCTTGCTTTCCTCTAATACATGGATGAATTGATCATAGGCATGTTCCTTAATAGCATCCATTACTTCATGAATCAAACGGTAACAGAGATTTAAGGTTGAGTCTTTTGATAATAAATAATCGACAATGCCTCTTTCATGAATCGCTTGCTTAAATAATGAATATTTCTGATACTCTTCGAACGCCAACTCATTCCAATCTTTTAATAATAGTTTCCAATATCGCTTAAACTTATTCGCATCCGGTTTGTTTTTCGATTTTATACGATTCATCACTTCTATCCGATGTTGATTTAAAGCCCTTGTCACCAATTGTACGATATGAAAACGGTCGATGACCACGACGGCATTTGGAAAAATCGAGGGAAGAAAGTCTTTAAACGCCCCGTTCATATCCATCGTGATGGTTTTAACTTTCAATCGTTCCGCTCTAGAAAAACGCATAAAATAGTCATATAAAAAAGCTTGTGTTCGGTTTTCTAAGACATCCACTACAATATGTTTGTGATTATCCATTAAAATACACGACATAGCAGCCTTCACATTCTTCACGGATTTAAATTCATCAATCGCTATATGTTTGGGTAGTGATGTGGGTTTCGTATTATATTGATAACTATAGGCTTTCAATTGACGTAGTACCGTATGCGACGAAACATTCCAGGTTTCAGCAATATCTTTGATGGGTTTCGTTTTACCCAATTCTTGAAGAATCATTACCTTTAATGGTGATGAAATCGTACAGTGCTGTTTGGTTAAGTTGGTTTGAGAAACCGTTGTTTTTTGACAATGTTTACAAAGGTATCGTTGTTTAGTCAGTTTAAGATAAGCAGGTTGAAGGTTATATTGCCCAATTAGGATGACGGTCCTATAAGATCCATAATCAATCATATCTTCCGCTCCATTATTACTACTACGACAATGAGGACACATTTTAGGCGGATTCTTTAGAGTACCTGTAACGGTTAATACTTTTTTAAAGGCTTTTGAGACAGAAAGCATTTTTTTAGTAGAACTTTTAAATTGATGAACTGAAAAATAGCATTCTTCTTCAAAATCATTCTGTTCTATATTGATATTAAGGTCTTCCATTCCTAGTAAAATTTTAGTATGATTGTATGTAGCCATGTGATTTCCTACTTTCTATATTTTTGTGTGCAACTTAATTATAGAGGAAATCACAGGCTTTTTGTATATAAAAATAGTGCTGATGATTTCGTCACCAACACTAAAAATTATAGAACTTGAATAATGTTATTTGAATCTAACACCTTGCCGAAATGCAGGGTGTTTTTCATATTCCTTCTATGAGTCAATACAAATTAGTTTATTAGTATTTATAAAATACAAATTAGTGGTATAATTTTCTATAGAGTAAATAGCGGAGGTGTAAACGGTGAATAAGAGCGTGACCTTTACAGTTGATGCAGATGTGTATGAGAAATTTTTCATCGCATTGAATTTAACAAATGAAACACAAGATGCTGCAGTGGAAAACTGTATGCGTTGGTATATTGCAAAAACTTTTGAAAAAGCATCACAAGCCTATAACCCAAAAACAGTAGTAAAACAGAATGAAGATACAAACAAGGATTTTTATGGAAAAGCAAATCAACGAATCCCAGTATGGGCTATAAAGCCGAATCAATATAACCATAAAATCATTCGTGCTTATTTCAAGGCGTTGGCTGCCACAGGTCGTGCTACCATAGACATGATGGAGCGCTTATGCAGTGATGAAAACAACCCAGAACTATACGTGCCAACATTTAAGAATAATTACTCACAGATGAAGTTGGATGGACCTAAGAGCCACGGTAAAGTATTTGAGGATGACGGTGAAACGGTAACAATCTGGCGCGAGGTAGAAGATACACTGATGAAATATAAATCAAGTTTTTGTGATTGAGAGGTGCGAGGATGAGCAACTTAGTGGATAAGTACAAGCAATCAGAAAATATAATAGATTTGGCTGCTGCATTATCAGAATCTAAGGAGTATGCTAAACGTGGTTATAAACTTGCTGATGATGCAGTTTCTTTGTTGAAACGTACAGTTGATTCAGTTTCAATGAGACTACAAGAGAATATTAACACTTTGGAAAAGAGCAATATCAATGAGCGGAATATCACAAAGAGTCTTTCAGTACAATTAGCGTCAATTAAGCAAAATTTTGAAGAAATGCCATATCAACTAAATATAGATTTAGAGGCAATTTCCAAAAGCTCGTTTTCAATAACACTTTTTGGGCGCACGATGGCAGGTAAATCGACTTTGATGGAAATACTTACTCACGGCAACGGTACGTCTATTGGAAAAGGTGCCCAAAGGACAACTAGAGATGTTAGAACTTATTCATACAACGGTATGATGATTACAGATGTTCCAGGGATTGCTGCATTCGAAGGGCAAGAAGATGAAGATATCGCTTTTGAAGCTGCAAAAAAATGCGATTTGATTTTATTCTTAATTACAGATGATGCCCCACAAGCCAGCGAAGCAGAGTGTTTAGATAAGATTTTGAGATTAGGAAAACCAGTGATTTGTATTATTAATGTTAAAGCAAATATTGATTTAGGAACAAATCCAAAAATGTTTGCACGTGACATTCAGAAAAAAATGGATATGACTAGATTAGATTCAATAAGAAGTCAATTTCTTGAATTTGGTACTCAGTATGGACAAAATTGGGATTACCTTCGCTTTGCCTATGTTCATTTAAAATCTGCCTATCTCTCACAACAGACTGAATCGGAGGTTAATGGTAATGACTTACATAAACTAAGTCGTTTTGGTTATCTTGAAAAATTAGTCATCAACGAAGTTATAAAAAATGGGAAGTTTTATAAATTGAAATCATTTTCCGATATTGTTGTTGTTCCGGTTGTTGATGCATTTGAGACTTTGTTTCGGCAAAGTGCACAAAATAGTGAGCAGGGCTCTATTTTAATAAGTAAAAAACGGAAATTAAAAAAGTGGACTATTGATTTTGAATCTGATGCAAAAAAGAGAATAGAATCATTATTATCAACTATTTCTGGTGAACTGCTAAAAGAAGTAGCTTCTTTTGCTGAAAATAATTATGATAACACTAGTGCTGAACATACATGGAAGAGCATACTACAAAATCATAACATAGAGTCACGTGCTGCAAGTCTATTAAAACAACTTGGAATGGAATGTGAAGAAGAACTTCAAGAAATTTGCAGAGAAATAAATTCGGAGCTCAAATTTTCACACGCGGTTTTTTCTGATAAATCAATCAATATGCCTTTTCTAATTGATGGGAAGCGTATATGGAATTGGGCTACTACACTGGTAAGTGGGGGGCTAATGATAGCTGGTTTGTTTGTTTCAGGACCCATTGGTTGGGCGGGGCTTGCTGTCGGATTAGTTGGTTGGCTTGGTTCATTTCTATTTAGCGATCGTGAAAAGAAAGTTCTTGATGCACGTAAGAGGCTGGAGAAAAAATTAATTACAAATCTCGATAAAATGATTAATGATTTAAAGAAGAAAATGCTTGACGTGTTATATAGAGATTTATTGAAAAAACAATTATATCCAACTTTAAACGCAATTGATGAAACAATCAACTCGGTTTTTATGCTATCAAGAACACAGCAGGATTTTGCTAAGGCCTTAAATGCAAAACTCAATGAAATGAACAGTGTATTAATTACTGAGGCATTAGATTATACAGGTTTTTCTGGTCTTGAATGGCATATTACGAATGTTGTAAGGATTCCTGGCAACGCGATGATGATAGTGCTTGAAGATGGTAAGAGATTTCCAAATGATGCAAGGAAAGCTTTATCTTATATATTAAAAGAGAAAGTATGGTTTATTTTTAACACCAACAACCTAAAATCTATACTAACACAGGCGATTGGCAAGGGATGCGACAAAAATTCAATTAGGATTCAATACATAAATGATGAGCCTAGGATTGCACATATTCCTAATATAGATGATTTAGATGGGATTACAGTAAATCGTGTTCGATTAGCACAACAATTGACAGAATTACTAATTATGAAATAAAAAAGGAGGAGTTACAGTGAATAATCAAAATACTATTTCTTTAGCTATATGGACAGCTAAAAGCAAGGAGTTACTTGATAAAGTCATTAACGTACTAGATAAAATTGGAATTGAAAAAAGCCATTTGCCAAAAAACGTTTATGAAAGTGATAAACCTATAAGTCTTGTCTTTGCTGGCCAATATAGTGCTGGTAAATCTACTATTCTTAAAGCGCTTACAGGTATAAGTAGCATTGCAACAGGAGAAAAAATTACTACACAAGAATCACAGGTGTATGAGTGGAATGGTATAAACGTTATTGACACACCTGGCATTCATACTACATTACGCCCAGACCACGATGATATTTCCTATCGTGCTATTTCAAATGCAGATATGCTTGTCTATGTTATAACACACGAGTTGTTTGATTCATACATAGGACAAAACTTTAGAAAATTATTATTGGATAAGGATAAAGCTGGTGAGATGATTTTGATTGTAAATAAAATGGCTGATGTTGGAAATACAATAGAAAATCAGCTTATCAAACTAGAAAATCTAAAAATAGTTACTGATCCTTACACTCCAGAGCAATTAAGAACATGTTTTGTTGATGTGGAATCTTATTTGGATAGTTTAACGGAAGAGGATGCGGAAATAGCGGATGAATTACGCATTCGTAGCAATTATGAAGGGCTTGTAAGTACTATAAATGATTTTGTTAAAGAAAGATCCATTTCATCGAGATTAACAACTGCATTGTACAAGATATATGATGTTTTACAAAAAGCTATTACTCAATTTGAACCTTCATCTGGAGATGATGATGTTGATGCTCTTGAGGAACATTTACTTCAAGAAAGAAGAATATTGTTTTCTACTCAGTGGAGAATTGAACAACAAGTGAAAATAATATATGAAGAAGCAGCAACTAGCATTAGGGATAAAGGACGCAACATTGCCAATTCAATCTATGATTATTCAAATGAAAATGATGCAAATAATGCAATTGAAACTGCTTATCATGAAGTTGAAAAAATATCGTCAACCTGTTTGGACAATGTTATTTCGGAGCTGGAAAAACTATCATCTGATTGTAAATCTGAATTAGATGAATTCTATAAGACTGATTTTTCTAAAAATCTACAGTTTCGGCTTAGTGAGAAATATAAAAAAGGAAACCCACTAGTAAATCGTATTTTTAATTCTGATGTTTTGGCACAAGGTAGCAATAAGATTATTTCAAATACTATCGGAACAAATGCGCCCGCCAATGGTTTGAGAGCATTTTCAGGTAGTAATATCCATCAAATGGTATTAGATATAGGTCACTTTTTTGGGCATAGTTTTAAACCATGGGAAGCTGTCAAGTGGGTGAAAGGAATAAATGTTGCTGGTAAAGTACTTGGGGTTTTCGGAGTTGTTTTTTCTCTTGGAATGCAAGCTAAAGAAGATGTTGATGCAGATAAGCGTCAACAAGAAATGAGGAGCAATAGAGAAAAACTTCGTGCAGGCTTTAATGATGCAGCAAACGAACTAGTAAAGCACTTTAATAAAGCAATAAGTGAATACTTAGCAAATAACTTTCATTTGCGTATTTCTGAAATTGACAATCAGATTTCTGAAATAAGAAAGTTACGTATTGGAAAATCAGAAAATTATAAGTTGCTTGAAGCAGCTCAATCTGAATGTAGAGCCTTGATTGCTGATATTCATAAAGAAATGTGAATATTGATTGATATGGGGTGATCTAATGGAAAATGGATGTATATATTGTGGTATTACTGAGGATTTATCAAAGTCTGATATAATTCCAGATGCCCTTACTAATGCCAAGATAATAAATCCGAATGTATGTAGGATTGAGCATAATAATAAATTTAGTGATATGTTCGAGGATGAGGTTATCAAAAAACTGGCATTGATAACCAATGAACTTGATATTAAATCAAGTAAAGGAAAAAGATATGCATCTTATGAAGCAATAATTACTGTTGGTGATACTGATTATAATACAAAAATGTCCTCTGAAACTGAATTGTTTGGTGGAAACAAGAAGATGCGTAGTGTTGATGGAAAGTCTTTATTGGGTCCGATTGATGAAATAAAGAAAATTAAGGCTGCAGATGATACAAACGTCAGTGAAATTGATGTCAATCAGATAGAAATTGAAAAAAGGGTATCGCTAGATTTGTCAGTGTTTTTTAGTAAGGCTATGTTTAGAATGGTAGCAAAAATTGCATTTGAATGGTACTGTGCAAAGAACAAAGTCAATTTAAAAAAAGATGAATTCGCAACAATTATCGATTTTATAACAAGCAACAAGGGAGAAAGAATTGTATCGATTGTTAGCAATCCTGAAATATATGCATTGTTCAATAATACAGTGAAATTTGGAAGTCATGCCCTATTATCATATGTGGCACACGATAACTCGATAAATGTAATTATAGATTTATTTGGTATTGCTATTTATAATGTACGAGTTTGTGACTTACCATTAGATGATTGTAAAAATAATGTGATATTCCAAGAATTGTCTCTTGATGCAAAACATATCAGTTTTGAAGATACTGATATTGAAAGCTTCCAGGAACATTTTATCAACAGTTTTGAGCAGAAAAATATAGGTCTTGGTTTAACAGCAATGATACCCAAAGACATGACAGACAATACACTTCAGTATAAACTGCTATATGTCACAAATTATAAATTATTTCTTGAAAAACTAAATCTTATTGCGGAGCCAACGCAAGAAGTAATAACTTTAATACTCAACAACATTCAAAAGTTACTACAAGAATCTGTTATTACAATAAGAGGATTAAAACGGTTTGTAAAAGAACATCAGAAACATTTTGAAGAAGGAATCAGGTTGAATCCCAAAGGAACAAATAAAAAATCTATTTTTATGTTTTATATGCTTTTTATTATTGGGCAGTCAAATGGACAAATAAAAAGTATGCATGATTTATATAGGGTTCTTAAGCGGAAATTTGCAAGTGATACAATTAACATTAATGATGAATTATCTAGTAAACTACATGAAGAAATGTTGGCGGTCGAATCAAATTCAGAGTTAATCAAAGAAGGTGCAAAAATTATTGAAGGCTGGGGTTTTGAATAAAAGTCGATATGTTCCCGTCTACCGATAGTGTCAAAAATGCAGTGGATATGTTTCCGAGAACGGACACACTTAAATGACATCCATTCTGTCCTCTCGAGCCACGTTGAGACAGTGGTATTGATGTCAAGAAAATAAAGAAGTGTACTCTGAAAGGCTTGATATAACCCTTTCAAGGATTATATCGATAAAATTCCTAGTTAGAAAAAACGTGATTTTTTGCTCTGCGGGAAATAGTCCAAGGCGGACTAGTAGTACCGTACAGAGTGGATTAGATGTCGCTGACTCCGTACAGAACAGATTAGATGTCAGAGGGTCTGTACAGAGCAGAATGAATGTTTTTGTAGAGTGGCGGGGTTGAGAGAGTAGGTTGGATGTCGGTATAATTAAGTTGTGTAATAGGCTAATCAACATTCTCAAAAGATGTTGCATTGTTAGTTATCCTGTATACTAATAGAGAGATTAAATTATGTTTGGGGTGTGAAAAATGATTGGATTAAAAAGGGGTACAGTAAAACTACTCAACCACGAAAAAGAATGGGAGCTTGAAGCACAGAGAACAATTTTACGTTTGCATAAGATTTTAGGTGCTGTCGCAAGAGATATTCAGCATGTGGGCAGTACATCTATACTCACAATAAAAGCCAAGCCGATAATTGATATAGCGGTTGCCGTAGATGATTTCAAGGATGTTCTTGCATTGGAAGCGGAATTAAATCATAATGGTTTTTATTATCGTCCTAATGCCAATTTAGAAGACCAACTTCTCTTTGCCTGTGGTAGCTATTATGACGGCACAGGCGACCTGCAAACGCACTTCATTCATGTTGTTTTAGCTGATAGTATGGAATGGATAAACTATATCAATTTTAGAGATTATCTCAACAAGACGCCAACGGTCGCTAAAGCGTACGAGGATTTGAAAATATCACTTGCATCAGAGGCGCCTGTTGATAAAGGTAGAGAACGATATTTGAGGGGTAAGCACGATTTTATCGTTTATACTTTAAGAAAAGCTCTTGTTAATTTCTATCTTGGGAAAACAATTGAAATAAAAATTGACCGACCTATCGGGAGTGCACACCCTAAACATTTAGATCTAGTTTATCCGATCAATTACGGATACATTCCTGGTGTTTTAGGTGGAGATGGAGAGGAATTAGATGTTTATCTTCTTGGCGTATCTAAACCTATAAAGGAATATAAGGCTCGTGTTATCGGTATTGTTCATCGTCATAATGATGTGGAAGATAAACTTGTAGCCGCACCTGAAGGAACAATCTTTACCCAAACTGAAATTGCAGAAGCCGTGCATTTTCAGGAACAATATTACGAAAGCGAGATAGAAACTATTCCAAAGCTAAACTTTATATCTAAAGAGTTAATCAATAAAGGTTGGTCATGTGATAAAAAATACTGTGTTACAACAACTGATGGTGTTAAATACCTTCTGCGAGTTACTCCCAAAGAAAAAAGTGAAAATCGTGCAGAGATGTTTCGTATGCAGCAACAGGTAGCGGCTCTCGGTGTTTCTATGTGTAAACCAGTTGAGTTTGGAAAGTGTGATGAGGGTGTTTACACTGTTCAGACTTGGGTTGATGGCAAAGATGCTGAAGAAATCATTCCTTATCTTGCCGATTCAGAGCAGTATGCTTTTGGTCTTGAAGCAGGGAGAATACTTAAAGTAATTCATTCGATTCCGGCTCCGGAGAATCAGCCTGATTGGGAACCTCGATTCAATGCAAAAATGGATCGTAAAATCAAGATGTATAATGAGTGCCCTATTAAATTTGACGGAGCAGAAGACATCATGGCATATATAGAATCTAATCGCTTTCTGCTTTCGAACAGGCCGCAATCTTACCAACATGGTGATTATCATATTGGTAATATGATGATTGAAAAGAATAAGATAGTTATTATTGATTTCGACCGTTACGATTTTGGTGATCCATGGGAAGAATTTAATCGTATTGTATGGTGTGCGCAAGCTTCCCTATGTTTGCTTCAGGTATTATAAACGGTTATTTTGACAATGAAGTGCCGCTTGAATTTTGGAAGTTGCTTGCACTATACATTAGCAGTAATATGCTTTCCTCTATACCATGGGCTATTCCATTTGGAGAAAGTGAAGTAAATACCATGATCAATCAAGCCAAGGATGTACTGAGTTGGTATAACAATATGCAAAACCCTATTCCAACTTGGTATATCAAATAGAGAACTGAGATGAAAATAAAGTTCATGCGTTAAGGTTAACTTGATTTTTAGGAGGTGCGCAATGACTTACAATCCAAAAGTACATCTTATACCCGCTAAACCTGCTAGACGAGAGAAACCAGTGGGTATTTATTGTCGCGTAAGTACAAATGATATAGAGCAATTAAAAAGTTTATCTTTTCAGGTATCTGCACTAACTAGATTGGTAGCTTCTACCACCCAGTGGCTACTAGTCGATGTCTATATGGATGGACATTGCATCTAGTAAAACCGGTTCATCTAGAAGAGAATTTAATCGAATGCTAGAAGATTGTCTATCAAATAAATAAAAAATCATCATTACAAAAAGTATCAGTAGATTTGGCCGAGATACAGTAGAAATTCTTGATGCTTTGAACCAGTTAAGGGTTCTCGGCGTTCGTGTTATATTTGAACAAGTAGTACTTGATACAGCCTCGGAAAGAAAGAAGAAGAACAAAAGGAATTTAAAAAGACAGCTCTTGAATTAGGATAGGCTCATGCACTATGTGCTGCAACTGATAAAGGGAAAGAAAAGGCCCTTGAAATAAGCTATTTTAAAGCAGTTAAAGCCAGCCTTGTAAAACTAAAGGAAAAAGAAAATACACCCCTAACAAAAAGAGAAGTGGAAGTAAGACTTCATCAAATGTTAGAGCGTTCCATCATCTCAGAAGATGTGATTGATGTATTCGATGCTATGGGAATCAAAAGGCCAGAAATTTCAATCCTGTCTGAAGAATTTTTAAAAGAAGTTCAGGAAATGAAGCAGAAGAACTTAGCTGTAGAAATGCTTAAGAAATTATTAGAAGGCAACATCAAAACGATGGAAAAGAGAAACCTCGTGAAATCAGAGAAGTTCTCTGAAAGGCTGACAAAGGCTCTAAACAAGTATCGAAACCAAGCACTTACAAATGCTGAAGTGATTGAAGAACTTATTCGAATGGCCCATGACATTAAAAAGATGCGAGAAGAAGAGACTGAACTGGGTCTAAGCGACGATGAAATTGCTTTTTATGATGCACTGACATCGGATGATATCGTTAAAGAACTCATGGAAGATGAAACGCTAAAGAAAATCGCTCATGAACTAACTTTAGCTACAAGAAATAATATCACTATTGATTGGAGACTTAGAAAAAGTGCAAGAGCGAGCATGAGACGTGTTATTAAGAGACTGCTAAACAAATACGACTATCCACCAGACCAAGCATTAAAAGCAATGAATATTGTCATGAGGCAAGCAGAAAAAATGGCTGGAAATGTTTATGAAGAAGTTGTCTGGTTCGACAGAGTTGCAGAAGAACCTGGCAAATTTACAACGGATTGATGAAAGGATTGAATCACATGGCAGATATAAAATATGAAATCAAAGAAACCGTGGCTACTCTTTCAGAAAACAATAAAGGCTGGTCAAAGGAACTGAATTTAATCAGTTGGAACGACAGGGAACCTAAATATGACATCAGAGATTGGGCACCTGAACATGAGAAGATGGGCAAAGGTGTTACCTTAAGCGTAGAAGAACTTAAAAAGCTTAGGGAGATACTTAATGAAATGGAACTTTAGGGAGGTTGAGAGATGAGCAAATTACAAAAACCGGGTGAAAAACCTGATTGATCTGGTGAGTATATTGAGAGAGGACCACGAGGTGGAGAAGTTAGTAAACCTAGACAAGTAACAATTGAACATGGAGATGATAAACTTCCGCCTACAGCTGAAAAAAACAGGAAGTGGGAGAGAATTGGTCCTGAGAAGAAATAGGCATTGATATGTTGGGGATGTAGAACATGTACAGTATTAAGGGGAAACAAGCTGCCAGGATTGAACCGGTCACTTTTTCAGAGTTGAATATGACAGAAAATGATATAGAAGAAATTTTAAGAAACAGTATTGATATGATCTGTGATGAAGAAGAGTCCATGCTTATTGTCGGTAGACAAGTCAGAAATGAAAAGAATGGAAGAAGTGATTTGACTGCAGTTGATAACAATGGAAATATTGTACTCATTGAAATCAAGAGGGATCGTAAAGATATTGAACATCGCAAAGAAGCTTTTGAATTCCAGGCAATAAGATATGCTGCTAGTTATGCAACAATAGATAAGACCGATGATTTAGTGAAGAAGGTTTATGCTCCCTACATTGAAAAATATAGAAGTGAGTTTGAACTTGGAGAGTTAACCTCATTTGAACTTGGTATTCGCAAGTTAAATGAGTTCCTTCAGGTCAATGATGCACAGAAGAACTTTAATGAAAAGCAAAGAATTATTCTAGTGGCGTCTGATTTTGACGAACAGACATTGTCGGCAGTTGCGTGGCTAAATAGTAATAATGTTGACATGAGTTGCTATAGATTAACTCCATACAAGCTAAATGAAGATTTGTTTTTCTATGTGGAAAAGCTACTCCCGGTGACCAATTACGATGATTATTATGTGAACTTGATGGATAAATCAATCGTGACAACAGTAACAGGAGATAAGAAAATTACACGCAGATCTTTGCCTAAAATAGACTTAATGCTCGAATGGGGTGTGGTTAAAGAAGGCGACATCATTGTTGCTAAAGGTAGAGAGGATGAAGGACGTCTTCTTTCTAATGGTAATGTAATGGTCAACGGTGAAGAAAAGTCGATGCAAGCATGGTTGAAAGAAATTTATGGGTGGTCTAGTGTTCAGACTTATGTTTTTGCGGTACACAAAGAAACTGGCAAAACTCTATCTCAGATTCGTGAAGAGTATATGGTACAAAAGGAGACTGAGAATACTGAAATTTAGAAATAAGCAGTGCTAAGTGTTAAATTATTATTATAAAAAAGAGGAGGCATCGCAATGAAAAGATTATGTTTTGGTACACTTATGCACATATTGATATTTCAAGGGTTGTAGAAGTGCTTATTGAAGAAATCGTTATTTATGACTAGTATTGTAATAATATTTCTTAGGGAATATAGAAGGAGATGAAGCTGTGAAGGTAGATTATTATGATGGAATAAGAATATCCTATCCAAAGGATTGTGGTAATGCTCCTAAAAAAAGTGTGCTATTAGATTTTTATATTGCATTTGCCACAGGAAATGATAGATATATAGAGGATAATACATCTGACAATATCACTTGGAAGATTATAGGGAATAAATTAATAGTTGATAAGGATAAAATACTTGAAAGATTAAGGAACTATAGGGGCATGAGCATTAAAGAAATCCTAATAAGCAATCTAATAACCCATGGCAATGTTGCTGCTGTTAATGGACGTATTATCTTCAGTGATGAGTCTACTTTTGAGTATTGTGACATATATAGATTCAATGGGTTTGGGAAAAATGCCAAGGTAAAGGAAGTCACCTCCTATACCATCCAGACTAAATAGGACCAGAATTTCAAGTAAAGAGATAAGGGGTCATAGGAGATTGATATGCAGTAGGAAGTTATTTTTATTTGTTGGAGGATTGATTATGAACCTAGAAGAATTACAGTTGGATTGTGCAATTAAGCAAAAAAAGGCTTGCACTTTATTTTAGCATCAATTATTATTTGGTGTACTGTACTGATTATTCACTTAACATCATTACCTATCCTGACGAAGAATTTATTTACCTTCTGTTCCACAGCACCATTAATGCCATTAGCATTTTTAATATCGAAGGTAATTAAGGTGGATTGGTGGTGTAATTAATTTTGTGTAATCTCATTCTTTTAATTAATAATTGGTAAAAGAATATAAAGTAATTTGATATAGAAACTGATCTTTCAAAGGTCATTTGATTAAGTATATTGTGCCTATAATTGGAAATAATATACTTAATTCTTATAAAAGTTACAATAAGATTACCCAATTTGTTGCACGTGACTTTCCCCAGTTACAAAAACAATTGAGGTCATCTCTTTTGATATAATTATCCAATCAGGGAGGGTGATTATGTCAGAAATTACAAAGATCACAATCACATCATTAGACGATTTATCTAGGTTAAGTGTGAATGGTGGCTATATGACGGTGAACCTAGCCATCGAGAATCCTGACTACTATGCAGCAATCTTCCCAATCTGTCAAGCTTATCAATCAGAATGGATTGACGATGACGACTTAGAGAAATTACTGAACATCCCAATCTGGTTCGTTCACGCATTGAATGATGAGGTTGTTCAATTCCAACCAACAGCAGGCGATTTATACGATCGATTAGTGGAAGCCGGTCATGAGAATGTTGAATTGACGATCTTTGATAATGTGATAGATACGAGTGGTTGTATTTCGCAAGTTAAAATTGAGCCATTTCGCAATTTAAAATTGAGCCACTGTCATCTTTGAATTATCTTTTATCCATTGTTCTGTTTCTTTCATTCTGTAAGAAGGACCGACCATATTTACAACATGTGATTTATGAGTCAAACGGTCGGTTAAGGCAGCTGTTAGGACGGGATCATGAAATATTTCCTGCCATTTTAAAAATGATAAATTACTCGTGATAATGGTAGATTTTCTTCCCGCTCGTAAAGATAGATGTGAAAATAATAATTCCGCCCCTTCTTTGTCGAAAGAGATATACCCAAGTTCATCAATAATGACGAGATCGTAATTTTCAAATTTTAATTCGAATGAGCGTAAGGTTCTTTCTGATCGATGCTCTTTCAACTGATTGATGAGGGAAGGGACTGTCGCAAAAAAGACGCGATAGCCCGCTAAACAAGCTTCCATCCCTAATCCTATCGCTATATGTGATTTTCCAGTACCTGGCGAACCAGTTAAAATCACATTTTGTCCCTCTTTAATAAAATCTAACGCTTTTAGATGAGGTAACTTTTGCTGTGCTTGTTCTGGTAAAGCATCTATGACTAACTCTTCTAACAATTTCTTTTGTGGAAAGTTAGCGATACGTATTCGATTTTGTTTTGACCGAATAAAGCGGTCATTCTTTTCCTGTTCTAAGACTTGGAGAAGAATCGTAAAGGCTTCGGTTGGATTATGAAATGTTCCTTCTTCTTGCACCATTTTCCGAATACTGGGTAATCGTAATTCTCTACATAACTCAATTAATCGTTCTTCTTATCCATAGTGAATGACCTCCTTATCTGCTTGATGAAACAGATTCGCATAAGCTTTCAAATTGCTTTCCGATTGATGGGTTGTCTCATCTCTTGCCAGAGATACCTCTGTCGGCTCTGATTGCTCGCATAGAAATAAAATTCTTTCTGTGCTAACGTATCCCCAACGAATACCATTCAGTTCTTCGACCGCTGCCATAACACGTTCAAAGTTGTTATTGTCCTTCATGTAGTGGAGTAATATTATGAATTCTTTCTCTTTTCCTATATAATGATGGTGGTAAAGGTTTTTTATTTGTTGTGGTGCTTGTCTCAAACATTCACTTTGAGCCAAGGCACCTTTTTTCTTTTGAATGTTTCTAAGTAATGGTAAAGATTCATTTCCCACTGATGGACACCCCAATTACGTTTATGTGTTGCGATTATTTCACCATCAATAAACAACTTAACTTGATCGGCACTTAGTTTTGCGATGATATATTTTCCAATATGACCTTCTGGTACAGAGTAATGATTCTGCTTAATGACAACCGTACTATATTTATCCACTCGACATTCCAATATTTCAGAAACATCGAAAGGAGCGATCATGGTGGGGCCAATCCTTTCTTTTTCTGTCTGCATCAATTTCAGGTGAGAAGCCTTGTGTTCGTGATGCAAACGCCCTACGACGTATAAACTCAACACTACGTTCCACATGTCCCTTTTCATTTCCTTTTCGTGGTTCACATAAACGAATTTTAAATTGATAGTCATTAGATAAATGAATCATGCTGTCGGTAATGGTTTTCTCTGTTCCAATAAAGCTTTTAACAACCATTCTCATATTATCGTAGGTAAGCACCGAAGGGATAAAGCCGATGTGACTGATAAATTTTGTGTGAACGTCTAATACACAAATTTGGGATTCGGATTGATAAATTCTAGCGAAACGGTAATTACTGTGCGCCAAAGTAAATACAGCCAAAGAAAATGTTTTTAGCTTGTCATCGATAAATAATTTTATCTCTCCCCAATCAAATTCAACCTCATATCCTGGTTCCGCATGGCGTCGGATAAATACTTCTTTTGTTTTTGTCATCTCAAAGTTAATGAAGTTTCTAACGGTTGTATAACTAATAGAATAGCCACGCTCGAGCAGCTTTTCATGTATGTCTATAATCTTCTTTTGTTGTTTAGCCATGCAATGAACCTTTTTTCACTTATCTTCTTTAATAAAATCACGTAACATCACTTCAATTGATTATAATAATACTTTGCGTCTACCGACTCTTTTTTTATAAGTTGGTGGTTTTACTATATCCTCTTCAATAGGAAGATCACGAACATCTCCATACTTGCCCCTTTCATATTCCTTGATATATTTATCAACGGTATTTCAAAGATTTCTTCGTGAGTAAAGCAATCTTTCTTTTGCTTAGCCCATCGAGGTAGAGTTTTTTAATCGTTTGTTTTTCTTTCAATTCAATCACTCCTGATATTCCCCCTATTTATTATTCAATAGGGTTATTTTCTATCAAAAGTGGCTCAGTTTTCAATTAATATAGTGGCTCACTTTTAAGTTAACATATACATTTAGATGGATTGTTGTTGGTATAGATGTGATATAACAAAGTAAAATAGCAGTAAAAATTATTAAAACATTTAAAAAAGACTAAACTTGATTTAGATCAATTTAATTTCTTTCAATCTATATTATTATATAGTCAAGATAAAAAAATAAAACAAGAAAGAAGGAAAAAATATGTCAAGACAATTAAATTTTAATCAAGTAAAGGAAACTCATTTAAAAACATTGGCACAATATGTTCCAGTTGTAGCAAAAGTTCATGGAGGAAATCATCCAGAATTCTACCAAGTTCGTAAAGTATATGATGAACTTGCAAAGAAAGCAAAAGATGCGGGAGTAGAAAAGCCGGACTTAAAAGAGGAGTTTGTAAAATTACGTGAAATCACAGATAATTATACAGTTCCAGGTGATGTATGTGAAAGTTATGAAGCAGTCTATAACATGTTAGCAGAATTAGATAAAGCATATGAAGCATAAAAGAAAATAAACAAAGTAATGAAAAGATATAAATAATCTAATAGGGAGGAGTATGAATGTGCAAAAATTTATATTAGGAAGAAAAAACCATATTACAATAGTAAGTGCAATTTTAATAATAATTGCATTTGTCAGTAAATTAGGCTTCGAAAACGAACAAATAGCCATTTGGGCATTAGTAATTGCTTCAATTTTGGGAGTTTCACCTATTGCGATTCAAGCGTATCAAGCATTAAAAGTCAAAGTAGTTAGTATTGATGTTTTAGTTACCATTGCAGTTATCGGAGCCTTTATAATTAGAAACTACGAAGAATCAGCAATTGTTACATTTTTATTTCTATTTGGAGCTTATCTAGAACAAAGGACACTTAATAAAACACGTTCTGCCATTAAAGAATTAACTCAAATGGCACCAGAAAGTGCCTTAAAACAAGTGGAAAATGGTGAGTTTGAAGAAGTAGAAATAGATGAAGTTGATGTAGGAGATATTTTGCTTGTTAAAACGGGTGCAAAAATCCCAGTTGACGGTACAGTGTTAACAGGAGAAGGGCATATTAATGAAGCAAGTATTACCGGAGAAGCGGTTCCTGTAAGTAAAAAGAAAGGTTCGGGGGTATATGCCGGAACAATTTTAGAAAATGGAACTATTCAAATCACTGCTGATCGTGTAGGTGAGGATACTACTTTTGGTAAAATCATTGAGTTGGTTGAAGAAGCACAGGATTCAAAATCAGAAGCAGAACGTTTCATTGATAGATTTTCTAAATCCTACACACCAGCTGTTTTAGTTCTCTCTTTTATTGTATGGATATTTTCAAGGGATATTGAACTTGCAATTACAATATTAGTTTTAGGATGTCCAGGAGCATTGGTAATCGGTGTACCGGTTTCAAACGTCGCGGGGATTGGCAATGGAGCACGTCATGGAGTCCTTCTAAAAGGTAGCGAGGTTATTAGTGATTTTAGCAGACTAGATACCATTGTATTTGACAAAACAGGTACATTAACAATAGGAAATCCCAAAGTAGCTGATAAAGAAATTTATGCAGATGATGTAGATGAAGTATTAGGGTATCTAGCAAGTGTTGAAAAGGAATCAGATCATCCATTAGCAAAAGCAGTTGTAGAATATATTGGAGATATAAAATTAAATACAGTTGAAAAAACAGATGTTGTAAAAGGTGGAGGAATTGTAGCTCATGTAGAAGGTCATAAAGTTGCAGTCGGTAATGTGGCACTAATGGAGCAAGAAAATATTCTTTTAAGTGAAAAAGCTCGTGCAGATATTGCCAGATTTGAGAAAAATGGAAATTCACTTGTTTTAACATCAGTTGATGGTGAATTAAAGGCATTGATGGGTATTCGTGATCAAATTCGCCCGGGTGTAAAAGATGATCTTAAAAAGTTGAAAAAACTTGGTGTTAAAAATCTAGTAGTTCTTTCTGGTGATAACCAAGGAACAGTTGATTTAGTAGCACGTGAACTAGGACTTACAGAAGCTCATGGACATATGTTGCCAGAAGATAAAGCAACATATATTAAAGAGTTACAAGAAAAAGGTCAAATTGTGGCATTTGTTGGAGATGGAGTAAATGATAGTCCTTCACTAGCTTTAGCACAAATTGGAATTGCTATGGGAAGTGGAACAGATGTAGCAATCGAAACTTCAGATGTTGTTTTAATGAATTCAGATTTCAGCCGCTTGCCACATGCATTAGGTTTAACAAAAGCAACCGCTAATAACATGCTTCAAAATATTATTATTGCAGTAGGGGTTGTATTAGTCCTTCTTGCCAGCGTATTCTTTAGTGAATGGATGAACATGTCAATCGGTATGTTAGTACATGAAGCAAGTATATTAGTAGTTATTTTAAATGGTATGAGACTTCTTCGCTATAAATTAAGAAAATAGAAATAAATAAAATTCTTGATGTAAATCAATTTATTATAGATATTAATAGTATATAATACAATTAACATGAACTAAAGGAGAGATGAAAAATGCAAAAAGCAACAATTCAGTTAGAAACATTAACATGTCCATCATGTATGCAAAAAATAGAAAATGGAGTTAAATCATTAGATGGAGTAGACAAAAATAACTTAAAGGTGCTATTTAATTCAAGTAAAGTAAAAGTGGAATATGATGATAAAAAAGTATCTATAAAAGATATTGAAAATGCCATCGATAAATTAGGATATGAAGTTAAAAAATCTCAAGTAAAAGCTTTATAAAATAAGAGGGAATAAGTTTGGCTTTAATGATATCAGATGCTGGTTAATGTCATCTACGGTAAAGGACACGGTTACTAAGTTATAATGTCGTTGATATCTTCCCACACACGAAAGCCCACAGTGGGTATATTCTCACAAAGAGAATTCAGTAAAAAAGGAAAATGGAAATTGTCCTTTGACAGCTATCCACTCATCTCAAAACCTACGGAGTGTGGTGTTGCTGACAAGGAGTATTTAGATTTTTAGCATAATAATATGAAACAGAAGCAATAAAATGCCAAAGCAGTACATTATCATGGAGGACCAATGAAAAAAGACCTATTTAATGAATTTAAAATAATTTGTGTACATTTAAACAATGTTGGAATTGTGCCAACTTTAATGGGGTCCTTGGGTTTAGAGTTTATTTCAAAAACTTCTTGGGAGCCATCAGATATAGACATTCATGTTCCAGGTGATCCAAGAGGATGGGAGGCTCCTGACCAGCTTAGAATTTATAATTGGGGTACAATATCCAAAGTCATGGAAGACCTAGGCTATGAATTAATAGACCTTCATGAACATGAATTTCAAAAAAATGGCCTTAGTGTAGAGTTGGGCAGCATTGATTCCCTATACGACTTTGCTGGAATAAGAGTATCAGACCTAGACCTTATTCAAGTAGAGGGTATAACATTTCGTCTCCCCAACCTAAGGCAGTTTTTAAAAATCTATCAAGCATCTTCAAAGGATTCTTATAGAAATGACAATAATAACAACAAAGATTTTAAGAAAATTGAATTTTTGAAAAAGCATATGTAGTTAAGAGTTAATGTTAGACAAGTATTTTTTCTAACCTTAAGTGGAGCTTTTACTTTTAAGTTAACATATATAGCAAGTCATAAGGGATTTAAATAGAAATAAAAAGATAGTAGTGGTAGATAAAAATCATCTTTGGGTAGCAATTGAAAGAAGTCCAATAAAAGATGTTGAAATTAAAGTTCTTTTGAAAGCAGCTTTAACAAATAAAATCAATGATCGAGAAGTTTATTTGAATGGAATAGACGCAAGTTACCATTATGAAGGGGATTATGTTTATAAGACAGAAGAGCTATAGGATGAGACTTAAGAGTTAAAACTAGTCAATCCACCCTGTCACTCATTAAATTCGGAATATTTTGAACTGTATGAGTGACAGGGATGCTTTATACTATAATTAGTAGTACCAGATAGAGAACACAATTCGAAATTGTTTGCATACCTGGTACTGTCTTTAAAACAGAATCGACTATATTATGCACAGATTGTCGGATAAATAAACGCACTCTTTGATAATATTGATGATGTAAGGAGGTTGTTCAATGGATTCTTTAAGAAGTATGAATAATGCATTGGCATATATTGAAGAGCACTTAACAGAGGAAATTGACTATAGTGAAGTATCTAAAATTGCTTACTGTTCAGAGTATCATTTTAAAAGGATGTTTTCTTTTTTAGCAGGTATAAGTTTATCAGAATATATTCGGAGAAGAAGACTGTCATTGGCTGCAATTGATTTGAAAGATAAGGATTTGAGAATAATTGATGTAGCCGTCAAATATGGCTATAATTCGGCTGATTCATTTTCCCGTGCTTTTCATTCCCTGCATGGTATTCTCCCTTCTGAGGCAAGGAGTGAGAATACACAATTAAAAGCTTATCCAAGAATGACCTTTCAATTATCAATTAAAGGAGGATGCGAAATGAACTATCGTATTGTTGAGAAAGGACCTTTTAAGTTAGTAGGATTTAAGAAGAGAGTCCCAATTATTTTTGAAGGTGTCAATCAAGAAATTGCACAAATGACCGAATTTTTAACACCGGAGGTTATTAAACAATTAAAAGCAATCTCAAATATAGAACCAATGGGTATTATTAGTGCTTCCACTAATTTTTCAGAAGGAAGAATGGAAGAAAAGGGCGAGTTGGATCATTACATCGGGGTAGCAACTTCAGGTGATGAAACAGCAGAATTTGATGTATTAAAAATTGATGCTTGTACCTGGGCAGTATTTGAATCGATTGGACCATTCCCAGAGGCACTTCAAAATGTATGGGGTAGAATATACTCAGAGTGGTTTCCGTCTTCAAGTTATGAGTTAGTTGAAGGCCCTGAAATTTTGTGGAACGAGAGTCCAGACACTGGAAATCCAAAGTATCGAAGCGAAATCTGGATTCCGGTAAAGAAAAAAGACTATTAATTACACCGATTTTTATGATTGAGGGAGTGGGCAAGAAGTAGAAAATTGAATAATTTTCGCTTCGTCGGCCTACTCCCGCAAAGTTGAGTAGGACTCAAACAAGTCGTTAAGACGAAGATTGAGACCACTCAACCACTGCGTTTTTAATGAATAAGCACTCATTTGACTGAATTTTTCAAATTTATGTTCAATCTCATTGAGACGCAGTTTGATGCCACTCAACCACTGCGTTTTTAATGAATAAGCACTCATTTGACTGAATTTTTCAAATTTATCTTTAACCTCATTAAGATGCAGTTTGATGCCACTCAACCACTGCGTTTTTATTATTCGATATTACTTATTCATAGCAAATATAGTTTGGTTAGATTTTTACCTAGCGTAGTTAAGTATAGCTAACCTTTAATTGTTAGTCATCTAGCTTTGTTTAATTTTCAATAGTTCGTGTTTGAGTTATACGGTCTTTTAGCCTAACCAAACCCTAATACGTGAGATATGTCTTCGATTATATTACAATAGAAGTATATAGTTTGAAACTGATTATTATTTCTAAAAGGAGATGTATTATGGGATTATTAGTAGACGGTGTTTGGAAAGACCAATGGTATGATACAAAATCAACGGGTGGTCGTTTTGTACGTAAAGATTCACAATTCAGAAATTGGATTACAAGAGATGGTGCACCAGGTCTGACTGGTGAAGGTGGTTTTAAAGCGGAAGCTGGGCGTTACCATCTATACGTCTCACTAGCTTGTCCATGGGCTAGTCGCACTTTAATGATGCGTAAATTAAAAGGTTTAGAAGATATGATTTCAATCTCTATCGTAAACCCAATCATGTTAGAAAACGGTTGGACCTTTGCACCAGACCAAGGTGTAATTCCTGATCCAATCTTGAATGCCGATTTTTTATACCAAGTCTATACATATGCTGACTCTGAGTACACTGGTCGAGTAACGGTTCCTGTTTTATATGACAAGGAAAAAGATACCATCGTCAACAACGAATCATCTGAAATTATGTTGATGTTAAATTCAGCCTTTGATGAAATTGGTGCTAAAGAAGGCGACTACTATCCAGAAGAATTGCGTGACCAAATTAAAGAAATGGATGACTATGTATATCCCAACATCAACAACGGTGTTTATAAAGCTGGTTTTGCGACAGAACAAGCAGTTTATGAAGAAGAAGTTGGTCATGTATTCGATGCCTTAGAGAAATTAGACAGCATTTTAGCTGATAACAAGTTCTTACTAGGCGACAAATTTACTACTTCTGATATCCGCTTATTCCCGACTTTAATCCGTTTCGAGCATGTTTACTATGGTCACTTCAAGTGCAATATTAAACATTTAACTGATTTTGAAAATGTATGGCGTTATACACGTGAAATCTACAATATGCCAGGTATTTCTGACACAGTTGATTTCTACCACATCCAACACCATTACTACGGAAGCCACCCGACAATCAACCCGAACGGTATTATTCCAGCAGGTCCTGCAATTAGCTTAGACATTTAGATATAGAAAATCACCTGGAGAACATTATAGTGACCCTTTCTTTTTACACAATTATATGGACTTTATCTTAAAGATGAAATCATTTCATAGAGGTTATTAATTTATCGTTTATTATAGTGTAGTAAAAATAGAACAGACTTATTAATTATTCTAATTGGGAGGAATAAATGAATTTAGCTCAAATTACAGAGAAAAATATTTATGATGTAATGGCCTTGAAACTTAAAAATAGTCAAGAAACTTTTGTAAGATATCCCCTGTTTTCCTTGGCGGAGAGCTATTACTACCGAGATGATGATACGGTGTTCTTATTTGCTTTAGAAGAACAGGGCAAGGTTGTCGGCTTTGTGTCTCTAATTACTGAAATAGAAGAAAAGACTGTTTATATTTGGAGAATTGTTATAGGAGACCAATTCCAGTCCAAAGGATATGGAAGAAAAGCTCTAAGAAGCATTGAAGATTATGTCCATAGCCTTGAGGGATACGAAAAGATTGTATCGGATTATGTGATGAACAATGTGGCTATGAAGCATCTATTAGAATCTGAAGGATATATTGAGACTGGAAAGCAAGAAGAGTGGAATGAAATCATAATGGCTAAAAGACTAGAGAGATAAAATAGACTAATTATTATTTGATTGGAATTAAAAAATAATGTGACTACTTCAAATTGTTGATATAGTAATCTTTTTAGGCTTAGTTTCTTATGACCAATAAGCTAAAAATTACATGTAGAGACGGTAGCATTACTTACAAGGAACGAAACAACACAGTAAGTAATTACGAAGAACTGTGTGATAGCTGTCGAAGAATGAAGAACTAAGTAAGAAAATGATTCGAGATAGCGAACCGTTTAGTATGTGGTATTTATTGAAAAAACGTATAAGGACGGGATTATTAGACGTTTAATGGATGTCTGAGGGTCTCGTTTTTAACTTTTAAAATGGAGAGTGAACTATACATCAGAATAGGAATCGCATAGTTCTGTGTATCTCTTATTGATATAATGGTTTGGAAGTAAATAATCGTGTAAGTTTTAGTATAAGATATAGGTGTGTTAGGGGCAATTGTGATTAAGAGTACAACGCTTGAAGAACGATTAGGGAACCCAGCACCACAATATGTGCACCGTGATGACGCTGTGTTAAACTCTGTTGGTTTGAAAAATCCGGGGATTAAGACTGTCCTTTCTGAGAAATTACCATTCTTAGCGAATTATGATGTTCCTGTAATCGCAAGCGTGGCGGGGTCCAAAGAAGAAGATTATGTCGAGATGTGTCAACGTATCTCTCAAGCTGAGAATGTCCGTGCGATTGAACTTAATGTTTCTTGTCCAAATATTAAAGAAGGAGGCATTTCTTTTGGCACGGATCCGCAAGTAGTTAAACAATTAACCCAACAATGTAAAGCAGTGACTCATCTACCCATCTATGTTAAGTTGACGCCTAATGTGACGGATATTGTTAGCATTGCAAAAGCAGCAGAAGAGGGTGGGGCTGACGCAATTACAATGATTAATACAATAACGGCTATGGCCTTTAATTTAGAAAGTAGACAACCCATTTTAGGAGGGGTGACAGGTGGGTTATCTGGAACTTCTTTAAAACACATTGCCTTAAGGATGATTTATCAAGTTGCTGGAGCAGTTAAGATACCGATTATTGGAGTGGGTGGCATAAAGACCGTAGATGATGTTCTAGAAATGTATATGGCGGGCGCATCTGCCGTTCAAATTGGGACAGAAAATTATAATCAACCGATGATTTGTCCAGAAATTATTAGCCAACTTCCTCAGCGAATGGATGAATTAGGCATTGAAAGCTTAGAGACTCTAATAGACGAAGTGTCAGTCGCTCGATTTCACGACGGTCGGTAACAGGCTTAAGTGTCCGTGGCGAGCAATCACGACGGAATTATAACAGACTAAATTTCAGTTTATAGTGAACATGCTTAGTAAGTTAATTGGAAAAACTATCTATATATAATTAAGTGAGGTCAGCTAACGTTGATCTCTTTTTCATTTAGTGTAGCAGAGCACTTAAAGGATGATATTTATTTCTCCGAATTAGTCATGTTAACCAAACAAAATAATTCATTTGGACCAACAGAAATATCATATCTAGAGAGTAAATTCATTAACATAGCTATCGATGTAGATAGGTAAGAAGTAAGATATGGAAATGATCCAAACCCTGGAAATGTAACCGAAGAAAAGAATTGCAGACAGAAAAACGCCAAATTAGAAAAAAATAGCCATTCAACACACCGGTGTTTAATGACCAAAATTTCTGTGACCCACATCATTTGACAAAGAACTTTAAAAATAAAAATCCCATTGACTGCCGTAACAATCAATGGGACGTTAATCACGTGGTTTTACCCAAACCTTAATAATCTGCCGATTATCCTCAGTCACTTAACGCGTGATTACGTCTTAACTACGCTTCTATACAAGTCTCATGGTGGTTCATCAAGATTCCGATGAAGGGTCTTTACTTAGTGATCGAAGATGTTGCACTAACCCCTCTCTCTATAAACAACTCAAATAAGTCACACGGTCTTCATTATTAAATAAGTTATAATTCCTTATTCATATCATTAAACGATTAAAGATGCAGGAGTTAGCCAAACGTTATAAAAATTGATTAATAACCTGATGTTTTTACGCGTAAGAGAGGTTGGAATGAACGCGTTAGGAAAATTAATACAATAATACAGCAAAGAGTTTCAGATAGAAACGCTCCTCCATTGACTAGGAATGAGTATACATATGGACTTTGTCCTTCAGGTGCATAAGACCCCCAGAATGACACCCCCGCAATAAAGTGGACGATATAACGAGCTAATGATCCCACAATTGTCGCCATGGAAGCTATCTCCCATTGTTTCACACGATTTGTTGGTTCTTCTTTTAATGCATTTTGCATATAAGGTGCAAAGAAACCAGCGAAACCAATGACTGCAAAAGCGACAAAATATTCAACTACAAATTGTACTAACGTTAATACATACGCATTACCGGTAATGTATTGGAGTAATCCCCATAGAAATCCTCCCAAGCAACCTGCCAATGTACCACGACGTAGAGCAAGAATAATAATTGGAATCATCTTGACAGAAACCTTAAAACTCCATGATGGCGAAGGAATCATCAAATCAAGAAGTAGTGATAAAGCGGCACAGATAGTAATCTCAATCAAAGTTTGTGTCTTAATTTTTGACATAAAAAAACTCCTTTTCTTAACCAACACAAAAAAGGAGTTAAACATCTTGACGCAAGCATTACCTTGATCCAATAAAGGGTATAATCTCAGCCAATATGGCACCCCTTGTTTATGTTGAAATCTATATTTTAATAATGATTCTAACAAAAATAATGAAAAAAGTAAAATTAAATTTACAAACCAATTACTTTCAACTTTTATAACTTAGAAGGTTGCAATAGCCATAAAGATTCCTAACAACATTGCAATTGCTAATAGGACTTATTTTTCCAAAAAGTAATAGCAGGGAGTGGGCAAGAAGTAGAAAATTAAATAATTTTCGCTTCGTCTGCCCACCCCCGCAAAGTTGGGAGTAGACCAGAAGTAGAAAATCGAATGATTTTCACTTCGTCTGCCTACCCCCGCACAGTTGAGACCACTCAACCACTGTGCTATTATTTAACGAACAATAATTTTGACTAAATTTATCAAGTTTATGTCCAGCATCGATAATGGAAACTGTTAAGTAAACCATTAATGACTTTATGAATTGTTTGAAAGACCGGTGTTCTCTTAAAAATTTCTCTTGAACTATCGCTATTTTGAACAGATTCATTAACATGGGAGCAATCCCACTATCAATCGCTTTGAAGTGTTGCGTAATTTCTTTAAATTGTTGCAAAATCACTGATGGAGCTTTATTTTCTTGCATCAACTGTTCAAAGGACTCCGGCCTCATATCAGGTCGACCTAAATCATTTGTTTTTATCTTAAAGTCGATGAGATAATAAAATGACTTTCAATAGGAAATGTATTAGCAGTACAAGATTTAGAAGATGATAAAGATTACTTTGATTATGCAATCTTCGATAGATTCAATTTTATTTCTCCTTTCCGAGACCATTCACTTAATCTTGATAAGTCATCTAACGATGTGATGGTGATCCTAACAATCTCTGAAATAACCATCCTATCCGAATAGGACATTATATCAAAAATATTACTTCAAATTACCTCGATTGTTTTTGAAACTGAGGAAAGTTACGTGCAACAAATTGGGTAATCTTATTGTAACTTTTATACTAGCAGATAGAAGTGTTATAACAGACAAAAATAAAAGAATTGTAAAATCATTTTGCAGGAGACATGGTATGTGGCTCTCTTTTATTGTATAATTTGGGTGTTGAAATTCTGATAAAACTAGAATTTTGATTAATGGTAATGAATGGAAATGATAAAAGAGTGAGGTAATGATTAAATCATGGTGCTTAGTGGTTTGACTAAAGTAAGCAAAGTAATCACTGAATTGTCATTTATGAATAGGAAAGTTATTGTTGTAGATGAGTCACACGGTGTTATTACTGCTTTATATGAGAATCTTATCAAAAAATTGAAGACATAATCTATTTGATAATATTAATTCAATGATTACTTTTGGTTTGAAACATATTACTAAGGATATTGAAAAAATTATATGTTAAGTGATAATAGTAAACAAAGGATAAACTTTAACAAATGATATTGTCATACAAGAGAAATGATTAAAAATGATGGAGTATTCAAACTGTCTAAGTGCCATCTCAAGATTAAACTGGCACTTAAAAACGACATACAACAGATCAGAGTTTCTCTTGGTGAGGACGAGACACGGGTTCACCTTATAGTCGGAAGGTAGCACTAGAATTTAAGGATAGGAAAGGAATGATATTGATGTCACGAGAAACAGAAAATATTTTTAGACAGTTAGAAGTTTTTCTAGACCAACATTCGGGTGAATATGAAAATATTGATGAGGCGATTAATGATTATGTAGCTCGTTTTAATGATGGGTTGATAGACGAACTAGAAGATGATACTAGCAGAGTTTTGGAGTTGTTGGATGAAGCAATGGAAAGTGATGATGCTGATGAGCGCTTAGCACTATTAGAAGAGGCAAATCAGTTGGAACCAGACAACTTAGATATTTATTGTGCTTTATGTTTTGAACGTTATGATGATATAGAAGCTGTTTCATTGATTGAAGAAAAGACAAAAGAATACTTGAAAACCCATCGTCGATTTATTAAAGAAGCTTCTTATGCGGGAGTTGAAAATCGTCCTTATTTTCGTGCCCGCAGATTATTGTTAGATTTCTATAAGGAACAATTGCTTTTTGGAAAAGCTCAAGACACAGCGAGGGAAATCTTACGATATAATCCGAATGATAATTTGGGTGTTCGTTATAGTTTGATGGCGATTTATGTTCTATCTTTCCAACCTACAAAAGCGCGAATTTTTTTCAAAAAAGATTCAATGTATCAAAAGGACGATCAAATGTTATTTTACTTGGCAGTCAGCTTGATTCTTGAAGGAGACCTTAATTATGCCGAACGGATTATTCAGGAGTTATTGGAGATTAATCCTACAATCACTCAATTTTTCGTAACAAAAGAATTTAACAGTTTCTTGGTTTATGAAACGTTGCCGTTCGAACCTTATCAGTTCAATTCAGAAAAATCACTTGCGGTTGCTTTTAATGAGGTATTGAGTTTATTTCAGCATTCCGTATTTTTATATCGGACTTTCCAAAAAATACTAGAAAAAATTAATCCTGAATATTATCAACAATATTATGCTGAAAAATCAAATGGGGTCGCCTTATACAGAGAATCTTATAAATTAGCTGGCACTGGAATCTTTACGAATATTGATAGCAGATATGTTCGTTCGCTATTATCAAAGGGTTTGCGGACGCTAGAGGACTTCCAAACCATAGCAGAACATGAAGTCTTAGCGATTGACGGAATCGGAAAAGGAACTGTGAAGAAGTTGAGAGATAACGGCGTTACATTTAAAGGAGAATAGAAGATTACGATAAGCTCGTTTGCCGGTAGGTAGACGGGTTTTTTGTTGTCATTAAAAATGACCCAGTAGTTACTAGAGAATGTAAGCAATTCAATGAAACGGGAAAAATTGTGGTGGTAAAATAGGGCGAATGAATCAATGAATTTTAGTTAGCTACAAACCGCGAAGAAGAAGTTAACGGTATTAACTTTTTTAATTCTATTGAAGTTATAAAAAATAACTAAATGAGCTGGATGAAACTTCAACTGTTCGGAAATTCCGAATAGTTCGTAGAAAAGAAAGATAAGAAGTTGCGCATAATATTAAACACTATAATCTCGAGATGCTCATTTAATTATAGATAAAGTCCATATAATTGTGTAAAAAGAAAGGGTCACTAATCCCTCCATAACTGGTACAATGTTTTTAGGAAAATAAAACAAACCAGGAGGAATTAAAATGACCCAAGTACATTTTACACTGAATCTCGAAGAAATTCAAAACTTAATTGACGTAGGATAGTGTCAAATTATTGTTGGTCGAGATAGTAATAAACATCTCCCCACAGTTCTTCGCTATCTTCGTATAATCCTGTGAATATGCGGCTAATATTTAATTCTTTCCGATCATTTGATTCTAAATTTTCTTTGTATCCTTCGTGAACATACGTCAAGCGCATTTCCCGATTCTTCCCATCTTGATAAGCTACATGGTCTTTATCGTCTTTAATATATAGGCAGTCTATCTGATGCTTTGCTTTCCCCATTGACAGAACCTTGCCAGTAATTAGTTGATCGTTAAGGCAAAAAATGGAATAAAAAATGTGCTTGTTATTTTTACGCAATATTATGGACTTGACTTATTAGGATAATAAAATAGTTTGAGAGAAAATTTAAAATGAGGGTTATGTCACAAACATCTACTTCTCTGATAGCGATATAAGTTAATAAAAATTCATATATATCTCCTTTGGGGAGATGAAAGTTAGAAATTTGTTTGAATAATCTCCCTTACGGTGATATAATTGTTGTGAAATAAAAATATACCACGGGAGAAAAATAATGATAATCAGAGAACGAGAACTTAACTGGTTAAAAGAATGGAAGAATAAAGATTTAATAAAAGTCATTACAGGTGTTAGAAGGTCTGGAAAGTCTACCATTATGTTTCAATATAAGGATTGGCTACTAGAAAATGGAGTAACTGAAGAACAGATTATTTATTTGAATTTTGAAAATCTAGATACTTTAGAACTTCAAGATAGTGTAGCACTTCATAACTATATTAAAGACAGAACTAAAAGAGATTTACAATATTATCTATTATTTGATGAAATTCAAATTGTTAATAAATGGGAGGTTGCAGTAAATTCTCTTCATCTAGAAAAGAAAATAGATATTGTAATAACTGGTTCAAATGCTCAGTTGTTATCATCCGAACTTGTGACCTATTTAGCTGGAAGATATGTTTCTATTGTTGTCTACCCATTTTCGTTAAGGGAATCCAAATTAAAGGATTCTAAATTAACATTGCAAGATTATATGATTTACGGTGGATTTCCTGGAGTAGTAGGAATTGAAAATAATTACTCTAAAAGCACCATTCTTAATGATTTACTAGATTCAGTATTATTAAAAGATGTCATGTTAAGAAATAAAATCAATAATAGTCATCTATTAAGAGCTTTAGCGAGTTTTATATTTCAAAATTCTGGTTCCATGTTTTCAGTCAGAAAGATAGCTAATACGATAAAATCTGAGTTGGGAATTAATGCAAAAGAAGAAACGGTATCTGTTTACTTAGAATATTTAAAAGAAGCCTATTTAATATATGAGTTGGAAAGATATGATTTAAAGGGAAGAAAAGTCTTCGCAAGAAACAATAAATTCTATGGAGTTGATCCAGGTTTAAGAACTTCATTAATTGCGGGCGGGAACAAAGATTATGGTCATCTTTTAGAGAATCTTGTATTTATAGAACTTCTTCGAAGAGGTTATAAAATTTATACAGGTGAGATAGATGAATACGAAATAGACTTTATTTGTAAAATATATGAGGAGATAATATACATACAAGTAAGTTTGAGTTTGATGGATGAAAAGACAAGAGAACGTGAATTTAGACCGCTACAAATGTTAAAAGATAACTATCCGAAGATTATTTTAAGCTTAGATACGCTCGATTTTTCAAAAGAAGGTATAATAAATTTAAATGCAGAAAAATTTTTGAATGGAGAAATAGATTTTTAAGGCAGTAAAGATAATGATTCATGAGATTGTTTCCAAGACTTAGAAAAGGGGCCTGCTTATCTATAGTTAAGGCTTGATGCATATGGAAAAATGTGAATTGTTGTTAAGAATTGAGCCAAGTAAAATAACAATGTTTATAAAGTAAAGGCCGATTCTATTAAATCTTTATGAGGGACCGGGAGATGAAATTATGCTTGATTATTTGGTTTTCCATCAATTTATGTGAATAGATAAAAAGTTAATGTGAGTCGATAATAATTTTGGAGGCTGTGTAAAAGTTTCGGTCTTTTTTCGTAGTAAAAAAAGTATCTCTTATTCGTAAAATGATAGGATGAAAACGTAAAGTTAGTATTCAAAGGGGAAAATACTATGAATTGGGTGAAAATTGTTGTAGTAATTCTGGTTACGTTGGTTGTGATTTTATCTGGTTTATCCTATCGAACGCTTCACTTTGACTATGGCAATGATCGATTTATGGAAACGAAAGGTAAGCAATTAGAGTTCAAAGAAAGAGTCTACAATATGGAGGATGGTAGCGAAATAGCTTATTTGTAATCCACACATAGTACCAGTCTAAAACCAGAAAATTAGTACCAAGAAAGTAGGAATTGATGATGATTAGAGCGTTTAAAATAGAAGACCTTGATCAAGTGATGAAAATTTGGCTTGATAGCAATCTTGAGGCACATCATTTTATAAATCGTGAATATTGGATAGCTAATGCACCAATGGTTAAAGCGCAACTGTTAGATGCTGAAATCTATGTTTATGAACATGAAAGTGAAATTGTGGGCTTCGTTGGGTTGCAAGATAATTACCTTGCGGGGACTTTTGTAGATAAAAGTATGCGTTCTAAAGGCATTGGTAAGCAGTTACTAGATTATGCAAAAGAGCTTCGTGAGGAATTGCTGCTTACGGTATATCATGAAAATGAGAGTGCCGTAAAATTTTATAAACGTGAAGGATTAACGACTATCTCGCAGGAGATGGATGAAGTCACCAATAAGCTTGAACTTTTAATGCAGTATAAAGCGTAAGATTTTACGGCATAGCCGGTATAGATCATAAAAAGACTTATGGGCATCTCGAGGTCAGACAAAAGAAGATTTTCCAAGTAATACCGTAGATAGAGATTAGGCAAACGAAGCAAAATTCAATCGATTTTCTACTGGTTGCCACTGCCTAAGATAATGAAATTGTATCTGACTAAACAACAGTAGCGTTGTCTCTGCAAAAAATATTTCAAAACACAAAAGAGAGTCTAAGTGGCATGTTCAATAGCGTTGTCCTTAAACTCTCTTTCTTAATGAGTCGGTTTATGACTGAATGGATTTATACTGAGCGTCAGTATAAATATAATCGAATAACAGGTTTACAATCGTTTCGTATTCTTCATAGCTAAAAGATTCTTTGAAATGATCGTAATCATTGATACTGCCATTGCCAATACAACAGGTACAGCAACGACCAATATGAGCCCCATTATGCGGTGGGCGCGTATTGACTAGAAACACCCAATCATGTTCAGTGACATCACCACTCTGACTTCTTCGAAATCTTAAATGTGGCATAATACCAAATTTTTTGATTCCTTTAATAAACTCATCAAAACTACTCTTCATTTCTGGTAACAAACTAACCACTCCTAGTTATTTATTCAATTAAAAAAGCACAACGAGAGTCGTCGTGCCAAATAACTGGAATCGACTCATCTATCTCTTTCGAGTTGGATTTAGCACCTTGCCAATGGTAGGTTGCTGAAGCGTCATTGGGCCAATTCCCTCTGCTTGCTCTGGATAAGTTGTGATTTTTAATTGTATATTGATATTATCATTTATTAAGAGATATTTCAATGATAATTTTATTATGCTATATGAAAGTTGTTTTAAATTGGATAAATAATAAACTTGAACGCAGTTACTTCGATAGCGACTTAGAACAGAATATTGTTGCGTTTTAACTTCGCTTATTATCAGTTGAAAAATCGGTTAATTTCTACTTTAGCTGTTTCAGGCGAGTCTGATCCATGAATCAGATTATAAGTGACATCCGTTGCATAGTCTCCGCGAATCGTACCAGGTGCTGCTTCAAAGACATTCGTTGGTCCCATCATGGCTCTCATGCCTTGAATTACTTCTTCGCCTTCTACCACCATGCCAAAGACAGGTCCTGATAACATAAACTGTTCAAGCTTAGGATAAAAGGGCTTGTCAATCAGATGAGCGTAATGTTCGGCAATGATCGGTGCATCAAGGGTCATCAATTGGGCTTGTACAATTCGGTAGCCTTTCTTTTCAATCCGCGAAATCACTTCCCCCATCAAGCCGCGCTTCAAGCAATCTGGTTTTAACATGATGTATGTTTGTTGACTCATGATTTAATCACTCTCCTAAACCTTATTTTCATCATTATACCAAGAAAATGATGATAATGCGCCTAATATGGTGCTAGCGTATTCATTTATGATTTCAGGTTATGTCGCAAGTATCCTTTTATCATATTTTAGAATAGTGATAGTTTTATTTTTGTGATGGCAACAAAATCTTTTAACATCGTGACGGTGGAGCTCGTGTGATAAGACCTTAAAAAATGGCTTTATAATAAAGTTGTTTTGTAGGCGCTGGTTAACTACCCATTTTTAATCTTTTAAAAAATCAATCCTAATCAAACAACGGTTAACAATAAGGAATACGGTGAGTTAGAAGACCAATCCCTCATTAAGTAGTATTCGATTTTTTAGATGCTTTTTTTGCATTGTCTTGCTGATTGTTTTTGAAATAAATTTAAAAAAGCCATTCAGATGAGAATTCTACTGTGGTTATTTTCATTCACAAGCCCGTGTCTCATTTTGAGACATATTTTGCTTAATTATTAAGAATATATAAAGTTTAGCGAAGTATTTTTCTAAAATTTATGAAAATGAAAATAACACTCAAAAAAGGCTGTTTTCGTGTCTCAAAATGAGACAATTTGAAAATTTATGAAAACACAAAATGCATTATTTTTATCTCGTTTATTACTTTTTGTACGTTTGGAATGCTTACATTGTTTAAAAGGCATTCAGATGAAAGAATTTACCTGATTTTGAAAAATGAAACTTTGTGCAAAGACATGTCTTTGCATGGTTAGATAACGAAAGGAAGTTGGACAAAATTTCAAAAATTCAGTTTAGTTGTATCGGATAATTTTATAAGCGTAATGGTTGACTGGCATCTAGTTGATTTTAAGATTAGTTGATACAAACCAAACGGTACGGGAGTATCAAAAGCAAAACTTATCTTATTTTATACTTCATCTCAATCCCACTTGTTAAGAATTAAATATAGATTTTGACATTTCAATCATCAGAAATGTTTTGTATTAACAAACTAAAATAATTTCATTGATAAGTCTTTTTAGATGCAAGTTTTTTTGAGGAGTGTTAAGATGAATATATCATCAGTTTAGAATGGTTATAATAAACGAGAGGAGACTATTTTATGAAGTACGTAGTAGTTGGAACATCGCATTTTGGATTTGAAGCGGTACAGACAATCTTGAAGCAAGAACCGAGTGCAGAGATTCATTTATATGAAGCAGGTGACCACGCGTCCTTTATGTCTTGTGGTGCTCAATCTTATCTTCAAGGTATTGCTCAAGCTTTAGACGAATTGCATTTTGCTACCAACCAATCTTATGCTGATCAAGGGATTCATATGCATTACTCAACAGCAGTCGTGGGGATTAATCCTGAGTCTAAAACAATTCAAATTAAGGATAACGAAGGTGAGAAGGAAGAAAGCTATGATAAGCTCTTACTGAGTCCTGGAGGCTTTGCACCTGTTCCAAAATTTGAAGGGTATGATTTAGAAAATGTTCATACTTTCCGTGGATGTGAAGATGCAGGAAACGTTAAAGAACGAATGAAATCTAGTAAAAAAGCAGTCGTAATTGGGGCAGGCTATATTGGTGTCGAAGTGGCGACGGCCTACACAGAAGCCGGAATCGAAACGATTTTACTAGATGGTCTAGATCATATTTTACCAACCTATGTCGATCCAGAATTAGCGACTGTATTAGAAAATCATGCCAAAGAAAAAGGTTTAGCTTTCAAAGGGCACGAAAAAGTTGAGAAATTAACCGGTAAAGACGGCAAAGTAACCGGCGTTGTAACGGATAAAGGAGAATATGAGGCCGATACCGTTGTCATTGCGGTAGGAGTTAAACCAGATACCGAATGGTTAAAAGGAATCGTCGATATCGATGAACGTGGATTTGTAGAAATCGATGAATTCATGCGTACTTCTGTCACCGACATTTATGCCGGTGGGGATGCAACTAAAATTATGTATGCACCTACTGGAAAGAAAACCAATATCGCTTTAGCAACGAATGCTCGTCGTCAAGGAATTGTGGCGGCTTTACATGCTTTAGGAAAAGAATCATTAGTGAAGATGTTACCTGTATCTGGTACTTCTGCTTTACATGTTTTCGATTATACGGTTGTCACAACTGGTTTAGGGCATGTGAGTGCGGATAGTTATGATGGTAAGATTGCTTCAGCTTATTGTGAAGAAAAAGTGTATCCAGACTTCATGCGTCGACCAGGAACTGTTCATATGAAGATTTACTTCGATGAAGACACGCATGTGATTTTAGGTGCACAATTTGTCTCTATTCATGATGTTGCGGATTCCATCAATGCGTTATCGATTGCGATTAATGCTAAATGGACGTTAGAACAATTAGCAATGGTAGACTTTTTCTATCAACCAAATTATGACCGTCCATGGCATTATGTTCAAGTGCTTGCTCATCAAGCATTAGGAAATCAATTTGGTGGGGCAGACAAGATTTTATTCTAATTCAAACAAATTAATTTCTGCACTCTCTTGTGGAAATGAGGCTGGGCAAAACTTTTTAAATTCTGTTCAGCCATATCTATTTAATTCAGAGCGCAGTGGTTGAGTGGTCTCAATCTGCGTCTTAACTTAGCTGAGAACAAGCTTGAAAAATCCAGTCAAATTAGTGCTTATTCATTAAAAGCGCAGTGGTTGAGTGGTCTCAAATGGCGTCTAAACGACTTGTTTGAGGCCTACTCAACTGTGCGGGGGTAGGCCGACGAAGCGAAAATTATTCAATTTTCTACTTCTGGTCTACTCCCAACTGTGCGGGGGTAGGCCGACGAAGCGAAAATTATTCAATTTTCTACTTCTGGTCTACTCCCAACTTTGCGGGGGTGGACAGACAAAGCGAAAATCATTTGATTTTCTACTTTTGGTCCACTCCCATTTGAATTAGATGAAATTCTTTATAAGAAGTAAAATAGTAAAAAGTCTTTAAGTATTATAAGCTTAGAGACTTTTTTTGTTGCATTTAATTAATAAAAAATAGTATCAATTCGTATATTGGAAGATGCTTAGCGTACTCCATTCTTTCTAACTTCAATATGAAATCAGGAGCGTAAATTGCAACTTAGAATGTAAGGAAAGATTCAATTGAAACATCACTTCAAAACTTTTTCTAAGGGATAGCTCAGAGCATTTTTATGGAGGAACTAAGTAGAAAAAGTGCGTTCGATATTTTATACTGTAAGTAGAATAATGCAAATTTTTCTAATAACAATTTGATTAGGGGGTTAAAAAATGTTTCAAGTTAAAGTTCAATTAAAAGAGATAAAGTCTCCTCCGATTTGGCGTAATATAATCTTACCGAATCGTATCACTTTTTTTGAGTTGCATCATATTATTCAAATTACTTTTGGCTTATTTGATATGCATTTGTTTAATTTCACTAAAAAGTCGCATTCTTTTGTAATAAACCTTGAGTATATGCGTGATGAGTATTTTAATTCTTATAATGAGGGAATCAACTATGTGGATGCAGACAAAACACTTGTTCTTCCCTATTTGTTAGAACTAAACACTCTCGATTATACCTATGATTTCGGCGATAATTGGGAGTTTAAAATCACCTTGATGAAAGTAAAGGTCACAACATCAGAGGAGGTCCCTAGCGTGGTCAGCTTTCGCGGCGAAAATATATCGGAAGATTGCGGCGGCCCTGGAGGTTTAGAGGAAATTAGAGAGTTGTCAAAAACCCCTGAGTCTAAGGAGTATCAAGAGTGGGTTAAATGGAATCCTAGAATTTTAGAAGACTATGATCTACCTCGAGTGAATAAGCGATTAGCTAAGTTTTATCGGCTAAATAATGGTGATGTTATTTTACCTTATCATATTTATGATTCAGAAGTGGAAATCAATTGGTAATTTATTTTTGACCCGTTAAAATTAAATCCTATGATTTTACATTTGAGTTTGTAAAGTTCATAGGGTTTTTATTATTTTTAAGATAAATTTGATGCTATACTGAAGATAGCTATTTTTTAGGAGGATGACTCGTGTTAGTTTTAGTGATGGCAATTTCGATAAAGTTACCTTATGCTAACTCTTTAAAAGACAAACGCAGTATTCGCCAGTCGTTAGTTTCGCAATTAAAAAAGGGTTTTTCAGTTAGTGTGCGAGAAACGGCACATCAAGAAGATTACCAACAGCTTCATTTATCGCTAGCGTTGGTTTGTCTGTCTGAATTAGAAGGCGAGCAATATGCTCAACGAATTGAAGATTTTTTATATGATTTTACTTTAGATAAGTCATGCGAATTACAAAATGCTATGTGGGATATTTTGGTTGTTGAATAATATCCATAATAGATGAAGGAGCGACAATCAAATGAAAAATGCTAAAAAAATGAAATTGTCATTTAATTCGCCAGTCATATTGTCTTTTGCTTTTGCTAGTTTTATGATTCTATTGTTTGATCAGGTGTTTGGTGGAGCCTTAAAGCGTACATTATTTAGTGTTTATCGCTCATCGTTCTGGGATCCTTTTACTTATTTACGATTTTTTGGGCATGTCTTAGGTCATGCGAATTGGGACCATTTAATTAGTAATATGATGATGTTTTTAGTAATTGGACCATTGTTAGAAGATAAGTATGGTTCGATGAATATTTTAATGGTCATCTTGTCAACAGCATTTGTAACGGGTGTGATTCATTTTTTACTATTTCCAAAAGTGGCGTTACTGGGAGCTAGCGGAGTAGTTTTTGCCTTTATATTATTCGCATCGATGACCAGTTTAAAAGAAGGGGAAATTCCGATTACGTTTATTTTGGTGGCGTTGCTTTATATTGGTAAGGAAGTCCATCAAGGCATCTTTACTTCCGATAACATCTCAAATTTAACCCATATTATAGGTGGTTTAGTAGGGGCGTATTTAGGCTATCAATTAAATTTGTATCAAGCTAAGCATCGATAAACGACTTTGTTATTTGCGCTTTTAAGCATGATAACCAAGGCTACTAATTATAATTAAAGGAGGTCATTTTCTTGGCACACCGATACATCCGTGAAGACATCGATTTTTATTCTGACGGCACCCGTTGCAGTGGCTGGTTGTATTTGCCGGCAACACGCTATCCGGCACCAGTGATTGTTATGGCGCATGGTTTAGGTGCTTTGCGTAATATGCGATTGGATGTGTATGCCCAACGTTTTGCTCAAGCGGGACTGGCTTGCTTTTTGTTCGATTATCGTAATTTTGGGGCGAGTGAGGGTCAGAGGCGTCAATTAATTAATGTTCAGCATCAATTGACTGATTGGCGTCAGGCGATTGAGTGGGTGAAGCGAGAGCCAAGAGTTGACGCAACGCAATTATACTTATTTGGCACGTCATTTAGCGGCGGTCATGTGATTCAATTAGCGGCTGAGCGTCGGGATATTACTGCCACAATTGCTCAATGTCCTTATACCGATACTTGGGCGACTACTCGTGCAGTCCCTTTTTTCTCATTACTTAAAATGATGCCCTATTTAGTGGCGGATATCGTATCAATGGTAAGAGGTTATCGTCCGGTTATGTTAAAACTTGCAGGTAATAAAGGCGAAGGAGCATTGATGACAGTATCAGATCATGATGATAGCACCAGTAGAATGATTGGTGAGGCTAATTTTATCAATCAAGTCCCTGCCCGTACTTTATTAGAGTTTCTTAAATATTCTCCAGGAAAGTTAGCCCGAGAGGTTACAACACCGATTTATTTTGCATTATGTAAAAAAGATACCATTGCCCCAGCTTCAGCCACTTTAAAATGGGCCCAACAAGCAGCTAATGCCACAATTAAAGAATATGATTGCGCGCATTTTGAGATTTATTTAGAGCCGATGTTTGAGGCAGTTATTCAAGATTATATCGAATTTTATCGCACTATTTGTCAGCAGAAAAAGTAAAGGAGCATTTAATGAAAATAAGTTTAATTCAACTAGAAGCTTGCCCAACCCCAACCACTAATCCCTATCAAGCAGTTGAAATACTTTTCGAGCAAGTGGCAGATTCTGAACAGGGTATCGGTGATGTGGTGTTATTACCAGAATTGTGGAATATGCCTCTAGCAACTTCTCAACCGGAAAATTATGCCGATTTAAATGGTGAAAAAACGAAAGCTCTATTATCACAATTAGCTGTAAAATATCGAGTTAATATTGTGGGTGGCTCCATTATTGAACAAAGAGGGAATCGTTACTATAACACCGCCCATGTCAACAATCGTGAAGGAAATCTCATCACTAGCTATGATAAGGTACATCTTTATCATCCGCAAGACGAGTCGGAAGCAATGACCGCGGGTGACGAGTTGTGTGTCTTTGAATTAGAGGGCATCAAATGTGGCTTAATTATCTGTTATGATTTGGATTTTGTGGAATGGGTCCGCAAATTGGCCCTTGCTGGCATTCAATTATTATTTATTCCGGCAGCGTGGCCAAAAGCATTTATCCATCATCTAGAAGTGTTATTAAAAGCCCGCGCACTAGAAAACCAAATTTTCACGATTTGTGCGAATCAATTCACCCGTGAGTTATCAGATGGCCTAGGTGTGACCGGTGGTCATAGTCAAATTGTTGACCCGTTAACCAATGTTCAATTTATGTTAAAAGATGAGGAGTCTTTTGGTACCTTTGAAATTCGACCGCAAATGATTGAAGAAGTAAAAGCAAGTTTTGATTTTTATCGTGACCGTCGTCCGGAATTATATTAAATACAAAAACAGTCATAGCCTACTACTTATTTTAAGTACCCATACTTTCAAAATGGGTCCTTCATGATGCGTAGTAGGTTATTATGCTGTATTGCTACTTGAATGATAGCTCTATTAAAATTAAGGTAATAAGTACTTTGAAAAACTGTTAAGTATCAAATATTTACATAAAAAATATTGATAAATTGCGTTGCTTTGGTATAATTATATATAAGAAAGCGCTTTATCGTTTAGCGAAAATAATATAGAAAGGAATGTAGTGGACATTATTGATCAAATAGAAGCGATTCTTGATGTTGATGAGTGACATTGTAACTAAGGAAAATAAATAGAGATGAAAAGGAGAATGTGATATGGCAACAATTTCACGGTATGAAACTAGTAGACTTGGTAAAGATAATCCTCAATTTTCAGCTTTAAGATCAACCATCGAGACCGCCTTTTATGGGAATAATGTAGAAGAAGTAAAAACAATCAGTGAGGCCTATGAAAGAGCGGCTGCTTATAAGGGAACGATTGTTTTAGATCAAGAGGTAGCTCATGCCGAAGATTTAGGCTTACCAAAGGGCGCTAAAGTATTGGTTGATAATGGTGGGCGTGTAACGGGACGTACAGCCGCAGCCAGACATCTTTCTGGAACCGGTGAGGATGATAAGAAGCTATTAGGGATTGTCCGCGATGCGTTGTATGCCAATCGTGAGCGTGAATATTTAACCACGACAGCTTATGTCGGACTAGATGAAGATTTTATGGTAAGAGCGCGTTTGATGGTGCCGTCTGAAGAGATTAACAACTTATATTCTTGGTTATTAAATTTCCAATGGGCATCTGACCAAATGACCGCAATGTATGAACGCAGTAAAGTTTATGAAGATGAATCGGATATCTTAATTTATAGCGATCCAAAATGGACACATCCTGATCATCCAAATGGTTTTGTTTACTTTGATCCAAAATGTAATGTAGTGATTGTTTTAGGGTTACCATATTTTGGAGAGTTGAAAAAAGGAACTTTAACCTTAGCTTGGGCGATTGCACGTCGTCATGGTTATGTCTCTTGCCATGGTGGTATGAAAGAAATGATTACTGGCGATAAACCCTATGTAGCAGCTTTCTTTGGGTTATCTGGTACCGGAAAATCAACTTTAACCCATGCAAAACACGAAGATAAATATGAGATTAAGGTGCTTCATGATGATGCTTTTGTTATTTCGTTAGATGATTTCTCTTCTATTGCTTTAGAGCCATCTTATTTTGACAAAACGCAAGATTATCCTTATGGACATCCTGAACAAAAATATTTTGTCACTGCTCAAAACGTTGGCGTTAGCTTGAATGAAGCAGGCGAAAAGGTGTTAGTGACCGAAGATATTCGTAATAATAATGGTCGTACGGTCAAATCACGTCACTCAACACCGAATCGGGTGGATAAATTTGATGTGCCGATTAATAGTGTGTTCTGGTTAATGAAAGATGAGACCTTACCACCGGTAGTGAAGATTGAAGGTCCTGAATTAGCGATGATCTTTGGCTTAACTTTAACCACCAAACGTTCAACAGCTGAAAACTTAGTCCCAGGAACCAATATGGAAAAACTAGTTATTGAGCCGTTCGCGAATCCATTTAGAGTTTATCCATTACAAGAGGACTGTGATTCATTTGAACAATTATTCAATTCAGGAGAAGTTCATGGCTATATCTTGAATACCGGCTTCTTTATGGACAAGAAAATTACACCAGCGGTTACCTTGGGTATTATTGAAAGTTTAGTCGAAGAGCGAGCAGAGTTTGTGCCATTTGGACCATTAGAAGAGTTAAGTTATATGCCGATTGAAGGATATGAACCCGATTTTGCTGATGAAGCTTATCGCAAATTATTGCATGAGCGCTTAAATGACCGTGCACAATGGATTAAAGAAATTAGCGTAGAAAAAGAGCCATTAAAAGCAAGCTATTATGAAACGTTAAATGCATTAGTGGAAAAATTAGCAAAATAAAGTGGTTATATACCTAGATAGAAAGCGGGTAGGCGCATTGAAAATCAAATGATTTTCGATGTCCTGCCTGTTTGTTTATTTTTTAGAAGTTATTAGGATGATGGAGAAATATGAGTGAGCAACACTGAAAATTATCTGGCGAGCGGGCGATTAGTTGAAAATTATAGGTTTTTCGCTTATGTGTCCACCTATTTTTAGTACTCCCATTATGTTGGGGAAATGCTCAGCCTACTCGCAAAAAACATAATGATAAGTTGGCAATTTAAAAGAATCATCATCAGTGGAGACTAAGTGCATTGAAAAACGGACTCGTTTGTGAAATTGCAACATAGAAGTTTAAGAAAGCGAAAAAGCTGGCGAGTCCTGAGTCATCTCTTCCTATTTTGAGCTAGGAAGAACTTAGGATTCGCCAACGATTATCGATTTAATTTACATTAAACGATAAGCCTCGTTTGGAGTGATGGTGCCTTCTGGTGTGTAAATAATCCAATCAATCATTTGGTCTAATGGAAATGTTGCGACGGTATCGGTTTTGATATCCGGTAAATATTGAGCATCATGCGTTGCTTTACCGATAATCATCTCATTGGTTAATTCATCTAACTGAAACCAAACATTTTCTTGATTATGTTCACCATGTGGAATGCTAATTTTTACTAAAGGCACCCAAGTAGGTGCATCTTTATGCTGATTGAAAGCTTTTAGTAACAGTGGAAATTGTTCATGAGCCACCAACTTTTCGCGTTTAATTTCTAATGGTGGGACAGTATAAAGTGGGTCTTGTTTGAATAAATGACTCGCTTTATCCGCCGTCACCAATTGTTGTTCATCATGCTCATCAATAAGTAAAATAAAGATTAAATTAGATAAAGAATGATGGTCTACTTGTCGGTCATTAGTACCACCGAGTGCCTGGCTAGGGTAATATTTTAAGGCTTGATTCCAAGGAATCGTATGGGATACAATCGGGTGTTGATGATTGAATGCCCCTAGGATCTGTGTTTGTTCCACCGGGTCATTTGGTTTTTCTAAGCGTAAGTAAACCAATTGAATCGCTAAATGTTTGATTAAATAATAAAAATCATTGTAAGTGTCTTTTGTTACATTCAAGATTTCAAGTTCTGTTAACTGACAGCGAATGAGTCCATGCGTATGAAGCCAAATTTTACCTGAGCGTTGAACCGCTTGGATCGAAAACAACATCGCCGGATTAGGGAGATAATGCGATTGGGCAATCATTTTGACCTGTTGGTGACACAAGAATCGTTGGGCATTTTCATCAATAAGCCCCATCATCTTCGGAACTAACAGATTGGCGATACTGAGTTGTAATTGATAACACTGCTGTAACTCATGGGTGAAGGGTAAAATGATAGTTAATGCTTGCTTTGCTGAATGTAATTGTTGAACATATTGTGCCTCCAAATCGTCGAGCTGTACGTCTTCTAAAAGATTGCTTGCTTGATGTAATTGAAATAGGAAAAAACGATAAGCATCACCATATTGATAAGTCACGGTCCCAAAAGGAGTGTTGGTTTCAGCAGGCATTTTGACGGAAGCGACCGCAAAATGTTCCAGTTGATTGAGAACGTCAAATGACTCGTGGGAAAGCTGAATGTCCTCATGTGGATTTAAAATGAGAGTCATTGTCGAGTTTTTTTCTCGAAAGAGTGGTTCTTTCATTTCAATATTTTTAGCTTTATTTTGTGCGCTCATCGTACAACCTCCCAGTAATGTTATCTTTATTATACCGAAATTAAATCATTGTGACAGAAAGAAGTGCTTTTAGTGATGTTGTGAATGATTGGATGCCTTAGGAGTATATTTTGAGAATCAGATAAGACGCCATAACTGAAAGAATCAGGTTTTAAATTGGAATTTGGCAGTTAATACCATTATAAAAATAATGCAGTTCTATGTTATAATAGAAAAAATATAGCACAAGTGGAGGGGATGCGAATGAAAGAACTTGAGACTAAGCGATTACGTTTACGAAAACTAACGGAGGATGATGTGCTAACTATCTTTAATGGCTGGGCAAATGACCCAGAAGTAACGAAGTTTTTAACGTGGGAACCACATGAAACGGTTGCGACCACTCAAGCAATCTTAACCAGTTGGTTAGTTGCTTATCAAGATGAACAGACCGTTCGCTATGGTATCGAATCGAAAGCGACCGACGAGCTATTGGGCATGATTGATATTATTAAATTTTGGGATGGCTCACCAGTAATTGGATATGTACTGGGAAAACAATACTGGAATCAAGGTTATATGACAGAAGCCTTTGGTGCAGTCGTCGCTTATTTATTTGAATTAGGATATCCGCAAATATTTATTGAAGCTGAAGACATTAATATTGGCAGCAACTCCGTGATTAAGAAAAATGGTTTTAAATTCATTAGACAAGAAGAACGACCACGATCGAAAGCGGAAGCGCGATTAGTAAAGATTAATATTTATCAAAAGTCAAATCCAGTTTGCTAGCAAGTAGTTAAGGTTGTGATAGCATACGTCCAACGAAGTTGATCATTGATTTAATGCTAAAAACAAACACCACCACTCACAAGAAGGGGTCAGAGCGAAATTGCTGCCCTTCAACAAGATGAGTGGTGGTTTTAATTGGAAATAGATTGTAAAGGAACAGCGAATAACAAAAGATGTTGTACTATCTATTCGAATAATGTTCCTTAATCATTGCCCAGACTCAAAGCTGACGTTCGCGATGTGAATGAGGGACTGTCATCTGATCACGCGCTTGCAAAATATCGTCATATTAAAAATACATGTTCGCAAATAGGGAACCATTTTGATAAAAGGGACATATCTTAATTTTTTACTATTGTATAATACTCCAAACGCTTTAGGTCAAGGCTAGGCAAAAAATACAAAAATTCAGTTTGGTTTTTCATTTTTGAAAGAAGTAAAAAACTGTTAACGGTAACAGGATCTTTTTTTGAACCAGTTCCGTTTTTCGAAAAATAGTTACTCAATATTAAGCAAACTATCATCATACTGTTCTAAAAATAAATCGGTAAAAAAGCTTAGGCACTTCAAAAATCTTGATATATCAAGGTTTTCCAGCATCTTATTAACGTGTTGTTGATTTTCTACATCCTTTATTAGAACAAAATAGATTAGAAACTCTCTATCAGTGGAAAAAATGTTGTTTTCAAATAAAAGTTATTATTTCAATGTTTTTTTGAAAACAACCTACTAATCTTTCACATGAGTAGTTAACTTTGCAAACGGTTGTACGAAAGCGTTTGTAATGATATAATGAGGATAAATATTACTTATCTAGGAGGAAATAATATGGTAAAAATTCCATTTTTCAAACGTGCAGGGTTAGTTTTAGCAGCGGCAACGATGCTTTCGGTCCCATCAGTTTCAGCGGCTTCGACAAGTGCCGATGCGTTCACTTTATATTCAAATAAAAGTGAAACACAAGAAGCCTTAACGAATTATGCTAAGACATGGGGAGAGGCAAATGGAGTCGATGTGACGATTAAAGTTTGTTCTGGTTCTTGTACATTAGGTGACCAATTAAAAGCAGACTTCACTGCTGGAGATGGTCCTGACGTGTTTGTTATTGAAGGTCAAGCTGGATATGATATGTGGGCTGATTTCTTAACACCGATAGAAGGTGATTGGGTAGATCAAACTGAATTTGAGTTTAAACAAGGTGATGATGTTTATGGCTTCCCAGTATCTGTTGAAGGATATGGTTTAGCTTACAATGCTGACTTATTAGAAGAAGCAGGAATTGATCCAGCGACTTTAGATTCATTTGAAGCATTAAAAGCAGCGATGGAAGACTTAGAAAACCGTAAAGAAGAATTGGGCTTAACAACAGTTGTCGCGAATGCTACTAAAGAAGGCGAAACATGGATTATGGGTAACCACGACTTTAACGCATTCTTAGGCGGAGGTTTAGAAAATGGTGACCGTTCTGTTGTCGAACAAACCTTGAAAGGTGAAGTCGATGAACAACGGATGGCAGACTATGCTGATTGGGTTGAATTATTATTTAATCATACTGAAAAACAAATGTTAACAGTTGGTACTCAAGAAGACATGGATATTGCTTTTGCATCTGGTCAAGCAGCATTCTTACACCAAGGTAACTGGAAAGATCCTAACTTAAAAGAATTAGAAGCTGACTTTGCGATGGGATTCATCCCTTATCAAACTTTAGGTGCTGATACCAATGCAGACGGATTATTTATCGGGGCTCCTTCATACTATGTTGTAAATAAAGAATCAGCAGCGATGGAATCTATTACTAAATTCTTCAATGATATGGTTTCAACACCTGAAGGTCAAGATTATATCGTCAACCAAGCAAATATGATTTCAGCATTCTCAACAACAACCGAATCACCAGAAGCACCAATGTCTGCTTTCTTAGCACAATGGGTTGCGGATGAAAAACCAGTTTATTCATTTGACTCAATTTACTTCACACCAGATGGATTTGGTATGAACAACTTAGGACCAATCTATGGACAATTTGCTCAAGGAAATATTGACAAAGCTGAATTCATTAAATTGATGACGGAAGAAATTGCTAAAATTCCAAGCTTATTAGGTGAATAATTGTAATTTAGTCAAATTTTTACCAGGTTAGAAAGTATACATTTCTAGCAAAATCTCGCAACGAGATATCAAAGCACAGTGGTTTGGTAGTGTCAAATAAGGGGTTTTAACGACCTAGTTATACAAACTCAACTGTGAAGGAGTGGGCATGTGAAGCGAAAATCATGTGATTTTCTACTTCTAGCCCACTCTGATTCTTTAAGGAGGGGAATTTTATGGCAGAAAAAGAATATATCGCAAAGAGAAGTAAACGTCAACGACGGAATTTCTGGTTATTAGTCGCTCCGGCTTTTATCTCATTAATTTTAGTAATTTTTATTCCATTTTTCATGGGGATTTATTATTCATTTACGGATTGGGGCGGTATTATTAAACCGGAAGCTAATTTAAAAGGACTACAAAACTACTTTGATAGTTTTGCGGATTCTCGTTATCGTTATTCCGTAATGGTGACCTTTATTTTCGCATTTTTTAATATTATTACCATTAATATTGTTGGGTTCACCTTAGCGATGATCGTATCCAGTAAGGTTAAAGCGCGTGATGTTTACCGTGCTGGTTTCTTTATTCCGAACTTAATTGGTGGACTGGTATTAGGGTATATTTGGCAATTTATTTACAATAATGTCTTTCCAAATATTGGAGAAACGATAGGCATTGACTGGTTAGCGAATAATTTATTCTTGGGTAATCCCAAATTAGCGGTCATGGCATTGGTAATGACGTCAACTTGGCAATATGCCGGTTATATTATGATGATTTATTATGCTGGTTTACAAAATGTACCGCAATCATTATACGAGTCAGCATCATTGGATGGGGCTAATTGGTGGGAAAAATTACGCCATATTACATTCCCGATGATTATGCCGGCCTTTACAGTCTCACTATTCTTAACCATTAATAACTCATTCAAAATGTTCGATGTGAACGTGTCCTTAACAGGTGGTGGCCCTTCAATGATGTGGAATGGAGCAGCCATTAAGTCAACTGAATTTATGACGATGAATATTTATAACACGGCATCGGTTGAAAATAAACTAGCATTAGGACAAGCACGAGCCGTTATTTTATTCGTTATTTTGGTAGTTATTAGTTTAACGCAAACGACTATTACCAAACGTCAGGAGGTTGAAATGTAATGAAAGCAAAATGGCCCAAAATTTTATTAGAAGTTTTTCTTTACTCGTGTTCGTATTATTTATTTCACCGATTTTGCTTATTACCATTAACTCAGCTAAGTCCTCACGTGAAATATTACTTAATCCTTTATCATTACCGGAAAATTGGGGGAAAATATGGGAAAACTTTATTTCAATTTGGAACAATCCTTCCATTGATTACCGTGGCTCATTTTTATCCTCAGTCATTATCACGGTATTGTCTTTGACATTAATTTCATTATTTAGTTCACTAGCTGCATGGGGCTTGGTACGTTATAAATCTAAAACTTCCAATGTTATCTTTTATCTATTTGTAGCTTCGATGGTTATTCCGTTCCAAGTTGTGATGTACCCATTGATTTCTTGGTTTAGAACACTTTCAGTCAATATTACACAACCGTTATTTAGTGTGACATTGTTACGTTCCTATCCAGGATTAATCTTAGCTTATATCGGTTTTGGTATGGGGTTGTCGGTCTTTATGTTCCATGGATTCTTAAAAGGGGTGCCATTGGAAATTGAAGAAGCTGCCGAAATTGACGGTGCTAATAAATTCCAAACCTTCTTCTATGTGGTGATGCCAATTATGAAACCAATCTACATGACAATTATCATTTTAAATGGTATTTGGATTTGGAACGACTACTTACTGCCTATTCAATTATTAGGAGTAGGAAATGATATTCAAACATTACCGATTGCGTTATCAAACTTTGCGGGATCTTATACTAAGCAATGGGATATGATTTTATCTTCCAGTTTAATGATTATGATTCCGATAATTATTGTCTTCTTATTAGCACAAAAACAAATCCTTAAAGGAATGGTTGACGGCGCTATTAAGTAACTGGTGACGTTTATAAACCAACTAAGACTGATTAGTTATGGATTTCATTAAACAGTATAAGCATTAAAATAGAATGTTGAAACGACTACCTGTGGGTGGTCGTTTTTGTGGCCCAAAGAAAAGTTGAACGACTGCTTTTTAGAAAGGAAAAGGATTATGAGAGGAAACTTCTTTATATATAAAAAATGTTATTCTTGATAACTAGTAACATTTATAATTGTTGATTACATCAAATGTTGCTGGTATAATAGATGCGAGGTGATAACATGTTAACAACCAAAACAAGAACACAAGGCAATTCAATCGTAGTAACTTTACCTGTAGCTGATAATATAACATTACAAAGTCAAAAGGAGTATTTTGTTACTTATCTAGATGATGGTAGTATTATTTTGACGCCTAAAGTTGAAGATCCATTTTTGGTAGCTGAAGATGGTGCCTATTATGAAGCGGAAGTGTTAGAAGGTATACCAACTTCAGGAAATGAGGTATGGTAATGTTAGAAGTAAATAGCTATGTTCCATCAAAAGGAGATATCGTTTGGTTCGATTTTGATCCTTCAGCTGGAAAAGAAATTCAAAAAAGAAGACCAGCATTAGTCGTATCAAGACATGATTTTAATCGAACGACAGGATTTGCTATTGTGTGTCCAATTACAACAACATTGCTTAATTATCCAACAAGGGTTCAATTGCCCCATATACTAAAAACAAAGGGTCAAATTGTTATTCCACAATTAAAATCGTTGGACTTTAATAGTAGAAAGGTAGACTTTATTGAAAAATTGCCTGAAGGGTATATTCAAAGAGTCGATCAAATTATTCAATATATTTTTAATTAGTTTTTAGTAATAGGGAGTGGCGTGAAGTAGACAATCGAATGGTTGTCGCTTCGTTTGCTTAACCCATCACAGTTGAGAATGAACTAGAAGTAGAAAGTAAAATGATTTTCGCTTTGTCTGTCCACCCCCGCAAAGTTGAGTAGGTCTCAAGCAAGTCATTAAGACGCAGGTTGATACCACTCAACCACTGCGCTTTTAAGGAATAAGCACTAATTTGACTGAATTTTTCAAATATATCTTCAATCTCGTTGAGACGCAGTTTGAGACCACTCAACCACTGCGTTTTTAATTAACAATACCTTGACTAAATTTATCAAGTTTCATACTCAGTCACTAGTTCTTTCATTTGATTTAGTATATGCTAGTGTCTTAAATTGAAAAATTAACCCAATATTGTCATAATAAATATAGAATAGTAATGCGCAAAAGGATATAGAATATGTGGCGAAAGAAGTTTCAACAAGTTGAGCTTGACAGAGGATACCAAGATTTTATTTAAAGTCGCCCCTTGATAAAACCGTGTAATTCATACATGGATGAATCAAGTTCTAGGGCGACCGTCATTGTATTCTGTTAATTGATTTTCAATATATTTTTTAACAGTTTCTTTAGACATACTACCTACTGTTGACATGAAATAACTAGGTGTCCATAAATGGCCACCCCATAACATTGCCTTTGTTTCTGGATAAGCTTTGAACCATAGACGGGCAGATTTCCCTTTAAGTGTCTTGACGATATTACTTGCGGCATGTTTAGGGTTGAACGAAATCAACATATGGATATGGTCAGGCATAACTTGCAGCGATTGGATGACAATATCGTGTTTATCACAAATGTGGGTCAACATATCTTGCATGGCGTTTTGTTTTTCAATGCTTGTAAATATTTCTTTACGATACTTTGTTACCCAAACCAAATGGAAATTAAAATCATAGACATTTGTCCTTGTTTTTACCATCATACGTAAACACCTCCTTATTTACATTATAACAATTGATATCGCTATAAACAAATGTCATGTGTATGGTATAATATATCTATAAAAACAAAGGGGGTGAAAACATGTATCAAGGAATTGAGTGTAAGATCTATCCTAACGAAAAACAGCGTCAGTTAATTCATATGACTTTTGGTCATACCCGGTTCATCTGGAACGAAATGTTGGCCATGTTGAATGCGCGGTATGAAAACAATCCTGACCTTCAGATGCTGTCTTATAATGCATTATCCGCTCTTATTCCGCAAATGAAGAAGGAATATCCCTGGTTGCGTGAAGTTGATAGCGTAGCTGTTCAATGTAGTGTTAAACGCTTATCCGAAACTTTTGTTCGGTTTTTTAAAGGTTATTCAAAATACCCAAAATTCAAATCAAAGAAGAACACCAAACAGTCGTATTTAAGTACCATACGTGGCAACAACATTCGTTTCAATGATAATCAACGGTATATTAAATTACCCAAGTTAGGTTGGGTAAAATGTAAGTCAAGTGTGCTTCACATTGAGAATGAACGCATAAAATCTGTCACCGTTAAATATACACCTAGTGGCGACTACTATCTCTCTCTTTTGGTCACAAGCGATAATCAAGCAATGCCCAAAACAGGGAATGTAGTCGGTGTCGATTTAGGTGTAAGTGATTTAGCTATTACGTCTGATGGTAAAAAATATCAAAGTCAACGACTACATTTGTCTTATAAAAAACAATTACATTATTGGGAAAAGCGAATGGCCCGTAGACGTTTACAAGCCAAAAAGAACGGTATAGCTTTAGTGGATGCGAAAAACTACCAGCAAGCCAAACGCCAAGTTGCCCGTATTCATCAACGTATCAAAAACATCCGTAAGGATTACATTCATAAAATCACAACCGATATGGTTAAAAGTTATGACGTTATCGTACTAGAGGACTTAAAGACGACTAATATGATGAAAAATCATCAATTAGCTCGTTCGATTGCTGACCAATCATGGCGGATGTTTAGAACAATCCTAGAGGCAAAGTGCGAAATGTATGATAAGACATTTGTAGCGATTAATCCGTACAAGACGTCACAAAAATGTTCCAATTGCGGATATGATAGCGGTAAAAAAGCGTTAAATATACGTCATTGGACTTGTACGAAGTGTAATATGCATCACGATAGAGATATCAACGCAGCTAAAAATATATTAAATATTGGCCTGGAACAGGCCTTAGTTAAATAGCTTAGACCGCTGTTTTGCTTTGAAATAAGCGGAACAAGTCATGAGTGTTCCTAGAAACACGCCATTTTAATGGCGTTGTAGTTCATCAATCATGCCGTAGAAAGTTTTATATAAAGAGAAAATAATGAAGCCAAAAGAGCCAAATCCATTTAAACTAAAGAAAAAAATGTTTGAAGCTTGATAGATTGTTTGTTTAGTGAAAGATGTTGTTTGTCAAAAGAGAAGAGGTCATGAACAAGCATAATAAAACAAAAACACCGAAAAAGGGTTCAATCTGGAAAAAGTTACTGATTGGACTAGCTATAGTGATGATGGTATTTGTGGTGGCATTTGCAGCATTTTCTGTTTTTATTTACTGAGAAAATATTTCAGGACGACAAGAAAGTTTTGCGCCCTTAATGTTAGAAGCAGAAGGTTTTGATGGCTTACAACGAACGGAAATGCCATTTTATTCTAACGAAGAACAAAAATTAATGGGGTATTTATATGAACGCATTAGATTTGGAGATTATGCCACTAAGACAGCTTTAGAAGTTTTTGGCAATACGGATGCTAGGATGATGATCGTACAAAGTCAAGATGATGAACTAGTACCGACGGCCTATGGATATGATTCGTTTTACGAGCAATATGGTGAGGATAATCGTTTTGAATTTGTGCTTTATGAAGATCGAGGTCATAATCACTTATTTAGAGATGAGACTTATATCAATGAGTTTGTAGACGGCATGAACACCTACGTCAACTCATTCTCGTTTAATTCTGATGAAGTAGGTGAAGCCTTACGTGATGAAGCGAAAACAAGCTATGTTCTAACGCACCTTGACCGCGAAAAGTGGAGTCATTCACTGGATGAGTCTTTCGTTAGTAAGTTTGTAGAATTCTATGATTCGGCTTTGTAGTTAGAAAGTGTAAAATGCTCAAAAAAGATGGAAAACCCGACCAAAATGGAATCCTATTCCAGATTGGACGGGTTTTTGCTTGAAAAAAATTGTTTTTTCGACTAAAATGGAATTGAATTCCAGATTGGTCGTAATTTTTAACATGAGGTGAGAATATGGTATATATTAAACGAACAGCCGAAAAAGTAATAGAAAAAATCGTGTCAACATTCAAAATTGCATTAGTGACAGGTCCGCGTCAAGTAGGGAAGTCAACATTATTAAAAGAGTTGTATGGAGCAGAATATGAATATATAACCTTCGACGATATCAATGAGTTACAATTAGCTACAAGTGATCCCAAATTGTTTTTCATCAACCATCCAGGTAAATTGATTATTGACGAAGTACAGTTATGTCCTGAAATTTTTTCCGAATTAAAGCGGATTGTCGATTCAACGGATGAGGTCGGACAATTTATCTTAACAGGGTCACAGACATTTGCATTAATGCAAAACGTCAGTGAAAGTCTAGCTGGTAGGGTCGGAATAATGGAATTAAAGCCACTATCGACCCAGGAAATTATAGGACATAGTCAAAACAATGCATTCGTTCCCTCTACGACGTTAATACACGATTCGCATTCTGAGTTAAATTACTCACAACTATGGGAAATTATTCATCGTGGTTCTTTACCAGAACTTTATCGCAGACCAGAGATGGATTGGGAAATGTATTACTCGAGTTACTTGACGACCTTCATTCAAAGAGACGTTAGACAATTGACAGCCATTCAAGATTTAAATCTTTTTAACCGATTTATTTCAATTTTAGCTGCAAGAACCAGTCAAGAAGTGAATTATGCCAATATAGCACAAGAAGTAGGAGTGGATCAAAAGACAGTAAAAGCATGGATTGGTATCTTGGAAGCAAGTGGAATGATATATATTATTCCAACCTTTTCCAACAATCAATTAAAGCGTGTTACAAAAGCACCTGTTTTGTATTTTTTTGATACTGGTTTAGTCGCATATTTAGGAAGATGGACCACAGCCAAGACGCTCCAAAATGGCGCTTTTGCAGGAGCAATATTAGAAAACTATTGTGTATCCGAAATTATTAAGTCTTATAGCAATCAAGGGAGTAGTCATTATCCAATTTATTTTTATCGCGATAAAGATAAAAAGGAAATTGACTTAATTATTGAAGATTCTGGAGTACTATATCCTATTGAAATCAAACATACAGCAAGTCCAAATATAAAAATGACCAAGCATATGTCGATTTTAGACAAAGCAGAAGGTTACGAAGTAGGACTAAAAACAATTTTGGCACAAGTGGAGCGAAATTATTTGTTAGCAGAAGATACACTCGTATATTCTATAAAAGAATTATAATGATGATACATCTTAAATGTCTTTTATTATGGTTGAGTCACCACAATAATAACGTCTTGAGATGTTTTTGTAATGCTTTGACTATATCATAGCACTTGACGGAATTAACGAATTAGGTGTGGGGGAAATCCTAGACTTTATTGCAGTGCGGTTAATTTTTGGTCAATCAATTTAGCTTACCGGATATTTGTATTAAGTAATGTATCTAAACGATAAAATTGTTCTCTCACCCAATCGTAACAAGCAGCTACATTTTAATCATTATAAGCTAAGGATTCAAAATATAAGTGGTTAAATTAATTTTAGAACTTACGTTTTCCCGTTCAAAGTATGTCATATCATCTATATTATTTACATCATAAAAAGCAAACCACCTTCGGGTGGTTTTTTTGTCCCCAAAAACGATATTTTGCACATACTTAAAAATCTTAATTCGCCTGTAAATGATTGTTTTTGATTGTTTAAGCGAATACAACTTGATTAAAATGAATCAAATTGATTTATTTTGATTGAAAACGATTGACTTATTGATTTATTCGTGATACTATGAGCACAAGAATGAGGTGACAATATGTTAAAAGATGATCGTTTAGCGAAGATAGTAGAACTGATCAATCGACATAAAACACTTAAAACGGATCAAATAGCTGAAGCTTTAGATATTTCATTGGCGACCGTTCGCCGAGATTTAAATGAATTAGATGAGGCCAAAAAGATTAAGAAAATCTTTGGTGGGGCAAAATCGATTGTGATTGCCGATTACGTTACAACTGAAGATGCCATGGATACTAAGATGACCGTTAAAATTCAAGAAAAGATTTTAATTGGTCAATTAGCCGCACAATATATTAAAGAAAATGATTTTGTTTATATGGATGCGGGTTCGAGTGTGGAAGCAATGGTTGCTTTTATCGATACTACCAATGTTACTTTCGTTACCAATTCAATCGGAATTGCGCGTGATTTGTCAGCTCGAAATTATAAAGTTTTTATTTTACCAGGAGAAATTAAGTTAAGCACCGATTCGATTATCGGGATTGCAGCTAGTGAATATTTACGGCGCTTTAATTTTACAGTTGGTTTTTTTGGAACGAATGGTTTGCATAAAGAGTTTGGTTTTACAACGCCTGATATTAATGAAGCGATGGTCAAAACAGCAGCGATTGAACGATGCAAGGAAGTGATGATTTTAGCGGATGATAGTAAAGTTGGTAAAGTATCTCAAGTGACGTTTTGTCATGATGTTGAAGCGAAAATTATTACTAACCAATTAATTGACGGGACAGAACAAGCCATTATAACGACTTTGGAGGAGGAACTATGATTTACACTTTAACTTTAAATCCTGCATTAGACCACATCGTAAGATTGGAAAAAGTAGAAGCAGGTGAAACAAACCGGATGGATGCTGAAAGCGTTAGCGCCGGTGGTAAAGGCATCAATGTCAGTAAAATTTTGAAAAATTTAGGTGAAAGAAGTATTGCCTTAGGTTATATCGCCGGTTTTACAGGTAAAGAAATCGAGCGTGTGTTACGTGATGAGGATAAAATATTAAGTGATTTTATTTTAGTTAAAGAAGGATTTACTCGCATTAATACGAAGATCAAGGCGGATGTCGAAACAGAAATTAATGGTCCAGGTTTAACCATCAATGAAGCAGATCGCCAAGAATTAATAAATAAAATAGAAGACGTAAAAAATGGCGATTATTTATTTTTATCAGGAAGTATTCCTGATTCACTAGGCAATGGGTTTTATGCAGAAATTATGGAATTATTGAAAGATAAAGAGGTGGCCATTGCGGTTGACACGACCGGAGAAGCGTTAAAACTCTCATTACCTTATGGGCCAACCTTGGTAAAGCCCAATTTACGAGAACTAGAAGATTTCTTTGGTGTAACGATTGAAGATCCGCAACAAATTGAGCACTATTCAAAAGAATTACAAAAAATGGGCGCCAAAAATATTATTATTTCGATGGGTGGCGATGGTGCTTATTTCTTATCTAGTCAAGGGGAAGGTCTGTTTTTAGCAGCTCCAAAAGGAGAAGTGATTGATACCGTAGGGTCAGGCGACTCGATGGTGGCTGGTTTTATGTATGGATTAAAAAATCAATATTCACCAATTGAAGCGTTCAAATTAGGTGTAAGCTGTGGTAGTGCAACAGCATTTTCAGAAAACTTAGGCACTAAAGATGAAATTATGGCGATATATAATAAATTATAAGAAGGGGTTTAATATGAAAATTACAGAATTATTGCAACCAGTCGGCATTAGCTTAGGACAAGCAGCTGGTACCAAAGATGAAATCATTCATCGTTTAGCAGATTTGATGGAAAAGACCGGTGCTTTAACAGATAAAGCTCAATATATTGAAGATTTAAAAATTCGTGAAGCTTCTGGTACGACCGGAATCGGTGAAGGGATTGCCATTCCTCATGCGAAGTCGAAAGGTGTTTTAAAACCACAATTAGTATCAATGACCGTACCAAGTGGCACGGACTATGAATCATTAGATGGCACACCTACTAATTTATTCTTTATGATAGCGGTGCCTGAAAATTCAAACGATGAGCACTTAAAAGTATTATCACGTTTATCAACCATGTTAATGGATGAAAGCTTCCGTAAATCATTATTAAAAGCAACAGACAAGACGACATTTTTAAATACGATTAATCAAAAAGAAGCCGAAAAATTCCCTGAAGACTTCCAAGGGGTATTAGGCAAAGAAACGAACACTGGCTATGATATTGTAGCGGTTACAGGCTGTCCGACAGGTATTGCCCATACTTATATGGCAGCTGAAGGGATTATCAATAAAGCCAAAGAAATGGGTTATAATGTCAAAGTTGAAACTCATGGTTCAACTGGAATTGAGAATGCCTTAACGACAGCTGAAATTGCTAATGCTAAAGGGGTTATTATTGCAGCGGATGTGGCAGTGGATAAATCACGTTTCAATGGTAAACGTTTAGTTGATACCAAAGTGTCTGATGGTATTAATAAACCAGCAGAATTAATCAACCGTGTCTTAGATGAATCACGTCCAGTTTATCAAGCAACAGGTCAAGCAGCAGCAGCTACTGAAGAGGATAGCCATCTAACTGTTGGTCAAAAATTCTATAAACACTTAATGAATGGTGTTTCGCATATGTTACCATTCGTAGTTGGTGGAGGAATTTTAATCGCGGTAGCTTTCTTACTAGATGATTATACAATCGATCCTTCAAGCTTTGGTTCTAATACACCATTAGCAGCTTTCTTTAATCAAATTGGGGGAGCAGCCTTCAGCTTTATGTTGCCTGTTTTAGCCGGTTATATTGGGATGTCAATCGCCGACCGTCCAGGTTTAATGGTCGGGATGGTAGGAGGGTACCTAGCTAATACTGGTGGTGCTGGTTTCTTAGGAGCTTTAGCAGCCGGATTTATTGCGGGTTACTTAATCTTATTATTACGTAAAGTGACAGAACCACTTCCACGTTCAATGGACGGGGTCAAACCGATGTTAATTTTCCCAGTATTTGGAATCTTAGGTATTGGTGCGATTATGCTATTATTATTAAATCCACCATTAGCTCAATTAAATACCATGATTACAGATGGGTTAAATAATATGGGCAATTCTTCTAAGTTATTATTAGGTGCTTTATTAGGTGCTATGATGGCAGTGGATATGGGTGGACCGGTTAACAAAGCAGCATATGTCTTTGGTACAGCTTCTTTAGCGTCAGGTTCTTCAGCAGTAATGGCCGCAGTAATGGCTGGTGGTATGGTACCGCCGTTAGCTATTTCATTAGCAATGTTATTATTCAAAAATAAATTTACTGAAAAAGATCGTCAAGCCATTCCAACAAATATTATTATGGGGATGTCATTCATTACTGAAGGGGCGATTCCTTTTGCAGCAGCTGACCCATTACGCGTGATTCCTTCAATGGCTGTCGGTTCAGGCTTAGCTGGATTATTATCAATGTTATTTGGCTGTTCTTTACGTGCGCCACATGGTGGTATCTGGGTTATTGGTGTTGTTGAAAATCCAGTGATGTACTTAGTAGCAGTCATCGCAGGGGCAGTCGCAAGTGCCTTTATCTTAGGAACCTTAAAGAAAAACATTAACGAATAATTCGTTATCATAACTTAGCGTTTCAATTAATTCCAACTCCTAAATGAAAACAGAAGCAATGATTTTGCTTCTGTTTTTTTTGACTAAGAGAAGAGTTGATACCATATATGAGCTAATTTCTCACTGTTGCAGTCCCTAAAAGTTAACGAGCGTTTTTAGTTAATAGCGGGATAGATGATAGAGATTGTTTCTATCTCAAAGGTTCTATAAAAAAATAAGCAGTGTCTTGATTAGAACTGTGAAAATTTGTAGCGAGAGCACAAATAAAAAGTGTATTAAAGTAGGGGAGAAGGTAGAATAGTTTCCAAAACCAATCAAAATCAATCATTTCAACCAAGCAACTACTCAAATTTAAAGATTTGTTAAAGTTTTCTCCTGATAGTAAAAAACGATGCTTGACACTGTCTAAAATGAGTGCTATTATAACTGTATTAAAATAATTTTAATCTTAGAAACATGAAAAAACGAGTAAACTTGTGGAGTATTTCAGAGAGTAAGCGGTGGGTGTGAGCTTATATCGAAGTAAGTTGAAAATCCTTTTTCTTTTGCAACTCTGAAACTTAGTAAGAGTTGACGCAGTGGTAGGCGTTATCATTACCCAACATTGATTGATGTTCGAGCGCTTATTTAGTTAAGAAAAAAGGTGGTACCGCGATAATTTCGTCCTTTGTCATTCGTGACAAAGGATTTTTTCATTTTTAGGAAGAAAAATTAGGAGGAAATAGAATGAAAAAATTAACCCGTAGTCAGTTTTTACAAGTTAGCATTATGTTATTTGGATTGTTTTTTGGTGCAGGCAATTTAATTTTCCCACCTCTATTGGGAAACCAAGCAGGATCGACGACACTAGTCGCATTATTAAGTTTTGCTATTACAGCCGTGGTGTTTCCGGTAGTAGGAGCTATTGTTGTTGGTAAGACCGACGGGTTATCGAATTTAGCCAATCGTGTAGGTCCATTGTTTTCGTTAGTTTTTACCACTGCTATTTACGTATCGATTGGACCAGGACTTGGAATTCCTAGAGCAGGAAGTGTCCCTTTTGAAATGGCGATTGCTCCATATTTACCCGAGAGCTTTAATCCGCTATTTGCCCGTTTAGTATATACGGCAGTCTTCTTTGGCATCGCGATGTGGATTTGCTTAAAACCAACGAAATTAGTTGAAAGAGTAGGGAAGTATTTAACACCTACCTTATTAAGTTTAATCTTATTAATGTTTTTACGAGTCATTTTCTTACCGAAGGAAGTGGCTGCTCCAGTTGGTAATTATCAACAAGCAGCGGTCGTTCAAGGATTTTTAGAAGGCTATAACACCATGGATGCTGTGGCGGCATTGAACTTTGGTTTCGTGGTGAGTTTAGCTATTAAAAACTTTGGTATTACAGATAGAAACGAAGTCACACGATATACTTTAAAAGCTGGTGTTATCGCTGGGTGTGTATTATTTTTAGTTTATGCGATGTTAAGTACAATTGGTATGGTAACTTCTACACAATTTGCTGGTGCTGAAAATGGTGCCTTCATCTTATCTGAATCGACAAGATTAGTATTTGGTGAGTTTGGAGCAGTGTTATTAGCCTTTATCTTTACTTTAGCTTGCTTAACCACTTGTGTTGGTTTAATTACGAGTGGTAGTGAATATTTCCATACGCTTTTCGGTAAAAAATTATCTTATCATGCTTGGGTAGTGGTTTGGACAGTTTTCTCATTTGTCATGGCGAACTTTGGATTAAATAACTTATTAGCCTATTCAGTGCCATTATTAACTGTCATCTATCCAGTTGCTCTTGTATTGATTGTATTAGGGGCTACTCATGATTGGGTACATTACTCACGTTTAACCTATGTTGTTGCAGCATTTTTATCAGTTTGTTTACCACTGGTAGATTTACTTGCTTCATTTGGCTTGAAGTTGCCTTACTTGGCCAATTTATCAGCGTCATTCCCGATGGCAAAATATGGACTTTCTTGGTTAGTGCCAACAGCTGTAGCGGTTGTTGTGTTAATGCTTCTTGAAAAATTATTCGAAGTTGCTAGTGCGCGTGTGAGCTTTGGATTAACAGAAAAATAAATACACTTTTATCATCTAGTCTCATGTATTTGGGGCTAGATTTTTTATAAACATTGCGCTTGAATGCGAACAATAATTGGTTTGAAAATCACGCTTGAATGCGAAAAAGAGTTTGCTTCGAAAATTATATTTGAATACGAAAAAATAGTTTGTACGTAAATTGTTTTTAATCTCGCAAAAAGGAAATGTTTTAGGTTTACTGTTATTTGACGCGATGAGATTGGTAGAGAGTTTTTGTCAAATAACAACGACCGGTTCTTTTATATATGAAAAAGTGATGCATTTTCTTAAAGTTCTTATGATATTGAAAACCACATACCGTTTTCAGAAAAACCTTTAAATCATAAGCTTAAACGGTGTTAGATTATGTGAAAGATTTAGTTGAAAACAATATCTAGCTATGTTATACTTTGGTAGAGGTAGGTGAGGCTACTGATAGGATATGGGTTACCGCCGCAAAAAAATGGAGACATTATTCGCTGGTTAGCAGTTGTAATCGCTAAGGTTACGACTAGTGTAATTTCACCGCCTATCAGAGCTAAAGCTTGAACTAGTTTTTTTATTGTTTAAGTATTTTTTTGGTCTGCCTTTATAGAGGTAGACTATTTTTTTCGCCAAAATTTATTATAGAGGAGTGGTTTATTTGAAGAGTGATGATTATCCCCAGGGACAAAGGTATAGTATCATATCAATAGCTTCACCTAAACCTCGAATTTATGATGAATTGAGGTATTGGTATGAAAGGAATTTTAGAACTTAACAAAAAAGAATTATTTGATCTAACAGAAAAATTAAATAGAATGCATGAAGTAGATTTGGCTCATTATATGGAAGAGCTTGATACAGAAGAAATTTTATTTATCAGTCGTCTTATTAAAAAAGAACAATTATCAGAAGCTTTTGCTGAGTTGGGCACTGACTATAAACAAGCAATGATTGAACATTTAAGTGATTCTGAGCTTGAGACTGTCATTCAACATCTGGATTCATTTGAATTAGCTGAAACCATGCGTGAAGTACCTGCGAATATCGTTAAACGATTAATTCGCCATATAGATGGTACTAGACGCCCATTAATTAATCAGGTGTTAGGTTATCCAGAAGAAAGTGTTGGCTCTATTATGGGGGTAGAGTTAGTTAAATGTTATGAAAATGATACGTTAGAGACAATTATTGAAAAAGTAAAGACCGCTCAATTTGATGCAGAATTTTTACAAGTTATTTGGGTGGTTAATCATAGTCAACAATTACAGGGCTTTATTAACGTAGCGGATCTCTTAAGATATCAAGATCAACCATTATCAGAATTAATCAAACACGATGTCATCTCCATTAATACATTAGCTGACCAAGAAGAAGCGGCAAAATTAATGAATAAGTATCACTTGTCTGTTTTACCCGTTATTGATGAAGAAGGTTGCTTAGTAGGGGTTATTTCAACTGAGACCGTTTTAGATGTTATTGAAGAAGAATTCTCTGAAGATATCGCCCAAATGCAAGGGGTAGCTAATATTGATGAAGGCTATTTAGAAGAGTCTGCCTATTCACATTTTTTAAAACGAATTAAATGGCTCTTGATATTAATGATTACCGCGACGATGACTGGTTATATTATTCAAAGATATGATGATATTATTTCAACCAGTGTCGTGCTGGCCGCTTATATTCCAATGTTAATGGATAGTGGTGGTAATGCTGGTGGTCAAACCACAACGGTTATTATTCGTTCGCTTACTTTAGGTGAATTGGATAGTGGCGATATTTTGAAAATTATTTGGAAAGAGTTAAGAATTGCCTTGATGGTCGGGCTAAGCTTAGCTATCATCAACATTATTCGAATTGGAATGATGGATCATGTTAGTTTAATGGTTAATTTAACTGTATCACTTAGCTTAATGTGTACTATCGTAATGGCTAAACTGGTTGGGGCTGTATTGCCATTTATTGGGTTATTCTTTAAACAAGACCCAGTGGTCATGGCCGGTCCATTGATTACAACGGTTGTTGATACTTTCGCTTTAATTATTTATTTTGAAATTGCCAGCCTTTTATTAGGTATTTAACAATTCTCGGATTCCTTTAGGAGTCCGATTTTTTATGTGTTTAAAGGGCCATTAAGCATTAGATTAGCAGTGAATGGGTCTATGGCAAATTTGTTTAAAAGACAGGGTGGCAACTTCGATACTGTGAATTAAATGGAAATGAGTGCTATGTGAAATTGCAACAATTTTATTAGCTAATCTAGGAGGCGTCAAAAAATCGTTTTGACTATGATTTCTATAGGTTAACTGATGAGGAATGTTTCGACGTTAATCGAAATCTTATTTAGAACTATGAGTCATTCAACTATAATTGAACAAGGCATTCCAACAAATAGAAATGGTAAACGCGTGTTAAAGACCATTCACTAATAATTAGTTGAAACCGAAGGTGATTTACTTGCAGAGACAATTCGCGAGCGTATATAATGAACCGTGAACAGGCATAAAGGGGTGTAAAATGGAAAAGAAAAAAGTAGCGTTTATATGTGTTCATAATTCATGTCGCAGTCAAATAGCAGAAGCATTAGGAAAGCATTTCGCAAGTGAAGTTTTCGATAGTTATTCAGCAGGGACTGAAACCAAACCGCAAATTAATCAAGATGCTGTCAGAATTATGAAAGAATTATATAATATTGACATGGAAGCAACTCAGCATTCTAAGCTTATCGATGAAATACCAATGCCGGATATAGCATTTTCGATGGGGTGTGAAGTAGGTTGTCCTTTTATCGGAAAATCATATGATGGTGATTGGGATTTAGCAGACCCAACAGGCCATGATGATTCATTTTTCAAAGAGATTATCGCTAAAATTGAGAAAAATATATTAGCATTAAAAGAAGAATTGAGTTAATTTAAAATAAGGGTAGTGTTTCTTGAAGGGATGCTGCTCTTTTTTATTTATTTGACAACTGTTAATGGGTGTTATATACTGTTATACAAAGAGGTGGTAATCATTGAAAATCGTTCTTTCAAATGGAAGTAGTATTCCGTTATTTGAACAAATTAAAAATGCTATCAAAGAGAATATCATGACCGGTCAATTGGATGATGGCGAGCAATTACCATCGGTGAGAGTCTTATCCAAGGAATTGAAAGTCAGTATTTTAACCGTAAAAAAGGCTTACGATGAATTAGCTAAAGAAGGCTTTATTGAGGTAAGACAAGGGCTAGGAACATTTGTTGCTGAAAATAATCAAGAGTTAAAAGTTGAAGAAAAACAAAAAGAGATGGAGAACAACATATCAGAAGCTATTATTTTAGCAAAATCGTTAGCTATTGAAAAACAAACATTTTTAGAATTAGTCGAATTTATGTATGAGGGTGAATAAAATGGACAATAGAATAGGGTTAGTCGACTTAACGAAAAGTTTCAAAAATTTTAAGTTGAATCAATTATCTTTTGAGGTGCCTAAAGGCTATGTGACGGGCTTTATTGGCCGTAATGGATCAGGTAAAACAACCGCAATACGATCGATGTTGTCATTAATCCATTTTGAAGGTCAAATTTTGGAAAATGGTCAACCGATATCACAAAATTATGACTATTTACAAAATGTGGGCATCGTAATGGATGAACCTCTATTAGGACAGGATTGGGATATGCAGCTGGTTAATCAGGTGATGTCTTTAGGGTACCAGCAATGGGATATGGATAAATATTATAACTATTTAAAGCAATTTGATATTCATGAAAATTTAAAAGTTAAAGAGTTATCAAAAGGGATGAAAATCAAGTTAATGTTAGCCATTGCTTTATCCCATAATGCAGATATTCTAATTTTAGATGAGCCAACGAGTGGTTTGGACCCGCAAATGCGTGATGAATTTGTTACGCTAATTCAAGATTTTATGAGTGAGGAAAATCATACGGTTTTATTTTCAACACATATCACTCAAGACTTGGAGATGATTGCCGATTATATTGTGTATATTGATCAAGGTCAGTTATTAAAAGCGTGTAGTAAGGACGACTTTGTGGAACAATATCGTGTGTTGGTAGGTTCAAGTGGAGACATTGAGAGAATTAATGGTGAAGCCGTTTTAGGTCGCAAGGATTCCCTTGTCAATACCGAAGTCTTGATTGAAAGCGAATGGCTTGAACAAATGGATGCCTCATTATTTGACGTGCAAATACCATCCATTGATCGTGTGATGATGTTATATGGGAGGATAAAATGAGTAAGATTATAAGATTTATCAAAATTGACATGTTATCGATTAAACCCTATTTAACGCTAAAAAATGCGCTAATATTCATTGGGTTAGGCGTATTTTATTCGATGGTAACGAGTAATCTAATGATTATTTTTGGTGTCGCTTTATTATTTGTAAGCCTTCTATCTACGTACCCGTTTTTAGTTGGCGATAAAACAGGAATTGATAGTTTATATCGCGTATTTGGTTTTAAAGAAAAAGAGATTGTGATTGGCAGATATGTTTCCAATTTTGTACTGGCAATTATTATTCAGTTGGCTACAATCCTTCTAGCGTTCGTTCTTGCTCAATTTATCCAGACCGAAAATATCTGGTCGATGGTCGTCACGGTGATTCCAATCTATTTAATTATTAGCCAATTAATCGTTTGTATCCAATATCCGTTTTATTTTAAATATGGCTATACCAAAGCTAAACTAATGATGTCTTTAACCTTTGTTTTGTTTGGTGCAGTTGGATTTTTAGCGAGTTATTTTAAAGAACAAACATTTCAATTAATCACCTGGGGAATGAATCATAAAATGTTAATGATATTGTTACTAATCGCAATGTTATTAGCAATCTATCTGGTATCTATTACAACCGCAATAAAATGGTATAAAGAGAAGGATTTAGTCTAAATAATAGTCGTTCTGACTTTAGTTAGGACGGCTTTTCGGTTAGCTCACGCTTTCAAAAGGATTATAATAGAGTTAGTGAGAGAGGGGCATAGTGATGGTTGAAGAGAACATGACACAATTAGATGAGTTTGTAAAATACCAACAAGATTTACTAAAAAATTATCAGTACTTAAATTTAATAGCAACCAAAGGACAGGTGTTGTTTACAGGTTCTTCTTTGATGGAACAATTTCCAATCGTTGAGTTAGCAATGAATTACGGTTTAAATATCAAAGTTCATAAATATAGTTAAGATTATTGTTCGTTAATTAAAAGCGCAGTGGTTGAGTGGCCTCAAACTGCATCTTTCGACTTGTTTGAGGCCTACTCAACTGTGCGGGGGTAGGCCGACGAAGCGAAAATCATTCAATTTTCTACTTCTGGTCTACTCCCACAGATAGTCGGATTGTTTTATAATGCGTTATCATTATGTTATATTAAATTTGTAGTATGATAAAAGACAACATAAGGAGGACAAAATGAAAAGATTTTTAGTGTTTTTAGCCGATGGATTTGAAGAAATTGAAGCATTGACTCCCGTTGACTATTTAAGAAGAGCTGGTATTGAAGTAGATACCGTCTCGATTACCGATGACCTCAAGGTAACGGGTTCTCATAAGATCCCTGTTTTAGCCGACAAATTGTTAACTGATATTAATCCAGATGATTATGTAGGTTTATATTTACCAGGAGGATTGCCAGGAGCGACTAATCTACGAGATAATGAAGCGGTCATTGAACTTGTGCAACAATTTAATCAAGAAGAAAAATTGGTTACGGCAATTTGTGCAGCTCCGATTGTTTTAGAAAAAGCTGGGGTTATTGAAGGTAAAAATGTGACCAGTTTCCCTAGTTTTAAAGAGGAATTGACGACGGCTAAAGCATATGTTGAGGATGACATTGTCGTAGAAGATGGTAATATTATTACCGGTCGTGGTGCAGCTATCGCTATCTATCAATCTTTTAAAATTGTAGAAACCTTATTAGGCCGTGAGGCGGTAGAGAAGTTAAAAGAAGGTATTCAACAACATAAAGTGGAAGAGTTTTACGGGTTTAAAGCTTAGGTGCTAGTAAAATAGAACAACATAGTTTTAATCATTGATACATTATAAAAGCCTTAAAGATAAGTTGGCTAATCCGATACTTGTCTTTAAGGCGTTTTTTTATTTTCTATTCATGGATTTTATACGCTAATCGATCACATTATCAAATAGAGCACTAAACGCACCACTCCAGCCATGATCATTACATGGATTGGATTCGCTTTGTACTTGCGTAAGAGTGCCAGTGCTGCGATAAATAGAAATAAGCCTATCCAATCGAGATTGAAGCTATCTTTGGGGAATCTTTGTTGACCAAAGATGGCCATATTAAATAATGATAAGCCAGCTGAAGCAATCATCGCAATCACTGCTGGTCGTAAACCTGCCAGGGCGCCATTGACTAAAGAAAACCCTCGATAGCGATAATATAAATAGGCTAAACTCATCACGATGATACTGGACGGCAAGACGCATCCAAAGGTGGCCACAAGTGCACCTGGGATTCCTGCAACTTGAATACCGACAAAGGTGGCAGAATTAATCGCAATCGGTCCAGGTGTCATTTCAGCAATCGTCATAATATCAGCAAATTGTGTCATCGTCAGCCATTGATGCAGTTCAACGGTCTGATCTTGGATTAGTGGCATCGCAGCATAGCCACCGCCAATACTAAATAAGCCAATTTGAAAAAATGACCAAAAAAGTTCTAAAAAAATCATCAAATATCACCAACCTGTCTGCGCATACGGTACCAACTATCAATTGCTCCGATTAAGGCACACATCACAATGATTAACAGAATATTGAGTCGTAAATACCTTGAAGCGATAAAGGTTAAGAGCATCACAATCAGAGGTAACAAACGTTTTTCTTTCATCAACTGTTGCCCCATGCGCCAAACCACGTCAATAATGACGGCGGCTACTCCTGCTAGCATCCCTCTCATAATAATTCCTACATAAAGGTTATCACGAAAAGCTTGGTAAAACATTGAAATAATCGAAATAATGATTAAAGGGGGAAGGACGGTTCCAATCACGGACACCAAGGCTCCTAAAAGGCCACCGACACGATAGCCAACTAAGATAGCAGCATTAACCGCAATGGCTCCCGGAGAAGATTGTGCAATCACCGTTAAGTCGACCATTTCCTCTTCTTCAATCCAGTGTAATTCTTCAACGAATCGTTTGCGCATCAAAGGGATTATGACAAAACCTCCGCCAAAGGTAAAGGCTGATAATTTAAAGGTAGAGGTAAATAAGTGAAAATAGTCTCGTTTAGTAAAAGGTTTCAAGTTAATTCCTCATTTCTTATGCAAATAATGTTCACTCTTCTAAAATACCATAAATAGAGCTAATTATTAAGGGAAACTCTGTTTATAATCTTAAATAATACAGGTAGCATAAGTTCAACCATTACGTCCCTTTTGCAGGAGTGTGTACAATATGGAGAATATCTTATAGGCCAATAGCTATTCCTTTTTGGTAAATTATTTAGGTTGTTACGCGTGGACCAGTAAAGTTTGAGTCCTATTCCGTTTTTTTGATGAACTTTTTCCTGTCTAGGAAAAGTGCTAATATCAGTTTTAATGATACTAGAGTTGGTGTTGTAAGTGTACGCAATGAAATGAGTCAGATTTCTAAAGACAATACCCACATGCTACAAAAAAACTCCTCGCACAATTTGTGTGAGGAGTTTATCGTTTATTCTGGGTAAATGTACTCAAGCCATTGAATATAGATTTGGATAAATAAAGAGGTTGGAATGGTTTCTTTGATTTCGCCAAGTGTATCCTCAATAATCGTGTGGTCTTGGTTTAGCGTTATTTGATAGACATTACCTGCAAAGCTTTTTTCATCGTGAATGTTATCGAGAAACTCAATGATAGTATGCGTAATCATATCATCAAAACTAGCACCTTCAACTTGAAGGAAGGGATCGACCAATGAATAGTGAGGATCATCTTCAAAGACGACATGGTATCTCTCTTTTCTTTTTTCAAAATGGTACATAATTTATCCTACCTTTCATATATAGGGAATGCGGAAATGATTTTGTCATCATCAGTGAGATACATTTGAATCTTGATGCCTTGGCTCTCACCTTCGAAAATATTACCACTTATATGTTCACTATTTTCATAGGCTTCATTGATTGCATCAACGACTTCTTGTGGCGTCCACTTTTGTGGAAAGAATGAAGAATAGGCTTTTTTCGGTTCGCCATCAATTGTTATTTTAGCACGGTAGACACCATGACGGTCTGATTTAGAGCGTGTGCTTTCTATAATTGTAACATCGGGAGCTAAGCCTTCGTAATGATAGCCGGTGGCTTTACCATCACGATTAATGGAACCAAAGAAGATATGTTCCAGCCCATTTTTTACGAAAATGTTGGTCCCTTTTAAATTGTCGGTATCAAAATCTTCTGGGGTGAATTCCGTCTGGGTATGTGTTGACGTCTGTTTATTTTTTTGACTTTCTTCAGTAGTAACAGGGTTATGATTAAGATCATTGTCTGGCGTATTGATACTAGGGTTATTGCCACAAGCGACGAGTAACAAAGTTATTAGGGTTACTAACCAGTATTTGAAGATTTTTTTCATAGATATCCTCCTTGAATGAGTTTATTATACTTAGTATATAACTTTAAATCAAATAACTCATAATAAACGTTAATTTATTTACTATTTGATAAGATTTAGGTAGAATAGATTTATTACTAAAACGAATATTATTGATAGGTGAAAACATGAATATTAAACAAACATTTGATATGACTGAAATTTCAGGTCAGTTTCATAAATTAATTGGTGTAACTCAAGTCTTTGTCGATGAGGATGATTTTGTCTATGTCCAAGTTAAAATGGAAGAAAAACATACAAATCCCATAGGAATTGCTCATGGAGGCTTTCTATTTACATTATGTGACGTCGCAGCTGGTGCTAGAATGGCTTATATTAAGCAAAATTCGGTGACTTTAGATAGTAATATAAATTATTATAAGCCGGGTAAAGTGGGAGATACTTTAACAGCTAAAGTAATTCCGCGTAGAGAAGGGCGCAATACTTCTATCTATTTAGTGGAAGTGCGTAATCAAGACGATGTCTTACTGGTGGATATGATGGCGACGATGTTCCATATTGATTAGTATTTTAAACAAGCAATGATTGGCGATTCGTAATTATATTGCGAAAAATCGTTGCTTTTTTTGTTTTGATGCGTTCTTTATATAGTTTTATTATAAGATTAGAAAAGCCTTACATTACTACTCAAAGAGAGTTATAATATTACTATTGGCATAAAGTATGCCGTTAATATTTTAATGTAAGTTGGAAGGAAGTTTGTAAAATGACAGAAGGACAATATGGGGCACCTGATCATGTAAAAAAATTAGAAATTTTTAACACTATTGAGCTAGAAGATTTAGCCAAAGAAGTCATACCTCATGGTGGTTTTGACTACCTAGCAGGAGGATCTGGTGATGAGTTTACCTTGAGACGTAATGTGGAATCTTTTAATTTTAAAGGGATTGTACCACGAGTAGCTGCGAACGTTGAGTTTCCAGAGACTCATACTAAAATCTTTGAACATGAATTAAAAGTACCATATATAATGGCACCAATCGCGGCTCATGGGTTAGCACATCAATCCAAAGAAGCGGGTACTGCAAGAGGAATCCGTGAATTTGGTGGCTCTTTAATGTCGATTTCTGCATATTCAGGAGCAACTTTTGAGGAAATCGATGAAGGATTACAAGACACACCTCGTTGGTTCCAAATTTATATGTCTAAAGATGATCAATTAAATAAAAGCATTTTAGATGAAGCGAAAGCAGATGGTGCGACAGCTATTATTTTAACGGCTGATGCGACGGTTGGGGGCAATCGTCATCGTGATGAGAAAAATCATTTCGTCTATCCGTTTAGTATGCCGATTGTTGCCCGTTACCTAACAGGTACAGGGAAAGATATGTCATTAAATAATATTTATGGACAGTCTAAACAAAAAATTACGATGGATGACATTCGTTTCATCAAAGAATATTCAGGTTTACCTGTTTTCTTAAAAGGTGTTCAGGCACCTGAAGATGCAGAAGCTGCCATTCAAGCGGGGGTTGACGGTATTTGGGTATCTACTCATGGTGGTCGTCAATTAGATGGTGCACCCGGATCATTTGAAATGTTACCTGCGATTGCTAAAGTTGTCGATAAACGAGTTCCGATTGTGTTTGACTCAGGTATCCGTCGTGGTGAACATATCTTTAAAGCCTTAGCTAGTGGAGCAGATATCGTTGCGATTGGTCGTCCAGTGTTATTTGGATTAGCACTTGGCGGTTGGCAAGGGGTACAATCTGTTTTTGAATATTTTGAAAGAGATTTAAAACGTGTGATGCAATTAGCTGGAACACAAACAATTGAAGATATTAAAAATACTCAATTAATTGATTTAAGATAATCATTTAATTCAGTTTAGAAAAGCTCAGTGCGGCTCTAAACTGGATTTTTTTATCTTCTCAAGTCCCTCTGCTGCGTTATATAATAGAGTTAATAAAGGAGGGGCTCAAATGGTTTTTGATTTTAAAAAAGTAGAAAAAGCATATTATCAAACGAAACAGCAACCAACCATTGTTACGATTCCAAAGATGCAATATTTAGCAGTAAGGGGTAGTGGTAATCCAAATGATCCGGAAGGCGAATATCCTAAAGCAATTGAGCAATTATATGGCATTGCTTATACCATCAAAATGAGTAAAAAAGGCAGTGTTGACCTACCGAATTATGAGGATTTTGTGGTGCCACCTTTAGAGGGATTTTGGTGGCAAACGGATATAAAGGGTTATGATGCAACCAAAAAAGAATTATTTGAATGGTATGCCTTAATCCGAATGCCCGATTTTGTTACGGAAGAAATTGTGAATTGGGCTAAAACAGAAGCAACGAGTAAGAAGCAAAAAGATTATTCGAAAGTGGAATTATTAACCTATGAAGAAGGCGTGTGCGTACAAGCAGTTCACATAGGACCGTATGATACCGAACCTGAAACCGCCGAAAAAATGCATCAGTATGCTGAAGCGGAAGGTTATGTCCTCGACTTAAGCGAGCAACGTCACCATCATGAAATCTATTATAGTGACCCCAGACGTACCGCTCCAGAAAAATTAAAAACCTTAGTTAGACATCCGATTCGTAAAGTGTAGCATTTTTTAACTTTCATCATGAAATTTAATATTCCACACAAATGAAGTCTTGAATGAATATTGAAATCACGTAAATATTGAGTAAAGAATTGAATATTAAGGAGCTTTTATTTGACGACTAACTGGATTTGAGTCGTATAATGGAAGTAAGGAAGGAGTCTTAGGCTTTTGTCTACTCTTTCAATAAGAGAAGGGAGTTGTTACTGGAAGGACATTTAATAAGTTAACTGATTAAACAAATTTAGTTGTACAGCATCAAGAAAATCGATACTCGTTTTTGAATAAAAATTTAATCGCCAATCAGTCGTTATCTTTATGAACCAAATCAAAAAATAAAGGAGCCATGATATAATGAGAAATTCAAACCAAGTTTTTGACCTATTAACTAAAATTGTAACTGCCGATGAACGAATTAGAGTAATGACACTGGAAGGTAGTCGTGTGAATCCTAATGTAAAACAAGACCCATGGCAAGATTATGATATTACATTTTTAGTTACAGATGTTGAGAGTTATTTGACATCTGATAAATGGTTAGAAAAATTTGGAGAAAGAATTTTTGTGCAAAAACCTGAAGGGATGAGTTTGTATCCTCCCGACTTTCCCAATGGCTGGTTTTCTTATTTAATGTTATTTCCAGATGGTATCAAAATAGATTTGACTTTAGTTCCGATTGCGGATAGTCAACTCTATTTTGAACAAGATCCCTTAATTCAAATTTTGATTGACAAAGATGGACAGTTTCAGACCCCATTAGAACCAACTGATGAAATGTTTTGGGTACAAGCACCCTCTGCCCAACATGTTGAGGATTGTGCCAATGAATTTTATTTTGTCAGTACTTATGTTAAAAAAGGTCTACTAAGAAAAGAATTATTATATGCGAACGGGTTATTAGAACAAATTTTGAGACCTGAGTTACTGCGAATGTTAGGCTATTTAGTAGGGGCAAGAGTAGGCTTTCCAATTAATTTAAATAAACAAATGAAGCGACTGCCTCAGTTATTGTCAGCAGATGAAACACAACGGCTTTATCAAACCTATCGCTTAGAAAGCTTAGAACAAACGCAAATCGTTTTAAATGAAATGATGGTGTTTTTTGAAGAGGTATTACAGGAAGTCTGCCAATTAATGGATTATCCGGCTCCCAATTTTTATGAAACGATTAAACTGTATCATCAAACATTGGAAACGGTCGTTTAAATAACGAATTTTTTTCACTGCAGAGTACACCATTAATAACACATTAATCAGTCAAATCGTAGTTTTTCCAATTGCGATTGTAATAATCATGTTAATATTAAGTAAATCAGAGAGAGGGAGTGGGCAAGAAGTAGAAAATTAAATAATTTTCGCTTCGTCTGCCCACCCCCGCACAGTTGAGTAGGTCTCAAACAAGTCGTTTAGACGCCATTTGAGACCACTCAACCACTGCGCTTTGAATTAAATAGATATGCCTGAACAGAATTTAAAAAGTTTTTGCCCAGCCTCTTTTTGCTATAATAATGTTGAAAAATTATACTAGAATGATTAGAGGAGGATAAGATGACCGAGTTTATCCAACCGTTTGGTCCAAACCACTTATTATATATTGGCATTGTCATCGTGATAGGGATTTTACTGTTTTCAAATATTAAATTTGTGCGCAAATACCGTGATCAAATTAGTTTGATTGTTTTAATTATTAGTTTAATACAACAATGTATATTATATGGTTCTTACTTACTTTTCTTTAAATTTGATTTATCGGAGTCAATGCCATTACATATCAGCCGGATCAATAGTATTTTAGGGATTATTTATTTAGCGACAAAAAATAAGCAGGTCATTAAGATTTTATCTTTTACTGGTTTTTTTGCTTTATTAAGTTTTCTCTATCCGAGCCGTGTTCAAGGGATTACTCATCCATTAGGCGTGAGTTTTTTGGTGAATCATACCATTACACTGCTATTGCCATTCTTTGCGATGATAGCCTATGATTTTAGGATTCAAAAATCGGATAAGCAATTACCTTTTATTTTTTTGATGGTTTATATGATGACTGTTTATTTTATTAATCCATTGGTTAATGGCAATTATTTTTATTTAGTGATGCGACCATTTGCTTTTTTAAATGGATTGCCAGATAGTTTGTATTTAGCCATTTGTGCGATTGTGACTTTTGCATTATTCTCAGTGGCGGAGGTTTGTTATTATAGTTTGAGTGAATATTTAACAGAGCGTGAGTTTACCTCTAAGCAATATCAGTCAATCAATCAACCTTAAGTAATTTCTGTTTGAAAATCCACTTCCTGTTCTTACACCTTATCGAGTATAATCGGCAGGGTGTTTTTTGCTTAATTCCAAGGTAAGCATGGTGCCAGTCTAATCGCTCTCTTTGTATTCCATGTATACCATTTCGAATTTTAAAGAGCTTAAAACTTTCATATTAATTGGCAGATTCTTAATCAAATATTAACTTCTAGGGATTGTCAAAGAAGATTTTTATTGATATCATAATGATATCAAATAGATTTGGGAGGAAAGCGTATGAATACAGTTGAGAAAAAGCTCAGCCAGAGCGATAACGTTGAAGAAATTCAATTAAAAGGCAAAAATAAAGGTTTCTTAGTGCTAGGGTTGTATTTTGCTTTACTACTAGTTTCGATTGTTTTATTTATCGTGAATGTTAATGTTCTTGATAAAGGAGATGGCAATGCGCTGAATATCGCTTTATTAGTGATCAGTATCTTATACTGGGCGCTTGGATGGATTATGCTATTGGGGCTAAAAGTATTGAAACCTCAAGAATCATTAGTGCTGACATTATTTGGTAAATATATTGGGACACTTAAAGGCGAAGGATTTTACTTTGTTAATCCATTCTCTCAATCGTTCAACCCAGCAGCCAATACCAAATTAAGTCAAAGTGGCGACGTTAAAGAAGAAAATCGCTCCATTTTGAAGACGGGTAGTGAAGGGGTTAGTGTTGACTTAGGAAACAAAAAGATTTCCTTAAAAGTCATGACTTTGAACAATAGCAAGCAAAAAATTAATGACTATTTAGGGAATCCAGTGGAAATTGGGATTGCGGTCATGTGGAAAGTGAACGACACAGCCAAAGCGGTCTTTAATGTTGATAACTTTAAAGAATATTTATCACTTCAAACAGACTCAGCCTTACGAAACATTATTCGTCAATACCCTTATGATGTGAATCCAAACTTTGAAATCGATACGACTGGAGACGGTGAACCGGATGATGGTTCATTACGTGGCTCAAGTGAAGTTGTAGCAAGTCGTATTAAAGATGAAATCCAAAGACGCGTTGAATTTGCAGGTCTTGAAATTATTGAAGCGCGAATTACCCATCTATCTTATGCGCCTGAGATCGCAGCCGCGATGTTACAAAGACAACAAGCTTCTGCCTTAATTGATGCACGAGCGATGATTGTAGATGGTGCGGTAGGAATGGTCGAAATGGCTTTAGATAAACTTCAAGAAAACAATGTCGTCGAATTGGATGAAGAAAGAAAAGCAGCAATGGTGTCGAACTTACTAGTAGTCTTATGCGGCAACAGTGAAGTTTCACCAATTGTTAACTCAGGTAGTCTTTATTAGTGGGTGCCAAAAAACAAATCCCGCTTAGAGTTTCTGCAAAGCTCTATGAACAGATAGCGGCTTGGGCGGAAGATGATTTCCGTTCAATTAATGGACAAATTGAATACCTCCTAACGGAGTGTGTAAAGCAACGGAAAAAAGATGGCAAGTATGTCTCAGAAACTTTAGATGAAGGCATTGAACTTGATATCGAGTAATCTGTTTAAAAGGATATCCTTGAATAATGGACGCAAGTCTGTTGTTCAAGGATTTATATATATTTTATGTGCATTGTTTTTTATTTAATAATAGCCAAAAAATAAATCAGTTAAAGGACGCAAAATTTGTTATAATAGGATGAATAGAAGGATTGGAGGAGAGACATATGAGACAAGATAAACATCGTTATATCGGTTGTTTATTAGGACTGTTACTGCTACTAATGTTTCATCCTCCAGTAATTAAAGCAGAAGTCACTGAGGCCGCTTTAGGCTATAACACTTTAGCGGAAACGACTGCTAGCCCGGATCAATTAATTACCGTTAAAGATTTTAAAGTGTACGATGGGGATACTGCAGATTTTATTTTGAATCGTGCGACGGAGCCAAGTATTAAAGCAAGATTTTTATTAATGGATGCTCCTGAAATTAGAGGAGGCGTACCATATAGTAAGGCGGCGCGTAAGCGAGTCAATCAAATATTTGAAGAAGCTGAATTAATTCAAATTGAATATGAAGGTCCCAAAAAGGATAAATATCAACGTGATTTAGTGCATGTTTGGGTTGATGGGCATCTCTTATCAGAAATTCTAATTAGAGAAGGTTATGCTATTGCACGATACATCCATCAATATTTACCTAATAGTCAATATGTCAAAGCCATTTATGAAGCGCAAGAAAAAGCCAAATATGAAGGCTTAAGGGTGTGGGTAGATGGAGATTTGGAGTTTATTAACAAAGCTGAATATGAACTTCAAGCCAACCATTCAGCTGGTTCTGTCAATGAAGCGGAAGAAGTTTATTATCGAAACTGTAAGGAAGTTTGGCAAGCCGGTAAGGCACCGATTAGGGAGGGCGATCCTGGATTTCGACCCCAATTTGATGGTGATAAAGACGGGGTTGGTTGCGAGGTTCCTCAGTAATCATCGTGTATTTAAATAAAAAGTATCCTCTCGTTTGAGCTATACCAAGATAATACGAAGCTGTAATCTGGTGTGACTCAACGTTTGAGGATACTTATTTTGCTATATAAATAGACTAGATTTCAATCCGAGTCCAATTACCTTGTTTGAAGCGATGACGTAATAAAATAAAACGCGAGAATTGGTCGGATAAAATCCCAATCCAGATACCGTAAAGACCCAAATTGAAGATATTAACTAATATTACTGTAACGCTTGTACGGATAATGGTAACCGATATAATGCCGGCAATAAGGGTATAGCGAACGTCGCCTCCTGCCCTTAAGCATCCGCCATAAACAAGTTGGGAGATTTGTAATAGCACAATAATCATGACAAAGCGGGTGATAATAGCCCCTTCATCAATGAGGGAGGCTTCATTAAAATAGAGACCCATTAAATTTTTACCAAAAGCAAATAAGAATAATGATAGTATCAGTGACATGACTAAACCAATCCGTTGACAAATATGACCGAATTTAATGGCTTCATCATGGTCTTGACGACCTAAAGCTCTACCGGCTAAGGCAACGGCAGCTACTTGCATCCCATCTCCGAATGAAAAGCCAAGACTCAGTAAATTCATACCGGCATTGTGAATGGCAAAGGCATTTGTGCCAAGTTTTGCGGCTGTGACCGCGGTGGCTACAAACCCAATACGCATCATCAGATTTTCAACTGCCATATTAGAGCCTAAGCCAAAAATCATTTTAACAGTCTTCATTTGCATTTTGACTTTATATTTTAAAATATATTTAATTTGGATTAAACTATCGGGACTATAGAGTGAGCGAATGCTCATCAACATGGCCACAAAGGTACCTAATACGGTGGCGATGGCGGCCCCTTCAATCCCTAAAGCGGGGAATCCCAATTTACCATTAATTAGTAAATAGTTGAAAATAATATTAACGATGGATGAGGTGACATTGGTAAAGAAGGCAATTCGGGTATTGCCACTTCCGCGTTGAGCGGCGTTAATCACCATGGCGATGACATTAAAGATCATCCCCCCATAATAATCCGTAAATAATTGACAGAGGGTTGGTGGGTTTCGTGATTGCTTCCAGTCAAATGCATAATATCATCAGCAAAATATAAGAAAATAGCGGTAATGATTAAACTAGCCACTACTGTTAAAAATAATGCTGTCAAGAAAACCTCATTGGCCCCACGTTTATCTTCTTGTCCACGTCTCCTTGCAACTAATGATGATACGGCGATGTTTATAGCAAAAAAGACGGTTAATCCAATTAGTTTTGGTTGTGTTGTTAAGCCGACTGCTGCAATCGCAAAACTTCCTAATTCACCGACCATCATCGTATCGATCATCGCTGCCAATGAAATAAAGAAGCTTTCTAACACAGAAGGCCAAGCCATTGAAATGGCTGTTTTATAATAGGCTTTATCTTTCATAATATCCTTTCTATTTTTTCAGTTACTAAACTACTAGTAATATGATAGTACTTTACGCAATAATTATCTAGTCTTTTAGCCTATAAACTTGGGAGTGGGCAAGAAGTAGAAAATTAAATAATTTTCGCTTCGTCTGCCCACCCCCGCACAGTTGAGTAGGCCGCAAACAAGTCTTTAAGACGCAGTTTGAGGTCACTCAACCACTGCGCTTTGAATAAAATAGATATGCATGAACAGAATTTAAAAAGTTTTTGCCCAGCCTTATTTTCTTTCAAAACACATCGTTATTGAATCAGCTTATTTTGTGATATGATAAGGCTACTGAAAAATGAAATAAAGGTAGGGGTCTTAACATGACAACATTTAAAGGTGAATTCGTCACCATCATCGGTAAACAATTAAAGGTAGGAGAACAGTTACCCAATTTTACACTTGTAAATCCTGATCTAGTAAAGCAATCTCTAGCTGACTTTGAAGGTAAGAAAAAGTTTTAAGTATTGTTCCTTCGGTCGATACGGGGATTTGTGATGCCCAAACTAGACAGTTTAACCAATCCTTATCTGATATGGAAAATACAGTGGTGCTAACGGTTTCTTGTGATTTGCCTTTTGCTCAAAAACGTTGGTGTGGTGCTTCAGGCATTGAGAATGCTTTGTTATTATCTGATTATTATGATCAATCATTCGGAAAAGCGTATGGTGTTTTGATGGAAGAGTGGCATTTATTAGCACGTGCGGTTATTGTAGCTAATGAACAGAATGAAATTACTTATGTTGAGTATTTAGATAATGTTAATAGCCATCCTGATTACGAGGCAGCTATCAACGCTGTTAAAGAATTAGCTTAAGGAGGATTTTATGGAGTGGCTTTTTTGGATTGTGATTGTCTTTTTAGTATTATTCATTATAGCCTATGGGATCATTTCGCTCCATTTTTCAAAAAATATTGCACAACCTAAAGTCTCATCATTAGAAAAAGAAATGGCTTGGGAAAAGGAACATCATTTGTGGGGGAATTTTGATAATTATGATAAAACGGCCTATACGGTTAACGGGTATCAAGATTATCCATTACATGTCGTCTTAGTGAAAGCGGCAATGCCGTCGGATAAATATGTGATTATTTCTCATGGTTATACAGCGAATCGCTACGGTGCGGTAAAGTATTTAGATGCATACCGTTCACAAGGATTTAATGTCATTATTTATGATATACGCGGACATGGTGACAATGAAAAAACGCCTGTTTCGTTAGGGAATTTTGAGGCTAAAGATTTACTGGCATTGATTGAAGATACCTATCAGCGCTATGGCGATAATATTTATTTAGGCTTACATGGTGAATCGATGGGCAGCTCGATTTCCTTAAATGTCTTAGCGTATCGACCTAAAATTCAATTTGTGGTGGCCGATTGTGGGTTTACTAATTTATATGAGTTGATTGCGAGTTTATACCGTCAATATAAAGTGGGGCCGTTAATTTATGGAGTCAGTTTTATGATGAAATTAACACAAGGTTTCGATATGAAAGCTACCAGTGCAGTAGATGCTTTAAGAGAAAATGAAGTACCAATCATGTTTATTCACGGTAAAAATGATACCTTTATCTTGCCAGAACATAGTGAGCATTTAGCTGCGGCTAATCATGGCAAAAGTGTGGTTCACCTCATTGACCGAGCAACTCATGCCGGTTCCAGACAAACGATTGGCATCAAAGCCTATACGAAATTAATCGAGGACTTTTTACAAACAATCTAAAAAGTGCGGTAGATAAACAGTAGTATGTGATATGGATACCGCGTCTGGGTTTCCAGGTGATGATTGGCAAGAGCAGGATGTATCAATAATATTGCCTATTTCGGCTCGTAATCATTCACTGTGCTAAAAAATGAGCGAGTCGCTTCAAAGGTCGATAAGACCCGCTGTCTTGAAAAAATAAGAACAGGATTTCTCTTAAATGCAACGAATATTAAGTTTGAGAGAGTAGGCATTAACTCGATAAATTCAGTTAGCTTATGATATGTTAATTATAAGCGCCAACCTGCTAATAACTTAGCCGGCACCACCATTAAGGATGGTTTTATCCATCAAGTATTTATTGTAGGAGGCTGTCATTTAGTTGCTTTAATCGTGATGATTTTAGTAAGTAATATCTTATATTAGTTGGGGGTCTTATTTTTCTTACATTGGAAAGGACGATAGCAGTCTAGGTCTGGTGATTTTGACTTCGCCTCCTTTCCAATTTTTTCATGAAAACCATAAGCGAGTATTGTAAATGTTTTGTAAATAACTTGTCAAGCAGCTTTGGATTGTGCTATGATGGAATCACGATGAGAAACTATTCTCAGGTGGTTACCATAATTCTCACTATAAAAAAGAGTCTTGTACGTTATGGTAGTTCTTATCTGATAGCAGCAATTTCGAAGTAGAAGGGTGCCTGATGTGGGACCTATTTGAAGAAGTTGTATGAATCAGAGTTCTTACAAGAAAGAATTTTCAAACAAAAAAAGCATCAACAACCATCAGATTGTACAGCACGGAGTTTGTGTTCCGGCCAAGGCAGTCTTTTTTTGGCTAAAAATGCAAACCTCTGTGTCATAAGACAAAAAGAGGGAAAGATGAAAATAGTAGTAAGAAAAAATAAGTCGTTGTTTACCAAGATCCAAGCATTGTCAAATCAAAGCTTAAAGCTGGCTCATCGTAGCTATTCATTTACTTTGAAGCGATTAGTAGCATGGTTAGAATTATCCTGGGGTGATATTGGGATGATTTTGCTAGGAAACTTGATTATGAGTTTTGCGATTGTCAATATTCATATTCCAGCTAAAATAACCGAAGGGGGCGTTATTGGCTTATCAATTGTCCTATCAAAATTAACTCATTTGAGTCCCGGCATTATTAATCTGCCGATTGATATTTTATTATATGGTTTGGGTGTCTTCTTATTAAAAGAAGGTTTCTTTAAAAAAGCCATCTTTTCAACACTTATGTATGTCCTAATGTATTCCTTAGTGGAAGCAGTCGGGCCAGTGTTGCCGTCATTAGAACATTTTCCGGTAGTGGCTGCCATTCTTGGCGGTTTATTATTGGGAATTGGTTGTGGACTGGTAGTATCACGCGGGTGTGTAGCAGGGGGCGATGACTGTTATGCCTTAATTGTGTCGAATCGTACGCCAATTTCATTAGGAAAAGCTTATTTCTTAGCCGATATATTGGTTTTAACATTGTCGGTTATCTTATATATGCCAATGGTTAATGGTTTAATTTCACTATTAACGACCTTTATTTCATCCTTTATCATCGGTCAATTTGAAGTAGAAATTCCAACGGTGAAAGTAGAAGTAAGTCGTGTTAAACAAGCATAAAAAGTATAGCGTAAAATCACTTTTTGGTGGTTTTACGCTTTTTTTATTTTTTGAAAAAGGCTCAAAATTTTTGTGGCGTGTTTATGTAACCTGTGTATGTCATTTGGACGGAATCTAATTTGTGTCCTGTTTTATTGCGTCTTTATGTTAGAATAAAAGTAATTCATAAGGAGTGGATGAGATGGATGCAAGAAAGTTTTTAGAAATTCTATCAGTTGCTGAGTGCTTAAAAGATACGACGCGCCATTGTTATACCTCTAAGGGGCGACATGAGAGCGTGGCGGAACATACCTGGATGATGTCGTTAATGGCTTTCTTTTTAAGAGATGAGTTTCCCGAAGTTGACTTTCAAAAAGTGATGTTAATGATCATTATTCATGATTTAGGTGAATGTTTTACAGGAGATATTCCGGCATTTGAAAAGAATGATCAAGATCGCGAATCTGAAGAAAAGTTGTTGCATCAATGGATTGCAACAATTCCGGAACCGTATCAAACGGAAATGTGGGCACTTTATAATGAAATGGAAGCGAAAGAGACATTGGAAGCCAAGGTTTATAAAGCTATTGATAGTTTAGAAGCTTTGATTCAACATAATTTGTCTGATTTAACTACTTGGACTGAACATGAAAAGGAATTTAATTTGGTTTATGCCAATGACCGAGTAAGTTTTTCGTCATACTTAACACACTTAAGGGAGCTAATTCATCAGGATACGGTTGAGAAACTGAAGTTAAGTTCAGAATAAGCATCACTGAAAAGTGCCATTCGAAAATTATATAGGATACTATCCCATTACAATAATTTTCATTGAAAAACTATTCAAGCGCATGGTGCCATTTATGATTTTATTTAATTGTTTTAGTGGGTTCTCAATTAACCCTTGGGGGCGTATAAACGAATAGAATTTTCTCCGATTTTTTACATTTTGCTTGCTGAAATTTATTTGTGTAAATCAATATTCTTGCAAAATTATGCTATAAAGTTATCCGTTTTCACTATATAATAGAGTTATCTTATACTCAATATTGGAGGGGTTGTCATGAAAGTAATTGACATCGATCATTTGACTCACAAATTCAGTGAGACGAGTGGCATTTTTGATATTGATATTCAGGTAAAAGAAGGAGAAAGTTTTGGGTTTTTAGGACCAAATGGCGCCGGAAAAACGACCACCATCCGTCATTTATTGGGCTATATTCGTCCACACAGTGGTACGACACAGATTTTAGGCAAAGATACTTGGTATCAAGCGGATGAGATTCAGGATTATCTAGGATATGTTCCAGGTGAAATAGCCTTTTTTGATGAAATGACAGGCACGGAATTTTTAAAATTCATTCAAAAATATCGTGGCCTTAAAAACGTGACCTTACAAAAAGAATTAATCGATCGTTTTGAGTTAGATACTAAAACAGTTATCAAAAAGATGAGTAAAGGGACTAAGCAAAAGCTAGGATTAGTATCGGCGTTTATGCATGATCCACAAGTATTGATTTTAGATGAACCAACCAGTGGGTTAGATCCCTTGATGCAAAATCGCTTTGTCGACTTAGTTCAACAAGAACAAAAGAAAGGCAAGACGCTACTAATTTCAAGTCATTTATTTGAAGAAGTAGAAAGAACTTGTCATCAAGTTGCGATTATTCGTGCCGGTCATATTGTCGCTAAAGACAATATTGAAAACCTAAGAGCGCAGCATATACGTACTTATCAAGTCACTTTACCAACAGAAGCGGAAGCATTAGCTTTTGCAAAGGACTATCATGGCGAACAAATAGGGAATCAAGTGAAAGTGTCTAAGACAGCTAGCCTAGAGTCTATCTTCTTACATTATTATGGAGGTGACGATGATGAATAGTACATTATTTGTTAAAGAATTAAAGTCTAGTCGGTGGTTATTTATTGGAATTTGCTTAATTTTAACCATGTATGTCACCATTATTATCGGAATGTATAATCCGAACATGATGAAAATGATGGATCAATTTTTTAAAACAATGCCAGGCTTAATGGCGGCGGTCGGATTTAAAGCAGGTAGCACTAGCTTGTTAGGCTTTTTAGTTTCATATTTGTACGGTTTTATTTTAATGATTTTTCCGATGATTTTCATACTGAATCGCGCCCATGGCTTGGTGGCACGTTATGTTGATCGTGGATCAATGGTAGTGTTGTTAACCGGACATAATAAACGAACAAAAGTTATACTGACACAAATTGCAGTCTTGTTAAGTTCATTGTTTGGATTATTTGTTTATGTGACAATGATTCAATATTTAACAATTCGGGTGATGTTTCCAACCGAAGCCGATTTAGTTTCCTTATTAAAACTAAATTTTGGACTTTATTGCTTGTGGGTATTAATTGCGAGCATTAGCTTTTTAGCCTCCACTTATTTTTCCGAAGCTCGCTTAAGTTTGGCAGTTGGTATGACCATTCCTATCGTCATGTTTGTTTTTAAAATGATTTCTAATATTGACGACAAAGTTGTTTTTTTAAAATATTTTACAGTGTTTAGTTTATTTAACGGTGAAGGACTATTAGCTGGAGAGCCGATGGCATATATCTTAGTGTTAGTGGCTTTGGTTATCGCATTTCTATTATTTACTCTAGCTGTAAAAATATTTAAAGAGAAGAATTTATATATCTAATCCATGGGTTGACGCATATTAATGGAGAAACATTCTACTATCCTTTATAATATCATTATGAGAATTTGATTAAAATGGAGGGTGAATATGGAATACGGAAAATTAGGTAATACCGATATTGAAGTTTCAAAGATTTGTTTAGGTTGTATGAGTTTTGGTAAGCCAGGTACGATGCATGAATGGACGTTAGAAGAGCCTGAAAGCGAAAAGATTATGTTACATGCTTTTGAACAAGGAATTAATTTCTTTGACACCGCTAATCGATACTCCCAGGGTACGAGTGAAGAATATGTTGGGAATATTGTAAAACGTAATTTAAAACGTGATGACGTGATTCTGGCATCTAAAGTTTATTTTAATCCAGGTAAATTATCACGAGCAGCCATCAATCGTGAAATTGAAGGAACGTTAAAACGATTAAGCACCGACTACTTAGATTTGTATATTATTCACCGATTCGATTATGAGACGCCCATGGAAGAAACGATGGAAGCTTTGAATCAATTAGTAGTAGACGGTAAAGTGCGTGCACTGGGTGCGTCAGCGATGTATGGTTATCAATTTCATAATTTACAAAACATTGCGAAAGATAATGGTTGGGCACCCTTTCAATCGATGCAAAATCATTATAATTTAATCTATCGTGAAGATGAACGCGAGCTAATTCCGGTTTGTCAGCAATTTAATGTATCATTAACACCATATAGTCCCTTAGCGGCCGGACGTTTAACGCGTTTAGATTGGCATACAGATACTTTAAGAAGTAAAACGGATACGACTGCAGTTCGTAAATATGATTCGACTGAAGCACAAGATTATGAAATTGTAAAAAGAGTTCATGAGATTGCAGAAAAATATGGCGTCAAAATGCAACAGATTGCTTTAGCTTGGCAATGGGCTAGAGGGGTGTTATCGCCGGTTATTGGAACTACCAAAACGAGCCATATTGACGATGCGGTCGGGGCTTTAAAAGTAACATTAAGCGAAGAAGATTTATTATATTTAGAAGAACCTTATATTCCTCATAAAATTATGGGCGCACGTTAGTTACTTGCTGTCGGAAGAGAAGTGCTTTATTAGCAATTGTCAAAAGCTTGCACTATCAAAAAACAAGCTCAATATTTCAGACAAGCAAATTAGGTCGTAAGTCTGATGTATTGAGTTTTTTTGTTCGATAAAATGGGCTTAGTGAGAGTGGGCAAAACTTGATAAATTGAGTTTGGTGCCATCTTATTATTTTATAGCGCGTAAGTTGAGTGTTCTCCAGCTCCGTCTTAATATCTAGTTTGAGACCAACTTGATTGTTCGGAGAGTGGACAGATGAAGCGGAAATCAACTGATCTTCTATATCAATTCACTCCCAACGGTTTGGGGTGGACAGACGAAGCGAAAATCAACCGATTTTCTACTTCTTGCCCACCCCTTATTATCTAATTTAAGAGGTGAGAAAATGAATCAATCAATTTTTAATGTTAAAAATTTGTTATTAGCTATTTTATTCATTGCCATTGGTACTACCAGTTATTTTTCAGCCGATACCGATTGGGTAACCAATGTTAATACACAGACGATTGAGACCTTAGATGAAAAGAAAGAAACAGTAGTAGCTCTAACTGCTTTAGCGGGTACGACCTCCACTGCGATTACGCTAATCCCTGGTGATGTTGGTGGACCAGTCGCACAAAACATTGCCGATATTGCCGATTATTTATTAATTGTTTTTGCGGGGATTTGGCTGCAAAAATATTTCTTATCGGTGACACCTTTAGTGGCGTTGCAATGGTTAATCCCCTTAGCTTGTGGTGCATTGCTTCTCAATCTCGCGATAAAAAGCGACCGTTTGAAACGCTTAGGTATGCGAGTTTTCTTAATGGGGATTATGATTTTTACCATTATCCCAGCTAGTGTGGGGATTTCAAATAAAATAGAAGAAAATTATCAATCATCAATTGAACAAACATTTGAACAAGCTGAGTCGGTAAATAAAGAAGCCACTCAAGATAAAAATCTATTTGAACAAATGACTACCGCAGCGACCGATTTAATGGCTAAATTTGAACGAAGTCTTGGCAATATGATTGACTCTACCGCTGTTTTAATTATTACGACTTGTGTGGGACCAATCTTAGTATTCTTTTTGGAATCTGGGCGACCAATCTGATAATGGGGCTCAATTATGATATTAAAATGCCAAGAATTGGCGCATTTCGTAGAATAGCCAAATAATTATAAACTGTAAAATTGTGAAGGCTCAACCGAGATTTGATAACTGCAATCAATTGATTGATCGTTTATTGTCAGTGCATGAGTTGAGTGACGTCTTAGAGAAGGTGGGCAAAAAAAGTGGAAATCATTCAATTTTCTACTTCTTGTCCATTCTTTTTTATTGTAAGTATAAAAAAAGTTGGGATTATCATAGTCAATCGTAGTCTCTATTGATTTACAACTCGTTAATATTTGTTTTAAATAAGGAGACGATGATTGATTTTTGTTAATTACAAATTAGAAATTATTCGTATCTTGTTTAGAATTAGTTATAATAGAAGCAAATAACCTTAATAAGGAGCGCATCATGAATAATTATTTGACATTTTATCAGCGAATAGCCAGCTTTTTTAATACTCATCCACTATTAAAACAAGTGGTTTTATTTTTAAATCAATCCATTACGACCTTTATGTATATTCTTTACCCAGCTTTATTATTGTATTTTTATTTAACCAAAAGACCAATCAGTGAGTGGGGCCTGATGGTGATTGTGCCGGGCATTAGTTTTGTCTTGTTGTCCCTATTTAGAAAAGTAATCAATGCCCCTAGACCGTATGAGGAGTGGCCCATTCAACCTTTACTTAAGCGAGACAAGACTGGAGAGTCATTCCCCAGTCGTCATGTATTTTCATCCACGATGATCAGTATGTGTATTTTAAAATGGCAACTATCATTGGGTTTGGTTTGTTTAATTTTAACCCTTTTATTAGCCTTTTGTCGGGTGGCAGTTGGGGTTCATTATCCTAAAGATGTCATTGTCGGCATCTTAATTGGCGTATTATGTGGTAGTTTGATGTTTATTTTGGGTTAACAATCCATAGCGCTTAAAGCATTCTATTTGTTGTGAAAAGTTAAAAGACTTATACTGTAGATAACAATTAATAATGGAGGTAACAAAATGACGGACTATATTAAACCGAAAGTATGGCAATGGGAAGATGAAAATGACAATCGTTCAGGTAATCGTCCAACAGCTGGCGCTCGTTTTGAACAAACACTTCCTAAAGGTGATGCTCCTTTACAAGTCTATTCATTAGGGACACCCAATGGAATTAAAGTGGCGATTATGCTAGAAGAATTAAAAGCATTAGGTATTGAGGAAGCTAATTATGATTTGTTCAAAATTGATATTGGAAAAGGCGATCAATTTGGCAGTGATTTTGTCAAGATTAATCCTAATTCTAAAATTCCTGCCATGGTAGATTATTCTGAACCAACACCGCTTCGTGTTTTTGAATCTGGGTCGATTTTATTATACTTAGCTGAGAAATTCGGGCATTTCTTACCTAAAAATCGTGCGGAAAAAACCGAATGTTTGAACTGGGTATTTTGGCAAACAGGAGCAGCACCCTTTGTAGGTGGCGGTTTCGGACATTTTTATAACTATGCACCAACTGCACAAGAATATCCAATCAATCGTTATACGATGGAAACAAAACGTCAATTGGATGTCTTAGATCAACATTTATCACAACAAGCTTATATGGTCGGTGACGAATATACCATAGCCGATATGATAATTTGGTCATGGTATGGACGCTTAGCACAAGATAAATTATATGATGGTTCGTATGAGTTTTTAGATATGGAAAGCTATCAAAATGTTAAAGACTGGACTGAAAGAATAGCAGCTAGACCTGCTGTACAAAAAGCATTATCAGTAGAGTATAAGGATATTTAAGCGAATTGTAATATTGGAACTGTGATTCAAAGAATATTGCAGATTAATGCCAATAAACGTATTGCGCCTGTTAAATACCAGTTTCACATAAAGTGAGTGCTGGTAAATGACGAATTAAGACAGAAAAAAATATTGTATGGATAGAGATAATAAGGTATAACCAAAAGGTTGAGGGGAGAATTTATTGAAAGTCGGATTACTATTAGAAGGTGGTGCGATGCGTGGCATCTATACGGCTGGCGTTTTAGATGTGATGATGCGCCAAAAGATTAAAGTCGATGGTATAGTGGCTGTTTCAGCCGGCGCCTTGTTTGGAGTTAATTATCCATCTCATCAGATTGGACGCACTCTTCGTTATAATTTAAAATATTTAAATCACCCTCAATATATGGGGCTGTCTAATTTATTAAAGACTGGCAATATTGTGAATAAAGATTTTGCCTATTATGAAGTGCCCTTTCGTTTGGATCCTTTTGATCAAAAAGCGTTCTATCAATCCGGTGTTGATTTTTATGCGACAGTGACTAATCTCTATTCTGGTAAAGCGGAGTATATTAAAATAACGCATCCTTTAAACCAAATGGAAGTGCTGCGTGCCTCATCTGCCATGCCATTAGTCTCACAAATCGTTGAACTTAATGGTATGCCTTATTTAGATGGGGGTATTGCTGATTCCATTCCCATTAAGAAGATTTTGTCGATGGGGTATGACAAAGTGATTGTAGTTTTAACGCAACCAAAGGGCTATCGCAAAGAAACCACTTCATCACGATTATATGAAATGATTTATCGTCGGTATCCCAATTTTGTGGCCACTTGGAAACAACGCTCAAGGAATTACAATCAGAGTTTAGAGTTAGTAAATAATTTAGAAGAAGATGACAAAGTTTTTGTAATCCAGCCTTCTAAAAAGATGCGGATTGGACGGTTAGAGAAAAATGCTCAAGCATTAACAGCGATGTACCAATTAGGAGTCAACGATGCAACCACCAAAAGCGAATCGTTGAAACAATATTTATTTAAAAATTAATTTATAACCCCAAAGGACTTAGACGAGAAAGATGCTAAGTCCTTTTTTTATATCCCTCTGTCTTTTGTTATGAAACTGTAATATTGTAAACGACCATAAATATTTTAAGTATGCTAAAATGATGGTGTATATTGTTTTGTTGCTAGTGTTTATTTTGGGGGACGAATAATAAAATGGGAAATAAAATTTTAAAGAAAAGTAAAGGTAAATGGATTGCCGTTTCAGCATCTGTTTTGGCAACGATGGCATTAAGTGCTCAAGTACAAGCTGAGGAAGCGACTAATTATGATGAAGTCGTTGTTGAGGCCGTCAGTGAAGAGACTGTCGTTGAAGCAGTCGGAGATACTGTCGTCAATCAGGCAGAAGTCGTTGAAGACAATGATCCAACTGTTGAAGCTGTATCGATAGTTGAAGAGAGTGAAGCTGTTCAAGAATCAGAACCGGCGAAAGAGACAGAGCCAGTGGAAGTTTCAGAAACGACTGAAGCGAATTCTGAGCAAGTTGAGTCGACAGAAGTTTCTGTGGAAGTGTCTGGCGGTGAAACATTACCCGCTGAAACAGAGGAAGTTGTAACAGAAGAAACAACGACTGAATCGGTTAAAGCAGAAGATGTTCAAGTAGAAAAAACAGAAGAAAGTGTTGTTCGCAAATTTAACATACCGACTGTATCGCCCGTTTCGCCAACAGTCAAAACATATCAAACAGTTTCAGGCGATACATTATGGAAGATAGCGAATCAATACAAGGTAAGTGTAGCGAACTTGAAGGACTGGAATAAATTAACGAGTAATTTAATTAGAGTCAATCAAAAATTAGTCGTTTCTAATCCGTCAACACAACCAGTAGACAAGCCAACTACACCAACACAACCAGTTGAAGAAAAGCCGGCGGAAACGACCAAACCGGTTGAAACTAAACCAGTAACGAAGACAACGAATTATACTATTAAACGAGGCGATACTTTAAATAGAATTGCGGCTCAACATGGTGTGAGCGTTGCTCAATTACGTCAATGGAATAATATTTCAGGTCACTTAATCTATCCAAATCAAAAGATTATTGTCAATAAAGTGACAACAACGCAACCGGTAGAAACGACTAAGCCGGAAGAGAAACCGACTACACCAACAAAGCCAGTTGAAGAAAAGCCGGCGGAAACGACCAAACCGGTTGAAACTAAACCAGTAACGAAGACAACGAATTATACTATTAAACGAGGCGATACTTTAAATAGAATTGCGGCTCAACATGGTGTGAGCGTTGCTCAATTACGTCAATGGAATAATATTTCAGGTCACTTAATCTATCCAAATCAAAAGATTATTGTCAATAAAGTGACTACAACGCAACCGGTAGAAACAACTAAACCGGAAGAGAAACCGACTACACCAACGAAGCCAGTTGAAGAAAAGCCAGTAGAAACAAAACCAGAAACGAAGACAACACATTATACTATTAAACGAGGCGATACTTTAAATAGAATTGCTCAACAATATGGCGTGAGTGTTGCTCAATTACGTCAGTGGAATAACATTTCAGGTAGTTTAATTCACCCAAATCAAAAGATTATCGTGAATAAAGTGACTACGACCAAACCGGAGGAAAAACCAACTGAACCAACGAAGCCGGAAACTAAACCAGAGGAAAAACCAACTGAACCAACGAAACCAGTTGAAAACGATAAGAAAGATGAATTAGTGACTATTCCAGCTTTCGAAGAGAAAAAACATACTGTCTCATACGGCGATACTTTATATGAGATTGCTAAAGCAAACAACGTTACAGTTAATCAAATTATGACTTGGAATAAACTTTCAAGTACGGTGATTCGTACAGGACAAAATCTTAAGGTATCTGATCCAAGCAAAGCATCTAGCAGTATTACTTTAACCAGAGCAGAGTTAGAAGCAAAAATTGCCGCTGAAAATGAGAAATTACGTTTAGCTGCTGAAGCGCAAAAGAAAGCGGGAGACCGTGTGGTTGAAGTTGATGCTGATTATGATGGAACATTAATTAAGACTTATTGGAATCAAACAGGTTACAGAATGCCTCTAACAACGGTTGCAAGTCGTTATGGTGTGACAGTAGCGCAATTAAAACAATGGAATCCATTATTAACTAGTAATTATTTATTGGCAGACCAAGAAATTGCTGTTTCTGATCCAGAAGCCGGTAATCCAGCTAAATTAGGTCGTGCAACGAAAAATTACCTAGTGATTAATGAAGCGTCTGAGAAAGTTACATCAGAAGGCGTTCAAAAAGTATTAGATTGGTTTAAAGAAAGAGAAAATAAAACTTTCTATTCAATGACTGACCGTAATGGACCAAACAGTTATGACTGTTCATCTGCAGTGTATTACGCTTTAATTAATGCAGGTTATCTAAATCGTAACACTTGGATTGGTAATACGGATTCAATGTTTGCAATGGAAGGTGGGTTATTATTACCAATACCGGAAAGCCAAGTACGTGCAGGAGATATCTTTATTTCAGGTTATAAATATAATTCTTCCGGTGCTGCAGGACATACCGGTGTCGCAATTAATAACAAAGAGATTTATCACTCAACTTATAATAATAAGTATTTCTATGACGGTATTGTACGTAGTCAAACTGAAGGCAGAACAGGGTCATCTTCTCGACCATTATATTGGTATCGTTTAAATGAAAATTATCGTCAGAAATAAAAAATAAAAATTATTCAGTGGGTAATCGTAGAGGAAATATGCCAAAAACTTTCATACGATACCCACTTTTTTATGCCCCAAACTAGTATATCTGACTTAAGGCCTTTTTATGTTGTGAGGAATTATGATAGTATAGATAGGGATAAAAATAACCTTAAAGAACTAAGGAGGTACCTTAATTTGTTTGATTATTTAGTCGTTGGATCGGGTTTGTTCGGCTCGGTCTTTGCTTATGAAGTTGCTAAACGTGGCTAAAAAGTAAAGGTAATTGAAAAAAGAAATCATATTGCAGGTAATATCTATACCGAAGAAATAGCTGGAATCCAAGTGCATAAGTATGGAGCCCACATTTTCCACACTAACAACAAAGAAGTATGGGATTATGTTAATCAATTTGCTGAATTTAATCATTATGTGAACTCACCGATAGCCAATTATAAAGGTGAGATTTATAATCTACCTTTTAATATGAATACTTTCAATAAATTATGGGGTGTGATAACTCCTAGCCAAGCAAAAGCAGAAATTGATCGTCAAATTCAAGAATTCCAACAAGAACACGGCAGACAGCCAGCTAATCTGGAAACTCAAGCGATTTCTTTAGTAGGCAAGGATATCTATCAAAAATTAATTAAAGGTTATACGGAAAAGCAATGGGGCCGTGATGCCAAGGACTTGCCATCTTTCATCATTAAGCGTCTACCGGTTCGTTATACCTATGACAATAATTATTTTAATGATATTTACCAAGGGATTCCGATAGGTGGTTATACTCAAATTGTAGAGAAAATGTTAGACCATCCGAATATTGAAGTGCATTTAAATACAGACTTTTTCGAAAATAAAGAAGCGTTTGAAGCGGAAGCTACAAAAATAGTCTATACCGGTATGATTGATCAATACTTTGATTATCAGTATGGTGTATTAGAATATCGATCTTTACAGTTTGAACATGAAGTGTTAGATACTGATAATTATCAAGGCAATGCGGTCGTTAACTACACGGACCGTGAAACTCCTTATACACGCATTATCGAACATAAGCATTTTGAGTTTGGTAAGCAAGAACAGACAGTCATCACGAGAGAATATCCTAAAGAATGGGAACTAGGTGATGAGCCATATTACCCTGTTAATGACGAAAAGAATACGCAACTCTTCAAACAATACCGTCGTCTGGCACAAGCACAGACCAAAGTAATCTTTGGTGGTCGATTAGGCATGTATCAGTATTATGATATGCATATGGTCATTAATGAAGCATTGAATGCGGTAAGAAAAGAATTTAAGGATTAAACTAAATGCTTTGCTAAAACTTTAATAAACTTAAAGACTGAACTCATCGTGATAGAACAGTCTTTAGGGATTAGAATAAATGTTTACTTTAAATGAGTAGTTGTATAGAATATATATTAAAGAAAAAGCTTGTATTTCAAGCAAAAAATAGCTAAAATGAAACATAAATTGAAAATTTGAAGGTGAAATAAAATGTCAAACAAGATGTCACGTAGATCGATGCATCGTAAAAGAAGAAAAGGCAATTCAATTTTAAAAGCCATTGCTTTATTATTTTTACTGGCTTTACTAGTCGTAGGTGGTTTTTTAGGCTATTCCTATTATCGCTTTAATAAATCATTTGAAAAGGTATATAATAAACAAGCCGTGGAATCAGTAGTTAAAGATGTTGTTAAAAAACGTGAATCGACAGAAGAAATTGAAGTCGGTGAAGATCCGATTAGTATTTTATTTTTAGGGATTGATACGGGCGATTTTGGTCGTACCGAAGTAGGGCGTTCAGATATTATGATGGTCGCAACCATTAACCCTAATACCAATAAAACTGTTATGACCAGTATTCCTCGTGATACTTATACTGAAATCGTGGGTTATGGCACTCAAGATAAAATTAACCATGCTTATGCTTTTGGTGGCATCCCAATGTCAATTAACTCCGTACAAAACTTTTTAGATATTCCAATTGACTATTATGTAAAAGTTGATATGGGAAGCTTTGTTCAAATTGTAGACGCCTTAGGCGGTATAACCATTGTTCCGACTGAAACATTTAATCAAGAGGGGGCTTATTTTGAACAAGGGGTTTCCCAATATATGGATGGTGCGACAGTTTTACAATATGTTCGTAATCGTTATACTGAAGAAGGTGACTACGGTCGTCAACAACGTTCGCGTCAAGTAATTGAAGCAGTAGCTGATAAGGTGGTTAATATTAATTCTTTCGCTAGTTTACCAGAATTAATGGCTGTAATGGAAGACTATGTTGAAACGAATATCCAATTTAAGGATATCCAAACATTGGCTTTAAATGCGAATAAGATTGCGAAAAATATCAGAAGAAGTGACATTACAAGGAACAGGCGATATGATTGATGGCGTCTATTATGAAATGATTGACGAAGGATCATTAGCAACCGTTCAAGAAGCGTTAAAATCCAATTTAGAAGTAAATTAATAACTAATCGTTAACCGATTTTTGCTTTGAATGATTGTAGCAAAAGTCGGTTTTTTTATGCACACAATTACAATTTAATGTCATGCAACCAATTCTACTGATATGTACTAACTTAATAATAATCTTGCTGCGTGTAAATTTTATTTAGCCAATCATATTGAACTTGGCGGACTCAATACCAATGTTTATGATTTTACACCTCAACAAGGAGAACATGATATTTATTTTTATTTATATTTACCTAATTGAAATACTGTTACAAGAAAGTGTCAATGTGGGAACAGTTTATTTAAATAAGCTTAAAAGGTCTTTTTTCTTTTGGACGTTATGTTAGAATACAATCTAGCGAGATAAGAAAAAGGTGAGAATAAATGAAATTACAAAAGCGAATTTTACTTGCGACAGCTTTTGCTTTAATGACAACGCCAATTTCAACAATGGCTAATCATGTGTTGGCCGAAGAATGGCAACCACGTACAATTGAACAAGTTAAAGCAGCATTAAAAATTAACGAAGATAATCAAACGGTCTATACTATCCAATATGGTGATACTCTAGGAGTCATCGCTGAAGCATTAGAGATTGATGTAGAGGTATTAGGAAGCATTAACGCGATTGCGGATTTAGATTTAATTTATCCTAGCACGGTTTTAACAACTACTTATGATGACAATCAAAACGCCGAAACCGTCTTAATCGAGACGCCTGATTCTGAAAATGAAGCAGAGATAAATTTAGCTGAAAATGAATTAGTCGTTAATGACAGAAACGTATGAATTACCAGCGACTGAAGACATTGCCGAAACGGCATCAGCGCCAGTTTATGTGACGGAGCCAGTTGAAGAGTGGATTCCTGAAACAACTGAAGCAGAATCTACAGAAGTTGAGGAAACTGAAGCCCCAGTTACAGAAACGACGGCAGTAGAACCTTCAGCAGCTCCAGTTGAAACTACTACTGAAGCAACAACGGTAGCAGAGTGGGTAACTGAAACAACCGAAGCGGAAACAACTGCCGAAGTGGTAGAAGAAACCGAAGCACCTGTTGTGGAAGAAACAACTGCCGAAATGGTAGAAGAAACCGAAGCACCTGTTGTGGAAGAAACAACTGCCGAAATGGTAGAAGAAACCGAAGCACCTGTTGTAGAAGAAACAACCGCAGAAGTGGTAGAAGAAACCGAAGCGCCCATTGTGGAAGAAACAACCGCAGAAATAGTAGAAGAAACCGAAGCACCAATTGTGGAAGAGACAACTGTTGAATGGGTACCTGAAGAAACTGAAGTCCCAATCATAGAGGAAACAACAGTAGAATGGGTGCCAGAGGAAACGGAAGCGCCAATCTATGATCCAACCAATGACGGCTTACAAGCTCATGTAGCGCAATTTAAAAATGAAGTCGCGAATGCTTATGGCATTACCTCATTTAGTACATACCGTCCAGGTGATGCTGGAGATCATGGTCAAGGATTAGCAGTCGACTTTATAGTGCCAGTTGGTTCAGCATTAGGAGATGAGATAGCTCAATATGCGATTAATCAAATTGGATCAAGTAAGATTTCATATGTCATTTGGAAACAACAAATTTATGGAGATTGGAATATGTCTTGGCAAATGATGGAAGACCGTGGTAGTATCACCGCTAACCATATGGACCATGTACACGTTTCATTCTACCCTTAAAAAATAATCAAGATGATGGTTCTACTTCAAACACTTGAGTTTTAAAGGGGATTATCATTTTTCAGTTAATCACTTAAAACTTCCGCTAGAACTAAAAGTTAAAGGGTTCGATGCTGGTTGAATATTTTAAGAGAGATTAAGGAAAACGTCTATTGTTTTTCCTTAGTCTCTTTTTCATTGTGCAGAAATATTAACGCTAAATAAAGTGTGTTGTTAAACGATTCGCTAATGCTGTCATTTGGAGTTAAACTTCATGCACCGTTAGTAAACAATAGTACAACCTAATACTCCTATAAAATTTCAAAGCCAAATAGTATTAAAAAAATGTTACGCTCCCCGAGTTTTTAAATTATCCTTTCGTCCAATTATCACTTCTAAAATAAACTTCCCCATAAGTTTCAGTGTCAATTTATCGGCTATGTAATCTAAATTTTAACAATTTTCTGACACTTTTTAATACAACATCGAAATTATGAGTATCTTTTGGTAGTGTCAAAAATATTGTGTAACCTTTTAGATTGTAATGTTATTTTATAATGTAAAATAGTTTGTTTTAGGAAAAAGATTGTGAAAAAAGAGCGGGCAATAAGTAAATTGATTTTTACTTATTACTCGCTCTTGAAATATTTAAAAGACTGAAAGTCTCCTAGCAATTATTGAGTAAGGCATAGATCATTTCATATAAGTCAATGAATTAAGCCTCATTATCTAAAGTATTTAATTTGTCTTTGACCATTTTCATTAGGACAGGGATGTCTTCAGGACGGTTCACAACATCTAATTGGTCAATATCCACCATTAGCACTTGAGAGGCATGATAGTGATTTTTAACCCAAGCATCATAACCTGACCACAAAGTATAATAGTAATGACGCAAACTTTCATCTTGTTCAAATTCTCGTCCACGAAGCCCAATGCGTTCCATAATGGTTTCAAATGAACCGTGTAAGTAGACCATTAAATCTGGTGCTTTTTGTGGTAAGGATTCTAACTCTTCCATCATATTATTTAATAATTTTTCATATATTTTAAATTCCATATCAGAAATACGACCTAAATCATTATTAACTTTACAGAAATACCAATCTTCATAAATTGAACGGTCTAAGACATTATGACGATTATGGAATGCACGTTTAATATCTTGATAACGACTACTTAAAAACTCTAACTGTAATAAGAAAGGATAACGTTTTGCATCCTGTTCTTCCGGGCTAGCTGTATAAAATAATGGCAAAATATCATTATTCTCGACATTTTCATAAAAGACTTCAGAATCTAACTGCTCTCCAATAACTTTGGCCACGCTTGTCTTACCAGCGCCAATCATGCCACCAATGACTATTATCATAACCAACTCCTCAAATGATTTAACAAAATTTCAACTCATTGATTATAACATAAAACCAAAGACGTTAAAGTATTATTTTTGAATTCTTTTTAAAGTATATTAAACGTAAATGAAAATATCTTAGTACACCGAAAATAAGAATGTTTCAAATCCACTACCATCATCACTAACAATAGGCTTGAAATGGTCAGGAACAGGTTGTTTTATGATTCCCATTATTTTTAGTTCTGGTAGAAATAAAGAAGTTATCAGATAACTAGGAAGGAAGTCAATTGATGCACCTCTTTATATGATGGTGCAAACTAAAAAGTTTTATGCTCTAATCTATCAACAATAATTTTTATTAAAGCATTAATTACCCCTTCTGTCCTCTCAGATAAGAATTATTATATGGTTTAAACTCATGGTCATGTAGGGATACGGCAGCATCGTTTAACCAGTTGGTGTTTCGTAAGATAGCACGACCAATCATCACGGCATCGGCTTGATTGGTTTGTAAGATAAATTCAGCCAATCCTGGATCATCGATTAAGCCAACGGTAATTACATCAATCGCAACAGCTTCTTTAATTCTAGTTGCATAAGGTGTTTGGAAACCAGCATGAACGGGAATATTAGGTTTTTTACTTAAGATGCCACCAGTGGAGACATCGATAGCTACAACACCCTGTTCTTCCATCCAACGAGCCATTTGTTGCCAATCTTCAATTGTATTTTGTTGGCCTGTTTCATCATATGCATCGGCCGAGATACGTACCCAAATTGGTAGAGCAACTTGAGCTTTAATGCCGTCGATAATTTCGCTTAAAATACGATAACGGTTTTCTAAGCTGCCACCATATTGGTCATTCCGTTGATTAGCTAATGGTGATAAAAATTGGCTGATTAAATAGCCATGAGCTGCATGAATTTCAATCATATCATAACCGGCTTTTTCAGAACGGATACTGGAAGCTACAAAGCCATCAATCGTTGCTTGAATTTGTTCTAAAGTCATTTCAACTGGCGGATTATAGGGCTCGCCATAAGGAATGCCACTAGGACTTAGTGGTGCTTGGGCATCACTTGCTTTACGCCCGGCATGGGAAATTTGAATCCCCATTTTTGAACCTAAATAATGGACAGACTCAACCAATTTTTTCATTGCTTCCATTTGTTCATCATTCCATAAACCTAAATCTTGATTGGTGATACGACCATCAGGCTCAATGGCAGTTGCTTCTTGAATAATTAAGCCCATTTTACTAATGGCACGCATTCCGTAATGGGCAAAATGGAAGGGTGTCGGTTTTCCGTCTTGATTATGTGCTTCATACATACACATGGGCGGCATGATGACGCGGTTAGATAATTCGAGCCCACCGATTTTAGCGGGAGATAGTAATTTTGACATGGCATAAGCCTCCTTTTCATTTATCAGTATAAGTTATAAGTGTACCATTAGACAATATTATTGCTTGTATTTGAATATTAAACATTTTCAAGCAAAATTAATTCAGCAATCCCTTAAACTGTGTTAAACTAAATCACGAAAGAAGGGATTTTAATGGAATATAAATCACTGTATCATACTGAAGTTATTAACGAAGATGGGATTGAAGGCGTTGCTTATGTCAATGAAGCGGATGGCTTAAAAGTACAAGTGTCTAGTCCGACTAAAAATGTGCCAGGTACCAATCCTGAACAATTGTTAGGTCTAGCGTTAACTACCTGTTTAAATGCAACCATTGAAGCAGAAGAAAAACGTCGTGGGTATGACCATCAAGCGGTAGTGAAAGCAGAGATCGATTTAGCGCAAGATGAACTAGGATATCAATTTTTTGTCGTGGTAAAAGTAGCAATGCCACATCTAGAAAAAGCGGAAGCAGAATCAATATTAGAAACTAGTTTAAGACGTTGTCCGGTAGCGAAACTGTTAAAAGGTAGTGAAAATGTCACGGTTGAATTAATCGGATGATAGGTACTATAAAATGTCAGCCAAAGTTTTATCTGAAGAATTAATTTACGAAGTGTTATCGGTCGTGTCAGAAATCCCCAAAGGCAAAGTGGCTTCTTACGGACAAATCGCCCAACTAATCAATCGCCCTAAAAATGCCCGACTGGTGGGGAAGATATTGAGTCAAGCAGATATTTATGGAGAATACCCTTGTCATCGTGTGGTAAATGCAGCCGGAAGATTAGCCCCGCATTTTGTTGAACAGAAAGAATTATTGTTAGATGAAGGTGTTGCCTTTAAAGATGCGAGTCATGTTGATTTCAAAGCACATCAATGGAAAATATAATCTTGTTTGTTACGAACAGTCTAGATATTGGGATGAATTCAATTAATTCATTCTTCTACTAGGATGGGGTGACAAACTTTTTGTATGCTGTCATCTTACTGTAAATATGACAGCTAATCGTTTTCGATGCTATCAATTTAATGGTTTCAGTCCATAGTCAAGATATTCCATTTGAAACGTTTTTGAAATCGCGTACAATAGAATTAACAAGATGAGGAGGGAAACATAATGCAGTACAAACAATTAGGAAAATCGGATTTGAAGATTAGCCAGGTAAGTTTTGGTACATGGGCTATTGGCGGTAGTTGGGGTGAAAGTAGTGATCAAGAAGCAATGGCTGGTCTATTAAAGGCGGTTGAAGGCGGAGTCAACTTTTTCGATACTGCCGATGTTTATGGTGATGGTCATAGTGAGCAACTGCTTGCGAAATTACAAAAAGAAGTCAGTGATGAATTTATGGTGGCTACCAAGTTTGGTCGTCAAGGCAAGTTTGATGATCCATCAAATTATACACGAGCAAAGATTACCCAATATTGTGAAGACAGCTTAAGTCGATTAAATCGTGAAGCTTTAGATTTATACCAAATTCACTGTGCCCCACTAAGTATCTTAAAAGAGACGGATGTGTTCCCGATTTTAGATGATTTAAAACAAGAAGGGAAAATTCGTTATTATGGTGTGTCGGTTGAAAATGATGAAGAGGGTTTATTCGTCATCAATCATACCAATGCAACTAGTTTACAAGTTATTTTTAATATGTTGCGTCAAAAACCATTGAAAGAATTATTCCCAACCGCCCAAGCAAACGGTGTCGGGATATTAGCACGGGTTCCGCTAGCAAGTGGACTTTTAAGTGGTAAGTATCATAAAGGCTATCAATTCCCACAAGATGACCATCGTCACTTTAATCGTGATGGGCAAGCCTTTAATGTGGGGAAACCTTTGGTGGTTTGCCATTTGAAACAGCATTAGAATTAATTGAGCAGTTAGATTGGGTGAAAGAAGGACGTGGAGGATTAGCTCAAGCCGCGTTAAAATGGATTTTACAACAAGAAGCGGTCACGACGGTTATACCAGGATTTAAAAATCCAAAACAAGTCACACAAAACTTAGCCAGTCTTTCTGTACCTGATTTCTCAGCGGAAGAATTAAATCGATTGTCTGAATTCTATTGGGAAAAAGTACATCAACATATTCGTGGAACTTATTAATCGAGCATGAGATAAAGGAGGCAATTATGCGTTATTTTGAAGAGCAAATAGGTGAAAATGGAGCAGTCGCTAAATTTTATTTACATGAAGCAACCCCTGAAATTGATGGTGATCGTTTGTATCCAGTGATGGTTTTATGTCCAGGTGGAGGGTATATGTTTACTTCAAACCGTGAGTCCGAAATGGTCGCGTTGCAATTTTTTGCTAAAGGTTTTCAAGTAATGGTGGTTCATTATGCGACCGAAGGTGTTCAGGCATTTAATACTGATCTAGAAAATTGGCCACAACCTCCCGTTAGCCAATATCCAAATCCATTAGTGGAGTTAGCAAGTGCAATGACGATCCTCAAAGAAAACGCAGAGGAATGGTCGATCAATGAAGAATATATTGTTGTTGGAGGTTTTTCTGCGGGTGGTAACTTAGTGGCGCAATTAGGTGTTCATTGGCATGAAGAATGGTTAGAACAATTAGTTGGCAAATCGAATGAATTATATCGACCAACTCATTTAGTATTAATCTATCCAGCGTTAACGATTCCTTCAACGGTTAGACCAGAATATGGGCAACCGGTAAATCCGATGATGTATGCTATTACCGGTAAAGCAGAAAATACTGAAATTGAATTGGCCGATTTAAAACCGACGAATTTTGTTAATGATATGACGCCACCTAGTTTCATTTGGCATACCAGGGAAGATGATGTTGTGCCGGTTACCGATTCAATCGAATTCGCTTTAGCGCTAGACGAGTATAAAATCCCTTATGAATTACATATTTTCGATAAAGGCAAACATGGGTTATCATTGGCGAATATCTTAACGGGCCGCCAAACCGCTAATTCAAATTATCAAGCAAGTAAATGGATTGACTTATTAATTGAATGGTTAGCGCCAACCAAAACAGCACCCAATCGTTTCTTTGATTATACCGAATAGTTTTTACCGAGGCTTACACTCCTTTTGAAAAAAATACAAACAACCTCTCGCCAGCCCTTAATCAGGTATAGCGAGAGGTTTTATTTAGTTAACGGTTTGGACTTTTTCTGTATAATGCTTCAAATAATATTCTTTTAAATCATTTTGTTCTAAAAAATCAAAAATTTGAATTGCTTCCTTCATTTTTCGAATGCCTGAATCAATGTTATTTTTATATTCATAATATCCAGTGATATAGAGAAAAACAGTTCGCTCATAAAAATTTAGCTCTTTATCTAATAAACATTTAATTTCATTTATCAGATATTCGGATTCTAAAAATTTTTCTTTTTCAATACTTGAAATTAAACAATTTAAACATAGTTGCATTACTAAAATCTTGTTAGTCTTATTAGAGTGAGAGTAAATGTAATTTTTTACCATTTCCTTGGTTAAAAGGAAAAAAGAGTTAAAATTCATCGTATGTGCACAATTAGCCAATAAAATGATTTCATAGTAACCCCAACATTCAACTTTAAATAAATAGTCAGTTAGACTAATTAATTCTTCTTCTGAAGGACGGAAGGAATTATCAACACAATATATCATGGATTTAATCATCGTTTTTTCGAATGCATTAATGTTTAAGTCGTCAGTTAGCATTTTTTTCAAAATATCAATATTATGTAGACTGATTTCTTTACGGATAGTTTGAACTAAGTTCAGAAATGACCTTGTTTTTCCGTAATTATTGTTATGTAGTACCAAAAATTCATCTAGAGTCATATTTAATTTATCTAAGATATTAATTAAACGGATACAAGAAACCTCCGATTCACCTCGTTCGAAGCGAGAAATCTGAGATTTTGATAAAAGATTATCAGCAAGAGAATCGATTGTTATTTGTTTTCCTTTACGTACTTTCCTAAGCGTTTTTCCTAAAGAAGATTTCATAAAAATTCCCACTTTCACAACAAAAATTTTTGTATGCTATTTTGATTATATACTAAATTTAGTAATAACATAAGGAGATCAATATGAAAATAAAAATAGATGCGAAAATAATTAATATAATATTTGTTATTTTGGAATTATTTATCTATATTGTTGCTGGTGGCGGGGGCGGATAAAAGTACTATAAAAAAATAATGTTATGTTCGATGAAGGAGATTTTATGAAAAATATCATCATTAATTATTGGTTAAATTTTTTCTCTGAATTTACATATCAAGAAATGGAGCAAGAATTAAAAAAATTAGGAGGAGATAATTTTATTGAGATATTGGAAAAAGAATATTCTAAGTATGCTTCTTTTAATTCTAATAAAATTTTAGATTATATTTCTCTTGAAAGTAAAGTTATATCAAAAGATTTACGTGATCAGTTATCAGAAAGGTATTTGTTCTCTGAATATATATTTCCCTTTATTGAAAAACAATTTGACGAATTTTCAAGAGATTTCCAAGGAGTAGAAAAGTTTGTAGAAAGAGATTACTTTTTGTTTAATGTATTAGATTGCATTTTTGATAGAGTAAACAATTTTATATATAAAACTATAATACATTATGTTTCACAATTAAAGAAAAACAATAGATTGTTTGGAAGTAATTCTAAAGAGAGAATGACATATTTTTGCAAAATATTTCCCAAAAACAAAGAAAATATTTTAAGTTTTTATGGAGAATTTTCGGAATTAACTATATTAGTTACGGATTATTTAACGCATTAAAAGGTGATAATACTTTTGGGGAAGTTATTGCGTATCAAAGTGTAACATCAATATTATTTAGTTCAGAAATATCAATTTTTAACGCATATACTCAGTATATTTTGGCCTCAAGTTACTTAAACAGAGTTAATGATATTTGGTGTGCAAAAGAGGAAAAAATTATGAAGAAATCAAGGATTTTAATATAGTGGGAAATATAAAAGTTTCTAATCTTTCATTCTCTTATACTAGAGATTCAAATAATATTCTTAATAATATAAATTTAGATATTAAGGCTGGTAAGAAGGTAGCTTTTGTCGGACATTCAGGTTCTGGGAAAAGTACATTGGCTAAGATACTAGCAGGATTATATCACACTTCAAAAGGAAGAGTTTTTTTGATGGACAAGACTTGAGATATATTGGTAAAAAAACATTGAGTAAAAATATTGGTGTAGTTCCGCAAGACGTTTATTTATTAAATAGAAGTATTTTAGAGAACATAAAATTAAGTTCAAATGTTTCATTTAGTGAGGTCATAGAGGTTTGTAAAGCAGTCCAAATTTATGATGAGATTATGGATATGCCAATGCAGTTTAATACTATTATTTCAGAAATGGGATCTAATATATCCGGAGGACAAAGGCAAAGAATTGCTTTAGCACGCGCTTTAATAAATAAACCTAAGATTGTAATTTTAGACGAAGCTACAAGTTCGTTAGATACTATAAATGAAAATAAGATAACAAATTATTTAAAAAAGCAAGGCTGTACTCAGATAATTATAGCACATAGAATGTCAACAATTATTGATGCAGACAAAATATATGTCATGAAAAATGGCAGTATTATTGAATCAGGTACACATGACGAATTAATGCGTAATTGTGATGAATATTATAAATTATATACCAAAAAAGAAAAAGAAGGAGAAAATATATGAGAGCAAAGAGTTCAATTATCCCGATTTTTTCAGTTTTAGGGATGATGATTGGTTTAGTGATTTCAAGACTAAAAAATATTTCACCAGCAAACACAATTTCTTATGGTTTTCTTGTTGGAATGCTAATTGGAACTGTAATTTATTATAAAAAACGATTTGATTAACTTTTGAGAGGATGTGGTGAAAATCATTAAAGTCGATAATATTACAAAAAGTTTTAAAAATCATCAGGCAATTTTTAATACAACTTTTACTATTGAAAAAGGCAAAATTTACGGTTTTATTGGTCCTAACGGTGCTGGAAAAACAACTATAATAAAGATGATTTTAGGGATTACACAACCAGATTCAGGCACTATCGAAGTTTTTAATAAGAAAGATTCAATGGAAATAAATAAAGTGTTGTCAAAAATAGGAGTGGTCTTAGGGCCATCTTATTATGGACATCTAGATGCTTTCGACAACATGAAAATTGTTTCCAACTTGAAAGGTATCGATATTGATGATGAGGGTATTCGAAATAAATTATCACTTGTTGGATTACCTGTAGATAAAAAGAAAAAAGTAAGAGATTTTTCAATGGGCATGAAACAGAGACTTTGTATTGCAGAGTCATTATTAGGAGATCCTGAGTTACTAATTTGGGATGAACCTATTAATGGACTAGATCCTCAAGGTGTGATTGAAATCAGAAAATTAATTCAAACATTACATAAAGAAAAAAATATTACATTTCTTATTTCTAGTCATATTTTAAGTGAATTGGACAAAGTTATCTCAGATGTAATTGTAATAAGTAATGGAGAAATTAAGTTTTCCGGTTCCGTTAGCAATCTTCTCGAAAAATATAGAAGTACTGAATTAGAAGATGCTTATTTAGCTTGTTTAACTGGAGGTACTAATGATTAGAAGTGAATTTTTTAAACATAATAACAGATTGTGGCTATTGAGTTTGGTTTTTCCATTGTTTTTGAATGCATTTCTATATTTAGATTTAACGTTTAGATATCAAGGCTATTTATTAATTCATCAAGCAGAGTATGGACTAACAAATTGGCAACTAATATTTAAAGAACAAACGATTTTTTATTTTTCAGAATTATACTACATCTTTTTAATCATAATTATCTATGAAATATTTTCTATAGAATTTAAAAACGAAGCTTGGCTTCTACTTGTTTGTTCACCTTTTCGTAACCAATTAATTTTAAAAAATAAAATAATAGTTTCTATTATTTATTCACAACTATTTTGGATTTCGGATTACCTCAGTTTAATGCTTGTTGGAAAGTTAATTGATAATCAATTAACGTTTGATTTCATGTTGTTTTCAAAATCTTTTATTATTCAGAATCTGAGTGCGGTTGTTATTACCTTTTTTTACTTTATAATTTTACTACTAGGTCAAAGGATTACTTCAATAATTCCTATTGGCATTGCTATGATGATACTTTCAATATCCTTATATTATCCTAGAAATGAGTTTAGATTATTCTTGCCTTTTACATATATTTCACATGGATTTAGAGCAAGCTCAACAGAGTTCTATACGATTGTCGCAATCAATGTTGTAATCATAATTGTATTGAGTGTATTGATAAAAAAATGCCAATATAGAAGTTATGAATTTAGCTTTAAGTAGGTGAAAGTATGCGAATAATTCAAAATGAATTTATTAAGAACAAAACAATAACTACTTATATAATTGATTTCTTAGTCCCAGTTATCACTTGTGCTTTATTAAAATATTTTGTAATAGATTTTTCTGTAGAATACTCCGATTTAACGCCAAGTACTTATTGGTATGTTACTTTCTCAATGATTTATCTTTTAATGATATTACCGATACAGATTGTATATCAAAATTTAAGAGAGAGTTTAATAGAAGATAATAATTCCGGATGGGACATGATGTTGCAAATGAATGTCAAAATTTCAAAGGTGATTAGAGTAAAATTTTTAATCAATATAATGCGATGCTTCATTGTTTATATCGTTTATACTTTAATTTGTTTATTTATTTTAAATGAAAAAGGATTGGCTTCATTAATTAATTTGATTATTTTACCAAGTATGTGGTCGTTTATCATGTTCTTACCTGTAGCCCTTTTATTACAAATGATATGTTTGACTTTTGATTCAATTACCATGAAATTAGTTCCTAGTATAATAGTAATCTTAGTTACTTTAATTACTTTTCATACTGAAATAAATTTGTTGATACCAAATACTTATTACTTTACAATAATTCAAGAAAATTATTATTTGATTTTGAAATTAATAACTTCACTTATACTTCTTGTTCTTGAGTTATTGCTATTTCCTAATTATTTGGAACTGAGAAAAAGGGGAAAATAATTTTTTAAGTGTAAGTTTAATTTATAGAAAAAATATTTTAATAACACCCTCTCGCCAGCCCTTAATAAGGCATAGCGAGAGGTCTTATTTTATATTTCTGTATTCTGGGTGACTTTCTCCACTTCGCTAGGATTATAGCCGTAGTATTTTTTGAATGATTTTGAAAAGTAGAGGGGATCGGAGTAGCCAACAGAAAGGGCGACGATTTTAACGGTTAAATCTGAACTTTCTAAGAGCTGTTTGGCTCTGTTCATGCGCACTTTCGTTAAATAATCTTTTGGCGTCATTTGCTCGTGTTCTTTAAAGATAGTGGAAAGATAGCTGCGGTTGACTCCTAATAATTCAGCGATATAGTTAACATTTAATGTTTCATTCCCATATTGTTTATCTATGATCGTTCTCGCTTCAAAATATAATTGATGAGTTGATTTTTGCTTAGAAGCTTCTTTCAGTGGAAATTGGTGGGCGATTAAATATAACACTTCATAGATTTTGGATAAAATTTGTAAAGTTTCAATTGAATAATAGTCTTTAGTAATATTCTGGGTAACGATAAATTTAATTGTTTCACCAATTAATTGGGTAGCTTCGAAATCCTTCGCAATAGCATAGCCCTCTTGCATTAAAGTCGACAACTTAAAATAATCCGCAACCTTGGTGCCACTAAGACCCAACCAATAATAAGACCATGGATCATTAATATCGGCTTCATAATATAATAACTCATTTTCTTTCAATAAAAATAAATCCCCAGCTTGTAGATGATAGGTTTTGCCATTATAGATAAATTGGCCTTTACCTTCTTCAATATAATGGAGTACATAATTATCACGAATAGCGGGGCCAAAACCATATTTAGGTGTACATTTTTCATAGCCGCAAAAGTCCATCATTAAATCGACTGAACCTTGATGCAATTCATAATAAACCAGTCTACCGCCTTCAATCTTCTTATTTAACACCCGTAATCCCTCCTAACCACATTAAATTATACCTAACATTATTCCATACCGCAACCCAACATAATTCTATTTTAGAAAACGAATACAAACGTTATGATAGTGTTAATAACAAATAGGAGGCTAAACAATGAGCATTCGAGTGGAAGAAACATTATTTTATATCCATGGCAAAAACACATCTATTATTATTGAAAATGTTAACGGGTATTTATTATTAAGACATGTAGGACGTCGGGTAAATCACTATCACAATGCAAATGCTGTCTTTGAAAAAGATCATGCCTTTTCAGGTAACCCGGAACCTCACAATCGTACCTTTAGTTTTGATACTCAGCGTCAAGTGATTGGGCAACATGGTTTGGGTGATTTCCGCCAACCTTCTTTAAAAGTGCAACATCATCAAAATGAAGTGACTGATTTTAAATTAGCGGACTACGAAATTGTGAAAGGGAATGTGGCACTCACAACCTTACCAACGGTTCACTCTTTCAATGATGCAGAGTCGATTATTTTTACTTTAGTAGACGAGGTTGCTCAAGTCAGCTTAAAACTAATCTATACCGCCTCAGCAACCGCAGATACCATTTTAGTGCATCAAGTATTCGAAAATAAGGGCGAAGCACCGGTGGTGTTGCATCGAGCTTTGAGTGCCATGTTCGATGTACCAGCTAAAGCGTATGATGTTATTACTTTACAAGGAGCTTATGCGAGAGAAAAGACCGTTCGTCGTCAACCGGTCACGCAAGGATTCTACAAAGTTGGGTCCAATCGTGGTGCTTCAGGACATGGTCAAACGCCTGCTTTAATTTTGGCGGATAGCCAGACAACAGAACAAGCGGGTGAAGCTTTTGCATTACAACTCATCTACTCAGGTAATTTCCAAACCTTTGTGGAACAAAATCAGTTAAATGAAGTGCGAGTGGCGATTGGTTTAAACGATGACAATTTTAGTTGGCAATTAAATCCAGGTGAACAATTCGAAACACCGGTCGCGTTATTCAGCTATAGTGCTAATGGGTTGAATGCTTTATCAGATGAATCGCGTCGTTTCGTTCAAAATCATATTATTCCCGCAACTTTTGCCCACGAATTAAGACCGATTTTAGTCAATAATTGGGAAGCGACTTATTTTGATTTCAATGGTGAGAAATTATTAGCATTAGCGGATGAAGCGGCGGCTTTAGGTATCGAACTATTTGTCTTAGATGATGGCTGGTTTGGCAATCGTTTCGATGATAATCGTGCTTTAGGCGATTGGTGGGTTAATGAAGAAAAATTAGGTGGCACCTTAAAAGAGCTCATTGATGAAGTGCATCAGCGTGGGTTGAAATTTGGGATTTGGGTTGAGCCAGAAATGATTTCTGAAGATAGTGATTTATATCGCAACCATCCAGACTGGGCGATTCAAGTACCAAATCGCAGTCATACTTATTCACGTAATCAATTGGTCTTAGATTTATCCAATCCAGAGGTCGTGGCGTATTTAAAATCAACAATCGATCAATTGCTAGAAAATCATGAGATTGATTATGTTAAATGGGATATGAACCGTAATATCACAAAAATTGGTAATGGTACAACCTATCTTGAAACCAAATCGCAGTCCCATGCTTATATGTTAGGGTTGTATGACTTGGTGTCTTACTTAACGGAAAAACATGACAATATTTTATTTGAAAGTTGTGCAGGTGGTGGCGGACGTAATGATTTAGGAATGTTACGCTATTTCCCACAAGTTTGGGCTAGTGATGATACGGATGCGATGGCGCGCTTACCAATTCAATATGGTTCATCATACTTGTATCCAACAATTTCAATGGGAGCACATGTGTCTGTTTCACCAAACCATCAATTAGGCAGAACCACACCGATTGAAACACGAGGACATGTTGCGATGATGGGGAATTTAGGTTATGAATTGGACTTAACGAGTCTTTCAGCAGCAGATAAAGCTGTTATTAAAGAACAAGTGGCAGCTTATAAAAAGATTCGTCCAATCATTCAATTAGGGAAACAATATCGCTTGATTAATCCTGAAGCAGATTCTAATGAAGCAGCAGTGCAATTTAATTACCAAGACCAAGTGGTGGTCACTTATGTTCGTATTTTATCAACGATTGAAACTATTGAAACCACGCTAAAATTAGTCGGACTCGAGGAGGATAGTTTGTATCAATTAGTAGACAGTGATACAGTATATTCAGGGGCAGAGTTAATGTATGCCGGCCTAACAATGGATATGCCTCAAGGAGATTTCTTAACGAAACAACTCCATTTTATAAAAAAATAGGAAGTGAATGAGATGAAAGGAAAAAGTAAGTTATTAAAAGCAGGTATCTTATGCTTAGCGAGTTTAAGCCTAGTAGGATGCGGAAAAGACGATGGCTTAACAGCTGATGGTAAAGTTGAAATTGAATACTTCAATCAAAAGAAAGAAATGACAGATACCATTAGAGAAATTGCGCAAGATTTTGAAGCGCAAAATCCAGATATTAAAATCAAAGTCGTCGATGTTCCTTCACCTGGCGATGTATTGAAGACGCGTGTCTTAGCAGGTGATTTACCGGATGTAATGAATACTTACCCCCAAAGCTTGGAATTACAAGAATGGGCCAAAGCAGGCTACCTTGAAGATGTTAAAGATCAACCTTTTATGAAAAATTTAAAAGAGGGTTATGCTGAAAAGTATGAAGTAGAAGGTGGTATTTATAATGTACCACTTAGTGCTAATATGTACGGTTTTTATTATAATGCGACTAAATTTAAAGAGTTAGGATATGAAGTACCGGAGACATGGGCAGAATTTGAAGCTTTAGTGGATCAAATGATTGCGGATGGCCAAGTGCCTTTTGCGATTGCGGGTAGTGAAGGCTGGACTTTAAATGGCTATCATCAACTAGCGATTGCGACAGTTACCGGTGGTTTCCAGCCAGCGAATGATTACTTACGTTTTTCTCAGCCTAACTCAATCTCAGCCGATGATGAAATTTTAAAAGCGGATGCTCAGCGATTAGATTTATTAAGACGTCCAGGGGCAATGCAACAAAACTGGCAAGGAGCCTCTTATACCGATGCCCTCGCAACTTTTGCGAGAGGTGATGCGTTAATGACCGTTAATGGCTCATGGGCATTGACGATGATTAATGAACAAGAACCTCAATTTGAAGTGGCAACCTTCCCATTCCCAGGTAATAATCCAGGAGAAAGCTTAACGATTGGTTCGGGAGACTTCGCTTTATCGATTTCTGCTACGACACCACATAAAGAAGAAGCACTTCGCTTTGTCGAATACTTAACGACACCGGAAGCGATGCAAAAATATTATGATGTTGATGGCTCACCCGTAACGGTTAAAGGCGTTAAAATGAAAGAAGATTCTGAATTAGCAGGTTTAGCCCAATATGCTTTTACCGATCAACATATTGTCTGGTTAGCGCAAAATTGGACGAGTGAAAATGATTATTATACTTTAACCACCAATTATTTAACGACCGGTGATTTAGAGCGTATGGCACAAGATTTAAATGCTTTCTTTAATCCAATGAAAGCGGATGTCAAGTAGGAGGAGTACAATGAAAAAGTTTTTATCTAAATATTGGGGTTGGGCTTTTCTAGCGATTCCCATCCTCTTACAAATTATATTTTTCTATTTTCCAATGATTCAAGGAGCTTTTTACAGTTTAACCAACTGGACGGGCTTAACCTATAATTTTGAATTTGTGGGTTTAAATAATTATAAAATCTTAATGACCGATACAAAATTTATGTCAGCGATTGGGTTTACCATTATTTTAACGATAGCCTTAATTGCCGGTGAAATTATCTTAGGGATTTTATTGGCGCGTGCCTTAAATTCCAAAATTAAAGGCCAAACCTTCTTTAGAGCATGGTTCTTCTTCCCGGCAGTATTATCAGGTTTGACGGTTTCATTAATTTTTAAACAAGTGTTTAACTATGGTTTACCTGCAATTGGCAATGCCTTAGGAATAGAGTGGCTACAAGTCAGTCTTTTAGGAACTAAATGGGGTGCGATTTTTGCCGTTATCTTTGTCATGTTATGGCAAGGGGTAGCGATGCCGATTATCATTTTCTTATCTGGTTTGCAAAGTATTCCTCAAGAAATTATTGAAGCAGCCCGTGTTGATGGGGCGGATCACAAACATATTTTCTGGTCGATTGAATTACCTTATTTAATTCCAAGTATTACGATGGTATTTATTATGGCCTTAAAAGCAGGGTTAACCGCCTTTGATCAAATCTTTGCTTTAACGGGTGGTGGACCCAATGATGCGACCACACCATTAGGGTTATTAGTTTATAATTATGCGTTCAAGAGTAATCAATATGGCTATGCTAATGCGATTGCTTTAGTTTTATTTGTGATGATCGGATTGATTTCAATATTACAAATCCGTCTCTCAAAACGTTATGAAGTACAATAGAAAGGGTGAGCACTAATGAAAAATGAAGCATCAAAACGCAATACTTGGCAATATGGCTTATTAATAATTGGTGGAATTCTCATTCTTATTCCATTGTTGGTAACCATCTTAAGTTCATTTAAAACCACTAAAGATATCGTCGATAATTTCTTTAGCTGGCCTAAACCATTTATTTTAGATAACTATCAGACATTATTAGACGATGGTATTAAAGATTATTTCTTAAACTCAACTATTATTACGGTAGTATCACTGTTAGCTGTAACTTTAGTCATTCCAGCCGCAGCCTTCTCGATTGCACGTAATATGAGTAAAAGAAAAGCTTTTGCGATAATGTATAGTTTGTTAATTTTAGGAATCTTTGTACCGTTTCAAGTCATTATGATTCCGATTACCGTGATGATGAACCGTATTGGCATGGCCAATATGTGGGGATTAATTTTGTTATATTTAACTTATGCGATCCCACAAACGTTATTCTTATATGTCGGCTACATTAAAGTGAGTGTACCAGAAAGTATGGATGAAGCAGCTGAGATTGATGGAGCGGATAAATTCACAACATATCGTAAAATAATTTTTCCGATGTTAAAACCGATGCATGCGACGACCATGATTATTAATGCTTTATGGTTCTGGAATGACTTTATGTTACCATTATTAATCTTGAATAAAGATTCGAGAATGTGGTCACTCCCATTGTTCCAATACAATTATACCGGACAGTATTTCAACGATTTTGGTCCAAGCTTTGCCTCATACATTGTGGGTATTGTGACCATCACATTGGTTTACTTAGTCTTCCAAAAACACATTATTGCGGGTATGAGTAATGGGGCAGTTAAATAATTAGGAATAAAGCCATGACGTGGTTTTATTTCCAAGATTTTATGGACTAAAACATTCAAAAGTCTGAAAAATTGAAACTGGTGTTTGTAATATAACACCAGTTTTTCTATAATAAAGATAGAAATGAAACGTTACAAATTTTTTATAAAATTGAGGAGGTCAGTATATGAAAGAACAATTGTTATCGTTAATTGAACAAGGGTTTCCAACGATGGAAGAACCGATGCCACGTGGTGATATGCCGGGTGATAAAATCTTTTACTCAGAGGATTCATTCGACAAAGCCCAAACACTTTATAAAGAATTAATCTCAAGGGTTGATTTTGAAACAGAAGATAAAATTATCATATCAGTCAGTGGTGGATCTGGATCGGGTAAAACGACCTTGGCATCTATTCTAGCATTTTATTTTGAAAAAGCAGGTGTCGGCACTTATATTTTATCGGGAGATAATTATCCTCATCGTATTCCTGAATATAATGATGCGGAACGCGTTCAAATTTACCGAGATGCTGCCCAAAAAGCTTTGGTCGAAGAAGGTCTTTATAATGAGGATGTAAAAGCAATTTTAGAACATATTTATCAAGTGTTCAATGATGGCAGTTTAGACTATTTATCTCAGTATGATTGGTATCAAACTTATCATTTAGCTGGAAAGAGAGCTTTAGCTGATTATTTGGGAACTGATAAGGAATTAAATATCCCGGCGATTAATCGTGTCTTAAAAGAATTTAAAGAGGGCCATGACCACATTTGGTTAAAACGAATGGGACGCACACCAGATGCTTTATGGTATGACCAGGTCGATTTTTCAAACAAAAAAATAATGATTTTAGAGTGGACCCATGGTAATCACGCCGATTTAAGAGGGATTGATTTTAGACTGTTTTTAAATAGCACCCCAGCAGAAACAATGGCCTATCGTAAATTAAGAGCCCGTGATGGTCATGCGGACAGTGCTTTTGTCACGATGGTTCTTGGTATTGAACAAGAGAAATTACACCAACAAAGTCCAATGGCCGATTTAATCTTCTCAAAAGAGGGCGTCGTGTTAGATTATGATCAATATTTATCATTAATTGAAGGAGCGTAAACCGATGAATATTCAACCAATGTTAAATGTATATCCCGATAGTTTAGCTGAAAAATTAGAAGGGACGGTCGATTTTTTAGCGCGCCCTGAAGTAAAAGGCGCGTTTCAATCCGTTTATATCCTTCCTAGCTTTTATCATTCTGATTTAGACCGTGGCTTTTCAGTTATTGATTATGGCTTGAATCAAACTTTAGTGAGTGAACAGGACCTTCAATCTTTAGCGACTTTAGGCGTAAAGACGAAATTGGACTTCATCTTGAACCATGCTTCTGTCTTATCACCACAATTTCAGTCTATTGTTGAAGAGGGCAGTCACTCACCTTACTATGATTTCTTTATCGATTGGAATAAATTTTGGCAAGGACATGGTGAAATGACTGCAGAAGGGTATATTCAACCGACTGCAGAATTTACTAACAAAATGTTCTTCCGTAAACCAGGCTTACCTATTTTAACGATTAGAACCAAAAATAATGAGCGATTGACTTTTTGGAATACCTTTTATCAAGAAAAAAGTACCCACAAGTGACTACGCAACAATGGATGAAAGCATTGGCTATTCAATATGATCAAGCAGCAAGCATTCATGAAAAAGTACAAGCCCATCTTGAAGCGGATGCGCCATTGTCTGAATTAGATTTAGGAGCTTTGAACGCGTATTTGACCCCTGTTAAAGAGTATTTAGAAACACATTGTGAATATTTAGGGCAAATGGATTTAAATATCAAATCTCCCTTAGTTTGGGAATTTTATGCGCGAACCTTAGACCAATTAAAAGCCTATGGAGCTAGTATCGTGCGTTTGGATGCTTTTGCTTATGGCCCGAAAGAAGTAGGAGAGCGTAATTTCTTAAATGATCCTGGAACCTGGGAATTATTGGATAAAGTAAGTCAATTAGCAAAAGAACGTAACTTGACATTATTACCTGAAATTCATGAAAGTTACGAAGTGAAAATTCATGAAAAAATCGGTAGTGAAGGCTATTTAGTTTACGATTTCTTCTTACCGGGTTTAATTTTAGATACGATTGAAGGACAAAATGCTGAGCACTTAGCAACATGGATTGACGATATTTTAACGAAAGACCTAAAAACGGTCAACATGTTGGGTTGTCATGATGGGATCCCTTTATTAGACTTAAAAGGCTTATTACCAGAAACTCGTATTCAAGAATTGATTGACACTGTTGTCGGACGTGGTGGATATGTGAAGAATCTTCACGGACAAAAAAATGTTTATTATCAAGTCAATGCGACTTACTTTAGTGCATTAGGCGAAGATGAGACCAAAATGATGTTAGCCCGTGCCATCCAACTCTTTATGCCAGGAAAACCACAAATTTGGTATTTAGATATTTTTGCTGGAACAAACAATCATGAAGCAGTTGCTAAAGCGGGCGCAGGTGGTCATAAAGAAATTAACCGTACCAATTTATCAGCGCAGGATATAGAAGCAGGCCTCATGAAAAAAGTGGTGAAAGATCAACTGGCATTGATCAAATTTAGAAGTCAATTTGAAGCCTTTAATGAGGACGCAACAATTCATTATGATGTAAAAGACACTCATCTATCAATCGAATGGCAATATAATGGTGCCAAAGCATTGATGACAGTGGACTTAAGTCAATCAACAAGCTTATTGGTGAGTGGTACCTCAGCTGATGGAACAACCGTCTTTGAGTATCAGGGATAATTATTTTAAATTAAATTTAGCACCAAAGTGGGAGTGAACTAATCCTACCCTGGTGCTTTTTTTACATTTAATACCCTCTTTGATAATCGAGTAAATTAACGGTTGGCATCTTGCCTTGTTGGTAAAGTGGGAAGTTTTCTAAGAAAATATCGATAATTCGCGGACTGTAAAAGTCACTAATCCCAGCTCGGTGTGGGGTAATAATGACGTTTTTCATGTCCCATAAGGGGCTATTTGCTGGTAAAGGTTCAACTTCAAAGACATCTAAGCCAGCTCCTTTAATCTCATTATTTTGAAGTGCTTGTATCATGGCTTTTTCATCGACTGATTTGCCACGGCCTACATTGATAAAAATAGCCTCTTTAGCCATCGCGTTAAATTGTTTTTCAGAAAATAATTTATCGGTTGCCGGCGTATGCGGAAGACTATTGATAATATAGTCGTACTGCCCAAGTAATGAATCCAATTCTGCTATGGCATAACAATGGTTGAAATAATCAACAGCATGCCCAGTACGATTCACTCCATCTACCGTCATATCAAATGCTTGAGCAATTTTAGCAAAAGCTTGACCGATTTCACCTGTGCCAACGGATAAAGCTTTTTTCCTGTCAATTCACCATAATCGGCGGGGCGTTCCCATTGGTGTCTCATTTGATAATCTCTTGATGTATGGAGATGACGTGTAAACATAATTAAGTAACCGACAATTTGTTGAGCAATATTAGGAGCGTTCGCGCCTTTTGCGGTCGTGATTATAATTTCATGTTCAGCTAATTTATCTAAGGGAATGCTATCGACACCAACCATCCATAGTTGAATCCATTTAATTTTATGCTCCATCGTTAGCACGTCTACAATCATATCACTCCAACCTAAGATGATTTCATATTGTGCCAAATCTTCAGCTGTTATTTCAGATTCATTGATTGCGACCAAATTGGCTTGTGTTTTACTCTGTAATAATTTAAATTGTGCCTCATTCAATTGAGGCAGAACAGCAATTTTCATATAAACCTCCTATATTACGCTTCTTTTCTTCATTTTAGCGTATGCGCAGTAAATATTCAAAAGAGTCGATTAATTGACAAGGTTAACTATAGGGTTATAATATATTTATTAGAAAATTATGAGAGGTGGAAGTATATGATCAATCGTGAGACAGCTCCAATTGAACAAACTTGGGACTTAACCACATTATTTCAAGATGAAAAAAGCTATGAGGAAGCACTCGACAAATTAGTGGTGGACACAGAAAACTTTACTAAACAGTATCGAGGTCAGATACAAACCGCTACCGATATTAATGCTGCTTTTGCTCATTATCGCTCGATTTTAGAACTAAGAGCGCGCATCCTCCCTTATGCTAGTTTGCCCGTAAATGCGAACACTTTAGATAAAGAAGCGCAAAATCGCTATAGTCATGCTAGCCGCGTTTTAGCGAATGTATCGGCGCAATTATCTTTCTTTGAAAATGAAGTAGCGAATATTGCAGATGCGATATTAAAAGAAGCAGCTACAAATACCGAAGACCAATTAGCGATTACTAAAATTATTAAACAAAAACCGCATCAATTATCGCCAGAAACAGAAGCGACCTTAGCTGCATTATCCAATACACTTGACTATCCATATCAAGGTTATAATGACATTAAATTCAAAGATTTACAGTTCCCAGATTTTGAAGTGAATGGACAAGTACATGAAATGACCTATAACAGTTTTGAAGGCCGCCAAGAAGCAACTCCTGATACTGATCTTAGAAGAGCGGCTTTTCGTAACTTTTCCGATACTTTAAGGCGTTATCAACATTCAACCGCCTCGGTTTATAATGCTCAAGTTCAAATGGAAAAAACGATGGCGACCTTACGTGGCTATGATTCAGTCATTGATTATTTACTTGAACGACAAGATGTATCGGTAGATTTATATAACCGTCAAATTGATGTGATTATGGATGAGTTGGCCCCTCATATGCGTCGTTATGCACAGTTGATTGGTGAAATCTATCAACTGGATGAAGTTCGTTATGAGGATTTAAAATTGGATATCGACCCAACTTTTTCGCCTAATGTAACCTATCAGGAAGCGCAACAGTATGTGTTGGATGGCTTAGCCCAATTAGGGGAAGATTATATAGCGATTATGCGTGAGGCCTTTGATAATCGTTGGATTGATTATGCCGAAACACGTGGTAAGAGAACAGGTGCTTTTTGTAGTTCACCTTATGGTACCAATTCTTTCATCCTCATGTTCTTTTCAGAAAACATGTCCGATACGATGACTCTGGCTCATGAATTAGGTCATGCAGGTCATTTTCAAATGGCGTATCGATATCAAAACATCTTAAACGCGCGTCCTTCGATGTATTTTGTAGAAGCGCCATCTACTGCTAATGAATTATTAGTAGAAAATCATTTATTAGATGTAGCAGGCGATGATGTCAGAATGAAGCGTTGGATTATTTCGCAAATGGTAGGAAAAACCTATTATCATAATTTCGTGACTCATTTATTAGAGGCTTATTATCAACGCGAAGTTTATCGCTTAGTGGATCAAGGAAAGAGTGTTGATGCGGAGACATTGAATCGTATTTATCGCGAAACCTTAGAAAAATTCTGGGGTGATAGTGTCGTACTAACAGAAGGGGCAGAACTCACTTGGATGCGTCAGCCTCATTATTATATGGGACTGTATTCATACTCTTATTCAGCAGGTTTAACCATTGGAACCCAAGTAGCGAACAATATTCGTCAACAAGGAGCAGCAGCTGCCGAACAATGGATTAAAGTGTTGCAAATGGGCGGTTCTAAATCGCCATTGGAATTAGCCAAAGCAGCCGATGTAGATGTTTCAACTGATCAACCATTAAAATCAACGATTGCCTATATCGGTCGCTTAATCGACCAATTAGAAAACTATACGAAAGAATTAAATAAATAATGGGGAAAGACACTCGAGAATAAGACTATAAAATAGTCAATTCAAAAGGAGTGTCTTTTGCTGTATCGTCAACAAAATATTGAAATTGAACTAATTAAATGACTTAAAACAGTATCTTAGCAAAAGAGGTTTTAAGCTAATTCAACATGCGAGGGTGGGCCGACGAAGCGAAAATTATTTAATTTTCTACTTCTGGTCTACTCCCATCCACATCAGATATTTAAAAAATGAATTCTATTTAAAAATATTTTTAAATAACTATTGTATTTGACAGAAAATTGGAGTATACTCTATTTAAATATAATTTGAAATAGAAAGGTGTGATGGTGTTGGGTGTGAATCAAATCTTGTCAGCGTTGGCCGACGAAACACGACGTAATATTTTAATGTTGTTACGTAAAGGAAAAATTAGTTCAGGCGAGATTGCTGAAAATTTAGAAATGACACCGCAAGCCTTATCCTATCATTTGAAAAAATTAAGAGAGGCGGATTTAATATATGAAACGAAATATAAAAATTTCATTTATTATGAGCTGAATTTAACGGTATTAGATGATGCGATTATGTGGATGAATCAATTGATGGGAGGCAATCATAATGAAAATAAATAAAACCAATAAAATAATACTAGGTATCTTAATGATTATGCCACTATTATTAGCAATCATTTTTTATCCTAATTTACCTGAGAAAATTCCCATGCACTATGGGATGAATAATCAAGTCGATCGTTGGGGAAGTAAAAACGAAATCTTTCTATTTCCAGCTTTGCTAGTGGTAATAGGGTTGTCAATGCAAAACATTACCAAAAGATTAGCCGCGAAAGAGCAAACCGGAACCAACAATCAAAAATTATCAGTTAAAGTGACTTATGCGACCTTAGTTTTGTTAAATTTAATGTTTGGCTATACCCTCTATACGACCGTGAATGGCATTACCGATTTAAATGATGTTCCCGTACCTTTAGGCAGATTTACAGGTATTATATTAGGCTCTTTATTAATCTTTATTGGTAACCTTTCACCTAAAGCCAAATTGAATAAAAATAGCTGGATCAATATTGGTTTTAGAACACCTTGGAGTAAGAAAAATGAAGAAACATGGCGGCGTACACAAATGGTCAGCGGTTATGTTTCTGTCATTGCAGGATTGATGTTAATCATTTCGTCATTTATTGTAAAAGCTCAATGGATGCCAATTGTTATTTTAGTGACGATTTTAACCTTTGCAATTGGTGTGAGTATTTATTCATATTGGTTGGCTAAAAAGTATTAATTGGCTTGCATAATAGTGCATTGACCTATATAGTAAAATCATAGTTTGATTTCGAAAGAATCACCTTACAAATTAATCGTCAATAAAAGAAAGAAGAGGATTAGTATGGTAAAAATAGTGCCCCATTTATGGTTTGATGATAATGCAAAAGAAGCGGTCGAATTTTATACAAGTTTAATTAAAGGCTCAAAAGTTAATTGGCTTTATACCATCACCGACACACCAACAGGAGATTGTGATTTATTAGAATTTGAAATTGCAGGTAAAACAATAGCGGCCATTTCAGGAGGTCCCTATTTTCAATTAGACGAAAGCATCTCCTTCATGTTGAGTTGTGACTCTAAAGAAGAGGTTAGTCGCTTAACGGAAGCATTTTTAGCAGATGGCCAAGTGATGATGCCCTTAGGCGAATATCCATTTAATCCACATTATGCGTGGGTAAAAGATAAATATGGCATGACCTGGCAATTATTTACCGATGACTCACTAAGCCAACCATATAAGTTAGAATATTGCTTATTATTTGCAGATAAATTAGTTGGCTTAGCCAAACCAGCTCTTGAATATTATGGACAATTATTTAATACGCCAGTTTTGGATGTTAATGAATATCAACCAGGGGAAGCACATGATGACCGTGCCAAAATTAATTATGGAAAAATTGTGATGGAGGATACTGCCATTATTGCGATGGACCATGGTTATACTGGAGACAAGGTGTTTTCTCAAGCTGTCTCATTAATGGTTTACTGTGACACACAAGAAGAAGTGGATACCTATTGGGAGGCATTAAACCACGTACCAGCAGCTGCTCAATGTGGCTGGTGTAAAGACCAATTTGGGGTTTCTTGGCAAGTAGTACCAAGCTGGTTAATGACTTTATATCAATCAGATAACCTCGAAGGAATCAAAGCTGTGAATCAAGCCGTATTAAAAATGAAAAAATTAGATTTAGCTGCAATGCAAGCGGCATTTGAAAGTGCAAAAGACTAATTGCCGTAGTGTTGCCAAACCAAAAATAAGTACATACGAATTAACCCACGTAAAACCAAACGCAAAAATTATCGTTTGATTTTGCGTGGGGTTTTATTACAATAACAGAATTTTAATGGAAAACGGCTATGTTATTAGAAAAGGAATGGTCGTGGTACCAAATATATTAGTCAATAATTATTTTTGTTCTCTCTATTCAGGTAACCATTTTATATATATAATAAAGCATAAACTTGATTGACCTAGTTATAACTTGTGCCATAATGAGTTTATAATACACCAATCACGTAGGAAACTATTTTGCCCTACGTGAAGTGAAGTAATTAATCGAAAAATTGTGTGTAGGTAAGAAGAGAGTAGGGTGCGCAATTTACTTCATCTTGTTACAACACAGTTAAAAATTATCATGCAGTAGATTTTTTGCGTTGCATCTTACAAACTGATGAAACTGACAGAGGTACGTGTTAAAACTCTTACGCAGTAGATTTTGGTCGCTTCAATTTTCTGCAAATAAAACAAAAACACCACTCATTTGAAAACGAGTGGTGTTCATTATTTATCTTATTGTTCTAATAAAGCAAAACCTTCATCGATAACATTTTTCAATGTGGTAGCTGATAAATTCATTTTTTCAGTTTCAGCATCGTTTAATGGGATTTCGATAACAGTCTCGATACCTTGACGACCAATCACGGCTGGAGCTCCGATAAAGATATCTTTTTGACCATATTCACCATTTAAATATACTGATAATGGGAAGACAGCTTTATTATCATCTAAGATAGCTTTACAAATACTTGCTAAGGCAACCGCGATACCATAGTAAGTTGCACCTTTTTTAGCGATAATTTCATAAGCAGCATCACGTACTTTAAAGAAGATGTTAACTAATTCTTCTTCATCAACTTCTGGGTGAATTTTAACCCAGTCAGCGATTTGTAATCCACCGATGTTAGCGTGTGACCAAACAGGGAATTCTGTATCACCGTGTTCACCTAAGATATAACCGTGAACGTTACGCGCATCAACGCTAACCAAGTCAGCAATACGTTGACGGAAACGTGCTGTATCTAATGAAGTACCTGATCCAATAACACGTTCTTTAGGGAATCCACTGAATTTCCAAGTAGCATAAGTTAAAACATCAACTGGGTTTGAAGCGATTAAGAAGATGCCATCGAAACCAGATGCAACGATTTCACCGATAATTCCTTTGAAGATTTTTAAGTTTTTGTGTACTAAGTCTAAACGTGTTTCACCTGGTTTTTGAGCAGCTCCAGCAGTGATTACGACGATATCTGCATCATGACAGTCTGCGTATGTTGCAGCATAGATCTTTTTAGGCGAGGTAAATGCTAATGCACTCGATAAGTCTAAGGCATCTCCTTCTGTTTTTTCTCTGTTAATATCGATAATACCTAACTCACGACCAATATTTTGTGTAACAGTTGCAAATGCAAAACTTGAACCAACAGCGCCATCTCCAACTAAGATAATTTTGCTTTTTGATGATTTTTGTGACATTTAGCAAACCTCCTATATTATATTGTTTTTTATAGTATAACAAATAATTATATAAAATTAAAGCTAAAAAAAGTATTTTATCAAAGAAAAATAATGCTAACGCTTTATTTGTAATGTAACAGTTTTCAAACAGGACTAATACAGATTTATATAGAACGACTTTTCAAAATAGTTATGCTATAATAAGTCTACAGATAAATAATAGGTGGTACATAATGAAATTAATTATTGGATTAGGCAACCCAGGAAGTAAATATGATGGGACACGTCATAATATTGGTTTTGATGTCGTTGATCGATTTTTGGGCAAACATTCTTTATCAATGACGGATCAAAAGTTTAGAGCTGATTATACGAGCTGGCATCATAATGGTGAGCGAATTTATTTTATGAAACCTTATACGTATATGAACTTATCAGGAGAAGCAGTGCTTCCACTAATGAGTTATTTTGGGATTGGTATGGAAGATATTTTGGTTATTTATGATGACTTAGATTTGGAACCGGGTCGTATTCGTTTACGTCGCAATGGGAGTTCGGGCGGCCATAATGGGATGAAGAGTATTATTGAGATGCTAGGTAGTCAAGAATTTAACCGTATCAAAGTCGGAATTGGTAGACCATCAGGTGGCTGGAAAGTTGTGGATCATGTTTTAGCACCATTTTCCCCAGAAGATCGAGTGACAATTGACGCGACCATTGATCGAGTGGTTGAAGCGATAGAACATTGGATTGAACATGATGATTTTTCAGCAACCATGAATATTTACAATCAAAAATAACCAGTAAAATTTAAATCAAAATTGACTTGGACAGATAAGAATCTTCTTTCCAAACCAGTAAAATTTTAGTATTTGCGCAGTGATTGAATAGCTAATAAACAACGTCCATACAGACTTGTTTATTAACTACTCAATGGTGCGGGGGTGGAAGACGAAGCAGAGATAATCTTATTTTCTCCTTGTTACCCACTCCCCTTTGTGTGTTGTTAGGAGAATTATATTAATGATAAATTATTTAAATAAAGAGCCATTTTCAAAGGTTGTTCAGGAGCTGATTAAGTTTCAAGCTCCGGAAAGCCAACAATTAGTAACGGGGGTTGATGACAGCGCTCGGGCTGTTTTGTGGGCACATTTATTCAATGAACAACCAAGACAATTATTAATCGTTGAACCCGTTGCGACTCATTTAACACAATTAGTTGATGATTTACAACAGTTATTACCCGATTATCCGGTTCATTTATTTCCGGTAGAAGAAGCCATGCCGATTGAATTTTCAGTGGCTTCATTTGATAATCAAGCGATGCGCGTTGAAGCCTTAACGGCTTTAGCCAGTGGTGAACCTTGTGTGATTGTCGCATCTGGGTTGGCATTAAGAAAAAGATTAACGCCGGTATCTATTTGGAAAGATGCCCAAGTAACATTAAGTTTAGGCGATGATATTGAACGATTAGCACTGGAAAAGCGTTTAAACTACTTAGGCTATACGCGTGAGTCAATGGTACAATCTCCGGGCGAATATAGTATTCGTGGAAGTATTATTGACTTCTATCCATTAAATTATGAATATCCAGTTCGCTTAGATTTCTTTGATACAGAACTAGATTCCATCCGTTTCTTTGATGCGGAAACCCAAGAATCAATTGACAATGTTGAGTCTATACAATTATTACCTGTTAAAGATGTTTTGTTCAGTTTAGAAGAGCAACAAGCAGTCTTACCTCAAATTCAGGCTGATTTAGAAAAAAGAGTGAAAAAAATCAAAGATGATGAGACTCAAGAACAAGTTATGAAAGGGATGACTGATCATCTTGAACGTCTTCAACATGGGGAGCCGATGCAATATCATTTGGCTTACTTAGAATACCGTGATACCAAGGGAACCACCCTTGTAGATTATTTAGCCGATGATGGTACTCTTATTATTAATGAATTAGATCGGATTCAAAATCGTGAACGTCAATCGATTGAGGAAGATTTATTTTGGATTGAACAAGAAATGACTAAAGGGAATTTATTACCCGGTCTTTCTATTAAAGTGGAAGCGACAGAACAAATTAAAAATGCCAAACAGCCTAAAATTTATTGTTCGGTTATTCAACGTGGATTAGGTAAATTAACGTTTAGAGCCATTCATCATATCCATTATCGCAGTATGAACCAATTCTTTAATCAAATGCCATTGGTTAAAACAGAAATAGATCATTGGTTGAAACAAGAAAATATTGTACAAGTCGTTTTACCTACACTTGAAGAAGCTAGAAAAGCACAGGCGCGTTTTGAAGAATATGACATTCAACCGGTTATCATTCAAGATACAGCCACCTTTAGCCCGCAAGCGGTCAATATCGTAGTAGGTAATTTAACCAATGGATTTGAATTGCCGGTTGCTAAATGGGTAGTGCTAACTGGTAAAGAATTATTCAATCAGGTTAAGCGACGTAGCGTACGCAAGCAAACTTTATCCAATGCTGAGCGTATTAAAAGCTATTCAGAACTTGAAATTGGTGATTATGTCGTTCATATTAACCATGGGATTGGGCAGTACACCGGGGTAGAAACCATTGAAATTAATGGCGTCCATCGCGATATGGTATCGGTCGTATACCAAGACAACTCGCGCATTTTATTACCTGTTGATCAAATTCAACTTTTACAAAAATATGTTGCATCTGAGTCCAAAGTACCTAAGTTAAATAAATTAGGGGGTGCAGAATGGCAGAAGACCAAAGCCAAGATAGCGACTAAAATTGAAGACATTGCGGATGAATTGATTGAGTTATATGCCAAACGTGAAAATCAAAAGGGGTTTGCATTTGGACCCGATACCCCAGAGCAAGCAGCGTTTGAAAATGCTTTTAGTTATGTGGAAACAGATGATCAATTACGTTCTACGGCTGAAATTAAAGCCGATATGGAAAAAGAACGACCAATGGACCGCTTATTAGTGGGAGATGTAGGCTATGGTAAGACCGAAGTCGCGATGCGAGCGGCCTTTAAGGCTGTAATGGATGGTAAACAAGTGGCCTTTCTGGTGCCGACTACTATTTTAGCGCAACAACATTATAATTCTTTAATAGAACGTTTCGTTGACTTTCCTGTTAATATAGGTCTTTTAAGTCGCTTTGTTACGCAAAAGCAACAGAAAGAAACGATAACAGGATTAGCCTTAGGTAAAATAGATATTGTCGTTGGTACGCATAGAGTTTTATCGAAAGATATTGAATTTGCTGATTTAGGCCTATTAGTCGTCGATGAAGAGCAACGTTTTGGGGTAAAACATAAAGAACGCTTGAAACAATTAAAATCTCAAGTCGATGTCTTAACTTTAACGGCAACGCCGATACCACGAACCTTGCATATGTCGATGATTGGTGTGCGTGACTTATCGGTTATTGAGACGCCACCAAATGATCGTTTTCCAGTGCAAACCTATGTGATGGAGCGAAATGAAGCAGCGATTAAATCGGCCATTGAGCGTGAAATGGCCCGTGGTGGACAGTGTTTCTATTTATATAATCGGGTCGCCACTATTGATCAACGTGCCCAAGAATTACAAGAATTAGTACCGGAAGCTCGTGTCGCTGTTGCGCATGGTCAAATGACAGAAGTGCAATTAGAGACTATCTTAATCGATTTTATCAATGGTGCGTATGATATATTAGTCACAACCACGATTATTGAAACCGGTGTGGACATTCCCAATGCGAATACTTTATTTGTTGACATGGCCGATCATATGGGGCTGTCAACCTTGTATCAATTAAGAGGACGGGTAGGTCGAACGAACCGGGTGGCCTATGCCTACTTAATGTATGAGCCGTTTAAACAATTAAGTGAAGTCAGTGCTAAACGATTGCAAGCCATTCAAGAATTTACTGAATTGGGGAGTGGCTTTAAAATTGCAATGCGTGACTTATCGATTCGGGGTGCTGGTAATTTATTAGGGAAGCAACAATCCGGCTTTATCGATTCTGTCGGTTTTGATATGTATTCTCAAATGTTAAAAGAAGCCGTGGATGTTAAACGTGGCTTGAAGAAACCCGTCTCAGAAGAAACTTCAGAAAGTATTGAGTGGGACTTAATGATCGATGCTTATTTACCCTCTTCTTATATTAGTGATGAACGTCAAAAAATTGCTATTTATAAATCGATTCAACAAGTGGATTCTGAAGAATCTTATCGACAATTACAAGATCAGTTGATTGACCGTTTTGGTGAATTTCCTGATGAAGTGAGTGATTTATTAGAGATTGCCTTAATTAAGCATTATGGTTTACTAGCTGGCGTTGAACAAATTAAGCAGAAAAATGATCAAGTGGAAGTGACTTTTAATCCGCGCATGACGCTGAAATTACAAGGGGCAACCATTTTCGAATTATTGCAAGATATTCCGGTGAAAATTAAAGTAGCAGTTGAAAAAGAACAGCTGAAGGTAACCTTGCAAGTACGAGGTATACCAAGTTATCAATGGTTAGGTTATTTGAAAAACTTAACCCAAGCCATTGCTGAAAGAAAAAAGTAAAGGAGCAATAGCAAATGAGATTAGATAAGTTTTTAAAAGTATCACGATTGATTAAACGCCGTACCGTTGCGAAAGAAGTAGCTGACCAAGGACGTATTAAGATTAACGATACTGTTGCTAAATCGAGTTCAACCGTTAAGATTGGTGATACCTTAGAGATTCGTTTTGGTAATCGTATTATGACAGTCGAGATTTTAGATATTCGGGATACCACGAAGAAAAATGAAGCAGTCGAGTTATATAAGATTATCTCAGAAGAAAGAATTGAAAAAGAGATTCCAATTATTGATGAATTTTTAAGTTAAACTTAAATCATCATGCAACCAAAGTTTCAGACGAATAATTAAGAAAATTTTAAAAGAAAAAATTAGCCTTTTATGGTAATTATTTTCTTTCAATGATATACTCATGATGTATGAGTATTGGAGGTGAGACAATGGCTCAATATAATAGAAATAAATCTAAGAAAACTATCAAAGGAAAATACCAAAAGCAGTTTAATTTCTTTTTTACTGTAGTTTGTTTACTTTTGATTGGGGCAGCTTGCTTATCCTTAATGAACAATATTGGAAAAAAGCAAGCGACACTTGAGCAATTGACTCAAGTCCAAGCAAAACATAATCAAGCGGTCGAAAAAAATCGACAAGCGCAACAAGAATACAATCAAGTACAAGATAGTGAATATTTAGAACAAGTCGCACGCCGAGATTACTATTACTCAAAAGAAGGCGAAATTATTTTCGACCTTGGAGAGACGGAAACTGTTTCAGAGGAAACAACCATCCTTCCAGAATAACTTAATTAATGTTTTACAATGTCTTATTATTAAAGACAATTTTTAAGGAGGAAAAATCATTTTATGTCAGTTGAAGTGGGGCAGAAAGTTACAGGGAAAGTAACCGGAATTACACATTTTGGTGCTTTCGTCGAATTGCCAGAGAATCAATCTGGATTAGTTCATATTAGTGAGGTATCCGATGGATTCGTAAAAGATATCAATTCCGTTCTTTCGGTGGGACAAGAAGTGGAAGTAAAGGTATTGACTATCGCCAACGATGGAAAGATTAGTTTATCAATCCGTCAAGCTAATGAAAATAAAACAGAGGAGAGACCTCAACGTCAAGGTTTTAGAAAAGGGTCAGATAATCAGTCATCAGAACCAAGATTTAAAAAGAACTTTGATGGCGTAAGTAATGAGAATCGTAATTTCCCCAATAAATTTGGAAACCAAAATACGAATCACAATAACAATCGTCAAACAAGTGATTTTGATCAACTGATGAGTAATTTCCTTAAAGATAGTGAAGAACGATTAACTTCAATCAAACGTAATACAGAAGGTAAACGTGGTGGGCGCGGCGGACGTCGTAGCTAATAACATTTAGACAAAGCACTTGTTTTTGACCGCAGGTTATAAGCAAGTGCTTGTTTTATGTGAAAGATAGGTGTGTATAGATGGAAAAAACGATTATGAAAGTGGAAAATCAACTCGATGCTTGGAGAGAATGGCAACAAGCGAAAGTGGTCTTACTAGCCGTTTCAGGTGGCGTCGATTCAGTCGTGTTATTTGATATCATTTATAAATTAAACCAAAAACTAGAGCAACCTAAAAAAATCGTCCTAGCTCATTTTAATCATCACCTTCGACCAGAAAGTGACATTGATGCGAATCTTGCTAAAACATTAGCCGAAAAACATCAAATTATTTATTATGTAAAAAGTTGGGATAATCCAGCAACTAAAAATGTCGAAGCAGCAGCAAGAGACGCGCGATACCAATTTTTTGCAGAAGTAATTGAAAATGAAGCAGTAGATATCTTATTAACCGGACATCATTTAAATGATTTAGCTGAGACCGTACTGATGCGCTTAACACGTGGTACTTCGTTAAAAGGATTACGAGGTATCGAAGCAAATTATCGTCGCTTGTTAATGACTGTTGACAAAAGACCAGTCTATGTTCAAATGATGCGCCCGTTATTAACGATACCCAAAACAGAACTATATGGTTATGCAGCAGATAATGACTTAGGGTATGTAGAAGATGTTTCTAATCAAGATACTAAATATTTCCGAAATCGAATTCGTCATCAAGTCTTGCCAGTGTTCGAACAAGAAAATCCTAGTTTTTTAGAAAATATGTTAGCCCTTCAAGAGCAACTACAAGCAAGTTATTCGGTACATTACGCGAATTATTTAAAGCATGAGCCAATGTTGTTAATGTACTCAGAAAAAATGCGTTGGGTTTTATATGTGCCAGCATTTGTCGAATTAGAAGAAAGTCAACGAAAAGTATTTTTAGCGCTCTTTTTTGAAGAACGTTTAGTGGAAGATATTCCTACCTATACAAAAGAGGCGATTGATCGAGTTGAACAAGTGATTATGAATGATCGGCTACCGAATACTAGTTTTCAATTAAATGAAAATTGGGTGGTGCGACGAGAATATGATTTTATCTATATCCAACCGAAAGAAGAGGAAAATCAAATTGATCAAAAGTTGAGTGTTCAAATAAAGCATCTCAATCACTGGCATATAATCAGTGAGAACGAACAAATTGGATTATTTGATGAACGTTATTTTTCAACCTCTCAAGTATTGGAGATGGACTATTCTTTACGCTTATATTTAAAGCCTGATCAGTTGCGGGGCTTTTATGTGCGTCATCGCAAAGATGGTGACCGCTTAGCCCTAAATGATGGGCATGGCGATATTTTTCATAAAAAAGTAAGTCGTTATATGATAGATAATAAAATTCCCTTGAATGATCGTAATCAGATGTGGTTGCTGTGTGATCGACAAGAAGAAGTGATTGCGATTATCGGTCATATATCATCAAGAAATTATCGTCATCGTCATCCTGCGGCTGAAAGTTACTTATTTTTATACCGAAAAATGCAAGACTAATAGAAAAGATTATGTTAAAATGAAGGTTATCGAATGGTTAAAGGAGACTTATATGTTAGAACAAGATATTGAACGTGTAGTAGTCAGTCGTGAAGAAATAAAAGCTGCATGTGAAAAATTAGGAAAACAATTAACAGAAGATTATCAAGGTAAAGATGTGCTGGTTGTAGGAATCTTACGAGGCGCTGCTTTATTCATGATGGATATTATTAGAGAAATGGATTGCCATCTTGAAATGGATTTTATGGATGTTTCAAGTTATCATGGTGGGACTTCTTCATCAGGTGAAGTTAAGATTATTAAAGACTTAGACTCTCGCGTTGAAGGGCGTCATATTTTAATTGTAGAAGACATTATTGATACAGGTCGTACACTACGTTACATCATAGATTTATTAAAATATCGTAAAGCAGCCTCAGTCAAAGTGTGCGCTTTAACTGACAAACCAGAAGGACGTGTCGTTAAAGATGTCAAAGCGGACTATGTGGGGATTGAAGTTCCTAATGAGTTTTTAGTAGGATATGGCTTGGATTACGAACAAAAATATCGTAACCTACCTTACATTGGAGTCCTAAAACCAGAAATCTATACTAAAGGCAAAAAATAAGACTTTTCGAATTTAATATGGTATTATAGTCAAGATATTAAATCGGATCGGAGGATAAAAGATTATATGAAAAATCCAAAACGTAATAATCCCAATAATCCCAATAATCAAAAACCGAATCGTAATATGATGAAAGGCCCATTCTTTTATTTATTGCTTTTCTTAGCGTTTATGGGGATTTTCCAATTATTTACGGGTGATTTATTTTCAGGTAATAAATCAAATGAAATAAGTGCCAGTGAATTTGTACAAAAATTAGAAGATGGACAGATCAAGTCCTTTGAAATTCAGGCAGGGGCTGGAGTTTATAATATTAATGGTCAATTTAATTCGACCACTGAAGCTCAAACTACTGACCGAGATACTTTTATTGAAGTTTTACAAAATTCGAGTACCTCGAATCGTTTTACCACCAAAGTGTTGGGTAACGATTCAACCATTAGACAAATAACCGAATTAGCACAAAACTCAGAAACAGAAATTAAGACGATTTCAGAATCGAACTTAGAAATGTGGATATCGATAATCCCATTTGTGATTTTAATGATTCCGGCTTTCTTCTTAATGTTTTCGATTTTCCAACAAAGTGGCGGTGGCGGTGGCCGTAATGTGATGAACTTTGGTAAAACCAAATCACGTGAAGTCAATAAAGAGAAAGTCAAAGTACGCTTCTCTGATGTTGCCGGTGCTGAGGAAGAAAAACAAGAATTAGTTGAGATTGTGGATTTCTTAAAAAATCCTAAAAAATATGCTGAATTAGGGGCACGTATTCCTTCAGGGGTGTTATTAGAAGGTCCTCCAGGGACAGGTAAAACCTTATTAGCAAAAGCCGTAGCGGGTGAAGCTGGCGTCCCATTCTTTAGTATTTCAGCGTCAGAATTCGTTGAGATGTTCGTTGGGGTCGGAGCGAGCCGTGTACGTGATTTATTTGAAAATGCAAAAAAAGCAGCACCTGCAATTATCTTTATTGATGAGATTGATGCTGTAGGTCGTCAACGTGGAGCTGGTATGGGTGGTGGCCATGATGAACGTGAACAAACCCTTAACCAATTATTAGTTGAGATGGATGGTTTTGAAGGAAATGAAGCCGTAATTGTGATTGCTGCAACGAACCGTTCAGATGTGTTAGACCCGGCTTTATTACGTCCAGGACGTTTTGACCGCCAAATTTTAGTTGGTAATCCAGATGTAAAAGGTCGTGAAGCGATTCTGAAAGTTCATGCCCGCAATAAGAAGTTCGCACCAGATGTGGATTTAAAAGTAATTGCCCAACAAACACCAGGTTCATCAGGGGCGGAGTTAGAAAACTTATTAAACGAAGCCGCATTAATAGCAGCCCGCTTCAATCGTAAAGAAATTACGATGGGTGACTTAGATGAAGCGCAAGACCGTGTGGTAGCTGGACCGGCTAAACAAGACCGTGTCATTTCTGCTGTACAAAGAAGAACCATTGCTTATCATGAAGCAGGTCATACGGTTGTCGGAATGGTCTTAAGTGATGCACGAGTGGTTCATAAAGTAACCATTGTACCACGTGGTCGAGCAGGTGGATATGCCATTATGTTACCTAAAGAAGATCGCTTTATCGTGACCAAGAAAGAATTATATGAACAAGTTGTTGGCTTATTAGGTGGACGTGTGGCTGAAGAAATTGTCTTTAACTCACAATCTACTGGAGCAAGTAATGATTTTGAACAAGCGACTAACATTGTCCGTGCCATGGTTACCCAATACGGAATGTCAGATAAATTAGGTACGGTTCAATTTGAAGGCAATGAATCTGTTTTCGTTGGTCGTCAATACGGACAAAGTGCCCATTATTCAGAGCAGGTTTCTTACGAAATCGACTTAGAAATTCGTCGTATTATGAATGAAGCCCATGAAGAAGCGCATCGTATTATTAACGAACATCGTGAACAATTAAATGTCATCGCTGAAAAATTATTAGAAGTTGAAACCTTAGATAAACGTCAAATTAAATCACTTTTTGAAACAGGTGAAATGCCAACACCTTATAGTAATGGTGAAGAACCAGAGGAAGAAGTGAGCACTTTTGAAGAAGCTAAAGAAAAAGCGGATCGTGATTTAGAAACTAATTTAGCTGAAGATGTAGCCAAACATCATCCACATGCTACTGATAGTTCAAAGGATTCTAACAAGCTGAATTCAGAAGTCGACGGTGAATTTGAAGAAATATCTTCAGAATCAGATTCAACCGAAACTATTTTAGACGAAGAATAATCATCATTAATTAGTATCAAAGAGGCTGGGTAAATGCTAAAATTTTCCCGGCCTCCATTTTTCTTTTAATTTAGATTATGCCTAGAAAATGAAATGCGTTATAAGGAGCGATTGAGTGGATTAAAAAGGTAAACATTCAATTGTCTATTTGAGTCAAAGAACTTTCAATTTAAAAAACTTTTTGTTAAACTATGAAAGGTTATTAACAACTGAGATAGAAAATAACATTGTAAATAAAATGATTCGATGAAAGGAAAAGAATATGACAGATCAAATTTTAAAAGCTGTTGCCTATGATGGGCAAGTACGTGTGTTTGTATTAGACTTTACTGAAACGGTTGATGAAGCACATCGTCGTCATGATACATGGCATACATCCACTGCGGCTTTAGGACGAACATTGGTAGCCACTAGTTTATTAGGATCCAACTTAAAAGGAGAGGACCGTATCAGTGTGGAAGTGTTGGGCGAAGGTCCCGCTGGGCGTATTGTCACGGATGGCGACTCCGTTGGTAATGTACGCGGGTATATCCAAAATCCCCATGTGGCTTTAGAATTAAATGACAAAGGAAAATTAGATGTAGCGGGTGCGGTAGGATTACCGGGCACCTTAACTGTTAGAAAGTATATTACCGGTGCAGATGAACCATTCTCGGGTCAAGTACCATTAATTAGTGGAGAATTAGCAGAAGACTTCACTTATTATATGGCGATATCAGAACAAACACCTTCTTCGATTGGACTAAGTGTGTTAGTGAACCCTGATGAATCCGTAGCAGCGGCGGGTGGTTTTATGATTCAAGTGATGCCAGGTGCGACTGAAGAAACAATCGACAATTTAGAAGCGCGTATTAATTCAATTGGTCGTTTCTCTGATTTGTTAGATCAAAAGAAACCATTAGAAGAATTATTAGATATCTTAGTAGGTGAAAATAATTCTAAAATTTTAGACAAGCATGAAGTTGCGTTCTACTGTCCATGTAGTAAAGAACGTTTTGCTAAAAGTTTAAAAATGATTGGTAATGATGAGATTAATGCAATGATCGAAGAAGATCATGGAGCAGAACTAGTGTGTCATTATTGTAATGAACATTATCAATTTACTGAAGATGAATTAAAGGCATTAGTAGTTGAGGGATAGTTATGTTTAAAATAGGAAATATACAAATTGATAATCCAATTGTGGTGGCACCGATGGCTGGAGTATCAAATTCGGCATTTAGAACGATTGTCAAACAATTCGGAGCTGGATTAGTAGTCTGTGAAATGATTAGTGACAAAGGGATTCAATTCCGTAATGAAAAGACCTTAAGTATGTTGCATATCGCTGAAAATGAATATCCTTTAAGTATTCAAATTATGGGTGGTAATCGCGAAACATTGGTTGAAGCAGCAAAATATGTGGCTGAAAATACGGAATGTGCCATTATTGATATTAACATGGGCTGTCCGGTTAATAAGGTCATTAAAGCGGAAGCGGGTGCTCGTTGGTTATTAGACCCTAACAAAGTTTATGAAATGGTATCATCTGTAGTGGATGCAGTCGATAAGCCTGTCACAGTAAAAATGCGTACCGGTTGGGATGATGAACATCTATATGCGATTGAAAATGCCTTAGCGGCTGAACGTGCGGGTGCTTCAATGGTCGCGATGCATGGCCGTACACGTGTGCAAATGTATGAAGGCAAAGCGAATTGGGATATTTTAAAAGCCGTTAAAAAAGAGCTGAAAACCATTCCTTTTGTTGGGAATGGTGATGTTAGAACCCCTGAACAAGCCAAACATCTATTAGAAACAACGGGTGTTGACGGAGTAATGGTTGGTCGATCTGCTCTAGGAAATCCATGGGTAATTAAACAAATGGTACACTATTTAGAAACCGGTGAAATTTTACCGCCAATGAATGCACGGGAGAAAATCGATACAGCGATTGATCATTTAGATCGTTTAGTAGCATTAAAAGGGGATAGAACCGCCACTAAGGAATTCCGTTCACAAGCACATTATTATTTAAAAGGGATTCCACGTTCATCAAAAGTCAAAGTAGCGATTAATGAGACCGAAGAATCAGATACAGTGAAAAAATTATTATTAGATTTTGTAGAAGTAGCTGAAATGCATGAAGCAAAACAAGCAGAACGTCGCTTAGAACGTTTAGCTAATCGTGAAGAAGCAGCGAATGAGTAGTGTTAAATTGAGATAGTGAAGCGGCGCGTTTTTGAAGAGGAACGAAGTGGCTCGGTAGTGTTGCGCTTCTAACTGTTTGGCAGTGATACGCCATCAAATAGCTTGGTATATTTTCAAACAGTGGCTTTAAAGGCAATGCTTTGGCTATAATTCTTAATGAGTTGTTGGGATTAAGACCTGAGGAACAACATAATCAATCATATTAGAGAGAAGTAAACATTTTCGCAAGAAAATACGTTTTCATCTCTCTTTTTTTAGTGAAATGAAATATTTTTTGTAGTATGATAATGCTACTTGAAAATGAAAAGAGGAAAATAATGGATAAAATAGCTGTATTAATCCCTTGCTATAATGAAGCAGTAACAATTGGAAAGGTCATTGCTGATTTTAGAACGGTTTTACCTGAAGCGACCATTTATGTTTATGATAATAATTCAACTGATGATACCGTCCAAATTGCTAGTCAAGCTGGAGCAGTTGTTCGTAGAGTAACGAAACAAGGAAAAGGTAATGTGATTCGTGCCATGTTTCGTGATATTGAAGCAGAGGCTTATGTCATGATTGATGGTGATGATACTTATCCTGCAGAGTATGCACCAGAGATGGTAGCAGCTATTTTAAGTGGAGAAGCAGAAATGGTGATTGGCGATCGTCTAAGTTCTACTTATTTTGAAGAAAATAAACGTCCTTTCCATAATTTTGGCAATGTCTTAGTCCGTCAAATCATTAACCAAATGTTTAATAGTGATATTCGTGATATTATGACTGGGTACCGTGCTTTTAGTTATGCTTTTGTTAAGACTTTTTCTATTCAATCGACTGGATTTGAAATTGAAACAGAAATGACGATTCATTCTTTAGATAAGCATTTACCAATAAAAAATGTGATTGTGACCTATCGTGATCGGCCTGAAGGAAGTGTTTCAAAATTAAATACCTACAAGGATGGTTTTAGAGTGATTAAAACGATTGGGCGCTTAATAAAGAATTATCGTCCATTTCGCTATTTTACTGCTATTGCGTTTGTGCTAAGTTTAATTTCGGCTTTGTTATTTTTGCCAGTCTGGATTGAATTTCGTCAAACAGGGACGGTCGAACGATTTCCAACACTGTTTGTATCGGGATTCTTTTTCTTAGCTGCTATGATTGTCTTTATAGCAGGAATTATTTTAGATGTTCAATGTTATCATTTCCAACAACGCTTTGAAATGGAGTTTAAAAATAAAAAGAGCCAAAGAGGGCTAAAAGATGAAGCATAAATATACTAATTTAGGTCAAATACTCTGGCAATTAACATTACTTTTTGTTTTATTAGTGGCGTTGTATTTTAGTTTAATGGTATTAAGTTATACGATTCCAATTGAAAAAATTGAAGTGAATTTACGCTATTCATTGGAAACAATTGCGAGTGAAACTAAGCGTTGGAGTGTGATGGGAGAGTTCAAAGGTACCAAACTGGATACTTTTACCGATAATTTAATTTTTAACAAGTTAACTAATCAAGAAGAACTGTCGGCCATCCAAGCTGCGATGTGGAATAATGGTTATGAACGTTATTGGCTCGGTGATATTGCGGTTTTAAGACCTATGCTAATGTTTATGAGTTATAAGCATATTCGTTATTTAAACATTTTCTTAGTTTTTATTGTTTTCTATTTTTCAATGACTAAAGTTGAAAAAGCAATTAGTCGTACTTATGCGTATCTCTTGATGACGATGTTGTTATTAATTCATTTTTGGATTTTTCCACTTTCGCTTCAATATACACCGGTTTTTATTATCAGTTTATTGGGAATAGTGGCAGTGATAGAAGTCCATCAACGCTATGCTTATCGATTCTCCAAAATGGTGCTGTTATTTTTCACTATCGGTTCAGTGACGAACTTTTTCGATTTATTGACTGTGCCATTGTTGACCTTTGCGCTTCCGTGGATGATTTATTTTGTATTAGTGAATCAACATCATCGGCGTCATTTTAAGCATAATCTAAGTGAAACGGTGATATTAGGATGGACCTGGTTAATGGGTTTTGGCTTAACTTGGGCTAGTAAATGGGCCATCGGATCAGTGATATTAAAAGATAATTCATTTGCTAATGTTGCGAATCAAATCGCTTTAAGAACAGGCGGTAAAACGGATGAAGTATTAGATGCGATCGAGATTATTAAAAATATGTGGAAAATTTTATTACCTAAAACCGCTATTATTATTTTATTCATTTGGCTTATCATTTTATTAGTGCAGTCTTTTAAAGGGGTCAAGAGTTATCAATATTGGTTAAGCACAACCCCATTATTGATGGTCGCTTTAGTCCCATTTGTATGGGTGTTTATTTTGAAAAATCACAATTTTCATCATGCTTATTTTACCTATCGTTTATTTATCATAACATTGTTTTCAGTGTATACTTATCTCTATCTAAATTTAAAGCAACGAAATGAATAGCGTGAAGACCAACAGTGGGAGTGGACCAGAAGTAGAAAATCGAATGATTTTCGCTTCGTCGGTTCACCCCCGAACAGTTGGGAGTAGACCAGAAGTAGAAAATCAAATGATTTTCGCTTCGTCGGCCTACCCCGGCACAGTTGGGAGTAGACCAGAAGTAGAAAATCAAATGATTTTCGCTTCGTTGGCCTACCCCGGCACAGTTGGGAGTAGACCAGAAGTAGAAAATCGAATGATTTTCGCTTCGTCGGCCTACCCCGGCACAGTTGGGAGTAGACCAGAAGTAGAAAATCAAATGATTTTCGCTTCGTCGGCCTACCCCCGCACAGTTGAGTAGGCCTCAAACAAGTCGAAAGACGCAGTTTGAGGCCACTCAACCACTGCGCTTTTAATGAATAAGCACTAATTTGACTGTATTTTTCAATCTTGTTCTCAGCTACGTTAAGACGCAGTTTGAGGCCACTCAACCACTGCGCTTTTAATGAATAAGCACTAATTTGACTGGATTTTTCAAGCTTGTTCTCAGCTACGTTAAGACGCAGTTTGAGACCACTCAACCACTGCGCTATTAATTAAAGAATAATAAACTTGACTAAATTTATCAAGTTTATGCCTAGCAACTGTTTTTTGATGTGGTACCGATAACCTTGCGTAATAGTATATAAATATTAAAGAGTTTGTTATAATATTCAAGAATATAATGCTAGAGGAGGAAAAGATGATGGAAATGGAAAAGATTCCTAGCTTTACTGTCGATCATTTAAATTTAAAACCGGGTATTTATTTATCAAGAGAGGACCAAGTAGGTGGGACTACTTTAAAATCTTATGATTTACGATTTACAGCACCAAATTTTGAACCGGTGATGAATACCGCTGAAATTCACACCATTGAACATTTAGCCGCAACTTTTTTACGTAATGATGCCCAATATAAACAAGAAGTGATTTATTTTGGCCCAATGGGATGCCGTACTGGCTTTTATTTAATCTTAACAGAACAGGTGGCACCTGAAGCGGTGAAAGATTTATTATTACGTTGTTTTGAATTTATTGCCAATTATGAAGGTGAAATTCCAGGAGCAAGTGCTCGTGATTGCGGTAATTACTTAGACCAAAATTTACCAATGGCCCGCTATTATGCAAAAAAATATGTTGACGTCATCCGTCAACATGAGGATTTTACCTATAGTTATTAATTAATAGTGCGTAAAATTTATGAAAAGGGTTTATTATTTGCTATAAAAAGTGTAACATGGTAGTTAGAGAACTATTTGGTTATGAAACAATCAAATGTTCAGCAAAAATTTTGGAGGCGAGTAAAAACATGGATATGTTTGCAGAATTAAGTCATAAAATCGAAGGTAAAGGCATTCGAATTGTATTCCCAGAAGCTGATGATGTACGTGTATTAGGTGCAGCGGTCCGCCTAAAGTCAGATAATTTAGTTGAACCGATATTATTAGGTGAACCAACAGCAGTTCAAGCATTAGCTAAAAAGAATTTGTGGAATATTGAGGGCTTAACCATTATAGACCCTAATCACTATGATGAATTTGATGCAATGGTTGATGAATTTGTCAAAGTTCGTAAAGGTAAAGCAACTGAAGAACAAGCGCGCACCATCTTATTAGACAGAGCATATTTTGGTACAATGTTAGTGCAAATGGAACAGGCGGATGCGCTAGTTTGTGGTGCTGTCTACTCAACAGGTGATACCGTTCGTCCAGCTTTACAAATTATTAAAACAAAACCAGGTGTGAGCCGTACTAGTGGTGCGTTTGTCATGATTCCACCGCAAATGGCTGGACAAAAATTAGTTTTTGCTGACTGTGCCATCAACATTAATCCAGACGCACAAGCATTAGCTGAAATTGCTGTTGAATCTGCTAACACAGCTAAAATCTTCGGCATTGACCCACGTGTGGCGATGTTAAGTTTCTCAACTAAAGGTTCAGCAAAATCAGAAGACGTCGATAAAGTTATCGAAGCAACACGCATTGCTCATGAGTTAGCACCAGAATTAGAAATAGATGGTGAATTACAATTTGATGCTGCTTATTCAACTGTTGTAGCCAATCAAAAAGCACCTGAATCAAAAGTAGCAGGTCAAGCAACGGTTTATATCTTCCCAGAAATCCAATCAGGTAATATCGGTTATAAGATTGCGCAACGTTTAGGAAATTACCAAGCGGTTGGACCAATCTTACAAGGTTTAAACAAACCTGTATCTGACTTATCACGTGGATGTGTAGAAGAAGATGTTTATAAAGTATCGATCATTACCGCTAATCAAACATTGGTTTAATGAATCGATTTTTTGAAAAAAGTATTACAAGTGGGTAAGGTAGAAGCAGCTAACGATTTCGCTTCGTCTCTATCTCCTTGTAGCCGACTCCGTCTTTAACAAATACATCAGTATTTGGAACACGAGTCGCAATCCCAATGAATGACCTGTCAAGAGTCAAGGTGATAGGTAAAAATTTAATATGAGATACCATGTGTAATGATGATTATGCATGGTATTTTTTATTGGTTTTAATAGTCGGTCAATAGAAGTGGACAATAAAGTTTAAAAGTTAGAAGAATTTTGTTTTGGCTGTTCGCTTCGCATTGTAGTAAACGATCATTTAATTTATATAATTTATATTTAAACGTTATCATGGACAGACCGTATTCAGCTCAATTAACTTTATGTAAAGATTGCATGAAAAGACAAAAACCACTTTAAAAAATAAAATAAATTCGGTACAATGGAGAAAGTGAAATAAAGAAAGAGGTTCTAGAATGATTGAATTCAAAAACGTTTATAAGCGTTATGATAATGGTGTTACGGCACTAAAAGATATTAACTTGAAAATCGAACAAGGTGAGTTTGTTGGGATAATCGGATTGTCTGGTGCCGGCAAGTCAACTTTAATTCGAACAATCAATAAAATGCATCCTATTAGCGAAGGAAATTTAACTGTAAATGGTGTTGAAGTAGCGACGTTAAAAGGTGATAGTCTACGTAAATTTAGACGTCAAATTGGGATGATTTTCCAATCATTTAACTTAGTAACACGTGCCAAAGTTATTACGAATGTACTAAATGCTTTAGTGCCGGATATTCCCTTTTGGCGTGTTTTAGTGGGCCATTATAAAAAAGAAGAAGAGTTAAAAGCTTTGGAAGCATTGGACCGTGTGGGGATTTTAGATAAAGCATATACACGTGTGGACCAATTATCTGGGGGTCAACAACAGCGTGTAGCTTTAGCTCGTACTTTAGCACAAGATCCAAGTATTATTTTAGCGGACGAACCTGTTGCAGCATTGGATCCAGTGACCGCTAATGTAGTGATGAAAGACTTTCAACGTATTAATCAAGAGTTTGATATTACTGTTTTGATTAATATTCACCATGTCGAGCTTGCATTAGAATTTTGTGATCGTATCATTGGGATTCGTGATGGAGAAGTTGTTTATGACGGACCATCAAGCAATGTAGATGCGGAAATATTGAATTTAATCTATAAAGGCCAAACGGAAGAAATGGGTGGTAACTAATGGTTAAATCTTTAAGAGATAATATTTTACCTCCTAAAGAAATCACCTTAACGAATGGGAAAGTAGTTAAAAAGCCTCGCTCAATAGCGCCTTTCGTGGTGGTTTTGGTGTTAATCGCAATGTACTATTCAGTGCAATTAACAGGTTTTAATTTGTCGACTTTAATGAAACGAGGTCAACAATTCTTTGTTATTTTAGGACGGATGGTGCCGCCGAATTGGAGTTTTTTTAATGGCGTTCTCGGACCCTTAGTCGATACAATTAAGATGTCAGTATTAGGAACTGTTATCGGAGCCTTTTTAGCGATTCCTTTTGCGATGGTAGCTTCCATTAACCTAACCCATAATAAAGTATTATCGGGTATTATGAAATTCATTCTCAGTATGATTCGTACTATGCCGACTTTAGTATCTGCATTAATCTTAACTTACATTTTCGGTCTAGGAACCTTCTCAGGGACATTAGCGATTGCACTCTTTACCTTCTCATTCGTAGGAAAACAATTATATGAAACAATCGAAACGGTTGATATGTTACCTTATGAAGCGATGGAAGCGGCTGGAGCCAATAAAATCAAGAGTTTTGTGGCAGCCATTCAACCGCAGGTTTTACCATCCTATTTATCGACCAGTTTGTATACCTTCGAAGGGAATGTTCGTCATGCAGCCATTTTAGGATATGTTGGTGCCGGTGGGATTGGGATTATTTTAAATGAAAACCTTTCTTGGCGTGAATACCAAAATGTCGGGATGATTTTACTTTGTTTATTTATTACAGTAGCGATTATTGAATTTATTAGTGGCTACTTACGTAAGAAATTATCATAGGAGGGCCAAGATGATCGATCGTATTAATGAAATGTATGAGAGTAGAAATCGTAGTCGTGCAACGCAATATTTTTGGACGATATTAGTGGTTGCTTTATTAATTTGGTCTTCTACCACCGTAGGTGAAGTTTCTGTAACTAAAAATGGGAGCTCTATTGCTGCTAATATTATTAAAGGGATTTTTTCACCTAATACCGAAATTCTATTTAATTTAACTAAACAATCAGTACCTTATTTATTATTAGAAACCATGGCAATTGCTTTTCTAGGAACGTTAGTAGGAGCGGTATTCTCATTACCAATTGCGTTTCTCGCTTCACAAAAGATTATGCCAATGCCGATCGTGGTGATTGTACGTTTATTCGTCGTGGCGATTCGTACGATACCAAGTTTTGTTTATGGTTTAATGTTTATTCGTGTGACCGGACCAGGGGCGTTTGCTGGTTTAATGACCTTATCAGTGACATCCATTGGGATGTTAACTAAATTATTCAATGAAACAATTGATGATATCGATACCAATATTTTAGAAGCAATGGAAGCTTCAGGATGTAATACGTTTGAAAAAATCCGTTGTGGCATTTTACCTCAATTGGGCTCAAGCTTACTATCAACGTTGATTTTCCGTTTTGATATGAACCTACGTGACGCTACAATCTTAGGGTTAGTTGGCGCGGGCGGTATCGGAGCACCATTGGTTTTTGCGATGTCCGCTTATCGTTGGAATGAAGTCGGTTCTATCTTAATTGGGTTAGTTGTTTTAATTTTAATTGTTGAATACTTATCTAACCGTATCCGTGAACGTTTAGCAAGAGGTTAAGTTCGCGTTTCAGCATGATGGTAATAATAGACTTAGTGATGTCGTCATTATCATTTAGCACTAAAAAATGTTTTTTATATGGTACTAATAAGCTGAGTTTTAATAGTCGCCATGACTTTCAGCTTTATGTAGACAAATATTCTAGTCTTTGGTAAAATACTTTTAGGTTTAGAGCAAACTCTAGAAGAGAGTAGTTTTTAAATGAAAGATACAGCAAGTTGGGTTGTTGAGAGCCAATGATTTCACAAAAACGAACCGCACTTCTAGTTTAATTAGATTAACTGTCTAATTCGGAGTCAGGCTTCGTTAACAACTAGAAGAGCACTATTTGATAGTGGAATTAGAGTGGTACCGCGATATTTTAATAAATACTCGCCTCTAACGATGTTAATTTTGGCATTGTTAGAGGTTTTTTTAATCTATTTAGGAGGAAGAAATGGATAATAAATTATTATTTGCCGAAAAATTACAACAAGTTTTAGCAGAACATTTAACAGTCGATGAAGTAAAAGCATTAATTGAAATCCCAAAAGATTCATCAATGGGAGATTTGGCTTTTCCTGTTTTCACATTAGCAAGAGTTTTAAGAAAAGCACCCCCTCAAATTGCCCAAGAGATTGTGGCACAAATGGACACTTCAGCTTTTCAAACCGTTGAGGCAGTAGGACCTTATATTAATATTCGTTTAAAACGTTCAGCTACTGCTTTAGAGATTGTTAAAGACGTTATCGAAAAAGGGGAACAATATGGTGCAGTTGATTTAGGAAAAGGCGCAACAATGACAGTTGACATGTCTTCACCTAATATCGCGAAACCAATGTCAATGGGGCATTTACGTTCAACCGTTATCGGTAATGCGATTGCTAACATTGCGAAAAAAACTAACTATCAACCTATTCGTATTAATCACTTAGGGGATTGGGGAACGCAATTTGGTAAATTAATCGTTGCCTATAAAATGTGGGGCGACGATAAGGTAATTGAAGCGGATCCTGTTAAAGAATTGGTAAAATTATATGTAGATTTCCATGAAGCAGCAGAAACAAGACCAGAACTTGAAGAACAAGCACGTGCCGCTTTTAAAGCTTTAGAAGATGGTGACGAAGAAATGATTCGTTTATGGACTTGGTTCAAAGATGAATCATTGAAAGAATTCAATAAAGTTTATGATTTATTGGGAATTACTTTTGACTCTTATAATGGTGAAGCTTTTTACAACGATAAAATGCAACCGATTATTGATGAATTAGAAGAAAAAGGGATTACGACCGTTGATAATGGTGCTACAATTGTAAAATTGGACGAGGAAGATTTACCACCAGCTTTAATTAAAAAGTCTGACGGAGCCACATTATACGCTACCCGCGACTTAGCTGCGGCACAATATCGTAAAGATACTTATGATTTTGCTAAGAATGTTTATGTCGTTGGTAATGAGCAGTCTGGTCACTTTAAACAATTACGTGCTGTCTTAAAACGCATGGGACGCGACTGGGCCGATGATATGATTCATGTGCCATTTGGCTTAATCACTTTAAACGGTAAAAAATTATCTACACGTAAAGGCAAAATCATCTTATTAGAAGTGGTGCTAAATGATGCAATCAATTTAGCCTTCCAACAAATTAATGAGAAAAATCCGACATTAGCGAATAAAGAAGCCGTCGCTAAAGAGGTCGGGGTTGGAGCGGTTGTATTTCATGACTTGAAGACAGACCGCATGAATAGCTTTGATTTTAAATTAGAAGAAATCGTTCAATTTGAAGGAGAAACCGGTCCATATGTGCAATATACTTATGCCAGAGCGATGAGCTTAATGCGTAAATTTGGTCAGGCGATCGATGCGGATGTTGATTATCAATTAGAAGATGACTACAGTTGGGAAGTGGCTAAAAAGTTATTAGCATACCCACAAGTCGTAACTCAAGCGATGGAAAAATATGAGCCTTCTGTTATTGCTAAATACGCTGTTCAATTAGCACAATTATTTAATAAATATTACGGCAATACTCGTTTATTAGATGACGACGCACAAAGACCAGCGCGTATGGCCTTAGTCAAAGCAACGACTATTGTGATTAAAGATGCCTTAAACTTATTAGGGATTGCAGCTCCGGAGGAAATGTAATCGAAGGGCTAACGAACCTATTACGATAGTTCCAATAGAAAATATAATTAACAAAATTAGTGGTGTAAGAAGCGAGAGTATCGTACTTTCGCTTTCTTACACCATTATTTTTTATAGATTTCGTAAGTGTTTTCAAATAAATTTAGAAAAACTATTGACAAGGACAAAATAAAACGTTATCATGTAATTGAAAGTTTAAGTTTAACGTTAAACCTGAATCGAACAAGTGCTTAATATTTATTAAGTGCTATATTTTATAGCAAAAGGTTTAACGTTAAACGTAGTGATTTGAAAGGAATTAGTAATGTTTTAATTAGTGGCTTGGGTTTTATAGTTAGTCTCAATAGAAATTTATTGATTATAGAGATTTGAACCATATTTAATTTTTGGAGGGTTTACATGGAATTAAGTGCTTTACTACATTTACCGGAATCTGAATATGCATTTCTAGATTCGCCTGACTCAATGACGATAAGATTGAGAACAAAACATAGAGATATAAAAATGGTTGAGTTGATTAGTGTTGATCCGTATTTAGTTCATAAATACGACTTTTCTTCGCTCAAGCAAATGGAAGTTTTATATTCTACTGATTTATTTGATTATTGGCAAATTCAAGTTAAAGCAAAATACAAAAGGTTAGCTTATTCATTTAAAATAACTGGATACGATGAGACGGTAGTATTTTATTCCGATAGGGGCATTTTCGAATTTAATGATAAATATTATAAAGATATAAATTATTATTTTAAATTACCTTATTTTCATGTTGTTGATATGTATAATGCACCAAAATGGGTTGAGAATACCATATGGTATCAGATATTTCCTGAACGATTTTACAATGGAAATAAAACTAATGACCCAGATGGCGTATTAAATTGGGATCACCGATATCTACCATCATATCATGATTATTTTGGTGGGGACTTACAAGGGATTATTGATAATTTAGATTATTTAAAAGAATTAGGAATCAATGGGATTTATTTGACTCCTATTTTCAAAGCAAATACCAATCATAAATATGATACTGAGGATTATTTTGAAATTGATCCTAATTTTGGTGATAAAGAGACATTAAAAGATTTGGTAGACTGCGCGCATAAACTTGGGATTAGAATAATGCTCGACGGAGTCTTTAACCACATTGGTTATCAATCGAAATTTTGGCAGGATGTTTTAATAAATCAAGAAAAATCTAAATATTTTGATTGGTTCCATATAAATAAAACACCTGTTCCTAACTATAATCATCTACATGTTGATGAAATTCCCTCGATTCAAACAACAGATTATGATACTTTTGCATTTGCGGCAAATATGCCTAAGTTAAATACAACTAATACCGAAGTTCAGAGCTTTATTTTAGAAGTTTTGACCTATTGGACCGAGGAATTTAATATTGATGCTTGGCGTTTTGATGTCGCGAATGAAGTAGATCATCAATTCTGGAAGAAAGTACATAGTAAACTAACTTCTATTAATCCTGAGGTTTATTTGTTGGGTGAGGCTTGGCATTCTGCCAGAAGTTGGTTAAATGGAGATGAATTTCACGCTGTTATGAATTATCCATTAACAGACCCAATTAAACAATTTTTATTCAATGATGAAATAGATGCGGTAGAATTTCAAAATCGTATCATCAATCAGCTTATGATATATAAAGAACCAGTGAATAGAGTTCAATTTAATCTTCTCGATTCTCATGATACTCCAAGAATTTTACATTTTGCAAAAGAGAATAAAGATTTGGCTAAAGCAGCGATGACTTTGATGTTTAGTTTAGGAGGTTCACCATCAATTTATTATGGTACTGAAATTGGACTTACAGGAGATCATGACCCAGATAATAGAAGATGTATGATTTGGACTACTGATAATCAAGATTTGCAAATGCTTGATTTTACCAAAAAGCTAATTGAATTTAGAAAGAATTATTCAAGACCAATTAACTATGCCAAATTGAATTTTAAGAAAACTTCTAATCCATTAGTACTTTTATTTAATAAGGTATTTGAAAATAGTTCATTAAAATTTATTTTTAATCATTCAGAAAATGATTATGAAATTGATTTAGTAAATCAAAGTATTTTGTTAGAAAATCTTGTTTTACAAAAAGAAGAGAGATTAACAATTCAAAAAAATGGTTTTGTTGTATTAGTAAATTCGAATGAAAGGAGAGATTAGATGGATAATGAAGAAAAAAGTCCATTTACATTGCCAGGTTTACTCTCTGTAATACCAGGATTAGGACAATTGTATAATAAACAAATAGGCAAAGGGATAATCTTTATGTCATTATTTGCGTTATTTGTTTATCAATTAAAAAAATATGGAATAAGTGCAATTAGAGGCTTAATAACCTTAGGTTCAACCCCAATGGAAGACCACTCTTTGTTTTTAATGATAACAGGTGTATTGCAATTTATTTTAATACTACTTTTTTTAATGTTTTATTTAGCTCAAATTCATGATGCAAATAAAGTGTTTCGGTTATTAAAAGAATCCCCTGATAAGGTAGGGAAAAATTTCATAGAAGTATTAAAGAATACTTATGAATACGGTTTTCCGTATTTACTAATTAGCTTGTCTTACGTATTAATGATGTTTTTTATATTATTTCCAGTAATTGTAACTATACTAATAGTTTTTACTAATTATGATTTTAATCATATTCCTCCAGCAAGTTTAATTGATTGGACCGGGCTAGATACATTTAAGAAAATATTTACTCTAAGTATTTTTAGAAAGACCTTCTTTGCTGTATTTAGTTGGACTATTATCTGGACAATATGTGGAACTACATTGCAAATTGTCGTGGGGATTTTCACTGCATTGATAATGAACAGACCTACGTTAAAATTTAAAAGGTTAATTGGGGTAATTCTTTTATTACCTTGGGCAGTACCTGGATTCATAACTATTTTAACTTTTTCGAACATTTTCAATCCAAGTATTGGTGCTATTAATACACAAGTGATACCCTTCATAAATAACCTATTTCCATTACTTAATATTGGGATGATTCCTTGGAAAACAGATCCTTTTTGGACAAAGGTTGCAATAATCTTAATTCAAGGCTGGCTTGGTTATCCATACATTTATGTTTTAACTACAGGTATATTACAATCAATACCTTCAGAGCTTTATGAGGCTGCATCGATTGATGGAGCAAATGTATTACAAAAATTAAAAACAATCACTCTACCTTATATTTTTACAGTTGCGGCTCCAGTGTTAATTACGCAATATACGGGTAATTTTAATAATTTTGGGATGATTTATCTCTTTAATGAAGGTGGGCCAGGCAGTGTTGGAAATGGTGCTGGTACAACAGATATATTAATTTCTTGGATATATAAATTAACTACAGGAGGAGCTCCGCAATACAATATTGCATCTGCTTTAACCATATTTATTTCTATTTTAGTTATTGGTATTTCTTTGGTCATTTTTAAACAAACAAAAGCTTTTGATATGGGGGGCTAAAAGAATGGGAAAGAAAAAAGCAACCTTAATTGGAGATATTTTCTCTTACGTATATTTGTTTTTATTTGCTGTAATCATTTTATATCCGCTATTAATTACGGTCTTATCTGCTTTTAATCCAGGTAACGTGATCGCCTTTACACTCGATTTAACACGAACCTGGACATTAGATAATTTCAGAAGACTGTTCGGTGAGACCTTTTATGGAAGATGGTATATTAATACACTTAAAGTTGCAGTATGTACTATGGCTCTGCAGTTAGTTTTAATTGTATTTTCTGGCTTTGCTTATAGTAGATACCGATTTTACGGAAAGAAAACAAGCCTAAAATTTTTCTTAATTATTCAAATGGTACCTACAACAGCAGCTTTAACAGCCTTTTATGTAATGGCTTTAATTTCAGGAGGATTAGACCATCAATGGTTTATTATTTTACTATATGCTGGTGGCGGTGTACCTATGAATACATGGCTTATGAAGCAATATTTTGATACAGTTCCACTTGCGCTTGATGAATCAGCGATGATAGATGGTGCAGGTCATTTTAGACGTTTTTGGCAAATTATTTTACCGTTAGTTAGACCGATGATAGCAATACAAGCTTTGTGGGCCTTTATGTCACCTTGGGGTGAATATATGACAGCTAGATTTATACTTAGATCAGGAGAGAATATCACTGTAGCAATAGGCTTGCAGCAATTTATCTCAAATCCTAGAGAACAAAGAGTGACTTTATTTGCTGCAGGAGCTGTATTAATTGCTATACCGATCAGTTTATTATTTTTCTATCTTCAAAGAGACTTTGTATCTGGTTTAATGGAAGGAGGAACAAAAGGCTAAAAAAATATTGAAGTATTTTTTTGAGGTTGTTAGTTGTTTTGTGAATAAATCTTTAAAGGAGAAGAATTATGAAAAAATTTATTAAAAAAGCTATTGTTTCAATATTGACACTTTCTGCCATTTCCCCATTAACAGGTGTAGGACATGCACAAGAGGGGCCGTTAGAAGTAGCAGTTGCCCCAGATTTTTATCCGTTTTTCACTGAAATCGGTAATCGCTTCGCAGAGGAAAATGGTATTGAAGTAAAAGTCATTGAAGTCGATGAAGCACAAGCATTAGAAGCTTTGACACTTGATGGGCCAGCTGGTCTAGGGCATGATGTTTATATTGCTCCATTTAATGACTCAGTAAAAATTGGAATACAAGGTCATGGTGCTGAGGTAACTTTACCAGAAGATGGTCGCTTTGATGATACTGATAAAAAACAAGTTACTTATCAAGATAAAATTTATGGTTATCCTTTAGCTATCGAAACATTAGTAATGTATTATAATACAGAATTGTTAGATAAAGCACCAACTACTTTTGAAGAGTTAGAAACATTGTCGAAAGATGAAAAGTTTGCCTTTTCAGGAGAAGAAGGCAAAAGTGTAGCATTTTTAGCAAACTGGCTTGATTTTTATCATGCTTTCGGCTTAATATCTGGTTTTGGAGGATATATCTTCGGGGAAGAAAATACTAATCCTGAAGATATTGGATTAAATAATGAAGGTGCCATTGAAGCTGTAACATATGGTGCAAAATGGTATAACGAGATTTGGCCAGAAGGAATGAAAGACTCATCAAGTTCATTAAACTTCTTAAATGAACAATTTATTAATGGGACAGCTGCGGCAGTTATTAATGGACCATGGCAATTTGCGAATTATAAAGAGGCAGGAGTTCCTTTTGAAGTTGCTCCAATTCCGAGTCTTCCAAATGGTAAACCATATTCTCCATTCGCAGGTGGTAAAGCTTTGGTGGTAAGTAATTATTCTAAACAAAAAGAAATGGCAGTGAAATTCTTAGACTTTGCAACAAACGAAGAGAATCAATTGTTAATGCATAATGAATTTACAGCAGGGGTTCCAGCGAATGCATTTGCTAAAGAGAAAATAACGAGTGATGCCAAAAATGTTTTATCAATGACTGTTATTGAACAGTATAAGAGTTCAATTCCTATGCCTAATATTATTGAAATGTCTGAAGTATGGGAACCAGCTGGAATTATGATGTTTGAGGCTGGATCAGGAAATAAAACACCTGAAGAAGCAACAAATGAAGCGGTTGAATTAATTAAAGAACAAATTATGTTGAAATATTAATTTAACAAAAATTTTCTAACTGCTACCTAAACTAAAATTTGGAAAAATTTCTAATAATGCTGATATTAGATTATGCTAAAATATTATTATTGTTAATACGACGACACTAAAAATGCTTAGCGAAATCTAAATTTAGTAAGAAAGATATATTTTAAAACTTTAGTCAGAACTCTATTCTTGTAATATTTAAGAGTCGGTCATTGATCGACTCTCTTATTCTAATGTAGTCTGTTTTCTTTTGATTTTTTTAAAATTTAGTCCCTTAGGCAAACTTTTTTCTTCGGAATGTCTAATATAAGTAATTACTTTGAAGAAAATATTATTGACAAAGATAAATTTAATCGTTAACATATAATTAAATTAAGGTTTAACGTTAAACTTAACTGAGGATGTGAAAAAAGTGAAGATAACAATCAAGGAAATAGCACAATTGGCTAATGTAAGTGTTACTACAGTTTCAAATGTTATTAATAACAGAACAAATAAAGTATCACAACAAACAATTGAAAGAATTAATAATATTATTAAAGAATATAATTATACACCAAATATGAATGCAAAAGCTTTAGTTAATTCATCGTCAAAATTAATTGGTTTACTATTTTTTGCAGAGGAAAAAATTTATCATTTTAATAATCCTTTCGCAGGAGCAATTTTAGAAGGGATTGAAACAATTGCTAAGGACGAGAATTATTTTGTATTATTACAGACCATTCATTCTGTGGATGACATTGGACTAATTAGAAATAATTGGCAATTTAGTGGGTTTATTGGAGTTGGGTTCAATCAAAAAACAATGATAGACACGATGAAGATTGTCGAAGAACCAATCACTTTTATTGATACATATTTTGATGAGAATGAATTAGTGGATTTAAAAGATAAAGATAACTTATTCTTTGTTAGAACTGACGATAAAAAGTTAGCTCGAGAATTAGTGAATCATTTAGTTGAGAATGGACATAGAAAAATTGCTTTTTTAAGTTATCCAGTATCTTTAGAAGGCCATGGAGTAATACAAGAACGTTTAGCTGGTTATAAAGAAGGGTTGTCTGTAAATGGCATCGAATTTAATGAGAAACTGATTTTCTTTAATAATCAATTTGATACAGTAATTGAAACAATTGATAAATTTACAGCCATTATGGTAAGTGCTGATATTTTAGCAATAGAATTAATAGCCAAATTAAAAGAACAAGGCTTTTCTGTACCGGATGATTGTTCGGTCATTAGTTTTGATAATATTCAATTTTCAGAACTGATTTCACCTAAGTTAACAACGATGAATCTTTTTCAAAATGTAAAAGGCGAGGTTGCCCTTGGGCAAATTATGGTGCCAATTAAAGGCACACCGAAAGAAAATATTCAACAGACCATTATTATGGATGGCGAATTAGAAGTAAGAGAAAGTGTTAAACAAATATAGGAGGTTGAAAATGCAATTTATTGGCAAAAAATATCGTATTTCATTATTAAGTAATGAAGTTGTCCGTTTAGAATATTCAGAAACAGGAACGTTTGTAGATTCAAAAACTCAAAGTGTGATTAATCGTGAAATCGAACAGATAGATAAGATTGAATATGATGTAGTTGAAACTGAGGAGATTTTGGAAATTTACTCACCTAAATTCCATCTTTACTACCAAAAAGAACAGCCATTCTCTAAGAAATCTTTATACATCGACTTTAATTTTGCTTTCTACCCACATGGCAATCGTTGGTATTATGGCGATGAATTTATTAATTTAAAAGGCACAACCCGTACTTTAGACGAAGTGGATGGTGCGATACCTTTAGAAGACGGTGTAATGAGTTTTAAAGGATTTACCATTTTAGATGATTCCAACTCACAATTTATTAATGAAGTGGGGGATATTGTTCGTAAGGACTTTGACTCGATTGATATTTATGCGTTGGCATTTGGGCATGATTATAATCAAGGTCTGCAAACCTACTTTAAATTAACAGGTTTCTCACCAAAATTACCACGTTATGCATTAGGAAACTGGTGGAGTCGTTATTGGAAGTATACTGAGGAATCTTACAAAGAATTGGTCGAGACTTTTAAAGCCAAGAATATTCCATTATCTGTGGCTGTCATTGACATGGATTGGCATTTGACACAAATTCCGGAACGCTTTGGCAGTTCTTGGACGGGCTATACTTGGAATAAAGACTACTTCCCAAATCCCGAACGATTCTTAAAGTGGCTTCATGATGAAGGGCTAGCCATTTCCATTAATCTTCATCCGGCTGATGGGATACGCGCTTATGAAGATTGTTATCCCGCTGTTGCTAAAAGATTAAACTTAAATACCGAGATTGAAGAACCGGCTATTTTTGATTTTACAGATGAGGCGTTTAGAGAGGCATACTTTAAAGATGTGATGCATCCATTAGAAGAGCAAGGCGTTGATTTCTTCTGGATTGACTGGCAACAAGGAACTGAAATAAATGGTTTAGATCCGTTATTACTATTGAATCATTATCATTTTAAAGATTTGGAAGATCGAGGAAAAGAACCGTTAATTTTATCGCGTTATGCAGGACCTGGTAGTCATCGTTATCCAATAGGATTTTCAGGTGATTCGTTTATTACTTGGGATTCATTACAGTTTCAACCGTATATGACTTCAACAGCAACCAATATTGGCTATACTTGGTGGAGCCATGACATTGGTGGGCATATGAATGGTTACCGTGATGATGAATTGATGGTGCGTTGGGTACAGTATGGCGTGTTCAGTCCCATTAATCGTCTTCATAGTTCAAACAGTCTATTTACGGGTAAAGAGCCTTGGAGTTATCCATTAATGGAAGAGATGATTATTGCGGATTATTTAAGAAAACGTCATGAATTATTACCCTACCTCTATACATTTAATGTATTAACGGCTGAAGAGGGCATTCCTTTAATTCGACCATTGTATTATGAGGAATCTGATAATCTTGAAGTTTATCAATATGACAATGAATACTATTTTGGGACAGAATTGTTAGTGTTACCTATTACATCTAAATTATTACCTGATGTCAAAATGAGTAAGGAAAAAATCTATTTCCCTGAAGGTGAATGGTACGATGTTCATACAAACTTAAGATATAAAGGTGGCGCTTCATTAGATATTTACCGTGGATTGTCTGAAATGCCAGTGTTTGCGAAAGCAGGGGCTATTATACCAATGGATTTAGAACCGGTTGAGAATATGCGCAATGATTTACCTACAGATATTACTTGGAAAATCTACCCAGGACCAAATAATCAATTTGAACTTATTGAAGAAGTAGATCATCACCGTGCTGTTACAACTGTTGTGGTAGAAGATGGTGTTTTAAGTTTAACGATTGATGATCCAGAAAACATTTTACCTGAAGGGCGTCAACATCATTTAGTATTCTCAGCAACAGAGGCATTTGAAGTTGAAGGTTATCCAGCGATAGCAGATGAACAACTGAATACGGTGACTATTTCAATGACAGATTCAGCAAAGATTGAACTGTTAGGATTTGAGAAAATTGAGAAGCAAGATATTGAGAAACGTCTATTTGAAATCTTGAACCAAGCCCAAGTAAAGTATTGGGATAAAGAAAAATTATGGTTTAAATTCCATGAGAATAAATCAGACTTACAATACTTATCAATTATTCAATCCATCGATTCAGAAGATTTAAAAGCAGCAGTGTTTGAATTAATTTATATTTTAAATTCATAAAAACTAAAACGATTTGACTTAAAATCAAAGACTTTATTCAAGTTATGTTTATCCTTTTAATGCCATTAACCAATGGAAAGTTACAACTTGAGAATAAGGATTTATTGAGCGTCTCTCTTTTTTTGATGACAAATTTTCCTTTGAAAGTAGTATTTCTACTTTTTATTTACAAGCTGTCAGCTAAGGAAACCTCGGTATTGATACCTAGGAGGAATTAGCAAAAGACAGCTCTTTTTGTTGATTTTACTAGGTTATCGTTTATGTTTTTACTAAATTGATAGTATAATGTATTTAAGAGGAAAGAGGTGACAAGATGCTGTTAACGAAAACGATTAAAGTGCAATTATACCCAAGTACTAGTGATATTGAAAAATTCGAAGAAACCCAACAACAGTTTTTAAACGCTTGTAATTTTGTTTCGACATATATCTTTGACCATGACTTTGAATTAGGTCAAACGACTTTGCATAACGCCTTGTATCATCAGTTACGTCAGGATTTTGGACTGCAATCGCAAATGGCCCAGTCCGTGATGCGTACGGTAATCGCGAGATATAAGACCGTAAAAACACAGTTTAAACAAAGACCTAAGCGTTATAAAGATATCCATACAGGTAACTATCATACGCTATATAAAGACCTTTACCATTTAACGAAACCACTAGGGTTTAAGCGACCAGTCGCTGTGTTCGTACGTAATCGTAACTACGCTTATCATCAAGACGACACCTATTCACTGACGACTAATCAAGGGCGAATTAAAGTGTCTTGTGATAAGCAACATATCGCTTATCTTCAACAATTTAGCCAGAATGCTTACAAGTTTGGTCAAGCTGAATTACTCTGTCGTAAGGGTAAGTGGTTCTTACACGTGTCCGCAAGTAAAGAGATAGACACCCCAGATGAAGCTAATATTCAACGGATTGTAGGCATTGACCGTGGTTTAAGACAGATACTAACGATTGCGGATGATACAGCTCATACTACCTTCTATTCGGGTAAAAGCTTGAGGAAGAAAAGACGGCATTTTATGAAATTGCGCCAGTCCTTACAAGCGAAGAACACCAAATCAAGTCGTAGACGCCTTAAAACAATTGAAAGACGAGAGAACCGCTGGATGAATGATGTGAACCATCAATTATCAAAGACACTCGTTGACCGATACGGGGCCAATACCTTATTTGTGGTGGAAGATCTTACGAACGTTACTTTTAACACGACTCACCACCGTAAGCAAGATGCACGGTATGAACACCATTCTTGGCGATTCTTCGATTTTGAAGAAAAGTTAATGTATAAAGCTTTAGAAAGTGGTTCGCAAGTTTTAAAAGTATCCGCACAATTTACGTCCCAACGTTGTCCAAAATGCGAATCAATTGATAAAGCTAATAGACAACAAGATAAGCACTTGTTTACTTGTCGGAATTGTGGGTATCAATCAAATGATGACCGTGTGGCAGCAATCAATATTAAAGAATTGGGTCACCGATATCTGTCGAGTGAGAAAAAACCACGGTTTGAAAAAGTTGTGCCAATACAAAATTATTAAACATAAAACAATATTCAGTAAGTGTCTACAGACCGCTTATTGATGGGGTGCCAGTCAACCATCCCTTAGTGTCTTTAAACGGTTGGAGATATGACATCGTTTGTACAACCACCATGTTTAGGACAAACTCTCTGTTTTAACAGAGAGTAGTTGATTAATGTTTTATGCTTATTTCTTTCAGTAACGACTTATTTAGGGTTCTATATTTCGCTTTCTATTTTTGTTTTAATTGGCTTCGTTATTTTAGCGAAATTTAATGCCAAACTCCTAACAAATATTGGCTCTACAACTTTTTGTGTGGACCCACAAGAAATAGGCTATTTATTGTGGGGACCCACTAAATATTTAGTGGGGAGAAATGATAAAAATACAGGTTGAAATTCGTTGTGATAATACGAATTTCAACCTGTATTTCTTTTTCGAATGTTCGTAATCGATTTACATTTTATTGTTAAATTAGTCTCTTAATATCCAGTTATCTTTATTAATAACATACATCATTCTGTTTCGACAACGTTCGAAGGAATGCATTCCTTTAGCGTTTCGAATCATATCCTTTATCGTTCCATTAGATGCTTCTGTAAAAGCATTTGACATTCGTATGCCGTCTATTCTAGTTAATGAGTTACAAATTTCTATTTTCCACCTTGTTAGTAATTTACCAAATTGCACTAATTCAGGAATGCCTGATTTAAGAAAATTATTGATATAATAATCAATTTCGAGTAACTTTCTTTCAGGTAAGTCATCGTAAGAATTAAAAAGAATGTATTCATCTACTAAACGATAAGCTTTTTCTAAATCAGGATGAATTTGAAGTATCAGTTCGAATTACTGAGCCTTATTGATATAGCGTTTTAATTTACGGTTGTATTGGGGCTTATTATGAAAATTACTTTTTCGATCAAAGAGTAGAAATTTCCAGTTTTTTAGTAGATAATATTCAATAGAATCGGAATGGTATTGGTTCATAACCAGTACTCTGATTTTGTCTAAGCTATCATTTAAGTTTTTGATGAGATGGAATGAGTCAATGCAGATGATAGCTTTTTTAAAATGTATTCGTGGAATATCGTAGTATGTACGATACATATCGATACAGACATATTGGACTTTTTCTTTTCCTTTCTCATTTAAATAATAAAAATAACGATGAAGATCCGCTTTCTTTCTAGAAGAGATGACTTCAATTAATCGTTTTTTTCAAAATCATATAGGACAGTCAAATAATTAGAGCTAATATTTAAGCTGGGAATATAGACTTCGTCAAAACATAAAACTGAAGGTAAATTGAATTTATCCGGATGATAATATATATCAAAGTACCGTTTTACAGTTGTTTCTGAGACAGAAAAATGTTCGGCAGGCGATTTAAACGTTTCGTTTGGCTTCTTCAGATTTTCCATAATACTGTCGATTGTTGAATACGGAATAGCGAAATTTCGAGGCGTAAGCCCGATACTATTCGAGAAAGAATCGTGACATTCTTGACACTTAAAACGTTTAATCTTAAGCAGAACGATCTTGATGTTACTATGATTAAAAGGTAAACGATACTTCTTTTTATAGTACCCCTTACTGTGAAGATGGGAGGAACAACAATAAGGACACTTTTGAATCTTACTATCCAATGAACATGAAAGGGTTGTTTTATCTATCGCGACGACTTCACCAATATCTTGTAAAGATAAATTTAGTAGTTGCGACAGAATATATTTAATATCATCGATTTTTTCCATAATAATAACCTCCTACTGATAATACGAACATTCGATCATTATCAGTTTAGGAGGTTATTTAACCATAGTCTATTCAAACCACAACATTTGGTGGGGAATTTTACTCCCCACTAGAAGTTGTTGAGACCCCAATCCCATGGAGAAGTTGTTATTCTCAAATATTCAGAATTCTATCGAAATTGAAAAAGTTAATCCAAGCGTTAGTGATAACAAGTTGTAGCAAACTACCAGAGTCGATCCCCTAGGTCGACTCTTTTTGTATCTATTTAACGAGAGATTTTATACAATAGAGTGGAACAGAATTACAACTTTTGAAAGGGGTTATTTTATGACGTTAGTTCAAGCGAGTTTCTTTTCTAAAAACTTAAATAGACAGGTTTATTACAATGCGATGATTCCAACTACTCAGCAGCCATTGCGAACATTATATCTTCTTCATGGTTGGAGTGGGAGTCATGATGATTGGATTAAGCGCACGCGAGTGCTTGAGTTAGCAGAAAAATATCATATCGCAATCATTTTTCCCAATGGTGAAAATAGTTTTTATGTTGATTTTAGTGATGCAGAATCATACGGTAAGATGGTAGCTGAAGACCTAGTTGCTGAAACTAGGCAATTATTTAATCTCTCCGATAAACGAGAAGATACTTGGATTGCTGGTTTATCGATGGGAGGTTATGGGGCTTTACGATTAGGATTTTTATACTCACATAACTTTAGTAAAATTACAGCCATGTCGAGTCGTATTATTGCGAAAGGGATGGACGGTCTTGATTATCAAGATTATAACCAACTGCCACCAACGATCAAAAATATTTTTATTCGTAAAACACCTAGTGAAATTGAACAAGAGTTAGATTTGTGCGTTTTGGCAAAGCGTGTTAAACAATGGCCTAAAATAGAATTATATTGTGGTAGAGAAGACGATTTTTATCAAGATAACAAAAATTTTTACCTCTGGTTAGAGCGAAAATGTTCAACAGTTAACTTTTATGAAGCAGAAGGCGATCATAATTGGGATTATTGGAATCATGTGATTGAGCCGGTAATTCAACAATTAGTAGCTGAATAATTGTTAAAAACAATCAATTTAAAGGGTGCATTAAATAAGAGTTTACGCAATTGGATGTTGTAGGTTGTGTCTGCGAAGTTATCTTTTGTAGCAAGCGACAGGTTATTTTGAGCGAGAATCAACACTGCGGATTAAGGCGAAATAATTAACAGTGGCTACTGGTTAACCTTTTGTGTTATTTGTATCAATGATGACCACGTTCTGTTTATAAACTATTTTGAATTCACGAATTTTAGTGTAACCATAATTGCTATGTGTCAGTTAGATAAACGTTTTATTTTAAGAATTGATTCACAAATCATGCTGTTTTATTATTACTATAATCTGTTATATTTTTGGTTTGTATTTTAGTTATAAATGGGCTATAATAACAAATGAGTTAGCTAATTCAAAATAAAGAAATAGGGTGATTAATTGATTCAATTAGAGGGTGTTACGAAACGTTTTAATACGAACCACACGACCCTTACAGCGGTGTCTGATTTAAATTTAACGATTAATCAATCCGAAATTTTTGGTTTAATCGGGCAAAGTGGTGCAGGTAAATCAACTGTGCTTCGATTTATTAATGGATTATTACAACCGGATGAAGGGCAAGTGATGGTCGATGGTAATCGGATTAATCAGCTATCAGAGGCCTCACTGCGTAAGGCGCGTAAAGATATCGCCATGGTTTTTCAACAATTCAATTTGCTGGATAATTTAACAGTAGAAGAAAATATTCTATTACCGTTAAAACTTCACACTTTTGACAACCCTTTGACCATCGATCAAGTGTTGGAAGCGGTGGGGCTGAGTGATAAAAAACATCATTATCCAAGTCAATTGTCAGGTGGACAAAAGCAACGAGTAGGAATTGCTAGAGCCTTAATCATTAATCCTAAAATATTATTACTTGATGAACCTACCAGTGCATTGGATGAAATGACGGCTCAGGAAATTGTGCGTATTTTAAAAGAGATTAATCAACTATATGCCATTACGATGGTCTTAGTGACGCATCAATTATCCATCATGAAGTCGATTTGTCAACGTATTGGTATCATGGAAAAGGGACGATTGATAGAAATTATTGAAAATCAACCGAACAATGAAGTTTCACCTCATTCCAACTATTTACAATATGTTAAAGAGGTGTTAGCAGATGGATGAATTTTTAAGGAGAATGACGAAATATTTACCCAAACTTATTGAGTCGTTATTTGAGACGGGAACGATGATGTTGTTAGCTTGTGCTGCCGCCATCGTCTTAGGCTTACCTTTGGGGATTTATCTTTATTTAACTGCCAAACGTAAACCACTTGAAAATCAATTAATCAATAATATATTAAACGCTTTTGTTAATATTGTCCGTTCGTTTCCATTTCTGTTACTTGTTGTCGCTTTACAACCGATTGTTAGAAAAGTGTATGGACGCGCAACAGGTGATCCCATTGCAGCTTCGTTTCCATTAATGTTAATTGCAGTTGCCTTATATGCTCGTTTTGTCGAGCAATCATTATTGGAGTTAGGTCCAGAGATTATTGAGACTGCTCAGTCAATGGGAGCAACGACATTTCAATTAGTAAGATATTTTTTAATACCAGAAACCAAGAGTTCTCTAGTGATTGGGTTTACGACAGCTTTTGTAAGTTTTCTTTCGTATTCAACCATTATGGGAGTGGTTGGTGGTGGTGGAATTGGAGATTTTGCGATTCGTTATGGCTATCAACGATATGAGACTGATATTATGTATATTGCGATTGTAGTCATGATTTTATTAGTGCAAATAATTCAATGGGCTGGTTTTAAATTAGCCAAGCATTTTGATAAGCGTACAAATTAAGAGGGGGATAAAAAATGAAAAAACAGTTCAAATTATTTTTAGCAACAATGGGTGCGTTAAGTTTATTTAATTTACCAGCGGTAAATGCTGAGGATGAAGTGGTTATTAAAGTTGCTTCTCACTTACCACCGATGACTGATATTGTCGAAATTGCAGGGGAAGTTATTGAATCACCTTACAAAATTGAATTAGTCGAAGTGTCAGACAATATCCAATACAATGAAGCTTTATTCCATGATGAAGTGGATGCTAACTTTGCGCAACATGCCCCTTTTATGGAAATGTATAATGAGGCTAATGATGGTGATTTAGTAGCGGTCCAAACCATTTACAATCCAGTTGTAGGTTTTTATGCGCCAGAGTATCAATCGATTGAAGACATTGAAGATGGAGCAGAAGTTGCGATTCCTTCTGATGCAACCAATATGGCACGTGCATTATTAATTTTAGATTCTTATGACGTTATCAAACTAAAAGAAGGAACTGATTATACCGCAACGCTTGATGACATTGAAGAAAATCCAAAGAATCTAACATTTACTGAAATTGATTTATTAAACTTAACTGCAGCTTACGAGGATGGAGTAGATTTAGTTTTCAACTATCCAACATATATTGCGAAAATTGGATTAAAAACAAGTGATGCTTTAATGTTAGAAAAAGATCCAGAGAATACCTTTGCTTTACAAGTGGTTGTCCGTGAAGAAGCCAAAGACTCTGATGCAACTAAAGCATTAGTTAAAGCTTTTACTTCACAAGAAGTTTATGATTTTGTTGACGAATTATCTAAAGAAGGACATTTAATTCCAGCTTTTGAAGTAGCAGAATAAGCATTGTCAGTAAAATTTTAGATACAATAACACTTGCTTATGAATGCTGAATTTACTAAAAAAACAGCAAATATTCAAGTAAGTTCATTGATAGGTAACTTAAACAATTTAACGAGAGCAAAGACGGTATAGCACAAATGACTGCTATATTGTCTTGCTCTTTTTTGTTTGGTAATTGTTTTTGTCTTTTTATAAAATATAGGATTAATGTAAGATGTTGTCAGCGAATTTTGTTCACCAATGAGAACATAAAAATTCTTATGATTACTGGCTAGTGGACGGCTTCTTTATTGATCAGTTTAAAGCAAATAAAACCCGAACCATTTGAAAGAGTGTGTTAATATTTCAGAAACTACTATTGACTATATAAAAAGGCTTTGATACACTGAGCTTGTCTAAATAAATTGAATAATCAATTAACATTGAAGAGAAGAGTAATGATGGCCACCAACAGAGAGCTTCGGTAGCTGAAAAGAAGCAATCATCATTATAGATGAACTCGGAGTTGAAATAAGGTAGTCATGCTTTATTTCCGTTAATACGCGTTAAGTATGGTTAATAACCAATGAGGTATTATTTGTGAGAGTAATACGAACAAGGGTGGTATCACGACACGTCGTCCCTACTATTTGTATAGATAGTAGTTCGACGTGCTTTTTTTGTTAGTTGATTATAAAAAATAGGAGGAATAGACATGAAAAAAAGTTATGGTACACAACAGATTGTCGCAATTGCGATTGGAGCAGCTTTGTTTGCGGTATTAATGGTTTATGGTGGGATTCCAGTTTTCACTAATACTAAATTATCACCTGCTTATTTAATTCCGGTGATAGTGGGTGGGCTTTACGGACCACTTCCAGCAGCTTTAGTCGCATTTATTGGCAATATATTTGCCGATTTACTCGGAGGATGGGGTTATTGGTTTGATTGGTCTATTGGTAATTTTATTTTAGGTTTACTAGTTGGGACTTTACCATTGTATGGTGTAAAAATTCGCGAAGGTATTTTTAATATTAAACAGGCCGTTATTTTGGCGGTTATTGCCATTGTTGGTAATGCTGTTGCTTTTGGATTAATTACGCCTCTCTTTACCCAATTGTTTTACGGTGGAGAATTAGAAATTACCGTTCTTCAGGCACAGGCAGCAGTGATTTCAAATGCATCGATTATTATTTTAGTAGGTATCCCGGTCTTATTCTTATTGGCTAATCGCTATAAAAATCAAATGGACTTAGTGGAAGAAGACTAATGGTTACACCGCTTATTCAATTTAAAGATTTTACATTCCAATATAAGAGTCAACAAAACCCAACATTAAAAAATATTAATTTAGAAATTTATCCTGGTGAAAAAGTCTTAATACTGGGTCCGAGTGGTAGTGGAAAATCAACACTAGGCCAATGTATTAATGGTCTAATCCCGAATCGTTTTCCAGGAAAAATAACCGGAGAATGCTTAGTAAATGGACGTTCGATCAAGCAAACATCTATCTATGATTTAGCCAAGGATGTTGGGGCGGTTTTACAAGACTCCGATGCACAATTTGTTGGATTGAATGTAGGTGAAGATATTGCTTTTTCTTTAGAAAATCAGGCTATTGAACGTTCGCAAATGAAAACAATGGTCCAAAAAGCAGCTGATAAATTGGGTGTAGGCAATCAATTAGATCAATTACCCTATGCATTATCTGGTGGACAAAAGCAACGGGTTTCGGTTGCAGGTGTATTGCATGAAGATATCGACATCTTATTATTAGATGAGCCTCTAGCGGCTTTAGATCCGCAAATGGGACAAACGATGATTGAGATTATTGATGAGTTCAATCAAGTTGATAACAAAACAATCGTCTTAATTGAACATCGTCTTGAGGAAGTATTGCATCGTCCCATTGATCGCATCGTGCTGATGAATCGTGGCGAGATTGTAACCATTCAAACACCCGATCAATTGCTAGCTAGCGGAATATTAGAACATTATGGTATTCGTGAGCCTTTATATATAAGTGCTTTACGACGTTTATATGGTGGCTTTACGCAAACAAAAGCTTTAACGAATCAAGAGACGATTGAGATTGCGCCGTTCAAGGAACAAGAAATTACTCTTACGAAAAGAGCATATATTAATCAAGTTTCAGAAGAAGTTATTATTTCACTCGACAATTTAGCCTTTAGTTACACTGAGGATCCTTTTATTAAGATTCCTAAACTGTCATTTTATAAAGGGGAAAAGGTGGCGATTTTGGGAGAAAATGGTTCGGGTAAAACAACTTTAGCCCGTTTATTAACCGGAATTGTGAAGCCTCAACAAGGAACGATACAGCGTGTAGGGAATCCATTGACCATTAAGGAAATTGCTGAAAAGATTGGCTATGTGATGCAAAATCCCAACCAGATGTTAGTAGCATCAACTTTATTGGAAGAAGTTTCTTTAGGATTAAATTATCGCAATGTTTCAAAGACAGAGATTGAAAAAAGAACAACTGAAATTTTAAAACTTACAGGGCTGTACCGAATGCGTAATTGGCCAATTTCAGCTTTAAGTTATGGGCAAAAGAAACGACTATCAGTCGCCGTTATTTTAGTATTGCAACCAGATTGTATTATTTTAGATGAACCAACAGCAGGTCAAGATTATGCGCATTATCGTGAAATGATGTCTTTCGTTGAGACTTTAAATCGAGAGTATCAGATTACCATTTTGTTTATTACTCATGATATGCATTTGGCTTTAGAGCATACGGATCGTGCATTAGTATTGGAAAAGGGACGAATTATTGCGGATGCACCGACCTTTGAGGTGTTAGATAATGAGTCTTTATTAGAGCGTGCCTCTTTAAGAAAAACCTCTATTTTTGATTTTGCTAGAAGATTGAATCAACCCGTAGAAGCATTTGTAAGAACGTTCATTGAAAAAGAAAACGAGGTGACGGCATATGAATCAACAATTCTTGATTAAATATCATATTGGCGATCGTTTTTTTGACCAATTGACAGGACGTACAAAAGTCATTTTATTTTTGACATCAATTTTAACGATGATGGTGTCGTTTGATATTCGTTTTATTATGCCTTTTTTCTTAATTCATTTAGTGATTTTTATTAGTGTTTATGAACATACGCCGGGATTAAAGGGGATCATTCAGTTTGTGATTGTGATGAACTTGATTAATATCCTGTTGTATTATTTGGTTAATCCCGTTATTGGAACCGATTTGGCAAGACGGACGACGGTTCTATTTAAATTCAATGATTATTTTGTGATTACTTATGAGACAATTATTTATATATTGGCGCGTTTGATGAAAATTTTTGGCACACTCTTTATTAGTTTGTGGTTTATCGCCATTATTACCCCTTCGCAATTAGCAGCTGGACTTAATGGAATTGGCGTTCCCTATAAGATTTGCACTATGATTTCGTTAGGTTTGCGATATTTACCAGACGTCTATCGAGATTTCGTAGCTATTAAAGAGTCAATGCAAATGAGAGGGCTAGAACTTGATGCAAAAAAAGCCAACTTAATGCATCGAATTAAGTCCAATGTCCAGATTTTATTGCCGCTACTATTAGTCTCCTTTGAACGAGTCGAAATTATAGCCAGTGCAATGGATTTAAGAGGGTATGGACATGGTAAAAAACGTAGTTATTATTCAGACATTGATCCAACGACAAAAGATACTTGGGTCACAACCTTTGCACTTTTTCAATTAGTAGTGTTTGTTGTTTATTTAATAGCATTAGTGATGGGCAAAGTACCGGCAGTATGGGTATGGTAAGGAGATTATATGAAACCAATTTTAGTATTTCAAACAGATTTTACTTATAAAGAAGGCGCTGTGAGTTCTATGTATGGGGTGGTGAAAAGTGTCGATCGCGAGTTAGAGATTTTTGATAGTACCCATGAAATTCCGAATTATGATATTTGGAGTGCGTCTTATCGCTTGTTTCAACCGTTTATTTTTTGGCCTAAAGGGACGATCTTCGTATCGGTTTGTGACCCGGGAGTAGGCACACCACGCCGTGCCTCGATTGCTAAAACGAAAAATGGTTACTATGTGGTAACCCCTGACAATGGCACTTTAACGCATGTTAAAGCCAAATATGGTATTGAAAAAATAGTTGAAATTGATATTGATCGTCATCGTTTAAAAGGATACGGCACTGAAAATATCTCAGTCTTCCATGGGCGTGATGTTTTTGGATATTGTGCCGCCAAATTAGCGAGCGGTCAAGTAGCATTTGAAGACTTTGGTAACGAATATCCCGTTGAGGAGATTGTGACCTTCGATTTGCTTGAACCGAAACAATTAGACGATGCTATTGAAGGCGTAGCGGAAATTATTGATCCGAATTTTGGTAATTTATGGAGTAATGTACCCATTAGTTGGTTGGAGCAGTGGCAAGGCAAACAGGTTCAAGTCTCTGTTATCAATCAAGAGCAAGAGACTATTTTTAATGAAAGTATTCCTTTAAATCTAACTTTTGGTGAAGTAGCTAAAGGCCAGATAACGATTTATCAAAATGAATATGGGAATGCTGCCATTGCGGTCAATCAAGGCAGTTTAATTAATCAATATGCGATTGAATATGGACCACATGTTAAAATAATTTTTAGAGGTGAATAATGAATCCGGTATTTAATAAACATTTAGTATTTCAAAGTGACTTTGGGGTAGCAGATGGTGCCGTTGCAGCGATGACTGGCGTTGTAGTATCGGTAGATGATACATTAAGGATGCATCATTTAACTCATGATATTCCACCGTATGATATTTATCTTGGATCATATCGTTTATATCAAACCTATAGTTATTGGCCAGCAGGAACTATTTTTGTTTCGATTGTCGATCCAGGGGTAGGGTTCTCCCAAAAATCATTAGTTGTAGAATTGAATACGGGTCAATTTGTCGTAACACCTGATAATGGGACTGTTTCTCACTTGAAGCGCTATGTAGGTATTAAACGCATTTTTGAAATTGATAAACAGCAAAACTTATTGCCAAGCACCAATAAATCGTATACTTTTTATGGACGAGATTTATACGCATATACTGCAGCGCGATTATCGAGTGGGAAGATTAGTTTAGAAAATGTAGGGCCTGAATTAGCGATTGATGATTTAAAATTAATTGATATTCCAGAACCAACTATTAAAGAGAATTCGATAGAGGGTCATGTTGCTATCCATGATGAACGATATGGCTCATTATGGACCAATATCCCTTACGATACCTTTGACCAATGGGATGCCTCTCAAGCTAAAGTGCGTATTCGGATTTTTAAAGAGGAGCAATTAATGTATGAAAATGAATTGCCAGTAGGACAATCTTTCCAAGATGTTAATTTAAATCAAGCCATTCTTTATGCGAACTCTTTACAAAATGTTGGGGTGGCCTTAAATCAAAATAGTTTTTCTAAAGCCTTTAATATTGGCTATGGCTTCAATTGGAAAATCATTCTTGAAAAAATATAGTTGTTGGTGGACAAGGAGCAGAAGAATAAATTTCCGCTATGTTTGCTAATCCACTAAAAAGTTGTTGGAGGGCAAACATTAAAAAAACTGTTCCTCGTTTTTTACGTCCATCTCAAGACAGTGGAGTAGGTACTATATGAATCTTTAAACACGGTTTGATAGCAGTCAATCACTTTGCTTATGATGAAGGGATTAATTAAGTTGATGGGCCACCTCATCAATAAATGATACAGTATTGTTAATTAGGGGATTTTATAACATTAACTAGTAAGGTATCTGACGTATTGAAAAGTGTACAATTGCTTTCATACTGTTAAAAATAGTTATGGTAATAGAAAGCGTGAGGCTGTACTGCCACCATCAATCCGAACTTTCAATTAAATGGCTTATTTCTTGTTTGACACAGGGGATAGGCCATTCTTTAGTTTAATGTTTAGGGAGTGGCGAGAAGTAAAGAGTGGGCAAGAAGTAGAAAAACGAAGTCTTCGTTGCAATAACACGACTGAATTTATCAAATTGATGCCTTACTCCATTAAGACGCAGGTTTAGTCCAATCACCACTGCACTCTAAAAAATGGAACCAATGTGAATTATTAAAGTTTATGCCCAGCCTCATATTTCTGTATCAGTTCACCTAATTTTTTGACATGATTTTCACGCTAATTTAAGGATATTTAAAAAATGATGTGTTAAACTAATATTATCAGATTAATTGAGGAGACAAGTTTATGAAAAAGATTAAAATCGGCTCATCATCATTAGAGGCAAGTCAATTAGCTCATGGATGTATGCGTATGGCAAGTTTATCGACACAAGAAGCGGCCGCAGTCATTAAGGCAGCTTATGAAGTTGGAATCAATTTCTTTGACCATGCTGATATTTATGGTGGCGGACAATCGGAAGAAGTATTTGCTGCAGGATTAAAAGCTGCCGGCATTAAACGTGAGGATATTATCTTACAATCAAAAGTGGGGATTCGTAAAGGGTACTTTGACTTCTCGAAAGAACATATTTTAGAATCAGTCGAGGGCATTTTAAAACGTCTTGATACTGATTATTTGGACTTTTTATTATTACATCGTCCTGATACATTAGTGGAACCATTAGAAGTAGCTGAAGCGTTTAATCATCTATATGAAAGTGGTAAGGTCCGTTATTTTGGTGTAAGTAATCAAAATCGTGCACAAATTGAATTATTACAACATTATGTCGATCAAGCGCTCGATGTGAATCAATTACAATTTGGGCCGGCCCATACACCGCTGATCGATGAAGGACTCAATGTCAATATGCTAAATGAACCATCAGTTAATCATACAGGAGGCTTATTGGAATTCAGTCGTTTACAACAAATGACAATTCAACCGTGGTCACCATTCCAAGTGGACTTGGGGCAAGGATTATTTATGAAACATCCAAAATATCAAAAATTAACGACCACTTTAGGAATGTATGCAGAGCAAAAAGAGGTTTCATTTGAAGCAATGGTCATGGCCTGGATTTTACGTCATCCAGCTAATATGCAACCGATTGTTGGTTCAATGAACCCTGATAGAATTACGAAGATGGCGGCCGGAACCGAAGTAGCGTTATCTAGACCAGAATGGTATGATATTTATTTGAGTGCTGGCAATGAATTACCATAGAAGAAAGTAGGATTATGAATGTCGATTAAATTAGTAGCAATTGATTTGGATCAAACATTATTGAGAGCTGATAAGACTTATAATGTCGAACGATTTGAAGCGGTAGTGGAACAATTAACCCAACAAGGCGTGATGGTTTGTATCGCCACCGGCAATTCTTATCATAAGATTGTGGAGTTTTTCTCTGCATCCGTTTTAGAAAAGCTTCATTTAGCGGGTGATAATGGCAACTTTATAATGTGTGACCATGAAGTTGAGCAAGTAATCGGCATCGAACGTCAAACATTTTTAAAGCTCTGTGATTACTTTGAAGGAAAAGATAACTTCTTTATTTGTATCAGTACTGGCGAGGTTTCTTATATGAATGTCTCAGAGGGAATCGGTTTTGAAAAAATATTGAAATATAACAATGAATATAAAATTGTTCAAGATTTTTCAGAAATTCCTGAAGAACAAGTGGCAACTAAAATTGCTATTTTTAGTCCACGTTCATTAGCTCGCAATAAAGTCATTGCGAAAGAGTTAAGTGATCAATTTGCAGATTTATCAGTGGTAACGAGCGGTGATGATTGGGTTGATGCTTATCATTACGAAGGTGGCAAAGGAAGTGCTATCCAATTTTTCAAAGAACGTTACCAACTTAAACCGGAAGAAGTGATGGCTTTTGGTGATAGTTTAAATGATGAATCAATGATGAAGGAAGTCAAATATAGCGTCGCTATGAGTAATGCAGATACTGACTTAGCTTTACACTGTCAATATAAAATCGGATCGAATGAAGAACAAGCAGTTATCGATATTTTGGAGCGATTAGTCAATGAACCCGATGCTCAATTTATGGATCAATATGAAATGAATCGTTAGGTGGAAATAAATTAATGGCGAATAAAAAAGTAAAAAAACAAAAGAATAAGGATGCCGAGGATTTTGTGAAGGTAGATGCCTATATGATACCGGCTCCGCAAGCGGAAATGTATCGTGTTTTAAGAGAGGCAGTAGCAGAAGATTTGATTGAAGAACTGTCTAAACAATATCCGGAAGTTAAACGCATGACAGACCAAGATGAAGGTGAGGCGATTGTAGCTTTTACGGAAACGTCACAAGAGGCTTTGCGTATATACCTTAATCCAACGAATATTTCGGCTGCACAAAAAGCCCGTGATAAAGATCAGATGGATAAATTTATCGAACACTATTTTAATTAGTAGGTTTTTTATTTAAAATCCGTTATAATAGAGTTAATCATAATATAAGGAGTGTTTTTTATGTCATTAGAAGAATTAGCAGGAAAAGCAAAAGAATTATTTGGACGAGTGACAGGCGACAAAAAAACAGAAGTTGAAGGTAAAGTTGAAGCAACTGGAGCTAATTTAAAAAATAAAGTCCATGATGCGATGGATAAAGCAGAAGCGAAAAAGAAGACGTTGAAGCTAAAGCGGAGGCTACTTCTACTGACTTAAAACATGAAGCGGCAGAAGCAGTTGAATCCGTAACGCATGCTGCAGAAGAAGTAAAGGATGTTGTTAAAGGTGCTGTAGACGGAGTCAAAAACATCTTAGACAAAAAATAATTAAATAAAAGATAAGACTGGTTAGAAAGTCAATGTGAATGACCCCGTTCAGTAGCTACTATCAATAGTAAGTCTACTTTATGGGGAGTATATCCGTGATTTCTTTCCAGTCTTTTTTATTAAATTGAACAATAGGTGGTAGTATTAACGGACATTTTATGTTTTGATAATTGCTATTCTATAACGCACAGGAGCGATTGAAATGGAGAATAATCAATTTTTTGTTTTTTGCTTAATATTGAGAAAAACTTTAAAAGTTCTGTTTGTTTCCATCAAATTGCTTTATAGCGCAGTGGTTGAATGGCCTCATACTGTGTCTTAACGACTTGTTTGAGACCTACTCAACTGTCCTGGAGTGGACAAACGAAGCGAAACTCATTCGATTTTCTACTTCATGCCCAATATCCCTATCAATCAAAGTTTCAAGCTAGGCTCTTTTTGGAGGAAAATTTTTTCAACGTAAAGTAAAGTTAAACATCTTAAACGATGGTAGCGCCTAATGAATCCTTAAAATGGCCTAAGGCCCATTGATGTCCTGCGTGATTGAAGCTTGCGACCCCTTGTTCATGAATGACAATTTTGAAACCTTTATTATAAGCGTCGACTGCTGTATGCAAGATGCAAATATCAGTACAAACCCCCACTAAATGGATTTCTTCAATGTTTCTTTCACGAAGGCGTAACTCTAAATCAGTTCCTGCAAAAGCAGAATAGCGTGTTTTATCAATATAATAGACGTTTTCTCGATTCTTAACAGATTGATAATAAGCTTCTAAATCGCCGTATAATAAACGCCCCTCTGTTCCATCAATATTATGGGGTGGGAATAATTGAGTTTCTGGGTGATAAGGATCATTTTCATAGTGTAAATCAATCGGGAAAACAACATAATCATCTTGCTCAACAAATTCTTTTGTTAGATTTAGAATATAATCATGGAGAACTTGACCAGGTTCTCCACAAGTTAATTTTCCTTCGGTAGCAACAAAATCATAGGTATAATCAATGTTTAATAAAGCTTTTTTCATCGTCGATTAACTCCTTAATGTTTTTAATTCAACTATAACTGAAAGCGAATTTATTGGCAAGGATCCAGTTTGATAATTCATATTATTTCTTGTATCATATACCTTATCAAAAACAATATTATTTGAATGAGAAAGAGTAGGGAAATTGAATGTTTATTGAGAAGTTGACCACCCCTCAAAGATTAACTTTGAGTTTTGCATTAGTGGTAGTTGTAGGAAGTATTTTATTATCATTACCTATAATGCATCAGTCAGGAGTACAAACGGTCTATTTAGATCATTTGTTTACCACCGTATCGATGGTCTGTGTAACGGGGTTGACGGTTTTGACTGTCGGTGATGTCTATAATACCTATGGGCAAATCATTTGTATCATTCTGATGCAAATTGGTGGTTTGGGCCTGATTACCATGTTATCTGCGAGTGCCTTGTATTTGAAGAAAAAATTGACGTTAAAAGAACAATATACATTACAGGCGAGTTTTAGTAATGAGCACAATCTAGAATTAAAACCATTACTAAAATCTATCTATTTGTTTACTTTCTCTTTAGAGGCAATAGCCGCTTTTATTTTAACGTTTATATTTGTGCCACGTTATGGTTGGTTTAAAGGTATTTTTAACTCAGTTTTTATTGCGGTTTCAGCTTTTTGCAATGCGGGTTTTGATAACTTAGGCAGTATTAGTTTACAAGGAGAAGTGACCAATGTTGTTTTAAATTTAACTATTGCGAGTTTAATTATTACCGGTGGTATTGGCTTTATTGTTTGGTTTGAAGTCATCAATATCGTTAAGGAATATTTTAAATCTAGTACAAAAGTGTTTCGCATCGCTTTTAAAAAATTAAGTACACATGCACGCTTAGTTTTTTTATCAACGGGTATTTTACTAACCTTAGGGACATTTCTAACATGGTTAACGGAATATGGCAATACGAATACATTGGCTAAATATAGTTTACCACAGCAACTATTGATTAGTTTTTTCAAACAGTAACGATGAGAACGGCTGGTTTTTCTACTTTGGATTATACGCAAACTCGTCCGATTACCAATCTGCTTTATATTATGCAAATGGTGATTGGGGGCGCACCTGGTGGTACGGCTGGCGGTTTTAAAATTACCACTGCCGCAATTTTAGTTTTATTATTTAAAGCCGAATTAAATGGCCAAAGAGAGATTCAATTTAGACGTCGTACGATTCGCAATGAAGTAATCAAACAAACGATTGTCGTCCTAACTTTTTCTTTACAGCCTTTATGTTAGGTTGGGCATTATTACTTACAACACAAACACATTTAGATCCTTTTAGTCTTTTGTTTGAAGTAGCCAGTGCGCTTGCAACGGTGGGAGTCACGATGAATTTAACGTCAGAATTAGATACGTTCGGACGTATTATTATCATGTGTTTAATGTTTATTGGTCGCGTCGGGCCAGCAACGATTTTATTAAGTATAATGTCTAAACCAAAACGCAACATTCATTATGCAAATGCAGATATTTATATCGGATAGGAAGGGATTAGCATGTTAACAAACAAGAAAATTGGATTGTTTATTACTGGTGGCATCGCGAGTTATAAGATGGCAGAACTAAGTCGTCAATTAATCAAAAAGGGTGCCAAAGTACGCGTGGTGATGAGCCAGTCAGCAACGGAGTTTATTACGCCTTTAACGATGCAAACTTTAACTAAAAATCCAGTTTTACTTGATACTTTTGATGAAAAAGATCCGTCGATTGTTCAACATATCCACATGGCTGATTGGTGTGATTATGTTGTGGTAGCACCAGCTACAGCCAATGTTTTAGCGAAAATGGCGCATGGTTTAGCAGACGAAATTGTTTCAACTACTTTATTAGCAGTGCATTGTCCGCGTCTAATAGTGCCAGCGATGAATACCAATATGTTTTATAATCCAGCAACCCAACGTAATATCAATCAATTAAAACAAGATGGTCACCAAGTGATGTTTCCAGATAAAGGATTCTTAGCAGAAGGATATGAAGGAGTCGGTCGCTTACCAGAATTAACTGCTATCGTCTCTGAATTAGAAAAATTAGTTGCTCAAAACGAATTAACTCAACTTTTAAAAGATAAGAAAGTGGTGATTTCTGCTGGAGGAACGCGTGAGCGCATTGATCCGGTACGTTATATAACGAATGATTCAAGCGGTAAGATGGGGTATGCATTGGCAGAAGCAGCCGTACATCTTGGCGCAAAGGTAACACTCGTTTCGACCGTTCGCAATTTAACAGTGCCAACAGGCGTTGACATCCAATACGTTGAGAGTGCTCAATCATTGTTTGAAGTAATGCAACAAGCGTTAAAGGAGAATGACATTGCCATTATGACCGCTGCAGTGAGCGATTATCGGGTTAAAAATCAAGTGTCCCAAAAGATTAAAAAACAAGCCAATCAAGAAGGGTTAACCTTGGATCTAGTTGAAAACCCTGATATTTTGGCTTATTTAGGACAGCATAAGCAGCCTGGACAGATTGTAGTTGGCTTTGCAGCTGAAACACATAATGTACTAGAATTCGCCAAAGGTAAACTAGAACGTAAAAAAGCGGATTGGATTGTGGCGAATGATGTCTCTAGAAAAGATGCCGGCTTTAGTTCAGATCATAATCAAGTAACATTAATTGGTAACGATAACCGTGTGATAGCTTTAGAATACGGAACTAAAAAAGAATTAGCTTACCAAATTTGGCAAGCAATAATGGGGTAGATTAATAGATGAAAATACGACCAGCAACTTTAGCTGATATACCAGCGATGAAAGAGATATTTGAGATTGGACGCCAAAAACAAATAGCAACGGGCAATCCTAATCAATGGCTACCAGGGTATCCGAGTTCCGAACAATTGACAGCCGATATCAATAGTGGTACGTCCTATGTATGTTTGAATGACACAGAAGAAATGGTAGGGACTTTTTACCTATTATTGGGGGAGGATCCGACCTATCAGGTCATCGAAGAAGGTCAATGGTTAAATGATTTACCTTATGTCACGATTCATCGAATCGTTTCAAAATATGACAAACAAGGTATCGGTCAACAATGTATCCAGTGGGTCATGAACCAATATCCAAATATAAAAATCGATACCCATGAATTGAATCGACCGATGCGACAATTATTAACTAAATTGGGGTTTCAATATTGTGGTATTATTTATTTACCAGATGGACGCACACGCGTCGCATATCAATATTATCAGGAAGATAGGATGACAATATGAGTTTAGTAGTAAAAAATATGAGTAGCGGTTATCGAGGGATTCCCGTATTAAAAAAGATTAATTTTACCATCCCTTATGGAGAAATAGTGGGTTTAATAGGGCTAAATGGTGCTGGTAAGTCAACCTTACTTAAAACAATTTTAGGCTTAATCAAACCTATTGAAGGGCATATTACGATTGGTAATCAAACGATCAATGAACACCAATCGCAATTCTCTCAACAATTAGCCTATATTCCAGAAACACCTGTTTTGTATGAAGAATTGACCTTAAAGGAACATCTGGAAATGACGGCGTTAGGCTATGGGTTACCAATCGAAACAGTCATGGAACGAGCAAAGCCATTATTAAAATTATTCCGTTTAGAAAATCATTTAAACTGGTTTCCGATTCATTTCTCAAAAGGAATGAAACAAAAAGTGATGATTATTTGTGCAATGGTAACCGATGCGAAAGTGATGATTATTGACGAACCATTTTTAGGTTTAGACCCATTAGCCATTAAACATTTTACCGAATTATTACAACAAAGAGCGCAACAAGGTACCGCCATTATTTTTACCACGCATGTTTTAATGATTGCAGAACAATTATGTGACCAGTATTTAATGTTACAAGCAGGAGAAATTATCGCAAAAGGTGACCTAAAGACTATACAAGAACAATTTGGACAACCGGAGGCAACGCTTGATGAACTATATGTTCAGATGACGGAGGCCGCTCAATGAAAAATTTAACAGAATTAAGGCAAAAGAGATTACAATCATTAATCAAAGAAATGGGCAAATATGGTCGCTTGATTTTTAATGATCATTTTTCTGTCATCTTATTTGTTATCCTCGGATTTTTCATGTTTTTCTATCGTGAACAATTAGTCGTACTTCAAGGTGATTACACTACGGTATTAAAAACACCACTCATCTTGTTTATGGGGATAATGCTAGGGGTACTGAGTACTTATGGGCGTCCCATATGGTTGATGAAAGCAGCCGATCGCAGTTATGTCTATCCAAGAGGGGCAGAATGGCGTCGTTATTGGCTCAAGGGGACATTATTAGGCTTGATAATACCTCTAGTCTTAAATGGCTTGTTAGCGAGTTTAATCTTTCCGTTTGCTGCGACTGGGCTCAATTGGGATCGTCAGTTTATCTATCTGTGGGTATTAATGCAATTATTAGCAGTTGTTTTATATCATATGCAAATGTTTAGTCGTATTTTTGCTATTCGCACAATAGGTAAAAATTATCAAGCCATTTTATATGGTGGCCTCTTGGTGGTTTCTTTAGTGCTATTAGGGCAATGGGGAATATTAGTTATGATTGCCTTATTAGCTCTCGCAATTGTTTATTATCTCTTTGTTTGTTATCAAAATCGACAAGCATGGTTGGACTTTGATTATACTATCGAAGTAGATGCAGAAAGAACGAATGTTTTTTATAAATGGATTAGCTTCTTTGCTGATGTACCACAAACGCAAGTAGTAGTTAAAAGACGTGCTTATTTAGATAAATTAGTCGATTTATTAACTGGAAAAAACCCAAATCGAGATTATTACTTATTTTTAAGGCTATTATTTAGAAATAATACATTTAGTGGTATTTGGTTGAGATTGCTAATTTTTATTTTTGTGATGTTATTATTAACAGAAAATATTTATTTAATCGTAGGATTGGGGTTAATTGGCTTCTATTTAACTTTAGTGCAGATTTTGCCAATGGTTCATTATTATGATGCGAATCCCTTTCAACGCATTTATCCAAAGAATCAAAGTCACTTAATCGGTGCGTTACAAAAAGTTTCCGTGATTATATTGATCATTCAATGGTTGGCTTTTAATATCGCCACCGTTATAACAATTGGTTTTGGACAAACTTCTTTAATGATTAGTATTTTATGGCTAGTACTGATTATGTTAATGGTTTATTTATATATTCCATTTTGGTTGCATAAACAAGAATAGAGCCAATGTTTAGGATATTGTAATCAAATTGAAATGATAAAAACGGTATTAAACGATTTTTGTTAGTGAAAGTTACAAAATTATTTGCTAAAATATAAGATGATTCTTCGCAATCAGTGCGAAATGGAGAGGATAGAGGTGGCAATAATGCAATTATCGAGCAGTTTATTTGGCTACAATAAAACCGAAGTGGATCGTGCATTACAAGAAAAAGATGCCCAAATAGAAGCGTTAAATAAACAAATTTCAGAAATTCAAACACAATTAAATGAGTATATTGAAATGGAACAAGCTTTAAAAGATGGGATTGTAGATGCTCGAATGACTGGAAATAAAATCGTAGCGGAATCTAATGATGAAGCAGAGAAGATTTTAAAGCGTACCAATGAACAAGTGACGCAATATAAAGAAGAATTTGCACATCATAGTCATGAACTCGTCAATTCAGGGATGGGAATGCGTGAGATGATGAAGAAAATGCAAAAAGAAATGCAAGATGTGGTAGCAACTTATCAAGAGATGTTAGAAAATACAGATTTTGATTCGTTATATCCAGAAGATCAAATTAGTCGATTCAGTGGACAAATTGAAGCCTATGAAAATATGGAGATTTCAACACCACGTCAACAGAAGAAAAAATTATGGGACAATACGAGTATTACTGAAGAAGAAAAGAAAGAATTAGAAAAATTAATTCATGAAGTGATTGCCAATGAAAAGCAAGAACCGGCTTCAGCTTCAGAATCAAAGTTAGTTAAATTTGCTAAGATGTAGTAAAAGATGAACAGACGAGAGGCTGGGCATAAACTTGATAAAGTTAGTTAAGATTATTGTTCGTTAATTAAAAGCGCAGTGGTTGAGTGGTCTCAATCTACGTCTTAACAACTTGTTTGAGACCTACTCAACTGTGCGGGGGTGGGCAGACGTAGCGAAAATTATTTAATTTTCTACTTCTTGCCCACTCCCTTGTTTTGTGGCGTTCTATAATGTCGCAGCAGTTGAATGGCATAAAACGTGTCTAGTGAGAGATTGTTTTATTGTGATTCAACAGTGCGGGGGTGGGCAGACGTAGCGAAAATCAAACGATTTTCTACATCTTGTTCACTCCCTTGATTTTTTTAAATAATAAATTAATAAAGATAGGAGTTTCTAATGGCAATCAACTTAAAAAAAGAAGTAAATAAACGCCGAACTTTTGCGATTATTTCCCATCCAGATGCAGGGAAAACGACGATTACAGAACAATTCTTGTTGTTTAGTGGTGCAATCCGTGAAGCGGGAACGGTAAAAGCAAAAGGTAAAAAATCAAACAAATTTGCAAAATCTGACTGGATGGAAATCGAAAAACAAAGAGGGATTTCGGTAACGAGTTCAGTGATGCAAGTGGATTATGATGGGTTCCAAGTGAATATTGTCGATACACCAGGGCACGAGGACTTCTCAGAAGATACGTATCGAACATTAATGGCCGTTGACGCAGCCGTGATGGTGGTGGATTCAGGTAAAGGGATTGAGCCACAAACGAAAAAATTATTTGAAGTCTGTAGCATGCGTGGCATTCCCATTTTTACCTTTATGAATAAATTAGACCGTGATGGACGTGAACCATTAGAATTAGTTGCGGAATTAGAAGAAGTCTTAGGCATTGATGCCTATCCAATGAATTGGCCAATGGGGATGGGAAAAGGTTTATTAGGTTTATATGATTTATATAATAAACGAGTTGAATTAAAAGGTTCCCAAGAAGGTGAAGAAACGTATATCCCACTAGACGAAGAGGGCGAAGCCGTAGGAGAACATCCATTTAAAGAATCTTCCATCTATACTCAAGCACTAGAAGATGCACAATTGTTAGCGGAAGCAGGTAATGAATTTGACCGCGAGTTAATCAATACAGGTAAATTAACCCCAGTCTTCTTTGGATCGGCCTTAACCGGATTTGGTGTTCAAACTTTCTTTGATGCCTTTGTTGACTTAGCACCGGCCCCATCTAAAGTAGAGACCAAAGATGAGTCGATAGTCGTCGATCCGACGGATGAACAATTTACAGGCTTTATTTTCAAAATCCAAGCCAATATGAACCCGGCTCACCGCGATCGTATTGCTTTTATCCGTATTTGTTCCGGATCGTTTGAAAAAGGGATGAATGTCACCTTAAAGAGAACCGGTAAGGTATTGCGTTTAGCCCATACAACGCAGTTTATGGCTGATTCACGTGAAGAAACGCAAGAAGCCGTAGCAGGCGATATTATTGGTTTGTATGATACTGGTAATTTACAAATCGGCGATACGATTTTTTCAGGAAAAAGCAATGTTGAGTTTAAACCATTACCACAATTTACCCCTGAATTATTTATGAAAGTGACACCTAAAAATGTGATGAAACAAAAATCTTTTCATAAAGGAATTGAACAATTAGTTCAAGAAGGGGCGATTCAATTATTTAAGACTTATCATACTGAAGAATATATTATTGGAGCTGTGGGGCAATTACAATTTGAAGTTTTCCAATACCGTTTATTACATGAGTATAATGCGGAAGTTGTAATGACCCCAATGGGGAACAAAATTGCTCGTTGGATCGACGAGAAAGATTTAAACCCGAACATGTCAAGTAGCCGTAATTTATTAACGCGTGACCGTTTCGGAAATCCAGTATTTTTATTTGAAAATCAATTCGCAGAAAATTGGTTTAAAGATAAATATCCTGATGTGACATTATTGCAGTTACTTTAATAAAAGAATCGATAAAAAACCACTAAGTTAAACCTAATTCATCTTTGCTGGCTGATTAAGATAAGCCTTGATGATTACTGGTAAAACTTAGTGGTAATTATTTAATTTTTTAACTCAAATTGAATGAAGTTATCACCTTTTATCGTCTCCAATTCATCTACATCTGTGTCAGGGAGTAATTTACCTAAAACAAAGTCGATTTCTCTTTGACGAACCGGTCTAGTTTTATTAATGATAATAATATTTTGATGTGTATTGGCGATAGTATAAATAACTGTACAAGGACCAACAGAATAGACACGAACTGAGTGAGAGTCGGTGTTTTCTAGTTGGCGAGTTACTAAATCTGAATGGCTATTGGTAACATCGATTAATTTCATGTAGAACCTCCTCTGCTTTTGTTTACTATTATAATCTTATTTTAATGAAAATAACAGTAAAAAAGCTGATAAAATAAAAATAATTAATACAATATCTATGAAAAGAGTAACTCAAGCCTATATTAAATAAAATATGTAAAAGGGTTTTCAAAACTTGTGAAAAGTAGTACAATAGTGTTGGCGCTTCAAAATATTAGCGGCAAAGAGAGCTAAAAAGGGTTTTATTAAAGAAAATCAGCATAAATAGTTGTTAGAACCTTAAAAAAATGGTATTCTTACTATGATAGGGTTCAGTTTTGATAAATCTCAAAACGGCTCTTAATAAATTATCTTAAAGGGGTATTGTATTATGGAAAAGAAAGAATTTCATGTAGTAGCTGAAACAGGAATCCACGCTCGTCCAGCAACTTTATTAGTTCAAACTGCGAGCAAATTTTCTTCAGATTTAAACTTAGAATATAAAGGTAAATCAGTTAACCTTAAATCTATCATGGGTGTAATGTCACTAGGTGTTGGCCAAGGAGCTGATGTCGTGATTACAGCTGAAGGTGCCGATGAAGTTGAAGCAATCGCAGCAGTTGCTGAAACCATGAAAAACGAAGGTTTAGCTAACTAATATGACAACAGTTAAATTAACTGGGATTGCAGCGAGCGATGGCATTGCTATCGCTCCTGTTTATCTTTTAACAGAACCAAACCTTTCTTTTGAAACAAAACGTGTTGAAGATGCGGATGCAGAGGTTGCTCGTTTAGATGCTGCTTATGAGCAAGCTATTGCAGAAGTTTCAAAAATTAGAGATATTGCCAAAGAATCTTTAGGTGCGGAAGAGGCACAAGTCTTTGAAGCGCACTTGATGGTCTTACAAGATCCTGAATTTACGGATCAAGTAAAAATGAAAATTAAAGATGAAAATGTGAATGCTGAAGCTGCGTTACATGAAGTTTCAACATTCTTTATTAACATGTTTGCTGGAATGGAAGATAATCCTTATATGCAAGAACGTGCAGCTGATATTAAAGATGTTAGCGAACGTGTCTTAGCTGCATTATTAGGCGTTAAATTACCAAGTCCTGCAACTATTGATGAGGAAGTCGTTGTGATTGCACACGACTTAACACCAAGTGATACAGCGCAATTAAACAAAGATTTTGTAAAAGCGTTCGTAACCAACATTGGTGGACGTACTTCTCACTCAGCAATTATGGCGCGTTCTTTAGAAATTCCAGCTATCGTTGGAACGAAATCAATTACTGAAACAGTAAAAGATGGCGATTTATTAATTGTTGATGCGTTAGAAGGCGTGGTATTGTTAAATCCAACAGAAGAAGAAATTAAAGAGTACCAAGCTAAAGCAGATGCTTATGCTGCCCAAAAAGCAGAATGGGAAAAATTAGTTGCAGCACCATCTGTAACTAAAGATGGTCATCATGTTGAATTAGCGGCTAACATCGGAACACCAAAAGACGTTAAAGGTGTCTTAGAAAATGGAGCAGAAGGTGTTGGTTTATACCGTACTGAATTCTTATATATGGATTCACCAGACTTCCCAACCGAAGATGATCAATACGAAGCATATAAAACAGTATTAGAGTCAATGGACGGTAAGGGTGTTGTGGTTCGTACAATGGATATTGGTGGAGATAAAGAATTACCTTATTTAACTTTACCAGAAGAAATGAACCCATTCTTAGGTTACCGTGCAATTCGTATCTCATTAGACCGCAAAGAAATGTTCAAAACACAATTACGTGCTTTATTAAGAGCATCTGTTCATGGTGATTTACGAATTATGTTCCCAATGATTGCAACGTTACAAGAATTCCGTGCCGCTAAAGCGATTTTAGATGAAACTAAAGCTGAGTTAGTAGCAGAAGGAGTAGAAGTTTCAGATTCAATCCAAGTAGGGATTATGATTGAAATTCCAGCAGCTGCTGTTTTAGCGCACCAATTTGCTAAAGAAGTAGACTTCTTCAGTATTGGTACGAATGACTTAATTCAATATACAATGGCTGCAGACCGTATGAATGAACAAGTTTCATACTTATACCAACCATATAATCCATCAATCTTGACGTTAATTAAACACGTTATCGAATCTTCACATAAAGAAGGTAAATGGACTGGTATGTGTGGGGAAATGGCCGGCGATCAAATTGCTGTTCCATTATTATTAGGTATGGGCTTAGATGAATTCTCTATGAGTGCTACCAGCGTATTAAAAACTCGTAGTTTAATTAGTAAATTAAACTTAACGGATATGCAAGCACTTGCTGACAAAGCGATTAACGAATGTTCAACTGCCGAAGAAGTAGTAGAGTTAGTTAATGCTGCGGTTGAAGCTGCTCAAAACAACTAATTTTTAATTAAATAGCTAAAGAGGTTAGGAGAAATTCACTGGATTTCATCTTGACCTCTTTTTTTGCATTTTAAAGTACGAAAAATCCGGACGTAATATCGGGGTGATTTAGCGACAGTGAATGAATGTTTTGCGTCTCTTTGTCAAATGTTGTGGGGTATGAAAATTTCTCTATTCATCTATAGCTAAAAGTATAGAAGAATTTTTTAGTACGTATCGTTATCTAATTTTGCCATAACAAAAACCATGTTGATTTACCTGAATTGGCTTCTACAAGCTACTGGAGCGTATGAGTGCATAAGCGAGATTGCTATCATGTTCACTTTCACCATATAAAAAGGGAGAGGGCAAAACTTTTTAAATTCTGTTCAGGCATGTCAATTTAATTCAAAGCACAGTGGTTGAGTGGCCTCAATCTGCGTCTTAACGTAGCTGAGAACAAGCTTGAAAAATCCAGTCAAATTAGTGCTTATTCATTAAAAGCGCAGTGGTTGAGTGTCTCAACCTGCGTCTTAACGTAGCTGAGAACAAGCTTGAAAAACCCAGTCAAATTAGTGCTTATTCATTAAAAGCGCAGTGGTTGAGTGGTCTCAACCTGCGTCTTAATGACTTGCTTGAGACCTACTCAACTGTGCGGGGGTGGACAGACAAAGCGAAAATCATTTGATTTTCTACTTTTGGTCCACTCCCATCTGTGCGGGGGTGGACAGACGAAGCGAAAATCATTTGATTTTCTACTTTTGGTCCACTCCCAACTGTGCGGGGGTAGGCCGACGAAGCGAAAATTATTCAATTTTCTACTTCTGGTCTACTTCCATCTGGACCAAAAGTCTGAATTTATACTAGATTGATGAGTTGTTCTTTCATTTTTAGTCAAAATTTTCTATAATAGAATTACCAAAGTGTAAATATTATGGCGAGAGAGTGGTGACAATATGAATATCGGGCTATTTACAGATACTTATTTTCCTCAGGTCAGTGGGGTTTCGACTTCTATCAAATCATTAAGGGACGAATTGGTTAAAAGAGGACATTTCGTTATTATCTTTACAACAACGGACCCTCATGCCGATGATGATGAAGATGGGACTATCGTGAGGTTGCCTAGTATTCCATTTGTAAGTTTTGAAGAGCGGCGTATTGCATATAGTGGTTTTGATAAAGCATTGAGAATAGCTCGTCGGTTTAAATTGGATGTGATTCATACGCATACAGAATTTTCTTTAGGTTTAACTGGTTTATATGTGGCGGGAAGATTAAAAATTCCAGTCATTCATACTTATCATACTTTGTACGAGAAATATACGCATTATATTTTAGATGGCGACTTGATTCAAGCCAAACATGTTGGCACATTAACCCGATTGTTTTGTGAACAAGTAGAAGGGATTATCGCTCCAAGTAAGATGACTTTTGAAAAATTGAGAGAATATGGTATCCAAAATGAGATTCGCGTTATCCCAACGGGGGTTAAAATTCCTGAACCAAATAAAGAAAAAGTAGCGGAGTTAAAATCAAAGTTAGCAATCGTTTCAGATGAAAAAGTATTTTTATCTTTATCACGTTTATCCAAAGAAAAAAGTATTGATAAAGTAATCGATGAATATGAGTTAATTGCTAAAGAATATCCTAATTCGCGACTATTAATTGTAGGCGACGGACCAGCACGAGAGGAATTAGAAAATCAAGCTGCCAAAAAAACAGCTAGAATTGATTTTATTGGAGAGGTTAGCTATGACGAAGTACCCCATTATTATCAGTTATGTGATTTGTATTTAAATGCTTCTGAATCTGAAACGCAAGGATTGACTTATTTAGAAGCCTTTGCCAATTGTTTACCGATTATCGCCAAACGCAATCCTTATTTAGAATCTTTAATGCCACAAGCGTGTTTTGGTCAATTGTTTGATGATCAAGTGAGTTTATCGCAAACGGCCATTAACTTTTTAAAACAAATGGAACGTGGTGAAATTCAAACAATTGATACGAAAGCCTTATCGGCTATTTCGGTAGAAACTTTTGGTCAATCGGCAGAAGCGTTTTACGAATATGCGATCCAACATAAATGTCGCTCGCGCTTTAATATTCCGGATATTGTGATTCCACGAATTAAAAACTTAATCCGTGATGTTGTATTAGGCCCAGATAAGGAAAATGGTCAAGAATTTACAAATAACTAGCGAAAAATAATTGAAAATTCGCTTTGCTTTTTCTTGCAATTTGAACATATTTTGTTAACATAGTGTATGTGGAGTTTTGGGCTGAAGTTATTTAGCCAATAAGCTGTTTACACATCTTAAACGAAGAAAGGAATGTTTCCATGAAACCTTCGGTATTAATAGGAATTATTCAACGATTAAATTCGATGATGGCATCAGAAAATAATGAAGAAGTTCGTCGATTTGAAGTTGAAGGCGTTGAAAAGTGCATCGTAAAATATACAAAAGAAAATGATTCTTTTGAAATGACCGATCGTGAAAATGATACAACTTATCAATTTGATGATATTGATTTAGTAGCAATTGAAATTTTTGAATTATTGGCTTAATTAAAGAGCATTTTTCGGGACTGGAAGATATTCTAGTTCCTTTTTTTATTACCATTTACTACTTTCTTAGGGCGCGGTTGTGCTATAATAAGAAATAACCAAGTCAATTATTAGAAGAACCAAGGAGGAAAGCATTTGGCTGAACAAACATACCAATGTATCGGGTGTGGCGCTACGATTCAAACTGAACAAGAAGAAGCAATCGGTTATTTACCTAATAGTGCCTTACAAAAAGGAATTGAAAAAGGTGAATTTTACTGTCAAAGATGTTTTCGTTTGCGCAATTATAATGAATTACAAGATGTCGCCATCGATGATGATGTCTTTTTGGATAAATTAAATCAAATCGCGGAAGATGATGCTTTTGTTATTTATGTCGTTGATATTTTCGATATTGAAGGGAGTATCATTCATGGCTTATCACGCTTTATTGGTCGCCAACCATTTGTCGTATTAGCGAACAAAGTCGATTTATTACCCAAAGTAACCAATCTTAGAAAATTAAAACATTGGGTTAAAGTGGTAATGAATCAAAATAAACTGTTTCCTGAAGAAGTATTGTTAGCCAGTGCAACGAAGCAACATACTTTAGCGGAAGTTATTAATGTGATTGAAGCGAATATTGATCATAAAAATGTTTATATTGTAGGAGTAACCAATGTCGGCAAATCTACCTTAATTAATCAGTTGATTAATCATTATGGTGGCGCTAAATCAATCGTCACGACTTCTAATCATCCTGGGACGACACTCGATATGATTGAAATTCCCTTAACAGATGATCACTCGATTATTGATACACCAGGAATTGTACGGCGCTCTCAACTGGCCCACTATTTATCACGTACAGAAATCAAACAAGTGTTACCGACTAAACCATTAAAACCCAAAACGTATCAACTAAATCCAGAGCAAACCATTTTCTTAGGTGGCTTAATGCGCATGGACTTTAATGCGGGACCAAGAGCGGCTTTTACTTTTTACGTATCAAATGATATCTATATTCACCGTACCAAACTATCAGAAGCTGACACCCTTTATCAGAAGCATCGTGGTGAATTATTAAGTCCACCAGGCCCTAATAGTATCGAAAGCTATCCGCCATTAGTAGCCAAAAAAATACATCTAGAAAAAAATCAAGACATTGCCTTATCGGGGTTAGGATGGTTAACAGTCAATCAGCCAGTTGATTTAACAATTTGGGCACCGAAAGCCGTTGCTTTAACCGTTCGCGAGTCAATTATTTAAAAGGAGAAAAAGATGTCACTGAATAAAGCACAGAAAAAATATTTAAAGAAAGAATCTCATGCCATCAAATCAATTTATCAAGTAGGTAAACTAGGTTTAACCGATAATTTTATTGAACAAATCGATTTAGCGATTGAGCGTCACGAACTAGTGAAATTTAATATTTTACAAAATTCTGATGAAACAATTAAAGAGGCTGCGGCTAAAGTAGCGGATGCAATTAATGCCGAAGTCGTTCAGACTGTTGGTCATACAGCGACACTTTACCGTGAATCAGAAACAGAAAAATATCGTGATTATTCCTTACAAATTTTAGAACTAGATTAATTTGAATTGAGGTGAAGTGGATGACGTTACAAACAGAGACAGAAACGGATTTTGAACGTGCACTGGCAGAAGCAATTGATTTTTTAGCAAATTCACAAGAAGCCTTGCAACCGAATCGCCAAGGACGTTACCGTATAGGGATTATGGGTGGAACTTTTAATCCACCTCACTTGGGACATTTATTAATGGCTGAACAAGTGGGTCATCAATTAGATTTGGATGAAGTATGGTTTATGCCAACGGCTAAGCCACCACATGCACCAGGTAAAAAAACGATTGCCTCACAACATCGTCTGCAAATGGTACAAAAAGCCATTGCGGGTAATCCGATGTTCAAATTGCAACCGTATGAGGTAAATCGTGGTGGGAAAAATTACACCATTGATACGATGCGCCACTTTGTAGAAGAATATCCTGAAGCTGATTTTTACTTTATTATCGGCGGTGACAGCGCGAATGATTTATCAACATGGCGTGAAATCGATGAATTGGTTCAACTCGTACAATTCGTGGCAGTACGTCGTCCAGGAGAAAAACCTTATATGGGACCGTATCCGATTTTATGGGTTGATTCGCCTTTAGTAGATTTAAGTTCAACCGAAATTCGATTAAGAGTTTTCTTAGAACAATCTATCAAATATCAAGTACCGCCAGCAGTTGAAGAATACATTAAAAAGCATCGCTTATATCTGGAAGATTAAAGGTGAAAATATGGAATTTTCAAATGAATTAATAAATGTTACCCGTGAGCAATTACTAAGTGATTTAGCAACCAAAATCAAACCCAAACGTTATCAGCATGTATTACGCGTAGAAGCGACGGCAATCGAATTAGCCAAGCAATACGGTGTAGACCCTGAAAAAGCCAGTATAGCTGCTCTAATGCATGATTACGCGAAGGATTATCCAGAAGAGGAAATGTTAGCATTAGCACAAAAACGTTGGGATGAACCAACATTAAAAGAAGCAAATGATAATGTTTGGCATGGCTTTGCAGCCGCTACAATCGCCAAAGATTGGTACCACATTGAAGATGAAGATATCTTAACTGCCATTTCAGCACATACCATCGGTTGGACTGAAATGTCTCCATTAGTAAAAGTGGTATTTATTGCCGATTACATGGAGCCAGGTAGGGATTTTCCTGGTGTAAAAAAAGCTAGAAAATTGGCGTATAAAGATATAGATGCAGCGGTCACTTATAAAATGGTTGAAACAATCAAGCATTTAGCTAGTGAGGAAGTTGCAATTTTTTTACCAACCATCGAATTTTATAATCAATGGATTTTAAGGAGAAATGTATGACAAAAACAAATTTAGAAAAACTAGAAGTAATTGTGCGTGCTGCCGATGATCGTATGGCACAAGATATTATGGCATTGGATGTCAGAGAAGTGACCCCCTTAGCTGATTATTTTGTGATTATGCACGCTAGAAATGAACGTCAAATGGATGCGGTAGTCGATTCCGTGTTAGAAGCTGCGGCAAAAAATGAGATTGAAGTAAAACAAGTTGAAGGTAAAGATGGAGGACGTTGGGTGTTAATCGATTTAATCGATATTATTGTCCATGTATTCTATTATTCTGAAAGAAGTCATTATAATTTAGAAAAAATTTGGCAAGATGCACCTTTAGTTGACATCTCAGCTTGGGTGAGTGAGAATAATGAGCTTTAGTAAGATTGCCCGCGTTTACGACCGGTTCAATGATATTTCCAGCTATGAAGATTGGCTTGACTTTACTTTAAACTCATTAAGTGAACAACCTCAAAAAGCGTTAGACGTTGCCTGTGGGACCGGTTGGTTTCCTGTCATGTTACAAGCTTTTGTTGGCGAAATGACCGCAATTGATATTGATGAAGAGATGTTAAAAATTGCCAAAAAAGAAGACCCTAATTCGCAAATTATATATCGACAAGCGGATATGTTGGCCTTAGAAGATTATGCTAATCAGTATGATTTAGTCACTTGTTTTGCTGACTCACTTTGTTTTTTGGACAATGAGACTCAAGTAACAACAGCAATTCAACAAATGTTCAATGCGCTTAAATCTGGGGGAACTTTGCTTTTTGATGTCTGGACCCCTTATCAAGTAACCAGCGGATTTAAAGATTTCAGTTATTTTGATAGCGATGAAAAAGGGGCTATTATGTGGGATAGTGAGGTCGATGAACAGCACTTACAAGTGGAACATTACTTAACGGTGTTTGATCAAATGTCCTCAGATGGGCTTTATCAACGGTTCGATACTGTCTTGACCGAAAAGACTTATCCACTTGATTTTTATCAAAGTATTTTAGCGAAATTACCCACTCAATCGATAGAAGTATTAGTTGATTTTGGCGTGGATGAATATCGACCAAAACGCCATTCAACAACGGAACGTTGGTTCTTTAGAGTGGTAAAAAAATGAAAATAGTCGGGCTAATTGCAGAATATAATCCTTTACACAAAGGCCATCAATATCAATTGAAGCAGATTAGACGAAGCAGTCAATGCGATGTATTAGTGGTCGTGATGAGTGGGAATGTCGTTCAAAGAGGCCAATTTGCTGTTCTAGATAAATGGCAACGCGCGCAAATCGCAATCGACAGTGGTGCTGATTTTGTCTTTGAGTTACCTTTGCTAGCCAGTTTACAATCGGCAGATTATTTTGCTAAAGTAGGCATTGAATTATTAGCATTGTTAAATTGCAGTGAAGTTTATTTTGGCAGTGAACAAGCAGATATTCAGACATTGACGCAATTTGTCGAAACGGTAGAAGCTCACCGATCGGCTTTAGACATCGAAGTAAAAGCGGCCTTGAAAACGGGGCTATCTTATGCAGCAAGCTATCAACAAGCCATCGTATCGGTTCTCGGTGAATTCGATTTCGATAGTAGTTTACCCAATCATCAACTGGGTATTCAATATATTAAAGCCAATCGACAGCTGAAACACCCGATGATATTACAAACGATTAAGCGTATAAAAAATGAAGATGGTTTATACAGTGCTACTAGTGTTCGTGAGAAAATCACTCAAGGACAATTGCAGTCAGCGGAAGTACCATTATTTACGTGGCAAGCAATCCAAGCTAATGCTCCGGTGTTGATGAATGATTATTGGCCATTATTGAAATATCAATTAACGACTCATAATGCTGAAAGTTTAAAGCATATTTTTGGCATTAAAGAAGGATTTGAAGTAGCGATTTTAAATCAATTACGTTGGGCTATGAGCTGGGATGACTTCGTTAATCGCTTGACGTCGAAGAGATGGACAGCTGCTTCAGTGAATCGAATCTTAATTGCAGTGTTAGGCAATATTACTGACCAACAATGGCAAGATTATAAAACGAATTATGCCAAACAACCCGTTATCAGGTTATTAGCTTATCGCGAGGGTCATAGTCACTATTTAAAAGATTTGCGTCATCAAAGCGTGGAGATTATAGCTAATTGGAAAAAAATTACGCTGATCGTTATCATTTACAATGGCGTATCGATCAAGTATATCAGCTAAATCCGATAAAAAGCCTTCAAGAACAGAATTTAACGCTATATCCGATAAAAAGATAAATTAAAAAATATAAGAGAGAATTGACAGTATAGCCAAAAATAGGGTATAATACATACTGTCGTTTTAGAGGTGATAATATGAAATGGACAATTCGAAAGTTACGTGATAGTAGAGATGAATTGGTACCAATCGAAGTCGATGTGGATATCAAAGAACAAGCAATTTCACGAGATGATTCAATTATTCATTTAGAACCCGTTCACGTATCAGGTTATTTTGTTGTTCGAGAACCAGATATTATATTACACTGTAATGCGGATGTAGTTATTACATTACCATCAACGCGCAGTTTAAAACCTGTGGAAGTGGATTTAACCTTCCCAATTAAGGAACGTTACGTCTATCCTGAGGATGATGTAAATGCAGACGATTATGAGGAGACAACTATCGTTCTTGAACACGATTATATCGACCTCGAACAGGCTGTACTGGAGACTCTATTATTAAGTTTACCGCAACGAGTGGTAGGACCTGATGAAGTTGAAGAGGATTTACCGAAAGGTAATCACTGGGCAGTCTTGACCGAAGATGAATACCACCAGCAACAAGATGAAGCTAAGCCGGAAATTGATCCACGCCTAGCGAAGTTGCAATCCCTATTAAACGAAGACAATGAAACTGAGTAAACTCAGTCACTATCAGGAGGTGTAAAACATGGCAGTACCAAAACGTAAAACATCAAAAGCATCAAAAAGAAAACGTCGTACACACTTTAAATTAGAAGTTCCAGGAATGAACACATGTCCGGAATGTGGTGAATTAAAATTAAGTCACCGTGTATGTCCATCATGTGGTTTCTACGATGGCAAAAACACAGCAAAAGATGCTGAATAATTAAAAATATGGAGTTAGGATAATAATTTCCTAGCTCTTTTTTTTATTGAATATTAAGTTAAGTTCATAAACAATTGCATCTATTTGTGGAAACTATTCTGACTAGCATCAGTTAGTGATCATTTGATGCTTTTACTTATGGGAAATATGTTACACTAGAAAGTGGATTAATTTGAAAAGGAAGTGAAGTATGTCATTACGAAGTAAAGGAATTATCGCCATTTTATTTTCAGCATTAGGATTTTCATTAATGAACTTATTTATTCCATTGGCAGGTGATATTCCGACCATTCAAAAAAGTTTTTTTAGAAATTTAATAGCAATGATTGTAGCAATCATTGTTTTATTCAATGAACATAAGAAGGTGCCGGTTAAAGAACTTGAAAAACCAAAATCAATTCCATGGGCAATGCTAATTATGAGATCATTTATTGGGACTGTTGGTTTATGGTGTAATTTTTATGCGATGGACCATCTTATGATTTCTGATGCCTCGGTATTAAATAAATTATCGCCATTCGCAACCTTAATCTTCTCGTTTTTGTTTTTAAAAGAACCGATGAAGAAATTCCATTTAGTAGTACTGGCTTTTGCTTTTACGGGTGTATTATTTGTCGTAAAACCAACATTAGCGTCAACAACGATGTTCCCTTATCTAGTCGGTATTTTAGGTGGGGTTAGTGCCGGTGCGGCTTATACTTGTGTTAGAAAACTGAATTCCATGGGTGTCACCCCAGCATTTATTATTGCTTTTTTCTCGGCTTTTTCTACGATTATCAGTTTACCACAGCTCATTTTTAATTATGCACCGATGAGTGGACAACAAATTTTAATTTTGTTAACTGTTGGTTTAATGGCAACCGTGGGTCAATTTGGTATTACATTTGCCTATAAATTTGCTCCGGCATCTGAAATATCGGTTTTTGATTACACTAATATTATTTTCACTGGTTTATGGGGCTTTATATTTTTAAAGCAAGTGCCTGATCGTTATAGTTTATTAGGTTATGCCATGATTATGTTGGCGGGTATCTTATCATTCCAATATAATCGTTACTTGTTAAATCAAATGAAAAAAGAGGGGTAGGCAAGAAGTAGAAAATCGAATGATTTTCGCTTCGTCTGTTACCCCGCACGGTTTGGGACCATTCACCCCCTACGCTATAAATAAACAGTTGGAACCAAACGGTTTTTTAAGTGTTTGTCAACTACAATTAACATTTAAAAAGAGACTGGGAGTGGGCAAGAAGTAGAAAATTAAATAAATTTTCGCTTCGTCTGCCCACCCCCGCACAGTTGGGAGTGGACCAAAAGTAGAAAATCAAATGATTTTCGCTTTGTCTGTCCACCCCCGCACAGTTGAGTAGGTCTCAAGCAAGTCATTAAGACGCAGGTTGAGACCACTCAACCACTGCGCTTTTAATGAATAAGCACTAATTTGACTGGATTTTTCAAGCTTGTTCTCAGCTACGTTAAGACGCAGTTTGAGACCACTCAACCACTGTGCTATTAATTTACGAACAATAACCTTAACTAAATTTATCAAGTTTATGCCCAGCCTCAAGGCTCTTTTATTTTTTATGCTGTTTTGACAGTTAAGTGGAAGCTATCGCGTCCGATATTTAAAGTAGTATCATTTAAAGCATACTTATTAGTTAGAGCATCGTTTGTCAAATCGGTGGCGATTGTTCAGTCTATGTGAGTCAGCCTTTTAAAAAAAGAACTGCCATCCCAACCATTGGGATGACAGTTATGCAAGGCCGAATAGTTTTAATCAGTCTTTCTTTTAGCAATAAGTGATAGCTTTGGTTTATTTAAATCATTTAAGTAATCTAACTCAATTAAGAAATCTAGATGTGACAAAATATTTTGCGCTTTAAACGACCCTTCTAATAACACACCACGTTCACCAAGTCTGTGTTCAAACAACACTAAAGCAGGTGTGCTCTCGACATTCATATCACGAGCGATTTGTTGATCTTTTTGCAATAAATGTTTGACATAATCAGATTCCAAATCATCAACAAAGGTTTGCATGTCTAGACCAATCTCTTCAGCCAAATCTAAAATAAATTCATCTGAAAATCTTTCTAACTGCCCGACAATTCGTGACTGCATTTCCATTAGGAAACGGCGGCCCTTCTTTTTGCCTTGCATTGAAGCGGCTTTATAAGCTAATGAGGCTAGATAAACACTACGATAAATATGGTTGCGTGAAGTCAAATCGGTAGACAGTATTCCTAAACGATTCATAAATTCTGTTACAATACTTTGATTGTGGAAACATAAAATGTGGACGTCAGTTTTAGCAGAAATTAAGTCTATTGTTTTGGTTAATTCTCGTTCACAGTTAAAACATTGGCGTCCTAATGGATTGACAAATAAGTAAAATTCAAAAACTTTAGGAATCCCATTCGTTCTGTATTCAATTTGATATTCAGATTTCACAGTAATTCCTCCCTCTAATCTCCCTAGTAATGTTATCTTACCAAAATTAAATATCTAATACCAATCATAAGCTTTAATGATCATTTGATTGTTTTAGATAATGCAAAGCTCGAGCAATCTTCTTATCAGCTGGCCGAAAGTCGATTGCTAAGGCGGTGAGTAAGTTTTCAAATGCTACTTTTGCTGGTTCTAAGTCATGGGTTTCTAATTCTATTTCATAGTCGACGGTATCACCATAATAAGTTCGGTCAATAGCCCATTCGCCGTATTCGTTATGGTAAAGATAACGGTCTGTTTTTATTTGTAAAAAAAGCTCCAAAGTGTCATCGTCCTTAAATAAATAACGCAATTGATCCTTTATGACGGGGTCATGAAGTTGGTCAAGGGTTATTGTTTGAGGGACGGGCAGGATAGGATAGCTATGACTTTCAGTTAACTCAAGTGAACGATGTTGGTCTTGTTTTTGTTTAAAGGTCCATTCGCTATGGGTATTAAAATTCCGTAATCTTAAGGCGGCCTGCGCTTTTTTGAGTTTTTGATCAGCTGAATCATAGTAATTATTTTGTTGGGTTTGATATTGATCAAAAGCCAGTTCAAAATGACTTAATAGTTTTGTGAATTCATTAGCGGTTAACATTGCTTTTATTTCTTGTTCAATTGAATAACTCATGATATCCCTCTTTCATTAATCCGTTTTTGATTATATCAAATTTTTCTCGCATATCCCAATAAATTTTACTCAAGTTGTGGTAAAATGGAAATGTTAGTGTGACCAATTCCAAATGAGGTGATTGACGATGCAAATAGAAGATAATTTTATTGAAGATTGGAAACAATTTTTAGCGCCTTATAATCAAGCGGTAGAAGAATTGAAGCTAAAATTAAAAAATATTCGCGGTGAATATATAGATAATCATCGCCATACACCTATAGAATTTGTAACTGGACGGGTAAAGTCAAAAGAAAGTATTTTAGAAAAAATGACTATCCGTAATATTGAACCAGAAGACTTATTAATTGGGGTTCAAGATATTGCAGGGATTCGGATTATGTGCCAATTTGTTGAAGATATCTATGAGGTCGCTCATCTGTTGAAAAATCGGCAGGATTTTAAAGTGTTATTAGTCCGTGATTATATCAAAAATCGGAAAGCGAGTGGTTATCGTTCTTATCATATGGTAGTCGAGTACCCAGTTCAACGAGCAAATGAAACTATTAATGTCATTGTTGAAATTCAAATCCGTACACTGGCGATGAATTTTTGGGCAACAATTGAACATTCACTAAATTATAAATACCGAGGAGAATACCCAGAAGAAATCCTTAGAAGATTGGAAAGAGCATCGGAAGCTGCTTTTATGTTAGATGAAGAAATGTCTGAGATTAGAGATGAAATTAGAGAAGCTATTCGTATCTTTGATCGCAAATAGGAGGCCGACAAGATGTCAATTCGTGTTTATATTTATGCAAGTCAAAAAGAAGAATCACAGTCGATTAAAGCAAAATTATTAAAACTATTAGCAAAAGCGAATATTGCAGTAGTCGATGAAGAACAAGCATTCGATTATATTATTACAATCGGAGGCGATGGCACCTTATTATCCGCCTTTCAACGTTTACAAAATCGTGTGGATTCGATTCAGTTTATCGGGATTCATACCGGCCATTTAGGTTTTTATGCTGATTGGCAATCATATGAAATTGAAGCGCTAGTCGAAGGTTTGTTAGATTGTGTGGATAAACCACCGGTGACCTATCCATTATTAGAGATTACTATGGAAGATACCATAGGCAATAATAGTAAATTCTTAGCATTAAATGAATGTTCGATTCGTTCAAATTTTGGCACGATGGTCAGTGATATTTATGTTAAAGAAGAATTTTTTGAAACACTTCGCGGGGATGGCTTGTGTATCGCGACACCGACCGGATCCACTGGTCTTAATAAATCATTAGGTGGGGCCGTGATTCATCCGCGTTTAGATGCGTTACAATTAACAGAGATTGCGTCATTAAATAATCGTGTTTACCGTTCATTAGGTTCACCGATGATTATCGCCAAAGATGAATGGTTAAAGATTTATCCTACCATTCATGGCAAAGGAACGACCTTTATGCTAATGTTTGATAATAAGTATATTAGCGATATTGAGATTCAATCATTAGTTTTAAAAATTTCCGATAGCCGGATACGCTTTGCCAATATCCGTCATACTCATTTTTGGAATCGAGTGGAAGCATCTTTTATTGGCTTAAAACAACAACAAAACAATATCAATCAAATCAATAATCTATTAAAATAACAGGAGCAATGATATGAAACAATTTTATTCTCTATTTTTGACCAGTATGGTTGCAATATTAACCTTAGCAGGTTGTTCCACCACAGAAAAGGAAGTCACGACAACGACTGAAGCATCAACGACTGCTGAGGAGACTACCATCCAAGAAACAACCGTTGAAACATCCGTAGTGGGCGTGTCCGACACGTCAGTTCAATCAAGTGAAGAACGAGCTGAGAATTCAAGTGAAGCGTCCACGACCGCTATTAATGACAATGAAAGTAATGGCATTGCAGAGGAAGATTTAATAGATGGTGAAGTCATTATTGATGATAATCTCCAATTTTTAGCAATGGAACCAGCAGAAAAAGCGGCGCGATATGCTGAATACGATCATATCAATAAAAATACTTTAACTGAAGTGGCGGCACTTGATTTTTCACAGGTCGAAGAGGTTGCTAGCGAAGAAGAGTATAATGAATTTATGGAAAAAAGCATGGATGAAGCAGTCGTGTTATATTTAGGTTTCGATGAATGTCCTTATTGTCGTGCTTTTATACCGAAGTTAAACCATTTAGCAAAAGAATTGGATGTGACTTTACATTATTACAATACCAAACGTCGAGCAGATGATCGTAATTTTAATGGTGTCATTCAGTTTTTAAATATCGAAACAGTCCCGCATGCTTTTATTTTACAACAGGGCGAAATTAAAGCGCGTATCAATCACCAAAATACTATGCAGGAGATGGAAAACTTCTTAAGAGAAGTAGTTGAGTTAAATAAATAAGATGGAATTTAAATTTATTAGTGAATTAACGGAACCCATGCAGATTAAATATTTTTTGCATCATTTAGAATTACCACGTGGCTTTACGACCGCAGTAAAATTTAATGGGGAAATATTACTAAATGATCAACCAGTTTCAGTTAGGGCGATGATTAATCCTGGTGATGAGCTAATGCTGGTCGCACCTGATGAAAAAGGACATGATACGGTCATTCCATCATTCGAGCCAATCGAGATTGTTTATGAAGATCGAGATTTATTAGTTGTCAATAAACCAGCTGATGTGGTCTCTATTCCATCGATTAAGGCTCCTGATTCGGCGATGGCCAATCGTATCAAAGGTTATTATGTCGCTCAAGATTATCATGATCAAGTCATTCATATCGTGACGCGATTAGACCGTGACACGACGGGACTGATGTTAATCGCTAAGCATCGATTAGCTCACGCCTTGATGGATCGACAAATACAAAATGGTCAAATAAAGAAATTTTACCAGGCATTAACGACAAAGACCAACTGGCAGAATGTGCATGGAATCATTGATGCGCCAATCGCCAGAAATGATCAATCGTTAATAACGCGGGTCGTTGATTCTAGCGGTAAGAGTGCTCAAACGGAGTACTGGGTTCAAGAACAATTTCCACACAGTTCTTTATTAAAATTACAATTACATACCGGACGGACTCATCAAATTCGTGTTCATTTAACCCATGTAGGTGGTCCCTTAATTGGAGACGACTTATATGGCGGTCCTTTAACTAAAATACTGGACCGTCAAGCGTTACATTGTGCAGAATTGCAATTTTTCCAACCTTTTACAGGAGAACCACTTAAAATTCAACAACCATTGCCGGACGATATGCGACAATGGATTATTAAAGAAACAACGTTTAAGATAGAAAATTAATAAAAATCATTATGGAGGGATAATATGGAAGTGTTTGAAAGAAACTTCGAAGAAAACGTAGAAGTCATTAAACAATTACTAAATAATAATCGTATGACGCGTTTTCGTGCAGAATTTTTGGCAATGCATCAATACGATCAAGCTAAAATATTTGAGCAAATATCACCAGAAGAACGTAATAAAGTTTATCAATACCTTTCACCATCAGAATTAGCAAGCATCTTTGATGCTTTTGAAGTTGATGAAGTCCCGATTGATGATTATTTCAATGAAATGAATGACAGCTATGCGGCCAGTGTATTAGCTGAAATGTATGCCGATAACGCCGTTGACTTCTTAAACCATTTAAAAGACTTAACAAAAGTCAAAGTATACATGCAATTAATGAAACCAGAAAGTGCTCGTGAAATTAGTCAATTGATCAATTATTTACCAGAAACAGCGGGTTCCATTATGACCACCGAGTTTGTTTGGATTGATGAAAATCTGACATTAAGAGAAGCTTACGAGTATTTAAAAACGGTAGCGGTACAAGCCGAAACAATTTATTATGTTTATGTGTTGGATGAGCATGAACGCTTGACTGGTGTTATTTCACTTCGTGATTTAATCATTAATGAAGATAGTCGTTTAGTTAAAGACGTCATGAATACCCGCGTGATTTCGGTGCAAGTGAGTGATGACCAAGTCGAAGTCGCTAAAATGGTTCAAGACTATGACTTACTAGCTTTACCTGTTGTGGGCTTTGACCACGAACTTTTAGGGATTATTACAGTCGATGATATTTTGGATATTATTCAAGATGAAGCGGACAGTGATTACTCTGGTCTAGCTGCGGTTGATGTTAATGTTGACCACGAAACACCTTGGTCTGCTGCTAAAAGCCGTTTGCCGTGGTTGATTACGTTATTATTCTTAGGAATGGGGACCGCTACGTTAATTAGTCAGTATGAAGGCTTAATTGAGTCTGCTAGTGTATTATCAGCGTTCGTGACTTTAATTACCGGTACTGCGGGGAATGCCGGCACTCAATCATTAGCGGTCGCTGTGCGTAAGTTGACGAATAAAACAGAAGAAGATACCAAAAATAATTTAATGTTTGAAATTTTAACTGGTTTAATTAAAGGTATCATTGTTGGTGTTACCATTGCGGTTGTAGCAGGAATATGGAAGCAAAATATTATTTTAGGTGGTATTATTGGTATATCGATGGCTTGTGCAATCTTTGTTGCGAATTTAGCCGGTGCGTTAATTCCGAAACTAATGAATAAAATTGGCTTTGATCCAGCGGTTGCCAGTGGACCGTTTATCTCAACGCTTAGTGACTTAACTTCCGTGTTTATTTATTTTACAATTGCATCAGCTTTTATGAACTATTTACGTTAAATGCAAGATTTTTATTAAGAGTAGGCAATGAGGTATGGCAAATGAAACAACAATCAGTCGATTGTCAACTTCTCGCTCATTTTCTTGCTAACTCTTATTTTTTAAATTAAAGGAGGGTAATCCATGAAGAAAACCGCAAAAGTATTAGGAGCTAGTACCTTGATGGCCGGTGTGTTACCACATTTATATTTCTTAGGTAAACATCATAACAAAAAGGCGACCAAAGGGGTTCAAATTATTACCAGTAATCAAGTAGCGACGAATCAGACGGAATATTTTTTATTAGCGAACGGTAATTTTCCTTTATTTACTAAAGTGTATCATGTTGAAAAACCTAAAGCTGTCGTTCAATTGGTCCACGGTGCGATGGAACATCAAGGACGCTATTTTAATTTAATCAAAAAATTAAATCAACAAGGTTATGCTGTGGTGGCTAATGACCATCGTGGCCATGGGCGTTCGGTAACGGATAAATATCCTAAAGGATTTATGAATGGTACTCAAGAACTCTTAAATGATTTAGTACTAGTGACCGATTTTATTAATCAATTGTATCCAGAAGTACCAGTCTATATGTTTGGGCATTCGATGGGATCAATGCTAGCTAGAGCTTATTTATTGGAAAATGATCAGCGGATTGACAAGTTAATTTTGACAGGTGTACCGCCTTATAATCCAATGGTCAGTGCTGGTATTACGCTAGCAAAACTAATTGCCTTTTACCGTGATGAAAAAGCCTCAAGTTCAATCTTGAATGTATTGCCTAAGGAACTCGATTGGATTGCTTATAATCAGCAACATTTACAAAAGATTGCCGATGATCCTTTAGGAATGGAACAATTTACCAATGGGGGTAATTTAACGATGTTTGAGTTGAATCGTCTCTTAAATTATCCGAAGAAGTTTAAAGCGAAACACTCAGATTTGCCAATTCTAGTATTAAATGGAGCCGATGATACGCTCATTACCGGCGGCTCAGACGGGATTGATGATTCAGCTCGCCGTCTAACCAAAGCAGGATACCGTCATTTAGTATTAAAACAATATCCGAATATGAAGCATGAAATCATTCATGAAAAAGATGCCGATACTGTGTTTGAAGATATACTTTCGTTTTACCGAAAAACGAATTGATTGATGTAAGGAGTAAGATAACGGATGAAACAAACAATAAATTATTTAGAAGACTTATTAGCAATCCCTTCACCAACAGGTTATACCAATGAAGTAGTGGATTATCTAGCCAAGACAGTGACAGAATTAGGCTATGACTATCGACGAACACCAAAAGGGAACTTAATCGTGACGGTTGAGGGACAAAATAACCAAGAGCATCGTACAATAACGGCACACGTAGATACTTTAGGAGCCATTGTACGTGCGGTTAAACCAGACGGTCGTTTGAAACTAGATAAAATAGGTGGCTTCCCTTGGAATATGATTGAAGGGGAAAATTGCTTCGTTCATATGGCCAGTAACCAACAAACAGTCAGTGGGACTATTTTAATTCATCAAACAAGTACCCATGTTTACCGTGATGCCGGAACAGCCGAACGTACCCAAGATAATATGGAAGTGCGTCTCGATGCAAAAGTGACGAATGAAGCAGAAACACGAGCCTTAGGAATTGAAGTTGGCGACTTTGTTTCATTTGCTCCGCGGACTATTATTACCGATGAGGGCTTTGTTAAATCACGCTTCTTAGATGATAAAGTCTCTGCTGCTATTTTATTAAAACTGTTAAAAGTATATGCAGAAGATAAAATTGTTTTACCTCATACGACCCATTTTATGTTCAGTGTTTTTGAAGAAGTTGGACATGGGGCTAATAGTAGCATTGATCCTAAGACTGTTGAATTTTTAGCGGTTGATATGGGAGCGATGGGAGACGATCAACAAACAGATGAATATACTGTTTCAATCTGTGTTAAAGATGCTTCTGGCCCTTATCATTATAATTTCCGTCAACATTTAGTAGCCTTAGCCAAAGCCCAAGATATCCCATACAAATTAGATATTTATCCTTATTATGGTAGTGATGCTTCAGCAGCCATGCGTGCAGGAACGGATATTAAACATGCCTTATTAGGTGCGGGAATTGAATCGAGTCATTCATATGAAAGAACACATATCGATTCGATTGAAGCAACCGAAAAATTAGTGGATGCGTATTTGAGAAGTGAGTTAGTTAAATAAGAGCGGTTGCTATTAAAGTGAGTTGGTCACTAGAGGTCGTGGACTTTAGAAGTGAACTAGTCAATTAGAGACTTTGCTTATTAAAAGTATGCTAGTTAAAAATAGCTAATTAACTTAAGCAGTGAATTTTAATAAAAAATGACGAATTGCAATCAGCCAATATTATAATAGATAATGAACAGTTAAAAATGCTTTAGTTTGTGAAATGCAATAATCTTGATTATTGATAATCATTCTAATATGCAATTTTTAACTGTTTTTTTAGCAATTATTGCACAAAAGGAAGTAAGGAATAACGCAATCCAAACGAAAAGTTTGTGAAAACTACGACTATTAAATTTTAAATTTAAAATAATAAACATTAGTGAAATTGTAAGAAAAGGATTTCAAATATTGATATAGCAATATTTCCAGTGTTTTATTAATAAAAAAATTTAATAACTAATAAGCTTTTTTTGTGAAATATGTGTTATGATAAAAAACGTAATCATATCATTGTGTGTAAAAAGTAGGAGGTATATGATGAAAGTAGTTGTTATTGGATGTACTCACGCAGGTACAGCAGCAGTAAAGACAATTTTAAATGAAAATCCAGGTGCTGAGGTTGTTGTTTATGAACGTAATGATAATGTATCATTCTTATCTTGTGGAATTGCATTATACATTGGTGGCGTTGTTAAAGACCCTCAAGGATTATTCTACTCAAACCCTGAAGAATTAAAATCTTTAGGTGCGGATGTAAACATGGAACATGATGTAACAAATGTTGACTTAGAGGCTAAAAAATTAAATGTTAAAAATTTAAAATCTGGAGAAGAATTTGAAACAACATTCGATAAATTAGTGTTAACAACGGGTTCATGGCCAATTTTACCTCCATTCACAGGCTTCGATTTAGAAAATGTTCAATTATGTAAAAACTATCGTCAAGCACAAGAAATCTTTACTCGTAAAACAGATGCTAAAAAAGTAGTCGTTATCGGTGGTGGTTATATTGGTATCGAATTAGTAGAAGCATTTGCTTTAGAAGGTAAAGAAGTTACTTTAATCGACGGTTTAGATCGTATCTTAAATAAATATTTAGATGCTGAATTTACTGATGTGTTAGAACAAGACTTACGTGATCGTAATGTAAATGTTCAATTAAACCAAATGGTTAAAGGATTCGAAGGCGAAAACGGTAAAGTTACTAAAGTTATTACCGACAGCGCTGAATACGATGCAGACATGGTAATTGTGTGTGTTGGTTTCCGTCCAAATACAGATTTAGTAAAAGACCAAGTAGAAACATTACCAAATGGTGCTATTATTGTAGATAACTACATGAAAACTTCTCATCCTGATGTATTTGCTGCAGGTGACTCTACAGCTGTTAACTACAACCCAAATGGTGGACATGCATACATTCCATTAGCAACTAATGCTGTACGTATGGGAACATTAGTAGGTAAAAACATTAACGGTGATAAAGTAGCTTACCGTGGAACTCAATCTACTTCAGGATTACATTTATTCGGATGGAACATTGGTTCAACCGGGGTAAACGAAGGTTCAGCAAAACATTTTGGTTTAGAAACACGTTCAGTATATGTTGAAGATAACTACCGTCCAGAATTTATGCCAACTAATGAAAAATTATACATGAAATTAGTGTATGAAGTAGGAACTGGCCGTATCGTTGGTGGACAAATCATGTCTAAATACGACTGTACAGCATCAGCTAACACATTGTCATTAGCAATCCAAAACAAAATGACTATTGAAGACTTAGCATACGTTGACTTCTTCTTCCAACCAGTATTCGACCGTCCTTGGAACTACTTAAACATCTTAGCTCAAGCAGCAGTAGAACAAGAACGTAAATTAGCAGAAGAAAACTAATCTAACACATTAATATAATTATTAGACTAGGTAGAATGATTGGTGTCTACCTAGTCTTTTTATACTGACTGAAAATAAGTATTGTGAAGGGAGACAACCAAGTTTAAATAGTTTATATAGTTTCTACTCATTCTGGCGGAACTAGCGGAGTGAGAGGCTGGACTTAAATTTGATAAATCTAGTCAAAATTATTTTTCGTTAATCATAAGCGCAGTGGTTGAGTGGCCTCAATCTTCGTCTTAACGAGGTTAAAGATAAATTTGGTAAACTCAATCAAGTTATTGTTATTAAATTAAAAGCGCAGTGGTTGAGTGGCCTCAATCTTCGTCTTAACGAGGTTAAAGATAAATTTGGTAAACTCAATCAAGTTATTGTTATTAAATTAAAAGCGCAGTGGTTGAGTGGCCTCAATCTTCGTCTTAATGAGGTTAAAGATAAATTTGGTAAACTCAATCAAGTTATTGTTATTAAATTAAAAGCGCAGTGGTTGAGTGGCCTCAATCTGCGTCTTTCGACTTGTTTGAGGCCTACTCCCAACTGTGCGGGGGTAGGCCGACGAAGCGAAAATTATTCAATTTTCTACTTCTGGTCTACTCCCAACTGTGCGGGGGTGAACAGACGAAGCGAAAATCATTCATTTTCTACTTCTGGTTCACTCCCAACTGTGCGGGGGGTGGGTAGACAAAGCGAGAATTATTTAATTTTCTACTTCTTGCCCACTCCTAAGTTAGTTTTCTATAGCAAGTAAACAGGCAACCGAAAAAATAACGGTTGCCTGTTTTTTAAAAAAGAGTGTAGTTTAATCGGCATAGCGATTGTCGTTAGAGATTAGGCCTTAACTTGATAAAATCAATTAAGTTATTGCTCGATAAGTGATGGCGCAATGATTGAGTGGTCTCAACCTACGTCTTAATGAGGTTGGTCTACTCCCAACTGTGCGGGGTGGGCAGACGAAGCAAAGTTCATTTGAATATCAACTTCTTGCCCATTCCTAAAATCGATTTAGAAAACAATCGCTAGACTATAAAAAATACTAAAAATTAATAATGCTGTGCTTAAATAATTAATTTTATTTTGACGTTGTTTTTCATTATCTACTTGCACAATAGCAGGAATAATACTGAATAATGTAATGAAAACATAAGCAATTTGAGCTAAAAAATAAGATTGGCTTGGTAAAGTGAAATATACGCCAGCAAATATGGCTACAATCGCTAATCCAATGCCGGTCCAATGATACAGTGTCGCTTGTTTCTTTCTAGTAATTAATAAATAGCGTAAGTGATTGATTTCAATCGTGATGCCTGCTGTAATTAAAGCAAGAGGAATCAATAACAGTAAAAAATTGGTAGTGACACTCGTCGTTTGACTATAGTATGCTACCGTATTTAAAATAATAGCATTAAAAAAGATGGTCAAAATATATTGATAAAATGTATTCACAATTGGAAAAGGTATATATTGAAAATGAATATAGGCAATATATAAAAGTAACAGTAAATTAATAATCCAGTTATTTCTTAAAATAAAAATAACCGATGTGATGATTAAAATACCTTCACAAACATATAAGATAAATTCAGGTGTACTTTTGTGATTCCGTTGTACATTTCGTTGGTGAAAATAGTGATCAATTAATTGTGAACTGACAACTATCACAAATAGTAAAAGAGCATTTATCCAGTTTGGTGATGCAGCTGAACTTAACCCCACGATTGTCCCAACACCAATCAAAGCAAATGGTGCTAAAAAAATCTTGACAAGGGGGTTTTGTAACAACTTAATAAAAGTAGTCATAAGTAACAAATCCCTTCTGAATATCGACATAATTTTATAAAAAGCTATTCATTATCTCTATTTTAAGTTATAATCGATAATGTTACAACTCAAAATTCCCGATAGGGTTCACTTTCTTCAAAGTGAAAATGCCTTGTAACCAAAATGAAATAATGGGGGAAAGAAAAATGACAGAAAAAAGATTATTTACGTCAGAATCAGTAACCGAGGGACATCCAGATAAAATTGCCGATCAAATTAGTGATGCGATTTTGGATGCCATTTTAGAGCAAGATCCAAATGCCCGGGTTGCGTGTGAAACTGCGGTTAATACCGGTTTAGTATTAGTGTTTGGAGAAATTACTACTTCTGCGTATGTTGATATCCAACAAATCGTTCGTCAAAAAATTGATGAGATAGGATATAATAAACAACAATATGGTTTCGATGCGAAGACCGTAGCGGTATTGGTCTCACTAGACGAGCAATCACCCGATATTGCTCAAGGAGTCAACAATGCGATTGAAACCCGTGATCAAGATTCAGAAATCGAAATCGGAGCGGGTGACCAAGGATTGATGTTTGGTTATGCTACGGATGAAACACCAGAATTAATGCCACTTCCGATTTCACTTAGTCACCAATTAGCATTAAAATTAGCTGAAGTTCGTAAGTCAGGCGAGTTAGATTATTTAGGACCAGATGGCAAAACACAAGTCACCATCGAGTATGATGAAGCAGGAGTAGCGCAAAGAGTCGATACTATTGTCATTTCAACGCAACATACAGAAGACGTGACTTTACAACAAATCCATGATGATGTGATTGAACATGTAGTCAAACCAATTATTCCAGCTGAGTTATTAGATGATGAAACGAAATATTTTATCAATCCAACTGGTAAATTTATTATAGGAGGCCCAGTAGGCGACTCAGGCTTAACGGGACGTAAAATTATCGTCGATACTTATGGTGGTTATGCTCGACATGGTGGGGGAGCTTTCTCAGGGAAAGATGCTACGAAGGTCGACCGCTCAGCCAGTTATGCCGCTCGCTATATTGCGAAAAATATTGTAGCAGCTGGTTTAGCTAAGCGTTGTGAAGTCCAACTGGCTTATGCGATTGGAGTGGCCGAACCGGTTTCGATTTCAATTGATACCTTTAATACCAGTGAGATAACAGAAAGTAAATTAATTGCCGCTGTTCGCTCAACGTTCCGCTTAACGCCGAAAGGCATCATCGAAATGTTAGACTTATTACGACCAATTTATGCTCAAACCGCAGCCTATGGACATTTTGGTCGTCGTGATATTGAATTACCTTGGGAACAAACAGATAAAGTCGAGGCTTTAAAAGCAGCTATTAACGCATAACATAAAACGTAGACTTGATAAGGGAACAGTCCTTTATTATAGTCTACGTTTATTTTTTTATTTAATCTTTTCGATTATTAATAACATAGGTGGCTGATTTTGCTGATTAATAAACTCATATTGCAGGACTTGGTATTCTTTTTGAGACCATGTCGATAAGGCGTCGAATAATTTTTGCTTTTCAATCATACCGGCTGGATGACCAGAATAGATCACTAATAAAATTTGGCCTCTTTTAACTAATTTTTCAGCAATTTGTTCAATAGCCGCCAACGTACTATTAAAATGAGTGGTAATATCATGGTCACCACCCGGTAAGTACCCTAAATTAAAGATAGCTCCCGCGATTGTTGGTTCGCTGATTATCTTTTCTATCTGATCATGACTCTTTTCAATTAAACTGACTAATTGATATTTTGGATGCGACTCAAGTTTTGCACTGGAATTGAGAATGGCCTCTTTTTGAATATCAAAGCCATAAACATGTCCTTTAAAATGAGGTTGATTGATTATAAAATGAGTATCATTGCCATTACCTAAGGTTGCATCAATAAAAGTTCCATTAGGAAAACGTTGAATTAAATCTGCTAACAGTTGATGGCTAAAGTGTAAAGCGTTTTTCATAATAACCCTCCTCGTGTTTCGATTATATTACAAACATTAAGCTTTAACGATAAATCATCAGAATCTCTATAATTATAACTTAATTTGGGTTAGAATAAAACATGAATATATTTTAGGAGGCGAATCGAGTGCCAGTTCAATCTAGACGCGTTACAGTAAAGAAACAACAGAGAAATAAGCAAGTTGAACGAATGAAAAAAATCCGTAAAGCTTTTAATACTGGATTAATTATGTTTTCAACCGCAGCATTTATTGAATCCACAACAAAGCCATCTAATGTTATGGCTCAAACGACATCTAATACACGATTAAGTAAGAGTGAATTTTTAAACCTTGTCACAGATAGTGCTAAGAAAATTGCTGCTTCTAATGATTTATATGCATCTGTTATGATTGCTCAGGCTGTATTAGAATCTGGGTGGGGAAATTCTACCTTAGCAAGAGCGCCATATCATAATTTATTTGGAATTAAAGGAAGTTCATCTGATAATACAGTTAATATGGACACTTTAGAAGATGATGGCACTGGCAATTATTATGTAGCCAATGAAGCTTTCAAACGTTATGATGATTATGCCGGATCATTACAAGACTATGCTAATATTTTAACAGGGGATAATGGTGCCAATAGTTGGCGCTATAATTATTATTTAGGAGCACGTGTTAGCCAAACAAATAGCTATCAAGATGCGACTCGCCATTTAACTGGTCGTTATGCGACGGATACTTCTTACGCATCGAAGTTAAACGCGATTATTCAACAAAACAATTTGACTGCCTATGATACAGTAGGTAATCAGTCAAATAATAATCAAAATAATAATAACAACCAAGGTGGTACTGAAGAAGAAACCACTACTAATGGTACGACTAATTATGTGGTCGAAGCGGGGGACACCTACTGGTCATTAGCGCGTAAATTCGGATTGGATGTTAAATCATTACAAAATGCGAATAATGCGACGAATGGCAATTTATTTGTAGGTCAAGCGATTCGTATTCCTGGAGTAGCGAATACAGAAAAAAATGAAACTGAAAAAGAAACCACCGTTGAAACGCCAACACCATCTAGTCCAGAATCAACAGCTAATGGAAGTTATAAAGTAGTGGCTGGTGATTCATATTGGCAGTTAGCTAAAAAGTTTGGTGTGAGTGTAGCGGAATTACAAAAATTAAATAACACTACCTCAGCCCATTTATCTGTAGGCCAATCATTAGTTGTTCCTGGACAAAAGTCAGCTGAAAAACCTGCTGAAAAACCAGAAACGTCTAAACCAGAAACGCCAACAACCCCTACTCAACAAGGTCAATATACCGTTCAAGCGGGGGACACCTATTGGTCATTAGCACGTCGACTGGGTGTTAGCGCGGGTGAGTTACAACGTTTAAATAATACTAGTTCTTCTAGTTTATATGTCGGACAAAAATTAGTTGTTCCGGGTCAAACGACTCAAGCATCAACTGAAAATAACAGTCCTAAAGAAGAGACTACTAACTCAACGCCAACCAATACTAAAGGTAACTATACAGTAAAAGCGGGCGATACTTATTGGTCATTAGCTCGTCGATACAATGTATCAGTTGAAAGTTTAATGGCTCAAAATGGACAAAATTTAATAGCTGGTAAAGTCATTACAATACCAAGTGTAGCAACTACTCAAACAGCTTCGACGCCAGTCACAGAAAAAGAAGAAGCAACGACTACACCAGTATCAACTTCCAATGGTAATTATACCGTTGTAGCAGGAGATACCTTATGGTCAATCGCTAGACGTCACCAAACAACTGTTGGCCAAATTTTAAGTGCCAATGGACTAGCTGAAGGAACGGCATTGCATCCGGGTCAAAGTTTAGTAGTTAGTGGTTCAATAGTAGTTAACAATAACACTAGCAATGAACCAACGACGTCAACAAGCACAACAAATACAACAAGCGCAACGACGACCGTAACAGAAACTCCAGCACCAACCACAACTGCAACGCAAACCAGTGGTAGTTATACCGTAATAGCCGGTGATACTCTTTATAGCGTCGCAAGACGACTAGGCATCGATGTGAATACATTAATTGCAGCTAATGGTGGCTCAACGATTATTTCTGTCGGACAAGTTATTAACTATTAATAAAATTTTAGGCAATTTAAAAGACAATATCCTTTAAGCATTAACGCTAAAGATATTGTCTTTTCTTTATTGATAAAAATGTGTGAATGACAGAGTCATCTTTGTGTATTAGCACAAGAGAACTAATACAAATAACAGAGTCATTTCTGCCTGTCACGTCAAGAATATCGATGCGAATAAACAGAGCCATTTCTGTTTACCTACACCAAAAAGTATAGAGTCTTTTATAAACGAGTACGGCGCTTATTCTCCGTATTTTTTTATTTCTTTAAAATGAGTACGTCGCTTATTCCCCATATTTTTTTATAGTCGTAAAAGGTTGGGACTCAATGTTTATATTTTCAGTTAAATTAACACATAAGGGGGCAATTTCAGCCGGTGTTAAATCAAATTCATTTTGAACCCATTCAGTTAACACATTAAACACACTACCGACCACGCCCCGTATTAGATAGCGATCGGTGATACGTTCAATTGGATTACAAAAAACTTGATTTAAATAGTCTAAAAAATGTGGATTTTCTTTAGTTGACAATAATACTTTAGCGGCCTCTTGATGTTCAAAGATAAATTCAAAGAGTGCCACCCAAAATGTTTGTTGTTGATTATCGATTAAGTATTTGAGATTTGACTGGAAGAATTGTCTGAAATAATCATCATAGAGTTCATGGTACAAGGCAGTGATGGATGGATAGTTACGATAATAAGCCATGCGTGAGACACCGGCTCTTTTAGTTAAGGAAGTGACTTTAATTTCTTCGACAGAATTTTCAGCTAAAAGTTGCATTAAGGCTGTCTTTAAAGAATCTTTTGTTAATTGATTTAATTCTTGATTGTTGTTTTTCATAAAGTTTACCTCCCTTTAGGTAAAGATGTATCATTTTTTCATAATCTGTCACAACACAATTAAAATTTATTGCACAAAAACCGACTAGGTGTTACTATTGTAACATCAAGATGAATAAATGTATAGAGGAGAACTATATGAGATTACATAAATTAACCCAGCAAGCGATTGAAAGGATTGAGCGGGGCGAATGCTTATTACAAGCTGAAGATTTCGTCAATCAAGAAGCAGCTGCTGGTCAAAGTGATGGCACTATTTTACAACTAGTAGATAATGATAAAAAATTTATTGCGAAAGCTATAGTCGGTCATCAAAATAAGGGTATTGCGTGGGTCTTTACTGATCATGAGCGCATTTATTTTAATCAAGATTTTATTGAAAATGTCATTGAAGATGCGATTGAAAAACGCCAATCATTTTTTGATAGTGAAGAAACGACGGCTTTTCGTCTGTTTAATGGTGAAGGCGATGGTTTAGGTGGCCTCACCATCGATTGGTATGATGGTTTTATTCAAATTAACTGGTATAATCGCGCAATCTTTGCCGAACGAGCAACCTTTATAAAAGTCTTATTATACTTTTTACCGCAAATTAAAGGCGTATATGAAACCAAACGGTTCAAACTGATTGAATCAGAAAAACCGATTGAACATACTTATGGCGAGGTAGCGCCACAACCCATTGAAATTTTAGAAAATAATATTCGTTATGCGATTTATTTAGGCTCAGAATGGATGACCGGATTATTTTTGGACCAACGTGAAGTACGTCAATTTATTCAAAGTCAAGTAGCTGGAGCGAGTTTATTAAATCTATTTAGCTATACCGGTGGCTTTTCGGTCGCGGCCGCTGTGGGAGGCGCTAAGCATACAATCAGTGTGGATGTAGCGAATCGCAGTTTAGAAAAAACGACTGAACAGTTTGCCTTGAATCAGATCGAAGCGCCAACGGAAAATCATGAGATTCGGGTAATGGACGTCTTTGACTATATTCAATATGCAAAACGTCATCAACGAACTTTTGATTGGATTGTTTGTGATCCACCTAGTTTTGCTCGCACGAAAGATTACTTATTTAGAGCAGAAACCGATTATCGTCAATTAGCTGCAGATTTGTTTGAATTAACGGCTCCCGGTGGTTTTTGTGTATTAAGTACCAATCATAGTGGTTACCCTAAAGAACTATTTATGGATGATATGAACCAAGTGGCTCAAGCAGCAGCAGGAGAATATTATTTAATTCAATCATTTGGTTTACCGGATGACTATCCAACCTCTGCTGATGAAGCGAGTCAATATTTAAAAGTCTTGGTTTATTACCGAGCGCAGTAGCACAAATGAGGTGAAAAAGTGAGTTATATTGAATTTAAAGATGTGGTTAAAGAATATCACACTGGAGAAGTAGTGACTCGAGCTAATGATGGCATTGACTTTACGATTGAACGTGGTGAATTTGTTGTCATTTTAGGACCATCAGGTGCCGGCAAATCGACTACACTGAATATTTTAGGTGGAATGGATCAAGCGACCAGTGGCCAAGTTTTGATTGACGGTGAGGATATTGCGCAATATAGCGAACGCAAATTAACCACTTATAGACGTAATTCTGTTGGTTTTGTTTTCCAAAATTACAACTTAGTTCCTAACTTGACCGCTAAGGAAAATGTCGAGTTAATGATCCAAATTGCGAAATCAGGTATGAATGCCCAAAAAGTATTAGAAGATTGCGGACTCGGGCATCGTTTAGACAATTTTCCGGCACAATTATCAGGTGGAGAACAACAGAGAGTTTCGATTGCTCGGGCGATTGCGGGACAACCCAAATTATTATTATGTGATGAACCAACTGGTGCCTTGGATTATGAGACGGGAAAACAAATCTTACAATTATTGCAAGATACATCGCGTAACTCCGATACAACCGTGATTGTCATTACCCATAACACAGCAATTGCGCAAATGGCCGATCGCGTCATTGAGATTCGTAACGGTAAAGTAAAATCAGAACGGGCCAATGAACAACCTAAATTAGTAGCGGATATTACATGGTAGGTGAGAATGATGAATAAAGTTATATGGAAAGATAACTTAACAGAGATAAAAAAATCTTGGCCGAGATTTCTATCCATTCTACTCATTATGTTATTAGGAGTCGCTTTTTTTGTCGGTATTCGGGCTACGAGTCCTGCTATGGTAGAAACGGCACGTCAATTTTATGAGCAGTATCATTTGCCTGATGGCCAAATTTTATCGACTTTAGGTTTAAATGAGGATGATATTCAATTAATTGAAGAAAAAGGACTTACGGTAGACCCTTTAAAAGCCTTAGAGACCACCTTAAACCCATTATCTGAACGAGTCAAAGTCTATCCTAATAGTAATAAAAATTATTTCTTTGCAGTTGAAGGCGCATTGCCGCAAAAAGCAGATGAGATAGCCTTGGATATTAAATACCGTCAATCAGACATAAACATTGGGGATGTCGTTGAATTAGAACAAGTCAGTGCCGCTCCTGAAGAAGATGAAGATGCTAATTTGGAGGGGTTACAAGCACCCTATTTAACCCGTACCAAATTTAAGGTGACTGGTTTTGTTGATACGCCATTGTATTTTTCAAAAATTAGTCGTGGTGTCAGTAATATTAATGGCTATGTTTTAGTGATGCCAGAAGCGGTGGCTGGCGATATTTATACTGAAGTCCTTTATTGGTCAACAGAAGCCGGTCGCTATCGCGCCTATTCTGACCAATATAATCAAGTGATGGATGAGGTCCAAAGTGATTTAGAAGCAGCATTTGCTCAACGTCCAGAAATTCGTCTACAACAATTAAAAGATGACTTGAATTTAACCTTATCAGATGGAGCGAAAGAAATTGATGAAGGCTATGCTGAATTAGCGAGTGCTGAAAAAGAGTTAGAATCAGCCAAAGAAGAACTTTCAGAAGGTCAATCTCAATATGAATCCGGGAGCGAAGAACTGGCCAAAGGCTATGACGAATGGACATCGGCCTCGATAAAATTAGCCGATGGACGCAATGAATACCATGATGGCTTAGCAGAACTTGAAAGTGGTGAAGCGGCTTATCAATCAGGATTGGAAGAAATTAAAACACAAGAAGAAACACTAAATAATGGTGAAGCCGATTATCAAGCAGGTTTGGCAGAATATCAATCAGGAGTAAAAACCTTTAATGAAAAAATCAGTAGTGCTCAAAGTGAATTGTCATTTAATAAAGCAAAATTAGATGAAGCCAAAGAGCAACTAGATGCTTCAAAAGCACAATTAGATGAAGGTTGGGCAGCGTTAGAAAGTGGTAAAGCTGAATTAACGAAAGGCCAAGAACAAATGGCTAACGAATTACAGCAAAAGATTCCGAATTTAGCAGAGAATTTAACCAACTTAAAAACACAAGCCCAACAAGGACAATTTGATGAGCAAACAAATCAAAAAATATTAGCTGAATCGACGTCCCAAGCGGATTTAACTGTTATTTATTTACAACAACAACTGACACAGTTGACTAAACAAAAGACCACTCTAGAATCGCAAATTAAAGCTGCTCCCGAACAAATTAAGCAAGTCAATGCCGGTATAGCTGAAGTGGAAGCAGGATTAGCAGAGCTTAATGAGCATTTAACACCATTAGCCGAATCTGAAAGTAGCTTAACCGAAGAGTTATTAACAGGGGAAGCAACGGTCACCGAACAACAAGCGATCGTTGATCAGGCCCAACTGGCTTATAACGAAGCAGTGCAAGCGCGCGATGAACAGGCGACTCAATTAGAAAATTTAGAGCCAGAATCAACAGAGTATGCGACGTTTGAAGCACAATTACAAGAAGCTGAAGCATTGGTGACGCAGACTCATAATACGCTGACGGCTGAACAAGCAACATTAGCACCTCTTATTGCTACACGAGATGAACTGTCAGCTCAACTAAACACCATTTCAGAGCAAAAAACAGCGTTAACTAACCAGGTTGCAGAACTGGAAAGTCAAAAAGCAACTTTAGAAGAACAATTGGCGGGACTTAATCAATTAATTAGTCCAGAAACAGCTAAACAAGTTGAACAATTAGCCGGAGCCATAGCATCATTACAAACTCAAATAGAAAGTTTACAAGCAGGACTTCAAGAATTTGCAACTGCTCAAGCAGAAATCAGAACGAACGAAGCGACTTTAAATGAAGGGCAAAAAGCTTATGAACAAGGTTGGAGTGAGTACGTAGCAGGTCTTAAAGCCTATCAAGAAGGTAAAGCTCAATTTGATGAAGAAAAGCAAGCAGGTCAGACCGAACTTGACAATGCCAAATCGGAGTTAGCAACAGCCAGAGAAAAACTCGACAATGGTTGGAGTCAACTGAATGCGGGTAAAGAACAATTAGCTTCATCCTTCAATGAGTTAGCTACTGGACGCGAAAAATTAGCCACTGCCCTACAGGAAATTGAAAACGGTGAGACTGAATTAGCTGATGGCTTAACTGAACTTGAAGATAGTCAAAAAGAACTAGCAGACGCTAAAAAAGAATTAGAAGATGGCCAAAAAGAGTATGAAGAAAATCTCGCAAAATTTAAGTCAGAGAAAAAAGATGCTTTAAAAGAATTGAAAAAAGCCGAAGCCGATTTGGCAGATGGGCAAAAAGAAGTTGATGACTTAAAAGAACCGACTTATTATTTAAATCAACGTGATAGCTTTGACTCTTATGATAGTTTGTATGATAATGCGAATCAAATTAAGCAGATTAGTACCGTCTTTCCACTCTTCTTCTTTGCGATTGCGGTGTTAGTGACCTTTACAACGATTAAACGAATGGTTAGTGAACAACGCAATTACATGGGAACGATGAAACAAATGGGTTATCCTAACCATGTCATCCTAGGTAAATTTGTTATGTACGCCTTATTAGCCACGGTCATTGGAACAGTTATTGGGATTGAATTAGGGTATCGCATTTTCCCACCGGTGATTATGAATGCTTATAATAGTTTATTCCACTTCGATAGTGCGGTAATTGTGCGTTCGCATGAATTGAATGGGTTAGTTGCCTTAATTGCCTTATCCTGTGCCTTGATTCCAGCGATTTGGACGCCATTACAATATTTAAGAGAACAGCCGGCTCGATTATTACGACCAGAACCACCTAAAGCAGGTAAGAAAACGATGATTGAACGCATCGGTTTCATCTGGAATCGACTTTCCTTTAATCGTAAAATGACCATTCGGAATCTTTTACGTTATAAAGGACGAAATGCCATGACATTGGTAGGCGTCGCGGGCTGTACGATGTTAATCGTCACAGGATTTGGTATTAGTGACACGATTGATGGATTAGTAGAAACACAATTTAAGCAATTACAACGTTATGATGCGGTATTATATTTAGATGAGGATGCTGAAGAAGCGAAAAAAGATCAAGTCATAGATGAAGTATCACACCATTCTGAACTAGATAAAACGTTAGAAATCCATTCAGCTAATTGGCAAACCGACACTAATCAAGCGGTGCAAAGCGTTTCGGTCATCGTGCCTTTAGATGATTACCAAGGGTTCTTAGATATTCATGAAAGACAAACACCAGAGCAATTGATTGATTTGAGTCAAGAACAGGGTGCTGTTATTTCCGAAAGATTATCTGAATATGTCAATGTCGGTGTCGGTGATATGCTTCATTTAGTCGATAATGACGGTAATGAAGTAGATATTCCCGTCAGCAAAATTGTAGAAAATTATATTGAACACTATGTTTACCTTTCACCGGAAAATTATCAAACAATCTTTGAAGAAGAACCAACCTTTAATGCCTTATTGATGCAATATGGCGCGAATGCGAATAGTCATCAATTAGAACAAGATTTTTCAGATAAAGAAGCTGTGTTAACATATTTAAGTTTAGATTCGATAGAAAACAATGTTCAAGAAACAATGGGAAGTTTAAATGTCATTACATTAGTATTGATTATTTCGGCTGCCGCTTTAGCCTTTGTCGTCTTGTATAATTTAACGAATATTAATGTTTCAGAGCGATTAAGAGAATTATCGACGATTAAAGTATTAGGATTTTATAATCGTGAAGTTAGTATGTATATTTATGATGAAGTATTGATTTTAACCGCAATTGGTTCTATTATTGGATTGGGCCTTGGTGTGATCCTCAATCAATATATTTTAAAAACAATTCAAATGCCTAATTTATTCTTCTATCCTATCATTAATTGGCCAAGTCATTTGATTTCGGCCGCAATGACCTTCTTATTCTCTTCGATCGTCATGCTCGTAATGCATCAAAAATTGAAGAAAATCGATATGGTAGAAGCCTTAAAAGCAGTAGAATAGTCGCAGAAAATAAAAAACAGTTAGGAAAGCTGAAGATGATTCAGTGACCTAACTGATTTTTTATGAAAAAAGAGGCTGGGCAAAAACTTTTTAAATTCTGTTCAGTCACATCTATTTAATTCAGAGCGCAGTGGTTGAGTGGTATCAAACTGCGTCTTAATGAATAGTTTGACACCTACTCAACTGTGCGGGGGTGGGCAGACGAAGCGAAAATCAACGGATTTTCTTCTTCTTGCCCACTCCCAATAGATAGGGATTGGATAGAAAGTTAAGTGAAAGTACTGTTCTTCAATTAACTTTCTCATCCTGCACAAAATAATCTTCTTTACTTGACTAGGGAGTCTTAAAATTAAACGTTGTGCAATATATTATTTATTAAGTCTGTGATAGGATAATAAAGTTTAATTTAATTTAGGAGAGAGAGAAGTTTGCTCCTATCACAAGCTTGTCTATATTATAGGACGGGTAGTTAAAAGCAACTTAAAATTTTGCGTGATGCTGGGCATAAACTTTATAAATTTTGTTTAGGCATATCTATTTAATTCAAAGCGCAGTGGTTGAGTGGTATCAAACTGCGTCTTAATGAGGTTGAGGATAAAGCTGATGAATTCAATCAAGTGATTGCTCGGTATTTAAAAGCGCAGTGGTTGAGTGGCCTCAACCTTCGTCTTTCGACTTGTTTGAGGCCTACTCAACTGTGCGGGGGTAGGCCGACGAAGCGAAAATTATTCAATTTTCTACTTCTGGTCCACTCCCAACTGTGCGGGGGTGGTCCAACGAAGCGAAAATCAACTGACTTTCTACTTCTTGCCCACTCCCTGTTAATAAAACAGAAAGTCAAAAATATTGGCAAAAAAAGCCAAAGCGAATTATACTAAAGAGTAAGGAGTGAAGTTATGTCAATCAAATTAGCATCATGGAATGTCAATGGCATTCGTTCAGTATTAAATAAAGGCGCCTTACAAAGTTATCTGAATGAGTCCAACCCAGATATTATTTGCTTACAAGAGACCAAAGCCCAAGAAGACCAAGTGGATTTTGACTTTAGTGAGTTAGGATATTATGAGTATTGGAATTCAGCTGTGCGCAAAGGATATTCAGGCACCGCTATTTTTACTAAGATAAAACCATTATCTGTGACATATGGCATTGGCATTGAAGATCATGACCAAGAAGGGCGTGTGATAACCTTAGAGTTTGCCGATTATTATTTAGTAACGGTTTATACACCGAATGCGAAACGGGACTTGACTCGGTTAGAGTATCGCCAAGTTTGGGAAGATGATTTCCTTGCTTATTTAAATACGTTAAACGCCGTTAAACCGATTATATTTTGTGGGGATTTAAATGTTGCTCACCAAGAGATTGACCTGGCAAATCCTAAAACGAATACTAAAAATGCTGGATTCACGATTGAAGAACGCACTAAATTCTCTCAAGTTATTGAAGCAGGATATGTTGATGTGTTCCGTTATCGTAACCCAGAAGTGACCGGTGCTTATACATGGTGGAGTTATATGAATAAAGCCCGTCAACGTAATGTTGGATGGAGAATTGATTATTTTGTCGTCTCACCAAACATTATTGACCGTATTCATGATGTCAAAATAAGACCTGAAGTAATGGGCAGTGACCATTGCCCAATCGAAATAGAGATAGGAGAATAATTATGTCAGTTTATAAATTATATTATGATTCAAAAGATGCCGTTTCACAAAAATTCATTGATGAATTAGAAGCACAAGGCGTTGAATATGAAAAAATAGATGTCAGTGAGTCAGAAGCTAATCGCCAAGAGTTTGAAGCCTTTAAAGCGCGTCGTATGGAATTTGAACCCTTTAGACAATGGGGACAATCTGGATTGCCAGCAGTCTTATTACCCAATAATCGCATTATTTTTGAGTTAATTGACTTAAACGGCACCTCTTGTTCATTAACCCCAAGAGATTGAGGGAAGTAGGAGGGAGTTTTATGGAGTATTCTCCATATCAAACAGTTGAAGAGATACATAATCGTGCAATTGAAGGATTAGGTATTCCTTTTAAAGAAATGATGCTTTCAAATAATATTGAAGAAGTAAAATCTAATAAAGCTACTGCAGGAGATGCATGGGAAGCTTGGTTTAAAGTCCCAAAAAACTCGATTGCTGGTGCTGATTTGGCTGAAGCAGGGGTTGAATTAAAGGCTACCCCCTATAAAAAGAATAAAAATAGTACCTATTCAGCTAAAGAACGATTAGTTTTTAATATTATTAATTATGAGGAAGAGTTTGGTAAAACGTTTGAAACTTCTTCTTTCTGGATAAAAAATAAATTAATTGAATTGGGATTTTATGAATATAATCCTGATATGCCTCGAGACGAATGGTTCTTTTCTCATTGCGCTCTCTTTACATTTCCAGAAAGTGATATAGAGGAAATTAAAAATGACTGGCAAATTATTCAAGATTATATTGCTCAAGGAAAAGCTCATGAGATTTCTGAAGGGCTGACTAATTATTTAGCGGCATGTACTAAGGGAGCAAATAGAAATTCTATTCGTAGACAGCCATGTAGCGATATACCTGCGAAACAAAGAGCATATTCACTTAAAGCTAGTTATATGACAGAGCTTTTAAGAAACTATATTTTAGGAACAAAAGTTGATGAGGCGATCAGATTAGAACCATTTGATTTTCCTTTACGCCCAGACCTAATTGATGAAGTTGTCGAATATCAGCACGATAAAAAAGTGAAGCAACCAAGTGAAAAATTTGTAAAAGGAAAAGAATCTTTTTCTGAGGTATTGCTTGGTACATTTAATAAATATATAGGGATGAGTTTAAGTCAATTAATTTTTAAATTTGACTTACGAGAAAGTTCATCTGGTAATTTTTCTAAATCAATCATTCCAATGGTTGTCAGTAGAATGTTAAATATTCAAAATAAAATTGAAGATTTAGAAGAAATTAAAAAAGCCAATATTCAAATCAAAACTGTACGTGTCCAAAAAAATAAACGAATTAAAGAAAGCATGTCGTTCCCAGCATTTAATTTCGAAGAGCTATCACAACAAAATTGGGAAGGTTCTGATTTAAGAGAGTTTTTTGAAATAAGCCGATTTTTATTCATTGTATTTCAAGAAAATGAAAATGAAGAATACATTTTTAAAGGTGCAAAATTTTGGAACATGCCTATTTCTGATTTAGATAATCAAGTTCAAGAAGTTTGGCAAGATACCGTGGATATATTAAATAAAGGGGTCGAATTGCGATACAATCCCACTAGTAAAAGAGTGCATAATAATTTCACAAAGATAAGTGATGATAAAATATTGTCTGTTAGACCACATGCATCTAAAGCAAGTTATTTGGAGAATAATCCAAATGCCGATCGACTACCAGTTCCAGCAAAATGGACTAATAAACCGGATAATTTTAGCGATCAATGGATGACTAAACAATGTTTTTGGTTGAATAACAATTATGTTGAGGAACAAATTTCAGAATTAATTGATTAAGAAGCTATTTTTTTAGCTTCTTTTTTCAAGCAAACATACTTATTTTTACGTAGTTATAATAGATTAAGATTCAGAGTTGATCTTTTATTATTATTCATGTATAATTGATAAGGTGTAAGAAGAGGTGATAAAGTGAAACAAATAAACGTTTTAGAATTATTTGCTGGAGTAGGTGGTTTTAGAGTCGGGCTCGAAAAAGCAAATGATCAATTATATATAACCAAATGGAGTAATCAATGGGAACCTTCAAGAAAGTCTCAAGATGCGTTTGAAGTATATCAATATCATTTTCCTGAAAGTGAAAATATAAATGAAGATATTTCAACGATTTCAGATGAACGATTTGCAGCTATGGATGCTGATATGATAGTTGGTGGATTCCCATGTCAAGATTATTCAGTAGCTAGAAGCAAGAAGAATGAAAAAGGAATCGAAGGAAAAAAGGTGTATTATTTTGGGAAATAATTCGTGCAACAGAAGCAATTAGACCAAAATACCTAATTTTAGAAAATGTAGACCGTCTATTAAAAGCTCCTTCAAAGCAACGTGGAAGAGATTTTGCTATTATGTTAGCAGCTTTTAATAATTTAGGTTATTCAGTAGAATGGCGAGTAATAAACGCTGCAGATTATAGTGGGGCACAAAGAAGAAGAAGAGTATTTTTCTTTGTCTTTAGAAATGATTTGCCATATGCACTGAATTTGGATGAAAAATATGAAAATAATCCTGATATAATTTTTAATGAAAATAGATACAATGACTATATCTTCAATGAAGGACTTTTTGCTAAAGAATTTCCAGTTTTACCAATGCCAAATAAAGAACGAAAAGTATATTATGAATTAGCAGAAGATATTGTAGAAGTCTCAGAAGACTTTTCAGGAACTGTATGGAATACGGGTATCATGCGACATGGTAAATTCTATTCAATAGATACAATACCATACGATAAAGAAAGACCAATTCCTTTAAAAGATATTATTCAAGCCGAAGAAGAGGTGGCAGCCAAGTATTTCATTACAGATAAAGAAAAATTGGAAAAGTTTCAATACTTACGAGGTGCAAAAAAATATTAAGAACTTCTGGTGATGGACACCAATATTATTACTCAGAAGGTGGTATGTCTCCAACAGATGATTTAAATCTACCAGGAAGAACGATGTTGACTTCAGAAGGCTCAGTTAATCGATCAACACATTTTATTGAACAAAATGGTAAATATCGATTATTAACTCCAGTAGAAGCTGAAAGACTGCAACATTTTCCTGATAATTGGACCGCCAAGAAATTGGTAAATGGTAAAATTGAAGAAGTATCGGATAAAATGCGAATGTTCTTTATGGGAAATGCACTGGTTACGATGGTCGTTGAGAAAATTGGTAAGGGTATTGAAAAAATAGAAAAAGAATATCAATAATATAAAAAAGCGGGCGAAATGTACCGACTACAAAAGTTAGTTTTGGTCTAACCTTTTGGGGTCACTACAAAATCCCGCTTTTTTTATACCATATTCTCGCCAAGGGGTCTTACAACAATCGCTTAAAATACTGTGATAATATAAGGATATAGAAACATTAAGAAGGCGGTGCGATATGTTAAAAGATAAATTATTTACACTATTAGAAGAAAAAGAAGAACAGATGATTCAAGATCGTCGCTGGTTACATGAACATCCAGAATTATCTTTTGAAGAGAAAGAAACTAGCGAGTATATTGCGAAGTTCTATGAAGGAAAAGATTGCCAAGTTGAGCGCAATATTGGTGGCTATGGGGTTAAGGTAACGATTGATTCAGGTAAACCTGGCAAAACATTAGCTTTAAGAGCGGATTTTGATGCCTTGCCGATTGAAGAAGCGACTCGTTTACCGTTTGCTTCTAAAAATCCTGGGGTGATGCATGCTTGCGGTCATGATGCTCATACCGCTTATATGTTAAGTTTGGCTGATACTTTAATAGAAATGAAATCGGAACTGACCGGAAAAATCATTATTATTCACCAACCCGCTGAAGAAATGCCCCCTGGTGGTGCGATTCAAATGATTAAGGACGGTATTTTAGAAGGTGTGGATAATGTATTGGGTTGTCATGTGATGAGTAAAATGCAGTTTGGTAATATTTATTATCATGAAGGGCCAACTCAACAAGCTCGCGCAAAATTTATTATTAAAGTTCAAGGAACAGGTGGCCATGGTTCTTCACCACATGAAGCCAATGATGCGATTTTAATTGCCAGTCAATTAGTAGTGACTTTACAATCGATCGTGTCACGTCGTATTAATCCTTTCGATGCGGCATCCATTTCAATTGGTTCTTTTGATGGGAAAGGTCAATTTAATATTATTAAAGATTCAGTGACACTTGAAGGCGATGTGCGTTGTATGTCTGATGAGAATCGTCAACTGATTGAACAAGAAATCCAACGCTTATGTGAGGGTCTAGCAAACGTTTATGATTGTGAAATCGAGCTTGACTATCAAAATGATTATCCCGTCTTAATGAATGATCCGCAGTTAACTCAACAAGTTGTAGCAGCGATTCAAAATGCTGAGATTCAAGAGGTTAATGAAATTTTAGATGGTGGTCAACAAAACCCCTCAGAAGACTTTGCTTATTATTCAATAGAGCGACCAAGTTGTTTCTTTTATATTGGAGCGAGTCCTAAAGGTGAGGCTTACCCACATCATCATCCTAAATTTGATATTGAAGAAGGCTCGATGTTAATTGCTGCCAAAGCAATGGGAGCTGCGACTTTAAATTATTTTGGTTTAGAATAGTAAGAGGTACCATATGTTAAAGTTAATGAAGAAATTTCCTGGAGGCACCTTGTTGATTCCAATGCTGATTTCATCAATAATTGGGACTTTCTTTCCTAAATTATTTTTAATCGGCGGACCGACTGAAGCGTTATTCTCAGGTCAAGGTTTAAACTTTATTTTAGGGTCGATTGTGATGTTATCGGGCTGTAGTTTGAATTTATCTTCTATCGTCCAAGTGTTTAAGCGATACGGCATTATTTTAAGTACAAGGCTTCTGTTTAATACAATCGCTGGTATTTTGTTTGTTAAATTATTTGGTCTTGATGGTGTCTTAGGTTTAAGTGCGATTGCCTTTATTGTGGCCATTACGTCGATGAACCCTTCACTTTTCTTGGCGTTGTCTCAAGATTATGGTGATGAAGTTGATCAAAATGCCTTTGGACTTTTAGCAGCTGTTTCAACCCCGATTGTTCCTATGTTTATTTATGGTTTAATCAGTCCTACGCCATTAGATTTTATGTCGTTGGTTTCGATTGTTATACCTTTAATTATCGGCATTGTCATCGGTAATTTAGATAAAGAGTTGGGGGCTTTCTTAACCAGTGGCATGGGACTCATTATTATTTTATTAGGGTGGTCTGTTGTTGCTAAAATCAATCTGTTGGATGCTACTAAAGCAGGACTACCTGGTATCTTGATGGTTGTTTTATATTATCTGTTAGCGGTATTGCCAGTGTTGGTAGTTGAAAGAACCGTATTGAAGCGCAAAGGAATTTCGAGTATCGCCATTTCAACAATGGCGGGATTATCAGCGAGTGTGCCACTGATGATGATTGAAAATAATCCTGAATTAATTCCCTATAGCGGGGAAGCGGCAGCGGTGGTGACATTAGGCGTGATTGGGACGGCTATTATTTCACCGATGTTAATTAATTGGTTAGATAAGCGAACAACAACAGGTATTTAAATAAGACATTGTCCAACTCAATTTATAAAACTCAATTATTTTCATGCTTAGCAAAATGGAACAAACTGATCCGATTTTAGCAAAACATGGAAAAAATGAGCTTGAATAATTTATTGGGGTCCTCTCAATTATAGACACTTTTTAGAAGAGTTTTGACTGTTGTTTTCAGCAATTTTTCGACTAATCGTCATAATTATTATAATCTGCTTTAATTTTGTTTAATTTGAGACAGAGTTAGTGAATGAAAAACCGGCTAAATTAGTAATGAAATCCCAATTTTTCTTAGAATAAAAAACAAAGACACCGTCTGAATCATTGTCAGGCGGTGTCCTTTTTACGTCTTGTTGAGGAATCCTTTATCCTCTAAAGTAAAAGAGGCCACTATATAACTTAGGTTCAAACCAGGTACTTTTTGGTGGCATAATACCTGCTTCATCAGCGACCTTAAAGAGTTCTTGTATAGAAGTAGGATGCATTGCAAAGGCAAGCGGGTATTGTTCTAACTCTTGCAATGCACGATTCCCACCGACAAAATCAATCCGTTCATCGGTCCTAATATCTTGAATGTTAAGAATAGGTTCTAATATTTGTTGGCTCAATAAAGTAGCGTCTAAAGCTTGAGGGTCATGTGTTTTTAATCTTAGTTGATACCATTGTTGATTTAACCATAAACCAACCGTACCTTTTTCAGTCGGTTGGACCGGCGCCTCAACAGTTATTAAATTAAATTCTTGGTTCAATTTTTCAACGAGTGTTTCTGGATTATAAGGCGATATATCACTAATGACACGGTGATAAGGCAGAATCGCCATTTCTTCTTCAGGGAAAATAACGCTCATTACTTTGCCATTGCCGACTGTTGCGCTGGCTCTCACGGCAGCAGCTGTTCGATGATGTCCGTCAGCAATATAGATGGCGGGCATCTCAGCAAAATGTTGGCTAATTGCCTCTTCAAATTCGTGCGGAACAATGGTGATGGTTTGATAGACGTCTTCTTCACTTTTAAACTCGATGATCGGCTGAGTGTTTTTTTGAATTTCTTCAACGACGGCTTTCAATCCGGGATTGCGTTTATGAACTAAAAAGATGGGACCGGTTTGGGCGCCTAGTTTTTCGATATGGCGTACGCGATCGTCTTCTTTTTCTTTACGTGTTAACTCGTGTTTTTTGATCAAATTATGTTGATAATCTTCAGCCGTAAAGCCTGCGATGATACCGGTTTGTTGGTGCGTATTAGTTTTTAATTGGTATAAATAATATTGCGCAGGTTGCAGAGGATAATACGCCAATTCACGTTGTTGTAATTCATCATGAGCTTTTTGATACACTTTCGCATCATAAGGCGAAGTCCCTTCAGCAAAGAAGGTTTCCGGTCGATCAATACCAATAAAGGCTAAAGGATGCTGTTGGACATAGGCCCGCGCTTCTTGTTCATTAAAGACATCATAGGGTAGGGAAGCTAATTGCTGAGCAAATTCAGGTTGTGCTAAATGTAAACTTAAGGGTGAAATATTAACCATGTTCTCCTCCTTTAATAATACGAATGCGACAAACACCATCGCCATTGGCTAAGTCTTCTTTAAAATGTTCAATCGAATTACCATCGATATCCATTATCGAATAGGCATAGCCATCTTTACTTTGATTCATAAAATTCACAATATTAATGTCACGATTGCCTAGCCAAGTCGTTAAACGACCAATCATATTAGGCTTATTCTCATGGAGAATACATAAACGCGTATAAGCGCCAATCGGACCGATTGAGCAATTAGGAAAATTCACTGAATTAACGATATTACCATGTTCAACATACTGTCTTAATTGGCTAACGGCCATTTTCGCACAATTATCTTCCGATTCGGTCGTCGTAGCCCCGATATGTGGCGTAATGATGGTGTTAGGTAAACTAGCAGAAGTCGGATTAGGAAAATCAGTAACGTATTTAGCAATATGCCCTGATTCTAAAGCAGGACGTAAGGCTTCTTCATCAATTAAGGTATCGCGGGCATAATTTAATAATACGACACCCTTTTTAAATAATTGTACCACTCTTGCATCAATCATTTTTTCTGTGGCATCGACTAAAGGTAAATGCAAGGTAATATAGTCCGATTGAATATAAATATCCTCAATATTCGAAATGTGTTCAACTTCGTGGGAAAGTTTCCAAGCGGATTTTACTGAAAGAAAGGGATCGTAGCCTAAGACTCTCATCCCTAATGCTAAGGCAGCATTTGCTACTAAAACCCCGATAGAACCTAAACCGATGACGCCAAGTGTTTTGCCGGCTAGTTCATTGCCATTAAAAGCTTTTTTGGCTTGTTCAGCAAGTTTGGCAATGTCGGCGTCATCTTTTGAGGCTTTTACCCAATCAACACTTGACAATACATTACGAGAGGCGATAATCATTCCTCCGAGTACTAATTCTTTCACACTATTCGCATTCGCTCCGGGCGTATTAAAGACGACAATCCCTTTTTTAGTACATTCATCTAAAGGGATATTATTGACCCCAGCACCGGCTCTCGCAATGGCCACTAATTTTTCAGGAAAGTCTAAATTATGAATATTAGCACTACGAATAAGTGCTACTTTTGCTTCACTTAAGTCTTTGGTTTCTTGATATTCTTCTTCGAATAAGGTTAGACCTTTTTGTCCAATGGGATTAAATAAATAATAATCAAACATATTATCGGTTCTCTCTTTCAAATTTTTCCATAAAATCAACTAATGCTTGAACACCTGCGAAAGGCATCGCATTATAAATACTAGCGCGCATTCCACCCACTAAACGGTGACCGGCTAGGTTTACTAAATGATGATCGCTCGCTTCTTTAATAAATTTTTTGTCCAGCTGTGGATTACCAGTCACAAACGGAACATTCATTAATGAACGATCGTTCTTATTAACTGGATTACTAAATAATGCACTCTGGTCAATATAATCATATAATAATTGTGCCTTTTTAATATTTTTCTGTTGAATTGCGCTTAAACCACCTTGATCTAACAACCATTTAAAAACGAGTCCGCACATATAAATCGTATAAGTTGGTGGCGTATTATACATTGAATCATTGTCAATATAAGTATCGAACCGGTTCATGGTCGGTACATTGTCATTGATTTCAATTGGAATGATATCTTTATTAATAATGGATAATCCAACGCCAGCAGGTCCAATATTCTTTTGTACGCCACCGTATATCATGCCGTATTGAGTGACATCAATCGGTTCTGATAAATAACAAGAAGACATATCAGCAATTAATGGAATGCCGTTAGTGTTAGGTAATTGTTTAAATTTAGTACCGAAAATGGTATTGTTTTCACAAATGTGGACATAATCAGCTGTTTCATTAAATTGAATTTTTGAAACGTCTGGTATGTAAGTGAAATTTTTATCTTCAGAACTAGCAACGATATTGATATAACCAAATTTTCTCGCTTCTTGTGCAGCTTTCTTTGAAAAATTGCCGGTTATGATATAGTCGGCTGATTTTTTGGGCATTAAATTTTGAGCAATCATGCCAAACAATGCACTGGCTCCTCCAGGTGTAAAAATAATTTCATAGTTATCTGGAATATTGACTAATTTTTTTAAGCTAGTTTTTGTTTCTTGAAAAATATCATTATAAACGGAAGAGCGATGACTCATCTCCATTACCGATTGGCCACTGCCTCGATAATCTAATAATTCTTGGGACGCTTGTTGCAATACCTCTTCAGGTAACATCGCTGGTCCAGCAGAAAAGTTATATGTTTTTCTCATTCTGACGACTCCTTTATAATGTTTTGTATAATCATAACGTAAACTAGCAGTTAATTCAATGGAAATTATTATTTAAATGAGAAATTGATTAAAATAGTTGACAAAACGGAATGTTTAATTTATTATAAACTCATATTAATTAATAAAAACATTTTTTGGACGAAGAGATTCGGGATATTTTCAAGAGAGTTTGCGGTTGGTGCGAGCAAATAGATGAACGAATGAAGACACAGCCAGTAATAAAATGTATGGTCGCAACATTATAGCGCGAGAAATATTCTCATTGAGGTAATAAGTGTGAGCTTATTATAAATAAAGGTGGAACCACGTTAAGACGTCCTTTACCCATATTCGGGTAGAGGGCGTATTTTTTTAGGATAGTCGACTTTCGCAATCAATTTAAAAAAGGAGCATATATTATGAAAAAGATCAAAAAAATGTTAGTGGCGGTTTTAGGTTTAATGGTTGCATCTCCCGTTGTAATGGCGGCAGAACCCATGATTAATAAAGAAGATAAAGTAGTTGTCGGTTTTGATGATACCTTTGCGCCCTTTGGCTTTAAAGATGAAAAAGGCAATATCGTTGGTTTTGATGTTGATTTAGCAAGCGCCGTTTTTGACAAAATGGGTGTGGAATTTGAATTTCAACCGATTGACTGGAGTACCAAAGAAACCGAATTGAATACCGGCAATATCGATATGATTTGGAATGGCTATACAATTACTGATGAACGTGAAAAAGTAGTTGCATTCTCTGATGCTTATATAGATAATCGTCAAGTCATTATTGTTAAAGCTGATAATGGTATTGAATCGAAAGCTGATTTAGCTGATAAAGTGGTCGCAACTCAAGCAGAATCTTCTGCCTTAGAAGCAATTTTAGCAGATGAAGCCTTTACCAAAACCATCGATGGTGCAACACCGATTACCTATGCGACCTTTGTAGAAGTTTTCGCTGATTTAGACAATGGCCGAGCAGATGCAATTGTCGTTGACGAAACACTCGCTACTTATTATTTAAGCCAAAAAGACAATGCCGATAGCTACCGTATTTTAGAAGATAATTTCGGTGAAGAAGAATACGCCGTTGGTTTCAGAAAATCGGATAGTGAATTTGTAGAAGAATTCAATGCCGCTTTAAAAGCAGTAACCGAAGATGGAACATTTGATGAAATTAAAGCTAAATGGTTTGTTGAGATTAAAGAATAATCAGGTTCATTGAACAAATAGTCATTATCCAAAACGGTATCAATATAATCACGATCTTGAACATTACGATTAGCTTAGTAAAAGTGGCAAGATAGGTTTGATAATGACAGGTTGATAAAACTAGCATTATTTCGGTGTTTCGTTGGTGCCGAATGTATGATTTCTAGTAAGGTTAGCTGAACTGTAACGTTCAATGATAGTCAATGAGAAGCGCGGGGGAAGAAACTTCGCACGGCTAGCTGGATTGCAGCGTTCATTATTAAAAGAGAAGAGTTACTTTCCCAAGGGAGACTAGATTGCAGTTTTCAATGATTGTCAATAGTATATAAAATTTAAGGCTAGGAGAAATTAAGATGGGGATAGAATGGTTAGAGCCACTAGGACGAGGCTTTAGTGTGACGTTACAATTTTTTGTAATTACTTTAGTATTAAGTTTACCTTTAGGATTATTATTAGCGGTTTTGAATCGTTATTTACCAAAGTGGTTACAAGCACTCATGCAAGTCTATATTTATGTTTTTAGAGGGACACCTTTATTACTGCAAATGATGTTTGTCTTTTTTGGACTTCCCTTAATAGGTTTGGTGTTGGATCGTTTTGAATCAGCGGTTTTAACACTAGTCTTAAATTATACTGCTTATTTTATTGAAATTTTCCGAGGAGGCATTCAAACAGTGCCTATCGGTCAATTTGAGTCGATTAAAGTTCTTTCGATTTCGCCACTAGCTGGATGGCGTAAAATCATTTTGCCGCAAGTATGGCGCATCGTGATGCCATCAATTGGAAATGAGGTTATCACTTTAATTAAAGATACTTCTTTAATCTATGTTTTAGGTTTAGAAGAATTATTAAAAGTCGGTAAAGCTTTGTCCAATCAACAAGCATCCTTATTACCATATGTTTATGTGGGGATTATCTATTTAATCTTTACCGGCGTGACGACTGTTATTTTAAAACAAATCGAAAAGAAAATGGGGGTGTAAGCTATGACACTAATTGTAAAAAATTTAAGTAAAAGTTTTGGCACCCAATTGATCTGTCGAAATTTTAATTTAATGATGCAACCGGGAGACCTCACTTTATTAGTTGGAGAGTCGGGGAGTGGGAAAACGACCATCTTACGTATGTTAAATGCTTTGGAAACAGCGGATCAGGGCACGATAGAGTTAGCAGGTTATGATTTAATTTCTGAAAATGGTGAACCTAGTAAAACCGAACAAAAAAATTATCAACGGGCGATAGGGTTAGTATTTCAAGATTACCAATTGTTTCCACAAATGACCGTCTTAGAAAACTTATTATTTGCACCCAAAGTGAATAAGTTAGCACCCCAAAAAGAGTTAACAGCAGCAGCGATTAGCTGGCTAGAGCGCTTTGGTTTAGCGGATAAGTGCGATGTTTATCCCTCAACTTTATCGGGAGGGCAAAAACAACGAGTGGCAATTATTCGCGCGATGATGATGCGCCCCCAATTATTATGTTTTGATGAACCGACTTCAGCTTTAGATCCAGCGAATACTCTAGAATTTTCGAAACTAATTGAAGAACTGCGACGAGAAGGTGTTATGGTGTTAATCGTGACCCATGATATGACGCTCGTAGAGTTAGTGAAAGAAAATGCGCAAATTATTACTAATAAAGAATTTATCCAATCGAATTAAGGGGAGGGCAAGCAGTAGCAAATTAAATGATTTTTGCTTTGTTTGCCTTGCCTTGTTATTTATTTTGTTTACTGGAAAAGCTGTAAAACTATGTGAATATCATGATTTAGCTACTGGTCATTTTAACGTGAATACTTATTTATTTAACAGTTAAAATGGGGAGTGGGCAAGAAGTAGAAAATTAAATAATTTTCGCTTTGTCTGCCCACCCCCGCACAGTTGAGTAGACCAGAAGTAGAAAATTGAATAATTTTCGCTTCGTTGGCCTACCCCCGCACAGTTGAGTAGGCCTCAGACAAGTCGTTAAGACGCAGTTTGAGGCCACTCAACCACTGCGCTTTTAAATATCGAGCAATAACTAGATTGAATTTTTTATGCTTATACCTAACTCATTAAGACGTAGATTGAGACCACTCAACCACTGCGCTTTTAATTAACGAACAATAATCTTAACTAACTTTATCAAGTTTATACCCAGCCTCGATCGGACTAACTTACAGACGCTCCATAAATTTTGTTTCATTTACAATGACACGCGTATGCGTTGCCCGAGCAATTTGCTTCTTTGAATCAAAAGCTTCCAATTCAAATTCAAAGCGACGATTAATTTGTTTGACAGCTATAATCTTGATTCTAACCTCATCACCAATCAGGGTAGGGGCTAGGTGGTCAACGTTAATTTGTGAACCAACGGTGGTCATACCTTCAGATAATAATTGTTGGCAATGTAAATAACTGGTATTTTCTAAATAGGCTACTAACATCGGGGTACTTAAAACATTCATGCCACCTGATCCCATATTATGAGCAGAATGTTCCTCGAGTACCGAATAATGTTTTTCAAGTGTCATTTTTATTCTCTCCAATCTAATCAATTTGTATGCAGTTTCATTATAATCATTGTATACTAAAAATAATAGAAAAGGGGAGTGAATCATGAATTTACAAGAACATTATTTATACCAAGATTACTATCAAGAAAATAGACGCATTCGTGTCTGGTTACCAGAAGAATATCAAGCGAGTGTCACCGAACGTTTCGGAGTCCTGTACTTACATGATGGGCAAAATGTCTTTATTGACGAGGAATCATACGTTGGTCATTCTTGGCGAGTGATAGAAGCGTACAACGAGCATCATCATCGCCCTCCAATGATCATTGTCGGCATTGATAATCATCCTGAAAAAAGACTGGATGAATATTCGCCTTGGCAGCTGGATCCAACACATCATAGTCAAATGACAACAGCAGGAGGCGACGGTAGCCATTATGGCGAATGGCTTGTGAAAGTGGTGAAGCCTTTTATTGACCAAGAATATCGCACTTTAGTAGCGGCAGAACATACCTGGTTAGCGGGCAGTTCAATGGGCGGTTTCATTACGGCTTATCTGGCAGCTAAATATCCAACTGTCTTTGGAAAAATAGGTGTTTTTTCTTTAGCTTCATGGTTTAATGAAGGAGCATTTTTAGAGTTTATCAAGGCCCATCCCTTAGCTAAAAATACTAAAGTTTATGTTCAAGTAGGAACAGAGGAGACCGATGGTTTAGCTGACCCTGAATTAGAACAAAGGCGGAATCAACAATATGTAGATTGTTCTTTAAATTATTATGCGACTTTATTGGCTCAAGGCGTACCGATTGAAAATACTTGGTTACGGATTATGGTTGGAGAAAAACATCATGAACAATATTGGGCCCAACATTTTGGTGAATTTATCGATTTTATGTCAGCCGATTAATAAAAATGTTGGTTTAGTAATTGAAGGCGTATTGGCATTGACGGAAAAAGTTTTAACCACTACGATGTTTAAGTTCATGCAATAAAACTAAAAACTGTTTTATAATGAGTCATTGAATAGTTGATGTTAGCCACTAATAGCATTTTAAATTTGACTATCGAGCCAATAGACTTAACTAAGCAAGTGATACTCTTAAGAAAACAAGGAATTAATCAACTAGCATGCGAATTTATTTTCGGATGCTTTTTTTGATTGATAACGGTGATTGCTTGTGAAATCAATTTGAAAACTCCCTTCATCCGAGAATTTTGCTAAGATTATTTTCATTCACAAGCTCGTGTCTCATTTTGAGACATATTTTGCTTAATTATTAAGATTTTATCAAGTTTAGCGAATTATTCTTCGAAATTTTATGAAAATGAAAATAACTCTCAAAAAGAGCTGTTTTCGTGTCTCAAAATAAGACACCGTGAAAATTGATGAAAACAAAAAATTGGATAATTTGCCTCTTTTAGGTTGTTATAGTGCGTTTGGAATGCTTACATTGTTCAATTATGTTTCAACTGAAAATACCTGAACCCATTTTGAAAATGAAACTTTGTGAAATGAGCGATCTTTGATTTTTCTCCTTTAAGTTTTAAGCTATTCTTCCCATAAATCTTATCGATATTAATCCATTTCTCTATCAGTCTTTTAGTACAAATCCTATACCTATTCGCCATTACTGTATAACTTAATGTTCCGTCACAATAGTCTTCCACAACATGCAGTTTAAATTCGTAACTATATTTTTTAGACATAAAATAACCCCCATAGAGGCTGGGCAAAAACTTTTTAAATTCTGTTCAGGTATATCTATTTAATTTAAAGCGCAGTGGTTGAGTGGTCTCAAATGACGTCTTTATGAGGCTGAGAATAATCTTGACCAATTCACTCAGATTAGTGATCGATAATTAAAAGCGCAGTGGTTGAGTGGTCTCAAACTGCGTCTTAATGAGTTAGTTATAAACATAAAAAATTCAATCAAGTTATTGCTCGATATTTATAAGCGCAGTGGTTGAGTGGCCTCAAACTGCGTCTTTATGAGGCTGAGAATAATCTTGACTAATTCATTCAGATTAGTGATCGATAATTAAAAGCGCAGTGGTTGAGTGGTCTCAATCTTCGTCTTAAATAGTTTAGGCATAAAGTCGATAAAATCCATCGAGTTATTGGTCATTATTAAAAGCGCAGGGGTTGAGTGGTCTCAAACTGCGTCTTTTGACTTGTTTTGAGGCCTACTCAACTGTGCGGGGGTAGGCCGACCAAGCGAAAATCATTCGATTTTCTACTTCTGGTCTACTCCCAACTGTGCGGGGGTGAACAAACGAAGCGAAAATAATTCAATTTTCTACTTCTGGTTCACTTCCAACTATGCGGGGGTGGGCAGACGAAGCGAAAATCATTTAATTTTCTACTTCTTGCCCACTCCCTCGGGGGCACATCACCACTGACTTTTAAAACACTTGTTTTTAATGATTAACGGTTAGACATGATGACTTTAATTTCGTCTTCATTAATACCTACCATCGCTTCGCCTAAATCAGTTGAGACTTCGACTAATTTAGCAGCATCTTTATAATTGGCTACTGCTTCAACTATGGCTTTGGCACGTTTTTCTGGATTACCTGATTTGAAAATACCTGAACCAACGAAAACTCCTTCAGCACCTAATTGCATCATTAAAGCCGCATCCGCAGGTGTTGCAACCCCGCCAGCTGAAAAGTTCAATACAGGTAATTTACCAGTATCATGGACTTGCTTTAATAAATCATAAGAGACGCCTAATTCCTTAGCTTGATTAAAGAGCTCATCATCTTGTAACGACACCACATAGCGGATTTGTTCATGGATTTTTCTTAAGTGACTAACCGCTTGACTGACATCCCCTGTTCCTGCTTCACCTTTAGTACGAATCATTTTAGCCCCTTCTTGAATACGGCGTAAAGCTTCACCTAAATCTCTAGCTCCACAAACGAAAGGTGTCTCAAATAGTTGTTTATTAATATGATAAACATGATCAGCTACTGATAAGACTTCTGACTCATCAATATAGTCAATTTGTAAACTTTCTAAAATTTGAGCTTCGACAAAGTGACCAATTCTTACTTTCGCCATGACTGGTATTGAAACTGCTGCTTGAATTTCTTTTATCATTCGAGGATCACTCATCCGACTAATACCACCAGCAGCTCGAATGTCTGCAGGAACTCTTTCTAAAGCCATGACCGCTACGGCACCCGCTGCTTCAGCAATTTTAGCTTGTTCCACATTTACCACGTCCATGATGACGCCACCAGCTAATTGTTTATGTACTTCTTCAATTGATAATTTCATCTTGATTGCTCCTTTATAAATAATGTCTCCACTTTAACATTCTTTTGGATGTTTCTTAAGATGCAAAATTGAATATTTTTATGGGTCCAAATAGTTTTTTGGTGTATAATGGATAAGACGAGAGGAGGAAAAGCATGTTTACCGTGAACTTTAATGAAGACCAACACCTGTATTTACAAATAGTCGATGAAGTCATCCGGCAAATTGCCCAAGGACATTTAAAAAGTGGTGACCAACTTCCTTCACGGCGAGCCTTGGCAGATCATTTAAAAGTCAGCCTCAATACGGTCATAAACGCTTATGACCAACTGACGGATGAAGGCTATATTGTGCCGAGGGAAAGATCTGGTTATTATGTGGATTTACTAGAAATTGATATGTTGCCCTCTGAGGAAATTGAGACAAAGCCCCTAAAACATGAGGATTCTATCATAAGTAAAGCCAGCCAATATACTTATGATTTTCACTTTGCCAATCGTGATATGGCTACTTTAAATTCAAAAAAATTATTGCAGTATGCACCCGAAGCGCTAGCCAAAAGCGTGGTTAATTGTAATTTAAAAGATGACTTAGGTGCTCTCTCTTTACGCTTGGCTATTGCTAATTATTTACGTAAATACCGGGGAGTGTTGACGTCACCTGACAATATCATCATTACAGGGGGTCATACGGCTAGCTTACGGACTCTATTTGCCTTATTAGAAGATGGAATTTATGCCTTAGAAGATCCTGGCTATTATAAAAATTTAGATCTCTTTACAGATTATCACCAAAAGACTATTCGAATTCCGATTGATAAATATGGTTTCTCCGTTAAAGATTTGGAGACTACCTCCGCTAACATCGTGATTACTACTCCCAACCACCAGTTTCCCACTGGCATTATCATGGGAATGCGTCGACGTCAGCGTTTATTAAAATGGGCCTATCAGGCAGAAAATCGTTATATTATTGAAAATGATTACTATAATGAGTTCCGACTTAAGGGGCGTCCTGTTCCTGCTTTGACCAGTCTGGACGACCAAGAGCGAGTCATTTTATTAGGGGCTTTTCGTCAAAGTATGGGGTCAATTTTTAAGATGTCTTATTTAGTTTTACCCGATCAATTAATGAAAAAATTCCATCAAGTTAAATTAAAAACCAATGATATTTCCAGCTTTGAGCAATATTTAATGACTGATTTTCTTAATTCTGCTTATTTTCCTAAATATATTAATAGCCTGCGAACTAATTACCGTCGTAAGGAAAAAGCAGTGCTAGCAGCACTTACCCAAACCCAATTACCCCTAACCATTAAGGAAGCAGGGGCTGGACTTTTCTTTATTATTAACTTTGAGGGTGAGATTCCACAGACTGACGTGATTCAAGCTAGGCTAGCTGAAAATAAGATTCGCTTACAACCAGTCAACCACTACGCTAAATTAAAGAACCAGTTCGACAAAAGTTATATTTTAGGTTATGGTGGGCTAGAGCTTGATGAAATTGAACAAGCTATTCAAGCTTTAGTCACTATTTTTAAATAAGATAAAGTCCTTATAATTGTGAAAAAGCAAAACGTCATTTAAAGTTTTTTACTGTATAATATTTTTAAATAAAAAGTATTATTAAAAATTGTTGAAAAATATTGCATTCCCATTAAATTTTACGGTTGTTTTTAATTTTATTATCATGTAGAATATAATTAAATAAAAGTTATCTTGTATAGGAGGAAAAATGAAACTGATATTAACATTTAAGAAAGAATCAGACGAACTGAAAAGAATTGTAGTTCCAATGATTACTATTATTACTGCTTTAAGAAACGCCATTGATACTGATTCGGACATGGTAGAAAATCCCGCTATTTTTGAAGATGATAAAATAATCATGGAGATGTTTTGGGGAAATAAAGTTTCAGAAGAACAAGAAAATAATTTTAAAAACAGAACATTAAATGCATTACGCTTTATTTTTTCAGAGGCTGGAATAGAAAATTATGAAATTAAATGGTTTTAGAAAAATATAACATTTCTACATAACCTAGTTTTATTTATTTTTCCAGAAGATGTGTGAATTAATAATTCAACTTCAGCTTTATACCTTCATTGAATCGTAATTAATAAAGCTAATACTTTTTAATAGTTAATGAACAATCATTAAAAACTCGTACTTTGTTTTGCAATAAAAGCAGGCATAAGGTACGAGTTTTTTGAAATAGAGTCAGACTTTTGGTAGGCGATGAAATAATGATTGTTATTTAATCGTTCGGCCATTCAACCGTATAATAACCTTCTTCTTCACATAGGGTTAAAGGCATATTGGTGCGATAAAGTGAACCATTTTTATCTTGTTCTAAATACATCACAAAATCTTTAGGATAAATTGATAGTAATTTAGAATAGAGATTATCTTGGTCAATAATGATGGTTTTGATTTCTTGATCGGTGTGGAACCAATCGGTTTTCAAATGGAAAAAAGCACCCGGTGAGACAAATGTTTCATATTTAAGGATTGAAATGATTGACTGCTTCATAAAAAAACTTCCTTTCACTATTAGTATGTATATTATATCACAAACTAACCAGTAGATTAAGCGCTTTATTAAAAATGACCACTTAGAAAAATGAAAAATTACCCTATATCGTGTATAATATGACTTAATGATTATAAAAAAAGAGGTGCTTTATTTGACCAAATTACTAAGCGGAACTAAACGTTCAAAAGAATTGTTAACCATCTTCCAAGAAAAAACGCAAAAATTAAAAGATCATCATCAAGTGACGCCAAAATTGGTAGTAATAACGGTTGGTGAAGACCCAGCTAGCCAAGTTTACGTCGGCCAAAAGGAAAAGAAAGCTCATCAAATCGGCTTTGATTTTGAATGGGTAAAATTCCCTGAGACGGTACCAGAAACCGAATTAATCGCTAAGATTGATGAATTAAATGCCGACTCAAAAGTGAATGGGATGATTGTTCAATTACCTTTGCCTCAACATTTAGATGAACGTAAGATGATTGAGCGCATTAGCCCAGACAAAGATGTCGATGGTTTCCATCCCTATAATTTAGGAAAATTAATCGCCAATCAAGCGACAGTGATTCCGTGCACGCCTAAAGGAATTTTGAATTTATTAAAAGCCCATGATATTACTTTGTCAGGGAAAAATGTTGTTATCATTGGCCGCAGCTTAATCGTTGGTTTACCATTACAAATGCTTCTAACACATGAGAATGCTACCGTTACTGTTTGTCATACTAAAACGAGAGATTTAAAAGCACATACTAAGCAAGCAGATATTATCGTCGTGGCAGCCGGTAAACCGGGTCTCTTAACGAAGGAACATATTCAACCAGGTGCTGTTGTCATTGACGTCGGGATTAATCGTTTACCAGATGGCCGTTTAGCGGGAGATGTTGCTTTTGAAGAAGTTGAAGATATGGTCAGTGCCATTACGCCCGTTCCAGGTGGTGTGGGACCGATGACGGTTGCGATGTTAATGGAACAAACATTGGAGTGTGCTTGTCGTCAACATGATATTGATTATCAAACGCTTTAGAAAGTAGGTGTTCTTTTGAACGAAAAATATTTAACGGTCAAAGCCCTCACTCAATATTTAAAACGAAAGTTTGATGTTGATCCTCACTTACAAAAAGTTTTTGTTGTGGGAGAAGTATCAAATTTTAGGATGCGACCGAATGCCCATCAATATTTTAGTTTAAAGGACGATGGTGCCGTTATTAATGCAGTCATGTTCAAACATGCCTTTAATAAACTTCCGTTCAAACTAGAAGAAGGAATGAAAGTCCTTGCGGTCGGGCGAGTCGGTTTATATGAAAAAAGTGGCCAATATCAAATCACTATTGAAAACTTGCAGCCTGATGGGGTAGGAGCACTTTACCAAGCTCTAGAACAGCTGAAAGAGAAATTTAGAAAAGAAGGTTTATTTGATGTTTTAAATCGACCCATTGAAAAATTTCCTAAGAAAATTGCGGTCATTACGAGTCCAAGCGGAGCGGTCATTCGCGATATTTTAACAACGATCAAACGGCGCTATCCGATTGTTCAAGTAACGGTCTTTCCAACCAGGGTACAAGGACAAGAAGCAGCCGGTGAAATCGCGTCAGCCTTTGATAAAGTCAAAAACTTAGCCAGTGAGTTTGATACGGTGATTCTTGCGCGTGGTGGAGGCTCAATTGAAGATTTATGGCCGTTTAACGAAGAAGTTGTAGCAAAAGCCATATTAGACTGTCCGATACCGGTCATTTCATCTATCGGTCATGAAACAGATACGACGATTGCTGATTTAGTAGCTGATTTAAGAGCACCCACTCCAACAGCAGCTGCGGAAATGTCAGTGCCCGTTATGACTGATATCTTAGCCTATTTAAATGGTCAATCCGAACGATTAATCTATGCCATTAATGCCCAATTTAAGCAAAAGCAAAAGCGTTTATCAAATGTCCAGCAATCTTATATTTTGACCCAACCAGAAAGGTTATATCAAGCTTACACTCAACAACTGGATAATTTAACAACGGCTTTATGGCAACATCAACAAAAATATTTGCAAAAGCAACGACATCAAGTAGAGTTAGCGAGTCAAAAATTAGGATCGGCTTCGCCAGCCAATCGCATCAATCAGCAAAGTCAATTGGTAGAGCGGATGACTGAACGTATGGCTTATTCGATGCAACTCTTATTAAATAAAAAAGAACATCAGTTTAAGCAAGGAGTCGTTCAACTCGAAGCCTATAGTCCCTTAAATATTTTAGCTAGAGGCTATTCGGTTGTGTCTAAAGATGGAAATGTCGTTAAATCAGTCGCGAGTCTTGAGCAGCAAGATGATGTTGAAATACGACTATTGGATGGCAAGATTAATGCAACCGTTAATTCTATTGAAAAACTTAAAGGAGATAAATAAATGGCAACTAAAAAAACAGCAAAGCAACCAGAAAATTTTGAAGCCGCATTAACACAATTAGAACAAATTGTGCAACAATTAGAACGTGGTGAATTACCCTTAGAAGAAGCTTTGGCATCTTTTAAAGAAGGAATTGAATTGAGTCAATATTGTCAAAAAACATTGACTGAAGCAGAACAAACCGTCGCTAAAATGATGACACCACAAGGTGAAGTGAATTTAGACGCAGAAGAAATATAATTTCCCAGAAGCTAGGCAAAAAGCACATCGTTTTTTTGCTTAGCTATTTTTTATAAAGAAATAGCATAAGACCAGGGAAAGATTAATTATAAATAGGGTTAGTTTTCTTATACATTGGAGAGGTGATCAAGACGAAGCGAAAATGATTCGTATTTCTACTCTGCTTCAAGCCCAACTGTGCGGGGAGGGCAAACGAAGCGAAAGTCTTTTGATTATCTACATTTGGCCCACTCCGACTGTGCGAGGGTGGCAAACAAAGTGAAAAAAACCATTTTCTACTTCTTGTCCACTCATTTCAAAGAACGTTATTAAATAACAAAGCATCATTTTAGTAACAATTTTCGATAATGGCTGTTGAATATTATGGTATCGAAAAAAGAGACTAGTTAGGTTTTGTAAGATATAAATTTTAATCAAGGAGTAACTTCCAATATTAAAACAAAAACATTTTTAATGCCTTCGATTTTTATATACTGATTGTGTGAGAACACTAGTGGATTATGTTATAATATCACTAGCTTTGACAGATATTTACAGTCAAATTTAGCAGGATAACCGAAAGCATCATGTTTGTAAGTTTGTAAAAGATAACAATCGATTTTTAACAAGGAGGATTTTAGCTTTATTAACGTACCTAATGTATAAGGCTAAAGATAAAGAATACAATGGAAATATTAAAATTAAAGACCATTACAGAGTTTTTTGAAAAAGGATTAGAACAACATATACGTTATAAAACGACACCGATAGAGTTAATGGAACCAATGACCTATTCATTATTAAATGGCGGCAAAAGAGTACGTCCCGTCATGTTATTATGGGTCTTAGCGATTCAATCAATGGATGCGGTAAAGGCAGGTCTCAACACTGCCAATGCTTTAGAAGCCATTCATACCTATTCGCTCATCCATGATGATTTACCAGCGATGGATAATGATGACTATCGCCGTGGTATGTTGACTAATCACAAAAAATTTGATGAAGCGACCGCTATTTTAGCTGGGGACGCTTTATTAACCGATGCCTTTGGCATGATTGCTGATGATGACCAATTGAAGCCTGAGCAAAAAGTAAAATTAATCAGTTTATTAAGTCAAGCGGCTGGTTCTGTTGGTATGGTGGCAGGACAAGTGTTTGACATTCAAGCAGAAAATAAAACGATCACTCATGAACAACTAGCGAATATTCATTTTTTAAAAACGGGTAAACTTTTTTTATTTGCAGTGCAAGCGGCAGCTATTATTGCCAATCTAACTGCTTCAGAACGTCAATTATTAGAAACATTTGCCACTCATTTTGGACGAGCTTTCCAAATTCATAATGATATTATGGATGAAATTGGCACGCCAACTGAAACGGGTAAAAAAACCCAAGCTGATAGTGAATTACATAAAGCTACTTATCCGGCTTTACTGACTTTAGAGGGAGCAAAAGAGGCTTTGAATTCTGATTTAGAAAAGGCTCGCTCAGCATTGAACGAGCTAACTGAAACTACTGGAAAACCATACGACAGTCTTGAGGTTTTCTTACAATTTGTGACATTGGAGCAATAAAATGAAAAAAGAAAGAATAGATAAACTAGTTGTCCAAGCAGGTCTAACCGAGTCTAGAGAACAAGCGCGTCGTTTAATTATGGCGGGACAAATTTACGACCAAAATAATCAACGCTACGACAAGCCCGGTGAAAAAATACCGGTAGACTCAGAACTTCATATTAAAGGGAAAATTATGCCTTATGTCAGTCGAGGCGGCTTAAAATTAGAAAAGGCCATTAAGGTATTTGACATCGATATGGCCGGTCACCGGCTATTAGATATTGGTGCTTCTACTGGTGGTTTCACTGATGCTGCGTTACAATTCGGCGCTGAAATGAGTTATGCTCTCGATGTTGGCTACAATCAACTCGCTTATTCATTGAGAGTCGATCCACGAGTGGAAGTCATGGAACGTCAAAACTTTCGCTATTCTACACCAGCCGATTTTACTAGGGGAGAGCCTACTATCGCCAGCATTGATGTTTCGTTTATTTCCTTAAGACTAATTTTGCCACCACTGATTGATATTCTAGCGCAAGATGGTTATGTATTAACCTTAATTAAACCTCAGTTTGAAGCTGGACGTGAGAGAGTTGGAAAAAATGGTATTGTTAAAGACCAACAAACGCATATTGATGTGGTCACCGAAGTATTACAATTTGCTAGTTCAATTGGATATACAGTTGAAGATTTAACTTTTTCACCGATTACCGGTGGTGAAGGAAATATTGAGTTTTTAGCTAAATTAAAAAATGCCAAACAATTAAATAATCAAAGTTGGCAACAGATTAAGATTGAAGAAGTAGTCAAACAAGCACATGAAACATTTTAATTGAGGTGTACTATGCTACAAAGTTTAACCATTGAGTCTTTTGCGATAATTGATCAAGTAACGATTGATTTTTCACAAGGAATGACCGTTTTATCAGGAGAAACTGGTGCCGGAAAATCCATTATTATTGATGCTTTAGGCATCTTATGTGGTGGACGTGGATCAAATGAATTCATTCGACAAGATAGTGAAAAGTTGGTGGTCGAAGGGTTATTCTCTTTTAATGAGCAACCAACTGCGCTTATTCATTTATTAGAAGAGCTTTCAATTGATACGGAACATTTACTTGAAGATGGATTAATTATTCGCCGTGAAATTAACAATCAAGGTAAAAATTTAATACGGGTGAATGGTCAATTATTAAATGTCACTGCCCTTAAAAGAATCGGTAGTCATTTAGTTGACATACACGGTCAAAATGAACACCAAGCCTTATTAGATAATACGCAACATTTAAGTTTAGTCGATCAATTAGGCGATCAACGATTTATTCAATTAAAAGAAAAATATCAAACCGCGTACGAACAGTATGCTGCGATTCGTCGCCAATGGTTTAAGAGTCAAAAAAATGAACAAGAGCAAATGCAACGCTTGAGTTTTTAGAGTTCCAAGTGAATGAGATTGAGGCAGCGCATTTAGTCAAAGAAGAATATGAACAATTAGAGGCCATTAGTGCCAAATTGCAAAATGCGACAAAGATAACCCACGCGATGGAATCGATTAATTATTTAATGTCAGATAGTGACAGTAGTATTTTGGGAAATTTAAGTGAAGTGATTGATGAATTGAATCAAATTAAAGATTTTGATGATCAATACCCGGCGATTTTAGACCAAGTCAAATCCATTCGAATTGATTTACAAGAAATAGCGCATCAAGTGGCGATGAGTAATGACGGTTTTGATACGGGGGATCAATCGATTGATGAGGTCGAAGCCCGTTTAAATGAGTTAGGCCAATTGAAACGTAAGTATGGCATGGAAATTGACGAGATTTTGGATTATTATGATCAAATTTCTGAAGAAATTTACCAAGTTCGAAATCGCGAAGCTTACTTAAAAGATTTAGCTTTAAAATTTAATACAGCTTATCAAGAGGCCTTAACACTAGCACAACAATTAACTGCCGAACGTCAAAAATTGGCCAAAGGGTTAGTTACGGCGATTGAACATGAACTGGCAGATTTGTATATGCCTCATAGTCGCTTTGAAGTAAGATTTAATACTTTAGCAACCGAACAAATTGAATTAGATGAGTTAGGAACGGTAGAGTGGATTAATTTATCAATTGAAGGGCAAGACGAGGCAGAGTTTTATGCGATGACCAACGTCGGTGAAGCAAGCAAACCACTCGTTAAAGTAGCCAGTGGTGGCGAACTCTCACGTTTTATGCTAGCTTTAAAAGCTGTATTTAGTCGCCAATTAAGTGAACATACGATGGTCTTTGATGAGATTGATACCGGTGTATCGGGACGGGTAGCACAAGCGATTGCTGAAAAAATTGCCCAAATTGCCTTTCATAATCAAGTGCTTTGTATTACCCACTTGGCACAGGTAGCGGCCATTGCCCATGAACAATTATATATTCAAAAACAAGTCGCCAATAATCGGACCTCAACGGTCGTCAATACTTTAACGATTAATGAGCGCCGCGAAATCTTAGCACAAATGATGTCCGGAAAGACCATTACGGACTCATCATTACAAATGGCGGATGATTTATTAACTGAAATGGCTCGTTTTAAAAATAAATAAGTAAAAATTGATAAACTACAGTTAGTAAGTGCTTGTTAAAGACAAGCGTAGTGTTGAGTATTGTCAGGTAAAAATTAAAAAAATCATTTGGGTTCCATCTATTTATTTTAGTGCGTAGTGTTGAGTGAGACTGGGCAAAAACAGGCTAACTTCAGTCAAGTAATTGTTAGATAATTAAAAGTGTAGTGGTTGATTGGCATCAAACTACGTCTTAAAGACAGGTTTGAAAGTGAACAGACAAAGCGAAAATTATTTCATCTTCTACTTCTGGTACACTCCCAACTGTGCGAGGATAGGCAGACGAAGCGAAAATCATTCGTTTTATTCCATTTCCTTAAAAACTGCTTTTATAGTGGAAGACAAAGTAAAATAGCTAATTTCTGCTTCTTGCCCCAAAACCACATCTAATGTGGCTGCTCAGTCTAATAGTCATTGTTAATCAAGATTAATTAAATTTTACTAGAAAAACAATTAAAGGAGGTGGCTTCAATGAAAATCACGAGAATTGAAAAGCAAAAGAAAAATAGCGAACGCTACTCACTTTATGTGGATGATGAATTTTGGATGGGAGTCAATGAAGCCGTCCTAGTGAAATTTGCTTTGTTTAAAGCACAAACGGTCACTGCCAAAGATTTAAATGAAATTGCTGAAGCCGAATATCAACATTCGATTTATAATCAAGCGATTAAATATTTAGCCCATGGCTTGAAGACGGTAAAAGAAACGCGTGATTATTTAACAAAATATTTAGCCGATCGCCATAAGGAACAAGAGGAGCAACCGCATCCTAATGAAGCATTATATATTGAACAAGCGATTGAGAAATTGACGGAACAAAAATACTTAAATGACTTATTTTATAGTCAATCATATGTGCGCACGCATGCTAATTTAAATCAAAAAGGGCCAGCATTATTAAGGCGTGAATTGCAGCAAAAAGGGGTCGCAGTGCATTTAATTGATGAGGCGATGCAAGAATATCCTGCTGAGTTAGCAGTGGAAAATGCTCAAGCACTCGCTGACAAATATGCGCGGATTAAAAAGCAATATCCACCCAAAAAACTGATTGAAAAGACGCGACAAATGTTGAATAATAAAGGCTATGATCATGATTTGATTCAACAAGTGATGCATGAAGTGGATTTATCAGCTAGCGCAGAACGGCAAGATGATTTATTAGCCAAAGAGGCTGAAAAGCAATTACGTAAATGGCGCCGCAAACATTCAGGGTTTCAATTAAAGCAAAAAATGACTGAAAGTATGATGCGCAAGGGCTTTGATTATGACTTAATTAAAACGTGGATGGCTGAAAATGAAGAAGCATTTATTGAAGAATAAAGTTAAGTCTAGTGGTAATAAGTCAAGAGAAAAATAAATTATTTTAGACTCGGCTTTTGATCATTTAGATGTTTAAGGGCGCACTAAATAAACACTCGTGAAATCGCGTTTTTTTCACGAACTTTATTAATAATTAGCTCTATTTTGTTCGTCTTTTATCTATGCAACACCTCCGGTGGCGTATAGAGTTGGTGATTGCGTAGTAGCACATCCACCAGACGCACTAATTTTCTTGCGGTTAAGACGAGGGCACGTTTGTGCTGATGTTTAGGTACTTCTTGGAATTTCTTATGATAGAACTGGGCATATTCAGGTAAATAACGTTTAACAGAGTTGGCAGCTTCAACTAGGTAATAACGCAAGAACCGATTGCCCCGATGAATCATCGGTGTGTTTTGGGACGAACGTTTTCCCGACTGATTTTCCTTCCAGGATAACCCGGCATACTTGGCGATTTTTGCTTGAGAATCAAAGCGTTCAATCTGTCCGATTTCAGCGATGATTCCAGCAGCATAGACCGGACCAATACCAGGAATAGAAGTTAAGCACTGATATTCTGGTAGGGTTTGAACAATATCTTCAATCCCTTTGTCGAGCTCTTTGATTGCTTTTTCAAGTGATCGAATCTCACGGACTAAGACAGCCAGCACGATATCAATGGATTGGGCATGGACCTTAGAGAGACGATAACTAGAACGAATGGCTTTTTGGATTGTTTTAGCTAAGTCTTCGGGTGCTTTGAAGCGTCCCCGTCCTAGTTTTTGAATTAATTGCCCAAGTTCTTCTAAAGGCATATTAGCCAGGTCATCCAGTGAATAGTCTTCGGTCATGAGTGAGATGACGGTAGCACTGAGGGCAGTCGTGGAATGCCCATCTTCCTTAAGATTCATCGAAAGCGTATTACATTTATAGTAAAGATTTTCTAGGAAGTGTTGCTTGACTGTGGTGAGTTGCTTGATTAATTGATAGCGAGACCGTGTAAGGTGCTGTAAGGCGATGTATTGGTCTTCCTTTAAGAAAGAGAGATTAAACCTTTGGATTCGCAAGTAATCAGCAATATAGAACGCATCTAAAGCATCGTTTTTATTTTCGGAGAAAACTTCACGATATTTCTTGATTTTGCTTGGTTCTTCAATTGTGACTACCACATTCAGCTCACTCAGCTCCGGGTCTTCTTTGAAGAAGTAACCGGGATGAAAGCTATAAGCTGATGTGGATTCCATGCCGATGACGATTCGATCAAAGTGATAGTCCTGATAAGCTTGAAGAATCCATTCTTTCAGTTCAGTGGCACCGTCGTGATCATTTTTAAAAGAACGTTCTAACAAAACAGAAAATTGTTCATCATCCGTTAAACAACAGACATCTAGCTTAGCTAGACTAACATCTAAACCGACATATAAGTTCATGTGAGGGACCTCCTTTCGATAATATTTGGAAATTGCTTGGTTACTGTGGGATATCCCAGGATACCATTGCCTATAACAGCCTCGCTTAATAGAATACTTATCACGCTGATTCAAGCTGCCACTCGCCTACTAGCGGGTGTGAACCAGGGTGGAAACAGCTAGTGTGTTGGTTGTGACATCAATGGTCTGGGTTACAGACTTAAGAAGTAGACAAAGCCACAGGAGTGAACAGCATATTCCCGTAAGTCCCTTTCCAAGACTTATTATCCTACAATATCTCACAGTAACCAAGCAATATAAAGGGACAATTGAACATTTTATGAATTGAAATGAGGCTGAGCTAGCGCGCTTCGCTTGCTTGCCATTGTCATCCTGTTCGATTTCTTCGAAATCGTCCAGTCTAACAACGGATAGCCCCTTATTTATGACAGAATGTTCGGTAAATCAAGAGAAACAGAGACGATCAGAAGGGTGTGAAATGACCTTCTAAATATATATTACGAGTGAGTGTTTAAAATGAGAAGCTAAGCTACTTTAAAAAGAGGATATGATAACTCGACAGACACTCACTTTGATTTTTTGAACAAGAGAAAGGAGCGTTTTGTGACTCAAGTTTTAGCAAAATATGGATGGGATGATCAAAAAGTTAAAGGATTTCGGGCAGCGCTCTTAGATTGGTATGATCAAAACAAACGTGATTTACCATGGAGACGCACTCGTAATCCTTATTATATTTGGATTAGTGAAATTATGTTACAGCAGACACAAGTAACAACTGTTATTCCTTATTTTGAGCGATTTATTAAGGCATTACCAACAATTGAGGCATTAGCTAATGTTGATGAGCAGGAATTATTGTTATTATGGCAAGGTCTAGGGTATTATTCTCGTGCGCGTAATTTAAAAGTGGCCGCCCAACAAATAATGGAACATCATCAAGGTCAGATGCCTCAAACGTTGCCGGAATTATTAAAATTAAAAGGAATAGGCCCCTATACCGCAGCAGCAATTGGGAGTATGGCATTTGACTTAGTTGAACCAGCGATCGATGGCAATTTATTACGTGTTACCGCGCGGATGTTTGAATTGGATGCTGATATTTCAAAACCAAGTTCAAGAAAGATTTTTGCGGAAATTTTATATGAATTAATTGATCCAGAGCGTCCCGGAGATTTTAATCAAGCGATGATGGATTTAGGGGCAACGGTGATGACACCGACCAATTATTATCCAAAGGACAGTCCTATTAAGGCTTATGATCAATCGTATATTAACGAAACAGCTGCGCTATATCCGGTCAAGAAAAAGAAAATCAAAAATACTAAACATCAAATGTTGGCGTATCGTATTCAAGACCTAAAAGGCTCAGTGTTGTACCGTCAACATACAGCTGATGAACTCTTAACAGGGTTATGGCATTATCCAATTTTTGAGTATGATATTGTCTTAGATAGTGCGACTGAAGATGAATTGTTAACGCCCTTAGAGGATTATTTTGAACAATTAGGATTAGGGGCGCTCAAGTTAAAGCTGATGATGAACCCGATCCAAATGATTGTTGCTTTGCCGAAAGTGAAGCATGTTTTCTCACATCGGACCTGGAACTTACAAGTGGTGCCGGTTCAATTAGAAGATGATTTACAGGCTCTAATAGCAGGTAGTCAGGGACTCACAACGACTGCTAGTGATCAAGAACATCCTATTTCAACTTTACAGCAGAAACTTCAAGCAAGATGGGAAGGGGTGAATCAATGAAACAACTATTACAATATTTTAACGGCTATCAAAAAGAAAGTATTTTAGGTCCTGTATTTAAACTATGTGAAGCATTATTAGAATTAACCGTCCCGATGATTGTCGCTCGCGTTATTGATGAGGCGATTCCTTCAGGAGAGACCTCGCAAGTATTAAGATACATATTCTTAATGATTGTGGTAGGCTTAGTAGGGTTTATTTTAGCTATCACCGCTCAATACTATTCAGCAAAAGCGGCGGTTGGATTTACTCGCCAGCTTAACAATGAGCTTTTTAAGAAAATTATGGCATTACCGCAAGCGGAAGTGGATAAAAATTCACCGGCAAGTTTAGTTAACCGCATGACTTCCGATACTTTCCAAATGCAAACGGGCGTCAACATCTTTTTTAGGCTATTTTTACGTTCTCCCTTTATTGTTATTGGGTCTTTAGTAATGGCGATGCAAATTGAAAGCCGCGTGGCTTTAATTTTTACTACAATGATTATCCTATTATTTGTAGTGGTCGGAGGTATCTTAAAATTAACGAGTCCGATGTTTACCAATGTGAGAAAACGCCTGGATCATCTAGTACAATTGACTCGACAACAAGTAAAAGGGATGCGCGTCATTCGTGCATTTAGACAAGAAGCAAGAGAAATCGAAGAATTTAAGAGTACTAACCAACACTTAAATCATGAACAATTAAAAGCGACGAATTGGAGTGTTCTAACCAATCCTTTGACCTATGTGATTGTCAATATTTGCTTGGTACTGATTATTTGGCAAGGCAGTCAGTGGGTGAATGTCGGTAGCTTAACGCAAGGTGGCTTAGTGGCACTCGTGAATTATCTATTACAAATTTTAGTAGAATTAATCAAATTAACCATGGTTATTAGCACCATGAATAAAGCAATGACCAGTGCCAAACGAGTCGTGGAAGTCTTTAATTTAGAAGATGAAGCCAAAACATTTGAACAAAATGCCGTTACAAATCCGCAATCATTGTACGAATTTAATCAAGTGCAATTTTATTATCCCAATACCCAAGCCCCAGCTTTAGAACAGTTGAATTTTACAATTAATAAAGGCGACTTTTTTGGTATTATTGGGAGTACCGGTTCAGGAAAATCAACCTTAATTGAATTATTGACTAAAAATTATGACCCAACCGCTGGACAAATTAGCGTCAATTCACAGCTATTAAAGACCGATACCCGCAGTGAATTACGGGAATCGATTGCTTTAGTTCCTCAATTGGCGACATTGTTTAAGGGTACCGTACGCAGTAATTTATTATTAGCTAATCCGGATGCAAGCGAAGAAGCGATGTGGCAGGCATTAAAAGTTGCCCAGGCAGATGGCTTTATTAAAGAGAAAAATGGTCTCGATACAAAAGTAGAAGCCTTCGGACGTAATTTTTCTGGTGGTCAACGTCAACGTCTGACATTAGCACGGGCTTTAGTTAAAGAAGCAGAAATCTATATTTTTGATGATTCAACTTCTGCGTTGGATTATTTAACAGAAGCTAATTTCCAAAAAGCAGTACAAGAACATTTTGCCGATAAGACGATTATTATGATTTCACAACGGACCCATAGTGTTTTAAAAGCCAATCAAATTCTGGTGTTGAATGAGGGGAAACAAATTGGACTCGGAACGCATGCTCAATTATTAGTGGGGTGTCCGATTTATCGAGAAATTGATCAATCGCAAAAAGTAGCGGAGGTGAAGGAAGATGAATAAAAATAATACTTCAACCTTTAAACGATTACTAGGTTTATTTACCGTCTATCGTTGGGAATTAATGATGGTGTTATTAATGACCGTCTTACAAGTTGCTTTTTCAATTTTAATCCCGATATTATTAGGACGTGCGGTTAATATGATTGTAGGTCCAGGACAAGTACAATTTGAACCATTAAAAGTAATATTATTCCAAATGGCTACCGTGATTATTGGGAATACCATCATCCAGTGGCTAGCTCCATTGTTGTATAATCGACTAGTTTATACTACGACAACAGCATTACGACAACAAGTGTTAGAAAAATTGCACCATCTTCCTTTAGCTTATGTGGATCGATTGTCGACAGGAGACTTAGTGAGTCGTGTCGTAACCGATGTAGAACAATTGAATGACGGTATTTTAATGGTCTTTAATCAGTTTTTTGTAGGGGTTCTAACGATTGTCGTCACTATTATTACCATGGGCAGTCTTGATTGGCGAATGATGTTAATGGTGGTTGCCTTAACCCCATTGTCATTGATTTTAGCGCGGTTTATTGCGGGAAAAAGTTATCGCTTGTTCAGAAAGCAAACGGAATCTCGTGGTGAACAAACACAGATGATCGAAGAAAGTATTCAACAAATTGAAATTTTACGTGTATTTAATGCACAACCCGAAACCAATGAACGCTTTAAACAGCTCAATCAACAATATGCCGATCACTCACAATCAGCAATTTTTTATTCATCGATTACCAACCCGGCGACACGCTTTATCAATGCAACGATCTATGCATTGTTAACCCTTGTAGGAGCCACTCGTATTATTAAAGGTAATTTTACCGTCGGTGAGTTAACGACCTTTTTAAATTATGTTAATCAATACACTAAACCGTTTAATGATATTTCGAGTGTCTTAGCTGAAATTCAAGGTGCTTTTGCTTGTGCTGAACGCTTATTTGAAATTTTAGACCAATCTAGTGAAGTAGAAACGGGTACTCAACAATTAAATGCCGATTCAGTTGAAGGACATGTGGACTTTCAACAAGTCGACTTTAGTTATGTGCCAGATCGTCCGTTAATTGAAGATTTGAATTTAGCAGTAAAAGCTGGTCAAAGAGTAGCAATCGTCGGACCAACCGGAGCAGGTAAATCGACCTTGATTAATTTATTAATGCGATTTTACGGCGTGAATCAAGGGCACATTTTATTAGATGGAACGCCTATCATGGATTATAGTCGTCAATCTTATCGTGAAAACTTTGGGATGGTGTTACAAGAAACTTGGCTTAAATCGGCCACTGTTCATGATAATATCGCCTTTGGTTATCCGAATGCCACGCGTGAGTTAGTAGTAGAAGCAGCAAAAGCAGCCCATGCGGATCATTTTATTCAACAATTACCACAGGGGTATGACACCTATTTGGATAATGGTGGCGATGCTTTATCAATCGGACAACAACAATTATTATCGATTGCTCGCTTATTTGTTAGAGTTCCGCAATTGTTAATCTTGGATGAAGCGACATCGTCAATTGATACGCGAACGGAAATTCTTATTCAAAGTGCCTTTGAACAATTAATGCAAGGACGTACTAGCTTTATCATTGCCCACCGATTATCGACCATTCAAACAGCGGACTTAATCTTAGTGATGCAAAATGGCCAAATAGTGGAACAAGGTAATCATCAAAGTCTTATGAAGCAACAAGGATTATACTATGAAATGCAACAAACAAGAAATGTGGAAGAGGCATAACATAAATAGATTCTAAGCAAAACGCTTGGTAAGTTTAGTTAATTTGATATCATTGCCTTTAGATACATAACATAGACATATTCTAAATAAAACTCCCCCAATGAACTGAAAGTTTTCACTGGGAGAGTTTTTTTGCGGTTATTCATCTAACGTATATTGGCCTGCTTGTTTAGCAATGTTCAAGGCTCTTAATTGAGGCGTTTTCTTAAATTGATTAATCTCTACTTTTTTCAATATCTTCGCTAATAATTTAATAGCAGGAACAATATAATCACCTTTATTTAACATCACACATTCACTACGAGCACCTTCCACCACGTCAGTCAATTCTGCACGAGCTGGAATACCATTGTCAACGAGGTTAGCGAGTACTTCAGTTGCCCAAACCACCGGAACAGAAGCAGCTTCACAAATCCACATGATTTCTTGCTGTAATTCTGCTAAGCGCACATATCCTGCTTCGACAGCCAAATCGCCACGAGCAATCATGATCGCCGTAGGGTTTTTACTGGCAGCCGTCATAATAATTTCGACAATATTTTCAACGGCTTGGCTGTTTTCAATTTTAACCATTAATTGCATTTGATTCGCTTTATCGCCAAGTAGTTCTTTTAATTTAGCTTGAATCTCTTCAACATCTTTTTTACTGCGAATAAAAGAAAGATTAATAATATCGGCCCATTTCGCTGCAAAGGCTATATCTTGCTCATCTTTTTGATCGATAATATCGATATTTAGTAATGTATCTGGGAAGTTAATGCCTTTTTGAGCTTTAATACGACCAGAACCACCTTTTACTTGGTCAATTTTTAATACAGCCCCATGTTCTTGAACTTCAATGACATGAGCTCTAAAAGCTCCGTCATCAAAAAATACCCGTTCGCCCTCTTTTACCTGTTCGTAAACACAAGGGAAGGGACAACCTAAATATACGACAAAGTCTGAATTGGCTTCAATATGTTTAATATCTGACAGTAACTTAACATGGTCTCCTACTTTGACTTTATTCTTTTTAAAATAAGAAAATACCCAATCGACCCTTAATTTGGGACCCGCAATATCCATTTGAATCTTAACTGTTTTATTGAGCTTTTTGCTGCGTTCACGAACTAATTCAATCATTTGTTGCCAGATTTCTGGGTTATCATGAGAACAGTTAATGCGGGCCACATTCATCCCAGCCAGTAGCATTTCATCGATTAGCTTAACATCAGTAGCCGCTTCAGTCGGTAAAGTAACCATAATACGGGTTCGATAGTCATCCGGGGCAGGTCCGAAAATTTTGTCGGCTTCTTGATCGAGTAGTTGGATACCTTGATTGAATTGCTCGACTGTTGGATAGTCATGACTGGTCTCAAGGCCAGATAAATTAGCTAGACTAGCTCTTAAAGCTTGCAACGTTACAATCGTTTTAGCTTCCGAACGACCAATGGACGATAAACCTAAGGGAATTAATTTTTGTTGTAAAGGCCTTAAATCTTTTTGTCGTAAAGCAAGATAGGCGGCTAAGTTTTTAGCAGGTTCGATAAATTCTTGACGTTCAATTTTATCTTGCCAACGGTCATAAAAATGTCGACCATTCGTTAAAACATATTGATATAATTTGTCTACATCGTGATAAATCTGTTGTAGCATTTCTCTTGAATTTTTTACCATAATATCCCTCTTTTCTCATTGATTGATTTAATAATTTATTGATCCTTGTCTCTCTCTAATCATATCAGAATGTGACAACAATAGTCATGGTAAGCACTTACAATGTTTTTGGATTATACGATTAATCGGGATGAAGGATTGTATCAAAGTTAGGGGCGGCAGACAATCAGAGCTTAGCTAATCTAAAAGGGGAAGAGGCTGGTCGTAATTTTTAAAATTCTGTTAAGCCATACCTATTTCATGAAAAGCGCTGTGGTTTAGTGGCCTCAAACTTCGTCTTTAAGGGAGTGGGCAAGAAGTAGAAAATTAAATAATTTTCGCTTCGTCTGCCCACCCCCGCACAGTTGAGTAGGTCTCAAACAAGTCGTTAAGACGCAGTTTGAGACCACTCAACCACTGCGCTTTTAATTAACTAACAATAATCTTAATTAAATTTATCAAGTTTATGCCCAGCCTCTAAATAATAACTATCAAATGAATTTTTATAATTGACAGAAGTAAAATAATATAGTTTAATTATACCCATAGGGGTATATAAAATTAAGAATCAGATTACAAGGAGGTAGCTTATGTGGTTTTTTGGACCCAGAGTAGAAGCAATTAAAGCTGATGAAATCAACAATCAGCTATTAAAAAAGTATCAATTATTGGATGTGCGGACACCAGCAGAATTTAAAAGTGGACATATAAGAGGTGCACTCAATCATCCTTTAGCGCAAATACAATTATTTCAAGGCAGTAAAGACAAGCCTATTTTAGTGATTTGCCAAAGTGGTATGAGAAGTCGTCAAGCAGCCAAAGCTTTATTGAAAAAAGGATATCAAGTGAAAAATGTTAGTGGTGGAATGAATGCCTGGAATGGGCCAATAAAAGGAGGAAAATAAATGAAAAAGATTTTGATTGTTGGTGGTGTCGCAGGTGGAATGTCAGCGGCGACTCGATTACGTCGATTAATGGAAGATGCAGAAATTATTGTGTTTGATAAGGGACCTTATGTGTCATTTGCTAACTGTGGATTACCCTACCACGTATCTGGCGAAATTGCTGAGCGACAAAGATTAATCGTTCAATCACCAGAAGCTTTACGCGCTCGCTTTGATTTAGATGTTAGACCGAATACGGAAGTACTATCGATTGACCCGCAAACGAAAACGGTGACAGTCCAAAGTGAAGGGCAAGAATCAACTGAACAATATGATGTGCTGATCTTATCACCAGGAGCCAAGCCATTTGTCCCGCCGATAATTGGATTGGAGGCAGCTAATAACACCCATGTTTTACGAAGTATTCCTGACTTAGATGGCATCATGGCGAACTTGAATGATGATGGAGTTAAACAAGCAACGGTAATTGGTGCTGGTTTTATTGGCATTGAAATGGCAGAAAACTTAGCAAAATTAGGTTTAGCAGTTACAATAGTTGAAAAAGCCCCGCATGTTTTACCGCCATTAGATGAAGAAATGGCTCAACATATCTTGTTAGAACTAGAAAAAAATAATATTAAAGTTATTACTAATCAATCAGTAGTTGAATTTAAAGAGCAAGGTCATACCTTAGTATTGGAAGATGGCACTACCTTAAATTCCGATTTAAATATTTTATCGGTCGGTGTGCAACCGGAAAATAGCTTAGCCAAAGAAGCGGGAATTGAATTAGGTTTGCGTGGAGGGATTGTTGTCGATGACCAATACCGTACGAATGTACCCGATATCTATGCAGTCGGAGATGCCATTGTGGTGAAACAACAAATTACCGGTCAAGATGCTTTGATTTCGTTAGCATCCCCAGCTAACCGTCAAGGACGTCAAGTGGCTGATATTATTGCTGGTTTAGAAAGTAGCAATAAAGGCAGTATTGGAACAGCGATTGTGCGCGTATTTGAAATGGCCGCTGCTTCAACTGGATTAAATGAACGTACAGCTAAATTAGCTGGTTTAAACCCATCAGTGGTCCATATTAGTGGTAAGAGTCATGCTAGTTATTTCCCTGGTGCTGAAGATATTCATTTAAAATTAGTCTTTAATCGCCAAACCGGTGAAATTTATGGCGCACAAGCTGTCGGTAAAGATGGTGTTGACAAGCGAATTGATATTATAGCAACGGCCATTAAAGGTGGCTTAACGATTTTTGATTTGCCAGAATTAGAATTTACTTACGCACCACCATTTGGTTCAGCGAAAGACCCCGTTAATATGGCAGGTTATGCGGCTTCTAACTTAGCAACGGGTGTGACGGACTCAATTCAATGGTATGAATTAAACGATGAATTGGCTAAAGGCAAAGTATTGTTAGATGTACGTAATGATGGGGAATTACAAAGCAATGGTCGTTTTAAAGATGCGATTCATATTCCACTTGATCAATTACGCGAGCGATTAGAAGAATTGGATAAGAACCAACCGTATGTTATCACTTGTCATAGTGGCTTACGTAGCTATATTGGTGAGCGTATTTTAAAACAACATGGATTTACGGTAGAGAACCTAGACGGAGCATTCTCACTGTATCATTTAATGAAACCGGAGGATATTGTACATGTATAATAGCAAAATGATAGCTGAGTTTGAACAAGATTTAAAAAATGATGATTTGACCGTACTTGATGTTCGGGAATTGGATGAGTATAATAATGGACATATTAACAATGCCCTCCACCTACCTTTGAGTGAAATAAGTGAGTTGGTCAAGGACTTAGATTCATCGAAACATTATCATGTTATTTGTCATTCTGGTGGACGCTCAGCTATGGCGTGTGAATTTTTAAGTGCACAAGGGTTTGATGTGACCAATGTGATGGGTGGAATGTCGGCATGGAAAGGTGAGGTTGCGTATGACTAGTTGCGATAAATCGATCTTAAATCGTTTAAAAAGAACTGAAGGTCAATTAAGAGGAATTCAAAAAATGATTGAAGAAGAACAGGATTGTATAGATGTCATTACCCAATTAAGTGCAGTTCGTTCAAGTGTTGATCGCATAATGGGCATTATTGTGGCACAAAATTTACGTGATTGCTTAGAAAATCCTGAAGCTGAACCGGAAGTACAAAATGCCAAAATTAATCAAGCAATTCAAATGATTATTAAAAAATAAACAAAATATGCTGGGCAATAATCCAGGGGGTAGACGAAGTTAAAGTTTTCAATTTTCAACTTCTGAACCACTCCAACTGTGTGAGGGTGGGAGCCCATAGCGAAAATCAATCAAATTTCTACTTCTGGCCCATTCTATTTATACAGCTCATTTTTTGCTTTCTGATTGGAAATATAATTTAACGAATATTTCGCTTGATTTGTGAAAATGATTTGTATTTATGTACCTATTTAATGACAAGTGTGTTACAATATTAAAGATGGAAGATGACCTTGGTCATCTTGATTACAAACAGAAGGTAGGATGAGTGATGAAGCAACCAAAGGAGGGTGAATTCATCACTATTAAGAGTTATAAACATGATGGCTCATTACATCGTACTTGGCGTGATACAATGGTTTTAAAAACTAGTGATCAGTCGATTATCGGTTGTAATGACCATACGTTGGTAACTGAATCTGATGGTCGCAGATGGGTAACTCGTGAAGCAGCGTTACTTTATTATCACAAACATTTTTGGTTTAATATTGTAGCGATGATTCGCAAACGCGGTGTTACTTATTATTGTAATTTGGCTTCTCCTTATTTAATAGATCAAGAAGCCTTGAAATACATCGATTACGATTTAGATATCAAAGTGTTTCCAGATGGCGAAAAGCGATTATTAGATCTTGATGAATACGAAATTCATGGACGAAAATATCATTATCCAGATGAAATTGATCGTATTTTAAAATATAATATCCAAGAGCTAGTACGATGGATTGAAGAAGAGAAAGGACCGTTCTCACCGGAATTCATTGAAATCTGGTATGAACGTTATATCCAATTAACCCATCGTAAGAGAGGGAAATTTAACTAAAATAGTATGAATTCACTGTTTGTTATCACCGCGAATAGCGGTGTTTTTTTATATTCAAAAGTATGTTAAAATATAGGAATATAAGCTAGAACATAGGCATTCTAATTGCTCATTTTATTAGAGTTACCTATAATTAATGAGAGAGAATAGACAGAGGTGAGGGAGTATGCAGTTGTCAAAGTTTAATCGCAAGCAATTAGGTTTTGGGATTGCTGGCGGAGTAATTCTTTTATTATTATTGATTTATGGAATCGGTGTCTTATATTATCAAGGGCATTATTTACCAAGTACTACAGTAGCTGGACAATCGATTAGTAATCAATCAATTGAATCAGCAAAGACTAAAATTCAGAGTGAACTAGAAAATAAAACCATATTATTTAGTGAAAAAGAACAACCCATTGGGACTGTGGCCTTGAAAGATTTAGGCGTAACCAGTCATTTCGATGAACAATTAACCCAATTAATGGCCGAACAAAATGCTACTGATTGGCCATTAGCATTACTTAAACTGAAGCGGTCAGAACTTCAAGTGACTCCAGAAACCGTTCGATTTGATGAGGCGATCATTACGGATTTAATTTATAGCTTAGGGGTCAATAATGAAGAAAGAACACCTGCTGAAGATGCCTATATTTTAGATGATGACAATGTCTTTTCAATTAATCCAGAAGTGTACGGTAATCAAATTAATAACGAAAGTATGACTCAAACATTGTTCTTAGCTCTTAATCATAATCAATTAGAAGTCGATTTGAAAGATGCCTATATCCAACCTAAAATTAAAAAAGAAGACCCAACATTGAATGATAATCTGAAGAAAATTGCTTTAATGGAATCAAGTCAAATAACCTTAACTTTCGATGGTAATGAAGTTACCATACCAAAAGAGAATATTGCGAGTTGGATTTATATTGATGAAGAAGGTGCACCGCAAGTCGATCGAGCGTTAGTTGAAGACTATGTACGTGAATTAAATTATCAATATGCCGGTCTTTTTCAGCCTCGTCAATTTATGAGTACTTATCAAGGAGAGGTTACAATCCAACCAGGAACCTATGGGTGGTATATTGACCGTCATACCGAGCCTGACAATATCATTGCTGATATTCATGAGGGAGCGACCATTACTCGTGAACCTGTTATCGGTGGCGATGGCTATGGTATGGGGGATAGTGTCGGTAATTCTTATGTTGAAGTCGATATTTTAAATCAAACCATGTTTATTTACTTAGACGGTGTTCTGGTATTGCAAACACCAGTGGTAACTGGAAAAACAGGGACCAATACTATACCGGGAGCCTATCGGGTATGGAATATGGAGTCACCTTCGGTATTGCGAGGCTATAATCCACATACAGATGTTGATTATGAACAACCGGTTCAATATTGGATTGCCTTTGACGATCAAGCCCAAGGAATTCACGATGCTAGTTGGCAAGAAACTTTTGGTGGACAAGCCTATTTAAATTCGGGATCTCTAGGATGTGTTAACACACCACCAAGTGTGATGGGACAAGTCTTTGAATTAGTATACTACGGCATGCCAGTCATTATTTTTTATTAGAGAAAATCGGTCTATTTATATCACTGATGGAGTGAGCGGGAAGGGGAGTGGGCAAGAAGTAGAAAATCAAATGATTTTCGCTTTGTCTGTCCACCCCCGCACAGTTGGGAGTAGACCAGAAGTAGAAAATCGAATGATTTTCGCTTCGTCGGCCTACCCCCGCACAGTTGAGTAGGCCTCAAACAAGTCGAAAGACGCAGTTGAGACCACTCAACCACTGCGCTTTGAATTAAATAGATATGCCTGAAAAGAATTTAAAAAGTTTTGCACAGCCTTACGTATTCGCTTACTCATTGTTATTTTGCAAAGCGAATACGTAAGGCTGTTGTCGTAGTCAAAGGCAACGCGAATATTCTTTTTTATTTTTCAAGATAGCCTTCCGGTTTTTCTGCAAGATCAGCGGAAATGATTGTTTTCATTTTTCAAGATTATTTCCAATAGATGTTTGCGTTTTCATAAAAAACTTATGAAACCAACTGTTATAATGGTAATAAAATTCATATAAAATTTACATATTTAACTAAATTTACATCTTATTTTCAACAAAAATGCAAATGTTTTTGTTATAATGATTATGAATTAATCAACAAGGAGTGTTTAAATGGCTTTGGATTGGCAAAATGATGTAGAATATATGGCGTTGATTGAAGATTTAATTGAATTAGAAGAGGTACAATGCCTAAAGAATTACGTTCATCATTTAGTGACAGACCGTTTATCGCATTCTTTATCGGTATCGTATCGTAGTTATCGTTGGGCAAAACGTTTTAATCTTAATGCACGTGCCATTGCGCGTGCAGGTTTACTCCATGATTTGTTCTACTATGATAGTGCAGATAAACATCAAGTAGGGGGTAAGGGGCACAATTGGGAACACCCACGAATTGCCTTACAAAACGCTTTAAAAATTACTGAGATATCAGATCTTGAACAAGATATTATCGTTAAACATATGTTTGGTGCAACTAGAGAGTTGCCTAAATACCCAGAAAGTTATATTGTCACACTCATGGACAAACAAGCCGCCATCTTTGAGTTGGGTGCAGGCTTTTATCATTTCTGTTTAGATCAATCGGCTAGACAGAGTAAAAAATTAGTGAGTTTTCTATTATAATCAACGGATTCTACCAAATTATATATATAAAAAGACTGAAGAGTACTGAAAAGTGCTCTTTTTTTCAGTTAAATGAGAATTTAAATAAAAATCAACAAAATAGCACTCTGACAGTGTGAAATTTGATACAATGACGAAGTAAAACTTATCAGGGGGATTAATATGACAAAGATAAACAATATTGAATGGTCTGAAAAAGTTCAGTACCTTAATGATATTATGAATTTAAAACCAGTTTTCTGGGTCAATAAGCATAAAGATAATTTTGAAGAAGCATCTAAAAAGGTAGCTTATTCAATGGCAGATGTTCAAGATGCCGAAGCTCGTTTAGAGCGTTTTGCACCATTTATTATGCAAGAATTTCCTGAGACGGCGCCAATGAATGGTTTAATTGAATCAGGCTTAACAAAACTGGCACCATTAAAAGAATATTTAGAAGATAAGTATAATACGACCATACTAGGCGATTTTTATTTAAAACGTGATGACACTTTGCCAATTGCTGGAACGATTAAAGCACGTGGTGCTATTTACGAAGTGTTAAAATATGCTGAAACATTAGCGCTAGAACATGGTTTGTTAAATGGCATTGAAGATGACTATACCAAATTTTCAAGTGAGGAATTCCAATCATTTTTCCGCCAATATAAGATTGTTGTTGGGACGACGGGAAACTTGGGAATCAGCGTTGGTGTGATGAGTGCTAAATTAGGTTTTGAAGTGACAGTTCATATGTCGATTGAAGCAAAACAATGGAAGAAAGACTTATTGCGTTCTAAAGGTGTGACCGTTATCGAACATGAGACCAATTTCACTGAAGCAGTATGGCAAGGTCGTGCTCAGTCAGATGCAGATCCAAAATCATATTTTGTCGATGATGAACATTCTGTTGAATTATTTTTAGGTTATACAGTGGCTGCGCTACGCTTAGAAAAACAATTAGAAGAAATGGGGATTAAGGTAGACGCTGATCACCCATTGTTTGTCTACTCACCATGTGGTATTGGAGGTAGTCCGGGTGGTACGGCCTTTGGTTTAAAACAAGTGTATGGTGATAATGTTCATTGCTTCTTTGCTCAACCGACTCACATGCCGTCAATGTTACTAGGGCAAATCACGGAACAATTTGATAAAGTATCTGTCGATGATTTTAAAATCGATGGAAAAACATGTATGGATGGTTTAGCTGTTCCTAGAACGTCAGGATTTGTTGCGGAATTAATGAGTAATTTCTTCGATGGTGGTTACTCAGTAGAAGAAGAGGAAGTGCACCTTTTATTATCTAAAACGGTTGACTTAGAAGCGATTAATTTAGAACCAGCCGCTCTAGCCGGTGTACCTGGACCAGTACGTCTATTTACTACAGCTGAAGGACAAGACTATATTAATATGAAGAACTTACAAGATAAAATGCAAAATGCCACTCATATTGCTTGGGCGACAGGTGGTAGCATGGTTCCTGCTGCTGATATGAAAGTTTTTTATCAAGAAGGTTTAGCTGTCATCAATAAATAAGTCATTAAGGTAGAATATCTTAAGAATTTTCGATATCGATCAGATTTAAGCAGTGCAAAAGAGGATTGTTTATGCTTTGTGGTTTTGTTTTTTTAGTTGGGTAGCTATTAAATAAATCCTTTAGTGATTGTTTAAAATCATAAAGTTCATCAGTAAGGGTGATTTTGAGATTGAGATGACATCCGTAAGATGTACCTAGTTTATAAACCATTGAAACCATAGGAAGGCGCTTTTCAGACGTCGATCCTATGGTTTTTTAGTTGGGTATATAGAAACAAAAAGGGGAGTGGGCAAGAAGTAGAAAATCAGTTGATTTTCTCTTCGTCTGCCCACCCTCGCACAGTTGGGAGTAGACCAGAAGTAGAAAATTGAATGATTTTCGCTTCGTTGGCCTACCCCCGCACAGTTGAGTAGGACTCAAACAAGTCGTTAAGACGAAGGTTGAGACCACTCAACCACTGCGATATAAATTAACGACCATTAATTTGACAGAATTTTTTAAAATTAATCTCAGTTACATTAAGACGAAGATTGAGACCACTCAACCACTGCGCTTTGAATTAAATAGACATGCCTGAACAGAATTTAAAAAGTTCGCGCCCGTTCCCTTTGATATGAAATTTTTAGATGATAGCTAAAGCAATAAAGTTAATTGCGAATAAAACGACTGAGATCCATAAGATAGGGTGGATTTCTTTGGTTTTACCTTGAACCATTTTTACTAAACAATAAGCAAAGAATCCTGCTGCAATTCCGTATGAGATAGAGTAAGCTAAGCCCATGAAGATGGAAGCAAAGAATGCCGGTACAGCATCAGCAAAGTCAGTCCAATTAATATCAGCTAATGATGATAACATTAACACCCCGACTAAAATTAAAGCTGGTGCCGTTGCTGATGCTGGCACAATGCCGATAATTGGTGCGATAAAAATTGAAAGGATAAACATTAAAGCAGTTGCAACAGAAGTTAAACCTGTACGTCCTCCTTCACCGATTCCTGCTGCCGATTCTACATAGGTTGTTGTATTCGATGTTCCGAATAAAGCGCCAATTAAAGTACCGATTGAATCGCCAAATAAAGCACGGTCCATTTTTGAATTAAAGCCAGAGCTGGTTTCTAAAGCTTTGATATCCTCATCTGAGAAAATACCGGTACGACGACCAGTCCCAATGAAAGTACCGATTGTGTCAAAAACATCTGATAAGCTAAAAGCAAAAATAGTGATTAAAACAATTGGTAAACGAGAGATATCACCAAATAGCGAAGGTAAACCTGCTGGTGAGAAAATAACTAAGAACGTTTCATCTAAAGCTGCGAAAGCACTCGCAACAGAATTCCCTGCCCAATCAATTGAACCTAAATCTACTACGCCTAAAGGAATTCCAATTAATGTTGTTAAAATAATACCTAATAAAATAGCTGATTTTACACCACGGATCATTAAAGCAGTCGTAATAGCTAAACCGATAAGCGTTAGTAAAGAACTAGGATTGGTAAAGTTAACTAATTCAGGCACTGCTCCACTATTCGCAAGGACTGATGAAATACCACCAGGGAATGATTCAGCGGTAGGATCGCCACCATTGACTGAAATTAAATTAATCCCATCGATGGTAAATTGTAATAAGTTACCATTTTTAATTCCGATATATGCAATGAAAACACCAATCCCAGCTGAAATCGCATGTTGTAAACTTTCTGGGATAGCTTTAATTAAAGATTTACGTACTTTAGTAACCGTAATTAAAACATTAAAAACCCCACAAATAAATACCATTGACAACGCTTCTTGCCAAGTAAAACCTAAACCAAATACAACCGTAAAAGTGAAGAATGCATTTAACCCCATACCAGGTGCCAAAGCATAAGGGACATTCGCTAATAAGCCCATCGCTAAAGTTGATACAGCAGCAGCAAAGACCGTTGCTAAAAAGACCGCTTGATTTGGCATACCCGTTAACGCAAGGATTGACGGGTTAACAAACATGATATAAGACATTGCTAAGAATGTCGTAATCCCCGCAGAAATTTCAGTTGAAACAGTGGTGCCATTTTCTTTTAATTTGAAAAATTTATCCACAAAAAAGACCTCCTAAATTTTTGAATACAGAATGAGTATAGCAAAAGAATCAGAACGTTCAACAAGAAAATTAAATATATCATTCGTTTCGAATTGAATGTTCGTGTTTTTAGAAGTAGAGTGCATAAAATTACTCAAGATGAGTGTTTAATGGCTTCAAAGCAGTAGAAATATGTTATAATCATCATTATGAAATGATTTAAAATTTGTGTTTAGTATACAAATCAGAAAGAGGATATTATGTCAGAATTATTTAATCAACAGATTAGTAAAGAAACCGGAATTTCAATCAAACAGGTTGAAGCAACATTAAAATTATTAGCGGAGGGCAGTACCATCCCTTTTATTGCCCGTTACCGTAAAGAGATGACTGGATCATTAGATGAAGTTCAAATATACACTATTGAGCAACGTCATCAATATTTAATTAACTTGTCAACTCGTAAAGAAGAAGTGACGAGATTAATTGAAGAACAAGATAAATTAACCGAGGAATTAAGAGTGGCGATTGAACAAGCCCAAACATTACAACAAGTAGAAGACTTGTATCGTCCTTATAAACAAAAACGTCGTACTAAAGCAATGGTGGCGATTGAACAAGGTTTAGAACCGTTAGCAGACTGGATATTGTCAAATAAAGAACCGATTAATCTCAACGATAAAGCGAGTGAATTTATTCAAGATGAGGTGACAACCGCTGAAGAAGCATTAGCTGGTGCTCATGAAATTATTGCTCAAAAAGTATCCGATAATGCAGAATATCGCGAATTTATCCGTAAATACAGTCGCTATAATGCAATCGTTAAAACAAGTTTAAAGAATCAAGAAAAAGACCCGCAACAAGTTTATCATATGTATTATGATTTCTCTGAAAAATTGGATAAAGTCAAAGAACATAATACTTTAGCCATTAATCGTGCAGAAAGAGAAGATGTTATTACGGTAAAAATCAACATTGATGAAGAGCCGGTTTATCGTTATATTGAAAAACGTTTTATTGAAGCAGATTTACCTACAGCACAAGTAGCTTTTATCCAAAATGCCATTCAAGATAGTTACAAACGATTTATTGGACCAGCTATCGAACGAGAATTACGTGCAGAAACAACGGAAAAAGCAGATTTACAAGCGATTGAAGTGTTTGGTGAAAACTTACGTAACTTATTATTAACTGCACCATTAAAAGGCAAAGTAGTGTTAGGTTTTGACCCGGCTTATCGAACAGGATGCAAATTAGCTGTCATCAATGAAACGGGTGCGGTATTAGAAAAAGCCGTTATCTACCCTCATGAAAAAGCGGTTGGAGCTGATACCAAAGCACAACATGACGCGAAATGGGCTAAAGCTGGCCAACAATTAACTGATATTATTAATCGTCATCAGGTGGAATTAATTGCGATTGGCAATGGAACGGCTAGTCGTGAATCTGAATTATTTGTTAGTGAAGTGATTCATTCTCTGGATCGAAAAGTTCAATATTTGGTGGTAAGTGAAGCCGGAGCTTCTGTCTATAGTGCCAGTGAGATTGCGCGTCAAGAATTTCCGGATTGGGAAGCTTCTGAACGTAGTGCGGTAAGTATTGCTCGTCGAGTGCAAGATCCATTGGCAGAATTGATTAAGATTGATCCCAAATCAATTGGTGTGGGTCAATATCAACATGATGTGGCACAAAAATCATTGAATGAACAATTAGATTTCGTGGTGAATATGACTGTCAACCAAGTAGGTGTCGACATTAATACCGCTAGTATACCATTATTACAACGCGTTTCAGGTTTAACTAAGACTACAGCCAAAAACATTGTAGATTTGCGTGAAGAGTTAGGCCATTTTTCAAATCGTGAACAAGTGAAAGATGTCAAACGGATGGGACCTAAGACTTATGAACAAGCCATTGGCTTCTTACGTGTCTTAGGGGAGGTAATCCACTTGACCAAACGAATATTCACCCGGAAAGCTATCCGATTGCTGAGCAAATTTTAGCGAAATTAGCGATTGACCAAAAAGTGTTAGGTTCAAAAGAAGCGAATGAACAATTAGAAAAATTAGATTTAAATCAATTAGTTAAAGAATTAAACGTCGGGAAAGAAACCTTAATCGATATTATTGAAGGGTTAAAAAATCCAACGGCGGATATTCGTGATGGACAACCGACACCACAATTAAGAAGTGATGTCTTAAAAATGGAAGATTTAAAAGTTGGAATGGACTTAGAAGGAGTGGTACGCAATGTCGTTGACTTTGGTGCCTTTGTTGACATTGGTGTAAAACAAGATGGCTTAATTCATATTTCTAAATTAACCAATAAACGTCGTGTGAATCATCCGAATGAGATTGTAGCAGTTGGTCAAATTGTCGATGTTGAAGTGATTCAATTAGACCTAGATAAACAAAGAATAGGATTGAAATTAGTTAAAATTCATTAATTGGAGGTACCACATGAAAGAGCGTGCTTTTGTAATAGGTGATATACATGGGGAATACCAAATGTTAAAACAGCTTTTAACCTATTGGTCTCCTGAAGAAGAGGAATTAATCTTTGTGGGCGACTTAATTGATCGTGGACCACAAATATTTAAAACACTTGAGTTAGTTTGGTCATTACAAAAAGAGTACGATGCAAAAGTAATTAGGGGGAATCATGAGGCGCTTTTTCTTGATTTTTTACAACATCCTAATCAGGCATGGGATTTGTATCAAAGAAATGGAGGAGCTACGACTTTAGCTTCACTTAATCATTTAGCACTAAATGAGATAAATGATTATCCATTGGATGAGTTGGTTAATTTAACAACCGAAAATTATCCTCATTTGATGGCTTGGTTAAAAAATTTACCTTTGTATCTTGAATACGGTGAATGGATTATTGTTCACGCGGGGGTAGATTTACAATTAACCAATTGGCAGCAATCCAAACCAAGTGATTTTTATTGGATTCGTGACCCTTTTCATCTGGGCGATAATCGAACCGGTAAAAAAATTATTTTTGGTCATACACCTGTTAAGTTTTTAAATGCCACACCAGGAGATTTATCAATTTGGCATCATCAAGGAAAGTTTGGTATCGATGGTGGCGCCGTTTATGGCGGTGACTTAATTGGGATTCATATTACACAATCCGGGGAACTATTAAAAGAAGAGCATGTCACACATCCTTAAAATAGCATACTTAATGAGAGCGTACAAAACCATTGAATCATGATGTTCAGTGTGTGGTGACTACAGTTAAGGAAGTTTTGTAAAGTTTTAGTGTAACAATCATTGGTTAATGAGGTTCAAAATGTGGCTACAATTCAGTAGAGTAGAATAGATAACAAACAAAAAATCAGGCAAAAGTGAAGTTTTAGTTACTTCTCTTTTGCCTGTTTTATCTTTTATTTATTTAGTTTGAGAATGGGCGATACGACTAGCCGCTGCTGCAGCCAGTGCTCCAACAACATCATCGATGAAGGTGTTACATTTTTCGCCTTTTTGACTGTTTAATTCTCCAATAATCCCAGGTTTAATTTTGTCGACATAACCAAAATTGGTCATCCCAATCGAACCATAGACATTGACGATGGATAGCACCAGGATTTCATCGATGCCGTATAAACCTTCATCGCGCATTAATAAGTCACTTAAAGTAGGTGAGAACACCCCTTTTTCTGCAGCGATATCAATTTCAATACCGGTAATGACCGCATTTTGTACCTCACGTTTTTTCATGACCATTTTTAAATTATGAATACATTCTTCCATCGTTAAGTCTTTGACATAAGGTGCTTGTAATTCATAAACGATAGTTGCGATTTCTTCGATTGAAACACCACGTTCAGCTAATAGATTATAAGCGTGTTGTTCTAAAATCTCTTGTTCTATTAATTTCTTAGACATACAAATTTCCTTTCTAATTTAAATATTACTGTTCAAATAAACTGGTACTGTGAATATGTTGACGACCAGCTCCAGGGGTGAATTGTTCAATTGCATTACCTACAGCAGTCGGACCTTCGCCAAAACCAGTAGCTATGATGCGAATTTTACCAGGGTAATTGGCAATATCTCCTACCGCAAAAATGCCTTTAACATTCGTTTCATAAGCAGAATTCACGGGAATTAGATTCCGTTCAACATTGATGCCCCAATTTTTCACATTGCCAATACTTGACGAAAAACCGTAACTAATAATAAAATGATCCGCTTTTAGCGTTAGTTTCTCGTCACCTCTAGGTTGAGCGATTTCAATCGCATTTAACGTATGACCATGCCCTATAATCCGACTTGGAATGTAAGGGGTCATGACTTTAACTGAAGATTGCATCAATTGATTCACGCTGTGTTCAAGCGCTCTAAATTGTGGACGGCGATGTAATAATGTAACAGATTTAGCGATGGGTTCTAACATTAATGCCCAGTCGACGGCTGAATCACCACCACCACAAATCACGACCTCTTTATCGGCAAATTGTGATAATTGATTAACATAATAGTGTAAATTTTGCTCTTCATATTGAGCGGCTTCAGGTAAATTTAATTTACGAGGACTAAAAGCACCATTACCAATGGCGATAATCACCGTTTTAGAATAATGTGTTTCCTTATCCGTTTCGATTAAAAAGTGCTCTTGGTCATCTTTGATGATGTTTATCACTTTTTGACCTAGTACAATATTGGTTTCAAATAATTCCAATTGTTTAACCAAGTTGTTTGTTAATTCAATTCCTGAAGTAGCTGGATAAGCCGGGATATCGTAAATCGTTTTTTCAGGATAAAGATGTGCCGGTTGCCCACCTAAGTTTTCTAAACTTTCAATAATTTTAACTTTTACTTGTCTCATTTCCGCATAAAAGGCGGTGTATAACCCGACGGGCCCACCACCTATAATTGTTATATCAAATAATTCCAAATGTCGATGTTCCTTTCAAATTATTACATTTCTACAAAGAATCTAAAGATTCGGTTTAAAAAGAATGCTACCATAATTCCTGTCATAATGCCAACAATGACTTCACTGGGTTTATGGCCTAAATATTTCTTGATAACCATCGCCTTATATTTATCGTAATCATAATCACCAATCGAGTCGTTAGGATTTTCTTCTAAATGTTGCTTGGCAATTTGATTTAAAACTAAACCTTGTTCACCACTTTGACGACGAACACCCATCGAATCAAACATTACAATAATGCCGAACACGGTCGCAATCGCTACATAGGGCGAGCTAAAACCGTATTGCAAGATTAAAGCTGTAATGAGTGAACTAGTAGCAGCGGAGTGAGAACTCGGCATACCACCGGTGGAGGTGACGATGTCAATATTGGTATTTGAATTTCTAAAATATTTAGCAATGGGATATTTAATAAATTGAGTAAAAATAATCGCAAACAGCGAGCTTATAAGTGGAAAGTTCATCCTAGATAGTTCCTCCATTTTTATGTTCTCTTATATCATAACAAAAAAACCTCAATATAGCACCAAAAAATTTTGAAACTTGAATATAATTAAGGTAAGATAGAGTGGAAGTAAAATTGAAGGAGGCGGACAATTGATGTTCCCACAACTAAATGTAGAGAATTTAGAATCAAATGTAATTTTACATACAAATTATGGTGATATTGAATTGGTATTATTCAAAGAACAAGCACCTAAAACTGTAGAAAATTTCATTGAATTAGCGAAAAAAGGTTATTATGATGGCGTTATTTTCCATCGAGTGATTAAAGACTTTATGATCCAAGGTGGCGACCCAACCGGTACCGGAATGGGTGGAGAAAGTATTTATGGTCAGTCATTTGAAGATGAATTCACCCGTGATCTATTTAATTTGAGAGGCGCTTTATCAATGGCGAATGCTGGTCCCAATACCAATGGAAGTCAATTCTTCATTGTAACGGCAAGTAATGTTCCAACTCAAATGTTAGCTCAAATGAAAGACTTAGGATTCCCAGAAGAAATCGTTGAAGCTTATGCTAAAGAAGGTGGAACACCATGGTTAGACCAACGTCATACGGTTTTTGGACATGTTAAAAATGGCTTTGATAATGTTTTAGCCATTGAAGCTGTCGAAACTGGCGCTCAAGACAAGCCACAAAAACCAGTTGTTATTGAATCAATTACTGTAAAGTAACATTGGCAAAAAGACAAAACTGAAGTATAATTAAAGGTGGTTTTAGAAGGAGACGATATTGTGACAAAATTTAAAATTGGTGATATTGTCGAAGGTGAAATCACTGGAATTCAAAACTACGGTGTCTTTGTAAGTCTATCAGAAGAAGAGCAAGGACTAATCCATATATCTGAATGTCGACATGGTTTTGTATCTAATTTTGATGAATTTTTTAAGGTAGGGGACAAGGTAAAGGTTATCGTTGTTGATATTGATGAATATACTGAAAAAATTAGTTTATCAATTCGGGCGTTAATTAAGGTCAATACCCCCCTTTTCCAGCCCGACCTAAGAAAAGACGCAAAAGGTTTACACCTTCGATAGGTTTTGCAACCTTAGATAAAAAGATGCCGGAATGGATTGCTGAAGGCATTGAAAATATAGAAACAGATCGCTATAACAAAAAAATTCAAAAGGAGCATAGTAATAATGGCACATATTAAATTTGATTATTCAAAAGTAAGCAATTACGTAGGAGAAAACGAATTAGCTCAATTACAAACTCAAATCACAGCAGTAGATAAAATGTTAAGAGAAAAAACAGGTGCTGGTGCAGACTTTACAGATTGGGTAGATTGGCCAGAAGCTTATGATAAAGAAGAATTTGCACGTATTAAAGAAGCAGCTGAAAAAATTAAAAATGATTCTGAAGTATTAGTTGTAATTGGTATTGGTGGATCTTACTTAGGTGCTCGTGCTGCTATCGACTTTTTAAACCATTCTTTCTATAATGTAAAAGCAGGTAAAAAAGGTATGCCACAAATTTTCTTTGCTGGTAATAGTATTTCATCTACTTACTTACATGACTTATTAGATATTATTGGTGACCGTGATTTTTCTGTTAACATTATTTCTAAATCTGGTACGACTACTGAACCAGCAATTGCGTTTCGTGTATTCAAAGAGAAATTAATCGAAAAATATGGTGTCGAAGAAGCAAAAAAACGTATTTATGCAACGACAGATAAAGCACGCGGTGCATTAAAAGATGAAGCCAACGCTGCAGGATACGAATCATTTGTTATTCCGGACGGTATCGGTGGCCGTTTCACTGTCTTAACAGCAGTAGGGTTATTACCAATAGCCGTATCTGGAGCTAACATTGATCAATTAATGCAAGGTGCTGCTGATGCAATGAAAGAATACAGCAATCCAGATTTAACAACTAATGAAGCTTATCAATATGCAACCATCCGTAATATCTTACACCGTAAAGGTAAAGATATTGAAATTTTAGTGAACTACGAACCAGGAATGCAATACTTCTCTGAGTGGTGGAAACAATTATATGGTGAATCAGAAGGTAAAGACTTGAAAGGTATCTATCCATCAAGTGCAAACTTTTCTACTGACTTACACTCTGTTGGTCAAACTATCCAAGAAGGTAAACGTAATATTTTCGAAACAGTTATTAAAGTAGAAAAACCTCGTCATGATGTTGAGATTCCAAAAATGGAAGAGAATTTAGATGGCTTACGTTACCTAGAAGGGGAAACAGTTGACTTTGTTAACACTAAAGCTTACCAAGGAACATTATTAGCTCATACAGACGGTCAAGTACCAAACTTATTAGTGACGATTCCAGCGATGGATGAATATTCATTAGGTCATTTAATTTACTTCTTCGAAATTGCAGTCGCTATTTCAGGTTACTTAAATGGGGTAAATCCATTTGATCAACCAGGTGTCGAAGCATACAAGAAAAACATGTTTGCTTTATTAGGTAAAGAAGGATTCGAAGATTTAGCAAAAGAATTAAATGAACGCTTATAATATTTCCATCAATATGAGATGAAAATATTCAAAATCCAATAAGAAACGGAGCTAAAAAACGCTCCGTTTCACTTTTTTTATAGAAAAAACAGCTTTTTACAGGAAAAATGTAAAAAATGTAAAAATAATGTAAAAAAGGTGTTGACGAGTGTTGGATATCATGATACTATAAGGGAGTTCCAAGCGAACAAGACGAAAGATTGAAAAAGAAGTAAAAAAAGTTGAAAAAACTTGTTGACAGTTTCAATCAAACGTGATATTATATAGAAGTTGCTTAACCAAGCAACAACGAAGCTCATTGAAAACTGAACAAAGACAAACACCAAAAATGTGTAGGGGATAATTCATTTGAATTATCACAACATACCCGAATATAAATTCGAGACAGAGTGGTAACTCTATAAATATACAAGCTAGTAAATAGTAAGAGTCTAAAACGACTCATGAAACTTTCATGAGAGTTTGATCCTGGCTCAGGACGAACGCTGGCGGCGTGCCTAATACATGCAAGTCGAACGAACCGCGACGAGAACTTGTTCTGGTCAAGGTTAGTGGCGCACGGGTGAGTAACACGTGGGGAACCTGCCCTTTAGTGGGGGATAACAGTCGGAAACGACTGCTAATACCGCATAGACAATTTAACCGCCTGGTTAAGTTGGGAAAGGTGCTACGGCATCATTAAAGGATGGCCCCGCGGTGCATTAGCTAGTTGGTAAGGTAACGGCTTACCAAGGCGATGATGCATAGCCGACCTGAGAGGGTGATCGGCCACATTGGGACTGAGACACGGCCCAAACTCCTACGGGAGGCAGCAGTAGGGAATCTTCCGCAATGGACGCAAGTCTGACGGAGCAACGCCGCGTGTGTGAAGAAGGTTTTCGGATCGTAAAGCACTGTTGTTAGAGAAGAACGGCTACTAGAGGAAATGTTAGTAGATTGACGGTATCTAACCAGAAAGCCACGGCTAACTACGTGCCAGCAGCCGCGGTAATACGTAGGTGGCAAGCGTTGTCCGGATTTATTGGGCGTAAAGGGAGCGCAGGTGGTTTCTTAAGTCTGATGTGAAAGCCCACGGCTTAACCGTGGAGGGTCATTGGAAACTGGGGAACTTGAGTGCAGAAGAGGAAAGCGGAATTCCATGTGTAGCGGTGAAATGCGTAGATATATGGAGGAACACCAGTGGCGAAAGCGGCTTTCTGGTCTGTAACTGACACTGAGGCTCGAAAGCGTGGGGAGCGAACAGGATTAGATACCCTGGTAGTCCACGCCGTAAACGATGAGTGCTAAGTGTTGGAGGGTTTCCACCCTTCAGTGCTGGCGTTAACGCAATAAGCACTCCGCCTGGGGAGTACGACCGCAAGGTTGAAACTCAAAGGAATTGACGGGGACCCGCACAAGCGGTGGAGCATGTGGTTTAATTCGAAGCAACGCGAAGAACCTTACCAGGTCTTGACATCTCTTGCATATCTTAGAGATAAGAGAAACCCTTCGGGGCAAGAAGACAGGTGGTGCATGGTTGTCGTCAGCTCGTGTCGTGAGATGTTGGGTTAAGTCCCGCAACGAGCGCAACCCTTATAACTAGTTGCCAGCATTCAGATGGGGACTCTAGTTAGACTGCCGGTGACAAACCGGAGGAAGGTGGGGATGACGTCAAATCATCATGCCCCTTATGACCTGGGCTACACACGTGCTACAATGGATGGTACAACGAGTCGCTAACTCGCAAGAGCATGCCAATCTCTAAAAGCCATTCTCAGTTCGGATTGTAGTCTGCAACTCGACTACATGAAGCCGGAATCGCTAGTAATCGCGGATCAGCACGCCGCGGTGAATACGTTCCCGGGTCTTGTACACACCGCCCGTCACACCACGAGAGTTTGTAACACCCGAAGCCGGTGGCCTAACCAATAGGAGGGAGCCGTCGAAGGTGGGATGGATGATTGGGGTGAAGTCGTAACAAGGTAGCCGTATCGGAAGGTGCGGCTGGATCACCTCCTTTCTAAGGAGTACTGGAACTACACAGAGTTAGGATTTGTCATTGTTCAGTTTTGAGTGAGGTTCACTTACTCAAAACACCTAGTTCATTGAAAACTGAATAACAAAACAAACGATATTGATTATTTTAACAGGAGTAATCAATATAGATTATATAATTTCAAGAGAAAGATATAATAAACCGAGAATTGACCGAGTCTATATAATAATATAGAGAAAATAAGAGTAAAGGGGAAGAGCCTTTACGAGCGCAAAAATGTGGTTAAGAAACAAAGGGCGCACGGTGAATGCCTTGGCACTAGGAGCCGATGAAGGACGTGACGAACGACGAAATGCTTTGGGGAGCTGTAAGTAAGCTATGATCCAGAGATATCCGAATGGGGGAACCCACTGCTAAATGCAGTACGCGTAAGCGAGGAAGACGCAGAGAACTGAAACATCTAAGTACCTGCAGGAAGAGAAAGAAAAATCGATTCCCTAAGTAGCGGCGAGCGAAAAGGGAAGAGCCCAAACCATTGTGCATGCACAATGGGGTTGTAGGACTCCGATATAAGACTGAAGTGAGTAGTAGAATCTGATGGGAAGCAGAGCGAGACAAGGTGAGAGCCCTGTATACGAAACTGACTGAAGCTTTAGGAGTATCCTGAGTACGGCGGGACACGAGGAATCCCGTTGGAATCCGCCAGGACCATCTGGCAAGGCTAAATACTCCCTAGTGACCGATAGTGAACCAGTACCGTGAGGGAAAGGTGAAAAGCACCCCTGGAGGGGAGTGAAAGAGTACCTGAAACCGTGTGCCTACAAGTAATCAGAGCCCGTTAAGGGGTGATGGTGTACCTTTTGTAGAATGGACCGGCGAGTGACGATAACATGCGAGGTTAAGTTGAAGAAACGGAGCCGTAGCGAAAGCGAGTCTGAATAGGGCGAAAGTATGTTGTTGTCGACCCGAAACCAAGTGACCTACCCATGAGCAGGTTGAAGGTGTGGTAAGACACACTGGAGGACCGAACCAGGACACGTTGAAAAGTGTTTGGATGACTTGTGGGTAGCGGAGAAATTCCAATCGAACTTGGAGATAGCTGGTTCTCTCCGAAATATATTTAGGTATAGCCTCAGAGTAAGAGTGATGGAGGTAGAGCACTGTTTGGACGAGGGGGACGCAAGTTTTACCGAATTCAGATAAACTCCGAATGCCAAGTACTCATCTCTGGGAGTCAGACTGCGAGTGATAAGATCCGTAGTCGAAAGGGAAACAGCCCAGCCCACCAGCTAAGGTCCCCAAGTAATTGTTAAGTGGAAAAGGATGTGGAGTTGCACAGACAGCTAGGATGTTGGCTTAGAAGCAGCCATCATTTAAAGAGTGCGTAATAGCTCACTAGTCGAGTGATTCTGCGCCGAAAATGTACCGGGGCTAAACAATACACCGAAGCTGTGGATTCTAGTTTAAGACTAGAGTGGTAGGAGAGCGTTCTATATGCGGGGAAGGCATACCGTGAGGAGTGTTGGAGCGTATAGAAGTGAGAATGCCGGTATGAGTAGCGCAAGACGGGTGAGAATCCCGTCCACCGATAGACTAAGGTTTCCAGGGGAAGGCTCGTCCGCCCTGGGTTAGTCGGGACCTAAGCCCAAGCCGACAGGCGTAAGCGATGGACAACAGGTAGAGATTCCTGTACTTGATGTTATCGATTGAGTGAAGGAGGGACACAGGAGGTGACTCCACGCATCCGGATGGAAGAGGATGTGCAAGCAGTAAGTTTTAGTAAGAGTTAAATGCTTTTACTTAAGAGAATGAGCTGTGAAGCGTAGCGAATTAAAGTAGCGAAGGTGGATAATCAAACTGTCGAGAAAAGCTTCTAGCGAGATAACATGAACCCGTACCGCAAACCGACACAGGTAGTCAAGTGGAGAACACTAAGGTGATCGAGAGAACTCTCGTTAAGGAACTCGGCAAAATGACCCCGTAACTTCGGGAGAAGGGGTGCTGGTAGCAATACCAGCCGCAGTGAATAGGCCCAGGCGACTGTTTATCAAAAACACAGGTCTCTGCCAAATCGAAAGATGACGTATAGGGGCTGACGCCTGCCCGGTGCTGGAAGGTTAAGAGGAGAGGTTAGCGCAAGCGACGCTTCGAATTGAAGCCCCAGTAAACGGCGGCCGTAACTATAACGGTCCTAAGGTAGCGAAATTCCTTGTCGGGTAAGTTCCGACCCGCACGAAAGGCGTAACGATCTGGGCACTGTCTCAACGAGAGACTCGGTGAAATTATAGTACCTGTGAAGATGCAGGTTACCCGCGACAGGACGGAAAGACCCCATGGAGCTTTACTGTAACTTGATATTGAGTGTTTGTGTGACATGTACAGGATAGGTAGGAGCTTAGGAATCGTGAACGCCAGTTTACGAGGAGGCGTTGGTGGGATACTACCCTTGTGATATGAACCCTCTAACCCGCGTTGTAAGGCAACGGGAGACAGTGTCAGGTGGACAGTTTGACTGGGGCGGTCGCCTCCTAAAGAGTAACGGAGGCGCCCAAAGGTTCCCTCAGAATGGTTGGAAATCATTCGTAGAGTGCAAAGGCAGAAGGGAGCTTGACTGCGAGACCAACAAGTCGAGCAGGGACGAAAGTCGGGCTTAGTGATCCGGTGGTACCGTATGGAAGGGCCATCGCTCAACGGATAAAAGCTACCCTGGGGATAACAGGCTTATCTCCCCCAAGAGTTCACATCGACGGGGAGGTTTGGCACCTCGATGTCGGCTCATCGCATCCTGGGGCTGAAGTCGGTCCCAAGGGTTGGGCTGTTCGCCCATTAAAGCGGTACGCGAGCTGGGTTCAGAACGTCGTGAGACAGTTCGGTCCCTATCCGTCGCGGGCGTAGGAAATTTGAGAAGAGCTATCCTTAGTACGAGAGGACCGGGATGGACGCACCGCTGGTGTACCAGTTGTTCCGCCAGGAGCATCGCTGGGTAGCTATGTGTGGGAAGGATAAGCGCTGAAAGCATCTAAGCGCGAAGCCAGCTTCAAGATGAGATTTCCCATTCGAAAGAAGTAAGACCCCTGAGAGACGATCAGGTAGATAGGCTAGAAGTGGAAGTATAGTGATATATGGAGCGGACTAGTACTAATCGGTCGAGGACTTAACCACGAAGATTTAAGGTTAAAGAGTTTGTGAGTTATTCAGTTTTGAGTGAACTATAATAAGTTTACTTAAAGAAAATAATGTACCTGTGTGGTGATGATGGCAAGAAGGATACACCTGTTCCCATGCCGAACACAGCAGTTAAGCTTCTTAGCGCCGATGGTAGTTGGACCTTTGGTCCTGTGAGAGTAGGACGTTGCCGCGCAGGGTAAATTATTTTCAAATTGGAGGTTTAGCTCAGCTGGGAGAGCATCTGCCTTACAAGCAGAGGGTCAGCGGTTCGATCCCGTTAACCTCCACCATGACTCGTTAGCTCAGTTGGTAGAGCAACTGACTTTTAATCAGTGGGTCACAGGTTCGAATCCTGTACGGGTCATCAGAATGCGGGTGTGGCGGAATTGGCAGACGCACCAGATTTAGGATCTGGCGCCTTCGGGCGTGGGGGTTCAAGTCCCTTCACCCGCATGAAGACGAACAGATGTTTGTCGAGGTAACAAGCCGGCTTAGCTCAGTTGGTAGAGCATCTGATTTGTAATCAGAGGGTCGAGGGTTCAAGTCCTTTAGCCGGCATGAGTGAATAAAAGAACGCGGAAATAGTTCAGTGGTAGAACACCACCTTGCCAAGGTGGGGGTCGCGGGTTCGAATCCCGTTTTCCGCTTTGCCAGCAAACTTAGGCAAATGCCGGGGTGGCGGAACTGGCAGACGCACAGGACTTAAAATCCTGCGGGTAGTGATACCCGTACCGGTTCGATTCCGGTCCTCGGCATTAAAGCATGCACCCATAGCTCAATTGGATAGAGTACTTGACTACGAATCAAGCGGTTGTAGGTTCGACTCCTACTGGGTGTATAGAAACGGGAAGTAGCTCAGCTTGGTAGAGCACTTGGTTTGGGACCAAGGGGTCGCAGGTTCGAATCCTGTCTTCCCGATTTTTTTGAACCAAAAATCAAAAAAATCTTAAATATTAAAGTAATACCAAAATGGGGGATTAGCTCAGCTGGGAGAGCGCCTGCTTTGCACGCAGGAGGTCAGCGGTTCAATCCCGCTATTCTCCATTGATGGCGGTGTAGCTCAGCTGGCTAGAGCGTCCGGTTCATACCCGGGAGGTCATGGGTTCGATCCCCTTCGCCGCTATAAGCACTGGGACCTTTAGCTCAGTTGGTTAGAGCAGACGGCTCATAACCGTCCGGTCGCAGGTTCGAGTCCTGCAAGGTCCATGTCTTGTAGGACAAGAGAAAAGTATCAAAGAATAGAAGCTATCATATGGAGGATTACCCAAGTCCGGCTGAAGGGAACGGTCTTGAAAACCGTCAGGCGTGTAAAAGCGTGCGTGGGTTCGAATCCCACATCCTCCTTATATATAATATTATCGCGGGGTGGAGAAGCTGGCATCTCGTCGGGCTCATAACCCGAAGGTCGTAGGTTCGAATCCTACCCCCGCAATTAAGAGAAGATGCGGGTGTAGTTTAGTGGTAAAACTACAGCCTTCCAAGCTGTTGTCGCGAGTTCGATTCTCGTCACCCGCTTAAAGCGACAACGGGCCTATAGCTCAGTTGGTTAGAGCGCACCCCTGATAAGGGTGAGGTCGATGGTTCGAATCCATTTAGGCCCATCTTTTTTGAATAAAAAAAGTATCAAACTTGGTTAATGGGGAAGTACTCAAGAGGCTGAAGAGGCGCCCCTGCTAAGGGTGTAGGTCGGGTAAACCGGCGCGAGGGTTCAAATCCCTTCTTCCCCGTCAGACGGTCCGTTGGTCAAGTGGTTAAGACACCGCCCTTTCACGGCGGTAACACGGGTTCGAATCCCGTACGGATCATTGAATGAAAGTAAAGAAGCTGATGGAGGATTACCCAAGTCCGGCTGAAGGGAACGGTCTTGAAAACCGTCAGGCGTGTAAAAGCGTGCGTGGGTTCGAATCCCACATCCTCCTTATATATAAAGCTATTTAAAGCTATTAAAGGCTGAAATGTTGTTAAATCAATGTTTTAGCCTTTTTCTTTTTGATTTTAAAACTATATAAAGCTAAAACGTTTTGCGATTATTTTGCGACTTCAAAAATCGCCTGCACTTCTTCATTAGCTGTCTGTTCTAACTCCGATATGATATGGGTGTAGGTGTTCAAAGTTTCCGATATATTGGAGTGGCCTAAACGCTTGCTGATGTAACCGATATTGATTTTATTATAAAATAACACTGATGCGTGAGTATGTCTTAGAACATGGATTGTCACTCTAGGTAGTTTCAATTGAGTTAACGTTTTATACAAATGCTTGCTTAGTCCATTGTGAGTTATCCTTGGCTTGTTGCGTGGATCTAAGAAAAGATATTTATTATTAATCTTGCTATTTTGAAGTCTGTACTTCTGAACCTTTACGTACAATTCCTTTGGAATGACAATCGTTCTCTTTGCCGATTTAGTCTTTCCGCTTGTAAAGTCAAAATCAATTTGATAATCATAACCACGGTTGACGGTTAAGCTATCTTCTTTTATATCGTCATACGCTAGGCCGTATACTTCGCCAATCCTCAACCCAGTTGATAGGGCTATAAATAACATTAAGTCATTCATGGTGTCTTTAAATAGCAAATGACGGTATAGTTTATTAAACCCTTCAAGGTCTAAGTATTTCACTCGGTCTTGTTCTTCAATATCGTATGCTAGCTCCACTCCAAATGTGGGGTCTTGTGTGATTAAACCGTCCGCTAGGGCATAGGATAAGCACTTCTTTAAATAGCCGTGAGTTTTCTCAACGGTATTCTTACTTCGATTCTTGCCACGTTCATTAATGTATTGTTGGTACTTAGTGCGTGTTAAATCTTTTAAACGTGTATTACCAAAAAACTCTTTTACCAATTTGATTTCATGCTGATACTTCTTATCGGTACCGGTAGAAAATTTTCCTATTCTGAATGTATTACACCAATCTTCAAAGTAGTTAGCAAAGATTGTCATATCTTTTTCTTCGTTTAGATCGATACCTTCTTGTTTCATCATTTCATATTTTGCTTCAACTATCTGCGCTTCTTTTTTGGTTGCAAAACCGTATTTGTTTTTTGTCTTATATTTGCCGTCGGCATCTTTATATGATACTCTCACATACCACTTGCCTGTTTTCTTATCTTTTTTAACTGCCATAGCTTTATACCACCTTTCAATTATGGTATAATAAGGCATGACAAATAGCCTTATTATAGGTTTTTTGTTTTCGTAATCTCACTCCTCAGACCGCCAAGTTAGAGGGAGTGGGATTTTTTTATTTTCTTAATCCGTAATACACACGGTATTCTTCTGATATCTGTTCTAAATTATCAGGATTGAAATTTTCAAAATTTATTTCATTGATAGTTTCATGAGTAATAACTATTGTAGCTCCTACAATTTCTTCTATGTTTCCTAGTTTGTCTTGAACTTCTATATAGCTATTTAGATGAATTTTATCAAATTCTTTATCTTTTACTTTTTCTAAAAATTCAGAAAAATCGTTTCTAAATTTAGTTAATCTCAATTTATTCGAAACATTTGTGGGCATATCGACGTTAATAATATAACCTGTATCACTTGAATCAGTGACTATATTTCTAAAATATTTTGAATAATGATCTTCTGCTATCTCTTCGAAAGTCATTGATGATAAATCGTTGTTAGAAGATTTAGAACTTCCAGCCATAGAACCGCCAATGAATACAATCGCTATTAAACCTATTAGAATTATTAGTAGACGATTTAAAATTTTGCTTATCTTCTTCATTATTTCACCTCCTATCAATTAAATTCTCTGAAACTATAGATAACTTTTCCGATAATCTCAACATCTAAACAATCATTAATTTCGAATGATTGAGTTTCAAATTCGTTTATGTATGAGTCAGGTTCTAAGTGTAGCATAGTGTCCGTCTTACGAACTCGTTTCATAGTATATTCAGAACCACTTTTGAAAATAAGTATGTCGTTATTTTTCAAAGTATAATTACCGTCCCTAATATCTTGTACGATTACATAATGACCATTAGCAATTACTTTATTCATGGAATCGCCGTTGGTCTTTAAGATAAAGTAACTATTGTTATCTTTTATTAAATGCGTAGGCACTTGCATTAAATCAGGGTCTACAGATGCGTATTCAAATCCACCAGCGCTGACTGTCCCATAATATGGTAATTCAGTTGTTGGTGATGGAGTTGCAATATATGTTTCGGCATCTATTTTTATTTTATTTACGTTGTAACCCATTAACCAAGCTTCGTTAACATCGAGCGTTTGAGCTAGTAGGTAAATTCTTTGCTGATCGGGTTCTTGCACATCATTGACATATTGAGATAAGGCGCTTTTTCCCATAGAGATTTCAAGTGATTTTTGAAACGGTAAACTTTTATTCAAAATATCGACTTGTTTCATACCAGTTTCATTCATTATCTCTTTTAATCTTTGTCCAGTGGTAGCTACTTTTGACATCATCACACCTTCTTTATATTAATACTTTATGTCTATATTATATCATTATTGAACTTAAGTTCAATAGAAAAGTTTAAAAATTATGAACTTTAGTGTTGACTTAGTTCAATTACCGTGATAATATATAGCCATAGTTCATTTTCGTGAACTAAATAAGTTTAAAAAGGGGGCATCAAAATGAGCTTTGATTATAGAAGTTTAAACGGAAAAATCGTAGAAATGTTTGGTACTCAATATAATTTCGCTGTAGCGATTGGTTTGTCGGAACGCAGTTTATCACTGAAATTAAATAACAAAGTATCTTGGAAAGATGCTGAAATTTACAAAGCATGTCAGTTATTAAACATACAAGAAGAAGAAATACCGAAATATTTTTTTAAACCACAAGTTCACGTTCGTGAACAATAAAAAGGAGGCACACAATGAAACAGGAAGGAATCAAAGTAAAAGAAATTTACGCATATCAAAATATTTAGGGGGTGAGAAAAATGAAAAAACAAATCAAAACAATCGCACTAATCACCACAGGATTGGTAGTCGGAGTGGTGGTAGCGCGAAATGACATGAGAACGTACAGCTTAAAAAATGATGAAAATAATATTCAATTAATTTCAGGAAGAAAATCCGCATTATTATCCATGCAAAATGTCAATGAAATTAAGAAGTATTTTTTAATCAGAGACTAAATAAAAAATTCCATCATCATGTAGTTCAAAAGGCATATTTGAATAAGTTTCACCTAAACTAGCGGTGTCTCTATGAAACATAACCAATCCTGTTGAAAATACTTCAAATCTTTCAATTGGACCTCGTTTGATATCGTCGTTTATTATATAGTCTTTTACTTTAACGGAATCATCATATCCGGTTTTAAATGTCATTGTTGTTTCACCACCAGTTGCAGGTGCAGATACAGAGTAATAATATTCAAGTTTTATGTGTTCAAACATTTTTTCACCTCCTCTCATTGAGGAATATTATAGCACTAAAACGCAAACAAAACTTATAACATTTTTAGAAAGGATGAAACAAATGGAATTACAAATTTTTAAAAACAATGAATTTGGCGAAGTTAGAACTTTATTGATTAATGGTGAACCTTATTTTGTTGGAAAAGATGTAGCTGAAGTATTGGGATATAGCAACACGGCAAAGGCTATCCGTGACCACGTGGATGAAGAAGATAAGCTGACCGAACGAATCGTTCTGGCAGGTCAAAATCGTGAAGTAATCTTCATCAACGAATCAGGTCTATATAGTCTAATCCTAAAATCCAAATTACCAACAGCAAAACAATTCAAACGCTGGGTAACAAGTGAAGTGTTACCAACAATTAGAAAACATGGTGTTTATGCGACTGATGAGTTGCTAGATAATCCGGACTTCTTAATTGATGCACTTCAAAAGCTTAAGGCGGAGCGTGAACAGCGTTTAATTGCAGAACAACGTGTATTAGAGCTTCAACCTAAAGCCAGCTATTATGATGTTATTTTGCAAAGCAAATCGTTAGTTTCTGTATCTCAAATTGCTAAAGACTATGGGTTGAGTGCTACGAAGTTAAACCAATTACTAAACGAGTGGGGCATTCAATACAAACAAGGAGGAACATGGTTGTTGTATCAAAAGTATGCACCAATGGGGTATACACAAAGCCAAACGGTGGAATATAACGGTGGAGAAGGTTCTCGCTTACACACGAAATGGACGCAGAAGGGACGATTATTCTTACATAATTTATTAACTAACCACGGTTATGTACCGACAGTCGAGATGGAATAAGAGGTGATCTAAATGAGCATTGCAGAAATCCTTGAATTAGAAAAGGAGGTCATCCGAAAAGAGTATGAGTTAAAAATACAAGAACTGGAACAGCAAATTGAAGATGGCTCTATTGGTGATATTGATTGGCTAAAAGCAAGACTTAATATCAAGTCGATTGATACTTTGAAGAACAAATTACTTTATCCATTCAGGAATGAGTTGGAACCAAACATTATTTACTATCCATCTCAAAAACGAGTTCCTTGGCGAGTAAATAAAACAAAGTTTAATAAGTGGTTAACCGATAACTTCGGAAGGATAGATTGGGGGAAATAAATGAAAGAGTTCAAAACATTTAAAGAAGTTTTAGGGTTAGTACTGATTGCTGGTTTAGTATTTACATATTTGATTGTCGGAATTATCCGCATGGGTGGATTTAATGAGGAACGTGAAAGACGAGAACAAATGTGTAAAGTCATTGATGCAAGGTTGATTGAAAGTGGATTGGTGAATTGTAATGATGGGAAATAAAATGATGAATTTTAAAGATTGGTTGATATTTAACTATGAGATGACGGATAAGGAATTGAACATGCAACCATTATTATTTCAAGCAAGAGTGCATACGCATTATACAAATTATATTGAGGAGTGGGAGCGTGCAGAATTGGAAGAAACAGAGCATCAGAAAGTCGATTGATAACTATAGAAAGACAGGTGATATCGAACATTTGATGGATGTGATTAGAGTATATGAATCAGGGGGTGTATTGTGGCATGTCAAAAGAATTATATCGGAAATCTGTTGGGCGAAGAATTAGGTTCATTAGATTAAATCGTGGCGAAACAATGGAAGAATTTGCAAACCTAATACACCAACATAATGAAAGTTTATCTCCCGGAAAAAGCAACGTTTCAAGATGGGAACGTGGTGAAAATATACCGAATGAATTAACTTTAAAAGCTATTGCAGATATAGGGAATACAACTATTGATGAGTTGCTTAACGAAAATCCATTACATAATTACTCAACAGAAGAATTACAAGCAGAAATAAATCGCAGAAAAAAGCCGAGCGGCAACTCGACTTAACGAAATAACCATGAAATTACTTCATAAGGAGATTATACTATGAAAATTAAATTAAATAAAATGCTTATCCGCAATTTTAAAGGATTTAAGCAGTTCGAACTCGTGCCAAATGGCGAAAATTTAGCAGTATATGGCGATAACGGTACTGGGAAGACATCACTATATGATGCATTTCTATGGTGTCTATTTGGAAAGAATAGTGCTGATCAATCAGATACTAAGTTTGATTGGAAACCACTTAATTCAGAAAATGAACCGATTCATCATCTAGAAACAGAGGTTATTGTCACTTTAGATATTGATGGTACCATTAAAGAATTTGGACGTAATATTCAAGAAAAATGGACTAAGAAACGTGGGTCTATCGCTGAAACATTTGACGGTCATACAACCACCTATTCGATTGATGGTCTGAATGTTAAACAGAAAGACTTCAAAGAAGCACTATCTGAATTGATTGATGAAGAAACGTTCAAGATGTTAACCAAATTGAATTACTTTCCTGAAGTTTTGGACTGGAAGAAACGTCGAGAAGCACTACTTGAGATGGTAGGTGATTTAACAGATGAGGAAGTCATCGAATCAAACAAAGAATTAGCACCACTTAACGACATTTTAGACGGAAAGTCAGTAGATGAACGTACTGCATTAGTTAAGCAGCAAATGAAACAAATCAACAAAGACATCAACGCTTTGCCTGGTCGTATAGATGAAGTGGATAGAAGTTTGCCGGATCTAACCAATTTAAACAAAGCAGACCTAGAAACTCAAAAATTGGCGCTACAAGCCGATTTAGAACGAAAACGTATAGAACTATCAGAAGTTGTAAACGGAGCTTCTAGCGTTAAAATTTCAAGCCAGATTAAAGAATTTGAAGTGCATAAGCGAGAACTTGAAATTCAATATTACCAACGAGAAGAAGCAGGTTTGGACGAATTAAAAGAAAAGCGTAACGAAGCGAATGACCTCGTGTTTGAAGCTAGACAGAAGAACACAGAATTAACCATGAAACGCAATGAATTGATGGCTAAAATTGACAGTCATCTTAAAGAAATCGAAGTGATTAAAACAGAAAATGACAAGAATCGTCAAAGATTCACTCAAATTCGTGATGAACAATTCCCTAAATTTGACGATAGCAAGCTAATCTGTCCGACATGCGGTGTTCCTTTTAACGAACATAAGGTGTTTGACATCAAGCATAATCACGAAGAACAAGAGAAACAATTCAATGCGGATAAGGCTGCAAGACTAACCCAAATCAAAGAGAAAGGTATCGCTAATAACGGTTTAATAGCAGAACATCAAGGCGCTGTTGATAGCCTTAAAGAACAACTGGAAAATCTTGACCTACCAGCAAGTGATGCAGCGGTTAAGAAAACGCAAGACAACTTAAAAGCGATTGATGACGAAATCGAAAAAGCTAAAGCAGGTATCAATCCGTTCAATGATACAGAAGAGGCGGTCGAAATTGATATGCAGATAAACGCGCTAAAAAACCAGTTAGATGCAATCAATAGTGATAATCAGTCGTTAATTAAGCAGATAAACCTCGAAATTCTAGAGTTTAACAGCAAAATAAGCGAAGTAAATGATGATCTATACAAATTTGAATTACATGCCAAGCAATCTTTAAGACGTGAGGAGCTAATCAATTCAGAGCAGACACTATCGCTTGAATTTGGAAAGCTAGAACAACAATTATTCTTGCTGGAAGAATTTATAAAAACAAAAGTCAACTTGTTGACTGATACAATCAATAACAAATTCAATTTAGTGAAGTTTAAATTATTCGATACACAAAACAATGGGGGTATCACAGAATGTTGCGAACCAACGGTTGAGGGTGTTAACTACTCGACTGGATTAAACACCGCAAACCGTATCAATGCTGGGTTAGACATCATCAATGTGTTGATGAAACATCACGATACCTATGTACCAGTCTTTATCGATAACGCAGAGGGCATTAACGATATTTTAGATATCGACACACAAATCATCACTTTATCAGTTTCAAAAGACGAAAAATTAACAATAAAGGAGCAATAAAACATGTCAAATTATGAAACAACTTTAGTTAAAGCAACTAACACTTATCTACCAATGATTACATCAACGCTAGAGCGTAACCAAATCGAGATGACTAGCTACCAAAAGCAATGTGTGATGGCAGCAATTGGCCACATTTCAAACGCATTAGAAGCAAAACAGAAAACATTTGCTGATGTGGACACCAGATCACTAACCGAAGCATTAACCTTAACTGCTACTTTGCAATTAAATCCGTCGGCATCACCTAGAGAGATTTATTACATTATCAGAAACAAGAAAGTCGGCAATGAATGGGTGTCGGTCGTTGAGACTGGTATCGAGGGTGACGGTAATGATTCACTATTAGCACGTTTTGGCCGTGATGTTAAGACGGTACATAAGTATTGGGAAGTTCGTGAGAATGATGAGTTTGAATACCCTGAATTTGTCGGATTGGAGTTAACTCCACCTAAATGGAAACCAAAAGGAACAGGAAAAGTAGTACGTATTGTTTATCCAATCACGAAAACTAATGGTGAAGTGGAGTATTTAATTGCTGAACGTTCTGATGTGGTGCGTAATTTAATTGCGCATATCAAAAATAATTTAATGAATGAAACGTTTGGTATTGCTAAAGATAGATATAATGCGACCGAAGCTCAAAGAAAACAGATTGACGAAAAGAAAAATGAAATTATTGAGCAACTTAAAAATAAAAGCATTGAAGAAATTTTAGATGATGCAGCATTAGCAAACTACATCAGTCCTGCTTGGAAAGATGAACAATCCAGCGAAGCAATGATCATCAGAAAAATGCGTAATAATATCACGAAGAAATATCCTAAGAACTTTGAAAATGCGTTCCTAGAGAGAGTATACAACGAATCAACTGATGAGAATTTAAAATCAATGCGAAAAGACGTAACTGAAAATGCCAATCAAGAGTTACTGGACTTTCCTGAATCCACTCCAACTAGAACAGATGTAGATACCGAAACGGGCGAAATCATTAAAGAATATGTAGAGTTTCAAGAAGTAACTGAATCTGAATCAAATGATGAAGCAGAACAAGTGAACTTACTTGACCCAGGGTTTTAATCATGGAAATTAGAGTGTTTGGGTCAAGTTCTAAGGGGAATTGCTATCTCATTGAAGATGGTGATTCCCACCTCTTAATAGAGGCTGGTATTAATCCTAAGTATTTACAAGTCGATTGGCCTAAGGTGGATGCAATCTTACTTACTCACGAACATGGCGATCATGCTAAATATATCAATCAAGTAATTAAACGGTGTGCATCAAGTGTGTATTGTACGCAAGGTACTGCACAAGCGATTGATGTTCCGAAGTATCGCACTATGACCGTTAAAGCAACAGAACCGTTCACGGTCAAGGGTTGGAACATACTACCATTTGATGTAGAGCATGATGTCAATGAGCCAGTAGGCTATCTAATCGACAGTCCAAGTGGCAAACGTATCTTATTCGCTACTGATACATACTATATACGATATAGGTTTAATAACGTAACACACATGATGGTGGAGTGTAACTACTCACTAGAGATTCTTAATCAAAACTATGATGCAGGCCGAATTGATAAGGGACGTCGAAACCGATTATTAACCAGTCATTTTGAGTTAGGAAACGTAATCGAGTTTATTAAAGCAAACGACATAACGAAATTAGAAGAAATATACTTACTGCATTTATCAGATAGTAACAGCAATGCAGATCAGTTTAAACAAGCAATAGAACAAGTTACTGGTACACCAGTAACAATAGCGTAGGGGTGGTGAAATGGCAAGACCGATTAAGACAGGTATAGATTACTTTCCTTTAGATATCGACTTTCTAAACGACATCAAAATCAGAAAAGTGGTTAGAAGTGTTGGAACGGAAGCAATCGGAGTAATTATCAGTATTCTTTCCAACATTTATCGAGATAATGGGTACTTTATCCATGTTGATGATGACTTTTCTTTCTTAATAGCAGAGGAAGTTAACACTACTGAATTAATAGTAGAAAAAGTGGTCAATAAATTAGTTGATGTAGACTTTTTCGAGGCAAATATGTTTGAAAATCATCAAATTTTAACATCAGCTGGTATCCAAAAGCGGTATGTTAAAGCGTGTGAAAAAAGAAAAATCGTCGAACTAGACAATGAATATTTACTGACCAACTTTGACAATACTAACGTTAAAGTGGTCAATAACTCAATTAATTACTCAAAAAGTAGAATTAATGAAGTTAATTCCGTCAATAACTCAATTAATGACGGAAGAAGTACACAAAGTAAAGTAAAGGAAAGGAAAGGAGAGGAAAGGAAAGTAAATAATCAGAAAGAGGATGCCGTAAAAGAGTTATTTATTCCAATCTGGAATAACTACCCAAAACGGATGGATTTTAATGCTTCACTATTAAATTTTGAACTAGCACTTAAAGATGGATGTACGGTTGATGAAATTAAGCTAGGTGTAGAGAATTATAAAACGTTAGTCATCCATGAAGAGCGACCTAATCAATATATTAAAACTGATGTGAATTTCTTTAAAGACAGAACTTTTAAGAATCATCAAACACTGATATTACCAGGTAAAGGTAAAAGTAAGAAACAAGAGATACAGCCATATTGGGCGCAAGAAAATAAAGAACCAGAACAAGTTAATCAACCATCATTAGATGATAGCGGTGAAGATTTACTATCAGAATTTAGAAGCTTGATAGATGGGTTTAAAACAGATTCACAGGAGGAAAAAAATGAAGTTTAAAGTCGGAGATAAAGTTAGGGGTACGTCGGATAGTTATTTTTATACAGATAAAAATATGTCATTGGGCGAGGTCGTAAATGTGACGCCGTTTGAAATTGAAATAAAAATCATTGAACACTCCGATAGATCACAAGTAGGTAAAGTATATTGGGCTGCATTGCCTAAAGGAAAGTTTGAATTAGTGGAGGAAAAGAAAATGGATAAACTTGAAGAATTAGAAACTAAAATAAAAGAACTATCCGATGAAATTGAGAAGTTGAAAGCGGAAGAAGAAAGTAAAGAGTGGAAACCTAAACATGGAGATTATTATTGGTTTGTAGATAGTGATGGAGTTATTCATAAAACTGAATGGAATACCTTTGGCATACATAGACGAAGATATTTAATCGGCAACGTATTTAAAACAGAAGAAGAAGCCGAGTTTCGGGTAGGGCAGTTGAAAGTCGAAGCAGAGTTACGACGATTTGCAAGACCGTTTAAAATCGGTGGTAAAAATTATACGCTTCAACATTGGGGAAAGGGCGATAAAATCGACATAACCTTCTTTGAAGCCGTACAATGTGGGAATATATATTTCCCTAGCGAAGAAATCGCCCAACGAGCAATCGACACAGTCGGAGCAGACCGGATTAAAAAATACTATTTTGGGGTGGAAGATTAGTGCTTAACCTAACAATACCCGGAGAGTGTGTACCAAAAGCCCGTCCTAGATTAGGGCGGTACGGTACATATACTCCTGAAAAAACAAAAGTATATGAACGATATGTAAAAGTGACGATTCACAAAGCTAAACTAAAACCAGTGGATGGACCGCTTAAAGTTGAATTGACTGTCTATCGTAAAATACCTAAGTCATTCAGCAAGGTTAAACGTAACAAGGCTATCAGTGGAGAATTACTACCAACAACCAAGCCAGACATTGATAACTATGTTAAGTCGGTTTTAGACGCATCAAATGGCATGCTTTACCATGATGACAATCAAATAGTGGAATTGGTAGCTAGAAAATTATACGCAGAAGAACCTAGAGTAGAAATAAGAATCGAGGAGTTGTAGAAAATGACAAAGAAAGTAACCATTTATTCAAAAGCAGATTGTATGCAATGTAATTTTACGAAAAAGTGGCTAGAAGATGAAGGTAAAGCATATACCGAAATCAGAGCTGATTTAGATGATGAAGCGTTGAAATACGTTAAAGATGAGTTAGGTTTTAATAGTTTACCAGTAGTTGTTATCGAGGGAGAGGTACCATTCTTTGGCTTTCGACCAGACAGACTAGGGGGATTACTTCATGGCTAAATTTAAAGAGGGATATATCGTCAAAGTTGACGAGGAAATCGGTAAAATATTTAGAGTTAACGAAAATACATGTGTCGTGCAGTTTAGCGACAGACGAAAAGTTGTGCGCATGGAATCGATTGAAATATTGGATGCGACAGAAAATGCAGATATTCGAACTTACAAGATGTATGAAACCAAGAAATGTACAGAATGCGGCATTACTAAACCGCAATTTGAATTTAGTAAAATGCGAGGAAACAAACTAAGAAATCAATGCAAGGAATGCTTTGGTCGCATGATATCAGATGGACATAGGGACAAGAAAGCGATCAGAGAGCGTGCTAAAGCTTTAAAAGAAAGCAAGCAAGTGGCTAAACCAGAACAAAAACCTGTAGTAGAACCGATTAAACCAATCAAGAGTATTGAAGAATGGGTGGAGAAGAATTTGAAAGAGCCAGTGGAAAATAATGCAGTCGTTAAACCAAGCCACTATGTGGGTACTAATGGACTTGAAGTGAAGCAAGTACTAGAGGAGTTTGTTAAAGATAAATCAGGCATTGTGGCACATAGATGGTGTAGTGCTGTGGAGTACTTATTACGAGCATACGAAAAGAACGGTAAAGAAGATTTAGAGAAAGCTAAGATGAATATTGAATGGTTAATTGAGGGGGCAGAAGATGCAGAGTAGAGATATTTTCAACTTCATGCAACTGTCTTTTTTACAGAAATACGCACTATACGATAACGCGATTATCGCTGGTGGATGCTTTAAAAATATTTTCAACAACAAAAAAATAAAAGATGTCGACTTATTTTTTAGAAATGAAGATGACTACAACGAAGCTATCGAAAGAGCGGAACGATTAAAAAAACAAGGAACTTATGAATTTGTGTATCAAAACGACAAGGTTAAGTCTTATCGAGATAAAGAAAATAATTTGAGATTAGAATTTGTCAAAACAATATTTGGAGAGCCGCAACAAATCATTGAGCAATTCGACTTTACAATAACGAAGTTCGCTTTTTATAAAGATGAAGAATATGTGGATGAAGATAATTACTTATTACAATTCAGAATATTGCACCATGATGATTTTTTCGAGCATTTACATAGAAAGCGATTAGTAATTGATGATGTATTAAATTTTCCGATTTCAAGCTTTGAACGGTCATATCGTTATCGAGATAAAGGCTATAAGTTGTGTAGGGAAAGCAAAAACAAATTACTAAAATGTATTAATGATTTGACAGAAGAACAGTTAAAAGATGTATCTAAAGCTTTATACGACGGAATGGACTAAAGGAGTGATTATTATTAATAATGTACAATTGATTGGTCGATTAACTCGTGATATCGACTTAAGAAAGACACCACAAGGCGATTCAGTAGGCCGTTTTACACTTGCTGTCGATCGTAACTATAAAAATAAACAAGGTGAGTATGATGCAGATTTTATTAATTGTCAGATTTGGAGACAAGCAGCAGATACTTTAGCGAGATACGCACACAAAGGAACTAAGATTGCTGTTGACGGTAATATCCGTACAGGTAGTTATGAGAATCAACAAGGGCAAAAGGTTTACACAACAGAAGTAGTAGTTAATAACTTTTATTTTGTTGAATCAAGACAGCAACAGCAAGAGCAAACACCAGTACAGCAAGACAGTCCGTTTAGTAATTTTGGAACACAAGTAGACATTAGTGAAGATGATTTACCATTCTAGGAGGTAACAACATGGATATTATCAAATCAATTAGAGTATGGGTTAGGAATCGTAACATCCACACAGCACATCCACGAGATCAGTATTTAAAAGTGGTGGAAGAAGTAGGAGAGTTAGCAGCAGCATTAGCTAGAGCCAACATGGAGTTAATAAAAGATTCGATAGGCGATATCGTCGTTACTTTGGTGTCGTTATGCGAAACAATGGATATTGATTTTAATGAGTGCGTGCATGCAGCCTATAACGAAATCAAAGACAGAAAAGGTAAGTTGGTTGATGGTGTGTTTATCAAGGAGGTGGAGTAGATTATGAAATGCAAAGCACTTATTAATGACGAATGGGTTGAAGCGGAATTTATGGGAGTATTTCAAACAGCATGGACTCATGGAGAAAGTCCATTAGTTGGTGGGCATAACGCAGGTCAAATTGCATTTCCAGTTGCAGTCGTAAAATACGACGGTAGGTTTTATGAGTTGGTTTTAGAACGTGTGAAAGTGGTGGAGTAAATGAAAATACTTGATGTCTGTTGTGGTTCTAAAATGTTTTGGTTTGACAAAGACAACAAAGACACTACATTTTGCGACTTGTGGCCAAGATACGACGAATTGGAAAGCGGGCATAAAATTGATGTAAAACCCGATTACATTGCAGATTTTAGAGATTTACCTTTTGAAGAACAAACTTATGATTTAGTTGTATTTGACCCACCGCATTTGATTAAAGCCGGCGAAACATCGTGGTTGGCCAAAAAATACGGGAAGCTAAATAGAGAAACATGGCAAGATGATTTATTGCAAGGTTTTAATGAATGTTGTCGAGTAATGAAGCAAAACGCTACCTTGATTTTCAAATGGAATGAAGAACAAGTTTCCATTGGGGAAATTAAGAAGATAATTTCTAAGACTGGATTAAATATGTTGTTTGGAAACCAGAGAGGCAAAACACATTGGATAGTTCTTTGTAAGAAAGAGGTGGAGTAGATGGAAGAATCAATCAAGTGGAATTATGTCGTATCAAGACCGCCAACAGCAGATGAACTTGAAATTTACGGTCATGAATATATATGGGATGGAGTAACACCAGAAGAAGATGAGATGGTTATTGTGTCTGATGGAAAAACAACATGGGTAGATATGTGGGTATGTCACGGGAATGATGATTGTAATTTTGATAGCGATTTAGACCTAAAAGAATTTTATTGGGTATCAATACCTAAACCACCGATAAAAGAGGTGGAGTAGATGCAAATACTGAAAATCATATTTTTTGCTGTTATCGGTAGCTCATTGGGAGCCTATATCGCTGATAATGGTTGTGAACGGAATTATAGTGAAGTTTTTAAGGGAATAATGATGTTTATAATCATTGTGCTGTTGCTTATGATTTTAAAAGAGGTGTCCTAATGTTTTGGATAATTACAATCGCAATGTTAGCCATTTGGTTTACTTTACCAGACGACCATAGTCAGTGGCCAGTGCTTGATGGTAAACCAAAGAAGAAAGAAACACCAATGCGGAAACCTCCTGATGTGAAGTATGTTGGTGAATATGACCGTAATAAACGTTAGGGGTGATTACTATAAAATTCGAATGGTTAAAAGAATATAAGCAACTGGAGCATGAGATAGCATTACTTGAATGGAAACTGTCTAAGTCTAAGTTAGAGCTTACTCGTTGGGTTGAGGGAGACTTGATGGATGTTAAATTAACTAACGAGTCATTAGCGAGTAAGTTGGAAAAGGTTATTGCTAAGTTGGAAGAAGAGCTATTAATTAAGCGTAAGCAAATGGAAGAGTTGATGCAGATAATCAATCGTCTTGATGAATTGGACCAGAAGATAGTTAAACTGAAATATGTTGAAGGTATGACTTTAGAAGCAGTAGCTAGAAGTCTAGGATATTCTGAAAGTCATATTAAGCATAGACATGCAATCGTTAGACAGTCGCTAAAGTTCATTCAGTATTATCAAGACGACATCACAGAGTACAGAGCAGATACGCTTTAGCTGTGTGGAAAAGGTGCAATTTAAGATAGTACCTTAATAGTATCGAAAGCTTGATATGTATGTGATACATTATTAGTGTACCAATTCAGGTACGCGTGAGATTCAATTATTTCCTTTAAAATCCTGGTCCATATGCGAATGGAGGCATCCGACTAGGCACTCGTAAGAGTGGTATATACTAGCAATCGCCTGATGGGGTTTAGCACTGTCGAAGGTGCCGATTGCATATAACGGATGAGAATAGACATTCGTTCCCACCTAGGGGCTGTAAATCAGTAAAACAATATACTAGGGTATGCCATCCCCCTAAGGCAAGTACGGGGCATCTATTTAATTTAATATCAACGGCCACCCGCCTTTAAGGCAGTCACGAACTGATGGGTGGCTTTTTATTTCCCACTCTCAGATAGTCCAAGATGAAACATTGGTAAGAGGACTATCGAAACCAAAAGAATCACACAATTTCCCAATGTTCGGTGTGAGACAGTATCCTTTTACGACATAAGCTTTTTAACGGCAAGGGTGGGTTCGATACTGTCAAAATAAAGGCTTGGTGTAATGGTAGCATGACTGATTCCAAACCAGTCGGTAAGGGTTCGAATCCTTTAGCCTTTGTATTAGCATTCCTTACGGAGTGCTTTTTTATATGCCTAGAAAGGGGTGGTTCATTGGTAAAACTTACAGCAAAGCAAGAGAAATTTGTCCAAGGGCTTATCAGTGGACTTTCTCAAAGACAAGCGTATATTGAGGCTGGTTATGCGACTAAAGGGAAATCCAATACAACGATAGATGCCAACGCGTCGCGACTATTTAAAAATAGCAAGGTTTTAACAAGGTATGACGAACTTATGGAAGAACACAAGCAGAAAGCTCTGTGGACAAGAGAAGAGTCAATTCAAAATCTTAAATGGCTAGTTGATAAAGCTAGAGATTCGATTGAAAGACATGATAAGGGGTATGTTAGACAAGGTACAGCTAATGCTTTAATTGGTGCATTGCAAGAATTGAACAAACTTGAGAAAATATATCCACTTGATCAACTGCATGCTAAAAAGCTTGAAAAAGAAATTGAACCTAATGATGATACTCAAAATCAAGTTGCTAATCTTCGAAAAATGATTATGAAGCGGGTGCAAGAATAATGGCAAATATACCAATTTACTCAAAGAAACAGAATGAAGTATATTCAGCAGTCAATAGCGACAAAGATTGGTACATGTTGATGTTGGACGGCGCTGTTCGTGCAGGTAAGACGAAAATTAATAATGATATTTTTTTAGATGAGTTATTGAGGGTTCGAGAAATAGCCGATAGGCAAGGTGTAGCAACACCGAAGTATATTCTTGCAGCCGCTTCATCAAGTACACTACAAACAAATATTTTAGATGAACTAGAAAATGATTATGGTTTGGAGTTCAAGTTTGATAAGAATGGAAATTTTAATTTATTTGGTGTAAAAGTCGTAACAACCTTTACAGGAAATAAAATGGGCCTAAAGGCCATTCGTGGTATGACAGCTTATGGTGCATACATTAATGAGGCTACACTAGCAGATAAACGTGTTTTTGACGAAATCAAGAAGCGTTGTTCCGGAGATGGAGCAAGGCTTATTTTTGATACTAACCCGGACCATCCCGAACACTACATCAAGAAAGATTATATTGATAAAGCTGATGGCAAGACGTTATTACATTTTAACTTTACAATTTTTGATAACCCTTATTTAAGCCAAAGATACATTGACAACCTCATTTTAACGACACCTTCGGGCGTATTTACAGAAAGAGGGCTGTATGGGCGTTGGACGATTGGCGAAGGGGCTGTTTATGCTGATTTTGATTCTAAAGTCAATGTGATTTCATATGATGATATTCCTCATGAAAATATAGAATATTACGTTTGTGGTGTTGACTGGGGGTATGAGCATAAGGGCGTGATTGTGGTTTTTGGTATTGACGATAAAGATAACTGGTATTTAGTTAAAGAATATGTATACCAGCACAAACACATTGATGACTGGATTAAGATAGCTAAAGAAATCACTGAAGAGTATGGAGACCGCATTCCATTTTATTGCGATTCTGCTCGACCTGAATATGTCGATGCATTTTTCTATGCAGGACTCAATGCTCATAATGCTAATAAATCAAAGATACCAGGTATTTCAGAAATGGCAAAATTGATTAAAACAAAGCATTTTTTTGTATCAGATCAATGTAAAGAATTTCTACTTGAAATCAATCAATACGTTTGGAGTAGTCAAGGGGATGAACCTGTGAAAGAATTTGATGATGTGATGGATGCGTGTCGATACGCTATTTACACACATATAACCATGCCAACAAATTATTATGAATAGAATGGAGCGGTGGAATGGCTAAAAAGAAAATGTGGCAACTGATAATGGATAAAGATATGAATGAGGTTGCCAAGGGATTAGAAGAATATCGTCGAGTTCGTGAATTGAATAATCATAAGAAGTTTGCACAAGTGGCAGAACGATATTATGAAAGTAAGCATGATATTTTAGACAGTCGTATTTTTTACTTGGACGGAAGCGGGAAAGTGGTTGAAGATACAACCGCATCTAATATTCAAATTCCTCATCCGTTTTTCATGGAACAAATTGATCAAAAGGTGCAACATTTATTATCCAATGGTGTTCAATTCAAAACAGAAAATAATGAATTAGAACAATATCTATATGACTATTTTGACGACGATTTCAACCTATTCATGAATGAAATTGTTGAAGGGGCTTCGGTGAAAGGTGTGGAGTTTGCATACGCAAGAACAACCAACGATGACCAATTAAAATTTGAAGTGTCTGATTATTTAACCACAGACTCAATTGTAGATAATTATAAAAACGAAGTAGCGGTCGTTAGAACCTACATCAGAATTGTGGATGACGAAGATGGGAAACCACAAGATACAGAATATGCTGAGGTTTATACAGCGGATGAGACTAAGTATTTTGTTTATGATTCAAAAGAAAATAAATATATTCTTGATGTTACGAAGGAACCCAATCCAAGAGGACATATCGTAGCTCTAAATGACGATGGCGTGATTTTAAGCAGAAGTTATGGACGAATTCCATTTTACCGATTATCGAATAACCGTAAGGAGCAATCGGACTTAGTACCTATTAAAGCCCTTATCGATGATTATGATCGTCAAGCCAGTTTCTTATCAAACGACTTACAAGATTTTGGTAGTCCGATATTCATTGTGCATGGTGCGCAAGCCGATTCGATTGAGAATATCCGGACAAATTTACGTTCGCGTAAAATGCTAAAAACAAGTAAAGCGCCGAATGATAAAGGTGGTCAAGGGGTAGACATTTTAAGTCATGAAATTCCTGTAGAAGCACGGCGTACGAAGTTGGATGTGGACCGTGAAGCGATATATAAATTTGGGCTAGCTTTTGACTCAAGTCATAATGACGGGAGCAATCTTACGAATGTGGCGATTCAATCGAGATATAGCCTCCTAAACCTTAAATGTAATAAGATTGAACCAAGAGTCCGGTCATTGATTAAATGGTGCTTAGAGCTCATTTTAGAGGATATTAAACGACTTCACGGTAAGACCTTTGATATTAATGACATTGATATTATTTTAGAACGTAATACCATCGTCAACGAGAAAGATTTAGCGGATACTGAATTAATTGAAGCACAAGCTAAACAAACGTTAATCAATACACTAGTGATGTCTGCTCCTTACATTGATGATGATACCTTGTTGAAGCAAATCTGTACGACACTAGAAATTGATTATGACGAAGTCAAAAAACTGGTGTTAGAACAAGCGTCTCAACCGTTTGAAGATGAATCGGAGTTGGTAGATAATGACCAAGAAACTGAACAAGATTCAGAATGAGATAGCAAAACTTGAGGAGCTATCTGTAACTAATGTCAACAAAGACCTATGGAAAGTTTACAATCGTATCAACAAAGAGATTCGTAAAAACTTAAAAGAACTTATCAACAAATATGACGAGTTACCGGAATATCAGAAAGTTAACGCTATGCGGTTATTATCCCTAGAGAATCAAATTTCAGAATTCGTTCGCGATACTTATAATGATGATGAATTGCTTAAAATAAAAGAAATCATAAAAGGATTCGCTGACGAAGAGCGGGACGATGGTTATTTTTCAACAATGTATCAAGTTGAAATGGAAACAGGACAAGAATTGCCAATACAAAATCGAGTCGATGTGGATTATATTCGTCATAGTGTAGCAAGTCCCATTAATCCGTCGTTATTATCAAAAAAATTATATGATCATCGTGAAAAATTAGCTGGTAAAGCAGGAGAAGCATTGAGGAATGGATTGATTCAAGGTAAAGGCTATCGTGATATCGCTGTTGAAATCACTCGCTGGACGGAATCGAACTATAAGCAAGCGTTAAGAATAGCAATCACAGAAGGGCATCGAACGCGTGGCCAAGCGAAACAAAAAGCTCAGGAAGATGCCGTTGATATGGGTGCTAGATTAGAAAAGATGTGGATGTCAGCACTAGACACTAGAGTACGTTCATCTCATAGATCCATGGATGGACAAGTGGTTAAGGTTGATGAAGAATTTATAAGTCCAAGCGGGCATAGAACGTTATCGCCTGGTAATTTTGGAATTGCCAGTGAGGATATTAATTGTCGTTGTTCCTCTGTTACTGTTGTAAATGGTATGAAACCGGGTTATCGTCGAGATGGATATGGGCGAGTAATTCCTTATAAAAATTATGAGGAATGGAAAGATGATTTGATAACTGAACGTGGCAAAGATTGGTGGAGTGTCGAAGAGAAGAAGGGGAAGAACCTAAATTACGACAAGGACCAACATAGAAGATATTTAAAACAATTAGGCAGTAAGAGAGTGCCTACAAGTCTCGTAAATTTTCAAGAAATGAAGTATAATGATGTTGAAAGATATCGACAAGTTGTCAATAAAGCGAATTTAAAACAAAATATTGGTTCTGGTTTATTAAAGTTAGAAATTAATAAAGATTTACAGTCTAGACATAGATTCGGTACAAAACAATATGAATTATATTGTGAAAATAATTTTAAAAAAGGAAAGCCCAAACCAAGCTATACTACAGTTGACAATAAAATTTTACAAAAAATTATTAATAATGAGTTTTTAAATGGTTATGTGGAAAGAAATTGGAAATCAAACCAGTTCAAAGTAGAAGTTGCCATTGATAAATATGATTACGGAGTTGCAATCAGTCAATTAGATGGGGAAGAATACCCTACCAATAGATTTAAAATACATTTTAGAGGAACTGGTTCGCACATTGTTCCTATGATGCCATCGGAGGTTGATAAATAATGGACTTAGTAAACTATTTACATAAAAAAGTGAGAATGATTTTAGAAGATGGAACAGTCATTGAAGGAGTAGTAAGAGGTTATGATACAGCCTATGATTCTGGAGATGATTACGATTCAATTTCAATAGGGCATTATTTTTATTTTGAAAACCAAATAAAATCCATTGAAATAATTGAAGATTAAGCACCGTGCTTTTATAGTGTGGTGTTTTTGTTTTAATTAAAATTAATAGGAGTGGTGTTTTTTGAGAAGAAGGTTAGCAATTAAAATGATGAAATTGGCCATTGCTTTGTTGGTATTTTTAACCAACTTATTTCAGAAAAAGCCGCCAGATAATCTTAAGCACCGGAATGTCACTTTAGGCTAGCGGAGGTGATCCAAATATCTTGACTGATGGAATAGACATCAATATTTTCAGCCCTTAAAGGGCTATTTTTTATGTCCTGGGATGACGTAAAACTCAACCGACCAAAAGTGGATGCGACCCATGTTATAAAAGCGTAGAAAGGGAGTAAAAACAATGAAACGTAGTTTTTTAGAACAATTTGAATTATCAAAAGAACAAATCAACCAGATACTAGATGAGAACGGTAAAGATTTATCTTCGAAAGATGTCCGAATTAGCCAGTTAGAAGCTGATTTATCGGCAGCTAAGGAAGAAGCTGAAAGTTATAAAACAAAGGCAGCAGAGGCTGAAAAAATGGAGAATCAATACAATGAATCTCAATCACAACTTGAAACATTATCTAATGAGTTGAAACAGCAGAAAATTGAACGCGCGCTGATTGAAGCTGGAGCAACTGAATTAGATTATTTGAAGTTTAAACTAGGAGAAGTTGACATTGATTCGGACGATTTTTCAGAAAAGTTGGCCACATTAAAACAAGATCATCCATCATTTTTTAAAACAGATGAATCGATAGCTAAAGAAGTTAAAGATGAAAAACCATCGGGGTATCATGTGATTGATAATAAGTTAGATAAAGGTGATTCAAAACCGAAGATGACCAAAAAAGAAATTATGGCCATTGAAGATGTAACTCAACGACAAAAAGCCATTCAAGAAAACTTGGATGCATTTAATTAAAAAAAGAAAGAAGGAAAATAATAAATGACAACACCAACTTATCCAGAACAAAACTTACAGACAACCGAAGTATTAAAAAATTTCAAAGCCATTGAAATTGATTATGTGCAACGATTTGAAAAGAACTTAAAAGATTTCGCTCGCGTATTAGGTATCACACGCTTAATTCCGGTTGCAGAAGGCGTTACATTAAAAATGTATAAAGCACCAAAGGTAACATTAGCTGACGGAACTGTCGCAGAAGGCGAGTTGATTCCTTTATCGAAAGTAGAGCCCCAAGTGGCTGATACAAAAGAGATCACGCTTAAAAAATGGCGAAAAGCTACCACAGCGGAAGCTATTCAAAAATATGGGCGAGCTAATGCGGTTAACTTGACGGATGAAGCCATGGTTAAAGAAATTCAATCCAACATCCGTAAAGATTTATTTGGCTTAGTAAAATCAGAAGGATCTACAGAAGCAACTAATTTAAAAGCCGGAACGTTACAAGGGGCTTTAGCAACCGCATGGGGGCAATTAACCGTCTTATTCGAAGATGATGCAGTGGGCGTGGTCGTATTTGCTAACCCAATGGATATTGCTACTCAAATTGCGAATAAAGAGTTAACTTTAGAAAACCGTTTTGGATTAAATTACTACACTGATGCGACGGGAACTGTGGTTTTCGCTACAACTCAAATTGAAGCGGGTACGATTTATGCTACGGCTCCTGAAAACTTACAAATTGCTTATATCAACGCTCGAAATTCAGAAATTCAACGTTCATTCCAAATGACACCAGATGATACTGGTTTCATCATGATTGGTCATGAAATCAAACGTGATAATGCTACGGTTGAAACAACCGCTTATTCTGGTATCTTAATGTTCCCAGAACGATTAGATGGTATCGTGAAAGTGGCAATCGGTACAGCGACAGCTGAACCTTCATTATAATTAATTAAACATCTTGAATAGGGGCATTCTAGCCCCTAAACGAGATAAAAGAAAGGATGAATGAAATGGCTAAATTTAAAGTGTTAAAAGAATTAAACAATGCTAAAGGCAAAGGGAAATTAAAAGTAGGCGACATTATCGAACGTACAGTAGCCGAAGTTGAAGTCTTTGAAAAAACATGGGGGAAAGACTATGTAGAGAGAGTGGTTGAACCTAAACCAAAAAAATAAGGAGACTAATCATGATTATCAGTTTAGAAGAAGCACAAGCAATTAGCCTTGATATTAAAGAACAAGATATTTTAGCTTTACAACAAGTGATTATCGACTACACCAACAACCATTTTAGAACAAACATTTATGAAGAAATTCAACAAATTGATGATGGAGGATTGATGATTGAGCATACAAATCAATTCTTAGCTGACGATATTGTAGAAATTGAGGGAACGACTTTTGAAGATGGGGTGGCTATCGTTAGAGAAGTTTCAGGCACTCACCTTAAAATTGATTTATCGGGTCGTGGTGACTTTCCAATCGATATCAACACAAAGGCTAAGGTATATTTAATCAAATTTCCTTTAGATGTCAAACTCGGTGCAGTAGATGTGTTAAAAAATAAAATAAAAGCCATGAACAAAACGGGAATAAAAAGTGAATCAATAGGCAGAATGAGTATTACTTATGCGAATGTATCAGAATTTCAAGACAGCATTTATGGGATTGATGCAGCTTATTTTAGCTTTTTAGATCCATACAGAAAGTTTAATTGGACATGATACAAACCTTTAAAGCACAAGCCGGAACAGTAACGCCTGATGGCTTTGGCGGACAAATAACGGTCTGGAATGATGCTATTTATAATATTAAAGGATATTTAGATATGTTGACTGGTTCAGACAGAAATCAAAGTGAAAACGCAGTAACTGAACGGTCAACCCATGTGTTAATTATTCCGGAAATGAGAAATGACTTAAACGACAAAATGCGAATTGTGGATTCGAACGGTCGTGCTTATTTAATTGAATATGTCGATGACCCTGTTGGTGTTGGTCATCATTTAGAAGTTTATTTAACTTATGATAAGGAGGTTTAGAGATGGATATTAAAGCAGTGATTCATCAAATTTTAAGTGGTATTGAACCTAATTGTCATTATGAGGTAAACAAAGCGCTTCATGTGGTTTATCCTTACACAACTTATTTATTAACGTTTGAGCGGATTGATTTATATACCGAAGGTATTTACATTGATTTGCAAATTTTTGATCATTCAACTTCTTTAGTAAAGCTTTATGAAGTAGAGAAACGCTTAAAAAATGTATTAAATAACACGACAAAACAAACGCCGGCCGGATTCTTAACCTTTAAATTTATTCGTTCGAATTCTGTTAAGACGGGCGATGAAACGATTAAACGGTTAGATATTCAGTTTTATGTTTACGCTAACCGCTTTGAAATCGAACCACCAAGGATTGATGATAATGAGTAAATTTATCAACAATCAAAAATATTTCAAAGGTAAATTGAAAGATGCTGCCATTCAGTTCTTAATGGAAGGGGCAGAATTAGTTGAAGCATCGCAAAAGGCTTTATCACCGGTTGATTTAGGAGCGTTAAGAGACAGCGTTGGTAATAATATAGATGAACGTTCTTTAACAGCTCAAATCGGTTCAAACTCTGAATATGCAATCTTCGTTAATAAAGGAACAGGAGAGTTTGCTGAAAACGGTATGGGACGTAAAGGCGGTTGGTCTTATCAAGATCAACAAGGTCAATGGCATTTTACTAAAGGACAGAAGCCACAACCGTTTATAGAACAATCATTTAAACAAAATAAAACAAATATTCAATCGCTTGCAAAAAATATCTTTAAAAATATTAAATAGAAAAGAGGAAAATAGATGGCAAAATTACCACAAACAACTTATACCGCTGACTCACCACAAAGCTTTATTACAGGGGCTGGTATTATTGTTTATGATTTTGATATTAAAAAATTAACATTTAACACATTTGGTGCGACGAATGGTGCGAAAGTTGAATTGAAAACAAACTTAACACAATTAGAAATTGATGGTATTTTATCAACCCCAGTTGGGGGAGACATTATAGAATCTGCTGAAGGTACCATGGAAGTTAATCTTTTAGAGGGAACCCTAGAGAATATTAAAATGGCCTTAATTGGTGCAGATTTAACGATTGAAGGAGTAACGGGAGTAAAAGCCATTCGTCCTAAGGGACGCGTGGAAGTAGCTGATTATATTAAAGGTTTGGCTCATATTTCCACTTTGCAAAATGGGGATAAATTAGTCATTGTATTTGATAATGCTATTCCTACCGAAGGTTTATCATTAGAACCTAAAGATGGCGAAACGAATGCTTTAATTGTGAAATTTAGTGCGCGCGCAAATGCGGATTCGATTGATGATGCTTCATTACCAGTGACGGTCTATAATCTTCCTAAAGATTATCAACCAAATCCTAGTTTATAAAAGGTGGTTAAAATAGATGACATTAAGAATTAGAACATTGACGTTTGATGATTTTATGGGGTTATTAGACTTAGCTAATAAGATTAATATTATTGAACCAATTGAAGATATTTTGTCTGGTAAATACCGAGATAATATTATTCAAATGGTGAAAAATCAACAAAACAACTCTGAGTCAGAGACCAGCGAAGTAGAACAAGTGGGTTTTTCGATTATTACTGAAATCGCAAAGTTATTTATCACTAAAATTCCGACACATAAAGAAGCTATTTATGGTTATTTAGCACAGATTACTAATTCAGAATTATCAGATATTGAAACATTACCAATGGTAGATGCTTTTTCGTTAATAAATGATTTTTTTACATCGGAAGACTTCAAGAAACTTGGAAAATTATACGCTCAGTTCAAAAAATAGGAAAATTTAGACTTTTGGATATTTTAGGAAAACGCTACGGAAATATTCAAAGTCTATTTTTTTATGTTTCATGGGATGAAATTTCTGATTTCTTAATATTTGTAATGGAAGAAGTAAATGAAGATGAGATTAAAAATGTGTATCTATCAAATCCATTGCAACAGGAGTCTTATAAAGAATTTAAAGAACGAGTGATGAGGGACATAAAAAATCAATCACTGCCGAAGGAATTAAGAAATGCTCAAGCAGAATTGAATGCAATGAACTTAGATAATTGGTTTAAAGAGAGAGGGGGCGGTAATCGAAGTGAACGTATTTGAGATATTTGGGACGATTGGTCTTAAGGATGAAGCAACTAAAGGGTTGGATGGTGTTGTAGGCAAAGCACAAGACTCCAGTTCTAAATTAGTGAGTATTTTCAAAAAGACAGCAGCAGTGGTTGGGGCCGTGTTTGCTGTGGATAAAGCTATTAATTTTGGCAAGATGGCTGTTGAAGCCGCCGCAACTGCTCAAGCGACAGAAGCGCAGTTTCAACAAGTATTCTCTGGTATCGAAAAAGAAGCACAAAAAGGATTAAACAAAGTAGCTAAAGATGTTGGATCATTGCCAAACAGAATAAAACCCGCATTCAATCAAATCGCAGCTTTCGCAAAAGTAACCGGAATGGATGCGAGCGAATCTTTATCATTTGCTGAAAGAGCGACAAGAGCAGCTGCGGATTCAGCAGCATGGTATGACCAATCCATCGAACAAACGACCGAAACCCTAAAGTCATACTTGAAAGGTAACTATCAAGTAGCAGATAACCTAGGTATCTTGTCAACAGAAACAACACGTAATGCAGCTGCAACGGAATTATTTGGACAAAAGTTCAAAGATTTATCCGGATTGCAACAACAAGAAGTCTTATTAAAGATGTACGAAGATGCCAACAGAGTTTCTGGGGCGATGGGTCAAGCAGCGCGTGAAGCGGACGGATGGGAAAATGTTATGGGTAACTTAAAATCAGCATGGGAAAACTTCCTCGCTGTAGTGGGTGCACCATTATTAAGTATGCTCATCCCTATTATGCAAGGATTAACCGATAAAATGCAAAAATTTGCAGAATGGGTACCAACTGCGCAAAAAGCTTTATCTGATTTTTGGGATGAATTTACTAATTCGACACTGGTTCAGTCGGCTATAGATGTCTTTAATTTATTTAAAGATGCTGTAAAAGACTTATTAGATAATTTTTTACAATCTGAAGGATTTTCAAACTTTAATGACTTATTGGTTAGTTTTAAAGATACTATTTTAGATATCGATTTAACCGATTTATTAGATAAATTACAACAATTTATTGAAAAATGGGGGCCATTAATTGCCGGTATATTTGGTGCTATTATTGCTTTCCAAGTGATTATGAGTGTAATTGCAATCGTCCAAGGGGTGATTAGTGGATTATCATTGGCTATTGCATTCTTAACAAGCCCAATTGGTTTAGTCGTCCTAGCGATTGGTGCCTTAATAGCCGCCGGAGTGTGGCTATGGCAAAACTGGGAAACATTGGGTCCGCAACTAACTAAAGTGTGGAATGATGCAAAGCAGTGGATATCTAATGCTATCCAAGGAATAATTGACTGGTTTATCAAGCTTTGGACAGATGGAAGTAAATACGTTTCTGATTTAGCAAGTGATGTAACGAAATGGTTTACCGATATGTGGAATAAGGCGAACCAAAAAGCGACAGATATTTATAATAGTGTGGCTGAATGGTTTGGTAAAATTCCAGGTAAAATAAAAGAAAAATGGAACGAAGCCGTTAAGTTTCTCGAAGGCATTAACTTGTTTGAGATTGGTCAAAATATTGTTCAAGGATTGTGGGACGGTATTGCTAATATGTGGGACGGGTTAATGAATTGGTTCGGGGAAAAAGTAGGCGGATTAGTCGATAAAGCGCAAAGTGCTTTATCTATTTTTTCACCATCACGTAAAATGCGTGATTTAGTTGGACGTATGATTCCTAGAGGGATTCAAGTAGGTGCTGAAGAAGAATTTCCAGCGTTAGAACGGTCGGTTGAAGATAACTTAAACAAATTAACGGATATTCGCCCGATGATCAATGGTCATATTGGTGTGGATACGCGAATGTTACAATCTCGAGATGATACCAATTATTTCTTAATGGAGGCCATGGATATCATAATTCGTTTATTAGAGAAAATATCCAATAAAACGACAGTCGTAGAGATGAACGGTCGTATCGTCGCTGAAGAAGTCCGCCAACCATTGAATGAACTAAATGAACTATATAACAATCGTCAAACACGTATCAGAGGAGGGGAAGGCTATGCTTAAAGTTTATTTTGATGATTTCGAAATCAGTCGATACTGTGAGATTATCAGTGCTTTCCCGGTTGTGTCTGATATTGACGGACATATAGAAATGAAAATTGAAATTGCTATGGTCGATAACGTCATGCAGAACTTAGATATGTTAAATCGTATTTTGCATACGAAAGAGCCTAAGAAATTAGTCATTAGTGACTATCCCGATCGTTATTTAATGTGTAAATTATCTGGTGGTATTAAACCGTCCAGTCGTTTCTTTATGGCACAAATGACCTTAACATTCGTATCAGAACACAACTATTGGAGTTCGTCATTAGGTGAAATCGTGGTTGATGCTGACAGTAACGGTAAGTTCGAAATAAACAATCGGGGTACTGCTCCTGCAATTCCTAAATTTGAAATAGACTTTGAATCAGAATCAGGATTCTTAAGCATTGTAGCACCAAACGGTTTTATAGCTTTAGGCGACAAGGAACAACAAGACCGCATTGAACTACCACAGATGCAAGTAGCATTGAACGAAGAAATGCACGAAGCAGACATGAGTGACTGGACTAAATTAACAAGTGATAGTCATGCAAATGGTCTATGGGTGCCTGATTACAATAAGTTAAGTTTAACCACAGGTAAACCTGCATTTGACCAGTGGGGCATACGCTTAACGAAATCAGCTAGTCCTAAATCAGGTTATTACTGGAATTGCTATGCCTATACTAAAGATTTAGCGAAACTGCCAGAAGTGCATCAGTTAACTAACTTTAAATTACAATCAAGAGTTTCTATGGTTGACCAATCAGGTACTACGAAGAATACTGGCATGTATTTAATCGTATTAATGGACAGTGATAACAAACCTATCGTTACTACCTCCATTTACAACGTTGATGCCAACTCAAACGCTGTTACTGTCACTGCTAAACGAAATAATTTTAGTGGTGGAGCGAACAATAGTTCTGAAATTATCCACACTGCTACATTTCCAAATGGTTTTAACGGAAGTATTCAGATGATACGTGAATATAGCGTATTTACATGGGTATTTGATAGCGGTCGTGATCAAATAGTCTATAAAACTGGTTCACAAATCGAGAAATTTATCGTCGGTTCTACTGTATACATCAAGAACTCAGCAAGATTTGGATATGGTCATGATGGCTCTCAACACAGTATTCAAGGTTTTACAAGAGGTAGAGCTAATAAGGTCACTAATACCAGAACACACAAAGGCAAGAAACAATACCTTATTTCATATAGTGGTGTACCTATCTACTGGATGAATGAAGAGGATTTAACCGCTAATGCAAGTGGTGTTGGGTCAACTGTTAAACAATCAGTTCAACGCAATCAACAATCTAGTAAGTTTAGTGTAGAAGATGGCAAATTAGCCGCTTTGACACCAACTAAAGTATTGATTGTAGGCGGAACGTGGGATGCCACCAATCCATTCACAGGCGCTAACTTAACGTCATGTGTAGTTCACAGATTAAATTCGGGTTCAAAATTCAAAGAAGTGACGAACACATTTCAACCTGGCGATAAGCTAATCGTGGATAATAACACCGGCGAAATCTTATTAAATGGATTGACTTTCCAAGGCTTGCATGATGTAGATTCTCGTTTCTTTGATGTTGAATATGGACTGAATGATATTCAACTTAAAACAAGCGATTGGGCGACCGTGCCAAAAGCTAAAATGACATTCATTGAAAGGTTTAGATAATATGAAAAGTATTGAAATTTTAGATAAAGACTTTCATCGATTGGCTTTTGTCGATAACAATACCGAGAACGGTCTGCATTTTACAGATGATAAATTGTCAACTTCTATCGAGGGTGGTATCTACACTCTCGATATTATTTTTGAGAAAAACACACCACAGCATATTCATGTGAAAGAAGGAAACTATATCACATTCCTTAATCGTCAAGGTGTGCGCATACTTGCCACTATCATGCAAGTGGATGATAACGCACGTTTAAAACGTGTGTATGCAGAAGATACATCGTTGAACTTGATTAATAAAGTTGTGGGGAAAGTTGAAAAACCAAACACACCGCAACCTATATCGTGGTATTTTGACATAATGCTGAAGGGAACCGGTTGGGAATTAGGAAAGAATGAATCAACCGATAAAATCGCATTAGAATTTAGCAGTTCAGAAACTTTACTATCGAGAATTAAGAAAGTGTGTAAGGAATTCAAAGTGGAATTCTACTTTGAAACGATTTTAGACACACCGGGCGAACCTGATTTTAAAGTGCATATCGTCAAGCAACGTGTTGAAGGTGATGCCGGCTTTAGGTTAAGTTCTGATGATTTCTTAGAAGGCATTCAACGGAAAACCAATATTGATAATATCGTGACAAAAGTCATCATGGAGATGAAACCGAAGGAAGCAACGGCAACAGCACCGGAAACAACACCGGCGCCATCTGTCAGTCCTGGTAAGGCCACACCGTCCTCAATACATCAAGAAATGATTGAAAAGATGATTAAGTGGTTTAAAGATCGCGAGGGGAAAGTCTATTACGACATGGGCGCTAGAAGTGGTCCACGGTCTTATGACTGCTCATCCGCTGTTTATTCTGCTCTATTCTATGCAGGATTTAAACCAAACATTAACCATTTGGGGTCAACTGTAAATTTATGGACTGACATTGGCCAAGATAAGTTAATGGTTCAAATTGACCGTTCACAGGCTCAACGTGGAGACTTATTCCTATCTGGTCCAAAAGGAGCTGCATCAGGTGGACGATACGGCCATACTGGTGTTTTTGTAAGCAACAATCAAATTATCCACTGTAATGCGCATGATAACGGTATTACGACAACACCAGTTTCAGGTCGAAGTGGTGAGCCGCTCTATGTATTCCGTTTAAACAACAAAGCAAGTCAACCAGTGACGGATATCGATAGCAAAACTGAACAGGCTGTTCAACGTGCCTTATCTTTCGTTGGAAAAACTCCATATGTATGGGGTGGTGTGACGACAAATGGTTGGGACTGTTCAGGTATCGTGTATGAGGTATACCGTCATGCCGGATTTAATATTAACCACAGATGCACGACGGCCACTATTCAAGCGCAACAATCGCCATTTAGAAAGATTAGTGCAAGTGAAGCTAGACGTGGCGATTTGGTAATTCAACATAATGGTGGGCATGTGGCTATTCTATTAGGCACTCCAACAAGTGGAAAAGGAATAGTACATGCAGCAACACCGCAATTAGGAACTATTACACAAACAGCTATCACGAATGTCAATGGCTATTATCGAGTAATGTAGAAAGGAGGCAATAAATGAGTAAAACACAATTTATTAATGCCGTAAAGAACGGTGCTATTAGCGGTTGGCATAAACATAAGATATTGCCGTCCATTTCTATCGCCCAAGCCATTTTAGAAAGTGGTTGGGGTGGTTCTGACTTATCAAAAGCGCCAAATTACAACTTGTTTGGAATTAAAGCAAGTGACGATTGGGCAGGCGAAGTCGTTAACATGCCTACGCAAGAATGGTCACAAAGCAAAGGGTACTATTGGATTAGAGCAAATTTCAGAAAGTACAATTCGTGGGATGAGTCGATTGAAGATCATAGTGCTTTCTTCACTAACACGCCTTGGCGAAAACAAAACTATGCACGAGTAATTGGCGAAAAAGATTATAAAGTGGCCGCTAAAATGCTAAGAGAGTGTGGATATGCTACAGATATTGAATACCCTAATAAGCTAATCAGAATTATAGACCAATACAACTTAACACAGTATGACCGTATTGCATTTGAAGGTGGTATTACGAATACAACAACACCACCAACGAATACAATGAGTCCTGATTATTATTTGCGGAAAACAGTAGGGGATTCACTTTCATCAGGTTCAGAAGCGACCGCTAAACATATTGATGTGACTTTCATCGGAGATTCCTTATTAGTAGGAACAGAACCTAAGTTAAAACGGTTCAAATGGAAGAAAGCTAATTACAATGCTAAAGGTTCAAGACAATGGACACATACAGATGTCGAATTAAATGCAATCGAGCAACTTAAAACCATGTTGGCCAATGGTCAAGTCCATAACTATGTTGTGTTTGTTCTAGGTACCAATAGAGGGGTTACAGCTGATGAAATTAAGCAAGCTGTTGACCTATGTGGTGCAGGTCGCAAGATTTTATTAGTCGATACATTATCGGAAGTGGCTCATAGAGAAGCAGTGACTCAAGCCTATAAGCAAGCATCAGAGCAATATTCCAATGTGTTCTATGGTGATTGGTCACGTTATTCAAAACTTAGAATGGACGACAATTATTATAAAGACGGTCCGAATGGCGAACGCATCCACATGACACCGATTGGATATGAAAGACATGCTAACTTTATCATGCACGCCTTATATCAAATGTACAACTATGGGAATACAAGTGGCACTCCAAAGAATATGCGTTCGGTAGCTGATATTGAGTATGATGACGGTATCTTTACCTCACCGATTGGTGAAACAATTATTTACAATAAGAAGTTAAATGACCAATTTTCTTTTAAATCAAAAAAGGGGTCTGTGTTGTGGATTGAAAAAGTGCTTCAAACAGATAAAGAAGACCCACAAGAAGCAATAGCTGAAGGTGTGGCTTACATGAAAGAACACGCACATCCCGCAGTACATTACACCGTTAAATTAAAGGAACTACCAGATACTGTATCAATTGGTGATACAGGAATCTTCATTGACCATGAATTTAACCCACCGTTAGCAATCGAAGCTAGAATCTTAAATATTACGACATCCGAAACTAACAAGAATGCCAATACCGTCACAATTGGTAACGTGAAGGAATTATTCCCACAATCAAAAGAAGATATTTTAGCGTTGCAACAACAGTTACAGGCAACTCGAGAAGAACTTCTGACACAAGCATACTTAGATGATGTGTATGAAGTTAAAATTGAATCTTCAAACGGTCTGGCATTAGCAGGTGGTGCGGAAGGATTTGGTAAGGATTTAATTGAGAAAGTTGAAGGTAATACTTTCTACATAAGAAAACCTAAAAGCTTATCAAACGGATTTAAAATTAAAGGTAAAATCGACGACAAACATTTAATCAATCGTCATGACGGATTAGTAGCTGATAGTTTAACGAATCCAATTGACTTTAATCCTGATTATGAGAACCCACAAGGTTCCGATACTGCCTATCCATTAAAGCCTTTTGATAGTCACGAATTAGAAGTGTCTGATTTTACCGCTACATTTTACGATGAATCCGGCGGAGTGATTAGCACTTATAAAGTACCGATCTACTTAGATGGGAACTTTAATTTACCTGTAAAATTCGAACGAGCTCCACACACTATGAAGATTACATCGGATGTGGATATAACATTTGATTATATTTTAGTATTCGAAGAGTATCTATCAGTAGAAGAAGATGAAACCACTGAATTAACGGCTCGTGTGTTTAAAAACGGGGTTGAAATCACTGATGAAATCGACCACTTTAGCTGGACTAAAGTAAGTAGTGACGGACGAGAAGATGAAGGTTGGAAAGATTTAAATAAATTCAATCAAACCAATAAAATCACGATAAAAGCAAGTGATCTAAAAGACTTTGAATCTCGTTTTAACGTGAAAGCTTTTGATAAACAAATTGAAGAATTAATTGCATCGAATGGTGTCACTATTAAGAATCAAATTTCACCTGCTATAGCAGCTGCTAAAGCTGAAGCAGAACGAATGGATGCCGAAATCAAAAAAGAAATCGACACCGTTTTAGACCGTTTCGACACCGAACGCACCGAAACCGAGCAAGCAATCAATGAAGCTTTGGAAAGTGCGAAGGCAGAAGCTGAACGATTAGACGAAGAACGACAACAAGCGATTGATACTAAAATGCAAGAAGTGAATAAGAAACAATCCACACTTGAACAATCAATCGCAACCGCGGAACAGAATGCACAATCGGCATTGCAGAAAGCTGGGGCAAGTGAGAGCTTGGCTAAGACAGCGAAAGAAGTTAGTGAGAATGCGTTAGCGAACATAGGAACGGTAAGTACCGAACTTAGTGAAGTTAAAACACAAGCCAGTGACAGTTTGATTAAAGCACAAGAAGCATTGGACGCAACTGGAACGTTAAGTACGCAAGTACAGTCGTACGAGGAAACCGTTGATGGTTACAAGTCGGAAGTTGCTAATTATAGTCTCACCAACGAAACCTTGACAGCTAGGGTCAATAGCTACGAGGAGACGGTTGATGGATATAGTCAATCTTTAACAAGAGTTGAGGGGAAGTTTGATAATTTAGAAATTGGGGGAATGAACCTATTATATAATAGTGGAAATTTCATCGATAATTATGATGGTTGGGAAAGCAATGGTGGCGGTATATCTATTGACAGCAGTAACAAGTATAGAGGGTATAACACCATCAAAACAGAATTCAGCCTTGGTATAAGATCTAATAAATGGTATAGATTAGAGAATAATGTGGTATATACTTATTCGGCAGTGATTAAATCAGACGTCGCATTTCCACATTCATATTCAGTCCCGTTGCACTATTGGTCTGGATTTAATGAGGTTAACCAAGGAAAAATAACCTTTCTTGGTGGGGACACATCCTACACAAATAGTGACCTTGGAAAATTTAAAAAGTTATGGGTAACATTTAAACTAATAGGCGATGCAAATTCATTTAAACCTTATATATATGGTGAGGGTTCTATCCCTTCTGGAACCGTTAATATTGCTTACATTAAGTTGGAAAAAGGGAATAAACCAACTGACTGGTCGCCATCTGCAGAGGATATGGTTAATAATAGTGACTTTACCGTCTATCAAAACCAAGTCAAATCCACGACAGATGAACATACACGTAGATTGACTGCACTTACAGAAGATGGGGGTCGTATAAGTAAGGTTGAGCAAAAAGCAGACAGTATTCAGAGAAGTTTGTCTGATTATGCTCAAACTACTTATGTCGATACAAAAATCACAGAAAAAGCTGGTGAAATCACCACTAATCTTTCAAAGGTTGAAACGTTGGCGAGCAACGGTTTAAAAGGTAGAAATTTACTTGTCACTAGAGGTGCTATATCAAAATCATATTTAGGAGGGTCAGAAACATACCCTAACCCTTCACCTGATAATTCCGGATATGGTACGGATACTTCGATTGTATTAATACCCGTTCAAGCTGGGGAAAAATACACATTGTCGAAAATTACTGGTAACACTCAATATTTTAGAATTTCATTCTTAGATGAAAACAAAAATTATGTCAACAGAATAACTTCGTCTTTAGATAAACAAACTATCACAATACCCGAACGTTCTCGTTTCATGTGGGTTTCATATCCTAGCAATGCAAAACCTATGATTGAACTTGGTAGCGAAAAATCTGAATATCAAGAAGCGTATGACGATAGGGTATCTTCTGTCGAATTCCAAACCGTAAAAGAAACAACCAGTCTGTACGAACGATTATTTGGTAAAACAGAGAATAATATTTTAACCAACGTGTCCCGTATGGCTATGACAAGTGACCTGTTTCAAGTTGCAGTGGGCGATATCGGGAATCTAGTAAAAAACGGAAACTTTAGAGATGGCTCAACGTACGGTTGGGATATTGATCGTAATCGATTAAATAACTCAGACGTAAGGGCTAATGGTTGGTATGCTACAACAAAAGTAAGGGATACCTACGCCACTTATGAAGTCGATGTCGTTCCAAACGAAACGTTGAATGTTGAATTTAGAGCGTGGAGTCCTAGTTCTCAGCCATTTACGGTCGGATTTAGATTTTATGATCAGTATGGGGAGCATGTAGTATGGGCAGGTATGCCGTCAGTTAACTTGACAACAACCCCAACTGTCTACCGAGGTACATTCAAAGTGCCAGATAAAGCTGTTAAAGGTATACCATGGGTAAGCATTCAAAAATCATCCGATTTTGACATGGTATGGTTTAATAATGTACGTATAAGCAGGAATCCTTCAGTTGACCAAGTGAACAGTCGGTTCACTCAAACTCGAGAAGCGATTAGTCTAGGACTGTACGGAGTTAAAGACGCAATCTCTGAAGTAGGTATCGTAAAAGATGGTGTGAGAATTAAAGGTAACTTAATCACGCTTGACGGAAAAGTAAATATGACTTCAGGTTTCATCGTTCCAGAAGGTAATATCGGCAATCTATCAGCAAAGAAGATAACATCAGGAACTATCGACACCGCAAGGCTAAACTCCGCTGATATTGTCACGAAAGGCTTAACCTCAAATGTCGTTAAATCGGAACACATTTTAGCGAATGAAGCCTTATTCACTAAGTTATTCACTGATGATTTAGCCACTGAAAAACTTGCAACCAAACAAGCATGGATTAAATCTTCCATGATTGGGGACGCTCAAATCGGTACTGCTCAAATTGGGCAGATAGATGCAGGAACTGGTAAAATCGTTAACATTGATGCTCAATATATTACAGCTAACCACGCTCAATTAGTTTCTGCAGGATTTCAAGGTATGAACAGTAATATGCATATTGACGGTGGTGCTATCCGTATTCAAAATACAGCTGGCGATTTTGCCACCATGAACGCTATTCCCGAATTCCGTTCGCAAGATAGTTTAGGAACTGCCGCTATCATGGGTAAAGGTCGTTCGCAATATTATAGCAACAACCAATCTCGATTCTACATTGGAAGTAGTTTAAACGGGGATGAATATAACGGAAGTGTCGTACATGGTGTGCATATCTCGAAAGGTCAAACGTGGGGTATTTATCGCCAATCTGATGCGTTTGGTGGTACTCCGGCTCAATACTTTAAAACGCCTGCTGGTTGGGGTGCAGTACAAGTCATAGAGGAACTTATGCGTACCGGAAAAATCGTTAATAATTTCAGTCAGGCATCAGCGTTAATTCGTGGATTGAACGGTTGGGGCAACTCATTCCCGGTCTTACAACCGGGTGACATGGTCATGTATCAAGCAGCAGTGGCTGGAAACTCATCAGGTATCGAGCGTATATGGACTATGGGCAACTCATCAAATGGTAGCACACGAACCTACTCACACGTCCATCATGTGTTTGAAGGTGGTACGACTGGAGTATCTGATGCAAGATTAAAACATGATATTAAACCAACTGACATTAAAGCACTTGACCATATTGCTGATTTATCATTCAAGCAATTCAAGTGGAATCGAAATGATAAATTAGAGCCATTAGGTTTAATCGCACAAGAAAGTGGGATTTTAAGAGTGCCTGATGAAGAAATGGAAGGTATTGACCTACAAAGAGCCATGATGCTGGCATTAAAAGGTATACAAGAATTATCACAAAAAGTACAAAAACTGGAGGAACAATTAAAATGAAACATTTAGAAATGACGGTTGAAGAGCTAGCAATTAAGCTGGCACAGGCAATGGTGGATAAAAATAACATTTTGGTGGTAGCACAAGAACTGCAACAAGAAAATGAACAATTGAAAGCACGTATTAAAGAATTGGAGGAACAACAACATGATGAAAGTAACAAGTAGATATTGGGACGGTATTCAATATCGAGTAAGTATTCAAGATAACGAACCTGACTTAAATATTATATCTGTACGTTTTGACACTGATTTATCGGCATTGTCAGAAGTAGAACTAATTGACCAAGTCATGGAACAGTTCTATCGTGAAAGATATGAAGGTAAATTCATGTCAGAAGCTGTCGATACGGTAGAGCAAGTCAAAAAAGAAATGCTATCATTGGTTGAGAAATATAAAGCTATGGTGGCAGATGGTGAGTCAACGGTCAACAAGATTAAACAAGACTCTGAAGTCACACAAGGAAGCGTGATTGAAGCAACAGAAATGCTATTCGACCATGAGATGAGGTTAACGACACTTGAAGGTGATACGCATGAAGAAACTAATACAGAGATTGAAGGAGGTGAGTAAGTTGATGGCAATGTTAATGGCTTTAAATATCGTTGAAGGTCGATATACCTATGAACGTGTACCTTTCTTATTAAAAGATCAAGTAGACGAACAGTTATTAGTCATGGGGTACAAGATGGTAGATGGTGAATTAGTACCAGTAGAGGAGTAGGCCTAATCGCCTGCTCCTTTTATTTGAAAGGAGAGAATTGATGGGTGTAACATTAGAACAAATTGTCATTATAGCTGGAGGATTGATGACAATTATTAGTTTAGCTAAGTTGGTTGTAGAGCCTTTTAATCGAGCAATGAAACAAAATCAAACTGCAATGAAGTCACTTGAAAAATCAATTGATTCCTTATCTTTTGACTTAAAAGACTCTCAGCGTGACCGAGAAAATATCCACAAGGTGCTAGACCGTCACGAAATGCGAATTGGTAAAGCCGAGGATGCGATTATCGTTAACAATGAACGCATTGCAACACTTTCAGAAAGGGGTAAGTAAGTTGAATATATTAAATTTAGAAGGTAATAGCTTAGCGGTAGCATTAATCATCGCTATTTTTGTGGCTTTATTTGTAGAGCTGGTAAAACTTGTAGATAAAAAAGCCATTTTGACGTCAAACCTTATCAATCTTTTATCGTTATTGTTAGGGTGGTCTCTAGCTATGGTTGCCATGAAATTATTAGACGGTCAACTAGATGAGTTTACTTTTATCGGTTTAGGTGCCGGTGTTGCATCAAGTGGTATCTATGAGATTATAAAAAATATATTTGGGGTTAAGCGAGATGAATAACTTTATCGAAAAAATGGCACCTCTCTACAAAGCGGTGCCTTCTGCTTTACTTGTATCGGTTAGGCTTGCTCAAGCGATTGTTGAGTCAGGTTGGGGTCAAAGCGATTTAGCAGTTAATGCATTAAACTTTGCTGGGATAAAGTATAGTGAACCTTGGAAAGGTGATTATTATACCAAAACAACCAAAGAAGAAATCAATGGGGTATTAGTTGATGTTCCAGGAACAAAATTTAGAAAATACGATACTATTGAAGATTTTGTAAAAGACCACAGTAATTTTATCACTTCAACACCATGGCGGAAAAAGCACTATGCTGATGTGATAAATGCTACAACTTATCAAGGTCAATGTGCAGCGTTAACTAAAACATACGCAACAGATAGTAGTTATGGAGCAAAGCTAATTGAGACGATTGAACAAAATAATTTAACACAATATGATCAGGAGGAAGAAGTAATGTGGAAATATCCAAAAATTAAAGTATTAGATTTGTTTAGTAAATACACTGGTATTAATGGTAATCCAGTTGGACTGATTTATCATAATGATGCCGGCTCTCCGACAGGTTTGGGGTATGAAAATTGGCTTAGAAACTCAAGAGCAAATTCAGAAGCAAATGCAGCGATAGGTTTTGCTCATGAGTACACTTCAGAAGGGGAAATTTTACAAGTACAACCATTAAATGCGCCAGCTTGGGCAGCAGCTAACAGCTACTATAATAACAATTTTATGCACATTGAAATCTGTCAACAGCTATCAGTTAATGATGAAAAGTTTAAACAAAATGAGGAACAAGCTTTTATGCGAGGAGCTGAATTGTGTCATAAGTACGGTATTAAACCAGATAAAGCTACAATTAAACTTCATAGACAAGTGTCAAATAGAGGAACAGAATGTCCTAAGCGATCAGCTCAATTGCACGGTGGTTATGATAAAGTGCAAGAACATTTTATCGCACGTACGAAATATTACATGTCGCTGGGTAAAACTATGAAGGAAATGATTGATAAGTTAAATGGTGGGGCAAAAGTAGTTAGCGATAGTCGATATATCGAGTTAAGACCTTATTCTAGCAACGCTAAGGCTTTTGATAAGTTAGAAGTTGGCCAAAAGGTTACAATTCGTAAAGGACAGACGTTCTGGTATGATCCTCAAACTGGTAAAGGAATTAAACCAAGTGGAGACTTTACTGGAGATACCGATATCATTGAACGTGTAATGAACGTTGAAGTAGGTTATTCAAGAAGAGCTTATCTTCTAAAAGGTAAGTATTCATGGATTCTTGAGCAAGACTTGGTTGAGGCACGTAAATCATGGGAATCTGTGAAGGTTGATGATGAAGTACAGCCAACCATTCCTAAAGGTAAAGATTATGCATTTATTGATGGAAAATATTATGATGTGAGTTTAAGAAAGTAAAAAAATAAAAAAGAAAGGGATACTATATGTAGTGGTATATATCCTAAAGAGCCTACTCCGATATGGGGTAGGCTTATTTTTTGTGCAAAAAACAATCTAGTTAGGTGTGAAATAAATTAATTTTAAATTAGGGGTTTACAAAGTATACACTTATGATGTATACTAGCTTTTGTAATTAATTTTGCAGTAATTTTGCAATGAGGTTGTGAGATACTTGATAAATCAACAAAGTATAATCCCACATCCTCCTTATATATAATATTATCGCGGGGTGGAGAAGCTGGCATCTCGTCGGGCTCATAACCCGAAGGTCGTAGGTTCGAATCCTACCCCCGCAATTGGTTCCGTGGTGTAGGGGTTAACATGCCTGCCTGTCACGCAGGAGATCGCGGGTTCAAATCCCGTCGGGACCGTCGATGCGGGTGTAGTTTAGTGGTAAAACTACAGCCTTCCAAGCTGTTGTCGCGAGTTCGATTCTCGTCACCCGCTTCACGACTCACTTCGGTGAGTCTTTTTTTATGTCTTTGTCATTGTTTAGCGTTGAATAAACAAGGTATTTGTGGCATAATAATATTAATATTGAATCAATGATTAGAATTAGTAGATAAGTAAAATCATCAGAGAGCTTGTGGTCGGTGTGAACAAGTGATTAAGTTTATCGAACTCATCTCAATCGATGTTTATCTGAATAAAGTAAGATAAGCCGTATAATCTGCGTTAAAGATTTGAGGCATAATGTATTTATTAAACTTTTCATTATGCAAAAATAGGTGGTACCGCGCTATTTGGCGCCCTATAGCAAGGTCTTTTTGTCTTGTTATAGGGCTTTTATTTTTATTTAGATTATTTTGTTTTTAGGAGGAAATTATGGTTTATCAACATCGTATTATTGAAAAGAAATGGCAAGATTATTGGGATAAACACGAAACATTTAAAACGACCGAACGTGAAGGACATCCTAAATTCTATGCCTTAGATATGTTTCCATATCCGTCAGGACAAGGATTACATGTAGGACATCCTGAAGGTTACACAGCTACTGACGCGATTAGTCGTATGAAACGTGCACAAGGATTTGATGTGTTACATCCTATGGGGTGGGATGCCTTTGGTTTACCTGCCGAACAATATGCATTAGATACAGGAAATGATCCAGCTGAATTTACTGAAAAAAACATTTCAAATTTTAAGCGTCAAATTAAATCTTTAGGATTCAGTTATGATTGGAATCGTGAAATTAATACAACAGATCCACATTATTATAAATGGACCCAATGGATTTTTTCTGAATTATATAAACGTGGTCTTGCTTATGAACAAGAAGTGGCGGTGAATTGGTGTCCAGCTTTAGGAACAGTTTTAGCTAATGAAGAAGTTATAGATGGTGTCAGCGAACGAGGTGGTCATCCTGTTTATCGTCGTCCAATGCGTCAATGGGTATTGAAAATTACGGCTTATGCTGAAAGATTGTTAGAGGATTTAGAGTTAGTTGATTGGCCAGAAAGTATTAAGGCGATGCAACGTAATTGGATTGGAAAATCGGAAGGGGCAATGGTTACCTTTAAGATTAAAGATTCTGATCATGAGTTCAAAATTTATACCACACGTCCAGATACATTATTTGGGGCAAGTTATACTGTTTTAGCACCTGAACATGAATTGGTTAAATTAATTACTACTCCCGAACAACAAGAAGCAGTTGAAGCCTATGTTAAAGAAGTTGAAACTAAGAGCGAATTAGATCGTACATCATTAAATAAAGACAAAACAGGAGTCTTTACTGGAGCTTACGCCATCAATCCTGTAAATGGACAAGAGATTCCTATTTGGGTAGCAGATTATGTTTTATCAAGTTATGGGACGGGAGCTGTAATGGCGGTGCCGGCTCATGATGAACGTGACTTTGAATTTGCAACGAAACATCAATTACCTATTACACGAGTAGTTGAAGGTGGCGATTTACCATTTGTCGAGAATGGTGTGCATATTGAGTCTGACTTTATTAATGGACTTGAAAATGAAGCAGCTATTAAGAAAATGATTGAGTGGTTAGAAGCTGAAGGGGTTGGCGAACACCAAGTCAATTATCGCCTACGTGATTGGTTATTCTCTCGTCAACGCTATTGGGGTGAACCGATTCCGGTTATTCATTGGGAAGATGGTACGACCACTTTAGTTCCTGAAGAAGAATTACCAGTGATGTTACCGAAGACTGATGAAATTAAGCCTTCAGGTACTGGCGAATCGCCGCTAGCTAAAATTGAAGAATGGGTCAATGTGGTCGATCCTGAAACAGGGATGAAAGGTAAACGTGAAACACATACCATGCCACAATGGGCTGGTAGCTCTTGGTATTTCTTACGTTACATTGATCCAACAAATGAAGAAGCGATTGCTTCCCCAGAAAAATTAGCAAAATGGATGCCAGTGGACTTATATATTGGTGGTGCAGAGCATGCCGTGTTACACTTATTATATGCACGCTTCTGGCACAAATTCCTATACGATTTAGGTATTGTTCAAACTAAAGAACCTTTCCAAAAATTATTTAATCAAGGTATGATTTTAGGGGCAAACAATGAAAAAATGTCTAAATCAAAAGGGAATGTTGTTAACCCAGATGATGTTGTCAATGAATTTGGTGCTGATACTTTACGTGTATATGAAATGTTTATGGGACCATTAGATGCTTCGATTGCTTGGAGCGAAAAAGGCTTAGAAGGTAGTCGACGTTTCTTAGATCGTGTCTATCGTTTAATAATCGATGAAGCAACCGGTGAAGTAAAATCAACTGTCAAAGATGAAGCAAATGAAGACTTAGTACGTGTTTATCACCAAACGGTTAAAAAGGTAACCGAAGACTTTGAAAACTTACATTTTAATACTGCAATTTCACAAATGATGATTTTCTTAAATGCAGCTAAAGACCAGCAAGTATTACCTTTAGCCTATGCGAAAGGATTCATTCAATTATTAGCACCTTTAGCACCTCATTTAATGGAAGAGATTTGGGAAAAATTAGGTGGAACAGAAAGTATTCAACATGCTGAATGGCCTACCTTTGATGAAGCTTTAACCGTTGAATCGCAAGTTGAAATTGTCATTCAAATTAATGGTAAATTGAAACAAAAAATGATGGTAGAGGTTGATTTATCTCCATCAGAATTAGAAGCAGTTGCCTTAGCAGATGAACAGATTAAGTTGGCCATTGAAGGAAAAACAGTACGTAAAGTGATTGCAGTACCTAATCGATTAGTAAATATCGTAGCAAATTAAAAGGAGCCAATGATATGACAGACAATAATCGTCAAAATCGTTCTTATTCTAATATTGATTTAGAAGAGACGATTCAGTTTACACAGGAAGACTTAAGTAGGCTGAGACGCCCGAATCGTCAACCAATTGATGGTGATTATTTTACTGAACAAATAAGCGGTAATGAGCGTCCAGTTGAGGCAAATGAGTCACAACAAAGCAATGGTTTTAACGCAGTTTCTAATGAGTCACAAGCTGATGAAGGAAGTGAACAGCAAGCAGCTGATCATGATGTTTATTCAAAGCCCAATCGTCAAATGAGTTCTAATGCTGAACGACCAAAAGAATTTCAATCTTATCCTAATGAAACAGTAATCGAAGATTATCCTGACTTTACTACACAAGATTATCATCATTCGAATACTGGCAATACGGAGGATAATACTGAAGCTTCTTCAAATGAACAGTTTAATTTTAATGAAGTGAATTATCAGCAACCTCAAATCGATGATTCTTATCCTATTGAACCTGATGAGGTGGTAATCGATTCAGATATAGATTTCAAAGAACCAACTACTACCGATGATCAGTTTGAAGCAGCTAAAAAGGCTAATCATCATGATTCTTCTGAGGAACCAGAAGAGAATCCATTTGTTTATAAATCAAGAACCCAAAAACTACGTGAACAATATGAAGCAGAAAAAGAAAGGGAACAGCAAGCGATTCGTGAACGTCGTGAAAAATTAATCAAAAAGTTTGAAGACACCTACGAACCGGTTTACGATGAAAATAATCTTTCGACCTTTGATCAATACAATCAGTTTGAACAAGATAGAGCAAAAGCCACTGAGGAAGCAATGCCAACGTCATCAATCAAGACGAATAAAGAGCAACAGGTAGTTCAATCAGCGAATAATCAAGTAAATATGGAACAATCTCCGATTTCAGAACTTTCGTTTACCGGTTTCCTCGGTCACATTAAAGATTCTATTGCCCATAAATTCAGTCAAAATGATGAAGAGGTGTCTCAGCTTAACGAGGCAACCGAAGAAAATGAAAGAAGAGCATTGCAATCGCAGAATCAACGCATTACTCAGCAGACTAAAATAAACCATTCCTCTGAAAAAGGAGGTCTATTTGAAAGCGATAGCCAAGTAACTGCAAGTGTAGCAAGTAATCCATCTAATGATTCATTCAATGACAATAGAACAAATGACACTGAAGACGTTGAAGCATCGTACATAGATGAATCATCAACCTACACAGACGATACATCAGCGCAGACAAATGAACAAGTAATAACTAGCGAAGACAGAACAGCTCAAGACGAAAGTAGCCAAAAAGCAGAGCATATTCAACTTGATCATGAAGCGACGACCGTTGAAGCCAGTGGTGTTGAGGAACAGGATTCTGCAACAGCAAATGGAGAAGCGTCTGCTAAAACGAAAAACGATTCGGTAGGTAAAGTATTAGCAGATACTTCCGCTGTAAATATTGAAGCAGTAAGTGAGCAAATCGTTCAACAAACACAATCATTCGAGGGACCTATCTTAACCGATTCGGTATTAGATGAAACCATCGTAAATGATGATTTAGTTGAAAATGATGTTCAGGAAGAAGAAGCATCTTTCGTTAAGGGGACTGCTTGGTTAACAGCAGGCAATATTATTTCTAGAATTTTAGGTGCTTTATATGTGATTCCTTGGGGGACCTGGTTTGGTACAAGTTATACAACTGCCAATGTGCTCTATGGGATTGGTTATAATCCATACGCGCTATTCTTAGCCATCTCGACGGCAGGTTTCCCGAGTGCGATTGCGAAACAAATGGCCTACTATCATTCACAGAAAAAATATAAATCAGCTGATAAAATTTTCAAAAACAGTTTATTAGTGATGTTAGTATCTGGTTTAGTATCGGGTGGTCTATTATTTATTTTAGCACCATTTATAGCGGGCATTTCCTCAACTGATAATCCGCAAGCAGCGGTTGTGGTGATCCGTTCATTAGCTCCGGCGTTACTAATACTACCCGTGATGAGTTTATTGCGTGGCTATTTCCAAGGATTTGGTGATATGGTACCAACAGCTGTTTCTCAAATTCTAGAACAAATTGCCCGCGTGGTTTATATGCTAGCAGCGACGTATGCGATTATGAAGATGCTTGATGGCGATGTTACCAAAGCAGTAGCACACTCTACCTTTGCAGCTTTTGTAGGGGCCATCTTATCATTAGTTTATCTCGTATTCTTATACTTCCAACGTCGTGGAGCGATTAACTTATTAATTGAAACAGCTGAAGAAGATGACGTCAACACCTTAGACTTCAAAGCGAGTTTAATGATTTTATTAAAAGATAGTATTCCATTTATCCTTTTAGGATCAGGTATTATTATCGCGAAATTCATTGACCAAATCACCTTTAAGTTCATTTTAGAAAGAACGTCAACCATGTTATTAAGTGATATTAGTGAGTTGTTTGGTGTCATGAACTTAGATGTCGATAAATTAATTATGATTATTATTTCGATTGCAGTGGGTATGTCACTATCATCGATTCCATTAATTACGAAGCTTTATGCCAACCATGAAGAAGGTAAAACTGCAGAATTGATTGAAAAAATTTCGATACTATTCTTATTAGTGATGTCACCAGCAGCATTTGGAATGGCAAGTATTGCTAATAATATGTACCAATTATTCTATCCTTATGGTCACGAAGCGGGTCCATCATTATTAGTAACAGCCTCAGTTTTAAGTATTATTTTAGGTGCTTATACGATCCTTTCTACTATTATTCAATCGATGAATTATCGTCGAGCAGCTATTCGCTACTTATTAGTCGGTTTGGCTGTGAAATTGACTTTACAATTTCCATTAGTTGCTTGGTTAAATGCTCATGGTGCCTTGATCGCAACCTTACTAGGTTTCTTAGTCACTTGCATTTTAACTGTTTGGAAACTAAATGAACTGGTTCACTTAGACTTTAAGAACATGTTACCAACTATTATCATTATTTATTCAGCCACTTTATTAATGACCGTTTCAGCTTGGTTATGGAATAGTTCACTTGACTTATTATTTGGTCCAGTAGGACGTATTCTTACATTTGTTAAAATCTTAATAGTGGTCATCTTTGCGGCCTTTGTTTACTTCGGGGTTCTCGCACTATTTGGTAAACTCTCATTATTAATCGGTGACCGTCATCGAGCATTACAAGATAAGTTGAGAATGTTCTAATGAGATTAGATAAATTATTAGCCCATACAGGTTATGGTACACGTAAAGAAGTAAAGCAAATAATTACCAATGGCTGGGTTGATATCAATGGTCAAACTGTTAAGAAAGTTGGCTTTCAGGTTGATATCGAAAATGATGTGGTGACAGTTGATGGGCAAGTAGTCCAGTATCAGAAATACCACTATTACATTATGAACAAACCAGAAGGAATTATTAGTGCCACCGAAGATCACTATCATGAAACAGTTATCGATTGGTTAGGTCCAGATTACGCCCACTTGGATTTATTTCCTGTGGGGCGTTTGGATATTGATACAACAGGTTTATTGTTATTAACGAACAATGGACAATTAGCTCATCAATTACTGTCACCTAAGCGTGAAGTACCCAAACGTTATTTTGCAGTGGTAAATGGGATTGTCGAAGAAAAAGACATCGATAAATTCGCTAAAGGTTTAGATTTAGGGGATTTCGTGACACAACCAAGTCAATTAATGATTCTTAATGTTGATGAAGCAAAAAATCAATCCCGAATTGAAGTCGTGATTCATGAAGGAAAATTCCACCAAGTAAAACGAATGTGTGAAAAAATTAATTGTGAAGTGATTCAATTACAACGTCTTTCAATGGGACCACTAATCTTACCAGATGATTTACCTATTGGAGAATTTAGGCCCTTAAATGAAGACGAATGGACACTTTTAGAAGATTTTGGTATTGAATAGGAGTTGAAGAAAAAATGGTAAATTGGTTACAAGAAGTTGAAAACCGAAAAGAAACATTATTTGAAGATTTATTTAGATTATTACGGATCCCTTCTGTTAGAGAAGATGATAAAGCAACGGACGAAGCACCAGTAGGTCCTGGCCCTAAAGCAGCTTTAGAAGAATTTATGAAAATGGCTCAAGAAGATGGTTTTGAAACCAAACAATTTGGACCATGGGCTGGTCGTATCGAAGTCGGTTCAGGCGATGAACTAATGGGGATTTTAGGTCATGTGGATGTGGTTCCTGTCGGTACGGGTTGGGAAACAGATCCCTTTGAACCGGTCATTAAAGACAATCGTATATATGCTCGTGGCTCAAGTGATGACAAAGGGCCAACGGTTGCAGCTTATTTTGCAATTAAATTATTGCGTGAATTAGGTTATGACTTCAATAAGCGTGTTCACTTAATTGTCGGAACAGATGAAGAAAGTGGCTGGCAATGTATGGATTATTATTTCCAAAATGCGGAGATGCCTGATTTTGGTTTCTCACCAGATGCGGTATTCCCGATTATCAACGGCGAAAAAGGTAATGTTAGTTTTTATTTAGATTTTAAATCTGAACCCACTGAAGGCGATGTTACTTTAGTGAATTTTGAAGGTGGCTTACGTGAAAATATGGTCATCCAAGATGTGACCGCGACGGTTAAAGGTTTAGATAATACTGTTACCGAACAATTTGCAACATTTGTCAATGAGCATCAATTGTCTGGAAATGCAGAATGGCATGATGGCGTTGCTGAATTTAAATTAGTAGGAAAAGCGGCTCATGGTTCTACTCCTGAAAAAGGGCATAATGCGGCGACTTATTTAGCTGTATTCTTAAATGAATTTGCTTTTAATAATAAAGCAGCACAAGATTTTATCACTGCTTTAGCAACAGAATTACATCAAGATTTCAAAGCAGAAAAAGTAGGGGTTAGTCACCATCATGAGGTAATGGGCGATGTTAGTATGAATGTGGGGATTGTGTCATTTAATGAAGCAGATGGCGGTCGCATTGTATTAAACTTCCGCTTCCCTGAAGGGACAGAACCAGCGATGATGTCTGAGAAATTTACCAATGCTTTAACAAAATATCAATTTAACTTAACAGTCGGAGAAAGCAAAGAACCTCATTATGTGCCAGCGGATGATCCATTAGTCGCAACATTACTCGATGTTTATACTAACCAAACTGGTTTAGAAGGTCATGAAATGTCGATTGGTGGCGGTACTTATGGTCGTTTAATGCCACGTGGGGTCGCTTATGGAGCCTTATTCCCAGATTCAATTGATACAATGCATCAAGCAAATGAGTTTTTAGCGATTGATGATTTATTACGTGCTACAGCGATTTATGCTGAAGCCATCTATCGCTTAACGAGATAAGCTATGTTAAAAATTACTTCAAAGCAAAATGCCCAATTAAAACAATGGCGTAAATTAGCAACCACTAAAGGTAGAAAACAAAGTGGACAATATATGATTGAAGGCATTCATTTAATTGAAGAAGCATTGCAATCAGGTGTGAAAATAAAGTATTTGATTTACTCAGAGCACTATTTAGCAAAGAATGAGCCTTTTAAAATGAAGCACTCAGCTGAAGAAGTTTTATTAGCTGATAATTGTTTGGCGGAATTAAGTCAAACGGAGACGACGCAAGGCATCTTTGCGATTATCGAAATGAGAAGTAAGCCGACCGCAATAACCAAAGAATTTAAGCGTATTTTGTTGGTTGACGCGGTTCAAGATCCAGGTAACCTTGGCACCTTAATTCGGACGGCTGATGCGGCAAATTACGATGCGATTATATTAGGCACCGGAACGGTTGATGTCTATAACGATAAAGTGATTCGTTCGACTCAAGGGTCGTTATGGCATTTACCGATTATTCAAGCAGACTTAAACGAATGGATTCCCCAAGCACAACAACAAGGCACCACAGTATTAGCGACAGCTTTACATCAATCCGCTATTGACTATCGTCAAGTTGAGGTGAAGGAAGCGACCGCAGTAGCTATTCTTGTTGGAAATGAAGGACAGGGCGTTAACCAGAGTCTAATTGAATTAGCTGACCAATCAATCTATATTCCGATGCCTGGACAAGCCGAGTCGTTAAATGTTGGTGTAGCAGGTGCCATTTTGATGTTCAAGTTTGTTAATGAATGACCTTAAAAATTATGATCTGAGATTTGACTAAAAACAGTTCAATCGATTATCAATATTAAAATGGAGCAGGTATAGGTTGCACGACGATTCTCTAAAAAAGAGCTCAATCGATTATCAAGATAAAAACCTCAAGTTTCGAAGGCAGTCTTCATCCAATTGATGGAGTGACTCCTAATTAAACTTGAGGTTTATTTTTAGGGCTCTTTGTCAAATGGTGTAGGTGAATAGAAACGACCCTGTTCATTCACATCAAAAAGTATAGAGCCTTTATACTATGATGGGGTGACATTTTGTTGGTATACTCTAATTTCACCACTATTTAAACTGACGCCATTGGTCATTTCTTCATTGAGCGCTGTCAAATACAGTTCATAAAATTTACTGGTTAATTTAAATTGTTGACCATTGGTTACTTTGAAAAATATTTGGTAACTAAAGGTTTGGTTATCATTTTTGGTCAGACCGATAATATTCGGTTCATCATGTAAAAATTCAGCATATTGTTCTTTAATACGATCCGTCTCACGTTCAACGATTTGCATCCATAATGCAAGATTAGTAGTCGTAGAAATTGGTAATTCAATGGACATGCCAACGTTCTCTCGACTTAAATTAGACACAATATTAATTTCACGATTAGGAATATAGTAAACTTGACCACTAGGTGTTAAAAGAGTGGTTGAACGGATACCAACGGATTGTACTGTTCCTTTAATACCTTTATTAGGAATTTCAATCACTTCATCTACATCGAATTGACCTTCTGAGATAATAAAGAAACCATTGATCACATCCGTAACAAATTCTTTGGCCCCCATCCCAAAAGCGAAGCTGGCAATGCCGGCACTGGCCACTAAAGTAGCAACCGGAAAACCTAAAATTGATAATATAGTGTAAAATAAGAAAAAGTATAATAAATAGGTCAAGGCATTTTTAGTTACTTTTGCTAATGTATTCACCCTTTGTCGTGAGGTGTTTTTATTTTTAGCAATGAGCATTTCTTGAATTTTATAATTAAAAATCCGGTTAATAAACGCCCTAATGAGTAAAAAGAGCACATAGGTTAAGATAAGTTGAAACATAATGATTAAGATGTCGGTTGCTCTTTCTTCCCACTGTGTTTTAATAAACGTTTGGAACCACTGATCGGTTTGATTTAACATAACTCACACTCCTCGTATATTATCATAGCATATTTTATCAAGTTAGTGTTTTTGAAAGTGAGATGAAAACGAAGTGTTATCAGTTGAGTTGGAAGCGGAATCGTGCTATATTTAGTATATATCAAATTTGAAGAACTGGAGATGATTATCCTATGGATTTAGCAGGAATCGCTGCAATTATTGCGGCCTTGGCGTTTGCTGCACTTGTAATTGTTCTTATCATCAGTCTGCTTAAAATACCAAAATTAATTGCAGAATTACAAAATACCATCCAAAAAGTGAATACGACGATTGATGTCGTTACAAAGGATGTTGATGGTCTTTCAATCGAAGTAGAAGGATTATTAAATAAAACCAATTCACTAATGGATGATGTAAATGGTAAAGTTAGCAAGATTGATCCTTTATTTACAGCAGTTGGTGATTTAGGCTTAACAGTATCAGAAATTAATGTCTCTGCCAAAGACACGGCGAATAATTTATTAAGCGGCATTGGTAGAAAAAAACCATCAAAGACACAAAGATTACAAAAAAATATTAAGTCATTGTCAAAAGTTAAAGACTTTGTTTCACCAAGTAAACAAGAAAAAGCAGTTGTGGATGAAACAGTGCCAGTGACGCCCCCAAAATCAGCAATTGAAGAAGAATTAGAATCAATTAGAAACCGTAAGCCTTCTTCTACAGCAGGCGAAATTACAATTAATGAAGGAGTGAAATAACATGGCTAAAAAAGATAATGGTGGATTTGTTTTAGGTGCTTTATTGGGTGCAGCAGTTGCCGGGTTAACAGCTTTATTGTATGCCCCAAAATCAGGGGATGAATTACGAAAATCTGTTAGCAAAGATGTGGATAAATTAATCGACCGTGCACGTGATTATAAAGATACAGTAGTTGAACGTGGTGTAGAAATGTATGATTCTGCAGCAGAAGTAGCAAGTGAAAAATCTGAAGATATTATGCTAAATGTTCAATTAACAGCAGAAAATTTAAAAAATCAATTTAATGAATTAAAAGAAGATGGTAAAAAATTTGTTGCTAAAAAAGAAGAGCAACTAGATGAATTAACCGAAGATATCGAAATTGAAGTTAATCAAGCGGAAGAAAAAGCTCAAGAATTTGCTGAAGAATTATCGGAGGATGTTGCTGATAAAGCAGGAGAATTTAAACACGAAGTTGCTGATAAAGCAGAAGAAATTGAGCACGAAGTTTCTGAAAAAGTGGAAGAAATTCAAGAATAACATTTGCAGTTTAAGGGATTGAAAATATTTTCAGTCCCTTTATTCTATTTTCAAGAAAAAATTAACGAAAAAGCAGCTTTCATAGAGAGAGTATTAAGATAATGAAAAGTTGTAAATGAAACGCTTGCAATTCATGAAAATTTATGGTACATTAGTTTCAAAATAATAATAACGGGAGTGAAACTCTGATGGAAAAACAAACAATTACAATTTATGATGTTGCACGTGAAGCAGGAGTTTCAATGGCTACAGTATCTCGAGTTGTCAATGGGAATCCGAATGTAAAACCAGCAACTCGTAAAAAAGTTAACGAAGTCATTGAACGTTTAGACTATCGTCCAAATGCGGTGGCTAGAGGGTTAGCAAGTAAAAGAACAACTACAGTTGGCGTTATTATTCCAAGTGTATCTAATGTCTTCTTCTCCTCACTAGCACGTGGGATTGATGATATCGCAGTCATGTATAAATATAATATTATTTTAGCAAACTCTGATGAAAATCCTGATAAAGAAGTTTCGGTGTTTAATACTTTATTAGCCAAACAAGTAGATGGAATAGTTTACTTAGGGAATTCAATCGCACCCAAATTACGTGCAGAAATCGAACGTACTTCAACACCAGTCGTTTTAGCCGGAACTGTAGCTGAAGGTGATGTATTCTCCACAATCAATATACGTTACTTAGATGCAGTGAGAGAATCAACTGAAATGTTATTAGAACGCAACAAAAAAATAGCGCTTATTACTGGACCGTCTGAATATGAAATCAACAAAAACCATTATTTAGTTGGCTATAAAGAAGCATTGAAAAAACATAATGTAAAATTTGATCCAGACTTAGTCATTCAAGGAGATTTTGATATTGATTCAGGAGATGATTTATATGGTCAAATCAATGCAACTGGCGCAACAGCTGCTGTTGTAGGCGATGACGTTGTAGCAGTAGCATTATTAAACGCATTGCAAGATCACGGGATGAAAGTACCTGAAGATTTTGAAATTATCACGAGCCATAACTCAACTTATTGCCAAATTGTCCGTCCTAAATTAACTTCTATTCAATTACCATTATATGATTTAGGGGCTGTCGCAATGCGTCTATTAACCAAAATCATGGCTAAAGAAGAAATTGAAGAACGCAATGTATTATTACCACATAAGATTATTGAAAGAGGCTCAACACGCAAATAAAAGAAAGGTGATATAAATGAAAGTAAAATTCGAGAAACTCCAAACATACGTTACCATGTTTCTATTGGTAGTGCAATTCAGTCGATTATTATCATCAGTACTTGAACGTCGCAAAGAAGAAAAGCTTGCTAAGCGCGCTAATAGAGCATAATTATTTTACTTTGTCTCACTCTTAAAAGGGAGTCGGGGAGAAGATAAAATCGGTTGATTCTCACTTCATAGTCCCGCTCCTCACACAGTGTTGAGTATGCATAAAATAGGTCTAATACGATACTTTTTATGCTGCTCAATGGTGTGTTAATATAAAAAATAAATGAACTGCTCCCGGTCTATTTGAAAGGGGGCAGTTCATTCGTTTTGTTAAGGGTTGACCTTTGCCAAATTAGTTAGGAACAGCTTGACGATTAGTCGTAAAATAAGCCATGATCATTAGAATAATGACTGGCAACATCCAGTTGAGACCTTGATCAGCCAGCGGTAAAGCCTCAGTTAATGCGGTTAAGATTGGTATTTTAATCCCCATACTAACTAAAGAATTTATGATACTAATAAAGCTAACAACATAGGCAATGATACGATAGGTTAGTTGACTGTGATGAAGCCAATTATCCGTTAAGGTTAAAATAATTAGCGTAATCGCAATCGGATAAAGCAATACTAAGATAGGGACTGAATAAGTTAAAATGCCATCTAAACCAATATTAGCTAAAGCAAAACTCCATAGAGTTAAAATCACCACATAAGTATGATAGCTCAATTGTGGTAAAATACGATGGAAAAATTGTGAAATGGACGTAATTAAACCTACGCAAGTATTAAAACAAGCCAATACAAAGATGATACCTAAAACAAGCGTGCCAAATTTACCTAAAAGTAAAGTACTGGACGCCACTAAAATATTGGCTCCATTGGCTCCAACTTCTACCTTGTCTGCACCGTATTGACCAATAATCGTTAAACACCAATAAACAAGTGCTAATACCACACCGGCAACGATACCTGCTTTAGTTGCTACCTTCACGACTTTTGATTCATCTACTTTAAGATTACGTACTGCTGTCACGATGAGTAATCCGTAATTTAATCCCGCTAAAGTATCTAAAGTATTATAACCTGATAAGAAACCAGTGGTAAAAGCGGCTGTTTCATAACCATTAGAAGGCTCTAAAAGTGTCGGTTGTTGATGAGTAAAAGCTAAAATGGTCAATAATAAGATTAAGACTAATAATGCGGGGGTAGAAAACCGTCCAATCCGATCGATAATTTTATTGGGCGTCCAGCAAAGAAGAGCTACTAGACCAAAATAAACAGCTGAATATAAAATGAGTGGCATTGTGGTAGACATCTCACTATTTAACCAAGGTTTAATGGCCATTTCAAAGGAGGTACTGCCAGTTCTTGGAATAGCAAGTCCTGGACCAATCGCTAATAAAATACCAATGGTGATAATATAAGCGAAGAACGGATCTACTTTACGACCTAAGTTTAACAGTCCATCGGTTTTGGCAACCGTAATAATACCTAAAATCGGTAGAATAACGGCTGTTATTAAAAATCCAAAATAAGCTGACCAAATATTGCTTCCTGCTAATTGTGCTACTGAAGGTGGGAATATTAAATTACCTGCTCCAAAGAATATCCCAAAGGACATCAGGGATAGAGCAAAAAAGTTCTTTCTTTTTAACATAAATCTCTCCAAATTCTAATTATTTTATTACTTTACAATATAACATCAAAAAATTAGTGATGCAATAGATAACCCATAGAATAATTGAAAGCAATTCCAAAGCGTGATATGATGGAAAAGTAACAATAAGTAGAGGTGATTTAAAATGAAAGAAAAATTACATACAGGAGAATTATATTTACCGAATGTTTCAAGTATTATGGACCAACAACTTCAATGTTTAGAATTATTATACGATTATAATCACACGCGTCCTACTGAGGGTGAGAAACGATCCGCTTTACTAAAAGAAATGTTTGCTGAAATTGGTGAAGGTTGTTATATTGAACCGCCATTTCATTCCAATTGGGGTGGACGTAATGTTCATTTTGGAAAAAATGTTTATGCTAATTTTAATTTAACGTGCGTGGACGATACCCATATCTATGTTGGTGACAATACAAAGCTAGCACCTAATGTGGTTTTATCGACTGCCACTCATCCCATCGATTCCGGTTTAAGATCCCATGCTTATCAATATAATTTACCGATTCATATTGGCAAAAACTGTTGGTTAGGTACGGGCGTAATGGTAATGCCTGGGGTTAAAATAGGTGATAATAGTGTTATCGGCGCAGGTAGTATTGTGACAAAAGATGTTCCCGCTAATTCTCTTGCTTATGGCAATCCTTGTCGCGTAGTGCGAGAAATCGGTGAGTATGACCGTCAATATTATGCCAAAGGTCGTGAGATTGATTGGGATGAAATAAAACGTCAATTAGAAGAGGAAGCTGGCAAATAAATGCCTTAGTAGAACTATCAACCATAATTAATTTTAATTGATGATATAAAATGACGAATAAAAAATGAGCAAATAGTAAATTTTGTAAATTGTGCTAAACTAGAGAAGAGACGTATAATGGAGAACTTCTGTCAAGTGATGGCTCCGTAATTATAAAATCATCGGTGAGAAGTTTTTACCTAACAATTAAAGAAATACCAATTTGATTGTGCGGGGGTTGGCCGACGAAGCGGAGACTATTGAATTTTCTACTTCTCATCTACTCCCAACTGTGCGGGGGCAGGCCGACGAAGCGAAAATTATTCAATTTTCTACTTTTGGTCTACTCCCTTTTTTGATTAAATCGAGTAGCAGCGATGGATTGTTTAATTTGTAATCGAATGGTAATAGACTTTCAATAACACTTTGATACAATTTAAGAAAACATCAAGGAGGCATTTGAATGAATAAAATAATTTCTAATTTAATAAAACTTTTATTTATTATATTCGTTTGGGGCTTCCTATTTTGGAACAATCGACAACCAATTCATGAGATTGTGAGTCAGACAGACCGTTCTGCGGTTGATAAGGGACTTCAAATTACTCGACAAATTTTAGGGGCTAACCAGCAAGAAATTTCCAATCAATCAACCGGTAAAAAAATTGGTACTGAAAATGCTACTTCAAAATCACCTAGAACACTTGATGAAGCGGTGTTAACATCCGTAAATTATTTATCCGCACAGGAAGCAGCTCAACAATTTAATCAACAACTGAATATCGAGAGCCTTAATGAGCATTTTACAACTTTAATTAATCAAACGCGTGCTGCCAATAACTGGTCGATATTATCAGTAGGTTATCATTTAGCAACCGGTGTTGACCAAAGAATTAACGAATTATCAGACTATCATTATTTAGGTGCTCAAACAATTGATTATCAAGATTTTCGTAGCCTATTTGAAATAGAGCATGCAAGTAGTCGATTAGGCGAGAATCTTTATGAATTATATATTGCTGCTGATGATATCCATCTTTCAACCTGGCTAAAACCAGAAATCTTAGCTGATTATTTGTATAGAGCTTTTGAAACGTCAACACATGCTGATCTATATCAAAATTTTAATAGTCAATACATTAAAGTCGTTGCTTCGCCAACGGATTTTAGAGTTGATGATACCGCCTATGTTCGTTTAGTAGTGGTCTTAGTGATGGATACACAAGTAGAATAAAAGGCGAATTAATTATTATCTTTTGGATGTTATGAGAATAGGGAGTAGACAAGCGATGCTGAACAGACGAAGCGAAAATCATTTGATTTTCTACTTCTGGTTCACTCCCGCTTGCCCACTCTTTATTTTTTGTGTGCAGTGGTCGTTGAAAATTATTCAATCTATGAGATGCGTCCTATATCAACTACTCTCTGTTAAAACAGAGAGTTTGTCCTAAACATGGTGGTTGTACGAACGATGTCATATCTCCAACCGTTTAAAGACACTAAGGGATGGTTGACTGGCACCCCATCAATAAGCGGTCTGTAGACACTTACTGAATATTGTTTTATGTTTAATAATTTTGTATTGGCACAACTTTTTCAAACCGTAGGTTTTTCTCACTCGACAGATATCGGTGACCCAATTCTTTAATATTGATAGCTGCCACACGGTCATCATTTGATTGATACCCACAATTCTGACAAGTAAACAAGTGCTTATCTTGTTGTCTATTCGCTTTATCAATTGATTCGCATTTTGGACAACGTTGGGACGTAAATTGTGCGGATACTTTTAAAACTTGCGAACCACTTTCTAAAGCTTTGTACATTAACTTTTCTTCAAAATCGAAGAATCGCCAAGAATGGTGTTCATACCGTGCATCTTGCTTACGGTGGTGAGTCGTGTTAAAAGTAACGTTCGTAAGATCTTCCACCACAAACAAGGTATTGGCCCCGTATCGGTCAACGAGTGTCTTTGATAATTGATGGTTCACATCATTCATCCAGCGGTTCTCTCGTCTTTCAATTGTTTTAAGGCGTCTACGACTTGATTTGGTGTTCTTCGCTTGTAAGGACTGGCGCAATTTCTTAAAATGCCGTCTTTTCTTTATCAAGCTTTTACCCGAATAGAAGGTAGTATGAGCTGTATCATCCGCAATTGTTAGTATCTGTCTTAAACCACGGTCAATGCCTACAATCCGTTGAATATTAGCTTCATCTAGGTTGTCTATCTCTTTACTTGCGGACACGTGTAAGAACCACTTACCCTTACGACAGAGTAATTCAGCTTGACCGAACTTGTAAGCATTCTGGCTAAATTGTTGAAGATAAGCGATATGTTGCTTATCACAAGACACTTTAATTCGTCCTTGATTGGTCGTCAGTGAATAGGTGTCGTCTTGATGATAAGCGTAGTTACGATTACGTACGAATACAGCGACTGGTCGCTTAAACCCTAGGGGTTTCGTTAAATGGTAAAGGTCTTTATATAGCGTATGATAGTTACCTGTATGGATATCTTTATAACGCTTAGGTTTTTGTTTAAACTGTGTTTTCACGGTCTTATATCTCGCGATTACCGTACGCATCACGGACTGGGCCATTTGCGATTGCAGCCCAAAATCCTGACGTATCTGATGATACAAGGCGTTATGCAAAGTCGTTTGACCTAATTCAAAGTCATGGTCAAAGATATATGTCGAAACAAAATTACAAGCGTTTAAAAACTGTTGTTGGGTTTCTTCGAATTTTTCAATATCACTAGCACTTGGGTATAATTGCACTTTAATCGTTTTCGTTAACTGCATCTTGTCACCTCTTTCCTCTTAAATACATTATACCAACTATATTAGTGAAAACATTAACGATAACCTAGTAAAACCAACAAAAAGAGCTGCCTATTTCGCTAATTCCTCCTAGGTATTAATACCGAGGTTTACTTAGCTGACAGCTTGTATATGAAGGTATAAAAAAATTGAGTGATAATTTCCGGTTAAATACCGAATTTTATCACTCAATTATGCTGTTTGATAAAGAGTAGGGTGACATAATGAAAATTATTTCATTACGATATCTTAGTCACGCTCTTATCTCCTAGCAAAGATTATTTGATTAATCCATTATTTTTCAGCAACTTCTGCAATGGCTTGTAAGTAGTTAGCAGTATCGGCTAATGTAGCACCTGAAACAACATCAGATACATTTCCATCTTCACCTAAACCAGCAACTTCTTCAATGCCAGCTTTTAATTCTTCGATTGTTTTTCCATTAGCATAAGCTGCAACCGCGTTTAAGTTATCTAAGTAGCTTACAGTAGAACCTGCTTTATCAGTCATCAATTTAGAATATCCTTCGTTATTAGCAATCTTAGAAATTAAGAGTGATCCTTCTGCAATCCCTTTACCAAAATCAGCATCTGAGTTTGGTACACCTGTAAAGTCGCCACCTGCTTCAACAATTTGGAATTCGTCAATAGCAGAAGCAACTACTTTATCGCCATCAACTGCAGCACTTACTAAAGCAAATGATTTAGTACCGTGAGGTGCCGCAATTTCTTGTTTTAATACTAGATTATCAGCGTTTGCTTCAACTCCAGTAAATTCATAACCTTCAGTTATAGCTTCCGCAATTGCTTTTAAGTAGCCTGATGTATCAGCTAAGGTAGCACCTGAAACAACATCAGATACATTCCCATCTTCACCTAATCCGTCAACTTCTTCTACTAATGCTAAAATTTCATCAGCAGTTTTTCCTTTGGTAGCTTCAATGATCGCTTTAAAGTTTTCCCCGATGGTGACAGTAGAACCTGCTTTATCAGCCATTAATTTAGAGTAACCTTCATCGTTGTCTAATTTACCTACTAATACTTGGCCTTCCGCATAGCCAGCACCAAAATCACTATCTGAGTTTGGAACACCTGTAAAGCCACCATCTTTGGCTACGAATTGGAATTCATCGATTACAGCATCGACTAATTTGTCACCTTGTAATAAAACAGTTACAGCAGTGAATGCTTTGTCTCCGTGAGCTGCTGTATAGTAACGACGCATTGTGACAGCTTCTTCTTGAGCTTGCACAATAGCAATATCACCAGTAAATTGTGTCGCTACTGGAACAGCTACAGTAGCAGCTGATAACACTAGCAAACTAGATAAAACGATTTTTGATAATTTCATGTGAAATTCCTCCTAAACTTGATAGCTAAATTATAGCATAGGATTAATTTATTGTGAAGCCTTTCATAGATAATTTTTATAATAAAACGAAAAATGTTTCACAAAATTTAATAAATAGTGTATTCGCGAAAGTTTACGTATTTATAGATAATAATGAGTTAATCATAACTTAATCATAACTTGCCGTGAAGGATCATGTTAAGAAATAATCTATTAGCTAAGGGGGAGAGATTGTGAATAAAATTAGCGATATTTTCAAAGAAAACAAAGTGGTGCTTGTGATATTTATTTTAGGTATCGTTTATTTTCTGTTTCAAAACCGACCAAGACCTGTATCAATTTTATCAGAAAGCGGAGAGATGATAATAGATGAGGACCTCTTAACCATGTCGACTACTGACTCAACGGAAATAACAACCCAAGAAATGATTATTTATGTAGATATTAAAGGTGAGGTTAGAGATCCGGGTGTTTACCAATTATCAAATGGTGCGAGGGTCATGGATGCGATTGAGTCTGCCGGAGGGTTAACCAATGAAGCCGATGAAGACCAATTAAATTTAGCTTTATTACTCAGTGATCAAATGGTGATAGTGGTGCCAAACATCAATCAAACCTTGGAAGAAGAGTTTTCGATGGTCAATTATTTTGCTAATGAAACAGATGAAGATCCTCATAATGAATTAAAAATTAATATTAATGTTGCGGATGTAGCCGAATTGACTTTACTGCCTGGTATTGGTGAAAAAAGGCGCAGGCAATTATCGACTATCGTGAGGAATATGGTTCTTATCAAACAATTGAAGACTTAATGAATGTGAGTGGCATTGGTCAAAAAACTTTTGATAAGTTATCAAGTATGATTTCGATACAATAATGATATAAAGGATAATCAAGATGAAATATTTAAACAATCAATGGATTTTCCTGGCTATTATGGCCTATATTGTTCAAAATTTTTGGTTAACGCTACATTGGGGATGGGGATTACTAGGGGTTGCTTTTTTTATCCGCTGTCTGTTTTTAACTAAAATAGTGAAACAATTTGTTTTCATCGTCATTGTAATCAGTAGTGTGGTCACCTTTAGAACCCGCACGCAACCTCTAATATCACAAGAGGAAAATACTTATTTATTGCAAATCGACCCGATATACTTAAATGGCGATGAAGAATATATAACGGGACGAGCCAAACTATGGTCACAAGGAGAATGGTTAACTATCAATGTTAAAGGGAGTCAATTATCAACACTTCATCAATTGGATCAAGTGACCTTATTGCAAGTAAAAGGGCGTGTAACGATACCAGAAGGTGCTAGAAATTTTGGTGGCTTCAATTATCAAAAATATTTACAATCACAAAACATTGATTATCAAATTGAAATTAAAACAATTGAAAGAGCTCAATCGGTTAACAACTTTTTTTGTTACTTTTTAAATTGGCGATGGCAATTGTTAAATCATTTTCAAAAATTGGATCATATTCGTTTGTTCAGTCTTTATAATCGCTTAATTTGGAATTTATCATCAACTCAATATAAGACGCACCGTGAACGCTTAATAGAATTTGGCATCATCCATTTTTTTGCTATTTCAGGTTTTCATGTCACTTTAATAAAAAACAATATCGATTATTTATTAAGACGATTTGGCATCATCAATGAGGTAGGGAGTCTGATAATAGATGGATTGTTAATTGGCTATACTTTTTTAACCTGTTTTCCAGTTGGGGTAGTAAGAAGCGTTGGCAGTCACTTTCTGAAAAAATATGGGTCACTCTCGCGAATGGATAATTTAAGTCTGCTGGTTTTAGCTTTTCTCTGGTTCAATCCTAGAATTATCTTATCCACGGGCTTTCAATTAAGTTTCTTAATCTCGTATATTTTGATTTTTATTGAAAAAATTCCGAAACCTTTACCTTTTTCGCAATCCATCCAATTAGCCATCATCTGTACGCTATTTACTTGGCCCATCACGATGCGACAAAATTATTATTGGTATCCTCTCCAATTAATTTGGGGTCTGATTATTGGCAAAGTGTTTGATTGGGGCATTTTTCCATTAGCTGTATTATTAACGCTCCTATCTTTTTCGCCAAAAGGACAGCTACTCGTTCAGCGTTTTGATTTTCTACTTGAACCGATTGAATTATTCCAACCGAAAATAGTAGTCGGTCATTATTCTTGGTTTTTAGTCGTCGTATTGATGGCAGTTGCAGGTAGATGGTTGGTAGATTGGCAACAAGCGTGGAAATTCACCATTATCAGCTATATAGGCTTGATCTTAATAAGTGGTAGATGTCATTTTGAACGGATAATAGTATTAGATGTTGGACAAGGCGATGCTGTTTTATACCAAGCTGCCTTTTCTAATCAAGGCTGGTTGATAGATGTCGGAGGTAAAGTTTCTTGGGATCGTGATGCAAATAGTTCTCAAGATCAGCCAGAAGAAAATTTTGCCAAGAAAACTATTTTGCCTGCTTTAGCTGCTTTAGGCATTCGGCAATTAGAAGGGATTGTCATTACCCATCCTGATGCTGACCACTTTGCTAATTTACCGGCAATTATCAAAACTATCCCTGTGAAAGAAATCGTCATTTCCAATATAGGATTCCATCATCAAAACTGGCAACAAGTAATGGGACCTTATCAGAATCAGTTGCCTTTAACAATTTTAGAAGCGCCTGGTTGGCACACAATTATCCCTGATACATTATGGGGATGGTTTGACACTAATGCGCCAAGGGAAGATTTAAATGAAAGTTCAATTGTCACCCTGTTAAAATTATCGAATCGATCATTCTTAAATATGGGAGACTTAGGAAAAACTGGTGAGCAAAAATTATTAACGACAATACCTAATTTGGACATCAATCTGTTAAAAGTTGGCCATCACGGTAGCAATACCAGTACTAGTAAACAATTAATTGAGCAAACAACACCAGAAATGGCGCTTATTTCTGTGGGGAAAAACAATCGTTATGGACATCCTCATCAAGAAGTCAAGAAGTATTTACAACAAGAACAAATCCCTTATCTAACGACTGCAGACAATGGAGCCATTGAAATAATGGTTATTCCCTTTAAAGGCATTAACATTCGACATGCATTATCACCATAAGGTCAAACTAAAATCATGTGTTGTTCAGTTATTAGTCATTAATAAAAAAGTAGCTAATATACGCATTGTTATGAACTGTGCAAGCGAGGTAATTTAAAATCCGATAAACTTAGAATGTTTGCAGTGAAAAATTACGTAAACAAGAATTTTAATAGAACGATTGAAGTGAAAGTAAAGGAAAGTCTAATTTTTATTATGAGAATTGAATGAATGGTAGGGAATATATGGAACTTTATCTTGATTAATGGTGGCAGAGATACTCACTAGTCATTAAGGGGAATACTGGATTGGCGACATTTTGAATGCGTTTTAATAAGACAGTATCATTTACCGTTAATAAACTAGTAAAATTATAGAAAGGAATGCTTTTAATTCAATGGCGTAAATGATATAATCTAATAGATAGACTGTACATTTGTAGAAAAGTAATGATAGAAATGTATTTTTGAAGGATTAGAGGAGCGAACGACATTGAGATTTACGGATATATTATTTATAATCGTCATTCTGGTGTTAGTTGGGTATGGGGTTTTCTTTTATATGAAGAGCCAACTAGCAAAGGATATTAATGAATTAGAAAAAAGAAAAGATCGCGTAATGGAAGTTTCAATACCTGACCAATTATTTACGTTAAAAAATATGGAATTATCGGGTCAAACAAAACGCCAATACGAAAATTTAGTCGCAAATTGGCAAACGATTACCAATTACCAATTTACTGAGATTGAAGCTGCACTCGTTGGAGCTGAACAATTTGCAGATCAAATGAACATTGTAAAATCTAAAAAGGTTTTAGAAGATGCTCGCGAAATGTTAGACGAAACCGAAGCGCAAGTGGACGATTTAAGCGAAGCATTAAAAGAGCTATTAAGCGTTGATGAACAAAACCGTGAAGAAATTGAAGCGTTATTAGAACGCTACAATACAGCACGTAAAAGTGTGATGAATCATAGTTTCGATTATGGTCCTGCCATTGAAACTTTAGAGAAAAATTTACAGTATTTAGAATTAAATTTTACTAAATATAATGAATTAACCGCATCGGGTGACCATTTAGAAGCGAAAGAAATGCTAGCTGTTATTGAATCAGATTTATCAAGTTTGGAAGAAATTTTAGAAAAAATTCCCGCAATGTATAACCAGATCAAGAATAAATATGAAGATTCAATTGAAGATTTACGCGATGGTTATCAAAAGATGGTTGAAAGTCACTTTAAATTTGGTGATATTAATATTCCTGAAGAAATTGATGCTGTTCAAGAATTACTTGATGAAGCTAAAATTAAAATTAAAAATGCAGACTTAGTTGAAGCCAAAACGCAAATGGATAAAGCAGAACGTGAAATTAACTCGTTATACGAATTGATGGAAAGTGAAATTGCTTCAAAAGAATTTGTTAATAAGAATATTAACCAATTAGGCGCACAACTAGACCAGGTTTCTGAAAATAACCGCTATGCTAGCATTGAAGTCGATCGCATTTCTCAAAGTTATATTTTACATAATAATGAATTAGATCAAGTATCAGAATTAACGGAACAAATTCGTAATGAGTATCAACGATTTAATGATATTGTTGGACAAATTAATGATAATACAGTGATTTTTACTAAGGTTGAATCTGACATTAAGAAAATCAAGAAACGCGTTGAAGAAATTGATGAAAAACAAAATAAGTTAGTCCAAGGTTTATCGGATATGAATCATAAAGAAAAAGAAACGAAACAAAACTTAGATCTTTATGAAATGGATTTACGTAATTATAAACGTAGAATTGAAAAACATCATTTACCTGGCTTAAATGATAATTACTATACCTTATTCTTTAAAGTAACCGATCAAATTGAGGAGCTAGCGAAACTACTTAATAAAGTACGAATCGACATGTTTGAAATTGAAACATTAGAAGCAAGATTAGTCGAAAATTTAAATAAATTAGAAGAGTTAACGGAACAAACGATTGATAATGCTATGTTAACGGAATACATGATTCAACATAGTAATCGATTCCGATACGATTATCCTGAAGTGGATGATGCCATTAAAGAAGCACAATATTTATTCCACCAAGATTTCCGGTATGGTGATAGCTTAGCCGTGATTGAAAAAGCCTTACGCCGCATCGATCAAGAAGCTCCAACGCAAGTTCGTCGTATGTATCATAAAGAAAAGCAAAGTCGGATTTATTAATGATTTGAAACGATTAGATAAGTACTGCTCAAGTACCGTCTAATCGTTTTTAAATCGCACAGACATCAAATGAAGGAAGGTTAAAAATGTTATATTTTGATAATAGTGCTACCACAATGCCTGATCAATCGGTATTAGACACCTATTTACAAGTATCAAAGGAATATTTTGCGAATCCATCAAGTTTACATGAATTAGGTGTTAAATCAAAAAAATTATTAGAACAAGCTCGCGCACAAGTTGCTGAAATCTTACAAGTCAAAACGAACGAAGTTTATTTTACTTCTAGTGGAACTGAAGCCAATAACTGGGTATTACAAGCAGTAGTGCGTGAGTTGAGTAAGCATCGTCCCAATGCAAAACGGATTTTGATTTCAGCGATTGAACATCCCTCGGTATATGAGCAAATCAATTTACTTTTGTCTGAAAATTATAGGATTGAACGAATCAGTGTGAACCCACAAGGAGAAATTGATCTTCCAGCATTAAAAGACCAGTTGGACTCCGATGTCCTATTAATCTCAACGATGGCAGTCAATAATGAAGTAGGTGCGGTTCAACCGTTGGAGCAAATTGCTGAACTGTTGGCAAAACACCCGCAAATTATTTGGCATGTTGATGCTGTGCAAGCTGTTACTACCCAATTATCCCTGTTACATAATTCGCGCATCGATGCCATGACTTTATCTGGACATAAATTTCATGCTGGACGAGGTACTGGGATTTTAACCTTAAAACAGAAAGTTAACACACAGCCCTTTATTTATGGCGGGGGTCAAGAAAAAGGATTACGCAGTAGTACTGAAAATTTAGCTAGTATTGTAGCAACTGCCAAAGCATTACGTCTTGCAAGTACCAAACAAGAAGCAGTGAAGCAAAATCTGGCTAAATTCCGTCGATCATTAATCGAAGCATTTAAATCACAAAATTGGCAAGTGTTTGCCGAAGCATCGGCTAGTGAACATATTTTATGTGTGGCCTATCCGTCAATTCCTGGCGAGGTGTTAGTGCATGCATTTGAAACGGAAGGTGTCATGATTTCGACTACGAGTGCCTGTTCAAGTCGCAAGCATCAAGTGCATTCGACACTAAAAGCAATGGGGGTTCCTGATAATATTTCAGAATCGGCAGTACGCCTGAGTATGTCGAGTTTGACTACCAGCACGCAAGTTAATGAACTCATTAAAATTATTGAAAAAGTCACTGCTAAATTTGCTTAAAAAAGATCAAATGAGTCGCTGCAAAAAGTAAAAAAATAGCTGCTGAGTCAATTCAAAAAGGAAACTAATATCAGTATAGGCGATTCATTGCTAAAGAATATCAGCTGAGGCGATAAAAAAGTAAAACAATATTAATATTGTCGAATCCAATCGAAAATAGATAGCTTAGTCGCTTTAGAAACTAAATAATTAATAATAAGGAGTTAGTATGCATCAATTAGTTATTCATTATGGCGAATTATCCACGAAAGGTCGTAATCGTAAGTCTTTTCAACAACGATTAGCTGAACATATTCGTCTTCAAACCAAACATTTAGAAAACATTAAAATTACTGTCAATCATGATTTTATGCATTTATTATGGGAACACACTCCCGTTGCAGAAATTGTTGAAATATTAAAGACAATACCGGGGATTTCTAGATTTGAGCCGGTTCATCGGGTGGAAAAAGACCTCGAACAAATTAAAAACAAAGCACTGGAATTATTCGAAGAATTAACGATTAAGGAAGGGGATACGTTCCGTGTCGTAGCGAAACGCTCTGATAAGTCATTCAAATATGACACAATTAGTTTACAACGTGAAGTAGGGCATGTAATTGGTGAACGTTATCCGGAAATGGGCGTTGATCTACGTCGTCCAACCCATACATTATCGATTAGTATCCATCAAAATACCGGTGCTAACTTGAGCTTAGTTTCATATCAAGGATTGGGTGGTTTACCCTATGGTTCGAGTGGTAAAGGGTTATTGATGTTGTCAGGTGGTTTTGATTCACCAATTGCGGGTTATCAAATGATTAAACGTGGATTGGAAATTGAAGCTGTTCATTTTAGTAGTCCGCCTTATACAAGTCCACAGGCACTGGATAAGACTAAACGTTTAACGTCAGTTTTAGCGAAGTATGCTAAACCTATTCATTTTATCAATGTCCCTTTTACTAAAATCCAAGAAGCAATTAAAGAAACGGTTCCCGATGAATATTCAATGACCGTGATGCGTCGGATGATGATTCGTATTATGGATCAATTGTTAATTGAACGTCAGGCAGAAGCCATTGTAACGGGAGAATCTTTAGGGCAAGTAGCGAGTCAAACATTGACGAGTATGAATGTCATTAATTCGGTGACACATTCTCCGGTTTTAAGACCGTTAATTGCAGTTGATAAAAATGAAATCATTGAGTTAGCTGAAAAAGTAGGAACTTATGATATCAGTAATGAACCTTATGAAGATTGCTGTACGGTTTTTGCACCATCTTCGCCAAAGACAAAGCCACGTCAAGGGAAAATTGAGTTTTTAGAAGAATCCTTAGACATTGAAGCTTTAGTTCAAGATGCCGTGCAAAACATAGAAATTGAAGTGATTGATGCGCAATATATTACGAGTCAACAAGCTGAATTTGACGATTTATTATAAACATAAATTTGGCCGGTGACAGCCTGCACTTCGTTATTGGATATCAAATCAAAAGGTTTATTATAAACATCCCTTCGGCTAGAGACAGATTACATTTCGATATTGTTCACAAAATTAATATAACAACTGCAAGCACTTCCTTTGTGTAATGGCGGTTGTTTTTTGTATAATTAAATTAACAACAAAGAAAGAAGGTATATAACATGGAAATTAAAGTGAACGGAGAACCACTAGTCATTGAAGGTAAACAAGTTGAAGTGGGTGATTTAGCACCTAATGCGACTTTGGTTAATCGAAAAGGTGAAACAGTCCAACTGAAAGATTTATTAGCGGACAAAGTGACCATTTTAAGTGTGGTTCCTAATATTTTAACTCGTACTTGTGAGTTACAAACCAAACGTTTATCTGATGAAACAAAATCAGGTGATATTCAATATTTAACGGTTTCACGCAATACACCACAAGAATTTAATACTTGGAATCAAGAAAATGAGTTAGATGTTGATACCTTAACTGATGAATCAGGTGAATTCGGTCGTGCGTATGGATTAGACATTAACTTAGATGGCAATGATTTATTAGCACGTACAGTATATGTTATCGATCAAAATGGTGTTATTCAATATCGTGAAATTGTTGAAGAATTAACGGAAGAACCTACTTATAAGCAACCATTACAAGTTGCAAAAAATGCTTTAAAATAAGCCATAATCATTAACTATTTTTGGTATAATTGAATGTAGATAGACAATAGCGTGGTTAAGAAGTAGAAAATAAGCTGATTTTTTATTCTTATGACCACTTTACACCGTTTGAATAGCGCTTAAACATGATTGAGTATTGACTGTTTGATGCTATTTGAACGCTGTGTTTTATCTATCAAGATAAGTGACTGGAAAGAAATGACGGTGATCGCATTTCTGCCCAGTTCTTTTTAATAATCATGAAAGGGTGGGTAGGTTGGCAGATTTAACCGAGTTTAAACAGTTAATAGAAGAGAGTCAGCGGATTGTATTTTTTAGTGGAGCAGGAGTATCAACCAATAGCGGTATTCCCGATTTTCGTTCAGCACAAGGCCTTTATGTAGAAGATCAAGGATATCAATTTTCTCCTGAACAAATCATTTCTCGTTCTTTCTTTAATCAATATCCAAAAATATTTTTTGAATTTTATTTTGATAAATTAGTCTATCGTGAAGCAAAACCTAATGTTGCCCATCATTTTGCAAGATGGTTAGAAACAAAAGGGAAGGAAGTGGCGGTCGTCACTCAAAATATCGATGGGCTGCATCAAAAAGCTGGCAGTACAGAGGTATATGAATTACATGGCAGTGTGACACGTAATTATTGTATGGAGTGCCATCGCTACTATCATTTAGATGAGTTAGTCTTTGATAAAGAGGCGATTCCTAGATGTGAGAGCTGCCAGGGAATCGTTAAGCCAGATGTTGTATTATATGAAGAACCATTAGATCAACAAGTAATGAATGATGCAGTTCATAAAATTCATCAAGCTGATTTAATGATTATTGCCGGCACTTCATTGGTGGTCTATCCGGCAGCTGGATTGGTAAACTACTTCAATGGACGTAAAATTGTAGTTATTAATCAAACAGCCGTCCCATTATATCGTTCGGATGTGTTAACCATTCAAGAAGAGATGGGAGCTATTTTTAGCGAAGTGATGGAGATGGATGTTTAATAGCAAATGATGGCCGGGCTGCTTTTTGATTCCATAAGGATAATATTGCTTCAAGCATGACGTTGTCAAAATAAGCGCCACTTGGTAAAGCGTTATGATAAAAAGTCCAACTAGTATTTTGTTATTATTATTGATTAAAATTCCAACGCGTAAGGATAAAAATTCCAATCGGCAATGTTTTATGATACTTATTCAAAGTCCAACCCACGATGTTTTATGATAACTAATTCAAAATCCAACAGGATATGACAAAATGCACTAAATTAAAGCAATCAACAGCATAAAAACTAAAACCCCAACATTAACCAAGTCACGATTGATGTCCTAAATCTACCTTTTGATTTAAGCAAGACAGAGTGACGAACGGTTTGTGTTAGGGGTTTTGTTTGCGATTGATTAACGAATAGTATGATTACCTTTTAGTATATATTTGTAACTGGTCAATTCTCTTAAGCCCATTGGTCCACGCGCGTGCATTTTTTGAGTAGAAATACCAATTTCACAACCTAGCCCAAACTCGCCACCATCGGTAAAGCGAGTAGAAGCATTGACATAGATCGATGAACTATCAACTTGTTCGGTGAACTTCATAATGGCAATGGGATCATCACTCAAAATACTTTCGCTATGTCCTGTTGAGTGTTGATTGATGTGCTCAATGGCTTCATCAACAGAATCGACAACCTTAATAGCCATAATATAATCTAAAAATTCAGTCGCAAAATCATCGTCTTTAGCCAATGTTGCCTGAGGTAAATAATTAAGCGCACGCTCATCTGCACGTAATTCAACACGGTCTTGGAAAGTAGTCGCTAATTGAGTCAACAATTCTTTAGCAATAGCTTGGTGTACTAACAACACCTCAGCAGAGTTACAAACAGAAGGGCGACTGGTTTTGGCGTTATTAACCACTTTTATAGCTTGGGTAATATTGGTAGTTTGATCGACATAAATATGGCAAATTCCGGTACCTGTTTCGATGACCGGAACAGTTGCTTCTTGCATCACAGTTTGAATTAACCCTGCGCCACCACGTGGGATAAGTAAATCAATGTAGCCTTTGGTTTTCATCATTTCCTTTGAACTGGCTCTTGTAGTATCCTCAATTAATTGGACAATATCTGGATTTAATCCTGCTTGTTTAATTCCTTGTCTTAAGGCATCGCATATTGCTTTTGAACTACGATAAGCTTCTTTACCGCCACGAAGGACAACAGCATTACCACTTTTAACCGCTAAGGCAGCAACGTCAGCTGTTACGTTGGGACGACTTTCATAAATCATTCCTAAAACACCAAAGGGAACTGAGCGTTTGGTTAGTTCTAGGCCGTTTTCTAAGGTTCTTTCCTCTAAAACTCTTCCGATAGGATCATTTAATGCTTTCACTGCTAAAATACCGGTAGCCATGTCTTCAATACGCGCTTCGTTTAGCATTAAGCGGTCAAGCATAATGTCAGCAATTTGACCTTTGGCTTGTGCTAAGTCTGCTGCATTCGCTGCTAAAATGGTGGGAATAGCTTTTAATAATTCTGCTGCCATTGCGGTTAAGACTTCATTTTTTTGCACCGTAGTGGCAAAATTAATCGAAGCTTTCACTTCTTTTGCGGTTTGTAAAATGGTTTGAGTAGTTTTCACTTTAAGACCTCCTAATTAATGGTGACCCAATCATCGCGATGAATCACAATGTCATTATTTTGTTTGGTAGATAATTTATCTTTAATTGCACGATGAGAAAAACGTGTACGACCTTTGCCGATTAGATGTTGACCGTCCAAGCTGTAAACGGAAATGATATCACCCGCTTGAAAAGATTCCTGGACTTTGGTAATACCGGTTAATAATAAGCTACTTCCCGTATGGAGCATCGCATATTCAGCACCAGCGTCAATGTTAATACTGCCAGTGGTACGTGCATAAAAGGATAACCATTGTTTCTTTTGAGCCATAATGTCTTCATTGGCAATAAAAAGCGTTCCTTTATTGGATTGCGTGGCTGCTTCTACGATGGCATTCGGATTGGCAGATGAACAGATAAAAACCGGTGTACCAGCTTTGGTTGCTAAGCTAGCAGCAATCAGTTTCGTCGTCATACCGCCAGTACCATTTTTTGTTCCTGCATCGCCGGCCATTTCAAATAATTCAGGGGTAATCTCGTTAATACAATCGAAAAATGTTGCCTGTGGATTTTTCACTGGATTATCGGAATAAAGGCCATCGACATCGGTTAAGAGCACTAATAAATCGGCTTTTAGTAAAGAAGCGACTTGAGCTGAAAGGGTGTCATTGTCACCTACTTTAATTTCTTCGACAGCGATGGTGTCATTTTCATTGATGATGGGAATGACTTGGTTAGAGATTAAAACTTGCAAAGCATTAGCGGCATTACGATAACGTCTTTGATCAGCAAAGTCATCTTGAGTCAGTAAAACTTGTGCGCTGACAATTTGATGCTTTAATAAATACTTAGTATATTCTTCAATTAATAAACCTTGTCCTACGGCGGCACTGGCTTGTTTTTCCGCAATGCGAGTAGGGCGTTTTGAAAAACCTAATCTTCTAAAACCAGCCGCGATGGAGCCGGATGTCACTAATACTAATTGATAACCTTGTTGGTGTAAGATAGCTAATTGGTCTGTTATATTAATTATTTTTTGAATATCGATACTGCCATCTGATTGTGTTAATGAGGAAGTACCTACTTTATAAACGATTAAAGGTTGTTTCATATCAAAGGCTCCTTTTCTTATTAACCATAACTTAACCCATTTTCAAGATAATTACAATATTTTCCTGTGTTTTTAATAAAATGAGTGTAGTAGCGAGATCTTGTCAATCGCTAGACCAATGATAAAGATTAATGGACGATAAACAAGATACCGCTATAACCAACCATACAATCTTTAATATTTTTCTATTGGATTTGATTTAGAATCATCTATGTTCTTTAATATTTTTCTATTGGATTTGATTTAAAATCATCTATGTTCTTTAATATTTTTCTATTGGATTTGATTTAGAATCATCTATGCTCTTTAATATTTTTCTATTGGATTTGATTTAGAATTATCTATGCTCTTTAATTTTTTCTATTAGATTTGATTTAGAATCATAGCAATTTAAATCATTGTGTGGTAAGATTATTTATGGAATCTTCAAGAGGAGGTAATACCTTTGTATAATGCATTATTAATCGCATTGATGGTGGTAGCTGTTTTACTGATTTTATTAGTAGTTTTACAACCAGCGAAAAGTAACGCTGCCAGTACATTAACCGGTGGTGGCGCTGATCAACAAGGAAGACAAAAAGCGCGCGGCTTTGAAGCTTTCTTAATTAAAGCGACATCTGTTCTAGGTTTTGTGTTCTTTGCTTTAGCCCTAGCGTTGGCCTATTTATCAGCTAAATAAGATTTTTGAACTATGATAAACCCTTATTTTATGCGTTTGTCATAGTTTCTTTTTTTGCAGTGAAATAGTAAATAATGTACAATAAAAAGGAGTAGGAGTGTGAAAGATGAGTGAAACAATCTTAGAAAACAGTCGGTTTTATCAAGTTGAAGGAGCGACTACAGGCGTTATTTTATTTCATGCCTATACAGGATCGCCGAATGATTTTTTATCCACGGGACGATTCTTACAAAGAGCGGGCATTGAAGTACTATGTCCTACTTTTAAAGGCCATGGTACGGATGATATTTACGATATTTTAGAAGCTCATCCCGATCAATGGTGGGAACAAGCACAAGCAGCATTACATTATATGCAAGGGCGTCAATATGAACGATTATTCGTATTTGGTTTGTCGCTAGGAGGGATCTTTGCGACACGTTTATTAGCGGAAAACCATCAAGCTAATTTAGCGGGGGGCGTGTTTAATTCTCCCGTTTTTACTGCTCAACAAATTGATGTTGGTTATTTCTTCGAACAATATGCACATCATTTATATGAAAAGCAAAATCGCTTAGATGAGTATCAAGTGGAAAAGGACCGTATAATGAGTCTTTATCGTGAACAAATCGAGTCGATTTCTTACTTTGCGATGTCCTTTTATATGGAATTATCACAGATTACCAGTCGCTTTTATTTAGCCCAATCAGGTGAAGATGAAATGATTGATCCAGAAGATGCGTATTTAGTTAGAGATGCGTTAACGGGTGCGAAAGAAGTCGATTTCCAATGGTTTGAACATAACACTCATGTCATCACTACCAATCGAGAACGCTCTGCGTTTGAGAAATCCCTATTAGCCTTTATCCAAAGATAAAATTTAAAATGAGAGAGGAGGCTCACGATGTCATTAACAAGTTTTGAACAAGAACTTTTAGCATTTTTTAGAGCCAATCAAGAAACAGGATTTACAATTAATCAACTTGCAACTGAATTTAAGATGCAAGGAGTTAAAAAATATAAAAAGCTCGTGAAAGCCATTACTTTTTTACAGCACATTCAAGAAGTGGAAATGGTTAATGGCAATAAATTTAGATCCGTACAAACGTCTCATAATTTAGTAACAGGAACATTCCGCGCCAATAGCAAAGGATTTGGTTTTATTACTTATGAAGAAGGAGAACCAGATTTATTTGTCCCACCAACCAATACGGGGGCAGCGATGAATGGCGATATCGTCGAAGCACAAATTATAAAACAAGTTGATCCTGAAACAGGCAAAGGCTCGGAAGCGATGGTTACGAAAGTCATTGAAAGAGTAACTAAACAAATGGTTGGTGAATTTTTCAGTTATAATCAAGATGAGCGTGAACAGACCGGTTATTTAGGCTATATTGTTCCTCAAGGAGAATATGGTGAAGAGGTCAAAATAATGGTCTTGCCTGAAGGGATTCATCCGGCAGATCATACTATTTGTATTATTAAGATTAAAGAATATCCCGCAACCGACAACCCTAATCTTTTAACAGGTTTAGTATCGAAAGAGATTGGTCACCGTGACGCACCAGGTGTCGATATTTTAGCAATTCTGTTTCAGTTTGGGATTCCGCATGAATTTCCGGAAAATGTAATAGCAGAAGCAGAAGCAGTTCCACAAGAAATTGACCCTAAAGATTTAGAAGGACGTCGTGATTTAAGAAATGAATTAATTATCACGATCGACGGTGCGGACGCTAAAGACTTAGATGATGCGATTTCATTAGAAAAAAATGACGATGGTACCTTCCAATTAGGTGTTCATATCGCTGATGTTTCGCATTATGTGAAAGAGGGATCGGCCATTGACCGTGAAGCCTTTGAGCGTGGAACCAGTGTCTATTTAACAGACCGTGTGGTGCCAATGTTACCGCAACGTCTCTCTAATGGTATCTGTTCTTTACATGCCAATGAGGACCGTCTAACTTTGACTTGTGACATGAAAATCGATACCCGAGGAGAAGTCATCGACTATGAGATTTATCCTAGTGTCATTAATTCATCCTATCGAATGACCTATGATGCGGTCAACAAAATGATTGATGGTGATGATGTAACCAATCGTGAGTTTAGCGAAATCAGTGAAATGGTACAAGAGATGGCGGAGTTGCATCAGATTTTAGAAACAAAAAGAACCAATCGTGGGGCATTGAATTTTGATGCGCCAGAAGCTAAAATTATTGTCGATGAAGAAGGTCACCCACTGGATATTCAATTAAGAGCCCGTTATACAGGCGAAAGATTAATTGAATCGTTTATGTTATGTGCTAATGAAACGGTGGCTTACGAATATACGAAGCGTCAATTACCTTTTGTTTATCGTATTCATGAACAACCCAAAGAAGAAAAATGTTACGCTTTGCGGAATTTGTGACCAGTTTTGGGATGGTATTAAGAGGGAACGTAGCGCAAATAGAACCGCGTCAATTACAACAGGCGCTTAAAGCTGTCGAAGGGGAGCCCTTTGAACAAGTGGTGTCAACGATGATGTTACGAAGTATGCAACAAGCTAAATATAGTGATTTACCGGCGGGACATTATGGATTAGCGGCTGAAGACTATACCCACTTTACTTCACCAATCCGTCGTTATCCGGATTTAATGGTTCATCGCTTAATCCATCGCTATTTAGTCAATCAACCAAGTGCCAAAGAAATTGAAAAATTAGAAGAAAAATTACCTGGCATTGCAGAACATGCTTCAAAAATGGAACGACGTGCAGTAGATGCTGAACGCGAAACCGATGCATTGAAGAAAACCGAATATATGATGGATAAAGTCGGAGAACAGTATGAAGGGATGATTAGCTCGATTACGTCATTTGGAATTTTTGTACAATTACCGAATACTGTTGAAGGCTTGATTTCTTTAAAAGATTTAGACGATGATTATTATGAATTTAATCCCCAACATATGGTATTAATCGGACGTAATCGAGGCAATATTTATCGTATTGGCCAAAAAGTGACCATTGAAGTAACGGCTGTCGATATAGATGAACGTAATATTGATTTTAAATTAATTAAAGCTGAGCCCATGGAAGGTATGAAGCCCATTAGTTTACCTAAACAAAAAAGCAAAAAAGATAAAAATAATCGCCCAAAATCGAAAAAAGATTTTCAACGAGCAACTGGAAGAGAGAAAGCTTATTCAAAGAGTAAAAACTCCAAAAACAAAGCGAGTAAATCCTCAACGAAAAAATCTTTTAAGATTCGTAAGCGAGGTAGATAAGGTAGGTGGAGTCGATGGCACAACCTGGAAAGGATAAGCCATTAGCGCAAAATCGTAAGGCGCGTCATGATTATGAAATCATTGAGACTTACGAAGCAGGTCTAGTATTAAAAGGGACGGAAATTAAGTCCATCCGTAAAGGCAAGATGAATATTCAAGATGCTTATGTCTCGATTCATCAAGGTGAAGCTTGGTTAAAAAATGCCCATATAAGTGAGTATGATCATGGAAATATTTTTAATCACGATCCATTACGAGACCGTAAATTATTATTACATAAAGCAGAAATTATTAAGATGTCTCAACAAGTAAAACTAATGGGAATGACGTTAATCCCATTGAAAGTATATCTTGTCAGAGGACGAGCTAAATTATTGTTTGGCTTAGCTCGTGGTAAGAACAAATATGATAAACGTCATGCTTTAAAAGAACAACAAGCCAAACGAGATATTGACCGCGCGTTAAAAAACAGATAAAATAGACTATATTATTAGAACTGAGTTAATCTTATTCTCATTTGAAATTAATCAAATGGAATTATCTCAGTTCTTTTTTTACAAGGAGGTAAGGTAGATGTCACAACGTTTGAAATTGATTTTTGCTATGATGGTGGTAGGGAGTATTGGTTTATTTGTTCATTACATTGCCTTACCGTCAGCTACTATCGCGATGTTTAGGGCGATTATTGGCTCACTGTTTATTTTAGGATGGATTCATTATAAAGGTATCGTTTTTGATTGGCAGGCAATCCGTCAAAATTGGCTCTGGCTATTAATTACTGGTTTTGCGATGGGATTTAATTGGATATTTCTTTTTGAAGCCTATAAATGGACCACCGTTTCGATTGCTACTTTATGCTATTATATGGCGCCAGTAATGATTATATTATTATCACCATTAGTATTTAAAGAACATTTGACAAAGGGGCAAATTGGCTTAACCTTGTTAGCAGTAGTGGGCGTTGTGTTTATTTCTGGTGGATTAAATGGGGCTAGCCCTAATCATCTAAAAGGTATCTTTTATGGTTTAGTGGCCGCTGTTTTATATGCCACAATTATGATCTGTAACAAATTAGTAAAAAACTTAGATGTAATGGTTAAAACTTTTGTGCAACTGGCTATCGCAGCAGTTGTAATGGTTGGATATGTCAGCCAGACGAGCGGACTGATGAATATCAAAATGGATTTAACAACTATCACTTTGGTTTTAATTATCGGCGCGTTACATACTGGCTTTGTGTATGTATGGTTATTTGACTCTTTCGATCGCTTGCCATCACAAACAGCTTCGCTTTTAACTTATGTTGACCCTGTAACGGCAATTATTTTGTCATATCTCTTCTTAAATCAACCGATGACTCATTTACAAATCGTCGGGATGTTACTCATCTTAGGTTCGACCGCTGTCAATGAGTTACTTAAAGTAAAGAGGCTGGGCATAAACTTGATAAATTTAGTCAAAATTATTGTTCGTTAATTAATAGCGCAGTGGTTGAGTGGTCTCAAACTGCGTCTTAATGAGTTAGGTATAAGCATAAAAAATTCAATCTAGTTATTGCTCGATATTTAAAAGCGCAGTGGTTGAGTGGCCTCAAACTGCGTCTTAACGACTTGTCTGAGGCCTACTCAACTGTGCGGGGGTAGGCCAACGAAGCGAAAATTATTCAATTTTCTACTTCTGGTCTACTCCCAACTGTGCGGGGGTGGGCAAACGAAGCGAAAATTATTTAATTTTCTACTTCTTGCCCACTCCCAAGCAAGTAGCCAGCTTTGTGAGTTTTTCTTTTTGAAGATGAGTGAGGATCGTTTGAATTTTTGTTCATCTAATAGTATCCACTTGCAAATGCTTACAATAAGTGTTAGTGTAAAAAGAAAAAGGTGAAATTATGGATCAATTAAGACTTAGCAATATGACCTTAAGTTGGTTAGATGGGGGTCAAACGGCTTTAGATGGGGGTGCCATGTTTGGGGTTGTCCCGAAACCTTTATGGTCAAAAAAATATCCCTGTAATGACAAGAACCAAATTGAATTAGCAACGGATCCTATCTTAATACAACATGAAGGGCAAAACTATTTAATTGATGCGAGTGTTGGGAATGGAAAATTAACCGATAAGCAAAAACGCAATTATGGCATTTGGTCAGAGCCACAACTAGAAAAAAGTTTAGCTGAGCTAAATTTAACAGTAGAGGATATTGATGCTCTATTAATGACGCATTTACATTTTGATCATATTGGGGGTTTAACCATACCGAATAATAAAGGCGAACTGGTTTCACGCTTTCCCAATGCAAAAATATATGTATCGGCCATCGAATGGGATGAAGCACAACATCCAAATATCCGATCAAAGAGCACTTATTTTGAACAAGATTGGCATGCAATCGTCTCACAAGTGGAGACATTTAATCAAGAATTGGTCATCAATGATGCGATTAAAATGAAGCATACGGGTGGACATAGTAATGGCCATGCAGTGGTTATTTTAACTGATGGCCAACAACAAATCATTCATATGGCAGATTTGATGCCAACTCATGCTCATCAAAATCCGCTATGGGTTTTAGCATACGATGATTATCCAATGACTTCTATTTTTGAAAAAGAGGCCATTTTGAAAGAGGCTTATCAAAAGCAAACGATCTTTACTTTTTATCACGATGCCTATTACCGTTGGGTACAATGGGATACTCAAGGCAAGAACATTATCAAATCGGCAAGACGAAATATGCCAAATTACATCCCATGGTTTAAATAGACGAAGGAGTAACGGACCAAAAATTAAGCATCAATAGAGTAGGCAAAGAGAGTCATTGAGATGATTTTCATTAACTGCCTACTCGTTTTGTTGGTGCTAATAAGTTGACACAAAGATGAGCAATAAGGTTTACGCAAGTATTAGAAATGAAGTTTACGCAAATATGGGGAATAAGGTTTACGTAAATATGGACAATAAATTTTACGAAAACACAGAAAATTTAGTTTAAACAAACACGGAAAAATAAGGTATATGCAAATATTGGAAATGAAGTTGACACAATCATAAGCAAAAAGAGTCTACGTAATTATAAACGCTTCTTCTTAAACAATAAGCTCAACTTATTGTTTTTATGATTAAAAGCTATTAGACGGACATTCCTTAATGGTTTAATATTAAATTAGATAATGAAAGCGTTTAAAACAAGGAGTGTTGATGATGACCCAATCAGTGGAAGAACTAGCAAAATTATTGTATCCTGAAGATGTCTATAATGAGGCAGCTGCTTTAACTTTAGGTGAATTAAAAGTGCTACAACATTTAAGAATGGAGTTAGAAGAACGCGTACGGCCAATTTTAATTAAATGCTATGAAAAAGCGCAATTACCACGTCAGGAAATCTTGACGGCTTTTCGCAATGCTCGCATTATGGATCACCCAAGTCTTTTTGAGGGACGGGATGAAAAATGGCGTGTACGGGAAATTTATAATGCCTTTCTATATTTAGAAATGGCCCGTTTTGATCCCTCGGTGGCGACCTTTTTTACCGTTCATGGAGGTTTAGGGTATAATACAATATTAATTGGTGCTAATAAAGCTCAACGCGAAAGATATGGAACAGCCGTTCGTGAATTTACAGCTCAAACTTGTTTTGGTTTAACTGAACCGGATCATGGTTCTGATATTGCAGGGGGATTAGCCGCAACAGCTGAAAAAGTTGGGGATGAATGGATTTTAAATGGTGAGAAACGTTGGATTGGCGGAGCCAAAACCGCTGATTTTATCCCGATTTTTGCCCGTGATACCGAAACGAAAAAAATAAAATGTTTCATCGTACCAGGAGATGCCCCCGGTTTAAGTGTTGAAGATATTCAACATAAAATCGGTTTGAGATTGGTGAATAATGGCCATATTACCTTAAAAGATGTTAAAGTACCTGATGCAGATCGCTTAGAGCATATTAATGGCTATGGTGATGTGGCGAAAATCTTTATCCATACGCGGACCGATGTCGCTCATATCGCAATGGGGACAGCGGCTGGTGCCTTTAATGCAGCCCTTAAGTTAACCATGAACCGTGAACAATTCGGACGTAAGTTAGCAAGTTTCCAATTAGTCCAAGAAAAATTAGCACGTATGCAAGCAAATGTCGTGGCAGCGATTAGTTATTCAACACGTGTAGCGAACCTACAAGAAAAAGGTATCCACGAGATGAAAAATTCATCATTGGCTAAGATGCATAATGCCCTAGTAATGCGTGAGACGGTTGCACTTGCTAGAGAAGTATGTGGAGGTAATGGCATTACTTATGAAACCGAAGTGGCCAGATTCTTTACCGATGCGGAAGCAATCTATACCTATGAAGGCACTCATGAAATTAATGCGATGATTGTAGCACGAGAATTGACCGGTATCGGTGCCTTTGTCTAACATCATTCATTAATTTAAATGATTGTTCTATAAAATTTTACAAAACAGCTCGAAAAGATTATGATAGTTAAATAAGAAGAAAGTGAAGTAAGGAGGTATTCAATGACAGAAGTCGTGATCGTTTCTGCCATCAGAACCCCAATCGGCAAGTTTGGTGGGGTTTTTAAAAATATAGACGCCGTTCAATTAGGGACGAAAATAGTCCAAACGGCTATTGACCAATTAAATTTACCGGTGGATGCAGTAGATGAAGTGATTATGGGAAATGTACTAGGTGCTGGCTTAGGACAAAACATTGCACGTCAAATTGCCATTAAATCAGGGTTATCAGAAACAACCAATGCCTATGTGGTGAATAAAGTTTGTGGATCGGGATTAAAATCAGTTATTTTAGGTGCGCAGTCCATTTTGTTAGGAGACAGTGAAATCGTGATTGCAGGGGGAACTGAAAATATGTCACAAGCCCCTTATCTAGATTTATCAGCGAGATGGGGAGGAAGACTCGGACATCGCCAATCCATCGATATGATGCTCAGTGATGGTTTAACCGATGCTTTTAGCCAAGAACACATGGGGATTACCGCTGAAAATATTGCGGAAAAATATCAAATTAGTCGAGAACAACAAGACGAATTTGCAGCCTCAAGTCAACAAAAAGCAGCTAAGGCTATTGAGGCAGGTCGTTTTAAAGAAGAAATTGTCCCTATTTCAATTCCACAAAGAAAAGGCGACCCAATTGTTATTACAACAGATGAAGGGGTACGCCCAGATACTACCAAAGCGGACTTAGCAAAATTACGTCCCGCTTTTAAAAAAGAGGGCAGTGTCACAGCTGGTAATGCTTCTGGATTGAATGACGGTGCAGCGATAGTCGTGATGATGTCGAAGGAAAAAGCTGAGCGCTTAAACCTGACACCATTGGCAACCATTAAATCGTATGCTACGGCTGGAGTGGATCCAGACTATATGGGACTTGGTCCAATCCCCGCAACCGAAAAAGCTTTGCGTAAAGCGAATTTATCAGTAGAGGATTTGGAATTAGTTGAAGCCAATGAAGCCTTTGCAACTCAAGCCATTGCGGTAACCGATCAATTACAATTAAATCCAGAAATCGTGAATGTTAACGGTGGTGCTATCGCATTAGGACACCCAATCGGTGCGAGCGGAACGCGTGTTTTAGTAACCTTAATCCATGAAATGATGAAACGTGACGCTAAAAATGGTTTGGCTACCCTATGTATCGGTGGCGGCCAAGGCATCTCGTTGATTGTCAGTCGATAAAATCAGAATAGAGATTACATTGTAACAAGGCTAAAACGTTGGGATTCTCCAAGTGAATGGAATTACCTTAGAACTTTGGCAGTTGAGGAGAGTATTTAAGAATAGTCCATTCAATCTGCAATAGTTGGTGGAAGATGTTACTTCCCACTAGCTATCGTTGAGCGCCCAATACCTTGTAGCAATTGTGATGCTAATATAAATGACTCTAGCAACGCCTTAACCCGGTTTTGCTAGAGTTTTTTGTATTATATAGATTAATGCATTGCTTTAGTTCTAGCTTTCCCGTATGAACTGGCATTAGCTGTTTTTCTGGAAAAAAATACCAACTGCTTTACATTCCTACTTATAGTGATGAATTTAAAAGATAGCTAGCAGATGTCTTTTACACACCGATGACCACTACAAAATATAAACCATTCAGTGCTCTTAAATAATGACTTATGCACGAAATGTCATTTTCAAACAGCATCCTCAAACAGCATCATCCCAAAGTCATAATTTGAAAACGTAAACCTAAACATTCTATTTGATTTTATATAAAAAAATGTTTAATATGAAAAAGTAAAGAAAAGAAGGGGGAAGAAAAACAAGATGAAATATATTTTTAGTTATTTGAAAAAATACCCAAAACTGCTTGCATTGGATGGCCTTGGGGCTGTTTTTTTTGTGGCGATAAACCTAGGTTTACCAACCATTCTTGCACGTATGATTGATGAGGGCATTTTGCCTAAGAACCAAGAAAGACTTTATTTTTGGGCTTTGATGATGTTTATTTTAATCATTGCCGGACTGTTCGGCCGCATCATCTTATCTTATGCTTCTAGTAAATTAACGACCTTAATGATTAAAGAGATGCGTAATGACTTATTTGATAAAATCCAACAATATTCTCACCATGAATATGAACAAATCGGTGTTTCATCCCTAGTCACACGTGTTTCAAGTGATGCCTTTGTATTAATGCAATTTGCCGATATGTCCTTAAGAGTGGGTGTCGTTGCCCCCTTAATGATGTTCTTTAGTATGGTGATGATTTTAATTACCAGTCCTTCATTAGCTTGGTTATTATTAATTGCGGTTCCAATCATTGGTTATTCTATCTATTGGATTGCAGTTAAATCGCGGCCTTTATCGGAAAAACAACAAGCTACGTTAGATCGTGTTAATCAATATGCCAGAGAAAACTTAACGGGACTACGAGTCATTCGTGCTTTCGCTCGTGAAGAATATCAAGAAGAGCGTTTTGAAACTCAAAATACAACTTATGCTGATACATCTAAAAAACTTTTTAAATTATTAGGCTTAGCTCCAAGTTTATTTACCCATGTTTTAATTTGGATTATTGTCTTAATTATGTGGTTTGCTTTAAAACCGATTGAACAAGGTAGTTTACAAGTGGGGAATTTAGTAGCTTTCATTGAATATGCCTTTCATGCCTTATTCTCCTTTATGCTATTCGCAAACTTATTTATGATGTACCCACGTACAGCTGTTTCGGCTAGTCGTCTACAAGAAATATTAGACTTACCCATTTCGATTGATCCAAATCCTAATGGTATCACCGAAACTGAACAAAAAGGCTACTTAGAATTTGATAATGTCACCTTTGCATATCCTGGTGAAACCGAAAGTCCAGTCTTACATAATATTAGTTTTAAAACCAAACCGGGTGAAACCATTGCTTTTATTGGGAGCACCGGTAGCGGGAAATCGACTCTCGTTCAGTTAATTCCACGTTTCTTTGATGTCAGTTTAGGAAGAATTCTAGTAGATGGCGTTGATGTTCGCGATTATAATTTGAAAGCATTGCGTCAAAAGATTGGTTTTATCCCACAAAAGGCTTTATTATTTACGGGAACAATTGGCGAGAACTTACGCTATGGTAAATATAATGCAACTGATAAAGAATTAGAAAAAGCCAGTGATGTATCGCAAGCAAGTGATTTTATTAAACGAACTCAAGAGCGATTCCAAACACATCTTTCTGAAGGTGGTGTTAACCTTTCAGGAGGGCAAAAACAACGCCTTTCGATTGCAAGAGCAGTAGTGAAACAACCGGAAATCTTTATCTTTGATGATAGTTTTTCAGCTTTGGATTACCGTACTGATGCGGAATTAAGACGTCGCTTAAAAGAAGTTACGAAAGAATCAACAGTATTAATCGTTGCCCAAAGAGTAGGGACGATTATGAATGCCGATCAAATCATTGTCTTAGATGAAGGGGAAATTGTCGGACGAGGCACTCACGAAGAATTATTAAAAACAAATCAAATTTATCGAGAAATTGCTAATTCGCAATTAAATCAACAGTCAATGGCAGGAGAATAGAAAGGAGCGATATAAATGAAACAACGTAATGTCTTTTTAAGAGCATGGGATTATTTGAAACACTATCGCTCTGCGGTATTTTTATCTTTATTTTATACAGTATTTGCAGCCATTATGAATGTGCTAGAACCTTATGTGTTAGGTTTGATTATGACGGAGATTACTCAAAATGTCACAGAAATGATGCAAGGCGTTCCAGGTGCAGGGATTAACTATCGTTTTATTCTAATCTGGTTAGTCATTTACTTCTTTAGAGGGTTATTATGGCAAACAACCACTTATGGTTCTAACTACTATATTACGGAAGCTGTACAAGGAGCGATGCATGATATTCGTCGCGATTTAAATTCGAAATTAAATAAACTACCTGTTTCGTATATTGATGGTCATTCATTTGGTGATTTATTAGGACGTTTAACGAATGATGTTGAGTCTGTATCCAATGCCTTACAACAAGGTGTTTTACAAATCATTAATGCGATTTTAAGTATTGTGCTTGTTATCGTGATGATGTTAATTTTAAATCCTTTATTAGGTACCATCATTTTTATTAGTATGCCTATTTCCTATTTTGTAGCGCAAGCAATTCTGAAAAAATCACAACCTTATTTCAAACGACAAGCTAAAATCTTAGGAGAAATGAATGGTTATATTCAAGAGAATTTCTCTGGCTTTAATGTCATTAAATTATATGGTCGTGAAGATAATGCACGTGAAGAGTTTCAACGAATTACAGATGACTTAGAACAAACTGGTTTTAAAGCAAGTTTTATTTCTTCTTTAATGGTGCCTTTTGTCAGCGTCGTCTCTCATATTACTTATTTATTATTAGCCTTCTTTGGTGGGCAAATGGTGATGGCGGGTAAATTAACGATTGGTAACTTACAAGCTTTTGTACAATATGTATGGCAAGTTAACCAACCGATTCAAACAATTACCCAATTATCGGGTCCATTACAAAGTGCTAAAGCGGCCCTTGATCGTATTTTTGAAGTGTTAGATGAAGAGGAAGAAGTGTCAGAAGTTACTCAACATTTAACCAAACCTTTAACAGGGCATGTGCAATTCGATAATGTCTCCTTTGCATATAATCCAGAGCAACCCTTAATTCAAAACTTCAATGTGGAAGTGCAACCCGGAGAAATGGTGGCGATTGTCGGGCCAACCGGTGCCGGTAAAACAACGATGATTAACTTGTTAATGCGATTCTATGATGTCACTAAGGGTTCTATTAAAGTGGATGGCATTGATATTCGCGATTTACCAAGACAAGAATATCGTCAACAATTCGGTATGGTTTTACAAGATGCTTGGTTATATGAAGCAACCATTAATGAAAACCTACGATTCGGTAATCTCGATGCGACCGATGAAGAAATTGTAGCAGCAGCTAAAGCAGCCAATGTCGATCATTTTATCCGTACTTTACCAGGTGGTTATCAAATGCTAATGAATCAAGAATCAAGTAATATTTCATTAGGACAAAAACAATTATTAACCATTGCCCGTGCGTTATTATCGAATCCAAAAATCTTAATTTTAGATGAGGCAACCAGTTCAGTTGATACACGTTTAGAGCAATTGATTCAAAAAGCAATGGCTCGTTTAATGAAAGGGCGGACAAGTTTTGTGATTGCCCATCGACTTTCAACGATTCAAGAAGCTGACCGTATTTTAGTGATGAAGGATGGTCAAATTATTGAACAAGGGAACCATCAAAGCTTATTAGATCAAAAAGGCTTTTATTACGAATTGTATCAAAGTCAATTTGCGAAATAAGCACCGTCGAGGTATGACTGAACAGAATTAAAAAGTTTAGGTCCAGCCTCAGTAGCAGGTAGTGACAAAGCTATCAAATGAATTGCAATCCTAATTTTGATTGCGAGGATTTTGATAGCTTTTAAATTTGATGCTGGTTAGTTGGGGGGATTTTCTCCTTTTTTCATGATATATACCGATTACTTGGGGCGAAGCGTGATTTCTTTATGGTTGATGTGGGAATATGACCGATTTTATGAATACCTAAGGCTAGTCAGTCGAACTGGATTTTGATATGATAAATTTACATTGAGTCAATTAATTATTACCGAGGGAGACTATTATATGAAAACATACCAAAAATTTATTTTAGGTGGATTAGGTAGTTTAGGAGCACTTGGATTAGCAGCTTGGACTTATAAAAAGGTGGATTTAGCACAGCGGTTACCACTAGGAAGTTACCGGATTCAACCGACTATGAGAGATTTAATTAACAGTCAAAATAGCCGTCAAAAACTAATGTGGCAGACTGATAATGGCACGTTTAGAGGATGGGAAGATGAAACGGTTCTGCGCGTTCAAGGAATTCGTTATGCCATTTCAGAACGTTACGGCGTTCCTGAAAAGTATACCTATCCTGAAGGAGTCTTCGATATGATGACACCCGCTCCTTTAAGTGTACAAAACCGATCGGGATTTGAAGAATTTTATGGCGGGGTTCAATACGACACGATCCCTCAAGATGAGTTTGGACAGTATTTATCCATTACATTGCCAAAAGATATTCAACCAAATGAGAAACTTCCAGTGTTAGTATGGATTCATGGTGGTGGTTATGGAAATGGAGGTATCGATATAAAATCTTATGACCCGCAATTACTAGTATCGGAACATCGCATAATTGTGGTGAGTATTAGTTATCGTCTGGGCGTTTTAGGTTATTTAAGAGACCGTGACGGAAATTTCGCTAATTTAGGATTATTAGACCAAATAGAAGCTTTAAAATGGATTCATCGCAACATCGGCTATTTTGGTGGCGATAACCAACAAGTGACGCTTTACGGCGAATCAGCTGGTGCCAATGCAGTCCAATATTTAATGATTGCACAAAGTACTGAAGAATTGTTTCAAAAAGTAATCATTGCCAGTTCACCTTTTGCGACGATGGATGACCGTAATGAAATGAATCGTCAAATGTTAACGGCTTATAACCAATTGCCTATCGACGCGACGCTTGAAGAAATACTAGCGAAACAAGATCAAATTATAGCCAATATAGACGAAGAAGGTTATGCCAAAAATATGTTCTTTGCACCACATTATGGCGTGTATCCATTACCAACGAAGGAAGAGGCTGAAGCAGCTTGGACAGAAGCTACGCAACGCTTAGATGTCTTAATTGGAGCCACGACGCGTGAAGCAGCGGCTTTTATTGGTGAAGATAGTTATTTAAAATTAGCGGGCAGTTTACCTGGCATTAAACGCTTGATCGAACAGAAATTAAAAACATTGTCACATGATATTTTTATAGACGGTGCGGAATCTTTTGCGCAACGTTATGCCAATTCGCAAAGAGCGATGTATTATTATTTAATGCATTGGGGAGAAGGGCACCTCTTAGGTGCTAGCCATACGATTGATTTGAGTTTAGCTTTTGGCAATAACCACCCGCAATCGCCAATTCTTTTAGGGATGACCAAAGAAGATGTTGATTATTATGGACGTCAATTTCGTGCGGTATTAGCTGGTTTTATTAAAACTGGTGCAATAGATGTTGATGAAATCCCCGAAGTAATGACGATTGAACATTTAGGTAAATAATTAATGCGTTCCAGTGCGTAACAAAAAACCTAGCAGTGAAGGATAATTCGGACCTGACTTCAATGAGAAGTTTAGCCTTGACTATCAGTTGTCTGCTAGGTTAAATTTGTTGGCATTTTATTCGGGAACAATGAATGGCAAATAAAAGCTGTGTGGAAAGTATTCACTGGTTATAAAAATGCCAAGGTTCATAAAGGGAATAAGTATAATTAAAAGGTTTGAGAGTGGCTTAATTGTTGAATGGCCAGCTCAATGTCGTCGGATGCGCTTATTTCAGAAATAACACAAATCGCATCAGGATTCATTTGTTGAACTTGTGCAACATTGTCTAAGTGAATGCCCCCAATCGCAAAGACCGGAAAATCAGGACTGACGGCTTGTAATTGACTGAATAATTCAGGTCCTATAGCCGGGCGGACATTTACTTTTGATTGAGTGGTAAAAATTGGGCCACAGCCAACATAATCGGCACCATCTTCAATCGCTTGTTGCACTTGTTCAACAGTGTGAGCAGACACGCCTAATAGCATATTATCACCAATTAAGTCGCGTACTTTTTGTGCTTGTGGGTCTGTTTGACCGATATGTAAGCCATCAGCTTGCAGTTGCATCGCCATTTCAACATCATCATTAATGAAAAAAATGACATTGTATTGTTGGCAGATGGCTTGTGCTTTTTGTGCTAGGTCCAATCGCTCCTTATCCGTGAGAATGGACCCATCTTTATCACGAAATTGAAAATAACGAATGCCATGTTGGCAAGCTTCTGTTAGCACGGCTAGGAAATTTTCAATTTGTGCGGCTTTTTCTAATTGCGGAAATTGTTGCGTACCCAAAATAAAATAAATAGGGAAAGCGTCTTGTTGTGGCGCTTTTTTTAATGTACTCCATTGACATCTATTCATGAATCGTGACCTCTTTCAATGCGGCTTGTGGATCTTTTGCATAAGCCCAATGGTTGGTTGGACCATGGCCGTGTCCGATACCGAGCGTGTGACTAATGGCAGCGTGAATATAGGCTTTTGCATGATAGACTGCTTCTTCAACTGATAATCCTTTTGCTAAAAATGCCGTAATAGCCGCTGAGAACGTACAGCCGGTACCATGGGTATGCGGTGTCTCAATACGAGGACTGGTTAAGGTGAAGGTCTTACCTTGTTGATTGAGGAAATAATCTTCAGCTAAGTTATCTTTTGAATAACGATGACCGCCTTTAATGACGACTGCTTCGACACCGAAGGCTAATAATTTTTCAGCTGCTTGTTGGCGTTCTTGATCATTAGTAATCGCGATGCCCGATAAAACTTCCGCCTCTGGAATATTAGGTGTAATCACTTTTCCTAATGGTAATAACTGTGTGCGTAAAGTGTTTTGAGCTTCTTCTAATAATAAAGAGGCACCACCTTTAGCAATCATCACCGGATCGATGACTAAGCGCGTTTGCAGATTGTTTTGTTTAATGGCTTCAGCCACTGTTTGAATCACTTGACTATCATGTAACATCCCAGTTTTGACGGCTTGAATTTCGAAATCACTCGCGACATGATTAATTTGCCCACTAATAATCTCTAAATCCATTGGTTGAATGCCGTGAACCCCTAAAGTATTTTGCACCGTTACGGCCGTTAAAGCAGAAGTACCAAAGGTTGCTAAAGACATAAAAGTTTTTAAATCCGCTTGAATTCCAGCGCCACCGCCACTGTCTGAACCGGCAATGGTCATGACCACTGGATAATGTGTATTAGTCATTGCTGGACATCCTTTCTTGTGTAATTTTTAAGTTTGTTAATTCTTTATCAGATGTTTTTTTATTATTTGCTTTGACTGAGTGTTCATATAATTGGTTTAATAAATGAATTGGTAAATCACCAGGTCCGGTAGTCAATTGAACTGCCCGGCCTCCACACCAAGCATAAAATGCGGTTGCTAAAGTGGCAGCCGTTAAATAGTCAGCTGGCGTAGGCGCTTGACTGATAAAAGCAGCGACGATGGTCGTTGCAACACAGCCGGTGCCGGTCACATAACCGAGTAAAGCGTCGCCATATTGATGGGCATAGACAGCAGTTTGATTAGCAACATAATCAGTTTTGCCAGTGGCCACCACCACTGTTTGATAAAGGTTGGCTACTTTTAGTAAATGATCGGTCATTTCTCCTTCAGGATGACCACCGTCCACACCTTTACCATTACTTTTCGCTCCAGCTAAGGCAGCAATTTCGGAATAATTACCGCAAACAGCGGCAATCTCGTATTCACTTAATAGATGTTCAATATAAGTAAGACGATTGGAAAGTGCCGCTACCCCGACCGGATCGATGATGACCGGAATTTGTTTGTCATTAGCCGCTTTTATGGAAAGCTCAATCGCCTCCATTTTATCTTGATTAAATGGGGAGCCGATATTAATGACAATCGCTTGAGATTGAGCCGATACTAAAGGACTAGCATCAGGTTCATCGGTCATAATCGGTGAAGCACCAATGGCTAATAGGGCATTGGCCTGGAAATTGGTGGTCACTTTATTAGTTAAACAATTGATTAAAGGGTTTTGTTCGACGATTTGATTAAGATAAAACGTCATTTGCTCATGCATAACTTATCCAACTTTCTATTATAAAAGATAGGAGGGGTAGCTAATTTGAAAACCACTGATTTTCTATTTGCTACTGACCCTCCATTCATTTGATTATTTACTTAAATCTTCTATTAACTCTTCAGCAGTTAATTCTTTGGCAATTGAACCTTTATCAGCTAAGAACTTAGCAAAAGCTACATAGTCATCAACAACCAGGTTACCAAAGTCACCTTTACTTACCATGTAATCTTGTAATAAATCCCAAGATTGAATTTCAATTTCTTTGTCTAATACATAGGCATTATCTTCATTTTCAAAAATTGTTTCAATCGCTGCTTCAGGATCTGCTAATGCTTTATCAAATCCTTTTTTCAATGCACGCATAAATGCTTGTAGTTCTGGTTTTTTGGCTTCGATGGTGTCATTTCCCGCAACGAAGATTAATTCATCAGAATCTGGTACACCGAACTCTGTGAAGTCAAAGTAATCCACGTCATATCCTTCTTTTTGTAACATTAACAATTCGTGGTTAGTGTAAGCCCCAATTAAAGCATCTACTTTATCGGTTGCTAAAGCAGGGATTAAGTCCCATCCTACGTTCACCATTTCCGCTTTGTCATAATTTGCACCGTCATGTTCCATCATGGCTTCAATAATATTTTCAGAAATAGTAGTCGCTGAGTAACCTACTTTTTTACCTTCTAAATCTTTTGGTGTCGTAATACCAGACTCTTTTTTGTACATCACAGCATCTAAACGTTGTTGTACTAATGAACCGATGGCTTTAGCAGGAATACCTTCAGCTACCGCTTGCATTAATACCGCTGGATAACTTACCGCAATATCAGTTTGACCCGCACCCGCTAATTTAATTGGATCATCTGCTTCAGCAGGCATATTAATTGTTAAGTTTAATCCTTCTTCTTCAAAATAACCTTCTTTAATCGCCACATAGATTGGTACATGGTTCGCATTTGGATACCAGTCTAACATGAGTGATAAATCCATCATTTCTTCTGCTTGTACTGATTGCGGCATCCATGGTAACACTGTTAAGGCCATTAATAAACTTAAAATACTAACAACTAATTTTTTCATTTTTATTTCCTCTTTTCTGTATTTAAATATTTTAATGAACGATTTTCTAAAAATCCGACGAGGTTAAATAATAGAATACCAATTAAGGATAGCACCAAAATACCGGCAAACACGCCTTCGGATTTAATACTACTGGACATCCGACGAATATAATAACCTAAACCTTCCGAGCCACCAAGCCATTCACCAATGACTGCACCGATTAAAGAATAGACAACTGACATTTTTAAACCAGAGTAGATAGACGGTAGGGCGAACTTCCATTGTAATTGGCTAAACATTTGCCATTTTGACGCACCCATCACTCTGAATAATTCGAGATACTCTTCATCCGTTCGTTTTAAGCCATCGAAGACACTTACTACGACGGGGAAAAAGGTAATCAAAAAGATAATCGCCACTTTGGTCCATAAGCTATAGCCAAACCATAACACAAAGATTGGGGACAAGGCGATAGTCGGAATTGTTTGCGAAATTAGGACAAAAGGATAAAATGCCCGCTCGATAAAATCAGAATAATATAATAGAATTCCAATCAATAAACCCAGTCCGATTGAAATGGCCACGCCAACGATGACTTCTAATAAAGTCGCTTGAGTGTGTGTCCATAGTTGCGGCGCTTGGGTAAAGATGGTCTTAATAACATCACTTGGTCTCGGAATTATAAACTTTGGTACCCATTCACGCGCCACGGCCCATTCAATAATGACTAATAACACAGCTGAAACAGATAAGAAAGGCCAGTAACGTTGAATTAACTGTCGTAGTTTATTCATGGATGGCCACCTCCAAAGCTTGTTTATACTCAATAAATTGAGCATGATAACGGATGTCTTTCGGTCGTGGACGTGGCAGATCAATGTGCCACTCTTTGATTTGAGTATCGTCGCCATTATGCCAGTTTTGTAATAAAAAGACCCGATTACTTAAAAGCACTGCTTCATCAATATTATGCGTAATAAAAACAATTGTTTTATTTAATTCTTGCCACAGTGATAGTAACCATTGTTGCATTTCATATTGTGTAAAACTGTCTAATGCTCCAAAAGGTTCATCTAGTAGTAGTACTGGTTTATTGGCCAAAATCGTTCGTACGAAAGCGGCGCGCTGACGCATTCCACCCGATAGATCTTTTGGTAGGGAATAGGCATAATCTTTTAAACCCGCCTTATCTAGCCACTCTAACGCTTTTTCTTTTGAAACTGGATGCTGCTTATCAAGTTTGCCACTTAATCTAACATTTTCCAAAATTGTCGCCCAAGGAAGTAGTAAATCTTTTTGTGGCATATAACCGACATCACCTAATTGAATCGGTCGTCCATCAAAGAGAATCTGGCCCGCATCTGGTTGAAATTGCGTGGTCAGTAATTTAAATAGCGTACTCTTACCACTGCCGCTTTTACCAATTAATGAAATAAACTCACCTTTAGGAAAGTTGAGGTTGACATTTTGTAACGTCTTCTCGCCTTTAAAGTCAGGGTAGGTAAATGAGACGTTTTTTATTTCAATCATCTGAAACTCCTTTCTATCCATTTGCCCAAAAAAAGACCCGTTTCTAGGAAACCGGCCCAAAGCATACTGAGTCTTGACTGATCAAACTGATCAAAATGTGTACAGTAAAACAAAATTGTAAACATCCCTACGGTAGTACTAACTACATCAGGTCAAGGGTCAAGGAACATTTCAGAAACCTACTCTCAGCGCATTGGCTCCCCTAGTTTAAAATAAATGGATTCAATTGTTAAAAGAGACCCTTTGATTTCACAAAGAAACTCTAACTGACTATTAGAATAAATCAAGTGATAGTTAATGTCAAGCAGATAAGTTGAACAAAGGATTGAAATCATGACCTATAAAAAAGTAATATAAGTGAGGTCATGATTACTAGTGGTACTAAAAAGTGAACGATGCTGTTCACAATGAACCAAATTAAGAAGGTTCATGACGATGCCTATTGACCAGACAGGCGATGGAAATAGAATATCGATTGTGTTCATCTTTGATTAATGACATGGTTGTAAGGGAGTAGGCCAACAGTAGAAAAATGAATGATTTTCGCTACGTCTGCCTATTCCTGCACAGTTGAAACTAGACCAGAAGCAGAAAACCAAGTGATATTCTCTTCATCTGCCTACCCTATCATCCTCTGTGCTTTTAATTGCCGCACAATTACTTGACTGAAATTCGCTAGTTTATCTCCAGTCTATTTAAGACGCAGTTTGAGACCTCTCACACCCTGCGCTTTTAATTACCGCGCAATCACTGCACTAAATTATTAAGATTACGCCCAGGCCTTATTTATTAAAAAAGCACCCTCTTTACAATCCAAAATTAATTTGCTAGTCTATTAGTGACACTGGGGGAGCATGAAAATGCTGAGAGAGAAATTGACCCTTTGAACCTGATTCAGTTAATACTGACGTAGGGAAGTGTGCTTAATTTAATCAGCCAGTTTGATTTTGTTGGACTGCACCCGATTTAATGCGCACACTTTATCTTTAAAGGTGGGTGTTTTTTTGTTCCTAAAATATAAGGAGGAATATCGTCATGACAAAATTTACTGAACGTGTGTTTCCAAAAGTTGAAGCGATTTGGGCATCGTATTTAGAACATCCATTTGTAAAAGGATTAGGAGAAGGTACGCTGGCTAAAGAAAAATTTCAACGTTGGTTAACGCAAGATTATGTTTATTTAGTGGAGTATTCAAAATTAATGGCTTTAGGCGTAGCGAAGTCGACTGATTTATCGATGATGCGCAGTTTTTCAAAAGCATTATTTGGGACCTTAGAGATGGAAATGGAATTACACCGTCAATTTTCAGCTCAATTTGGGATTAGTGAAGCAGAATTATTACAAACGAAAATGTGGCCAACCAATACAGCCTATACTTCTTATATGTTAAATCATGCCCAAGCGGGTGGCGCAGAATATGCGGTGACAGCCTTATTAACTTGTGCTTGGTCATACGCTTATGTCGGCGAAGCAGTAGCGAAGCAAAGTCCTGAAAATAATCCTTACCAACAATGGATCGATATGTATGCGGGCGAAGAATTCCAAACTTTAGCTACTGATATGAAAAATTTAATGGACAAGATGGCTAAAGATTTACCAGAAGCAACCTTAGAACGTCTAGAAGAAATCATTATTAAAACCTCTTACTATGAGTATCAGTTCTGGACCATGTGCTATGACGGTGAAGATTGGGAAACTCGATACGAAAACTAAAATTAACAATTAATGATGAGAGGGAATGGTTAAAATAAATACACATAAACAAACTCAAAAACTAATGATTTTATCACTGATGATTGCCTTAGACGTGGTGTTATCACCGATTTTAAGAATTGAAGGGATGGCACCAATGTCGAGTGTCATTAATATTATTGCGGCCAGTTTTATGAGTCCTTTATATACCTTTTTAATGGCTTTAATCTGTGGTATTATCCGCATGTTAATGATGGGCATTCCACCATTAGCCTTAACAGGTGCTGTTTTTGGAGCATTATTTGCGGGATTAGGTTATTGGAAGACACGAAACTTCTGGGCAGCAGCGCTAGGTGAATTTATTGGAACGGGTGTCGTAGGGTCATTATTAAGCTATCCAGTTATGGTTTGGTTTACCGGAGTCAAAACAGATTTACACTGGTTAATTTACACACCACGTTTTATGGGTGCTTGTGTAATGGGAGCGATAGCGGCTTTTGTCTTGTACGAAAGACTTAACAAATTATCAGCTTTTCATCGTATGCAACAATTGTTCTTAACAGATAATGAGCGTGTTTTAGGCAGTCAAAATGGTCGCTAATTTGTCCAGTAGGAACCAATCTTATATAACATTATATAAATTTGCGAGAGTAGGCAAATAGTGAAAATAATCTGATTTTTACTATTGATGCCTGCTCTTTTTTGTGAGAAGCAAGAGCACATTATGATGCGACCACCATTCAAGTGATTGAGGCCAACTATTTTTGAGAGAAGCAAGGCACATTATGATGGAACACCATCCAAGTAATTGAGGCCTACTTTTTTGTGAAGGGAAAAGAAAGCCTGTTGAATTAAATTGTTTCCGTCCTCATGTTGAGCTCTACTTTTTTGTGGGAAAAAAGCTAGTTTGCGGGAGTTAGGCTGGGGGATTATCCTATATTAGGAAATAAGGTTTGTTTAATGGAATAACCAGATGACCTCATTTGCCAAGGAGTGTTAAAGACCTTTTTATTGAACAAATTTTTATCGAAGCTGTTTTAGAGAAATAAACATAATTTCATCGTAACATACACTTTCGGCGAGAGGGTGCGCTCTAAAATATTAGATTGAATTCTTATGAACCGCCTTCATCGGATAAAACTAATTAAATTACTATCTTAGCAATTGACTAGAATGCTTTTTTCTTTTATTATGAATAGTTGAAAGTAGTAACGAGGAGGGCTTATTAATGGCACAATTCTTTTTCAAATATGGTGCAATGAATAGTGGGAAATCACTTGAAATTATTAAAGTAGCACATAATTATGAAGAACAAAATAAACAGGTGGAAATTTTTACGAGCGCTCTAGATACTAGAACTTCTGTAGGAACAGTTGCTAGTCGGACCGGCTATCAGCGTCAAGCGATTCCGATTACGGACGACATGGATTTATTTGAAAGTATTAAAGCATTAGGACACCGCTATTGTATTTTAGTCGATGAAGCACAATTTTTAACAAAGGAACATGTGTTACAATTAGCTCGAGTCGTAGATGAATTAGATATTCCAGTGATGGCATTTGGGTTAAAAAATGATTTTACGAATGAACTTTTCGAAGGTTCTAAGTATTTATTGTTATATGCCGATAAAATTGAAGAGATTAAAACCATTTGTTGGTTCTGTCATAAAAAAGCCATGATGAACTTACGCTTTGTTGACGGCAAACCGGTTTACGAAGGAGAACAAATTCAAATTGGCGGTAATGAATCATATTTACCTGTCTGCCGAAAATGTTATTTCCAACCAGGAGAGTTAAGATAGAAGGGGAATTTTATGTTTGAACAATTAGATACACTAATTTTTCGTTTTGAAGAAATATTAGAATTATTAAGTGACCCATCGGTTATTGCCGATACCAATCGTTTACGTGAATTAACAATCGAAGAAAGTGATTTACGTCCAAAAGTTGAAAAAATCCGTCGCTATAAGCAAGTAGAACAAGAATTAGCGGATACGGAAGAAATGTTAAATGAAGGCCTTGACGCAGAAATGGCCGAAATGGCAAAAATGGAATTAGCGGAATTAAAAGAAGAACGTGAAACCTTACAAGAAGAAATTAAAATTATGATGTTACCAGAAGATCCAAATGATGGCAAAAACATCATTATGGAAATTCGTGGGGCCGCTGGTGGTGACGAGGCGCAATTATTCGCTGGTGATTTATTGAATATGTACACTAAATATGCCGATAGCCAAGGATGGAATGTGGAAGTCTTGGATGCAAATATTACCGGTATCGGTGGTTATAAAGAAGTATCCATTATGATTTCTGGTCATAAAGTATATAGTAAATTAAAATTCGAAAACGGTGCTCACCGTGTCCAACGTGTCCCAGAAACGGAATCTCAAGGACGGGTCCATACCTCTACTGCTACAGTCGTAGTTATGCCAGAAGTAGAAGATATCGATTTCGAATTAAATGAAAATGATATTCGAGTGGACATTTATCATGCCTCAGGTGCGGGTGGACAGCACGTTAACAAAACAGCTTCAGCTGTACGTTTAACGCATATCCCCACTAATACAGTGGTAGCGATGCAAGATGAACGTTCACAATTGAAAAACCGTGAAAAAGCGATGAAAGTATTGCGTGCCCGCGTCTTCGACCAAATGCAATCAGAAGCCCAATCTGAAATTGATGCTTCTCGTAAATTAGCAGTCGGAACAGGGGACCGTTCTGAACGTATTCGTACTTATAATTTCCCACAAAACCGGGTGACCGATCATCGTATTGGTTTAACCATCCAACAATTAGATTCAATCTTAAATGGGAAATTAGACGAAATTATTGATAGCTTAGTCATGTATGACCAAACTCAAAAACTGGAGGAACTCAATGGTCCTAAGCTCTAAAATGACTTTAGCTGAAGCTCTCCAAAGAGCTTCAGTTTTTTTGCAAGAAAACGGCATTCAAGACAGTCCGATTAAAGATTATTGGCAACGGACATTTGATTGGAATTATACTCAATTGATTTTAAACTTAAACATGCCGCTTAATGATGAACAAGCGATGCGCTTTAACGAAGTGTTAAAGCGATTAGCCCAACACGAGCCGATTCAGTATATTTTAGGAAAAGCTGATTTTGTTGGGGAAACTTACTATGTCACGCCAGACACCTTAATTCCACGTGAGGACACTTACGGCCTAATTGAAATGGGATGTGCGTTTTTAAAGGAACATCCACAAGCCAAAGTGCTTGATATTGGAACGGGAAGTGGCATCATTGCGATTGAATTAGCCAAACAATTGGCGCCAAACCAAGTTACAGCGGTTGATATTTCGCCAGCAGCTTTAGCAGTAGCCCAGAAAAATGGTCAGCATCATCAAGTGCAAGTGGAGTGGCTTGAAAGTGATTTAATGTCTGCTTTAACAGGACGTCAATTTGATTTAATTGTCTCCAATCCACCCTATATTGCTGAAGATGAGTTAGCTTTAATGGATGAATCTGTTAAACGTTTTGAACCCGCTACAGCACTTTTTGCCGAGCAACAAGGTCTCGCTATTTATCAGCGCCTAGCCGAAACATTGCCATCGTTTTTATCAGACAATGGCCAAATCTTGTTAGAAATAGGCTTTAAACAAGCCAGTGCTGTCCAAGCAATTTTTCAAAAAACATTTCCTAATGCCATCATAAGTGTTCATCAAGATTTAAACGGTTTAGATCGTTATATTAAAATCGATACTCAGAAGGGGTGAAGCAATGGATACCAAAATTTATAAAAAAGAACAAATAAATGAAGCAGCCGCCCAATTAAAAGCCGGGCAATTAGTGGCTTTCCCAACGGAAACAGTCTTTGGTTTAGGAGCCATCGCGACCAACGAAGCCGCTGTTAGCAGTGTTTTTGCAACTAAAGGTCGTCCGCAAGACAATCCCTTAATTGTGCATGTTAGCAGCATTGAACAAGTGGCAGAATATGTGGCAGAAGTGCCTGAAATTGCGGCACAATTAATGAAGCAATTTTGGCCAGGACCATTGACGATTATTTTCCCACAAAAACCCGGGGTGTTAGCACCAAGTGTGACCCCTGGACAAGAAACTGTCGCTATCAGAATGCCTGATAATCCAGAAACTTTAGCGTTGATTGAGGCTACGGGCATTCCATTAGTCGGACCAAGTGCCAATAAATCAGGTAAACCGAGTCCAACAGCAGTGGAACATGTTTATCATGACTTTCAAGGGAAAATTGCGGGCATAGTCGAACCGAGCGAAAAGCTATTAGCCGTGGGTGTTGAATCGACGGTCGTATTGCCACGGGCGGGGGTTATCAATATTTTACGTCCAGGTGCGATTACGAAAGAAGATTTAAGAGCGCTAGGTTATCAAGTCGAAGAAAAAACAGCTGAAGAACAATTAAAAGATACGAGCGTTTTGTCACCCGGAGTTAAATACACGCATTATAGCCCTAAACAACCGGTTCATGTCTTAATAACAGAAGATTCACAGCAATTCTTACAATATATTCAAGCTTTAGAACAACCAGTGGCCATCTTAGCAGATGAATCCGTCCTTCAAGCGCTTAGTAATGACTCACAGATAGTGGCCACTCATTCTTATGGCGCAAAAGGGGATTTAGTCTCGGCTACTCAACAATTATATGCCGGTTTAAGAGCTTTAGAACAAACAACCGCACAGGTTATTATCGCACAAGGCTTTTCAGATTCACCAGCCAGTCATGCGATGATGAATCGTTTGAGAAAAGCAGCCGATTTGACTCAAACTTTTTTATAAAATGATGAAATGATAAGTGGCATCGACTTTAATCTATGATATAATATGTTGAAGAAACGGGGGTATGCAAATGATGAAAGATAGTATCGTTTTTGACTTAATTAATAAAGAAGCCAATCGCCAAAAAAATGGCATTGAGTTGATAGCATCAGAAAATTTTGTTTCCGATGAAGTTTTAAAAGCACAAGGCAGTATTTTAACCAATAAGTATGCAGAAGGTTATCCAGGACGTCGTTATTACGGTGGTTGTGAATATATTGACCAACTAGAACAATTGGCAATCGATCGTGTGAAAAAATTATTTGGCGCTGACTTTGCGAATGTGCAACCACATTCAGGTTCATCAGCTAATTTAGCGGTGTATCGTGCTTTCTTAGAACCGGGTGACCGCGTATTAGGAATGGACTTAGCACAAGGTGGGCACTTAACCCATGGCTCACCGGTTAACTTTAGTGGACAATCTTACGAAATGTATAGCTATGGTGTCGACGAAACAGGTTATATTGACTATGATGCTTTAGAAAATAAAGCTGAAGAATGCCAACCAAAAATGATTATTGCAGGTGCCAGTGCATACTCAAGAGCAATTGATTTTGAACGTATCGGTCAAATTGCTAAGAAAGTAGGCGCGATTTATTTTGTAGACATGGCGCATATTGCTGGACTGGTAGCCGCAGGCTTACATCAAAATCCAGTACCATATGCGGATGTAGTCACCAGTACCACTCATAAAACATTACGTGGACCACGTGGTGGAATTATTTTAGGAAAAGCAGAACATGAAAAAGTGATTAACTCCGCTATTTTCCCAGGAATTCAAGGTGGACCATTAGAACATGTGATTGCAGCTAAGGCAGTCGCTTTCGGTGAAGCATTAGATCCGTCATTTAAAGAATATGCCGCACAAGTGATTAAAAACACGCAAGCAATGGCAAAAGTATTCAGTCAAAGCGAATTGAATGTCATCTCAGGTGGCACGGATAATCATCTCTTCTTAGTCGATGTGACGCCATTGGGAATTACCGGCAAATGGGCCCAAGAACGTTTAGATAAAGTGGGCATCACCGTTAATAAAAACTCAATTCCAAATGACACTAAATCATTTGTTCAAACAAGTGGTATACGTATTGGTGCCGCAGCTATTACGACCCGTGGCGCAAAAGAAGCAGACGCGATTCAGATTGCAGAAATGATACTTGCCGCACTAAAAGCCGATGAATCAGAATTACCAACATTACATGAGCAGGTCATCGAGTTTGTTAAAGATTGGCCGATGTTTGCTTGGGCATAAAAATTATATTAGCGAAAAATAAGGAGGAATTATTTTGGCAAAATTTCAAGTAGTAGATCATCCACTCATTCAACATAAATTAACAATTATTCGTGATAAAAATACTTCAACGAAACAATTTCGTGAGGTGACCAATGAAATCGCGATGTTAATGGCGTATGAAATTACCCGTGATTTACCATTAGAAGACGTAGAAATCGAAACCCCATTAGTAAAATCAGTTCAAAAACAAATTGCTGGTAAAAAATTAGCAATTATCCCGATCTTACGTGCTGGTTTAGGAATGGTGGACGGCATGGTAGACTTAATTCCAGCCGCTAGAATTGGTCATATTGGTTTATACCGTGATGAAGATACTTTAGAAGCAGTCGAATATTTTGCTAAATTCCCTCAAGATATTAGTGAACGTCGTCTATTTGTTGTTGACCCAATGTTAGCAACCGGTAGTTCAGCGATTGCGGCCTTAGATTTATTAACGAGCAAATACAATGTGCAACCAGAAAATATTACCTTTGTCTGTCTAGTTTCTGCTCCAGAAGGTGTTAAAGCCTTCCAAGAAACTTATCCAGATGTAGATTTATACACGGCTGCCCTAGATGAACGCTTAAACGAGCACGGTTATATCTTACCTGGTTTAGGTGATGCTGGGGATAGAATCTTTGGTACTAAATAGTAAATAATAAAAACCTTGCCAGGTGCAATGTGAAAACCCACAGTTAGCTTTGTTTAACTAAAATTTTGGGTGTTCATTTTAGAAGTTGCACTGAACAAGGTTTTTCTTTTTGAAAATAATGTTTAAAACGGATTGGCCAATCTGTAAGGATTGTTGCATCTATGTTCGCATTGATGAATACTGTACCAAAGTAGCCATAGCTAATTGCATTTTAAGGTTACGCCACATGATGACGCACATTAGAGAAGCGACAGGGCATCAAACTGAATCATGATGATTAGTGAAGAAAATAAAAAAGTGGGAGTAGGCAAGAAGTCGAAAATCAAATGATTTTCGCTTCATTTGCCTACTCCCACATAATTTGAGACCTTTCAATCACTGCACTATCAATAAGAAGAGACCAAATGGAAGTTTCAATAGTTTTCCTGAGCCTCACTTTTTAATAAATTCGGATGAGGAAAGGGATTAATCTTCTGGTAAGATAAAACCTTCCGTTTCTTTATTTTGTAAAATATTTTCTGCCCATGCATGATTAATAATGCGGAAATGACCTTTAGTATTTTGTTTCAAAGCGCGTTTGAATTTATCGCGAATGAAGGTTAGTAATCGTTGGTGGCAGTCAACCATCATTTGGTTAGTATCCGTTACATATAAAAACTTCGGTTGCCCTTCTTTATTGAGGAAGAAGTAACGATTTTTCACTTGAGCAGTAGGATTTTCCTTGGCGAATAACCCATCGGTTAACATTTTAACCATCTCAATTTCAGTATCTTTAAAGCCTGAATCATAAATTTGCACTTTTTCCATTAAATCGGCCATGTTTAACATAATACGCATTTCATAATCATCGACTGAAACCGGGAAACTATTAATTAAATCGTTTAATTGTGCTTGAATCGCTTCACGTTGTTCATTATATTGCGGCGCAACATGGAACAGTAATTTTTTGTCTGGGTCATGATATAAAAATTGCGATGAAATATGACGTTTAGCGCCACAATGCTCGCATTCAAATAATAATAAAGTACCGTCTAATAATTTTTCTTTTAAATCAGGGTTTAAACGGGTGTTAATGGCGATATCGAATTGTCTTTCTATTTCATGATGACAAACGGGACATTTAAATTTCATTTTTGGTGCCATAAACTCTCTCCTTTTTTGTAAGTTAATATCATTATAACAGAAATCAGTTAATACCTAAATGATTTTTAAAAAATCTATACAATACTGGCTTTTAGAAACAATCTGCTATATGATATAATGGTAAATGTGAAAGTATTTTCAAAACAGAGGTGATAATGGATGGAGATAATCGTGATTCATAGTTCTCGTTACGGGTCGACTGAAAAATATGCAATTGAAATTTCAAAAAAATTACGCTGCCCGGTGGTGGATAGTGTTCAAGTTTCAGTAGAAGACTTGGCTAGTTATGACATTATTATTTTAGGTACTTGCTTATTGGAAGGTCAATTATCTGACGCAGCGATGTATGAACAATGGGTTAAACAATATCCCGATAAACATTGGGCTTTATTTACAGTGGGATTATCCAATCCTAAGTTAACTGACTTTAAAGACATATTAGACAATAACTTTGAAGATGCAACTATTGAGAAAGTCGAATTATTCCATTATCGTGGAGCGATTCAATACAAACGCTTACTGTTAATGGAGAGTTTGGTATCCAAAGTAAAACAAAAGCGTTTAGCATCGATTGATTATGTGCCATTAGATGATGATAATGAACGATTACTGCGTAAATATGGTACGACTTATGATTTTACAGACAAAGAAAATACTATTTTATTAATTGATTGGGTAAATAAAATCTTAAGAAATGAAAAGGAGCTTGAGGAATGAATCCAAAGGAATTAGTCGGACGCAAAGCAGCGGAATATGTTCAAGATGGGATGGTAGTAGGCTTAGGAACAGGATCAACGGCCTACTGGTTTGTTGATGAAGTGGGACAAAGAGTTAAAAACGGTGAATTGCCAAACATTGTGGGCGTTCCTACTTCCAAACAAACAGAAATACAAGCACGAGAATTAGGTATTCCGCTAGCACAATTGGATGAAGTTAATTCCATTGATTTATTAGTGGACGGCGCAGACGAATGTTTACGTTCGATGTCAGGTATTAAAGGTGGTGGTGGTGCCCACTTAATTGAGAAAATTGTCGCTGAAAATAGTCATGAGATTATCTGGATAGTAACAGAAGAAAAGGTCGTCGATTATTTAGGTGCCTTTCCTTTACCAGTAGAAGTGATTCAAACAGGTAGTTGGAATATCTTTAGAGCTTTTGAAAATGCTGGCATGAACCCATCTTTCCGTAAAAAGGGTAAAGATTCATTATTTGTGACCGACTCTGGTAACTATATCATTGATTTACACTTAGGCAGAATCGATCAACCGCAACAAGTTGCCCACGAATTAAAAACGATGGTAGGGGTTGTTGAACATGGATTATTCATTAACTATCCTAATCGTATTTTAGTAGCAAAAAATGATGGTACGGTTGAAGTGATTGAAGGTCAACAATAAGAGTTAATGGCAGATTTAAAATGTATTAGTAGCATCAATGAGACCTAATACAACTAGATAAGTTGAAGATAAGGACGTGAATAAAATGAGAATGGTTGAATTAATTGAAAAAAACAAGCAGGACAAGCTTTAACTGAAGCTGAAATTCGCTTTATTATCGAAGGCTTTACTGATGGACGTATACCCGATTACCAAATGAGTGCCTTTGCGATGGCCATTTATTTTAAAGGGATGACCGAGGAAGAAGCCAGTTACTTAACAATGGCCATGGCTGAAAGTGGCGACCAAATTGATTTGTCAGCCATTGAAGGGGTCAAAGTTGATAAACATTCTACCGGGGGTGTCGGTGATACCACGACCTTGGTTTTAGCACCATTAGTCGCTTCTTGTGGAGTGCCTGTGGCAAAAATGAGTGGACGCGGATTAGGCCATACAGGTGGAACCGTCGATAAATTCGAAGCCATTGAAGGCTTCCGTTATGAAATTCCAATCGAAGAATTTATTGACTTGGTCAATCAACATAAAGTAGCCGTTGTCGGACAATCAGGTAATTTAACGCCTGCAGATAAAAAATTATATGCTTTACGTGATGTGACTGGAACCGTACAATCTATTCCCTTAATTGCCAGCTCCATCATGAGTAAAAAGATTGCGGCTGGTGCAGATGCGATTGTCCTAGATGTTAAAGTCGGTGAAGGGGCCTTTATGAAGACTGTGGAAGAAGCAGAAAAATTAGCACGCACCATGGTGAAAATCGGGAATCAAGTCGGACGTAAAACCTTAGCGGTGATTTCGAATATGAATGAACCTTTAGGTTATGCGATTGGTAATGCCTTAGAAGTGGAAGAAGCGATTCAAACCTTAAAAGGACAAGGACCGGCTGATTTAGTAGAATTGTGTTTAGTTTTAGGGGCGCAAATGCTGATGGCCGCTAATAAAGTATCAACATTAGAAGAAGGTAAGGCAATGTTACAAACTCAAATTGAGAATGGACAAGCTTTAGCAACCTTTAAACAATTTATCAAACATCAAGGTGGCAATGAAAAGATTGCTGACGATGTTACCTTATTACCACAAGCTCAATATAGGATTGAGTTACCAGCTTTAACAGACGGTGTGGTAAGTAATTGGGTCGCGAATAAAGTGGGTGAAGCGGCAATGGTTTTAGGTGCTGGTCGTGAAACGAAAGAAGATACGATTGATCCAGCTGTTGGTTTAATATTACATAAAAAAGTAGGCGACAAAGTACAAAAAGGCGATGCCTTATTAACTATTTATAGTAATAGAGAAGACGTTGAAGAAGTTAAACAACGCTTGTATGATGCGGTAACAATTAGTGATTCTGCTAAAAAAGAACCGCTTATCTACGAAGTTATAACCGAAGCTTAATAAATAATCAGTGCTGAAAGACGAGAGTGAAGTCTTTCAGCTTTTTTTGTGTTGACAAACATGAGGTTCAGGATGTTTGGATAGAAATTGATTCTTTAATGAATAGGGAATAGGATTCGCTTCAGAGATGATTGGAGTTCGATTAAAAAATGGACTGTATTTTTTGGTCTTAAACCAATAATTTTTGTTAGACCTGTCCATTCTGGACCACTTCCAACTTTGCGGATCTGGACAGACGAAGTGAACTACAGAGGTTTTTCGAGATCTTGTGCAAATCAAAGTTTGTTTGAATCAGAAGTAGTAAAGTGCGGACAGAATAAAATAAAAAACACTATCCCTTGTTAAACAACAATGTTGCTAACATAGGATATTGTCTTGATGATTATTGTTGACGATACCCAAAATGTCGCCATTCAATTTGGCGTGCTTCGGCCCAGTCCCGTAGTTCAGAAGGTAATATTAAATTAACCTGGTGTAATTCTTTAACAGATTTGGCGTTTAACATTAACATTAAATGTTGAATGGCTTCTTTCCAATTTTCAATCATTTCAACGGACTGCTCAACGCCTTGTTCATGAACCATCTGCAAGAAACGACCAGATAAGCCAACGGCATTGGCTCCTAAGGCTAAGGCTTTGACGATGTCTAAGTAATCAGTAATCCCGCCACTAGCTAAGATAGTGGTTTGATTTAAGAAAGGTTGTGCTTCTAATAAAGATTCAGGGGTGGTTTGTCCCCAGCCGGCAATGGCTTGATAATTTAATTTTTCGCGGCGTTCATTTTCAATTTGGATAAAGTTTGTCCCACCACGTCCACTGACATCAATATTTTTAACACCTAATTGAATTAAATGTTGAATCGTTTCGCGACTCATTCCAAAGCCAACTTCTTTAACGATAACCGGAACGGGCAACTCGCGTACGATGGTTTCAATGTTTTTAGACCAACTCGTAAAGTTACGATCACCTTCTGGCATCACAATTTCTTGTGGGACATTCAGGTGAATTTGTAAGGCATTGGCTTCTAATAAATCGACCGCTCGTTTAGCATTTTCAAGATCATGATGAGCTCCGAGATTAGCCATCACAAAACCGTTGGGATTGACTTTGCGCACGATGGTAAAACTATCGCGGACGGAGTCGTCACTTAAAGCCCCACTGACAGAACCGGTCGCCATCGCTAAACCGGTTGCGGCAGCTACGCGACCAAGTGATTCATTGTATTGTTTGGTTTTAGCCGAGCCACCGGTCATGCCATTAATATAAAAGGGTGCTTGATGAATGGTATCAGCCCAATGAGTCGTCAGTTGGATTTGCTCTAATGTTAAGGGGGCAAAAGACTGATGAACAAAGCGGATGCCTTCAAAGGCCGAAATTTTCTTTTGGGATTGTTGTTCTAACGCATATTTTACATGGTCATCTTTACGTTTTTGTGAAAATGATGGTAATTGAGATTGAAACATGATAGCTCCTTTCATATGGATAAAATTCGTTGATTTATTCACTCTCCTGGAAAGGTTGAGTAACCTGATAAGGGAGCGGAATGATATTAGCAACTTTCCAACTGTTCAATAATTCTTGACGATTTAAATGAGAAGAACCAATCGCAATGCCACAATCGCCACCACCGGCACCAGATGATTTTGCTTCATATTGATACGATTGGGCGATTTCAATTAATTGAGTTAATTGATGGGTTTCAAGTGGCAGTTGCCAATACTGGGTTATCTTTCTTAATAATTGACGGGCTTTAGCAATTCCTTTTTGAATGAGTGCCACATCGCCTCTTTCTAAATCTTGGGCTAATTGTTGCACAGTCGCCTGACTATTGACTAGGAATTGTTGATAGATGTCACTTTCGGTTTCACGATTTTGTTGGTAATGATGGACTAATTCATCCGTGGAAGCCGGTGCGTCCGTCCAACCAATCACCAAGTCAACAGAATGAGGGACAGCTAAATGACGAATTTCCAACTGCGGCCAATCTTTAGTTAGTAATTGGGTTAAAGAAGGTATCGCTGCAATTTGTTCGGCTAGCCATTGACGATCAGGGGATTGATAATATATCCAACCACCATAAGCACTGGCGGCCAGATCACCAAAACTTCCCTTTGTCGAAACCTTTAATGAAGCAATCGCTGCTAATTTATAAATAACCAATGGATGAGCTGAGTAACCATAGAAACGTAATAATGCCCTAATTGTACTGACAGTGACGGCACCACTGGAGCCTAAACCATATTTACGACCATTTTCAGCTTCCAAATCGGTTTCATATTGAATATGATAATTTTGTAAAGGACGATTTAATTCAACGAGTAGGCGTTCAACAGTTTCAATGGCACTTAAAACATAAGCCCAACGTTTCGGCCACATAGCACCAGGCATTAGACCCGGTTGATTATGGGAAGAGCGCGTATAGTTGAAAGGCTCATTTTGAATGGTTGTGGATTGTAAAGTTCCAGACAAATTATCAGTAGCTAAACGGATCGTGCAAGACAAGTAAGCGTCTAATGCCACTAGTATAGCGGCTTGTCCCGGTTCTAAAATCGCATATTCCCCAGCGATATATAATTTTCCTGGGGTGGAGACGGTTTGCGTGACAAAAGCCTGTTCACTCTCTATTTCTAATGTTTCTAATAACAAGTCTTTATAAGGCATTTTAAAATCTCCTAATCGATTGGTAATGGTCGCGGTGCCTCACCTGGAAAAGCTTTGATTAGCTGTTCGGGTTTAAAATGTGTTAATAATTGTTTAGATAAGGCGTCGATTTCACTTTTACGACATAAGACTTTCACATTTGGACCGGCATCCATGGTTGCGTAACATTCAAAACCTAAGTCCTCACGTAACGTTTGTACAGCTTGTAAAGCAGTAATGGAAGCTGGGGCCCAATATGTAAGCGATGGATTGGCGGCAATCGTTGTAGCATGCATTTTCATCGCATTATGTTCAGTGACTTCACCTAAAGTTTTAAAATCTTTATTTTTGATAGCTTGTTTAATGAGAGCTAAGTCTTTTTCAACTTCGTGTGGCCATAAAGCAAAAAAGGGTGAAGTTTGAATGGTATGTTCCATACCGACACGACTACTAATTTTTTCTTTTGATCATTAATCACAATGACTAACATCGCGATATCCCAGTCAGCATCCGCAATTTGTTCTGCATAACTTGAATCGGAGTTATCGCCTTCACCTTTATGCCATTCAACAAACCCACCGAATAAACTACGACTCGCACTACCAGAACCTTGACGGGCTAAAGTGGAAAGGGTCCGTTGGTCTAAATTAAGATTAAAAGCTTGATTCAGTGCACAAGCTAAGGCACTAAAAGCACTGGCAGAAGAAGCTAAGCCCGCAGCAGTAGGGACGTGGTTGACACTTTCGATATAAACATGCTCTTGGCTTCCTGCTAGGTGACGGAATAAATCGACAAATTTTGATACCTTTTGAGTATCAGAATAACTTTGGGCGATGCCATCCAAAGTAAAATAATCTTGAGATAAATTTGAATCGACCGTGACCTTCGTATCGGTATAAAAAGCATCTAAGGTTAATGATAAACTACTAGTCATCGGTAAAAATAATTCTTTATTGCGTTTTCCCCAATATTTGATTAAGGCAATATTGGTATTGGCACGATAATAACCTATTTTCTTAGACAAATGAATTCCTCCTTTATAAAAAAATGCAGACCTTTAATTGTACGCACGAACACACTAACCAAAAGTCTACAAATCTATTCTTATTAACTTTCTAAATTTAAATACCACGTTTGAACAGCCCCGGCTTCACGCATGGCGCGGGCAATTTTACGGGCCATTTGTTTCGACTCTGCTAAGGCAATTAAACAGCCTCCGCGTCCACTACCGGTTAGTTTTGCACCTAAAGCACCAGCCATCCAAGCGGCATTGACGATTTTATCGATATGGGTATTCGAGACCCCTAATTGGTTAAGATAATAATGATTATAAGTCATTAAACGTCCTAATTCGATAACATTTTTCTGAGCAATCATTTGATAAGCCTGATGAACAAATTGTTCAATCGTTTTCATTGAATTATCAACAAAAACTGGTTTACGTTTACGTAACTCTGCCACATGTTGGACTGCTGAACGTGTTTGTCCTGCTTGACCACTATCGGCCACGATTAAATAGGCAGGAATGTTTAATTCGAAATGGTGGGGAGCTAAACTCTTGCGATAAATAATCGGTTGAGCGCTACTGGTCATTAAAGTATCAATCCCACTGGTTGACTGATGGGCAATCACTTCTGCTTGGTTAACGATAAATTGTAATTGGTAATCTGATAATTCAACCTTGAATAAATCAGCAATCGCTCTAACTACTGAAACCGACACTGCAGCGGACGAGCCCATCCCACGTTCTTGTGGGATATCACTGATGATTTTAATCGATAAAGAGGGTTGTCCCAATTCAAAAGTTTCTAATGTTAATTCAATCGCTTTGACAATATTTAATAAAATGCTAGGAGCCATTGAAATATCTCCAACAAAATATTGGCAATCTAGTTCTATATAATCACGATTAAAATGACGTGCAGTTGTTTTCACTTTTACGGCAGGAAAAGGCAACGCAATAGCAGGATAATCATACACTACCGCATGTTCACCCATTAATATAATTTTACTATGGGCGGTACCAACTCCGATTTCGCGTGAGTCTTGATCATGAAGGGGGACTTGACTTTCCTTTATCGACTCAGACGATTCGAATTGCTCGATTGACACCGAAAAACCTCCTAAATTTAAGCGTCTGGTCAGAATTAAATAAACTTTCCAAAGCTTATAGTATTTATTTTAAGTATAGTACTTGAATGATATCAAATAGTATCCGATGGAATGGTTTGATATCGATTGATTGATGGTACGGACAGACATTGAAAAAACAAGCTCATTTTCGAGTGCTGACCTACTCTCAATATAATAACGATAATTTTCTAAAAAAGCGATAAAAAATAACCACTTTTTTGCGAAAGAATAAATATTTTATGTTACAATGGAAAAGCAAGTGCTTATCAATTGTATTTGACATTGATAACATTAAGATTATAACAAAATATGTAGAAAAAGGAAAATCGAATGAAGTCACCATTATTTCAAAACTTTACTCGGGCAGAATGGCAACAATTACATCAAAATGGGCCATCCGTTTATACTATTGAACGATTGTCTGACTTGGTATCATTGAACGACCGCTTATCACAAAAAGATGTGAAAGAAGTTTACGGTCCATTAGTAGATTATATTGATATGGTCTACCAAAATCAAGTTCGTCTTTTGAAGGAAAAACGGGCCTTTTTAGTCTCAAAAGAACCTGTTCGCAAAACCTTGCCACCTTTCATTATTGGTATTTGTGGGAGTGTCGCCGTGGGAAAAAGTACCACAGCACGTGTTTTAACCCAATTATTAGAACAGTTCTATCCCGATTTAACGATTAACTATATGACAACAGACGGTTTTTTGTATCCTAACGCTGAATTGGAACGCCGCAATCTGATGTCGCGTAAAGGATTCCCTGAAAGCTATAATATGCAATTATTATTAGACTTTATTAAACAGGTAAAAGTTAGTGATGAACCCGTCCAATATCCCATCTATTCACACTATATTTATGATATCGTGGAAGACGAATACGAACTGATTCAAAGTCCTGATATTTTGATTATTGAAGGAATTAATGTTCTACAATTACCACAAAATCAAGAAATTTATGTCAGTGATTTTTTTGATTTATCAATTTATGTTGATGCCAAACAAGAGTTAATTCGTCAATGGTATATTGAAAGATTTGATATGTTAATGGATTTGGCACAACAAGAACCGGACAATTACTATCATGAGATGAGTAAATGGCCACGCAATCAAGCTCACGAATACGCTAGAAAAGTATGGCGTGAGGTAAACTTAGTCAATCTTAACGAACACATTTTACCAACAAGAGACCGTGCCGATGTAGTCATCCATAAGACTACTAATCACTATGTTGATAAAATTGCTGTACGAAAATATTAATTAATTTGGAGGGAAAATTGTGACACAAACAATGACAGAAATGGAAAAGATTGTCGTTTTGGACTTTGGGAGCCAATACAATCAATTAATCACACGCCGCTTACGTGAATTTGGCGTATTTAGTGAATTATTACCTAATGACACCTCTGCTGAAGAAATTAAAGCAGAAGGTAATGTTATCGGAGTAATCTTTTCAGGTGGACCGCATAGCGTATATGCAGAAGATGCTTTTACCGTTGATAAAGCAATTTTTGATTTAGGCATTCCAGTATTAGGAATTTGTTATGGTATGCAACTGACGACCCATTTATTTGGTGGAAAAGTTGAACCGGGTACTAAAAAGGAATACGGAACAGCTGCCATTGAGGTAAAAAATACCGAAACAGGCTTATTTGCTGGATTAAGTGAATCTGAAAATGTCTTAATGAGCCATGGTGATTTAATTACCCAAATACCTGATGGATTTACAGTTACCGCAAGTAATAGCCATACCCCATTTGCTGCCTTTGAAAATGAAGAACGCCAAATTTATGGTGTACAGTTCCACCCAGAAGTACGTCACAGTATCCATGGAAATGAAATGTTGCGTAATTTTGCCTTCAATATTTGTAAAGCTAAAGGCGATTGGTCAATGGAAAACTTCATTGAGATTGAAATTGCCAAAATTAGAGAACGTGTGGGTGACCGCAAAGTCTTATTAGGCTTATCCGGAGGCGTAGATTCCTCAGTTGTAGGTGTCTTATTACAAAAAGCCATTGGCGATCAATTAACCTGTATCTTTGTTGACCATGGTTTATTACGTAAAGGCGAAGGCGACCAAGTAATGGAAGCTTTAGGTGGAAAATTTGGCTTAAATATTATTCGTGTTAATGCTAAAGAGCGCTTCTTAAATAAATTAGCAGGCGTTAGCGACCCAGAACAAAAACGTAAAATTATCGGTAATGAATTTGTCTATGTCTTTGATGACGAAGCGTCTAAATTACAAGGCGTGGACTTCTTAGCACAAGGGACATTATATACCGATATTATTGAATCAGGTACTAAAACCGCCCAAACAATTAAATCACATCATAATGTCGGTGGATTACCAGAAGATATGCAATTTGAATTAATCGAACCATTGAATACCTTATTTAAAGATGAAGTTCGTGCCTTAGGGACAGCCTTAGGGATGCCAGACTCCATTGTATGGCGTCAACCATTCCCAGGACCAGGATTAGGAATCCGTGTCTTAGGTGAAATTACAGAAGATAAATTAGAAATCGTGCGCGAATCAGATGCCATCTTACGTGAAGAAATCGCCAAAGCGGGCTTAGAACGCGATGTATGGCAATACTTTACTGTCTTACCAGGCATCCGCAGTGTTGGCGTAATGGGTGACGGCAGAACTTATGATTACACAATTGGTATCCGTGCTGTCACCTCAATTGACGGTATGACCAGTGACTTTGCGCGCATCCCATGGGAAGTATTACAAGTGATCAGTGCTCGTATCGTCAATGAAGTAGGCCACGTCAACCGCGTAGTTTACGATATTACAAGTAAACCACCCGCAACAATTGAATGGGAATAGTTCCAAAAAATATAGAAATGCTGTAATTTCAATAGTTACAGAAGATAAAACTTCCTAACTGGGATTAAAATGGGAACATTTATAAAAAAGAATAATTGAAATAATAGTTCAAAGTGGCTTACATTTTGAAAATGATGAAGACCGTGAGTTAAACTTCACGGTCTTTTTGTGTGTCTATATTTATTTTAAAAATCTTGATTTTTTAGGAAAAGATAATTTCCAATCTTCAAATTCTTCATCACTTATTTCTTCGTTATAATGTTTTTTTCTCATTTCATCCCATTCGATAAGAAAGTTATTGAAGTCTTGATCATTAGATAATAGACTAGTTGTTTCTCCCTCTCCTACTAAAGGTCTAAACTTAGTATCTTTTTCATAATCAAAGATTATATGCATAATTTCAAAAATGGAATTTGGATCGTGATTTATCAAAGCAGATATATCGCATTCAAGTGCTTCTGCTATTTTTTGTAATTGGTCTTTACTTGGAGATCTATTCCCAAGTTCATAATTTCTAATTGCAGCATCAGTTAAGCCTGATTTAATGGCAAGCTCTTTTTGGGTTAAGTTTCTCATAAGCCTTAACTTTTTTAATTTTTCTCCAGAAATCAAAACACTACCCCCTTTATATCATAATAATTACTAATATTTTATCATAAAATGGATAAAAGCACAACAAAAGTGTTCTGTTGAGAAAGAACGTAATAATTAGATAAAAAATCCAAAAAAATAAATTATAAGGACTTGACAGAACATATATGAACTGTTATTATATAACTATACCGTTCGAAAATGAACGGATAATGTAAGATATAAAAATTAATGCTCATCCTTTTAATCTGGATGTAGAAACTTACAAAATTTTAAAGGAGGACATTATGAAAGGTATTTTTATGAATGCAAAAGATGTACAAGATTTCCTTGAAGTTAGTAGAACAACAGCATATCAAATAATAAATGATATGAATAAAGAACTTATAAAACAAGGCTATCGTGTACAAAGAGGAAAAGTAAATAGACAGTATTTTATAGAAAAATATTGTTATAGACCAAAAAATGTAGAAGGGGTGTAGTATGCCAGCATATAGAGATGAAAGTGGAAATAAAACTTGGTATTGTAGGTTTTATTACACTAACTGGAAAGGTGAAAAACTCACAAAGAAAAAGAGAGGGTTTTCAACTAAAAAGGAAGCTTTAAATTGGGAGCAAGAATTTCTAAATCAACATTCTGAATCTATTGATATGACCTTTAGAGAATTTTTTACCCTATATAAAAGAGATAAGAAACCAAGGATAAGGGAAAATACATGGAAAACTAAAGAAGCTATTGTAAATCATAAAATAATGCCATATATAGGAGATTTAATGCTAAATGAAATAACAAATGTAACTATAATCCAATGGCAAAATGAACTTATGAAGATAAAGGATAAAAAGGGTCAGACCTACTCTCCTACTTACCTAAGGACAATTCACGCTCAATTATCAAGTATATTAAATCATGCTTGCAGATATTATAATCTTAAAACCAATGTTGCTCGTGATGTGGGTTCTATGGGAGAAAAAGAAGCGGGAGAAATGCTTTTTGGACACAAGAAGAATACGAAAAATTTTCAGAAGCAATCAAAGATAACCCTGAATCATTTTCTGCTTTTGAAATTTTATATTGGTGTGGTCTAAGACTTGGAGAATTACTTGCATTAACTAAGGATAAATTTGATTTTACAAATAATAATTTGAAAATTGATAAGTCCTTGCAAAGAATTGATGGCAAAAATGTGATTACAGATCCTAAAACAAAAAAGAGTGTTAGAGTTGTTAAAATACCAGAATTTTTGGCAGAAGAAATGAAAGATTATTTTAGAGGATTTTATAAGTTAAAGGATAAAGACTTGATTTTTAGTCTTACTAAAAGTTCTTTGCATCGTGAAATGACTAGAGGAGCTAAAAAAGCTGGTGTAAAAAGAATAAGAGTCCATGATTTAAGACATTCTCACGTATCACTTCTTATAGAATTAGGTTTTTCGGCAACAGCAATTGCAAATAGGGTTGGTCATGAATCAATCGATATAACATACAGGTACGCCCACCTTTTTCCTAGTAAACAAAAAGAAATGGCAATATCACTTAATCAAATAAGAGAAAAATCTCAAAATAATTGGGATGAATTGTTAAAAGAGGATGATATAGATGTTTAGAAGAAAATCATTAGATGAGATTTCAAAAAAGGTAAAAGATAAAAATAAAAAGAAAAATCGAAAAAGAAATCGAATTTTAAATTTTAGAGTGTCAGAAGATGAATATGCCCTTATTAATAAAAAGATTGAAATAAGTGGACTAAAAAAACAAGATTACTTTATACAAATGCTAACTCAGCATGAAATTACTCTTGTAAGTGATTATAGACTTTTTGATAATATATCAAAAGAAATTTTTCAATTAGCAAGGGTTATAAAGAAATTTGGAAAATTAGAAGATGAAGAAGCTGAAATTCTAATCTATATTTTAGAAATTTATGAAAAAATCAAAAAAGAAAAAAGCCCTTACTACAATGAGTAAAGGCAAGCACTCCTGTGAGAAGTGTTCTCTAGACAAGTCCATTTTACCACAGGAGTCTTATTTATACCAGAGGAGGTAAAAATGGAAAATAAATATAAATATCTACCAGATGAGATGAAAAACTTAAAAAGATTTATAGGCTTTAGAATAGAAATTTTAAATGGAAAAACTACCAAAATACCATTTTCTTTAATAAATAATAGATCTACTGGTTGGAATGATAAAGAAAAATGGCTTAGTTTTAATGAAATAAAAAGTAAAAATGAAAATCTAGGTTTTGTTTTGGATAATGACTATATATTCTGTGTCGATTTAGACCATTCAATAAAGTATGGCAAATTGACAGATATGGCTAAAAATATTATTGATGATTTTAAAGGAACTTATATAGAAATTTCTCAATCAGGACAAGGACTTCATATATTTGGTAAAGGTAATATTCCTAGTAACATGATAAAACCTAGTGAAGGCTTAGAAATTTATAAAGAAAATAGATATATTGCTTTAACCGGTAATGTAGGTGATGGAAGATATTTCCCTATTTCTAATAAGCTTGTAGATAAACAAAGTGAAATAAATAGCTTATATAAGAAATGGACACAGGAGAGGGTTTCTATAAAAAAGCAGATAGAAAAATATAAAGATTTAGAAATTCATAAGGACTATAGCTTTTATGATCTATCAGCAAGTGAAATTATAGAAGTGATGAAAAGGACTAATACAAAAGCTAAGGCTTTATTAAGTGGAATAAGTATTACAGGCGACCATAGTAGAGATGACTTTATATTTTTATCTTTAGCAAGAAACTATACTAACGGGAATCCTCATTTAATGAAAGAATTATTTCTTTTAAGTCCATTAAGCCGTTTAGGAAGTAATGAAAAAAGAAAAGATGATAGAAAATATATTGACTATTTAGAAAAGACCATAGAAAACACATTAAAATTTTCATCTTTTATCCCTTTTGATTGGTCTAAGCATTTAGAGTTTAAGAAAAGGAGTAAGCCCTATGAAAGGTTTTAAATTAAAATTTCCTGAAATTGATCAGACATACTCTTATATAGATTTACAAACGACAGATAAAGGGACGGTTAGACAAATTACTGGTAATATTGTAACTGCAATTTTAAATCCTAAGTATTGTAAAAATCAAAAAATAATTGATGGACAAATATTTTTTGATGAATTTACAAAAGAGATTAAATTTCAGGGAAAAATTATTGGAGAAAGAAATATAAATGAAAATCAAATTAGGCTTTGGGATGATTCTTTAAATAATAGACTAGGCTTAGAGATAGAAAAACATTTTGGAATTAATTATAACTCTAATAAAATGTTGGAAGCAGTTCGTTTCGTGGCTCATCAGTATGAAATAAGTCCACCTAAGCAATATCTTCAAAATTTAAAATGGAATGGATGTAAAAATGCTATAAGAAAACTACTTCCAACCTATCTTGGAGCTGAGGATACAGACTTAAATAACTGGATAATGGAACATATGATTTTGGGAATGATACAAAGAATTTTTAATCCAGGTTCTAAATTTGATGAGATGATGGTTTTGGTTGGTGGACAAGGAATAGGTAAATCAACTTTTGCAAGATTTTTATCTATAAAAGATGATTGGTTCTGCACAATTGAAAATATTCAAGGTAAAGACGCAGTTATGAATCTTATGGGAAAAACTATTGTAGAAATTGAAGAATTTGTTGCACTTAGAAATGCAAAATCAGCTAATGAAGCAAAGTCTTTTCTATCAAAATTAAGCGACAGGATAAGAATACCCTACGAAAAATACGCCACAGATGTACCAAGAACTTGTATCTTTATAGGAACGTTAAATGAAAGAACTTTTTTAAATGACCACACGGGAGAAAGAAGATATTTACCCGTTGAATGTAATATTAATAAAAGAGAAAGGACTATATATCCAGATAAAAATAATAAGGAAAAACTCTCGGATAAAGAATATATGTCACGCATAAGAGAAGATTTTAATCAGGCTTTAGCACTAGGATATAAAATATTTAAAAATAAATCTCACTCATGGGCAATACCTAATAATCTTTTAAAAGACTTATATAAGGAGCAAGAAAAGTTCAAATACCTAAATCCAGATGTTGAAGATATAAGATACTTTTTAGGAGAATATAAACCCAAATCAAATGAGCCAAATATTACTTGTTTTAAAGAATTAACAATGCAAGGTTATCAAATAAAATCAAAAGCATTTTCGGAAATTATGGACAATTACTTCCAAGATTGGACACCCATTCGTTCATCTAAGACTACAAGAATATCACCAAGTGGAATATCCATTCCAGTAAAACTATATTATGAAAAGAAAAAAGAAGTCAATGTAGATTTTATAGAAGTTGATAAAAAATTATTGCCAGAAGAATGGCAAAAAGTAGAACAAATAAAAATTGACACAGAAAATAAGGTTGATAAATAGAAATGTAACCTTGTAACCTGTAACTATTATTTTAAATCTTCTTGAATTAGGATTATATAAATTGATGGCTTGATAATAAGGGAGTTTCAAAGTCTTTTTAAACAAGCTTGCCTAATTTTAGAAGTTTTTATTTTTTAAGTTACAGTTACACTCTCCTGTGTCTATTTATAAAATTAAGAAAAATAAAAATTGATACTTCATTATTAATAGCAAGCACAGTAAGTGAGTACTCACTTACGAAAAAATCGAAAAATTAATAGTTTTTAATGCTATATAATTTTTTAATTTTTACTTTGTTAGGGAGAACCCTAAGACCCCAAAAGATAAGTGCAAAGGAGAAATATATGGATAATAGAACAAGAAAAAATCAACTAAAAATATATTTAACAGATGAAGAAAAAGAAATCTTTGAAAATAAAATGAAACTCGCAAATTGCAAAACCATGTCCCACTTTCTAAGAAAATGTGTATTAGAAAAAGAAATTTATATTGTAGACCTTGAACCATTTCGAGACCTGCAATGGCTACTATCAAATGCAACAAATAATATAAATCAGATTGCTACAGCAACTAATACAACTGGTGTTATTTATAAAAAAGATATTGATTATATGAGAGAAAAAATTGAAAAATTATCAAAGGAATTGTGGGATGTGCATTCACTTTTATTAAGAAAATAAATTTTAAAACTTAGCCATAAAAAATCTTAGACCTGTAAGAAGTTGTAAATTTGTGATATAATATAAATCAATAAAGTTAATCGGATTTTTAATGGTGCTTGGCACAAGGAGAAAAGAAATGTCGGACTTTGGAAAAATTATATTTAAGATAGACAAAGTTTTAGAAGATAAAAACATAAGCAAAAACAAATTAGAAAAAGAAGCAAACTTACAAAGAACGCAGCTTAATTCCTATTGCAATAACAAGGTAAAGAGAATTGACTTAGAAACATTATCAAAGATATGTTGTGTTCTTGATTGTAAGTTAGAAGATATTATGGAGTATGTAAGATGAAGTTAAAAGAAAAAAGCACGGATTTGTGGGTCTATGACTTATTAAAAGAAGCTGAATTAAATTTAGATCCACAAGGTTCTACGATAAAAGAAATAGATGATGCCCTTAAAACTGCGTCTAAAAGAGGAACTGGAAAAGTTGGATTTCCAGAATATGTAGGAATAGTTAAAGATTTTATTATTGTTATCGAAGATAAGAGTTCGCTATCTTATCACGAAAAAAGAACTGATGAAGATATATTAGCAGAAGATATAAATTCTATATGTGATTATGCGGTTAATGGTGCATTATTCTATGGTAAACACTTAATAAAAAACACTTCCTATACAAAAGTAATAGCAATTGGCGTTTCTGGTAATGAGAAAAAACACAGAATAAGTCCAATATTTGTAAATGATAGAATGGATTATTATGAACTATCTGAAATAGAAACTTTTATTTCTTTTAGTGAAGACAACATTTACGAATATTATACAAAAGAAATTTTAAAAGAAAATACAGATTTTGAAAAAGAAACAAAAGAAATTTTAAGAGATGCAGCACTACTTCATGAAGATTTAAGAAATTATGGTTCAATTCAAGATAAAGATAAACCGTTAATCGTTTCCGGAATTTTACTTGCCCTTAGAGAAATAGAATATGGGAATTTTTCTATTGACATGTTAACTGGTGATTCTAAAAAAACAGATGGACAAAAGATTTACGATGCTATAAAAGATAACTTAAATAGAGCAAATGTGTCTCCTGATGTAAAAAGAGATAAGTTATTAAATCAATTTTCAGTTATTAAAGACACAACAAAAATAAATCAAATAGATGCTAATTTAGGCAAGACACCCAATAGACATTACACAGAGTTTCTATATAAAAGTATATTTCAATCCATCAGATTTCATCAAAGCGGAGAAGATTATTTAGGACGATTCTATGGAGAATTTATGTCTTATTCTGGTGGAGATGGACAATCTCTTGGAATAATATTGACTCCAAGACACATTACAGAACTTTTTTGTGATTTATTAGATTTAAAACCAACTGATAAAATAATGGATCCTTGTTGTGGAACAGCTGGATTTTTAATTGCTGCTATGCATGATATGTTACAAAAAACAGATGATGATTTTGAAAAAAATAATATTAGAAAAAATCAACTTTTTGGAATAGAAGACCAATCCTATATGTTTACTATTGCCACTACTAATATGATTCTAAGAGGAGATGGAAAAAGTAATTTAGAAAACCGAGATTTCTTAAAACAAAATCCAGCAAAATTACAATTAAAAGGTTGCACAGTGGGAATGATGAATCCACCATACTCTCAAGGCTCTAAAGATAATCCTAATCTTTATGAAATATCATTCACTGAGCATCTATTAAAATCACTTGTGGAAGGAGCAAGAGTAGCAGTTATTGTACCTCAATCTACAATGACAGGAAAAACTAAATATGAAAAAGAAACAAAAGCTAATATTTTAAAAAAACATACTTTAGAAGGTGTTATAACTTTAAATAAAAATACTTTTTATGGTGTAGGAACAAATCCATGTATTGCTATATTTACTGCTGGTATCCCTCATCATAAGGATAAAATTTGTAAATTTATTAATTTTGAAGATGATGGTTTTGAAGTTGCAAAACACATTGGACTTGTTGAAACTCCATCAGCAAAAGATAAAAAGCAACATTTACTTGATGTATGGTTTGATAGAGTTGAAGCTGAAACAAAGTTTTGTGTAAGTACAACTATAGAAGCTGATGATGAGTGGCTACATTCTTTTTATTATTTTAATGATGAGATACCAACGGATGAAGATTTTAGAAACACAATAGCTGACTATATTACCTTTGAGGTTAATATGATTACTCATGGCAGAGAGTATCTTTTTGGAATAGAAGATGAAGACGATAAAGAAGATGAATTTTTTATTGATAAATCTTTATTAGCTGCTGAAGATGGTGAAGATTATGAAACAAAATAGATTATCACTTAATGATGTTGAGTGGGGAGAATTTAAGATAAAAGATATATTTACAGTTGAAAATTGTAAAGCATATCATAAAGAAAATTTAGAATGTGCAATATGTGGAACTCCTTATATAACAAGAACCTCATTAAACAATGGACTTGATGATATAATTAAAAATAATAAGAATTATAAAATTAATAGAAGCAATTCTATTAGTTTAGGAGCCGAAAATGCAGATTTTTTTTATCAGGAATTTAAATATATTACAGGAAATAAGATGTATAGCATCTACAATAAGAATATTAATAAATCAATAGGCTTGTTTTTAGTTCAAACATTTAGGACAAGCATTAAAAATTGTGGCTTTGGCTATGGGAAGGGATTAACGGGAACCAGATTTAAAGATAGAATAGTTTTATTACCTATTGATAGAGATAAAAATCCTAATTGGCAATTTATGGAAGACTATATCAAGCAAGAGCAAAAAGAAATTGCACAAAAAGTTATAAATTATTATGAACAAAAAATGCTTGAAACTTCTTTCGATTTAGTGGGACTTGAAGATGTTGAGTGGAAAGAATTTAATTTCAATGATGTATTTAGAAAAATACAAAGAGGAAAAAGACTTAAAAAAGATGACCATATAGATGGAAATACGCCTTATATTTCTTCAACATCTTTAAATAATGGATTAGATGGATTTATTGGAAATGATGAAAAGGTAAGAAAATTTAAAAACAATTTAACCCTTGCAAATAGTGGAAGTGTTGGTTCTTGTTTTTATCATGAATATGAATATATAGCAAGCGATCATGTTACCTCCTTAACCTTAGATAAGGCTGATAAATATATTTATCTATTTATGGCTACAATAGTAAAAAGACTCGAAGAAAAATATTCTTTCAATCGAGAAATAAATGATAAAAGAATAAAAAACGAAAAATTTATTCTCCCAACAGATAAAAATGGAGAACCTCACTGGGAGTATATGAGTCAATTTATGCAAAAAATAGAAACTGAAAAGCTCGAAAAAGTGCTTGAATATATATATATATATATATATAGGTTAGCCATTTCTTATGAGAAAAAATTGCTACCACTTAATAAAAAAGAATGGAAAGAATTTTGGCTTGAAGATATTGTTACTATTAAATCTGGTAAAGATATTTACGAAAGAGAAAGAATAGATGGAAATACCCCTTATGTAACAGCAACCGCTCAAAATAATGGCATAGGTTATTTTGTTGAAAATAAAAATAAAACTATAGAAGAAAAAGCAATTAGTGTAAATCGTAATGGATCTGTTGGTTATGCTTTTTATCATGAATACAAAGCATTATATGGAAATGATACAAGAAAGTTAATTCCTAAATATAGAAATAAATATGTTTCTTTATTTTTAACATCAGTTATTACTAAACAGAAAGAAAAATATGGGTATGGCTATAAAATGGGAACTGGAAGACTTAGAAGACAAAAAATACTGTTACCTATAGATGGATTAGGACATATTGACTTTGATTATATGAAAAAATATATGCAAGTAAAGGAGATAAAAGAGCAATACAAAATTCTAAACTATTATCAATCAAATAAATAAGTAAGTATATAATTGATCGATAATATAATCAGATAGAAGGAGGTTATATGGGTAGGTCAATTTCAAATGAATTATTAGACAAGTCAAAAGAAGCGATGGTTTCAGCTGTACAAATTTATAATAATCCTTCAATTAAGTTTAAGTCAGAAATGTTTATCATAACTGCTATTATTTCATGGACTTATCTTATGCATGCTTATTATAGAAAGCGTGGGATAGATTACAGATACTATAAGATGAATGGTAAGCAAAAAAGATATGATAGAACAAAAAATGGAGCTTACAAACATTGGGAACTTGAAAGGTGTATTGATGACAAAAAGTCTCCACTTGATAAAGGAACTGCAAATAATCTAAAGTTTTTAATAGGAATAAGACATGAGATTGAACATCAGAAGACAGACAATATTGATGAATACATTGGAGCTAAATTACAAGCTTGTGCTTTAAATTATAATAAAGAATTAACTAAAATGTTTGGCAAAAAGCATAGTATAAGAGATAACTTAAGCCTAGCAATACAATTTTCACCTCTTTCACCAGAACAAGAAGAATTATTAAGAGATGAAGCTAATATTAATATTCCTATTAATGTTAGAAATTTTATTACAGAGTTCGAATCTGATTTAGACGATGAGGAATTAAAATCTTTATCATATTCCTATAAAATAGTATACGTACCTGTTTCTGTAAATAGAGCTAATCAGGCAGATAGAGCTATTGAGTTTGTACCAGCAAGTAGTGTTGATGCAAAAGACGTTGAACGAGTATTATTAAAAAGTGTAGAAAAAAAGAAATATCGTCCTAGCGAAATAGTAAATAAAATGAAAGATGAAGGTTTTTCAAAATTCTCTATGCATTATCATACACAATTATGGAAATCACGTGATGGAAGAAATCCTAAATATAATTTTGGTGTCTGGGTTTCAGGACAATGGTATTGGTATGAAAATTGGGTTAATGAAGTTAGAAATTACTGTGTAAAAAATAAATTTTAATTCCGGTACTGGGACTGGAACGGGACAAAAAGTTTAAAAATGTCCTATAATTAAACGAATTTAATGAGATACAAAAAATTAAAAGTCTGTATTTTGAATGGTTTCATACCATTCGTACTTTTGCAAAAGAAGAGTGGGAGTAGGGAGTAGGCCCCAGCGATTTTCAAGACGAAGCCGAAGAAAGAGCTGTTGGGACTACCCCGGCAAGGTTATCCCACGAATGAGGAACTGATGTGACGAAATAAGTGGCTGATAACGACTGCCAGAATCCTTAAGGTCAGTATTAAGTAAATTAAAGTGCGGAGGCGGAAGTTAAATTATTTCTACCCTGAGATTGACGAGTCGAAGACGAAGTCAGAACAGCGGTAGCCCCTCTGCAATAGTACTCAAAAACCCTTCCGTTGGCGGAAAGGTTTTTTGCTAAGTACGGACTGCTGAGTGGGAGTGATTTACCCTGGCTAACAAGTCCAGAAAACCCTTGTTTTATAAGGAATTTCGGGCTTTTCTATTTTGCGCAACCCCTCTCTGCAACACTTTTGCAACGCGTCGTCATAAATACGCTCTTTTTTACCAATTTGAATAGTGGAAAACGGTTATCAGGTTGCTAATGTTTTAATTTTGAGAGCCAGTCATGCCTACAAGGTGTGGCTGGCTCATTTTTTTGTTTCTGCGTAAAGTTTTCAAAAAATTTTTTGTGGGAGGGTTAATAAATGGCCTCTCCCACTCGATACTGGTGTAAGGCTCAATTCAAAAGCGAAAAGAACTTTACCTGGCACCTTGAAAATTGAATAAACAGATCAGCAGGTAGGTTACCACATAACGAGCCGCGTAGCGGGTACGCCACAACTCTGCACAAGCAGACAGCGAGAAGCCTCACTGCAACTGTCGGGTTGTTTCTGGCAAGGCGAAGTCTTATGTGCGGGACAATGATACTTCTCCACGGAGTTGGCGGAATACCTGGCAGAGGTGCAATTCCTATGAGTTCGGTAGCAGCCGAGCGCCTATTGATTTCCCGTGCACATGGGGTGTCGAGGACAAATAATGTGCTTCTACATATAAAGATTCATTTCTATTATATGTGGCCGTAAAATGCGGTCAATTTTTCGGAAAGGAGGAAATCGCAATGGACAAATGCAAAGTGATCGCTATCACGAACCAGGAATGCGGCGTTGGAAAAACTACAACAACGGTGAATCTAGGTGTCGGACTTGCGCAAGCAGGAAACAAAGTTCTTTTGGTAGATGCTGACCCACAGGGCAGTTTAACAATCAGTTTGGGTATCAAGAACCCGGACGAGCTTCCTGTATCTTTGGCTACGATCATGCAAAAGGTAATCGACGATCAAACCATTGCACCGCAGGACGGTGTTATTCGTCATCCGGAAGGTGTGGACCTGCTCCCATCAAACATCGAATTGTCCGGTATGGAAGTCGGCGCTCTCGATTCGGAAATGAAGCTGAACAAATACGGCAAGGGAAAGTATCTGCTGCGCCACGCCTCTGAAGGCGGTGGATATCTCCCCAATGAGATTTTGTGGCGTGAAAAAGCAGTTTTCTCCGACGCGGTAGGACATTCTATGGTGGATTATCTTAAAGAATACGCTGAACAGCAGTATTCGGATGAGAAATTTGAAGCAGCCCGCAAGAAATACACCTATGCCACACCGTGTACAAAGGAATCTCTGCTTTATCGCGGAATCTTTGAAAAGTATTATCCCGGTCAGGCAGAAATGATCGTTGACTTCTGGATGCCGAACAAGTCCTGGGAGGGCTGCGATGTAAACGATCCTTCAGCCCGTGTGCTTTCAAACTACGGAGACAGCGGTAAGTAAGCACGAATCCAGAACTATCTTCAAAAGCTTTTTCTTCATGATTGACAAATCGCGCTGAAAAAAAGTATAATACTTAGGTAAAAAAGCAAAGGCGTCTTTGAGAAAGTATCCATTGTAACTCTGGAAGTCATTGTCCGTAACATCGCTGCCGGCTCCTTTTCAAAGCGCTATGGTGTGGAGGAAGGCTTTGTGTTTGAAGCTCCTACCATCGAGTTTTCCTATAAAAACGATGAACTCGGCGATTCTCTGATGGATGAATACCACGCCATTGCGATGAAGCTGGCAACCAAAGAAGAAATTGAGACCATCAAGAAATATGCTTTTGGTGTGAACGAGCAGTTAAAAGCGTTCTGGGCTGAATGCGGTGTAACCCTGGTGGATTTCAAATTAGAGTTTGGTAGGCTTTCGGATGGCACTATTGTGCTTGCTGATGAGATCAGCCCCGACACCTGCAGACTGTGGGATAGCAAAACCGGGAGAAACTTGACAAAGACCGTTTTCGTCGGAATCTTGGCGGAGTTGAAGATGCTTATGCCGAAGTAATGAAGCGTCTGACAGAGCATATGTAACGGAGGAACGTAAAATGGCAAACTGTGCAATCGTAGGAATCAACTGGGGTGACGAAGGAAAAGGCCGTATGGTCGATCTGCTCACCGAAGATTATGATGTGGTCGTTCGTTTTCAGGGCGGCGGCAACGCGGGACATACCGTAATCAATGAAAAAGGAAAGTTTGCACTTCATCTACTGCCCTCGGGCATTTTCAGAGACGGTGTCGTCAACATCCTTGGCAACGGTGTTGCTCTCGATCCCAAAAATCTCTGGACGGAAATGCAAGATGTAATGGCAAAAGGGATTGAAATTACTCCAGACAACCTCAAAATCAGCGATCGTGCCTCTCTTTTGCTTCCTTGGCACAGGGATATGGATGAGCTTGAGGAAATGCGCCTTGCGGATAAAAAATACGGTTCCACCAAACAAGGCATCGCACCATTTTATTCGGACAAATATCAGAAGAAAACCATTCTTGCGGGCGAACTCTTTTATCCCGAGGAACTGAAATCCCATCTTGCAGACCTGATGGAATGGAAAAACCTTACTTTGACGAAGGTTTACGGTGCAAAGCCCTATACTATGGCAATGCTGGAAGAATGGCTTGAAACCTACTGCGAGAAGATCAAGCCCTATATCTGCGATATCGGTGCATTTTTGAAGGAAGCGCATGCAAGCGGCAAGAATATTCTTTTTGAAGCTCAGCTCGGCTCTCTCAGGGATCTGGATTACGGCATTTATCCTTACACTACCTCCTCTAACACAACGGCAGCCTACGCTCCCATCGGTTCTGGACTGCCGAGTGCAAAGATAGACGATGTGATTGGTGTGGTAAAAGCCTATTCCACCTGTGTCGGCGAAGGACCGTTTGTGTGCGAAATGTTCGGTGATGAAGCCGAGGAGCTCCGCAAAAACGGATTTGAGTATGGAGCAAAAACCGGCAGACCCCGCAGAGTCGGTCCCATTGATATCGTGGCGACACGGTACGGTGTTGAGGTTCAGGCGGCAACGGCGATTGCTCTTACAAAGCTGGATGTGCTCAGCTATATGGATAAGATTCCCGTTTGCACCCATTATCTGCTGAACGGTGAGCAAACTGATCGTTTCCCGTTCCCTTCCGCGCTAAAAAATGCAAAACCGGTTATCGAATATTTTGACGGCTGGAAATGTGACATCTCCGGTGCACGTAATTGGGATGACCTTCCCAAAGCGGCACAGAAATATGTGACCTTTATAGAAAAACAAATCGGCTGTCCCATCAAGTATGTTTCGGTTGGACCCGAAAGAGACAGCATCGTTATCAGATAAAAATAAGGAGATAGCTTATGACTAACAGATATGAATCCCCATTATCTTCAAGATATGCGTCAGAATATATGCTTGGACTCTTTTCCTCCGATACTCGATATCAGACCTGGCGCAAGCTTTGGGTAGCTCTTGCAAAGGCAGAAATGTCTCTCGGACTTCCTATTACACAGGCACAGGTAGATGAACTGTCAGCACATATCACAGATATAGACTACGAGTGTGTAAGGCAGCGTGAAAAAGAAGTACGCCACGATGTTATGGCACATGTTTATGCCTACGGAAAAGTTGCCCCTACCGCCGCAGGAATCATCCACTTGGGTGCTACCAGCTGCTATGTTACTGACAATGCTGATCTTGTAATTTTTCGAGATGCTCTGACGTATTTACGCTCAGAGCTTTTGGGCGTTTTAGCGAACCTTTCGGAATTCGCCGAAAAATACAAGGATATGCCTACTCTCGGCTATACTCATTATCAACCGGCACAGCTTGTTACGGTCGGTAAACGTGCGTCACTTTGGATGCAGGACTTTCTTTCCGACCTGAAAGAAATTGATTTTGCCATCGAAAACATCAAATTCCTCGGTTGCCGTGGCACCACCGGAACCGAAGCCAGCTTTGTGGATCTGTTTGAGGGCAATACGGAAAAAATAGATGAAATGAACCATATGATCGCCGCAGACTTCGGTTTTGACGAATGCTTCGATGTGGCAGGTCAAACCTATCCCCGCAAGGTGGACAGCCGTATCTTGAACGCACTTTCCTCTGTGGCACAGAGCTGTTACCGTATGGCAAACGACATCCGCCTTTTGCAACATGACCGTCAAGTAGAAGAACCCTTTGAAAAGAATCAGATTGGCTCCTCAGCAATGGCATATAAGCGTAACCCGATGCGCAGTGAGCGTATCTGTTCCCTGGCGAGATACCTTATGGCGGATGCGATGAATGCACCGATGACTGCGTCCACACAGTGGCTTGAAAGAACCTTGGATGACTCGGCGAACCGCCGTATTTCTCTGCCCGAAGGTTTCCTCTGTGCCGATGCGATTCTGAGACTGGCGCAGAATGTTACCGATGGACTTCATGTAAATGAGAAGATCATCGAAAAGACCGTAAAGGAATATCTGCCCTTTATCGCAACCGAAAATCTAATGATGGAAGCAGTCAAGCGCGGCGGCGACCGTCAGGAAATTCACGAAATCATTCGCAGATGCTCTATGGAAGCGACTGCAAAGATGAAAAACGGTGAAGAATGCGACTTGCTTGCACGACTTGTAGCAGAGAAGGAGTTCGGTCTTACTGAAGCGGAAATGACGGAGTTGCTTAACCCCGCTTTGTATATCGGCAGATGCCCCGAGCAGGTGACGGCATTTGTAGAGAAGGTCGAGCCGCTTCTGGCAAACGCTGACGGAAAATCAGCAGAGATTTACTTATAAGAAAAGGAGGTGAACACAGTGGATAAGATTCTTGTTTTGGATTTTGGCGGTCAGTATAACCAGCTTATCACACGGCGTGTCCGGGAACAGCAGGTGTATGCTGAAATCAAGCCCTACAACAAAATTATGCCCGAGGAAATCCAAGAAACCGGCATCATCTTTACCGGTGGACCGAACAGCGTATATGATGTGGCTTCGCCTCATTACGATTCCGCTATCTTGGATTTAGGCATCCCGATTCTCGGTATATGCTATGTTTTTCAGTTAATGGCGTATATGGCGGGCGGTGAGATTACCTCTGCAGAAAACAGCAGCGAATACGGAAAGACCACTGTGTTCACTGCAGATAATGTTATGTTTGAAGGACTTCCAAGCGAAAGCATTTGCTGGATGAGCCATACCGATTATGTGAAAACACCGCCGAAGGGCTTTACTACCATTGCCCATACCGCGGAATGCCCTTGTGCTGCCATGTGCGACGAGCGCCGTAAGCTATACGGTGTGCAGTTTCATCCCGAGGTTACGCATACCGTTTACGGCAAGCAAATGCTTCATAACTTTATCTTTGCGGTCTGCGATTGCAAGGCAGAGTGGAAGATAGAAACGCTTTTCACGGCGGTGGTAGAAATTGTCCTGTTGCAGCTTCTTGCATATTACGTTGCCAAGGAAAACGGCTGTGATATCGACAAACCGAAGAATCTGGCAAAATCGGTTACGGTTGAGTGATCGGTTGAAAGGAGTAAAGAATGACGAAGTATATATTTGTTACGGGCGGCGTTGTATCCGGTCTTGGTAAGGGCATCACCGCTGCCTCTTTAGGTAGATTATTAAAAGCACGCGGACTCAAGGTTGCAGCACAGAAGCTGGATCCGTATATCAACGTTGATCCCGGTACCATGAGCCCCTATCAGCACGGTGAAGTGTATGTTACCGAGGACGGTGCCGAAACCGACCTTGACCTCGGACATTACGAACGCTTTATTGATGAAGACCTCAACAAATATTCCAACCTCACCACCGGTAAGGTCTACTGGAATGTGCTCAATAAGGAACGACGTGGCGAATATCTCGGCTCCACTGTACAGGTCATTCCGCATATCACAAACGAAATCAAAGAATTTGTTTACAGTGTGGGCAAGAAAACAAATGCCGATGTGGTTATCACCGAAATCGGCGGCACCATCGGTGATATCGAATCACAGCCGTTCATTGAAGCGGTACGCCAGATCTCTCTTGAAGTCGGCAGAGAAAATAGTCTCTTTATCCACGTGACATTGGTTCCATTTCTTAAAGGCTCGGATGAGCATAAATCCAAGCCTACTCAGCACTCGGTAAAAGAATTGCAAGGCATGGGCGTGAAGCCGGATATCATCGTTCTCCGTTGTGATGAACCGTTGGAAGAATCCATATTCAAGAAGATTTCGATGTTCTGCAATGTAAAGCCGGACTGCGTTATTGAGAACATTACCCTGCCGAACCTTTACGAAGCACCGATTATGCTGGAAAAATCGAATTTTTCTTCGGTTGTTTGCCGTGAACTTGGGATAAAGGCTCCTGATCCCGACCTTGAAGAATGGACTGCAATGGTAGAACGTATCAAAGCAAGACTTCATTATGTCGATATCGGTCTTGTGGGCAAGTACGTAGGACTGCATGATGCATATCTTTCGGTAGCGGAGGCTCTTCGTCACGCCGGATATTATCATAACACCCATATACGTATTCATTGGATCGATTCTGAAGAAATCACGGCTGAAAATACCGATGAAATACTGGCTGGTCTTGACGGTATTCTCGTCCCCGGAGGATTTGGCGGTCGTGGAATCGAAGGTATGATTCTGGCGGCAAAATATGCAAGAGAAAAGAATATCCCGTATTTTGGCATCTGCCTCGGTATGCAAATTGCGGTGATCGAATACGCTAGAAATGTTCTTGGCATCAAGGACGCAAATTCCGGTGAGTTTGACGAGTTGTGTAAGCACAAGGTTATCGACTTTATGCCTGGTCAGAGCGATGATATTGACAAAGGCGGTACGCTTCGACTTGGTGCTTATCCCTGCAATATCAGAGAAGGTACGACAATGGAGCGCTGCTATGGCTCTGTAAATATTAGCGAACGACACAGACACCGCTATGAATTCAATAACGATTATCGTGAAGCCTTCGAGAAAGCAGGCCTTACGCTCAGTGGCACTTCTCCTGACGGAAGACTGATTGAAACAGTAGAGCTTACTGAGAGACCATTTCATGTAGGTGTTCAGTATCACCCTGAATTTAAGAGCAGACCCAATAAAGCACATCCCTTGTTTAAGGGCTTTATCGGCGCAGCATTTGAACGAACAACCGGAGGTAAATCATGAGTCTTCACGAAGAATGTGATGTATTTGGTGTTATCGCACCTGAACCATGTGATGCAGCGTTCATTTCCTATTATGGATTGTATGCGCTCCAACACAAAGGTCAGGAAAGCTGCGGTATTGTCGTCAATGACGATGGTGTGTTTGTTCCCACGACGCCATCGTAGTTTGTCCTTCACAGACGCTTACTAATAAAGAGTATCATATGATGCAAAATGAGGTGAATCAAATGAAATTTACAAAAATGCACGGCCTCGGGAATGACTATTTGTATGTTTACGGCGAAGTCCCCGGTAATATAGCAGAGCTGTCACAAAAACTATCCGAAAGGCATTTCGGTGCAGGCTCGGATGGGATGATCTATATTTCAAAATCGAACATTGCCGATTTTAAGATGCGAATCTTCAATGCAGACGGAAGTGAAGCCAAAATGTGCGGTAACGGCATCCGCTGTGTCGGAAAATTCGTTTACGACAAGGGCTACACCGATAAAAAGTTTCTCAGCATTGAAACATTATCGGGCGTTAAACATCTGACACTGCAGGTCATAGGCGGAAAAGTTAAAACTGTTACTGTGGATATGGGGCAAGCAAAAGCAGAAAAGCCTATGGATCTCACTGTCAACGGTGAAACGGTATCGCTTATTCCCGTATCAGTCGGCAATCCCCATGCGGTCATTTTTGTAGATGAAATTGAAACAGCGCCCCTTACAACTCTTGGTCCTAAGATCGAGCATCATCCCAATTTTCCTGACGGTGTGAATGTGGAGTTCGTGGAAGTGCTGGGATCCGATAAACTGCGCATGCGGGTATGGGAACGCGGCAGCGGTGTTACAATGGCGTGTGGAACTGGTGCCTGTGCCTCTGTCATGGCGGCGATTGCTACAAAGCATTGCCACTATGATGAGACTGTTTCCGTAGTGCTTGACGGAGGAATACTGAAAATTCAAATTGCATCGGATAACACCGTTCAAATGACCGGTCCGGCAGAGACAATATATGAAGGAGAAACAGAGATATGTTAAAACCAAACACGAGATATAAGGAACTGAAAGACACCTATTTATTCAACACGATTTACCGCAAGACAAACGAATATCTGGCGGCCAACCCCGGCAAAAACGTGCTCAGAATGGGTGTTGGAGATGTATCCCTGCCGCTGTGTGATGCAGTTATCAAAGCTTTGCACAAAGCTGTTGATGATCAGGCAAACGCCGCCACATTTCACGGTTATATGCCCGAAATTGGTGATGGTTCTCTCCGCCGTGCCATTGAGGGCTATTATAAGAAAATGGGTACGACCATTACCGAAAACGAGATCTTCGTTTCAAGCGGGGCCTGCGACGACTTAGGCGATATACTGGAGCTGTTCGATCAGGATAATACCGTTATGGTAATTGAACCGGCATATCCCGAATATGTGGATACCAATATCCTTGCAGGAAGAAAAATTATTCACTTAGCGTCCGGCGAAGAAAACGGCTTTTTGCCCGAACCGAACGAAGAAGCAGAAGCGGATATCCTCTATATCTGCTCACCGAATAATCCTACCGGTGCTGTGTTTAATCGTAATCAGCTTCAGGCTTGGGTGGATTTTGCCAATGAGATCGGTGCCGTTATCCTGTTTGATGCGGCATATGAGATCTTTATTGAGGAAGAGAATATTCCGCACAGCATCTATGAGCTGGACGGTGCCGACAAGTGTGCTATCGAAATCTGCTCACTTTCCAAAACAGCGGGATTTACCGGCACGCGTCTTGGTTATACCGTTGTTCCTCGTAATCTTGTGCGCGGCGGTATGAACCTGAATGAAATGTGGTCGCGTAACCGTGAGACCAGAACAAACGGTGTTTCCTATATCCTTCAAAAAGGTGCCTTGGCGGTATTTACTCCGGAGGGACAGCAGCAGATTCACGATAATCTTCGTGTATATAAAGAAAACGCCTCCTGCTTTATTGAGGCGCTGGACGCTGCAGGCATTTGGTACACGGGCGGCAAGAACTCACCTTATATCTGGATGAAATGCCCCGACGGTATGAGTGGTTGGGAGTTCTTTGATTATCTGCTCAAAGAAATTCAAGTCGTAGGTATTCCCGGTGATGGCTTTGGTGAGTGCGGAAAAGGCTATTTCCGTTTCTCCACGTTCGGAAAACCCGAAGAAACCAAGGAAGCGGCAAACAGACTCTGCAAGCTGCTTACAAAGGAGTGATTTGTATGAAGGTTTCGTGTTTGCAAATGAATATGAAACTCGGTTGTCCGGAGGAGAATTTTGCACACGCAGAACAGTTAATTTGCAATGCGATGAAGGATAACCCCGACGTTTTGGTATTGCCCGAAACGTGGAACACCGGATTTTTTCCGAAAGAAAACCTTGCCGAGTTATCCTGTAAGGACGGGGATGAAGTAAAATCTCATATCGGCGCTCTAGCAAAGCAGTACGGTGTCAATATCGTAGCAGGCTCGGTATCAAATGTTCGGGATGGGAAAGTGTTCAATACTGCTATGGTCTTTGATCGAGACGGCAAGTGTATTGCTGAATATGATAAGACGCATCTGTTTACGCCTATGGGAGAAGATGACTACTATACTTGTGGCGACCACCTATGTCGCTTTACTCTCGACGGTGTAAGGTGCGGTGTTATCATCTGCTACGATGTGCGTTTTCCCGAGCTGACCCGTAGCCTTGCTTTGCAGGGACTTGATATGCTTTTTATAGTGTCTCAGTGGCCAAAGGAACGCATCTTCCAGCTGCGCACTCTGACTACTGCCAGAGCGATTGAAAATCAGATGTTTGTAGTATGCTGTGATTCCTGCGGTACAGCCGGTAAAAACGTATATGGAGGGAATTCCTCCGTTATCGATCCTTTCGGAAAAACGCTTGCACTTGCCGGGGAAAATGAAGAAATCATATCCGCAGCCTGTGATATGCAGATTCTTTCTGGTATTCGCGGCAGCATACCTGTGTTCCGTGACAGACGCCCGAAGCTATACTGAAAAGAGGTTTATTCCATGCGTGACTATAAGGTTGAATTTGAAAAGAGAGTTAATTTTATAAAGTCCGTTCTTGCTGAGAGCGGAGTAAAAGGTATTGTTTACGGCAACAGTGGAGGCAAGGATTCCGCTTTAGTCGGTATTCTTTGTAAAGCGGCTTGCGATAACACGGTGGGGATTATTCTGCCGTGTACCTCAAGGAGAAATTACGATGAAGATACAGCAGACGCCAAAGAGGTCGCTGCAAGATATAATATCGAAACTCGTACCGTCGATCTGACACCTGTAAAAGAAGCCGAGCTAAAAGCCCTTGACGGCGTTGCTACCATAAATGCGGCGGCACTTTCCAATATAGCACCGAGACTTCGTATGCTCACCTTGTATGCGGTTGCTGCAGCTGAAAACCGACTGGTTGCCGGCACAGGCAATAAAAGCGAAGCTTATGTAGGTTACTTTACCAAGTGGGGCGACGGTGCTCACGATTTTAATCCTATTGCAGATCTCACCGTTACAGAGATATATGAATTTTTGCGTTATCTTGATGCTCCGAAGTGCGTTATAGAAAAAGCTCCATCTGCGGCACTCTTTGACGGACAGACAGATGAGACGGAAATGGGCGTAACATATGCAGAGCTTGACACATATCTTTCCGGCGAAGATATTCCTGCAGACAAAAAAGAAATCGTTGAGCATATGCATAAGGCAAGTGAACATAAAAGGAAAAAAATTATAGTTTATACGAATCAATAAAACGTCAAGATTGAAGGAAAGAAGAAACTACCGTTTGACAAGAGGTTTTGGTCAATCTAATGGCCTGTATAACTTTGAAATAACGCGATTTTAAGCCATATACCTTTTGTATAACACCTGTATAATACTGATATATCGTAACAGGGGGCTATATAGCGTTCATATAACAATCAAGAATTTCTGCATAACCTCTGTGGGCTAATTTAATAAGGCAAGAGCCAGTTGCCTTGACTTTAGCCCACAGAGGTTTCATTTTGAACCGAAGACACCTTGACCGAGCATCCGTTTTTGCGTCATGCAAATGCGGGTGCTCTTTTCTTATTGCAGCGACTGTGTAGTACGCTGCAGGGGTCCTCCCCTGGAATTTGGATTTTAGCCAAATTTCAGAAAAACGGAGGACTACAATTTGAAAAAAGAATTTATAAGAAATCTGCCTGGCTATGCAGAGTTTCGTACTGTATGCAGCTTTGAGAAATGCGAAGACGAGTATCCGGGATGGACCGGCAAGGAAAAGTACATCGTTTTCTCACAGCTCAGCCGTAGAGAACTGGAAAGAAGGTTTCCAGAAATCACGAAAGTCATTTCACCGTACATTTTGATTGCTTAGTAAAGTATAGTGGGTTATACTTTACAAGGAAGTAGTCACCGAATTCCAGTTAGAAATTACTTTGTAACTACGTTTTGAGGAGGAGTAAAATGCTTTCCTACGTTCGACATTACCCATTAGCGATAGCTAAATTAATGTGTCTGTGCTCTCCTAAAATCTGCTGATTTATTACTGACTAATACAGGAGGTTTTTTTATGGGACAGACAATCATATCTGCTATTGGTGTTTATATTTCCACCAGTATCGATTATTTAATTATTTTAATTATTTTATTTGCACAGCTATCACAGAATAAACAGAAATGGCATATTTATGCGGGGCAATATCTGGGCACTGGCTTACTTGTAGGGGCGAGTTTAGTTGCTGCTTATGTCGTCAATTTCGTGCCTGAAGCATGGATGGTTGGATTGCTTGGTTTAATCCCTATCTATTTAGGGATTCGCTTTGCAATTGTTGGAGAAGGTGAGGAAGAAGAAGAGGAAGAAATTATTGAAAGATTAGAACAAAGCAAGGCAAATCAACTGTTTTGGACAGTTACATTGCTGACAATTGCGTCTGGCGGAGATAATTTAGGTATCTATATACCTTATTTTGCTTCGTTAGATTGGTCACAGACCCTCGTGGCGTTGCTTGTGTTTGCAATCGGCATAATTATCTTTTGCGAGCTTAGTCGGGTGCTATCCTCTATTCCGTTAATATCCGAGACAATTGAAAAATACGAGCGAATCATTGTGCCTTTAGTATTCATTCCACTTGGACTATACATCATGTATGAAAGTGGCACGATAGAGGCTTTTCTGAACTTTATAATATAGATAGAGGCTGGGCAAAAAGTCCAGTCCATAAAAAGACAAGGTCATTATCGTAATCGTGATAATGACCTTATTTTGTCGTTTTAGTAAACTTGAAAGCGTTCGCATTATGTAATGTAAATAACTATAAATACAATTAAGGGTGTGGCTTTCATGTATAAACAATATAACACATCTAATTGTTCTTTAGTATTAAATTTAGACTTCGATATTCCAAAAAATCACGATGTACGTTTCATTAGCTTATTCGCTGATTCAATCCTGATAATCAATTTCCTAAACCCACCTCCACAGTTCGTCCAGGCCATCATCCGCGTATGATGTTAAAGATGATTCTCTTCGCCTAATCCAACAACATTTGAATGGGTATGATGTAAAAAAGCTATTCAGTTAGAGTATTTAAGAACCGCTTGTAATATAAGATTCTACGTTAAGATTTATAAAAAATAAAATTAAACTGGGGAGGATAAAATGAAAAAGTTAGATTTATAAAATTTATTGAAGTTAGAAAAACAAGGTTGGGATTGCCTTACAAAATCTAAAGGAGCAGATTTTTATGGTGCACTAATGACAAATAATGCTTTAATGATATTGGTAAATGGAATGATATTAGAATGTAGAACCATTGTTCAATCTTTAAACAATGCAGAACCATGGGATTCATATGAAATTAAGGATCCAAGATTACTTAATATAAATGATAATGTTGCTACACTTATTTATTCAGTGACTGCAAAAAGAGGAAATAGTGAATTTGTAGCACTAAATTCAAGTACTTATTCAATGGTTAATGGTGAGATTAAGTTAAACCTTTATCAGTAAACAACTATTACTCATTAGTTTAAAAATTTTAAAACAGATAAAATCAAATTTGAAAATGTAAAGTTTTAGAGTATGAATAATGAGGAAATTCCAGACCCAAACGTTGTATACCCAATTGCAGGATACCACAAGAAATCAAGCAAATTGTTGTAAATCTAAGTTTACTAAAAAATTTTATTATTTTTTGACCAATTTTGACCCAAAAAGTTTTGGTAGAACAAAAAAGTGGGTAGAATATGAATAAAAAACGTGAAAATATAAGCAAATATAAACTCTATCCAACATATAAAATATGGCCTATTGAATGGGAGTACTCGGGCAAGGTTATCCCGCGAATGAGGAACTGATGTGACGAAATGAGTAGCTGATAACTACTGCCAGAATGCTAGAGGTCAGTATTAAGCAAATAAAGTGCGGAGGCGGAGGTTAATTTATTTCTACGTCCGTCCAACGATTGCCGAGCCGTAAGGCGAAAGCAGAGTTGTTGACGGCCCATCTGCGTATCAAGAGCAGAAACGTGATGAGAAAGAATATTTCGTGACTTGAGAGCTAGAGTGGTAGTATCTAAAAAGGCTATAAACCTTTATTCAATAAGGTTTATAGTCTGATTTTCGTATTAGAATTAGCACTATCTAATTTGATATAGAATATGGTTCTATGATTTGTAGGTGATATTCGGCCACAATTGAATGAAAATAAACACTTTCTGAGTATACAACAAAGAAGAAGCTTACGAACTAATTTTTTAATTATTTAATATGACAACTCCATTTTTTTACATATTTAGAACAAATATAAATAGCAACTTTTATACTATAGGTGAAAAGTTGAGTTTGATTACGTTAATGAAATGGAAGCACACTCATTACTTGAGTAATGGACAAAATAATATGATTTCAAAAGGTCTAAAATTTTTATATATGATGAAAAATTTGCTGAATCGATAGGAATAATTTCGTAAAATCTTGAAAAGGCAAATTCAACAATTTAGAGATGACAAATTTAGAGTTTTCAAAATTCTCCAAATATTTTAACCTTCTCCTGATATACTCATATTCGATATTTATCAGTTTAGGAGTTTTTTTGAATTGTTTATAGATTCAACAAACCTATTGAGTTGGGTTTTCTCCCTCTAAAAGTCGTAGAGGCCCTAATCTTCTGGAAAAGTTGTTATTATAACAAACAAGAATAACAAACAAGAATAACAAACTAGGAGATTCAAATACTATGTAGTTACAAATTCCTTTAGTAAAAAATGTAATGACGTAATGTATTAAGTTTCTGTTATAATTCACTTCATTTTGCGAAGTTTAACTTGAAATGTTATTAGAATTAAGTTGCAAGAGTATTGTGTAGGAAAAAGATAATTCTCTTTAAATTTTTCAAATGTAATTAGTACTCTTATATTGGAAGGAAGACTTTTAGAAATAAAGATGAATAAAGATTAAAAATTTATTATAGTTCTATTTGATAGTTTAAATTAAGAATTGAAATTTATTGCATTTATTTAAAAAAGAGTAATAATATAAAAAAATATCATGTTATAATTAATGTTGTAGAAAGGAAGTGTTTACATGAGCGAGTATAATCAACATTATATTGAAAATATAAAAAAAGCAATTAAAGATGATAAGTTAGTCCTTTTTGTTGGAGCGGGTATATCTATGGAGTCTGGTCTACCATCATGGAACGATATTATTGGCGTATTTTTAAATGAACTAAATATAGATAAAGATAGTAGGAATTTAGATTACCTAAAAATTGCACAGATGTATAACGATGAATACGGTTCACAACAATATCTAGAGCGAATAAATGAGATTTTTTCCATACATAAAAATGCAATTCCTAATCACTATCATAATTTAATTGCTAAGATTAATCCAAAGCATGTTATTACAACAAATTATGATTCACTTCTTGAAAGGTCTCTTAATAGTGGTATAAAAAAATATGAAGTTATTATTGAAGATAAAGATATTCCATATTCACTTGGAAATAACTATATAATTAAAATGCATGGTGATTTATCGACTGATTTTGTTTTTAAGGAAGAAGATTATTTAAATTACGAAGAAAATTACAGGATGATTTCATCAATCATTAAGTCAATTATCAGTAATAATACGGTTTTGTTTATTGGATACTCGCTTAGCGATCCAAATTTTCATGAAATATACAGATATATTCAAAAAACTTTAGGGAATCATGCTAGAAAATCATACTTGTTTTTAACAAATGATATCTCCCAGGCTGAAAAAAGCTATTATATGAATAAAGGATTCAATGTTGTAAATTCATCTGAAGCCAACATATCGAGTGATAAATTTGTTATTACCTCGAAATTTTTAGAGTCTTTAATTGATAATAAATGTGAGAGTATTACTAATGAAAACCAGTTATATAATAATGTTTCTTTTTTAGATTTATTATATTTTGTCCCTTATAGTGCCTTACAAAAATATTCGGGACTCAAGATGTTAGTTGATTTTTCATCTGCAAAAGATATAGGAAATAATTGTAATTTTAACATAAGTAAAAACCTACAATTGGTGACATTTTTAAAAGAAAAAACAATGTTTAAGGATTTTTTGAATTTGAGCGAGGAGCATATATTTCAAGGACATTTTAAAGCAAATCCATATTTATCAGAAGCTTATCAATATTATCTGGAAAGTAAATGGGACTTAGCTACTGAAAAATTTCGACTAGAAGCAAATGCTGCATTTGATCGGAATGATTATATTACTTTTTTAATAGCTGAGTTTAATATTTATAGATTACTTAGAGGTAAAGAAAAAATTGAAATTTCCAATGGTAAATTTGATGGAGAGGAATTTGATGAAATTGTAGTAAAATTATTAGAGTCAACAAAAAGTAATGATAAGAAAATTATTAATTATTTAAAAGATGAAGTGTTTAATTTTAATATTCTTTATCATAATTATTATCGTATAAGCAATTTGTGTGACAAAATAATTAAAGAAAAAATGTTAATAGAAGGAGGAGGTTCAACTTGGAATTCCATATTGCTTCAACTTGAAGGTGAATTTCAAACACTAAAAAATTTTATTGATATAAATTGTTTGTGTATATCGCATTACAAGGAATTTAAAAAAATGGTGACTAAATATTTTGAAGCATATTTAACTGCTTTTGAAATAGGTAAATTAGAATTGGATGAAGATGCTTTCGCCTCTTCCGTTATTACTAAATTGGATGGCAATATATTGATGAACATTGTTCCCTATATTGAAAATGAAGATTTAAGAATTTTACTCAAGAAATTTGAGAATAAATGGATACCTTATACTGAAGAGGGCTATAACTATATTACAGATCAAATTGAAATAAATCTTATCAAATTGAACAAAAATTTCATGATTGAAACGGAGAACAACTTAAAAAGAAGTTTGATTACGCTTTCTTATTCTAAAGAGCAAAATCTTGAGAAGCTCATTTGTATTATTCAAAATATTCCGCTAAATTATTTACACATCTTTAACTATGAAATAAAGTTATTACTTAATAGACTTTTAAATTATATCGAAACTAAAGAATTAAACCAAGAGATTAAAGATAAGATAGCTAGTGAAATGGAAAAGCTAGTAAATGAGATTTTTCTAAACATAAGCTTGATAATTTTTATTTTTGTAGATCTATATTAATAATAATAGAAAATATTTTGATTGTTTTAGAATTTAATAATCTCAAGATTGATAAATTATATATGGAATTTATCAGATTTAATGCTGAAGAAGAATTAGATGATTTTACTCAATACAAAGAAATCGTTTATCTTTTTTATAGTATGTTTAATGAAAAGACTAAAGGGGTCTTAAAACAATTGGTAACAAAAATCGAACAAAGAGGAACAGAATCAGATCTAGAATTTCTAATTTCCTTAATGATACACTCTGATTATATTTATGAGAAGAAAGATATTATTATTGACTATTTGAAGTCTAAACCTAAGAAAAATAAAGTAATAGAGGGAGTTAGAATATATCCAAATGTAAAGTATACCATTTTTTTAAGTCATATATATAATTTGTACGCGAAAGATTATTTTACTAAGATCGATGTAAAACAGACGGGAGTAACCAATGATCATATTGGGCTTATACCAGAAATGGATTGGTTATATTTTGACATAAAAGAGAAAAATATACTTTCTCAATTAACAAAGAATAGAAGCTATAAAAATATTAAGGATACTTTCTGTCGTACTAAAGAAGATTTAGAAATATTATCTAATTGGATTATTATGAGATATGAAACTGAAAACTATTCTAAAGACATAAATTAAATTTTTTATAATTGTGAAGGAAAAAGGTAAATAGAGGTATGATAATTTTTGAATGTGAAGACTGATCAATTGTGATTCTACATTACTATTAAGAAGGTGCAGAATAGATGGATAAATTAAATAAAATTATTGAGTCGATATACGACTCTAAGAGGCAAAAGAATTATTTTGCTATATTAACTTCAACAGTTGTTTTGATCGATGTTTGTGCATCTATTGAGTATTCTTTAAAGAGATATGGACCTTCAAAACGCTATAAAAAATGGGTTAAAGAATTTCTAGTGCCGTTAATTAAAGAAAAAGGTTTAACAAATTATTTGGAACCTATTAATTTTTGGTTTTTAAGAAACGCATTGTTACATGAGGGATCTTCAAATCCAAATTCTAACCTTCAATACCAAGAATGGGGGAAGAAAAGGGTTAGAGATATTGTACCGATTGCAAACGTTAACTCTGAAATAAAGGTATTTCTAGCAGATGATGGGTTCGAATATCCTACCCTTTTTTTGATATTGCATTTTTTTCAGATTTAGTCTGTGAAGGAGCAAATTCATGGATAAAGAAAAATGAGGAGAAAATTATCTCTAAATCGGATAACTTGCTTAGTGTTGCAATAATGATAAAAGATATTAATGGTAAATCTTTGATAATACGAGAAAAATAATATGGTTACTGAGTAAAATATGAAAAATTTTCTATATGAAAGTAAAAGGCAATAAATCTTAATTTATTTCCACTTTTACTCAATTGTAAAAGTCTTTAAGGAAAATATTCAACAAACTTAATTAATACAAAATCCTTTTCTTTGTATTAACGGTTTTTTTAGTTTGTAAGTATGTACTGCTATCCAAGACTGAATCATACAAGTAATTTCATAAAAATACTTAAATAATAGAAAATATCTTTCAAATATTAGAAGTTAAAATTAATATTTGATGCTCCTAAAGAAGTTAAAATGGCATAATATAATAGTGAATAAATCATATAGACTAACTATATGAAGTCAAGTAGAACATAAAAGAATTTTATGAAAGATAGCAAAAGACAATTTAATAAAAATGAGCATGGCAAATAAGCCTTAATAAAAGGCCAATTAAAAAAATGAAGTTAAGCTTGAGGAACAAACTGAGTGTTTGTTTTAAGTAATTTAAATATAACTCTGATTAGCTTTTTAGCAACGTGTGTAAGAGCAACGAAATGGTGTTTACCTTCCTTTCTCTTTCTCTGATAATAATCTTTAAAGCAAGGATCCCTCATAGCGCATTGAGGATAGCCCATCTAAGATAAGGATAGCCACGTTTAACCATAGAAACACCCGTAGCGATAAATTTACCAGACTGATGAGTGGTTGGATCAAGGCCAGCAAAAGCTTGCAACTGAGCAGGAGTATCAAATCGATTGATATCAACAATCTCAGCTAAAATAATAGAACCCAGATTGTAAGAAATACCAGGAATAGATAAAATAGGAGATTTTAATTCAATCATAATATCTTCTATCTTAGTATCTAGTTCATCAATTTTAGAAGAATAGAAATTAATCATATCAATCGTTTGAACAAGATCAAAACTACTTGCATCAGAACTAGTTCCAATAGAATGATCGCAATATTTCTAATTTCTAAAGCCTTATCCTTAGAATATTTTCCTCTAGAATTATCTTTAAGGCGATTAGTAAGTCTAGTAAGATGAGCATTTGCGATTAATTCCTTTGAAGGGAACTCATAGAGAAGAGCCATAGTAGATTTTTGATTAATCGAGTAAACGCAATTCTCAAGCTCTGGAAACACAATCTCAATGATTCTAGCAAGAGAGATTTTGAGCCTAGCTAATTGCTCTTTAAGCCTAGAACGATATCTAGTCAGTGACTTAAGCTCCGTAACATGATAAGATAAGTCCAAGTGGGGTTTAGCAACACTAGAAGAAAGCATAAGAGCAATTAACTTAGCATCAATTTTATCAGTTTTAGTCTTTCTAAGCGTATGAGCTTTTCTGAAAAGATTAATTTGCAAAGGATTGAAAACTACTGGGGAGTAGCCATTATCAATCAAAAAATTGATTAAGTTTAAGCTGTAATGACCAGTAGCTTCAAGCCCCACTTTTACATTTTCAGAAGATGTTGGCATAAAAGATAAAAGAAGATTGAAGCCTTCCCTATCATTGGAAAAGGTAAAGACATCTCTAATCACATTCCCATCAGAATCACAAATAAAACAATCATGCTTATCCTTAGCAACATCGATACCAACAAGAAACATAAAAACACATCCTTCAAAATGAATTGGCTGTGGTTATCCACAAAAACTATGTATCGTATCCTTGCACGAGATAAAACGTCTAGCGTTATCTAACTCATAAACAAATAAACATAGAAATGTGGTTGGAGCCTTAATAAAATAGTCTAAGCTATAGGAGGAACAACCAATCCACAAGCCTATGATTATCATATAGTAAAAAGTAAATAAGAACACTAATTACTATGTGTTCATTATACAAGGAGGGTTCTTGCTCTCCAATATAGTAGCGATAAGACAAAGAAGTACTGTAGATATGGATTTTTTAATACGAAATTTTTTACTCAGTGAAGCAAATATAAAAGAGAGATTTCTCAAAATTTTAGAACCTGATGAAAATCTGTGATTGAGTATGAAATCCAGAAAATCGAAGCTATCCGAAATCAAGATGAGTATGGAGGATTTAGATTAAGTATTTTATGTAAATTAAACAATATTAGGCAAGTGATTCCTATTGATATTTTTACTGGGGATCCGATAACACCAAAAGACATTGAGTACGAATATCAAAGTATCTTTGGAAATAAAACTTTTCAAATCTCAGCCTATAATATAGAAACAATCTTGGCCGAAAAAATACAAACACTTTATCAAAGAGGAATATTTAACAGTAGAAATAAAGATTTTTATGATTTATATATTTTGCGAAAATTTCAAGTTTAAGTTAGCCACTTTATTTTTAAGTGTGTTACCAACTAACTTAACTTATTTTATTACCCGTCAGTGCTTGATAACAAGCTGAGGTAGGGTAGTCTCTTGGTCAATCGTGCACTTGTCAACTTCTTAGCAATCAAGTCATGTCGAGTGAGACTCGGTATCAAGCACTAACCGGTTTTTTCGTCTGTTGCACTTGGCGTTCTTTGTGAAATTCTCTCATGAAACAGTCATAAGGCGTTTGATAGCCTAATAGCTTGCGTGGATAATCGTTCATCCAGTTTTGAATTCTTAGGCACTTTACCTCACATAATACTTGGAGTGGTTGTCCTTTAGGAAGAAAGCGACGAATGATTTTATGTTGATTCTCACTCGTTCCACGTTCCCAAGAAGCATAAGGGTGCGTAAAATAGACGTCGAGTGTATCCTGTAAAGCGGTATGCAGGCCCGAAAACTCTGAGCCATTATCTGATGTGATCGTTTTAAATAGTTGGTTGAAAGCATCACCTGCGCGTTGACGCAGAGAGTCCATCGCTTCATCCACAGCCTGAGCCGTTTTTTTCTTGAGTTTCAGAATGACTTCATAGCGCGTCTTACGTTCGACTAATGTCAACAATACAGGGTCACAGGCCGCTTGACTGCCAATCACTGTATCAATTTCCCAGTGTCCAAAGTGCTCTCTGGTTTCGATTGCTTTCGGGCGATCTTCAATCGATGGTCCTAAGACACGTTTGTTTCGACGCGCTTTAGTCGTTCGTTTCTTGGTATTACGCGACAGCTTTTCGAACAAATCCAAGTTGCGAGTTTTCATCACACCGCTATCGATCCAATGGTATAACGTCGTTGTACAAGGAACAATCGCAGCGTCAAACAACTGATGTTCACGAGCAAAACCCACGACAACATCGGGGGACCATTTATCTTGAAGCATCTTTTCGTCTGCCCAGTCAATAAAGGCGTTGGAATCCGCCCATTTAGGTCGCCTACCGCAGTGAAGACGTTGACGCTGTAACTGTCAAGGACAATTGTGCACTTTTTGCTAGATAACTTTGTGCACTTTTTTATTCAAAAATTGTTTCTCGATGTTTCATTCGATGACTCTCGCCATCCATATGAATGACTTCACATCTATGAAGAAGCCGATCAAGAATCGCTGTTGCGATTCCTTGATCTCCAAGCATCTTACCCCAGCTGTCAGGGCCTTTATCAGATGTTAAAATGATTGAACTCTTCTCGTATAAATCGCTAATCAACTGGAAAAAGAGATTCGCTTCGTTTGTCTCCATAGCCATGAACATTATATCATCAAGAATGACTAAGTCAGCTTGTCTCACACGTTTGAGGCGAATTGCCGACTTTCGAACATAACCTTCGGTTTTGAGCAAAGAAATCAACTCACCCATTGATACAAAAGCGACTTGTTTACCTCGCTCAATTGCTTCCAACCCTAAACCAATGGCTATATGTGTTTTTCCCACTCCATGTGGACCTAAGAGAACGAGATTGAAAAGTTGGTCTAACCAATCGCATTCTCGAAGTTGATCGATTTGTCGTTTACTGAGTGACATTGATTCGATAGTATCGAAGTCCTCCAAGGACCTTTCAAAAGGAAACTGTGCCCATTTTAAATACTTCTGTCGTGTCTTTTCTTCTCGACGATGTTCTTCGTGATTACATAGTGCCACAAGTAGCTCTTGATAAGTCCAAGATTGCTGTTCTGCTTCACGCAGAAAACCTGGGAGAGCCTGAGCCGTTTCTGTCATGCGGAACTGTTTGAATTGAGATTGAAGGCTTTCTGTAGTACCTATGATTCTTTCCCTCCTAACACTTGTAGATATGACTCAACAGAACGTTCTACAGCGGTAATCGATTGATACCTTTCGGACAAACTATCACTCTCTATATCGTGGAGATTTGTCTGAAGTTGCCGACGAGCTAATTCGCTAGCCACATCTCTTAAGACATTTGCACTGAAATAAATTTAATATGATACATTCATTCAACGCCTTGTCTAGTACGTTATTATTTTGTTCTATAACGGTTTCTATAACACGTAACTGATCTCTCATATGCCTTGGATACCTAATTTTGAGCTGGTTGATAAAAATGGTCGCTTCCTCTTTATTATGGAAATGACTAAGTACCTTACTAATATGCTGCTCAAGTTTCTGTTTTCTTTCTGCTTCTCGTCCATGATTAGGGTCTTTAGTCAGCTTGCCTTTCCCTTTAGCCAGGGGATGATCGGCGAGTTGATGACTGCTTTTCAGTTCGAACACAGACAAACGATTATTGCTTATTACTACACGGACTTTAGTTGTTTTTCTTGGTCGATAGGTTCCGATTGGAACCGAGTAGTAATTAGACTTAAATTGAATCGTATTGTCTTTCAGAACGGTCTTTGTTATACTTTCATTATTCGAGAGAATAGGTCTATCAGAGATCGAGATGAGGTGTGACTTTTCCAGAGTGAACACGTCTATCGGTCTCTTTTTTATTTTTTCATGTTTTTTATAATTGCCTCTGCGAGTTAACCAGGACTCACATTGCTCCTGCCATGACTCAATGGAATAGAAGCGACGACCACGGGCGAAGTTGTACTTTACGAATTTAATGACGGCTTCGACTTTTCCGTTAGATTCTGGATCAGCGGCACGACAGACATGAACAATAAACTGTCTTTCCAGTACATAAGCCTGAAACTGTTTAGTAAATAAAATATCTCCATGATTTTCACTGACAATCATCAGCTTATCCTGATCATACACGATTTCTTCTGTTCGTCCTCCGAAGTAGTCAAAAGTATTCTCATGTGTCCGAATCACGTCGTTTGTCGTAAAGGGCTTCTCTTGCCACTCAGCGTATTTATAACGGGAGTGGGAAAGAACAAAGCCAATACAATAAAGCTTTACTCGACTATCAGTTAAGCCTCGTTTTACTGTTATTTCCCCAAAGTCCACCTGTATTTGCTTACCGGGTGGTAATTCAGGCACCGCTTCGTAATTTCGATAGGTCAAAACCTTTGGAATACCGTAGGTTTCCCTGAGCTCTTTTACGTATGAACGGATCGTGCTTGGAGCTGCTTCGGTGTAACCGAACTGTTCATCTAACCAATCTTCGACTTGAGCCGCGGAAAGCTCCGGCTCATCATTTAGCCAATTTAAAATTGTCTCTTTAAAGGGATCAAGCTTTTTTGACCGAGTATTAAGGTTTTCCACCCAAGCGATTGCTTCATCTGGTCTTTTTTCTAAATCACTCCTAACGGTATTTCGATGTATACCAAGCATTCGACTTATTTTTGCATTTGAAAATCCTTTCTTTTTGTAATGATGTACTTTTGCAATTCTATTCACTTTTTTAAAATCCACCTTTTTCTTCTCCTTCCATTTGAAAAACTAACTCTTCTAGTTTATCAAATAGAACGAAAGTATGGGATAAAAGTGCACATTATTATCTAGCAGTAACTGCATAATACAGTTTAGCAGTCACATGACGCTCATAATTAGCTTGTCCGGCATCGGCATCATATAGTGTGTAGGAATAGTCGTAGGTTTTACCGTTTTGTTTTTGGCGTTTCAGTTGCGTGATGGTGCCTCTTTTCACTTCATTATGAATGGTTTGAGGGGATCGCCCTAATAACTTAGCAATGGCGCGGTGAGAATAGGCTTCTTTCTTGAGAATCTGAATGTGACAACGTTCTTGATAAGATAAGTGTGTCCCTTTTCGTGAGACTGTGTTAAACTGGTCTTGCGTCATGTGAATTCATCCTTGTCTATTGAGAGTTAGTGGTAACTTCAATATAACATGAAATTCACGTGGCGTTTTTTTATGGATTTTTAGAGGTGGCTAACCTCATTATAAAATCCTCCTTTATATATTTTGTTTCAATTTAAGAAGAATAGTATAAATAAAACTCGATTAGAAAAAGCCGGTATAAATACTTTTAATCATAGAAATACAGAATATCATCCTGATCAGATTCTTGAATTGCTAATGACTATCGAGAAAGATAAAAATATGCAAAAAAGATGGAAATCATATCAAAAGAAACTTCCTTATGTAAAAGATATTGACTTTGGAATGATAATAAAAAGCATAAGAGCTTTAATTGAATATATTATGTAGATTAATGAGATAAGAAATTAAGCCTATTGGAACAGGAACTACTAATGAAACATTTATGAATTTGTGCGTTAAAATTAATAAAAAAATCGATTTAAAATTAATACAAATTCAAAGGAAAAAGGTAAAATATTTTAAATATTGCAAATATAACAGTAAAAAGTAATAATAAATCTTTTGAACAGTATTCAAATAAACAATAAAAGAAATCGGAGCAATACAAGAATTGATACATAATTATTTGGTAACAGAAATTTTAAGGAGATTTAAAAAATGGAAAACAAATATTCGGTAAGTAATCATTTTGGAGTATATGGAGTTGTTACGGTTAACGGAAAAATTTTATGTGTAAATAAAAATGCTGGACCTTATAAGAATAGATATGATGTTCCAGGGGGAAGTCCAGAAAATTGGGAAGGATTAACAGAAACATTATCTCGAGAATTTGTTGAAGAAACGGGTTATACAATTAGAAATTATTCAAATCCGAGAGTTTACGATTCATTTGTTCGAGAAAAGGGAAATTTTAATGTTGTTCATCACATTATGGTTTTCTATGATGTTGAGTTAGATAGTAATATCGAAAAGAAAGATTTGCCTTGTTGCTTATTAGATGGATTAAACGATTCTGATGGTATTGTTTGGGTTGCATTTGAAAATATAAATGAAACAAATTCTTCACCACTTCTTTTAAAATTAAAAAAAGAATATGAAGGAAGGATTGAATTTGATAAGTCCGAATTTTATGATTGGCATGTAATTGAAAAAAACGATAGGAATTTGAATAATATTGAATCAAATTAATGTGGAATATTTGTATAGGGAATTTAAAAAAGGGTCTCAAGAACCTATTGCTGCTTTAAAAGGAATAAATTTTTGTGTTTTTAAAGGAGAAATCTTCGGATTATTAGGACCAATTAGTGCGTAGATAACATCCATTATTAAAATCTTATCTAGTGAACCGCCTTCAGCGCTTGTTATACAACAACAATATTACGAAATTAATATCATTTTTTTCAGAATAAGAATATAAATAATTAATACAAAGGAAGGAAACATTTATGATTCGATACCCAAAACTGCCAGAGAATTATTGTATTGGAATTACAGCTCCATCTTCAGGTATTGAGATACAGTTACACTATATCCTACAAGAAGTTAAAAGAAAGTTTGAGTCTAATCATCAATTAATAATAGGTGATTCTACTTATACTCAGGATAAGGCAAAGTCAGCACCATCTGAAATTAGGGCTAAGGAGTTAAATACATTTTTACAGTCAGAAGAGATCGATATAGTTATTCCACCATGGGGTGGAGAGCTTGCGATTGAGATATTAGATAAAATTGATTTTGAAGGTATCCGTAATAAATGGATACTCGGATATTCAGATATAAGCGTGATATTGCTTCCTATTACATTAAAAACAGGAATAGCGACGGCTCATGGTACCAATTTAGTGGATATGCGTGGTAAATATTCTGACGAAACAACAAAAAATTGGGAGAATGTATTAAAAACATCGCCAGGTGAATCAAATACTCAATATTCATCAAAACAGTATCAAAGTAAATGGGATCATAATAAAATTACCGATTATGTATTTAACTTTGACAAAAAAACGGAATGGAAATCTTTATCTGGTAATAATATGCGAATAGAAGGAAGATTATTAGGAGGGTGTATTGATGTAATTCGCCATTTGGTAGGGACTCCCTTTGGGAATGTAAAAGGTTTCAGGAAAGAATACATCAATAATGAACCCATCATTTGGTATCTAGAAAATTGTGAATTATCGCCATTGGACCTGAGAAGAAGTTTAGTACAAATGAAATTTGCGGGATGGTTTGATGACTGTAATGGTATTCTATTTGGAAGAACACCTATCTCATATGATTCTCAAGGATACACAGTCGAAGATGTATATCAAGATATTGCTGATGATTTAAAAATACCAGTAATTTACGATATCGACTGTGGACATCAACCACCACAACTCACTTTTATTAATGGAGCATTTGCAATAGTTGAATATTTTGATGGAAAAGGGATTGTTGAGCAGAGGTTTATATAATTAGTAACGTTTGAGTGGGAGTAGGATTAAGCAAGAGCTTTAAGAGAATACCTACTATTTTCAAAATCTAATATATAAATCTTAGATTTTAATTTTGCTGATAAGTAGACTTTGATTTATATGATGTTAAAATATTATAATAAATATTAATTTGTCGAGGTGAGAAAAATGTAATGGGAACATATTCAGCTTTAATCGTAACTTAAAATAAAATTATAGGAGATTATAAGATGAATGATTATATAAAATTTAATGAAGATAGATGGAACAATGTAACAAATGACTATACAGAACCTTTGTCACATGAAGAATTTGAGAAAGTAAAAATTAATCCACTATCTGTAGGATTGACAGTTGGTAAAACAGTTCCAAAAGAGTGGTTTGACAAAGCCAATGGTAAAAAGATACTAGGTTTGGCTTGTGGTGGTGGTCAACAAGGACCGGCTTTTGCATCTAAAGATTATGATGTAACCATTATGGATTTTTCTAAATCACAGTTAGAAAAAGATGAGATGGTTGCTAAAAGAGAGGGTATAAAAATCAGTACTGTTCAAGGAGATATGACAAAACCATTTCCTTTTGAAAATGAGACCTTTGATATAGTATTTAATCCAGTTTCAAACGCATACATTGAAGATTTAGAAAATATGTATAAGGAAGCCGCTAGGGTGTTAAAAAAGGGTGGATTGTTAATGGTAGGTTTTATGAATCCTTGGATTTACATGTATGATGCTGACATTGTATGGGATAAACCAGATGAAAAATTACTCTTAAAATACTCATTACCATTTAATTCAAGAAAACTTGAGCAAGAAGGTAAAATACAAATAGATTCGGAATATGGATATGAATTTAGTCATACTTTAGAAGCTCAGATTAGAGGGCAACTTAAAAATGGTCTTGCTATGATAGATTTCTATGAATCCTGTGATAAAAGAAACAGGTTATCACAATATGGAAATGACTACATCGCAACACTTTGCATCAAACTATAGTCAACTATAATACGACCTTGAGAAGAAGAATGGAAATAACATTGAAATTAAAGGATATCAAAGGGCTTTGTTATATTATTCTGAAAATTTAGACACATAATTGAATAATAATATGATATCGAGGTATTTTTACATGACAAGTATCATACGATGTCATGATACTTATGACTTATTTCTTTATAAATAATGGCATAAAATAAAAGTATAAGGAGGGATAAGAATGGGACAAGCAATTGTTGAAGTAAAGAATGTTGCCAAACATTATAAGAAAAAGCAAGTATTGAAGGATGTCACTTTTGAAGTGTATCCTGGCGAAATAATTGCGCTGTTGGGCGAAAATGGGGCTGGGAAATCAACACTAATCAATATTATTAATCAATTGATATCAGCAAATCAGGGGGAAGTCACTTTGTTTGGTGGAAAAATAAAACATCAATTAGTGAAAGAAAAAACGGGAATCATGTTACAGAATAATATCCTCCTAAAAAAACTCAATGTAAGCGAGGTCCTTGAACTTACGAGGTCATATTATGGAGCGGCATTACCCTATAAAGAACTTGTTGAAATCGCTAACTTAAACGAATTAGAATACCAAGAGATGACCAAGTTATCGGGAGGACAACAACGTCGCTTAAGCTTTGCGACAGCTATCGCTGGAAATCCAGACCTCCTCTTTTTAGATGAACCTACCGCCAATATGGATGCAAGATCACGTCAGAACTTATGGCAAGAAGTAGGAAAATTAAAAGACCAAGGCAAGACAATTATTGTCACCAGTCATCATCTAGAAGAACTTGAAGATATCGCCAGTCGATTATTAATTTTACAAGATGGCGTCATTGCCTTTGATGGGAGTATTCAGGAATTAAGAGCTACTCAAGGACAGGGAACAATTGAGTTCGATTCTCAACGGACACAAGAAGATTTTTCAGGAATTCAACCCTTGATACAGTTGACCAAGCAAGGCAATCATTACACTTTAATTACTCAAGACGTGACCGAAATTATTAAGCAATTAGTTGATTATTTTGATGATATCACAAACCTATCTGTAAGGCAGACCACTCTTGAGACTCTATTCAGTCATTTTAGGAAGGAGAAAGGCCATGAATAAATTTTTATTCCAATCCAAGATGAACATGCTGCGTCAACTTATTCGGAAACCTTTATCGGTTATTTTTGCCTTAATTTTTCCAGTGTTTTTCTATATTTTATACACCAAAATTTTCACTTTTCCCTTACCAGAAGCAGCCTTAAAAATTTGGAATATCGACTATTTGCTAGCCATGATTATTTACGGAGTATTAATTACTGCGATTAGCAATACAGCAGGTGCGCTATTAGAAGACCATCTCAATCATTTTGATTTATTTGTGGACTTAAGTCCGGCGCCAAAGTGGCAATATTACCTTTCAATGATCTTAATATATTTTCCCTTCTATTTATTTTTAATGATTATGTTAGGAGGGGTAGCTTTCTTTATTAATAATGTGCAGTTAGGTATGGGGCAATGGTTGGGTTTGGTTGTCATCATCATCGGAAGTCTAATACCCTTTAGTTTATTCGGAATTATTATTTCCTTTGTTGGGAATACTACAGGAGTAAATATTTTGTCTAATCTGATTAGTTTTCCTTTAGCAATCCTTGGTGGCTTGTGGTGGCCCATTGAGACCATGCCAGAATGGTTGCAAGTTATTGGCCGAATGTTACCTTCATATTTTGCGGCAAATTTAGGTAGAAAATGGGTGCATGAAGGGCTTGTTGACGGATATTCAATTCTTGGACTAATTATTTGGTCGTTGTCCTTAATCTTGGTCCTCGTTATAATAAGATTAATTCTAAAACGGAGGGAGCCCCAATTGATATGATGAATTTTATTAGAAAGCATATTCTCATCCCTAATAACTCTGCCATCGCCTATATCTATTTGTTATATATGGTGCCGCTTTTGGTGAGTGCATTGCCGGTAGATTCCATAAGTGATGGGATAACACTGATGCTTTTAATAATTTTCTACGCTTTATATCGTCGAGGCTATATTGAGCAATACCAAAATGACCGGCTATTCTTATTGCAAATGTTGATATCGGCTGTTATTACTTTCTATACGGGCTATGCGAGTGTCTTTATTTTCTTTGCTTTTGCCTTTAATTTTTGGATTATTAATGATCAGACGCGGAGTAAGTACTTCCGATGGTATTACTTATCAGCAATTTTCTCTACGGTATTGTCTTTATGGTTATCATGGGAGGATGTGCCAAATGATACCTGGGAGTGGATAGGGATTGGCATGTTATTTGTCCTATTTTCACCGATCATTGCCAAAGTCATTGCTAAAGAAACCTTTCGGATTCAAGAATTATCTGCAAACCATACCCGACTTGAAATGATAGTGCGGCAGAGTGAACGTGATCGGATTGCCAGAGATTTACATGATAATCTCGGTCAAACATACTCAACCATGACTATTAAGGCGGAATTAGCTGAAAAACTAATGTCCAAGGATATGACAGCCGCCCGTAAAGAACTGAAAGAAATTGCCAACATGTCACGTCAGAACTTAAACCTAGTTCGGCAAATTGTTAGTGATTTAAGAGAGCAGACGATTGCTCAAGCTATGGTTGAAGTCAGCGAAACGCTGAATGATCGCGGTATTTTTTTATTATCGTATGGGGAGGAAATTACCGAAGATTGGCCCATTGAACAGCAATATGTGATTTCAGCAGTGATCAAGGAAGCAACAACCAATATCTTAAGACATAGTCAGGCTAGTCGCGCAAAATTTAATTTCTCTCAGACAAAAAATACGCTAAACGTTGAGATTCATGACAATGGTATTGGCATTAGTGAGACAAACCTCAGCCAAGCAACTTTTGGTTTGCAGGGAATGAACCAACGGATTCAAGAAGTTCACGGGAAATTTACCATATCGAATGATTTTGGGACAAAAATTTCTATAGAAATCCCGAAAGGAGGATAAGCCATGATTCATCTCTATTTAGCGGAAGATCAAGAAATGCTTCAGACAGCTTTAATTACTATTCTTAATATGGAAGAAGACTTAGAAATTATCGGAGCCGCGACAAATGGTCAAACAGCCCTTTCAGAGATTACTTTGCGAAATCCTGACGTGGTCATTTTAGATATTGAGATGCCCAAAATGACGGGCTTGGAAGTAGCCAGCCAACTCAGAAAAAAACACTTTGAGGGAAAAATTATTATTTTAACCACCTTCGCCCGTCAAGACTTTTTTGAAAAAGCAGTTGTCTTAGAAGTTGATGGTTATCTTCTTAAGGATAATCCGACTGAAACATTAATAGAAGCAATCAAACAGATTAATGAAGGGGCTACTATTTATTCTCCTGAATTAGTTAAGAGTGTCTTACGGACAGCCAAGAATCCGCTGACCGACCGCGAACTTGAAATCTTAGACTATATTAACCAAGGATTAACGACTCAAATGATTGCAGAAACAGTCCACCTTTCTCAAGGAACGGTAAGAAATTATATCTCCTCGATCCTCAGTAAAACTGCCGCTCAATCACGAGTTGAGGCCGTCAATATAGCAAAGCAACATCAATGGTTACAGGAATATAAGGGATAGATTTTTGAAGGAAGCGTTTTTTATAGACATTCGACACTCTATTCAATCTCAATTTTGACAGGCATATTTTTTTCTATAAAATAAGTAAGTTTTTAGAAAATATTTTTTTAGGTTAGCGCCAGACCTATGTATAGGTGACGAGGATTGAGTTTATCGAACTTTCGGCGGGTGAGTCAAGGGAGTGTAGTCTACAGAATAATATTAAAATTAAAGTGTAAGCTTTTCGACAGAGGATTATTCACGCACCTAAAAGCGAATTTATAAATGAAGGAGCGAGAATATGTGTGGAATTGTAGGAATTGTTGGGCAGGCAAATATTCAAGAGGGACTTCTTAATGGGTTAAATCAGTTAGAATATCGAGGTTATGATTCGGCTGGAATTTTCACAATGGATAATGAGAATAATAAAATCCTTTGTAAAGTTGAAGGGCGCGTTGATGAATTGGCATCTTCATTACAAAGAGATGATAAATGCATAGTTGGCATCGGACATACGCGTTGGGCAACTCATCGAGAACCAAGTATAGCTAACGCACATCCCCATCTATCAAATAGTGAGAGATTCTATTTAGTGCATAATGGTGTGATCACCCGCAACGATTGAATGGGAGTAGAATTAATCACTTGTGATTAATTCTACGTTCATCCAACGAATGCTAATCTGATAAGCGAAAGCAGAGTTGTTGACGGGCCATCTGCATATCAAGAACAAAAGTGTGACAAAATATATCTTCAAATCATCTAAATAGATTATATGTTTTTATTAGATATTTACTAGTTGATTTAATAATGTTTTTTTGCTAAACTTTAATTATCGAACATGAAAGGGTGTGTGAAAGATGAAAAATTATATGACATCTCAAAAGTTTATTGAAAATAAATTTATCGATTCATCTTCTAATTTCACACATCAGTTTAATGTATTAGTTTAGTGAAAAGTAAGAATGATATTTTCATAAAGGATGAGATTAAATAGTCTCATCCTTTTTCTTTTGAGCAAAAGGAGAAAATATGAAACATCATTTAAAAAAGTATTTAGAGAAAAATGAAATAGAAAGTGAAATGATTGGAAGAATTGTTGGAGAAACCCGACTTTTTTATATTGTCAAGTCTACAGAAGAGGATTATAAAGTATACAAAAGACCTGAACAACAAGAATATTTTGTGGGAGACTATGTTCACTTAACGTTAATTGATAATCAGAGTTATATTACAAAGTTATTCAAAAGGTTCAATCAAGTTTCTAAAGCACGCAATCAAACAAGTAAAAGTTATAATTATTCAGGTGAAGAAAAAGTTCTCGCAACAAACGTAGATAATGTCTATATTGCAATTGCTGCAGATCAACGTTTTACCATAGGTAAGTTTGAACGATACTTACTTGTATTTAATCAACAAAAAGTTAATTTCGAAGTCATTATCACAAAATCAGATTATTTTGAAAAGGCACAACGGATTCAAAAAGAGATTAAAAAATATTATCCACTAATTAAAATACAATTATTATCGATTTTTGATAATTCTATTGACCAATTTAGAAAATCGATTTTCCCTGAATCCACATCAATTATTTTAGGATCTTCAGGATCTGGAAAATCAACTTTGATTAACCATCTTTCCAAAGAGTTTCAATTATTAACGAATGAAGTAAGGGATGACGGAAAAGGTAAGCACACAACGACGGATATATGCCTTATTTATCTTAAGGAAACAGATAGCTATTTCATTGATACACCTGGTTTTAAAGGGATAAATTCACATAAAGAACTGCAATACGAAAATCTTTTTGATGATATCATTGATTACTCAACTAAGTGTAAATTTAATGACTGTAAACATATGAAAGAACCTGGATGTGCAGTAAGGAAAGCTATAAAAAGTGGTAAATTATCTGAAGAAAAACTAATAAGATATCATCATTATTTAGAAAAAGAAATAAAAAGAGAGCGGTTTTTAAAAAGAAGACGGGAGCGTCAATAATTTTGTGTAAATGGTTCTTCCCTACTGTAGATTGTTTCTAATTCTCCATCGGTTGACTCAGCATTTGTTCGAGCTCGCCTTTGGCCTGTTGGAAACCTTTATGACTGCGACCTAGGAATTTTTGGTTGTAAGTATCAAAAGACGAGACTAAAAAACGTTCCATCGACTCTTCATTTTGGAACTGTTCCTTGCGGTGGCTGTATTTCTTGATTTGCTTATTAAAGGATTCAATCAAGTTCGTAGAGTAAATAGTCTTGCGTATGGCTAATGGGGAATCATAGAAAGTGAGCAGGTAATCGTTGGATTAGAAGAAGAAATACGAGCTAGCTTGGATAAGTTCAATCCCTTAGATTAAATTGGTGGTTACAAGATATTTTACAACTCACTTAAATTAATGTATAGTTGGATAGTAATCAAAATAAATAGTTAAGAAAGGAGAAAGAATGTCAATATTATCAACAGTATTGATTGTTTTAGTAGCTTTGGAATTTTTCTATATCCTATATTTAGAAACATTTGCTACAACTTCAGATGCTACAAGTCGAGTATTTAACATGACAAAAGAAGAGTTAAAAAGCAAAGCTTTAAACACACTTTTTAAAAATCAGGGTATTTATAATGGTTTGATTGGTGTTGGGTTATTATATAGTGTTTTTCTTTCAAGTAATCCAATCGAAATTAGTAGATTACTATTAATTTATATTATTTTAGTGGCATTATATGGCAGTATTACAAGTGATAAAAAAATTATTCTAACCCAAGGTGGTTTAGCTATTTTAGCACTTATTTCAACATTCTTTTAAGCAAATAAAAAGCACAGTCAATTAAGAGTGTGCTTTTTGTTTGTTTCTTTTTATCTGAACCGTATTATATTTCCGTCTATTTGAATCACTTGGGAGCGTCAATAATTTTGTGTAAATACTCGTCCTTCTGCAAAATAATGGGTTACTCAGTAAACATTGAAGCTAATGTATCCGTCACTTGTTGGAAGCCTTTATGGCTTCTATTTAAGAATTTTTGATTGTATGTATCAAAGATGGATACTAGGAAACGCTCTAGTGATTCTTCATTTTGAAGCTGCTCTTTTCTGCGGCTGTATTTCTTGATTTGTTTATTGAAAGATTCGATTAAATTAGTTGAGTAAATGCTTCGGCGGATACCAGGCGGAAACTCATAAAAAGTCAATAAATCTTGATTTTTTATCAGTGACTGCGTCACTTTAGGATAAGTTTTCTGCCACTTCTCAATCATACTTCCTAAAAAGGTATTTGCCTCTTTCTATGAGCTAGCTTGATAAACAGCCTTAAAATCATCACAGATTTCTTTTCGATCTTTGACCGTACTATATGAGCAATATTACGGGAAACGTGAACACATCAATGTTGGTATTTAGCTTTAGGATAAATCTGGTGAATCGTATCTTTCATGCCTTTTAAGCCATCGATAATAAACAGTAAGACATCATGAACCCCTCTGGAGTAAATGTCCTGTAACAACTCATTCCAAACGTAGGTCGATTCAGTCGGAGCAATCGCATAACTTAGTACTTCTTTAGTGCCGTCTTCTCGTATACCAATGGCAATATAGATTGCTTCTTTGGAGACGGTTTGCTGTTTTAAAGGAATATAAGTAGCATCCATGAAAATAGCGACATACTTATCATTTCGAGTTCTAACTTTAAATGCATTTACTTCTTCAGTCAGCACTTTAGTCATATTGGACATGGTTTGGCGCGTGTAGTGATGCCCATACATTTTCTCAATCAAGTCTGCGATTTCCGACATGGTAATACCTTTTCGGAAGAGGTGAATGACGGTCTCCTCTAAGGTATCATTCGTCCGTCTATAAGCAGGAACAGTCTGTTGCTTGAACTCGCCGTTGCGGTCGCGCGGAATCTGGAGATGAAGTTCCCCGTACTCGGTCTTGACCGTACGGTCATAGGAGTCGTTACGAGAATTACCCGTGTTAAAACCAATGCGATCGTACTTTTCGTAATCAAGAAAAGCCGTTAACGCCGTTTTGAGAAGCGTATTGACAGCATTTTCCAAATGGACACGGAATAATTCATTCAAATCGCCTTTGTTCGCTAGAGTCTTTAGAATTTCTGTAGTAAAATCGTTCCTATGGAAGTCCACTTTTCTGTGAATGTGTTGTGGTAACTCTATTTTACAGAAGGGACTTCCTTTTTTTATTTACACAAAATATTTTACACTCTCAGTATTTTTAAATTAACTTATTTTTTGTAGAATATTTATGTTATTGATGTTATATTTCAAAGACATAAAGAGTGTTTCTAAACGTTTATAAGATGGTATCATTCTTTACAACATTGTGGTTATAAAGTAGAATAGAATTATTAGTATCCTGAATAGATCTAAGAATAACCCATCATTTATCTTACGCTATAAGCTATATACATTACTACTAAAATGAACTATTTTATGAAAGTGGTTGTCTAAAAAAGTATAATAAATTGAATTCATTTTTACTGTTTATAGTGTAGTAGTCATTATGATGGGAATAAATGAATAAGATGGGAGGTGACAATACCAGATTCACAATTTTTTTAGAAATATAAAGAACAAAAGAAGACAAGGAGAAGAAAAATGAAAAAAATATTTAATTTTGAATTTTGGCAAAAATTCGGGAAAGCCTTAATGGGCGTTATTGCCGTTATGCCAGCTGCAGGATTAATGATTAGTATTGGTGGATCACTTCCTCTAATTAATCCAGATATGCAAGCTTTGATTTCGATTGGTAGTGTGATTGAGAATATTGGTTGGGCAATTATTGGAAATTTACATATCTTATTTGCATTAGCAATCGGTGGAAGTTGGGCAAAAGATAGAGCTGGGGGTGCCTTCGCTGCTGGGATCAGTTTTATTCTAATTAACCGAATTACAGGAGCGATTTTTGGCGTAACCAGTGAAATGTTAGCTGACCCAAATGCGGTAACACAAACATTATTTGGAGCAGAAATACCAATTGATGGTTATTTTGTTAGTGTTTTAGAGGCACCAGCTTTAAATATGGGGGTTTTCGTCGGTATTATTGCAGGATTTATGGGAGCGAATGCTTACAATAAATATTATAATTTTAGAAAACTACCCGATGCCTTATCTTTCTTTAACGGAAAACGATTTGTACCGTTTGTTGTTATCTTATGGTCTTTAATTGCTTCAATTGTATTAGCTATTGTTTGGCCATTTATTCAAAGTGGTATTAATAGTTTCGGTGTATGGATTGCTGAATCACAAGAATCAGCTCCAGTCTTAGCTCCATTCTTATTTGGTACATTAGAGCGTTTATTATTACCATTTGGTTTACACCACATGTTAACTATTCCAATTAACTACACACCTCTTGGAGGAACCTATGAAGTATTAACTGGTGCACAACAGGGTTCTATGGTGTACGGTCAAGACCCGCTATGGTTAGCATGGGTAAGAGATTTAATTAACTTAGACGCTGCTGGTGATACTGCTACGTACCAAACGTTATTAAATAACGTAGTTCCTGCTCGTTTTAAAGTCGGACAAATGATTGGATCATCAGGTATCTTAATGGGTCTATCTTATGCCATGTATAAAAATGTCGATAAAGACAAACGAAAAACACATAAATCAATGTATGTATCAGCTGCTTTAGCTGTATTTTTAACAGGTGTTACAGAACCACTTGAGTTTATGTTTATGTTCGCAGCTATGCCTTTGTATATCGTTTATGCGGTAATCCAAGGAGCAGCATTTGCGATGGCTGATATCGTAAACTTACGTGTTCACTCGTTTGGTAACATTGAATTGCTTACACGTACGCCATTAGCGATTCGTGCGGGACTAGGTATGGATTTGATTAACTTTGTTTGGGTAACCCTTCTATTCGGAATATTGACTTACTTTATTGCAAACTTCTTAATTAAGAAATTCAATTATGCAACACCAGGACGTAATGGAAATTACGAAGGTGGAGAAGTAGCATCTGAAAATGGGGCGCCTGTAGATGCTACACAACAAGTGTATGATATTATTCACTTATTAGGTGGTAAAGAAAACATTACAGATGTAGATGCTTGTATGACTCGCTTACGTGTTTCTGTTAAGGATATTGATTCTGTTGGAGACGAAAACGCTTGGAAAAAAGCAGGCGCAATGGGGCTTGTGAAAAAAGATAAAGGAGTTCAAGCAGTTTATGGACCGAAAGCAGATGTCTTAAAATCTGATATTATGGATGTATTGAGCTCTAATGCAGCTATTCCAGAACCAAAACTTGATGAAACAACTGAAATGGATGAAAAGAAAGTAGTGGCTACAGATTCAAAAGGACTCGCAACAGTAATTTTCCCTGTAGCAAAAGGTGAAGTGCTTCCGATTACTGAAGTAAATGATGAAGTATTTTCTCAGAAAATGATGGGTGATGGTTATGCAGTAAACCCTTCAACAAATACAGTAGTCTCTCCAGTAGATGGTACAATTCAAAGCGTCTTCCCAACCAAACATGCAATTGGTATTAAAACAGCAAGTGGAATTGAAGTACTTATTCATTTAGGAATAGATACAGTTGAATTAGAAGGTGAAGGTTTTGAAACCTTTGTTGAAGAAGGTCAAGAAGTAATTGCTGGAGATAAAATAGCAGAAATGGACTTGGCTTCGATTAAAAAAGCAGGAAAAGATACCACAATCATGGTTGTTTTTACGAACTTGACAGAAAATCAAGACTTTGAGTTCATTCAAACGCATGATATCTCCGAAGATACAGAGATTGGTCGAGTGAATTAAAGAAACATTGGTTAGAATGGAGAAATAAATTGAATGTTTTAACACTGAATACTCATTCATGGATGGAAGACGATCCAGAATTAAAATTAAGACAAATCGTTGATTATATTGCCAAAGAAGATTTTCAAATTATCGCTCTTCAGGAAATTAATCAAACGATGGAAGCGAAAGATATTGTGGACGATTTATTTATCCAAGCTTCTGGAGAAATGTATCCTGTTGCTATAAAGGAAGATAACTTTGCATATCTCATCGTTCAGTTGCTAAAAGAGCGTGGACTTCATTACTATTGGAGTTGGACAGCCAATCATATTGGCTATGATGTGTACGATGAAGGTGTGGCTATTTTATCCAAAACACCTTTCAGTCCAGAAAGTTTCTTAGTGTCTGAAATATCGGATTATGCGAATCACTACACCAGAAGAGTTCTAAAAGGTAATGTAAGCCTTGAAGGTAAAGAATGGGTAGTCTTTTCATGCCACTACTCTTGGTGGTTAGATCCATCAGGTAATCATTTATTCAAGTATGAATGGGATAATACACTTCCTCATATTGAAAAAGAGAGTCAGAAGATTCATCTTTTTATGGGTGATTTCAACAATGAGGCAGAGCTTAGAGACGGGGGCTATGACTACATAAAAAATACGGCTCCTCAATTAAAAGATGCCTATGTTCAGGCAGAAGAAAAGATTGGATCTGCAACCGTTTTGAGTGATATAGACGGATGGGAAGGCCATACGGATGAAAAAAGAATCGATTATATCTTTACGGATTACCCGGGAGAAGTTAAAAATTACCGAGTTGTTTTTGATGGCAAAAAAGAACCCATCGTGAGCGATCACTTTGGAGTAGCAGTCGAATTTAATTAAATATAATGAAGAAACCCGCCAGCAGATTTGTGCTAGCGGGTTTTTGGGTATCTATTAACTTCACTAATTATTAAATATCTAGCCAGGCACCTATTAAGAAAGTAAGGATAAGTGGGATTGGTATATAAAAGTCAACTTAAAAACCCCGATTTGTCTCACTTAAGATTGCCCACCTTTTTGTGGGGAAAGTTAATCTTTAATTCGATAAGAAGGGCCTGCTATATTAATGAGATAAGAATGATGAAAAATACGATCGATAATCGCTTTTGTTAATATCTCGTCTTGCCCCATAATGGTATGCCATTTATCGAATGTTAAGTTACTCGTGGAGATTGTGGAGCGTTTTGTATATCGCATATCGATCAATTGAAAGAATAATTTGGCTTCAAGGGGACTTATTTCATTAAATCCTACTTCATCAATCACAAGTAACTTATAATTGAAGAATAATTTTATTTTTCGTTCGAGTGTTCCTTCCTGATAAGCCGTCCTCAAGGAATGGATTGGGAGTAGACCAGAAGTAGAAAATTGAATATTTTTCGCATCGTCGGTTTACCCCCGCACAGTTGGGAGTAGACCAGAAGTAGAAAATCGAATGATTTTCGCTTCGTTGGCCTACCCCCGCACAGTTGAGTAGGCCTCAAACAAGTCTTTAAGACGCCGTTTGAGGCCACTCAACCACTGCGCTTTGAATTAAATAGATATGACTGAACAGAATTTAGAAAGTTTTTGCCCAGTCTCTTTTAATTTAAGACAATATATTTAAAAGTATATAACTCAGTTTATTATGCCTTCTTCACAAACTCAGATTTTAACTTCATTTGTCCAAAGCCATCTATTGTACAATCAATGTCATGACCATCTGCAGGATTATCAATCAAACGAATGTTTTTAACTTTTGTTCCTTGTTTGATTGCCTGCTTAAAACCTTTTACTTTCAAATCTTTGATAACAATAACATCATCACCTTCAATTAATGGATTGCCATTTGAATCTTTAATTGAAAATTTTTCATTTTCTTCTGATGATTCAACTTGGCTCCATTCATGTCCACATTCTGGACAGACATACATCAATTGATCTTCATAAGTATAGGTTGACTGACACTGCGGGCAATTAGGTAATTGTTCCATTGCTAAACCTCCAATCTGTTTTCTCTATTTTACCACAAAATATGATATAAATGTGGTGTAAATAAAATTATAGGCCTAAAAGTTGTGTTTATAAGGACCTCACACTGTATTTGTTATAGTCATTGGGCAAAAACTGTAAATTCAGTTTGACTCATATATTAATATACAACTCAGCAAAAAATTTAGACCAAGAACAGTTCGATTGGATAAAGGTGTTGCACCTAGCGAATGAATACCACTTCATTTTAAACTGTTATGTTGATTTTAAATCTCTTTCGCAATTTTTTCGAGGTGTTGTTTGAATAAACTAGCGACTATCGGCAATTTAATATCTGAGTGATATATCATTTGAATGTCGCGTGAAAGTGGGTAACCTTCTATTTCCAGTTTACAAAGTTTGTTTAACTTAATATCATTTTCAATTAATAGTTCAGATACAATGGCAATGCCTAGACCTTTCGTTAGGGCGTGTTTAATACTAGTTTGTGTGATGATGTTAATTGTTGGTTGATTTAAGAATGTAAGATTATTTAATTATTCTTTTAAAAATTTGACGAGCGAAGCACTGTCCTCTTTTGTAATAAAGGGCTCATCATTTAAGTCGTTTAGTTGACAGTAAGATAGATGAGCTAAGCGATGATCTGGTGGGACAATTAAGACTAATTTATCTTTAAAAATCGTTTGTTGATTATAATGCTTATTAGGCACGTTAATATATGATGAAAGAAGTGCTGAATCGATTTTTCCGTTAACCAGCAAGTTAACAATTTGCTTAGAGCGTTCAACTTGTAAATTAAGTCTTAAATTAGGAAATTCTTGGGTGAACTCTAAGATATTAGGCAGAATGCTGTTTCCGATTAAATTAGTTGTACCTAGTCTTAGTTGATCACCTTCTTGTTTAATGATGGCGAGTCGATGATTGAATTGTTCATATTCTTCGATTAATCTTTCTGAAAAGTCAAAAAATGTTTCGCCAGCTTTAGTGAGTTCAAAAGTTTTTGACGTTCTGAGGATCAGTTCAGTATCTAATTCCTTTTCTAAACGCTTGATTTGCTTCGTAACACTCGGTTGACTAATATATAAATGTTCTGCTGTTGTTGAAAAGTTTTTGAATTTGCATAAGGTATTAAAAGTGTATATTTTTTCAAAAACCATGTGTGGCACCTCTACTCACAATCTGATTTAACTATTACAAAATGTTATTGTTGACGTGTAAAACGGAATTAGAAAGTATCCGTTTTCTCTTGTATAGTAATACCATAATGATCATTAAACACAATTGAAATGAGGAGAAAATATGTCTGATGCCATCAAGAATTATAAAAATTATTCGCCTATTATCGGAATCGTTCTTTCAATCATCACCTTTTTTATTTTATTTTTTATTCCATTACCCAATTGAATGACAATTGAAGGTCAAAAAAGCCTTGCGATATTTGTCTCTGCGTTAATTATGTGGGTAACGAAACCAATTTCCATTTATCAAACGTCTATTATTGCTATTTTATTATTACCTTTAGTAGGAGCAGTTGAAAATCAAAAGTGGCTTTTGGCACTTTAGGTTTTGATATTATCTGGTTAATGGTTGCTACGTTTGTCTTAACTTCAGCAATTTCAGAAATAAATTTAGGTAAGGCTGTAGCGTTAACACTCGTTACCAAATTTGGAAAAAACAAAATTAGAACTTTAGCCGTTTTTGTTATTGTGATTCTCTTGTTAGCATTTTTGTATCATCTACTACTGCAAGAGCTTCTTTAAATGTACCGATTGCTTTAGTGTTATTGGAAGTCTATCAAGCACTACCGGGTGAATCCAAATATGGAAAATTAAATAATTTTTGCTTTGTCTGTCCACCCCTGCACAGTTGGGAGTGGACCAGAAGTAGAAAATCGAATGATTTTCGCTTTGTCTGTTCATCCCCCCGCACAGTTGGGAGTAGACCAGAAGTAGAAAATTGAATATTTTTCGCTTCGTCGGTTTACCCCCGCACAGTTGGGAGTAGACCAGAAGTAGAAAATCGAATGATTTTCGCTTCGTTGGCCTACCCCCGCACAGTTGAGTAGGCCTCAAACAAGTCGAAAGACGCAGTTTGATGCCACTCAACCACTGCGCTTTTAATTACCGAGCAATAAGTTGAATGAATTTACCAAGTTGAGGACTAATCTCCTTAAGACGCAGTTTGATGTCACTCAATCACTGCGCTTTTAATTATCGAGCAATCACTTGACTGAATTTTTCAAGAGTATGTTCAACCTCGTTAAGACGCCATTTGAGACGACTCAACCACTGCGCTTTTTATTACCTGCACTAATCTGATTGAATTTTTCAAATTTATGCCCAGCCCCTGAAACTATATAAAATATTTTGTTGAAAAAAAGTGCTATCGAAGCTTCATATCAGTTGAGCGTGGTAGCACTTTTTTTATGGCAGTCCTTTTAATTGATTAATCTATTTCAGGCTGATAAGTAAAGTGTCTTACTAAATTTTATCGAATAGCAAATTACAGAAACGCATATTATATTTATCAGTAAAATTCCAGTTTAACTAACTAAAGAACTGTTATCATGGAGCCGTATTAATCAAAACCGATTTAATCGATGCAAAACCTACGTAAATATGTGCGTCGGTTTTATATTGTTTATTCCGCGCTCTCAAGGCCAGCTATACGCAGCATCGAGTCTGGCTTTAAACCGTTCAATCACTCTAAGGAATAGGAGTATATCATATCTTCACACACCACATCATCCGTATATTCTTCCTCTAGCAAAAACAAAATCTGATCAATAAAAACTAATATCTAAGTTATTTTCTATTTTATGTTGACAAACATTAGAGTTTGTTTTATATTTATTAATAATTCTAATTAAAATTTAATTTACGGAGGTAGAAATGAGATGAGTGCTTTTTTGAGGTATTTTAAAAAGGTGATGGTTGCCGTGTTGGTGTTTACAGGAATCCTACCAGCGACGATTCAAGCTGAGGAAGGTGCTGTCGTAAATGTGCATATTGATGTTGAAGTGGCGACACTTGATCATAATATTGCTACGGATGGTACGTCATTTGAAGTGATTGGGTCTTTGATTCAAGGGTTGATGACTTTAGATCCAGATGGTAATGCTATCCCTGGAATCGCCGAATCGTATGAAGTCAGTGAAGATGGGACGGTTTATACATTTAAATTAAGAGAGGCTGTTTGGTCAAATGATGCGCCTGTTACGGCTAACGATTTTGTGTTTAGTTGGCAACGTCTTGCTAATCCAGATACAGCGAGCGAGTATTCGTTTATTTTAGAAGCAGCAGGTGTTTTAAATGCGAGTGAAGTCGCAAGTGGCGATAAAGCGCTAGAGGAATTGGGGGTTAAAGCACTTGATGATAAAACATTAGAAGTGACATTAGCACGTCCAGTTGCTTTCTTTATTGATTTGTTAGCTTTCTCACCACTATATCCTTTAAACGAAGAATTTTACAATTCTGTTGGTGATCAATATGCCACAGCACCAGATAAAATTCTTTCTAACGGGGCATTTGTTTTAGCAAGCTATGAACCAGCTGCTTCCGCTTTCGAGTTGAAGAAAAATGATAAATATTATGATGCTGATAATGTGCATTTAGGTGGCTTAAAATATCAAGTCATTAAAGATTCGCAACAAGCAGTACTCGCTTACCAAACGGGTCAAGTAGATGTGGTATCTTTAACAGGTGAACAAGTTGAGTTATTTAAAGCGGATCCTGAATTTAAAACTGTTCCTGCAGGATATGTCTGGTTTGTTTCTCCAAACAATGAGGTTGCCGGGTTAGAAAATGCGGATTTACGTTTAGCACTTGCTTTAGCCTTTGACCGTGAAGTCATTGCAAATAATGTCTTAAAAGATGGTTCCAATGCAGCGTCATACTTCATTCCAACCGATTTAGCGAATGGACCTGATGGTAAAGATTTCCGTGAAACTGCCGGAGACGGACCGTTAGTAACCGATGTAGCGAAAGCTCAAGAACATTTTGAAAAAGCCAAAGAAGCGCTAGGACAAGATACGTTTACTTATTCATTATTAGTGGAAGATACGGAATCAGCGATTAATGTCGCTCAATCTCTAGAAGCACAAATTGAAGCGAATTTACCGGGCGTCGATATTGTGTTAGAGCAAATGCCTAAGAAGACGCGTTTACAAAGGATGCAAGATGGCGATTTTGAGTTAGCACTTCACCGTTGGGGACCGGATTACCGTGATCCAACGACCAACTTACAATTATTAGAAACAAATAGTAACTACAATACAATGAATTGGTCAAATGCTGATTTCGATGCTTTATACGAAGCAGTGACCGTTGGTGATTTAGTAGATAAACCTGAAGAACGTTGGGCAGCGATGATTGAAGCAGAAAATATTGCCTTAAGTGAGGCAGCTATTTTCCCTATTTATCAAAAAGGAAGTGCTGTTTTAGTAAAAAGTAATGTTAAAGGTGTTGATTTCATGACAGTAGGAACTAATCGAATTTTTGTTCGTGCTACGAAAGACTAGTTGAATCTCAAATAATAGAGTATTCTCCCATTTTGAGGTAGAGAATACTCTATTTACACTTATAGCTCAGTTGGAGGAAAAAATGAAAAGATACATTCTGAGAAGAACACTTATTTCAATCGCAACATTGATGGTGATCTTATTTATTTTATTCATGTTATTACAATTATTACCTGGTTCTCCTTTCAATGATGAGAAATTATCAATGGAGCAACGTCAAATACTTGCGGCTAAATACGGATTAGACCGTCCACCATTAGTACAATTTTTTAATTATCTCAAAAATATGTTATCAGGCGATTTTGGGGTTTCTTATAATATTTCCAAAAATGTACCGGTAGCTGAATTGCTTAAATCACGTTTAGTGTTATCAGCTGAATTAGGATTATGGGCAATTTTGATTGGTACCATCGTTGGTTTTGTCTTTGGTACTATCGCCGCTTTTAATCAAAATACGATTTGGGACACTTTTTCTACGATACTTTCGGTTGTCGGAGTGAGTGTACCGTCTTATGTTTTTGCTTTAGGTTTATCTTATTATTTCGGCTTTAAACTTATGTGGTTTCCAATATTGTTTGATGCAACTAATAAACAACTCAGTATGGTGATGCCGGCCATTTCATTGAGTTTATTTACCATGGCCTCCATTGCCCGTTTTACTCGTACAGAAATGGTTGAAGTATTGCAATCGGACTATATTATGCTAGCTGAAAGTAAAGGCGTTAGTGGAGCGAGATTATTATTTAAACATGTGCTTAGAAATGCTAGTATCCCAATTTTAACGGTATTAGCCCCATTGGTAGTAGGGTTGATGACAGGCTCTCTAGTCGTTGAGAAGATATTCTCTGTTCCTGGCATTGGACAATTATTGGTTAACGCGATTCAATCGAATGATTATAATATTATTTTAGCCATCGCCTTTATTTACTCAGCTTTATTTATTTTTGTCATGTTTGTCGTCGATATATTATATGGTATTCTCGACCCACGTATTCGTTTGGTGAAGGGAGAATAAAAAATGAATCAAAATATCAATGAATTATCAATCGAATTTTTTCCGAATGATTTTGAATTTGTGGACAGTGCATCAAAGCAGGATGAACAGGAAGTCTATGTTAAACTGTCAAATTTTAGTCAATTTCTCAATAAATTTAAAAAGAATAAGGGTTCAATATTTGGCTTAATTTGTATTATTGTGATTATTATAATGGCTTTAATTGGTCCTCATTTAAATGAATATGGGTATAATGACCAAACGATAGGACATGAATTGATGGCACCGCGTATACCTGGTTTAGAAAAATTAGGTATTTTTGATGGAACGCAAGTGATGGAAACCTCTACGGCCAGAATTGAAATTAATAAATACGAACAAAATCCGAGTAACCAAAATGTTTACTATTGGTTTGGCTCAGATGTATTAGGACGAGATATTTTTACACGAACTTGGGAAGGAACAAGAATTTCCTTATATATTGCGTTAGTGGCTGTGGTGGTGGACATCATTTTTGGTATGTCCTATGGCTTAATATCTGGGTATTTCGGTGGGAAAGTCGATATGGTGATGCAACGTATATTGGAGATCATCAATGGTATTCCTAATCTAGTCATCGTGACGTTATTAATTATTGTCCTAAAACCTGGATTATTAAGTATTACGATAGCCATTGCGTTAACCGGATGGATTGGAATGAGTCGGGTCGCAAGGGCACAGATGCTCAAATTGAAAAATCAGGAATTTGTATTAGCTGCTAAAACATTAGGAGCCTCTCCATGGCAACTAATTTTTAAAGAAATATTACCGAATATTTTCGCCCAATTAATTATTATGTCAATGTTTAGTATTCCCAATGCGATTTTTACTGAGGCCTTTTTAGCTTTTATTGGAATCGGCATCCCAATGCCATTAGCTTCTTTAGGTTCGTTAATCAGTGATGCTTTTAAATCATTTTTAACAGCCCCTTATATGATTATTCCGCCGGTATTGGTTTTAGCTTTGACAATGTTAAGCTTTAATTTATTGGCTGATGGACTACGAGATTCGTTAGATCCAACAATGAAAGAGGTGTAACATGAGCCGTCAAAAAATATTAGAAATGAGAAATTTAAACGTATCTTTTTCAACCACACAAGGTACGGTTCAGGTCATTCGCAGTGTGGATATCGATTTGTTTAAAGGTGAAACTTTAGCTATCGTAGGAGAATCAGGTTCTGGTAAATCCGTCACCGTCAAAACGATTATGGGGATTGCCAGTAAAAATCAAACCGTTGATTCTGGTGAAATAATCTTTACTTATGATCGCGATGGCGAAGAGAAAACCGTCGATTTATTAAAACTTACCAAAAAAGAAATGCGTAAACATATTAATGGCAAGCGAATCGCCATGGTCTTCCAAGATCCGATGACCTCTCTTAATCCTACAATGACGATTGGCGAACAAATCATGGAAGGGATGTTTATTCATTATAAAATGAGTAAGAAAAAGGCGACTGAACGTGCGATTGAATTGCTTGAATTAGTCGGCATTAGCGATGGCAAACAACGCCTTAAGTTATATCCCCATCAACTTTCAGGAGGGATGAGACAACGAATTGTCATTGCGATTGCTTTAGCATGTGATCCAGAAGTACTCATTTGTGATGAACCAACCACCGCATTAGATGTTACGATTCAAGCAAAGATTTTAGAGTTAATTGCCGATATTCAAAAAAAGACGGGTATTGCCGTTATTTATATTACGCATGATTTAGGGGTAGTGGCTAAAGTGGCTGATTATGTTAACGTCATGTACGCCGGCCGGATTATCGAAAAAGGGACGGTAAACGATATATTTTATAATCCTAAGCATCCCTATACTTGGGGCTTACTGTCAGCGATGCCTGATTTAAGTATGGATTCTGAAAGATTGTATACCATTCCTGGTAACCCACCTAATTTAGCGCATTATAAACAAGGGGATCCATTCTACAATCGAAACGAATTTGCCTTAAATATTGATAAAAGGGTTGAACCGCCAATGTTTGAATTAAGTGAGACTCATTTTGTGGCTAGCTGGTTAATGCATGAAAAAGCGCCAAAAGTAACGATGCCAGAAGTATTGAAGCAAAAATTGGAAAATATGAGAAGGGAGGCAGGAATCCATGAGTGAAAAAAGTCCAATATTAGTAGTGGATAATTTAAAGCAACATTTTCCTGCTGGTCGTAATTATTCGGTAAAAGCAGTTGACGGAGTCAGTTTTAAAATTTATCCGGGTGAAACCTATGGATTAGTAGGAGAATCAGGTTCCGGTAAATCGACCATCGGCCGCTCTTTAATCCGTTTATACGATCCTACTTCAGGTAACATTCACTTTAATGGGGAGGATATTTCAGGGAAAATGTCGAAGTCAACCCAAAATATGTTACGAACTAAAATGCAAATGATTTTCCAAGATCCGATGGTTAGTTTAAATCCACGAAAGAAAATTATTGATATTATTACACAAGGACTTGAAATTCAAGGCATCGGTACAGCGGCAGAACGCGAACAAAGAGGATTAGAAATTCTCGAAAGAGTCGGTTTATCACGCGAATTTGCTAATCGATACCCCCATCAATTTTCCGGCGGTCAACGTCAACGGGTTGGGATTGCCCGCGCATTGGTGATGAATCCTCAACTAATCATTTCTGATGAATCGATCAGTGCTTTAGATGTTTCAATTCAAGCTCAGATTGTCAATCTATTAAAAGATATTCAAAAGGAAACGAATGTTTCGATATTATTTATTGCCCATGATTTATCGATGGTAAAATATATTTCAAATAGGATTGGTGTCTTGCATTTAGGGCATTTATTAGAAACAGGCACCACTGAAGAAATATTTAACAATCCTATTCACCCTTATACAAAGTCGTTATTATCGGCCATCCCATTAGCGAATCCAATCGTAGAAAAAGGGCGGGTAGCTGAGCATTATGATTATGCGACCAGTGGTTTTGATTACACAAAAGGAGTTGAGCATCATTTAACAGCAACACATAAAGTATGGATGGAACCAGAAAAAATAGCCGACTTCTTGCCTCAAGATTATAAATTTTTCAATCAATCGCACTCACACGAAAGAAGTGCAGTATCACAAAGTTAAGAACAGTCACAAACTTCAATTATGTGGTGAAATAGCGATTCAGTTGAAAGTGGATTGGATAAAAACTGACTGTATTCGCTAGTGCGAAAGTGATTAGAAATATTAGTAAAAGAGTGGTGTCTTAAAATCAAGACGATGATGTGATCCCCGAAAGTTTGAGTAAAAAAACTAACTTTATGGGGGTCGTTTTATGTCTAAAAAATATAGTTACGAATTTAAACTTCGTGTCGTTGAAGATTATTTTGAAGGAACATTAAGTAATATAGCACTAGCGAATTGATATGGGATTTCTACTAGAAGTCTAGTAGAGCGATGGGGTAATAACTATAAGATTTATGGGCAGAATAACTTAAAACTAAAGAAGTAAAAACAAAGTATTCTTTAAAATTTTAAACTTAATGTATTAGACTATAAGCAAGCAGCAGGGGCTTCTTATTGAGAAACCGCCAAAAATTTTGATTAAAAATAGAGTTTTAACGAATATAATTTTGAGCAATAATTTATTATGAGTTTCTAAATCGTCTTACTACCTTTCAATCATAAAATAAATTATACTAGAAAATAATAAGTAATATTTGTCAGTTGGTATTTTGGTAGCTTTTATCTCATTGGTTAATCGCAAAATATCAAGTGGCTTTTTTTATAGTGGATTAAATTAATTTTCAAATACGAGATTCACATTATTCTTTGAATTATAAATAGTAAGATGGAGGGGTTATATGGATTTATACAAAGGAAAAAGATTTTGGCCAACGTTAACGAAAGAAGTATCATTTTCAAAACAAAAAGGCACGCATAAAGTGGATGTTTTAATAATTGGTGGCGGCATGAGTGGTTTATTGTCGGCTTATAGTTTAGCAAGAGCGGGGAAGAAAGTATTTTTAGTTGAAAAGGATACAATAGCAAATGGATCCAGTTCATTAAATACTGGTTTGATTCAATATATGAGTGATGTTGTAATGGTAGATATTGATGAAGTTAAGAATAAAAAGGTATCAAATGATTTTTATTTAAGATCACAAAAAGCGTTAGATTACATTGAAGAAATTGTTAATGAGTTAAACGACCCCACAATTTCATTTAGAAGAAACAATAGTCTCTATGTTTCAAATAATGAAGAGGAAATTTTGAAAATAAAAAGAGAAGTTGCTAGGCAAAATGAATTAAATTTTGAAACAGAGTTTTTAGATCAACAGAGATTAAAAAAAGAATATGGTATCGACGCTCTAGGAGGATTGCTTTCAAAAAATGACGTGGAGCTGAATCCGATGGCCTTTGTTTCTGCAATGGCGACCAGAGCAACAGAAAATTTTGGTTTGCTTATCTCGGAACAAACTCAAGTGAACGAGCATAATTTTTCATTTGATGAAAATAAATTGGTAGTGGATGATTTAAGTGTTCAGTATGATAAATTGGTGATTGCGACAGGCTATGACGTGTTCCCAAGTTTTTCAAAATATTTACCGAAAATTGATTTAGTGACCTCATTTGTTGTTGTAACAGAACCGATTAGCAATCAAAAGATTACTGACACGATGTTTTGGGAAAGTTCAAGTAGCTACCTTTACTTTAGAAAAAGTCCGGATAACCGTTTAATCATCGGTGGAGAGGATGAAGAAAATATAACTTTATCTGAGAATAAAGCTAAGATAATTTCTGAAAAATTAATTAAACAAGTTCAATCTTATCAAACTAATTCGATCGAATTAAAATCTGAATACTTTTATGAAGCTATCTTTGGTGAGTCTTCGGATGGATTACCATATATAGGACCACATCCAGAAAACCATGATATTTTTATTATACATGGAGTGGGTGGTAATGGGACAGTCTATTCCGCAATGGGAGCAATTGAGATTGTGGATTTTTCAAACGGAAAATTTGATAAAAAGATGAGTTATTTATGGCCGAGCGAAACCAATAATTAATGGACAAAACAAGATAGCAAGGATTGGCTTTCGGCTTCGTGTCAAAATTGGGAGTTTTATTATTTTATAATTTTTTAATTAGCAAAAAACATTGAGTAGTACTTTATTATCAAATCAACCATCGAACCTCAAACCAAAAACCAGACTCAATTTTGTTGAGTCTGGTTTCTTTAAGTCCTATTATCGTTGATCGAGTTCCATTTTGTTTTCAGTGGTAGTAAAAATACTGATTACAATTGATAAAATAATGGCAGTGAATAGTCCTTCAATATGAACATCGCTAACGAAATTATCCGCTAATAAAACCATAGCACCGTTTACAACTAAGTTAAATAGCCCTAAACTAATAATTGTCAATAAACATCCGACTGTCTTAAGAATTTTTCCAATAATTCCGTTGGTAATACCAAGAATAATAGCAAAAATTAAAGCTCCCATAAAACTGTTAACAGTCACTCCAGGAAGAATATAACTCATCACGATGGTTACGACGGTGGTAATTAATAAATTTTTCATAAATTCTCCTCCTTATGTACAACATTATTATACCATGTTTTTATAAAATACTCTAATAAGTACCAGGCAACGACATACATCAGTAATCGATTATTTTATAGCTATCATCATTGCCGTGTTATAATGATAGTTAGAATAGACTAAAAGGATGAGTGAAGATGAAGATACATTTATTAGAACCCTTACGAGTAACAAAAGAAAAAATTACTGAACTAGCTGAGCCTTTAGTTAAGGCGGGCCATGAGTTCACCTATTTTGACACTAAAACGACCGATGTTCAGGAACTGATTGAACGTTCAAAAGGAGCGGATATTGTGATGATTGCCAACAATCCTTATCCGGCTAAAGTGATAAAAGCTAACCCACAATTGAAGTTAATTGATGTCGCTTTTACTGGAATCGATCATGTCGCTCAAGAGGCTGCTAATGAATTAGGAATTCAAATTGCGAATGCTTCTGGCTATGCGACGACTTCTGTTAGTGAATTAGTTTTAGGATTGGTATTAGCTCTCTATCGTCAAATACCGAAAAGTGATGCAGATACACGACTAGCGGCTGATTTTCCAGGGCCATTTCAAGGGATGGAAATTAAAGGAAAGACAGTGGGCGTCATTGGGACAGGTAATATTGGGATTGAAACAGCAAAATTGTTCAAAGCATTTGGCGCTGAGTTAATCGGCTATAGTCGCAGTGAAAATGAGCAGGCAAAAGAACTAGGTTTGACCTATCAATCATTAGAGGACGTACTAAAAAATAGTGATATAGTTTCCTTACATTTACCATTAAATGATCACACTAAAGGACTAATATCAAAAGAAAAATTGGCCTTGATGAAGCAAGAGGCGATATTAATCAATACCGCTAGAGGCCCGGTGGTCGACAATGAGGCACTAGCCGAAGCCTTAAATGAAGGGCGCATTGCAGGAGCAGGTATAGATGTGTTTGATACAGAGCCACCATTAGAGAGCGACTATCCATTATTGGGAGCTAAAAATACCATTTTAACGCCACATATTGCGTTTCTTAGTGATGAAGCAATGGTAAAACGAGCAGAAATCGCCTTTCAAAATGTGATTAGTTTTATCGAAGGGAAACCACAAAATATAATGAATTAATGATTGTGTTTAAAGCACCTTTTATTAAATATCGATGAAGGTTTGCGGGATATTATGCCAACTCATTGAACCTATGCGGTTTGTGGTGAAAATCTCCGTCGTGATGAAAGTGTCCGTTATTCCACAGTGAATTCTCAAACAACTCATCGTGAAAAAGACTAAACTGATTTAAAGTTTTAATTATTAGCTTGACATTAGGAACAGATTAATTTATAGTGTGAATATAGTCATAAAAACATTGACAAGAAAAGTAGATGGATGAAAGTTTTACAGAGAGACTGTCGTTGGTGCAAGCAGTTAAATGGCAATTCATTGAAAATGGTCTTCGAGTTGGCTCTTCGATATTTAGGTGAGTCCGGGTTCGCCCGTTAAAGCGAGCGAGTATGATAGTACTCATAGAGGTATTAATCGTGAGGTTAATATAAATTAAGGTGGTAACACGAGTGATCTCGTCCTTTTTGAGGATGGGATCTTTTTTTGTTAATGAAATCGACTAATAATTTCTAAGGGGGAAATAATATGTGTCATAATTGTAGTAAACATGATTTTGTGGGGAGTTTTTTAAGACCTGAAAGATTAGTCACTGCTCGACAAGCGTTTAAGGAAGGTAAAATTGATGCACAAGCGTTAAAAATTGTAGAAGATCAAGTGATTGAGGAATTAATTAATAAGCAAAAAGAATTAGGCTATGAATTTATTACCGATGGAGAGTTTAGACGCTCTACGTGGCATTTAGATTTTATGTGGGGATTTGACGGCATTGAACATCGTCCAACAGAAACAGGACTACCTTTTGCAGATGAAGTGGCACTAATCGATGACACTTATCTAGTAGGACGTTTAGGATTTAATGAGGATCATCCTTTCTTTGAACATTTTAAATTTGTAAAACAGTTTGAAGAAAAAGGGCATCAAGCAAAATTGACCATTCCAGCACCTGCGCAGTTTCTTGAACAATTAATTATGCCTTTTGCCATTGACAATACGCTTAAGTTCTATGATAGTCAAGAGGAGTTGGTAGAGGATTTAGTTTCGATTTACCAACAATTTATCCAGAAGGCATACCAGTTAGGTTTGCGTCATCTTCAGTTAGATGATTGTTCATGGGGGTTATTAGTGGATAAGCGTGCTGAAGACTTTTTTGGTACTGACCAAGCAGGGCTTGAAGCAATCAAGCAATTATTTTTAGAGACTAATAATCGAGCGATTAGTCAACGTCCAGAAGATTTAGTAGTGACGACTCATGTTTGTCGTGGTAATTTTAAATCGACTTATGCGGTTAGCGGTTCTTATGAAGAAATTGCGGAGTTTCTTTTTGCCAAAGAAGAGGTAGATGGTTATTTCCTAGAATTTGATGATGAACGATCAGGTGGTTTTGAACCACTGCGTAAAGTTACCGGTGATAAGAATGTAGTACTAGGATTGATAACCTCTAAACGACCAGAATTAGAAGATAAAGACAGAATTATCGCCCGTATCCATGAAGCCGCGCAATACATTCCATTAGAACGCTTAAGCTTGTCCCCTCAATGTGGCTTTGCATCTACCGAAGAAGGGAATAAATTAACGCAAGAAGATCAATGGAAAAAGCTACAATTGATTAAAGAAATTGCTGATGAAGTGTGGAGTTAATGAAATAAAATTTTGATTGCCGGTCCCGATACGATTGGTATTTCGTAATAGAAGCTAAACCTTAACCCGGCAACCATCATCCTAACCGAGACAATTTCGCTTTTATCGTTTACAATATCATTATAGGGAATTTCAAGGAGGGAAGATGTGGAAGAATTTAAAGATTATGTGTCTTTCGACTTAGAATTTAACGAGGTAGAGGGCATTCAACATTTATTACAAGTATCGGCGATAAAGTACGTCAATCATCAAGAAATTGAACGCTTTGACACTTATGTTCATACGACTGTTCATATTAGAAGTTTTATTACAGGATTAACGGGTATTACTCAAGATAAAATTAAAAATGCGCCTCCTTTAGTGGAAGTATTAAGGGATTTTAAAGCCTTTGTCGGTGACTTTCCATTGATGGGGTATAATGGCAGAAAAAGTGATATTCCAGTGCTACAAAGTCATGGCTTAGATTTAGAAGCGCAATATCAAATTGATGTCTATGAAATAGCACAAGCAATGAAACCGACCTATTTATCAGGTTCAAAGGGATTGAGTCTAAAAGCCGTAGCAGAATATATTGGCTTAAAAGGGCAAGCACATAACAGTTTAGAAGATGCCAAGATGACGGCAGAAGTTTATCAAGGTTTACTAGAATTGAAAGCCAATGAAAGTTATTTAGATCAACAAGAAGTGGTAACCAATAATCCATTCGCCGGATTAGGGTTAGCGGGATTGTTCGGTGAAGATGAATAATTGAGTCATCTTGACAAGGAGGGTTTATCAGTAACCATTTAAATATTATGGCGAATTGAGTTGCTTGCTCTCAATGTTTTAAATTGTAGTTCAACTCAATGTGTTAAAATCGCTACTTGTCTCAATGTTTTAAAACGCTGTTCACCTCATTGAGTTAAAATAGCTGTACTTTTATTGAGTTAAATCGCTATCGATCTCATCTAATCTGGCCTAAAACTGCTCTTGGTTGAGTTAAAATAGCTGTTAGCCTCACCCAATCTGGCCTAAAACCCATTGCGGTATCAGTTAAAAGCATATGCCTAGCGTTTTTTATGGGGAACAAACCGAATGATGCGAAAGAGCTAACCATTATTTTCATTTTCATTTGACAATTAGTCTAATGATAAGTATACTTTAGAAAGAAATTTAGGGATCTTTAAACGTGTTCGAGAAACATGAAAGTTACCATAACCATATTTGCCATTGGAGGATTGCGCTAAATCCGTCTAATAGCACTATCTTTATGTACTTTTATGAGCCTACACACGTGTGTAGGTTTTTCTTTTTATCACGAAAGAGTGAAAGGATGATGAAAATGGACGAGAGTAAACCAATTATTGCACTCGATTTTCAAGAAATAGACCAATTAAATGAGTTTTTAAATCAATTTTCCGAGCCTTTAAATGTAAAAATAGGGATGGAATTATATTATACGACTGGTACGCAGATGGTTGAAGTATTACAACAGCGTGGTCATGATATTTTCTTAGATTTAAAATTACATGATATTCCTAACACTGTAAAATGGGCGATGAAAACCTTAGCTAAGCAAGGCGTAGCAATGTTAAATGTTCACGCAATGGGCGGACAAGCCATGATGGAAGCGGCCCGTCAAGGAATTGAAAAAGGGACTGGTGAAGGGGCGAAACGTCCGGTTTTACTAGCGGTGACCCAATTAACGTCCACTAGCCCAGAACAACTTAAAAATGAACAATTAGTTGAAGCAACGATGGCAGAAAGTGTTAACCACTTGGCCAAGCTTACCCAACAAGCGCAATTAGATGGCGTCGTTTGTTCACCACTAGAAGCAAAAGCTATCAAAGAAAAATTTGGCGAGGACTTTTTAACGGTCACACCGGGTATTCGACTAACGAAAGGTCAAGATGACCAAAAACGGACGGCGACACCTAATGAGGCCGCATTAAATGGCTGTGATTATATTGTGGTGGGACGTCCAATTACTCAAGCCGAAGACCCTGTGGCAGCCTACCAAGCCATTAAAGCCGAGTGGCAAAAAGGTTTGGCTGAAAAAGCATCATTTTAGGAGGAATATTATATGACGACATCAGCAAAACAAGCCGCCCAAATATTATTAGACATCGAAGCCGTTTGTCTAAGCCCACAAGCCCCGTTTACATGGGCTAGTGGCTTAAAAGCACCGATTTACACGGATAATCGTTTGATCATGTCTTATCCTCGTGAACGAAAAGTAATTGAGTATTTATTAGCTAAAACGATAAAAGAGCATTATCCAGAGGTCACGGTTATTGCCGGAACCGCTACGGCTGGTATTCCCCATGCTGCTTTTGTTGCAGCAGAATTAGACTTACCGATGATTTATGTGCGTTCATCTGCTAAAGACCATGGCAAGGGTCGTGCGATTGAAGGTGCGTTGGATAAACAAGCTAAAGTGGTTTTAATTGAAGATTTAATTTCGACTGGACGTAGTGTTTTAAACGCTGCAAAACAAATCCAAGCTGAAGGCGCTGAAGTATTAGGCGTGGTTAGCATTTTTAATTATCAACTCAATAGTGGCCAACAAGCATTTAAAGAAGCAGGTTTGGCATTTCAATCCTTAACGGATTACACCACACTATTAGAAATCGCGACAACAGAAGGAGGGTTAGCTGAATATAAAACATCATTAGAAGATTGGTATCAAGATCCAGTAGCATGGAGCGAAGCACAACAAAATTAATAAAGAATGACGAGATCATTCATTAAGGAGCTAAAAAATGGAAAAAATGAGTAAAAATGATAAAAGAGCCTTAGTTACATCGATTGTCGGTTCAGGATTAGATGATTTAAACGTGATGTTTTTAGCCTTTTCAATGTCCAGTATTGTCTCAACCCTAGGTATCTCTCAAACCCAAGGAGGATGGATTGCGACGATTACGAATTTTGGGATGTTATTAGGTGGTCTAGTATTTGGGGTTTTAGCCGATCGCTATAATAAATATAAAGTCTTCAAATGGACAATTATCATCTTTTCAATTGCGACCGGATTAATTTTCTTTACTAATAATATTTACTACCTATATTTAATGCGATTCATCGCAGGAATTGGAGTCGGAGGAGAATATGGTGTGGCGGTTGCGATTATGGCTGGTATTGTTGAGCCGAAGAAAATGGGACGCGTTTCCGCATTAAACGGGATTGCCGGTCAAGTCGGTTCAATCTTTTCAGCATTATTAGCTGGTTCTGTGGCTCCAATATTTGGCTGGAAAGGATTGTTCTTATTAGGATTACTGCCATTAATTCTTGTGGCTTATATGCATTTTGCTGTGGATGAAGCTACTATTTCTAATCGTCGTGTGGCTAAAAATACGGATGTAAAGCCAGAAATTAAAGAATTATTTGCGACACCAATTCTAGCTCATCAAACCATCGCTTTAATGGTGATGACCACTGTTCAAATTGCCGGTTACTTTGGGATGATGAACTGGTTACCAACCATTATGCAAGAGTCTTTAGGAATTTCGGTTAAAAACTCTTCTACTTGGATGATTGCGACGATTGTCGGCATGTGTATCGGTATGTTAGTATTTGGCCAAATCCTAGACTATTTAGGACCACGTTTAGCATACAGCATCTTCCTATTGATGTCCGCTGCTTCAGTTTACTTATTCCAATTTGCTAATTCGGCTTTAACGATGATTATTGGCGGCATGATTGTTGGATTTTTCGTCAATGGGATGTTCTCAGGATATGGTGCTATGACCAGTCGTTTGTATGCAGGACGTATTCATTCAATCGCTAATAATGTAATCTTAAACGTTGGCCGCGCTGTCGGAGGCTTCTCATCTGTGATTATCGGAAAAATCTTAGATAGCTCATCGGTCTCAATGGTGATGTTATTCTTAGCCAGCTTATACTTAATTAGTTTTGTTACAATGTTATCAATGCCTTATTTACAAAAAGACCGTTATGATGCGTTATTAAACACAGACGGTGTTCAAGATGAAGGAACAGTCAAAGTAGCCTCCACTACGGTTTAAGAATAAAAAAAGGAATGTGACTGTTACTGACAGTGTGTCAATTATTAGTAGCGGCCAAGTTAATAAAACACTTAAATTAACCAGCTCGATGCCAAAAAGGTATGGAGCTGGTTTTTTTGTGTGTATGAAACTGAATAAGTGGTATTCGTATCGAAACTAAGAAGGAAATGAGAGTAATTATGGTTGCAGTGATGTAGAGGCAGTTGGATTTATTGAAATATTAGTAAAGAAAGTTAACGAAATATCACCGGTTACCTTTATGCTGAAATCTATGCCATTTGGTTTTGAGTGAGTAGCTATTGAAGAACATGTCTGATGGTTACAAGGATAAGCTTTAAGTTAGTGAGTCAAGTAAAAGTTGGTTGCATTGTCACTCGATTTCATCGCCTAACTACTAAAACTAAATTAAAGAGATAAGCTAAACAAACTAAAAATCTCAATCGATTCTAATGTAAAGTAATTTAATTGACAACGCAATATAGTTTTGTTAGGGTGGTAACATCGTTTTAAATTGAGAAAACTATAGGAGGAAAAAATGCAATTAACCATTAGAAAAATTGAAGAACGCGACATACCTGAAATGATTAACTTAGTTCATGAAGCGTGGTTCGACGGATTCTATGAAAAGGAAGAATTTGAGAAGGCTGCGGCCGCCATTTCACTTAATAAAGCATTATACAATAGTTCTACAGGTCGAGTGGCAGAAGTGGATGGCCAAATCTTAGGGATGATTTTATGTAAAATAACCAAAGATGATCCGGAGTTTCGCAAATTCCAAACCAATACCATTGAAAATTTAATTGAATTGTCAAAACATGGCGAAGAACAAGAAATCAATCGCTTAATCAAAACGTTTGAAGCGGAGAAGTCAATCTACAATCAATTCTTAGGTGAAGTAGACACAGATTTTGATGCTAGTATTGAATACATCGCCGTCTCTTCAAAAGCCAGAGGTCATGGTTTAGGTAAAAGTCTTATTTATGAAGCGATAAAAGATTTTAAAAATGAGGATTGCCAAAACCTTTATTTATTTACTGATTCTGATTGTAACTATCTCTTTTATGATTATTTGGATTTTGAACAAGTGACAAGTGAGACGATTCAAATTCCTACTAAAAATGGTACTAGAGCACGCCAAGAATTTATGTATGCGTATCAATTTATGTAAAAAAATAATAGGAGTGACCTAGAAGTGAAAACCAAGTGGTTTTGCTTCAGTGGGTCGCTCCTATTTTTATTTGGTTTAGGGTGTCTTGCGGACGAATTTTGTATTAGGGAATCAACTGTATTGTTTAGTTCAGGTGTCGACTCTCTGACGATACTTTAAGCTCTCGCAATAGTTTGTGGTGGCTTCTGGTGATGTTTGTGATTTAGAGTTTACTCCCACTATTTTATTACAATTGGTGACACTTAGTTTTGCTTAGAGTAGGGGTGCGCCTTCGTTTGGCTTTAAAGTGTGACATCTGATTTCGTTTGGCTTGGAAAAACTGACAGTCATTTTCCATATTATTATTCGCCAGTAAAACAGACTATCTCCGTATCACTTGGGCAAACCGAGTGTCCTTTCCATATTTTCAGTTTGTGATTCGCAGTGTCCTTTCCTCCACCTTATTTTTAGCGATAAAATCCTTAAAATTCTGCTTGATTTAAATATTCTAAAGCATATTGTGCATAGAGTTCAGCGCCGACTTTTAGGCTTTCCTCCCCCACATTAAAGCGAGCATGATGATGAGGATAGATTGCCCCATTCGTTTCACTGCGTGCACCAACCGTTGCGAAGGCTCCTGGAATATGGTTATTGTATTCACCAAAATCTTCCGCAACCATTTTCGGAGGGAAGTGGCCGACGAATTCTTCGCCAAAAGTTTCTTTCGTAATACGATGTACCAGCTCTGCACTGTGACGTTCGTTGACGACGGGATCTAGTAAGCGATCATATTGAAATTCAACTGTGCCTCCATATATTGCCGCGATTTTCTCAGCAAAACGTTGCATCTCCTGTTCAACGGTGTCTCGCGTAGCGGCATCAAAAGTTCTAACAGTACCTTCTAGTTTAGCATTTTCAGCAATAATATTAAAACGGTCACCCGCTTCAACTTTCCCAATGGTTAACACCGCTGATTCCATTGGATCAATCGTACGCGAAATGATATTTTGGACTTGCGAAATATATTGAGAGACCATCACCACCGCATCTTTTGTTAAATGTGGTTGAGCGGCATGTCCACCCGAACCTTTGAAATGAATATAGAATCGGTCTGCTGCTGCAAAAGTAGGGCCCACATTACAGTTTACTAATCCAGCTTGATCCATCGACCAAATATGAATACCAAAGGCATTATCGACATCGTCAAGTACACCTTGTTCAATCATTAATTTCGCTCCTCTACCAATTTCTTCAGCCGGTTGAAAGATAAAACGTACGGTGCCTTTGATAGAGTTTTTTACTGATAACAAGGCTTTTAGTGCCATCATTAACATCGCTACATGGGCATCATGTCCGCAAGCATGCATTTTACCTTCATTTTGTGATTGGTAATCGAGGTGGTCATTTAATTCATGAATTGAGAGGGCATCCATATCGGCACGCAATAAGACGGTTTTACCGGGTTGAGCCCCTTTAATTTCTGTCATCACCCCGGTAGGTTCCATTAATCGATAGGTTAAGCCTAATTGATCTAATTGTTTCGCAATATAACGTGTCGTCTCAAATTCTTCCAAAGATAATTCAGGGTGTCGATGCAAATGGCGTCGCATTTCAATCATGTCAGCTTCATGGTCTTGAATAAATTGTTTAACTGTCTGGTTCATATGAATATCCTTTCCTAATTAGAATTCGTCTTGATTTAAGTAACGAAGAGCGTACAGAGCATACAATTCCGCACCGTATTTTAACGCTTCTTCGTCCACATTAAAGCGTGCATGATGGTGAGGGAAATCAGTTTCTTTGTCGACATTACGACACCCAACCGTTGCGAAGGCTCCGGGAATAGTCTTCATATAATAGCCAAAATCTTCCGCTCCCATTGTCGGGTCATCATGATGGACAAAGTCCTTACCAAAAGTTTGCTCGGTAATCGATTGGACTAATTGTGCACTTTGTAAATGATTATCGACAACTTCAGTCACATATGAATAGTCAAATTCGACACTTCCATTATACATTTCAGCTATTTGTTCAGCGTATGCTTGCATCTGGGTCGCCACCACTGAACGGGTCTCATTATTAAACGTTCTAACGGTTCCTTCTAGGACGGCATTTTCAGCGATAATATTAAAACGGTCGCCAGCTTCAAATTTTCCGATGGTTAACACAGCTGGTGAGAGGGGATCAATCGTGCGTGAAATGATGGATTGTACATTGTTAACATATTCAGCTGCCATTACTACCGCATCGTGGGAAAGATGAGGTTGAGCAGCATGGCCACCTTTACCTTTAAAATGAATTTTAAAAATATCAGCGCTGGCAAAAGATGGACCGGGTTCGCAGACGACTTGACCGGTCTCATGTACTGACCAAATATGAATCCCAAAGACATTGTCAACATCTTCTAAGACACCTTGTTCTACCATTTTTTTAGCTCCTTGACCGATTTCTTCGGCTGGTTGGAAAATAAAGCGTACAGTGCCTTTAATTTGATCTTTCACCGATATTAACGCTTTTAAAGCACTCAATAACATAGACGTATGAGCGTCATGACCGCAAGCGTGCATCTTTCCAGCTTCTACTGAACAATAATCCAGATGATGGTTAAGTTCATCAATCGAGAGAGCATCCATGTCGGCACGAAGTAAGACGGTCTTACCTGGTTTTGAACCTTTAATTTCAGCCAAAACGCCAGTAGGCTCCATTAAACGATAGGGAACCTTCAATTTATCTAATTCTTGGGCAATGAATTGGGTTGTCTTAAACTCTTCAAGAGATAATTCAGGGTGTTGATGTAAATAGCGACGATTCTGAATTAGTTCATCCTCATGCTCCAAAATATAGTGTTTAATTTGTGTATTCATAAAATCCTCCTAATAATATCTTTGACAGCCTATTGGCGATGATGATTAAGTGCCATTAAGATAAACTAAATAGTATTGTATATTAAAAACTTATGAATTTAAAGTGAAAAGCACATGAGAATTAAAGGGTGAAGGTAGGAAGAATAGCGAAAAGCTTTTGAAGTTTTTATGTTAATAATATTGGTCTTTGCTTGGGGTAAAATATCCGCAATAAAACTTTTGATGATTGCATTTTGGTAACCAGTAACTTATTTCGTATCAGGTAAAATGCCTTACATCATTACCGAAAACTCGAAAGAAGGTAAATGTTACTTTTATTGATTGATGAAAGAGCATAATATATATCGAGCTTGTGTCACTACGCTTCAAAGGTCTTGCTAAAACACTCGGCCTATAAAATAAAGTGATAGTTATCATTTAACTAATCCCCTCATGTGTAATACAATTGATGTAATAAGAGGTGAGAAATATGTATCAACATAATCATGCAATCAAACAAGTCGTACAAGAAATCATGGCAGATGAGATGAATCGAGTTTACACCGAAGAAGGAATTGAACCACTCTTTGTTGCCCCGTCAACCGCAAAAATATTATTAGTAGGACAAGCACCCGGTCGACTCGCACAGGAGTCAAGACAGACTTTTAATGATCCGAGTGGGGACCGATTACGTAGTTGGTTGGGTGTTAGTCGCGAAGTTTTTTATGAATCTGGAAAGTTTGGCATCTTGCCGATGGATTTTTATTTTCCAGGTAAAGGCAAATCGGGTGATAAGCCACCCCGTAAAGGATTTGCTGAAAAATGGCATCCCAAACTACTTGAATTAATGCCTGACATTGAATTAATCATTCTAATTGGAGCCTATTCACAGAAATATTATTTAGGCAAACAAAGAAAACGAACCTTAACGGAAACCGTGCGTCATTATCAAGAATATTTACCAAAGTACCTGCCGCTCGTTCATCCGTCACCCTTGAACATCCGTTGGATGAAACGCAATCCTTGGTTTGAAGAAGACGTTATCCCAGAGTTACAACATAGGGTAAAGGAAATATTGGAATGAACTTAGCACTTAAACTCGTTCTCTAAGGAGAGCGAATTTTTTTAAAAATTTATTGGAATGATTTTCACTTAGCTTCTTATATTTTTTCAAATTTGAACTGTACTTCCAACTTAGGCAAAAAACGTTCACCCTTGGAACTATACTTCCAACTTAGACGGTATCTTATGCGAATAAAAGTATATTTGATCAGCTGAATAATTTGATTTAAGATGTGAAATACTCTTCCTAAACTTTTTATAACAGCTATAAAATTTTATAAAACAAATGGAAACTGATGTTATCCGTGGTATGATACTACTATACGATACATGAGTGTTTAGAGGAGTGGTTTAATGAAAAACAATCTTGTAAAATATCTAACCAAAGTGACCCTATTCGGATTAGTAGTCAATGGTATGACAACGCCGTTGATACCTATTTTTGCTGAAGAGGTGGCGAGTGAACAGACCGAATCACATCAAGAGACAACTACGGAAGCAACCACCAATTCTGAAACAACTCAAGATCAAGATCTAAGTAAAAATCAATCCCATGCTTTCTTATTTGAAGGTTTAGAAACCAAAGAGAGTCTACAACCTTATCAACCGCAAGAACATCAATTAGTGTTGCGTTCAGTAGGCGATGTGTTAATCCATGATCGTGTTTCTTGGATGGCTGACACCTATTCTGATTTATATCAAAATACTAAGGTAGCGATGTTGAAAGAAGGCTTTACGGAAGCCGATTTTGATTCGCAAGCTGATTTTGATTTTATGCCCATGTTGAACTACATCAAGCCCTATACCGAGTATGCAGATGTCACAGTCGCCAATATGGAAATTATTGCAGCCTATCCCGATTTACCTGTATCAGGCTATCCTAGCTTCAATGCACCGAATGCGATTTTGGACAATCTAAAAAATATTGGTATCGACATCTTATCCAATGCGACTAACCATACCTTGGATTGGTCCAGTCAAGGTGTCTATTCATCACTCAATAATATCCAAAATACCGGGTTAGAATATTATGGCAGTTATGAATCTTGGGAAGACTATAACACCCCACGTATTATTGAAAAAAATGGTATAAAATTAGGCTTTTTAGCTTATTCGTATGGAACCAATGGCGTACCGGTACCCGCTGGTGAAGAATATTTGATTAATATAATTGATTTACCAGTGATGTTAGCGGGAATTGAAAAATTAAAACCACAAGTCGATGCGATTGTCGTTTCATTACAATTAGGTGGTGAATATGATACGTTACCTAATGACGAACAATTTTATATTTATCAAGCATTGAGTGATGCGGGAGTAAGTTTAATTTTAGGTGGGCATCCGCATTGTGTACAACCCTATGATTGGTATAATGGCGACCAAACCTTTGCGATTTATTCTCAAGCCAGCTTCCTAACCGGGCAACGTGAACTTGATAATAAAATTGGTGGCATTACGGAAGTGACCTTTACCAAAGATGCGGAAGGTAAGGTGAAAGTCGAAAATCCTAAATTCATGCCCACTTTTAATTTAGGCATCGAAGCAGAAAAAATGTATCAAGTAGTGCCATTAGCCGATTATAACTTATATCAAATTCCAGATGGTGAATTATGGTGGGAGACCATTAAAGAACGGATGAATTATTTTGAAGTGGATGCTAAAGTGATGACCCATCTTGAAACAGCTGCATCCCAAGAAGCAGAAGATATAAAACGTTAAATCATAAGTAACAAATTGAAGTAAGCAAGAAGTTGAAATTCGCTAGAATTTTAAGCTCTTGCTTTTTTTAATTTCACAAGCCAGATATACCAATTCACAAATGGTTATTTTCATCGAAGAGCTAGTCTTGTGATGAAAGCATTACATTTGCCAATTTAAATGATTTTTCTGTTTCTTCATTTTTGTTAACTTTGTTAATCGCGTCTCGTTTTGAGATATGAAAACAGCACTTTTTGAAACTTGTTTTCATTTTCATAAAATTTAAATTTTTTGAGCGCGTTTTTTAAATTTTTCTTAATAATTCAGCAAAAAGTGTCTCAAAATGAGACACGCCCAATTTATGAAAACAGCTTTGATCAAAATTAAATTGTTGCACAATATAGGTGAGCTTATTTCACAAGGCGGTGCATAAATAAATGGTAGGTGAGTTTAGAAAGTGGAATAATAGCAAAAATTGCTGGCATTTCGAAGTCACTAGTCAAACACTAACTTTAGCTGAAATAAGTAATGCGGCATCAAGAGTCCACCAACTATAATAGCCAAAAGTTTTCTGCTGTCTTGAATACACGTGCCAAACACATCACCTTACCTAGAACGATAATAACAGTCTATGACCAAGCGCCTACTTTAATAAAGTACCGATAGAATGATAAATTGTTTCTGATAGTGACTTAAAAAATTCAAGCGATATAGGCCATTCATCTTCAATAACTACTGAAGATGATGCGCTAGCAATCCCTAATGTTAATAAAGGCAAGAGGCGCTAAACGATCGGCAACGTTAGAAAAATTAGTGGCACTTTAATCGTCCTCACTTTTATAAATTTTTGTTGCATGACGATTGCTAGATGGTTATGATTAAAAGTAGTTGAAAAATAAAGGATGGTTAATTTGCAAGAGAAGAATGAACGGTTCGCAAGATTAAATTTAATTTTAAAGGACGAAGGATTAACAAAATTACAAAATGCTACGGTGATGGTTGTCGGATTAGGAGGCGTTGGGGCTAGTTGTGCCCAAGCATTAGCACGTGGAGGGGTAGGAAATTTAATCGTTATTGATGGTGATGTGGTGGATATTACCAATATTAATCGTCAGTTAATCGCTTTTACTTCGACTATTGGACGTCCTAAAACCGAAGTGATGACGGAGATGATTCACGATATAAATCCCGATTGTCAGGTATATCCATTGCAAAAATTTGTTCGTGCCCAAAATATTGAACCGGATTTCGCAAGTTTTCCTAAGCCCGATTATGTCATTGATTGTATTGATCATTTTTACGGAAAAGTCGCTATTATTCAATGGTGTATGGAACATCAAGTGCCGCTATTGTCTTCTATGGGAGCAGCGAATAAATTAGATCCAAGTCAGTTATTATTTGATTATATTGAAAATACCAGTTATTGTCGGATGTCAAAGACGATTCGTTTAGAGTGTAAAGAATTAGCCATTAAGGGTGTTGAAGTGCTTTATTCAAAGGAAAAAGCGGTCAAAATTGAAAGTCATGGTAGCGTGAAAAAGGCTGATACCTTAGGTTCTACCAGTTATATGCCACCCATTATGGGGATGACGCTAGCTAGTAAAGTTATCCGTCGCTTAGCAGGCTGGGAAGACTATGACGGCATTCCTAAAATCATAGAATAAGAAGGTTAGTTAAAATGGATTATTACTAGATTTAAGACTGGAGCGAGGATAAATGAATACGAGGCTGAGCAAAAGCTTTTTAAATTCTGTTCAAGCATATCTTTTTAATTCAAAGCGCAGTGGTTGAGTGGTCTCAATCTGAGTCTTAATGAGGCTGAGAATAATCTTGCCCACTCCCATAGTAGCAATCAGTGCAGTGATGGTCGTCAAAATGGCGGCGTTTAAAGTGGATCAAAATTCGACCAAAAAACCCGCTAAGAAAGAAGCGAGTGAACAACAAAATTATTTGGTCGAAGGAATGGCTATCGGTATGGGTTTAGGAACGGCTATCGTAACATTTTTAGGTGAAGACAATCTGGCCGTAGGTGCGTCTATAGGGATGTTATTGGGCATGGTAATCAGCATGTCGATTGAGAAATAATTAACTTCAAATTCAAGGTGGTGAGAGAATGACCAATTTAATCGATACGCATTTTCATTTTGATTTTATTAAAAACGATAGTTTGCGACAACAAATATTAACAGAGATGGAACAGGCTTCGTTGGAGGTGGTTGCACAAACCGTCTTACCTTCAGAGTATGAACGGTTAATCACGCAAAACATCAAACCACATAGGGTTTCGCTAGGATTTCATCCTTGGTGGATTGAAAATCAAAGAACAGCTGAAAGTGAATTAGTAGTGTTTGAAAAATGGGCATCACGAACTCGTCTTATTGGCGAGATAGGGCTTGATTTTAGTGACAAGCGATTAGCGGTTGCGTCGCAAACTCTACAAATAAGTATTTTTAAGCAACTCATCCAACAAGTCGTAAGTCAGTCTCATAATAGCCAAGAACCATATATCTTATCGATTCATGCTGTTCGATCCGTGACAGCAGTTTTAGATATTTTAGAAGCGTGTCATGTCATGCAAGAAAACATCATCCCCATTATTCATTGGTTCAGTGGCACGAGTGATGAGTTAACTCGCTTAATTAAGATGGGCTGTTATTTATCGATTAATCCTTGTATGTTAACCACAAAAAAAGGGCGAGCCTATGTCACCCAAGTCCCACGAGAGCGATTATTATTGGAAACCGATTGGCCTAGTCATCCAATAACTTTAGAAAGTGACTTACAAACATTAATTTCAACCTTGAAAACAACATTACCGCAACTAGTTGAGGATTTATCAGCTTTGCGAGATGAAGAAATGTTAAAGGTGATCGTGAAAAATCAGCAGAAGGTGTATGGCGCACAAACGAAATGGATTAAATGACCTCTCGATAAAAAAGAATAAGCACCCCATCATTTATGCGAACCTTAGTGTCCACATTTAATGCTGGAGTGCTATTTTTATTTTTAGCTATATGACAAACGGAATGGGTATTATTTAGGTTAGTTTTCGTATAAATAAGTTTTAAAGAAAGGGTTCTATCTGTCTACGACGACTTAAGGTTCTATCTGATAACAATTAAGCGATATGACTTAAATTAGTACTATCTGTTAGCAACTAAGCATTACAATCTATGAGTTATCTAGTTACTTACCATCCATTCCTAGACAATTAAGTAACGTCCTTTTACCAACTACCCATTAAAGACTGCATCAATAATGAAACAATCGTAATACTAATCCAACAAAGGGCGCCTAATAAAATAGCAGGACCACCTGAACGGATTAATTTGCCAATATTTGTTTTCATACCGATAGCAGCCATGGCCATAATAATAAAGAATTTAGACAGAGTTTTGAATTGGCTGAATAAGGCAATGTTAATGCCTAAACTGTCAAATAAGGTTGTGAATAAGGATGCGAGTACAAAATACAATAAGAATTTAGGGAAAGCACGTTTAAAACTGAATGATTGTCCATTACTTGTTTGGCGATTAGTGATATAAGATAAAGCCAATGTAATCGGAATGATTGCCAGTGTTCGTGTTAGTTTGACGATGGTGGCGTTATCAAGCGTATTGGATTGATGAATCGCATCCCATGCGGTGGCAGTAGCCGTCACTGAAGACGTGTCATTAACCGCTGTTCCGGCAAATATCGCGAAACCTTCATTCGATAAGCCTAATATTTGACCTAAAATGGGGAACAGGATCGCCGCCAAAATATTAAAAAGGAAGATGACTGAAATGGCTTGTGCCACATCGGATTCTTCCGCATCAATAACCGGTGCCGTTGCTGCAATCGCAGAACCACCACAAATTGAAGAGCCAACACCGACTAAAATCGCCGTATCACGATCGATTTTAAATAATTTATAGCCAAGATAAGCAATCAATAAAGAGGTTAAAATCGTACTGACGATAATTGGTAACGAACTATAACCCACCTTTAACACTTGATTGAGATTCAAGCCAAATCCTAATAATACGACGGCAGTTTGTAAAATGTATTTTGAACTGAAATTTAAACCGTCAGTGAACTGTGATTGGCTGGATACCCATTGGTTGAGAAGCATTCCCAGAAAAATGGCGATGACGGGTCCCCCGATTAAAGGGAATAATTTTCCAAGGTACCAAGCGACCAAGGCCACTAATAAAGCGATAACTAGCCCTGGTAATTTTGTATTGAATTGTTTCACTGCATATCGTCTCCTTTAATAAGCATAGCTTAATCTTAACAAAGTTTAAATGAAAAAGACACTTGATTTTCCTAAAATATTTGAAAGAGCGATACATCTTTCTAAAATGGATTTAGCTTTATTAAAGTTTAATATTAAAGTAAAATGAAATTAAAATTAACATGAGGAGGATTATATGAAAGCTTTTATTTTTGATATGGATGGGGTAATAATTGACTCCGAAAAGTATTATGCCTTAGCGATTCAACGTGTTGTCAACGATTACGGTCATGAAGTTGACCAAGAGTATACGAACCAGTTTATTGGTACCACAAATACTTATACTTGGACTCGAATTATTAAAGATTTCCAAATTGATAGTACACCAGCTGAACTGACTGAAAAAATGATGGCTTATAAGGAACAATTGGATGAGGAGCACGGGCTCATTTTTTATCCAGGGATTTTAGATTTATTAAAAAGATTGAAATCACATGGTTTTCGTCTCGCCATCGCCTCTTCTTCGGGAATGAAAGAAATTCAACAAACCGTTGACGTATTGGATGCACAAGACTATTTTGATTTCTTAGTGAGTGGTGAAGAGATTAATCTATCTAAACCAGACCCGGGGATTTATTTGCATACAGCCAAATTATTGGAAATGAAACCTTCACAGTGCATCGTCATTGAAGATTCACACAATGGCGCTCGAGCCGCTAAAGCTGCGGGCATGTATTGTATTGGTTACATCGATACTCAATATCCTGCACAGGATTTATCGATAGTTGACCAAAAAATTTATCATCATGATGATTTAGATTTAGAACAGTTAATTCAAACCGTTTATGGTGAATAAATACCAAGCAAATCCCTATCGTATTTTATGGCGGTAGGGGTTTCTTTTAGCTTTTAAAAATGAAGGATTACGGTAAATATTAAGCAACCAAGTAAGTGCAAAACGGCTAATTCTTATCATAAATGTGGGACGCATCTCCGCAAACCTAAAAACAAGCGTTTTTAAAATATCATAAAATGCAGAAGCTTATGTGTGGTGCCAATCAATCAAACTATCACCACCTTAAAATCATGAGCTTTCAAAATTTTAGCCTACGCATCGAATTGGAAACTAAAAAATACGAACACTTATCCCCATATAAAAATAAAACTAAAAATACAATTGACATGTTATTTATTGAATGTTAATATTTAGCATGTCAGTGAACGAACACTGCGAACGAGAGCGGCGAGTAAACACTTTTGCCAAACTTATTGCTGTTTATTAAGAACAGGTTTGAAGTAGTAAACGGACTCTTTAAGGGGTCTATTGAAGAGATGGATATCTATCTGTCGACTCAAATTTTTTATAACATAATGTTGAGGCATTGTGCTTGTGAAAACGATAGTAAGAGTAGTAAAAGTATTGCGCTATATAGACTCTTCGTTCTACAAATGAACTTTAAGGGGACCGTGTGTCCTCATAGGAGTTTACGTATTTTTAATTTATTAAAAACGAATGTAGATAAGTGTAGACCAGGCAGAAAATGCTTGGTCTATTTTTTATGTAAAAAAATAGAAACAAAGGGTAGTCGATTATATTTGAACGAAGCAACTGCAATCAAACGCAATCAACGCATCCGTATTTGAGTGAGTAGTCTCAAATATTAAGTTACCAAAATTTTGACATCTTATTAAGAATCATCAACTGTTAACCCAAAGGAGTGAAATAGGTTGGATCAAACAAGAATGCCGATCGTAGAGGCATTAAACGAATTAAAGCGACGACGTATCGTGCCATTTGATGTGCCTGGACATAAAAGAGGCCGTTCAAATAGTGAGCTAAAAGCTTTTATTGGTGAAAAAGCAATCACAATGGATGCCAATTCAATGGAATTATTAGATAACTTAAGTCATCCCGTATCGGTTATTAAAGAAGCCGAGCATTTGGCGGCTGAGGCATTTGGCGCTAAGCATGCCTTTTTTATGGTCAATGGCACCACCTCGGCCGTACAAAATATGGTTTATTCAGTGGTAAAAGAAGGACAAAAAATTATATTACCGCGCAATGTGCATAAAAGCGTGATTAATGCCCTAGTCATGTGTGGTGGTATTCCAGTCTATGTGGAGACTCCTTATAATGCTGAATTAGAAATTTCAACCGGTATGCCACTTGAATACGTCGAACAAGCGATTTTAAACCATCCCGAAGCAGCAGCCGTTTTAGTGAATAATCCGACTTATTATGGGATTGCGTCCGATTTAAAAGGTATCACCGACCTAGCACATCAACATGGATTGAAAGTATTAGTCGATGAAGCCCATGGTACACATCTCTATTTCGGCAAGCATTTACCCATTTCAGCAATGGCTGCCGGTGCTGATATGGCTGCTGTTTCCATGCATAAATCAGGTGGCTCTTTGACCCAATCTTCTTTTTTATTAGTAAATAATGAAATAGATCCGGAATATGTCAGAAATATAATTACCTTGACTCAAACCACTTCCGCCTCTTATTTATTAATGGCCAGTTTAGACTTAGCACGTAGCCACTTGGCATTAAACGGGGCAGCTACTTTTAATAAAGTCCAAGAATTGGCAGATTATGCCCGAAATGAAATCAATGCGATTGGTGATTATTACGCTTATTCTAAAGAAATCATCGACGGTCATGGGATTGCTGACTTTGACCAAACCAAATTAAGTATTAAAACCACCGACACCGGATTAACTGGTATTGAAGTCTATGATTTATTACGTGATGAATATGATATCCAAATCGAGTTTGGAGATTCAGCTAATATTTTAGCCTATATTTCAGTAGGAGATCGTATCCATGATATTGAACGACTGGTGAGTGCCTTAGCTGAAATTCGTCGTCGCTTTAAAAAGACCAAAAAAGGTTTGTTAGTCTTTGACATAGCGAAAACTGAAGTGGCCATTTCACCACGTAGAGCCTTTTTCTCAGAAAAATACCCACTACCATTAGCTGAAAGTGTCAACCAAATTGCCGGCGAAATGGTCATGTGCTATCCACCAGGCATTCCAATTGTGGCGCCTGGAGAACTCATTACTCAAGAAATCATCGATCATATTGAGTATGCTCGTGCCAAAGGGTGTTTCTTAATGGGAACGGAAGACCCAACCTTACAAAACATTCAAGTCGTGAAATATATGATTAAGCAAAAGTAAAAATAACTACCGAATAACCCATTCGACAAAAAATTAGCTTAAGCAAAAATCAAAACAGGCTATTAAAGATCTAGCCAACAAAGCAACATCTAAACCAACCAACAAACACCAAAGGGGGAATAATATGGAATTATGGTTCGATGATTATCATCAAGAAGACGTCAAATTAGGCATTAATGTGCAAAAAGTCGTCCACACCGAACAAACGGAATACCAACATGTCGCCGTTTTAGACTCGAGAGAGTACGGGCGCATTTTAACGCTCGATGGCGAGTTAATTACGACGGAGAAAGATGAGTATTTCTACTCTGAAATGATGGCGCATGTGCCACTGTCAGCTAATCCCAACATAAAAAATGTCTTGGTCATCGGTGGCTGCGACGGTGGCGTATTATGTGAATTAGAAAAGTACCAATCGATTGAAAATATTGATGTAGTAGAACTGGATCAACGCTTAGTCGAAATTTGCCAAGAACATTTACCGGAAACCCGACCCTGTTTCGATGATCCACGAGTAAATTTATACATTCAGGATGCTTTAAAATTTGTGCGCCACTGTGAAAATACTTATGACTTAATTATTGTCGACTCAGCCAATCCCTTTGGTTTAAATGAATCCTTATTTACCCGTGAATTTTACGGCAATTGTTACAACGCTCTAACAGAACAAGGAATATTATTGTCACAACAAGTAAACGGCTTTTATAACGAGGATGTCGAAGCCTTCAAACATGTCATGAGTCGCTTAAAAGCAGTTTTTCCAATTAATGAGACGTATATGATTTCAGTGCCATCTTATGCAGCAGGTTATATCTTAGCTGGTTTTTCTTCTAAAGGAACGAGCTGGCAAGTCGATGAAGCCAATGTGCGTCTTCACCGCGAACAGATTGAAACCATTTATTATAATTTGCCTTTACACCAAGCAGCTTTTGCCTTACCTAATTATTTAAAGGAGTTGACCTAATATGAAACCTAACATTGAAACCTTTATCGCTTGTGATGCAAGCTTTGAAGAAGCGACCACAGTCATCTTTGGTGCACCATATGATTCAACCACCTCTAATCGACCAGGGACTCGTTTTGCGCCGAAAGCGATTCGCAATGATTCTTTTGGCTTGGAAACTTATAGTCCGTATCAAGATAAAGACTTATCAGAAGTGAAAATATTTGATTCTGGAGACTTAGAATTATCTTTCGGAAGAGTAGATTTGGCTTTACAGGATATTGAAGATCATGCCCGTGAAATTTTATCAGCCGGCAAAAGACCGTTAATGATTGGTGGCGAACATCTAGTGACTTTAGGTCAATTTAGAGCTGTCGCTGAGAAATACCCCGATGTTTGCGTGATTCAACTAGACGCACACACAGACTTACGTCAGGAATACTTAGGTGCTGAATTATCTCATGCAACGATTATCCGTCGGATTTGGGATATGGTAGGCGATGAACGGATTTACCAATTGGGTATTCGTTCTGGCGAAAAAGCGGAATTTGAATTTGCTAAAGAACATACCCATTTAACAAAATTCAATTTGACAGGCTTACCAAAAGCAATCGCAGATTTAAAAGATAAACCTGTTTATTTAACGATTGATCTTGATGTGTTAGATCCGTCTGCCTTTCCAGGAACGGGTACACCCGAAGCAGGAGGCATTGACTTTATGACCTTATTACAAGCGATTATCGATATTGCCCAATTAAATGTCGTGGCAATTGATGTGAATGAGTTATCCCCGCATTATGATTTGAGTGGTGCTTCAACTGCTTTATCAACCAAAATCATTCGCGAAATTTTATTAGCCTTTAACTAAGAAAAATGAGATTAATCGACTTAATTACAAGCTGTCTAACTGGTTTATAACACCAAAAGAACTCAATCATTATTAATTAAGATAAATGATAGTCGAATCAAGAAGACAAAAAAGATTAAAATAAAATAATTTAGATAATAACCGAGGAGGAAAGTAAATGGCAAAAGCATTAATTATCGGAGCAGGTGGCGTTGCGAGTGTCGCAGCACATAAATGTGTGCAAAATAGTGAGGTGTTCACAGAATTGTGTATTGCCTCTCGTACTAAATCAAAATGTGATGCGTTAAAAGAAAAATTAGATGGCAAAGGGACCCTTATTACCACAGCACAAGTTGATGCAGATGATGTGAATCAATTAATCGCCTTAATCGAAAAAGAGCAACCTGATATCGTCATCAACTTAGCCTTACCATACCAAGACTTAACCATTATGGATGCGTGTTTAGCTACCAAAACGCATTATTTAGACACCGCAAACTATGAACCAAAAGATGAAGCCAAATTTGAATATAAATGGCAATGGGCTTATCGCCAAAAATTTGAAGAAGCAGGCATAACCGCTATTTTAGGATCAGGCTTTGATCCTGGTGTCACAGGCGTCTTTTCCGCTTATGCACAAAAACATTACTTCGATGAAATTGAATATATCGATATTTTAGACTGTAATGGCGGTGACCATGGTTATCCTTTTGCGACTAACTTTAACCCAGAAATCAATATCCGTGAAGTGTCTGCCAAAGGTTCTTATTGGGAAAATGGCGAATGGATTGAAACCGAACCTATGGAAATCAAACGTGAGTATCATTTCGACCAAGTAGGCGAAAAAGATATGTATTTATTACATCATGAAGAATTAGAATCTTTAGCTTTAAATATCAAAGGCATTAAACGTATTCGTTTCTTCATGACTTTTGGTCAATCGTATTTAACGCATTTGAAATGTTTAGAAAATGTGGGGATGACTTCTATCGAACCGATTATGTTTGAAGGGCGCGAAATTGTGCCAATTCAATTTTTAAAAGCTGTCTTACCAGACCCGTCAACTTTAGGTCCGCGCACAGTAGGTAAAACCAATATTGGCTGTATTTATCAAGGAACGAAAGATGGCCAACCCGTAAATTACTATGTTTACAATGTATGTGACCACCAAGAATGTTACCGTGAAGTTGGTTCACAAGCCGTTTCTTATACGACGGGTGTACCAGCAATGATTGGTGCCATGTTAGTGTTAAATGGAACTTGGGCTAAACCAGGTGTCCATAATGTAGAAGAATTAGATCCGGATGCCTTTATGGAAGCTTTAAATGAGTGGGGCTTACCGTGGCAAGAAAGCTTCAACCCGGTATTGGTAGACTAAGATGACAGAGCGCAACATACCTTGGGCAGCTGACCAAGTCGCAACGCCCGCTTTTGTAGTCGAAGAAAACTTATTACGTCATAACTTGGAAATTCTAAAACAAGTCAAAGAGGCTACTGGGTGTAAAATCTTACTTGCACAAAAAGCCTTCTCGATGTATTATTTTTATCCCTTGATGGCACAATATTTAGATGGGACTACTGCTTCAGGAAGCTATGAGGCTCAATTGGGGCATGAGCATTTTCCAGGCGAAGTTCATGTTTATTCGCCGGCATTTCGTGATGAGGAAATGAGCGAAATATTGCCCATCGCTGATCATATTGTGTTCAATTCCTTTACACAATGGCATCGATTTAAACACTTAAAGAATCAAACAAAAGCTAGCTTTGGATTAAGAGTTAATCCAAATATCTCAACTCAAGATGGCCATGCGATCTATGATCCCTGTGCACCCGGTTCGCGCTTAGGCATCTTAGTAACCGATTTTGAAGGACAAGATCTAACAGGTATTGACGGCTTACATTTCCATACCTTATGTGAACAAGACTCTGATGATTTGGAGACCACCTTAGAAGCGATCGAAGCTCAATTTGGTGATTTATTATATCAAATGAAATGGTTAAACTTTGGGGGTGGCCATCATATTACTCGTCCGGGCTATGATATTGAACGCTTAATTCGCCTAATTAATCATATGCAAACGCGATATGATTTAACCGTCTATTTAGAACCAGGTGAAGCTGTCGCGTTAAATGCGGGTTACTTAGTCGCTTCGGTTTTAGATATTACCCACAATCAAGGCGTAACCAACGCCATCTTAGATACTTCAGCTACTTGTCATATGCCGGATGTACTCGAAATGCCGTATCGACCACATATTATTCGTTCAGGCCAACCAGATGAAAAAGCTTATACTTATCAATTGGGCGGACCGACTTGTTTAGCAGGGGACATCATAGGGACATATTCCTTTGACCAACCACTCGCAATCGGTGACAAGCTTATCTTTTGTGATATGGCAATCTATTCGATGGTCAAAACGAATACCTTTAATGGCATGCCCTTAGCCAAAATAATGGCCGCTGACAGTCAAAATAACCTCAGCATCGTTAATCAATTCGATTACAATGAGTTTAAAAGAAGGCTATAAAACATGATTAGCTTTTGTTTATAAAATAGAACCTCAAGAGTTAACTGAATCAAGACAAAGAACAGAATTGAATTTTCTCCATTGGCGAAAATTTGATTCTGTTTTTTTAACTAAAGTTCAATAATAAATATACGGAATAATAAAAATTACTTTATTTTTATAAGCAATGGACTATATTAAAGTACCAATCAAAGTTCTAATTACTAAAATATGGAGCTTTTTTATTTTAAATACGATAGATTAACTCTTTAAAATTATAAATTTCTATCGATGATATCGAAGTGAAAAATAAAGAAATCATCAAACTCGAACAGATGAAGTATGACTTTTTAAGAGGTTCGTCGCATGAATTGAAGACACCTTTATCGCGAATGATAATAATTTTAGAAAACATGAAATATAATATTGGCAAATACAAGGATTGTGATTTGTATATCGATAAATGTTTGGATATTACTAATGAGTTAACTTATAATATTTCACAAATTTTAACCTTTTCATCTTTAGAATATTTAAAGGATGATGAGGAATGGGTTCCCATTAAGTCAGTGTTTGATGCGGTCTTAGTAAAATATGATGAATTAGCCATGCCCAATCATTTGACCTTTGAAAGTACTGTTCAATCAGAACAACTACTAATTGGCAAAAAAGCACTCAATTTGGTCTTGTCCAATTTAATTAGTAATGCGGTCAAATATTCAGAACCGAATACTGTCATCTCGATTGATGTCAAAAACGACTGGTTGTGTGTCGCCAATGTGACACATTCTGAAGTTGATTTAAAACCGCTAATGGAAATCAAATTTGATTTGAATAAAGAAGATAGTCATGGTTTAGGATTATATATCATCAAAACGTTACTCAAAAATTATGGAATTGACTATACAGTCGAAAATAATGAGCGAATGTTTGTCTTTAAAATCAAATTGTAGGACTAATAGTGAAGCTTGTTAATGATACGAAGATAATTAAAGGAAATGTGCTTATCAGCAGCCAGGCATCCGGTAGGAGCAATTGAGGAGTAGTCAATGTCAGTGGTAACTTCCGTTAAAAATGGTCATCCTAAGAAATAGTGACATAACCAATAACAGGTGAATTTCGTTGTGATAGTGTCAGAAATCTTAGTCCTTTTATGGATTAATAGCTTCCTAACATTAACGAAATGCAACCTGTTTTTTTGTGCTTGATTGATATAGAGATAAGGCTACCGGCAAGGCTATTCGATAAATAAGATATAAGTCTAGTTGCGTAGAACTTGACAATATCATTTTTGTAGTTTTGCATCATAAATGTTGGAGAGGGAGCTAAGAGTTTACTATACATCTTTTAAGTTTAGTCATCTTTATTGAACCAAATAAGAAGAGTAGGTAAAAAATATAAGGCGATTCATTGATACTTTCGAGGACTTTGTTTGCTATTAGCTAATCATTCATATTCAACTGAAAATGGATTTTATTTTAACATCTATGAGATAAAGTGAAATTTTTAATTATATACAGTTGAAGTTGATTGACTTAAAAAATTTTGTTTGTTACATTTATGCTATTCTATTTGGAGGTGGCAAATGTTTTTAGCACTGAAAGAAATCAGAAAAGAAAAGAAACGTTTTATCTTAATCATTAGCATTACTGTGTTAATTAGTTATTTGGTATATTTTTTAATGGGGTTAGCATATGGACTTTCACAGGATAACACTAGTGAGATTGAACGTTGGAATGCTGAGAGCATTGTATTAAAATCCGGAGTCAATAATAATATTTTTTCAAGTCAGTTAGATAAAGACATCTATTATGATTATGATGATAAAGAAATTTCAGCCATTAATATTGCACGTACCGTAGGGTATTTGAACGGCGAAAAAAGTGACGATACGACTGAAAATTTTGTACTGATTGGTATGCGTCAAGATTCGCCTATTTATCCGGAAGTTTTGGAGGGACGATTACCAGAAAATAGTGGTGAAATTATTGGCTCAATGTCACTTAAAAATGAATTGAATCTTAAGTTAGATGATACGATCGAATTAAGCAGTAATGAAAATAAATTGAAAATTGTAGGTTTTTCTCAAGAAGCGAAGTATAGTGTTTCCCCCGTTATATATACTGATTTAGAAATAGCTAGTCAAGCAATGATGTTATTTAACCCTAATCGAAACTCTGAACAAGCGATTGATACCTATACGACACCTACACCCAATATGCCAGATTTAATATCAGCAATCATTGTTCATCAAAACAACGACCTTAAATCTAATGATGATGTAGAAGTTATTCCGGTAGATGAATTTATTCTAGCCCTTCCTGGATATTTGGCTCAAGTATTAACATTTGGCTTAATGATTGGCTTTTTAGTTCTCATTTCCTCAATTATCTTAGGGGTATTCATGTTTATTATTACTAATCAAAAAAGACAAACTTTTGCGATTATGAAGATTCAAGGCATCTCTTCAAGTTATATCGGAAAATCAGTATTATTACAAACGGTTATTCTTAATATCATTGGAATTTCTATTGGATTAGGATTGAATCTTATCTCTGCTTATTTTTTACCAACTGCAGTACCGTTTGAAATAAATGGTTTATACTATTTTATTATCGCTTTATTAATGTTGCTATTCTCAATCGTTGGAGCTTTATTTTCTGTTAGTAGCATTGCCAAAATTGATCCATTGGAAGTATTAGAATAGGAGCGTTTTATGGAAATTATATCGTTTAAAAATGTTAGTAAAACATATTCAGATGGTCGTGAAACGATTGAAGCCTTGAAAGAAACAAGTTTTTCGATCAATTCCGGTGAACTAGTTGCTGTAGTAGGACCCAGTGGGTCAGGAAAAAGTACATTATTAACGATGATGGGAGGTCTTCAAGCGCCAAGTAATGGTGAAATAAATTTTTTAGAGAAAAATTTTTCGAAGCTATCAACAAAAGAAAAAGATAGTCTTAGATATGATAAAATAGGATTCATCTTACAGTCTTCCAACTTGATTCCCTATTTAACCATAGAGGAACAACTTATTTTGGTCGATAAGTTTGCAAAGAAAAAATATAATCGTCAAAAAGCGCAAGATTTGATGGAACAGTTAGATATATTAAAGAGAAAGGATTTATATCCATCTGACCTATCTGGCGGTGAACAACAGCGTGCTGCGATTTGTCGAGCGCTTTATACCGAACCAAAATTAATATTGGCCGATGAACCTACCGCTAGTTTAGACACTCAAAAAGCTAAAACGGTTGTACAACTATTAAAAAAGATGACAGAAGGAACGGACCGTAGTACCGTAATGGTCACACATGATGAGAGAATGCTAACCTATTGTGATCGCATTTTCCGAATCATTGATGGTCAGTTAACCATTGAAAAATAATTAGAAGTTGATTTAATCGTAGGGGCTATTTAATTCCTTCACCTCATGATAAAACCTTATAAAACAGGATGTTATCATGCTGATAAATAAACTTTATTTGATAGTTGAAAGTAAAAATTATTAATTGTTAAAAACCGAAAAAAGTGATGAAGAAAATTTTTTAGAGGGGTTTTTAAAACTCACTCAAAAAAATCGAAGGTAATATGACGAATAAAATAGCGTCTTTTCCTACGGATCGATGACATTTTGATTTAAAATACTTAGTTTAAAGATATTGAATATACAGTGCAGGCCCCAATAGTTAGATAAATTCTAGCTTTGGGGTCTTTATGTTAAAAAATATATTCGCTTTCAGTCAACAACTAACTATGGAGTTTTATAAGAGAAGGTTAAAATCATGATGCGCCAATGATTATATTAGTAGCGTGGATATAAGCTGTCCTACAGAGAGAGTCAAAAAGTCTGATAAGTAAATAGTTTGTCTACTATTATTAGCGAGAAAATTAAAATTTGATATCTTTAATACTCAGCTTATTACTTCAATTTGTGCACAAACGAATTATAATATAATACATGTGGTGAAAAGTGAGGCGAATCATATATTTCTTTAGACTTATGAGTATGATTGTGGTAATAAATATCCAGGTATTAATTTATCGCAATGCCAAAATAAAGTCGAACTACAGAGGATATATATTCAATCATTATCGGTATTACAGAATTATAAGATAGGGATAAATCCTATTTTGATAAACTATTTATGGAATGATTTGATGATTAATAAAATCATAAGCGACTATTTTAATTGAATGCTAGGCTAAAATTTAATAATTCCATTTGTTCCTTCTTAAATGTATAACAGAGTAGTTGAATCGATTTAAACTGCGTTTCAATGACTAGGTTTTGCCCTGCTAAAAGGTCTAGGTCTAGATAGAATAGGAGAAGATTATCTATTATTCTTCTTTTTTTATTTCTTATATTTTTTCAAAGAGTAAGGCATCAGTGGTGGCTGAATGTATTTTTATTGCACTTTATAAATAAAACTTATAAATTTTCCTTAAATCAATTGAAACAAACCTTAAATTATGTTAAAGTAAGTTCACAAATTCACAATTGGAGGAAGAGAAATGAATTTAAGAAAATGGGCGATTGGCCTTTTATCAACCGCGTTATTAAGCGCACCTATTACAACAGCATTAGCTGAGGAAGCCGACACAACGTCAGGAGCTTCACAAACATCAGAATGGTATGCGGATCCTGCAACCTTAAAGGATTCCTATGATATTGTTATCATCGGTGCCGGTGGTGGAGGGATGGCAGCAGCAATTACTGCACAAGAAGCAGGTGCTGATGTCGCAATCTTTGAGAAAATGCCGATTGCTGGTGGGAATACCTCTAAATCTTCAGGAGGGATGAACGCTTCTGAAACTAAATTCCAAAAAGAACAAGGAATTGAAGATTCAAATGATTTATTCTATGAGGATACATTAGAAGGTGGTAAAGGTACTAACGATCCAGAATTATTACGTTATATGGTGGATCATTCAGCAGAAGCGATTGAATGGTTAGATTCCATCGGGATTACTTTAAACAACATTACTTTCTCTGGTGGTGCTTCAGTTAAACGTATCCACCGTCCAGAAGATGGATCAGCTGTCGGTGGTTACTTAGTCGAAGGCTTATTAAGAAATATTCACGAAAAAGAAATTCCTTTATTTGTTAACTCAGAAGTAACTAAAATCAATGAGACAGACGGTAAAGTATCAGGTGTTAATGTAACTGTTGAAGGCGAAGAAAAAACAATTAACGCCAAAGCGGTGATTATCGCAACAGGTGGTTTTGGTGGTAACTTAGAAATGGTTTCAGAAATTAAGCCAGAATTAGAAGGCTTTGTGACAACCAACCATGAAGGCGCAACCGGTGACGGTATCCGTATGGCTGAAGAATTAGGAGCAGCAGTGGTGGATATGGATCAAATTCAAATTCACCCAACAGTTGAACAATCGACTTCATACTTAGTAACCGAATCTGTACGTGGTGATGGTGGTATCTTAGTTAACCAACAAGGTGAACGATTCACTGATGAATTATTAACTCGTGATAAAGTTTCTGCAAATATTATTGGCTTACCTGAAAAATATGCCTATATTATTGCGGACCAAAGATTAAAAGAATCTGTAACAGCGATTAACCAATACGAAGAAAAAGGCATTGTAACTAAAGCTGAAACAATTGAAGAATTAGCTGAAAAATTAGAAATTCCTGCTGAAAACTTAAAAGCGACTTTAGACACTTGGAATGAAGCAGTTAAAAACCAAGAAGATAATGACTTCGGAAGAACAACAGGTATGGAATATGATTTATCTCATGCACCATACTACGCAATCAAAATTGCACCAGGAATCCACCATACAATGGGTGGGTTAAAAATCGATACTGAAACTCATGTATTACGTGAAGATGGTACCGCAATCGAAGGATTATTTGGTGCTGGTGAAGTAACTGGTCAAGTTCACGGATCTAACCGTATCGGTGGTAACGCAGTCGCAGACATCATCGTATTCGGACGCCAAGCAGGTAACATCGCAAGTGAATATGTAAAATAATAATTAACCATTGAATAAGCCTCTTTCTACGACTACTGATTAAGTTCAGTGGTCGTTTTTTTAGCATGGAGCGTGCAAATACTAGTACTCTCTAGTGTTAGTTAGTAGGAAAAAATTTATGAACGTAATAATGGTTAATTAAAAGGGATTGTTATACATCTAATAAAATTAATGTATTTCTCAATAGACAAGTTGATTTTTTATAAAAATTTATCAGTCAGAAACTATTAATTTTCTTACAGTATGGATAAGTATACATAGAGATTAACTATTTCTATGAAACGAAGAATTATCATAGTGGATAAATTACGATTAAAATATATGACAAATTTAATAAGTTGAAAGCGACATAATGGGTCAACCTATTTTATTGTGTTAAATGAATGAAATTTGCCATGCCTAATAATAAAAAATACCATGCATAAACATCATTACACATGGTATAAATTTATTTTACTATTTATTTAATTTAGAACAGTGAAACTTAAAACTTCATATCTTCATTTTTAAACAATTACTTGTAAAAGTGTTATGAATTCTTCTAAATAATTATGGTTGAATACGAGAACTTTGTAAACTCTTCCGAATTTTTTCAATTGATTCGGTGTTTTTCTTCTGATCCGTTAACATCACATTAATATAAATGAAGTCCATAATACTAATATATGCCAATCTTGCCATTAAAGCTTCGGTTCGAAAGGCAGATTCTTCGGTGGTGATAATCACTGTTTCGTCCGCTAATTGTGCGAGATTCGATTGACTGATACCTGACAAAACAATGAGTTTCGCTTTATTTCGTTTTACTTCTTCTGCTAAAATATTTGATTCTCTAGTCATACCGGAATGGGAAAAGATAAAGACACAATCGTTTTTTCCCATTTTGGTGGTATAGGATAATTGCATATGATAGTCCTGAATATAATTGACATGGTGTTTGGAACGCATAAATTTATGGTAACTATCATAAGCCACAACCGAGGAACCACCAAGCCCAAAGAAATGAAGGGTGGTAGATTTATTTATTATTTCTAAAATATGATCTAATTGTTCTTGTGAAATACTATAACGAAGATCGAGCAATGCTTGGACATTCGAGTTTAGAACTTTCATTGCAATATCATAGGTAGTATCTTTTTGATCAATATCATGATAATTACTTAAAAAGTTATCATTGCGAATTTCAGAAATATTCTTAACTACTGACATTTTAAAATCTTGATAGCCTTCAAAACCTAATTTTTTTATAAACTGAAATATGGAAGACTTAGAGACATTGATATAAGTAGCTAATTCATCTAAAGTCATTTTACCGATTGAATCATCAGAGTTAATTAAATATTCTGCAATTTGCTGTTCAATCGTGGTTAAGGAACTGCCTAAAGCTTTAATTTTACGTTTTAGATAATAATTGGTTATATCATCATTCATAATGTTCCTCCTTTCTTATTCGTTCTAATTAAGATTATTATACTAAAAATAAACAATATTTAAAAGACAACGAACTAAAAATAAAATTTATTTTTGAAAGAGTTTACAAAAAATATTATTTATTGTATAATGAATTTGAAATAAAAGGCTTCCATGGAGGTGTAAATAACATTTTGTAGTCGGATGAGATTTAAGAAGGAGAGTAAGATGAATAATTATCGTATTGCAATTGTTAATTCAAGTAGTTATGGGCGTATATTTCCTGAACACATTGAACGTTTAGAAGAAATTGGTGAAGTTGAGCGAATTGATGTAGGGAGTGATATTGATGGAAAAGCGTTAGCAGAAGTGTTAGCACCATTTAACATTGTGATTTCAAGTGTAACGCCGTTTTTTACAAGGGAATTCTTTGATAATAAAAAAGATTTACTTCTTATCAGTCGTCATGGAATTGGTTATAACAATGTCGATTTAGAAGCGGCTAAAGAATGCGGAACGGTTGTTTCGATTGTTTCTCCTCTAGTTGAACGTGGTGCAGTTGCTGAGCAAAACATTACGAACTTACTGACAGTAATGCGTAGAGTGACTGAATCGAGCAAAGCAGTTAAATCAGATCATTGGGAAGACCGAGCAAGTTATGTGGGACGTACTTTATTTAATAAGACTTTAGGAGTCATTGGCATAGGCAATACAGGAAGTTGTGTTGCAGAAATTGCACGTTATGGATATAAATGTGATGTTTTGGCTTATGATCCTTATAAGTCACAAACTTATATCGAAAGTTTCGGTGCTCATAAAGTTGATTTTGAAACATTACTTAAGCAATCTGATGTCATCTGTTTATGTGCGAATTTGACAGAAGAAAACTACCATATGATTTCTACTGAACAAATTAATTTAATGAAAGATCATGTGTATCTTTCAAACTCAGCTCGTGGTGCGTTATTAGATGAAGAAGCAATTGTCGAAGGACTTGCTTCAGGAAAAATTGCCGGTTTAGCAACAGATGTATTAGAAGTTGAACCAGGTCGAGGAAATCACCCTTACTTACAATTTGATAATGTCGTGATGACACCGCATACAGGGGCTTATACTTTAGAGTGTTTAGAAGGCATGGGGTTAAAATGTTTAGATGATGTTGAACGGATTGTGAATGGGAAAGTCCCACATACAGCAGTCCAAACAGTCATGAAATAAGGAGATTTGATAACCATGTTAACAGACTTACAGGTAAAAATGGGGCCGTCATTTTATCAATATCATATTGGTGCACTTCAAATTATTCCTAAGCTCTTAAAAGAATATCATGCAGAAAATATCTTAATTGTGCATGGAACTATTTCTTGGGAAAAGGCAAAACCATTTTTAAGCTTTATTGATAATTTTGAAGGGGATATCACCTATCACCAATACACTGGTGAATGTAGTTATTATGGCGCGGGCTTAATTAAAGATATTGTTGAAAACCAAGCAATTGATTTCATTATTGGTGTTGGCGGTGGGAAATTAACCGACTTGGTAGGTTATGCTGCTCATATTGCGAACGTACCTTTCGGGGTGGTACCAACCTTAGCAAGTAATTGTGCTCCTTGGACGCCACTTTCTGTTATGTATAAAGAATCAGGTGAATCTGAAGGAAAATCAGAACATTTCTTAAGACAGGCTGCTTTTCTAATTACTGATCCAGAGCTCGTTATTGATTCACCTGTTGAATATTTTGTAGCTGGTTTAGCGGACACTATTGCAAAATGGTATGAATCCGATGCAATTTTAAAACAAGATAATTTACAAAAAGAAAATTATTTACAACTTGCTCAACACATTACCGTATTATCCAAAGATCAAATCTTAAATGATGCGGCCAAAGCAATTGAAGACATGAAGAAGCAAGTCATTAGTGATGAATTCTATCGTTTATCAGAAATTGTCTTTGCGATTGCCGGTATGGTGGGTGGCTTAGGAGGTAAATATTCTCGTAATGCAGCAGCACATGCCATGCATGATGGTTTAGGAAAATATTATCCAGCCGTTAAGAAATATTTACATGGCGAAATTGTTGCTTATGGTATTCTTTATCAAATGGCTATCGAAAAACGTTGGGCTGACATTGATGAATTATTACCATTATATAATGAATTGAAATTACCGAAATCATTAAAAGAAATGCATATTGAGATTGAAGAAGGAGAATTACTCGATAATTTAGTTGAATTTATCGACAGCAAAGAAAAAGTTCATTTAATTCCTCTTGAAATCAATCAAAGTGTATTAAAATCAGCAATATTAGAATTAGAAAATTATATAAATAAATAGGAGGTTTTACTATGGAAACATTATCAGCAATGCAAAGTTTACTCATTGCGATTTGGGTTGCCGCTGTTATGTCTCGTGGATTAGGTGGGATGACCTTAACGCTTCGTTTCTCCCCATTAATGACTGGTTTTATTTGTGGGTTAGTCATGGGAGATGTGAAACAAGCAATGATTATTACTGCCGGACTACAATTAATTTATATGGGGGTATTCTCTCCAGGTGGTTCAATGCCACAAGAACCAGCTGTTGCAGCTGCGATTGCCGTACCGGTTGCTTTATTAAGTAAAATGAACGTGGAGTCAGCGATTGCGGTAGCTGTGCCAGTTGGATTATTAGGATCATATTTATATCAATTCCGTTTCTTCTTAAATACCTTTATAGGTAAAATGACGGATACAGCAGTTTTAGAAAATAATATTAATGATAAGAAAATCAGTAGAACGGTAATAGCTTATCCTACGATTGCATCATTCTTATTATTCGTTCCGTTAATCTTTGTTTCACTTTATTGGGGTGCACCTGTTATCGCGGACTTTATGAATAAGTTAGAAGGAACAGTCTTCATTCATATCCTAACAGTAGTAGGTGGAGGCTTAGCTGCGATTGGAATTGCAACTACGATTTATGTTATTGGACGTAAAGACTTATTAGTCTTTTTCTTCTTAGCATATTTCATTTCAGTTACACTTTCTTCATTAGGTATCACAATGGTAACATATGCAATCTTCGGTATTATGATAGCAATCATTTACGTAACTGCTCGTTCAGCAGGTGGAAAAGAAGCAAAGTCAACAGCAAGCTCATCTGAAAGTGGAGACGCCTTTGATGATGGATTTGACGATGGTTTCGACGATGGATTTTAATTAGAGGAGGTAAAAACAATGGAATTAACTAATAAGGAAATAAAACAAACAACTCAAAATTCAAATTTAGCTCCTGAGAAAATTACAACAAAAGATGTTACCAAAGCTTATTTAAGATGGCATTGGGCTAATGAGATTCCCCACTCTTTTGACCGTTATCTTGCAGCCTCATTACTATATGCATTAATGCCTATTTTAAGAAAATTATATAAAGATGAAGAGCAATTAAGAGCGGCATATCAACGTCAGTTATTATTCTTCAATACTCAATTAACATGGGGTGGTGGAGTTATTACTGGATTAATGGCTTCAATGGAAGAACAACGTGCGTTACAAGAATACAATGGTGAAGAAGTGACCGTTTCGGATGATTTACTTTATAACACGAAAGCCGGTTTAATGGGAGCTTTAGCAGGAATTGGAGATGCGATTGACTCTGGTACTATTCAATATATCTTCATTGCCATTGCAGTTCCATGGGCTCAAGCGGGATCTGGATTAGGTGCAATCATTCCATTTATCTTGTTTGCAACTTATCAATATTTAATTGGTTTATTCTTTGCTCGTTCATCATTTAAATTAGGTCGTGATGCAGGAGATATTTTACAAAGTTCAGGATTACAACAAATTATTGATGTGTTATCTATTTTAGGGATGTTTATGATGGGAATTTTAGCAGCTAACTATGTTAAAGTGTCCTCTTCACTTGCTTTTAACATTTCTGGACGCGATTTTGTCATTCAAGAATTATTAGACAAAATTTTACCTGGTATCTTGCCGCTAGCTACCGTTATGTTTGTGTATTTCTACTATCAAAAGAAAGGATTAAAAGTTACCAATATTCTATTAATCCTAACGGCTATTTTAGTCGTGCTAGCAGCAATTGGTACTCTATAACAATAAAAGGAGTAGTAAATTATGGGACAAATAAATTTAGCACGCGTGGATGAGAGATTGATTCACGGACAAGTAATGATTACCTTATCTCAACGAAGTGGAGTTAACTCCATTTTTGTGGTGGATGATGTTGTAGCAATGGATAAGTTCATGCGCGAAATCTATATGTCAGCAGGAAGTCGTACGGGTCAAAAGACAATTGTCACGACAATGGATCGCATGAAATCTTACTGGCACGATTACAATTTAAAAGATTATAACTGTATTTTATTAACAAAATCAGTTAAATCAATGTACGAATTAGTAAAAGACGGAGTAGAAATCAAAGAATTGAATATCGGTGGTGTTGCTGAGAAAGATTCTTCGAAAGATATTCGTGTAACTAAAGCCGTATATATTAATCAAGAAGATGCAGAAATGTTAAAAGAAATGCATCAAAAATATGGTGTTGAAAATATTTATTTCCAACAAACACCATCTGCTGAAAAACATAGCTTAAAAGAAGTTTTAGGGAAATTTAACATCAAATTATAGAAAGTCGGGATATTATGAATCAAAGTGAGGAGCGTTTAAAAGATTGGTTATTTCGTTATCGTACTGTCTTTAATAAGCGACAATCAACCGTTCAAATCAATCGATTTATTCATTCTTTTGTTAAAGATGTCTATCAATTTCGTGAAGATATCGAAGTGAAAGAGCTAACGAATAATGAACAAGATTTTGGCAAAATTATCATTGTAGGAAATCCTAAAAAAGCAAGACAAGTAGTTGCTACCTATTATGATACACCGAAACAACACTTTGGTTCATATGATTTTTTTAATGTGAAAGAGCAAGAGAGAAAAACCTTTCAATATATCATGCTGTCGGCTGGATTGTTATTTTTAGGCGGTTTAATGGCACTTTTTATGTATTTAAAATTTAGTCAATTTGCCATCGATTTTAGAGACTATAAAACTTGGTTAGTAAGTATTACATTAATGGCTTTTTTCTGGTTAGCTAGTAAAGTATCGCGTGGCATCAGCCGTCGTAAAAATGTGGTTCGTAATACTTCTTCAATTCTTGCTATACTGGAATTAATGTACCATCGAAGAGACTCTGGAATTGCATATATTTTAATTCCAAATGGAACATATGGTTTTGAACAAATAGATTTAATAAAACAGTTATTTGTTAAACGAGGCGAACTTTATTATTTAGACTCTATTGGTAGTCATAATGCATTATATTGTTTTACTCAGTCTGAAAACGAACAAGAAAAATGTCAGCGTTTCGGTATAAACACACAAGATGGTGTGAAACACTATCATTATATAATCAGTTCAAAAGAATCAACGGGAAATTATTATTTAGATCGTGATGATTTAAATTCGACAGAGGTCAATTGGAAGAACATTAATACGATTATTGCTTATTTTAAAGGAGGAAATTAAATGTTTGGCATTGTAATAGCTTCTCATGGAACATTATCCCAAGGATTAATCGACTCAGTTGATGTTATCTTTGGTAATACAGAAGGACTAGTAGCTTGTGTATTAAAAAAAGGACAAGCAATCGAGGAATTAGGTGACGATATTGCAAAAGCAATACAAGCTGTCAATCAAGGAGACGGTGTCCTAATATTAACCGATCTATTATCTGCGAGTCCATATAATCAGTCATTAATGACCATAAATGGATTAGAGGATCCATTGAAAAGTAAATGTCATGTGCTATCAGGAGTTAATTTGCCGATGTTAATTGAAGCTGTTAATCAACGATTAATTGGTACTTCGATTGAAGAAGCAATAGAGTCAATTCAAACACAAGCAACCTCAGGTATCAGTCATTGGCATATTAGTCAATTAGCTGAAGAAACAACGCTTGATGAAGATGGCTTTGATGATGACTTTTAGAAAGGGGAGATTTCATGAAATGGTCTTTTAGATGGTACGGTAAGGATGACAATATTCCGATTGAACATATTCGTCAGATTCCACAAATGCATGGAGTAGTTGGGACATTGTTAAATAAATTACCAGGCGACGTTTGGGAAATTGAAGAAATTGAAGCTTTAAAAAAACAAGTGAATGAAGCAGGACTAGAATTACATGGAATTGAATCTGTATCGGTTCATGATGCGATAAAAGCCGGGACAGCAGAACGTGATCAGTATATTGCTAATTATATTCAAACAATCCGTAATTTAGGACAATGTGGAGTTAAAGTCATTTGTTATAGTTTTAAACCGGTATTTGGCTGGCTAAAAACAGATTTAAATTATCAGTTTGAAGACGGTTCATATGGATTAGTCTTCGATCAAAGTGTCATTGATGGTATGGAACCTACAGAAGTCTTTAATCACGTCCAAAAACAAACCGGAGGATTTAAACTATCTGGTTGGGAGAAAGAGCGCTTAGACAAATTCGAACGTTTAACAAAAATGTATGAAGGCATTACGGAAGAACAACTCTTTGAAAATTATAAGTATTTTATAGAGTCGATTATAGACGCTTGTGAAGAAGCAGATGTCTATTTAGCGGTTCACCAAGACGATCCACCTTGGGAAATTTTTGGTTGGCCAAGAATTACTAAAAATGCGGAAGACTTACGTCGCATCTTATCGATCACTGATTCAAAACATCATGGCTTAACGATTTGTACCGGTTCTTTAGGTGCAGATCCGAATAATGATATTCCAGCTATCATTCGTGAAATGGGGGATCGTATTAATTTCGTTCATTTTAGAAACGTTCGCTATTTAGGTGACAAACATTTTGCGGAAGTAGCGCATTATTCACCTGAAGGTAGTTTAGATATGGCTGAAATAATGAAAGCTTTGGTCGAAGTAGGATATGATGGGATTATTCGCCCAGATCACGGCCGGGCTATTTGGGGTGAAGTATGTCGACCAGGTTATGGTTTATATGATCGTGCCATCGGTATTGGCTATATGCAAGGCTTATATGAAATGTGTAAGAAACAATTAGCAGAATAAAAATTTAAGGAGTAAACCAGACTAACAGTTTAATGTTGAAAGATGGTTTACTCTTTTTTTGAAGGGTGATACTTGATGAAAAACTACTATGAATGGTTATCGATTAATCCTGAATTATCGACTAAAGAAATTCAAACATTGATCATACAGAAGCTTCAAACTATCAATCAACAACAAGTTTTAGGAGAGATCAGTAACATTATTTATATCGAGACCATTAATCAATTACGTCAAGCTCAAGAGGTTTTTAAAGATGAACTATCAAGACAGCAATATGATGCTGAATTATTACGATTAAATCAAAAGAGAACTGCTAAAATATCGGATATTCGAGTAATAATAAAATCTAAAATTGAACAGCAACACGATAAAACCGTTAGTAAATATCGTTTGTGGCAAAAGTTACTGATTATAATAGGGATTATCATAACTTTTATAACTTCGATGGTCACGGTTGGTATAAAAGCATCCTTCATTTTTTTAGCAATAGCATCAGTCTCGTTATTATTTGTGATGGTCTTGATTCCTGTTTTTCGTAAATTACAACTTGACCAAAGACATCCAATTTTCAAGTTTGGTGCGATGTTCGTTATCTTTATAATATGGTATTATTCCTTACAATTTCTTTTGAATGTAGTACAATTATCAGTAACAGAGCTTGAGCAAATAGGGAACATTCTTATCTATTGTTTGTTAGGTTGTTTAATTACTGGATTATTTTTAGAATGGTTTATTTTTCAAGAAGAAATTAAGTTTGAAGATAGTTTACGTGAAAGGCTAGAAAAGCAAAATATGAAAATGGATTCGAAGGAGGATACAGTTTGAAAATCAATCAAATAAAATTAGCAATTTTTGATATGGATGGTACCTTATGTAATACAGAAGATATTCATGCTAAAGGATGGGATGATGCCTTTAAACATTATGGATATGACTTTGGACTCGATTTCGTTAATAGCATGCGTGGTAAAAGTATTGTAGATAATAATCGTGTGATTACCGAACGTACTGGTGATCCGGCTTTAACTCAAAAAATGCGAGAATATCGTGAAGCTTATATTTTGGAAATGATTGCGACTAATCAAGTTCAATTAATGCCAGGAGTTAAAGAAATTTTGGAAACATTAAAAGAACACAATATTCCAATAGCTATTGCGACGACTTCCTACACTGAAAGAGCTGAGAAAATTACGGGACAGCTAGATATTCAGCATTATTTTTTAACTAAAGTATATGGCGATATGATAACTCATCAAAAACCTAATCCTGAAATTTATCTCAGAGTGTTAGAAGAAACCGGATCAACACCAGATGGAGTAATTGCAATTGAAGACTCTCCAACCGGTGTTACTGCTGCTCGATCAGCCGGATTAAAAACTTATTTTATCAATGACTGGCTTACTTTGGATATAGATGATTCAGGAGTAACGTCTTATAAGAATATGCATCAATTATTGGATGAACTCTTATCCTAATTTGTGCTAAAATAATATTATAAAACGAAATATAAATTCTAGGTAATCATATCAAATAACATAGGAAATTAGGTGTCACAATGAAACAACTAGAAAAACAACAATACGATCATACCATTCACTATTGGTATGAAGTCGACCTTATGACTGAACATGAATATGGGCTAATCTTTAATACAAATACAGATACCATTCCGACTTTAGTTGAAACGATTAAAAAGGATATTGAAGCGGATAGCGAGGATAACCAGCATTTTTGGTATTTTGGACGTACCCTTGATGATTTGGTCTTGATGGTGCGTTATGCACATAATCAGTTTATCGTGCAAGTAAATGTGAAAGACTTTGAATTTGCCTTATGTTTAGACGAGCAAATTGGTTGGAAACAAGAGTTTTTAGCACAATTGACAGCATAAAAGGGCTATTAATATCGGTCGTGAGGCCGATTTTTTTATTGGTATTGTTCGGTAATATAGACTTAACACTTTATATTTTTTAGTACTCAAGAAGGGGCCCACGCCTGAACCCGCAAGACCTTATAAAAGACTTTGTGTGCTTTCATACTCAAAGTCAGGGCCTTGAACCCCCATACCAAAGGCGCCAATTCGTATAGTCTTAGTTCTTGGTATGGTGATGTATTCTAAGGAAAGGCTTTAAACTTCCATGCCAAAAGGTGTCATCCCTATTGTTTTAACAATTTTTAAGCATTCGTACCCAATGTCCTAAGCATTAAAAGTCAAGAAAGATGATTCCCTTCACATTCGATCAGCTTTTTAAGATATAATAAGAGTGTGAATGAATCAGTAAAGGAATGATGAAATGAATAAATGGTGGCAAGATTTAAGTCGCTTATTAAAATGGCTCTTGTATTTCTTAGTGGCCATCTTTACCCTTTTTATTGTCAACCAATTGATGTTGACATATCAGTTCTTTAGCCAATTACTGCATCCGTTAATGGGCATGATTGTTGCAGGACTGTTATTATTCGGCCTTGTTTATCTGGGCTTTAAAATATACAAAATCTGGGGACAACAGCCCGAAATTGTTGAATTAGCAGATGATGCTAGTGAAGCAGAATTTCATATTTATTTGATGAAGGTCAAAGAAATCTTACAGGACAACCCTAATTTAGCGGATTTTGATTTTGATCAAACAGAGATGCCATTATCCAGTGTGATTGATAAAGCCTTTATCCAATTACATGAGCGCTCTTTACCATTAATCAAGGAAAATGCGAATGCGATCTTTCTTTCAACCGCTATCTCACAAAATGGTGTTTTAGATAGTTTTGTTGTATTATTTTCGCTCCTAAGAATGGTATGGCAATTAAGTAATTTTTATCAAACAAGACCTACTTTAAAAGGCATGGTCAAATTGTATATTCAAGTGGCATCGGTCGTTTTAATGGCTCGCACGATTGAAGATGCTGATTTAATTGAAGGACAAATGGAACCTTTAATTACCTCGGTGATTGGCGAAAGTATCGCTTCAGCCATTCCAGGGATGGTTCCCATCACCAATTTAGTTGTCTCCAGTTTAATGGAAGGGTCGATTAATGCCTTCTTAACATTGAGAGTTGGCTTAATTGCCCAGACCTATTTAGGAATGGATCGCAACGAAGAGAAAAATAAAATTCGCCGTAGTGCGTCCGTTAATTCAATTAGCTATATGGGAGAAATCTTATCCAATAATAGTAAAGTTGTTGTGAAATCCGTGGGTAGTGCTGTTAAAAATGCCGGTAGAGGTTTCATACCTAAGAAATGGTTTTTTGAAAAATAAATTAAACGATAATGAGTCTAAATAGCACCGATAAATATGGACTTTCTATTCAATTTTTTTAACGGCTTATTGCCTGTATGGTACAGGGGATAGGCCGTTTAATTTTTGTCCTATCTTTGATTTGACTGAACTTGTTGCTCTTTGACAAATGATGCGAGCTTGTTATTTTGTTCTTTGACAAATAGTAAGAGTTTGGAAAATGTTGTCGTTCAACCAAGTTGTATTGAAAGACTTTTTTACGGTCTAATCCTTACGTTTTGCTGATGTTCTCCCATGAGAAAATGTCGCAAAGAATGTGCTTGCACCCCCTGTAAAATGATATAATAAAATTAGATTTTAAATAGAAAGTGGGGAAAATGATGAGAAAATGTTCGTTGTCAGTCGTTTTTATGTTGCTTGTTTCTTTGTTTTTGACTAATCCAGTGAATGCCGCTGAGTTGACCATTCGAGAAGGCTATTATCAATATACCGGTGAATCGATGGTTGAAGGCATTTCAATTAGCGATAATCAAGTCATGTTAATATATGACACTGCAACCCAAGTCGAAGAAGATCCATTGATTTCATTATTATTAAAATGGGGCTATGCTGTCAATAATGGTTTAACTGGTTTAATTGATCCCAATATGAAACCATCAGAAGAGCAACGAGATGATTTGCCATTGATTGAATTAATCGCCTATGACCAAGCAGCACCTTTTCCGAAATTAGCCATCGTCATTCATCAACCTTCACTTTATAATGACGAAAATATATTAAGAATACGGGTGGGCAATAATACTCAATTTGAATGGGAATTCAATATTGAAGAGAATGGCGATTTAATTGATAAAGACGGCCATACCTTTACCTATGTGGAAGAAGGTGAAGCCGCATCGACAGCAGATACTCATGTAACAGATGACGCAGAGACTTCACAAGAAACAAGTGAAGACTAAGTAATTGTTGACACCATAATTTCGGGTGTGGTCCAGTAGTAGAAATCGATTAAATTTCGTTTCATCTGTCTAATCCTGCCAAGTTGGAAATAGGCATGAAGTAGAAAATTAAAGCATACTCGCTTTATTTGTTCAAATCTTGCAAAGTTAGGATTGTTTAACTCATCACTTTCGATGGTGAGTTAAGCAATCCTTTTTGTTATTTTCAATTGGATTGTGTGTCACGCATGATGGTAGTTGCCACTCAAGCCATGTTCATCTAGAGCTGATTGTTATTCTCTATCAGTTAACGATTTTATTTTCTTTGAAAAATTGTTAAAATAGAGTCAGTATGAAAGGGGAATCAGTATGGGATTATTTGATTGGTTTAAAAAGAAAACATCGAGCGAAAAATCAGCTGAGGAGTCATTAAACACTAATACACCAGATGCCAACCCAGTCCATAAAATAGTGACACCTGGGTTACACTTATCAACACATAAAACGACTACAACCGATCCATCGATAGAAGACATCCAATCGGCCTTAATCATGGCAGTGAATGCCTATGATGAATATGTGTTATTAGAATGGATAGATGACACAAAGCAGAAGACATATTTATATGGTGTCGGCTTTGGCACGACCTATCATATAGAGTATCGTCCTAAAAACGGGCAAAAAGGCTATGCTTATGTTAGAGAAGGGGTGCCACTTGAAGAAGCGCAACAACTTTATCTTGCTTTTAAAATGTCCCATCAAGTTACCATTGATTTTCAATGGCAATGGCTGGAAGTGGAATAAACGAAGGAGTAAGGGCGCTAATATTGGAGACTGGTTGTGTAGAAGATAGCTATCGCTTAAATTTAAGATTGCTTGTAGTTGCTTCGACAGAAGCCAATCTTTGTAGGAAAATGCTGCAGTTAGGTTGAAGCCAGCTTTTTAGTAGAGGAATCCTGTCACATGTTTTAAAGCCTATTTGTGTAAAAGACCTGATGTCGTTTCGTTGGGGGTTCGTCTATGTAGAAAAATACGGTCACTTCGTCAAAAGCCTGTCTATGTAAAAGACCTGATGTCGTTTCCTTCTAAGTTTAATTTGGCTCGCCGTAATGCGAGCGACGTCTACGTAGAGGTTGTTGTCATTGAGATTGCTAGTTAGATCTATAAACTGCAAGACGTTCAAGAAATTTGGGCATAAACTTGATTGCATTGATTTAGATGACACCCAAAATCTATCGTCAGATTTAGTGCAACGAGTAAGAATCCTTAAGCGATTTAACAGCTACTTATCATGTTAAGATGTTTAAAACTTTATTAAATTGCTCCATGTTAAAGCTTTGTAAAGGCTTTTCTTAGTGAGTTTTGTTATACTTAATATATAATATTGCTATATTGAAGGAAATTGTTAGAACAATCAAGATAGGAAAGGAGCATTATCTTAGACAGCTAAGATAAGAACAAGCCAATGAAAAAGAAAAGATTATTTGGATTAGCCGCTTTAATGGTTGTGCTAGCAGGGTGTGATGGGACCTTACCTTATACTTCTACTAATACTTCTTATAATAATACAGCTAAGCAATATTCAGAATCTTCAAGTGATTATTATTCTGAAAGTCAACAAGTGAGTTACGATGCCTATGGCACGTTAGAAACGAAAGACTATGATAAAGATGCTGAAAGTGTGATGAAATTAATTACCGATAATGGCGGTATTATTCAATCACAAGATTCAAATCATGCGACTAACTATTATACCGACTTTGTAGGGACGGAGTTATCTGTTGTGGCAGAGATTCCGAAAGATAATTTTGAAACAGTTGTGCAAGCTTTGAAAGAGAATTATCATGTTCAATCCTTTAATATTTCAAGTCGCGATGTGACGGATGATATTGAAAATACTGGCGAAACCCTTGAAGTGAAAAAAGCTCGTTTAGATGAAATTAATAAGAAATTAGAAGACGATAATTTACGCTTTAGCGAACGTGAAGAGTTAGAAGCCGATAAAATTGTTTTAGAAGATGAAATCCGTGCTTTAGAAGAACAGCAAACTCAACAAACTGAATCAGTAGATTTCAGTACGCTTACTTTATCCTTACGTGAAGTAGATTATTTTACTTCTGAAGGTTTACCTTTCTGGTTACCATTTGCGAGAGTCTTTAAAAACTTCTTCTTTATCTTAGCATGGGGACTAGTAATTGGATTAGTAGCTGCTTTGTCAGTGACGCCCTTTATATTTGTCGCTTCAGTGGCATACCTATTAATCCGCAAACATCAATATAAGATGTTCCATAAATTAAAACATAAAATGGGTATCAATCAAGAGTTTAATTCAAAAGAAGGATCCGTTAAGGTAGACCGCAACAACAATATTTTATTAGATGGTGATAAATCACCCGTTGAGGAACCGAAAGAATAATTAGACTGTGTTGAGATGGTGAATTATTACTCATCAGAGAACCGAGCTTTAGGTAGAAAGTAGGCGTTAAAATGGCAAAATTTGCCCCAACTGGACAGACAGTTGCAGAAGTAATTGAAAGCTTACCCTCTGATAATAAAAAAGCCGATGCGTATGAATTATTAGCATTATATGAGCGAGTTTCGGGCGAAGATGCTGTTGTTTGGTATCCTAATATAATTGGCTTTGGTCAATATCATTATGTGTATGATTCAGGACACGAAGGGGAAGCCCCCTTATTGGCTTTCTCACCGCGAAAAGCGAAAATCAGTCTGTATCTCGACCAAGATTTTCCTGAACGTGAGGAGTTATTGGATAAGCTAGGTAAGATTAAAAAGGCTAAAGGCTGTGTTTATGTTAATAAATTAGCTGACATTGATATGAGCGTTTTAGAAGAGCTATTGGAAAAATCATTAGCATATACCAAAGCAAAATACGATGTTAAATAAGTGAGTTTTGAGCCACACACCGAGGGAAAGGTGTGTGGTATTTTTAGTATTTGAAACACTCACTCGTCATCTCGCTAGGATTTATTCTCCATAATGCACAAGGATTTTCAAGCGAAAAATGGGACTAAATTTGTTACAATAGAAATTGTGAAATAAGCGTTTACTAAGGAGGAATAAAATGGAACAAACTAAAAAATGGTGGCAAGAGGTTGTCATTTATCAAGTCTATCCAAGAAGTTTTTATGATACCGATGGTGATGGCATTGGTGATATTAATGGTATCACTGAAAAATTAGATTATTTAAAAGAATTAGGGATTGGTGCGATTTGGTTATCACCAGTTTATCAGTCTCCTAATGATGATAATGGTTATGATATTTCGGATTATGAAGCGATTATGGAAGAATTCGGAACGATGGAAGATATGGATCGTTTAATTGCAGAAGCAAACCAACGTGATATTAAGATCGTGATGGATTTGGTGGTCAACCATACTTCAGATGAACATCGTTGGTTTATCGAAGCGAAAAAAGGTAAAGAAAATCCATACCGTGACTATTATGTTTGGGCAGATCCAAATGAAGATGGTAGTGCACCAAATGATTTACGTTCAAACTTTTCTGGCTCTGCTTGGCAATTCGACGAGGACAGTGGTCAATATTACTTACATTTATTCAGTAAGAAACAACCAGATTTAAACTGGGAAAATGAAAAAATGCGTCAAGAAGTTTATGACATGATGAATTTCTGGATTGATAAAGGAATCGGTGGTTTCCGTATGGACGTGATTGATTTAATCGGGAAGTTACCAATGGAAGGTTTAACGGTTGATGGACCAAACCTACATCCTTATTTACAAGAAATGAACCAAGCAACGTTTGGCAAACATGATTTATTAACGGTAGGAGAGACATGGAGTGCGACTCCTGAAACTGCCAAATTATATTCAGGTGCTGACCGCAATGAATTATCAATGGTTTTTCAATTTGAACATATTTTATTAGATCAACAAGAAGGTAAAGAGAAATGGGATTTAGCCCCCTTACAAATTAAAGACTTAAAACGCGTCTTTGGAAAATGGCAAGTTGAATTAAAAGATGAAGGTTGGAATTCATTATTTTGGGAAAACCATGACTTACCGCGTGTGATTTCACGTTGGGGGAATGACAGTGAATACCGTGAGCGTAGTGCTAAATTATTTGCGATTCTCTTACACATGTTAAAAGGGACACCGTATATTTATCAAGGTGAAGAAATTGGCATGATTAATACACCTATTAGCGATATTAGTGAAGCTGATGATATTGAATCGGTGAACTTATATCATGAACGTCTTGCAGCAGGTTATGATAAGGAAGATATTTTAACGTCGATTAATACCAAAGGACGTGACAATGCTCGCCGTCCAGTTGCTTGGACCTCAGAGGACAATGGTGGCTTTACAACCGGCACACCTTGGTTAGCATTAAATCCTAACTATACTGAGATTAATGTAGAAGACACCTTAAAAGATAAAAATTCAATCTTCTATACCTATCAAAAATTAATCCAATTACGTAAAGACAATCCAATCGTCGTTTGGGGTGATTTTGAATTATTGGATACAGCGGATGATGTCTTCAGTTATTACCGTGAATATGAAGGTAAGAAATGGTTAGTCGTGGCGAATATGAGTAATGTAGAAAACTCATTTAGTACGAACGACACTATTAAAGAAGTGATTATCCAAAATATGGATCAAGACTATACAAGTCTACAAGACCTAACCTTAGCCCCTTGGGAAGCTTTTGTAGTGGAAATAGCTTAATAATTGAATAGATAATAAATAACAGCCACCAGTTGGTCTCGAAAGAGAATGAACTGGGGCTGTTTTTTATATGAAAAAAGGGATAGTGGTGGAAGGGGAATGTAAAATGTTATTATAATGTTTTGTATTTTTGAAACGAAAAAGTGAAAACTTAATAGAACAGTCTTAAAATTAATGGTCCACTTTTAAAATATTTTGAATATTTAAGAAAATCGTAAAAAATCTAAAAACTGTTTGCAAACGCTATTGATCCATAATGAGAAATGTGATCTAATTGAATTTAAAGAATATGTTTAAGGGGTTAATACAATGGAGGAAAACTTATTTCAGTTTTCGAAGATTGATCATTTAGAGAATTTTATGTTTGATCAATCTTTAGAAGAATTTCGAAGTACCGTTGTACAAGATGGTGGTATTTCAGAAAGAACGATTCGAGAAATTATTCAAAATTCGATGGATGCAAAAAATGACCAAATTAATGAACCGGTGATTGTTAACTTATCAATTTCAAAAGTCGCTAAAAAAGATCTTCCAGGCATTGATGAACTGTTTTCCAGAATAAAAGAATTAAAGCCTGGTAATTCTTATTCAAAAGAAACAGTAGATCACATGAAGTTACAGGAGGATTTGAAAGAAGTATTAGTTTTGACTGCCTCTGATTCCAATACCAAAGGCTTAAGTGGTGTTGATACCATTGATGGAGGTACTTACGCCATATATGCCTATAACAAAGGAGTACATGGAAAAGTTGAAAATACTCAACTAGAAGATACACGAGGAGGTTCTCATGTCATTATCAATCAATCATCAAGATATCACTCAATTATCAGTTGATGCCATTGTTAATGCAGCCAATACCGAACTCTTAGCGGGCGGTGGGGTTTGTGGTGCGATCTTTAAAGGGGCAGGGTATGATGCGATGACAGAGGCTTGTCGTCCTTTAGCACCAATTAAAACAGCTGAGGCTGTAATGACACGAGGTTTTAATTTACCAGCTAAGCACGTGATTCATGCGGTGGGGCCTATTTATAACCAGTACACGCCAGAAGAAGCGAAGTGTTTATTAGCTCAAACCTACACAACTTCATTACAAGTGGCAGTTGATTATCAGTTAAATTCAATTGCTTTTCCGTTAATTTCGAGTGGGATTTATGGTTATCCAAAAGAAGCAGCTTACCAAGTCGCAGTCGAGACCATTGAAGCTTTCTTGACTGAGTATGATTTAGACGTTTATTTAGTCTTGTTTCCATAATTTTAGGGAGTGGGCAGACGAAGCAAAATTATTTATTTTCTACTTCTTGCCCACTCCCTTTCTTTTATTATTGTGAATCCACCGAATTTCCTTATCCCCATTTCACTATCTTTTCTCCTTAATTTTAACTGTTCATTTCGGACAGTTTTCCAATAAAAAAATTGCCATATTGAATCGATTTTAGATAATTTTTTTATTTTTTGTGTAAACAATGCTGAAGTGATTCGAAATCGACAGGTAGTTCACTTTTTCAATCCAAATTAACCGTTTAATTAATGAAATATTAGAGCTTCCTCACAGCATTTTAATCATCAACAATCTGGTTATGACACGCTTCACACACTTCAATTTTCTTTCCCCTTACGTTTTTCACTAAGTATTTCCAACTGAATCTTTGTGCAATCATTCAAATCATCTCCTTTGATCTTATTTTGAATCATTCCTAAAGCATTGAATAAAGTCTTAAAATTAGCTACTATTAAAGATGTGAAAGCGATTAATATTTTATAGATGGGAGTGTTGACCATGGGGAGACAAGTATATACTTTAACGCAACAACAATTAAAAGTCGTGGATCAAGCCTTATTAAATAAAGAGACTGCGATTAAAGGTCCAGCGGGTAGTGGTAAGACTTTAGTAGCGATTAGTATTGCCAATCGTTTAGCTGAAGAAGATGAATTAGCACTTCCACTGGATGGCGAACCTCTGCCAATTGTTTTAACAACTTTTACCAATGCCTTGGTCAATCATATCCGGCAAGATTATTACTTAGATGATATAAAAGTGATGACCGTACACCGAGTATTGAGTGATTTTATTCGCAAAAATGGAGGGAAAGTTAAATTTGCTTCGCGAAAGTTAAGAGCCTTTTTAGAAAGTCATCTCGATACCAAACGTTATAGTGTCAGGTTTATGGAAGCCGAATTTGCCTTTATTTATGGCAATGGCTTGAAGAAGCGTACGGATTATTTACAAGCAGTACGAATAGGACGTGGCCGAGGCAATCTCGATCGTGAGTATGTGTTTGATTTATTTGAACAGTATCAAACACTACTCACTAAAAATAATGAGTATGATTTTTCAGATATTGGCAATCTAGTGTTAGAGTTCATTGCAGAAAATGACACGTCACCAACCGTAAAGCATCTTATTTTAGATGAGGTGCAAGATATACCGAAGACATGGATTTGGGCGCTACAACAGATTACCCAAGATAAGATGGTCTATATTGGCGATGTGGCGCAATCTATTTATGGCAAACGGTTCACTTGGGTGGGCGTGGTAGGTTCAACATTTAGACCATTAGAACTGCAACGCAATTTTAGAAATACTAGACAAATATTTGAGGCAGCCGATTCGATTTTAAAATTTGAATATGTGGTCAAAGAAGCCTCACGACAAGAATATTCGCAAGATATTACCGAGACTCAAGATGAAGGCAATCGTCCGCAACTCTTCTTATTACGCAATGAACAAAGCCAATTAGAACATATTATATTAAAGATAAAAGAGATTCTATCCGATTATCCTAATGAACGGATTTGCATCGGGTTTCGCAAGACGACGGCGTTTAAATTTCGGGTGTTAAAGGCATTGAGTAAAGCTGGTATTGAGTATCAAACTAATCTGAGTCAAGACACCGGGAAGACACCAGTGGTGGTTTCGAGCTTTCATTCGATGAAAGGACTATCGTTTGATCATGTGATTTTAGCTGAGATGGATGATGCCATCTTTGAGGATGCGATTGAAGAAACAGATGCCGATGTTGAGCGACGTTTAGTCTTTGTGGCGATGACACGTGCGCGTAAGACCTTGAGCTTATTTGTTGGTAGTGACCAACCGGTTCGCTACTTAACTGAGATTTCTCCAACTAAAATTTTACCGATTGTCTGGAATCCGACAGCTTTTGATACTTTATTTAAAGAGCAGATTCAACGTTTGAATGTGCGTCGTGCCATTTTACGGGAGGAGTTTGAACGCTATACGCATCGGATTGCTGAATTAGAAAGTGAGTTAGAACAAGCGCAATCTGAATTAGCCAAAACACTCGAACAACCGATTAGTCAGGTAGGCTTTGGTAATGAAAAAATATCAAAATTAACCGTTGATATTGAAAACGAGAAGCAACATCAGCTAGAAGTTGAAGCAAAATTAATGGAAACCAAAGTGCAAGACCAGTTGGCGCATAATCAATTGGATTTAGAGCCAGCGACGTATTATTTTAGTGATAATGCGAAGTTATTAATTTTAGGTGGCGATGGTGGTTTTCGTGAGAAGCATTTACCAGGACTCTTAAAAGAATATGGATTTGCCAAAGATGCTTATGAATGGATTCCCTATGATGAAATGAAGCATTTTGATATTAGCACTTGTTATTATTCAACGAAATATTCAGACATAATCGTTGGGGCTACGCCACATAGTACAAAGGGTATTGGCAATAGTTCGAGCTTAATTCAGTTTATTCGTGAACATCAAATAGAATTACCGAAAGTGCATATTTTAGAACAAAATGGTGTGCCAGTAAAATTATCAAAAGAGGATTTTAGAAAGGTACTTCCTAATACAGCCTTATATGGGGCAGTGAAAGGCATTTAATTGATTAAAGTCTCACTTGAAATTGCGATGATGAATCAGGTGAGGCTCAATGTATGGTTAGCCGGGGACGAATCGGGTTATTATAATCGAAATGTCTATTATAATAGACATTTTAGGTTTTGTCTATTATAATAGACAAAAAGAGGTGAGGTTATGCAATATATCGCAATGATTGGCGATGTCATTGAGTCAAAGTCAATTAAGGAACGTCAACAATCACAAGATCAATTAAATCAGATTATGAAGCAATTAAATGAGCAATATCAAACGACTATTGTTTCCAATTTTACTATTACAACCGGTGATGAATTTCAAGCCTTACTGACAGCCAATGCACCATTTTTAAGGATTATGGATGAAATTTTAATGGCCTTTCGACCTTATAAAGTACGCTTTGGCTTTGGTTTAGGCGAGATGATGACTGAAATCAATAATGAAATCAGCATCGGAGCAGATGGGCCGGCCTATTGGCATGCGCGCGCCGCTATAGAGTATATTCACGAAAAAAATGACTATGGAATGACGCAAGCACGAATTGGTCATGAAAACACTGAAACGGTTGAGGATTTGAATCATTATCTAGCGTTAACCGAATATATTCGTAGTAGTTGGGTGACGTCTCAAAATGATTTATTAGCAGTTTTATTGGCTAATGATATTTATCAAGAAGACTTTGAACATCAAATGATTGCTGCACAACTTAATATTAACCCCAGTGCCCTGAGTAAGCGATTAAAGGGGAGTGGTATTAAAGTATATTTAAGAGGTCGCAATACCATTACTGACGCGGTGCATCAATTACTAAAGGAGGAAGAGTAAAAGATGGTTGTACAAGGATTCAATGCTTATTTTAATCAAAATCCTCTGTTAGTATTGTACTTGGTTGTTCATTTTCTAGTCGATTTTCATTTTCAATCACCGTCAATGGCGGATAAAAAAGACAGATATCCGTTATGTTAGTTATCATTTGCTGGTGGTAACACTTGGCTTTGGTGTTCTATTGATTTTCCGGTCAACTTTATTGTCTAGTGTGCTGTTAATTATTATTGTCCATGCTCTAATTGATATGACAAAGTATTTTGTTACACATCGATTAAACTTAACCAATAATCAAAAATTAAGTCTTTTTGTAGGTGATCAATTACTTCACATATTGAGTATGGTGATGATTAACACGGTAGCAGGGAGCACGGTGACGTTACCTGTGTCAACACCATTTTTATTATTAATTTTATTTGGTGTGTTAATAACAAAACCTATTAATATATTATTCAAATTAGCATTTAGTCGGTTCCAATCACCGGACATTAGTTCAGAAGAATCGGTTAAAGGGGCAGGTGCGATGGTAGGAAATCTAGAACGTATTGCGATGGGCATCCTGATGTTACTAGGCCAATTTGCTTCGGTTGGGTTAGTGTTTACGGCCAAGTCGATTGCCCGCTATAATAAAATTTCCAATAGCCCTTCGTTTGCGGAGTACTATTTAATAGGTTCACTATATAGTATTATTGCAGTCTTAATTTGTTATTGGTTATTATTTTACTAAACGGAATTGGGCTTTAAAAGTCAGAAAAAAACAACCAAAAAATTTTCAGTATCTTTAATCAGTCGGCGATGATTCACCCGATGAAACTACTCAACTGAGCGTGGGTTGGAAGACGAAGCGAAAATCCTTCATATTTTTTACTTCTAGCCCACAACCTTATTTCACTCCCATTATTTTTCTATAATAAACTGGGCGAACATTCTTAAACCCCTATCATTTTGATCAAAAATCAACCAAAACGCCCTTATTTTTGAAATGTTTCAAAAATATTTTTGTTATCACTATAAGCTTCTAAAACCTTATGGTATCAATGTTTTTAAGACTTATTCATTTTATCATTTTTCATACAAAATCAGACAATAATCAACTTCATCATTCACAAATTTATCATAATTGATTATAATGATGGTAAACGGATGTCATCGGTTAGTTCAATCAATGAAAGCTGGTTGGAGCCAACAATTGAGATTTTTAGTAAAATTGTGGACTAACCTCGACATTCAAAAATCGATGAGGAGTGATACCATGTATGGTGCATTAGAAGCAGGTGGCACAAAATGCGTTTGTGCTATGTTTGATAACGAAGGACAAATTATTGAGCGAGTAAGTATTCCTACTGAAACGCCCGATATTTCTGTACCAAAAATGATTGCTTTCTTTAAAAAATATCCTGAGATGAAAGCATTAGGGATTGGGTCATTCGGTCCTTTAGGCGATAATGAAGAGTTATCTTCTTACGGTTATATTACAACCACTCCGAAAAAAGGATGGAATAACTATAATTTCTTAGGTGCTTTTAAAGCAGAATTTGATGTACCCATGGCGTGGACTACCGATGTGAACGCGGCGGCTTATGGTGAAATGAAACAAGGGGCAGCCAAAGGATTGGATAATGTCATTTATTTAACAGTTGGAACCGGTGTTGGGGGCGGTGTCGTTGTCGATGGTCATGTAGTCAGCGGCTATGGTCACCCTGAAACAGGCCATATGTTAGTCAGACGTCATCCAGAAGATCAATATGAAGGTAAATGTCCTTATCATGGAGACTGTTTAGAAGGGATGGCTGCTGGTCCAGCAATTGAAGAACGTTGGGGCCAAAAAGGTGTTGAATTAGCTGAAGATCACCCAGCTTGGGAAATGGAAGCTTATTATATTGCGCAAGGATTGTATAATTACTATACTGTTTTAGGTTGCGAGCGATTCATTTTAGGTGGAGGCGTGATGAAACAACGCCAATTATTCCCATTAATTCGTGAGAATTTCAAAAAGTTCAATAATGGTTATTTAGAAATACCAGAATTAGAAAGTTTTATCGTGCCACCAGCATTGGAAGACGATGCCGGTATTACAGGATGTTATGAATTAGCGCGTGAATTACTATCATAATAACGTGTGCACGTTAAATTTTGTGAATGAATTGAGTCATGTAATCAACAATGAATTCAAATAACAATGGGGGGCATGATGAGGCTAGGCGATTAAATTTTGTTTCGTTTGCCACTCCCAATATTAACGATGGCTAACGAATGCCTTAATTTGATAGTCATCGTTATTAATGTTTAAGTAAAGTGAGGTGAAAGAAATGGCAACTATGAAAGATGTCGCAGAATTAGCGGGCGTTAGTTTAGGAACTGTCTCAAGAGTCATTAATAAAGCACAAGGCATTAAACCCCAAACGCTTGAAAAGGTGAATGGAGCGATTGAAAAATTAAATTATATCCCCGACCAATATGCACGTGGGATGAAATTGAATCGTACCAATACCATTGCTTTAATCGTGCCGACGATATGGCATCCTTTTTTTGGCGAGTTTGCTTATCATGTCGAACAAGAATTGAGTCGATTAGATTATAAGATGCTTCTATGTAACAGCGCTGGTCCTGAAAAGGAAGCAGAATATATAAAGATGTTACAACAAAATAAAGTAGATGGGATTATTGCGATTACTTATAGTTCGATTGAAGAGTTTTTATCTTCAGGCATCCCTTTTGTTAGTTTTGACCGGGTGTTTCCAGGAATGGATATTGCTTATGTTGCGTCTGATAATAAGGTAGGTGCTGAAATAGCGGCGAAGACTCTCATTGAAAAAGGGTGTACGCATTTTGGGTTTGTTGGAGCACATAATGAGACGGAGAACGAGACGAAAAAGCGTCGTCAATATTTTGAAAAAACGATTGTAGATGCAGGCTATAAAATTACAATTTTAGATGAAGTAGAGCCAGTTCCTAACTTAAAAGAAAAGATTCGCAAGTTTTTAATTGAAAATCCTACAATTGATGGTATCTTTACGATTAATGACTTTGCGGCGCTTGATGTGATTGAAGTTGCGGAAGATTTAGGCATTAAAGTACCAGAGGATCTACAAATAATTGGCTATGATGGAATAAAAATGGCGATGGAACGACAATATGTTGTGTCAACGATTAAACAACCATTAGAAGAAATGTCTAAAAAAGCGGTGGAACTTATTTTAGATATTATTGATGATAAGGAGCATACGCGTCAATATTTAATTCCTGGTTATTACGTTGAAGGCAAAACCACAAAAAAATAAAAAAATAAAAATATCTATTGACAAAAAACGCTTTCTTTTATAAACTAAGGGTGTAGAAAGTTACGTAGTATTTTTTTAGAGTATAATTGAAACGTTTCAATGGTTTTGTTAAATAAATTAAAATTAAAATGTGCTGCCAAGCAATGCAGCACTGATTATTTAAACTTAATTTGAAACGTTTCAAAAAGGAGGAGAAAACAGATGTCAACGGTCATCAAAAAAGAGTTGAGTACTTGGGAGAAAATAAAAAAACAAAAAGTATTATTTTTTATGTTGTTACCAGGTTTACTACTAACATTCGTATTTAAGTATATCCCGATGTACGGAGTCTTAATTGCCTTTAAGGACTACAATCCATTACGAGGTATCTTAGGAAGTGATTGGGTAGGATTTAAAGAATTTGCCAGGTTCTTATCAGCACCCAATTTGGGATTATTAGTCGGGAACACCATAAAGTTAAGCGTCTATGGATTATTGTGGGGGTTCTTGCCACCGATTATTTTAGCAATTATGTTAAATCAATTAGCCAGTCCAAGATTGAAAAGACAAATCCAGTTAATTTTATATGCACCTAACTTTATCTCAGTGGTGGTCATTGTCGGGATGATCTTTCTACTGTTCTCGATTGAAGGTCCGGTAAATCGTATTTTAGAAATGGTAGGCATCAATATTAATTTTATGACCAATCCTAATTATTTTAGAAGCTTATATATTGGAAGTGGTATATGGCAAGGAATGGGTTGGGCTTCGACCTTGTACACCGCCACATTGGTTAACGTCGATCCGTCGCTAGTTGAAGCAGCTAAACTAGATGGTGCTAATATTTTACAAAGGATATGGCATATTGACTTACCGACCTTAAAACCGGTGATGGTTATTCAATTCATTTTGGCAGCAGGTAACATTATGAGTGTCGGTTATGAGAAAGCTTATTTAATGCAAACATCTTTAAACTTAACTGCGTCTGAAATTATATCGACATATGTTTATAAACAAGGTTTAGTTTCAGGAAATTATTCTTATTCAACAGCTGTTGGTTTAATCAATACCGTGATTAATGTGGTATTACTGATAATTGTAAATAAAACAGTGCAACAGTTAAATGATGGCGAAGGATTATAGGAGGTAAATGATGAATTCAGCAATGCAAACCGATTTTGACCGTCGAATTTTACTGATTAATAAAATCTTGATTGGTCTAATAGTTTTAATTACTTTTGTACCACTTGTCTATATTTTGATTGCTTCTTTCATGGATCCGACTACTCTATTAGCCAAAGGAATTAGTTTCAATCCAAAAGACTGGACCTTACAAGGCTATCAAAGAGTTTTTTCAGATTCTTCCATTGTGCGAGGTTTTTTAAATTCGATTTTTTATTCTGTAGCTTTTTCGATTATTACAGTCGCTGTCTCAATGTTAACAGCATATCCACTGTCTAGAAAAGACTTAGTTGGTAGAAAATGGATTAATATTATGTTATTAATCACCATGTTTTTTGGGGGCGGCTTAGTTCCAACTTATTTATTAGTGAAGCAACTGGGAATGTTAAATACCGTGTGGTCAATCTTAATTCCGGGGGCGGTTAATGTTTGGAATATTATTTTAATTCGAACTTACTGTCAAAATTTACCTGAAGAATTAATTGAAGCAGCCGTTATCGATGGTGCCAATGATTTTCAAATTTTTGTCAAAATTATTGTGCCATTATGTAAGCCAATTTTATTTGTACTCTTCTTATATGCTTTTGTAGGTCAATGGAATTCATATTTTGATGCGATGATTTATTTAAAAGATCCAAAATTAGAACCTTTACAATTGGTTTTACGAAAAATCTTAATTCAAAATCAACCAAATCAAGAAATGATTGGAACGAATACCGCGATGATTGATATTCAGCGGATTGCGGAAATGATCAAATACGCTACCATTGTAGTCTCAAGTTTACCATTGATGATTATGTACCCATTCTTCCAAAAATACTTTGATAAAGGTATTTTGGTTGGTTCAATTAAAGGATAAAAAAATTTTTTGGAGGGAAAAAAGATGAAAAAAGTAAAAATGTTAGGATTGTTAATGTCCAGTGGTTTAATTTTAGCCGCATGTAGTGGGGGTGGTGGAACCTCAAGTCCTGATTATGGTTTGAAAGATGTAAAATTTCCGTTAGAAAAACAGGTGACCTTAAAAGTGACGACCGGTAGTTCACCTTTAGCGCCAGAAGATCCAAATGATAAATTAATTGTCAAAAGATTAGAAGAAGATACGAATGTTCATATTGAATGGACTAATTACAATACTGATTATGCTGAAAAACGTAACTTAGATATTTCCAGTGGTGATTTACCGGATGTATTCCATAATGCTGCGGCCTCTGATGTGGATTTAATTAAATGGGCTAAAAACGGCGTGATTGTACCGGTTGAAGATTTAATTGATCAATATATGCCGAATTTTAAGAAAATATTAGATGAAAACCCAGAATATCGTGCAATGATTACCGCACCAGACGGTCATATATATTCATTCCCTTGGATTGAAGAATTAGGTTCTGATAAAGAATCGATTCACTCTGTTAATGATATCGCATGGATTAACGTAGAATGGTTAGATAATTTAGGTTTAGACATGCCAGAAACAACCGATGATTTAATTGAAGTCCTAGAAGCATTCAAAACTCAAGATCCTAATGGTAATGGTGAAGCGGATGAAATTCCAATGTCCTTTATTAATAATGGAGGTAATGAAGACTTTAAAATTTTAATGGGTGCCTTTGGAATCGGGGATACGGATGACCACGTGGTTGTCTCCAACGATAAAATCGTTGATTTTACAGCTGATAACGAAGAGTACAAAGAAGGAATCAAGTTCATGCGTGACTTATATGAACGTGGTTTATTAGATACCGAAGCCTTTGAACAAGATTGGAACACTTATATTGCGAAAGGTTCAGAGCATCGTTATGGTGTCTACTTTACATGGGACAAAGCCAATGTGACGGGAATGAATGATAGTTATGATATTTTACCGGCATTAGTAGGACCAGATGGTAAAAAGCATATTACTCGTACTAATAACTTTGGGTTTTCTCGTGACCGTGCAGTCATTACTTCAGCGAATAAAAACTTAGAGTTAACAGCCAAATGGATTGATAAGATGTACGAACCGCTACAATCGGTTCAAAATAACTGGGGAACTTATGGTGATGATACCCAACAAAACATCTTTGAATTTGATGAAGCAACTCAAACTTTAAAACATTTACCTTTAGAAGGGACTGCGCCAGGAGAATTACGTCAAAAGACCGAATTAGGTGGACCTTTAGCTATCTTGGATGAATACTATGGTACTGTGACAACTATGCCAGATGATGCGAAATGGCGTTTAGATTTATTACATGAACATTATGTGCCATATATGAATAATGATTATAATTATCCACGTGTATTTATGACCGTTGAAGACTTAGAAAAGATTGAAACAATCGAAGCAGACTTAATGGAATATGTTAACCGTAAACGTTCAGAATGGATTGTTAACGGTAATATTGATGAAGAATGGGATGCGTATTTAGCAGAATTGGATAGATTTAGATTACCAGAATGGTTAGAAATTAAACAAAAATATTTTGATGAGTATTTAGCTAACCAAGAATAGTAGGAGGCGTATCAATGACTCAATTTACAATCGAGCGAGCAAATCAATTTATTGAAGAAAACAAACATTTAGTCAATCCACAATACCGACCTCAGGTGCATTTTACTGCACCTATCGGGTGGATTAATGATCCAAATGGTTTTATCTTTTATCAAGGAGAGTACCATTTGTTTTATCAACATTATCCTTATGATGCGATTTGGGGACCGATGCATTGGGGACATGCAAAGTCAAAGGATTTGATCCATTGGGAACATTTACCAGTAGCGTTAGCACCAGATAAAGACTATGACCTTGGTGGATGCTTTTCAGGTAGTGCAATTGAAAAAGATGGAAAATTATGGTTAATGTATACGGGGAATATTCAAAACGAACAAGGCGAACCCCGTCAAATTCAAAACATCGCTGTCTCAGAAGATGGTATTCATTTTGAAAAAATAGCCCAAAACCCGGTATTAACCGAAGCGGATTTACCTGAAGGAATTGTGCCAGCTGATTTCCGTGATCCTAAGGTTTTCGAAAAAGATGGTAAATATTATGCGGTAATTGTGGCTCGTCATGTAGACGGTGTTGGTTGCGTCTTATTATACAGTTCCGATGATTTAATTGAGTGGCAATACGAATCCATTTTCCTTAAAGGAACGAAAGAACAAGGCGAAATGTGGGAATGTCCAGATTACTTTAATCTCGATGGCGTCGATACACTCTTAATGTCACCGATGCGTTTTGAACGCGATGATTTGAGTCACCATAACTTAAATACTACGGTAGTTGTTAAAGGGAAAGTTGATTGGGAGAAAAAGGAATTTATCCCTGAACAATGGGACGAATTAGATCATGGACATGATTTCTATGCACCTCAAACACTTGAGGATAATCAAGGGCGTCGTATTATGATTGCTTGGATGAATACTTGGGGACGAAACAATGTGACCAAAGAGTTAGACCATCAGTGGGCGTTCGGGATGACGATGCCTCGTGTCTTAAATTGGCGTGACAATCAATTTACGCAAACGACCGTATTGACTGAAGCGCATTTAGCAGCAGAAACGATGGATGATTTCTCAACCAATCAAGCAAAATTATTAGTCTTACAACCTAAGAAGCAAGCCGATTTTGAGTTGAGAGTGGGAAGTACAAATGACTATGTCAGCATTCGTTATGAAAAAGATGGCAATGCCGTTTATTTAGATCGAGAAAATCTAAGAATTGATTTATCAGGTGAAGAAAATGAACCTGTCAACCAGCGAGGTTTCAGAGTAAAAGAAGCTCAATTAGCTAAACTGGAAATTATCTTAGATACGAATTCAATCGAATTAATTGCCAATGATGGTACAGCAACCTTATCCTCTAATATTTATTTAGGAGAAGGAATTGAACCTGTTGTGACATTATGGAATGGAGACGTTGAAATTACAAGTTATGTCATTCAATAATTGTTCGATTATTGTTTGTTGAGGCTTTAGGTCATAATCTCCAATAGTACCTTTGTTGACATTTGAGGCAATAGCAGGTCATGATGTTTAATAGTGTATTCATTGATATTGGTTGGTACTTTAATTAATGACATCTAATAATATCTCATTGATATTGATGAAACAGCAGGTTATGACGTTTAATCATAACTCATGATTTTGATGAAATTTAAGATAGTGCCATTAAATAATATCTTATTGACATTAGGTGAACCTCTATCATAACATCCAGTAAAAGCTTCAGTGATTGATAGATGATTATTTAAAACAACTTAATAGGGAATGGATCAATCAAAGGTAATCAAGGGATTACTAATGATTGGTCCTTTTTTGTTGGAGTAAAATTAAGGCTTCAATTATTAACAATCGAATCATATGACGGTTCATGATAGTTCCTGTTGGTGTTGTAACAAAAATAATTCCTCAATCATTAAGAAAATGTAAAAATTACTTTTTGTTTTAGAAAAACACTTGACTTATTAATAGGTAATTATTACAATTTAAAATATTGAGTTTATAAATTGAAAGGTTGAGAGAAATGAAAAAAATATGGCGAGCTTGCTTTTTAATCATATTATTATGCTGTATGTCCCTTATTCAACGTTCCGTCATGATTGCGCAAGCGAATGAACCAAAAGAATTAAATATTGTCACAAGTTTTTATCCAATGTACGCTATTACCAAAGAAATTGTCGGTGACTTGCACGAAGTTCGTGTCCTGAATTCTAGAAATGGTATCCATGGTTTTGAACCTTCAGCCAATGATATAGCGGCTATTTATGACGCTGATATTTTTATTTATCATTCTAATATTTTAGAATCTTGGACTAAAAATATAGCGCTTAATTTAAAAAATTCATCGGTTACTTTAGTTGAGGCCTCAAGAGGAATGGCCATGCAGAAAGTTACCGGACTAGAAGATATTGAAGAAATTGAAGGAATGGATAATGCGGCCTTGTATGACCCACACACGTGGTTAGACCCGATTGAAGCGGGTGTTGAAGCACAATTAATTGCAGATTGTTTATCGGAATTAGACCCAGATAACCAAGAGACTTATCAAGCGAATGCAAAACAATTTGTTGAACAAGCAGAACAGCTTGTTGCCAAATATCAACCGATTTTCGATAAATTGAAACAGAAAACCTTTGTTACCCAACATACGGCTTTTTCATATTTAGCCCAACGCTTTAATCTGAAACAGTTAGGGATTGCAGGGGTATCATCCGATATTGAGCCATCATCAAAGAAAATTGCCGAAGTACAAAAATTTGTTAATGAGTATCAAGTGAAGACAATCTTTGTTGAACCCAATGTCTCTGACCGTGCCGCTAAAGTAATTGCCAATGCGACCGGCACCACCATTGTGGCATTAAGTCCACTAGAAGGCGATCCGCTTAATACAGATCCATTTTTAGTGAATTTAGAAAAAGTATTAGAAACATTAAGCAGTCATTTACAACAGGAGGAATAGTATGGTTTTCAAAAAATCATTATTAGTCACTTTATTAGCTAGTGGAGTATTCTTAAATCAAAATATTGCCTTAGCCGAAGAAAGTAGTTCATCAGGCATGAATTATGTCGATGGCACTGAAGAAACCAGATCATCAGGAATGGATTATGTTGATGGAGCTGAAGAAAACGAAGCGGATAACAATCATTCAATGAGCGAATCACGCTCACAAGAAGAAGTCAATTTAGATGAAGGCATTGTCGCAGAACAAATTATTGTAACAATTACCGAAGAAGGTTATGTTACCTCTCATGGTGACCATTATCATTATTACAATGGTGAAGTGCCTGAGGACTCTATTTTCTTAGAAAGTATTGTGACTGAGGAGGACCTTGATTCTTTTGAAAAAGTGAGTGAAATTGCGAATGGTTGGATTGTTAAAAAAGACGACCAATATTATGTTTGGTTAGAAGAGGGCAAAAAAGCATCGACTGTACGTTCAACCGATGAATTATTATTACAAGCGAATGGTCTTGACCCGAAGGATGCTAAAACAATCGTGGAATTGAGAAAAGATTATCACTTAACTGACGAGAGCTTAATTATGCCGGTTGTAGATAAAACTTCTAAAGAAGTATTAAAAGACGTAGACTTTGAAGGTCAACCGATTATCGTTTATATTACTGAAAAAGAATATGTACTGTTAGTTGGCATTGACTTATATGTATTCAGTGGCGACGTAGCAGAAGAAGCTTATTTTAGTGAATTATTATTAGTACCGAGCGATTATCAATTACAAGATGCTGATGTTAAACAAGCGATTAAAGACGGTTTTATCGTAAAAGTTAATGACCAATATAAACTCTATCAAGAAAAAAATAATGACCATATTATTGATATCGACACGATTCTTCAACAAGTTAAAAAATCGTTCGCTGAATTTTAAGAACAAGATGTATCCCAACATGAAAAATGAGAAAAAGTGAATCATGTAAAAGAAGGCGAATTTTGGGTGGATCAGGTTCAAGAGATGCTAGTGGTAGCTATGTGACCAGTGATGGTTATGTGTTCAGCCCCTATGATGTTATTCAAGACTTAGGCGTTGGATTTATCGCACCGCATGGCAATCATTTTCATTTTATTCCAAAATTTGACCTTACTGCTGCAGAGTTACAAATTGCGTTAGCTGTATTAGGTAAAAATGGTAACACTAAACCTTTGACATCTGATAATATCGGTCAATTTGGCAACAATCATCAAAATAACCAAAATAACCACGGTAATCAAAATGGTCACGCTAATGACAATACGATAACGGTTAAACTTCCCGATTCTAACAAACCTTATACACCAGTGATATGTATGTCTTTTCCGTTGAATCCATTACAAAAGTAGAACGTATTGCTAAACATGGAAGTCATTATCACTGGGTACCTTTTACTGATTTAAATAAAAAAGAATTACAAGCGGCTAAAACGTACATTAATAAACATTTCGGTATTGATTTAATTTTAGTCAATGAAAATGGTAAGAAGGATAAAAACGAAGCATCATCACCGCAAGAAATACCATTTAATGCTAAAGCAGTGTTAAGAAAAGAAAAACAAAATGAACAAGTTGGTTATGTCTTAATAGCAACATGTGATAGGGTGATCTCAAACGGCTTCTTGTAGAGGGTGACATAAATTTGATAAATTCAATTAAGTATTGCTCGGTAATTCAAAGCACAGTAGGCTCAAGCTTTGTTTTAAATAATACTTACTTAACAGTGTAAAGTGGATAGATGAAGCAAAAATCATTTGATTTTCTACTTCTAGTCTCCCCCAACTGTGCGGGAGTGAGAAGACGAAGCGATAAAAATCTATGTTGCTACATTGAACCAATCCTCTAATCTATTCCAATGAATTAATACTTTATTTTATCCGTGCTATCAGACTAATCGGGTTCAATGATACCAAATAGAAATAAGAAAAAGCGTTGGGGTTCTAGTAAGGAACCTCAACGCTTTTTAGGATGTGAAATCTTAAGCAAAAAAATTTTATAAAAACCAAGCAACATCTCGAAAAGTTGAGCGGTTGCTTGGTTTTTATTGTTGGACTTTGTGGCGCCTCTCATAAGTGAATAATAAGCTAAAACATTATGATTTCTTTTCAATTTTTTATCAATCTATCGATAGCACAGTGTATATCAAATTTAAGACGTTCTATTCGCTAGCATTTTTTGATGGTGTAGACACCGTGCAAATAGCTAGCCGATAGAAATAATCGAACGGTTTTATATTTTGACTTGTTAAACAGTTAGTCTTTCAATGCATCAAATTTTGCGCGCATGGTGGGATTATTGCGCGTTAATTTTTTCACCGTTAAATCATCAGCTTTATTGTTTGCTAGACGTAAGTTATTTTCAGAAGATAATAAAGCAGCTTTAGTTTTTTCCAAATGCGTAATGGTTTTGTCAATTTCATCAATGGCTGTTTGGAATTTGCGGCTGGCCAGGTCATAATTCCGTGCGAAGGCTGATTTGAATTCTTCTAAATCTTCTTCAAAGTGTGCAATATCAATATTTTGTTCTCGAGTTAAAGCTAACTCTTGTTTATATTGTAGTGAGTTCATCGCGGCATTTCTAAGTAGACTAATAATCGGAATAAAGAACTGCGGGCGAATGACATACATTTTTTCATAAGCATAGGAAACATCAACAATTCCATTATTATATAATTCATTATCCGCTTCTAGTAAGCTGACTAATATAGCATATTCACATTTCTTTTCAGTACGATCTTTATCTAATTCTTTAAAGAAATGTTCATTTTTCTTTTTAGTAGCTGTTTCGTCATTTTCATTTTTCATCTCAAACATAATCGAAATGATTTCAGTACCGTGTTCATCATATTCTCGATAAATATAATCGCCTTTACTTCCTGAACGGGCATCATTATCTTTCCCAAATTGTGCACGAGGGAAGGCGGTAGCTCGAATCTCATTAAACTGAATTTCGCAATGTTGTTCGAGACTTTCACCGACCATTTTAGTGGATTGTTTAGCTTTAAAGTCTTTATAGAAGGCGATGGTTTCATCTTTTTGCATTAATTGAATTTCATAGCGTTCTTTTAAGTTTTTCTGCTCAATTAAAGTTTCTTTTTCTAGTAATTGCAAGCGATTGGTTAATTCATTAATTTCTTTATCTTTGGCTGTTACCAATTCCATCGATGAAATCTTATGCGTATTCTCAATTTGTTTTAATTGAGCTTCCAAGTCGGCAATTTGTTTGTCGCGTTGGGTCAATTGTTCGGTTAAATCAGCTTTAATTTGCGTTTCTTTTTCAACTAAGGAAGCGGCAGTTTTTTCTTTTTGTAAATCAATTTGTGCTTGTAACTTCGCTAAAGCCTGTTCTTTTTCAGCGATTAATTTGGTTAAAGCTTGCTCTTTGTCGTTCTTTAGTTGGGTAATTTCACGGTCTTTTTCGACTGCTAATTGTGCTAACTCTTTTTCTTTATCATTTAATTGTTCAGTTAATAGTTTACTAATTTTTTCTTCGGCAAGGGCAATATCTTTTTGATGCTCTTCATTAATTTGTACTAAACGATTATGTAGTTCTTGATCAAATTCTGAGGTTCTAACTTGGCTTGCTATATTCGCATAACTTGTCTTATCAATTTGAAAAGTTTCACCACAATGTGGACATTTAATTTGGTGCATGTACTCAACTCCTTTGTTTGTCAATAGTATTGTATCATAGGGTGTGGTCAAGTTTCATCTTTGTATAAAATACGCAAATTTGCTGACAAATACTTCTTTACAGTTATCCCGGTTAAACCAATAAAACTTTAATTGTAATAAATTTACCTAGTAAAAAATCCAGACTCAGTCAATTACCAAGCCCAGATTATAATAAGTCGCAATTGTAAAACACTTCTCTAATAGATAAGTTGTCTAGTAAGATTTAACCTTTGTAACTGAAAATGCATCCGTTTTTTGCATCACTAACTGACCAAATAAAATTCACAGTTCGGAATGTCCGTATATCATTTTATGAACAGAAGTATTGGTTGAAATTTTATGATTCTGAAAGGCGGTATACCATTTTTCAACAGCTATATTGCTTCAACAGCTATACTTCTTCAACATCATGATTCCTATTTCACCGAAAATGTTGTCGATTAAATGACTGTTCGATTTAAGACGGCTTTTGCTTCTTGATAAATATCTTCAATAATTGTGTGAACCGGCTTAATTTCACGAATCATTCCTGCAATTTGGCCGGCCATTAGCGAACCGTTCTCAAGATCACCGTCTTTAACAGCTTTTGCCAATGATCCAAGTGTTAAGCTTTCTAATTCATCACGGCTAGCATCCTTATTTTCCAGTTCAATAAATTTCTCAGTCATTTGATTGCGAAGACAACGGACTGGTGCGCCAGCTTGTGTACCAGTGACAACCGTATCGGTATCGATTGCTTTGAGTATTGCTTCTTTATAGCCTTGGGCAATCGGACATTCTTCACTCGCTAAGAAGACGGTTCCTAATTGAACCCCTTGCGCGCCTAAGGTGTAAGCAGCGGCCATGCCGCGACCATCTGCAATTCCACCGGCCGCAATGACGGGGATTTTAACGGCATCAACGATTTGGGGAATCAGTGCCATAGTGGTGGTGGTACCAATATGACCACCTGCCTCGGTTCCTTCTGCAATAATCGCATCTACTCCTAATTCTGCCATCTTAATGGCATGTTTGACGCTCGCAACTACAGGAACGACTTTAATCCCGGCTTCTTTTAGGTAGGGCATGACATGTTTGGGTGTGCCGGCACCGGTTGTGACGATTGGCACTTGTTCACCAATAATTACTTGGACTAATTCCGGAATATTTTCCATCATCAACATCAAGTTTACGGCAAAAGGGCGGTCAGTAATTTTTCTTAACTCGCGAATTTCATGACGTAAAGTTTCAGCGGACATGCCACCTGAAGCAATAATACCAAGTCCACCAGCTTGTGAAACGGCAGCGGCTAGGGGGTAGCGTGCAATTTGCGCCATCGCTCCTTGAAAGATGGGATATTGAATATTAAAAAGTTGTGTAATGGTCATAAGGCATCCTCCTTAAAGTTTGATTTATATTTCACAAGTTAATCGTATCATAAAATTTATCACTTTAATAGATTTCGCTGGATAATTTTATGAAGAAGGAGCCTGAAGAAGAATAGATGGTTTTCATTCTATCTACCGAACGCTGTCACAGTTTAGACTTGGCATGAAATAGACAATCGGATGCTATTTTGATGTGTCTGTCCCAAAATGTTGGGAGTGGAGCAGAAGTCGAAAATCAAATGGTTTTTACTTCGTTTGCCGACCTCCCGAAAAGTTGTTCCTTCTCAACGCCGGCACTTTTAATGTATGAGCAATACTTTATTTAGAATAATCAATTTGATACTTAGCCTATGTAAGCATTGTTTTATGTCACTTTGCCATTGTGCATATAATTAAGCAAATTCATCAAGTTTTTACCATCTACGAGAAGAAAAGCCATTCATAAAATCAGACGGATTAAATCTTTATAAAAGTCGCTCAGTGGTACTAAGTGGAGAATGAGAATGCAAAAGAAGGAGTATCAATTTAAAAATGGGGAATCATCCCAAAATATTGTCTGGTTAATTAAATAAATTATCAAAAGTGGGGTGATGGTCGTTTTAGAAGTGAGATAATAAATTAGCATGTCCATGCATTATCAGAGAGTGTTCTTTCGATAGCGCTCACTTTGCGTAATATGGTATAATATAAGTATGAGAAAATAAATAAAGTGAGGTTAACTAATGATGAATATTGCCTTAATTGCCCATGATCAAAAGAAACCTATCATGATTGAATTAACAGAAAAATATTTAGATGTTTTGAGTCAACATACGATTTATACTACTGGAACTACCGGTAAAGTAATCAATGAAAAAACAGGGTTAGTTGTCAAGCGTTTAAACTCAGGTCCATTAGGTGGCGACCAACAAATTGGTGCGATGATTTCCGAACAAAAAATTGAATTGGTTATCTTTTTACGTGATCCATTGGCAGCACAACCGCATGAACCGGATGTCAATGCGTTAATTCGTTTGTGTGATGTCTATAATATTCCATTGGCCACGAACATTGGAACGGCCGAAGTATTACTAAATGCGTTACCATTAGTAGAAGCAGTTGAAGAAGGCGCCCTTTAATGAAAAAAGGTGGCATTGATTATAGAAGGTGACCTTTAAATATAAAAATCGTCTTTTAATGATAGAAGGCGGTATCGCATTATAAAAAATAACGGAAAATTGGTATTCCAATTAAGGAATGCCATTTCCGTTAAGCCTGATTTTTTATAGTAAGTATGTGTCACAAAGGAAGGATTAATTCATCTTCTTCAGGTTCACCTAAGACTTCGATAATTAAGCCATGTGGTAAGCAAATTGCAGTTTGACCGGGACGTTTTATCCAACCGGTCTTAACCCCGATTTGATCAGGAGAATTATCTTCTTTAATGCGAATGTGGTCACCTTCGCGTTCGATAATATTATATTGGTTATCACCGGGATAATAAGTCTTTTGTACGTTTTCGGCGCCTTCATATAATTCAAAACGATCGACTTCTTTTCCATGTATTTTGACAATCGCATAATTGGTCACTTCTGGTTGCATTGAATATTGAATCGCGGTAACGATGGTTGGTAAAAAGGAGAGAAATACAGCGAAGGTAATTAAGATATAATCCCATGGTTTTAGAAAAGTAATTATTTTCTTCATTCTATCACTCCTTTCATTGATCTTACTTGTTTATTGTATACAAAATACACACTTTTTGCTAGCCTTTTGTTGAAAATTTTGGTATCATATTGAGTGTGCAACTATTAGCGCTATTAAATTAGGAATAGTAAGGAGATTATATTTATATGAATTTAAAAGCAGAATTAAGAACAACTACCGGAACTTCAGCTTCTCGCAAAGCACGTCAAGAAGGTAAAATTCCAGTAGCAATGTATTCAAAAGGGGAAGAAACCCAATCTTTATTAATTGACCGTCGTGAATTCGAAAATATCTTGAAAAAAGAAGGTGTTAACGCGGTATTTAATGTTGACATCGATGGTAAAACACAACAAGTTTTAATCAAAGACTTTGTTAAAGCTTCATTAAAAGATGAGTTTTACTCAGTAGACTTACAAGCTGTTTCAGCAGATGATAAATTACAAGTTGAAATTCCAGTGGTATTAGTTAATGAAGAAACTGTTAAAGAAGGTATCGTGGACTTAACATTAACAACTGTTTTAGTTGAAACAACACCAGCAAACATTCCTTCATCATTTGAAATTGATGTTAAAGGTATGGAAATTGGTGACGTTAAATACGCTTCTGATTTAGAAATGCCAGCTAATGTTGAATTAGTTACAGATGCAGAAGAATCATTAGTGTCAGTCGTAGCTCCAACTGAAGAGCCAGAAGAAACAACTGACGAAGATGAAGTTGCGGAACCAGAAGTAATCGGTGAAAAAGAAGCAACAGAAGAATAATTTCTAGTAGGAAATGGAGGTTGGGGCGCAAGTCTCAACCTTTTTTATTGAAAGGGGGATGGTGATGGTAACAGCAAGTGCTCAGTTAAAAGAAGAAATAATTGCGGCCGCAAAAGAAATTGGCATCGATAAAATAGGTTTTTCAACAGCTGAACCTTTTGCTCATCTGAAAGCCTCACTTGAGGAGCAAAAAGCTAAAGGTCATACTTCAGGTTTTGAACATCCTAATATCGATGAAAGACTTTACCCAGAATTAATTTTCGACGGACCAAAGTCGATTATATCGATTGCTTTAGCTTATCCAAGTCGGATTAAAAATCCTTACCCTCAAGATCGTGAAAACCGCCGAGGAATGTTTGCCAGAGCATCATGGGGAACAGATTATCACCATATTTTACAAGATCGTTTGGATAAGTTAATTTCCTTCATTAAGACTAAGACCGAAACGACTAATTTTAAACCAATGGTTGATACGGGTGAATTAATTGATGTGGCAGCTGCCCAAAGAGCGGGTCTAGGATTTATCGGTAAAAATGGTCTGCTGATCACCAAAGAATTTGGTTCTTATGTCTATTTAGGTGAGATTATTACCGACATTGAGTTTGAACCGGATACTCCTGTTGAAAATGGATGTGGGGCATGTACCCGATGTATCGATGCTTGTCCAACCAATGCTCTGCTTGGTGATGGTCGGATGAATGCCCAACTTTGTCTTAGCTATCAAACGCAAACTAAAGGTTATATGCCGAAAGAATTTCGTCGAAAAATCACTCATGTTATTTATGGGTGCGACATTTGTCAAATTGTCTGTCCTTATAATCAAGGCATTGATTCACACATTCATCCAGAAATGGAGCCAAATCCTGACCAAGTTCAACCTTTATTGAAACCGATGTTAACGATGTCGAATAAAGAATTTAATGCTAAATTTGGTGAAATGGCCGGTTCTTGGCGTGGGAAGAAACCATTACAAAGAAATGCGATTATAGCATTAGCCAATTATCGTGACCGTACCGCTTTGCCATTATTATTAGAAATAATGGAACAAGATCCAAGACCGATGATAAGAGGTACAGCCGCTTGGGCGATTGCCCAAATTCAACGTTATTACAATGTTTCAATGATACAATGCGTGGCGGATCAATTGGAGAAGGAAACCGACCCCGAAACAATACAAGAAATGACTGAGGCTTTAGAAACATTAAAGAATAAACGGATGCCTCGAGATGAGAAGAAAGTAGAGTAATCAATGAAAAATCATATCGCCTTATTTGAACCTTTAATGCCAGCCAATACCGGTAATATTGCCCGTACTTGTGCTGCAACGAACACGGCATTACATTTAATCGAGCCTTTAGGTTTTAGTACCGATGATAAAATGTTAAAACGTGCTGGGTTAGATTATTGGCATAATGTCGAAATTTATTATCATAAAAATTTAGATGCTTTCATGGAATGGCTAGGTGAACGCCGATTATATTTAATCACCAAGTTTACCCCTCATGTCTATAGTGAGGTAAATCTAGCCGATGAAAGTATTGAGGAACAAGTGTTTATCTTTGGTAAAGAAACAACGGGTTTACCGATTGAGTTTATGGAAGCACATCAAGATCAGTGTTTGCGGATTCCAATGAATGATGAACATGTGCGTTCTTTAAATCTATCTAACACCGCTAATATTATTATTTTTGAGGCTTTACGCCAACAACAATTTAAAGGCTTAGAGAAAGTTCACCATTATCGTGATACTGAAAAAGCACGCCAACTAGAGTGGTAATACAAAGAGTGAGGAAAAGAAATTGCAGAACAATTGTTTTTGCATCTTGTCCCCACTCTTTTATTATGATGAGACGGAAGCGGCTATATCATTATGCGACGAAACGGCTCTACAATTGTGCAACGAAAACGAGACTTTAATTTTGCAAAGCATAAGACTCTTTTATTGTGCGAGTGAAGCGAGTCATTAATGCTGCAACGGAAACTACTCTTTTATTAAGCGAGTCTATCATGATGAGATAGAGCAGAAGGATTGAAAATCATCTGGTTTTCTACTCCTTACCCACTCTTATGTTATTGTCCTTCTCGTAGCAATATGGTATGATAGCAGTAATCGGTTCCTTAGCTCAGCTGGGAGAGCACTACCTCGACAAGGTAGGGGTCGCTGGTTCGAACCCAGTAGGGACCATTTTTTATTTTTTAAGGTTTACTTAAGACTCAAAAAAATTGATAATATAACATTCTTCACTAAAATATATAATTTCGAATTCAAAAAGTGTCCTGGTTTTCCTGGATACATAAACCCCCTATAGACTATTAATATGGACTAGCTAATATGCTAGGTTTTTTATTACTTATCAAATTAATCCCAATGTCATTAAAACAATATTGATTACCGATTTCGCATAATTCCGTAAATATAGTGAAGCCACACAATCATAAGCAAACCACACACCATTATACAAAATGAAGCGGAACTTGACTTTGATTAGTAGATGATTATAATTTAAAGTAACAGATTCGAATAGTAACTAAGGTATTTGTTTAGAGACGTGATGGTCGGTGCAAATCACGCGAATTAATTAGTGAATCCACGAATCGGTATGCCTATGAAAACAATTTATTGAGTAAGTAGTGCCGGTAATCCCGTTAACGATTTGATTTGAGAGCAAGTATGATTATCATATTTGAAATCGGGTGGTACCGCGAACAGAGCCTTCGTCCCAGATAGTGGATGAGGCTCTGTATTTTTTTAAAGCTAAAGAGGAGGAAGCGATATGTTAGATCGTAAAGTATTAAGAGATAAGTTTGAAGAAGTAGCGGCTAAATTAGCTACCCGTGGTGTAGCTCGTGAGACTTTGGATGAGTATCGTGAATTAGATATTCAACGCCGTGAATTGTTAGTGGAAGTAGAACATTTAAAGCAAACGCGTAATGCTGTTTCAGGCGAAATTGCCCAATTGAAACGCAATAAAGAAAATGCTGATGAAAAAATTGCTGAAATGAAAACATTAGGGGAAACCATTAAAGCAAAAGATGAAACTTTAACGGCTATTGATGAAAAGTTAGAGGATATTGAACATCGATTACCAAACATTCCTCATGACAGTGTACCAGTTGGTGAAGATGAAGAAGATAATGTGGAAATTCGTCGTTGGGGTGAACCTAGCCAATTTGATTTTGAACCATTGAATCATTGGGATATCGCCGAAAAACTTGGTATCTTAGATTTTGAACGTGCCGCAAAAGTAACCGGCAGCCGCTTTGTTTTCTATAAAGGATTAGGTGCTCGTTTAGAACGTGCAGTCTACAATTTTATGTTAGATACTCATACTGAAAAAAATGGTTATACTGAAATGATTCCACCTTATATGGTTAATGATCAATCAATGTTTGGAACTGGCCAATACCCTAAATTTGTTGAAGATACCTTCCAATTAACTGATGAACGTGGCTTTACTTTAATTCCAACAGCTGAAGTGCCTTTAACGAACTATGTTGCCAATGAAATTTTATCGGAAGACCAATTACCAATTAAAATGACTGCTATGTCACCTTCTTTCCGTTCTGAAGCGGGTAGTGCGGGTCGTGACACTCGTGGTTTAATTCGTCTACACCAATTTCATAAAGTAGAGCTTGTTAAAATTGCTCATCCCGACCATTCTTATGAAGAATTAGAGGCCATGACTGCCAATGCAGAAGGTATTCTACAAGCATTGAATATTCCGTATCGTGTGTTAGCTTTATCAACCGGCGACATGGGCTTTTCAGCAGCGAAAACTTATGATATTGAAGCATGGATACCGGGACAAGATACTTACCGTGAGATTAGTTCATGTTCAAACTGTGAGGCTTTCCAAGCAAGACGTGCCAAAATTCGTTTCCGTGACTCAGAAGATCGTGTAGTATTAGCTCATACCTTAAATGGATCTGGCTTAGCTGTCGGACGTACCGTAGTAGCTATTTTAGAAAATTACCAACAAGCAGACGGCAGTGTGAAAATCCCAGAGGTGCTTGTTCCATATATGGGCGGGGTTACTGAAATTAGATAATAATATAATGAAAAAAGCCTCTGTATCAATGTTTTACAGAGGTCTGTTTTTATTGCTGGTCTTAATTTGGTCTTAAAAGATTATTTAATTTGTCGGCTACCTCCTGTTGTTTATGGGGGTATAAGTGGGAGTATGTGTTAAGCGTAATCTCAATATTTTTATGTCCTAACCGTTCTTGTATTACTAGCGGATTAAAGCCCATTTCGATTAAATGAGAAGCGTGACTATGCCTTAGGTCGTGTATTCTAATTATTTTTACACCTTGTACGGGTGCAACTTTTTTCATCATCTTGGCAAAAGCTTCTCTAGAATGCATAAATATTCTGATGTCTTGGTCAGGTTCGTAAAGTACGTCTATATATTCCTGCAGACGGTCGAGCACAAATTCAGGGACGGCAATTGTACGGTTAGAAGAGACAGTTTTTGGTGGTCCAATTAAGTCTTTACCGGCTACCCTTTGGTAGGTTTTGTTTATATTTATCGTTCTGGCTGTAAAATCGATATCATTTAGTGTTAGTGCCTCAAGTTCGCCTATCCACATGCCCGTGTAAAATAATAAGTTAAATACAGCTTTGTATTGTATGTGAGTTTTATTATCCTCTTTAAAGTAATCAATAAATTTGTTAAACTCTTCCAACGTCCAAAACTCGAGGTTATTCGTCTCTCTTTACCTATTTTTTGACATGCTTATGCGGATTTTTCGGTTAATCCATAATATCTAGTTGCGTAATTAAAAATGGCGCTTAACTCCGTGTTTATACGCCGTAAATAGGTATCGGCTATATTTTTTGATAATATATTTTTTTGCCAGGATCTAATATCTTTTGGGGTGATTTTAGCTATCGATTTATTTTTAAAGTATGGCGTTAGGTAATTTCTGAATATACTCTTTTTAATCTCAAAAGTGGATACCCGCACTTGATGCTGCATATCATCTAAATATTTCCTAGCTGCACTTTCAAAGGTAATATCTGGGTTTCCTTTTAGTTTTGCGAGAAAATCTCTTTCATATTTATCTGCATCTTTTTTTTAGGCAAAACCGCGCTTGTTTTTCTGTTTTCTAAACCCGTTGTGCGTTTCGTAATAAAACCGAGCTGTCCATGTGCCTGTTACTTTATCTTTGTACGCCGGCATTGTAATAACCTCCTATTTTGTGGTAAAATAGGGCATGTAAAAGAGCCCTATTTAAGGGTAATTTTAGCGTATCTCACACTTTCAGTTTGGCGACAGGAGTGTGGGATGTTTTTTTATTTATTAATCATTAAATTATATTTTTCGTTAAAATCATTTGCTTTTATTATGTACTCATCTCGCCATTTTGCGTGATGAAGTGCCAATGATTTATCATTTTGTTTGTTGGCTATATCAATTGCTAATTGCTCAAATTGTGCCGAATCTTTATAAAAATCACGATTCGCTGCATAATACATTTGATAAAATCTATCTTTATCCCAATGTTCAAAATCAATATCTAAACAAGACGGGTAATTTTTAATCGAATGTATTTCCCACAATTCTTTAAATTTTTCGTATAACCTTTTTCCTTCATCTGTCAATTTAACCTTTCCATTTACGTTTTCTAATAACTCTTCTTTGTAAAATCTTCTAGTTAGTTTTTCAGCATTCAAATTGTAGTTGCGGAAAAAATATTGAGGTATAGTAGTATCTATTTTTCTTCCGCTCTTTGTATTACCCCACCAAACTAATAATAATAATTCTCTTAATGAATATTTTTCGTTCGTTTCGTAATCGTCAGTGTACTTAGGGAAGTCCATCGGTCTACCAATATATTGAGCAAAGCGTGGTCGCCTTTCCATTAAACTTAGATATTCATTACTATACGAAGAGATGATTGAAGCATTTGCGAACATTGGTTCTGCTTCACCATATTCGCTGTTCTCGTTATTAATATGACTAACTTTCATTGTATCCACAGTGGATTGTAGATCTATAGTATTGGAATTTTTTCGTTTCTCTTTAATTCCAAAATAATAAATCAATCCGGCTGTTAATAGCATAACAAATGTCATTTCGTTATCGTTGTTTCCGTAATATGATAAAGCCAAAATCAATATAAAAATAATTAACACCACATATAATGTATTTATAGCACCGCCATTACTCTTTTTAACTTTTCTTTTGGTCGGAGGAGACTTGGTGATTGCGGTGGTTACTTTTTCTTGTTTTGGTCTTTTGGAGGAATTGGTTTTTAAAGGTTTCAAAATATCGACGGTTGTTTTATTATACACCTTATTATAGACAGCCTTTTTAGGATTATTAATCAATCCCATACCTTTTTTACCGTATAAAGGATTAACCGCCTTTTTAGCTGTTCGCTTCAATCTACCAGTTGTGCGTGCTTTAACACTTCGTTTTATGCTCGGTTTTCTTACTCCAAATTTCATTATTTCACCTCATTTTATAAATCATTCAACACTTTAACCGCCTTACCGATAATTCTAGCTGGGTTATCTTCGCTTACTAAATAAGGTTCGTAAGCACCATTAATTGCTTCTAATAAAATTGTACCTCCCATTTTACGCACTCGTTTCAACGTGGAATCTTCATCACCATTTAATAGTACTGCAGCAATCTCTCCGTTTTCAACATCTTCTTGTTTTCTAATCATAACATAAGAACTGTCTTTAATATCGGGTTCCATTGAATCGCCATTAGCTCTTAAGAAGAATACTTCTCCGCTCGGAAGTAATTCAACCGGAAATGCCACTGTATCAATAACATTTTGTTCAGCAAATATCGGACTGCCGCAAGCAATAGTTCCAATGACTGGGATTAGTTTGGTTGATTTTATCTTTACCAAATTAGTAGGCATAGGGAAGAAATCATTAATACTAACTTCTAAAGCATCTGCCAGTTTAAATAAAATATCTTGATCCGGTTCGTTTGTACCATTCTCATAACTAGAGATAGTATTATGTGCGACACCTACCATTTCGCCTAATGATTTTTGGGTTAAATTCTTTTCTTTTCGGTAAGCTTTCAATTTAGCACCGAAATAACTTGATACATCTTTCATTAATAACACCTCTTGCTTAATACTATTATATAGGAAACAACTTCATACAACAAGAAGAAAACACCTTATTTACGGTTTAAATATCGTTTTTATAGAGGAAAAATTCATAAATTAAGAAGGTGATTGTTGGTATTATCCAAAACTTCATGTATTACGAAATTATTGAAAGAGAGGTGACACAATAATGCAGGATAAATTAATCGCTATTCGTCATGGTTCAATGTTAACTCAAAGCGATATGACTAAGATTATAAACGTTGATTTAAGAACATACCAAGCAAAAGAACGTGGAGAAAGTCAATTCAAATAGAATGAAATGTTCGCTATTTCAGAATTATATAAAAGTTAACAATTTTCTCTATCAATGATGGGCCTTAACTAGCTTAAATCGCTGGTTACCAAATTGATAGAGTTTTATATTTTTGGAAATCTTTGATTAGATTGTAAATAAGGTCAAATTTTAAATGTTTCATTTGTAATATAACCTGGATGTTTTATAATAGACTTATGAGAGAGAATGGGAGGGATTACAATGAATGGAGGACTGAAGCTTTTAAGGAAAGTAAAAGGCGTATGGGTTGCTGTGGCCATAATGTCTGGGTTTATGGGAGCAGGGCAAATTGTATCAGCCGAAGAAACTGTATCAGTACCAACCGCAGTATTAGAAGAAAACAATATTGATGAAGAACTACCAACATTGGTTGAAAGCGAAGATATTGTTGAATCAGTGACAGACATGACCAAAGCACTAGCAGAGGACATGACCGAAGCACCGGCAGAAGACACGACTGAAGCACCAGTTGAAGACACGACTGAAGCGGTAGCAGAAGACACGACTGAAGCACCAGCAGAGGACACGACCGAAGCGGTAGCAGAGGACATGACCGAAGCACCGGCAGAAGACATGACCGAAGTACCGGCAGAAAACACGACTGGAGCACCAGTTGAAGTCTCAACTGAACCAGTAGAAGAGGAAACACCTGAAGCACCAACAGAAGACACGACCGAGTCATCAGCAGAAGACACAACCGAAGAAACAAGAGAAAAAACTATTGAAGAGCAGATTGCTGACTTAGATGAAAAAATCAAAGAAAAAGAAGCGGAATGTCAGACCTGTGAAATTCAAATGGTTGAATTGAAAGATGAGATTATAATAAAGGAACGTGAAATCGCAGAACTTGAAGCTGCCATTAAACAAGTTGAAGAACAACAAATAATCGATGAAGCACATCTGACTGAATTAAAGGAACGTTTAGCCAATGTTGAACAAATTCGTGCTGAACTAGTTGCGAAGCAATCAGAATTGACTACTGAAATGGCAAAGACAGCATCCGATTTAGATGCGAAAAAAGAAGAACGGGCTTTATCGGAAGAACAAAGAAAACAAGCTGGAGCAGATAAAGAAAAAACCGCAGAAGCATTAGCGACCGCTGATAAGGCATTAACTGACAAAGAAGCTGCTTTAGAACGTTTAACTAGTGAAGGTGTCGCAGCTGAAATTAAAGCCTTAGAAACTGAAAAAGCAAAATTAGGACAAGAGATTGAAACCCTAACCCAACAAATTGCAGACTTACGAGCACAAAGTGCAAAAAATGCTGATACAGCCGCGATTGATGAGCGTACTAAGGAGCTAACGGTAGCGTTGGATGAATGGAAACGTGTCGCCGATGCACTACATGCACAAAAGAATCAACTATTAGCACAAAAATCAGATTTGGATGATAAAATTAATCAATACCGGGAATTATTAGGCACTCCACCAATAGTAGGCGAAAATAGTATTTTAATACCCGCTGAATTTACGATGGAAAATATTTACAAATTATATACTGGTGAAATGTCTGGAGCTGAATTTGATGCGATGACCAAACCTTATTCACAATTAGAAGGTTCAAAAAATCAATTTGTGATGAATCCAGACGATAAAGAACGTATCGTTCCAGATATTAATGATGTTAGCGATCAATTAATTCAAGAATTAACGTTCTATTCATTGGATCTCATTAATCAAATTCGTCAAGTTGTTGGAATTTCTCCTTTAGTAGCTAATTATAGTACCATTAAATTTGCTGATGATATAGCAAAACGTTATGTTAATGATGCCTATACATATGCACAAAGTCGTCTAGACATTCAGAATGGAAAAAGTGCTGCCGGTCATTATGATAAAGCCATTTCTGAAGAGGCTGGTAACAATGGATTAGATGATACTTATGGCAACTTTTATGAGAATCTAGGTTGGGGCTACATGGAATATGAGGGGCAACATACAGAGACCGGTGGTGGCGAATTAACGGAAGATGGCTATGTGAATGTTCCGGTGTCAAATATTAAACGAGCTATTTATTCAAGTGTGTTAAATATGATGTTTGACGATGGTGGCGAACCGAATTATGGTCATTTATATTCATTGATTGGCTTAAGTGAATATATGGCATATAAAGAATTCGAAGCAGTAAATGGCGAGTATAAAGAAACTGAACCTGAATGGTATAACGAACAATTAGCCAATATTGCGAATGATACAAAAGGGCACTTTGGTTTCTCCATGGGAAATGTTAAAGAAGATGACTATTATCAAACACGTCATCACTTTATTACGGTAACCAAACCACAAGTTAGAGATGAAAATCTTTTTGATCTTAATGCTGATTTTACATTAGACTTGGTTAGTCAAGAAAATGAAGAAGTTGAACAGCTTTTAAATGAAACTTTAGCTCAATATGAGAAAGTAAATACAGAGCTTACACAAAATGACAATAAAATGCAAGCCAACAATGCGCATGGAGCACAAATAAAAGCTGAGCGTGATGCTTTAGTTGAACAAAAGGCTCAAAAAGAAGAACTAGCAGCAGCACAATCAGCGCAAGCAGATCAACTAGCAACAACCCAAACGTCAAAAGAAGAACGATTGGTAGAAGTAAATACTTTGTTAGAGTCATTATCAGAAGAAAATGCTAACTTAGTACAAGCGATTGCGGAAGCACAAGAAGCATTAAAAGAGGCAAAAAATAATCAAGCGTTACAAGCGTCTAATTTAACAGTAATCAATGATTTTATTGAGCACTTGAATGCTAAAATTACTGATTTGTCCGCAACAATTAAAGAATTAGAAGCAACATATGCCTTGATTACGACTCAGGTGGCTGATGTGGAAACAGAAATAAAAGCTTTGGATGATTTACCAGCATTAATAGAACAACAACAACAAACTTTACATACTCATGCAGTTAATCTATCAGCATTATCAAAACAATTGAATGACAAAGAAGCTGAACTCACTCCATTAAAAGAGGAATTAACAGCTTTAGAAAACAATTGTGAAGAACTGGTGGATAATTTAGCTGAATTGAAAGAAAAACGTCAACAATTAGTTGCTTCAATAAAATCTAAAGAATCCGACAAAGTGCAAAAGGTAACGCAAACATCTGTTAACAAGAGTGCTGTCTTACCTGAAACTGGTGAAAAAGATCGTAATGTTTTACCGGCAGTTACTATTTTATTAACAACAGGATTAGGTTTTATTACCTTATCTAAACGTAAAGAAGACGCATAATTTAAAAAAACGATTGGCCCGACGGTCAATCGTTTTTTATAGTTAGGGAGTGTATCTCAAACTAGTCTTTAAGACACAGTTTGAAACCACTCCACCACAGCGCTTTTAACGAAAAAACATTTACTAAATTTATCATGTTTATACTCAGTCTTTTATAGTGAGGGATAAATTGCAGTCATTTCTACAATTATTTCTTGTAGGAGAAAAGACGCCTCAGTATTTTTCGGTGAATAACATTTCTACAGATGAATAACAAGCAAAATAATAGTGATAACTATAATAATAAACCACGTACTAACTTAATTTCATCAGCATTCAAGCCCAGTGAAACAAAGTAGTCTGCCACATCAGCATATTGAGCGGTAAATAATTGATCTAAGCCTTCCATAATTTCCGGATAAGAATGATAAATATTTTGTTGATGGCCTTCTTTAATAATGCGTACATCATTTTTAATGTAACCATAACTTACTTGATAATCTGCCACGATTTCTTCAATTGGGACACCTGCCATTTTTAATAACAAATAACTAATGACACCCGTTCGGTCTTTACCCGCACTACAATGAACTACCGCCGGTAAACTATCTGGCTGAATTAACTGTCTAAATAATTTGGCAATTTCATCTTTAGCGTCTTCTAAATATTCCATATAGCGAAATTTCATAAAGTAAGGATCATCGGTTGTTTTGCTCATTTCTAAGGATCGCCCAGCATCGGCACCACCACTTAAATTAATCGTTAAATAGTGGGGGACTAATTTTTTAAACTGATTGGGATGGCGTTCAATCTCTTTTGGCGAACGCAAGTCAAAGATTGTTTGAATCCCCAAATCTTTCATTTTTTCGACATCGGCTGCTTCGTCTGCAAATAACATACTAGAACGATAAATGCGTCCATTCTGTGTTAATTGATCATTAATCGTATTAAAATCTCCTAATTCACGAAAATTGTTAATTCCTTTAAATTTTATTCTTTTTCCCATGTAACTTCACCTCCATAACAGAATACCATATGGAAATTACTTATAAAACTATTTTCATGAATTTTACATTGATGGATGAGCCTTTATCTGCGTTGGATGCTCATCTAAAAGAAAGCATGGTACGAGAAATTAAAAAAATTCACCAAGCGTCGAATGTGACCACATTATATGTTACGCATGATCAAAAGGAAGCAATGGCCTTAGCAGATCGCTTGATAGTGATGAACCAAGGTCAAATCGAACAGTTTGATACGCCTTATAATTTATATCATCATCCTAAGACCGAGTTCGTAGCACGTTTTGTAGGTAAAGCTCAAATAAATAAAGGCATCTAGAAAGGGGATGAATTTTTCCCTAATCAAGCCGTTAATGGTGATAGTTGGAGCGCTCCATATATTGATGCGCATTTTAAACAACTTATTACATTACCAATCTTACCCGAGCAATTTGAATTACGTGACTATCACGTTCAAGGAAAAGGCATTGTCGGCAAGTTACTTGATCAACAGTTTTTAGGACGTGAGACTCAATATGGTATTCAATTAGAAGATGGTCAAGAATTAGTTATTTCCAGCAATCAGCCACAAGCTTTCCATAAAAATCAATCCGTTTTATTAAATTTTAAAGGAGGACAGGCGTCATGAAGCTCCATTTACATGCCAATCATTCCTTTCAAATTTTACAAATAACAGATTTACATTTAAAAGATTATCCTTGGAGTCCTGCTGATGAGCAGACCTTTATTCATATTAAAGAGACTGTGGAACGCTATCGAGCTGATTTAGTTATTTTTACCGGTGATATGATTTGGGCGACTTTAACTAATAATCCATTAGTGAGCTACCAACAATTTATCACATTTTGTCATGAGTTAGCTGTTCCCATTGCGATTACTTATGGTAACCATGATACAAATCATCCTGTAATGAAGTCGCGCGTTTGAAAGAGGAAGTCGTAACGGTCTTAAGTAAAGTTAGAACCAATCTTTAATCACAATCAAATAATAGTAAATAAACTCGTATCATTAGGTAAAGCCTTTGATACGAGTTTTTTCGTGGAGATATTTATTCTGAAGTTACCTTGATATCGAATGAATGTGAATCAATAAATTATCATTTTAAAGTAAATAAGGAAAAGAGTAGCATCAAAAAAAGCTGAGCCAACGAGCTCCCCCAAAGGTTAGATTTTTGTCTAACTTTTGGGGGTCATTGCATACGTTAAATGTTACTCAGCTTTTTTTATGATTTAATTATTCATCATCGTTCATATCATCGACGTCATTATCGCCATGATCATTTGCTTCATCGACGATAACTAAGCGGGTGCGTTTACGGTTATTTGTACGAACACTGTAAACAATCGTACGGATTGCGCGTGCGACACGTCCTTTTTTACCAATGACACGCCCGATATCTTCTGGGTTTAAAAATAAGTGATATTCGTAGAATTCATCTGTATCTACTTCTTCAATTGTTAATTCTTCAGGAAATTCGATTAAAGGTTCAACAATTGTACGAATTAATTGATTAATATTTGCCATCTAAATTCTTCCTTTAAAGTTTCATTTCTTATTGAAACTACAATAAGATTTCTGTTTTATAATAGCATAGAAACCCTTTTCGGTCAAACTAAGATAGTCGACGAAATAGTGACCAAATATGATGTTTTAGAATAAAAACCATAATAAAGACAATAAAACTAACGACCGCTACCATCCCAGACATGGAAACATTAAGGTGGATGGCTAACTGATAACCAATGGCGCTATTAATACAAGCAATCATTGCTCCAAAAATCAGTAATTGTGGAAAACTTTTGGCATATAGTTGAGCGCTCAGTGCAGGTGCAACCATTAAAGCAATGACTAAAATGGCACCGACACTTTGAAAGGCAATCACACAGTGTAAGGCCACTAAAGTCATTAATAAAAAATTGATTAAGGAGACTTTAATATTGGTTGTTTTAGCAAAAGTACTATCAAATAAAATCAGCTTTAAAGGGTGGTAAAAAAAGAATAGAAACAATAGGATGATGCCCAGTAAAATCGTATTTTGAATCAAAGCAACAGGGAAACTATGTCCTAATAATTCGACTCGATTTAAAGGGGCAAAGATAATTTCTCCTAGTAAAACGGCATCGATATCCAGGTGAACATTGTCAAAGCATTTAGAAATTAAGATTACCGCTAAAGCAAAGAAGAAAGTATAGACAATCCCAATAGCGGCATCGATTTGAACATTGGTTCGATAGGTTAACCACTCAATCGCGTAAACTGTTAATACACCAAATAAGGTTGCTCCGATAATCAGTAGTGGTGAGTCCAAATTTTGGACTATAAAATAGGCTAAAACAATCCCTAATAAAATAGTATGAGAGATAGCATCGGCTACCATGACGGTTTGCTTTTGAACCAATATATTACCTAAAAGGCTACTGGATATTCCGACTAATAATAAAATCCATAGTGATTCAATCACTTTGCTTCACCTCGCTTAAATAAGGGACTTTTTGGACCGATGATGAGGGAGAGAATGGTCATAATAAATAAACAGAGAACGACGGTCGGACCAGTGGCTAATTTTTCAATAGTGGTACTAAGGTAAGTCCCGCCAATCGCAGCGATAATAGAGACAATACTGCCGATAATCAATACCTTTTCATATTGATTGCTCCATTGTAAGGCAATAATAGTAGGGGCGATTAATAAACTGCTTATCAGTAAAGCACCTACCGCTTTTAGTCCAACAGCAATAATCACAATCGCTAGCAATAAATTGAGAAATTTAAAAAATGGGACATTAATGCCAATGCTAGTGGCAAAGTCTTTATCGAATAATACAATTTTTATTTTAGGATAATTAATCAAAAAGACAAAGATTGTAAAGATAGCTACAATCCCGATAGTAATCACATCATCTCTCATTAAATAGGCTGCTTGACCCATAATATAATTATTAAGACCAGCTTGTGCTGTTTTAGCAAAGTTTGGATTACCTTGAATATAACTCATTAAGACCATCCCTAATCCAAAAAAGGATGAAAGAACCAGTGCGAGAATACTTTCAAAATGAAAAGCTTTTTCGCGACTTAGCCAGTGAATAATCATGATTGACAATAAACTGGCAGCGACTGCTCCCATTAATAAAATAATGGGATTACGTTGTTGGAAAATCATATAGGCAATGATGACACCTGGATAAGAAGAGTGACCGATTGCATCACCTAATTGACTTTGTTTTTCTAAGACCAGGGTGCTCCCAACAATTGAGCTAGCAACGGCTAGTAGACTCAGCCCGATGGCGACCACTAGATATAGGTAATGATTATTCCATAAGATGCTCATGTTTATTCGCCTCCAGTTGTGAGTGTTTGATGCCATAGTAGGTTAAATCCAGATTATCTTTGGTTAGCACTTCGTCAATGGGCCCTGCTGTGATTAGTTGTTGATTAATCATGACAACATAGTCGAAATAGTCTTTTAATGTTTCTAATTGATGGTGCACGGTAATACTTGATTTATTTTGTTTTTGGAAATCATTTAATTGTTGCATAATCAGTTGTTCACTGGTGCGATCAATACCTGCTAGTGGTTCATCAAGAAAATAGGCTTGTGCATCTTGAGCAATGGCCCGTGCTAAAAAGACTCTTTGTTTTTGTCCACCAGAAAGTTGGTTAATTTGGCGATCTTTTAAATCGGTTAATTTCATGATGGCTAACGCTTGTTCCACTTTGTCTTTCTTTTCTTTGGATATTGGTGAAAAGATGAAGCGATTGCTACTGACACCCATTTTGACCACATCTTCGACCGTTGTTGGAAAGTACCAATTCACATTGGATCGTTGTGGAACATAAGCAATTTGTTGACGACTTTGTTTAATCGTTTGGTTTAGTACGCTCACTTGGCCGTCATAAGGAATCAGACCAAGACAGGCTTTGATGAAAGTAGATTTACCGGCACCGTTAGGGCCGATAATGGCAATCTTTTTATTTTGTGGTAATTGTATATTGATATTGTTTAAAGCTTTTACTTTATTATATTGAACGGATAAATTGACCGTTTCTATTAGAGGATTCATATAAAGCACTCCTTTCAAGTAGTAAGATAATGATTAATGCAAAAATAAACGAGTTGGGAGCGGGCACTAAGAGAAGTGTATGTTAAACTCTTTTGTCCACTTCCGCACTCGTTAGTTAACTAAAATCTAAAAGTTATTTAGCTAAATGTTGAATAATGACCTTAATATTATGCTGATACATCGCGATATAATTATCACCAGGTTGGCCTGCTGGTGCTAATGAGTCAGAGAATAATGCTTCGTCTTCATTCATTACCACTTCCACTGAACCACCTTTTGCTTTAACAGCTTCTTGTAATTTTTTCATTCTATCCGGATTAGTGGTAGACTCTACAAAGATTGCCGGTACTTTATTATCGATAATAAAGTCAACGGTTTCTGAAATTTGTTGATTTGAAACTTCAGAATCGGTACTGACACCTTGTGGGGCATAGACGACAAAATCATTACTTTTGGCAAAGTAGTTAAAAGCATCATGGGGGGTAACTAAGTTACGTTGTTCAACCGGTAATTTTTCTAATTCTGTAGCGACCCATGATTTTAATTGGTCTAACTCATTTAAATATTGTTCGGTGTTGCGTTCGAATGTTTCTTTTAATTCAGGGAATTTTTCTCGTAAAGCATTGCTAGCGGTAATAGTTGCATGTTTATATAAATCAATATCAAACCAAAAATGAGGGTCGATTTCTTTTTGACCATCTTCTTCCATTTCTCCGATTTGATTTTCTTTAAAATCTTTCGTTACTGCCACACCATATTGTTCTAAAACATCCACCATTTTACCTTCAAAATGTAAACCGTGATATAAAACAATGTCAGCTGTTGAAATTTTATTTAAATCTTGTGCTTTCGGTTGATATAAGTGTGGATCACTGCCAGCTGGAATTAAAAGCTCTAGCTCCACTTCATCACCCGCGATATTTTGAACCATATCTGCTAAGAAAGAAGTAGTGACCGTCACTTTTGGTTTTTCATTAGCACTGACAACTGGGCTCCAAAATCCCAACCCTATGACAAACGACAAAATACTAAAAATAATTCTTTTCAATTAAAAGCCTCCTTTTTAGGCATACCTAATTTATTTGCTGGCTATAGTATATAATGTCATAAAAAGTAAATCAATAGGTTTGCCTAAATTTTTTTAGGTTCAGCTAAAAATTTGTCTAATCACTAAGATAATGTTAAAATAAGTTGATGAACTTTAGGAGGGTGTAAGATGTCTCAGAGTAGAGAAGACTATGTGAAATTCATTTATGAAAATGGTGCTTCACAATTGGTATCAAATAAAATGATTGCTAAGGGGCTGCAAGTATCTGCACCTTCCGTTTCGGAAATGATTGTCAAACTAGCAGCTGAAGGGTTGTTAGAGTATCAGCCTTATCAGGGTGCAGAGCTAACGCCAACAGGAATTGAAATGGCTAGAAACTTAATTAGAAAACATGAAATTTGGGAGTATTTCTTAGAAAAAGAATTGGGTTATACCAAAGAAGAGGTTCATGATTTAGCGGAAGTTTTAGAGCATTCAACGCCTAATGAGTTAGCCGATCGTTTAGCCAAATATATTCAATATCCTGAATAGAGGTGATTGAACTGTCACTAGAAGCAATGGTTAGAATGAATATGTTGTTTAGTTACTATCAAAGTTTATTAACTAAAAAACAACAACAAATGTTGGCACTTTATTATGAAGAAGATTATTCATTAGGTGAAATTGCCGAACATTATCAAATTAGTCGCCAAGCGGTCCATGATACAATTAAGCGTAGTGAAAAAGCGTTAGAACAATATGAAGCCAACCTTGGACTATTGAAAAAACGTAACCAACGAGAGATTTTATTGGATGAGTTATTATTGAATCTTGATAAAAAAGAACAAGCAACTAACATTATCCACCAATTAAAAGAATATGATGAATAAGTAAAGAGGAGATTTAAATATGGCATTTGAAGGGTTATCGGAACGCCTCCAATCGGCTATTAGCCAAGTAGGTGCAGGAGGGACAATTACTGAAGCAGACTTAAAACAAATGATGCGTGAGATTCGTCTTGCGTTATTAGAAGCGGATGTTAACTTCCAGGTAGTTAAGACATTCGTCAGAAAAGTAAATGAGCGTGCATTAGGTTCGGATGTATTAGCTTCATTATCACCAGCACAACAAGTATTGAAAATCGTTGATGAAGAATTAACGGCCTTAATGGGTGGTGAAATAGAAGAGTTAAATCTTCAATCAGCTCCGCCAACCATTATTATGATGGCTGGTTTACAAGGGGCTGGTAAAACGACCACGGTTGGTAAATTAGCGAAATATGTAACAGAAAAAGGTAAAAAACGTCCATTATTAGTAGCTGCTGACGTTTATCGTCCGGCAGCGATTGACCAATTAAAAACGATTGGGAATCAATTAGGATTTGATGTTTTCAGTTATGGGACAGAAGCGAATCCCGTAGATATTGCACGTGATGCAGTAGCTCAAGCGCGTATACAAGGTAATGAAGTTGTCATTATCGATACGGCTGGTCGTTTACATGTTAATGAAGAATTGATGAATGAGTTACGCAATATTAAATCTGCGGTACAACCTCATGAAATCTTATTAACGGTTGATGCGATGACTGGACAAGATGCCGTTAACGTCGCTCAATCCTTTAATGAAGCCTTGGATATTACCGGGGTTGTTATTACGAAGTTAGATGGAGATACCCGTGGTGGAGCGGCCTTGTCTATCCGTTCCATTACCAACAAACCAATTAAATTCACCGGTCAAGGAGAGCAACTAGATGCTTTAGAACCTTTCTATCCAGATCGTATGTCTAGCCGTATTTTAGGTATGGGGGACATGATGACCTTGATCGAAAAAGCCCAAAAAGATTTCGATGAAGCGAAAGCTCAAGAAATGGCTGAAAAGATGAAGGATGCTACTTTTGACTTTAATGACTTCCTAGAACAAATGGATCAAGTCAATAAGATGGGACCCATCAAAGACATCTTAAAAATGATCCCAGGTGTGAGTAAAATACCAGGTATAAATGATGTGAATATTGATGAAAAAGATATGGGACGTGTTAAAGCGATTATTTATTCGATGACACCTGAAGAAAGGGCTAATCCTGATATTATTTCTCAAAGTCGTCGTAAACGGATTGCAGCGGGGTGTGGTCAAACCCTAATGGATGTGAACCGCATGATCAAACAATTCAACCAAACACGTGATATGATGAGTCAATTATCAAATGGTAAAATGGGCGGTATGAAGAAAATGATGAACCAAATGCAACAAATGCAAGGCGGTATGCCAGGTATGGGTGGATTACCGGGTATGGGCGGAATGCCACAAATGAGTGACCGCGACTTCATGACTCCAGAACAAATTAAAGCAGCTAATGAAGAGAAAAAATTACGACGTTTATTGAAAAAGAAAAAACGCCGTTAGTTAATGGATGAACCGTCTTAACTAGTAAAAATAACCTTAAGACTGTTTTCAGATAACTCGTTTCGTAAGAGGCGAGTTATTTTTATTTGGTGATACGTGTAATCAAGTAACAATATATCAATAATGTGGAATAGTTAGTCGAATTATATTAGCAAGTCCTGCACTAAAAACCAGCAATGTGTCACTATGGAATAGCTGGCTAATTTAGAGAAGGTAATTTTTCCCATATCAAAAACAAAATACTGTCACGCCATACCACTATTGCTATTTAATAATAGAGAAAGCTTCATCAAGAACAGCCTTTCATAGGTTTATGTCAACAGAGGTTCAATTCTTGAAAAAACCGAGAAAGTTGGCGATTTTAATACAATAGTCGATCGTTTTTTGATATAATTTTATACGGTGTGTGAATTTCGTGACACAGATCCATAAGACAGAATCGGAGGGACAAACGTGTCAACATTACAAGAAAATATTAAAAATTTAAATGATAAACAAAGAGAGGCCGTATTAACAACGACGGGCCCAGTTTTAATCGCTGCCGGAGCCGGTAGTGGGAAAACGAGAGTTTTAACTCATCGAATTGCTTACTTAGTTGAAGAAATCGGGGTTAATCCATGGAATATTTTAGCAATTACCTTTACCAATAAAGCCGCGACAGAAATGCGGGAGCGGGTGCAACAATTAGTTGGTCCAGCTGCCGAACAAATTTGGGTATCTACCTTTCATGCGATGTGTGCGCGTATTTTAAGACGTGAAGCAGAACATATTGGCTATGAACGTAATTTTACGATTATTGATACTGGTGAACAACAAACCTTAATGAAACAAGTACTGAAAGATCTAAATTTAGATAGTGAACGTTTCAATTATAAGGTGTTATTACATGTGATTGATGAAGCCAAAAATGAAGGTCAACTACCTGAAGAATATGCGGAGTTAGCCGATGGCTATATTGAAAGAATTCATGCTGATGTTTACCGTCAGTATCAGTCACGTTTAAAAGCAGCAAATGCGATGGATTTTAATGATTTAATTTTATTAACGGTTAAATTATTGGAATCAAACGAACAAATACGTCATTTTTATCAACAGAAGTTCCAATATATTCATGTCGACGAATACCAAGATACAAACCATAGTCAATATCAATTAGTGCAATTATTAGCGGGTTTACTGCGTAATGTTTGTGTTGTAGGGGATGCTGACCAAAGTATTTATGGTTGGCGTGGAGCGAATATGGAAAATATTTTGAACTTTGAAAAGGATTATCCCGATGCCAAAGTGATTATATTAGAACAAAATTATCGTTCGACCCAAACCATCTTAAAAGCAGCGAATAGCGTTATCGTTAATAATAAAAAACGTAAAGAAAAGCAACTTTGGTCTGACAAAGAAGTCGGTGAGAAAGTGGTCTTCTATCAAGCGGATAGTGATCGTGAAGAAGCCCAGTTTGTGATTCAAAAAATTCATCAACTTAAAAATGATGAAGCTTATAAAAATCGTGATTTTGCTATTTTATATCGTACGCAAGCTCAGTCACGTAGCTTAGAGGACCAGTTGCTTCATGCTAACTTACCGTATAAAATTGTTGGGGGGTTAAAATTCTATTCACGTAAAGAGATACAAGATACTTTAGCTTATTTACGTTTAATCGATAATCCTAATGACAATATTAGTTTTAACCGTATTGTCAATGAACCGAAACGGGGTATTGGTCAAGCAACAATAGAAAAATTAGCCGCATTTGCTGATAGTCAACAAATGTCTTGGTTTAAAGCAATTGATCATTTAGCTCATTCTAATATTAGTAAATCAGCTCAAACGAAATTAACCCATTTTGCGGCGATGATTCGAACTTTACAACAACAAGCTGAATTTTTAAATATGAGTGAATTAGTCGAACAAGTTTGGGAACAAACGGAATATATTGAAAAATTACGGGCACAAAATGACATTGAATCGGCCAATCGTATCGAAAACTTAGAGGAGTTCGCTTCCGTTACCAAGCAGTTTGATGAGGCAGGAACGGTCGAGGAGGTTGAAATCGATCCCGATTTTGCTCTACCAACGACAACGCCTGAGTCAACGGCACAACCTGAATTAATCTTATCCTTAACGGAAGATTCAGCAGAAACGAGTGAGCCTTCTACATTAACACGCTTTTTAACCGATGTTTCTTTAGTTAGTGATACCAATGAGGAAACAGAATTTGAAGATCAAGTGACCTTAATGACCATGCATGCTGCTAAAGGGTTAGAGTTTCCTTTTGTCTTTATTGTCGGAATGGAAGATGGCTTATTCCCGTTATCACGGGCAATGGAAGATGATGATGAATTAGAAGAAGAGCGTCGCTTAGCATATGTGGGGATGACCCGTGCTGAAAAACGCTTGTTCTTAACAGCCACCCGCTCGCGCCTTTTATATGGACGTTATCAAAATAATTTGCCAAGCCGTTTTATTGATGAAATTGATTCTGATTTAATTGACAATCAATCATTCGGTTCCCGTGTCTATACCCGTCCATCAATTAGCGAAGGTGGTGTGATTAACCCTGGTTTAGGCCGTTTCAATCGAGCGCGTTCAATAGGAGGAGCAAGTCACAGTGGAACAGCGGCTTTAAGAAGTGCTAACAAAGCAGCGCTTTCCAATAAACGTCCCCTTTCTGCAGCCAAAACGAGTTCAAGTACGAATGAAGACCCGGTAACTTGGAAGGCTGGTGACAAGGTCCAACATAAAGCATGGGGCGTTGGAACGGTCGTACAAGTTGTCGAGGATAAAGGTGATACTAAATTAACCATTGCCTTTCAAACTCAAGGTATTAAAGAATTATTAGCGGCTTATGCCCCCATTACCAAAGTAGAAGAATAGGATGAAAAATATGCAACCAAATTCAATTGAACGTTTAGAGCAGTTGATTGAGCTACTAAATGATTATGCCTATCATTATTATGTGTTAGATAAACCGATAGCTTCAGACCATGATTATGATGAGCTGTATCGTGAGTTAGTTGATATCGAAACCCTCCATCCCGAGTGGATTCGTCCTGAATCGCCTACTCAACGGGTGGGAGGACAATTGTTAGAAGGTTTTAAAAAAGTGAGTCATGCTCAATCAATGTATAGTTTAGGCAATGCTTTTAATGAAAATGAAGTGGCAGCCTTTATTGAACGAGTAACAAATGCCGCCAGCGGTCCGGTGAGTTTTATGTGTGAATGTAAAATCGATGGTCTCGCAATTGCTTTAACCTATGAAGCAGGTAAATTAGTCAGAGGGGCTACGCGTGGCGATGGGACGATTGGCGAAGATATTACGCACAATATCCGCACCATCAATTCGATCCCTTTACAACTACGTCGTCCCATTTCAACGGAAGTTCGTGGTGAAGCGTATATGCCTAAAGCGGTCTTTGCGGCTTTAAATGCCGCGCGCGATGAAAAAGGGGAAGTACCATTGGCTAATCCGCGTAATGCGGCTGCCGGAGCCCTAAGACAAATTGACCCTAAAATGGCTAAGCAAAGACAATTAAATGCTTTTATTTATGATTCGATATTAACGGAAAGTTTTAATCCTATGTCACAAGAAGAGTTATTTAATCAATTTAGTGAGGTGGGGTTAAGAACGAATCCTTTACGTCGCTTATGTCAAACCAAAGATGAAGTAATGGACTTTATTCATGAAGTAGGCGCTAAACGACATGATTTACCTTATGATATTGATGGCGTGGTCATCAAGGTTAATGACTTCCAATTAAGAGAAGCATTAGGTTTTACCGTTAAGGCACCACGTTGGGCAATTGCTTATAAGTTTCCGGCGGAAGTAGCGACTACGGTCGTTAGGGACGTCGAATGGACCTTAGGGCGAACAGGGGTAGTCACGCCTACGGCAGTGATGGATCCGGTTAATTTAGCGGGTTCAGTCGTCCAACGAGCCACCTTACATAATATCGATATTATTGCTGATTTAGATGTCCGTATAGCAGATACGGTACATCTGCATAAGGCGGGTGACATTATCCCAGAAATTTTAGAAGTATTAATGGACCAACGTCCAGCCAATTCACAACCTTTAACCATTCCGAATCAATGTCCTGCTTGTCAAAGTGAGTTAATTAGAATTAATGATGAAGTGGCATTACGTTGTCAAAATCCTTTATGTCCGGCCCAACAATTAGCCCAATTAAGTCATTTTGTGTCAAGAAATGCGATGAATATTGTCGGTTTAGGTGAAAAAGTTATTGAACAACTATTGAATAAAGAATTAGTAAAGGATGCGGCAGATTTATATTATTTAACTTTTGAAGAATTATTAACACTTGACAAAATTAAAGATCGTTCAGCTAATAAAATCTTACAAGCAATTGAAGAGAGTAAACAACAATCACTTGAACGCTTATTATTTGGTTTGGGAATTCGCCATGTTGGTGCTAAAGCAGCCCAATTAGTGGCCCAAAAATTTGGTACCATGGAACGAATCATGACCGCAACATTAGAAGATTTTAGCAGTATTGAAGGATTAGGAATCATGATTAGTCAATCTTTAGTGAACTTTTTTGCTGAAGAGGGTTCGCATCAATTAATTCAAAGATTACAAGATGCGGGAGTGCAAATGTCGTATCAAGGTGTTACAATAGAGGATATAGCAAATTTATCGACGGAATGGACCGGCAAAACGGTGGTCATTACCGGTAGTTTTGCTGATTACGACCGCAAAGAATTACAAGCGAAATTAGAATCATTAGGCGCTAAAGTAACGAGTAGTGTTTCAAAGAAAACCGATATTGTCGTTGCTGGTGAAGCGGCCGGAAGTAAATTAACGAAAGCCCAGGATTTAGGCATCACGATCTATAATGAGGCTCAGTTATTGGAACGAATATAAAGGATGTGAATTAACTGAATGAATAAACGCATAATGAAAGTCACGACATTGTTTTCAATTGTCGGCTTACTATCAGGGTGTTTAAGCGAATTAGATAAGGAAGTTGTTGAAGAGACGATAGCACCCGATCAAGTAGCAGTTCAAACGACTGCTAATCAACTTTCAATGGATTATTACCGTGCGGTTATTACCGATGGTCGCTATGAAATGGGAATTGCCTCCAGTAGTAATACTAATTTAAGCTCTGCTGGAAGTACAATCGCTTTTGAAGAAGGGCTATTACGTATTAGTAAAGGGATTTTCCCAACTGATCAATATTTCCTACAAGAAGGACAAATTATTGACGAGGATACTATGACTAATTGGCTAGCGCGTGAGTCGAGTGATAACCCAGAAGGACTTAACCCCGCCTTGGCAGCCAATGAAGAAGAAACAGCCCCAGACACGGAGACGACCATGGCCGAAGGTGAGGAGACCACTATGGCTGCTGAAGAAAATCAAGTAATCGTTGATTCGACTTCAACACCGATTTACTTAACGCAAGTGATGGAGAAAAATATTATGGTTGAAACCGATGAAGGCTATCAATTAGCGGGCGTGGTGATTGGTTTAGCGATGAATAGTGTTTATCAATATACCGATGATGAAGGTGTTTCTTATGAACAAGAAATTTCTTTAGGTGAAATGCGTGAACGGGGTCGTCAATATGCTAATATTATCGTAGGACGTTTACGTAATACCGAAGCTTTACGTAATGTGCCGATTGTCGTTGGCTTATTTAGACAAACAGCGAACAATGAAATTGCTGGTGGGACTTATGTGATGAACGGTATTTCACGAGAAGGCAATTATATTTCTGATTGGACTGAACAAAATGAATATAGAGTCGCTTTACCAATAGTGTCTTCGGACGATTATAGCGAACAATATGCATTCTTTGACAATTTTAGTGATGAAGTGCGTAACTTCTTCCCACATTTAAATGGAGTGACCGGTGAAGCCTTATATATTGATAACGGCTTAGCATCTTTAACTATTGAAATTGTCTCACAATTCTATCAACAATCTGAAATCACCGCTCTAACACAACATGTTACAGATGTGGCGACAAAGAACTTGCCAGAAAACATACCAGTAGAAATTAGCATCGTGTCCGCTCATGGTCCAGAAGCGATCATTACGCGTACTGGTGAAAATAGTCAATTTACGGCGTATGTTTATGAGCAATAGAAAAGGAGAATTAATATGACAGAACGTGAAGAAATCATCCGTGTAGCGAATTTATCCAAACTCGCTTTTGATGATTCAAGTTTAGATACTTTTGCGAAAGAATTTAATAGTATCGTAGAATTTGTTGAACATTTAGAAGAGGTTGATACAACAGGTGTCAAACCAACTTATCATGGCAATGACTTAATTAATGTGTTCCGTGAAGATGAAGTCATTCGTGGTACTGAGCGTGAAGCCTTCTTGAAAAACACTAAAACAAGTCAAGATGGATTTGTCAAAGTACCTGCTATTATTGAAAGTGAGGAGGCATAAAATGACGGTATTTCCAACAACAATTAAAGAAATGAAAGCTGGCCTAAAAGCGGGCGATTTTACAGCGGTTGAGTTAGTGGAACACACATTTAACCAAATTGAAACCATTGATGCGAAAGTTGAAAGTTTTTTAGCTTTAAATAAAGAAGCAGCCTTAGCAGACGCGAAAGCCGCTGATGAGCGCGGCTATGGTGAAGATGCACCGGTTTTAAATGGTATTCCGATTGCCATCAAAGACAATATCGTCACCAAAGATTTAACAACCACGGCAGCAAGTAAAATGCTAGAAGATTTTAATCCTACTTATGATGCTACAGCTGTTGAAAAATTAAAAAATGCGGGTGCTATTATTGTAGGAAAAGTGAATTTAGATGAATTTGCGATGGGTGCAAGTACGGAGCGTTCAGCTTTTAAAACAACACGCAATCCTTGGAATTTGGACCGAGTACCTGGTGGGTCATCAGGTGGTTCAGCTGCGGTCGTAGCGAGTCGTCAAGTCCCAGCTTCATTAGGTTCGGATACTGGCGGTTCTATTCGTCAACCAGCAGCCTTTAATGGTTTAGTTGGGTTAAAACCTACTTATGGTACTGTATCACGTTATGGTTTAATTGCCTTTGGTTCTTCATTGGACCAAATTGGACCGATGACCTTAACAGTTGAAGATAATGCCTTGATTTTAGAGGTAATTGCTGGACATGATCGTCATGATTCAACCAGCTTACCTAATCTACCAATGAATTATGGTGCTAAAATCGGACAACCTTTAACTGGGATGAAAATCGCTTTTCCTAAAGAGTATAAGGACGAGGTTATTGCTGAAGATATCCGTCAAGCAATGCAAGCAGCAGCTGATTACTTTACCAGTCAAGGAGCGATTGTTGAAGAAGTATCGCTACCACTGATTAAATATGGTATTAATGTTTACTACATTATTTCATCAGCAGAAGCTTCTTCTAACTTACAACGTTTTGACGGCGTTCGTTATGGATACCGTTCTGAATCCGCTCATACTTTAGAAGAGGTTTATGTTAAGTCGCGTTCTGAAGGTTTTGGTGAAGAAGTGAAACGTCGTATTATGTTAGGAACTTATGCATTAAGTTCAGGACAATTTGATAAATTCTTTAAAAAAGCGGCGCAAGTGCGTACCATGATTAAAGATGAATTAAATAAAGTTTTTGAAGAATATGACATTATTATGGGACCTACTACAACCAGTACCGCCTTTGAAATTGGTGGACGGGTTAAAGATCCAATCGCAATGTATGTGGAAGATTTATTAACTGTTACGGCGAATATCGCTGGTTTACCGGGGATTTCAGTACCGGCTGGCTTTGATCACGAAGGATTGCCTATTGGTTTACAAATGATGGCTAAACCATTAGCAGAAGCAACCTTATATCAAGTCGCTTATAATTTTGAACAAAATCATGACTTTGTTCAAAAAGCACCAACATTATAGGAGGTAAGACAAATGAATTTTGAAACTGTTATTGGATTAGAAGTCCACGTTGAATTAAAAACTGATTCTAAAATATTCAGTACGTCACCTGCTCATTTTGGTGCCGAACCGAATACGAATACCAATGAAAAAGACTGGGGTTATCCAGGAGCGTTACCCGTTATGAATAAACGTGCCATTGAATTTGGCATGCGTGCTTCATTGGCATTAAACTGTGAGATTAATCGTGAAATGCGTTTTGACCGTAAAAATTATTTTTATCCAGATAATCCAACAGCTTATCAAATTTCGCAAGCCGATTATCCAATTGGACAAAATGGTTATATCGACATCGAAGTAGAAGGGCATCCTCGTCGTATTCGCATTGAACGTGTCCATTTAGAAGAAGATGCGGGTAAAAACACTCACGGTACTGACGACTATTCTTATGTGGATTTTAACCGTCAAGGAACACCTTTAATTGAGATTGTAACCGAAGCGGATATACGTTCTCCTCAAGAGGCGTATGCTTTCTTAGAAGCGTTACGTGAAAAAATTATGTATACTGAAGTTTCGGATGTGAAGATGGAAGAGGGATCATTACGTTGTGATGGTAATATTTCCATTCGTCCATTTGGCCAAGAAGCATTTGGGACCAAAACAGAGTTGAAAAATATAAACAGTTTTAACTTTGTTCGTAAAGGTTTAGAGTTTGAAGAAAAACGTCAAGCGCAAATATTACTAGCAGGTGGTAAAATTCAACAAGAAACTCGTCGTTATGATGAAGCAACTGGTAAAACCATTTTAATGCGTACTAAAGAAGGTGCAGCGGATTATCGTTACTTCCCAGAACCCGATTTACCACCGGTCACCATCGATGAAGAATGGATTGAATCGGTGAAAGCCACGATTCCTGAAATGCCAGACGTTCGTCGTCAACGTTATACGAAAGAATATGGCTTACCTGAGTATGATGCAATGGTCTTGACTTTAACGAAAACAATGTCAGATTTCTTTGATCAAACAGTGGCGAGTGGTGCTGATGCTAAATTAGCTTCTAATTGGTTAATGGGTGATGTGTCAGCTTACTTAAACAGTGAGAAAAGTACCCTAGAAGCAATCAAGTTAACACCGAAGAATTTAGCACAAATGATTAAATTAATTGAAGATGGCACCATTTCTTCAAAAATCGCCAAACAATTATTCAAGATTTTAGCTGAAGAAGGTGGCGATGCGACGGAAATTGTTGAAGCGCGTGGAATGGTTCAATTGAGTGATCCAGCTAAATTACAACCGATTATTGATGAAGTCATTGCAAAAAATGAATCTTCTTTAGAAGACTTCCGTAATGGTAAAGATCGTGCAGTTGGTTTCTTCGTTGGACAAGTGATGAAACAAACGCGTGGTCAAGCGAATCCTCAAGTCGTAAATAAATTATTGATGGAGACTTTGAATAAATTAAAATAAAAATTTTCTTAACAGTCCTAAAAGATGAGAACACGATTCTCATCTTTTTTTAATATAATTAAGATATTGTTGGCTGAAGAAGCAGAAAGCAGGTTATATTATTGCGGATGTTAGATAATGTAACATGAGTTGTTAAAAAGAATTTGCTAATAAATTAAAATTTGATTATAATAAGTTTAAATCATTTTATATTAGAAAGGAATTTTTCAAATGGATACGAAGAAGAAAACAAGTGCTTTAATTGGAGCAGCCTTTATTATGGCGACTTCAGCAATTGGACCCGGTTTCCTAACGCAAACAGCTAAATTTACCAATGACCTGCAGGGTAGCTTTGGTTTTGTTATTATTATTACCATTATTTTAGCAGCTATAGTGCAATTAAACGTGTGGCGTGTTTTATGTGTTACTGGACTACGTGGTCAAGATGTCGCGAATAAAGTATTACCAGGTCTAGGATATTTTGTCGCGGCTCTGGTCATATTAGGTGGATTAGTCTTTAATATTGGTAATGTAGGTGGTGGAGCATTAGGTTTTAATACTTTATTAGGGATTCCAACTCAGTTTGGTTACTTTTTAGCTGGCGCCATCGCGATCATGGTTTTTTTACTTAAAGATGCCATGAAAGCGATGGATACTTTTACTAAAGTATTGGGAGCGATTATGATTGTCGTTATTTTCCTTGTCATTATCATTGTGCAACCACCGATTGGGACAGCATTAAAAGAATCGCTATTTCCTACAGCAACGAGTGATTCATTATTTTCAGCGATTTTAACTTTATTAGGGGGAACAGTTGGCGGTTATATTACTTTTGCTGGCGCTCACCGTTTAATTGATGCCGGCATTACCTCTGAAGAAAACTTGCCACATATTAAGCAAAGTTCTGTTATGGGGATTTCAATTGCTTCGATTGTGCGTGTATTTTTATTCTTAGCTATCTTTGGTGTGATTAGTAAAGGTGTTTCACTTGATCCTAACAACCCAGCAGCCGATGCCTTTAAACAAGGAGCCGGCGAAATTGGCTATCGTTTCTTTGGTTTAGTCTTATTATCAGCAGCAGTTTCATCGATTGTGGGTGCGGCTTATACCTCTGTTTCTTTCTTAAAAACACTAAGTAAATCGGTAGCTAAGTATGAAAAACAAGTTATCATTGGTTTTATTGCGGTATCGACTTTGGTGATGGCTTTTTTAGGTAATCCAGCGACCCTATTAGTAGTAGCCGGTTCATTTAATGGATTAATTTTACCCGTTACTTTAGGTATCAGTTTATTAGCAGCCAATAATCCAGCAATTATGGGACCCAACTACAAGCACCCTAAAGTTTTATGGGGATTAGGTATTATAGTGGTTATTTTAACTGCTTATATGGGTATTCAATCGTTGGGAAATTTGGGTCAATTATTTAGCTAAAATGAGTATAAAGGAGTATTGAGCCGAGTGCTTGCTCCTTTATTTGTTTTGAGTATAGTAACTTCAAAAATTCTTAATGAGGATAGGCATTAACTTGATAAAACCAATCAAGTGATTGTCCGTTAATTAAAAGCGCAGTGGTTGAGTGGTCTTAACCTGCGTCTTAATGACTTGTTTGAGTCTTACTCCACTGTGCGGGGGCGAACAGACGAAGCGCAAATCATTTGATTTTCTATTTCTGGTTCACTCCCAATTATGATAATATTAGAATATGAAGATTTAATGAAAGGCTGTTATCAATATAGCAGTGACAGCAATTGAAGATGAGGTGAAAAAATGAGCGAAGTAAAAATTGTACCACATGGTGACGCTTCGATGTTAGTCGAATGGGGAGCTGTTATTGATCCAAAAATTAATCAAAAGATTACCGGTTTGGTTTCATTGTTTAAAGACCAAAAAATTGAAGGGGTCATTGATTTTATACCAGCTTTTTCTAGCTTATTAATTAATTATGATCCGCGTATTATTGCTTTTCGACGTTTAAAAAAGATTACTGAAGATTTATTAACCATTGAAATTAGTAATAATCAGCTAAAAAAACGCATTTTTGAAATTCCCGTTTGTTATGGTGGTGAGTATGGACCTGATATAGAGTTTATTGCAAAAAACGCACAATTGACCAAGGAGGAATTAATTCAAATTCATTCTGGAACTGACTATTTAATCTATATGTTAGGTTTTTTACCAGGCTTTAGCTATCTAGGGGGATTAGATGATCGGATTCATACTCCGCGTTTAAATAATCCACGAAAAGCAATACCAGCCGGGAGTGTAGGGATTGGTGGATCACAAACAGGGATTTATCCCCTAGAATCCCCAGGTGGTTGGCAATTGTTAGGACGTACGCCAATCAAAACATATGATCCAGAGCGTGAAGAACCCATTTTGTTTGAAGCTGGAGATTATATCCGTTTTGTACCAGTTGACCAAGCGACCTATCAAGAAATTGAAGCCGCAGTTGCAGCTGGTGATTACCAAGTTAATGTCGTACAGGAGGGGAAGCATGGGCATTAGAGTATTAAAGGCCGGAATTTATACAACAGTTCAAGATAGTGGCCGAATGGGCTATCAAAGCCAGGGGTTCGGGGTTTCGGGCGTCATGGATGTTCGTTCTTTCAAAATTGCCAATCTATTAATTGATAATCCTGAAAATGAGGCTGTTTTGGAGTTTGCATTAACGGGACCAACACTTGAATTTACAGCCGAAACCATTATCGCGATTACTGGTGGCGATTTTCAGCCGAAGATTAATGATGAGTCAGTACCGATGTATACCGCCATTTATGTTTATAAAGGGGATGTTTTATCATTTGGAGGAGCCCGTACTGGGACGAGAGGTTATATCGCTTTTTCCAGTTATTTAAGCATTCCCGTAGTGATGGGCAGTCGCTCAACCAATACTAAAAGTGGTATCGGGGGCTTCAAAGGGCGTCGTCTAAAAGAAAATGATTTTATTGGCTTCCGCATAAAACGTCGCTATCTACCTTATTTCTTATCACGGACTTTAGATATTGATGAATTTGATCAAGAAGAAGCTATCATTCGGGTAGTGATGGGGCCTCAAAGTGATATGTTTACCTCGGATGGATTAAGGACCTTTTTAAATGAAGAATATACGGTGACCAGTGATTTTGACCGCATGGGTTGTCGATTAGATGGTCCATATATTGCCCATAAGGGGAAAGCAGATATCATTTCAGACGGTACCGCCTTTGGTTCTATCCAAGTGCCCGCTCATGGCAAACCCATTATATTGTTAGCGGATCGTCAAACTACCGGAGGCTATGCAAAAATCGCGACAGTTGCTTCGGTGGATATCCCGAAACTAGTCCAACGTAAAACAGACCATAAAATTCGTTTTGAGGCGATTTCAGTCGAAAAAGCGCAACAATTATTATTGGCAGAACAACGGGAATTTAGTCAAATGCGCCATACTATCCATCAACCTTGTCAAGAGGTGTTGGATGTGCGTTTAGTGGCTAAACGCTTGACGACGTTATTTGAATAGGAGGAAACGAATAATGGATTTAGAAAAAATTAAAGCACTAGTACAAATTGTTGAAGAATCATCTTTATTAGAATTTATGATAGAAGATGGTGACACTAAAATTAAAATGAGTCGCAAAGGAGAAATGGGACAACCCACAGCTGCTATTAGCACACAAGCAGAAAAAACTGAAAAAGATAGTGATAATGAGGAGTCAGATCAAGACTTGTATATCACCTCTCCCATTGTCGGGACTTTTTATTCAGCTTCAGGTCCGGATGTACCAGCCTATGTGTCAGTAGGAGATACTGTTAAAAAAGGTGAAACTGTCTGTATTGTCGAAGCGATGAAATTAATGAATGAAATTCAATGCAACTATGATTGTGTTATTGATGCCGTATTAGTAAGTAATGAACAAAAAGTCGAATACGGCCAACCATTATTCCGCGTGAAAAAAATATAATCACAGTGGAACGGAAGGAGTCGTACAATGATTAAAAAATTATTAGTAGCAAATCGTGGCGAAATAGCTGTACGAATCATTCGTGCCTGTCGTAATATGGGAATCCGTAGTGTGGCTATCTATTCTGTTGAAGATAAAGATAGTCTTCATGTTAAACTGGCTGATCAGCGTATCTGTATTGGAGAAGGTCCTGCACGTAATAGTTATTTGAATCAAGATAGTATTTTAACGGCCGCGATTAATATCGGAGCCGATGCCATTCACCCAGGGGTTGGCTTTTTATCAGAAAATCCTAATTTTGCTAGACTTTGTCAAGAGCATGGCGTTATTTTTATCGGTCCTGAAGGGGATGTGATGGAAAAGATGGGGGATAAATCTCATGCCCGTCAAACGATGAAGACTGCTGGAGTCCCAATTGTTCCTGGTACAGAAGGTACTGTTCACGATGTTGATGATGCGATAAAAGCAGCAGAAGTTATTGGATATCCGGTTATGATTAAAGCAGCTGCCGGTGGTGGTGGAAAAGGGATGCGAGTAGCTCATGAGCCGAGTGAATTTAAACGTTTGTTTAATATGGCACAGCTGGAATCCGTTAATTCTTTCAGTAGTGATGCGATGTATTTAGAACGATTTATCGTCAATCCAAAACACGTTGAAATTCAAATCATTGCCGACACGCATGGCAATGTGGTCGCTTTAGGTGAGCGTGATTGTTCTACCCAACGTAACCACCAAAAGTTAATCGAAGAAGCCCCTTCACCCGCAATTGATGATACAATCCGTCAAGCAATGAATGAAGCAGCTGTATTAGCAGCCACCACCGTTGGTTACGTCAACGCAGGAACAGTAGAGTTTATTTTAGATAATGAAGGAAATTTTTACTTTATGGAAATGAATACTCGTATACAAGTAGAGCATGGTGTGACTGAAATGGTGACTGGCACGGATTTAATTATTGAACAAATAAGAGTCGCCAATGGTGAAAAATTAAGTTTTAAACAAGAAGAAGTACAATTACGTGGCCATGCGATTGAATGTCGTATTAATGCCGAAATACCGGAGAAGAACTTTATGCCGAATCCTGGTAAAGTCACCCATTTACATTTACCCGCAGGTAATGGTGTGCGAGTCGATACTTCTTTATACAGTGGTTATGTCATACCGCCAGACTATGATTCAATGATTGCCAAAATTTTAGTTCATGCCCCAACGCGTGAGGCAGCCATTATGAAGATGCGCGCGGCACTGGACGAAACGGTTATTTTAGGTGTCGAAACGAATTTAGATTTTCAGTACCAATTATTGCGTCATCCATTATTTGTTGAAGGTAATGTGGATACTGGTTTTGTGAATCGTATGTTACATCTTGATTAGAGGAGGAAAGACATGCTAAAAGTAGATTTAAATGCTGATATGGGCGAAAGTTTTGGTGCTTATCAAATTGGGTCCGATCAAGCACTGGCACAGTATATTTCATCAGCAAATGTAGCTTGTGGATTCCATGCTGCCGATCCCAATGTCATGGCAAAAACGGTCGATTTATTGGTTAAAGAGGAGGTGGCGATTGGAGCTCATCCTGGTTTGAACGATTTAATCGGATTTGGCCGCAGACCAATGTCTATTACTCCTACTGAAGCTAAAAATGATGTTTTATATCAATTAGGTGCGTTAAGTGCCTTTGCTAAAGCAAAAGGGAAGACCTTACATCATGTAAAGCCCCATGGCGCTTTATATAATATGGCCGCTCAGGATGCTGAATTAGCCATGGCCATCGCCGAGGCAGTTGCCAGTTTTGATGCTAATTTAGTTTTCTTAGGATTATCTGGTAGTGAGATGTTAAAAGCAGCAAAGGCTTGTGGATTAAAAGTTGCTTCGGAAGTGTTTGCTGATCGTGCTTATACGGATGAAGGTTTATTGGTGAATCGAAAATTACCAGGTGCCATGATTGAAGACCCCGATGATGCAATTAATCGGGTTATCCAAATGATTAAAGAAGGTACTGTTATCAGTATTAATGGTAATGTTATTCCGATTGAAGCCGATTCGATTTGTATACATGGAGATGGTCCCAATGCAGAAACGTTTGCTAAACAAATCCATCAACGATTAATTGCTGAAGGGATTCAAATTGTTTCGTTGCAAAATTTGATTTAAGAGCAAATTTTTTGAGTGATTATTTAGTCTAGACAGACTGGACAGAAACATTAAGTTTTCTGTCTGAGGCTGTCAATCATTCACTAAGAACACATGGCAATGAAATAGATCGGACTTTTCCAGTCTTTAAGGTAGATAGATTTCATGAGTGACGGTCCCTATTTTCATTGCAGAGTCATATCGAGTTGAGAATAATATTTTAATCACTTAATGTTATTGAGGCTGGGCAAAAATTTTTTAAATACTGTTCAAGCATATCTATTTAATTCAAAGCGCAGTGGTTGAGTGGCCTCAACCTACGTCTTTCGACTTGTTTGAGGCCTACTCAACTGTGCGGGGGTGGGCAGACGAAGCGAAAATCAACTGATTTTCTACTTCTTGCCCACTCCCTATAGTTTACAAAAGAAGAAAATTATTAATAAAAATAATAATGATTTTAATTGCAATTTGAAGTTGATTTGGTATAATAATATTATAATTTCATATCCATGAGGGAGTAACTTAAGGTTTGAATACCTTGTCAGTATCAACATCGTCAAGTAGGTATATCTGCTGGTACTGTACTTAAAAAGTGAGACTTGTGCGTTCAATTACTATTAGGTGAGTTGGCGTAGAAGTCTCATTTTTTTAAAAGAACTTCTAATGAGAATATGAAAATTAAAATTTAGGAGGAAAAACATGACAAAGAAAGATTTTGTCCCATATCTTGAGTCTAGTGACTCAGTAGTCTCAAAGTTGGAATCGAATGTTTCGCAAGGTTTAAGCGAAGCTGAAGTCAAAAAACGGCAAGAAGAATATGGTTTCAATGAATTAGAGACAGAAGAAAAAACAACATTGCTACAAAAGTTCATTGAGCAATTTAAAGACTTCATGATTATAGTCTTATTAGTGGCGGCGGCTGTATCGGTTGTTGCTGAAGGGATGGAAGGTTTAACCGATGCCTTTATTATCTTATTGGTAGTTATTTTAAACGCGATAATGGGTGTTTTCCAAGAAGCTAAAGCTGAAGAAGCGATTGATGCTTTACGTAAAATGGCCTCACCGAGTGCTAAAGTCCGTCGTGACGGTACCATTAAAAATGTTAAAAGTACTGAATTAGTACCCGGAGATATTATTATCCTAGAAGCAGGAGACGTAGTACCTGCCGATGTTCGTTTAATTGAATCGAGCTCATTACAAATTGAAGAAGCAGCTTTAACTGGGGAATCTGTTCCAAGTGAAAAAGCAGCAGCCACCTTAGAAGCTGACGATGAGGTTGGTATTGGTGATCGTAGTAATATGGGGTTCTCAAGTACTAACGTTACTTATGGTCGTGGTGTTGGGGTCGTAACCGGCACTGGTATGCAAACTGAAGTCGGGCATATTGCGACCATGTTATCAGGTACTGAAAAACAATTAACACCATTACAACGTGACCAAGAAAAATTAGGTAAGACCTTAACGATGTTAATTTTAGGGATTGCTGTGGTTACTTTCTTAGTGGGTATTTTACGTGGACGTTTACCATTGGATATGTTATTAGTGGCTATTTCATTAGCGGTTGCAGCTATTCCAGAAGGTTTACCTGCTATTTCAACCATTATCTTATCACTAGGTACGCGTACGATGGCTGATCGTAATGCTTTAGTTCGTACTTTGCCAGCGGTTGAAACCTTAGGAAGTACTCAAGTAATCTGTTCGGATAAAACAGGTACCCTTACTGTTAATAAAATGACGATTGAAAAAGTTTACTATAATGGTGAATTGCATGATGCAAGTGAAGCGATTGACTTAAATACACCATTATTAAAATCAATCGGATTTGCTAATGACACAGAAATTGATGATCAAGGCCAACTATTAGGAGATCCTACTGAAACGGCAATGATTAAATATGCTTTAGATAAACAATTCGACTTAAAAGGCGAATTAACAAAATCTCCACGTGTCGATGAAGTACCATTTGATTCTAATCGTAAATTAATGTCAACGATTCATCAATTAGAAGACGGACGTTATTTCGTTGCTGTTAAAGGGGCACCTGACCAATTAATTAAACGTTGTACACAAGTTGATAACAATGGTGAAGTTACTACTTTAGCTGACAATCAAGTGGATGAAATTTTAGAATATAATACAAATTTAGCGAAAGATGCTTTACGTGTCTTAGCGGGTGCTTACAAAATTATTGATGAAATTCCTGCGGATGTTAAATCAGAAACAATTGAAACAGATTTAATCTTTGCTGGTTTAGTAGGGATGATTGACCCTGAGCGTAAAGAAGCAGGCGATGCCATTGCTGTGGCTAAAGAAGCGGGTATCCGTACCGTTATGATTACCGGTGACCACGCTGTAACAGCGCAAGCGATTGCTGAACGTTTAGGTATCTTAGATGCCAATGACACCAATAATGAAACACATGTTTTAAATGGTGCGCAATTAGATGAAATCTCTGATGAAGAATTAGCACGTTCTGTAGCGAATTATTCTGTTTATGCGCGTGTTTCTCCAGAACATAAGGTACGTATTATCAAAGCATGGCAAGCCAATGATGTGGTTGTTTCAATGACGGGTGACGGTGTTAATGACGCGCCATCATTAAAACAAGCAGATATCGGTGTTGGTATGGGAATTACTGGTACCGAAGTATCAAAAGGTGCTTCAGATATGGTCTTAGCGGATGATAACTTTGAAACAATCGTAGTAGCGGTAGAAGAAGGACGTAAAGTATTTGCTAATATTCAAAAAGCTGTTCAATTCTTATTATCTGCTAACTTAGGTGAAGTATTTACTTTATTCTTTGCAACCTTGTTAGGTTGGACAATTTTAGAGCCCGTTCATATTTTATGGATTAACTTAGTAACAGACGTCTTTCCAGCGATTGCCTTAGGTTTAGAAGACGCTGAAAAAGGTTCAATGAAACATGCTCCTCGTACATCAAAAGATAGTTTCTTATCATTTGGTGTGTTTCCAAGTATTATTTATCAAGGTATTTTAGAGGGTGGAATTACTTTATTCATGTATTGGTTAGCTGCTTACGGACCATTCCCAACTCAATTAGTAGGGGATGAACGTCATGTCTTAGCTGAAACGGTCGCATTCCTAACATTAGGTATGTTACAATTATTCCATTCATATAATGTGAAATCAGTATTCCAATCATTATTCAGTACTAATCCATTTAACAACAAATACTTAAATATGGCCTTTGTTGGTTCTGGTGTTTTATTATTAATGGTTGTGTTAATTCCAGGTTTACAATCATTATTTGGCGTTCATGATTTAACTGGTATTCAATGGTTATTAGTTATTTTAGCGGGTCTAAGTATCGTTGTCTTCGTTGAAATCATCAAATTTATTTTACGAGCAACCGGTGTAGCTGCTAAATATGAAAAATCAGGAGCAGACTTTAAAGCTGTTAAATAATTGAGTAAGACAATTTAAATAAACCCACTCGACTAAGAGTGATTAAAATCAAGGCTGGGCAGAGATTATATCTGTTTGGCCTTGTATTTTTATAATGAAAAAAGATGATTGAAGAGTCTCTGTTAAAAGATCGCATCGTTTAACGCGCCTGGACTGAGGTGGCGACAGAAGGGTCATAGGGTCGCTAGTTGTTGTGAATCTGTGTGGACTTACCAATAAAGAATAATCAAATCAGTTGCTAGTTGTTGTGAATCTGTACGGGGCCAATGAAGAAGAGAGAATCATTTTATATTATTTTACTCCATCTTTCTTTGTTAAGTGAGCGATAATTGAACGAAATTCATCAATAAGATTGACTTTCATCTTTAGGAAGAAAATTTTTACCAAAACCACGCTTTTTTGGTAGAAATGTCGTATAATAGGCGATGGAAACGTAAGGATAGCAGATAAGACGATTAAACGATTAAACGATTAAACGATTAGACCCTATTATACAATTCCTTTATTAATTTAATTAGAGGTGGCGCTGTGATAAGGACAATTGAAGAAGCAATACAATGGATGGATGACCAACAAACCGAAGTACATCGTGTAGGACTGAATAAAATTCAAGTCGCATTAGACTTTGTTGGTAATCCTCAAAGAGGTTTAAAGACAATTCATATCGGTGGAACAAATGGAAAAGGATCCGTGACTGCTTATTTACGAAATCTTTTTATGAAACATGGATTTACTGTGGGAGGCTTTACCTCACCACATATCATGAAATTTAATGAACGAATTAGTTTGAATGGAGAAGCTATTGACGACGAAACGGTCATTCGTTTAGTGAACAAAATGGTAGAACTTAATGAGTATATGGCTACGACCCCCTATAGTCGATTGGTATTTTTTGAACTTTATACGGTAATGATGTTTTTATATTTTAATGAAGTTCAACCGGATATTTGTTTAATTGAAGTCGGATTGGGCGGTTTAAACGATTGTACCAATGTGATTGACTCTAAAGATATTTTGATTACCACGATTGGCAAAGATCATGTGGAACGATTAGGTCATACTTATCGTGAAATTGCACAACAAAAAGCTGGTATTATTCATGGTGATGCGGATGTCTTCATTGGTGAATTACCTGCTGAAGCGGAAGCAGAAATCGAACGAATTTGTGCCATCGAAGGGGCAACACTTTATCGATTGGGGCAAGATGCAACCTATGAAATTCAAAGCCAATCATTAACTCAAGGTAGTATTTTCCGATTCAATAGCCAAGATAGTTATTGCATTAATATGATTGGAAAACATCAAATTCATAATGCTTCCTTATCGTTATTATTTTTCCAACATTGGATGAGAAAATATGGTCATGTTATTGATACTCAGCTCGAACACCAAGCCTTATTTGAAACCAAGTGGATTGGCCGGATGGAAAAATTAAGTGATCAGCCATTAATTTACATTGATGGCGCTCATAATGAAGCCGGTTTGAATGCTTTGGCAGATACGATGCAGACCTATTTAGCAGACAAAAAGATTAAGTTAATATACTCAGGTCTAATGACAAAAAATCAATTATCACACGTTAATTTATTATTGAAAATGCCTTTAGCAGAAATTGTCTTTACGGAGTTTGAACATCCAAATTCTATGTTAGTGGATGATTTTGAATTGCTGATTAAACAACATTCTGAAATAAACATTCCGACGCGTTTTAGTATTGATTGGGAACATGAACTAACACCAGGTGACCAAGATATGTTAGTGGTGACGGGTTCACTATACTTTATCGCACAAGTTCGAGCTCATTACTTAAATAAAGAGCTGTTACTGAGTGACGTATAAAAAAGATTGAATTAAAGTATTTTAACTCCTTTTGGTGTATCTATCACTGAAAGGAGTTTTTATATGGAAGTGAGTAAAAATCGTAATCTTTTTATAGAGGAAGTCCCCAAACAAAGTAGACCACGAGAACGCTTATTATATTTTGGTGAAAAGGCACTGGCTGATCATGAATTGCTGGCAATCTTATTACGGACCGGTACCAGACAAGAAAATGTCATTGAATTGGCTTTACGTTTAATTCAAGAATTCGAAACTTTATATGGGTTAAATCAAGCAAGCTTAGAGGAATTACAAAGTGTTCCAGGGATTGGGCCAATAAAGGCCATTGAGCTAAAAGCGACGATGGAGCTTGGCTTAAGAATCGCTACGAGTACCATTCCGAAGTATGGTAAGATTACGTCGACTAAGGATGTGGGAGAATGGCTTTTGCGCGAGATGAGACAATTTCATCAAGAACATTTAACAGCACTCTTTTTGAATACGAAAAATGAGATTATACGACGAAAAGATATTTTTAAAGGGACGGTTAACAGTTCAGTTGCGCACCCGCGTGAGAGTGCGAAATGTTCCTTAGTGAAAAGCTAAGGCTCTTATTTTATAAGAGAAGGCTTATTTCGAAAAGTAGAATGAAGGGGTAACGTCCGGAAATGCTTTCTTTAAGCTCCGCCATGCGATTTGTTACGTAAATAATAGATGGTATGAAGCGCGGTAAAGTCGGCAGAAAAATTTAGCAGTGATTTGATATGCCGGAAGTCGGTTAATAAGATGAGGAGAACGAAGTTATGTGGACCAATAAGTAAGTAGAGGTTGAGTAAGAAGTCTCGCTATGAAAGACCTTCTATTTTTACAGGAAATAGCGAACTTATTTATTGAAAGTAGCCATCTAAGTTAACCTAAATGATAGAAATAAGTCAACATTGAAAGCAGAAGCTAGGTAGAATTTACGTTCGCTAAACTAGTTGATTGGTGACAGTCATTAACTTCTGTGAGAGCGAAGGCATGACCATTGATCTGTCTAATCCACAAGGAGGAATAGCCTTCAGTCAATTGTGTAAAAGAGTATGCTATAAAACATAATTGATGGAACGCGGTATGCGGTGAAAGCTGCACGTACCGTGTGGTGTGGGGGAAAAATTGGCGATAACTTCAAAAATTTACCTATCACAATTATTTAAAGAAGCCGTAAAATATCCAACTGCGCGAATTATTATTGGACATAATCATCCGTCCGGCGATCCAGAGCCATCGCAAGCGGATTTAATTTTTACTAAACGAATGATTGAGTGTGGTAATTTAATGGGAATTGAATTACTGGATCATATTATTATTGGACAAGATAATTATTTAAGTTTAAGAGAAGTTACCATTATTTTTGATTAGGTTTAATTAAGTAATTTTAAGAAATTAGAATTATCTATAACCAGTCTAGATATTATCAATAGAACAACTAAAAATGCTAGGCTTGCAGTTAAAACGATTAAATTAGACATTTTAATACATTGACCAAATTGATATTGTAAAAGTTAAATTTAAAGAAAAAAGTTATTGAATTATTTTAGGCTTGTTTTCAACGCGTCTACGTGGCATCTATTTTGATTGAATTGATATCGTCTTTGCATTATTATTGTGAAGGGATTCTTAAATTTAAGTCTTATAGCTTGTTAACAAAATGAAAACGTGTTACAATAGACGTATGTTTTTGTTAAGGGAAAGTTTGAATTATAATTTGTTTTACCATAAGGGAAAGTTGATTTATATTTAGTTTTACCATTCACAGAAATAAATATTTACGTGCATAGGCACAAAGGAGTTCATTATTAATGGAACAAGGAACAGTTAAATGGTTTAATTCAGAAAAAGGTTTTGGATTTATCGAACGTGAATCTGCTGATGATGTATTTGTTCATTTCTCAGCTATCCAAGGTGAAGGGTTTAAAACTTTAGAAGAAGGTCAATCAGTTACTTTCGACGTTGAAGAAGGCGCTCGTGGACCTCAAGCAGCTAACGTACAGAAAGCTTAATTTTAATTAAATCAATGATGCGGTTAGGACTTCGGTTCTAACCGTTTTTGTATTATTAAGACAATCGCTAGCCACTAGATGCCTTAGTGCATTGAATGTTTCGTAATGATAACACAAAGCAAGCAAACAAAGCAATTGCTAACCTCTAGGTGACTTAGTACATTGAAGGGACTGAAAGCTTCGATTTAACCATTAGTGAATGAATTTGTTTTGTAAGCAATAGTAAAAAATTGGTATAATATAGAGGAGATGAGGTGTCGAAATGAAAGTAGAATTAATATCATGTGGAACAGAATTATTATTAGGCGATATTATTAATACCAACGCGGCTTATTTAGCAAATGAATTAGCTAATATTGGTGTGAATATTTATAAACAAACAACAGTAGGAGATAATCCTGAACGATTAAAAAGAGCATTAGAATTAGCCTTTGAAGCAGCTGATACTGTTATTATTACGGGAGGGTTAGGACCTACTGATGATGATTTAACGCGGAATGTTGCTGCCGAATTTATGGGAATGCCCCTTGAATTTCAAGAATCGGTCTGGCAAGAGATTGTTGATTATTTAATGGGAAAAAATCCTAATTATCAATTAGCTGACAATAACCGCAAACAAGCGATGGTGCCACAAGGCGCTATTATTTTACATAATCCGATTGGTACTGCGCCGGGATTAATCTTAGATAAAGACGAACGGCGAATTATTTTAATGCCGGGGCCACCTCGAGAAATGAAACGAATGTATCACGAACAAGTAGAACCTTATTTGAAATCAAAGAGTCGTCAAGTTTTTGCATCACGTTATGTTCGCTTTTTTGGCATTGGTGAATCATTATTAGAAACAAAAATTAAAGATATTTTAGATCAGCAAACGAATCCAACGATGGCTTTATATGCTAAAACAGCAGAAGTATTATTAAGAGTTACCGCATCTGGTCAAAATGAAGCAGAGTGCTTATCTTTGATAGAGACGGCGCTCCAACCGATTAAAGAACGGGTAGGTGAATATATCTATTTAGTCGGTACTTCGGAAGTATCTGAAACACAAACCGAAATGCATCGTGTACTAGCTCGAACACTGATTGACAAACAATTAACTATTAGTGTAGCCGAGTCACTAACAGGTGGGGATGTAGCGTCATTACTAATTGAACAAAGTGGTGTTTCACAAGTGTTTAAAGAAGGGATTGTATGTTATTCCAATGAATCAAAAATAAACACCGTTGGCGTGAAAGAATCAACGCTTAACCAATTTGGTGCAGTGAGTAGAGAAGTCGCAAGAGAGATGGTCATGGGAGTCGTGCAAAGACTCAATGCTGATGTGGCAATCGCAACGACGGGTTTAGCTGGGCCTGAAAGTGATGAAAGTGGTAAACCAGTTGGCCTGGTGTATGTAGGAACTTATTATAAGGGGCAAATTGAAGTGAAAGAATATCATTTCTTTGGCGACCGGGCGCTTATTAGGGACCGTGCGGCTAAAAACGCCTTGAATCAATTAAGATTAATGATCAATCGCGTCAAAGATAAATAGGTCTAGAGGCCGATTAAAGAATAACATTCAACCTGTATAATAATAATATAGAATAAAGGAGGTCTTTAAAATGCTTATGATATATCAATTACCTTATGTATTATTAGTGTTAATTTACTTCGCCTTACTAGCAAGTATCTTTACTAAGCAAGCAACATTTAAATATAAAAAGGTAACTCAAATTTCAAGCGGTGCCTTGATTATTGTCCTGTTTGCGAATTTATTGTCTGCGATTATTTTCGGTCGTTATTCAGATGTACCTGAAACCAATATCGTCGTAGTATCAACCGGAATTTTTGCGGGACATGCACTCATTTCCTGGTTGTTTGATTTATTAGATCGTCGTTTCCACCAAAACTGGTTAAGAGTGATTTATTATATTGGCATGGGATTTGTCGTATTGACCAGTTACTATGCTGGAGTTGATACCTATGCGGCACGACCGATAGATGGTATGATAGGAACGACCGTTATTATTTGTTCTTTAGTGGTAGCTTGTACTATTCCCTTCTTTGGAATGGCGTTGTTAATGGATTTTTTCACTATGCGTCATCATGCGCCTAAAAATTATAAATTTAAACCGACACAAGATAAGATAAATCATTATCGTGAACATGGTTTATCGGAACAAGAAATTGTCTTTTTCCGTCAACAAATGGCCGAAGCCAAGGAGCGGATTGAAAATATTGAAGTGGAAATGAATAAAGTGGCTAAATTAAGAGTCATTGAAAATCGACACAATGTAGTAGCCGTTTCAAAACAATATTTCAAAGATATTGTTAAAGAACCTGAACGGGTAGCTCAAGCAGGTATCTTCTTAAATAAATTATTACCATCATTAGAAGATTTAACCGCTAAATATACCGAGATATCCGATCACGTTGCCAAAAATAAACAAACCTATTTAATCTTAGAAAAAAGTGCTCTGACAATCGACAGTATTTGTGAATCCATTACAGAGAGCTATGTCCATTTCCATCAATCATTATATAATGATTTACAAGATGAAATAAAGTTAGCGAATCGTGCGCTTAATAAGGAAATAGATAACACAACTAATCAAGATACGATTGATGAGTTAGTGAGCGACCCATTTAACTTTGAGGAGGAATAATATATGGCTGAAAAAGATACTGAAAGCTTATTTGATGAATTAATTGGCGAAGCGACATCATCAGAAGTTGAGGAATTAATTAGTAATCCTTTTGATGAAAAAACAACCCGTGATGAATTAACAAGTGTTCAAAAAGATTTATTAGATGCTCAAATGTTATCGAAGCGACAAATAACGAATAGTAAACTGATTGACCGTTTACCTGAACATCGTCAAAAGCAAGCGAAAGATTTAGCTAGTCAAATTGACGAAACCAATATGAATGCTGTCATTGCTTATGGTTCCAATGCCCAAAAGAAATTAAGTGAGTTCTCACATTCAATGTTAAATCGTGTTCAATTAAAAGATACTGGAGAAATTGGTGATTCATTAACCGAATTGATGACTCAATTACAAAAATCTAACCCAAAAGATTTAACTGCTGAACCTAATCTTTTTAAACGATTATTTGGAAAGGTGAAAGCTTCAATCTCCGAAACGCAAATACAATACCAAAAAATTGGTAGCCAAATTGATAAAGTAGCCATCCGTTTAGAACGTGAGAAAAATGAGTTATTAAACGATAACTTAATGTTAGAACAATTATACGAGAAGAATAAAGATTACTTTGAAGCACTCAATATTTATATCGCTGCCGGTGAAGTCAAAATGCAAGAATTACAAGAAAAAATTATTCCTGAAGCGATTGAAAAGGCTAAAAAAAGTAATAGTCAAATGGATGTTCAAGTCGTCAATGATTTAAATCAATTTTTAGATCGTTTGGATAAGCGAACGCATGATTTACGATTAACTCGCCAAATGACGATTCAACAAGCACCTCAAATTCGTATGATTCAAAATACGAACCAAGCATTAGCTGAAAAAATCCAAGTATCAGTGCATACGGCGATTCCATTATGGGAAAACCAAATAACCATTGCTTTAGCCTTATTAAGACAACAAAATGCTGCAGTTTCTCAACGTCAAGTTTCGGAAACAACGAATGATTTATTATTAAAGAACTCTGATATGTTAAAACAAAGCGCTATTGACACCGCGCGAGAATCTGAACGTGGTGTGATTGATATTGAGACCCTACAAAAAACGCAAGCTAACTTAATTGAAACTTTAGAAGAAACCTTGCAAATTCAATCAGAAGGGCGACGTCAACGTGCCTTGGCTGAACAAGAATTACAAGCAATGGAGCTTGATTTAAGAGATAAATTATTGCAAATAACGGCCGAACAAAAGCAACAAGAAGCTAATCGCACTAAGGATGATAATTATCAATTTTAATATAACAAAACGGAAAGAAATGCTGATTTCTTTCCGTTTTTTTTTCAAGTGAGTCAAAAGGGCTTGATGATGCTTAATATTATTATAAAAAATATAGGCAATAGCCATCGGCTTCTTAGCGAGTGGAAGAATGTACCGAAGTGGTACAGAAAAATGGGAGTGAGCTAGAAGTAGAAAATTATTTGAATTTCACTACGTCTTCTCACTCCCGAAACGAGTAGCTATTAAGTCATTTGATAGGACACTGTTTAAGACTACTCAGCTATTAAATTGTCAATATCGATTACTAACGTTGGCAAGCAATACGTTGTTTCGTGTCCAAAGCCAGAAGTATTTAAACATTATTATTTAAGTTCGAAGAAGAACGCGTCCTTTTCACCTAAACGGTCAAAATCAGTATCTTGAGGTTTTAATTCTAATACCCATTCATCTTCTGCGAATTTTTCATAAGTTTTGCCATCCATTAAAAATGTGTGGTAACGTGAGGCTGTTTCACCAGCAGGTAATTCACGATTTTCTAAACGTGGCTCTAATAAACCTTCGCTGAAGTATCTAATCATATCAGCTAATGCTAAGGTACCTGAAACCATATCTAACTGTAAATCTTTTTTAGTTTGATTGTCATATGTTACAGCTACTGTTAATAAATAGGCACCATCTTCAAAGTCAGCAAAGCGATCTTTATAATCTTCATTTGGCTCTAATTCTGTTAATTGGTAACTATCAATCGTAATGCTTAAACCTTGCGACTCAATTGTTTCACTTAATTCAACTTCATCAACTAACGTTTTATTCCCCCAATTTTCTAATGTGTAGACGTCAGGATAGAAATCAGCGGCTGCGGCTGCAATTTCTTCACCCTTAGTAGTAAATGGAATACGAATGTTAGTTCCACGAGCTAATAAAGTCTCAGTTTCAAAATCTTCAGAGGTATAAACAGCTGGTGTTTCCATTAGACCAATACCTTCGGCTTCAATTTTTTCCATTGTATTTGGTGTAATCGCTAATGGATAGAAACCACGAATTTCTTTGCCTGCTTCTAAGACACCTTCATTATCGGTATGGAATAACCAATTGAGTGATTGAGATTCTTTCACTAAAGAATTATTATGCGTAATATAATCTTCATTACCGGTCACCGTCGTATTGAAGGTAGGAACAGGGTAAAGGTCTTGATCACCTGTGTTTTTTAAGGTGATATCATAGACGATTACGCCACCTTTTTCTGTTTGATCTCCAAAAACATATTCCCAGTCAACATCGAAATTACTTATTTCATAATAGTAATAACCATTGATGATAATATCAATGCCTTCAACATCTTCAGTTAAATTGATCGGTTTTAAGTTTTTATATAAAGCATCTACTTTTTCAGCTTCTAATATTTCTTGTAACTTAGCTTGAAAAGCTTCCCAATCGGCTGCATCATCATCGGCTGCATCATCATTGGCAGGTGTTTCTTCATTATTTGTTTCATTGTCATCAGTATCATCGGAGTCTTCGTCAGAACTTTCATTATTTTCGGAAGATTCTTCTGCGTTACTTGTTTCTTCTGCGTTACTTGTTTCTTCTGCGACTGTAGTTTCTTCTGCTGTAGTTTCTTCTGCTGTAGTTTCTTCTGCTGTAGTTTCTTCTTCATCTTCGGACACCGTTGTTGTTTCCTCTGCATAAGCAGGGGCAAGTGTTGGTACGAAAGTACCGGCTAACAACGACAATATCAGTGTACTAGCTAATAATGATTTTTTCATTCTACTTCTCTCCTCTCATATTAACTACTTAAAGCATAGCCAAATTTAAATTCAAAGTAAAATGATAAGGCTTTTAAAATGTTTAAAAAATTAATAAGTATTTTAGTGAATGAGTTTGTTAGTATTATATGTTTTTCACAAAGTTAGATAAAAAGAAGAGTCAAAAGAGTGGTGGAATCAATGATAATAGAACGTTTAAATGGTTTATAAGCAATCTTATCTTTGTGAAAAGAAAAATAAAAACGACCGGAAATGGGATAATTCCAGTCGTTTTCGATTTAAGCTTCTTAATTAAAAATTAAGTTATTCAATTATTGTATAATTGGTAGCAAATGATTGAGATGGTTATTTCACTAGGTATTCAATCATCACATCTTGATTTGCTTCATCTTGATTTGCTTCATCGGTATTAGCAGCATAATTAGGTGTTGCTAAAGAAATACCACCTTGAGCATTATGGAAAAGATACATGTCTTTAGCTAAATCTCCCTCAAGCTCCGATACTTTGATAACGGTATTGACTTTAACATTACGGACACCAGAGCCATCATGTGAATTGACACGAATTTCTTTTTCTGGGATTACCTCAAATTTTATTTCGCCATTTTGAGGTTCAGTATCAGGGTAGACAAAGCTCACGGTTCCTTCTGATGAATTTAATGTGATTTCATTTGGAATATTCATGCCGTCATTACCGAAGAGAGTGTCACTTGATACTTCACTCTTATCAACCATAAATGGATATTGACTTGGGTCAACAGCTTCTTCATTTCCTGAATTATCTTCAGGGTCATATTCACCAACTAAGTATTCAATCATTACATCTCTATCTGCTTCTTCTACATTGCCAGCGTAATTTGGCGTTGCAAGAGAGACACCACCGTTCGCATTTTGGAAAAGATACATTTCATTTGCGAAATCCCCTTCAGTACCTTCAATTTGAATGACGGTATTGACTTTGACATTACGAATGCCTGATCCATCATGTGAGAAAATACGAATTTCTTTGGTTGGAATATTAGTAAAGGTTGCTGTTCCAGCTGGTTCGCTACCATCAGAAGCTTTAAATGTAACAGAGTTATCGTCAGTATTGATAATAATATTATTTGGAATATTCATTCCTGGATTAAAGAATGGTGTTTCACCAGCTATATGTGATAAATCAACCATGTAAGGGAAATCATCTGTATTTTCTTCAGCAGGTGCTTCAGTTGTTTCTTCAGCAGGTGCTTCAGTTGTTTCTTCAGCAGGTGCTTCAGTTGTTTCTTCAGCAGGCGCCTCAGTTGATTCCTCAGCAGGCGCTTCAGGTTGAGTACCCACTAGGTATTCTAACATGACGTCTTTTTCGGATTCGTCAACATTACCAGCGTAGTTTGGTGTAGCTAATGAGATACCACCATCTTTATTAACAAATAGGAATAGATTTTCGCTACCTTGTTTTGAACGAATTACTGTATTTACTTTAATATCGCGAATACCAGAACCATTGGCAGAGAAGACACGAATGTCTTGAGTTGGAATATTGGTAATTTCAATATTTGATACTTGTGATTCTTGTTCCCGATAATCGTAAGCTAAGGTTAAATCATTTTTAGCTAAGTTTAATCCGTTAGGAATATTCATACCTTCACGTACGAAGTAAGTTTTATCTTGTAAAATATTTAAATCAACCATATATGGGAAGTCTTCTAAACTAGGTTCTTCAACATCAGTTTGAGTAGGTGTTTCAGTTAGAACATATTCTAACATACCTTCTTGACCAGCTTGTCCGCTGTAATCTGGTGTTAATAATGAAATCGTACCAGAATTATTGAAGAATAAGTATAAATCTTCGGATTCTTTAGCGCCAGTATCAGCAACAGGTTTTAAATTTAAAACGGTGTTGACTTTTACTTGACGAGTTGAGCCATCTTGAGCAATAGCTGTCAATTCTTTAGTGTCAATATTCTCGGTTGTTAATTCATAAGTAGCGTTGCTGTCCATCAGGTAAACACGTTTATCTAATAATGAGACTTGAATATTGTGTGGGATGCCATCGCCATCACGTTTAAATGTCGCATGACCACCGAATTGATTTAGGTCTACGGCATATGGCTTATTAGCATCTTCTTTAATACTTTTATCTAATTGATCCACGGTGTCTTTATTTTTAGCCGCTTCAGTTTCTGAGTAATCTTTTGCGACTTGTTTTAAGAACTCAATTGTTTCATTTGATAACTTAATATCAGGATTGTTATTGATAATAGTTTGAACAATAGTATCGATGTTAACTTCTTGATTATTTACCACTGTATTGGTAATTTGGGTTTTCATTTCAACAATAATTTTATTGATTTGAACATCCGTTACTTGATTTTCTTTTTTCGCTTGTTCTACTAATTGAATCTCTTTTTCAGCGACGATGATTGATTTTTGATCAACTTTTAAGCCGGCTTTTTCAAAGAGAGCATAAACACCTGCTAACGCACCTTCACCGGTTACCGGTTTAACAGTTGCGATTTTAATGAGCACGTCTTTAGCACCTGAAGTAATGGCTGCATTTTGATATGTAGTTGGTTTGACCACTAAAATATTTTGTGGGGTAATAACTTGTACTTGTACACCAGAACCTTCTGGTAATTTTTCAATTAAAGCACTTGAGAAAACACCGGTATTTTGATTGGACCCATCTTGTAAATATTGGTTAACGACAGTACCATCAACATAAATAGTATTATCGATAGGTAAATTATTGGCACCTAATAGTTGTTTTGTTTGCTCAGCTTCTTGTGCAGTTAAAGATGCACCTAATGATAATTCACGTTGTGGTGCAGTGGCTGGGGTTGTTGCTTGAACTTCTGTTAATGAGATGACACTAGAGCTAATTGGGACAATTGCTAAGGAACTTAACGCTAAGACCACGGTCATTTTTTTCATAAGTTTCATAATAAACTCCTCCTCTTTATGATTTAATTATATCATTAATTATTTTGGAGTGGGTGAAAAAGGCTTGAATAAAATTTGAAAATGTGAACCGTTTACGAATTTTTTGTAAAAAAAAGAAGTCAAAAGACTTCCATTTTTAATCAATTATTTTTTTGATTCGTGGTATTTTGTCATAATACCTTTTGTAGAGAATAAGTTACGAACGGTATCAGATGGTTGTGCACCATTAGCTAACCATTGTAAAGCTAATTCTTCTTTAATGTCTAAAGTAGCTGGTTCTGTAAGTGGGTTGTAAGTACCGATTTGTTCGATAATACGACCATCACGTGGAGAACGAGAGTCTGCAACAACGATTCTGTAGAATGGTTGTTTTTTTGCACCCATACGTTTTAAACGGATTTTAACTGCCATGTTCATTTCACCTCCATAAATATCATTCACAAGTATGTATTGTATCAGATTATTATCACCCTGTAAAGTATTTTTCCTTTACACCTTAAAATTTTTTTAATTAATATTTTTGCAATTGATTCCAATCAATTTTACGGTAGACAAATGCTGCAATTAAAACGGTTAATCCATTTGATAACAGCATTGAAATCCAAATTCCGGTTGAACCAAGATTACTAAAGTTACTGAATAGCCAGATTAATGGCAAACGAAATAACCATAGACGTCCGATTGACATGAACATCGAATAATTAGTTTTACCCATCCCTTGGAAGACCCCGTTATAAGAAGAGAAGAACCCCATAAAAAAGATAATGAACGTACTATACATCAAATATTCAATGGCTTGATTCCAAAGATTTTGATTACTCATATCAGTTATAAAGAGTGACAGTAAATCTTGTTTAAAGAAATAAATAACAAATGAAGAAATAATTGAAATGAAGCCAATCATAAAATTAGTGCGTTTAAAGATTGCTTTGGCACGATCAAATTGTTGTGCTCCGATATTTTGGCCAATTAAAGAAGTTAAAGCCATCCCAATCCCCATTTGCGGTTGTGTTAATAAATCAGATAATCGATTGCCCATCGAGAAAGCTGCTAAAGTATCCGTTCCATAGGACTGGATTAAGCCGTTTAAAACAGTAAATCCCATGGCAGCACCACTATAACCTAAGGCGGAAGGGAGAGCAATTTTTGTTAACTCTTTAATAATTGGGAAATGGTATTCGCGATTTAGCAAGTGTACTTTAATTTGTGACTGACGTTTAACCACATAAGCGGCTAGTATTAAAAGAATCATTTTAGAAATGATCGTCGCCCAAGCGGCACCTGCAATCCCCATATCCAAACCAGGTAAATTAATTAAAGGAATAGTTTTAAAAATAAAGATCGGGTCTAAAATCACATTGATCAAAGAGGAAATAGTACTAATGATCGTGATGGTCTTATTATTTCCTTCAGAGTTGAGAATCGCTTGATAGGCAAAATAACCAAAGTCAAAAAAGAGACCGATAAAATTAATTTTTAAATAAGTTGTACTTTTAAGCGCGAATTCTCCCGTTCCACCCATCCAACTAACAAAGTCTGCTGAATAGATAAAACCGATGATTGAAACCAGTAATCCAATAGCTAAAGAAAGGTTGAGCGCATTTTGGGCAAATTGATTGGCTTTTTCATATTGTCGAGCACCTAAGCGTTGTGCAATTAAAGTAGTGGCACCGATGCCAATTCCCATACCTAAAGAAATAAATAAAAAATTTAGTGGCCAAACAAAAGCAGTAGCAGCAAAGTCATCTGAAGAGAGCTGGGCCACATAGAGACCATCCGTTAAATTATAAAGGGTTCGAATTAAATTATTGAACATCAATGGTGCTGAAAGGGCAATAATGGTTTTCGTAATGTTGCCCTCCAACATAATATTTTGTTTTGTTTTTTCCATATTTTTTATCACCAAACGGTATTATAGCAGTTTCATGAATTATTTGCACCTGTTAAGTAATTTTTTTAGGCAAAAATATTTCAGTTATTGTTAAAATATGCTATCGTTATTTTGAAAGTGAATGAAAGAGGGATGAGTATGAAACATTATGATTTAATTACCATCGGTGGCGGTAGTGGTGGCAGTGGAGCAGCCAATCGTGCAGCTGAATATGGAGCCAAAGTTGCAGTCATTGAAGGTGGATTGGTTGGTGGGACTTGTGTTAATTTAGGATGTGTACCTAAAAAGGTAACTTGGTATGCCGCCAGAGTAAATGAGGCCATTCGTCATTATGGACCAGGATATGGTTTTACTGCTGATAATGTACAATTTGATTATCATAAATTTTTAGAAGCGCGTGATGGTTATGTTAGCCGTTCACGTAATGGTTATGGCACTCGGTTTGAAAAAAATGGCATTGATCTTTATCAAGGTTTTGCTAAATTTCTAAATAATAATCAAGTTGAAGTTAATGGTGAAGTATTAGAAGCGAAACATATTGTGATTGCAACCGGTGGCCGTCCGACTTTACCTGAGGTTAAGGGGATTGAATTAGTTAATACTTCTGACGACTTTTTCAATTGGGACAGTTTACCAGAGAGTGTGGCAATTGTCGGTGCCGGCTATATTGCCGTAGAATTAGCGGGTGCATTACATTCATTAGGTGTTAATTCACATTTAGTGGTCAGATATGACCGTCCATTACGACAATTTGATCAAATGTTAGGCGAGAGTTTAGTAGAAGCAATGGCTCAAAATGGTCCGACTTTAGTACCTAATACCACGATAACAGAATATCGTCAAAATGGGGATAAAATTGATTGTTTAGTCGGGGATGAAGTCATCTTAACCGTTGATAAAGTAATTATGGCGATTGGACGTCAACCTAATACCGACCAATTAGGTTTAGAAAACACTGATGTTGAATTATTGCCATCGGGTCATATTAAAGTCGATGATGGTCATCAAACAACAGTGCCAACTATTTATGCAATAGGTGATGTAATCGGTAAAGCAGATTTAACGCCGGTAGCCATTAAAGCTGGACGTCAATTATCAGAGTATTTGTTTAATGATGCGACAACTTCTGCCATCTCATATGACATGATTCCAACGGTTATTTTTAGTCATCCTGCTATTGGAACGATTGGTTTAACTGAACAGGAAGCAGTTGATCAATATGGAAAAGATGCCGTTAAAGTGTACCGTACTAAATTTTTCTCAATGTACGCAAGTGCCGCTTGGCATCGTGAACCATGTTATTTTAAATTAGTTTGTGTAGGTGAAGAAGAAAGAGTGATTGGCTTACATGGCATTGGTGAAGGCGTGGATGAAATGATTCAAGGTTTCGGTGTTGCTATGAAGATGGGTGCTACTAAAGCACAATTTGATGCAGTCGTTGCGATTCATCCTACCGGTAGTGAAGAATTTGTAACGATGCGTTAACATCTTGATAGGGAGTGTTAATAGGATAGCTTCATGGAACAGCTTGACATGTCATAATAATGATTTTAACCATGATAATTATTAGCTTGTTGTGCTTTTATTAGGTATAATGGCGTTACATTCAATTTGAGGAGAGGTTACGATGATAGTAAATTTAATTGTTGGTGGAGTTATTGGCTGGTTAGCTGGCTTACTTTTAGGTAAAGACATTCCTGGTGGTGTTATTGGTAACATTATTGCCGGTTTATTAGGGTCAGCTATTGGAGAATATTTATTCCACGATACAGGTTTTATCGCTTCATTTTTAGGAGCAGTTATTTTAATTATTGTCTTTAGCTTTATCAACAAAAATAGAAGATAAATAAGGTATTAAATAAGTGGACAAGAGCTTAAAGTGTTAAAACTTTTAGACCTTGTCCATTTTTTATTTTATCGATTTGTAAGTTGATTACCAAGCGTTCAGATTATCAGATAAATACGCACTAGCAAAGCGTTAGATTGTTATGTCAGCGTTTGATTTCGCCTCAAACAAAAAATAGGCAGGGAGTGGGCAAGAAGTAGAAAATCATTCGATTTTCGCTTCGTCTGCCCACCCCCGCACAGTTGGGAATAGACCTCACACCCATTGCGCTGATGAGTTTTGAATAATAACTTGATTGAATTCAACAAGAATTTTCCCACTTGAAACACTATTATTATATTGTTTCATAACCGACCATTAAGCCACCACGTTGCGCATAATAGTTACATAAGCCACTAGTTGGACGGATGTTAATGGTTGCCTGTGGAAATGATTTTAAAATGACCTCTTTTAGTTTTAAGGCACCAGATTCATTTAAGCAATGTGAAATATCAATGCGTCCATTATTAAATTTAGCTTCAGTAAGTACGTCAACAATTGAATTGTGTGCACGTTTTTCTCCTTTTGATTTATGAACGACTTCGATTTGACCAACGTCACTACGGACACCAATTAAGCGAATATTCAGTAAACCAATCATCCCACCCACTATACGGTTTAAGCGACCATTTTTTACTAGATTATCAACTGACTCTAGCATAAAGACTAAACCAGTTGATTGATGATAATTTTCTACTTCTGTCACGACGTCATCGAATGATTTGCCTGCTTGTATTAATTCAATCGACTTATCTACTAAAATATCCATTTCAGTCCCAGCAGAAAGAGTATCAATAATTTGAATGTTTTTTTCAGGGTGTGATTCTAAAACAAGGTTTTTGGCTAATTGAGCACTATTAAAGCTTCCTGATAATGCACCCGAAATTGTAAAACAAATAACATTATCTGCATCCATAAAAGCTGATGCGTAAGTATCAGGTGACGGACAAGCGGTTGAAGAACCTAATTTGCTATGTTCCATAGAGTCCATTAAATCCGGAACCTTACTAAGATCGTCATCAATAAATAACTCGGTACCAATATTAATTAATAAGGGGACCACTTGAAAACCAATCTCATCGGTTATTTTTGCTTCATGTCTGACGCATGAGCCGGAGTCAGCAAGTATTTTCCATTTCATGTTTTTTTACCTCCTTGGATTTTACCTAAGTATATAAAAATAATGATGAAAGTGCAATTATTTAGGGGGATTTAATGACTTAGCTATCAAGAACATTTCTATTTAAAATCTTAAGCGTGCTTAAGAGTTAGCTGTCAAAAATATTCTTAAGGGCAATAATGAAACTGTATTTATTGTTTGATCTATTAAAAAATATTTCTATGGCAATTTTTAGCAGATTGATTGAAATAGTTTTCAAAACTAGATAAAATATAGGTGTAAATAGGATTTAGGAGGGGATACAATGATTTTAGGAAATTTAAATAAAGCAAATCTATTGGTCATTATTTTTCTGTTTTTTGGGTCAGTATCAGTAGGATTTACGATGATTGGTGAGACTCATTATGCCATTATGTCGATTATTATTGGCGCAATCATCCACTTTTTTAATGGAGCGTATCAATACCAAGAAGATTTAGAAGAGGAAGAATTATCGTTTGCCATTGAATTGAATTCTTTAAGTAAAATGGTGACTTATGGTTTAGCACCCAGCGTTTTGTTAGTGCAGATTACTAATCAAAGCGTGGTTTCGGTAATGGTGGCTGCTTTTTATTTATTAGCAGTAGCGACTCGAATTGCTCATTATAATCGGCCATTAGAGCTTCAAGGTGAAGTAGAAGAAAGTTCTGTTTATGGTTTACCGTTAGTGTCGATTGCGATGGTGTTACCAATATTATCAATCTTAACTTGGATAGCACCCACCACCTTGGTGATGTATCTTTGGATTTTAGTATTTGGATTATGTTTAGTGGGCTTTATATTAAAAATTGAACTTCCTAGAATTCCTGCAAATTTTATTTTTGCTATTTTAGCATTAGGGGCATTTGCATTAGGATTGTTATTAATTCAAGGACCGATAAAATTTTAATGAAGATTGGGATAAAACTGAAGATGGACTGAAAGTACTGCCGTGTCTTACTTTTCGTTACTTTTTAATAAAGATTAGGATAAAACTGAAAGCTGGACAGAAATTGATGATTTCTATCCAGCTTTATTGATGTTTGGATTGTGATATACAGTATAGTTTCTTAACAAATGTAAATAGAATTAGTTGAGCTGCCTATATTTAATAGTGACACGGAGTGTAGTATCCTAACAAATCTGGCAAGAATCAATAAGCGTAGGATGGCGATAAAAGATCATAGTCGACAGTTAAGTAATTCTCAAATTACTTTTTATTTGCTAAGCAATCGATTTAATACGAGAACTTTTGCTTTGGGAAAAGAATGGCTATGTTGTCTATTGATTTAAAGCAGTTTGATAGCACCCAACCACTATGCTATTAATTATTGAACAATAATCTTAACTAAATTTATCAAGTTTATGCCCAGCCTCCTTATTCAATCACGATTCTTTTTTATTTAGTTGTTCTTCATTTCTAGTGCGGTTACTGTTATAATAAAGAATGTTAACTCAATATAATTACTATATTTATCCATATTATCCTTGAAAGGAGATTTTTGATGTCTAAAAAATCTATCGATACGATTTCTGATCAAATTGAATCTATCCTAACATCGATTATTCGTGATGAAGATGTATCAGAAAAAAATATTCACCAAATTGATGAAACGACCATTCAAATCAATGAACAAATTTATCATGTTGCAACCAATTATCGCGAAGGCTTTGATTTTAGTGCTTTTGAAACGCGCTATCAAGATTATTTTGATCGTTTTGATTTTATTGTAGGCGATTGGGGCTTTGAACAATTACGTTTAAGAGGTTTTTATCAAATTAATCGTCGTAAGGTGCCTCGTGAACAAATCATTGATTACTTAGATGATTATTTAAAGGAATATTGTAATTTCGGCTGCCGTTATTTTGTTTTAGCAAAAGAAGAAGCATTGGTAAAATACAATCAATTGCGCGAACGAATGAGCCATGCTAAGCCACAGTCTAAGCGACCTACAAAAAATCCAATTAATACGATTCATCAAAAACAACAAAATTCATTGACAACGAATAATGAGAAAAATAAACGGAAATCACGCCATAAACGTCATAATCAACGTGAACAAAATCAAGCGTTTCAAATTAAGCAATTAGGAAAGCAACAGACACCACAGAACAAAAAAGCTGATTTTGAAGCCAATAAAGTGGTGAAATCAAAACAAAAACAAACTCAGCGTACTAACAAACGAAATTTTATTATTAAACAACAACCTTAGAAGGAGCATTCAATGAAAAAGTATAAAGCTTATTTAATTGATTTAGATGGAACCGTATATTTTGGAAAAAGACGAATTCCAACGGCAGAAGCCTTTATTAAAAAGTTGCATGAAAAAGAGATACCCTATTTATTTATGACGAATAATGCAACGAAAACGCCGGAAGAAGTGGCCTTAAATTTACAAAATAATTATCATTTACCAGCTGAACCAAAAAATGTTTATACTTCATCATTAGCTTTAATTGATTATTTAAATGCACATCATCCGGGACAAACAGTCCATGTAGTGGGTGAGCCTTCATTTAAAAAATTGATTGAAAATGCCGGCTATCAGATTGACCAAACAGAAAATGCGCAAGTAGTCGTGCAAGCACTGAATCGTGAAGTAACCTATCATGAACTAGCAACAGCGGCCAATGCTATTCGCCAAGGCGCACCATTCATTGTGACTAATACCGATCGTCGTATACCAACGGAAAACGGTATGATGCCGAGTTCAGGAGCATTAACTGCTTTTATCCAATATACGACGGAAGTAGATCCGATTATTATGGGGAAACCTCACCGTCCTATATTAGAAGGCTGTTTACATCGATTAGGATTGACAATTGATGAAGTGTTAATGGTGGGAGATAATTATGAAACTGACATCCGGGTTGGGATTGATAATGGGATGGATACACTGTTAGTATTAACGGGTGTGACTCATCCGGATGATGTTGCCAATTTACCAATTCCACCTACTTATGTGGTGGAAGATTTATCGCAATGGGAGCTTTAATATGATTCATTTCAAACAATTGATGCGTGTGCTGTTGATGATTGTTGCATTTATAAGTTTGGCAATTTCTATTGTCATCTTATCAGGCGGGCTTATTTATCGTGGCTATTTAAGTTTTGTTGATTTAGCTACGCCAGTCGGATTAACCAAATCACAATTATTAATCAATATCGATCATATGATGGACTTTTTAATTTTCCCTCAAGTCAATACCCTTAATTTTCCTAATTTTTCTAGTTCTGCTGCTGGTATCCAACATTTTGTTGAGGTAAAGTATTTAATGCAAGCAAATTTTGTCTTGACTATTTGTGGCTTAATATTTTTAGGATGGAATTATCAATCTACTAACAAATTAGGTGTCAAAAAATTGCAATATCAACTCTCTAAATTAGCGGTTTATTTTCCACTTCTTTTACTTTTTTTAATGGTCATTGCCTTTGATCAAATCTTCTTGTTATTCCATCAAGTTTTTTTCGAAACGATTTATGGTTATTCGACCCTTTAGTCGATCCGATTATCTTAGTCTTACCAGAAAATCTATTTTTAATTTATTTTGTCAGTGTCATTATTTTATATGAATTATTATTAGCGATTTATCGACGCATTATGAAATAGGAGGAATGACCATGTTAAATGTCGGCACCATTGGTACTTCTTGGATTACCGAACAATTTATTCAAGCTCTAAAATTGACGAGACGTTATCATATTAAGGGAATCTATTCTCGTAACGCTAAAAATGCCCGTGATATTGCTAAGTTTTATCAAGCTGATTATTATTGTGATCAATTAAATAATTTATTATATGATCCCGCCATTGATGTTATCTATGTTGCGAGTCCGAATAGTTTGCATTTTCGGTATGCGAAAGAAGCGATTCGAGCGGGGAAACATGTGATTGTTGAAAAACCGGCCTTTGCTTCGGTTAGTGAATGGTATCAAATCCATCAATATGCTGAACAGCAAGGGGTTAAAGTGTTTGAGGCAGCACTACACTACCATAATCGTAATTATCGACGTTTAAGACAATTAGTTCGTAATTTACAAAAGGGACATTCACAACCATTTTTAGGGGCTAATTTTAATATTGGTCAATATTCTTCTCGTTATGAACAATATATTCAAGCGATGGCGGGTCAAGAAGAGCTACCGAATATTTTTAATCCTGAATTTGCTGGTGGTACTTTAATGGATATCGGTGTTTATCCTTTATATGTAGCCTTGGATTTATTCGGTATGCCTGATAGTGTCAGTTACCATACCGTAAAAGGACCAAATCAAATTGACTTATTTGGTAATGCGATTTTAAAATACAAAAATTCTCAAGTAAATATTTTTATGTCTAAAGGCGTTCATTCGATTATGCCATCTGAGATTTACTTCGATGATGAAACAGTGGTGATTGAGGGCATTACTCGAATTGCGAGTGTTAAATTAATTAATAAAGCGGGACAAGAGGCTAAAGTAATCGATTATCGCCCAGAAAATGTTATGTACGATGAACTAATTGCTTTTGCAGAAGTATTGACCGATCCCGATAATATTCAGCAACAAGTTCGTTATGAGGACTGGAAGCAGATGAGTTTACAAGTTGCACAAGTCATGGAACAATTAAGAAAATCAGCCAATCTAAAATTTAATTAAGGAGTCAATATGACAAATTTTATTCAAGAACCTTTTAAAAAGATATGGGACCAGGAGGGGTTCGAGCAAATGAGTCCCATTCAAGAAGCATTATATCCCATCATTCAAAGCGGTGAATCAGTAATAGCTGTTTCACCAACGGGAACCGGTAAGACATTAGCCTATCTGTTACCGTTATTTACGCAAGTTGAAAAAAATAATACTTTGCAATTAATCGTCTTAGCGCCATCACAAGAATTAGTTAAGCAAATCGGAGAGGTAGCTGAACTTTGGGGGCGAGCCAAAGAACTTGAAGTCCTAACAATTTTGGGTAGTGCCAATATGCAACGCCAAATTAATGCCTTAAAAGACAAACCGGAAGTCATTGTGGCTTCTCCTGGTCGTTTATATGAGTTAAGCGAACAATCTCGTAAATTGAAATTGCATTTAGTAAAAGCCATTGTTTATGATGAAGCGGATTATTTATATGAAGATGATCAAGCTATTACCATTGACAAGTTTACTAATAAATTAATGCGTGATGTGCAAAAAATTTGGGTTTCGGCTACTTTTGGTCCAGCGCTAGTTAAAGTGGCAGCCGAGATGGGGGACAGTATTCGGGTCGTAAACGCAGACCAACAGCCATTAGCTAATATCGAACATTTTGGTTTGGTGGTGCAAAATCGTCAAAAAATTCAATATTTAAAACGTCTGTCGCATGTTGAAGGAATGCAAGCCATCGTCTTTTTTGAGCAAGTGAATGAAGTAGATCAAGTGGCAGCGAAATTAATTTATGATGGTCTTAATGTTGTATTGTTACATGGGCAATTGTCAAAATTAGAGCGTGAACATGCTATTAATGCCTTTAGAGAAGGCAAAGCTACTTATTTATTGACAACCGATGTTTCAGCACGAGGTTTAGATATCGAAGACTTACCGTGTGTGATTCACTATAATCGCGTCAATGATGCTCGAACCTATTTCCACCGTTCTGGTAGAACTGGTCGCATGGGTAAAAGGGAACCGTCTTATCATTATTAAATGAGCAAGAGTTCAGGGATTTAGCTCATATATTAAAAAATGAAGGGGTTAACTTACAAGAACGCGCTTATTATCAAGGAAAACTCGTGACCATTGATGAACGTGATGCGTTACGATTAGCGAATATTGAAGTTGAAAAAGAGCAAAGTATTAAACGCAAAGCACTAGCAAAAAGTAGAGCCAATCAACCAAAAACTAAGAAGAAAGTTGTGAAGAAGAAAAATCGTTTGCGTGAGACTAGAAACAAAGGCAAACGACGTGGCAAATAGTCAATCATTTCATACGGCTTCTTACATCACTATTATATGCCATTTAATCGATTAGGCATAACCATATAAAAGAGAGATCTCAAAGTATAAATAGTAAAAAATAGGTAACAATAATAAAAGCTCATTGAAACCCAATTAACAGATTTTTAATCCATATCGATAAGGGGAGAATTTTGATTAAGCTCTAATTGTAATCAAATTTCTTCTCTTATTTGTTATTAAAAGATATAATTGAGATATTGTGAGTGATAGATTATAATATAATGAGTAAATATATCGGAGGGGTATCATGACTGAAAATAAATTAATTTTGACACTATTTGGCGCGACTGGAGATTTGGCGTCGCGTAAATTATATCCCGCAATTTATCGACTATACAAGAATGGTCATCTTTCGAAACATTTTGCCTTGATAGGAACTGGAAGAACTAAGTGGAGCCACGAAGATATGCGTCAAACTGTTAGACAAAGTGTCGCAAAAGAAGTAGAAGATCCAACACATTTGGACGAATTCTTAACACATATGTATTATTTATCCCATGATGTGAATGATAAAGCACATTATCAAAATTTAAAAGCTTTTCAAGCAGAGCTTGATCAACAATACCAAACCGATGGGAACCGTATTTTCTATATTTCATTATCACCTACATTATTCCCAACCATTACCTTACATTTAAAAACGGAAGGCTTGATTACCGAAAATGGGTATAATCGCTTAATAATTGAGAAACCATTTGGACATGATACCGAGTCAGCGCAAGAACTCCAACAAAAATTAAATCAAGCATTTGATGAAGACCAAATTTTCCGTATTGACCACTATTTAGGCAAAGAAATGGTACAAGCGATTCGCAATATTCGTTTTGACAACCGTCTTTTCAGTGATATTTGGAATAATAAGGGAATTGATCATTTCCAAATAAGTTTGTTAGAAGAGGTTGGAGTGGAAGACCGTGGGGAATATTATGATCACTCAGGGGCAACTCGTGATATGATTCAAAATCATGCTTTACAATTATTGGCTTTGTTAGCGATGGATGCACCTAAAGATAATTCGGCAGAAGCGATTCAAGAAGAGAAAATTAAAATACTTGCATCACTTCATTTACCGAAGACAACCGAAGAAGTTAAAGCTAATTTTGTTCGTGGACAATATGGTCCTGCCGCGGATTTTAAAGGGTACCGTCAGGAAGAGAATGTGGCCAGTGATTCCAATACAGAAACCTATTTAGCAGCGAAAGTTGAAGTGGATTTACCTCAATGGAAGGGCGTACCATTTTTCGTAAGAACAGGAAAACGTGTTAATTCAAAATCGACTTTAATAGATGTTCAATTTAAACCGACGATGGAAGGTATTGCCGGCAATCATCTACGAATTGAAATTGCACCGCGTACAGGTTATCGTTTATTAGTTAACCAAAAAGTATTTGGCTATTCACATGATACTTATAGCATTCCGTTTGAATATTATTATACAGATGAACAATTAGCACAAACACCGCAAGATTATGAGCGTCTAATTTTGGAATGTATCTTAGGCGACAAGAGTCACTTTGCCCATTACTTAGAAGTGGAACACGCTTGGAAATATATCGATAATTTATTTAGTCATTGGCAAAAGATAGAACCAGATTTCCCTAATTACGAAGCTGGCTCTAAGGGACCACAAGCAGCTGATGATTTATTGGCTAAACACCATATAGAATGGCATCAATAACAAAAAAAGACCGCTATTTAACCGAGAACAATCGGTTAAGTAGCGTTTTTATTTTGGGTAGAAAAAATCAAAGTATTCTTGACTTTCAAAAAAAAAAACTATAATATAAATAAAATTAATGAATTTAAGTTTAAATTATATAATTGTCAATTTTTATGTGTTGAAGCTAAGTAATTAAATAAAAGCCTTCATTTTCAGAAAATTTCAGTTTTTGAGTACTTACTAATATAAAAGTATTCGATTTTTAGATTAAAATTAACAATTATATTTTCTTTATTTTGTTTGTGGCTATCTTAAAATTTTGGAAAGGAGTTTAAATGAAAAAGTTACTTTTTGTATTGATAAATATATTGATACTAAAAAATTGTGTTCTCGTTACAGCTGCTGGACCTAACTATGCATCATCTAAAGAAACATATCAGCTATATTATGATGGTTATATTCAAATGCAATCTGCATATTATGATTGGGAATTCGGTGGACATGTCTATAATGGTCATATGAGATATACGAATAATGCATCAATTGATTCTGGCAGAATATATGTCGGACCAGGTAAGAGTGCTTCTGATGGCACAGTATATTCAAGGTCTTATCGTCAATGGGATACTATGAATCCAATTGCTCCTAAGACTCGTTTTTATTACAATTTTAATGTTGCACCAACAAATGCTTGGCCAATGTATCGCTTATCATTAGATGAACAGAAGAATAATTGGTCCATAGAGAATACTTTTTCTGTTGGAGGATTTATTGAACACTAATTTATAGATAGGTGAATTTAATGTGTGAAAAAAATTTTAAGATAACATTTTATTTTTTTGTAGGTATCTCTACTGTTTTTTTATTGTTAACATTTTACTTTAACTTGAATAATGAAAATATTTTATACACACGTAACTATGTTTATTGGGAAATTGAACAGCTAAATAACGACATGTTAAATGAAATATATCAATCAATTGTAGAAGGAACAGTTGTTGTTCAAGAACAGCATCAATTATTCGTTTATGACCCTGATTTATATATTCAAGATTTATTGGTTGTTGAAGGTAGGATGTTTACTTTAGAAGAATCGCAACAGTCACATAGTAACCATAAATTAGTGACGATACCTACTGATGGAAATATATCTAATTTGGTCAATGAATACGTGACAGGTATTTTTTCAGAGTTAAATAGTAACAATCAATCGATAAATGAAATTCTACCATTAAATCATTACATCTCCGATAAACCTGTTCGTGTCTATTATGTCAATGGGTCACAAATCGCCAAATTGAATAAGATATTTAAAGCGACAGAAAGAAATTTGAGACAAGAACTAAAATTAAGTTGGCCAAAATTTGAATTGAGACCATTTTTAAATCGAATTTTGTTAATCATTATGATTGTATTTCAGATACTATTTTACGGAATTCTTTCAGTAATTCACATGACGTATCGGGACGAACTCGCTCAGTATCGAATATATTCAAAAATCCCTTCTATATATTTATTAACAAACAAACAAGCTAAAAGTCTATTGTTAGATCATTTACTTTGCGCTTTAATTTTAGGTTTATTCTTGATTAAAAGCACAAATCTAAATTATTCAATAAACGGACTTTTAATCATTTTTTCTGTTTTTTGGTTACTTATGATAATGAGTAATTATTTTACATTAAGAAAGGTGATTTAAATGGTTTCTTTGAAGTTATGGTTAAAATTTTTTAGAGAAACTAAATGGTTATCTATCATCACTATTACATCATTTAATGTTATTATTTTGAGTTTAGTTATAATAGGGAATTTTATCTGGTATCAGACCCCGACTGTTTTAGAGTCATTCAAAACACCTTTAACCTACCAAATAAGAGCTGCGATTTCTAAAACGTTAACAGAGCAAGAAATATTAACACTTTTAGAATTTTTTGAAGGAAAAGAGTATGATACTTATGTTACCATTGGGCCAAAAGTATTTGATAGTGAGGTATTTGGCCAGTACTTTTATTATCACTCTTCAGAATCGAAAACAGGAGAATCCTTTCACGAAAATAATTTAGGCGTTTTATCTTTACCAATTTTGTATGTAAAAGATAATCACTATAATTTTAATTCTAACGTCGGTGATAAGCCACAGATTATGTATCAACTTGAAAATTCAATATTCTATAGTATTGATAATAAGGAGTTAAAAATGTTGTTATTGGATGAATATGGTAGAGGAACCGCAATACAAGAGTTTTTGAATAATATCAAATTATCTAATCTCTCAAAGGAAGAGGTTCAATCCCTTAAAAAATCTTTACAAAAACTTGCTGATTATTGCCATGTAAGATTAATATCTACAGATATATTAAGAAATAATCTAGAAGGATTAATGATTTATCTGACATTAATCTTCCTAATTCTGTCAGTAGGAATCATTCTTTCAATTATTTTAGGTCATTTGTGGGCGAACTTTATTATTAATTCATTTATATTAAAGACGGCTTTTGTTTTGGGTGTTGAACTGAAAGTAATTAAGATAGCAAAGATATATCAAAGTGTCACTATTTTTTGTTTATCATATTTTGTAAATAGATTATTACTTACAAGAGGATTGAATACAGATTCAATACATTTATTATTATTTGTTCATGTATTAATGTTCGGAGCATTATTTTTGCAAATCATACAAAATATAAGAGGAGTTACGAAGGATGAATGCTATTTATCTTAGTATTAGAAATTTTCCTCTTAATAAGAACCAATTGCTAAATTTTGAATATACCTTTTACCGCAATCGCATCTATATTCTTACGGGACCAAACGGGTCAGGTAAAACTACAATTTTTAATTTTCTTTCGGGTTTAAAAAAACACCCAAATGTTATTATCAAACCCTCTATGAATTTTAAACCATTGGTAAGTAGAGTTTTTCAAGATTTAAAATTGGTTCCATATTATAGTGGAATCAAGAATTGTCGTTTACCATTTGAAATTAATAATGAGAGAATCAATAATGAAGTTATTTTGAATTTAGCTAGTGACATTAAGATTGATTTTGACTTAAATATACCAGTTAAAGAATTATCTGGTGGACAACAGCAAAAAATTGCAATTTTAAGAATGTTGTTATTAAATCGTGAGATTATATTATTAGATGAAGTCACATCTAACTTAGATGTTGAGTACAAAAAATTTATTGTCAATTATATTATAAATCAGTACCACGATAAATTTATCATTTTCATTTCACATGATGAGTACATTATGCAAATGGGAGAACTTATTAGTCTAGAATAGTGACTTTTGTAATCATTATCCATTTTATTAAATTTATTCATCCTTTTATTTATCTGATAATAATTAAAAGTGGGCTACTTCATTTTTAAGAAATTAAATCAATAATAAACAAAAGACCGCTATTTAACCGAGAACAATCGGTTAAATAGCGGTCAGTTTTACATGATCTATCTGCCAGTAAACAAGAAGTATAATATGATAATGGATCCTAAGATAATACGGTAATAACCGAAGGCTTTAAAGTCGTTTCGTTTAATATAATTAAGTAAGAATTTAATCGCAATAACTGAAACGATAAATGCTACAAACATTCCGACACCTAAATAAATTAATTCTGCCTGGCTAAAGATAAAACCAAATTTTAGCAGTTTTTTCAAGCTTGCGCCAAACATAATCGGTATACTCATATAGAAAGAGAATTCAGTTGCGATGAAACGAGAAGTACCAAGTAACAACGCCCCTAAGATGGTAGAACCGGAACGAGAGGTTCCTGGAATAATGGCTAATGCTTGGAAACATCCGATTAAAAAGGCGTCTTTAAAGGTTAAGGTTTGGAAATTATTAATCTCATGAGCGTGACGACTCTTTTGGCGTGTTTCTATCCAAATAAAGGCAAAACCATAAACAATTAACATAGCGGCAACCACTAGAGGTTTATTAAAATACATCTCCATATAATCATCTAAAACAAGTCCAAACAGGACGGCTGGAATACTCGCCACTGCGACTTTGAACCAGATAAACCAAGTATCTTTACGTTCTTGTGCGGATTTTTTAAATGAAAAAGGATTTAACTTATTAAAGTAAAGTAAGACTACCGCCATAATCGATCCAAGTTGTACTAAGACAAAAAATAATTCCTTAAATTCTGGACTAGAAGTCAGTGAGAAAAACTCTTCAATAATAATCATATGACCTGTACTACTAATCGGTAACCATTCCGTAATCCCTTGAACTATACTCAAGATTAAAATACGGATTAATTCTAAAATATCAATATCAAAATTCATAAATTTTTTAACCTCGCTTTCATACCTATTACATTATACACTTATTTGAAAAAATTAGCGATTATTTTTTACTACTATGATTTGGTATGTTATAATCTCATCTTTGACAGTAAAAATGGCACAAACCCAATATACAAAAGGGTTTGTGCCATTTTTTTATTGCTCAAAAGTGAGTACTATTTTTGTTTTATAATGCTTTTTAATATTTTCTTCATTTTATTTATTGTAATAATTTCTGTATCTGTCCGAAAACCAAATGTTTCATGGAGTTGATCGGTTAAATCTGTTCGAATGTACGTCGGAATATACCCTTCATTTTTGCTTTCTAGGACATTCATTTCACGTAGTGTAGAAATAATTTCTTCACAGGTAGCTGATTCATTAATTTTTTGCTCTAGTAAACGATAGATCAATAACGATAAAAACAAACAAGAAAATATAGTGACCCCCAAAAGTTAGATTTTGGATCTAACTTTTTGGGGTCACTATAAGCTGACCAAGGCGCTTGCGTTTTTTTATTTTATTTTTAAAAATGTTAATCTTGACATCAAGGGATCAAAAGTGTAGAGTATAAATAACTTGAATAACAGATTCCTTTAATTTAGTCCTGTGAGACTGAGAAGGTAAGACGATGGCGGACACTCTATGCTGTCCGTGTATTTAACTATGCGTATCCAACCCTCTCATCTTGTAGGTGAGAGGGTTTTTTGATTAGAAAAAACAAATGAGGTGCGAAAATGCAACAAAAGACAACCGTTTTAGATGAAAAAGCAATTCAAAGAGCATTAACTCGTATCGCGAATGAAATTATTGAACGTAATAAAGGGATAGAAGAATGTGGGTTAGTTGGAATCAAAACAAGAGGCATCTTTTTAGCCAAACGTTTAAGAGATTGCATTGAAAAAATTGAAGGTGAGTCGATTCCAGTTGGTGAGCGCGATATTACTTTATATCGAGATGATCTAACATTTCACACGAATTCCATGGAACCAGAAGTGAGAGGCTCACAATTCCCAGTTGATATTACGAACAAGAAAGTAATTGTTGTAGATGATGTACTTTACACAGGACGTACTGTTCGCGCAGCAATGGATGCTCTTGTAGATGTGGGTAGACCATCATCGATTCAACTAGCTGTTTTAGTTGACCGTGGACATCGTGAATTACCAATTCGTGCTGATTTTATCGGAAAATATATACCAACTTCAAGTCAAGAACGAATTGCTGTGGAATTACTAGAATCTGATAATAATGATCAAGTATGTATTTACAAAAATGAATAATCCCTTTTAAATGTAGTCCCGAGAGGCTAACAAAGGGAGTAGAAGATAGAAATGACCCAGGTCATTTTTATTCACTATGCTCTCTTTGTCAGAAATCACAGACAGAGAGTTTTTTTATTCACGAAACATGAACAAACATGCAGAATTTTCCTAATGATTAAAAATCTGGACATGTCATACAAAATGAAACTTCTAATGATAGGTTAATATGAGTGCAGTAGGGAATCCGCAAATGAATACTTGCACCCGCTACTTTGTATCCTTTATCTCGCAAGAAGTTTTACAAGATAGTAGTAAACAAATACTTTGTATGAAGGCAATGTCACAATTTTTACAGGTAGGCACACATTATTTATAACAACAGAGAGATAAAGGAGTTGGATGTGATATGAATCATCTAGTCTCAATGACTGATTTAAGTCCAAATGATATTGCAGATATTTTAGAAAGAGCACAAGCTTTTGCTGATGGAAAAGTTTGGACACCAGCTGCTAAAAAGTATGTAGCAAATTTATTCTTTGAACCAAGTACTCGAACAAAAACAAGTTTTGAAATGGCAGAAAGAAAACTTGGCTTAGATGTACTTCCATTTGAAACAGACTCATCAAGTGTATTAAAAGGTGAAACATTATATGACACAGTGAAGACACTTGAATCAATTGGTGTCGATTTAGCGGTAATTAGACATAATGATGATGCCTATTACAATGAGTTAGTAAACCATGTAAATATGAAAATAGTTAATGGTGGGGACGGTTGTAGCCAACATCCTTCACAATCATTATTAGATTTATTTACTATCAAACAAGAGTTTGGCACATTTGAAGGCTTACGTGTATCCATCATTGGTGATATCAGTCATAGCCGTGTAGCAAAATCTAATTACGATGCACTTACATCATTAGGATCAGAAGTCGTTTTCTCTGGACCAAAAGAATGGTTTATTGGAGATGAATCTAAGGTATATGTAGATGTAGATGAAGCGATCGAAACATCTGATGTTGTTATGCTTTTACGTATCCAACATGAAAGACATGAAGACGCAATGGAAAGAGCCGCAGAGGAATATCATCGTCAATTTGGTTTAACGATTGAACGTGAGAAAAGAATGAAAAAGATGAGCATAATCATGCATCCAGCTCCAGTGAATCGCAATGTTGAAATTGCTGATGCACTTGTAGAATGTGAAAGATCAAGAATTTTTAAGCAAATGCAAAACGGTGTATTTACAAGAATGGCGATTTTACAAAAACTACTACAATCATAAGGGGAGATTGAAATGAACTGGTTAATTAAAAATGCATCGACAGTCGATCAAACAGAACAGATGGATGTAAGGATTGAAAATGGAATCATAACTGAAACGGGTACAAACCTAGAAAATAAAGGTGAAAAAGAATTTGATGCAAATGGGCTAGTTATTTCACCAGGCTTTATCGATGTACATATCCACTTACGTGAGCCGGGTGGAGAACATAAAGAAACAATTGAAACTGGAACGATGGCAGCTGTTCGAGGTGGTTTTACAACAGTAGCAGCCATGCCAAATACTCGTCCAGTTCCGGATAATAAAGAACAAATGGACTGGTTAGTTGATCAAATCGATAAAAGAGGAAAAGCGAAGGTATTACCATATGCATCGATTACGACACGCCAACTTGGTAAAGAATTAGTTGACTTTAAAGCACTAAAAGAAGCTGGTGCATTTGCCTTCACTGATGATGGGGTAGGTGTACAAGAAGCTGGAACAATGTATGAAGCGATGAAACAAGCAGCGGCATTAGACATGGCAATTGTTGCACATTGTGAAGATAATTCACTTATTTATGGTGGAGCGGTACATGAAGGTACTTTTTCAAAAGCAAATGATTTACCAGGAATTCCATCAATTTGTGAAGCTGTTCATATCGCACGCGATGTCTTATTAGCAGAAGCTGCCGACTGTCATTACCATGTCTGCCATATTAGTACGAAAGAATCTGTTCGTGCGGTAAGGGATGCGAAAAAAGCAGGCATTCGTGTAACTGCAGAAGTATCACCACATCATTTATTATTATGTGATGAAGATATTCCAAGCTTAGATACGAATTTTAAAATGAATCCACCATTACGTGGGAGTGACGACCGCGAGGCATTGATTGAAGGCTTATTAGATGGAACGATTGATTTCATCGCAACAGATCATGCACCACATGCGGAGGATGAAAAGGCACAAGGGATGAAACGTGCACCATTCGGTATTGTTGGATTAGAAACGGCATTCCCATTACTGTATACCCATTTTGTTGAAAAAGGGATTTGTACATTAGAACAATTAATTGGTTGGATGACATATATTCCAGCAAACACATTTAAATTAGATTCTGGAACATTAGAAGTTGGTAAACCAGCAGATATTACATTGCTTGATTTAAATAAAGAGAAAGAAATTAACCCTGAAGAATTTGCTTCAAAAGGTAAAAATACACCATTTGGTGGCTGGGTATGTAATGGTTGGCCAGTAGCAACATTTGTTGATGGAGATTTAAGATGGGCTGAGGAGGATATGCAATAATGAAACGTAAATTAATTTTAGAAGACGGTACGGTATTTATCGGAGAAGCTTTTGGTGGAGAAGGAGAAACAATTGGAGAGGTCATTTTTAATACAACAATGACAGGATACCAAGAAGTGATTTCAGATCCATCAAATTACGGACAAATTTTAACATTTAGCTATCCTTTAATTGGAAATTATGGCATTAATCGCGATGATTTTGAAACGATTCAACCTGTTATTAAAGGAATCATCGTAAAAGAAGTAGCAGAATTCCCGTCAAATTGGAGAAATGAACGTTCACTAGTGGAGTTCTTAGAACAGAAAAATATTCCTGGGATTGCTGGGATCGACACAAGAATGTTGACACGTCATATTCGTGAAAATGGGACAATGAAAGGAGCAATTTGTGGAGAACTAGAAAATCTTGAAGAAGTTTTAGCGCGTCTGAAAGCAGTTAGCTTCCCACAGGATGAAGTGAAACAAGTTGCAGCTACAAAACCATACCCAGTGCCAGGTCGTGAAGATAATGTTGTTGTTGTTGATTTTGGAAATAAGCATGGTATTTTACGCGAATTAACGAAACGTGGAAGTGATGTTACAGTTGTTCCGTTTTGTACATCAGCTGATGAAATTTTATCTTTAAGCCCAGATGGAGTGTTATTATCCAATGGACCTGGAGATGCAAATCTATTAACAAATGCAATTGAAATGGTAAAAGAAGTTCAAGAACAAGTACCTGTATTTGGAATTGGTTTAGGTCACCAACTCCTTGCACTAGCAAATGATAGTGAAGTCGTAAAAATGAAACATGGTCATAGAGGAGCAAGTTATCCAGTGAAAGATCTTGAGTCCAATCAAGTCATCTTTACATCACAAAACCATGGATTTGAAGTGAAGGAAGAGACCTTAAATACGGAAGCATTGACAGTGAAATATCGTGCGATTAATGATGGATCTATTGAAGGGTTACAACATAAAAATTTACCGGCGTTTTCAGTTCAATTCCAACCAGAAGCAGCTCCTGGTTCTGAGGATGCAAAATATATATTCGATGATTTTATCAAATTAATGAAACAACATAAGGGAATGGTGAAGAATAATGGCTAAACGCGAAGATATAAAAAGTATTTTAGTAATTGGATCAGGTCCAATCGTTATCGGACAAGCAGCTGAGTTCGACTATGCGGGAACACAAGCTTGTCTTGCATTAAAAGAAGAAGGCTATCGAGTCATTTTAATTAACTCAAACCCTGCAACAATTATGACAGACACGGAAATTGCCGATGCGGTTTATATTGAACCAATTACATTAGAATTCGTAACTAGAATTATTCGTAAAGAAAATCCAGATGCAATCTTAGCTACACTAGGTGGGCAAACAGGATTAAACATGGCGATGGAACTTGCAAAAGCGGGTGTGCTTGAAGAATGTGGAGTAGAAGTACTTGGTACAAAATTAGATGCGATTCAACAAGCAGAAGACCGCGAAGAGTTTAGAACATTAATGAATAATCTAAATGAACCTGTTCCTGAAAGTGAGATTGTTCATACACTTGAAGAAGCTAAGAAATTTGTTGATGAAGTTGGTTATCCGATTATTGTTCGCCCTGCTTATACATTAGGGGGAACAGGTGGCGGAATTTGTGAAAATGAAGCGGATTTAAAAGAAATCGTAGCAAGTGGTTTAAAAAACAGCCCAGTGACACAATGTTTACTAGAGAAAAGTATTGCGGGCTATAAGGAAATTGAATATGAAGTGATGCGTGACGCAGATGACCAGGCAATCGTCGTTTGTCATATGGAAAACATTGACCCGGTTGGTGTACATACAGGTGACTCCGTTGTTGTTGCGCCATGTCAAACATTAAGTGATCGTGAAATTCAATTATTACGTAATGTATCATTAAAATTAATTCGTGCACTTGGAATCGAAGGTGGATGTAATGTTCAATTAGCATTAGATCCAGAAAGCTTCCAATACTATGTAATCGAAGTAAACCCACGTGTAAGTCGTTCATCAGCACTTGCATCTAAAGCAACTGGTTTCCCAATCGCAAAATTAGCTGCAAAAATTGCAGTTGGATATACATTAGATGAAATTATGAATCCAGTAACAGAAAAAACTTATGCAAGCTTTGAACCAACACTTGATTATATTGTAACGAAAATTCCAAGATGGCCATTTGATAAATTCGAATCTGCCAATCGTTTATTAGGTACACAAATGAAGGCGACAGGTGAAGTAATGGCCGTTGGTCGTTCATTAGAGGAATCATTATTAAAAGCGATTCGTTCACTAGAAAGTGATGTCTATCACTTAGAATTGGATATCGAAAAGCCAATTTCAATGGAAGAACTTGAAAAGCAAATTACCAAACCAACAGATGAGCGTCTATTCTATCTAGGTGAGGCTTTGCGTCAAGGTGTAACAATTGAACAAATCCATGAGTGGAGTAAAATCGATTTATTCTTCTTATATAAATTTGAAAGAATCATTGCATTAGAAAAAAACTAGCAGAAAGCCCATTCGATTTAGAACTAGCTAGAAAAGCTAAACAATTTGGTTTCTCTGATAAAACCATTGCAAAACTATGGAATGAAAAAGAAAGAAAAGTATATGACTGGAGAACAGAAAATGGGCTTGTACCTGTATACAAAAAAGTCGATACTTGCGCAGGTGAATTCGAGTCAGATACCCCTTATTTCTACGCAACATATGAAATTGAAAATGAGACAATTCAAACAGATAAGAAAAAGGTCGTTGTACTAGGTTCTGGACCAATCCGTATCGGACAAGGTGTTGAATTCGACTATGCAACAGTACACTGTGTATGGGCAATTCAAGAAGCAGGTTATGAAGCGATTATTATCAATAATAACCCTGAAACTGTATCTACAGACTTTAGTATTTCAGACAAATTATATTTTGAACCACTAACAATTGAAGATGTTATGCATATTGTTGATTTAGAACAACCAGAAGGAGTCGTTGTTCAATTCGGTGGACAAACAGCGATTAACCTAGCGGCTGATTTAGAAGCACGTGGAGTGAAAATTCTAGGAACAAGCTTGGAAAGTTTAGATCGTGCGGAAAACCGTGACCAATTCGAACAAGCATTATCACAATTAGAGATTCCACAACCAAAAGGGAAAACAGCATTCTCGGTAGAAGGTGCAGTGGAAATTGCGAACTCAATTGGTTATCCAGTACTTGTTCGACCTTCATATGTACTTGGGGGCCGTGCAATGGAAATCGTATATGAGGAAAAAGAATTGCTTCACTATATGAAAAATGCGGTGAAAATCAATCCGGAACATCCGGTTCTTGTCGACCGCTACTTAGTTGGTAAGGAAATTGAAGTAGATGCCATTTCAGATGGTGAAAATGTACTAGTTCCTGGAATTATGGAACATATCGAACGTGCAGGTGTTCACTCCGGTGACTCAATTGCAGTATATCCACCACAAAATATTAGTGATGAAATGCGTGAGAAAATTGTTGATTATACAATCCGCTTAGCAAAAGGATTAGAAATTATTGGATTACTTAATATTCAATATGTTATTTCAAAAGGGGAATTATACGTTATTGAAGTAAATCCGCGTTCAAGTCGTACGGTTCCATTCTTAAGTAAAATTACCAACATTCCAATGGCGAATGTAGCAACAAAAATTATTTTAGGTGAATCATTAACAGATCTCGGTTATAAAACAGGCTTGGCACCAGAAAGAAAAGGGGTATTTGTGAAGGTACCGGTATTCTCATTTGCTAAGTTAAGAAGAGTAGATATATCACTCGGGCCTGAAATGAAATCAACTGGTGAAGTAATGGGGAAAGACCAAACGATGGAAAAAGCTCTGTATAAAGGATTAGTAGCGTCAGGAATGAATATTTCTACACATGGTACAGTGTTAATTACAGTAGCAGATAAAGATAAAGAAGAAGCAACAGCATTAGCACGTCGTTTCTCAGCAATTGGTTACAAGGTTCTCGCAACGAGCGGAACAGCACAAACATTTGCCAATGCAGGCATTCATGTGAATGTCGTTGGAAAAATCGGATCTGAGGGACCAACATTACTAGATGTCATTCGTCAAGGTGAGGCACAATTAATCGTTAACACATTAACGAAGGGTAAAACGCCACAACGTGATGGATTTAGAATCCGTCGTGAATCAGTAGAAAATGGAGTACCTTGTCTTACATCACTTGATACAGCAAAAGCGATTTTAGATGTACTAGAATCAATGGTCTTCTCAGCAGAATCAATGACAGAAGGAGAATAAGTATGATTGTACAAGAAGAGATGTGTGTCGTTGCACATCGCGAGATTGCATTAAATATTTTCGAACTAGTATTGGAAGGTCATTTAGTAGAACAAATAACGGAACCTGGACAATTTGTTCATATCCGTACATCTAAAGGTGTAGATCCCCTATTACGTAGACCGATTAGTATTGCTTCAATTGATGAAGATAATAAGCAAATAACAATTATTTATCGTGCAGAAGGAAAAGGAACAAAACTTCTATCCACTTATCAAGAGGGCGAACAAGTCGATGTACTTGGCCCTCTTGGGAATGGGTTCCCAGTCGATGCTGCTAAAGCTGGCGAAACGGCTTTATTAGTCGGTGGTGGAATTGGAGTCCCACCATTATATGAGCTTGCGAAAGCATTGAATCAACAAGGTGTTCGCACGATTCACGTATTAGGCTTTGAAACAGATGCCAAAGTTTTCTACGAAGAAGAGTTTGGTCAATTGGGTGATACGTATATCGCAACAGTTGATGGCACAAATGGGACAAAAGGTTTTGTAACAGATTGTATTACAAATGAACAGCTTGATTTCGATCTGTTTTATGCATGTGGACCAATCCCCATGTTAAAAGCCTTAAGCGAAGGATATGCGAATAAAACAGGATTTATTTCTTTAGAAGAACGTATGGGCTGTGGGATTGGTGCATGTTTTTCATGTGTCTGTCATTTGAAAGATTCAAAGGAAACAGATTATGTAAAAGTATGTAGTGATGGTCCTGTGTTCCCAGCTGGAAAGGTGGTATTGTAATGAATCGTTTACAAATTGAACTACCTGGATTATCATTAAAAAATCCAATTATGCCCGCATCAGGTTGTTTCGGTTTCGGAAAAGAATTCAGTCAATTGTATGACTTAAACCAACTTGGTGCGATTATGATCAAAGCAACAACATTAGAAACAAGGTATGGGAATCCAACCCCACGAGTAGCTGAAACATCAAGTGGAATGCTAAATGCGATTGGCTTACAAAACCCTGGATTAGAACATGTATTAGCAAATGAATTACCTTGGTTAGAACAATTTGATACGCCAATTATTGCAAATGTAGCTGGTTCCGAGACAGAAGACTATGTAGAAGTTGCTAAACAAATATCTAAAGCACCGAATGTACATGCAATAGAGTTAAACATTTCTTGTCCAAATGTAAAGCAAGGTGGTATTACATTTGGGACGGTTCCCGAAATTGCTCATGATTTAACGAAAAAAGTAAAAGAAGTGTCTGCTGTTCCAGTATATGTAAAATTATCACCGAATGTATCTGATATCGTCACAATGGCAAAGGCGGTAGAAGCTGCAGGAGCTGATGGGTTAACGATGATTAATACATTAATGGGCATGCGTTTAGATCTAAAAACAGGCAAACCCATTTTAGCAAATAAAAGTGGTGGGCTTTCTGGACCAGCAATTAAACCTGTTGCAATTCGAATGATTTATGAAGTAAGTCAACAAGTGAATATCCCAATTATCGGGATGGGCGGTATTGAATCAGCTGACGATGTAATAGAATACTTCTATGCAGGTGCAAGTGCGGTTGCGGTTGGAACATTAAACTTTACAGATCCATTTATTTGTCCGAAAATTATTGATGAATTGCCAACGAAATTAGATGAATTAAAAGTAGAGCATATCTCTGAATTAGTTGGAAGGAGTTGGAAATAAGCAATGACAAAACCAATCATTGCCTTAGATTTTCCAAATGCTTCTTCGGCTACGGAATTTTTATCCCAATTTGAAAATGAATCTTTATATGTAAAAGTTGGAATGGAGCTATATTATCAAGCAGGTGCTCCATTTTTACAAGAATTAAAAGCAGTTGGACATGAAATCTTCTTAGACTTAAAACTTCAAGATATCCCCAACACTGTATATAGTGCGATGAAAATTCTTGCAAGTTTAGGTGTTGATTTAGTAAATGTACATGCAGCTGGCGGAAAAGCAATGATGGAAGCAGCGTTAAAAGGATTAGAAGAAGGTACACCAGAAGGAAAACAACGTCCGAAATTAATTGCTGTTACCCAACTTACAAGTACATCAGAAGCACAAATGCAAAATGAACAATTAATTAAAGAGTCATTACAGACATCTGTTATCCATTATGCTACATTAGCTTATGAAGCAGGACTTGATGGCGTGTTTGCTCTGCACTTGAAGCAGGGGTGATTCGTGATGCGACAAGTGAAGATTTTCTACGCATTACACCGGGGATTCGAATGAGAGGTGACGATGTAAATGACCAAAAACGTGTGGTTACCCCTAGTGACGCACGGGAAATATTGTAGTAGGTCGTTCAATTACTAAAGCAGATGATGCGAGTAAAGCTTATAAACGTGTAAAAAAGGAATGGGAAGTGTAAATATGAGTCAAGATAAAATCGCAAGCCACTTATTAGAAATTGAAGCAGTATTTTTACGTCCAAATGAACCATTCACATGGGCATCAGGAATAAAATCACCGATTTATTGTGATAATCGTCTAACATTATCATATCCACAAGTACGTAAAGAAATCGCTGTTGGTTTAGCAGAATTAATCAAGCAACATTATCCAGAAGCTGATGTAGTTGCGGGTACAGCAACAGCAGGAATTCCACATGCAGCATGGGTTAGTGATGTATTACAATTACCAATGGTTTATGTTCGTTCATCAGCAAAGAGCCATGGTAAAGGTAATCAAATCGAAGGAAAACTTTCTAAAGGTCAAAAAGTTGTTGTCGTGGAAGATTTGATTTCAACTGGTGGAAGTGCCATTACAGCAGCTGAAGCATTACGAAATGAAGGTTGTGAAGTATTAGGAATTGTGGCGATCTTCACTTACGGGTTAGAAAAAGGTCATCAACGTTTAGCTGAAGCAAATCTACAAGCGGAAGCATTAACAAACTATAGTGCTTTATTACAAACGGCTGTAGAAAAAGGATATGTAGAAATAAGTGATATAGAAACACTTGAAAATTGGAGAGAAAATCCTGAAGAGTGGGCTTAGTGTAAAATAATTGTTGGTCAGCTAAAAGCAAAAAAGATAATCCTCTGCTGTACTGTAAGTAGGTAAAACACGCAGAAAGGTAGAGGATTATCCATGAGTATTATAACACAAATTATGCAATAAATTAATGAAATGATGGCAGATTTATATAATCAAGCGATTAAAGGTGAAGTAGACTTTTCAACATGCATTAAAACCATTAGTGATACGATGCGTCAACTCTCAGTCGATTTAGGAGAAAATCTCTGTACAACAATTGAGGAATCACTCTTTGAAAGTCCTGGAAGAAAAGCAAGATATAGCGTTCATCGTAGCGATGATGAAAAAACAATCTCCACACTGATTGGTGACATTAAACTCTCAAGGCGTTATTACAAAGATAAACAAACGGGTGAGTTCTGCTATTTATTGGATGACTTCTCATCGCTCACGCCTCACCAGCGCGTGGATATCAATCTAGAAGCAGCCGTTTACGAGAAGGCTAGTAAGCATTCTTATCAAGAGACCATTGATAGCTTCGAACATATCGGGATTTATAGTCGCCAGACAGTCCAGAATATTGTGCATAAGTATAGCCCGGATTCTGTTGCGTTGCCGGTGGGAGCAAAACGTCAGGTAGACTGCTTATATATTGAAGCCGATGAAGACCATGTAGCTTATCAAGATGGGAAGAATCGGGAAATGCGCTTGGCGTATGTTCACGAAGGATACAAAGAAAATTTAGGATCAAGTGATCGAAAAGAATTAAATATTAGTCGCATATTCACAGGTTTATACGAAGATAGCGAGGAATTGTGGGAAGATGTTTATTACTATCTCGACCAACAATACGATTTAGCAGCCTGTCCGACCCTTTATTTAAGTGGTGACGGGGCTCACTGGATTAAGAAAGGGTTGGACTATCTACCGACTCAGACGAGCTTTGTTCTTGACCCTTATCATACGGTTAAATACCTTCGTCAGGCATGTGTTGGTATCATTTATACGCCACTTTACATCGTTGGCTTTATACAGGTGAAAAAGGCTATCTTCAGGACTATTTCAAAGTGCGACTCAACGATCCGTCGTTACCCGACTCTTCGAAACAAACGCTTCAAAAGGTTCGTCGCTATCTAATAGGTAATTGGGATTCTATCCAAAGACAAAGGGCCCCTCATTATATCGGTTGTAGTGCCGAAGGTCACGTCAGCCATTGGTTAAGTGATCGTTTAAGTTCGCGACCGCTAGGATGGAGTACAACAGGAGCAGAAAACATCGCTAAAGCACGATATATGTGTTGTTATTCAATCTCGTGAGTTTCAATTAACTCATCTGCACGCTCAAGTGTACCTTTTTTAGAAGTTGGATGGAGTACACGCATATAAATTAATAAAGACAAAATTTTATTCAAATTATATGTAAATGAATGTTTATTTGATATTTCTTTGCATATTTTATCTAGATGAAGTTGATGGTAAATCGATTGTAAAAAGAGATAGCCAATATTAAATGATTTGCGTTTCCCTTTATCTAACCTTTTATTAGGGTCATGTTTCACTATGATAGTTTCTGATTTGGCCTTTTTTCTTCCGTTAATTCTTTAGCGTAGGCACGCGCCCATTCTTCAGGATCTACCCCTGGATATTTTTCTCGTATTTGTTCCTCGTTCCCAAGAGCTTCAATGACTTTAGTCGTTGATTTCCCATTTATATCTCTCACGTTATCTATGACGGAGTAAGAAACAGAATTCTTGGACACACTTTTTTTAATGCGCATAGTAACCTCACCAATCATTTAAGATAATTTAGTTATATCATAGCACTAAATAGTACTCAATAAAATAATATGAAATTTGACAAAAAAATAAAGCCATTACTGGCTTGAAGGGTTGTTTTATAAAAAGAAAGTGTCATACTCCCGATAAATTTTTTAACCTCGCTTTCATACCTATTATATTATACACTTATTTGAAAAAATTAGCGATTATTTTTTACTACTATGATTTGGTATGTTATAATATAGCTACTATATTATGATAGGAGCTAATATAAATGTTTGGATTTTTTAAGAAAAAACAACAAGAAAAAGAACCTGTAATTAAAGAAATAAAATTATATGCACCAGCTGATGGTGAGTTAATCAATATTGAACAAGTAAACGATGTCGTTTTTGCTCAAAAAATGATGGGGGACGGTTTTGCTGTACTTCCAACGAATGGCTCAATTTCATCACCAGTAGAAGGTACGATTGTCAATGTCTTTCCGACTCAACATGCAGTAGGATTTAAAGCGGGTGAGTTAGAAGTTTTATTACATATGGGCATTGATACTGTTTCGTTAAATGGTGAACCATTCGAAACGGATGTCAATGAAAACGACAAAGTCACCGCTTCAAGTAAAATATCTGAAGTTGATTTAGATGCTTTAGCAACTGAAGGGAAAGATAATGCGATGATCGTTATCTTTACAAATGGTTCAGAAGTGATTGAAGAGTATAAAATAACTGCTTCAGGTAATGTGACCAAAGGTCAAGAAATTGGTTATATCACTTTAAAATAATCATATATTGAGAGTGTTAGAGTCCCGAGAGGGGCTCTTTTTTGTCTTCTGATACTTAAAAAATATAGCTAGTATTTGATGGTGTAAAAAGACGAAATGATAATTCTTTGATTGTATACTTTTTGCCGCTCCTTGTTGCTGATGGGGTAATAAGATAATGTGAAAAGTATCTGCTTCCCATGACATAGTTCGGAACACTTAACTCAAATCTTATGTTACTAAATAAAGAGATAAGACTGGGCAGAAACTTACTTGTTTCTGTCCAGTCTTATTTTGGGGATTGGTTTGTAGCTGATAAACCAATAGTTAAATTATCTTATATTTAAGCTTTTTCTAAATGCCAAATATCTTCGTTGTAATCATTGATTGTACGGTCAGAAGAGAAGTAGCCAGCTTTAGCAATATTCACCAATGAGCGACGTAACCAATTTTCACGATCTTCGTATTCTGCATATAATTCTTCTTTAGCATCGATGAATTCTTCTAAGTCGATTAAGGTCATGAACCAGTCTTTATTGATTAATTCATTGTGTAAACGAGTTAAGCGTTCTTCATTACCGATTGCCATCATTTCATCACTTACAATGAAATCAACTAAAGGTTTGATTGTTTCACGCTCATAGTAGTCTTTAGCAACATAACCATTGGTGTCATATAATTCGATGATTTCATCACTTAATTTACCAAAGATTTTAATGTTTTCATCACCAACTAATTCATGAATTTCAACGTTAGCACCGTCCATTGTTCCTAAGGTCAATGCTCCGTTTAACATGAATTTCATATTACCTGTACCAGAAGCTTCTTTAGAAGCTAATGAGATTTGTTCTGAAATGTTTGCTGCAGGAATTAAGTACGTAGCCGCTGTTACATTATAGTTTTCAATCATTACGACTTGTAAGTGAGGGCTCACATCTGGGTCATTAGCAATGATTTCAGATAAGTTTAAGATTAAGTGAATCACATCTTGTGCAATTGTATAAGCTGGTGCTGCTTTACCACCAAAAATGATTGTAATTGGTGTAGCAGGAATTTCACCATTTTTAATTGCAAAGTATTTATGAATAATATATAAAGCTAACATTTGTTGACGTTTATATTCGTGAATTCTTTTAATTTGAACATCAATAATAGAGTTGTTGTTAATTTCAACACCTTGTGTTTTTCTTAGACTTTCTTGTAATTTCTTCTTGTTATCATGTTTGATATCATTTAAAGCTTTAATTACATTTTCGTCATCAATATGATCTAATAATGCAGTTAAATCACTGTCATTTCGCCAGTTTGTTCCAATAGTATTATCTAATAGTTTCGCTAATTCAGGGTTAGCATCCATAATCCAACGACGGAAGGTAATACCATTCGTTTTGTTATTGAATTTTTCTGGATAGATATCATAGAAATGTTTTAATTCTGAAGCTTTTAAGATTTCAGTATGTAAGGCAGCAACCCCGTTAACACTGTAACCAAAGTGAATCGCAATATGAGCCATATGAACACGGTTTTGTTTATCGATAATTGCGACTGCTTCATTACCAGGATATTCTTCTTCAACCACTTCAGCTAATCGGTGAATAATTGGTAATAACTGTGGTGCTACTTCTTCAATATCAGACAATGGCCATTTTTCTAATGCCTCTGCTAAAATTGTATGGTTAGTATAAGCTGTCATCGAACGAACGATTTTCACCGCTTCATCAAATTCAATACCCCGTTCACCTAATAAACGGATTAATTCAGGAATAACAAAAGCAGGGTGAGTATCGTTGATTTGAATAATCGCATAGTCTGCTAAGTCATGTAAGTTACTTCCTTTAGCGATTGCTTCATCTAAAACTAATTGCGCACCATTCGATACCATGAAATATTGTTGGTAAATACGTAATAATTCACCTGCATGATCAGAGTCATCTGGATATAAGAATAAAGTTAAGTTTTCTAAAATATTACCTTTATCAAAGTTAATACCATCAGTAATAATTTCTGAGTTAACTGAATCTAAGTCGAATAAACGTAGACGGTTTTTCTTCTCTTGCTTGTAACCAGGTACATCAATATCGTAAAGCGTTGATTTTAATTCAAAATCTTTGAATGGCACAACATAAGAATGTTCTGAGCGGATTACCCAGTCGTCGCCAACTAACCATGGATCTGGAATAGCAGTTTGTTGATTGTCTTTAAATACTTGACGGAATAAACCGTAATGATAATTTAAACCAACACCGTCTCCGTTTAATCCTAATGTTGCGATTGAATCAACGAAACATGCTGCTAACCGTCCTAAACCACCGTTTCCTAATGATGGTTCATTTTCTGCTTGCTCGATGTCCATCATATTTTTGCCCGCAGCAGTTAATTCTGCTTGTACTTCATCATATAGACCTAAGTTTAATAAGTTATTACTTAATAATTTACCAATTAAAAACTCAGCTGAGAAATAGTATAATTTTTTCTTTGTGTCATTAGTTGGTTGATCTTTTGATTTGTCACGAACAAGGTGTAATAAAACCTTATATAATTCTTGTTCAGTACACTCCGCAACAGGCTTATTGAAAAGTTTGTTTGTATAATTTGATAATAAAGTCATTTGTTTCTCCTTTTTAAATGTAAATTAGCTATGTTATAAAACTATGGTAATTTAACAAAATATTGAATAGTAGAAAATTGTCGATTCCCAAATGAACTAAGTTTATTTGGTAGTTTTAGTTTTTGGTTTAGAAACAGCTTTTTTAGTTGATTTGCTTTTTTCTTTTTGAGCAGCTTTAGCTTTTTCTGCTTCTTTTTTACAATGTTTTGGTTTGCTCTGAAGTAGGTGACGGTGTAATCGGTCAACTTCCTTTCAACCGCTTCTGTAATAGCATCTTCTTTCATGCGCCATTTCCAGTTTTTACCAATGGTGGAAGGCTCATTCATACGTGCAGAATTATCTAAGTCTAATAAATCTTGCATCGTGAAAATAACATAATCACTTACTGAAGCTGATAATGTACGGTTTAGAGCTTCGGCAATGGTTTCATCTTCTTTACGATTAGAATATTTATCAGCATTCTGACGGATATATTCAGGAACTGATTGATACCATCCTGTGATGGTTTCATTATCATGAGTCCCTAAGTAACTAATCGTATTACGCACATAGTTATGTGGTAATTCCATAGAGTCTGTACCATCAAAACCAAATTGTAAGATTTTCATTCCTGGGAAACCAGTAGCATTGCGCATATCAATTACTTCTTGGGTTAAGAAGCCTAAGTCTTCAGCGATAATATTTAAATCGCCTAATTCTTTTTTGATTTGCTTGAATAATTTAACATCTGGACCTTTTTCCCAACGGCCATCGGCAGCAGTAGGGGAGCCAAAAGGGACTGCCCAATAAGATTCAAAACCTCGGAAGTGGTCAATACGAACCATATCATAGATTTTAAAACTTTCTTTCATACGTAGAATCCACCAAGAATATTTATCTTTCTCCATATATTCCCAGTCATAAATTGGGTTCCCCCAATATTGACCGTCATCAGAGAAGTTATCCGGTGGTGTACCAGCAACAACAATCGGCATTTTGAATTCATCTACTTTAAATAATTTTGAATTCGTCCACATTTCAACAGAGTCAGCTGAAACATAGATTGGCATATCACCAATGATTTGAATATCATTTTCATTGGCATAAGCTTTTAATTGTAACCATTGAGTGAAGAAGAAATATTGAGTTACTTTATGGAATTCAATTTCTTTCACCAATTTTTTACGGTATTCATTTAATGCTTTTTTATCGCGTAAACGAATATCCTCATCCCATTCGGTCCAAGAAACTAAACCGAAATCTTCTTTGATTGCCATAAACTCTGCATAGTCTTCTAACCAATGTGCATTTTCGGCAACGAATTGTGTGTATCCTTCTAATTTGCCGCGTTTTAAAAAGTTTGCGACGGCTTTTTCTAGAATAGGACGACGGTTAGTAAATATGGTACCATAGTCCACATTTTCCGGATCATCACCAAAATCAACTTTTTCATAATCAGCTGGTTCTAGAAGACCTTCTTTACTTAATAGTTCAAAATCAATAAAGTGAGGGTTCCCAGCGATAGCTGAAAATGACTGATAGGGTGAATCACCATAGCTAGTTGTACCTAAAGGAAGAATTTGCCAATAGGCTTGTTTGGTACGAACTAGGAAATCAACAAAGTCATAAGCTGATTGTCCAAATGTACCGATACCAAATTTATTTGGTAATGATGAAATATGCATTAAGACGCCACTTGATCGGGCCATAACACGACCTCCTTTAATTTTGTTGTCGCATTCATTATATAAGGAATAAAAAATACTTACAAATGATTTTGGCGTTTTTCTAAATTCTGTTACCGGATAACAGTCTCAAAAGGCGATGATAGCAATGTTTTCAATTTTGATGAACTGACGAATGATGACATAAAAGTTAGTCATTAATTGCCAAAAAGATGTTTTTATATCAATATTTTTATATTTAAATTATAACAAAAAAATATTTACTTAACCCCTTTCAAAGTTTGTTTTATAGAAAATTAAGTGGTAAACTAGGTTATGGATTTGTGTCATTTTCGAGAAGATAAATGTCAACAAAATTTCATTGACAACAGTCAATTACCAAAAAAAGGAGGGTCACTCTTGGATGAAACGATTGTGTTTGAACTATTAGGTATTTCTTTTGGGTTGAACACTTTTTTAGCTATTTTAGCAACTGTCGCTATCATCACAGTGCTTTGTGTTTGGACTTCACATAATTTATCGGTGGATAAACCAAATAAGCCTCAACTATTAATGGAAACGATTATTGAATTTGTTCGAGGCGTAGTAGGGGGAGCAATCGATGATAAAGGGGCACAAAATTATCAATTATTAGGATTGACATTATTGTTATTTATTTTTACCTCTAATATGATAGGTTTACCTTTAATATTACATGTGGGTGAATTATCACTTTGGAGAAGTCCGACAGCCGATCCAATTGTGTGTTTATCGATAGCACTTTTAATGATTTTGTTATCTCATTTCCTAGGGATTACAGAACAAGGAATGAAGGGGTATGTGGTGAATGGCTATTTAGAACCTTCAGCATTTTTATTCCCGATAAAATTAGTCGAGGAGTTTACTAATGCTTTGACATTAGCACTTCGTCTATATGGTAATATTTTCGCTGGAGAAGTCTTATTAGGTTTAATTGCTAATTTAGCCAATGCTAAAGGTGTCTTTACATGGGTAATAGGATTACCATTACAAATGGTATGGCAAGGATTTTCAGTATTTATAGGTGCTATTCAATCCTATATATTTGTAACCTTAACAATGGTATATTTGTCGCATAAAGTTGAAAAAGAAGAAATATAGTTTTTAAAGATAAGGAGAATATAAAATATGAACGCTATTGCTGCTGCTATTGCTGTTGCGATTGCTGCTCTTTCTGCATCAATTGGTAATGGTATGGTTATTTCAAAAACAATTGAATCAATTGCTCGTCAACCAGAATTAGAAGGTAAATTACGTATGACCATGTTCCTTGGAGTAGGGTTAATTGAAGCGGTGCCGATTATGGCCGTGGTTATCGCCTTTATTTTAGTTTTCAGATAATTAAACTAATTAAGCTGACGATACTAAATGAAGGAGGATTAAAATGTTAATTGTATATGCATCAAGTGGAAACACCGCATTAGGCAATACGATCGTTACGATGATCGCGTTTGTCGCTTTACTAATGATTATTAAGAAATTCACTTGGGAACCTTTTATGTCGATGTTGGCACAACGTCGTCAAATTATCGAAGGAGATTTAGCACAAGCAGCTGAAGAGAAAGCTACGAGTACTAAAGCGAAAGAAGATGCTCAACAAGCATTAAAAGATGCACGTGCGGAAGCCAATCAAATTATCTTAGCAGCTAAAAAACAAAGCTTACAAATTCAAGATAATATGATTAAAGAAGCAAAAGAGGAGATAGCACGTCTTCATGAAGCTGCTAATCAAGAAATTGAACAAGATCGTGAACGCATCTTAAATGAAATTAAAAATGAAGTATCTGATATTGCTATTGAAATTGCAGAGAAAATTTTACGCCGTGAAATTAAAGAGGAAGATTACCATAAATTGGTTGATGATTTCATTGCAGGAATGGATGATATAGCATGATGAGTGAAAATGAAACTTTAAATCAAACAAGTGTTAATGAATCGTTAACGCGTAATAAAAAAGTTAAAAACGAAGAAGATGCTTTATTAAAAAAATCAATCAAGAACGTATTCGTGATTCGATTCAAAAATTGAACGATGATAATCCTGATGAGAATCGTGAGCATTTTGAAGATGAACTTTTAGGAAAAATCATGTTAAACATGATGAATGATGAAGGAACTTCTCTTAAAAAAGAACAAAATCAAAGTGAAATGTTAATGATTACCTCTGCGGTACCTTTAACTGACGAGGAAAAAGAGCGCATTGTGCGTAAATTTTTAGATATTACCAAAAAGCCATTACGTCGTATTACGACAGTCGTCGATCCAAGTTTAATTACGGGTGTCCGTATTCAAAGTGAAAGTTACTATTATGAAGTAACAGGTAAAAAGACTTTAAAAGAATTACGACGTCATTTAGATCGTAATTGGCATTATTAGGAGGGATTGAAATGAGTTTAGAAAGATTAGATGAACGTCTTCGTCAACAAATTCGTCAATTCCACAGTGAAGAATTAATTGAAGAAATTGGAACAGTTTCTTACATTGGGGATGGGATTGCCCGTGCTTATGGATTAGAAAATGTCATGGTCGGAGAAATGGTTGAATTTGCCAATGGAACAATTGGGATGGTTCAAAATTTAGAAACCAAAGATGTCGGGATTATTATTTTTGGTGAGTATGTGAATATTCACGAAGGTGATTTAGTCCGTCGTTTACATAAAATCATGGAAGTACCGGTAGGAAATGGCCTATTAGGTCGTGTTATTAATCCTCTAGGTGAAGCGATTGACGGTATTGGTGAAATAGACTATAAAAAAACAAGACCTGTTGAAGCAGATGCGCCAGGGATTATGGAACGTCAAAGTGTTAATGAGCCATTGCAAACAGGTATTAAAGCAATTGACTCTTTAGTACCAATCGGACGTGGTCAACGTGAGTTGATTATCGGGGACCGTAAGACCGGAAAAACATCTTTAGCGATTGATACGATTTTAAATCAAAAGGGACAAGATGTTATTTGTATTTATGTCGCGATTGGTCAAAAAGAATCAACTGTAAAAAACATCGTGACGACATTGCAAGCACATGGTGCGATGGACTATTCAATTGTAATGAGTGCAAGTGCTTCACAACCGGCGCCATTACTTTATTTAGCACCATACTCTGCAACGGCAATGGCCGAAGAATTTATGTATGAAGGCAAGCATGTTTTAATTATTTACGATGATTTATCAAAACAAGCAGCGGCTTATCGGGAAATGAGTTTATTATTAAAACGTCCACCAGGTCGTGAAGCTTACCCTGGAGATGTTTTCTATTTACACTCCCGTTTATTGGAGCGTTCTGCAAAATTATCTGATAAGTTAGGCGGAGGATCGATTACCTCACTGCCAATAGTTGAAACGCAAGCAGGGGATATTTCGGCTTATATTCCAACGAATGTCATTTCCATTACCGATGGACAAATATTCTTGGAAAGTGATTTATTCCACTCTGGTGTTAGACCCGCTATTAATGCCGGTTTATCGGTATCGCGTGTAGGTGGTTCGGCACAATTAAAACCAATGAAACAAGTGTCCGGTACTTTACGAATTGATTTAGCTAGTTACCGTGAATTAGAAGCCTTTACACAATTCGGTTCAGAATTAGATGCTTTAACACAACAAAAATTAAATCGAGGACGTAGAACGGTTGAAGTGTTAAAACAACCTTTACATAAACCAGTCAGTGTTGAAAAACAAATCATTTTATTCTACGCCTTAAATCATGGCTATCTTGATAGTGTTGGGATTGATAAACTAAAAGAGTATGAACAATCACTCTATAATTTCTTAGAAGAACGTTATGATGTTGTTTTACGTGATATTAGTCGTAACCATCGAATGCCTGAAGAAGATTTATTACAAACCATTTTAGAAGAACATTCTCAAATAGCACAATAGATTTAGAAAGAGGTAGTGGTATGTCATTAAACCAAATAAAAAAAGAATCGACTCCACTCGCAAAACAGCTCAAATTACTAAAGCGATGCAGATGGTTTCTGCTTCTAAATATAATAAAATGGTGCAAACTTCGAGTCGTTATTTTACTTATGGCCAAAAATTAAAGAAAATGGTTGCCCGTTTAGGTAAACAACAATTTGATTTATTAGATGATGGTGTACCTATGGATGTCAATGAAGTAAAAGATATTGATTTTCATGATATGTTAATTGAAAGACCGATTAAGAAAACCGGTTATTTAATTATTACATCAGACAAAGGTTTAGCAGGTGGCTACAATCATTCGATTTTAAAAGCAACCGAAACGATGTTTAAGCAAGACCATCAAGATAAAAGCGAAGTGGTAGTGTTAGCAATAGGTGAACCGATCGTAAAATTTTGTCGCGATGAAGGGTATGAAGTCGCTTATGAAATTCATAATTTAACCGATCACCCTAGCTTTTTTGAAGTGTCGAAGATTGTAAAAAAAGCGGTCGAATTATTTAAAGAACAAGTCTTTGATGCCTTATATGTTTGTTATAACCATCATATTAATCCAATGACTTCTCAATTTCGGGCTGAACAAATTTTACCCATTACCGATTTAGAGTTAGAGGAAGAATTAGAAAATACCGAAACAGAAGTTGAGTTTTTAATTGAACCTTCTGAAAACGAACTACTAGATGTATTATTGCCTCAATATGCTGAAAGTCAAATATATGGTGCGATTATTGATGCAAAAACGTCTGAACATGCTAGTCGTATGAGTGCAATGCGTAGTGCGACGGATAATGCAGAGGAAATGATTGAAAATTTAAAACAACAATATAATCAAAAAAGACAATTAAAAGTAACCAATGAAATTATTGAAATAATTAGTGGTGCACAAGCACTGAATGATTAGAAGGAGGAATGTTGTACATGCGAATTGGTCGTATTGAACAAGTTATTGGACCCGTAGTCGATGTCACTTTCCCAATTGAAAATGGTGGTCCTGACATTCATAATGCATTAATTGTAACGAACGCTGATATGGCGGATGTAATGCAAGAAAATATTTCGGATGAAGAAAAATTATTAACCCTTGAAGTTGCCCTTGACTTAGGTCATGGAATGGTTCGGACCATTGCGATGGAATCAACCGATGGTTTGGAACGCGGCATGACAGTTGTGGATTATTTAACACCGATTAAAGTACCAGTCGGCGAAGCCACCTTAGGAAGAGTGTTCAATGTCTTAGGTGAGACAATTGATGAACTAGAACCGGTTGGCGATGATGTTGAGCGCAAAAGTATTCATCGTGAAGCCCCTAAGTATGAAGACCTAGATAACAGTTTTCACGTTTTAGAAACTGGAATTAAGGTCATCGATTTATTGGCTCCTTATATTAAAGGGGGAAAAATCGGTCTATTCGGTGGTGCCGGAGTTGGAAAAACTGTCTTAATTCAAGAATTAATTCATAATATTGCAGAACAATTAGGAGGTATCTCCGTTTTCACTGGGGTTGGAGAACGTACACGTGAAGGGAATGACCTCGTTTTTGAAATGCGTGAGTCAGGTGTAAGCAAGAAGACGGCCATGGTTTTCGGTCAAATGAATGAACCACCAGGAGCACGTATGCGTGTTGTCTTAACAGGACTTACAATGGCGGAATATTTCCGTGACGAATTGAAACAAGACGTCTTATTATTTATTGATAATATTTATCGTTTTACTCAAGCAGGTTCCGAAGTGTCAGCCTTATTAGGTCGTATGCCTTCAGCGGTAGGGTATCAACCAACTTTAGCCAGTGAAATGGGACAAATGCAAGAGCGCATTACGTCAACAAAACATGGTTCTATTACGTCGATCCAAGCCGTTTATGTACCAGCCGATGACTATACGGACCCTGCTCCTGCGACAACCTTTGCCCATCTAGATGCGACTACCAACTTAGAGCGCCATTTAGCAGAACAAGGTATCTACCCAGCTGTTAACCCATTGGCTTCTACTTCGAGTGCTTTATCTGAAGAAATAGTGGGTATACGTCATTATGAAATTGCCCGTCAAGTGCAAACTGTTTTACAACGTTATCGTGAATTACAAGATATCATTGCCATTTTAGGGATTGATGAATTATCAGATGAGGAAAAGATTACGGTGAAAAGAGCCCGTCGTATCCAATATTTCTTATCGCAAAACTTCCATGTGGCTGAAGCTTTTACTGGTTTACCAGGATCATTTGTGACCATTGAAGAAACATTGGATGGCTTCGAAGGTATTCTAAATGGTAAATACGATACACTCCCAGAAGAAGCTTTCCGTAATGTTGGAAATATTGATCAAGTGATTGCAAAAGCGAAAAAATTAGGTGCAAGTCTACCGGAAGAATTAGAATAAGTCTAGTGGTAATAAGTCAAGAGAAAAATAAATTATTTTAGACTCGGCTTTTGATCATTTAGATGTTTAAGGGCGCACTAAATAAACACTCGTGAAATCGCGTTTTTTTCACGAACTTTATTAATAATTAGCTCTATTTTGTTCGTCTTTTATCTATGCAACACCTCCGGTGGCGTATAGAGTTGGTGATTGCGTAGTAGCACATCCACCAGACGCACTAATTTTCTTGCGGTTAAGACGAGGGCACGTTTGTGCTGATGTTTAGGTACTTCTTGGAATTTCTTATGATAGAACTGGGCATATTCAGGTAAATAACGTTTAACAGAGTTGGCAGCTTCAACTAGGTAATAACGCAAGAACCGATTGCCCCGATGAATCATCGGTGTGTTTTGGGACGAACGTTTTCCCGACTGATTTTCCTTCCAGGATAACCCGGCATACTTGGCGATTTTTGCTTGAGAATCAAAGCGTTCAATCTGTCCGATTTCAGCGATGATTCCAGCAGCATAGACCGGACCAATACCAGGAATAGAAGTTAAGCACTGATATTCTGGTAGGGTTTGAACAATATCTTCAATCCCTTTGTCGAGCTCTTTGATTGCTTTTTCAAGTGATCGAATCTCACGGACTAAGACAGCCAGCACGATATCAATGGATTGGGCATGGACCTTAGAGAGACGATAACTAGAACGAATGGCTTTTTGGATTGTTTTAGCTAAGTCTTCGGGTGCTTTGAAGCGTCCCCGTCCTAGTTTTTGAATTAATTGCCCAAGTTCTTCTAAAGGCATATTAGCCAGGTCATCCAGTGAATAGTCTTCGGTCATGAGTGAGATGACGGTAGCACTGAGGGCAGTCGTGGAATGCCCATCTTCCTTAAGATTCATCGAAAGCGTATTACATTTATAGTAAAGATTTTCTAGGAAGTGTTGCTTGACTGTGGTGAGTTGCTTGATTAATTGATAGCGAGACCGTGTAAGGTGCTGTAAGGCGATGTATTGGTCTTCCTTTAAGAAAGAGAGATTAAACCTTTGGATTCGCAAGTAATCAGCAATATAGAACGCATCTAAAGCATCGTTTTTATTTTCGGAGAAAACTTCACGATATTTCTTGATTTTGCTTGGTTCTTCAATTGTGACTACCACATTCAGCTCACTCAGCTCCGGGTCTTCTTTGAAGAAGTAACCGGGATGAAAGCTATAAGCTGATGTGGATTCCATGCCGATGACGATTCGATCAAAGTGATAGTCCTGATAAGCTTGAAGAATCCATTCTTTCAGTTCAGTGGCACCGTCGTGATCATTTTTAAAAGAACGTTCTAACAAAACAGAAAATTGTTCATCATCCGTTAAACAACAGACATCTAGCTTAGCTAGACTAACATCTAAACCGACATATAAGTTCATGTGAGGGACCTCCTTTCGATAATATTTGGAAATTGCTTGGTTACTGTGGGATATCCCAGGATACCATTGCCTATAACAGCCTCGCTTAATAGAATACTTATCACGCTGATTCAAGCTGCCACTCGCCTACTAGCGGGTGTGAACCAGGGTGGAAACAGCTAGTGTGTTGGTTGTGACATCAATGGTCTGGGTTACAGACTTAAGAAGTAGACAAAGCCACAGGAGTGAACAGCATATTCCCGTAAGTCCCTTTCCAAGACTTATTATCCTACAATATCTCACAGTAACCAAGCAATATAAAGGGACAATTGAACATTTTATGAATTGAAATGAGGCTGAGCTAGCGCGCTTCGCTTGCTTGCCATTGTCATCCTGTTCGATTTCTTCGAAATCGTCCAGTCTAACAACGGATAGCCCCTTATTTATGACAGAATGTTCGGTAAATCAAGAGAAACAGAGACGATCAGAAGGGTGTGAAATGACCTTCTAAATATATATTACGAGGAGTGAATGAATTGGCAAATAATGAAAATAATAGTCGTCCATATATGACTGTGACCATTTCATCACCTGATGGTATTATCTATGAACACCGTTCCTATAGTTGTAATGTGAAGACAACCCAAGGCGGCTTGACCATTATGCCGAATCATATTCCTATTTTAACACCGTTAGTCATTTCGGCTGTTAAAGTAACACGAGTGGAAGATGGAGAACCAGTTGATTATATTGCGATTAATGGTGGTATTTTATCAATGGCGAACAATCAATTAGAAATCATCTCTAATTATGCTGTTCGTGCTCGTGACATTGATGAAGCGGCCGTTGAAATACAAAAACAACAAGCTGAAGAAGATATGGCTGCCGCCTTAAGAGAGAAAGATTCTCGTAAATTTAAGCGAGCAAAAATATCACTAGAAAGAGCCATCAATAAAATTGCTGTTAGTCAACATCGTCGTTTATAAGATAATGAGTTGCCAATAGCGTCTATCTTCTTTTAAGCAGCAAAGGTTGGTTAACACATAAGGTGTTGATCTCTACTTAATACAACACAACGAATAAATAAAACCCTAGAAATTAGGGGCAAAAATTTTAAATTTTTTGATTCCCGATCTTTAATTGAGAGTGCAGTCGTTGACTGGTCTCAAACTAGGTCTTAAAGAGTTTGGGCAGACGAAACAAAACTATTCATTTTCGACTTCTGATCCACTCCAACTGAGCGGTCTGGGTAAGCAATATAAAATCTTTTGATTTTATATTGCTTACCCGCTCTTTTTTTCGCTGATGAAAACTGATGATAATTTATCCGAATAAAGCAAAATATGCATAAAGTTTTTGAAACAAATAAAAAAATTTCATAAAAATATGATTAAATAGCTAAATTTTAAATCGAGTCACGATACAATAATGGGTTTTAATAATGATTATAATTCTGTTAACGGTAACAGAATTAAAAACCTATTGTATTACTTTCAAAAATATAAGATAATATAGACAAGAAAGCGATTTACGCAAAATTTAGGAGGTTTCAATTATGAAATTGAATTTGAAAAAATTGGCAATTGGTACTTTGTCTACAGTTACAGCTTTATCTACATTAGTATCAACTGGTGTATTAGTAGCTGATGCTCAAGAAGAAACATTAGTTATTTCTGCAGCCGGAGAATATGACTATGTCAAAAATCACATCGCTAAATTTGAAGAAGAATATGGTGTGAAAGTAGAATTATTAGATGCCGATATGTTTGAGAAAATTGATGGTTTAGCATTAGATGGACCTGCTGGAACTGCTCCAGATGTTTTAATTGCACCATATGACCGTATCGGTTCATTAGCTCAAACAGGTTTAATTAACGAAGTAACGTTAAATGAAGAAGCAGGTTATGATGATACAGATAAACAACAAGTATCAACAGATGGTGTTGTTTATGGTGCGCCAGCTGTTATCGAAACAATTGTTTTATACTATAACAAAGACTTACTACCTGAAGCGCCAAAAACTTTTGATGAATTACGTGAATTGACTAAAGATGAAAAATATGCTTTTGCTGGGGAAGATGGAAAATCTACAGCATTCTTAGCTCAATGGACTAACTTCTACCATAGCTACGGTTTATTAGCTGGATATGGTGGTTATGTATTCGGTGAAGATGGTACTAACTATGAAGACTTAGGATTAAACTCTGAAGGGGCAGTAGAAGGTATTAACTATGCAGTGGACTGGTTCCAAAATGTATGGCCACAAGGTATGTTAGATGTTTCTTCAGTAAGTGACTTTGTAATGCAACAATTTACTGATGGTAAAGCTGCTGCGATTATTGACGGACCATGGCAAGCTGCTGCAATTAAAGAAGCAGGCGTTAATTTCGGTGTTGCTAAAATCCCTACATTACCAAATGGTGAAGAATACAAACCATTTGCTGGTGGTAAAGGTTGGGTAGTTTCAGCATTTACTGACAAACAAGAATTAGCACAAGAATTCTTAAATTGGGTAACATCTGAAGAAATGCAAACAGCTATGTATGAAGAAAGTGGACAAATCCCTGCTAACCAAGCAGCTCGTGAAGTTGCAGCTGAAGCTGGAAATGAATTAACAACTGCGGTTATCGATGTTTATTCAAACGCTGTACCAATGCCAAATATTCCACAAATGAGTGAAGTATGGACAGGTGCTGAAAACTTAATGTTCGATGCTGGTTCAGGTAATAAATCAGCTCAAGAAGCTGCTGATGCTGCTGTTGAATTAATCAAACAATCAATCGAACAAAAGTATTAAAATTTCGTGAATCGTTATTTTTATCTGGCAGAGGTTGATCTTCTGCCAGATATTAATAGTTAAACAGCATTTTATTTAAAGGAGTGATTTTATGAGTCAGACAGCCAAAAAACAAAATCCGACATTAGCAATGCTCTTGTCGTTGATTCCAGGACTAGGTCAAATTTATAATAAACAATTGTTCAAAGGATTCACCTTTTTAGGAATTACCGGGTTGTTTGTTTATGAATTAGTTAGTTTTGGTTTTGGTGCGTTGACTGACTTTATTACATTAGGGGATACTCCGGGGGTAAAAGGAGATAACTCCCTATTCTTAATGATTATCGGTACTTTACAAATTATCATTACGATTGTATTCTTAATCTTCTTGATTTTCAATATGATAGATGCAAAACGCATTGCAAATTTTTGGAATGAAGGATTTAAAGTTAATCAAACATTTGAAGAACATAAAGATAATATTTTAGATAAGGGGTTCCCGTATCTATTAATTATCCCGGCATATATTTTTATGACTTTTGCTATTATTTTCCCAGTTTTAGTCACTTTATTTACTGCATTTTTAAATTATGATTTTAAAAATATGCCACCAGCAAAATTATTAGACTGGATTGGTTTTGCTAACTTCGCGAATATCTTTACATTAAGCACCTTTAGAGATGCCTTTACATCCGTATTTATGTGGACGTTAATTTGGACATTATGTGCGACTACTTTACAAATTGTGCTCGGTATTTTCACAGCTGTTGTAGCTCACCAACCATTTATAAAATTCAAACGTATTTTTGGGGTAATTTTCTTATTACCATGGGCTGTACCGGCATTCATTACGATTTTGACTTTCTCAAATATGTTTAATGACTCAATTGGTGCGATGAATACACAAGTAATTCCGTTTATTAACAAATTAATTCCATTTGTTGAAATTGGAAAAATCGCTTGGAAAACCAACCCGTTTTGGACCAAAGTTGCGATTATTATGGTTCAAGGTTGGCTAGGGTTCCCTTATATTTATGTAATGGTAACCAGTATTCTTCAATCTATCTCCGAAGATTTATATGAAGCAGCCAAAATTGATGGAGCGAATGCTTTTAAACGTTTCACTTCGATTACTTTACCTGTAATTTTCTCTGTTGCTGCTCCAACATTTTTAACTCAATATACAGGTAACTTTAATAACTTTACGATGATTTATCTATTTAACAATGGAGGACCTGGATCAGTGGGTGGCGGCGCTGGTGCAACCGACATTTTAATTTCATGGATCTATAAGTTAACAACTGGAACTTCACCGCAATTCTCATTTGCGGCAGCCTTGACACTGATTATTTCAGTAGTGGTTATTTCAGTATCGTTAATTGTCTTTAAACGTACAAAAGCTTTTGAAATGGAGGGATAATCAACATGAAAAAATTATTTGCATCTGCCAAATTCAAAAAGTTTTTGGGACAATTCTTTACCTATTTTTATATGATTCTCTTATCGATTATCATTATTTATCCATTACTAATTACGACTAGTTCTGCTTTTAGAGCAGGGAATATTACTGCATTTGATTTAAATTTCAATTCAAAATGGACCTTGAATCATTTTAAACGATTATTTGAAGAGACCTATTACTTACAATGGTATAAAAATACTTTAATCGTTGCAGTTAGTACCATGGTAGTGCAAGTTATGGCAGTAACCCTAGCTGGTTATGCTTATAGCCGTTACAACTTCTTTGGTCGTAAAAATAGTTTAATGTTCTTCTTAATTGTACAAATGGTGCCGACGATGGCTGCTTTGACGGCATTCTTCGTAATGGCACTCTTGATGAAAGCTATTAACCAATTCTGGTTCCTATCATTAATTTATATTGGTGGTGGTATTCCAATGAATACTTGGTTAATGAAAGGGTACTTCGATACAGTTCCTTATGATTTAGACGAATCAGCCAATTTAGATGGTGCAGGACATTTTAGAAGATTCTGGCAAATTGTGTTACCATTAGTACGTCCAATGATTGCTGTACAAGCTTTATGGGCATTTATGGGACCATTTGGTGATTTTATGCTATCAAAATTCTTATTACGTAAAGAAGAATTATATACTTTAGCTCCTGGTTTACAAACATTTATTAATGACCAACGTAACCAAAAAGTAGCATTGTTTGCAGCCGGTTCTATTTTAATTGCTGTGCCAATTTCAATTCTATTTTTTGTCTTACAAAAGAACTTTGTTACTGGTTTGACTAAAGGTGGAACAAAGGGTTAATCAATCGAATGTGAGTTTGGGCATAAACTTGATAAATTTAGTCAGTTATTGTTCGTTAATTAAAAGACAGTGGTTGAGAGGTTTCAACTTTGCAAGGTGACCAGATTAATCGAATATTATTTGACTTTCTACTTCTGGTTCAATTCCTAGTCTTTCACTGCTTGTAATTTTTAAATAAACATAATTGATGATTGAGTTAATATCTGATAAGGATTTAAGGGTGGACAGACGAAGTGAAAATCTTTTGATTTTCTACTTCATGTCCACTATTTTCTTTTTTAGTGCTATAATATGTAGAATGAGGTGAGTATAATGAACAAAGCATTTCCAATTAATTACTTTATAAATATCTTTTCAGCCAAGAAAATTTTTAAAAATCGTCAACAATTGACTTGGTGGCAAATACTGTTAATTGTATTGTTGCTTAATGGTTTAATGTTGATGCCGTTATCGGTTCAGTTAGGAAAAATTCAATCGGCTAATTTAAATGATTTTGTACCAAATGCTCTAGCAACGATGAATGACGACACTGTTCAACAATTTAATCAAATGGTAGAACAGGGAACAGTTGCTGAAACCGGTCAATTTATTCTTTCTATCGATGAGGTAGATAGTGATTCTCTAGTAGAAAACTCTATCTTAATTGCACCAGATGGCTTTATTATTAAAGAAGGAAAGAATCCCGAGATTAAACAAACCTATGATGAAGAGCTACCATTAACCACGGTGGCAGATAAAGAAGCACTGATAGCTTTATTGTCTCAACATTGGTTTCAAGCTAATCGCTTATCGATTGTGTTAACTAATTTTATTAATGTATGGTTTTTAATGTTTTTTAACTTCGTCGGTTTATTATTAGGAACAGCCTTTTTACTTTGGTTAACGAAGTTTGGAAAAATATTTACGATTGCTAACTTTAATGAGGCTTTACAGTTATCACTCAATACTTTTGGCCTTCCCACTTTGATCGCGATGCTAATGGGCTTCTTATTGAAAGATCCTAATGTGATGGCTTTAACACAGAGTACCCTTTATATTTTATTGCTTTTATGGGTTTATTGGAAAACGCATTTTAATGATCATTATGTGGAAACAGCGAGTAAAATTTCTGTATTATAAAATATTTCTGTTAAACTATCCTTAGTAATATGATGAGGGTAGTTTTTTTATCTTGGATAAGGGTATTGTTAATAAAGATAATTTGATGGCTTTTTTCTAAGCAAATGTATTTATATCTATATTTAAACGATTTTTTGTGATAGCATATATAGTTATGAAGGTGGTGATTTAATGCTTGCTAAAGTGATTATCGATATTCCAGTCGCTCAAGTTAATCGAGAATTTGACTATTTAGTCCCCGAACAGTGGGAAGAAGCCATTCAATTAGGTATGCGTGTTGAAGTGCCTTTTGGTCCAAGGCAATTACTGGGATTTGTGGTTGGTTTTTCAGATGAAACTAGTTTTACTGGAACTTTAAAACCAATTAGCAAATTATTAGATTATCGTAGTTTTTTGAATGAAGAATTAATCGAATTGAGTGATTATTTAGCCAATCATTTGCAGGCTTTTAGAATTGCTGTTTTACAAACAATGTTACCTAATTTATTAAAAGTAAAATATGAATCGTATTTTCTAATACATAACCATGCTCAAATTCAAGCCTTGACCAATACTGTGATTGAAAATCATGAAATTGAAAAAACGGTGCTCGAAACGATATTAACACCGAATCAAATAAAAGCATTAATTGATCAAGAGGCCATCGAACTAGAAAATCGAGTTTTAGATCGGAAATCAACCAAAATGATGCAAGTGATCGATAAAGCCTTGGATGAACAACAATATAAAGCCGTTTCTGAAACTTTAAGTAAAGCCGCTAAAAAACAGCAACAATTGCTTGACTATTTAATCCATCATCCGAAAATAGCTTATCCGATTACGATTCAAGATTTTTGTGAAATAACCGGTCTCAGTCGTACTGTTGTAAATACCGCTATTGTTAAAGGATGGTTAATCAAATCTGAAGTGGCTGTTTACCGTAATCCATTAAAGGACCAGGAATTTCTTCAAACGACAGCCAAAACATTAAGACCTAATCAACAAAGCGCATATGATACTATTGTGGCTTCCGTAGAAAAAGGGCAAGCTAAAACCTTTCTACTAGAAGGCGTTACCGGTAGTGGCAAGACCGAAGTATATTTACAATTAATGGAAAAAGCCCGTCAACAAGGGCAGTCGGCCTTATTATTAGTACCAGAAATTGCCTTGACTCCACAAATGGTCAATCGAGTGGTAGGCAGATTCCAAAAAGGAGTGGCAGTTTTACATTCTGGTTTGTCTACTACGGAAAAATACGATGAATGGCAGCGAATTATTAAAGGTGAAGCGACGATTGTGGTAGGAGCCCGTTCTTCAATTTTTGCACCATTAAAAAACATTGGTATTATCATCATTGATGAAGAACACGAAACGACTTATAAACAATCCGATAATCCACGTTATCATGCGCGTGATGTCGCCTTATGGCGGAGCCAATATCATCAATGTCCGGTTGTTTTAGGAAGTGCCACCCCATCATTAGAAAGCCGAGCTCGGGCTCAGGTCAATCATTATCAACTCGTTATGATGAGTGAACGAGCTAACTTTTCTGAATTACCGGAAGTAGAATTAATCGATATGACCAATGTCTTAGTTTCTAAGACCTATACCGAGATATCGCCATCCTTACAACAAGCAATTGAGCAAGCCATTAGTCAAAAACAACAAATCGTATTGTTATTAAATCGTCGTGGTTATGCATCGTATATGCAATGTCGTGAATGTGGACATGTCGTTCAATGTCCACGTTGTGATATTTCTTTGACCTATCATAAGAGTGAACATCGCATGAAATGTCATTATTGTGATTATCAACAAATGGTACCAACTGAATGTCCTCAATGTGGTAGTCAACATATTCGTAGTTTAGGTTCAGGAACTCAAAAAATTGAAGAGACTTTAACAGAATTAATCCCACATGCGCGAATTTTACGCATGGATAATGATACGACTAGAAGAAAAGGGGACCATGAACGGATATTAAAACAATTCGCTAATAAAGAAGCCGATATTTTATTGGGAACACAAATGATTGCTAAGGGGCTTGATTTTGAAAATGTCACTTTAGTCGGTGTTATCAATGCGGATACGGCCCTTAACATACCTGATTTTCGTTCGGGTGAGAAGACCTTTCAATTATTAACGCAAGTAGCGGGCCGGACCGGACGTGGTCAATTAAGGGGTAAAGTCATCATTCAAACCTACAATCCTGATCATTATGTGATGCAATTGGTCAAGAAGCACGATTATGAGAATTTCTTTAAATACGAGATGAAACGGCGTCATATTGGGAATTATCCCCCTTATTATTTTACAACTTTAGTCACTGTCTCCAGTAAAAATCAAGGGATGGCTGAACGTAAAATCCATCAGTTGAAACAATTATTATCCAATCCATCACTGGAGCAACAACAACAATTACTATTGTTAGGCCCATCAAGAGGCGCTATTGCTCGCATCAACGACGTTTATTATTTTCAATTATTACTCAAGTATAAAGATAAGCAATTCATTCAAAATAAAATTAGTGAAATTGTCAATCAAGCTCAAAATGAATCACGGCAAGGTCTTTATGTTTCAATTGACCATGAACCTTATCATTTTATTTAGAGGAGGTAAATTATATGAAGAAAATTATTTTTATGGGGACACCTGAATTTTCAGCAACAGTTTTAAAAGGGATTTTAGCACAATCCTCATTATATGAAGTGATTGCCGTTGTGACTCAACCAGATCGCCCTGTTGGTCGTAAAAAAATATTAACCGCTTCTCCAGTAAAAGAAGTGGCATTGAGTCATCAAATTCCTGTTTTCCAGCCGGAAAAATTAGGTAAATCAGAAGAGATGGAACAAATATTAGCCATGGACGTTGATTTAATTGTCACGGCCGCTTATGGTCAATTTGTGCCGACCAAATTATTAAAACATCCAAAATATTTAGCCATTAATGTGCATGCATCACTATTACCAAAATATCGCGGTGGGGCACCGATTCATTATGCGATTTGGCAAGGTGAAGAGGAAACAGGTATTTCTATTATGTATATGGAAAAAGAAATGGATGCGGGTGATATTTTAGCACAAGCTAAGACACCTATTCATTCCACTGATGACGTTGGTCAATTATTCGAACGTTTAGCAATAATAGGGCGCGATTTATTATTAGAAACATTACCATCTTTATTTGCAGGGGAAATAACGCCCATTAAACAAGATGAGCAGTTAGTTACATTCTCTCCCACTATTTCTAAGGAACAAGAAAAAATTGATTGGTCTCAATCGGCAACGGCAGTACATAATCATGTCCGGGCTTTTCGACCATTTCCTTCCACTTATACTATGTGGAATGGTCAACGCTTAAAAGTGTGGGCAGGTCACCCGATAGCTTATGCTAAACCGAAAATGGTGGCACCAGGGACGATTGTAGCCGCAGAAGATGACCAAGTAATTGTCCAATGTGAAGAAAGCTATTATGCGATTACCTCATTACAACCAAGCGGCAAAAGAAGAATGGATGTCACTACCTTCTTAAACGGAATGGATGCTGAAGATTTAATCGGGCAACGATTTGAATAGAGTGACAGCCAATGAAAATAAAACAACGTAGTGAAAAACAATTAGCTAAAAATGTTAGATGGCAGGCGCTCAAACTGATTCATCAAATTGAATATGAAAATCAATATTCTAATGTTTTAATCGATCAAACCTTACAACATACTCACTTGAATGAATTGGACCAAAAATTATTAGTGCAATTAGTCTATGGTGTTGTGCAACGTCGCTTAACATTAGATTATTATTTAGAACCTTATCTCAAGGGCAAGAAAATCGATACTTGGATTGCTTCTTTATTTCGCTTAAGTATTTATCAACTATTATTTTTAGATAAAGTCCCAGATCATGCCGTTTTAAATGAAGCAGTCGAAATTGCTAAAACGAATGGGCATGGTGGCTTAGGCAAGTTTGTTAATGCCATTTTGAGACAATTCAATCGCCAACCTTTAAGGGAATTACCCGATAAAGCAACGGCATTCTATGACTATTTGAGTATTCAATATAGCATGCCATTATGGTTAGTCGAGCAACTTTCACACTGGTTAGGGGATCAAAGTGATCAGCTGGAATCATTACTAAAGAGTCTATTAGAGACACCCCATTTATCAGCGAGAGTGATCGCAAATATTGATCAGCGTCAAGAGATTCAGCAACAATTACAAACCGAACAAGTGATTACTGAACCTAGTAAGGTGTCACCCTATGGCTTAATCGTACAAAGTGGTGACTTGATTCATTCTAATGTCTTTAAGGAAGGACGAGTGACCATTCAAGATGAGTCCAGTATGTTAGTCGCACCATTAGGAAAACTAACTGGAGCAGAGCAGATATTGGATGCTTGTTCAGCTCCTGGTGGTAAAGCGACGCATATTGCCCAATTATTAACAACAGGCCATCTGACGGCGTTAGATTTATCGAGCCATAAATTAAAGAAAGTGGATCAACATTTACAAAGAATGGGTTTAAGTGAAAAAGTGACCACTCAACAGGCCGATGCGTCAAAATTTTTGCCGAAAAATAATGCATTATATGATACAATATATTTGGATGCTCCATGTTCTGGCTTAGGCTTGATGCGTCGAAAACCGGAAATAAAATATGAAAAACAAGCACAAGATTTAGTTGAATTAGCAAAGATACAAGCTGAATTATTGAATCATGTCGCAAGTTTATTAAAACCTGGAGGGGTGTTAGTATATAGTACATGTACACTAGCACCGATTGAAAATGAGCAAATAGTTGATCAATTTTTAGCCACTCATGCAGATTTTCAATTAGATCCAATCCAACCAACAGAATTACTACCAGCAGATTTACTTAATTCAGCGGGTCAAATTAGAGTTTGGCCGCATCAATATCATACAGACGGCTTCTTTATTAGTCGTTTCGTTAAAAAATAAACAGAGGTTTATATGAGAGGTGAAAGGATGAAAATCAAAGTCCGTTCAAATGTTGGACGAAAACGTTCATCAAATCAAGACTATGCTGATTATTTTACGAATCAACATCAGCAAGTATTATTTATTTTATGTGATGGTGTCGGAGGGCATCAAGCGGGCGATGTCGCGAGTAAACAAACCACTCAATTTTTAGGGGAGCGCTTTGTTCAAACTGATGAAAAATTTGATTTAACCAATGTTCAAACGTGGTTAAAAGAACAGATTGAAGCCGTTAACTTATATATTTATGAAAAATCGAAGTCAGAAAGTCAACTGGAAGGCATGGGGACGACTTTAGTCGCGGCTATTGTAGTTGAGGATCAATTAGTTATCGTACATGTAGGGGATAGCCGGGCATATGTCTACAAAGAAGGCCAATTACGACAAGTGACCGAAGACCATTCTTTAGTCAATGTCTTGATTAAAACAGGTGAAATTACAAAAGAAGAAGGCCAAATGCATCCGCAACGCAATGTGGTGACTCAATCAATTGGTGTCACTCCTGATGTTGAAGCTGAAAGCAACTTAATTCCAGTGGAACAAGTAGAAATGCTGATGCTTTGTTCAGATGGCTTAACCAATATGGTAGAAGATACACAATTACTTGAAATGTTTAATCAGGATCGTCTTGCAGATGATTTTCCTGAAAAATTAATTGAAGCCGCAAATAATGCGGGAGGCACTGATAATATTACCGTTATTTTAGCATCTGAATTCTCAAATGAGGAGGTGTCAGCATGATTGAAATAGGAGATAAACTCTCGGATCGTTATCAGATAAATGATGTTATCGGTCAAGGTGGCATGGCTAATGTATTTTTAGCGCGTGATTTAATACTTGATCGTGATGTAGCTGTTAAAGTTTTACGCTTTGACTTCCAAGATAATAAAGATGCGATACGTCGTTTCCAAAGAGAAGCGATGTCTGCCAGTCAATTACTGCATCATAATATTGTTGAAGTTTATGATGTCGATGAAACTGATCAACAACAATATATTGTAATGGAGTATGTGAAGGGAACAGATTTAAAATCCTTTATTAAACAAAATGCGCCACTTTCATTAGAATTAACGGTTTCGATTATGAGTCAAATTTTGTCAGCTATTGAAATTGCCCATAAAAACCGGATTATTCACCGTGATATTAAACCACAAAATATTTTAATCACGGAAAATAATGAAGTGAAAATTACCGACTTTGGGATTGCGATTGCCTTATCGGACACCAGCATTACCCAAACCAATACATTATTAGGTTCGGTTCATTATTTATCGCCTGAACAAGCGCGTGGTAGTAGTGCAACGATTAAATCAGACATATACGCCCTTGGGGTCGTACTATATGAACTGATTACAGGTACCGTTCCCTTTAATGGAGAATCGGCGGTGTCAATTGCTCTTAAGCATTTCCAAGAGGCATTTCCCCGTGTGAAAGATACAGTCGATTATGTGCCACAAAGTTTGGAAAATGTGGTCTTAAAAGCGACAACAAAAAATCCAGCCGATCGCTATAATTCTGTCGAAGAAATGCATCAAGACTTGACCACTAGTTTAAGTGCTAATCGTATGAATGAAGCACTTTTTGTACCAAAGGATATGTCTGAGACGACGGTTTTAAAACCAATTAAACCTATATCTTCAGCTCATAAAGCTTTAGATAAAAAAATGGAAGCGCCAGAACCTTTGGATGAAGAATTAGTACCTAGTTTTGATGTAGTCCCACCAATTGAACCTGTTCGCAAAAATTATCGTTTCGTACGTTGGTTAGTGGGTCTATTATTACTAGTACTCTTAGTACTTGGTGCTTATTATGTCTATGCTCAGACCACCCGTTTTGTAACGATACCGGATGTATACAATAAAACGCAAGAAGAAGCGATAAAGTTACTAGAAGAAAATAATTTAAACGTCAATCAAATTATTCCCCAGTGGGATAAGACCTTACCAGCGGGAACGGCTATTGAAACTAAACCGGAAGCCAATTCACGTATTGAAAAAAATAGTGCTGTTAACTTAGTAGTAAGTAATGGCAAAGAGCAAGTTGAAATTGGTAATTATATTGGCGAAGCTTATGAACCGATTCGTAAAGAATTGACGGACGCTAACTTTATTGTAGTGCGACGCGGGATGGCGACCAATGATGAAAGCCAAGTAGGGGTTATTTTAGACCAGAGCGTTGATCCTGGATCAAAAGTAGTGCCAACAGATACAACGATTACCTTTACAGTAGGACAAATGTCGGATAGTATTTCTATGCAAGATTTTAATAATTTACCTTTATCCATGGTGCAAAACTTTGCAGATGAATATGGTTTAAATGTTGATGTCACCTATGCTTATGATGATTATATCTCAGTTGATCAAGTTATTAGCCAAGACCCTGTGAGTGGTACAGCTTTAGTTCCAGGTGATACTATTTCAGTCGTTGTCTCACAAGGTGCACAAGAAGAAGTGGTTCTACAACATACCGAGACGATCACGCTTGAATATTTACCGACTTATGCAGATACTGATTTGGAAATGAAAAATCCATTACCAAATGTAATCGATGTTTATATTGGTGATTCACAAAACAATATTAATACTTTACATCGTAGTTTTGAAATAACCGAAACAACGACCGTTCAATTAAAATTCTTTATTAAGAATGATGGTGTCGGTCAGTATCGTATTTTAAGAGATGGTGAAGTTTATATGGAAAGTAATGCTGTTTACCCAGAACAATAGTTGAAGTGACAGGACTGCTATTGACCGATTAGAGTCGGCAGTAGTGGTCTATTTTTATAAAACGAGGAGGGAATCTATGAAAGAAAAGCAAATCATTACGAAAGAAGGGTTCATTTACCAGGCGATTAGTGGTTTTTATTATGTATGGTCTGAAGGTCATTCATATGCCACTAAACCTAAAGGGAAATTTCGACATCAACAAGTAAAACCATTGGTTGGGGATCATGTTGAAATCGAAATCGATCTTGATGATAGTCAATCAGAAAGTCGTTTAGTGACGATATTTCCAAGAAAAAACAGTTTAGTGAGACCCCCGGTGGCCAATGTGGATGACGCGTTTATTGTGATGTCACTGGTCGAACCAGATTTTTCATATAATTTATTAGACTACTTTTTAGTATCGATTGAGTCTCATCAAATTGAACCGATTATTTTACTTACCAAATATGATTTATTAGTAAAATCGATGGGTGAAGCGACAGCTGAATCAAAAGTGAAAGAAATTAAAGACGTTTATCAAAAGATTGGCTATCAAGTCATCGTAAAAAATGAAATTAGTGCTTTTGCAGAGGAAATAGAATCAGTAGTCAATAAAGATGCTATTTACATCGTGATGGGCCAATCAGGTGTGGGCAAATCGACTTTATTAAATGATTTATTACCTAAAGCCGATATTGCTACCGGTGAAATTAGTGATTATTTAAATCGTGGACGTCATACGACCCGTGAAGTCACTTTATATCGCTTATATCAAGGACTTCTTGCAGATACGCCTGGATTTAGTGCAATTGACTTTCCACAAATTGAAAAAGAAGCACTGAGTCAGTATTTTCCTGAAATTTGGCGTAAGAGTGCCGAGTGTCGCTTTAGAGGATGTCTACATCAAAATGAACCTAACTGTGCAGTCAAAGAAGCGGTTGAAACCGGCGAAATTGCCACCTCTCGATATGAAAATTATAGTCAAATATTACAAAAAATTGAACAAAGAAAACCGGTTTATCGTAAAAAGGAGAAATAAAAAAATGAAAATAGCTCCCTCAATGTTGAGTGCGGATTTTACCAAATTATTAGCTGAAATTAAAGAAATTGAACAATATGGTGCAGATTATTTACATATAGACCTAATGGACGGTAACTTTGTCGGTAATATTTCTTTTGGGCCGATGGTCTATCAATGGTTAAGACCTCATACCGACTTAGTATTTGATGTGCATATGATGGTCGAACAACCAGAACGATATGTCGAAATGGTTGCCAATGCCGGGGCCGATATTATTACGGTACATGTCGAAGCCACTCATCATTTACATCGCGTGATTCAAATGATTAAACAATTAGGAAAAAAGCAGGAGTGGTGATTAACCCCGGCACACCAGTGTCCGCCATCGAAGCTGTATTATCAGAAGTGGATTTAGTATTGGTCATGACGGTTAATCCAGGGTTCGGAGGACAAAGTTTTATCGAATCGACTTTAACCAAAATTAGTCAATTAAAAGAGTTACGTAGTCAACACCAATATCAATATGAAATTGAAGTTGACGGGGGGATTAATGAAATGACTGCTCAACAATGTCTGACAGCTGGAGCAGATGTTTTAGTAGCGGGATCCTATATTTTTAACGCAACGGACCGTCAACAAGCGATTGAGTCTTTACGTAAATAAGGAGCGATGCGGATGGCAAAAGTCATAATTTGCGCAGGAGGATCTAATCCGGCCCTAGACCAGTTGCGAATAAAAGAAGAAGACATATTAATAGGGGTTGATCGTGGTGCCTATCGCTTAATAAAAGCCGGTTTTACTTTAACTCATGCTTTCGGTGATTTTGATTCAGTTAGTGCAAGTGAATTAGTTTTCATTGAAGAAAATACGCAAACACTTCATCGATATCCATCAGAAAAAGATGATACGGATTTGCAATTAGCTTTGTTATATGTGCTAGAGCATTACTCTCAATATGAAACGATTGCAATATACGGGGCCTTAGGTGGAGACGGTCGTGTTGACCACTTTTTAGCCAATATTTGGTTAGCTTTGGAACCGCGCTTTGAAAACATTGTTGAAAAGCTTCATTTTATTGAAACTCAACATCAAGCGCGCTTTTATCAACCAGGTCATCATCAATTATTGAATCCATCGCAAGCGAAGTATTTATCGATCATTTCTTTAACCCCAGTTAGCTCGTGGCAAATTAAAGGTGCCAAATACAATTTGCCAGCGACTGATTTTAAGACGCCGACCGCTTTAATTAGTAATGAGTTTATCACCAACCGACCAACGATTGAATTATCCTTTACTAAGGGAATGATTAGTGTTTTGTGGGTTCAAGATGATCATTAATTTTTAAAAAAGCAAAAAAGTCTGTAAAGTATCTTGCCTTTACAGCTAAACTATGGTAAATTTGTAAGGTATGAAAAAGCAGAGACTCAGCTCCTGCGATATAAAGGAGGAATTACGATGGCTAAAGTATGCTATTTCACTGGTCGTAAAGCTAAATCAGGAAACACTCGTTCTCATGCTATGAATCAAAGCAAACGACGTTTCGGCGCTAATTTACAAAAAGTTCGTGTGATGATCGACGGAGAACCTAAAAAAGTTTGGGTATCTGCTCGCGCTTTAAAATCAGGTAAAATTGAACGTGTATAATTAACACAATATACTAATAGGGGCTAGGCAAACACATTCTTGTTGATTGCCAGTCCCTATTTTTGTTAAAAGAGTCATAATGACTGGATAGGACTAAATTCATTGAGATGCTTTCAATCCAAGCCAAATTGTATGGGATAGGTAGAGCAAGTTTAATTGTTTGTTTTTAAGTTTAAATGATACCTATTCTGTAAAATATACAGATTTCATCCGTAATAAATAGCGTTTAATCACTAGTTATGGTAAAATTATTACGATACAAAACATAAGTTTGAGGAGGCGTATATAAATGGCTATTAAAATTCAAACTCCAAATGGTCAAATTACATTAAACAACGAAGTAATCGCAACCGTCGTAGGTGCAGCTGTAACCGATAATTACGGTGTCGTTGGAATGGTTAGTAAAAATGTTATTCGCGATAATATTACAGAAATTCTAAAAAAAGATAACTATGCAAAAGGGGTCGTCATTAGCCAACAAGGTAATGATGTAGCAGTCGATGTGTATATTTTAGTTACATACGGCACCAAAATATCAGTCATTTGTCAAAATATTCAGCAAGCCGTGAAATATAATGTTGAACAATTATTAGGTTTTGAGACAAGTTATGTCAATGTTCATGTTCAAGGCGTTAAAGTGGACTAAGTCTTAAAATCGAGGAGGATTCAAGTGGAATTAACAAAAATAACTGCAGCCGAGTTTCGAGCAATGGTGATTGCCGGTGGCCAACGACTAAATGATCAAATGGAACTCATTAACTCATTAAATGTGTTCCCAGTACCAGATGGTGATACCGGAACGAATATGAATATGTCGTTTACTTCTGGGGTAGAAAATTTAAAACAATCAAAATCTGACAAAGTAGGAGAATTAGCGGGTGCTTTAGCTAAAGGTTTATTAATGGGAGCACGTGGTAACTCTGGTGTTATCTTATCGCAAATTTTCCGTGGTTTTTCACAAGCAATTACAGGCAAAGATACTTTAGATGCTAATGACTTTGCTGCTGCTTTTGCCGGTGGTGTTGAAGCTGCCTATAAGGCTGTGATGAAACCCGTAGAAGGAACCATTTTAACTGTTGCCCGCGAATCAGCTATTCGTGGTGAGAAAAAAGCGTCTAAAACAGATAATATTATTGAAGTAATGCAATCAATCGTAACAGGCGCTGAAAAATCTTTAGCTAAGACACCTGACTTATTACCCGTTTTAAAACAAGTAGGTGTCGTTGACTCAGGTGGGAAAGGTTTATTAAGTGTTTATGAAGGATTCTTATCTGCACTTAAAGGCGAAGCAAGTATTGCCCAAGATGCTGATGAATTATCACAACAAGCTCAAGCTCATGCACATGCAATGTTTGAAGAGGGTGCAGAAAATCCAATGACCCTTGAAGAGATTACGTATGGTTACTGTACCGAAATCATGGTGCGCATTGGGGAAGGACCTACTACAATTAAATCATTTAATTATGATGAATTTAGAAGTACCTTAGATCAAAAAGGAGACTCATTATTAGTAGTAGCCGACGATGAAATCGTAAAAGTTCATATTCATACTGAAAACCCTGGGGAAATTATGCAATTAGGCCAAGAGTTTGGTGAATTAATCAAGATTAAAGTAGATAATATGCGCGAACAAGTGCGTAGTCTAGAAAATGATGAAAAAGCATTAAATGAAAAAGCTCAACAAGTGGCTGAACCAACGGAACCAGAACGTGAATATGCTATTATCGCAGTTGCAGCAGGTGAAGGGATTATGGAATTATTCCGCTCACTCGGTGTTACTGAAGTGTTATCAGGCGGTCAAACCATGAACCCATCTACTGAAGACTTTATTAAAGCAATCGAAAGAGTAAACGCTAAGAAAATTATCTTATTACCTAATAATAAGAATATCGTCATGGCTGCAGAGCAAGCAACGCAAGTGGCTGAAGTTCCAACAGTGGTCATTCCAACGACTACCATTCCAGAAGGAATTGCCTCATTAATGGCCTTTAATGTGGATGCATCGATTAAAGAAAATAAAGAACAAATGACTGAAATGAGTCACCAAGTAACCAGTGGTCAAATTACTTATTCAATTCGTGATACCGAAATTGATGGTGTTAAAATTAACAAAGAAGATTACATGGGCATTGTGAGTGGTAAAATTATGTTATCCGTACAAGATGCTCCAACTGCATTAGACCAAACTTTAAAATTAATGATGACTGAAGAAACTGAAATTGTGACGATTATTGTAGGCGAAGACGGTTCAGTCGATGAAGCAAATCAAATTGCTGAAGAATTAGAAGAACGATTTGAAGACGTTGAATTTGAAATTGTAGAAGGTAATCAACCGGTATATAATTATATCATTTCAGCAGAGTAGTGTATTAAGGATGATAGTTAGAGCTGGGGCAACCCGGCTCTTTTGTGTTATTTTAAGGGAGGAGGCAAGATCAGTGAGTGATTGGTTGGATAGTATTGGAATCTTAAAAGGAGTGGGCCCAGCAAAAGTACAACAATTTGCCTCTTTAGGCATTCTAACTATTCGAGATTTATTATTTTATTTCCCTTTTCGTTATGAAGATTTTCAAATTCGAGATTTAAAAACAATTATGGATCAAGAGAAAGTAACCTTAAAAGGACAAGTTGTATCACCGCCGGTGGTCAATTATTATGGTCGACGCAAGAGTCGTTTATCATTTCGTTTTGCTGTATCTGACACCGAGGTCATCCAAGTTGTTTTTTTTAATCAACCTTATTTAAAAAAATCATTTGAATTAGGCCAAACAAAAGTAGTTTATGGTAAATGGCAAAGTAACCAACAGAGTTTACTAGGCATGAAAATGATTAAAATTGATGAAGAAGGGGAGAATAATATTGCCGGCGTTTATCCTAGCAAACTAGGAATTCGTCAAACAACCATTTTAAAAACAATTCAAGCTGGTTTTGATGAGTATTATCATCAGATTCCTGAAATTATTCCCCAATATTTAAATGATAAATATCGCTTAATACCTTTGAATCAAGCTTTGTACCAAATGCATTTTCCAAAAGACTCAGTGCAAAAGAAACAAGCGACGCGCAAAATCATCTTTCTTGAATTTTTCTTATATCAATGGCGCTTATTAAACACTGCTTATCGTGATAGTCAAGAGCAGGGTGTACGAGTTTTTTATGAGGTTGAAGATTTAAAAAGTGTTATTAAGACCTTACCCTATGATTTGACCAATGCTCAGAAAAAAGCCGTGAATGAAATCTGTTATGACCTAATGGCGCCTTATCCTATGAAACGAATGCTACAAGGTGATGTCGGGAGCGGGAAGACCTTAGTGGCCTTTTTAGGAATGATAGCAACGATTCAAGCAGGTTTTCAAACGGCTTTAATGGCACCAACTGAAATATTAGCCAAACAACATTATGAGAATTTTAACCGGATATTTGAACCGGTGGGCTTACACGCAGAATTATTAGTGAGTAATTTAAAAGCAAAAGAAAAACAAAATTTGATCGAAGGCTTACAAACGGGTAGAATTCGAATTGTGATTGGGACGCATGCACTCATTCAAGATAATGTTCAATTCAAACAGCTTGGCTTAGCCATTATTGATGAACAGCACCGTTTTGGTGTCGGACAAAGACAAGCCTTACTGAATAAAAATGATACGGCAGTTAATTTATTACAAATGACTGCTACTCCGATCCCTCGTTCATTAGCGATGACATTATATGGCGAATTGTCGGTTTCGACCATTGATGAATTACCAGGTGGACGTAAACCAATTACTACCCATCGAGTAGAACCAGGAAAAATAGATGAAGTATATGAACGCATGCACATTGAACTGGCGGCAGGTCATCAAGTTTATTATGTGTTGCCATTAATTGATGCTTCAGAAAATATGCAGTCGATTGATAATGTAATCGAGATTGCCGATCATTTAAGCGAGGTTTTTGTTCAATATCAAGTAGGCGTCTTACATGGACAGTTAGATAAAGAAGCACAAGAACAGGTAATGGATCAATTTAATGATAACCAGATCCAAATTTTAGTGGCAACTACCATGGTGGAAGTCGGTGTCGATGTTCCTAACGCAACAGTCATTGTGATTCAGTCTGCTGAACGCTTTGGTTTAGCTCAGTTACATCAATTAAGAGGACGGGTCGGAAGAAGTGATTTACCAAGTTATTGTTACCTCATCGGATCGCCTACTACTGAACAAGGAGAAGCACGACTGGATATTATGACCCAATCGCAAGATGGCTTTTTTATTAGTCAAGAGGATATGAAAATTAGAGGAATTGGCGATATTATGGGACGTAGCCAATCAGGCTTACCACAATTTCATTTTGCGAATGTGGTCGAAGATGCGCATATTTTAGCGATTGCCCGTCAAGAAGCCAAAGAACTATTAAATCATTTACATCGTTTATCTGATGAAGAAGAACAAGCCTTAAAAGATTGGCAAGATTCTACCATCATTGAAATGTAAATTTCGAATCAAGATAATGATTAATGAATCACTGTATGGTGATGACTTTTTTGAAAACGATCAAAACCTGAAGACTTATTTTGATAATAACCATATCAGATGAACTATTTAAAAAAGTAGTGTAAAATAGCTTCATTAAGTGAAAAGAAAATCATTACTTATAAATCTTATCTATATAATAGGAAGAGATTTTTATTAGCTTGTTTGAAATGGGCAAAAATTTGATAAAATAGATTCAATTTTTACACGTAAATGCTCAGCGCATTTTTGATTAGACATCAAACAGTACCTAAAAAGAAAGGTTAACAGTTTCTGACTGAGAGTGCTAGGAGTTGAAACGAAAATTATCTCATTTTGTTATACTTGTCCACTTCCTAAATGAAAGATAAAAAAAGATAATATGTGTTTAAGAAAGAAGGTATATAATGTTTAAAATTGCAATCGATGCCATGGGAGGCGATCATGCTCCACATGCAGTCGTAAAGGGAGTCAATAAAGCTATCGCGACTTTTCCTGAAATTGAAGTACTATTATTTGGAGATGAAGCACAAATAAAACCATTATTAACAGTTGAAGACAGAGTCACCATCATTCATACCGATGAAGTGGTTGAAAGTGATGATGAACCTGTTGCAGCGGTTCGTCGTAAAAAGGTTCTTCAATGGTAATGGCAGCACAATATGTAAAAGAGAAAAAGCGGATGCTTTATTATCAGCCGGAAATACTGGCGCTTTATTAGCAAGTGGTTTACTCGTCGTTGGGCGTATGAAAGGGATTGATCGTCCAGGTTTAATGCCAGTTTTACCAACTTTTAATCCTGAATCTCCACATTTAATTTTAGCCGATGCAGGCGCAAATGCTGATTGTAAACCTAATAATTTATATCAATTTGCCGTTTTAGCTTCATTTTATGCCAAAGCCATGTTCGGCATTGCTAATCCAAGAGTGGGCTTGATTAATAATGGTACTGAAGAAACCAAAGGGAATGAATTAACTAAAGCAGCTTTTCCTTTATTAAAAGAAACAACTGAATTAAATTTTGTGGGCAATGTCGAAGCAAAAGAACTGTTGCAAGGGGTATGTGATATCGCTATTACAGATGGTTTTACTGGTAATGCTATTTTAAAATCATTGGAAGGAACTTCTAAATCCATTTTTAAAGCAATCAAAAATCAATTATTAAATACTGGCCTAAAATCCAAATTAGGTGGATTATTAATCAAAGATGCATTGAGTGATTTAAAAGATCAATTTGATGACACTAAAGAGGGCGGAGCTATTTTATTAGGAGTACAAGCGCCCGTCATTAAAGCACATGGCTCTTCTAATGAGGAAGCCATCTTCAATGCGATTAGACAAGCAAATAAAATATTAACAAGCAATGTTGTGGAAGAAATAGCTAACCATTTTAGAAATCTCTCATAATTAAATACGGAATTCTTAAATTAAATTAATTTTTAGGTAGACATTTTAGTATTTAGTATGTAAAATAGTATGAGTATACTAGCGCGTGTAGACGCAAAATTAGTTGGAGGTATGTTAATGGGAACTAAAGAAAATGTATTCGAAATTGTAAAAGAAATGATTATCGATCGTTTTGATGTTCAAGAAGAAAGTGTCACTCCGACAATGACGTTTAATGATTTAGGTGCTGATTCATTGGATATCGTTGAATTAGTAATGGAATTAGAAAATCGATTTGAAGTGACCTTTGATGATGACAAAATAGAACAACTTGATAATGTTGGCGATGCCGTTCAATATATCGAGACGTTAACAGCGTAGTAGTATAAGGTATAACTGAACGGAGGGAAAACATGAATGAGCAAGAATTATTATTAGACATAAAAGACTTGCATGTTGGGTTCCGTATCAAAGATGATTATTATGATGCGGTAGATGGTGTATCTTTACAACTATTCAAAAATGAAAAATTAGCAATAGTTGGAGAGTCAGGTTGTGGTAAGAGTACGCTTGCAACCACCATTATGGGATTACACAACCCAAATGTAACGAAAATTACTGGTGAAATTATTTATCAAAACGAAAATGTTATTGAGTATGATGAAGCTGCCTTTAATGGGATACGTGGTAAGGAAATCGGAATGATTTTCCAAGATCCATTAGCTTCATTAAATCCTTTGATGACCATTGAAGCTCAAATTGATGAAGCTTTGATTTATCATACAAAGTTAAATTCTAATGAGCGCCATGAACGCGTTTTAGAATTATTAGATCAAGTAGGGATTGCGAATCCACAACGTACAGCAAAACAGTATCCACATGAATTATCCGGTGGAATGCGTCAACGTGTGGTTATAGCGATTGCATTAGCTTGTAAACCGGCTATCATTATTGCCGATGAGCCTACAACAGCATTGGATGTTACTATCCAAGCTCAAATTTTGGACTTATTAAATGATATTCAGGAAGAAACTGAATCAGGTATTATTTTAATTACACATGACTTAGGAGTTGTAGCTGAAACAGCTGACCGTGTAGCCGTGATGTATGCAGGGCAAATCGTTGAAATTGCAACGGTACATGATTTATTCAACGACCCTCGCCATCCATATACGCGTTCTTTATTACGTTCAATCCCACAAACGGATAGTAATTTAGAAGATGAATCAGGTGAATTGCATGTTATTCAAGGAATTGTTCCACCACTACCTAAATTACCAAGAAAAGGTTGCCGTTTTGCTCCACGTATTCCGTGGATTGGAGCAGAAGCTCACGAAGAAAATCCAACCTTACACGAAGTAGAGCCAGGTCATTTCGTTCGTTGTACCTGTCATGAACACTTCCACTTTGAAGAGGAGGCGAAATAATGGCAGAATTTATGAGAGTAGAAGGACTGAAAGTCCATTATCCAATTAGAAGTGGCTTTTTTAACCGTATTACTGATTATGTTTATGCGGTTGATGGCGTTGACTTAGTCTTTGAAGAAGGAAAAACTTATGGATTAGTAGGAGAATCAGGTTCAGGTAAATCAACAATCGGTAAAGCCATTATTGGATTAGAAAAAATTACCGACGGTAAAATCTTCTATGAAGGTAAAGACATTACCTCTGAAGCACGTAAAAGACGATCTGATTATCGTCGAAATGTGCAAATGATTTTCCAAGATGCAATGAGTAGTTTTAACCCTAAAAAGCGTATTACTGATGTTTTATCAGAACCATTACGTAACTTTGAAAATATGACACCAGAAGAAGAAAAACGTAAAATGATTGAGTTACTGCATATTGTCGGTTTATCCGAAGATGCTTTAAACAAATATCCACACGAATTCTCAGGAGGTCAACGTCAACGTATTGGGGTAGCCAGAGCGGTTGCGATTAATCCTAAATTGATTATTGCCGGTGAGCCAGTTTCTGCATTGGACTTATCTGTACAAGCACAAGTATTAAACTTTATGAGACGTATCCAAGATGAATATAATACGAGTTATTTATTTATCTCCCATGACTTAGGAGTCGTTAAACATATGTGTGATGAGTTAGCAATTATGTATCGTGGTCGTTTCACTGAATATGGTTCAAGTACCGATATTTATGGCAATCCAAAACATATTTACACTCGTCGTTTATTATCTGCGATTCCGCAAATCGATCCAAATAACCGTGAAGAAAACAAAATGAATCGTTTACGTGTCGAAAAAGAATACCAAACGAATGCATCTAAGTATTTCACGGAAGAAGGTCGCGTTTACGACTTGAAAGATTTATCATCTACGCACAAAGTAGCTCTGAAGGATGTTAATGGACAAGGAGGCGTCAATTAATATGTGGAAAACAATTCTTAGACGTATTGTCTTAATGCTGCCACAATTGTTTATATTAACAATTTTAGTATTTGCATTGAGTATCTTAATGCCAGGGGATGCTCTAACCGGGACAATTGACCCAACAATTTCAGCAGCTCAATTAGAAGCAATGCGTGAAAAATTAGGCTTAAACAAGCCATGGTATGAACGTTACATTGATTGGATGAAAGGTGTTTTAGTGGGAGACTTCGGTAGAAGTTGGAAATACAAACAACCTGTATTATCTATCATTGGACAACGTGTATGGCCAACGATTTGGTTATCATTATTTACAGCAATTTTAACGTATCTTATTGCGTTACCTTTAGGTTTATTAGCGGGTCGCTATCAAGATTCTTGGATTGACCGTACGATTAACTTATATAACTTTATTTCGTATTCAATGCCATCATTTGTATTAGGTTTATTAATGATTTGGTTATTTGGTTATACATTAAAATGGTTCCCAACACGTGGGACAATCAGTTCAGGTGTCACACCGGGTACGATTCAAGCCATGTTATCACGCTTGTATCATATCATTTTACCGGGTACTACCTTAGCTTTAATTAGTACTACTGGTACCATTCAATACTTACGTACTGGAATTATTGATGCAAAATCACAAGACTATGTGCGAACTGCTCGTGCGAAAGGGGTACCTGAATCCGTGGTTTACCGTCGTCATATTTTCCGTAACTCATTATTACCAATTGCCGCCTTCATGGGATATACCATTACCGGTTTAGTTTCAGGGGCAGTTATTACAGAAAATATCTTCACTTATCAAGGGATGGGACGTTTATTCTTAGACTCAATCAGTGGTCGTGATTTCTCAGTCATGATGACCTTAGTATTGTTCTTTGGATTTATGACCTTATTAGGTACCTTGTTATCTGATATTATTATGGTATTCGTGGATCCACGAATTAGAATAGACTAGGAGGAGGACACAATGGAATTACAACAAAATATGCAAGAAACCGAAGTAGTTCAAGATCAAGAAACATCTGTGCCACCCCTAGGTTTTGAAGTTATTCGCCGTGAATTTATGCGTGATAAACTAGCGATTTTCGCTTTAGTATTATTGATCTCTATTATTTTAGTTTCAATATTATCGCCATATTTTATCGATGTTCCTGCGGGAATGAAAGTTAGCATTTTTGACCGTTTCTTAAAACCGGGTGTAGATGGCCATATTTTAGGTACTGATGAAGGTGGACGTGATGTCTTTACGATGTTAGTTGCCGGTACTCAAAATACATTATTCATCGGATGGTCCGTAACGGTTATTACCGCCGTTGTTGGGATTGCTTTAGGGGTAATCTCTGGTTATTATGGTGGTGTCGTAGATGATGTCATGATGCGTATTGTTGACTTTATAATGGTTTTACCGACGTTCATGTTTACCATCGTTATGATTACAATCGTTGAAGGTTTCAGTATGTGGAAATTAATTTTAATTATTTCTGTATTCGCGTGGCCAAGTACTACACGTTTATTCCGTACAGCAACCTTATCTGAAGCAGCTAAAGATTATATTAGTGCTTCAAAAACAATGGGAACCCGCGACTGGAAGATTATCTTATTTGAATTATTACCTAACTTAAGTTCGATGATGATTACCAACTTAACATTAAGTTTTGCTGGAAATATCGGGATTGAGACCGGGTTAAGTTATTTAGGATTTGGTTTACCAGTAGGAACCCCATCAATTGGTACTTTAATCGGTTATGCTAATAACCCAGACGTTATTGAAAATAAAACTTGGGTTTGGTTACCGGCGGTTATCCTAGTATTAATCTTAATGCTTTGTGTTAACTATATCGGACAAACCTTACAACGTGCAGCTGACGCTCGCCAACGTCGTGGTTAGTCATAATCTTAATAATTAACAAATGGGAGTGGGCAAGAAGTAGAAAATTAAATAATTTTCGCTTCGTCTGCCCACTCCCGCACAGTTGAGTAGGTCTCAAACAAGTCGTTTAGACGCCATTTGAGACCACTCAACCACTGCGCTTTGAATTAGATTGATATGCCTGAACAGAATTTAAAAAGTTTTTGGCCCAGCCTCAAGTTCTAATAATTTTTACTGATAGGAAATTATTACAAATTTTGCAAGATAAGGCTTAATGCCGAAATCAGACCACCCTTTGGTGGTCTTTTTGATTCTAAAATTTCATTCTGTTACACTTTAACGGATTGTTTATCATTGCTATTGCGATATAATAGAGTAAAATCCATTATATAACCTTTGAGGTGACCATAATGGATTTTTAATTTTTTCATGATTTTGATTTTACTTTGTCATCCCTTAGTATTATCGGTTGTTACATACACTTGGTTGACGATTAAAGGATTGATCCTTTTAGCTTTAAAACTATTATCGATTTTATTTGAAAAGTTAAATATAAAATTGTAATTTTCAATGTAGTAGTTTTATTATTTATCGGCCTTACTCTTATCCATATGAAAGAGAAGGCTGTTTTTGTTTGTCAATCACAACAATATTTTATTGAATCGGCACAATACCCAACAGCATCTTCTTGGCTTACTTAAAGCTAATCAAATTTGTGAACTTTAGTAAGGTACAATAACGATTGTTAACTTTCGGATTACTTTTATTTTTTCGTATCCCAATGCAAGCAAATAATAATATATTAGTTTTACATCATTGAGAAAGACAGATAGACTTTTACCTTAAATGGTAGTGGAAATCGCTTGGAGATAAGCACTTCTTCATTGCAAACACTCTTCCATATTGAGATAATAGAGGATAGACGAGGAGTGAGACTTATGAATTTTGATCACACAGCTTTTGCTGTTTTTAATGAACCTGAACTAGCAGGAAGAATGGCGGCCATTCAAGCACGTATTCAACCAACTTTTCAGTATTTTGGTGATATTTTAGCAGAACATATTCGGGAACAATCACCACCATCAACGGAGGTGTTTGTGCATATTGCAAAACATTTACGGAGAACAGCTTATCCTCCGGAATCAACATGGGTAGCGATTGGTGGCGATAAACGTGGATATAAGAAGTATCCTCATTTTCAAATTGGTATTAATGAACATTATGTATTTTTCACTTTGGCGTTAATAGATAATCCACTCTATGAAAAAGAAATTGCTCAATTATGGCAACAAAAATTGTCTGCATTTAAAGAGTTGCCGCAAGATTTCGCAGTCATTCCAGATCATACCCAGTTTGAGTTTCAAGAGGGGCCAGATATTGATTGGGCGAACTTACTTGAACGTTTGGAAAAAGTAAAAAAAGCTGAATTAATGATAGGAAGAATCTATCCAAAAGATTTAAAGATATTAAGTGATAGTAAATTATTAACGGAAAGTTTCATTGAGACTCTTGACGAACTGATGCCGTTATATATGGAAGCCATGTCATTTTATTAAAACTAAAATTATTTGTTATAGACCGCTTTCATCAGAAAAAATGTTTTTATTTTTATTGCAAAATACTGTATAGTAGTACATGGACAGGAGGCGGGCTAATGCAAAATTATGCTTATCCTATCGATTCAGATTGGTCAACAGATGAGACAGTTAAAGTTGTGGAATTTTTAGCAGCTGTTGAGCAAGTTTATGAGTCTTCGATGGATGTTAAAGAATTCTCGATTAAATATCAAAAATTTAAAGAAGTAGTGACCAGTATAAGTGGTGAAAAACAATTAGATAAAGTGTTTCAAAGTGAAAGTGGTTATTCCATTTATCAAGCTGTGAAATTAATGAAAGAGCTGAATAAAACGGAAACCAAAAACAAAAAGATGAGGATTAATTAGGAGGATGAATATGGATTACCAATTACATCATCATATTTTAGTTTGGATGGAAGAAGCGGCAGAAGCTTTGAGAGAATCTCATAGTAGAAAATTACAAGTCGATGAAAAAAGGATGCCAGTGACTTAGTTACTGAAATGGATAAAGCAACCGAAAAATTCTTTACTGAAAAAATTCGTCAGTTTTATCCAGAACACCGCATTATTGGCGAAGAAGGAATCAGTGGTCCGGTAAATGATACCAATGGGATGATTTGGGTTATTGATCCGATTGATGGTACTTTAAACTTTGTGAAACAAAAAAATAATTTTGGTATTATGATTGGTTTATTTAATAATGGTAAGCCAGTAGCGGGCTATATTTATGATGTGATGCAACATGATTTATATTATGGTATCGTTGGTGAAGGGATGTATCTAAATAACAAACCATTGAAGCCATTACCGGTAGGTCCATTAAACGATAGTCTCATTATGGGAAATGTCGGGATGTTTAGTCGCAATCAAAATAATTGTCAAAGTTTATTAGCAACGGTATTAGGAGCCAGAGCACATGGTTCTGCAGCGTTAGAGGTGATTCAAGTTTTAAGAGGTGAAGCCTCACTTTACTTATCTTTTGGCTTACATCCTTGGGATTTTGCTGCAGGATATGCGATTTGTGAAGCGGGTGGCATTATTTGTACCCAAGCAGATGGCTCACCATTATCTATTTTAGAAAAATCACCGGTCCTCTTTGCACATCCAAGTGTCTATAAAGAAGCAGTCAAAATTTTAAACAATCCAACAGAAATAGGGGAAATTAATGAATACGCGTAATGATATAAGAAATATTGCAATAATTGCTCACGTTGACCACGGTAAAACGACTTTGGTTGACCAATTACTAAAAAACTCAGATACTCTTGACGCTCGTTTACAATTAGAAGAACGTGCAATGGACTCGGGAGATATCGAAAAAGAACGTGGCATAACCATCTTAGCTAAAAATACAGCTGTTAACTATAAAGGTACTCGTATTAATATTTTAGACACACCTGGGCACGCCGATTTTGGTGGTGAAGTAGAGCGTATTCTAAAAATGGTTGATGGAGTAGTATTAGTTGTTGATGCTTATGAAGGCACCATGCCACAAACACGTTTTGTATTGAAAAAAGCGTTAGAAGTTGGGTTAACGCCAGTAGTGGTTGTTAATAAAATTGATAAACCATCAGCAAGACCGGCAGAAGTGGTCGATGAAGTGTTAGAATTATTTATTGAACTCGGTGCGGATGATGACCAATTAGAATTCCCAGTAGTTTATGCTTCAGCTATTAACGGTACTTCTTCTACCTCTGATCAACTAGAAGACCAACAACCATCAATGGATGCTATTTTTGATGCTGTTATCGAACATGTACCAGCACCCGTTGATAATAGTGATGAGCCTTTACAATTTCAAGTTTCCTTATTAGATTATAATGCCTTTGTAGGTCGTATTGGGATTGGGCGTGTTTTCCGCGGTAAGATTAAAGTTGGGGATAATGTCGCTTTAATGAAAGCAGATGGCACTAAGAAAAATTTCCGAGTTACCAAGATTTTAGGTTTCTTTGGTTTAGAACGTGTGGAAATTAATGAAGCCAAAGCCGGAGATTTAATTGCACTTTCTGGTATGGAAGATATTTTCGTTGGTGAAACAGTTGCTGACGCACAAAAGCCTGAAGCTCTACCATTGTTACATATCGATGAACCGACACTAGAAATGACGTTCTTAACTAATAATTCACCATTTGCTGGACGTGAAGGTAAATATGTAACAGCGCGTAATTTACAAGATCGTTTAATGCAAGAATTACATACAGACGTTTCATTAAAAGTAGAACCAACTGATTCACCAGATGCATTTAGAGTGATGGGACGTGGTGAGTTACATTTATCCATCTTAATTGAAACAATGCGTCGTCAGGGATATGAGTTCCAAGTTTCAAGACCAAAAGTTATTTTACGTGAAATTGACGGTAAAATGTGTGAGCCTTTTGAGCGCGTACAAATTGATACACCTGAAGAATATATGGGTTCGATTATCGAAGCATTAGGTTCTCGTAAAGCTGAAATGGCCGATATGATTCATACAGGTAATGGGCAAGTACGTTTAGTGTTCTTAGTACCAGCACGTGGCTTAATTGGCTTTTCTACAGAGTTCATGTCTATTACGCGTGGTTACGGCATTATTAACCATACTTTCGATGATTATTTACCAGTAATTGAAGGTAGTATTGGTCGTCGTCGTAATGGTACTTTGGTTTCGATTGAAAATGGTACAGCAACGACTTATAGTATTATGGCTTTAGAAGATCGCGGTACGATTTTCGTAGAACCTGGTACGGAAGTTTATGGCGGTATGATAGTGGGGGAACATAATCGTGAAAATGACTTAACAGTCAATATTACTCGCGCGAAAAACTTAACTAACGTTCGTTCTGCTACTAAAGATCAAACAGCAGTCATCAAACGTCCACGAATCTTGACTTTAGAAGAATCCATTCAATTTATGGATGATGATGAATATTGTGAAGTAACCCCACAAAGTATTCGTCTAAGAAAACAAATTTTAGATAAATCTTTACGTGAGAAAGCCAATAAAAAAGAAAGTAAATAGTTTTTTTAAGACAAATAAAGGTTATCATAACTGGTGTCCCGAGGGATACCAGTTTTTTGGTTCTTTATTAATATGTGCGAGCTATGAAAGATTAACCATTCATCCTATAATGCAGAAACAAAATTTTTGCCAATGACTTTTTTCGTTATTGGAAGTAGGTTGAATGTTAGCAAATGAAAGCTGATTCTATTTGCTGTCTATCAAAAAGTATAGAGAGACTGGATAGAGTAAGCGAAAATTAGCTGTTATTTTCTTAGTCACTCCCATTTATTAATGTCAAAAAGCTTATTCTCGCGCTTTTATTGCAAATCAAACAAGGAGATTGACTAATTTACAATAAGATTACTTTTAAAAATTTTGATTACAAAATAACTTTTGGGTGTATTTAAATTTATTTTATGCTATGATAGAAAAGAAACGAGGGGTGAGAATAAAATGACAACAGCTAATGGTATGGCAGTACTGCTTGTAAGATTTTTATTCGTCATGATGTCTTATATGATTTTAGAAAAAATCGATTGGCGTAAATTATTTTCCAAAAGAAATTATGTTTATGCTCAGTATGTTTGTGTTTTAGCAAGCATCGCACTGGGACATCTTACTGGCTCGTTTGTTATTACGATCATGGAATTATTGCGTAGTATTTTATACAGCATATTCCTATAATTAAATCGACTTATCGTTCGCTCCAAAACGATAAGGTAAAACAAAAGGGGAATAAATTGAATATGGAAGAAATTTTAGTACAAGGCGGTAATCGCTTAGAGGGATCTGTTAAGGTTGAAGGAGCGAAAAATGCCGTATTACCCATTTTAGCTGCTTCTATTTTGGTTGAAGAGGGTAAGACATACTTGTCAAATGTTCCAGTTCTATCAGATGTCTATACAATTAATGAATTATTGAACAATATTAATGTAAAAAATAAATTTGATACAGAGAACAATACAATGGTTTTAGATGCAACAGGTGATATCCTAACAACGGCTGACTATGATTTTGTTAGTAAAATGCGCGCTTCTATTGTTGTAATGGGACCATTATTAGCACGATTTGGTCATGCTCGTGTTGCAATGCCAGGTGGTTGTGCAATTGGGTCAAGACCGATTGATTTACATTTAAAAGGATTTGAAGCTTTAGGCGCGAAGATTACGCGTGCTGCCGGATATGTTGAAGCAACAGCTGATAAATTAGTTGGAGCGCGTATATATTTAGATTTTCCAAGTGTCGGAGCTACTGAAAACATTATGATGGCAGCTGTTTATGCCGAAGGGACTACTATCATTGAAAACGTGGCCCGTGAACCAGAGATTGTTGATTTAGCGAATTTTTTAAATAAAATGGGTGCCCACGTCGTCGGAGCTGGTACAGAGACAATTCGTATTGAAGGTGTGCAAACATTACATGGAACAGAACATTCCGTGGTACCAGATCGAATTGAAGCGGGAACCTTTATGGTAGCGGCAGCTGTTACGAAAGGTGATGTCTATATTGAAGGAGCAATCGCTGAGCACAATCGTCCACTAATTAGTAAATTAAGAGAAATGGGCGTTGTTATTGAAGACTATCAAGACGGTATTCGTGTTCAAGGTCCTGAGAAATTAAAACCAGTTGATGTAAAAACTTTACCACACCCTGGTTTTCCAACAGATATGCAAGCTCAAATGACTATCGCACAATTATTAGCAGAAGGTAGTTCAGTTTTAACTGAAACAGTATTTGAGAATCGTTTTATGCATTTTGAAGAATTACGTCGTATGGGTGCAGAATTTAAAGTTGATCGACAAACCGTTGCAATGTACGGACCATCTGAATTAACAGGGGCTAGCGTTAAAGCGACTGATTTGCGAGCAGCTGCCGCTTTAATTATTGCAGGTTTAACCGCAAAAGGATTAACCCGTGTTTCCGAATTACAATATTTAGATCGTGGATATTATAAATTCCATGAAAAACTAATTGCTTTAGGGGCGAATATAGAACGTGTTGACATTCATTCATTGAATCAAACCAATACGAAGCCTGTAACTGTCTAAGAAGGCAAAATGAGGTGAACATATGAGCAGAGATATAGGAATTGATTTCGGTACTGCAAATGTGTTAATTCATTTTAAAGGGCGCGGAATTGTGGTCAATGAACCTTCAGTAGTGGCGGTGGACAGCCGGTCACATGAAATTATTGAGGTTGGTAAACGTGCCTATGAAATGATAGGGCGAACGCCAGAATCAATTGAAATCATACATCCTTTAAAAGGTGGTGTGATTGCTGATTTTGATTTAGCTGAAGCAATGTTAGTTTTATTTTTAGAAAAAATTCATGCACGACGCTGGTTTTCTAAACCCAATGTGTTAATCTGTTGCCCTTCTAATATAAGTGAAATTGAACAATTGTCACTAGTTGAAGCAACAGAAAGAGCAATTGGTGGTCGAATTTTTATTGAGGAAGAATCGAAAATTGCTGCTGTCGGAGCAGGGATTGATTTAACGGATGCTTCTGCTAACATGATTATGGATATCGGTGGCGGGACCACAGACATCGCAGTGATTTCATCAGGGGAAATTGTTAATAGTGAATCCTTAAAGGTCGCAGGGGATGATTTTGATTTAGCAATCGTTCAATATTTTAAAGAGCATCATAATTTATTAATTGGTGAACGCTCCGCTGAAGAAGTAAAAAAAATGTTGGCGAGTGCTTTACCTGTTGAAGAAGGGGAATTAGCAACATATGATTTAAAAGGTCGCGATTTAGTATCGGGATTACCACGATCATTAAATGTCACTTCTAATCATATTTACGAAGCAATCCGGCCACAATTACAAATAATCGCACGTACAGCAAGACGTATTTTGGAAGACACCGAACCGGAAATGGTAGCTGATATCATTGAAAAAGGGATTATTTTAACCGGTGGTGGCGCGATGATTTATCATTTGGATACATATTTAACCGAGGAGTTAGGGGTTAGCGCTTTAAGAGCAGAACAACCAATGAGTTGTGTTGCGATTGGCACTGGCCTCATGTTAGAATTAATCTTAAGTGGAAAATTAGAACGAAAAAATGTTTCCGAAAAACACAAACTAAAACGTTGGTTCTTACGACTTAAGAGACGATTAATTGGATAATAAAAGGATGGTTCTTATGAGCGAAACCTATCTTACAGAATCGATGCTCATTAAAGCATTGAAATTAATATTAAAAACAATACTTTACCTATTATTACTTATTTTGTTTGTAGTGATTGGGTTGTTTGTTGGTTATTGTCTTATAGGTGATGGTAATTATTGGGAAGTATTAAATCGTGATACTTGGCAACATATTATTAATTTTGTAAAATAGCACTGAACAATTATTTTGACACGGAGGTTTGGCAAAAAAATGATGACTTTGCCTTGCCTCTTTTTTAGAAGGTGATAGAATGTACCCATTTTCATTAAGTGAACTAATGATTTATATTACGCCTATTTTAATGGTTTATTTAATACAAAAGTATTTCAAAGAGTATCTGAAAATTTTTAAAGAGTGGCCATTGACGATGGCTATCATTTTAATACCATTATGGGTAACCTCCATTTATTTATTAGGGTGGCTAATTTTTGATTATAATTTAGTGCCGTTTATTTTATTTTTTTCATGTTTTATTTTAGTTTTGCAATTATATGATTATGTGCGTCGCATCGATCACTTTACCTTTAAAAATTATTATTTAATGGCAAGTAAATTATTATTTCAACATTTATCGGCTTTTTTTCTTGGCTTAGTGATTTTAAGATTTTTTACTTATTTTGTGGGATAATCTCCCACCTTTTTTTATTTATAGACGTTTCATGGGGGATTCTACCACTATTATGGGAAAATCCCCCACTTTTTTATTTGAATGTAAACCTTATTATATCAACGTTTAGCGACTTTTTTTATAAAAGTCGTATTTTTTTTGATAATTTTTAGGAAAAAGTGGTACGTTGTGGGGAATTGTGGTAAACTATAATCAAAGCATTAGAAAGTAGGTGAAGGGTCGTGCTTATTGGTGAATATCAACATAATATTGACACAAAAGGGCGACTCATTATGCCTGCTAAATTCAGACCAGATTTGGGTGAGCGTTTTATTATCACTCGTGGAATGGATGGATGCTTATTTGGATTTCCGATGTCAAGTTGGGAAACCATCCATGAAAAATTAAAGAATTTACCTTTGTCAAAAAAAGATGCACGTACTTTTACGCGCTTATTCTATTCAGCTGCCACTGAAGTAGAGTTTGACCGTCAAGGACGTGTTAATTTACCAAAAAAATTAATAGAGTTCGCAAAAATCGATAAGGAATGCCGTGTGGTCGGCGTGTCAGACCGTATCGAGATTTGGAGCAGTGAACAATGGAATAATTTTTCTGAAATGAATGATGATGAATTTGAAAATATTGCAGAAGATTTGTTTGATTTTGGATTTTAATTAGGAGTGAGATTATGTCATTTGAGCACTATACAGTGTTATTAAAAGAGACAATTGATGGTCTAAATATTAAACCAAATGGCATTTATGTTGACTGTACATTAGGTGGGGCTGGACATGCTAAATATATCCTATCCCAATTAAATGATGATGGAAGACTTTATGCCTTTGACCAGGATATGGTGGCGATTGAGAATGCGAAAAAAGAATTAGCAGACGAAGTCGAAAAGGGTAAAGTAATCTTTATTCATAATAATTTTAGAAATATAACCGAAGCCTTAACGACTTATGGTGTAAATGAAGTCGACGGCGTTTACTATGATTTAGGAGTTTCCTCCCCACAATTAGATGTTGCACAAAGAGGATTTAGTTATCATCAAGAAGCACGTTTAGATATGAGAATGAATCAAGAGGCAGCATTGACTGCTTACGAAGTAGTCAATCAGTGGTCATTTGAAGAATTAATGAAAATAATTTTTCGTTATGGAGAGGAAAAATTTGCTAAACGTATTGCACGTAATATTGAAAAAGAACGTTCAATTGCACCTATTGAGACGACGACGCAATTAGCAGCAATTGTCAAAACTTCAATTCCAGCTGCAACGAGAAGAACAGGGGGCCATCCTGCTAAAAGGACTTTCCAAGCAATCCGTATTGCAGTAAATGATGAATTAGGAGCCTTAGAAGATTCAATGCAACAAGCGGTTAAATTATTAAAAGTAGGTGGACGTATTAGCGCCATTACTTTCCATTCTTTAGAAGATCGATTTGTAAAACAATTTTTTAAAGAATTAAGTACCGCACCTGAAATACCACATAATTTACCAGTGTTGCCCACAATATCTAGTGCTGATTATGCGTTAGTTAATCGTAAACCTATTGTCGCAAGTGAGGAAGAACTATCTGAAAACAATCGTTCTCGTAGTGCTAAGTTAAGAATAATTGAAAGAATAAAACAATAAGAGAAAAAATATCAAACTAATATTTGATATTTCATGAGGTGATAAAAATGGCGGATGTAATAAGCAAAACAACTGAATATCCAACAATGAATAATCAAACTTATTCTCAACCATTTGACGCATCGAATAGTAAAACAGGAACATCTGTATTTATCTTTACACGTATCCATGCCTTGGTTTTAATGGGAGTCATGTTAGTTTGCACCGTGTTAATCGCATTTAATTTAATAATGCAACAAAAGACAGCTGAAGCTGAAATTGCAGTAAGAAACTATGAATCAGAGATTTCAACCCTTCAGACACATACAGACACTATTTACACTAAAATTAGTGACCAATATAATTACGAAATAATAAAAGAAGCAGCTAAAGAAGGAAATTTAAACATTGATTCATCGAGAGTGAGGTCAGTTGAGTAATAATGAAAAGTAGTAAGCTAAACATATTTATTTTGGCTATGACGGCTGTAGTAATGTGTGTGTTATTTATTACTAGAATTGTGCAATTAACTGTTCTAAAATCAGTAAATGGCGTCGATTTAGTTAGTTACACTGAAATAGCCAATGAAAGAAGTAGTATTACACAAGCAAGAAGAGGGACGATTTTTGATTCTAAAGATCAACCGATTGCCATGGATACTACTTCTTATTCTTTATTTGCAATTTTAAGAAATGCAGATGAGGAAGTAATTGTTAAAGATTATGATTTAACCGCCAAAGTACTATCTGAGAATATTGCTTTAACCCGAGATCAAGTTTTAACTTTATTGCGTAATCCGGATGCTAATCAAATTGAATTTGGTGAAGCCGGTCGTAATTTATCAAAAGAAGTAAAAGAGAAAATTGAAGAAGCCAACTTACCGGGTGTCTATTTTGCCAGTGAAACAACGCGTCAGTACATTAATGACTTTTTTGCTTCCCATTTAATAGGATATGCGAAGCCCTTACTGGCTGGAGAAAATGATGATTATGAAGACGCTGAAATATTAAAAGGACAGTTAGGGATTGAATTAAGTTACGATGAACAGTTAAGTGGTGCGAAAGACTACCGAGAACAATGGGAAGCAGCGAATAACCTTAATTATTTATCTGGTGATGATCTTTACTTAACGCTCGATAGTCGCTTACAAAATCAACTAGAGGATTTATTAAATACCGCTATTACTACTTACCAACCAAAAGAGATGGGAGCTTACCTAGTAGAAGTTAAAACTGGTAAATTAATTGCAGCGGCTCAACGTCCTTCTTTTAATTTAAATACCCGTGAGGGCATCGATAAAGAATGGCGTAATTTTTTAACAGAAGATGCTTATGAACCGGGATCAACAATCAAAATATTAACGATGAGTGTCGCTTATGACCATAACCTATATCAGCCAGATGAAAAGTATCATTCGGGAACAATTGAAATATTTGATACTAAAATTAATGATCATAATTTATATGGATGGGGAGATATTACCTTTGAAGAAGGTTTAGCCCGTTCAAGTAATACGGCGATGGTCACTTTAATTGAACGTCTTGGTGAAGAAAATTGGATTGACGAACTTGCCAAGTTTGGATTTGGAAAATCAACTAATTCAGGATTAATCAATGAAATTGACGGTACCTTTAGTTTTGATAATCCTGTATCGCGTTATATGTCAAGTTTTGGCCAAGCATTTTCGACAACACCGATTCAATTGCTTCAAGCTTTTACCTCTGTTGCAAATCATGGTACAATGGTTAAGGTTCAATACATCGAAGGTATTGGTGAAAAAAATAATCAGTATAAAGTGCAAGAATTAGGACAACCAATTTCAAAAGAAGCTGCTGATCATGTCTTAGGCTTAATGGTCGATACCGTTGAAAAAGATTATGGGACGGCAAAGCCATTCAAGAGTGACATCGTTAAAGTAGCGGCTAAAACAGGGACGGCTGAAATTGCCAATGAAGATGGTACCGGTTATTTAACTGGGCCGAATGATTATACCGACTCGGTAGTGGCTTTTTTTCCGGCTGATGACCCGAAATATATGATGTATCTTTATATGAAACAACCGACGGATAAGAAAGGCTTAATTGGTTCACAGATTTTAGCCCAAACATTCCATCCGTTTATTGAATCGATTTATATTAATCAGTAAAGAAAGAAGGAAATACATGAAAGCGACAGATTTAATCGAAGTCCTTCGATTAAAAGCTATTTATGGACAACCATTAGCAAATAAAGAGATTAGTTTATTAGTGAATGATACACGCAAAATTATCCCAAACAGTTGTTATATTGCGATACGAGGTGAACATTTTGATGGGCATCAAGCTATCGAACAAGCTGTTGAAGCGGGTGCCAATGTTGTAGTGGTAGAAGAATACCGTGAAGCATGGCAAAATTTAAATGCAACGATTATATTAGTAGATTCAACTTTTCGTGCACAAGCAATCTTAGCTAATCAATTTTATCACCGTCCATCCGAAAAATTAGCTATAACTGCTATTACGGGTACGAATGGCAAAACAACCACGAGTTCAATGATTAGTGATTGGTTAACGAGATTAGGACATAAAACAGGATTGTTAGGAACTTTGCACTATAAGGTCAACGAAAATTATTATCCTGCAGTCAACACTACTCCAAATGCCTTAGAATTACAGCGTTTATTTAATGAAATGGTAGTAGAAGGATGTCAAGATGCAATTATTGAGGCGTCATCACATGCTTTGCAATTAGGTCGATTATGGTATACTGAAGTCGACTGTGCGATTTTCACTAATTTAACACGCGAACATTTAGATTTTCATCATACGATGGAGCATTATGCTTATGCTAAAAGTTTATTATTCGCTCAATTAGGTCAAAAATTTGCTAATGGACGACCAAAACTAGCGATTGTTAATTTAGATGATGAATACAGTCAGCTGATGGCTCAAGCTACAGCTGCCGAAGTAGCCACTTATAGTATTGGTAACGCGGATGCCACAGTTTATGCTACAGATATTGAAGTAGTAGATAACCAAACTGAGTTTAAGCTCTGGGTTAATCAACGTTCTCATCAAGTTTCTTTAAAAATGCTAGGTGACTATAATGTTGCAAATTATATGGCAGCCTTTTTATGTTTGAAATATTATTATGGCTATTCTACCGAAGAAATTATTCGAGTAAGCGTTGAGTTTGAAGGTGTGAGTGGTCGCATGCAATTAGTAGATGAAGGACAACCCTATAAAGTAGTAGTGGATTTTGCCCATACACCAGATGCTATCGAAAATGTTTTAAAAGAATTAGCAGCTAAAAAGCAAGGAAGATTAATTACTTTAATTGGACATAGTGGAGGTAATCGAGATAGTGGAGCTCGTCCTGAAATAGGGGATATTGTCTTTAAATATTCAGATTATATCGTTTTTACAGCCGATAATCCACGCCACGAGCCGGTTCAAAAAATTTGTCAGGAAATAATTGGTCAGCATAATGAAGTAGACTATACAATTATTGAAAAAAGAGAAGAAGCGATAGCCTTCGCATTGAATCATGCAAATGAACATGATACGGTTGTCTTTACAGGTAAAGGTGGCGAATTATATCAAGTCATTGGGGATGATTATGTCCCATATAATGAAGTTGAGGTAATTAAAGCTACTTTAAGAAAAAATAAATAGGACATTAGGTGAAAAAATATGGAATTAGCTTTACCATTGGCAGTAAGTTTCGCGATTACTGTCTCAATTATGCCATTTTTTATTGGTTATTTTAATTATAAAAAGATCGGTCAAACAACTCGTGAGGAAGGTCCAACGTGGCATGAAGTTAAAACGGGAACACCTACCATGGGTGGAACGGTATTTGTTTTTGCAATCTTAGTTACTTTATTAGTCAGTGCATGGTTAATGAAATTATTGGAAGGTAGTGTTTGGATGATTCTCTTAACCTTCTTATTATTTGGAGGAATAGGCTTTGTTGATGATTTTATTAGTATCTTCAAAAAGCAAAACGAAGGATTAACCGCCAAACAAAAATTCATTTTGCAAATCATCTTTTCAATCGTTATTATGTTGATTGGCGTTTTACATCAATATAAAATATCTATCCCCTTAGGGTTTACACAAATTACCAATCCAATTATCTTAATTATTTTTGCTAGTGTTTGGATTAATGGATTTTCCAATGCCGTTAATCTTACCGATGGTTTAGATGGCCTAGCAACAGGACTAAATATTATTGCTTATGGTGCTTATTTTGCTATTGCTATTAATCAAGGTGCCCAGGCTATTGCCTTAGCTTGTTTAGTGGTGGTAGGTGCCTTATTAGGATTCTTAATTTATAATAAGAAACCCGCTAAAATCTTTATGGGTGATGTTGGATCACTCGCTTTAGGTGCCGGATTAGCAGTTATATCGATTTTATTAAATAATCCATGGAGTTTATTAATCATAGGTTTTGTATTTGTCGTAGAAACTGCAAGTGTTATTTTACAAGTATGGTCATTCAAAACAAGAGGTAAACGTATTTTTAAAATGAGTCCGATTCACCATCATTTTGAGATGAGTGGATGGTCTGAACCGAAAGTCGTTTATGTCTTTTGGTTAGTTGGTATGATTGCCGCAATGATTTATATTAGCATATTCAAATAAAAAAGGATTTAAGGTGTCAAAATGGATTTAAAAGATAAAAAAGTATTGGTTTTAGGTTACGCTCGAACGGGAAGAGGAGCCGCTGAGTTTTTAGTTTCTCAAGGTGCGAATGTCACAATCAACGATTTAAATGATTTAAGCGAAGAACCATCGATTGAAGAGTTAAAAGCTAAAGGCGTTATCGTTGTTGATAAAAAACAACCAGTTACACTTTTAAACGAAAACTTTGACTTTATTGTAAAGAACCCTGGTATTCCTTATCAAATTGAATTATTACAAGCGGCTATTGCACAAGAGATTCCTATTTATACAGATATCGAAATTTTCGATTGGTATAATCCGGGAATATTAATTGGTATAACGGGCAGTAACGGTAAAACAACCACTACAACTTTAGTTAATAATATTTTACAAAATAGTCAGTATCAAGCCCATTTAGCAGGTAATATTGGTATTCCTACACTATCGGTTTTACCAAAAGTAAAAGAAAAAGATGTGGTAACGATGGAACTATCGAGTTTTCAATTGATGGGAACAGATAAATTCAAACCACATATTGCTGCCATTACGAATATCTTCTCCGCTCACCTAGATTATCATGGCACAAGAGAAGAATATGTTAAAGCAAAATTACGACTTATTCAAAACCAAGATAATCATGACTTTATAATCTTTAATGCAGATCAAAAAGAACTTGCTAGCTATCTGATTGAATCGCCTGCTAATAAAGTACCATTTGCTAGATTAAATTTATCAGATTTAGTACGACAAACTGGAGCGTATTATGAAAATGGTGGTTTATACTTTAAAGGCGAATTAATTATGAAAGAAGACGATATTCAAATTCCCGGTGAGCATAATATTGAGAATATTTTAGTTGCTATTGCCATTACCAAAATATTAAACGTTCCTAACAACCTTATTCACGATACAATTATGAATTATCAAGGTGTTGAATATCGTATCCAACCTGTTGGGATTTATAATGGCATCAGTTATTATAATGACTCTAAAGCGACTAATCCTGATGCAACCATTACCGCATTAAAGAGTTTTACTGAACCAACAATCTATATTGGTGGTGGCTTGGATCGTGGCATTACTTTTGAGGAATTAGTACCCTATTTAGAAAATGTCAAAGTTGCTATTTTATATGGTGAATCAAAAAAATTATGAAAGAAGCGATGGAACAAGCTCAGATTGAAAATATTGTGATGGTGGATAATTTAGAACAAGCAACGAAAGCCGCGCAATCTTATGCTGAAAGTGGGGATGTTGTCTTATTATCGCCTGCTTGTGCAAGCTGGGATCAGTACCAATCGTTTGAAGAACGTGGGGCACAATTCAATGAATTAATTGTTGCTCTCAATCAATAATCGAGCTTCATTTTTTAGGATTTTTTGAAGGAGGTGTTATAATGCCAAATATTTTTGAAGATGAATTAGATAATGTGAGACAATTTAATGAACAATTAGAAGCAGAAGTAAATGACGTTATAACATCTAATCAAAGAATTGTAAGAAATAAACCAGAGAAAGCACCCATTAATTGGACTAAAGGGTTGCCAACTGGCAGAGTTGAATTAGCTAGTGTGACGGCCGTAATTTTTATTTTTATGTGGACATTCGGGTGGCAATTAGCCCCTTTTAATAAAGTCAATCATTTAACCGTTTCCGGAAATGAAATTGCAGAATCGGAAATGGTTGCTTATTCTTCTGGGATTCGCTCTCTTGATACGATTAAAAATGTCATGGCTAATAGAGAACAAATCGAAAAGAATATTATTCAATCAAATCCCATTGTTTCGGGCGTTGTTTTCGATCGTGTTAATTGGAAACAGATGGATATTAAAGTTTCAGAATATCATATTGTGGCGATTGTAGAAATTGAAGGGGAATTATATCCTTTATTGGAAAATGGTGAAATATTACTGGAATCCAATAAATATTTGCAAGAGAATATGGACCGATTTAATTTACCAAGAATTTTAAATGTTGAACAAAAAGGTAAATTAGTGACAGTAGCAACGGCTTTAAGAAGAGTTGAACCAGATGTCTTAGCTTTAATCGATACTATTGAATTATCGAAGGATCTGAATCGTCCAAATCATTTATCGATGAAAATGAAGGACGGGATGTATGTCAAAGCCGTTGCTTCTACCGTGGCTGAAAAAATTAATAAATATCCTGCCATGAAAAATATTATTGGAGACCAAATGGGAACTGTTAATTTAGAAGTAGGAGCTTACTTCACACCAGAGACAGAAGGTAATAATAATATTAAACTTGATGCTAATTTAGATAATTAATAAATATTTCTGGTACTATTTGAAGTTTTATCTTCAATATAAATTTATTTTGTGTTAAAATTGTAGAGAGCTATTAGAGGTAGACACAACTCCTATAATACATAAAACTACGTTAAGGGGGTTACATATTGTAATGAGAAATCATGAAATTTTTGTGAGTTTAGATATCGGCACCACATCGATTAAAGTTGTGGTTGCAGAATATATTAATGGACAAATTAACATCATTGGTGTTGGTAATGTAAAGTCTAGAGGGTTAAGTCGAGGCGTGATCGTTGATATTGACGAAACGGTTTACTCGATTCAACAGGCTGTTACATTAGCCGAACAAAAATCTAATGTTAAAATTAAAGAAGTATCGGTGGGCATTCCAAGTAATAAATTAGGTTTAGAATCTTGTCATGGAATGATTGCTGTATCGAATGAAAATAGAGAGATTACCAATCGTGATGTGGATAATGTTATTACCGCGGCTAAAGTTCGCTCTGTGGCACCAGAAAGAGAAATCATTTCGGTTATCCCAGAAGAATTTGTGGTAGATGGATTTAACGGTATACGTGATCCACGCGGTATGATAGGTGTTCGTTTAGAATTATATGCGACCTTATTAACAGGACCAAGAACGATTATTCATAACATTAAACGTTGTGTTGAAAAAGCAGGTTTAGTAATTAAAGAATTGGTTTTACAACCACAAGCCATTGCGGAAGTAGCATTAAGTCGAGACGAACGTGAATTTGGTACCGTCATTATTGATATGGGTGGGGGACAAACTTCTGCTTCAATCATTTATGATAATCAATTAAAATATTCTTTTGTCGATCAAGAAGGTGGCGATTTTGTTACTAAAGATATTTCAATTATTTTGAATACATCTTTAGAAAGTGCTGAGCGGATTAAGCGTGAATATGGTTATGCAATTGCTAGTCAAACTTCAGATGAAGAATATTTCCCAGTTGAGACAGTAGGAAAAAAAGAACCTGTTCGTGTAGATGAGCGTTATTTAGCTGAAATCATAGAAGCGCGTTTAGCTCAAATTTTTGAAACAATCCATGAAGACTTAGGTGCTGTAGATGCTCTTGATTTACCAGGTGGTTTTGTTATTACCGGAGGTGCAGCATCATTACCAGGTGTTTTGGAATTAGCACAAAAATTCTTTGGTAGTAAAGTACGTCTATATATTCCAGAACAGATGGGGATGCGTAATCCAGTCTTTTCTACTAGTATGGGAATTATTGAATATGTTGCAGGTTTGGATGATGTTCATCGGATTGCTCAAGGAACTTATCGACCTAATAGTCGTCCGGCGCAACAACCTGAACAAAATCACGATGCAAGTAATGACTATTACCCAGCTCAACCTAATAGACAAACGACTAAATATCAAAGACCGATGTCTGAAATGAATCCAAGACCTGAAAGACCAAGAGCAAATTATGATCAATATCAACAAACGAATGGTCAAGAAAATCAACGATATATCGAAAATGAATATTATGAAGAGGAAACTAACCAAGGTGTTTATGAAGAACTAAGCAATGAAAATTCAGTTGCTTCAAAAGTAAAAGCATTTTTCAATACATTTTTTGATTAGTCATGAAATTAGGAGGAAATTATAATGGAATTATCTTTCGATTCATCAATGAATCAGACTGGCGCGGTAATTAAAGTTATTGGTGTTGGTGGAGCAGGTGGGAATGCCGTCAATCGTATGATTGTAGAAGATGTTCAAGGTGTTGAATTTATCGTTGCGAATACCGATACCCAAGCCTTAGCTGGTTCACAAGCAACAACTAAAATCCAATTAGGTTCAAAATTAACTAAAGGATTAGGAGCAGGATCATTACCAGAAATTGGTCAACGTGCTGCTGAAGAAAGTGAAGAGCAAATCCGTAGCGTTTTAGAAGGTGCGGACTTAGTATTTGTTACTGCCGGCATGGGTGGAGGTACTGGTACTGGTGCTGCCCCAATTGTCGCTAAAATCGCGAAAGAATTAGGCGCTTTAACTGTTGGGGTTGTGACACGACCATTTACCTTTGAAGGACCTAAACGTGGACGCTATGCTGCTGAAGGTTTGAAAAATTTAAAAGACAGTGTTGATACTTTAGTTGTCATTTCAAATAATCGTCTATTAGAAATTGTAGACCGCAAAACGCCAATGTTAGAAGCATTTAGTGAAGCAGATAATGTTTTACGTCAAGGGGTACAAGGGATTTCAGATTTAATCACCTCTCCTGGTTATGTAAACTTAGACTTTGCTGACGTTAAAACTGTTATGAAAGACCAAGGTACGGCTTTAATGGGAATTGGTACAGCAAGCGGTGAAAACCGTACTGCTGAAGCGACTAAGAAAGCTATTTCTTCACCATTATTAGAAGTTTCAATCGATGGTGCAGAGCAAATCTTATTAAATATTACTGGTGGTTCAGACTTAACCTTATTTGAAGCCCAAGATGCAAGTGAAATTGTTGCCAATGCTTCATCAGGTGATGTCAATATTATCTTCGGTACGTCAATTAATGAAAACTTAGGTGATGAAGTAGTAGTAACAGTTATTGCGACTGGTATTGAACAAGAAAAATCTGAACGCAATAAAATTAATCCACGTCAACAACGTACAACCTTTACGTCAACAAGTGGCTACAACCAAATTGGTACTGAACGTGAAGCAAATGTCAATTATAATCAACCACAAACAGGTAATACCCCGAATCCACCATCTAATCAAGGTGGACCTGAATTAAATGTCCCTCGTCAAAAAGAAGAACGTGATTTATTCAGTGATTGGGATATTAAACGTGAACAGAATACACGTGAGGTTTCAAATGAAGTTCCTCAACGTACGTTCCAACGTAATGACAACGAAGTGACTCGTAAAAATGATGTTATCGAAGACGACGAATTAGATACACCACCATTTTTCCGTAAACGTCACCGTAACTAATAAAGATTAAAACGTAATTCAGTAGACCGGGCAGATTTTCTCTGTCCGGTTTTGCATATATCGAGTTTTCTGCTAAATGAGTATTACGTTAAGTTCACCTTGAGACTATTGCTAAGAATTTGTTAATATAGGAAGTTAGGCCTAGTAGTTTTACGTGATTTTTGTGAGTATCTGGCTTTAATTAGTCAAGATATAATGAGCGAATTACGTCATTAATGAACATTAACTTGATTGAATTTATCAATTTTATCTCTATACTTTTTAAGCCGCTGTTTGAGACCACTCAACTACTGTGTTATTAATTAACGAATAATAATCTTAACTAAATTTATCAAGTTTATGCCCAGCCTCATGAATGGTCGATATAAAAATTTTGGTATGTTTACTTTGTTTTTCTTATATTAGTCACTGATTCATTAGGTAAACAGTCATTTTTATGATAGAATAGCTTTAAGAAAATTTGAGGGGAACAGATATATGATTTTTAATTTTGTCGTTTATTTAATGAAATTAATTGATGCCTACCAAATGGTATTAGTTGTCTATGCATTATTAAGTTGGTTTCCAAATGCACGTGGCAGCAAAATTGAAGAGTGGGTTTCTAAATTATCAGAACCATATTTAAATATTTTTGACAGTTTTATTCCACCAATTGGTGGTATTAGCTTTAACGTGATTATTGCTATTTTCACGCTCAACCTCGTTAAAAGAGGTATTGTTGTTTTACTTAATTTGTTTTTATAATCGTTTAGAAAGAGGATTAAAGTGAATCAGGACATATATCAACATTATGGCAAAGAGGAGCAATCCTTTATTGACCAAGTTTTTGGTTGGATGCAAATAGTTGAAAATCGTTATAGTGCTTACTTAACACCGTTCTTAACACCTAGAGAAGCACTCATTGTCAAACAGTTAGTAGCAAATAATGAAAGTTTAGCAGTTTATTTTAGGGGAGGATATGAAAAAGCTGAACGAAAACGAGCACTAATCGTTCCACCTTATCATGAACTTCAAGAAGATGATTTTAATTTGAGTTTATTAAATATCAAATTTCCAGTGAAATTTGCTAACATTTCTCACGGAAAAATATTAGGAACCTTAATTGGTAGTGGAATTGATCGCGAACGCATTGGGGATATTATTACCGATGGGGAAGCGTGGCATGTAATAGTCGATGAAACCATTAAATTATATTTAATCAGTAATGTTACTAAAATTGGTAATGTTGGTGTTCACTTAGAAGAAATTGAGTGGGAACAAATTTTAGAATCCAATGAAGCTTGGGAAACCATTACAGTGATCAGTAGTTCCTTAAGACTAGATGCGATGCTTTCGAATGTTTATAATTTTTCAAGACAAAGAGCGAAAGATCAAATTAATGAAGGTAATGTAAAAATGAATTTTATGGCAATGACTCGTTCTGATGCAGAAGTGAAAATTAATGATATTGTTTCACTTAGAAAATATGGCCGTTTTTGGATACAATCGATTGATGGTGTGACCAAGAAAGATAATTATCGTCTAACGGTTAATGTGCTAATCAAATAATGAAGCCTTATCGATCGATGACAACGTTTTAATTTTAATGATTTAACAAAAGTTCTCATGAAACTCTATAAATTTCAATGGAATTAGTGTAGAATAGTAATTGTATATTTTATCGATTGCAACTTTTGAAAGGAAGTGTGAGGATGTCTTTAACACCATCTGAGATTTTACATAAAGAATTTAACACTAAATTTAGAGGTTATGATTCAGATGAAGTCAATGACTTCTTAGATATTATTGTGGTTGAATTTGAAAAATTAACCAAAAGTAATAATGAAATGATGACCAAGATTGCCGACATGGAAGATAAATTGAATTATTTCAAACAGTTACAAGATTCATTAAATAATTCTATTATGGTCGCACAAGAAGCAGCTGAGCGTTTAAAACAAAACGCTCGTAAGGAAGCTGAATTAATTTTATATGAAGCAGACCGAGAAGCTGAACGCATCTTAGAAGATGCTAATAACCGTTCTAAAACCATTGTAAGTGAAACGGAACATTTACATCAATATAGTTTAAACTTTAGAAATCGCCTAAGAAATATGGTTGAAGCTCAATTGTCATTATTAAATAAAGAAGACAATCAAGAATTATTTAAAGAAGCGCAAGGTGAGATAGAAACACCAATCAATCATTTACGTGATGAATTAAGAAAACAATCTGAAGATTTATCAGTTGAATCTGAACTTGAACCAATTCAAGAAGTAGAATCCGCTCAAGCAGTTGTGGAAACTACTGATGAATTGAAAGAAGATAAAAGAAGTCAATTAGACCAAATGGATTTTGAAATTTCTGAAGAAGATGGAAAAGATATTCCTGTACAAGATGATTTTTTTGAATCAGATCCAGTTGACGAACATCATAACTATCCGGTTGCTGGAGAAGACTCTGAACAACCAGTTGAAAGTGTTCTTGGCCGTACAATTCGTATAGATTTACCAAAAGAGTAATTGGACACAATCATTTGATTATATTATCAGCGAGTCAAGGAGGGTGTAAGCTTGGCATCACTAATCACTTAATTATCCCCAATTGTTAATTACAAAGATGAAATAAAAGTAGTTTTTGTCGCTTAAATAGCGTTATCATGAAAGAGTGAGTTTTAATAATTTATTGAAACTAAACTGGGTGGTACCACGTAATTTTACGTCCCTTCAATTTGAAGGGACATTTTTTATTATGATTAAGGAGATAACAATGAAATTAAAAGAAACATTAAATTTAGGAAAAACAAACTTTGCGATGCGTGCAAATTTACCGGTCAAAGAAGTATCATTACAAGAAGAATGGAAAGAAGCAGATATTTATAACCAGATCCAATTAAAAAATGAAGGCAAACCGTCATATATTTTACATGATGGTCCTCCATATGCCAATGGTAAAGTTCATATGGGGCATGCTTTAAATAAAGTAACGAAAGACTTTATTGTTCGTTATAAATCAATGAACGGTTTTAGCGCACCGTATATTCCAGGATGGGATACGCATGGGTTACCGATTGAATCAGCATTAACTAAAAATGAAGGCATTGATCGTAAAAAATATTCGGTTGCTGACTTTAGAAGAATGTGTGAGGAATATGCTTTAAAACAAGTAGATGCACAACGTGAAACGTTTAAACGTTTAGGTGTAACAGGAGAGTGGGACCATCCTTACTTAACTTTACAACCTGAATATGAAGCAGCTCAATTACGTATTTTTGGTAAAATGGCCGAAAAAGGTTATATTTACAAAGGGTTAAAACCAATTTATTGGTCACCATCTAGTGAGTCATCATTAGCAGAAGCTGAAGTAGAATATCAAGATGTCACTTCGCCAACTATTTATGTAGCGTTCAAAGTGAAAGATACGAAAGGCGTAGTTGATGAAAAAGCTGAATTTGTTATTTGGACGACGACTCCCTGGACCATTCCGGCAAACTTAGGGATTTCAGTTAAACCCGATGCCACTTATGTAGCAGTTAATGTGGCAGAACGTCAATTCATTGTAGCGAAAGAGTTATTAGAAAAAGTTGCCCAAGAAATTGGTTGGGAAGATTACCAAGTGGTAGCCGAATATGAAGGGATTCAATTCGACCATATGACAGCTCAACATCCGATGTATGACCGCGAATCATTATTAATGGTCGGAGATCATGTAACGATGGATGCAGGTACTGGATTAGTTCATACGGCACCAGGACACGGGGAAGATGACTACCAAATTGGTCAAAAATATGGATTAGAAATTTTATCGCCAATTGATAATCGCGGACATTTCACGGATGAAGCACCAGGTTTAGAAGGCGTATTCTATCTTAAAGGGAATAAGCTTGTGATGGAGCAATTAGCTGAAAATGGCAGTTTATTACAACAAGATGAATTGCTTCATAGTTATCCACATGATTGGCGTACTAAAAAGCCAGTCATTTTCCGTGCGACGCCACAATGGTTTGCTTCGATTGATAAATTCCGTCAAGATTTATTAACGGCTGTTGATAATGATGTCACTTGGTATCATCCATCAGGTCAAGTTCGTATTTATAATATGTTACGTGACCGTGGCGATTGGGTCATTTCACGTCAACGTGTCTGGGGCGTTCCATTACCAATTTTCTATGCTGAAAATGGCGAGGCCATTCTTGATGGACAAGTCATTGAACATGTGGCACAATTAGTTGCTGAAAATGGATCTAATATCTGGTTTGAACGTGAAGCTAAAGAGTTATTACCTGAAGGCTTTACTCACCCAGGTAGCCCAAATGGTGAGTTTACGAAAGAAATGGATATTATGGACGTATGGTTTGATTCAGGAACTTCTTATGCAAGTGTCTTAGAAAGACCAGGTCAATCATTCCCAGCAGACCTATATTTAGAAGGGTCAGATCAATATCGTGGTTGGTTTAACTCAAGTTTTACTACTTCGATTGCGGTAAATGGCGTACCACCTTACAAAGCTGTATTATCACAAGGTTTCGTCATGGACGGTAAGGGTCAAAAAATGAGTAAATCATTGGGTAATGTTATTTTACCTGAAGAAGTAATGGAAACATTAGGAGCTGACATTATTCGTCTGTGGGTAGCAAGTGTGGACTATGAAAATGATGTTCGTGTTTCGCATGATATTTTAAAACAAGTATCAGAATCTTATCGTAAAATTCGTAATACGATTCGCTTTATGCTATCAAACATTGGTGACTTTAATCCAGAGACCGATCGAGTATCTGAATTACGTAAAGTAGACCAATATTTAATGGCAAAATATAATGTATTGGTACACGATGTATTGAAAGCTTATGATGAATTTGAATTTTCAACGATTTATAAGAAAGTAATCAATTTTATTACCGTAGATTTATCTGCATTCTATCTAGACTTCGCTAAAGATGTCTTATATATTGAAGCAGCAGATGCCAGTGCACGTCGCGCAATGCAAACTGTTATCTATGACATTTTAAGTGGGTTAATTCCATTGCTTACCCCTATTTTATTACATACAATGGAAGAGGCTTGGAAAGAATTACCTGGAGCTGAAGGCTTTGTACAATTACAAGATATGCCTAAAACAAAAGACATTACAGAAGATTTAGCAGTAATTAAAGAATGGGAGCCATTCTTTGAAATGAAAGATGCTGTTAATAAAGTTCTAGAAGAAGCGAAAAATGTTGAAGAAGACCCAATTAAAAAATCTTTTGAAGCAGCTGTTACGGTTTATACAGATGGAGAAATGCGTCAAGTATTGACTAATTTAAGTGATCAATTGGATCAATTATTAATTGTATCTAAATTAGATTTAAAAGATATTAATGAAGCCGCAGCAAGTGCCCATGAATTTGATCATTTTAAAGTTTCAGTTACTCATGCACCGGGACATGTATGTGAAAGATGTCGCGCAATCCGAGAGGAAGTAGGAACAATTGCTGGAGCTGAGGAATTATGCTATCGTTGTAACGAGATTGTAACAAATCATTTTCCAGAATATTTTTCGGAAAAAGAAGACTAGTATAAATTAAATGTATGAAACTAATTTAGATTTTACTGAAAAACTTATCTTGATTCTAAATTATTATTGATCTAACAGTATTATATTAAGTACCTGTGAGTGTTTTTTGAACTCTCACTAGGTACTTTTTATATTTATGAAAATTTTTTGAAAAATTTTTGAATTCTGATTGAAGCGCTTGACTAATTTATATGAGAGTGTTATCTTTAATGTAACAAAAGTGTTACAAATGTTACAAAAAAGGGGAGTTAACAATGAAAAATTTAAAGCGTACTTTATTAGTTTCAATTGCCACTTTAGGATTTTCTGTATCACCATTAATGATTGAAGCTCAAGCAACTCAATATTCAGTAGTTGCCGGAGATACCCTATGGAAAGTTGCCAAAGCAAATGGTGTGACAGTAGCTGAATTGAAACAGTGGAATAATTTAACCAGTGATTTCTTACAAATTGGTCAAAAGTTAACTGTTTCTGCTACAACACCAGAAGCACCAGAAGCACCAGAAGAACCATCTGAACCAAGTACAGTTTATACCGTCGTAGCGGGTGATTCATTATGGAAGATTGCCAATACAAATGGAGTGACTGTAGCGCAAATTAAGCAGTGGAATAATTTAACCAGTGATTTCTTACAAATTGGCCAAAAATTAAAATTAACAGGTACGACTGCACCAGAAGCACCAGAAACACCAACTGAACCAAGTACCGTTTATACGGTCGCAGCAGGCGATTCATTATGGAAGATTGCCAATGCAAATGGCGTGACTGTAGCGCAAATTAAGCAATGGAATAATTTAACCAGTGATTTCTTACAAATTGGTCAAAAATTAAAATTAGCAGGAACCGCTGCACCAGAAACACCAGAAGAACCATCTGAACCAAGTACAGTGTATACCGTCGTAGCAGGCGATTCATTATGGAAGATTGCCAATGTACATGGCGTGACTGTAGCGCAAATTAAGCAATGGAATAATTTAACCAGGGATTTCTTACAAATTGGTCAAAAATTAAAATTAGCAGGAACCGCTGCACCAGAAGAACCATCTAAACAATACACTGTTGTCAAAGGTGATTCATTATGGACTATTGCAAAAGCTCATGGTACAACAGTTGCTAAAATTAAACAATTAAATAATTTAACCAGTGATTTCTTACAAATTGGTCAAAAATTAAAATTAACAGGAACTACTGCACCAGAAGCACCATCTAAACAATACACTGTTGTCAAAGGTGATTCATTATGGACTATTGCAAAAGCTCATGGTACAACAGTTGCTAAAATTAAACAATTAAATAATTTAACGAGTGATTTCTTACAAATTGGTCAAAAATTAACTATTAAATAGTAGTTAAACTATAAGTGAAGCATTAATCGTTCGATTGTTATGCTAACTTAGCTTCGTTATTTCCATCTCATTTCATCTATTACAAATGGAATGGGGTGGATTTATTTATATTGTCTATTTTTAATCGTTTTTAATCGGAATAATGGTACATTTAAATTTAATGAATTGATGAAACTCAACTGACATTTTACATAAAATCGTTTATAATAAGATTAATACCCCCATTGAGAGGATGAAGTTTATGAGTAAACCTATTTTATTTTTAGTTCAGTTTGTCCTGATACCGATCCTTTTATTAAACTATTAGAACCTTATCAAATCGAATATGAGGCGGTTAATATTACGGAAACAATGCCGAATTTGAAAAGATTTTTAAGTTTACGAGATACTCGTGAAGAATTTTTGGAAAAAAAGAAATGAATCAAGTAGGTATTCCAGTTTTAGTAACGGAAGATGCAACCTTAATTTTTGATGAAGCGGCATTAATTGATTATTACAAAGGAAAATGAGGTGTTAAGATGGCAACTAAAGAAGAATTAATTAAATTATCAAGATCAGTACAAAAAAATGCTTATATTCCTTATTCACATTTTCCCGTAGGATGCGCAATGGAAATGAAAGATGGCACCATTATAGAAGGTGTGAACGTTGAAAATGTCTCTTTTGGTGTTACGAACTGTGCTGAACGTTCAGCGATATTTACTGCTGCCACGAAAGGTTACCGACCTAAGTCAATAGCAGCGATCGCTGTCAGTGGTGATACAGAAGATTTTCTTCCACCATGTAGTATTTGTCGTCAAGTAATGGTTGAATTTTGTGATCCAGATACGCCAGTTTATTTAACAAGAAATAATGGTGACATTTTAACAACTTCGGTAAAAGAATTAGTGCCATTTGCTTTCGAAAAATTAGATATGTAAAGCAAAACTTTTGTTATAAAATTAATAATTTGCTATGATATAAGTAGTAATGAAATAGGAGTGAAAACATGGCACAAACATTATTACACGCGTGCTATCGCGTTTATGATTTAGAAGCATCAATTAAATTTTATACAGAGGTATTTGACTTTACTGTTAGTCGTGAACGTCGTTTCCCAGAACATGGCTTTGATATTATTTATTTAGTAGTACCTGGTTCAGATTTTGAATTAGAGTTAACTTACAATTATGATTCAGATCGCTATGAAATTGGAAATGGCTTTAGTCATTTAGCTATCGGTGTAGATGATTTACAAGCAATTCATGCAAAATGTAAAGAATCTGGATATGAAACAACCGAGTTAAAAGGTTTGCCTGGTTCTGAACCGTCTTACTTCTTCGTAACCGACCCAGATGGCTATCGTTTAGAAGTAATGCGTAACAAATAATTTATTACAGGATCATTGAGCTTTAGCTTACCTTAATAAGGGTGCCAGAGCTCTTTTTTATTCTTTCAGTGAGTTAATTATCCATTATCTTTTATATTTACTTTAATATAAAAGATAATGATTAAATATGTTAAGCTTGGACATCCATCATTTAGATGAATTCAGTCAGATGATTGCTTTCGATTGAAGGATATGATATAGTGTCTATATGCGATGAGTCGAAAGCAGTCTGGTAGACTGAAAGACAGTATAGCATGAAGCCAGGATGGCGCTATATGTTATCATGTTGTGAACCGTGATAACTGATACTTTAGTATTCTGTCGTTTCGTAGAGACTAACAATAAAGTTTTCTTTATTGTTAAGTCTCTTTTTTTGTTATTAGCCGATTGTATAATAGTTGTTCGATAGTATATGTTCTGTCTAAGTATTAATAAATATTGATTACCATTGACAGTCAAATGATAAAAATTATACAATTCAGTTAGTAACGGAATAGAGAAGAGGGATTTAATGCAAAAGTTTATTAAAAAGTATGCGATTGATAGAAAAGGCACTCATTCTGTAAAATGGGATGGTCTCCAACCAATCTTTGGTGCCGAAAATTTGCTTCCACTTTGGGTCGCAGATATGGATTTTAAAGTAGCGGACGGAATTAATCAAGCGATTACAAAGCGTATTGAACATGGCGTTTATGGTTATTCTTTTTTGGATGATGACTACTATGAGCCGTTTTTTAAATGGATGCAAGAACACTTTAATGTACAATTAAACAAGGATTGGATTCGTTTCACTCCAAGTGTAGTAAAGGCTTTGTATCATTTTGTAAATGCTTTTACAAAACCAGAAGAGGCTGTTATTATAATGCAACCCGTTTATTATCCTTTTAGTCATGCTATCGAACATACCGGTCGGAAATTAGTATCAGCGGACTTAATCGAAACAACGGACCATCATTTTGAAATAGATTTTGAGGCATTTGAAGCCAAACTTATTGAACATCAAGTTAAACTCTTTATTTTATGTTCACCTCATAATCCAGTAGGACGGGTATGGAAGGAAAAAGAATTAAGAAGATTATTAGATATTTGTCAAAAACACCAAGTTGTGATAATTGCGGACGAAATTCATCAAGATTTTGCTTATCAACCCCACCGACAAATCGCATTATTGAGCCTCAATCACCCTTATATTCAAGAGGGTGTCATTGCGGTAACATCTGCATCTAAAACCTTTAATATTGCAGGTTTAACTCACTCCATGGTTATGATACCTAATGAAACATTACGTTCACACTATGATCAATATGTTAACCGTGTGGGCGACATCGGTGTCAATTTAATAGGTTCTATCGCTACTGCGGCAGCTTATGAAACAGGTGAAGCATGGTTAGAATCTTTACTACAAGTGATTCAATATAATGATCAACTAGTGCGTCAAAAATTGACAGATCATGCACCAGAAATTATCATATACCCATTAGAAGGAACCTATCTTCAATTTATCAATTTGAATCCTATTTTAAAGGGACGTGATTGTAAGGCGTTTATTCAAGATCAATGTGGCTTGGCTGTTGATTTTGGAGAATGGTTTGGGAAAGGTTATAATGGTTACATTCGTTTGAATTTAGCAACTTCACCTGCGATTATTGAAGAAGCTGTTCAAAAGATATTAGACCATTTGTAAAAGATAAATAAAAACTCCGAGATAGTATCAGTCGATTAATACTGATTTCTTCTCGGAGTTTTCTGTTCTCAATTAACCTGGAGCAACGGTTGTACTAGCAGGTGGCTCTGTAACCTCTGGTTGAGTTTCAGGAGCTGGCGTTCCACTTTCATTTGGTGTTTCACCATCAGTTGTCGTTTCACTAGATTCCGTTGTCGTTGTTTGAGAGTTATTTCTTTGTTGTGCTTCTCGTTGTTTACGAGCCGCTTCTTGAGCTTTAGCAATATAAGAAGCCCAGAAATTCTGTGCATCTTGCTCAGTTCCATTAAAGATAAAGTCGTATTTTAATTCAGGTGCAGGTCTAGAAGTTTTGAAAATTTCTTTAACCAGTGGTTGGTTAACATTAATGTTAGTACCGTTCACTGTTATAGACCCTGGTAGTGTACCTGTCTCTTTAAGGACTTCTGTTTCTTTAACACTATCTGGCATGACGAATATTTCTTCGGTACCAAAGATGTCAGGATATTGAGCATAAAGTTCATTCATAATATTAGCCCAATAAATTTGGATACGCTCGGATTCACGTCCGTAACCATCGTTAATATCAATATAATAATCATAATAACGATTGTCATAACCTATCCAAGTACCAGTAGTAATTTTAGGGGTTGAAGCTAAATACCAAATATCACGTGAATTTTCACTGATACCGGATTTGGCGATCCAATCACCACCCATTTGCATATGAGCAGCTGCTGTACGGCCTGTACCTTCGGTATTAGTATCTCTCAGCATATCCACTAAAATATAGTTTGTATCTTCTGAAAAAACTTTTACAGGTTCTACGTCATGTTGATATATCACATTTCCATAAGCATCTTCAATACGCTCAATAAAATACCCATCAATATATTGTCCATTATTTGCAAAGGTCGTAAAGGCTCTTGTCTGTTCAAAAACGGTCGGACCAGTCGTGACTCCACCTAAGGAGAAGGCTAAGTTTTCGGTATCTTCTTTAGTATATGAATCATTGATATCAAAGCCCATTTTTTTCATATAATCAAAAATTGGAATGTTATTTTCGACTAATTTTTGATAAATACGAACGGCTGGTAGGTTATCTGATTTCAGTAAAGCAGTACGAGCAGTCATTAACCCTCCACTGACCACACCACCGTAGTTAGTTGGGGTCCATGTGCTACCATCTTCAAAGGTAATTTCAAAGGCGGTATCCGGAATAACAGTTGATGGATTAATCAAATTATTTTCAACAGCCGGACCATATACTGCCAGAGGCTTAATGGTTGAACCCGGTGAACGTCTCATACCAAAGGCATGGTCAATTTGATTGTTTTCATAATCTGTACCAGCCACAAAACCAAGTACTTTACCTGTTTTATTTTCCATTACGACAATACCAGCTTGAACAGTTTCAACATAGTATGTTTCATCGCCTGAATCAGGATCTGTATAGACACCATCATATGACACACCTAATTGATCTTTGTATTTAGCAGCTAGTGTTTGTAATGAATCATAAATATCTTTATTGATAGTTGTATAGACATGGTAGCCACCAGTTCTTAATTGTTCAAGTGCTTCAAAATAAAATTCGTTATACCAATCTACATCAGCATTAACTTGATCCCAAGTTAAACCTTGGTCGGCAATATTTAAACGCATAATTTGTTCAATTGCACCATTCATCATGGATTGATATAAGTAAGTTTGTCTTTCGACACTCTTTTGTTCAGTAGGAATAAAGTCTTTGGTGATGTCATACTGTATCGATTGCTCATATTCTTCTTTGGTGATTTTTTGTGCACGGTACATTCTAAACAGTACTTCTTTCATCCGTTCGATTCCTGCGGTTTGATCTTCATTAATTTCACCATATTGATTATAAGGCGTGTAATTATATGGATCTTGTGGTAAACCAACTAAGAAAGCGGCTTGAGCTAAGTTTACTTCATTTGGACTTTTTCCAAAAATACCTTCAGAAGCACTTAGAATACCTGCGACGTTTTCGCCATTGTTATTGCGACCAAAAGGCGAAATATTTAAATAAGCAGTTAGAATTTCATCTTTACTAAAATAATTTTCAACCCGTAAAGCTAGTAATATCTCGTTAGCTTTACGGAAGAAGGTGACATCATTCGTCAACATTTGTTGTTTAACTAATTGTTGCGTTAAGGTAGAACCACCAGTACCAGAACCAGACAATAACAACTCTTGTAAGGCTGCTCTTAAGATTGCTTTTGGCACAATGCCTGGATGATCATAGAAATATTCATCTTCAGTTGCAACCAATCCATCTACGATATATTGTGAAATATCACTTAATTGAGTGACACTTCGAACCACATCGGCTCTAACATTCGCAATAGGATTACCATCGGCATAGTATAGGGTACTTTGTTGTTCGACACGATTAATTTGTTCTGCCATCTCTTCCTTAGAAGGAGGGGGTGTCTTGGAAACCAAATTGGCAAAGTAGCCTAGACCAATACCGCCCGCTAATGCACCCATTAATAATCCGATTAATAAAATATAAATTGCAAAACGTTTTAGAACGTCAAAGAAAACATTAAAACCAAAAATTACTTTTTCTTTGGTTGAAAGATTGGAGAGTGAATAGATATCACTTTCTTTTTTACTTTTACGTTTCTTTTTATTATGTTTTTTGGCTTTGATTATTTCAGTTTTATTTTGCGACACTGAAGATGCCACCACTACCTCGTCAAAGTTATCAGTGTCATCATTAATGTGTTCAGAATGAACTTCATTTTTTGATGTAGACTGGTTTTCTGTTTCATTTTCAGTATGATCATCCATTATTAGAGGAACTGTAGGTCCATCTGCATGATCTTTAGCTCCTAAGTTGGAATAATCAGATTCAACATCGGCTTTATTGGATTCAGCGTCTGATTTCATAGTTTCAGAATCGGCTTTGTTAATTCCAGAGTCGTCTTTGTCAATTTCAGAGTCATCTTTCACAGCTTTCGAGTCAGAATAATCATAATTGCCTATCGTATCTGAAGCTTCTAAATCAGACGCATCATTATGAGATAACGATCTATTTTGTTCAGATAATGCGTTTTGATTGTTTTGACCCGCTAATTGATTCTGTAACTGGTCATTTTCATCAGCTTTTGCCATTGTGTCAGCTTTAGTCGATGTTGAATCAACTATGTTAGAAGCCGATTTTGATAGGAAACTCGCGTCACCGGTAGGTGATATATTATCAATAGTGACATTACTTTGAGCTGAGTAACGACTATCCTTACTTTCAGAGTATTCATTTGATAGAATCCTAGATGATGAAACCTCTTCATGATCGACGTTGTTATCAGAAAAAACATTACTTGCTGAAACCTTCTTGTTTTGTTTATCATCGATTGATGAGTCAGATTTTGAATTTTTAGAAAGATTATCGGGGTGAATCGTTAAAAGTTCTTCACTCGAATAGTCGATTTTGCTAGACGAGGTTCCATCAACATTATCACCCGATTGAACGTCGTTTTCTCGGTGCTGTTTTCCCATTGTATTCACTTTTGAAGGAGTTAAGGAATCCAAGATAGGTGGATTCGCTAGAGCTTCTTCATCTGGAAGTTGAATAGAATCCATTTGATGAGAGTTATCATCGACCATCAAAGCTTCATGATAAGAATTGATGTCATGATAAGTTGCATCTTCCTGCTGGTATTCTTTATGGGTATACTTTGATTGACGACCAGAAGCAGCATTCGATTTTTCATTCAACTGATCATTATGAACGGGATTAATATCAGAAAAATTATCAATTTTTGAATCGGCTATTTCTTCATTTGGGGAGTTAACAGTTGACCCAGCATAGAGTGAATAATCTTCCTTAAGATTACGCTCATGGAATGTTCTTTCAACTTCACTGGCATCAGCAATATTTTCTAACTCTTCAATGCGTAGACGGCGACGACGCTCTCTTTCAGCTCTAATTTGTTCGCGAGTAGGTAAGGGCATCTTGCCCATCTTATCCCGATTTTTTTCACGTTCATAAAAATCCATCTTATCATTTTTTTATATGGATTTTGGTGAGGCGACTGACTATCGACTGCTTGAGTGAAAAGTGATTGAAGACGGCGGATTGAACGATCAATGTGACTAGAAGTTTGGCTTTTAGGCTCTACTTCTTTAGATTCATGAGGCAACTCCGGCTTTTTAGGTTTAGGAGGCTCATGATAGTCAAAATCAACATCGTAAAAATTGCCGTTCTTTTTATTGTTTTGAGGAATCTCATCTTCAAACTTACTCACTATCACACCTACTTTCTTCTATTATCGTCCATACTTAATTAGCTAATTTGATTATAACTTACGCAGTAGCGGAATCTTTTAATGACTCACCAATTGCGTTTAAACGTGCTTCCCATTCTTCTGTTGATAATTTATTTTCCACAATGTATCGATTACGAGGATGGCGACGGCATTCAGCACAACAACCACGCACATATTTGTGCTCATTGTCTTCTGAACATAGGATTTGTTCATTACAGAATGGGTTACCACAATTGACATAGCGTTCACATGGTGTACCGTCAAAATGGTCTTTACCAATAACTGTTGGGTTTACATGGTTAATTGGAACTGCAATACGCTCGTCAAAGACATACATTTTACCTTCCCATAAATCCCCACGTACTTCTGGATCTTTACCGTAAGTATCAATACCGCCATGCAATTGACCAACGTCTTTGAAACCTTCACGAAGCATCCAACCTGAGAATTTTTCACAACGGATACCACCAGTACAGTAAACTACAACACGTTTTTCCATGAATTTTTCTTTATTATCTAGAACCCATTGAGGTAGTTCACGGAAATTACGAATATCCGGGCGAATGGCACCTTTAAAATGACCTAAGTCATATTCATAGTCATTACGAGTATCTAAGACAATGGTATCTTCGTCTAAGATAGCGTCACGGAATTCTTTTGGTGATAAATATTGTCCAGTAGTAGTATGTGGATCAATATCATCTTCTAAGTTTAAAGCCACAATTTCTTCACGTGGTCTGACAAACAATTTCTTGTGAGCATAGTCATCTGCTTCATCTTCTTTAAACCATAAGTCTTCAAAGCCAGGTAATGAATGGACATATTCTTTATATTTTTCAGTTTGTTCAATTGTTCCTGAAACAGTCCCATTAATCCCTTCAGTTCCGACTAATACACGCCCTTTAAGGCCGATACTTTTTGCAAAAGCTAAATGTTCTTGACAAAAAGCTTCTGGGTCTTCTATGGTTTGATATTTATAGAAGAGTAATACACGGTAATCTTTTGACATAATTTATAATTCCTCCTTGTAGTTGCATGCTACAATTTTTTTTGCTATGGATAGCCTTTCTATTATATAATATTTTAACATATTTCTCCAATTTAGATAATTTATAAGCATAAATTTAACCTAGTTGTAACGATTTATGTAATAATTGACTTAAGAGAATAGCGAGTATTATTAAGAGGAGAGATTTTATGTTGAAAAAAGTCTTAGTGATTGCAAATCCAGGATCAGGTAAAAATAAAGCAGTGGAGTATGCAGGAAAATTAACACAAGTTTTACTAGAAGAGTATCAAGCAGAGGTAACTGTAAGAGTAACTGAAAAATTGGGAGATGCGACGGAATGGGCCGCACAATTTGAGGGGGATAGTGTCCTTTGTTTAGGTGGAGATGGTACTGTTAATGAAACAGCACATGGTGTTTTGAAAAATCCTCAGCAACCTAATTTTGGTTTTATTCCTCTTGGAACGGTCAATGATTTAGGTCGGGCAATAGGGTATGATTTGAATCCTGAAAGTGCGATTGAACAATTTCGCAATGTTCATCCACAGCCACTTGATATGGCTCAGGTCAATGATGTTTACTTTATTAACACTTTAGCAGTTGGTTCAATTGCAACTTCAGTGATGGAGACTGATTCTGATGACAAAAATACTTTAGGATTCTTTGCATATGTTAAAGATGCTGTGAGTTCATTTTTTGAGTCAGACGCATTGAAGTTAACAATTGATGATGGAGAAAATGAATATCCTATTGACACTAATTTAGTGGTTTGTGCTTTAACCAATAGTGTGGGTGGTTTTGAACAACTTGTACCAGAGGCGACAATTGATGATGGAAAAATTCACCTATTGGCAGCTAAAGGAAGTGCCCCGCAAGATTTAGTTAAAGCAGCCATAGATGGCGGATTAAAACTACAAGATTCAGATCATTTACTGATCTTAGAAAGTGAACAATTTAATATTCGTTATACTGATAAAGATGATGACCATGAAGTTTATGGTAATATTGATGGAGATAAAGGACCAGCAGTGCCATTATCAATAAAATGTCTACCACAAGCGATTAAGGTATTGCAACCAGTAGTTGAATAATTAATAATAGCTGTTACCGTCTAATCGAATATATTTTGATAAAAATTAAATAAACTGCGAATAGTTGATTGTCGGGCTATGACGGAAAAAATTTGCAAAAAATATAATAATTCTTGTGAAGCCAACGCTTTACTTTATTGCGCAGTGGTTAAGTGGCCTCAACCTGCGTCTTAATGAGGTTAAAGTTAAATTTGGTAAACTCAATCAAGTTATTGTTATTAAAGTAAAAGCGCAGTGGTTAAGTGGCCTCAACCTGCGTCTTAATGAGGTTAAAGATAAATTTGGTAAACTCAATCAAGTTATTGTTATTAAAGTAAAAGCGCAGTGGTTGAATGGCATCAACCTGCGTCTTAAAGAGGTTAAAAATAAATTTGGTAAACTCAATCAAGTATTGTTATTAAATTAAAAACGCAGTGGTTGAGTGGTCTCAATCTGCGTCTTAATGACTTGCTTGAGACCTACTCAACTTTGCGGGGGTGGACAGACGAAGCGAAAATTATTCAATTTTCTACTTCTGGTCCACTCCCAACTGTGCGGGGGAGAAGAGACGAAGCGAAAATTATTCAATTTTCTACTTCTGGTCCACTCCCAACTGTGCGGGGGTGAAGAGACGAAGCGAAAATTATTCAATTTTCTACTTCTGGTCTACTCCCAACTGTGCGGGGGTGAACAGACGAAGCGAAAATTATTCAATTTTCTACTTCTGGTCCACTCCCAACTGTGCGGGGGTGAACAGACGAAGCAAAAATTATTCAATTTTCTACTTCTGGTCCACTCCCAACTGTGCGGGGAGAAGAGACGAAGCGAAAATTATTCAATTTCTACTTCTGTTCCATTTCATAGCGAGTGGCTAAGATTTTGACCTCAAAATTCGTAAATGTAGAGTTTTTGAACTTAAGTCACAGTCTCAATTAAAATCCTAATAAAACATTGAGAAAAATCCTTCTACAAACTATTCACAAGTAAAAAATAATATTGATTATGTTTATTAAAAATATAAGCCACTATGTATACTTATTTTAAATCTAAATCTAAATCACAGCTAAAGATCTTGAAAAGTTCAAATTGAATGCGTTTTTCTTTTAAATGTGGTACAATAGATTTAGTTGTAGGCGTTCTTGTCAATTAGGAAGAGGGTACGATATGACAAAGAAACTTAACATAAAAACCAAGAAAATAATTGAAAAAGAGTTACGTCGAGGGACAAGTAAATCACGAATTGCCGCTATTCTCCAAGTAGAATTTGATGAAGCACAAGAAATGATTGAAAAGGTAAAAAAATCGATTAGACCTGAATTGAACGAAGTCATTACTTTTGAATTTAGGGATAATATGATGCGTGGGACAATTATTAAATTATTGACAAATAGCGCCGTTGTAAAAATTAACTGGGACTATTCAGACACTACAATGAAAGATATTTGTGAAGATAAGACCATTGTTAATTTTAAGGATATTATTGATTTTATAGGCTAAAAGGTAGCGATTTGGCATTTATTTAAATGCTAAATCCTTTTTTTGTTTTATCTCTAGAGAAAGTATGTTAATATATTTAAGCGTGTTAAACAACGACATGAGGCATAAATATGGGAGGATTTATGACACTAAGAGAGGAGACAAAGTATGTCACGAAAAGCAGAATCTTTAAAAACTTATATTGCTTTAAAACGCAGCATTAATGAAATAGAATCTAAAACTCGTAAATTTGTAGGGAGTTTTGGTTTAAATTTGAATGAATTTGCGGTCTTAGAAATCTTATATCATAAAGGAAAACGAACGACGCAACAAATTAAAGAAGGTATTTTGATTGCTAATAGTAGTACGACTTATATCGTTGATAAATTATGTGATAAAGGATTAGTTAAACGTGAATTTGCTCCAGAAGATCGTCGAGTAATCAACGTAGAGATTACGGAAAGTGGACGCAAATTAATGGATGAGTTATTCCCAACTCATGCGGAGCAACTAACTGCTAATTTTGATAAATTAAGTGAATACGATATTACTGAAATTCGTCAGTTATTAAAGAAAATGAATGGTATAAAATCTTAATATAAGCAAATAACTTTTTTATTATCTTTAAAAATGTTAAACTTAAGTTAAAATATTAAGGAGGATTCTTTATGACTTTTGAATTACCAAAATTAAACTATGAATATGCTGCTTTAGAACCCGTTATTGATGCTCAAACGATGGAAATCCATTATACAAAACATCATAACGCTTATGTTACTAACTTGAATAAAGCAGTTGAAGGTACAGAATATGCTGACAAATCAATTGAAGAATTAGTTAAAGGTTGGGCAGAATTGCCAGAAGATATTCAAACTGCTGTCCGCAACAACGGTGGTGGTCACTATAATCATACATTATTCTGGGAAGAATTAGTAGCGCCTTCTCAAGCGAAAGAGATTCCAGCAGATTTAGAAGCAAAACTTGTTGAAGCATTTGGTTCTGTAGACGAATTTAAAGAAAAATTTGCTGCTGCTGCCGCTTCACGTTTTGGTTCCGGTTGGGCTTGGTTAGTTTCTAATGATGGTAAATTAGAAGTAGTTTCTACTCCAAATCAAGATAACCCATTAACAGATGGCTTAGTACCTTTATTAGGTTTAGATGTTTGGGAACATGCATACTACTTAAACTACCAAAACCGTCGTCCAGATTATATTAAAGCATTCTGGGACGTAGTAAACTGGGAAGTTGTTGCAGATCGCTTAGCTTAGTCTAAGATTATATAGTTGAATTAATTTTCGTCTAACATTTTACAATGTTAGACGATTTTTTTATGTAAAATTATCCGCTACAAGAGGCGTAAACAAGCATTTTTAAGGCTGTTAGTTGCAGATATTTCAGTTTGTTACAAGTTGATAATCTTCTTTTTCATAGGTTGTTAGTAGGGGATTAATCAGATATAATACAAAAGAGATAGGGGGAGAGTTTGATGAACTTTAAAAGAAATTGTCTTGTGACTTTAAGTGTATTATTGCTAAGTGGATGTGTTGATTTAAGCCCAGTTAATCCCATTAAAACGACTAGTAATATTTCTGAGTCAGTTGACGATAGCAAAGTCAATGTAATGGAAGACCACCAACAAAGTACTACCAAGAAGCAACAATTGCAACAATTAATAGCTAAGCGTTTTGAAGCCCTTGATAAAGTGAGCATGAATTTGGCTGTTTCCACTACAATTAATGACCAATTATATAAAGTCAAAGAAAAAACAGAGGAACTTTATGAAGAAGGTCAACTTAAAGGTTATTTGGTGACAAACCAAATTGAGCAAAACTCTCATGAGCTTGAAGAGCAAATTTACTATACTGGAGAAGAGTATTATTATCGCTTCAATTCTAATTCGTGGCAAAATTTGTCAGGAGATACTAAATCGACCATTCTTTATATTTCCTTAATGAAGTATTTATTTGAAGGAAGCGATGAATGGCAGCTTGATGAATCAGAAAACAACGTAATGGTTAAGCGTAAGATTGAGGATGAACAACTATTAACAATTGCACCTCAATTATTTAGTTTACCGATGATGCTTTCTAAAAATGCTCAGATTGAAATGGATGCACAATATCGAGTAGATACAGAAAATGGTGATATTACTTATATTGTAATGAATATGGTGATCAATGATTTAGATTCTCAATACAAGGTCAAAATCGAATCTAATATTAATTCGAAAGCTGAGTTTGAAAACTGGCAAATTGATACGAATCAAACAGTTAGCTTGGAAACCTCACAAAAAGAACAACAGCAATTGATTGCAGAAGCTAATCCTTATCAAGTGATTAATTATCTTGAGACTTACCGAGATGATCAAACCAAAACGACTTTAATAATGGGAAATTATTTAAATGGCGAACCCTATAGTTTAATTGAAGGTGTATTGAAAGAACAGTCATTGACTAATGTAAGTTTTTGGAAAGCAAATCGACAGTACCAAGAAATAGAAGGAAATGTTGAAATTCAAGAAGTTAAGCAAAGTAATCGCTATGCACAATTTGTTCAGCGCTTAGACGAACAGTACGATCTGTTAGAACAATTAGAAGCAACCGAAGAGTCAACTTTTATTACTTTGAGAGAGTTTTTTGAACAAGATTATGAACAATTTTCATCAACCTTAACTGAATTAGATAAGGAAGTATTCAATCAAGATAACAAGGTTTATGGAATTGATTATCTGATTAATAAAGAAACGTATCAATTAATGGGTGTCATTTTATGGAGTGCCGATGCCATTACGGCAGAAGTGGGAGCAACGATAACACTTAATTTTGATAACTTTAATGTATATAATCCGAGCTTATTAATGGATCAGGTGAGTGATCAAATTTTAGAAATGATAAATGAATAAGGGGTTTGGTGAATGGAACAAAAAAATCATTTTTATAAAACAATGTTAGCAATTGCGATACCAGTTGCGATTCAAAATTTAATTACTTCTTCTTTAAATATGCTAGATACGCTCATGATTTCTTCATTAGGAGATATTACGCTAGCAGGTGTGGGGTTGGCGAACCAAGTATTTTTCTTTTATATTTTGATATGTTTTGGAATTAATACAGGGTCATCAGTGTTAGTATCACAGTACTGGGGAAGAAAGGATACAGCCAATGTTCAACGTGTAACAGGCTTTGCAATTGCATTGTGTACCGGTTTTGGTTTATTGTTTACAATGATTGCTTTATTGTTCCCAAACTTTATAATGGGCCTACTCACTCGTGATCCAGAAGTCATTGCTAGTGGCAGTCGCTATTTGCAGGTGGTTAGTTTATCATATATTATGACGAGCGTTAGTTTTGCTTTTGGTACCTCATTAAGAAGTACCGGAGCACCTAATCGACCACTATATGCTTCGATTGTGGGCTTTTTTACGAACGCTATTTTTAATTATTTATTAATTTTTGGGATTGGTTTCTTACCACGTTTAGGTGTAGTAGGGGCTGCATTAGGAACGGTTATTGCACGTTTTGTAGAGTTTATGATGATTCTTTGGTATACCTTCCGTTATAAGGGACCGATTAATGCTTCTTTTAAACAATTTTTTAATTTTGACCAAACTTTTATACAACAATATATTGAAATTGTGAGTCCGGTTATTTTAAATGAAACCTTTTGGTCATTAGGGCAAGTGCTTTACAATATTGCTTATGCGATGACGGGGACAGAATCAACTGCTGCGGTTCAAATTGTTGCTTCTATACAGAACATATTATTTGTATTAGTACGAGGATTGGCTAACAGTTGTACAATTATGATTGGAAGTTCCGTGGGACGAGGCGAAACAGAAGAAGCCTACGATTTAGGGCTTCGTTTCATTAAAATTGTCATTATACTTGGAATTATCATCGGAACATCGGTTGTTCTGGGACGAGATATTTTATTAATGGCATTTCCATCCTTAAGTCCAACAGTTCGACATATTTCAAGTCAATTATTCATTGTAATTGGGTTATTCTATGTATTAAAAGCCTTTAATTCCATTATTGTAGTGGGCATCCTTAGAGGTGGTGGTGATACAAGATTTTCAATGTTTATGGAGACTTTTGCAGTTTGGTTGGTAGGAGTTCCTTTAGCTTTTATTGGAGCTAAATTTTTAGGATTGCCAATCTTATGGGTGATGTCAATGGTGTTAATGGATGAAGTAGTTAAAGCAATTGTCGGGTTCATGAGGTTTAGGTCTCAAAAATGGATTCATGTTATTAAGTAGTCTTAAACTAAAATTATTTTAATGAAAGCGACTCGTTAAAAACGAAGATGCCAATTCGATGCAAGTGATTTTGATTATTGAGAGATATGGTAGAATGGCATCAATCGACAAGTTAAGGTCTTGAGGAATTTTGACTCAATGGTCTACATTCTAAAGCGATAAAAATAAAGTATGTCACTCGATATTACTCATTTTAGTAATCGGCTGTTACCGTATGATATTTTAATGGTCGAACTTTATCTTTGGATAAACTTAACTATATAATACGACGAAATTAAATGTATTTGGATATACAAAAAGACTGAACAGAAATGATGGATAGCTCTCTATCAGTTAGATAGAAGGCTGTTCATAATAAATTACTGTTCAGTCTATTTATTTGTAGTTAATTAGTACAAAAGTCATCTAATAAAATTATTTTTCATTTGAAACGTCAAAAGTAAGAACGAGTCATTAATTTTAATTATGGATTGTTTTTATTTATATTTTTCTTCTAATTGAGACATCCACCAACCTAATAGCGTACCGCCTAATAATGATAATAGGCATGCAAAATATTGGATAAAACCAAAACCAGCATAATCTGTCGGTATGATGACTATCGTCGAAGCAATGACAACACCTACAATAAAGTGGAAGAAGCCAGAGTAATTACGATCAAAAATATAAGCAATTAATTTGGATAATAAAACAATGGTTGCTAAGCCACCTAAGGCAATCGGAATAATAACACTAAAGTCTAATGTTTTAAAACCATCTGACATTTTTTGATAAAGCCCCATATACATAATAAAATTAGAAGGACTAAGACCAGGTATTAAAATTCCAAGTGCAATTAAGGCACCAGAGATAAACCAACTAATAAAATTAGCTGCAACTTGACCTTGGAATAATTGTTGGCCAAAGACTAATAAAACAAAACCAAAGATAAATGCAATCACCATTACGATGATGTCTTTTTGCTGACGTCCTTTTTTGCCTGCCTCTGCCCATAATGAAGGAGCAGTACCTACAATACATCCGACAAAGAACCATCGAACGATTGTTTCATAATTTTCTAAAACCCAACTTACTCCGAAAGAGAAGAAGACAATACCAGCCAAAGCTCCGAACCCTACCGGAATAAAGTAGATAACATTTTCTTTAAAGTCTTTGGTTATATTGGATAAAAAACGAATAATACGTTCATACATACCAAAGATAGCTGCTAAAGCTCCGCCACTGATTCCCGGAACGATAAATCCTGAACCAATAAACATTCCTTTAATAAATCGTGAGAACCAACTTTCTGTTTTTGTTATTTCATTTGTTTGCATTTCATTCCTCCATTTGTGTATCTAAAAAATATGACACTATAATAGTGTATAGTGCTTCACTATTTTTATCAAGTAATTTCCATATTTTGACCTTGAAAATAATCAATAGGGGCAATGAGGGGTGCTAGAAACGTTTAATAATTCGTTTGTTTCATCTGTTTATTTTATAGCACAGGGGTTGAACGGTCTCTCTTCGTCTTAAAGAGGAAAGGCATAAACATTGTAAATTCAATCAAGTTATTGCAAGTTAATTAAAAGTGTAGTGGTTGAGTGATGGATGGACGATGAAACGAAAATTATTAGTTCTTGCCCACACTCAACTGTGCGGGGAGACAGACGAAGCAAGAATCATTTTATTTTTAACGGATAGTTCACTCCTTCAATGGTTCTTTTTTATATAAATACAGGTTAAAAATAAAATCGGTCTATTATTTAATAAGAATTGATTTGCTGTTATTACGAAGAAAATTTTGTAAAAGTACCATTCAAACTTTCATTTATGCTATAATAATGAAACTGAGAGGAGGCCATTCATGAAATTAAATCAAACAAAATTTAAGCTATCTTTCAAGAATAGAAAAGGGTTACAATGGCTTAAAAATGGATATTTGGCCATACGCAATTATTTTTTAACCTTAGATCATATACTGTTGTTAATGACGTATATCTTAGTGATTATTGGAATGATTTTTGTCTTTAGTGCCTCTATGTATCAGACAAATAGTAATGGAACCAATGAAGCAGTAAGTTTAGTTTTTAGCCAGTTTAGAGCGGTCATAATTGGTTCATTGGGATTGTTTTTGATGCCTTTAATTCCTAGTAAATGGTATCGCTCATTACCATTAATCTTGACTATCTCAGGTTCGTTCATGTTAATGATGTTATATACTGCATTATTTGAGGAAGAACGTGGTGGTGCAGCCAACTGGTTATCAATTGGCGGTTTTTCATTCCAACCTTCCGAATTATCAAAACTAGCGTTAATCGCCTTATTTGCGTGGTATGCAAGTTTTAGCAATCTAGATTTGGTTACTAATACAGTTTTAAAGATTCCAAGTTTACTAAAACAGCCATCTGAAACCTTGAATGACATAATCGAAGAGATAAAAAAAGAGCCACTTCATTTAATAAGTTTTATTATATTATCTATGACTTTAATTGCATTACTAAAAATGCCTGATTATGGGACTATTCTAATTATTGGTCTAATTTTGATATTGATTTTTGGCCACAGTTGGTTTTCCAAGAAAGGAATCGCGATAATTTATGGCATCCTGATGTTAGGCTATCTCATGTTGCGTTTGGTGTCGAATATTTATGGTCCAAATTTAATTGCATCGGGAAATTATGGTAAAGCACGTATTGGTATTTTTACTAATCCTTTTATCGATGAATTAGGTTCAGGTTATCAGATAATTCAATCACTGACCGCTTTTAGTAATGGTGGGTTATTTGGTAAAGGACTAGGAAAGGGACTAGTCAAAAGAAATCATTTACCGGCTGCGCATACAGACTTTATTTTTTCAATTATGGGAGAAGAGGTAGGACTTATAGGCATTAGTATTTTCTTAATCTTTTTCTTTTTCTTAATGATTTATATACTTAAAATAGCTACCACCTTGAAAGATAGCTATCGTCGTCATTTAACAATGGGGATTGCAATTATGTTTTTGGTGCAGTCGATTGTTAATATTGGTGGTGCACTAAGTCTATTGCCATTAACGGGTGTGACCTTACCGTTTATTAGCTATGGTGGGACCAGTATCATGGTTAGTTTGATTGCAATCGGAGTAGTAGAGGCAATGTTCATTCATGAACAAAATGAAGAGCATTCACCTTTGGTAATTAATAATAATCGTAAAAAAACAATACTAGCTAATGAAATTTATTCAGGAGAATCAATGGAGAGAAAACAATCAACATGTTTTGAGAATGAGATGGATGATGATTCATTAGTAGACTGGAGTGATGAGAATGGAATTTGAATTAATTGAGCGTCAAGCGCTGGTTGTGTGGCTCTATACCTTAAAACAAGTAAAAAATATTCGAAAATATGGGCATGTTCATTTCATTAGCAATCGATTACGTTATGTTATCTTATATGTAAATCGTGATGAACAAGATGAGATAATTGAAAAATTAAATAAATTACATTTTGTTCAAAAAGTCGAAGTTTCTTACCGTGATGATATTGATATGACTTGGAAGGATGCAATTCCCAATCGTAAAGATAAAGATATACTCCAAGAAAAATCGGTAGTTGAAGCAGAGGAAGATACGGCAACTGGTGATGTCCATTATGATTCATTTTTAAAATCATTACGTGATTCACTGTTAAATAAGGATGATCTACAATGAGAGTCGTAGCAGGAAAATATGGCAGCCGTCCTTTAAAAGCAGTCCCAGGACAAAATACGCGTCCGACAACGGATAAAATAAAAGAAAGTATCTTTAATTTATTAGGAAGTCGTTGTCAATCGGGCATCGTTTTGGATTTATATGGTGGAACAGGTGGTCTAGCCATTGAAGCTGTGTCACGAGGAATGGATCATGCGGTTATTTGTGAAAAACATCGAGCAGCAATTGCGACGATTAAACATAATATTGAAATGACTAAAGAAACTGAGCGTTTTACCTTATTAGCTGGAGATAATTATGCGAGTTTGAAAAAATATCAAACGGCACATCCAACCGTTATCTTTGATTTAATCTTAATTGATCCGCCTTATAAACGAGAGAAAATTGTTGAGGATATTAAATGGTTAGGACAACACGGTTTTATCAATCAGGATACGACTATTATGTGTGAAACTGATAATGAAACAACTTTACCTGAGACAATCAATCAATGGACTAAATATCGTGAGAAGCAATACGGATTAACATTAATTCATTTATATGAATGGGAGGATGAAGTAGAATAAAATGAAAAAAATCGGAATTTTTCCAGGTAGTTTTGATCCTTTGACCTTAGGACATTTGGATTTGATTGAACGTGGTAGCAAATTGTTCGATGAATTAATTGTTCTTGTAGCCGTTAATACGACCAAAAAAGGACTTTTTGAACCGAATGAACGCGTTACCTTAATTGAAGAAGCCGTTAAGGGTATCAAAAATGTTTCGGTAGAACTGTATTCTGATGGCTTAGTAGCAACCTATTATCGTAATAAAAATGCAGTCGCTTTATTAAGAGGCGTACGCAATGCTCTAGATTTTGAATATGAAAGCAATATTGCGATTATCAATCGTAAACAATTTGAATCTCTGGAAACAGTGTTAATGTATGCCAACGAGGAATATCGTTATTTAAGTTCAAGTATGATTAAAGAAGTGGCTTATTTTAAAGGTGATATCAGTGATATGGTACCACCTAATGTGCGAATGGCCATTGAAGAAAAATATGGCACTTTAAAAGATATATAAAATAAAAAGGTTTGGCAGAACGGAAGTTTTGCCAAACTTTTGCAATTATATGTTATCATTTCTATTGTCAATTGATTCGAGTTGAATGTGCTAGAAATAATAATTACGCTAGGATAATATTGACACATTCTGGTGCTAAGGCCGTCACTTTAGCTTTTTTCAATAAACCAGATTTTGTATCACGATTTAATACTGTAATCATATCGGTGTCTTGATGTGGAATCAGTAAAAACTTTTCAGTTTCATCCAAGATAAAATCGCGAGGAATTTCACCATAAGTTGATATTCTTTGGATTTCACTTAACATTCCAACAGAATCCACTTTGAATGCGGTAATTAAATTTGAAAAACGAGTTGAACAATATAAGAATTGACCATCCTGAGTAATACGAATAGCTGCACCAGCTGAGGTCTCTACTTCAGAAGCGTCCACATTTGGTAAAGTATTAATGACGGTTAAGGTTTTATCTTCATTAATTCGTACAACTGAAGTCGTGTTACCCAGTTCACCAATGACATATGCTACGTCTAAGGTTGGGTGAAGTGTGATATGACGTGGTCCAGTGCCGGCTGGAAACTTCGTTACTGAAAATTCTGACAGTAAACCATCATTTTGAATATCATAGACATACACTTCATCTGTTCCTAAATCACAAACATATAGTTGTGATTGATCTTTACTAAAATGAGTCATATGAACATGAGGTGATTGTTGATTTTTATGAACGCTTGAGCCAGAATGAGTGACTTGCTCAATGAAAGAGAGTTCTCCTGCTTCGCTGTAACGGTAAATATCGATGGACCCTTGGTGATAATTCGAAACATAAACAGTACGTGTTGCTTCATGATATGAAATATGACACCCAGGAATATCAGTTGCAAAGCATTCTGATTGCGTAATGAAAATACCATTGGCATCTTTTTTCAGTACTGTCAGACCACCTTTATCAGCTTTACTAATAGCAAATAAGGTATCTTTATTTTCATTAAGGGTTAACCAAGTTGGATTATTGAGCGCAGAAACAGGGATGACTGGTCCAAATTTAGTCTTGCTTGGATCAAATGTGACTGAGGATATTCCTTTATTAACTCTTTTTGTGTATCCGCCTAAAAAGTAAGTTTGTTGCACGTATGTTCCTCCTAAAAGCAGTATTTGATTATTTATAGTATAACATCTGATTAAAGAAATTCAAAACATTATTAAAATTTATTAATAAATAGCCTTTAGGTCTTTAGTAGTATCTCTTTTTAGTTAAAATATGGTAAAATAAACGTATCGCTTTATAAAAGGAGGATTTTGATGGATCAACGTCATAAAAAATCAACAGATGCACGTCATCCTTTATTTTGGCATAATTTTTTAAACAGTAAAATGGTTACGACTTTAATGATTATTTTATTAGTTTTAATTATTATTTTCTTAATGACCAAATTAGCTTATATCTTTACCCCAGTTTTAACTTTATTCGAAATATTTGGTTTTCCAATTGTTTCGAGTGCGGTTTTATACTATTTGTTTTACCCGATAGTCAATCAATTACATAATCGTGGGGTAAAAAAATCGATATCAGTATTTGGAATTTTTATTTTCTTAATTTTAGCAATCAGTTTAATTATTGGTTCAATTGTTCCGATTATGCGTGATCAAGTCAATACCTTTATTGAAAATGTTCCTAATTATTACGAAACTTTAATGAAAATGTTTAAAGATTTACCATTTTCTTTCAATGATGTACTACCTGAATTAGGCATTGATTTACAGAAGGTATTCGAAGGTTTCTCAACTGAAGGCTTTAGCCAACGACTCGATAGTATTGTTTCTTCCACCTTTGGTGGATTGGGAAGTATTGTTGGAACGGTAACTACCACCTTTACCGGGCTATTAATTATCCCAATTTTTACTTATTATTTATTAGTAGAGTCCGATAAAATTCCCAAAAAGCTTCTATATTATATTCCGACAAAATATCGTCAAGTAGTCAGTCGAATGTTATATCAAGGTAATTATCAAGTATCTCAATATATTCGTGGACAAATTATTGTGGCAATTTGTGTGGGAATAATATTTGCGATAGGGTATGCGATTATTGGCCTTGAATACGGTACAACATTAGCAGTGCTTGCGGGTTTATTAAATATTATTCCTTATTTAGGGTCGTTTATTGCGATTATTCCGGCATTAATTGTTGGTTTAATAACATCACCCATCATGCTGATTAAAGTAATTATTGTGATGGTGGTCGAACAAACGATTGAAGGTCGATTTATTTCACCGCAAGTATTAGGCAATAGTATGCAAATTCATCCTGTGACGATACTAATGGTGTTATTAGCCAGTGGTAAGTTATTTGGAGTGGTAGGTGTGGTGATAGGTATTCCGAGTTTTGCTGTCTTAAAAGTAATAGTTTCAGAAATATATTCATGGTACCGTGAAAATAATCCTTCCTATCAAGAACCAATCATTGACTATTCAACGGGTAGTACCCCGGTGATTAACTCAATGATGGAAAGCAAAAATATTAATGAAAGTACAGAGAAAACGAATGAGAAATAAGCAAAATAAACTCTTACTATTACCTATAGTAGGCATGATACTGAGCGGTTGTGACTCAGTTAATCAAAAATACAATCAATTTATTGAACAAAAAGCTGAAGAAAGTACAGTAGTTGAAAGTGAAGAAACAACTGAAGTTCCAGAAAAATTAGTTGATATTCGATTAGTTCCTGAATTTGTTCAAGTAGAAGAAGCGGTAAAAGCCATTGATAATTTAGAAATAGGGGAAGAAATTTATCGTACTTCGCATACTATTACGCAATCACAAGATAAATTCGATATTTCAGTTAATCAAATGGTGGTTTATGAAGCGAAGTCGGATGATCAACTATTAGGTATGAAATCAACCGATAGTGATGAAGGCGCGATTGTTATCGTTAATGTCGCTATTACTAACAAAACGGCAGAAACTTTCTATTTCCCAATTGATGAACTAAAATTAAGCTATCCGAATGCACCGGTTGCACGTTTGGCGACTTCAGGATTGTATCCTTTGCAATCAGGGAATTTATATGAAATTTTATTAAGTGACGACCATGGCGCCATCTCACCAACTTCCACTGTCGAAGGTTATTTAGTTTATAGTTTAACTAAAGAGGATTTTGAGAATATTAAAGAGCAAAATTCGTTTAATTTAACAGTCGTTCCCCCTAGACTTGATGCTGATAGTATTGTAGGCCTGAGTTCAACCGATTTAGGTTATATATTACCTTTATATTTACCACTGACTGCCACGATTGAACAAGAATTAGTGGATAAGAACAAGCAGATTCAAGATCGTATTTCTGCTGAATGGTGGGGGAAAAAAGAAATATTAGCCGATGAGATTCTTGAAGAAAAAGACACGGATGGTGAAGTTGATTTTACATTAAAACGTATTGAAATTTCGGATTTTACCCCAAAAGAAAATTATGAAGAAACATTTCAATACTTCCCTAATGGTCAAGTGATTGTTTCATTACAAATTGAAATTGACAATCAATCGGAACATACTTTATTACCTACCGATAGTTTAGTTAATTTAGTCATTAATGGCGATACTATTCAAAGTGATTATATTTTAATTAATGAATTATATGGCGAGCATTTAGAACCAGGTGAAAAAAGAACAATCATTAAAACTTTTGCTTTAGATAAATATACGTATCAACAAAATTGGCAAAATCAAGATATACAAATTTATATTCAGGTATCTCCCGATGATTCAATAGACAATCAGGACGCAACTACAACGGTTGAAGAATCAACTGAAGTGGAACAAGTCGAAGAGTTTATGACGGGCGATGAATCGGAAATTATTGTAGAAGAAGAAATAGGTGAAGCGACAGAGTTGATGTATGTGGGGAATTTTGTATGGGAACCGAAATTGGTAAAATATATTAATGAAGATTTAGAAGTAGTTGATGAATTAGCATCAGAAGAAGCGGATAATGAGACGACAGAAATGGATAACCTTGATGACGTAGATGCTATTCTAGAAGAAAACACAACAGAAGCAATGAATGAATAATGTAACACAATCATAAAAGGTTTTTTGTGTTAACATAATATAATGAGATTTTACTTGAGGCAGGGCAACATTTTTTATCATTGCCTTGCCTATTTTTATATGGTATCGATAGTGAATCAAAGTGATAGAATACATCGAATAAGATAAGTTCAACGAGTTTCGATATAGAATGATGCTATTTATTACGAAAGAAAAGAGGTTGTATCGGTGACTGAAATTAAAGGTTTATATCGTTTATCACCCGAGCAAAGAAGAGCAGTGTTAAAGGGAAATTTTCCTGATGTTTTTATAGAATCAGATACGCAATTAACGGAAACAACGGCAGATGCGATGATTGAAAACTATTTTCAAAATTATTCCTTACCAATGGGAATTGCGCCAAATTTTCAAATTAATGGACAACTTTATCATATTCCTATGGTGATAGAAGAACCTTCCGTGGTTGCAGCGGCTAGTAATGGTGCTAAAAGGGTTGGGAATATTATCACTACAAGTCAGCCACGTGAATTAATTGGGCAAATTATTTTGAAAGAAGTCATAGACCCTGAACAAGCGACTGCTGTGATTGAAAAAAATGAACACTATTTACTGGATTTAGCTAAATCATTTTCCATCAATATGGTAAAGCGCGGTGGTGGTCCTACTCGTATTTGGACTAAAACTTTTGAATCGTACTTTACCGTTTATCTTGGCTTTAATCCTTGTGATGCCATGGGGGCAAATGCGATTAATCATGTATTAGAAGCACTGAGTGAGGAAATCGAACAGTTAGTCAATGGTGTTGCTTTGATGCGTATTCTATCGAATTATCAACCCGAATCATTAGTAACGGCTAAGGTTAAAATTCCTATTCTCTCTTTAGCTAATAACCAAGCAGACAGTCAGCTATTAGCGCAAAATATAGTGGCAGCTAGTGAATATGCACATTTAGATGTCTATCGGGCAACCACTCATAATAAAGGAATAATGAATGGGATTGATGCCGTTTTAATGGCGACCGGTAATGATTGGCGAGCTGTCAGTGCCGGCGTACATGCTTATGCGAGTCATACCGGAGACTATCAATCATTAACTGATTGGAAGATTGAAGAAGATTATCTAGTGGGTAAAATTGAACTACCATTAGCGGTCGCCACAGTGGGTGGAACCTTATCGGTGCATCCACAGGCAAAACAATCATTGGCTTTGTTAGGTAATCCTGATGCACAACAGTTAAGTGAAATAATCGCTGCAGTTGGTTTAGCGCAAAATTTTGCTGCGTTAAGAGCTTTGGTTTCAGAAGGTATTCAAAAAGGTCACATGAGTTTACATGCGCGCCAGTTAGCGATTCAAGCAGGGGCTAATGAGGCAGAAGCTCCACGTTTAATTGAACTTTTAAAAAGGCAAGAAAAGGCTATTAGTATTTCGGTGGCTACTGAATTACTTGCAAAAATGCGTCAAAACCGATAATATTTTTCAAAAGATAACAAATTTTTAAAATAATATGTTAATATACTATAGTGGCTTGAAGAAGTACATCATAGATTAGGAGGATATTGTGAAAGAACTAGAGGTAGGAATTGATAAAATAGGCCTATATGTGCCTAAGTATTATATCGATATGAAAGAATTAGCAACCTATCGTGGTGTAGATCCTAACAAATGGACCATTGGAATTGGTCAAGAACAAATGGCAGTTCCAACCTTAGCTAGCGATGTCGTTGCTTTAGCTGCTAATGCAGCCAACCAAATTATTACAGAGGAAGATAAAGGTTTAATTGATCAGGTTATTGTTGGTACCGAATCCGGTGTAGACCACTCAAAATCAATTGCGACTTTTGTACATGGCTTATTAGAAATAAACCCTTTTGCTAAAGCGTTCGAAATTAAACAAGCATGCTATGGCGCAACTGCTGCCTTGCAATTAGCTTGCGATTATGTACGTTTAAGACCAGAAAGAAAAGTATTAGTCATAGCGACTGATATCTCACGTTATGGATTAGATACCAGTGGTGAACCAACTCAAGGGGCAGGAGCCATCGCAATGTTAGTTAGCGCCAATCCAAAAATATTGACCATTCGTCAAGAAAGTTTCATGCATACGAATCATCAATTCGATTTCTGGCGTCCTAATGATTCTGAATATGCAATGGTTGATGGTCATTTTTCAACCAAGCTATATCAAGATGAATTTGTTAAAGTATTAGAACATGTTGAGGCGATGAATCCTTCATTATTAGAGCGTATCGAAGCGATGACCTTCCATTTACCGTTTACTAAAATGGGATTAAAGGCATTAAATGCTTACGAAGAAGCCAAAGGATCACATCCTATAATAGATAAATGGCGTTCTCATTATGATGCTTCACGTGTTTTAAACAGACGAGTAGGGAACATTTATACAGGTTCGCTCTTCTTAAGTCTAATATCATTATTAGCTAAAGATGATACATTATCAGCTGGAGAAACAATTGGCTTATTTAGTTACGGTTCAGGAGCCGTTTCTGAATTGTTAATTGGTCAGTTACAACCTGATTATCGTCAATATGTTGATTTAGAAGTTATTGAACAACATTTAGATCGACGACATGCTTTAACTGTTGAACAATATGAAACCATCTTTTTAGAAAAACAGTTAGTCAACGATGGCCAATCAGCACCTTTAACCGCTGATGAAGTTGGTTTTTACTTTGCAGGTATAACAGATTATAAGCGTCAATATCATTATCAAGCATAACTGACTCTTCATTAATCTAAACAACGCATTAACCGCTGAATATCTAGAGTAATAGATAAATTCGGCGGTTTTTTATTTGATTGTTAGGTAAGGGGAGCAAATGATTAAGCCACTACAACTTTTAGTGTAAGCCACAAGAATTAGGTTTTTTGTTGGACTACTAAAGATTGAGTGCGAGCAAACGATTGAGTTTTGCTTCGTCTTGCTTTCCTGCAGCGTTGGAGGGGCTTCAAACAAATCTTTAAGACGCAGATTAATACCACTCAATCCTTGGCTTTTAATGAGCGCGTAATAACTTTACTGAATTTATCAAATTTATGCCTGTCTTATTAAAGGTAACATCTATTGATCTTATTTCAGTTGATGAGATTCTATTTTCATTGAAAACAAATGAAATTTTCATAAGATAATGTTGTGTTTCAAAATATTGAAGGATAAATGACTTTTTAAAAAAATTGGGGTATAATTTAATAGAAAAAGGAGGGGATTCTCATCGTAACCTTAAAAGATGTGGCTAAAAAAGCAAATGTTTCTAAAATGACTGTATCACGAGTGATTAATCACCCTGACTTAGTAACAGACGAACTAAAAGAATTAGTTCATAATGTTATGAAAGAATTAGGGTATAAACCTAACACAGTAGCACGCGCCCTAGCGCAAAATAGAACAATGGTAGTAAAAGTCTTGATTTTAGAAGAGATGGATAGTACAGAGCCTTATTTCATGCATTTAATTAATGGTATTGCCAAAGGTTTGGACCAATATCATTATGCATTACAATTAGTGACTGAAAATACTTATGATTTAGGACGCTGTGACGGTTTTATTATTTCAGGTATGACTCGTGAAGATTACGAATGGGTAAAAGAAATCAAGGAGCCCTTGATAGTTTTTGGTGAAAATGATATAAACTTACCTTTTGTCGATTCTGATAATGAACATGGCGTTGAAAATATGACCCTCTATGCATTAGAAAAAGAATATGACCATTATATATATGTAGGTATCGATGTACCGGAATTATTTGCAGCTAATCGTGAAAAAGGGTTTGAAACAGCGATGGCTACTCGACCAGAAAAAGGTCATGAAATTTATAAAGTAAAAAATTCTTCAACAGCAGCAGAAATAATGGTTGATGGTTTAGAATATCCTAAGAATACCTGCTTTATTTGTGCTACAGATCGCATTGCCGTCGGTGTACAACGTGCTATTTTGAAAAAAGGGAATATTCCTGAAGATTATGGTGTCACTGGTTTTGATGGTGTTTTTCTTGATCGCATTGCTTCACCTAAAATGACCACGATGAAACAAGAAGTTGAGCAAATGGGTCGCGCATGTGTGGAATTATTAATGAAAAGAATTGATGGCAAAAAATTGAAAAAAACTGCCAATTATTTCGATGCGCATTTAGTTAAGAGAGAAACTTTACGCCCATAAGATATTGAATGGCAGTCAATTATTATTATTCTTTTATTGCTTTAATATGCTTATGTAAGACAGATTTAGCCAGCTGATCAGCGGCTAAATTTTGTTTTTCAGGAATCCAATTGAAAAAAATTAAAGAGAAGTTTTTCTTTAAAAAGAGGATTTTGTTAAGATAGGGTTGATAACGTTCATCTTTTACATACTCTTTTTCAATGGAACTGATGACGATTTTACTATCACTATAAATTTGGCACAATTGGTCCTGTAGCTGTTGTTGTATCAGTTTTTCAAGGCATAATATCATAGCTTTAAATTCGGCTTGATGATTGTCTTCAATATGCGGGACAAACTCACTAAATTGAAAACGTTGATTGCTTTGATGATAAAGCGTCACAATCGTTGCCATTTTTTTATTAGGATCAAAAGCAGCATCTGTATAAATTTTGACCATTATATACCAACTTTCTGAAAGGAAATCATATGTCTGATATTATCAATTTACCAAATAATCATGAAAATTTCTATCGTAAAGGTGTTCAATCTTTGGAGAAAGGCGACTTTGAGAAGGGATATGACTTTTTTCAAAAATCATTAGCTCTTTCTTTTGAGCAAGAAGTGTTTTTAGAATTAGTTCACGCTTGTCTTATTTTTAATAAACTAGAAAACTTGATGGCTGTTTGGGAACAATACTATCCACAGACAGACGATATCTTTAAAGACGAAGCCCTTGTAAAGCTGTACGTGGAGTCCATGGATTTAATGATACCAGTTGACAAACGTTTATTAAAATTTACACAGCTAAAACAACAATTGAATCAACAAAATTTTGATTTAAATCAAATAAATGAAAAAATTGAACGCTATCAAAACTTAAATCTACTGAAATTAACCGTAGAAGAATTAGTCAGTGAGGGGACTGTTGATCAGTGGTTAACAACTACATTAGCTAAAGGGCAATATCATCTATTAACGCAGTTAAAAGAACTTTATTTATTAGATTTTTCATTAGTCCAACCTCTCTATCAAACTATTTTAGAGCATCCATCGGTCTTTAATTATTTAAAAGCTGATATTGTGCATTATTGTATTTTTCATCATATTGATGCTTCATTTAATTGGTATTGGTTTAGTAATTCGAAAAACGTATCGATTAATGAATTAGTCGCTTACCACCAACAAAGCTTTTATCAAGAAGGTTTAAAACAAATAGAGCATTACTGTAATAAGGATAATCCTCATTTAGAAGAAACTATCAAGGAACAGTTTCGTTTACAATATTTCGGATTATTTCCATTTTATGATGATTTGGCTTTAACGAGTCATCAATGGATTGATTTTTTACTCTATTCAATGGGGTTAGAAGAGTCGGCACCGAGTAACATTAATCAATTTACTTATCAGTTACTGTTACGCAACCAACAAGAAATTATGTTATTGTTTTATTTAGATTAATTAAAAATCCATTTAGTCTCATCAGAACCGGCGAATTATACCGGGGTGGGTACTAAATGGATTTGTTTTAAAAAACTTATTTTACCGTACTCCAAAATTGATAATAATCAACTTTCAGGGCACCATTATATAATTTACGTTTTTTCGTTGCTTTTTCACCATAATAGGTTTCAAAGTTTTCATCGCTAGTTAAAATATATTTACTCCAAGTTGGCATTTGACGGTAAATATTTCCCATTTGACGATAAAGTTCATGAACCTTCTCTTCATCTAACAAACGGTCTCCATAGGGTGGATTGGCGATTAAAATGCCAAATTCTTTATCGGGCACGTAATCACTCAATTGCATTTGTTTAAATTGAATACTGTCCGCCACACCAGCTTCAAGCGCATTTTGTTTGGCGATTTCAATCATACGATGGTCAATGTCAGTGCCTAATAAATCTAATTGGCGATCGTAGTCGGCTAAACTTTCTGCTTCATTGCGTACATCTTCCCATACTTCAGGATTTAATAAAGTCCATTCTTCAGCTGCAAATGAACGGTTAAAGCCGGGTGCAATATTGTGTCCAATTAACGCTGCTTCAATTAAAATCGTACCAGAACCGCAAGTAGGATCATATAAAGGACGGTCAGGATGCCAAGTAGTGAGCATGATTAGTGCAGCAGCCATATTCTCTTTTAATGGGGCGCCACCTTTATCAATTCGGTAGCCACGTTTAAATAAACTAGAGCCACTCGTATCAAGTGTTATCATCACATGATCTTTATTAATGGCTACTTCAATGGGATATTTTGCTCCCGTTTCAGCAAGGGGAGTGCGACGATGATAGTATTCCATTAAACGTTTGGCAATCGCCTTTTTAACTATACGTTGACAATTAGGAACAGAATGTAATTTTGATTTTTGTGATTTACCACTGACAGGAAATTCTGCATCTAATGGTAAGATGTCCTCCCAGGGTAAAGCATAGGTTTGATCGAAGAGTTGTTCAAATGTTGTGGCTTTAAATTCACCAAAAATAATTTTAATGCGATCAGCCGTTCTTAACCAAAGATTGGTGAAAGCAATATCGCGTGCATTGCCATCAAAGCGTACGCGTCCATTTTCAGTTTGAGTTTGGTAACCATGTTTTTTTAATTCTTGATTGACCAGCGATTCGATGCCAGCAGCAGCCGTTGCTAGTAAATGGTAATTTTTCATGTTTTCTCCTTTGTTTTGTCGACAATTTACAAAAAGGGCAGGACAATGTCCCACCCTCAAATCCTATAAAGCAAATTTCTATAAGCCATGTTCTGTCAATCGATTTATCCTAGGCAGATAAAACGACGGGTAACCATCTATCTACACTTACGTGTCTCCTTCTTCCGTTCATTTACGTATAGAAGAAGCGCCCCTACCAAAGTTTGGGTTGCTCGCTCGAGGGGTTTACCAACGTTCCACTTTCATCGTTTCCAATGAAACTCGTCTCTGTGGCACTTTCAAGTATACTAACACATAGTCCGTAGACCTTAGTGTGTTTTACTGCCGTCAATTAAATTGCCTTAGCTTATGGTTTCGCTAAGCACGAACACTACACGCATCTCAGCGTGTGCGAGCATGGACTTTCCTCAACTAATTATTAGCCGCGATTACCTAAAATTTGCTTAGTTAACTTTCTCATTTTATTTGTTTACTTGTGAATAGTCAATGGTATTATCAACATTATTTATTTTTGAGCCAAAAACATGCTTTTCTAAGTTAGAAAGACGTTTTAAAATATCAAAATTGGTCACGCCACTACCTGGTGTAGTTGGGGAAGTCTTTTTGTTTAAGGCTAATTGTTTTGTTAATTCATCAACTTTACCAATTAAACGTTCATTCTCAATTTTTAATTGAGTAACTTCTTTTTGATAAGAATCATAGTCGCGGATAATACTATCTAAGTATTCATCCACTTCAGCTGTATTGTACCCTCTCATTGCACGGGTAAATTCTTTTTGTAAAATATCTTTTGCTGTTAAATTTTTCTCTGCCAAGTATATCACCTCTTAATATTCAATCCGATTGTATTATACAACATTAAGAATCATTTTAGTTAAAAATGAGAATTTTTTTAAAATTATGGCGGTAAAAAAATGCCATATAATCTATATTATGCCATTCATTGTCGAAAATATCTAGTAAAGAATAAGAAAAATAATTAAAAAAATTCTTAAAGCTAGTTTTTATTGAATTTAAAGTTTTAATAAAGCATAATAGAAGAAAGAAGGTGAACCGATGCAACAACATAATTTATTAACCTATCAACATTATTTATTAGAAGAATTATATTTTCATTGTGAGTGGCAGTTAAGTTGGCAAGAAGATTGGCATTGTATTGAACTGGTTTTACAATTTGAATTTGAAAATAATAATGATATTCAATTAAATTTAGGCCAAGCAGATGAGACAGTACTGTACGAATGCAAAGTTTTATTTGTTGACCCTCAAGCTGCCCATTTCTACACACCAAATGTGATTCAACGTTTTGTAGTTGATAAGACAAAAGGTATTCCTACAGGAGAAGTGACAGCTATCTTTAAATATTTAAAGCAGAAAACAAGTCAAGCACAGGCTGAATGGTATGATTTTATCCATGATGATTCTATCGATCATTTTGAAATTACTTGGCAAGAACAGGACTATCAAATCATTAAAGAGCGCCTCGTGCAAACAAATCAATATAATCAACAAGCATTATTTTTGCCGATAGTTGATTAGAAAGAGGTCTATATGGAGGAAAAAAATTGGTATAAAGTAATATTAGAAACGACTAATAAGGAAGGCGAATTAATTGAATTAGTGTCCAATTTGTTTTTTGAATTAGGTTCTATTGGTGTAGAAGTAAATTATGCACAAGGTTACCTAGAAAATGATGAAAATCTATTTGGAGAAATTTTCGATGAAGAGATGTTAAAAGTATTGGATCGCGATACCGAAATCATTGCTTATTTTAACGAACCGATGGAACTTTCTGAATTAGAATTTTCGATTAAAAAATTATTCAACCAAATACCGTTTAAATTGACACAAAATAAACAGTTAAATGAGAATTGGCAAAAGAACTGGATGCAACACTATCACCCACAGCCAATCAGTCGTTATTTAACAATTGTTCCTGTTTGGCAAGATGATTACCAAGCTCAACCGCAAGAACAAATAGTCTATTTAGATCCTGGCGTGGCCTTTGGGACCGGTAATCATCCAACAACTCAATTAGGGGCTCAAGCATTAGAAATCGTGATGCGTGGGGGAGAAACCATTTTAGACGTTGGTACAGGTTCCGGTATCTTAACCTTCATTGCGAAAGCATTAGGCGCTCAAACGGTTCACGGATATGATTTAGATCCACAAGCAGTAGCCAGTGCCAATGAAAATTTAAATTATCAACCTGATAAAGAAGGCATTCATTTTGCTGTAAATAATCTTTTAGTAGGGGTAGAGACTAAGGCTGATATTATCGTTGCAAATATTTTACCTCATATCATTATTGAAATGTTAGACGATGCCGAACGTCTATTAAAAGAAAATGGTTGGTTAATTTTAGGTGGTATTCTAATATCAAAAAGCCACGGACTTGAAAAAGAGTTACGAACTCGAGGTTGGAAATTGTATCAAAAGACTATAATGGGTGAGTGGGTTTCATTAATTTTAGAAAAGCAGGAGCAAGAGTAGATGCAACGTTATTTTATAGAAGAGAGTTTAACAATTGGTCAACAGGTCATTTTAGATGCTGATATTACGCATCATGTTTATGATGTCATGCGTGGTAAAACTGGAGAGCATATTTTACTAGTTGATACAAAGCAACAAGTTTTTTTAGCATCTTTAGCAACCAAAGAAGGTGCGTCTGGGATGGCGATAATTGAGAGTGAAATTGAATATCAATCTGAATTTCCTTTAAGTGAGGTTGCAATTGCTTGCGGTCTTTCGAAAAATGATAAATTAGAATGGATTGTTCAAAAAGCAACAGAGTGTGGGATGACTCAGTTTTATCCACTCACATTGAAACGCGATGTCATGAAATGGCCAGGGGAAAAAGCAACTAAGCGAATGATTCGCTTACAAAAAATTGCTCAAGAAGCGGCTGAACAAAGTCATCGAGTACATATTCCGACTATTAATGAACTATCTTCTTTAAAGCAATTGATTAATTTAGCAGATGATTATACAATTAAGTTAATCGCTTATGAAGAAACTGCCAAAAGCGGTCAACATGCTCAGTTAAAAGAAGCGTTAATTCATTTAAAAGCAAGTGATCGTCTATTAATGGTCTTTGGATCTGAAGGGGGACTAAACCCAGAGGAAGTGAGCCAATTAGAGGAGGCTGGATTTATCTGTTGTAGCTTAGGTCCACGGATTTTAAGAGCTGAAACGGCGCCTGTATACTTTTTAAGTGCATTAAGTTATCAATTAGAATTATAAATTTGGAGGAAGATCATGAATCAAAATTTAGCAAAATATATTGACCATACCATTTTAAAACCGGAAGCAACTAAGAAAATGATTGAAGTCTTATGTCAAGAAGCAATAGAACATGACTTTATGTCTGTTTGTATTAATCCAACTTGGGTACCTTATGCGGCGTCTTTATTAAGTGACAGTGATGTTAAGGTTTGTACGGTTGTTGGTTTTCCTCTAGGGGCAAATACAACGTCATTAAAAGCTTATGAAGCAGCTGAAGCAGTTAAAAATGGTGCTCATGAAGTGGATATGGTAATTAATATTGGTGCCGCTAAAGCAGGTGATTGGGAGTTAGTATATCAAGACATTAAAGCAGTCGTAGATGCTGTACCATCAGAAGTGGTTGTTAAAGTTATTATTGAAACAAGTCTATTAACAGATGAAGAAAAAGTGAAAGCTTGCCAACAAGCTAAAAAAGCGAATGCTGATTTTGTGAAAACTTCAACTGGTTTCTCAACAGGTGGCGCAACGGTCGAAGATATTCGCTTAATGCGCGAAACAGTTGGACCAGATATGGGAGTTAAAGCAAGTGGTGGTGTTTCTAATACCGAAGAAGCGTTAGCAATGATTGAAGCAGGCGCAACACGTATTGGTGCATCAAAAGGTATTGCAATTATTGGCAAATAATTAGATACCGTTAATCTAAAGAATTAATGAATAAAGCTTAGACTGAATGTTTTTACAACGAGGATAATTGGTTACTCCCAAACAGTAAAACATGATAGTCTAAGGCTTTTTTAATCAGTTAACATTGTAGAATATACAAATTTATCGTATAATTAGTGGTACATATTTTAACAGAAATTAGGTGAAAAAAATGGCTCGTACTCAAGATTTAACTGCACAAGAAGTAATCGGCATATGTAAAGAATATATGAATGACAAAAATGTACAGTTTATAAAAAAAGCTCTTGAATATGCCACCCATGCCCATCGTAATCAAGTACGATTATCAGGAGAAGCTTATATCATACATCCTATTCAAGTAGCTGGAATCTTAGCTCAATTAAAAGCAGATCCTGCAACAGTAGTAACGGGCTTTTTACACGATGTCGTTGAAGATACCGAATACACATTAGAAGATATTGAGTCTGAATTTGGGAGTACTGTTGCGTTTTTAGTCGACGGTGTTACCAAATTAGGTAAAGTCAAATTTCAAAGTAAAGAAGAAGCGCTAGCAGAAAACCATCGTAAAATGTTATTGGCGATGGCCAAAGATATGCGTATCGTGATGGTTAAATTAGCTGACCGTTTACATAATATGCGCACATTAAAATTTCAAAAACCAGAAAAGCAAGTGGAAAAATCACAAGAAGCGATTGAGATTTATGCTCCATTAGCTGATCGTATCGGGATGAATGCGATAAAATGGGAATTGGAAGATATAGCGCTCCGTTACATTAATCCAGCTGAATATTATCGAATTGTACGATTGATGGATGCTAAACGTGATGAACGTGAAAAATATATTCAAGAAGCCATCGTCGAGATTAACGAAGCTGTAGCTGAAATGGACATTAAGGCTGATGTATATGGACGACCTAAACATATTTATTCAATTTATCGTAAAATGGTCGACCAAAATAAAGATTTTGACCATATTTATGATTTACTAGCAGTAAGAGTGTTGGTTGATACTATTAAAGACTGTTATGCAGTACTAGGAATTATTCATACTAAATGGAAACCAATGCCAGGTCGTTTCAAAGATTACATTGCGATGCCAAAAGCGAATATGTATCAATCGATTCACACAACTGTCATTGGACCATATGGTAAACCAGTCGAAATTCAAATTCGAACACATCAGATGCATGAAGTAGCAGAATATGGGGTCGCTGCCCACTGGGCTTATAAAGAAGGCAAAACAGATAAAGTAGAGTCTGAAAAAAATATTGAACGTCAAATGAAATGGTTCCGTGAAATTGTTGAATTGCAAGATGAAGCAAAAGATGCTAGTGAATTTATGGATTTTGTTAAAGAAGATTTATTTAAAGACCAAGTCTATATTTTCTCTCCAAAAGGGGATGTTTTTGAATTGCCTGCAGGATCAGGTCCGATTGATTTTGCCTATCATGTCCATACTGAGGTAGGAAATAAAATTATTGGTGCTAAAATTAATGGTAACATTGTCCCCTTAAATTATACTTTAAAAAATGGCGATATTATTGAAATATTAACCAATCCCAATTCAAATGGTCCAAGTCGTGACTGGTTAAAATTAACTCATACGAGTAAGGCCCGTAATCGCATTAAACGATTTTTTAAATTATTAGATCGTGATCGTAATAGTGAATCAGGCCAACAAATGTTAGAGCGTGAATTTAAACCGGTTGGCTTTTCATTAAAGCAATTGAATAAGAAAAATCGTGATAAAGAGTTATTAGAACGGTTTAACTTTAATAGCTTAGAAGATTTATATGCAGCGGTAGGCTTAGGAGAATTATCTCCACAAACCATCATTAACTTCTTAGGTTTAAAACCGATGGAAGAAACAACAGAAGTAAAAAAACAACCGATTCAAACCATTAAAAAAGAAGCAGCAGATAATAAAATGCCACGTACCGTTCATGAAAGTGGTGTGGTAGTCAATGGGGTCGAAAACTTAATGGTGCGCTTAAGCCGCTGTTGCAATCCGGTACCAGGAGACGATATTGTCGGTTATATTACTCGCGGACGTGGTGTTTCAATTCATCGCAAAGATTGTCCAAACTTAGTGCATGAACCAGATTTATTGAAACGGACGATTGATGTTGAATGGGAAAATAAAGCAGATTTAACCTCAGATTATGAAACTGAAATTAAAATCATTGGTTTTGACCGTTCAGGATTGATTAATGATGTTTTGCATGTGGTTAATCACACCGTAAAAAATCTTAAAAATGTGAATGGACGCGTCGATGCGGATAGTACGGCGACAGTCACCATTAAAGTAGCCATTTCTAATACTATTCAATTGAATGATTTAATGAATAAATTGCGCAATATACCCGATGTTCATGAAGTAGAACGGGTCGCAAATACATAATTAGGATGAATTAAATGAGAGTTATTATTCAAAAAGTAAAAGAAAGTTCAGTCACAGTTAATAATACCTTGTTAGGGGAAACACAACATGGATTAATGCTGTTAGTAGGATTTACTCACACTGACACATTTGAGGATATTCAATACTGTGCTAAAAAAGTTGTGCAGATGCGTATTTTTGAAGACGAGAATGAAAAAATGAACTTGTCGTTAAAAGATGTGGGTGGCTCTATTTTATCAATTAGTCAGTTCACTCTCTATGCGCAAACCAAGAAAGGCAATCGTCCTAGCTTTACGGAAGCTGCTAAGCCTGATTTAGCAACAACGCTATACGAACAATTTAATGAAGAATTGAGAAGTTACGATGTAGAAGTAGCTACTGGTGAATTCGGGGCAATGATGGATGTAGCTTTAATCAATGAAGGCCCAGTAACCATTATTTTAGACTCCAAAAATCGCTAATCTTGTTGAGGAAGTTGGCAAGAAGTAGAAAATTTAATAATTTTTGCTTCGCCGGCCTACCCCCGTACAGTTGGGAGTGGACCAAAAGTTTAAATCAAATGATTTTCGCTTTGTCTGTCCACCCCCGCAAAGTTGGGAGTAGACCAGAAGTAGAAAATTGAATAATTTTTGCTTCGCCGGCCTACCCCTGCACAGTTGGGAGTGGACAAAAAGTAGAAAATCAAATGATTTTCGCTTTGTCTGTCCACCCCCGCAAAGTTGGGAGTAGACCAGAAGTAGAAAATTGAATAATTTTCGCTTCGTCGGCCTACCCCCGCACAGTTGAGTAGGCCTCAAACAAGTCATTAAGACGCAGTTTGATGCCACTCAACCACTGCGCTATAAATTAGCGAGCCTTAATTTGACTGAATTTTTCAAGATTAATCTCAGCTACATTAAGACGCAGGTTGATGCCACTCAACCACTGCGCTATAAATTAACGAGCCTTAATTTGACTGAATTTTTCAAGATTAATCTCAGCTACATTAAGATGCAGTTTGAGACCACTCAACCACTGCGCTATAAATTAGCGAGCCTTAATTTGACTGAATTTTTCAAGATTAATCTCAGCTACATTAAGACGCAGATTGAGACCACTCAACCACTGCGCTTTGAATTATCACCGATGTTGAACAGAATTTAGAAAGTTTATGCCCGGACTCATAGGATAAAAAAGCAATCACTTATTTTCTATCTTTGATGACAACATTATGTAATAAATAAAAAACACGTTGAGCACACAAAATCAGGTGCTCAACGTGTTTTTGTCTGATTAGAATTTGTTTTCTGCGGGTAGGCAAGAAGTAGTCATTAAAGTGATTGCCAGTACATCTGCCCCTCATCCACTGCGTTTTTAATTAGCGCGTAATAACTTGACTGAATTTAGAATATTGATGCCTTACCTCTTTATGACGCCGTTTGAGAGCACTCAACTTAGCGCTGTTTATTAGAGAGCAATTACTTGATTGAATATCTCAAGTTTTTATCTAACTGCTCATTTACTTGATTTGATCACTTATTTGCCTAATGTATATTATTCTTTTTCAATAAAATCAGCTTCTTCACCCTGATCAATGTTTGTCATAGAATCATTAGGCGATATTTCTTTTGAGTTATCATTAGGTGCAGTGTCATTTGAATCAGTCAGATCTTCATTCGCCTTATAATGAGGTGCAGTGTCATTTGAATCAGTTTGATTTTCATTCGCGTTATCATCTTGTGTATTATCGTCTGATTGTGACACTTTATCTTGTTGGTTGGTTTCGTCTTTAGCTTTTTCTTTAGCTAAACGTTCTTCGTATTGACGTTTTATTTTTGCTAAAGCTTCTTCTTTGGTATCAATTGGTTTTAAATCGTTAAAATAGGGGTCGACGTCTTTAACAATGTCATGACGTTTCAATTTATTAAACTCATCACCTGTAAAAATATCAGGTGAGATAATGATTTTTTTCGGATTATCATCATCTTTTTCCTTACGATTTTCAGGTTCAATATAATCAAGCTCTGGGAAATAATTATTGAACTTTGATAAATCGCCGGAACTTTCTTCAGTAAGACTTAATAAAAACTCTTTAACAAAAAGGGTATGACGTATTACCATTTGGTAAAGGTAAATCATCAAGAAAATACCTAATGCAAAAAAGCTACCGACAAAATCCGGAACAAAGATTTTCACAATTTGAATTAAAACATAAGGTGCAAAGCTAATTGCCATCGTCAGTTTAATCCGTTGCCAAAAGCTGAAAGGTGTCGAGATACGATGATTTAAACTAGTCGTCACAAGAGTGAGTAGTAATATTAACAGTACATATGTTAGTAAGTTGACCACGAAATAACTAATCCATTGTGAAAAGAGTGTAATATAAGGATGTTCATTCAAGGCATTTAACAAACGGATTAAAGTTGCTCTTGAAACAAAAGCTGACTCTGTTTCACTTAAACGATAAAATTGCCCGCCAACCTTAGCAAAAGCACTGTTTTTAAACAGGTAAAGATTGATAAAGGTATTGGAATCAATGGCTTTTGCTTTATCTTTGTCAAGTGTAATATCTTCTAACTGTTTGTTAGATTCAATAGAATCATCAATAACCAATTGAAAATTTTTTGAACGATAATACAGTGGTTTTTCATTATCCGCAAGTTGTAATTGTCCATTTATATATTGATATTCCGGAACAAAAGTTGATGCATCTGCAATATTTTGTGATATTTCATTAAAGTAGGGTTGGTTACCAATCGTCATTGACGTGGCCGCTATCATGATCGCGACGATGGCTAGGTGACGTAATTGTCTAAATTTCACCGCAATGATCTGAATAAATAAACGTGGTTCTTTATAGGCTTTCAATAAAAATTTAAAGATGTTTTTCTTCATTTAAATCTCCATTCTTTTTATAAATATAAACTGATAATTGGATAATACATACAATTCCTAATCCAATAATACTAAGTATCGTACCATACTTAATTGACTTAGGTAAATAATTTAACTCTATTTGATGTTCACCTTTCGTTAAGTCAATGGATAATAAGGTATTATTAAGCACGGAATGGGTTTGAACAATGTTTCCATCGACTTTTACTTGCCAGTTTTCATCATATGGGATAGTAAATAGTAACTGACCAGTTGTTTGTTTAAAGTCTATGTTACCACGAATCGCTGTATTTGAAAAATGTTCGATATTAAATAGATTGGTTTGTTTAGATTGTACCATTTGTTGGTAACGCTCATTATCAAACTCATAAAGTGCGATTTGATTAGCTTTTAATTCTTCTTCTAATAAAGTAACCTCCAAAAGATGATTCTGATTTTTTTGCTTAAAAGCAGCATTAGTCACTTGTCTTTGTCTAAAAGGGGAACTGAAATGATAGTCTAATTTATCTAACGTTAGTTTGACATTTTCATGATCATATTGGCTAGGCAATGTAAAGTAATAGGGATTATCTGATTCAGTTTTAAATTGATATTGGATTGTTCCTTTTTCTTTTTCTAAGACATCGTTAATTAAAGAATGATAGGTAAAATAGTTTCCTTCAGTTTTATTCGTGATACTCACATTAATTAACTTGGTCTGTGCTAAGGCTTTTTTGGTGAAATAGGGTTGACCTGAACCTTCGAAATCAATTAATCTCAATAATACCTCTTGATTTGCGATAGGATCATGTTTTTTAAAGGTACTAGAATCATCAAGTATTTGATTTGAAACTTCAATGCCTAAACCAAATCGCTGCTCATTTTCATAAACATTAACCCGTTGATAGTGTTTCACTAAAGGGTATTGTTGCACATCAAAATCACTAGTGCGTGCAGAAAGTGAATATTGTTCATCGGTCAGTTGTTCGTTGGCTTCGATATTGGCTTCCAATAAATATTTAATATTAAAAAAGTCGTCTGTGAAGAGAGTGCCATTGGCATAGGTAGCATTGCCGCTCGTTTCAGGTAAACCTAAATAGCCAAATAAACTGTTAGTCGCCGCTTCAATCGTTGAACTAAAATTATCTAATCCATAATAATGTGCAAAGAAAGCTTCGTCTTTTGTGCGAGCAAAATTTTTATGAATACGATAAAATTCATTGTGCGATGGTTTTAAAGGTGTGGTGGTTTCTACTAAAAGATGGGTATAGTCTTGATATTTACTTTGATCGACATAGCTCATTTGTTGGATAATCTGAACGCCATTAATAAATAAATCGATTACTACTACCATAACCAAAACGATTTCTTTATAGTGCCATGTCATACTATTCGTTTCAAATAATAAAATAAGAATGAAAGCAAAGATCATCGTTAATAAAATATTATGAGTCGTAAGATAAAAATAGTCTACTTGATGTATTAAATAATAAAAGCAAAAACTACTAAATAAAACAATTATGATTAAGGTTTGTAAAATAGTAGGTTGCTTAAATTTTATTAACTGCACAGTCTCAAGAGCTAAGTAAATCATGAAAAAGGTAATTAGAAATGAATAACGATAAGGGTACCAAATTGGGTCTTGACCCCCATGAAAAAGCTGGTTAGGCACTTTAAAATATAAACTGATTGCGAAAAACAGTAGGATGATGAATGCTGTTAATTTTTGAGAAAGTTTGATTTCTTTGTTTATAAAATAAAAGACAAATAAAATAAGAATGAGGGCACCGGCATATAAGGGTGGCGCACCTTCTTTAATTTCATCAAAAATAAAACTGCTTGAAAATAATTTTGAAATTAAAGTCATCCCATCCATCGTTGTTTCAAAAGACCATTCAAAATTGCTATTGGCGCCTTTACTGGTTAATAAATAATAAAAAGCCGGAACGAGAGTAATACCGGCTAAACTAGTAGCTAATAAAGAAGTTCCTACAAATTTAAGATATTGAATGACTCTGTTTTTAAATGAAAAGCCTTCTGTTGCCGATATTAAGTATATTGTAAAGAGACTTAAAAAGATGCAAATCATATAACCGATATAGTAATTAAACATGAGCATCGCTGTTAAAGCAATCAGATAATGTAGATAAGAAGTTCCTTTTAGAAGTTTATCAAGACCAACCACAATAATCGGCAGCAAGATGAGGCCATCTAACCACATAATATTTAAGGCATAAACCATAGTGTAGCTCATAAAAGCATAGCTTAAACTAAAACTCAGACTCACTAGTGTTGAAGCTTTAAATTGATAGCGACAGCAATACATAAAACTTAAACTCATCGCTAGTAGTTTTAAATACGTAATTATTGTTACAGCTAAATCTAATTGTTCTTGCTTAAAAAGCAAAAAGATCAGGTTAAAAGGACTCATTAAATAATAAGCCCATAAACCAATCATTTCACCGCCAATACTTTTTTGAAAGCTATAGATGAAAAGAGAAGGGTCTTTTAATATCGCTTGTCGATAGGCACTATAGAAATCAATATATTGTTGACCTAAATCAATTGTTAACATTGTCTTATGGCCAAAAGGAATAAAATTAAAAATAATAGCAATACAAGAAAAAATTGAAGTAAAGACTATAAAGTTAATAAAATAAGGTATAAATGATTTGGATTTCAAGGTTTTTTTCCTCCAAAATAGAATATCTATATTATAGCAAAACACTACTTAATCAACAATTATCAGTTAAATTATGAATAGTTCATCAAAAGATAATAATATTTTATTCCCCAAAGATTAAATAGTTTGTTATAATAGAAAATGATTATTCTGAATCAAAATAAGTAACAGAATTGAGTGACACTATGGCTAAATACAAATTGAAAAAAAATAAGAATAATTCACATATTCCCAAACGATTAAATATTTTGTTTTTTGCAGCATTTTTAAGCTTTGCGGCTTTATTTGTGAGATTAGGATATTTACAACTTTATAAAGGAGACACCTTCTTGTCCATGGTACAAAAGACAGAATCGACCTTAACGACAGGTTCAGTACCACGAGGTATGATTTATGACAGCCAAGGACGAATCTTGGTGGGGAATCATCCTGAAATGGCAATACTTTTCACTCGTGATACCGATTCAAAAGTTTCCCCTTCAGATTTAGTGGACTTAGCACGTAAATTAGCTTCTTTAATTGATATTCCAACTCAAGGATTATCTGAGCGGGATTTAAAAGATTATTTTATTATCAATAATGAATCAACGGTTAATAGTCGACTCACTAAAGAGCAAAAGCAATTAACGGGTTCAGCCTTTTATAAAGAACAATTAAATGCAGTGAAATCAGAAGAATTAAATTATTCTGATGGTGAAAAAAAGGTAATAGCTTTATTTAAAAACATGAATAGTGCTTATGCATTATCAACGGTAACAGTAAAAAATCAAAATGTGACTCCACAAGAAATTGCACGTGTCAGTGAACAATTAGGTTCTTTACCTGGCATTTCGATTGGTACCGATTGGCAACGAACGTATCCTCAAAATGGTTTATTACGTTCCATCTTAGGTCATGTTTCAACAGAACAGCGCGGACTCCCTAGCGAGAGAGCTAATGAATTAATAGCTAAAGGTTATGCGATGAATGACCGTGTAGGAATTTCGTTTTTAGAACAACAATATGAAGATGTATTACGAGGGACTAAATCCATTTCAACAGTCGTAACCGATTCGACCGATGACATTTTATCAAATCAACAAATTTTTGAAGGTTCCAAAGGCGATAATTTGGTATTAACGATTGATACAGCCTTCAATGCAAAATTAGACCAAATTGCTGAAAATGCGTTGAAAAACATGGACAATCAAGGATTAAATGATCGTGTTTATATCGTCGCAATGAATCCTAATAATGGTGATATTTTAGGTATTGCTGGTAAAAAGTTTGAATATGATGAAAATACCGACTCTTATACGGGTAAAATTATCGATGATGCCCTAGGTGCAATTAATACAAGTTACGGAATGGGGTCGTCGGTAAAACCTGCGATGGTCGCAATGGGATATTTAACAGGAGTTATTAACACAACCAACAATACTATCGTCGATGAACCAATGAAATTCCAGGCGTCTCAAGAAAAAAGTTCTGTTTTTAACCGTACTGGAGAAGTACCGATTACTGACATTCAAGCATTACAATTATCTTCTAACATTTATATGATTAAAATGGCGATGATGATTGGAGGACAATCAAGTTGGGAACAAAATGGTCAATTAACCATTTCACCTGATACTATTAATATTATGCGTAAGTATTTCGCAGAGTTTGGATTAGGAACTCAAACTGGGATTGATTTGCCAACTGAATCTGAAGGGTATACACCTTACAGTTCTCAGTTAGTATCGGCACTGGATTTGTCCTATGGACAGTTCGACTTGTATACACCATTACAAATGGTTCAATATGTTTCAACGATTGCGAATAACGGTTTCCGTTATTCGCCACGATTAGTGAAAGAAATACGAAGTACAGATGCCAATGGTGAATTAGGTGGCGTAAAAACTTCGATTGATCCTAAAGTAATGAATGTGGTGCAATTACCAAATGAAGCATTTGACCGAATACACGAAGGGATGTACCAAGTTTCCCATACAGATCAAGGAACAGCACGATACTATTTCTTAAATTATCCAATCAAAGTCGGTTCTAAGACAGGGACTACCGAAGCCTTTTATTCTGGACCAATTCAATATGCACAAAACCAACCCGTAACGAATGCAACATTTATTGGTTATGCGCCTTATGATAATCCAGAGATTGCGATTACTGTTGTTGTACCGTATTTAGAAGAAGCAGCCACTGGTCGTCAAAGTACCTATATTGCCCATCAAGTAATGAATGCTTACTTTGAAATGCAAGCCGAAACAAAGGATACTATCAAAACATATATGGAAGCTCACCCTGAGTTACAATAGTATCTTATAAAAGAAAATAAAAATAACATCGTTATTTTAGAGGTTTAGCAAGGACTTAGGTTCATGCTAAGCCTCTTTTTTACGTCAAGTACCATCATTGACACTTCATATTAAATCAATTGACAATTAATATAATAAAGTCTAAAATAAAAGATGTGTGAAAGCACATTTTTTAATTATTTAACTTCAATTTTTTTGAAATGAAATAAAATATAATAATGATACGGAGGTGACTCTTATGGACTTAATGTCAATCGCCTTCGCTATCGTTGCTTTAATAATCGGATTAGTTTTAGGGATTTTTATTCAAAAGAAAAATGATGAAAAACGTGTCGATGGCGCCAAAGCAAATGCAGAAGCCATTGTGGATGATGCGATTAAACAAGCGCAAAATCTAAAACGTGAAGCACTATTTGAAGCGAAGGAAGATAACTTAAAGTTCCGTAATGAGATTGAACAAGAATTAAAAGAACGACGCAGTGAAGTAACTAGATTAGAACAACGTTTGATGCAAAAAGAAGAAAATTTAGATATCAAAAGTAATAATTTAGATAAGCGTGAATTAAATCTTGAGAAAAAAGAAACGGAATATATCAAACGCCAACAAGCAATATCTGAAAAAGAAAAACAAGTTCAAATATTAATCGATGAACAAAAACTTGAGTTAGAAAGAGTCGCCACTCTTTCAAGACAAGATGCCAGAGAAATTATTATGTCTGAGACTGAACAAGAATTATCGAATGAAATTGCGATTATGGTTAGAGATTCAGAACAAAGAGCTAAAGATGAAGCAGATCGTAATGCTAAAAATATTATTTTACAAGCCATTCAAAAATCTGCAACTGATTTAGTAGCGGAGAACACTGTGACTGTTGTACACTTACCAAGTGATGACTTGAAAGGACGCATTATCGGTCGTGAAGGACGTAATATTCGCACATTAGAAAGTTTAACTGGTATCGATTTAATTATTGACGATACACCAGATACTGTCGTATTAAGTGGATTTGATCCAATTAGACGACAAATTGCTAAAATTGCTTTAGAGCGATTAATTCAAGATGGACGTATTCATCCTGCAAGAATCGAAGAAATGGTGGATCGTGCGCGTAAAGAAATTGACGAAAAAGTTCGTGAAATTGGTGAAGAAGCAACATTTGAAGTTGGTGTCCATTCGCTACATCCAGACATCATTAAAATTTTAGGACGCTTGTCATTTAGAACTAGTTACGGACAAAACGTTTTAAAACATAGTATTGAAGTAGCAAAATTAGCAGGAGTGATGGCTGGAGAATTAGGTGAAGATGTTGCTATGGCCAAAAGAGCAGGACTTTTACACGATTTAGGTAAAGCACTTGACCATGAAATCGAAGGTTCTCACGTTGAAATTGGTGCTGAAATCGCCAATAAATACCACGAACCTGAAATTGTAGTGAATTCAATCGCATCTCATCATGGTGATACTGAACCGACCTCACCAATTGCGGTATTAGTAGCAGCTGCTGATGCCTTATCTGCTGCTAGACCAGGTGCAAGAAGTGAATCACTTGAAAACTATATTCGCCGTCTAGAGAAATTAGAAGAAATTTCTAACAGCTATGATGGTGTTTCTCATAGTTATGCTATTCAAGCTGGGCGTGAAGTCAGAGTAATGGTTAAACCACAAGAGTTAAATGATGCTCAAGCAATCAAAGTAGCACGAGATATCAAAAATAAAATTGAAGCAGAAATGAATTATCCAGGAAATATTAAAGTGACGGTTATACGCGAAACGCGTGCTGTTGAGTATGCAAAATAGATAGAAGAATTGAGACGGGAAGAACATTAGTTCGAATCCCGTCTTTTTATTTATGAAAATTTTAGGTAGTAAGAATTAAGGATTTAGCGCAAGTTTATATTACTTATATAAGCAAATGAACGCAATCCTTTTTGAGTAGAACAATTTAAAGCAAATTAGTGTAATTGCTCAATGTGGGAGTGGGCAAGAAGTAGAAAATCAGTTGATTTTAGCTTCGTCTGCGCACTCCCCGCACAGTTGGGAGTAGACCAGAAGTAGAAAATTGAATAATTTTCGCTTCGTCGGCCTACCCCGCACAGTTGGGAGTAGACCAGAAGTAGAAAATTGAATAATTTTCGCTTCGTCGGCCTACCCCCGCACAGTTGAGTAGGTATCAAACAAGTCATTAAGACGCAGGTTGATGCCACTCAACCACTGCGCTTTTACTTTAATAACAATAACTTGATTGAGTTTACCAAATTTATCTTTAACCTCATTAAGACGCAGGTTGATGCCACTCAACCACTGCGCTTTTACTTTAATAACAATAACTTGATTGAGTTTACCAAATTTATCTTTAACCTCATTAAGACGCAGGTTGAGGCCACTCAACCACTGCGCTTTTACTTTAATAACAATAACTTGATTGAGTTTACCAAATTTATCTTTAACCTCATTAAGACGCAGATTGAGGCCACTCAACCACTGCGCTTCTAATTATTGAGCAATAACTCGATTGAATTTATCAACTTTATCCCAAACCACATTAAGACGCAGATTGAGACCACTCAACCACTGCGCTTTGAATTAAATAGATATGCCTGAACAGAATTTTAAAAGTTTTTGCCCAGTCTCATCACTTGTGGTTTTTCATACCGTAAACGATTATTTTACTACCGGCTCTTTTAATGAAAGATTTAAGATAATAAAACCAGCAATAAATAAAATCGTTAATGATGCCACGGCATATTGTTGATTACCAGTAAAAGTCGTAATTAAAGAAACAATTAATGTGCCAAAGATTGACGCTCCTTTTCCACAGATGTCAAAGATACCAAAATATTCTCCCGATTTTTCATTAGGAATGATTTTAGCAAAATAGGAACGTGATAATGCTTGAATTGCTCCTTGGAACATCCCAACCGCAATTGCTAGAATCCAAAACTCATACAATTGATCCAACTGAATGGCATATAATGCGATTAAACCATAGGCAATAATACAGATTTTTATCAAGGTTTCTGTTTTATATTGATGAGAAATCTTTGAAAAATAGAGTGCAGCTGGAAATGCTACTAATTGCGTAACTAATAAAGCTAAAATTAAACCGGTTGAATCTAAACCTAAAGAAGTACCATAAGCTGTAGCCATATTAATAATTGTATAGACACCATCAATATAAAAGAAGAATGATAATAAAAACAGACTGATTTTACGGTCTTTAATAATTTGTTGTAAGGTCGCCCATAATTGTTGGAACACTTGATTGGTGCTATTTTCAGTGTTGATATGTTTTTGTTCATAGGTTTTAATGAGTGGAATTGAAAATAAGAACCACCATAAAGCATTAATTACAAATGCAGCAATCGTAGCATGAAAAGTTGAGATACCAATCATGTCTTTACTAAAAATAATTGCGATACTAATGACAAAAGGAATTGTACTACCGACGTATCCCCAAGCATAACCATGAGATGAAACCCGGTCCATCCGTTCAGGAGTGGTCACATCGGTTAACATACTGTCATAGAAAACTAAAGATGAATTATAAAAGACCTTCGTTAAAACATAGGCAATGAGAAAAGATAACCAATGTTGAAAGAATGGCATTAAGACACAACCAATTGAACCGAAAACTAACATTATTGTGAACCAGCGTTTACGATGACCGTGACTATCCGATTTGGCCCCTAAAATAGGCCCTAAGATCCCAACGATAATAGTGCTAATAGTGACGGCATAACCCCAATACGAAAAATAGACATCTTCTGATAAACCCTTATTCTCAGCTAAAGTATTGAAGACAATCGGAATGATAGTAGTAGCTAATAGGGTAAAAGCACTATTTCCAACATCATATAAAATCCAATTTTTTTCTAATTTTGTTAAATCTTTCATAGTTTACTCTCCATCATAATTTATTTTAAATGCATCAGCCAACGCGTGTCCGTTCATTAAATATTGAAATACATTGTCAATTAAAGCAGGGGACCTGTTCAAGGTAGTTTCAAAAATAGCATCCAATTGAGGATTAGCAGCCGCCGCTTCCTTAAAAGGAGTTTGCAAGATAATGAGAGACTTAAAGTTAGAAAACCCAGCAAATTTAAGTAAAGATATTAAAAACTTCTCTTTAATTTGTGATTCGCTATGAAAAAACACTTAATATAACGAAAGAAATGAATACCTAAATTAACATTTTGTGGTGTTCCTTTTGGGTAACGAGTATAAAATTTTGGAATAACCTTTTTAAAACCTGGCTCTTTCGCAATGAGATTTTCTAGTTTGAATTTAAAGGGATTTTTCTGGTCTTTGATTAAATAGTAACGGTCCAATTCTGTTTCAACATTTAAGTGAGAAAATTCTCCTTCACTTAGTTGATTTACAAGTGGATGTATATTTGAATCAAGCAAGTAGTGACAAAGACTACCAATAAAATAAGCCATCTCGGGTGAATTCCATTCGCAATCGAGGAGCATCTCTTTTTGATTCTCAATAAAATTTATCCCAGATTCTTTATGAATAATCATTCCAGGGCTATCTGATTTCATCAAGGTTAAAGGATTAAAGAAAAAAATATCTGGACCTTGTTGGCCTAATAAATAATAATCTCGATGTGTTTCGGCAATAATTTTATATTGCTCAGGTAGTAATTCAAGCAATTGTAGACCAAAGCGATGATGGGTATAAATACTTGCCATAGAATCAATCCTTCCATATATTATAGTAAATTAATCATAACATGATTTAGTCATCGATAGATAGAATAGATTGTAAACAATATGTAAATTTGTATAGACAACAAAGAAACATACATAAAGAAACATACATAAAGAAACATACATATTGATAAAACGAAAATGACACTATTTATTTATAAGGGTGAAAAAGAAGGGTTATCATTATTAGTTTATAAAAAAATTTGTTATAATTTTACTGATAAGTGAGGTGAGAAAATATGATTTGGCTGTTTTCGGGGACAGCGCTATTAACGCTAGCGTTATTTTTAAAATTTAAGTGGCTAAATATTGTAGTGGCGGTCGGTTTTTTTGCAGTATATTTTGATGTGTTGAATCAACCAATTTTCGATTATATTATTTTTCTAATCGGGGTAGCATTTTTAATCATCGAATTATATATTCCAGATTTTGGCATTGTGGGTATTTTAGGTGTGATCACGATTATCTACTCATTAGCTGAACAAGTCAGAGAGATTCCTGATTTGATTTTGTTATTATTAGCATTAGTAGGTTTAGTATTAGCAGTAAGTTTCATCTCTTACCAAGCGGGATTAACATTACAAATCTCACCTCAATTCGTTTTAAATAAAGCAATTGGAAAACAGGTTGATGAAGATACTTTGGTAAGTTATGGAAAATTAATTAATGAAACAGGAAGGGTCATTGAAGATTTAAGACCAGTCGGAAAAATTAAATTAGATACAGATCAACAAGTTTACGAAGTGATGAGTGAAGAAGGGATGCTTGAAATGAGTCAACCAGTATACATTTCAAGGGTCAAAGGGACTCAGCTATATGTGAGAAAAATAAATGAATAATTAGAGGAGTGGAAGAAATGGGAGAAACAACCATCGTTTCAATAGTCATTATTGCTGTTTTAGCAATAATATTTATTGCTTTGTTCTTTAGATTTGTACCAGTAGGATTATGGATTACAGCCTATTTCTCTGGTGTGAAAGTCGGGATTGGGAATTTAGTTGGGATGCGTCTACGACGAGTTGTACCATCATACATCATTACCCCCTTATAAAAGCAACTAAAGCAGGTTTAAAAATCAGTACAGATGAACTTGAAGCTCACTATTTAGCGGGCGGTAATATCAATTTAGTAGTAGATGCACTAATCGCCGCCCAAAGAGCTAATATTGATTTAGAATTTGAGCAAGCAGCAGCTATTGATTTAGCCGGGCGTAATGTTTTTGAAGCCGTACAAGTATCCGTTAATCCTAAAGTAATTGAAACCCCCATTATTGCTGGTGTTGCGATGGATGGTATTGAAGTAAAAGCAAAAGCCAAAGTAACAGTAAGAGCTAATATCGAGCGTTTAGTCGGGGGTGCTGGTGAAGAAACTATCATTGCCCGTGTTGGAGAGGGGATTGTTACGACAGTCGGTAGTGCTCCAAAACATTCTATTGTTTTAGAAAATCCAGATTCTATTTCGCAAACAATTTTAAGAAAAGGATTGGACTCCGGTACCGCATTTGAAATTCTATCGATTGATATCGCGGATGTGGATGTAGGCCGTAATATAGGAGCAAAATTGCAAGCCGATCAAGCGATTGCCGATAAGAAGATTGCGCAAGCCAAAGCCGAAGAACGTCGTGCCTTTGCTGTTGCTCAAGAACAAGAGATGTTGGCCGAAGTTCAACGCATGAGAGCTAAAGTAGTAGAGGCTGAATCAGAAGTTCCTTTAGCTATTGCGGAAGCATTCAAAAAAGGTAATTTAGGTGTAATGGACTATTATCAAATGCAAAATATAAAATCAGACACTGCGATGCGCGATTCAATTGCCAATCCAACTATTCAAAATGAAAATGAATAGGGGCGATGAACCATGGAAATATTTCTGTTGATTCTCATCTACTTTTGGTTTATTAATAGTAGATCAAAAGAAAAAAGTTTGATATAGTAAAAAAGTTGGAAGTTGATGAAGAAAAGTTAAGTGAAAAAACCAAAAATGCGATTGAAGCAGCTGAACGTTCTATGAATCAACTAAAAAGCAGTTTAATAGAAGCAAAAACAAGAGAAACAAAGAATAATAGAAAAAGAAAGCTTTTGGAAGAGTTCTCGATTGATAGTGAAATGGAACAACTTTCTATAGAAGAAGATCAATCCTTGATGGATGAATTAGAAAGCGACAAAAATATAACACTTAACAGTCAATCGTTGAATCATGAATCATTAGAGGCGAGAAATTCAAAAGAAGAATCCATAGAAGACTATTTAACAAAGGATATTGATTATTTCGAGTCATTGGCAGATGATTTAATTGAAGATGAAGAAGATACACTACAAGTGGAAAAAAAGAGCAACATCAATTTAAACAACATCCGTATCAACGAATGTTACGATCTGGTACAATTAAAGACGCTATCGTCATGAGCGAAATAATGAAACGGCCACAAGACCGAAAATAACGTAAATAAGATTAAAAAAACCGATTACGATTTAAAGTAATCGGTTTTTTTGAGAAAATGTAAAAATAAAGTAAAAAAGGTGTTGACGAGTGTTGGATAACATGATACTATAAGGGAGTTCCAAGCGAACAAGACGAAAGATTGAAAAAGAAGTAAAAAAAGTTGAAAAAACTCGTTGACAGTTTCAATCAAACGTGATATTATATAGAAGTTGCTTAAGCAAGCAACAACGAAGCTCATTGAAAACTGAACAAAGACAAACACCAAAAATGTGTAGGGGATAATTCATTTGAATTATCACAACATACCCGAATATAAATTCGAGACAGAGTGGTAACTCTATAAATATACAAGCTAGTAAATAGTAAGAGTCTGAAACGACTCATGAAACTTTCATGAGAGTTTGATCCTGGCTCAGGACGAACGCTGGCGGCGTGCCTAATACATGCAAGTCGAACGAACCGCAACTTGAACTTGTTCTCGTTAAGGTTAGTGGCGCACGGGTGAGTAACACGTGGGGAACCTGCCCTTTAGTGGGGGATAACAGTCGGAAACGACTGCTAATACCGCATAGACAATTTAACCGCCTGGTTAAGTTGGGAAAGGTGCTACGGCATCATTAAAGGATGGCCCCGCGGTGCATTAGCTAGTTGGTAAGGTAACGGCTTACCAAGGCGATGATGCATAGCCGACCTGAGAGGGTGATCGGCCACATTGGGACTGAGACACGGCCCAAACTCCTACGGGAGGCAGCAGTAGGGAATCTTCCGCAATGGACGCAAGTCTGACGGAGCAACGCCGCGTGTGTGAAGAAGGTTTTCGGATCGTAAAGCACTGTTGTTAGAGAAGAACGGCTACTAGAGGAAATGTTAGTAGATTGACGGTATCTAACCAGAAAGCCACGGCTAACTACGTGCCAGCAGCCGCGGTAATACGTAGGTGGCAAGCGTTGTCCGGATTTATTGGGCGTAAAGGGAGCGCAGGTGGTTTCTTAAGTCTGATGTGAAAGCCCACGGCTTAACCGTGGAGGGTCATTGGAAACTGGGGAACTTGAGTGCAGAAGAGGAAAGCGGAATTCCATGTGTAGCGGTGAAATGCGTAGATATATGGAGGAACACCAGTGGCGAAAGCGGCTTTCTGGTCTGTAACTGACACTGAGGCTCGAAAGCGTGGGGAGCGAACAGGATTAGATACCCTGGTAGTCCACGCCGTAAACGATGAGTGCTAAGTGTTGGAGGGTTTCCACCCTTCAGTGCTGGCGTTAACGCAATAAGCACTCCGCCTGGGGAGTACGACCGCAAGGTTGAAACTCAAAGGAATTGACGGGGACCCGCACAAGCGGTGGAGCATGTGGTTTAATTCGAAGCAACGCGAAGAACCTTACCAGGTCTTGACATCTCTTGCATATCTTAGAGATAAGAGAAACCCTTCGGGGCAAGAAGACAGGTGGTGCATGGTTGTCGTCAGCTCGTGTCGTGAGATGTTGGGTTAAGTCCCGCAACGAGCGCAACCCTTATAACTAGTTGCCAGCATTCAGATGGGGACTCTAGTTAGACTGCCGGTGACAAACCGGAGGAAGGTGGGGATGACGTCAAATCATCATGCCCCTTATGACCTGGGCTACACACGTGCTACAATGGATGGTACAACGAGTCGCTAACTCGCAAGAGCATGCCAATCTCTAAAAGCCATTCTCAGTTCGGATTGTAGTCTGCAACTCGACTACATGAAGCCGGAATCGCTAGTAATCGCGGATCAGCACGCCGCGGTGAATACGTTCCCGGGTCTTGTACACACCGCCCGTCACACCACGAGAGTTTGTAACACCCGAAGCCGGTGGCCTAACCAATAGGAGGGAGCCGTCGAAGGTGGGATGGATGATTGGGGTGAAGTCGTAACAAGGTAGCCGTATCGGAAGGTGCGGCTGGATCACCTCCTTTCTAAGGAGTACTGGAACTACACAGAGTTAGGATTTGTCATTGTTCAGTTTTGAGTGAGGTTCACTTACTCAAAACACCTAGTTCATTGAAAACTGAATAACAAAACAAACGATATTGATTATTTTAACAGGAGTAATCAATATAGATTATATAATTTCAAGAGAAAGATATAATAAACCGAGAATTGACCGAGTCTATATAATAATATAGAGAAAATAAGAGTAAAGGGGAAGAGCCTTTACGAGCGCAAAAATGTGGTTAAGAAACAAAGGGCGCACGGTGAATGCCTTGGCACTAGGAGCCGATGAAGGACGTGACGAACGACGAAATGCTTTGGGGAGCTGTAAGTAAGCTATGATCCAGAGATATCCGAATGGGGGAACCCACTGCTAAATGCAGTACGCGTAAGCGAGGAAGACGCAGAGAACTGAAACATCTAAGTACCTGCAGGAAGAGAAAGAAAAATCGATTCCCTAAGTAGCGGCGAGCGAAAAGGGAAGAGCCCAAACCATTGTGCATGCACAATGGGGTTGTAGGACTCCGATATAAGACTGAAGTGAGTAGTAGAATCTGATGGGAAGCAGAGCGAGACAAGGTGAGAGCCCTGTATACGAAACTGACTGAAGCTTTAGGAGTATCCTGAGTACGGCGGGACACGAGGAATCCCGTTGGAATCCGCCAGGACCATCTGGCAAGGCTAAATACTCCCTAGTGACCGATAGTGAACCAGTACCGTGAGGGAAAGGTGAAAAGCACCCCTGGAGGGGAGTGAAAGAGTACCTGAAACCGTGTGCCTACAAGTAATCAGAGCCCGTTAAGGGGTGATGGTGTACCTTTTGTAGAATGGACCGGCGAGTGACGATAACATGCGAGGTTAAGTTGAAGAAACGGAGCCGTAGCGAAAGCGAGTCTGAATAGGGCGAAAGTATGTTGTTGTCGACCCGAAACCAAGTGACCTACCCATGAGCAGGTTGAAGGTGTGGTAAGACACACTGGAGGACCGAACCAGGACACGTTGAAAAGTGTTTGGATGACTTGTGGGTAGCGGAGAAATTCCAATCGAACTTGGAGATAGCTGGTTCTCTCCGAAATATATTTAGGTATAGCCTCAGAGTAAGAGTGATGGAGGTAGAGCACTGTTTGGACGAGGGGGACGCAAGTTTTACCGAATTCAGATAAACTCCGAATGCCAAGTACTCATCTCTGGGAGTCAGACTGCGAGTGATAAGATCCGTAGTCGAAAGGGAAACAGCCCAGCCCACCAGCTAAGGTCCCCAAGTAATTGTTAAGTGGAAAAGGATGTGGAGTTGCACAGACAGCTAGGATGTTGGCTTAGAAGCAGCCATCATTTAAAGAGTGCGTAATAGCTCACTAGTCGAGTGATTCTGCGCCGAAAATGTACCGGGGCTAAACAATACACCGAAGCTGTGGATTCTAGTTTAAGACTAGAGTGGTAGGAGAGCGTTCTATATGCGGGGAAGGCATACCGTGAGGAGTGTTGGAGCGTATAGAAGTGAGAATGCCGGTATGAGTAGCGCAAGACGGGTGAGAATCCCGTCCACCGATAGACTAAGGTTTCCAGGGGAAGGCTCGTCCGCCCTGGGTTAGTCGGGACCTAAGCCCAAGCCGACAGGCGTAAGCGATGGACAACAGGTAGAGATTCCTGTACTTGATGTTATCGATTGAGTGAAGGAGGGACACAGGAGGTGACTCCACGCATCCGGATGGAAGAGGATGTGCAAGCAGTAAGTTTTAGTAAGAGTTAAATGCTTTTACTTAAGAGAATGAGCTGTGAAGCGTAGCGAATTAAAGTAGCGAAGGTGGATAATCAAACTGTCGAGAAAAGCTTCTAGCGAGATAACATGAACCCGTACCGCAAACCGACACAGGTAGTCAAGTGGAGAACACTAAGGTGATCGAGAGAACTCTCGTTAAGGAACTCGGCAAAATGACCCCGTAACTTCGGGAGAAGGGGTGCTGGTAGCAATACCAGCCGCAGTGAATAGGCCCAGGCGACTGTTTATCAAAAACACAGGTCTCTGCCAAATCGAAAGATGACGTATAGGGGCTGACGCCTGCCCGGTGCTGGAAGGTTAAGAGGAGAGGTTAGCGCAAGCGACGCTTCGAATTGAAGCCCCAGTAAACGGCGGCCGTAACTATAACGGTCCTAAGGTAGCGAAATTCCTTGTCGGGTAAGTTCCGACCCGCACGAAAGGCGTAACGATCTGGGCACTGTCTCAACGAGAGACTCGGTGAAATTATAGTACCTGTGAAGATGCAGGTTACCCGCGACAGGACGGAAAGACCCCATGGAGCTTTACTGTAACTTGATATTGAGTGTTTGTGTGACATGTACAGGATAGGTAGGAGCTTAGGAATCGTGAACGCCAGTTTACGAGGAGGCGTTGGTGGGATACTACCCTTGTGATATGAACCCTCTAACCCGCGTTGTAAGGCAACGGGAGACAGTGTCAGGTGGACAGTTTGACTGGGGCGGTCGCCTCCTAAAGAGTAACGGAGGCGCCCAAAGGTTCCCTCAGAATGGTTGGAAATCATTCGTAGAGTGCAAAGGCAGAAGGGAGCTTGACTGCGAGACCAACAAGTCGAGCAGGGACGAAAGTCGGGCTTAGTGATCCGGTGGTACCGTATGGAAGGGCCATCGCTCAACGGATAAAAGCTACCCTGGGGATAACAGGCTTATCTCCCCCAAGAGTTCACATCGACGGGGAGGTTTGGCACCTCGATGTCGGCTCATCGCATCCTGGGGCTGAAGTCGGTCCCAAGGGTTGGGCTGTTCGCCCATTAAAGCGGTACGCGAGCTGGGTTCAGAACGTCGTGAGACAGTTCGGTCCCTATCCGTCGCGGGCGTAGGAAATTTGAGAAGAGCTATCCTTAGTACGAGAGGACCGGGATGGACGCACCGCTGGTGTACCAGTTGTTCCGCCAGGAGCATCGCTGGGTAGCTATGTGTGGGAAGGATAAGCGCTGAAAGCATCTAAGCGCGAAGCCAGCTTCAAGATGAGATTTCCCATTCGAAAGAAGTAAGACCCCTGAGAGACGATCAGGTAGATAGGCTAGAAGTGGAAGTATAGTGATATATGGAGCGGACTAGTACTAATCGGTCGAGGACTTAACCACGAAGATTTAAGGTTAAAGAGTTTGTGAGTTATTCAGTTTTGAGTGAACTATAATAAGTTTACTTAAAGAAAATAATGTACCTGTGTGGTGATGATGGCAAGAAGGATACACCTGTTCCCATGCCGAACACAGCAGTTAAGCTTCTTAGCGCCGATGGTAGTTGGACCTTTGGTCCTGTGAGAGTAGGACGTTGCCGCGCAGGGTAAATTATTTTCAAATTGGAGGTTTAGCTCAGCTGGGAGAGCATCTGCCTTACAAGCAGAGGGTCAGCGGTTCGATCCCGTTAACCTCCACCATGACTCGTTAGCTCAGTTGGTAGAGCAACTGACTTTTAATCAGTGGGTCACAGGTTCGAATCCTGTACGGGTCATCAGAATGCGGGTGTGGCGGAATTGGCAGACGCACCAGATTTAGGATCTGGCGCCTTCGGGCGTGGGGGTTCAAGTCCCTTCACCCGCATGAAGACGAACAGATGTTTGTCGAGGTAACAAGCCGGCTTAGCTCAGTTGGTAGAGCATCTGATTTGTAATCAGAGGGTCGAGGGTTCAAGTCCTTTAGCCGGCATTTAGGCCTTTTAGAAGAGGCCGGCTTAGCTCAGATGGTAGAGCAACGCACTCGTAACGCGTAGGTCACAGGTTCAAGTCCTGCAGCCGGCATGAGTGAATAAAAGAACGCGGAAATAGTTCAGTGGTAGAACACCACCTTGCCAAGGTGGGGGTCGCGGGTTCGAATCCCGTTTTCCGCTTTGCCAGCAAACTTAGGCAAATGCCGGGGTGGCGGAACTGGCAGACGCACAGGACTTAAAATCCTGCGGGTAGTGATACCCGTACCGGTTCGATTCCGGTCCTCGGCATTAAAGCATGCACCCATAGCTCAATTGGATAGAGTACTTGACTACGAATCAAGCGGTTGTAGGTTCGACTCCTACTGGGTGTATAGAAACGGGAAGTAGCTCAGCTTGGTAGAGCACTTGGTTTGGGACCAAGGGGTCGCAGGTTCGAATCCTGTCTTCCCGATTTTTTTGAACCAAAAATCAAAAAAATCTTAAATATTAAAGTAATACCAAAATGGGGGATTAGCTCAGCTGGGAGAGCGCCTGCTTTGCACGCAGGAGGTCAGCGGTTCAATCCCGCTATTCTCCATTGATGGCGGTGTAGCTCAGCTGGCTAGAGCGTCCGGTTCATACCCGGGAGGTCATGGGTTCGATCCCCTTCGCCGCTATAAGCACTGGGACCTTTAGCTCAGTTGGTTAGAGCAGACGGCTCATAACCGTCCGGTCGCAGGTTCGAGTCCTGCAAGGTCCATGTCTTGTAGGACAAGAGAAAAGCATCAAAGAATAGAAGCTATCATATGGAGGATTACCCAAGTCCGGCTGAAGGGAACGGTCTTGAAAACCGTCAGGCGTGTAAAAGCGTGCGTGGGTTCGAATCCCACATCCTCCTTATATATAATATTATCGCGGGGTGGAGAAGCTGGCATCTCGTCGGGCTCATAACCCGAAGGTCGTAGGTTCGAATCCTACCCCCGCAATTAAGAGAAGATGCGGGTGTAGTTTAGTGGTAAAACTACAGCCTTCCAAGCTGTTGTCGCGAGTTCGATTCTCGTCACCCGCTTAAAGCGACAACGGGCCTATAGCTCAGTTGGTTAGAGCGCACCCCTGATAAGGGTGAGGTCGATGGTTCGAATCCATTTAGGCCCATCTTTTTTGAATAAAAAAAGTATCAAACTTGGTTAATGGGGAAGTACTCAAGAGGCTGAAGAGGCGCCCCTGCTAAGGGTGTAGGTCGGTTTACCGGCGCGAGGGTTCAAATCCCTTCTTCCCCGTCAGACGGTCCGTTGGTCAAGTGGTTAAGACACCGCCCTTTCACGGCGGTAACACGGGTTCGAATCCCGTACGGATCATTGAATGAAAGTAAAGAAGCTGATGGAGGATTACCCAAGTCCGGCTGAAGGGAACGGTCTTGAAAACCGTCAGGCGTGTAAAAGCGTGCGTGGGTTCGAATCCCACATCCTCCTTATATATAATATTATCGCGGGGTGGAGAAGCTGGCATCTCGTCGGGCTCATAACCCGAAGGTCGTAGGTTCGAATCCTACCCCCGCAATTGGTTCCGTGGTGTAGGGGTTAACATGCCTGCCTGTCACGCAGGAGATCGCGGGTTCAAATCCCGTCGGGACCGTCGATGCGGGTGTAGTTTAGTGGTAAAACTACAGCCTTCCAAGCTGTTGTCGCGAGTTCGATTCTCGTCACCCGCTTCACGACTCACTTCGGTGAGTCTTTTTTTATAGTTAGGAGGAAACATTTTTGTTAAGCGAAGATAAATTACGTCGAATTAATGAACTATCGAAAAAGAAGAAAGAGCATGGTTTGACTGATGCTGAATTAAAAGAACAATCTGTACTAAGGGAAGAATATTTACAAAACTTACGTAAAGGTTTTCGAAACCATATTGAAGGATTAAAAATAGTTGATGAAGAAGGAAATGATGTCACTCCTGATAAATTGAAGGCGATTCAAAAAGAAAAACGTATCCATAATCGTCATAATGAGGATTAATTAGATTAATGCTTTTATTTTTAATCATTCTTTAGTATTATATATAATGTATTTAGTTAGGAAAGTGAGGGAATAGTATGTTACCAACATGGGCATGGTTAATTATCGTTGTAATTGGTATTATCGCTGGTTTCGTAGGAGGCTTTTTTGCTGCTCGTCGTTATATGATGAATTACTTTAAAGAAAACCCACCAATTGATGAGCGTATGATTACACAAATGATGGCGCAAATGGGTCAAAAACCATCTAAGAAAAAAGTTCAACAAATTTTAAATAGCATGAAAATGCAACAACAATAAGCTTTCTGGACTGTTTTACTGGTTAAAAACGACTTGTAAAACAGTCTTTTTTTATACCACGATTTTGAAATGGGGCAGAAAATGGGGATTTTAATCAATCATTTTTAATGATGATTGATATAAACTTGAATAATGTAGTCATGTTATGGGGCGTTAATTATCATCGTTATTGTTGATTGGCATTAAACAGCGTTTTAAAAAATTTTTGAAACTGACTTGATTGTACAGCAGGCTAAGTGAAAATTATTCAATATACTATTTCTTGCGGATGCTAGTGATTGTTTTTATGTGCTTAAACATACGTTAAAAATTTACTAATAGTTATCCTTATGCTTTAGTTTGATGGAGGATGTCATTTATGTAAATTCGTAACAATATTTTTTGTAATTTGGAAATATTAAATACTTCTTATATATGATCGAATCTTATGTTCTTATTGATTGGAGCAGTATTAGCAGGTATAGCGATTATCTTATCGGTTATAAAAACAAGACATTTTAACAAGCATTTTGCTTTATAATCATAAAGAGATATGGCATAATACTTCTTATGAATTATTGATAATCCAATTATTACTTAGATAATATTCGAAAAGTATTGGGTTTTATTAGGAGGAAATTTTATATGTTATTTGAGAACATTATCGAAACAGTAGGAAATACACCTTTAGTAAAGTTAGCTAATCCAAATCAAGATCGTGCTGATATTTATGTTAAAGTAGAAAGTTTCAACCCAAGTGCAAGTATTAAAGATCGTGCTGCGAAATTTATTTTACAAGATTTATTAGATAAAGAAGTCTTAAAAGCGGGTGGCACTATTATTGAGGCAACTAGTGGAAATACTGGAGTCGCTTTAGCTATGATGGGTGCTGCATTAGGAATCAAAGTTATTTTAGTAATGCCAGAAACTATGACGATTGAACGTCGAAACTTAATGGCGGCTTATGGGGCGGATCTAGTATTAACTCCTGGTTCAGAAGGAATGAAGGGGGCTACTGCCAAAGCAGAAGCTTTAGCTGAGGAATTATCGGCGCCTATTTTTGGACAATTCACTAATGAAGCGAATATTAAAGCACATCGAGAAACAACCGGTAAAGAAATCTTAAAAGACTTAGAACAAGTAGACGGTTTTGTGGCTGGTGTGGGGACCGGTGGTACTGTTTCGGGTACAGGATTTACTTTAAAGGAAGCAAATGCTGAGACGATTGTTTGGGCGGTTGAACCGATTGCTTCACCAATGTTAAGCGAAGGGCATGCAGGCCCTCATAAAATTCAAGGAATTGGGGCAAATTTTGTACCTGATAATTATAAAGCTGAAGTTGTAGATCGTGTTTATACAGTTTCTAATGAAGATGCGATTGAATCAACAAAATCATTGGCTAAAACAGCAGGATTGTTAGTGGGTATCTCATCAGGTGCTAATGTCTTTGCGGCTACAGAATTAGCAAAAGAATTAGGATATGGAAAAACAGTGGTGACCGTTTTACCAGATACAGGTGAACGTTACTTATCTGCAGGGTTGTTTAATGCTTAAATTATTTAAGTTTTGGTGGGAGGAAGCCAAATGGGCTTATCAACAAGATCCTTCTTGTACTAGTGTGATACAAGCTTTTCTATTATTTCCAGGCATAAAAGCTAGACGATATCATACCTTGAGTCATTGGTTATATCGACGTCAGCATTTATTTTTAGCTCGTTGGGTCTCCGAAAGAGCCAAAACTAAGACTGGTATCGATATTCATCCAGGTGCTCAAATTGGGCATCATCTATTTATTGACCATGGTACCGGAGTCGTAATAGGTGAAACGGCCATCATTGGCAATCGTGTAACGATTTTCCATGGTGTAACTTTAGGCGGAACCGGTAAAGAGAAAGGGATTAAACGTCACCCTACTGTTGAATCAGATGTGATCTTAGGGGCAGGCGCAACGGTTTTAGGAAATATTACTATTGGACAAGGTGCTAAAGTAGGTGCCGGTGCTGTGGTGTTAAAGTCAGTACCTCAAAATGTGACTGCTGTTGGAATACCGGCAAAATATTATCAAACAAAAGATATACCTGTTAATAGTGTTCCACCAGAATGGTTTATTTAATAAAATATGTTTTTTTATCGTGATTAAAAATATTAAGGATATGTAATTAATCATTTAACAATTCATCTTTAAGAGACTGGCTTAAACTTGATTAATTTAGTCAACTTAGTGCTTGTTAGTTTATAGCGCATTGGTTAAGTGCGGTGAATAAACGAAGCGAAAATCATTCGATTTTCTACTTCTGATTCACTCCCTATTTTTTAATCAATAAATAACTTAGTTAAGACAAGTTAACACCTTACAAAATAGAATTATTAGAATTACATTTAGTTTAATTTTTGAGCCTGTTCTAATCGCTTTTGGAAAATTTAAAATGTATGAAATTTAGTATTGTTAATTTTGATAAGCAGCCAAACCTCACTAAAAACACTATATTTAGTGTTCAAGTAAAAATTAAACACAATATATAGTTGCAATAGCAGTAAAGATAGGGTAGTATATAGTCATTGACAATCAGTCGATAATCAAATCGACGGAAAGAGAGTGGATTATGAAAACTGTAACTGTTTATTCAAAACCAAATTGTATGCAATGTAATTTTACCAAAAAATTCTTAGAAGATAATTCTGTAGAATATACAATGATTGATGTTTATGAAAATGAAGAAGCATTAAATAAAATTAAGGAAATGGGCTTCCAATCTTTACCAGTAGTAGAAATTGAAGGCGAAGAACCATTCTTTGGTTTTAGACCTGATCGCTTAGCAAAATTAGCGGTATAAATCAATATGATTCAGATTTACTCGATTAATTAGTTATTAGACTAATAGTCGAGTTTTTTTGTTATTAGGAGTTTTGATCAAATAGTTTAGGTGAGCAATATTACTCAGTTTATTCGCACTGAATGGTATAGAGCTTTTATTAAAAAGTAATTTTAATAACGGGTTACTAATAGAAAATTTGTTGCAAATAAATTACCATACTCGATGATGCTGATTGTCCATATGGACTTTTAAGCCCAAAAAGATTCTGGCATAATAGATTAATTTCATTAGTAAAGAGAGGAAATCAATTGGAAAACATCATTTTACTAACAAATAACTTGTTCGACTACTTTATTAACCATTTAAATGCTCAAACTTTTTTCATTGTATATTTAATTATTCTAAATGTCAGTTCGCTGTTCGCGATGCTTTGGGATAAATGGATGGCTATTAATAAGGCGCAAAGGATTTCAGAGCAGACCTTATTAGCCATGGGGTTTTTTGGCGGTGGACTTGGAGGATTAGTGGGAATATTTCTTTTTCGCCATAAAATTCGTAAACCTTATTTTACGATTGTTTATCTAGCGGGTATCTTTTTAGTAGTGTTAGTATATTATCAATTTTTTGCTTCACTATTTTAAATTTGTTATACTTATTTCAATTAGAATGGAGGTTTTATAAATGACTGATTGTATTTTTTGTAAAATAATAAATGGAGAAATTCCTTCTGTAAAGGTCTATGAAGATGATTTGGTGTATGCCTTTTTAGATATTTCTCAAACAACTCCTGGTCATACATTATTAGTTCCGAAAGAACATGTGCAAGATATTTTTGATTATTCACCAACATTAGCGGGGGATGTGTTGTCACGTTTACCAAAAATTGCGAAAGGATTAGATAAAGCATTTCCAGATATGTTAGGTTTAAATATTTTAAATAACAATCGCGAGGCAGCTTACCAAACGGTGTTTCATTCACATTGGCATCTCATTCCACGTTATGGTGAAAAAGATGGCTTTGGTTTGACATTTACTAATCATATGGATGATGTATCGAAAGAACAGCTAGCATCTTTAGCTGACCAAATTACGCAAGGGATTAGTGAGGTGACTGAATAATGAAACAAACTTTTAGGTCCGGCTTATTTTGGGGTGCTGTGATAGGAGCAGCCATTGGTCTACTCAATGCACCACGAAAAGGTTCCGAAACACGTACGCAATTGAAGGAATTTAAAGAGCAAACTCAAAGCGATGTGACCGACTTGAAATTTAAAGTAGATCATTTGAATACTGTTGTTGATCAAGTAAAAAATGATGGTGTCCAAAAGACTCAGGCATTGGTTGAAGAATTACAAGGTGATATTAAACATTTTATGGAAAATAATCAACCACGTATTAATCGCATTCGAAGAAGAATCGAGACATTGAAAGATAATTTAGAAGAAAATATGAACAATCTAGCAAATGCATCAGAAAATTAGTATTTTTCTTGAAAAAGTACCATAAGACCACAAAATATGTTATAGTTATCTTGTTATACACTTTAAGTCAATGAAGGAGTTTTATTTATAATGAAAAAAGTTTAGTAAAAGTAGTGACTGGATCGGCAGTAATGTTCTTATTAGCAGGTTGCACTCCTACAAAAGCGAATGAAAACACAGAAGCAACTGCTGATAGTCAATCTGAAGTCATTGCAACTATCGGTGACGAAACTATTTCGTTAGATGATTTTTATGCAGAGTTAAAAGCGAAAGCTGGTACTGCTACTTTACGCAGTATGATTATTCAAAATGTGTTAACTCAAAATGTAGATGACGCTGAGGCATTGAAGAAATCTGCTGACGAAGAAGTAAACGCACAAATTGAAAGTTCTGGTGGTGAACAAGTTTTCCAACAATTATTAGCTTATCAAAACTTAGGTTCAATTGATGATTTTAGAGAGTCTGTTTATATTCGTAACTTATTCCAAGAAGTTATTGGTAAAAATGTAGATACTTCAGAAGAAGCAATTAAAGCTTACTACGAAAGTGATTATGCGCCAAAAATGGAAGCACAACATATTTTAGTAGAAACAGAAGAAGAAGCTAACTCAGTTATTGAACGTTTAAATAACGGTGAAAAATTTGAAGATTTAGCGAAAGAATTATCAACTGATAGCTCATCAGCAGATGGTGGTAATTTAGGTGAATTCTCAGTTGGACAAATGGTGCCTGAGTTTGAAGAAGCTGTTAAATCAGTTGCTAGTGGAGAATTAGTGCCAGAACCTGTTAAATCACAATATGGATACCATGTTATCAATGTTATCAATAATGGTGAGAAGAAACCTTATGATGAAGTAAAAGATGAAGTGAAACAACAGTATTTAGATAGTAAATACAACGATTCTAATTTAGCTTATAACATTGTTGGTAAATTCATTAAAGAAAAAGGCGTAGAAATTAAAGATGAAGATTTAAAACCAGCCTTAGATGAATTAATGGCTGCAATTGAAGCAGCTGAAGAAAGTGCTAAAGCCGCTGAAGAAGCAGCCGAAGAAACGACAGCTGAAGGCGAATCAGAAGAAACGACAGCTGAAGGCGAATCAGAAGAAACAGAAGCAGAAGGAGCTGCTGCTGAAGACGAAGCCGCTGAAGAGACAACAGTTGCTGAGTAATTAAATAGATAATACAAATGACTAAGTTAGGTTTTGAGGCATTAAAAGGATTAACTTTTTAAAAGACTCAAGCCTGACTTTTTATTATTTTAGTAGTGAGATACAACTCCTAATATGATACAATTTATTTGTATGTTCTAACAAGAAGGAGAAAACAATGACAACATTTAAAGAATTAAATTTACAGCCGTTTATCCAGAAAGCATTATCAGAATTACAATTTGAAAATTTAACGGCTGTTCAAGAAGAAGTTTTAAAACCGGCTTTAGCAGGTGAAAACTTAATCGTTCAATCTCAGACTGGTTCAGGTAAAACACATAGTTTTTTAGTACCGATTGTCAATCAAATCGATCCTCAAGAGGCAAGTGTGCAAGTCGTTATTACCGCTCCCAGTCGTGAGTTAGCGAATCAATTATATGATGTGACGCGACAATTGGTCAAAGATGCACCAGAAGAAATTGTTGTAAATAATTATGTCGGTGGTACTGATAAGGATCGTCAAATTGAAAAGCTTAACAATCGTCAACCACATATTGTTATCGGAACCCCTGGTCGTATTTTTGACCTCATGTCAGCCAATGCCTTATGGGTTCAAACAACTAAGATTATGGTTGTTGATGAAGCCGATATGACGATGGATCTAGGCTTTTTATCGATTATCGATGAAATTGCTTCGAGAATGCCCCAAGAGTTACAATTAATGGTCTTTTCAGCTACCATACCTCAGCAATTATCGGTCTTTTTAAATAAATATGTGACCAGCCCTAAACAGATTAAAATTGAGCCAAAACAAGTATTAGCTGAAGAAATTCAAAATTATTTAATCAATACGAAAGGGCAAGATCGTCGTGAATTAGTTTATCAATTATTAACGATGGGACATCCTTACTTAGCGTTAGTCTTTTGTAATACTAGACAATATGCTGATGAAGTGGCTGATTATCTAAAAGAACAAGGCTTAAAAGTAGCTTTGATTCATGGTGGAATCCCACCGCGCGAGCGTAAACGCCTAATGAAACAAGTTCGAGATTTGGACTATCAATTTGTAGTAGCAAGCGACTTAGCTGCTAGAGGGATTGATATACCTGGAGTTTCAATGGTGATTAATACTGAAGTACCTAAGGAATTAGAGTTCTTTGTTCATCGTGTAGGACGAACAGGACGTAATAATATTGCTGGGACTGCTTATACCTTTGTGACACCAGATGATGATCAAGCGATTATCCAGTTAGAGAAAAAAGGTATTGAATTTACTGAAGTTGAGCTAGTAAAAGGTGAAATCAGACCAGCCAAAATGCGTAATCGCCGTCAAAAACGCCAAGATACTAAAAAAGATACGGATGATTCGGTAATCAAAGGCATGATTGCTAAAAATAAAAAACGTAAAGTTAAACCTGGCTATAAGAAAAAGCTAGATATTCAAATTAAAGAACAAAGACGTCAAACAGCTAAAAAGCAAGCACGTTCAATGAGACGGAATCAAGGACGTCCAGCTAAATAATTCTGAATCGTGTTAAATATTTTGGCTAAACCCATTCTGAGTATTGATAAGGAAGGGAATCTTGTCTGTAATTAGACGGATTACATTCACTATTATAATTTGGATGAGTGAGGTTTTAGGGAGTGGGCGTGGAGTAGAAAATCGAATAATTTTCGCTTCGTTTGTTCATCCTAGCAAAGTTGTGAGCGGGCCAGAAATAGAAAATTAAATGATTTTTGCTTCGTCGGCACACCCCCAGTCAACCACTGCGCTTTGAATTATCAAGTAATTGCTTGATTGAATTTATTAAGTTTATTTTCAGTCTTTTTAAGACGAAGTTTGAGTCCACTCAACCACTGCGCTATAAAATCAACATATTGAGCCAAATGGATTTTTTAAACTGTTTGCCCAGTCACTTCAATAAGAGATTGGAGTTATGCTATAATAAGAAGCATATTCATTAAGAAAAGGTGTTTTAAATGTTAAAAACAATTGTCATATTTTTACTGATATTTTCAATTATTGTTGTATATCATGAATTTGGGCATTATTATTGTGCCAAAAAAGCCGGGATTCGAGTGCGGGAATTTGCTTTAGGTATGGGTCCTAAATTGTTTGCCAAACAAGATAAATCCGGTACGACTTATACTGTGCGAATGTTGCCATTAGGAGGTTACGTGCGCTTAGCAGGTTTAAATGAAGAAGACGGGATCGAACCGGGGATGCAAGTAGGATTAATCCTCAATGAACAAAACATTGTAACTGGTATTAATCTTTCCGATAAAAATGGCCCTGAGGAATTACCGGTACAAGTAGATGAAGCAGAATTAATCGATAAGATGATGATACGAGCACTTCCCATTGGACAAGAAACGATGGTTACTTATCAAGTAGATCCAAATGCTTTTATTACCGAGGCCGATGGCACTAAGGTTTTGGTTTCACCAAGAGCGACACGTTATGAAAGTGCCACGCCTTGGAATAAAATTAAGACCAATATTGCCGGACCAGTGAACAACTTTATTTTAGCTATCGTTGGATTTATGATTGTTGCCTTAATTTCAGGAGGTGTTGTGTCAGACACTTCCATCATAGGTGAGGTAAGTGCTGATTCCCCGGCAGACACAGCCGGTTTAATAGCAGGAGACCGGATAACGAAATTTGGAGATCAAACGATTAATAATTGGAATGAATTAGCGATGGCCATCCAAGAAAATCCTGGAAAAACAATTCCTATCGAATATCAACGTGATAATCAGATCCAGACGAGTCAAATTACCGTTAGCGAAGTTAAGGATGAGGAATCTGGGCAAACATTTGGACAAATTGGGATTATCCGTTCTTACGATACGAGCATCAAGAGTCGATTATTATTTGGCTTTAGTCAAACATGGGCTGTGATTACGATGGTTATTTCTACTATTTTAGGAATGTTTAAGCGTGGTTTTGATGTGAATCAATTTGGTGGGCCGGTAGCCATGGCACAAATGACGAATACAGTTGTCCAATATGGCGGCTTAACGGTCATCAGCTTTATGTCTATGTTAAGTGCAAACTTAGGTATTATGAATTTATTACCTATACCAGCACTTGATGGCGGAAAAATTATCTTAAATATTTATGAAGCTATTAGAGGAAAACCACTAGCACAAGAAAAAGAGGGCATTATTACTTTAATTGGAGTAGCAATCTTATTTATTTTGATGATTGTAGTGACATGGAATGATATTATGAGAGCTTTCTTTTAATCGCATAGTTTGATAAAATATAAAAGCCAAGAAAAGATGAGGTGGCAATAAAGTGACGCAGGTGACTTTATCCGCCTCCTTTTCTTTATGTTAGTGGAAATGGAGGATAATGATGGACAAGACAGAATTATTTCAACATTTGTTAAATCAAATTCAATTGCAAGATGAAGATATTTTAGATGCTTTATCGCAAACAGCTATTGAGCATGTCGATATTTTAGCACAATCAAATCAATGGCATTTTCATTTGAAAAGTGCCGAACGATTCCATCCACATGTTTATAATGTTTTTATACACCATTTGCGCATGGCTTTTTCAGCTATTGCTAAAGTGGAGGTTTGGTGGCAGTTTGATCATGATCAAATGACTGATGAAACTATTTTAGATTATTGGACGGCCGTTTTAAGTGTCGTTTCAATGGAAAAACCATTCGTTAAAACACTTTTAGGTTCAGCTAAGCATCAATTGGATGGTCGAACAATTAAAGTTGCTTTAGCAATGGAACAACAAATTGATGTTATCCAAAACCAATATCATGCGTTATTAATGGAACATTTATCAAGAGTTGGAATTAATAATATTCAGATTGAATATTATTTTGATGAAAAATTGCACGAAGCAGAACGTTTAAGTGTCATGGAACGTAAGATGTTGGAAGATGAAAAAAATCTTAAAGAAGCTATGGAAATGGCTGAAAAGCGTCAACAACAAACGCGTATCGAAGTACCTGTTAATAATAGTGATATTAAACCAATCGGTAAAGACATTACTAGTAATATTATTACCCCCATCAAAGAGTTGCCTGATAATCAATTCAGACAAGTCATTGAAGGATATGTCTTTAGTAAAGAAATTAAAGATTTACGTTCTGGCAATCAATTAATGATTTTAAAAGTCACGGACTATACGAGTTCGGTAACTGTAAAATTAATGAGTGGACGCGGTATTAAAAAAGAATCATTTACCTTGTATAATAAGGGGGACTGGTTACGTCTAGAAGGGGATATGGTGCCGGATAACTTTACATCGGAATTAGACTTTAGACCGCGTAGTATTCGTCATATTACCCATAGCGAAAGGGTTGATCGTGCCCCAGAGGGAGAAAAACGGGTCGAATTGCATTTACATTCGAATATGAGTCAAATGGATGCTACTAATAGTGTTAGTGATTTTATTAAACAGGCTGCTAAATGGGGGCATCCAGCTATTGCTATTACCGATCATGGAGCAGCCCAAGCCTTTCCAGAAGCTTATTCAGCAGGAAAAGCGAATAATATTAAGGTGCTCTACGGTATTGAAGCCTATGTCGTTAATGATGGTGAACCGATTGCTTATTATCCACAACCAATCGAGTTGGATTCCGCTACCTATGTAGTGTTTGACGTGGAAACAACGGGACTTTCGGCTGTTTACGATAAGATTATTGAATTAGCTGGTGTTAAAATGCAAAATGGAGAAGTGATCGATACGTTTGAAGCCTTTATTAATCCTGGGCATCCGCTTTCTGCCTTTACGACAGAGTTAACCGGTATTACTGATGCGATGTTGCAAGATGCACCACCGGAAGCCGAAGTTTTACAAAAATTTTATGAATTTAGTAAAGATACAATTTTAGTCGCTCATAATGCGAGCTTTGATATGGGCTTCTTAAATAAGGGCTATCTTCGTGTGGGACTTGAAGAGACAACGCAACCTGTCATTGATACATTAGAGTTATCACGTTTAGTTAATAGTCACTTACGGGCGCATCGTTTAAATACATTAGCAAAACATTATAATATCAATTTAGAACAACATCACCGAGCTGTATTTGATTCGGAAACAACAGGTTATATTTTGTATAAATTATTGGAACAAGCAAAAGATGATTTTAATATGACCTTGCATTCGCAATTAAATGATCAATTAGGTGAGGGTGATAGTTATAAAAATGCTCGCCCATTCCATGCGACGCTCTTAGCGAAAAATCAAAATGGATTAAAAGATTTATTCAAAATCATTTCTGAATCCAATGTTAAGTATTTTTTTAGAACACCACGGATACCGCGAAGTTTATTAGTCAAATACCGTGAAAATTTACTAGTAGGTACGGCTTGTAGTGAAGGTGAAATTTTCACTACGATGATGCAAAAAGGGTATGATGAGACTGCGGAGCTAGTTGATTTTTATGATTATATTGAACTTCAACCAAAATCAGTTTATCAAACTTTAATCGACCAAGAACAATTAGGTTCAGTTGCCGATTTAGAAAATATTATGCGTGAATTAGTACGTTTAGGTGAAGAAAAGAATATACCCGTTGTTGCGACTGGTAATGTTCATTACTTAGATGAAAAAGATTCAATTTATCGTGAAATTCTAATTAAATCGATGAAAATTAATGCTAATCGCCAAGTATTTTTACCACCTGTTCATTTTAGAACGACGGATGAAATGTTGATGGAATTTGCCTTCTTAGGTAGTGAAAAGGCTAAAGAATTAGTGGTAACCAATACTCAAAAAATTGCTGATTCAATTGATGAGATCGAAGTTATAAAAGATAAACTATTTACGCCTAATATTCCAGGAAGTAATGAAGAAATCCGTCGATTAAGTTATGATAAAGCTCATGAATTATATGGTGATCCATTGCCAGAAATTGTTGAAGCACGTATTGAAAAAGAATTGAATTCGATAATTTCAAATGGTTTTGCGGTTATTTATTTAATTTCCCAAAAACTGGTTCATAAAAGTAATGAAGATGGATACTTAGTTGGTTCACGGGGTTCGGTAGGTTCTTCGTTAGTCGCAACCATGACAGGAATTACTGAAGTCAATCCTTTAGCACCCCATTATTATTGTAAAGAGTGTAAATTCAGTGAATTCTTCACTAAAGGGGAAGTTGGGTCAGGTTTTGATTTACCACCGAAAGACTGTCCAAAGTGTGGCAAGCCTTTATACCGAGATGGCCATGACATTCCATTTGAGACCTTCTTAGGATTCTATGGTGATAAAGTACCCGATATTGATTTGAACTTCTCTGGTGAATATCAACCACGTGCCCATGCTTATACCAAAGTATTATTTGGTGAAGATTATGTTTATCGTGCCGGAACCATTTCGACTGTTGCAGAAAAGACCGCATTTGGTTATGTGAGAGGTTATCTTGAAACTACCGGAGAACATATGCCACAAGCAGAAAAAGAACGCTTAGCCAAAGGAATTGAAGGTGTAAAAAGAACGACTGGTCAACATCCGGGAGGGATTATTGTTATTCCAGATTATATGGATGTTTACGATTTTACCCCAGTGCAATATCCAGCTGATGATTTATCAGCCGAATGGCGTACTACCCATTTTGATTTCCACTCGATTCATGACAATGTCTTAAAACTCGATATATTAGGACACGATGATCCGACAATGATTCGTAAATTACAAGATTTAAGTGGCATTGACCCCCAAACCATTCCGATGAATGACCCAGATGTGATGTCTTTATTTAGTGGACCGGAAGCTTTAGGTGTGACGAGTGAGCAAATTTTTTCGGAAACAGGAACTTTGGGCGTACCGGAATTCGGAACTTTCTTTGTTAGAGGGATGTTAACGGAAACCAAACCGAAGACCTTTGCTGAATTACTGCAAATTTCAGGGCTGTCACATGGTACCGACGTTTGGTTAGGGAACGCGCAGGAACTAATCAAAAATAAAACGACGACGCTAGCCAAAGTAATCGGATGTCGTGATGATATTATGGTGACCTTAATGCAATATGGCATTGAAGATGGCTTAGCGTTCAAGATTATGGAAAGTGTCCGTAAAGGGAAAGGGATACCAGATGATTGGCAAGAAACGATGCGTGAAAACAAAGTACCAGAGTGGTATATTGATTCTTGCTTAAAGATTAAGTATATGTTCCCGAAAGCCCATGCGGCCGCCTATATTATGATGGCCTTACGAGTGGCCTACTTTAAAGTGCACTATCCGATGTATTATTATGCTGCCTATTTTTCAATTCGGGCTGAAGATTTCGATTTAGTAGCGATGCATCAAGGAAAAGAGATGGTTAAACGTCGGATTAGAGAAATTCAAGCAAAAGGTTTTGATGCTTCAGTGAAGGAAAAAAGCTTACTAACCGTTCTGGAATTAGCCAATGAAATGCTGGAGCGTGGCTTTAAATTTTCGATGATTGATGTGGATAAATCAGAAGCTGATGTCTTTAAAATTGAAGGAGATACGCTCATACCACCATTCAATGCGGTATCTGGTTTAGGTCTAAGTGTCGCCCAACAGATCGTTAAAGCACGATCAGAAGCTCCATTTATTTCCAAAGAAGATTTACAAAAACGTGGCAAAGTTTCGAAAACAATTATTGAATATCTTTCTGAAAATGGGGTCTTAGACCATTTACCAGACCAAGATCAATTAAGCTTATTTTAAGGATAGTTGAGTTAATTGAGAGTAGACATAAGGTGAAAAACATTAGTTTGTTTAATTAATCTGTCGCGATTGACATAATCGAGTAGTTACAAATAAATTCTCAAGGAGTGTTATTTGGTCATTCAACGATGATGCCCTGTTTCACTCTATTGGGTAGAATGACAGGTAATAACATAATACTTAAATTTATGAAGTACTGCTTGAGTTGAACTTAAGCAGTGCTTTTTTCAAGATGAAAGTTATGATAAAAAGTAAATCAGTGATGGTTTGAATAAGATTAGTCATAGAGAAATTAATGTTTTTGAAAGCATTTTATAGTGAATTATGTTAAAATATTGAATGAATGTGAGGTGTTGTTAGTGAAATATGGACAAATCGTCGTCGGTAAAATTACTGATGAGAATGAACAAGCTTATTATGCACAGTATGAAGGGATTACCTTCGAATTAAATAAAAAAACAACCGAGGATACTTATACATTAGGAGAAACGGTTGAAGGGATGATTTATGAGAATCGCTTTAACCAAAAAGTGATGCAAACAGAGTTACCTTTAATTCGGCCGGGATATTATGGTTGGGGAACCGTCATCAGTGTGCGTAAGGATTTAGGTGTTTTTATTGATGTCGGATTAGAAGAAAAAGATGTCGTGATGTCACTGGATTATTTACCAGAGAATAAACAGTTATGGCCGAAGAAAGGTGATAAACTTTATCTAACTTTCTTTGTAGATGATAAGAATCGTTTTTGGGGACAATTTGCTGAAGTAGAACAATTTAATCAATTATTTAAAAAAGCACCTGAACGATTAATGAATCAAGAATTAAAGGTGACAGTCTATCAAGTGAAATTAGCTGGGGCATTAGCCATTTCTGAAGAAGGATTTAGAGTTTTCATTCATGAGAGTGAACAAACTGAAACATTAAGATTAGGGCAAGAAGTCACAGTGCGTGTGGTAAATGTTGCACGAGATGGTTCTTTAAATGGTTCTATGCGACCGCGCGCTCATGAAGCGATCACCGATGATGCGCAAATGATTTTAGCTATTTTAGACAAAACACCTAATGGATTTTTAGCTTTGCATGATAAATCAGACCCAGAAGCCATTCAAGCACAATTAGGGATTAGTAAAGCTCAATTTAAACGCGCCATAGGTAATCTTTTAAAAAATAAAAAAATCAGACAAGAGAAAAATGAAGGAATTTATCAATTATAATGTTAAGTTCCTATATTGAAGATTTTAAGCGATACTTATTATTAGACCAGGCGCGTTCTAGTAATACAATTGAAAGTTATGGCCGTGACTTGCGAAAGTTTAATGAGTTTGTTAAAGCACAAAACATTGAGACGATGTTACAATTAAATAAACCTTTAATCCAAAATTTTTTAGCACAGTTAAAAGCTGAACATTACTCAGCGAGTTCAACCAATCGCATGTTATCCAGTTTAAAACAATTTTTTAATTACTTGGTAATCGAAAAGGTCATCGAACAATCGCCGATGACCATGATTAAAAGTGCTAAAAAGCCCAAACGTCTACCTAAAGCACTAACGGTTAATGAAATTGATGATTTATTACAAGCTCCTGATTTAAGTACGGCTTGGGGGATTCGTGATCGAGCTATTTTGGAAGTGATGTACGCGAGTGGCCTAAGAGTGAGTGAATTGACCCATTTATCGATGCGACATTGTCATCTAGAGTTAGGCTTTATCCGAACGATTGGTAAGGGCAATAAAGAAAGAATCGTTCCGATAGGTGAAGAAGCAACCTATTGGATGCAACGCTATTTTGAAGAAGTTAGACCCGCATTTCAACGTAAAGGGAAACCAACTGATATTGTCTTTTTAACTGAGCGCGGTAAACCTTTTACTAGACAAGGTATTTGGAAAAACATTAAGAAATACGTAGCGCAAATAGGACTGGATAATGATGCCGTTTCGCCACATGTTTTACGGCATTCATTTGCGACGCATTTATTAGAACATGGAGCCGATTTAAGGATGGTACAAGAATTATTAGGACATTCTGATATTTCTACCACTCAAATATATACCCATATTTCTAAAACACGTCTGCAAGAAGTATATCGGAAAGCTTTTCCACGTTCTTGATAACAGGTCAAACGCTTAATAGACATCCTATCGAAATTAAATTAGATAACTATTAATTTAGATAACAAATGTAATTATTAATCATTTTAAAGAAAGAAGGAAGTTATATGACAAAATTTAATCGTATCCATCTCATTGTAATGGATTCAGTCGGAATCGGGGAAGCACCAGATGCTAAAGATTTTGGTGATGTGGGTGCTCATACTTTAGGCAATATCGCCAAAACTGCAGGACTAGCACTTCCTCATTTAACTGAATTAGGTTTAGTCAATATCGAACCCTTGCATGGAATGACCCCAGTTGATCAAACGAAAGGATATTGGACTAAATTAGAAGAAATTTCTGCAGGGAAAGATACGATGACAGGTCACTGGGAAATTATGGGATTACATATTAAGACTCCTTTTCGTGTTTTCCCTGATGGTTTCCCTCAAGAATTACTAGATAAAATTGAAGCTTTTTCTGGGCGTAAAATTGTTTGTAATTTACCATACTCTGGTACAGAAGTGTTAGAAGACTATGGTAAACATCAAATGGAAACAGGGGACTTAATTGTTTATACTTCTGCTGACTCCGTATTACAAATAGCTGCTCATGAAGAAGTGATACCATTAGAAGAGTTATACCGTATTTGTGAGTATGCTCGTGAAATTACTTTAGAAGATCCCTATATGTTAGGCCGAATTATTGCGCGTCCTTATGTTGGGGAACCAGGTAATTTTGTGCGGACCGCAAATCGTCATGACTATGCGTTGAGTCCATTTTCGGATACGACTTTAGATTTCTTAAAAAATGCAGGAAAAAGTGTTGTTTCAGTTGGTAAGATTGCTGATATTTATAATGAAAAAGGAATTACTGAAAGCAATCGTACGCAAAATAATATGGATGGTGTTGACACCTTATTACGTGTTATGGATCAAGACTTTACTGGCTTAAGTTTTACCAACTTAGTCGATTTTGATGCTGTCTATGGTCATCGTCGTAACCCAGAAGGCTATGCCCAAGCGTTAGAAGAATTTGATGCACGTCTTCCTGAAATTTATGAAAAAATGCAAGAAGACGACTTATTAATCATTACTGCCGACCATGGAAATGATCCAACCTTTACTGGTACCGACCATACTCGCGAGTATGTGCCAATTTTAGTTTATAGTCCGTCATTAATGGAACCAAAAGAATTACAAGCGACTCACTTTGCAGACATTGCAGCAACCATTTCTGATAATTTCGAGGTTGAATCAACCGGACTTGGCCAATCATTCTTATCTCAATTAATTTAGGAGGCATAATATGTTTACAGAAACCACTCAATATTTAATCAAACAAGGTATCGTAGAGCCGCAAATCGCATTAATTTTAGGTTCTGGGCTAGGTGAATTAGCGGATGAGATTGAAAACAAAATCGTCATTCCTTACGAAGACATTCCCAATTTCCCTGTTTCAACAGTTGCGGGTCATGCGGGGCAATTGGTATACGGTGAGTTAGAAGGTAAAAAAGTTATTGCATTACAAGGACGTTTTCATTATTACGAAGGCTATGATTTACAAACCGTCACTTATCCCGTGCGTGTTTTCAAAGAATTAGGCTGTAAAACAGTGATTGTAACCAATGCAGCGGGTGGAGTGAATGAAAACTTTACGCCAGGGGACTTAATGATCATTACAGATCAATTAAACATCACCGGAGAAAATCCTTTAATTGGAGCGAATATTGACGATCATGGTCCACGTTTTGTCGATATGTCTGAAGCTTATAGTAAAAGAGGGCAAGCTTTACTAAAAGAAGTGGCTCAAGAGATTGGGATTACTTTACAAGAAGGGGTTTATACTTGGTTTACAGGACCAACTTACGAAACACCAGCGGAAATTCGTTATGCACGTACTATCGGTGGGGATGCTGTAGGGATGTCAACGGTGCCGGAAGTGATTGTAGCAAAACACTGTGGCTTGGAAGTCATTGGTATTTCATGTATTACTAATTATGCAGCAGGTATGCAAGCAAGCTTAAATCATGAAGAAGTGATGGAATATTCACAAAAAGCGAAACCTAATTTCAAAAAATTATTACGCGGCACCATCGCTCGCTTAGATTAAGGTGGGGAATCGAGGTTTACTAAACGTCTATCTTCATTTTTAAAGCTGATTGTTCTGAGGAAAGATTTGCAATTTTCGTCTTTTAATGTTAGTATATTTCGGTGATTAAGAGTTCTATAGCAAAACCTGAGTGAATCTCAGACAACGAATTAATATCAATTTAAATTAACAAAATCGAAGTTCAAATGAACAGAACTCTTTGAAAGGAATCATTTGTGCTTCAAAATTATGGAAAGAGGCATTACATGCTTATACGTTCAAAAAATAAAAATGAAAAAATAGTATGGGGATTATTGTCATATACATTTGATGATTCAATGACATCGGCAGAGCAGCATGAGGTCATTGAATCGATTAAAGAAAATCCTAATTATGAGATTTTTCTATATAAAGGAGAAGACTCAGACAACTACATCGGAGTTATGGTAGTTGAAATTAATAAAAACGTATCTGAGGAGATTGAAATGGCAATTTCCATTCATCGTGCTGCCCTATTACCGTCTTATCGGACAGAAGGATTAGGCTATCAAATGTATGTCGAATTAAGAGACTTATATCCTGAAGCCTCGATTCAGGGTTCGATTTTGATGAGTGAAATCGTTAAAAATTGGTCGATTCGATATCGTGAGGAAAATCAAGAATAGTAAGTTAGAGGAGTAAATCGAGATGACCAAAGAAATACTGAAACTAGAGTTAGAAGCATTTCAAGGTCCTTTCGATTTGCTTTTGCATTTAATTAAAGAATTAAAAGTAGATATAAATGATATTCCAATGACTGAAATTACGGAACAATATATTGCCTATATTAAAAGTATGCAAGAATTGGAATTAGATATAGCCGGAGAATATTTAGTAATGGCTGCTACTTTATTAGAAATCAAGTCGCGGATGTTGTTACCGATTGAGCCGATAGAAGACATCGATAGTGAATATGAAGGTGACCCTAGGGAAATCTTAGTACAACAACTCTTAATGTATCAACAATTTCAGCAAGTGGCTACTGCCTTAGAAATTAAAGAAGCTAATCGTTCACATTTATTCACCAGACCGGCGGAAGATTTATCAAAATATCAAAGCGCAATTCCTTTACCAGAAAATGAAATATCCTTAGCACAATTAGCGGATGCTTTTTCATTAGCCTTACAACGTGAATTAGCACGAGCTCCAAAAGAAAGACAAATTGAACATGATCCGCTAACGGTAGAACAGAAAATTGCTGAAATACGTACTATCATTCAAACTCAAAGGGGAAAAATTAAATTTTCATCACTTTTAAATTCCCATTCGCGTCATGAAATTATTACGACTTTTATGGCGGTACTGGAAATGGTGAGAAAGCAGTCGATTGTCTTTTACCAAGAAGAAGCACTCGCCCCGATTACGATTAAGGCAGTTGCACAATAGGAGGAATTTTTTGGAATCATTAATTAAAAGAATTCATGGCATCTTATTTGTTGCTGGCAATGAAGGAGTAACGAGAGAGCAACTTGCTAACGCTTTGGAAGTTCCTTTAACGGATGTGACCAATGCACTGCAACAATTATCATTGGACTTACAACATGATGCGCAGTCGCCGATTGAATTGGTAAACTTTAATCAGCAATATCGCTTAATTACAAAGCAGGAACTCGAATTCGATGTCGAAAAATTTGCCCAGTCACCACTTACGCAACAACTATCAAGAGCAGCCATCGAAACCTTAGCCATTATCGCCTATCGTCAACCGATTACCCGTATGGGGATTGACGAGATTCGTGGCGTACAATCCAGTGGTATGTTACAACGATTGTTATTAAGAGATTTAATTAAAGAAGTGGGGCGTGTAGAAGCACCAGGCCGTCCAGTTTTATATGGCACGACGGATTATTTTATGGATTATTTCGGTTTAACCACTTTAGAAGATTTACCGGAAATTGAACCACTGGCCTTGCATGGTCAACCGGTCAATGAATCATTATTTTCAACCAAACAATGGGAAATTGAATATTTTGACGAAGAGGAGTCAGATTAATGGAAAGACTACAAAAAGTAATGGCACACGCAGGGGTAGATAGTCGTCGTAAATGTGAAACTATTATTCAAGAAGGACGCGTAACGGTTAATGGGACAGTTGTCACTGAATTAGGATTCAAGGTATCGGCCAATGATAAAATTGAAGTCGATGGCGTGCCGATTTACCGTGAACACCCAGTGTATATTTTAATGTATAAACCTAAATCTTATATTAGTGCGGTTAGTGACGACAAAGGTCGTCCAGTGGTAGTAGATTTATTACCACAAATCGAGGAACGGATTTATCCTGTAGGTCGATTAGACTATGACACAACCGGCTTACTATTATTAACCAATGATGGTGACTTTGCGAATTTAATGATGCACCCAAGTTCGCAAATGGATAAAGTCTATATTGCGAAAGTCAATGGGATACCGGATATTCAGGCGCTAAGACGTTTAGAACGCGGCATCGTTATTGATGGTAAGAAAACCAGTAAAGCCAGAGCAGAATTAATTAACTTTAATAAAGATAATAATACAGCAATTGTACAATTAACGATTCATGAAGGATGGAATCACCAAGTAAAACGAATGTTTGAAGCAGTCGGCCATCCGGTAATGAAGTTAAAACGTGAACGTTATGCCTTTTTAGACTTGAAAGGTTTACAACCTGGCGACTCACGCGATTTAACGGCTTTTGAAGTAAATAAATTAATTCAAATGGCTGAAAATCGTTAAAAGTGACTGAACAGCGGGAATGGCCAAGCAGTAGAATAGCGATTGATTTTGGTTGCGTCTGCTACACCCTAAATTGTGAGTAGGATCAAACGGCGTTTTAATGACTCGGTTTAGACCAATCACTGGTAACATGCAAAATCATTTGACTGATTTGATGCTTAGCACGATACGATTGCTAATCAATAAAGAAACTTATAAGAGTGGGAATAAAAAGTGAAAATCCGGTGATTTTTACTTTATCCACTCCTTTTTTTATTTGTATTGAGAAGAATACTATTAACTAAAACATATGAAAAATCAGTTCTCATGATATAGGTTAACAGTGTTAACTGATTGACTTATCAAATTTTAATGGTAAACTAATTATTGATATAAGGAGAGTGGTATTTTGGAGATATTTTCAAGATTAGGATGGTTTTTTAAACAAGAAAAGAAACAATACATTATCGGCGTCTCATTGTTATTTTTAGTAAGTATTTTAGCGACATTAGTGCCAATGGTCATTGCAGCGATTATTGATGGCATGACGGCCAAAACGTTAACAACCAATCAATTGTGGATTTGGATTGCTATATTATTAGCTATTGCTATTGCCCAGTATATTATGCGCTATTTTTGGCGAATGAATATTTTTGGAACAGGGGCTAAATTAGAAAAAATCCTGCGTCGTCGTTTATTTGTTCATTTTACTAAGATGGATTCAGTTTTCTTTCAACAACACCGTACAGGTGATTTAATGGCCCATGCTACGGTTGATGTTACCACGGTGCGAATGGTTGCTGGTGGCGGGATACTGACTTTATTTGACTCTATTTCACAAGGTTTAATGACTATCTTCATGATGTTTTTTGCAGTTGACTGGCGCTTGAGTTTAGCAGCCATTTTACCATTACCATTATTAGCGGTTATTATCCGTTTTAATGGTAAAAAGGTTCATTATCATTTTAGACATGCACAAGAAGCTTTTTCATCCATGAATGATAAAGTTCAAGAAAGTATAAGTGGAATGAAAGTCATTAAGACTTTTGGTGAAGAAGAACGCGATATTGCAGACTTTGAAGATCATACCAAAAAAGTGGTTGAAAAAAACCGCAATGCCTACCGTTATGATGCTTTGTTTAGACCAAGTATTCAAGCGGTGATGGGCTTATCTTCGGTTATTTCAGTCTTTTATGGTGGTTATTTAGTCTCTAAAGGTGAATTAACAGTTGGTTTATTAGTGGCATTTCTAAATTATGTAACCCGCATGGGATGGCCGATGATTGCGATTGGACGGTTATTCAATACATTAGAACGTGGAGCTGTTAGCTACAATCGGATTGAAAATTTATTAAAAAATGAAACCCATATTGTCGAAGCAACAGATGCTATAACAACACCAATTGCTGGTGATATTGAATTTAATATTAATCAATTTACCTATCCAGGTGATCAAGAACCGATATTAGAAGATGTGCATTTTACACTTAAACAAGGACAAACACTGGGAATTGTAGGGAAAACAGGTGCCGGTAAGTCTTCGATATTCAAATTATTAATGCGAGACTATGATCAATATGATGGTCATATTAGCTTTAATGGTTATGATATTAAGGAGTATTCATTAAATTCTTTATTAACGAACATAGGCTTTGTGCCACAAGATAATTTTCTTTTCTCAACTACCGTTCGGGATAATATCCGTTTTGCGGACCCGCAAGCATCCCGAATGGAAGTAGAAGCAGCAGCTAAATTGACGAGTGTCCATGATGATATTGAAGGCTTTTCTAATGGCTATGATACATTAGTTGGTGAACGAGGAGTAGCCCTTTCTGGTGGTCAAAAACAACGTATTTCAATGGCCAGAGCGATGATGATGAACCCGGAATTACTTATTTTAGATGATTCATTATCTGCGGTTGATGCTCGAACCGAAGAAGAAATTTTAAATGCAATAAAAGCCAATCGTCAAAATAAATCGACGATTATTTCAGCTCATCGCATTAGTAGTGTGATGCATGCCGATGAAATCATTGTCATTGATAATGGAACGATTTCAGAAAGAGGCACACATGATGAATTAATTAATTTAGGTGGATGGTATAAAGAAATGTTTGACCGTCAACAATTAGAACAAGAATGGTCGAAAGAGGTGACAGAATGAGTGCACAAGAAACTTATAAATCAGATTGGGCTAGTAAAATGCCCGTAAAAGAACAAATTGATGTTTCTCGTCGCATCATGGCGTTCGCCTTTGAATTTAAAGGCCAATTTATATTAGCAATGATTTTTAGTGCGGTCTCTTCAATTGTGACAGTTGCAATGCCGCGTGTCATTCAAACATATATTGATAAGTATTTAGGAAATACTAGTGGTACCTTACAAACAGCTTTATTATTTGCTTTAATTTACTTACTGTTGATTGTCATACAAGCAATCAGTAATTACTATTCTTCTTTTTTATTTAGTATGGCTTCTGAAAAGACCGTAGAATCGATACGAAATAAAATTTTTCGCAAAATTAATGGCTTAGGAATGCGTTATTTTGATCAAACACCAGCCGGTTCTATTGTCTCAAGAATTACGAATGATACCGAAACATTAAAAGATTTTTGGGTGGTCTTCTTCTCGTTATTTGAAGGGATTGTCACCGCTACATCGGTTTTTGTAGGAATGTTTATATTAAATCCGAAGATGGCCTTAATCTTCTTAGGTTTCTTACCGATAATGTTAGCTGTTATTTGGTATTATCAATCTTATAGTTCACGCGTTTATCGTACTTTACGAGAAAATTTAAGTCGATTAAATACTAAATTGAATGAGAATATTACAGGAATGTCTGTTGTTCAACATTTCAGACAAGAACAACGGATGATTGATGAGTTTGATATTGATAACGAAGAACAGTATAGAGGACGTCGCAAAATGATTTCGATGCATGCATTAATGCTTAATCCTTTTATTGCGTTATTAGAATCAATATCATTAGCTATTGTCTTTTATGTTTTAGGAAATCAATTTTTTGACGGAACGATTGAAGTGGGGATTGTTTATGCCTTTACTCAATATAGTACGACCTTCTTTAGACCGATGGGCATGATGATGGAAAGCTTAAGCCAAATGCAAGACGGAGTGGTTTCAAGTTCACGTATTTTGCGGGTCATGAATCATACAGAGTTAGTACCTGAACAATTAGTGAATGATGAAGCGACAATTGATCAGGCAAAAGTTGAATTTAAAAATGTATCTTTTTCATACGATGGCAAACAAGATGTCTTAAAGGATATTACTTTTACGGTTAATCCTGGAGAAACAGTTGCTTTAGTAGGTCATACAGGTAGTGGTAAAAGTTCTATTATCAATGTGTTAATGCGATTTTATGAATACCATGCCGGTGATGTGTTAATTGATGGTCATAGTTTAAGGGAGTTTAGTTATGAACACTTAAGAGACCAAGTAGGACTAGTATTGCAAGATTCATTTTTATTTTATGGTGATGTAGCGCGTAATATTCGATTATTAGATACCTCCATAAGTGATGAAGAAATTAAAGCAGCGGCGCGATTTGTTAATGCCGACACCTTTATCGAAACGGATCCTAAAGGTTATCATAAGAAAGTCATTGAACGGGGTGCCAGTTATTCTAGTGGTCAAAAACAATTAATTTCCTTTGCTAGAACCATGGCACGTCATCCAAAACTATTAATTCTCGATGAGGCAACAGCGAATATTGATACTGAAACGGAAACATATATTCAAAATAGTTTACAAAAGATGCGCCAAGGACGAACAACGATTGCGATTGCTCACCGTTTGAGTACCATTAAGGATGCAAATGAAATATTAGTCTTAGATAAAGGCCGTATTATTGAACGTGGTACCCATGATGAACTAATTGCTTTGCAAGGGACTTATTATCAAATGTATCAGTTGCAATCAATGAGTCACGCATCATAATCAATAAGATGACACCTCTTTTATCGCGAAGACTTCATAAACAGGTTAGTGTTGGTATTGTTCGAATAGGATGGACTAAAGAGGTATTAGCAATATATTTACTAAATGAATCATTAATTTTAAGGCTATCCTATGTAATCGATCTTCATTTCAATCAGCGAAGTTTAGATATATCACTTGCTAACTTAAATGCTAGTCAAAAGACTAATTAGATAATTACTCAACAAAACGGGGATGGGCAGTTGAAGCGGAAATTAACTTATTTTCACTTCTGACCCACTCCGGTTTTGTAGTTTTATTTTGTTGTAGTTGGAAGATACAAAAATTAGGTGTCTTTGATAGTAATATGTTACTAGCTTACAAATGATAGGGAGTGAATAGTTTGTATTACAATGGTGGGCTTGGTTTTGATTAAAGCCCCCTATGTACATCATTGAACCTATTCGCGTATTGTTATAGTTGGTACAAAGGAATATTTCAAATAAAACAATTGAAAACGGATAACAAAAGTCATATAATGAAATTATGGTTAAGATTTTCTTAAGAAAGGAGACGTTTTCCATTAAGAAGTTTATTTTATTATTAAGTGTTTTTTTAATAAGCTATAACAATACGATGGAATTGATTGCTAATGCAGAAGAATCGACGGAAACATCTGAAATTGTGACAGTACAAACAACTAGCGATTTTAGTACAAGTCATTTCTTAGAAGTACAGCCTTTTGATTTGAATCAATTTGACTTTACGGGTACAACGTCTCCTTTAGCAAAATTAAAAATTGATATTTTGCTTGATCAACAAGTGTATACATTTGATGGAGTAGCTGATAACAATGGTCAATTTAATTTTAATAAAGACATTTTATTTGGCCCCGATGTTGTGATTGACGAGTCGTTATTACATTCTATAACGGTCACGAGTACTTCTAATGAAACAAATGAGCAAATACAAGAGTCGCTATATTCTTCCGCGCCACAACCGACATCGCAGACGACTCAATTGACAGCCATTGTAACCTCTAAAACGAATGTTGAATTTTCAAAAACGAATGTCGGCGATATTTTTTTAACAGGATTTGGCGATGGGTATATCATTGAAGCGATAATGTCTAATGGTCAAGCTTATCAAGCTACTTATGTTGGGATGGGATATTTTTATATTGAACTACCATGGAAATTATCAAGTGCTGAACAATTTCAAATTAATATTTATGATGCGAATCAAGTACTCATTGAGACGATTCCCATTACGATGGAGACGAGTGTAGCCGATACGCAAGCTCCTAATGCTCCGACATTAGAACAACATTTAGTTGCGGGACAAATGGTCATCACTGGCTATAGTGAGCCCAACACTTTAGTATTACTGCGTTCAACGACCAAACCACCGGTAATCATTCCTACAGATTCGATGGGTTATTTTTACTTAGAATTATCGACACCATTTGAAGAGGATGATATCATTTCGGTATTTAGTGTGGATTTAGCTGACAATATGTCTGAAAAAGGAATTATCCAAGAGATTGACCCCAATCCAAATCGACCTGCAATACCAACAATTGAACCTGTGCAACAAGCAAGTATGCAACTGAAAGGAAAAGCGGCTTCCAATACATTAATCGTGTTTAAGAGAGTGATAGCAGAAAAAGTTACTTTTCTACAGACAGAAACCGATGAAAAGGGACTGTTTCAGATTAATATAACGACACCTTTATCGCCAGGAGAAACTTTAATCTTTTATTCAGCCCAAATACTAGCCTACAATAATATTATTTTAAGTGAGCCTGTGCAAATTGTATTAGATTAAAATGCTAGCTAAAAACTTTAAATTGAACTGCTCCTGTTAACATAAGACTTAAAAAATTAAGTCAATTTAACAGGGGAAAGTTCTTTTTTGTTTCGTTAAAATTTTTACTCTTGATAAAAACCAATACGGGTTTATTAAGTATTAAACAGTGACTACTCGAGTAAGGAAAAAATTTATCAAGTTTATGCCCAGTCTCTTTATAGAGATGCTTTTACAATCTTCCTGTAGTTTGATAAACTATATGAAGCAGTGAACATCATAAGATTTTAATGATGATCACATTTTCAAGAATGTTTTGAAAAAGGATGATAGGTTACCTTAAACAACCTAAATATTTTATAGATGGAGTTTTTAATGAATAATTGCAATGATGCTAGTAACTGGAATGATTTTTTTGCCGGTTATTTCAATACACCTGCCGGCATTCAATTAAAAAAAGTGGTTGATTTAGAGTATCAAACAAATCAAGTATTTCCTCAATATGAGCAAATCTTTCATGCGTTTAAGCTGACACCATTAAATCAAGTAAGAGTAGTGATTCTCGGACAAGACCCTTATCATGATGATGGTCAAGCGCAAGGATTAGCTTTTTCAGTCCCTGATGGTATGAAGTTACCACCTTCATTGAGAAATATTTTTCAAGAGCTAGCCGATGATTTAGGTGTTGAGCCTCCGCTGTCGGGTGATTTAAGTCATTGGGCAACACAAGGCGTTTTATTGCTTAACACTTCATTGACTGTAAGAGCACATCAAGCTAATTCCCATAAAAATATTGGTTGGGAACCCTTAACCGATCTCGTCATTCAACGATTAAATCAGCAATCACAGCCTATCATTTTTGTTTTGTGGGGTAAACCCGCTCAAAAGAAACGGGCGTTGATTACAAATCCACAACATTATATTTTAGAGGCACCTCATCCAAGTCCTTTATCAGCTTATCGTGGATTTTTTGGTTCAAAACCCTTTAGTAAAATTAATCAAATATTGGATAAGCATCCCATTCAATGGGTTAAAAAATGATTGGCCAAGAATACGATACTCTTTTATAATGGTTGAGCCTGTAGATTTAAAATACAGATTCTATCAAAAAATTAGGCTAATCTAAGTAATATTACACAGCGTTACTAACAATAAAGGATTCATGCGTACTATGTCTATTATAAAACAATAAAAAATTATCAAAAAGGAGTTATTAATCATGACATTTGAAGCAATCTTACCAGAATTAAAAAAAGGAGCTAAAATTATTCGTAAAGGTTGGGGCGGTTATGAAGAATATGTAAAATATATTCCTGAAACGACCATTGAAGGTGTTACCATGACCCCTTATTTTGTCATTATGGTAAAAGGTGAAGGATATAGCATGTTTCAACCAACAGTATGCGACATTTTGGCAGAGGATTGGATGATTGTCAATGACTAGTCCTAAAGTTAAGCGAGAACACTTTTTGCCACAGCAAATGACGGTTATCGTGACAGGTGCTAGTTCTGGCATTGGTTATGCACAAGTACAAGCTTTTTTAAAAGCAGGGCACCAAGTTTTAGCGGTCGATAAAGTATCCTATCCAGATAATCTATCAGAAACAGACCGTTTAATTTTTATCAAAAAAGATTTAACCGACGAAGCTCACGTTAAGGAAGTTTTTGAAGTTTTAAATCAAAAATATGGGCAATTACAAGTACTTTGTAATACGGCAGGAATGCTAGATAATTATCAAACAATTGAACAAACGAGCTTCAGTCAGTGGCAACAGATACTTGCGAATAATCTGACTTCTCAATTTTTAATGGCGAAGTATGCTTTACCGTATTTATTAAAAAATCCGACCTCGCGTATTATCAATATGGCTTCTATAGCGAGCTTAACTGCTGGTGGTGGTGGAGTTGCTTATACAGCCGCTAAACATGCGATTGCAGGACTCACGAAACAGTTAGCCTATGATTATGCTGAACGTGGTCTAAGAGTCAATGCGATCGCACCTGGCGCTATTCAAACACCTATGAATGCGAATGATTTTATCGGTGAAGAGCCAATGGCAAATTGGGTAGCGGATCAAACACCAGTTAAACGGTGGGCTCAACCGGAAGAAGTAGCCGAATTAACAGTGTTTTTAGCGAGCGATGCAGCTGATTATATGCAAGGCGTTGTTCTTCCACTTGACGGTGGTTGGTTAATACGATAAAATAACAGAGTTGTTAATAAACAACACGATGACACTTCGACGGAAGGAATACCTTCTGCATCCTTTGGTCATCGTTATTACTAGGCTAGGATGACAGCCTACAAAGGAGAATCAAAAATGAATCATCAAAGTTATACTGCGCAAAGTCGCACCATGGATTTGGTAAAATCCGCTATAGTCGTGTCTCTCTATATGGTCTTAACCTTATTAGTTGCACCAGTCGCTTATGGTCCAGTTCAATTTAGAATTTCAGAAATGTTAAATTTCTTAGGACTTTATAATCGTCGTTATATTTATGCTGTAACGATGGGCGTCTTTTTAGCAAACTTTTATCAATATGGCCCAGTCGATATGGTCATCGGAAGTTTAACAACATTAGCTTCGATGTTTATTGGTCGTTGGGTAGGGGATTGGTTAGTATCATTAAATGAAAAACACCAATTCTTTAAATATGATCCGATGTTTTTAAGATATTTAGCGATGGCTGTAGTATTTGCCGCAGGATGTATTACCATTGCGATTATGTTAGTAATGGTGGGCGCTGAAGCTGCATTTTGGCCAGTTTACGGTTCGTTATTTGTCAGTGAATTAGTCGTCATGTTATTAGGAATCCCTGTGATGTATGCGATTAGTAAACGTGTTGATTTTAATGCTTAATAAATAAAAATAACCTTATAGTCAAGTAATGATTCCTGTTGGAGTCGCTAGACTATAAGGTTTTTGTTTATTCAATAAAAGCCGATGGGTTAATAAGGGATAACCTCATAAATTTACAATATTCTTACTAGTTGTTTAAAGAGTTAGGATAGCATCAAGAAATCTTAGGATGCTTGTATAATCAACTGATATTCAATCAAAAGGCGACATGCTAACTAAGGCTAGATAGGGTCGCTTATTATAGTGACATATTTGTTTTGAAAGCTGATATCCTGAGTAAAGGTAACGTAGTGACGTTTATCGAATATTCCATAACAACCAAAGGTGACAGACCGACTTTACATTTCTTAGTCTTACTCATTTAACATACTAATTTTGTGTCAAAAGGAGTGTTCTTGACTAATGGTTTCGTACTATCGCTCTGCAAAAAGTCTAATAGCCTATCAAAAGGTGAGCACTTGATTTTACGGTTGTTTTGTTTCAACCATTTTTAAAGATAAAAAACTAATGAAGCATTAAGTGTCTGGGTATAAACTTGATAAATTTAGTTAAGATTATTATTCATTAATTAATAGCGCATTGGTTGAGTGGCCTCAAACTGCGTCTTAAAGAGGGTCGACATCAATTCGATAAAATTAATCAAGTGATTGCTCGATAATAAAAGCGCAGTGGTTGACTGGCCTCAAACTGCGCGGGGGTAGGCCGACGAAGCGAAAATTATTCAATTTTCTACTTCTTGCCCACTCCCTCTCTGTCCATTAGCTTATTTTGATTAATGATCATGTTGGGGTTCTTGCTTTAAAATCGGAGCAATAATGAAAACAGTAATTGCAATAACAATACCTAATATTGAAGCACTTTTAAAGTCATAGGCAGCAGTTGTTAATTGGCTTCCTAAATAATAAGCAACTTGACCTAGAATAAAAGCCCAAACGAGCGTAACGATATATTTCATAATATAACAACCTTCTTTCAGAATTAGTGTAACATAATTAACGAAAAACGGGTAGTAGTTCTATAATAATTTGTCGATTAGCAACAAAATTATTCAGTTTTGCTCCCTATCAAAGTATAGTATAATAGAATTAAATTGTTAAAAGAAAGGAGGATGGCAATGTTATTAAATGTACAAACAGCTTATTCATTATTACAAAGTACCTTACGTCTTGACCAGTATGTTCAACAAGCTAAACAATATGGTTATCAACACATCGGTATAGCTGATATTAATAGTTTAATTGGCGTTGTTGAATTTTATCAAGCAGCAAAAGCGCAGGATTTAACTCCAATGATTGGCATGACCATGAAAACTCATGGATTAATTCGAGAAGATCGAGAATACAAAGTACTTTTATATGCTAAAAATTACAAAGGTTATCAAGAACTGATTGCCTTATCCAAAAAATTGTCACAAGAAAATTTAGGGCTACATGAACCATGGAGTTTTTTAAAAGAGCATACCAAAAATTTAGTGCTGATTTCAACTGGTAGTGAATCAGAATTAGAGGAGTTTTTACTAGCGGGCGATTATGGATCGGCCGAAAAAGTAGTCCGTTTGTGGCGTGAAATAATCGGATATGAGAATGTTTATTTTGGCATTGCTGCCTATCCTTATAATCCAAAAGATGTGGCATTATATACTAAATTTGCTCAGTCACATCATTTGACAATGGTAGCTAACCAAAAAGTAAATACATTAGAAGCCAAAGATTTATTTAGTTTGAAAGTATTGGAAGCTATCGATCAAGCCGAAACGATAGAATTGTCATTAAGAGAGATGAAAGGACATCATTTTCTATATCCGTTAGACGAATTAAGAACTATGTATCAATTAGCGAAAATACCGGATGTTATGGAAAATACCCAGCAATTAATCAATCAACTTCAATTTGATATTCCCCTTGAACAGGCCTTCTTACCGAAATTTAAAGTACCAGCCGGCTATGATGCGGATGCTTATTTAAAAACTTTAGTAGAAGATTCGATGAAGGAAAAAGGTCTCTTTGAAAACCGGGCTTATATCGATCGTGCTCAGTATGAATTATCCATTATATCGCAGATGGGATTTAGTGATTATTTCTTAATCGTGTGGGAAATTATGGATTTTTGCCAGAAAAATAATATTCGGGTAGGTCCAGGGCGAGGATCAGCAGCTGGTGCATTAATCAGTTATTTATTGGGTATTACCTTTGTTGATCCCTTGCAATACGATTTACTATTTGAACGTTTCCTCAATCCTGAACGCTATAATATGCCGGATATCGATTTGGATATTCCTGATAACAAACGTGACTTAGTATTAAAACATATCGAAGAACATTATGGTCATTCTCAAGTGGCTCAAATTGGGACACTGGGAACATTTGGCGCCAAACAAGCGGTGCGGGATACTTTAAGAGTATTAGGTGCGTCAACACAAGAGATGAGTCAATGGTCTCGTTCAATACCGACGGAATTAAATATAACGTTAGAACGCGCCTATACCATCTCCGCTAAATTACGAGAAATTGTACAAATGAATGAGCAAAATCGTGCCATTTTTCAAGTAGCTTTAACATTAGAAGGATTACCACGTCATATGTCAACCCACGCAGCGGGAGTTATTATTCATGATGAACCACTTGAACAAATAATACCAGTTATGGAACGATCTAACCAAATGATGTTATCGCAATTAACGATGCATCATGTTGAAAAAGTAGGTCTCTTAAAAATGGACATCCTCGGATTAAGAAATTTATCCCTGCTTGACGATATTTTATTAAATATTAAGCGAACACATGGTCAAACATTAGATGTTTATCAATTTCCGATGAATGACGAAGCAACATTGGCTTTATTCAAAACGGCCGATACCAATGGCGTTTTCCAATTTGAGTCGGAAGGGATAAAAAATGTCTTACGTAATTTACAACCAAGTGAATTTGAAGATATAGTCGCCGTCAATGCCTTATTTAGACCGGGTCCGATGCAACAAATTGATGAATATATCAAACGTAAAAAACAGCAAGTACCCGTTGAGTATTTACACCCTCTGTTGGAACCGATCTTAAAATCAACCTATGGTATTATCATTTATCAAGAACAAGTCATGCAGATTTGTCAACAACTAGCCGGTTTTACCTTGGGACAAGCCGATATTTTACGTCGCGCAATGGGTAAAAAACAAGCTGATGTTATGCAAAGAGAACAGGCACATTTTATTGAGGGTGCCCAAGAACGTGGCATCGAATCAGATTTAGCTCAAAAGATTTATCATTATATTGAAGCCTTTGCCAGTTACGGGTTCAATCGATCCCATGCGGTTGTTTATTCTACATTGGCCTATCAGTTGGCTTACTTAAAAGCACATTATCCTTTAGAGTTTTACCAAGCGATCTTGAATCAAGGACGTTCCAATTTAAATAGTTTTGTGGATTATATCGAAGAAGCAAAAAGGCGTTTAGGTAAAATTTTACCGGTTGATATTAATCGCAGTTTTCGTGGAGTGACGATTGAAGAGGATGGATTAAGAATCGGCTTTGAAAGTATTAAAGGCCTTCGACGTGAAATGATTACTCATATTTTAGATGAGCGTAAATTGGAGGGTAATTATCAAGATTTATTTTCGTTTTTAGGACGCTTACCGAAGAAATGGCAAAAACAAGAACTGATTGAAAATCTAGTTCGAGCGGGAGCTTTTGATAGCTTTGGTTATAATCGTGCGACTATTTTTTATAATTTACCAAGTTTCCTACAAAGTATCGAATATAGTGGCTTAAACCTTAACTTATTTGAAGCGATAGAACCAAAAGTGGACATACAGGAAGAATGGTCTCAGACAAAAACAGCCACAGAAGAAAAAGAAGCTTTAGGTTTTACACTGGCACCACATCCTTTAGAACAGTATCAAGCACAGTTAGCGGCGTTAGACGATTTAAACATGCTTTATCAAATGAAAATCAAACGTAAATTAAAGACGATTATTTTTGTACAAGATATACGAGTAATTGAAACTAAAAAAGGGGATGAGATGGCCTTTGTCACGGCGGATACTGGAAAAAATGAAGTATCGCTAGTCGTATTCCCCAATGTTTATATACGTAGAAGTCGCTTGATACAGCCCCATGCCATCTTATATATGGAAGGGACAGTTGATCGTAGCCGTCGAGGCGAAATGCAAGTCATTGTGAATCATTTGGCACCAGTAGACGAGTATGTCACTGTAGATGAAAAGCCAAAATCGATGGGCAAATGTTTTATTCGTCTGACAGGTAATATTGACCTAAAAGAAGTAGTTGAATTTGTCAAAAAACTAGCGACAGAAAATCCTGGTCCATGTAACATTATTTTTGTGACGGAAGATAAACAGACTTGGCAATTAGATGATACCTATCAAATCGGGTTTGGACAAAGCGTTCAAATGGAATTAGAAAACCGTCTAGGCAAGCAAAATATAGCTTTTCGTTAAGACGATTTGATTGATTTTATGAAGTGTTTATGAAAACCAACTCATTTTCACAAAAAGGCTGGTTTTGTAAATGTTTACATAAAAATAATTGAAAAATAAATCTTAATTTCTTGACAAATACATGACTTATATTAAAAAAAATGATACAATACCCATGAAGAGTCGAGTTGTGATTCTTGACAAAAAAATTGAGGTGAAGTTTTATATGAAACGTATTGCCGTTTTAACCAGTGGTGGCGATGCTCCAGGAATGAACGCAGCGATTCGTGCTGTTGTTGAACAAGGTGCTCACCATGGCATTGAAGTGGTAGGAGTAAACTATGGCTTTAAAGGTTTGGTTGAAGGAAACTTTAGAGAATTGACTGTTGCATACTGTCAAGATAAGATTCGCCGAGGTGGGACTTTCTTATATTCTGCACGTTTCCCAGAGTTCAGAGAAAAAGAAAACCAGCTTAAAGCTATCGAACAAATGAAAGCAAACGGTATCGAAGCTTTAGTAGCAATCGGAGGCGATGGTACTTTTACCGGAGCATTACAATTACAAAAACATGGCTATCCAATTATTGGTATTCCGGGAACAATTGACAATGATATTCCAGGAACAGAATATACGATTGGATTTGATTCTGCCGTTAATAATGCTTTAGATGAAATTGACAAAATTTCAGATACAGCATCTTCTCATAACCGTACTTTTGTGGTGGAAGTAATGGGACGTCATGCAGGAGATATTGCTGTTTGGGCTGGGGTTGCAACGGGTGCGGATGCAATTGCGATTCCTGAAGCAGATTTTGATATGAAGGATATTGTAAGACGTGTCCATTCTGGTCGTGCGAATGGTAAAGATCATTCAATGATTATCTTAGCTGAAGGCGTAATGGGTGTTGACGAATTTATCCATGGTTTCCAAAAAGTAGATCCTGGTATGTCAATTCGTGGTATTACTTTAGCCCACGTTCAACGTGGTGGTAGTCCAAGTGCCCGTGACCGTGTTTTCGCAACTTTAATGGGTGCACGTGCGGTTGACTGTTTAATTAATGGTCAAGCCGGTCTGTTTATGGGTGTGAAAGGTGAACAATTCGCAACTTTCGATATCATCGAAACTTTAGAGAAAAAATCACATGCTGTACGTCAAGATTTATACCAATTAAATCAAGATTTAACTGATAAAGCCAACTAACATTATCGCAAAGTTCAATTAAAAGGAGAAAAACATAGATGAAAAAGACTAAAATTATTTGTACTTTAGGTCCAGCAACTAATACACAAGATAAAATAGAAGCATTAATTAATGCCGGTATGAACGTTGCTCGTTTTAATTTTTCACATGGTAGCCATGAGGAACATTTAGAGCGTTTCAATGCTTTAAAAGCAGCGCGTGAAGCAACTGGTAAATTAAATACAGCAATCCTTTTAGATACTAAAGGACCAGAAATCCGTACAAATGATATGGAAAACAATGGCGTAGAATTAGTCCGTGGTAATACTATCCGTATTTCAATGACCGAAGTATTAGGAAATGCTGAAAAATTCTCAGTTACTTATGCTGATTTAATCAATGATGTAGCTCCTGGTAATCACATTTTATTAGATGATGGTTTAGTTGATTTATTAGTTACAGAAATCGACCATGAAAATGGTGAAATTGTAACCAAAATTGAAAATACTGGTGTGTTAAAATCTAAAAAAGGTGTTAACGTACCAAATGTTTCTGTTAATTTACCTGGAATTACAGAAAAAGACGAATCAGATATTCGTTTTGGTGTACAAAATGGAATCGACTTTATTGCAGCTTCTTTCGTACGTCGTGCAAGTGACGTTATGGAAATCCGTGCAATTTTAGAAGAAGAAGGCGACTCAAAAGTTAAAATCATTTCTAAAATTGAAAACCAAGAAGGTGTAGATAACATCGAAGAAATCCTAGCTGTTTCTGATGGTATCATGGTTGCGCGTGGTGACTTAGGGGTAGAAATCCCAACTCATGAAGTGCCAATCGTTCAAAAATACATCATTAAAAAATGTAACGAAGCAGGTAAACCAGTTGTAACAGCTACTCAAATGTTAGACTCAATGCAACGTAACCCACGTCCAACTCGTGCAGAAGCAGGGGACGTAGCGAATGCTATCTTTGATGGTACTGATGCGGTAATGTTATCTGGTGAAACAGCAGCAGGTGACTTCCCGGTTGAAGCCGTTACGACAATGGCTGATATTTGTGTTCGTACAGAAGCAGCGTTAGAAGGTCAAGATGCTTTTGCTTTAAAACGTTACGATCAATCAGACATGACCGAAGCAATTGGACAAGCAGTTGGTCATACAGCGCGTAATCTAGGTATTGAAATTATTGTAGCAGCAACATCTTCAGGTCATACAGCGCAAATGATTTCTAAATATCGTCCAAATGCAACTATCGTAGCAGCTACATTTGATGAACAAACAGCTCGTCGTTTATCAATTACTTGGGGTGTTAATGCACACGTGATTGAACGTCCGGCTTCAACAGACGAAATGTTCGATAATGCAACAGCTTTAGTTCAAGAAAAAGATTATGTTTCGGAAGGTGACCTAATCCTTATCACAGCAGGTGTACCAGTAGGTGAATCTGGAACAACAAACTTAATGAAGATTCAAGTTATTGGAACTCAATTAGCTAAAGGTGAAGGTGTTGGTAATGGACACTTTATCGGTAAAGCAGTTTTAGCAGAAGATGCAGAAACTGCTAACAAAAATGCTGTCATTGGATCAGTTTTAGTTGCTCGCACAACCGATAAAGACTATGCACCAGCATTAGAAAAAGTTGGCGCAATTATTACTGAAGAAGGTGGAATCACTTCACACGCAGCTATTATGGGGATTGAACGTGGTATTCCAGTCATTGTCTCAGCTAAAGAAGCTTTGGATAAAATTGCTAATGGTGAATTAATTACTGTTGATGCTCGTCGTGGAGTTATCTATCGTGGCGCTACAATTAGTATCTAATCAATTTAAATATAAATAGAGGGTCATCAGAACGATTGCTTTTTGAACCCAGCTAGAATAATCAGCTCGAACTTCGGTTCGGGCTATTTTTGAGATGTCAAATTAAGCTAGAAATAGATTTTTATGGTAGTGAAATTCAAGATAAAAAGTTGATGAAAAGAATTATAAACTTTAGAGCATGCTGAATATATTTTGGTGAATGTTAATCAGGGTAGTTATTTAATTCAAGAAATAAGTGAGACTACAATAATTAGAAATCAGTTTGAGACGAAATAAAAATCTATAGTTTTCACTATCAATCCTGAAGGCGAATTAATGACCTCTACTATAAAGCTGGACCATATAATCTAATTGGAATAAAGGATCCAAAAGTATATAACTTAAAATAATAACCTAGTCAAACAATTATGGGGGGAAAAACTCAGTAGAAGAGCCAATATATTATTTAAACAACAGTAGAAAATAATAATGGAATTGAATTACCTGCTACTGGTGATATGGTTACTATAATCTTCTCAGTTGTTGGCGAAATGCTGATTATTGGTTCAACAATTACAATCATAGTAATGCTACACAACCACAACATATCAGTATTTTAATGATGATACTTTACCTGGTGTCAGTTTAACTCAACATAATATTGGTAAATTTCTGCAAAATATATTATAAGTTTGATCGTGACGTGCGTGTCCATTATATACTTCCGAAAAATACTCTTTGAATATTAAAGAAAGTGGTATTAATAGATATTTTGGATTTATCGAAATATCATCGATCGAGCTCAATTCACCTGTATGAAGTATTTTTGAGGAATCATTACATAAAGGTGTCTCCAATATTGTTTGATGGAAAATAATTATACTACTCATTTTGGAAATCTAAACTAATTTAAACCTAATGAACCAATTATATTTACAAATTCGACAGGTCAAAATTTACTTAATTCGTATCGAATTATGATATTTTAATGATTCCAAAAATAGATTGTTTAATTGAAGTATATAATTGAAATCTAACATTATTCAGCTAAACTTTTTATATTCTGAGTCGTATTATTATCACAGTAAATAAAATCTAGATTAAATAAGAAATCAAATAAACTAATTTCTAGTTATCTATAGTGTTATTCTGATTTGAATTTGCCATAATAGAGCGAAGGTATAAACTTTATATAATCAGTCAAATTATTGATCCTAGTTAAACCGCAATGGTTGAGTGGCATCAACCTGCGTCTTAATGTTGCTGAGATTAATCTTGAAAAATTCAGTCAAATTAAGGAGCGTTAATTTATAGCGCAGTTGTTGAGTGGCATCAACCTGCGTCTTAAATAGTTTAGGCATAAAGTCGATAAAATCCATCGAGTTATTGGTCATTATTAAAAGCGTAGTGGTTAAGTGGCCTCAAACTGCGTCTTAAATAGTTTAGGCATAAAGTCGATAAAATCCATCGAGTTATTGGTCATTATTAAAAGCACAGTGGTTGAGTGGTCTAAATCTTCGTCTTAACGACTTGTTTGAGTCATACTCTACTGTGCGGGGGTGAACAGACAAAGCGAAAATTATTCAATTTTCTACTTCTGGTCTTCTCCCAATTGTGTGGGGGAACTGACGAAGTAAAAAATATTTAATTTTATACTTCTTATGCCAGTTCTTTTTTATCACTAAATCCATAATAAAGACAAATATACAAATATTTATCATAATCAAGACACTAATAAAGATAACCTTATCTCAGTTTAGTCAACTATCAGGACTATAATTTCAGATATAAATCAAGTTCTATTTATGGTACAATTGATGAGAATAATTGTAGAAAGGATGATAATGTGACTTCGAGTAATATCCAATGGTTTCCTGGTCATATGGCGAAAGCTAGACGAGAAGCAAATGAAAAATTAAACTTAGTTGATATTGTGATTGAATTGGTCGATGCACGTATCCCTGAATCGAGTCGTAATCCAATGATTGATGAGATTGTCGGTCAAAAACCACGTGTGCTAGTCTTAAATAAGGCTGATTTAGCAGATAAACGTATGACACAACAATGGATTGACCACTACCAAGAATTAGGTTTTCCAGCAGTGGCGATTGATGCGCAACACAATGTAGGGTTAAAACAGTTAATGAAACTCTGCAATGAGATAATGCAACCTTATTTTGAAAAGCAAAAAGCCAAAGGCGTTAAGCCACGTGCAATCCGCTTAATGATTTTAGGGATTCCTAACGTAGGTAAATCTACCTTAATTAATCGTTTTGTTGGTAAAAATCAAGCGATTACCGGTAATAAGCCTGGCGTTACCAAAGCACAACGTTGGTTAAAGATGGGGAAAGATTTTGAATTATTAGATACGCCTGGAATTTTATGGCCAAAATTTGAGGATCCGGCAGTAGGACAAAGATTAGCGATTACTGGTGCGATTAAGGATCAATTACTGCATATGGATGATATAGCGTTAGCTTTGATTGATATTATCCGCAATCGCTATGCTGATATTTTAATTGAACAGTATAAATTAACCGAGGAACAAGTACATGCTGAAACTAGTGTTAATCTTTTACTTGCCATGACAGAAAAAATGGGGTTGAAAGAAGATTATATGATGGCAGCTGAATGTTTTATTTTTGATTATCGTCAAAATAAATTAGGGCAATTAACATTGGACATTCCGTATCATGAGGTGTCATTTGATGACTAAATCTTTATCCATTCGTTCAATTAAAGAGTTAATCGACTCATTTCAAACAATAGAAGAATTGCAGGCGACCGATTTATTAAAAGATGAGCGAAAAGGTGTGCAAAAGTTAATTCAACAGTTTGAAAAACGTTTAGCACGAGAAGCTTTAGTTAAAGAAGAGCATTTACAACGCTTAAGTATTGAAAATAAACTTAGAGCACAGGGGTTTCAATATATTGCCGGTATTGATGAAGTGGGGCGTGGTCCTTTAGCGGGACCAGTCGTGACAGCAGCTGTTATTTTACCTGAAGATTGTGATGCCTTAATGGGTGTAAATGATTCTAAACAATTAAATCATGAAAAACGAGCACATTTTGTTGACTTAATCAAGGCAACTGCTTTAGCTTATTCTATCACAGTAACGTCTGTTGCAGAAATCGATCAATTTAATATTTATGAAGCTACTAGACGTTCAATGTTGGCGTCGGTTCAAAAACTAACCCTTCAACCAGATTTTTTATTATTAGATGCTATGAAAATTGATTCGCCTTTACCACAAGCTTCTATTATAAAAGGTGATCAACGTTCTTTAACGATAGCAGCCGCGAGTATTTTAGCTAAGGAATATCGTGATCAGTTAATGATTGATTATGGAAAAACATATCCAGAATTTGGTTTTGAAAAACATATGGGTTATGGTACCAAAACACATCTAGATGCTTTGGCTGAATTTGGTTATACTCCCATTCATCGCCAATCGTTTTCACCAGTAGCCCAAACGCTTAAAATTTATAACAAATGAATTTATTCATCCATGCGTATTTACTTATTAAGGAGAGTGAATACACATGGATTTATCTATTAAAGAGCAGATGATAGGACTAATATATACAGGGGTTAATTATCGTTCCCAAAAATGCTACTTGTCTTATTTATTTCAAGAACATTTACAACAAGAAGTTTTATCAATGAAAGAGATTTATCAAATTATTAAAATGTTAAGGCTTAGTAATCAATTTACGGATCAAAAAGTGATTGATTGGCAAGAGGCTGAATTGGCATATTTCAAACAATTAGCAAAATCGACGATTATTTTTGGTGAAGCGCATTATCCACGTCTATGGTATCAATTGGCGCAACCGCCTTTATTGCTCTTTTATCAAGGGGATTTGTCTTGTTTAACTCGTCCATTGGTATCAATTGTAGGGTCACGGCTGACCACTGAATATGGTCGAATGATGACAGAGTCATTAGTCGCGGCCTTTGCCAAAGAAGGTTGGGGTGTCGTTTCGGGCTTAGCTCGTGGTATTGATCGGATTGTGCATGAGACATCATTAGCTTATCATTCAAGGAGTACTGTCGCTTTGATTGCCAGTGGTCTTAATCGTACCTATCCGAGTGAACACCAACAACTTCAACAAACCTTAGCCAAAAATCATTTAGTAATTTCGGAATATTTACCGGATAGTCCGCCTTTAAAGCATCACTTTATTATGCGCAATCGCTTAATAGCGGGAATTTCACCGATTACTTGTGTGATGGAAGCAGCTCAAAAGAGTGGAAGTTTAATTACTGCTAATTATGCTTTGCAGTGTAACCGAGAAGTATTTGCTTTACCGGGGCGCGTGATTGATAAGCAATCTCAAGGCTGCAATCAATTAATTGCTAGTGGTGCGTATCCTATTTTAAATGTCTCTGAAACAGTGGCTGAAATCCGACAATTATTTAAGAATCAAAATTATTTTTAATATTTATATTTGACAACCTGTCTTCTTTCCGATAATATGGTTAACGATTTGAATCAAAAAATTACGAGTCAGTTTTTGACTATATAATAGAAGAAAAAATTCAAAAAGATTGAAAGAAAGGCAGGTGCGATAATGTCTACCTATAAAAATCTAGTCATTGTCGAGTCGCCAACAAAAGCGAAAACAATTGATCGCTATCTTGGAAAAAACTATAAAGTTGTTGCCAGTAAAGGTCATTTACGTGATCTACCTAAAAGTAAAATGGGTGTTGATATCGAAAATAATTTCGAACCTCACTATATTAGTATTAGGGGCCGCGGTGACACGATTAAAGAATTAAGAAAATTAGCGAAAAATTCTGAAAAAGTTTATCTTGCAGCCGACCCGGACCGTGAAGGTGAAGCCATTGCATGGCATTTATGCCATTTACTGAATTTAGACTTAGATGCAGAAAATCGAGTGGTTTTTAACGAAATTACGAAAGATACCGTTAAGGAAGCGTTCAAATCGCCACGTAAAATTAATCAGAACCTAGTAGATGCACAACAAGCTCGTCGTATTTTAGACCGTGTAGTAGGGTACTCTATTTCACCTTTATTATGGAAGAAAATTAAAGGGGGTCTATCTGCTGGACGTGTGCAATCAGCTACTCTAAAAATTATTATCGATCGTGAAAAAGAAATTCGTAATTTCAAACCGGAAGAGTATTGGAAAATTCCAGCAAAATTTAGTAAAGGTCGTCAAAAATTTGAAGCAGAATTTTACGGTATGGATGGTAAGAAGATGGATTTACCAGATGAAGCCGCTGTTGAACAAGTGATGAAACGTTTGGATGAAAAAGCACCTTTCAACGTCACCAACATTGAAGAGAAAGAGCGTTTACGAAAATCTTCACCACCTTTTACTACCAGTACTTTACAGCAAGAAGCATCTAATCGCTTGAATTTTAGAACCAGTAAAACGATGATGGTTGCCCAACAATTGTATGAAGGGATTACGATTGGACGTCAAACCGTTGGTTTAATTACTTATATGCGTACCGATTCAACGCGTATCGCACCTTCGGCACAGGCTGCCGCGTATGAGTTTATTCGTGATAATTATGGTCCACAATATAATGGTAAATCTAGAGCAACTAAAAATAGTAGTGGTGCTCAAGATGCCCATGAAGCCATTCGACCATCCAATCCAGCGATGACGCCAGACAGCATTAGTGATTCATTGACTAAAGATCAACTGAGATTGTATTCACTTATTTGGGCGCGTTTTATGGCGAGTCAAATGGCTGATGCAGTGTATGATACGATTCGTTGTGATATTGATCAAAATCAAGTTCAATTTAGAGCATCAGGATCACGCATCAAATTTGATGGTTTCTTGAAAGTGTATCCAAGTAAAGCGAAAGACAATTACTTACCAGAATTAACTATCGGTGACGAAGTAAAAGCTGTTGAGTTAGAACCGAAACAACATTTTACTCAACCTCCAGCACGTTTTAATGAAGCAAGTTTAATTAAGACATTAGAGGAAAAAGGAATCGGTCGTCCGTCAACTTATTCACCTACAATTGAAACGTTACGCAAGCGTTACTATGTTAAGATGGTTGCGAAACGGTTTGAACCGACTGAATTAGGTGAGATTGTGAATGATGTGATGTCAGAGTTCTTCCCACAGATAGTCGATACCGACTTTACCGCAGAAATGGAACATGAATTGGATTCAATCGAAGAAGGTAAAGAACAATGGGTCAATGTGTTAAGTAAGTTTTATGGTGATTTCGAAACGGATTTAACAAAAGCCGAATCAAAAATTGAAAAGATTGAAATCAAAGACGAACCAGCCGGGTATGATTGTCCAGAATGTGGCAATCCAATGGTCGTTAAGATTGGTCGTTATGGTAAATTCCATGCATGTAGTAACTTCCCGGATTGCCGTCATACCGAAGCAATCGTGAAGAAAGTTGGCGTAAAATGTCCTCTATGTCACGAAGGTGAAATCATTGAGCGACAATCGAAGAAAAATCGTATCTTCTATGGATGCGACCGTTATCCTGCTTGTGAGTTTGTCTCTTGGGACAAACCAATTGCACGTAACTGTCCAAAATGTGACCACTACCTTGTAGAAAAAACGACTCGTAAAGGTCGCGAAGTAAAATGTAGTAACTGTGATTACCAAGAAGAGGTAGAATCATAATATTAATCAAAAAGCAGTCAAGCAAATGGAAAATTAATCCATTGGCAGACTGCTTTTTTATGTTATAAAAGGAGTCAAAATAAAAATTACTACTATAGAAAAATATTTTTTGTTATAAAAGGGAATGTTCGAAAAGACATCGCAATTAAATTATTTAAAAGCATTAAAAAGATCGCTTTCTACTATTAATAAGAGCCCGGTTATAGTCGTTATTTCTTTTAAGTAGTGATTACTTAAGAGACTAGGCATAAACTTGATAAATTTAGTTAAGATTATTGTACATTAATTAATTGCGCAGTGGTTGAGTGGCCTCAACCTACGTCTTAATGAGGTTAAAGATAAATTTGGTAAAATCAATCAGGTTATTGTAATTAAATTAAAAACGCAGTGGTTGAGTGGTCTCAATCTGCGTCTTAATGAGGTTAAAGATAAATTTGGTAAAATCAATCAGGTTATTGTTATTAAATTAAAAGCGCAGTGGTTGAGTGGTCTCAATCTGCGTCTTAATGACTTGCTTGAGACCTACTCAACTGTGCGGGGGTGGACAGACAAAGCGAAAATCATTTGATTTTCTACTTTTGGTCCACTCCCAACTGTGCGGGGGTGGACAGACAAAGCGAAAATCATTTGATTTTCTACTTTTGGTCCACTCCCAACTGTGCGGGGGTAGGCAGACGAAGCGAAAATCATTCAATTTTCTACTTCTGGTCTACTCCCAATGCACCTAAACTATTAAAAGATAAATTACGACTAGATAACGATATTACATGCGTTTTGAATAGCCCTTTGCATATTCCGATGGGCTCATATTAAAAGCTTTACTGAAGGCTCTTGAAAAATATTGAATCGAACCATAGCCTAATTCAGTAGCAATTTGTGTAATGGATAAATTGGACTCACGAATTAATTGACGACTTTTTTCTAAGCGTTGTTGGTTAATATAAATTTTTGGTGTCGTATGTTCATATTTATTAAACAACTGTTGCAAAGTAGAACGTGATAGGTTAAATTCATTGACGAGATCACTCACTTTTAAAGCTACGATATCGCTTTGATGGATATAAGCGATGATTTCATTGAATATATCACTTTCATATCGTTCACGCATAATAGTTGAACTTGATTCGTTGTCATTTTGATGCAATGACTGATGTAGACTAAAGACGAGATTATCCAATTGATTCCAAACTTTATCGGCACCTAATGGTAAACTCAAGTCCTGATGCAAGACATCATATAATGGAGCTAGATATTCTGTTGCATTGATTAAGTGCTTAATTAACGCTGAATCGATGCCTTCTGCAGTAAAGCGGATCGAATGTGTAAGTGTTCGTTTGTCAGCGTGATGAAATCTTATACTTGGTGTATCTGGTGGTAAAATCATTAAGTGACCTTTAGTTAAAGTATAAACCGTATGATTAATTTCAATGTTGAATTGTCCCGACTCTACGATAATGATTTCAAAGTGAGGTTGCTTAATAAATTTTTTGCGGTAGTCTTCTGAGTAAAGCGTACTAACAGTTGATACAATAGTTAACAAATTAAAGGATACAGGTATTGATGGGGCAGTAAAAATCTTATCTAATTTGATATAGGAAGGTTCTGCTTTGATTTGGGTTGATAGGTTAACAGTGGCAGTGGACGAAAGGCATAAGACATTGAACTCTATCCCTTTTCTTAAAGTGACTTCCGATTCAATTAGATAAGTTTGAAATTGATCTGTTCCGGCTGTTTTAATGACTAATAATGTTAAGCCCTTGATTGGAGTTATCTTAACCGGCACTTCAAAATGGAAGAGCGTTTGCGTATGATTGGCATTTAAGTTGATTTGACGATGATAGATATATTCCTTAGTTGATGAGGGATTCTTTGGATTTTCAAAAAAATAAGCGGTATGATCAAATTTTTGATTAGTATAATACATTCCAATGACCTCCATAAGTTTTTGTTAATACTATTATATACTAATAAAGATAAAATATCATCTTTATTTATCTAATTTTGATAATCATTTCTTTGATAAAGACAATTGAACGTATAAGTGGAATGTTTTAATATTTAAAGAAATAATTAAATTCAAAAAAAGATGAGAAATTTTCTCATAACATGCTATAATACACCTATACATTTCATAAGTCTTCGTGAGTGAAATGATGCTTACCAATTAACTTGGATGAATAGACAGAAGATGTAGACCAACGAGGAGGATTTATCATGAATAAAATAAAGAAAGTGCTAATCGCCAATCGTGGAGAGATTGCGATTCGCATTGGACGTGCATGTAAGGAGCTTGGCATTAACACCGTTAGTATTTACTCAAAGGAAGATATCGGTACCTTGCACCGTCAAAAAACGGATGAATCTTACTTAATTGGGGAGGATTTAGGTCCTATCGAAGCGTACTTAGATATTGAAGGAATTATTGCTTTAGCCAAGGAAAAATCAGTCGATGCGATACATCCTGGTTATGGATTTTTAAGTGAAAATGAAACTTTTGCTAGAAGATGTCAAGAAGAGGGAATTATTTTTATTGGACCCGAGTTAAGACATTTAGAAATGTTTGGTAATAAAACTCGTGCACGCGAAACAGCGATTAGTGCTGGACTGCCAGTTATTCCAGGAAGTGAGGGGATTATTCAATCTCTTGCAGAAGCTGAAGCTTTTGCGGCAATAACTGGTTACCCATTAATGATTAAAGCAGTCAGTGGTGGTGGCGGTAAGGGAATGCGTATCGTTCATTCAGCGAGTGAATTAGCTGAGAGTTATGAACGAGCAAAGTCTGAAGCTAAGTCATCTTTTGGTGATGATCGCTTATATATAGAAAAATATATTGCCAACCCTAAACATATCGAAGTGCAAATATTAGGGGATCAACATGGTAATGTCATTCATTTATATGAACGAGATTGTTCAATCCAAAGACGCCATCAAAAAGTAGTGGAAGTGGCTCCTTCGTTTGGCTTGCAACCAGAGATGCGTCAAAAATTAACCGATGCTTCCTTGAAATTAATGCAACATGTCGGTTATGTTAATGCGGGTACGGTAGAGTTTTTAGTTGCCGATGATGAATTTTACTTTATTGAAGTCAATCCGCGTGTGCAAGTTGAACATACTATTACTGAATTAGTAACAGGCGTTGATATAGTGAAAACACAAATTCAAATTGCCGATGGTGAAAGTTTATTTGGTGAGGAGATTGGTATTCCATCACAAGACCAACTAGTGACAAGAGGATATGCCATTCAATGTCGTATTACGACTGAAGACCCATTAAATGATTTTGCACCAGATTCTGGCACTATCGTCAGTTATCAATCGCCAGGCGGAACAGGGATTCGGCTAGATGCTGGTGATGCCTTTTCGGGATCTATGATTACACCTTATTATGATTCGCTTTTAGTCAAAATATCTTCATATGCCATCCATAAAAAAGGTGCGATTGTTAAAATGTCACGGGCGCTCGATGAAATTCAAATTGCGGGTGTTAAAACGAATGTTCGTTTCTTAGAAAATATTATTCATCATCCTGACTTTATGTTAGGAGACTATCATACTAACTTTATTGCTGAAAAAGTGGAGTTGTTTGACTTTGTTCCCCCACGAGAACGAGGAGTAAAACTACTTAAATATATTGCCAATGTGACTGTTAACGGTTTTCCAGGCATTGAAAAGATAGACAAACCCGATTTTACAAGACGTGAAATACCGACTGTTGAAGGCGTTCGCTCTAGTATTCACCCAGCTAGCTTCAATAAAGCGAGTCGTAACCGATTAAAAACAGCTCCATCAGCGATAAAGCAACCTACTTGGAAGCAAGTATTAGATGACAAGGGACCAAGCACAGTCTCTAAATTACTATTAGAAGAAAAATCAGCTTTATTAACCGACACCACTTTACGCGATGCTCATCAGTCCGTTTTAACTACTCGAATGAGAACAACAGATATGTTAAAAGTTGCACCGTATATTAATGCAACGATGAAAGATTATTTTTCACTTGAAATGTGGGGTGGTGCGACCTTTGATGTGGCGTATAATTTCTTAAAAGAAAGTCCATGGGAAAGATTAACACAATTACGTGAATTAATTCCTGATATTCCATTCCAAATGTTATTGAGAGCTGCTAATGCAGTCGGGTATCAAAATTATCCGGACAATGTCGTTCAACGCTTTATTACAGAAAGTGCGCATGCTGGCATTGATGTTTTTCGTATTTTTGACTCATTAAACTGGGTCAGAAGCCATGAAATTACCGATTGAAACAGCCTTAAAAACCGATAAATTTGTTGAAGGCACCTTATGTTATACCGGAGATATTTTAAATCCAGAGCGTTCTTCTTTATATACATTGGAATATTATGTTAATTTAGCACGCGAACTTGAAGCATTAGGCGTTCATGCGATTGCGATTAAAGATATGGCCGGACTATTAAAACCAGAGGCAGCTTATCAATTAGTTAAAGCTTTAAAAGAGGAAGTTTCTTTACCGATTCATTTGCATACGCATGATACCGCGGGTAATGGTGTTTTAACTTATTCACGAGCGATCGATGCTGGCGTCGATATTGTTGACACTGCCAACCCAGCTTTAAGTGGACAAAATTCGCAACCGAATGCTAATTCACTATACTATGCCCGTCAAGGGACCAACCGACAAATCAAGTTGAATGTCGAAGCTAATGATGTGTTAACTGATTATTGGAAAGTGACACGTCAATATTATCGTCCATTTGAGACCGATTTAACAACAGCTTGGACACCGGTTTATCAATATGAAATGCCTGGTGGACAATACTCCAATTTGAAGATGCAAGCTGAATCCCTAGGATTAGGAGACCGTTTTGATGAAGTCAGTGCAATGTATCGCCGAGTAAATTTATTATTTGGGGATATTATTAAAGTAACACCTTCTTCTAAAGTTGTAGGCGATATGGCTTTATTTATGGTACAAAATGATTTAGATGAAGCTTCAGTCATTGAAAAAGGGTCTAAATTAGACTTTCCAGCTTCAGTTGTTTCCTTCTTTAAAGGGGAAATCGGTCAACCGGCAGGCAAGATGAACGAAGACTTACAAAAGGTTGTATTAAAAGGAGAACCTGCTTTCACTCAAAGACCGGGTGAATTGATGACTGAATATAATTTTGATGAATTAAGACAGGACTTATCTAAACGACTCTATACACCAGTAGACGAACAATTATTATTAAGTGGTGCTTTGTATCCAAAAGTGACCCAAGAATTTCTTGATTTTGTTGAAAAATATGGTAAGGTAAGTGTGTTAGAGACACCAACTTTCTTCTATGGTATGAAACCCCATGAAACAATTTCAGTTGAGTTACAACCAGGAAAAACAATCAATATTGAATTGACTTCAATTGGTTCAGTTAAATCAAATGGCTTACGGACGGTTTACTTTAATTTAAATGGACTATCACAAAAAGTAGAAGTCCATGATTTATCGGCGAAAACGACAGAAGATATTAGACCATTGGCCGACCGTCAAAATGATAACCATATTGCGGCTCAAATGCCCGGAACCGTATTTGCTGTTAAAGTCAAAGAAGGCGACCGAGTTGAAGCAGGACAATTATTGATTATTACAGAAGCAATGAAGATGGAGACGTCGATTGTTGCGACTAAAGCGGGTGTGGTGAAGAAATTGTACATCCAAGAAAAAGATTCAATCAAAGCAGGGGAGTTACTGATTGAATTAGGCTAATAGTAATTAAAGAGAGAGAGTATATAGATGAAAAGATTAAGAAACATTTTGTTATTAAGTGCACTAACCTTATTAAATGTGGCTTGTCAAAGTCCAACTACTAATTCTCAAGCCAATGATGCGCAAACGACTACGGTAAGTGCCCAAGATGCTATGACTACCGTAAGTACTGAAGAAAAGGATGAAGCAAAAGCTGATGCTGAAGGGGAGACTACAACTAAAGAAGGACGTTCGGTGACCATTCGTTCAATCGGTGATATATTAATTCATGACTGGGTTTACGACAATGCAGCGACTGCTGATGGCTATGACTTCACTCCAATGTTTGAACCAATAAAAAAATATTTAGAAAATGCGGACATCACGACGGCTAATTTAGAAGTGATTGCTGCTGGTGATACTTACCAAATATCTACTTATCCAGCCTTTAATGCCCCTTCGGAAATTATCGATGCATTAAAAACGGTTGGGGTGGATATTGTCAATAATGCAACCAACCACTCAATGGATTTAGGAGCCGAAGGAGCTTATGCTTCAATTGAAGCTTTGAAAGAACGTGATATGCCTTATGTTGGTAGCTATGAAAGTTGGGATGATTATAATAATATGCGCGTTTTAGACGCGAATGGTGTTAAAGTAGGCTTCCTTTCTTATAGTTATGGCGCAAATGGGAATTATATCCCTGAAGATCAAGCCTATTTATTGAGTTTAATTGATACGGATTTAATGCCATTAGAAGTCGAAGCTTTAAATAAGATTTCGGATATTTCTGTGGTGATGATTCACAATGGTGAAGAATATGATGCATTACCATCAGTCTACCAAGCCAATGTCAATAATGTTGTGCGAAATGCTGGGGCGAATTTTATTTTAGGTGGTCATCCTCATTTGCCACAACCGTTTATTGTTTATAACAAACATCAAGCCGCGATGTTTTCTCATGGTAACTTCTTATCCGGTCAAGTCGAACAAGAAAACAAGGTAGGGGGTATTGCAGAGTACACCTTTACTGAAGTGGATGGCGAATTTGAAATTAGTAAAATACGTTTTATGCCGACATATTGTATCGGTGCTCAATTCGAAGATTATTATGTAGTCCCATTGGCTGATTGGGAACAATATGGTATTTACAATGGTGATGGTTTGTTTGCTGATTTAGAAGAGCGAATGACTTATTACTCAAACTTAGTTGAAGTGGTCGATTATTTAGACTAAATATAGAGTAGGTGACCTTCCCCAAAGGCTGAATATAGTTCTCTAGAAAAGTCCCATGATTATTTTAGATGCTGTTTTAAGGATTATTGACTAATAATATAAGAATTTTACCCTCTAGATTTATTTTATACTTAACGCTAGTAGGTAGGGTGGACCAACGAAGTGAAAATTATTTGATTTTCTACTTCTAGTCCACTCTTTTTTTATATGTTCAAAAGTATGTGGCATCATTTTTACGTACCTATTCTTAGGAGGGTGTACAATGAAAAAATGTCATTACATTATATTGATAGTATTTTTAATCATGATGATAGTATCGAACGCTGTTGCAGCACAAGCTGTTGAGTTAGCTGAACCTTACCAATTAATTACCCAGTGGGAAGGAGACGTCATTAATCAAGAAAATTGTCAAATTTTAATCCAAAACCAGTTTAATCAAAGTGACAATATGAGTGAACTTAATCAGTTGATAACGGATTATCAAACAACTTTATCAGAATTAGAAATCGAATTTAATCGATTGACAAGTGAAATTGAATCTCTAGAAAACAATGAAAACTATTCGATTACACAAGCAACCAACACCTTAAATGAAGTCATCGAAGGAACTTATTTAATGCTACAGACAACCGAACCCGAATTTAATAATCTTACGGAAGCGGAACAATTAAGTTTGGTGGAAATGGATCAAAACGTCATTGATTGGCAACATTATTTGGAGGGGATTATCCAACAACAAAATGAAGTGATTGCATCCCGCTCAATGGTCGAAACGCAGTATCATGAGACCTTATATTTATTAGAGGTCGCACAAAATCAACTAGCAGAAAATCAAATTGCTGATCAACAATTGAATCAATGTCTTCTATATGCTTATTCTGTTCCTAAATTAAATGCGGAAAGCTTTTTAATGGATCACCAAATGAGTAGTTTAACCGAATATTTAGCTACTTTGGATTTCTATCTATCACAATTAGTACCTTATCCTTATTATCAACTACGCTTTGAAGATATTTATCAACAATTTACTCAAATTTTGACATTAGAGGAGATTACTCAAATACTTAATTTAAAAGGGAATATTCAGTTAGACGATGATTTAAAGAACGCCTATCAATATCGGGAAGAGTTGAGCCTTAATGATGTGGTGCGTTTGGTCAGTATAGCACAAAATGATGTTTATCAAAGGCAAACCAGTGAAGACTATCTGATGAGATATCAAGAATTATTATTAATTAAGGAAGCACAATTTATTTATTTTAGTCAAATTAACGCCAATGCATGGCAATTAATCAAAGATAATTTAGCAAACTTTTTAAATAGTCAAGGCTATGTGAGTGATGATGCGATTGCTTTAGTACGTCAATTGAATCAGAAATATCAAGTAAAATTGGTTACATTCAATGAAGCGACTCAAACTTGGCAGCCGGTTGAAGCATTAAGTACCTGCTATTTAGCAGAATACTATCACCGTGACATTGATTGGCATATGCTTAGCGAAGAAGAAACGACCAACACAATTGAAATTGAAGAAACTAATGCCAATACGGATGTTTCTAATATTGAAGATACAAAAGAAGATGAAGCTCCCCATCATGTAGTGGACAGTTCATCATACCAAGAGTCTCATTCATTACCTAAGCCATTATCGGGTTCAAGATATTCTGCTAATCGTAGCACGAATACCCAACAGGTACCATCGACCACCAAATCAAGTAATAATACTGATACGCTGGACAATATTAAAGCAAAGTTAGCAACCAATCAAAAGACTAACGACAACAAGCAACCAAATAATAAAAGCAATACGTCAACAGAGCAATCGAATAATCTATCGTCCCAGAAAAAGACACAGTCAAATAAAAATCCATCGAGAAAAAAGAATAGTAATAATCAATCAAGTGAAACAGAAGCCAGTAAGACTAATGGTCAGCAAGAGTCAACATCAAAATCAAATAAGAATCAAACTGTCCAATTACCTACAACTGGAGAACAACAAAGAGTCATGACCTGGGCATTAATTCTGTTAATGTTAGGTGCTATTTTAATCTTAATTTCAACTATATATAAACGCAAGCAACGCCAAAAATTGGATGAGATTGATTTAGATGCTTAAATACTGATAGCACAAACCAAACTAACCCTTATATTTTTAGTAAAGCAAAATATATTGTCCTACTTATAAACAGTTTTCATTACGTGAAATTCCCTTATAACTATGTTACAATTTATTCATATTATGGAGGTAGATAAAATGAATGAAATCGAAACTTACTTAGAGCAAATTAAAACATTTGAGGAAATTTCACCAGTCAAAGGGATTGAATTATTAGAACAAGAGGGGACAATTATTTATATTGGAAGAAAAACTTGTCCATACTGCCGTCGCTTTGTAAATAAATTAAGTAAAGTAGCACACGCGCGTCAATATAAAATTTATTTAATTGATTCTGAAAGTGAAAAATATGATTTTGAAGATATTCAATCATTCCGCGAACAGTTTAACATTCCGACTGTACCTGGATTTTTAGTTAAACAAGCTTCAGATGTCGCAGTTCGTTGTGACAGTTCAATGACTGAAGAAGAAATCGTTCAAATGATAGAAGAGAAGTAAAATGAAAAAGCTTCTCTTACTTTTAATCTTGAGCACATTCATTATTGGATGTGATAAGAAAGAAGAAGTGGAAACGGATCACCCTACGAGTGAAGCGACTATTGAGATGACTACGCAAACTCTTGAGGAAACCGTAGCGGAAACATCATCAACTTTAGAGGCGACGACTGGAGAAATAATAACAGCTGAAGCAACTGAAGAAGCAACAACTGTAGTAGATAGTTCACCACTGTCAGATGGTATTTATACTTCAACGGAAATTATTAATTGGAGTAACCCCGTTAAGCCAGCAGAAAAAGGGTTAAAACGAATTATCAAAATACTGCAAGATAAAAAAGAATATTATGATGCGATTGAATATTTATTTTATGTCGAAAATATCAGTCATAACCCGGAAGAGTATCATGTGCGTGTGATTCAAAATTTTTCAGATCAGCAAGTAGAAGTAGGTGAATTTATCTTACATGGTGAAGATGTGGAAACTCACAATTAACAAATGAGATAAACAATCAGTAGTCATGAAATTAAAATCAATTGGGGCTGGGCATAAACTTCATAAATTTAGTTAAGATTATTGTGCGTTAGTTAATAGCGCAGTGGTTGAGTGGTCTCAATCTGCGTCTTAATGAGGTTAAAGATAAATTTGGTAAACTTAATCAAGTTATTGTTATTAAATTAAAAGCGCAGTGGTTGAGTGGCCTCGAACTGCGTCTTTCGACTTGTTTGAGGCCTACTCAACTGTGCGGGGGTGAACAGACGAAGCGAAAATCATTTAATTTTCTACTTCTGGTCCACTCCCAACTGTGCGGGGGTGAACAGACGAAGCGAAAATCCTTCGATTTTCTACTTCTGGTCCACTCCCAACTGTGCGGGGGTGAACAGACGAAGCGAAAATCATTTAATTTTCTACTTCTGGTCCACTCCCAACTGTGCGGGGGTGAACAAACGAAGCGAAAATCATTTAATGTTCTACTTCTGGTCCACTCCCAACTTTGCGGGGGTAGCCCAACTAAGCGAAAATTGTTCAATTTTCTACTTCTTGCCCACTCCCTTGAAATGGAGAAACATAAAAATAAATTCAAATCTAAAAGACATCATAAGTAGCCACTCTTTTGTTATAAAAATAGACATTATAATAAGCCTGAACCGAAAGTGTTATTTTGGTTCAGGCTTTTTTAGATAAACACTTCACAATCTGATTGTGATTTAGAACACAATCATTATTTATTTAAAGGGAATTAGATAAGAAAAACATTGTGAAAGCATCTTATAAGATTATCATGAATCGCTTCACAATAACGAAAAAACGCCGATATTTTTGATAGCGTTTTCATTATTTTGTTATCATCATCGGATTCTATCGAAAAAAATTTATTAAAAAATATGTGATTTTTTGCACAAAAGGCTTGACATAACATTGTGAAAAATGTAATATGTACTTGTAAAGAAGAAACACCTATTGAGGAGGATTTAAAAAATGGCAGAAGTTGTAGAAAAAAACAAACAGCAAATTGCTGAAGAGCATGTCGATGAATTAGTAAAAAAAGCGGTGGTGGCATTAGAAGAATTCCGTCTTTTAGATCAAGAGCAAGTGGATTATATTGTTGCAAAAGCATCAGTTGCAGCATTAGATCAACACGGTGTTTTAGCAAAACACGCTTATGATGAAACCGGACGTGGTGTCTTTGAAGATAAAGCAACTAAAAACTTATTTGCTTGCGAACACGTTGTTAATAATATGCGTCATACTAAAACAGTTGGCATTATCTCAGAAGATGATGTTACAGGATTAACTTTAGTTGCTGAACCAGTAGGAGTTGTTTGTGGTATTACACCTACAACTAACCCAACTTCAACTGCAATCTTTAAATCATTAATCTCATTAAAAACGCGTAACCCAATTGTTTTTGCGTTCCACCCTGCAGCTCAAGAATCATCTGCTCATGCAGCGAAAATCGTTTACGAAGCAGCAGTAGCAGCCGGAGCTCCTGAAAATTGTATTCAATGGATTACTTTACCTTCAATGGAAGCAACCTCTGCATTAATGAATCATCCAGACGTTGCTACTATCTTAGCAACAGGTGGTAACGCAATGGTTAAAGCCGCTTACTCTTGTGGTAAACCAGCATTAGGGGTAGGTGCAGGGAACGTACCAGCTTATGTTGAAAAATCAGCTAATGTTAAACAAGCAGCTTATGATATCGTGATGAGTAAATCATTTGATAATGGAATGGTTTGTGCTTCTGAACAAGCAGCCATTATTGATAAAGAAATTTACGATGAATTCTGTGACGAAATGAAGTCATATCACACTTACTTCGTTAATAAAGCTGAAAAAGCTAAATTAGAAGAATTCTGTTTTGGAGCAAAAGCAAATAGTAAAAATTGTGCAGATGCAAAATTAAATGCTGATATCGTTGGTAAACCTGCTACTTGGATTGCAGAACAAGCTGGCTTTACTGTACCAGAAGGAACAAATATTTTAGCAGCAGAAGTTTCAGAAGTAGGACCGAATGAACCATTAACACGTGAAAAATTATCACCAGTGATTGCTATTCTAAAATCAGAAGATCAAGCAGATGGATTGAAGAAAGCTTGTCAAATGGTTGAGTTCAATGGTTTAGGACACTCAGCTGCTATCCATACTAATGATGAAGATTTAGTAAAAGAATTTGGACGTCAAGTTAAAGCAATTCGTGTTATTTGGAACTCACCTTCAACTTTTGGTGGTATTGGGGACGTTTATAATGCCTTCATTCCTTCCTTAACTTTAGGATGTGGTTCTTACGGTGCCAACTCAGTTGGTGATAACGTTAGCGCAATCAATTTACTTAATATCAAAAAAGTGGGGAGACGTAGAAATAATATGCAATGGTTTAAAGTTCCTTCAAAAATCTATTTCGAACGTGATTCAATCCAATATTTACAAAAAATGCGTGATGTTGAAAAAGTATTTATTGTAACTGATGAAATGATGGTTAAATTAGGATTTTTACATAAGATTATCGAACAATTACATTTACGTCGTAATAAAGTGGTTTATCAAGTATTCTCTAACGTAGAACCAGATCCAGATATTTCAACTGTTCGTCGTGGTGCTGATCAAATGAAGAGCTTTGAACCTGATACAATTATTGCTTTAGGTGGGGGTTCTGTAATGGATGCTGCTAAAGTAATGTGGATGTTCTATGAGCAACCAGAAATCGACTTCCGTGACTTAGTACAAAAATTCATGGATATTCGTAAACGTGCTTTCAAATTCCCTGAATTGGGTGAAAAAGCAAAATATGTTGGTATTCCAACGACCTCTGGTACAGGATCGGAAGTGACACCGTTTGCGGTTATTTCAGACAAGAAAAATAATATGAAGTACCCGTTAGCAGACTACTCATTAACACCAACTATTGCAATTATTGACCCTGCATTAGTAATGACAGTGCCAGATTTTGTAACAGCAGATACCGGTATGGACGTGTTAACGCATGCGATTGAAGCTTATACGTCATTAATGGCAAACGATTATACCGATGGTTTAGCATTACAAGCGATTAAGATTGTATTTGAATATTTAGAACGTTCTGTTAAAGAAGCAGACTTTGAATCTCGTGAGAAAATGCATAATGCTTCAACAATGGCGGGTATGGCATTTGCGAATGCATTCTTAGGAATTTCTCACTCAATGGCTCATAAGATTGGTGGATTCTTCCATACTGTCCATGGCCGTACCAATGCGATTCTATTACCATATGTTATTCGTTACAATGGTACACGCCCTGCAAAACAAGGTAACTGGCCAAAATATAACTACTATAAAGCAGATGTTCGTTACCAAGATATTGCACGTTTATTAGGACTTAAAGCTGATACACCAGAAGAAGCAGTTGCTAGCTTAGCTCAAGCGGTTTATGACTTAGGTGAACGTTGTGGTATCGAAATGAGTATTAAAGCACAAGGTGTTGACGAAAAAGAATACATGGCACGTGCAGAAGAAATTGCTTATCTTGCTTATGAAGATCAATGTACACCGGTTAACCCACGTTTAGCATTAGTAAGTGATATGAAAGAAATTATTGAAGATGCTTACTATGGATACAAAGAACGTCCAGGTCGTATAAAATAATTTAGGTAATTTAAAATAATAAGAGCTTTGTGCTGATGCAGAGCACAAAGAACTCTTATTAACACGAAGCACAAAATAATTCGCTTCCTCTTCGTGTTAACTTCAATTGTGGACTAGTTTTTATGGGAGATAATGTCTAGTCATTTCTTATCGGAATAGCCAATCGGCTATTCCGTTGTTTTTGTAAAGAATACAGGCCAAGTGTAACATCACTTGGCCTGTTATTAATAAGATTCTACAAATTTTGTGTGGCCCCACCAGAAGAGAGTATTTCTGGTGGGCATCCACTAAATATTTAGTAGAGAAAATGGAATGGGTAAGAAGTGGAAAATGATCTATTGTTTTCTTGGCAATCTTTATTATTAAACACTCGAGTTTTAAGTATGTGTAAAAATAGATTCACAAAAAAGAAACAGAGTTCTACCAAACATCTTTTTTGAAAACAAGACAGCTGTCATGTTGTTGAATCTCTCACTTGAGAATAAGTACAAGCTTGATAGAGAAACATACCAGAGATATTTACCAAACTTTCCTTAGAGAATCATCATTAGACATTGCTTTCTAAACTATACTTAAAAAACAAGCAAGCCCCCGATAGAAAGGATAGCTAGTATATTATGACTCATTGATATTAGGTGTTATTTGCTATTATTTTTTGGTTTTCTAAGACCGAAATTAATACGACTTTCATCACCTTTCATCAAACGTACCACATTAGAACGATGGCGATAAATCATAAAGGCGGCAATTGCGACAAAGCCAAGACCAAAAATTAACGGTTGGGTAAATAAAACATATAAGGCGGCTAATGAAAAACTGGTTAAGGCGGCTAAACTAATGGTACTTGTTAAATAGATTAATATAAATAACACTAATACAAAGCTTAGACCAATGAAAAAATTATAACCCGCTAGTACGGCAAAAGAAGTTGCGACCACTTTTCCACCACGAAAATTGGCAAAAATAGGATAAGCATGACCTAAAATAGCGGCTATACCGGCTCCCATTATTACCCAATTGGTATGAGGATAAAAGTAATGTGCCAGTAACATCGCTACCAGCCCTTTTAGAACATCGATGACTGAGACAAAAACAGCAGCTTTAAATCCAAAATTACGTCCAATATTGGTGGCGCCACTATTACCACTACCTAATTCTCGCACATCAATTTGGTGTTTCATTTTTGAATACCAAACACCGGTTGGAATTGATCCTAATAAATAACAAATAAATAAAAATATAAATTGCATAATAAACCTCCATCTTTGGATATACGCTATTATTTTACATTAAATAAAGTGAAACAACAATGATTAACTGATCATATTTAAAAAGCAGGAGGCTGGGCAAAAACTTTTTAAATTCTGTTCAGGCATATCTATTTAATTCAAAGCGCAGTGGTTGACTGGCCTCAAACAAGTCGAAAGACGCAGTTTGAGGCCTACTCAACTGTGCGGGGGTAGGCCAACGAAGCGAATATCGTTTAATTTTCTACTTCTGGTCCACTCTCATGTAAGTTGTATTTGCTTAAATTACAAATTTCGAGTAATATTTGAAAAGCAGTAAAGTTATTTGCTATTATAGAAGAGTTGAGTATAAGAAAATTTTAGAGGTGATTAAATGTCAGAAACAAAGACGACACCAATTCAATATAATGATGACGCGATTCAAATATTGGAAGGTTTGGACGCAGTAAGAAAAAGACCAGGGATGTATATCGGTTCGACAGACCAAAGAGGATTACATCATTTAATTTATGAGATTGTCGATAATTCAGTCGACGAAGCTTTATCTGGTTTTGCTGATTATATTAAAGTAGAAATTAAAGCAGATGGCAGTGTTCGAGTACAAGATAATGGCCGCGGGATGCCGGTTGGTCAGCATGCAAGTGGGGTACCGACCATTCAAGTTATCTTAACTGTCCTCCATGCGGGTGGTAAGTTTGGTCAAGGGGGCTATAAATCCTCCGGAGGACTTCATGGTGTGGGCGCCAGTGTGGTTAATGCTTTGTCTTCATGGTTAGAAGTGACCGTTGAACGTGATGGCAATCTTTATCGAATGCGATTTGAAAATGGAGGGAAGCCTGCTTCTAAATTAGTTAAATCAAAAGCTTCAAGTAAATCGGCTCATGGTACTACCGTGCATTTTATGCCAGATAAAAGTATTTTTGGTAATGCTCAAATTAATTCGGAAGTGATTGCTGAGCGATTAAGAGAGTCTGCCTTTTTACTAAAGGGCTTAACGATAGAATTAGTAGATGAACGCCATGACTACCAAGAACTTTTTCATTATGAAAAAGGTTTAGAAGATTTTATTCAATATTTAAATGAAGAAAAAGATGTATTGGGTGATGCGTTTAGTTTTTCAGCGGCGGTGGAAGAATTTGAAGTTGATTTTTCAATGCAATACAATGACGGATACTCCGAAACAATTTTATCATTTGCTAATAATGTTCGGACTGCTTCTGGGGGAACGCATGAAGTCGGTATGAAAACCGGGATTACTAAAGCGTTTAATGATTACGGTCGTAAAGTAGGTCTAATTAAAGAAAAAGATAAAAACTTAGAAGGTAGTGACGTTCGCGAAGGTTTGACAGCTGTGGTATCTGTTCGTATTCCAGAACAATATTTACAATTCGAAGGTCAAACCAAAGAAAAATTGGGTACACCTAAAGCCCGGCCTTTAGTAGAAAATTTAATGTATGAACGTCTTTCAAGTTTCTTAAATGAAAATGGGAACTTTAGCCAAATGATCTTACGCAAGGCGATTCGTGCTCGTGAAACCCGCGAATTGGCGCGTAAAGCTAGAGAAGCCGCTCGTAGTGGGACTAAAAAATCAGCACAAGAAAAATTGATTTCTGGTAAGTTAACCAAAGCTCAATCAAAAGATGCGAGTAAAAACGAATTATACCTAGTCGAGGGGGATTCAGCTGGTGGATCTGCAAAATTAGGCCGTGACCGCCGTTATCAAGCTATTTTGCCATTACGTGGTAAAGTAATTAATACTGAAAAAGCGTCAATGCAAGATATCATGAAAAACGAAGAAATCAATACGATGATTTATACTATCGGGGCAGGAGTAGGAACTGATTTTGATATTAATTCATGTAATTACGATAAAATTATTATTATGACCGATGCGGATACCGATGGGGCTCATATTCAAGTCTTACTCTTAACTTTCTTTTATCGTTATATGAAACCATTACTTGAAGCAGGAAAAGTTTATTTAGCAATGCCACCACTCTATAAAGTTTCAAAAGGTTCTGGTAAGAAACAACAAATAGAATATGCTTGGACCGATGAGGAGTTACAATCAGCTATTAAGAAGATTGGGCGAGGCTATATTTTACAACGTTACAAAGGTTTAGGGGAAATGAATGCGGACCAGTTATGGGAGACAACGATGAACCCAGATTCTCGAATTTTAATTCGTGTAACGATTGATGATGCGGCGCAGGTTGAACGCCGTGTGACGACCTTAATGGGAGCGAAAGTTGAACCGCGTCGTAAATGGATTGAAAGTAATGTTCAATTCACGATGGATGAAGAAGATACTTTATTAAAAGAAAACCAAGGGACTAGTCAGTCTACTGACCAAACAACTGAAGAGTTAATTAAAGAAGCTCATGGATTGAAGGATGATGATGAAATAGACACATTGGAAGAAGCAATGGATTTAGAAAATGCTGAAAATAGTAGCCCTAATCATCATGTAGTAGACGAGACCAATGAAATGACCGAACAGAGTTCAAACGATACGAAAAACACTACTAATCGTAAAAGCAAAAAGCAATCAACGGTTAACCGTCCAACAGCCAAAACAACAAAGAAAAAATCTACTCAATCAAAATCAAAGACAGTAAAAAAAGAGACTGATAAGCCATTGGATAATGAAGATGATGAAAATGGCCAGTTAGAATTATTTTAGGAGGTAAAACATGGTAAAAGAAAATATTCAAGAATTAAATTTTGCCAGTGTCATTGGAGATCGTTTTGGACGTTATTCTAAATACATCATCCAAGACCGTGCTTTACCTGATATCCGTGATGGCTTGAAACCGGTACAACGCCGTATTTTATATGCAATGTACATGGACCGCAATACCGCTAGTAATCCATACCGTAAGTCTGCTAAGACAGTAGGGAATGTAATTGGTAATTATCATCCTCATGGGGATTCTTCCGTTTATGAAGCGATGGTCCGCATGAGTCAAGATTGGAAATTACGCGAAACCTTAATTGATATGCATGGTAATAACGGGAGTATGGATGGCGACCCAGCAGCGGCTATGCGTTATACAGAAGCGCGTTTATCACCTATTGCCGATGAGTTATTACGTGATATTCAACATGAGACGGTTGAGTATCTGCTAAACTTTGACGATACACTAGAAGAGCCAACTGTTTTACCTGCTCGTTTTCCAAATTTATTAGTCAATGGTGCCACTGGTATTTCGGCTGGTTATGCCACTGAAATACCACCTCACAATTTAGGTGAAGTGATCGATGCAGTTGTCTATATGTTAACCCATAAGCGTTATCGTTTAGATGATATTATAAAATTAATTCCTGCACCCGACTTTCCCACAGGGGCGATTATTCAAGGGGCAGACCAAATCCGTAAAGCCTATGAAACGGGTCAAGGAAAAATTGTCGTACGTTCTTTAACTGAAATAGAAGACCTGAAAGGTAATAAGCAACAAATTGTGGTGACGGAATTACCATTTGATGTTAATAAAGCCAAATTAATTCAACGTTTGGATGATATTCGTATTCAGAAGAAAGTTGAAGGGATATCGGAAGTTCGTGATGAAAGTGACCGAAATGGTGTGCGTGTGGTCATTGAATTAAAACGTGAAGTGAATGCTGAAGGAATCTTACAATACTTATTAAAAAATACTGAATTACAAGTTAATTATCACTTTAATATGGTCGCAATTCATAATCGCCGTCCGGAAGTGGTAGGCTTATTGCAAATGTTAGAAGCTTATATTGATCATCAAAAAGAGGTGATTACAAAGCGTACCAAGTATATGTTAACAACCGATAAAAAACGTCTACATATTGTTGAAGGTTTAATTCGGGTTGTGTCGATTTTAGACGAAGTGATTGCGGTCATTCGTAATTCTGATAATAAAGCAGATGCTAAGCGTAACTTAGAACGTGAATTTGATTTTTCAGAGGTTCAGTCAGAATCAATCGTTAACTTGCAATTATATCGTTTAACGAATACGGATATTGAGGCATTACAAAATGAAAAGCTTGAATTAAATGAGCGTATCTTGATGTATCAAAATATTTTAAATAATGAAGATATATTGAAAAAAGTATTGGCCAATGAATTAAAAGACATTAAAAAGCGTTTTGCATCACCAAGAAGAACCATTGTTCAAGCTGAAGTGGAAGAAATAGTCGTTGAAACGAGCATTATGATTCCCGAAGAACAAGTTTATGTATCAGTAACGAATGAAGGCTATATTAAACGAACCAGTGTTCGCTCTTTTAGTGCTTCTGATACGACTGACTTAGGAAGTCGCGATTTGGATTATCCAATCTTTGTTAAAGAGATGAGTACGCATGATGCGATTGTGTTAATTACAAATAAAGGTAACTATATTCATTTACCAGTTCATGAATTACCAGATATTCGTTGGAAAGATATGGGAATGCATATTTCAACTAATTATCATTTAGAAGATGGAGAGCAGTTAATTGCCGCTTTTAAATCGGTAATGGAACCAGACAAATTAAAGCCTGAAGCGAACCCAACATTGGTATTGACTAGCCGAAATGGTAAAATTAAGCAAACAACTTTATCACAATTTACAACTTATCGTAGCTATAAAACTAAGACGATGATGGCAATGAAATTACAAGATAAAGCAGATGAATTGGTGTCAGTTAACCTAGCAAAAGTCGACCATGATTATCAAGTGGTTGTAATTACTAAGAAAAGTTATGGAGTCCGTTATGAATTGTCAGAAGTGGCGATTAGCGGAACCAAAGCACAAGGTGTAGTGGCAATTAACTTGAAGGATGATGATCAAGTAGTCGCTTCATTATTAATTGATAAAGCAGTGGAACGTCCACAATTATTAGCATTAACCCAAAGAGCAAATATCAAACGTTTTGACGTAGAGATTATCTCTCAAGTGAATAACCGCTCCAGTCGGGGACATTTATTATTAAAAGAATTAAAAACGAATCCACATCGCTTTATTCAAGTTTTAGCTTTACAAAAAGGAAATATACCAGTAGTTATCTTAGGTGACACTGGTAAAACACTCGAAATTAAGGCGATGGATATTGCTTTAACCGACCGCTTATCAAACGGATCTGCTATTCAAGAATTAGAAACTTTAGGTAAAGTTGTCGGAATGTATCCTGCGCGATTAAAAATGCTAGATGAGGAATAGTTTTATTTCGATAGGCTCCATCAATAGGATGATAAACATTGATGGGGTCTTTTTTATTTTTTAAGGTGTGAAATGCGCATAAATTTGCTTTTAATCGTCTATCGTTTTTCAGTTTGGCTTGTTTGAGAAAGCTTAGTACAACTCATGATAAGTATTTATTAAGTATATAATGAAAAATTAGTTAATCACTCACAAATGAAAGCAATATCTGATATAATTAATTTTGTATCTAAAGGAGAGAGGCACAGCATGAGAGGTTTATTACCCATTTGGAAAGAAAAAGGCATGACCAGTCATGATGTCGTTTTTCGTCTGCGCAAACTATTAAAAATGAAAAAATTGGCCATACTGGGACACTTGACCCAGATGTAGACGGAGTTTTACTAGTCTGCTTAGGCGAAGGGACTAAATTGGTTGAATTATTAATGGATGGACAAAAAGAATATCAAGGTTCGATTACTTTAGGATATTCGACTGAAACAGAAGACGCTAGTGGAGAAAAAGTGTCGACCACACCTGTGTTAACTCCTGTCAATATTGATTTAATTGATCAAAAAATGGCTGAAATGGAAGGGGTTATCAATCAGGTTCCACCTTATTATTCAGCGGTGAAAGTCAATGGTCGCAAACTGTATGAATATGCAAGATCTGGGGAAAAAGTGGAGCGTCCGATAAGACAAGTACAAATTGATTCCTTTATACGCACCAGTGATCCTGTTTATAATGAAAGTCAACAAACCCAAACATGGGATTTTCATGTTGTTTGTGGCAAAGGCACTTATGTTCGTACTTTAGCCGTTGATTTAGGAGAAAAACTAGGATTTGCCAGCCACATGTCGCGGCTAACACGCAATGCAACGGGTGGTTTCAATCAACAGCAAGCATTAACGCTTGCTCAAGTTCAAGCAGCAGTTGAACAAGGAACCATTAACGAGGCTATTTGTTCGATTGAATCGGCACTGACTGAATTTCCAAGCATCATCCTAACAGAATCACAATATCATGATGTTCAACATGGAAAATTATTACCACATGATTATTTTAGTTCATTAGTGTTGGAACCAACCGTCTTATTTTATCAAGGATTGGCTCGGGCCATTTACCAACCCCATCCCTTAAAACCAAATTTATTAAAACCATTAAGAATGTTCGTCGAGAACGAATAAGATTACTAGAAAGAAGGGTTTCGTAATGAATATAATAAAATTACATCATCCCTATAATCAAGAACAAATTTTTCCTGGACCGATTGTCTTAGCATTAGGTTTCTTTGACGGTGTTCATCGTGGGCACCAAGCAGTTATTAATACAGCAAAAAAAATTGCCAATGAAAAAAAGATTCCTTTAGCAGTGATGACTTTTAATCAGCATCCAAAAATTATTTACCATCAATTAGACCCAGAAGAAGTTACTTATTTGACTTTATTAGATCGTAAAGTTGAGCTATTAAGTGCATTAGAGGTTGATGTTTTATATTTAATTGATTATACATTAGAATTCGGGACGCAAAGTCCCCAAGAGTTTGTTGATCGTTATATTGTCGATCTCGGTGCGGTCACAGTAGTAGCTGGTTTTGATTATACCTATGGTAAGCAAGAGCTTGCCAATATGAAAACTTTGCCGGAGCATGCTAAAGGGCGTTTTGACGTCATTGAAGTTCCTGAATTAAAAAATAATAATTTAAAAGTTGGGACTACCAATATTAAGGATTTATTGGCGAACAATCAAATCGAAATTGCTAATGAAGAGCTAGGTTATTTATATCAAACCAGTGGAATGGTGGTACATGGAGATAAAAGAGGTCGAACAATTGGCTACCCGACTGCTAATGTGCAAATTAATCCTCAAGAAGTATTACCAAGTGTTGGAGTCTATGTTTGCGAGATTGAAGTAGATGGAAAATGGTATCAAGGCATGGCTTCCATTGGTTATAATATTACGTTTGAAGCGAATCGCCAAAAAACCTGTGAAGTCTATATATTAGATTTTGAGCAAGACATTTACGGGCATTTTGTAAAAGTAAGATGGCATCATTATTTGCGTGGTGAAATGAAATTTGATGGCATTAAAGGTCTAATTCATCAATTAGACCAGGATTTAATTAATACAAAAACGTATTTTGAGCAGCTAGCACAACAGTCAACGATACCTGATAATGAAAAGGTGAAAGATGATGAATAGAGCGGATGCCGTTTATATCCATATTCCATTTTGCAAGAAAATTTGTCATTATTGTGCCTTTAATAAATATTTCTATGATGGACAACCAGTAGGTCGTTATTTAACGGGCTTAGCCAATGAAATGCGATTATATATGGATGAAGTAGAGTCTACCAAACCATTTGATACGATTTATGTAGGCGGTGGCACACCAAGTTGCTTAAATATTGAAGAATTAACGCACTTATTGGAGAGCATCCAACAAATATTGACCTATGATGATCAAACGGAGTATACATTTGAAATTAATCCTGGTGAATTAACTCCAGAAAAATGTCGATTATTGAAGTCTTTTGGTGTTAATCGCGTGAGTATGGGGGTACAGAGTTTTAACGATTTGTTATTGCGAAAAATAGGTCGTAATCATCGTGAACGTCATGTTTATCAATGTATTGAATGGTTAAGAGAAGCTGGACTAACGAATTTAAGTATTGATTTGATATTTAGACTACCGGGACAAACGTTAGCCGATTTTGATGATAGTTTAACCAAAGCCTTATCATTAAACTTACCACATTATTCACTCTATTCTTTGATCATTGAAAATCAAACAGTTTTTCAACAATTACAAAGAGAAGGCAAACTGCCATTGCCGTCTGAAGATGTAGATGCCGATATGTTTGAGTTAGCCATTCGTCGTTTACAAGAGCATGGTATTGAGCAATATGAAGTGAGTAACTTTGCACGACCTGGATTCGAGTCACGTCATAATTTGAAATATTGGCATTATACGCCATATTATGGTTTTGGTGCTGGAGCACATGGCTTTATTGATAATGTTCGATACTATAATAATGGACCTGTTCATCATTATTTAAAAGCTACGGAAGCGAATCAAAAACCGGTTGTGAATCGATTACCATTAACAGAGTCTGATCAGATGGAAGAATTTTTATTTTTAGCTTTAAGAACGACACGAGGTTTCTATTTAAGTGAATTTGCGGAGCGTTTTAATCAAGATGCGGCCGTACTGTTCGATGATTTTTTTGTACAACAACAACACAATGGCTTATTAAATATTGCTGATGACCATGTTTATTTAACGAATCGTGGATTGTTTTTAGCAGATTCGGTATTTCGTAATCTATTAGGGACTATTACAAAGTAGGGGGAGCTTATGAAAAAAGATCATATTAGAATTTTGATGAATATCTTTTTGGTATTATTAGGTAATTTCATTTTTTCGATTGCCATTAATTCAGTGATTATTCCGAATGAATTAGGTGAAGGTGGTATCACGGGGTTCTCATTATTCTTTCTATATGTTTTTAATTGGAATAATGCTATTGTTAGTTTTGTGGTGAATACGATCTTACTAATTGTCGGTTGGAGGTTTTTATATAAGAAGACTATTTTTTATACAATTTTAGCGATTGCGTCATTAACGATTTTTTTACAATATATCCATTTAGGAGCATTTATTCCTGAAAATACTATTGTTGCACCATTAGTAGCTGGTTTTCTAATCGGATTATCCGTTGGGATTGTTATCCATGGTAATGGAACGACTGCTGGAACGGACATTTTAGCTCTAATGATGAAAAAATATTTAGGGATTAGCGTGGCGCGTGGTTTGTTAATTTTAGATATTATGATTATTACCCCCTTAACTTTTGTCATTGGCTTAGAAAAAGGTGTGATGACGGTCATTACTTTATTGATTACAAGTCAAGTTCTTTCCTTTATTTTGGAAGGATTTAACCCACGTAAAGCTGTTACGATCGTTTCGAATGAGCATCAAGCGATCGCACAGAAAATTACCGATACATTAGATCGTGGTATTACAGTATTAAATGGTTATGGTTTTTATACGCAACTGGAAAAGCATGTGCTATATATTGTCATTAGCGAACGTCAATTACTGGCATTACAAAAAATTGTTCATGAAATTGACCCTAAGGCATTTGTAACCGTCACCGATATTCATCAAGTGGTTGGCGAAGGCTTTACTTTCTTTATTGAACCTGAGAAAGATACGCCAGCAGTAACCAACCTTTCTAGTAATGAACCTTAATTTATTAAGGCATGGTAATATAGTAAAAGCTAGTCATTTCAAGTCGTTACCACGTTTTAATGATGGATTAATCAATGGAAAGTCTGGTATTGCGACCTAAAAGCCGTTATTGCCTTCAATCCAAACTTTCACATAATGAGATGGAAGCAAAGAGACGATTACGAAAGTCATAAATTAAATAGCTAAGTGTATGTATTAAGTAACTGTTAGTACAGGGCCCCAAACCAACTTTTTTATGACTCAATTAATAGCTTTGTTTTTAGCAATTATTTTCTATTTTAAACTAAACATTTTATCATTGTTATACAAAACCTTATAATAGCAACTTTTTGTCGATTAGCACTCTCTATAAAAGAGTGCTAATTTTTTATTAAAAAGTGTTGACAAAGGCTATAGTAGGGTGTATGATATAGATAGGTTAGCACTCCAAGTATATAAGTGCTAATTTGTGAGGTGAGAAAAATAGATGAATTTAACGCCTAGACAACAACAGATATTACAGTTGATTGTTAAATTGTACGGAGAGACCGAAGAACCTATCGGTTCGAGGACTTTATTGCAAAGAAGTGTCTTACAAGTAAGTCCAGCTACTGTTCGTAATGATATGATGGCGCTCGAGCAATTAGGGTTTCTAATGAAAGCTCATAGTTCAAGTGGTCGTATTCCTTCTTATGAAGGCTACCAATTTTACATTGATCGATTAATCGAACAACTAAAGCAAGAGTCTGAAAATAAGCCAGAACAATCAAGTAAGTTATTTGGTGAACGTTATTATGATGTTCAACAATTTGTCTTACATGCGACGAATCAGTTAGCACACTATACTGGTTATCCGGTAGTCGTTTTGATTTCGAATCTGAGTCATCGTAGGATGCGCGATTTTAAATTAACCAAATTATCGGATTATCAACTCATTGCGTCAGTGATTAGTGACCATGGACAGGTTGAAAGTCAATTATTTGATTTACCATATGCTTTAAAAGACGAGGCAATCGATAGGATTGAACAAATTATTCAAGATGAATTGATCGATTTAACATTAGATGATGTGTATCAACGTATGAAATTGACAATTCCCTTAAAAATTCAACAGGCTGTTTCAGTACAATTGAATTTTGCCTCTTTAATCAAAAAGGCAATCGAAGCACATGACAGTCAGTATTATCATGTTGCAGGAAAAAATCATTTGTTTGATCTCATTGATCCACAACTACCAACTGAAGGCTGGCGCACTTTGTTTGATTTAATCGATGGAAACGAAGCCTGGTATCAATTTTTAACTGATGCAAAAGTTGGTTTGAATGTCACATTTGATTTTACAACGCCACCGTATCACTTTAAAAATGTAAGTATCGTTACGGCGAAAAGTAAAATTGGCAATCATGTCATTACCTTTGGTTTGGTAGGTCCTGCGACAATGCCTTATCATAAAATTATGACAGGAATGCAAGATTTATTAATCGAACTATCGAATTATTAACAATTAAAAGGAGGTATCGTAGTGGCAGAAGAAAACAAACGTAATGAAGAATTAGAAAAAGATGTTCCAGAAGTTGAAGTTGATTCCCAAACTACCGAAGATGTTGTAGAAACAACAGCAGAAGTTAAAGCAACATCAACTGATGAAGAAACAGTAGAAACTACAGCAGAAGTAGAAGCAACATCCACTGTTGAAGAAACAGTAGAAACAAAGGTGGAAGAGAATCCACTTGCTGAATTAGAAGCAAAAAATGATGCTCTAGAAGACCAAGTGCTAAGATTACAAGCTGAAATTGCGAATATGAAAAGATCGAACGCTAAGGATCGTCAAGATTTAGCAAAATATCGTTCGCAAAAATTAGCAACTTCAATGTTAGAAGTAGTTGATAATCTAGAACGCGCTTTACAAAGCGAGACTAATTCTGATGACGCTAAAGCATTGAAAAAAGGTGTTGAGATGGTTCTCTCACAATTACAAAATGCTTTTGAAAGTGAAAACATTAAAGTCATTGATCCAATGGGAGAAAAATTTGACCCTAATTTCCACCAAGCAGTCAGCGTGATGGAAGCAGAAGAAGGTCAAGATTCTGACGTGGTAATCAATGTTTTACAAAAAGGATATTTATTGCATGAACGCGTGATACGACCAGCAATGGTTATTGTATCTCAATAATTAAATTATAAAGGAGAAATGTAAAATGGCTAAAATTATTGGTATTGACTTAGGTACTACAAACTCAGCTGTCTCTGTCTTAGAAGGTGGAGAAGCAAAAATTATTCCAAACCCAGAAGGTAATCGTACCACACCTTCAGTTGTTGCTTTTAAAAATGATGAAATTCAAGTAGGGGAAGTTGCAAAACGTCAAGCAGTGACAAATCCTAACACTGTAAGTTCAATTAAACGTTATATGGGTGAAGACCATAAAGTTTCAATGGGTGGCAAAGACTACACACCACAAGAAATTTCAGCGATGATTTTACAATACTTAAAAGGTTTTGCTGAAGATTATTTAGGCGAAAAAGTTGAAAAAGCTGTTATTACGGTTCCTGCTTACTTCAACGATGCTCAACGTCAAGCGACAAAAGATGCTGGCCGTATTGCTGGTTTAGAAGTAGAACGTATCGTTAACGAGCCGACAGCAGCAGCTTTAGCTTATGGTTTAGATAAAACTGATAAAGAAGAAAAAGTATTAGTATTCGACTTAGGTGGCGGTACCTTCGACGTTTCAATTCTTGAATTAGGTGACGGCGTATTCGACGTATTATCTACATCAGGAGACAACCACTTAGGTGGAGATGACTTTGACCAAAAAATTATGGATTATTTAGTAGCAGAATTCAAAAAAGAAAATGGTATTGACTTATCGAAAGATAAAATGGCCTTACAACGTTTGAAAGATGCTGCTGAAAAAGCTAAAAAAGATTTATCTGGTGTGACTTCAACACAAATTAGCTTACCATTCATTACAGCAGGAGCAGAAGGTCCATTACATATGGAATTATCATTAACTCGTGCGAAATTTGAAGAATTAACCCATGAATTAGTAGAACGTACAAAACAACCTGTTCGTCAAGCACTTAAAGATGCTGGTTTATCACAATCTGAAATTGACGAAGTTATCTTAGTAGGTGGTTCAACACGTATTCCAGCAGTGGTTGAAGCTGTTCGTAAAGAAACTGGTAAAGAGCCTAACAAATCAGTTAACCCAGACGAAGTGGTTGCAATGGGTGCTGCTATCCAAGGTGGGGTTATCTCAGGTGATGTGAAAGATATCGTCTTATTAGACGTAACACCATTATCATTAGGTATTGAAACAATGGGTGGCGTGTTCACTAAATTAATTGACCGTAACACTACAATTCCAACATCTAAATCACAAGTGTTCTCAACCGCAGCTGATAATCAACCTGCAGTAGATGTACACGTATTACAAGGTGAACGTCAAATGGCAGCTGACAACAAAACATTAGGTCGCTTCCAATTAACGGATATTCCACCTGCACCACGTGGTATCCCTCAAATCGAAGTAACTTTCGATATTGACAAAAACGGTATCGTTAACGTAAGTGCAAAAGATTTAGGTACTCAAAAAGAACAAACGATTACGATTAAATCATCTTCAGGTTTAACTGATGAAGAAATCGATCGTATGGTGAAAGATGCTGAAGCCAACGCAGAAGCAGATAAAGCACGTCGTGAAGAAGCTGACTTACGTAATGAAGTGGATCAATTAATCTTCGCTACTGATAAAACTTTAGATGAATTAAAAGACAAAGTATCTGAAGAAGAAGTTAAAGAAGCAGAAGCAGCACGTGATGAATTGAAAGCAGCCGTTGAAGCAAACGACTTAGAAGCAATGAAAGCTAAACGTGATGCATTAAATGAAGTAGTTCAAAACTTAACCGTTAAATTATATGAACAAGCGGCAGCAGCACAACAAGCAGCAGCAGGTGCTGAAGCAACTTCAGATAACCAAAATGATGACGGCGTAGTAGATGCTGACTTCGAAGAAGTAGACGAGTAATCAACTGATAATAAGATTATAAGGTCTGATTCGTTTTGAAGATAATGTAAGACTTTAATGAAGGCTTTTGTTATTAAATAAATTCGAACAACCTAATAATTGAGTATGATAGCTGGGGTGGGCGAGGAAGTCAGAATCGATGAGACTTGGCTTCCAGCTCACTCCTATTTAGTATTTTTCAGATGAATATTGATAAATTCTTAAATTTTGATTATGATAGATAAGTCTACAACGAAGGAGGTTGAAAATGGCAACTAAACGTGATTATTATGAAGTCCTAGGTGTTTCACGCGATGCCTCAGATGCAGAAATAAAAAAAGCATACCGTAAACTCTCAAAACAATATCATCCGGATATTAATAAAGAACCGGGTGCGGACGAAAAATTTAAAGAAATAACAGAAGCGTATGAAGTTCTAAGCGATAGCCAAAAACGTGCAGCATATGATCAATACGGACATGCAGCCAATGATCCTAACTTTGGTGGTGGTTTTGGTGGCTTCGGGGGTGGAGCCGGAGGGTTCGGTGGCTTCGAAGATATTTTTGATACATTCTTTGGTGGCGGCATGGGAGGTGCCAGTCGTCGTCCGAATGCTCCTCAACGAGGAAATGATTTACAATATCGTGTAACCTTAACCTTTGAAGAAGCCATCTTTGGAAAAGAAACGACTATTACCTATAAGCGTAATGAAGAATGTCATACTTGTCATGGTTCTGGAGCCAAAGAAGGTACTAAACCCGTAACTTGTTCGAAATGTCATGGAACAGGTGCGATTCAAGTAGAACGTAATACACCATTTGGTCGTGTGATGACTCAAACAGTCTGTGATGTCTGCCAAGGTACGGGGAAAGAAATCAAAGAAAAATGTCACACTTGTCATGGTTCAGGTATTGAAAACAAAGAACATTCTGTTAAAATTACTATTCCAGCAGGTGTTGATGATGATCAACAAATGCGTTTATCAGGACAAGGTGAAGCGGGTAAAAACGGTGGTCCTTATGGCGATTTATATGTTATTTTCCGTGTGAAACCAAGTGATAAATTTGAACGTAATGGTACTGAAATCTTCTACAATTTACCTATTAATTTCGCACAAGCGGCCTTGGGTGACGAAATTACCGTACCAACGGTTCATGGCAATGTAAAACTTAAAGTACCAGCGGGTACTCAAACGGATACCACTTTCCGTTTACGTGGCAAGGGAGCACCAAGTGTACGTGGAACAGGAAATGGCGATCAACATGTAACCGTCAAAGTGGTAACACCAACGAAGTTATCTGATAAAGAAAAACAATTATTTAAAGACTTAGCCAAAGAAAGCGGATCGAGTCTAAAAGGACATGACCCAGGCTTTTTTGACAAAGTAAAAGATATGTTTGACGGCAAATAATATATCCTCACTGAGTTGACTTTAAAAGTGGATCTTTCAAGCTGTTTGTAATGCAGAGATAGAATAAATAATTTATAATAATGTGTAACTTAGACATCTTCTCATTGTGCTTTTGATAGTCAACTGGAGGAGTTATCAAACCGGCCTTACTAGTTAGCTTACCCTAGCTAGTAGGTGTCGGTTTTTTATTTTGAATATCGTCAACAAGGAATGCGTTTTAGCTTTTTTTACCTGTAAACAGATAGATTACTATGATGGCGACAGTGGTTATCAGACAAAGTGACAGAACTATTCTATTCTCTAGGCTTTTTTGATATAATAAATTTAAGTTTAGAATAAAAAAGGGAAAAGGATTATATAACATGTCTAAAGAATTACAAACAATACCCCAGCATGTTGCGATTATTATGGATGGCAATGGACGTTGGGCTAAAAAAAGATTGATGCCGCGTGTAGCTGGGCATAAACGTGGAGTCGAAACAATTAAGCGTATCACTAAATATGCTAATAGTAAGGGCATTAAGTTAATCACACTTTATGCTTTTTCAACAGAAAATTGGGGACGACCTCAAGATGAAGTTAACTTTTTAATGAAATTACCGGGTGATTTTTTCTCGTCATTTTTACCAGAATTAATTGAAAATAATTGTCGTGTTGAATGTATTGGTGATATTACCAAATTACCTGAGGATACCCAAAATATTTTAAATAAAGCGATTGCTGAAAGTGCGCATTGTACTGGACTAGTATTAAACTTTGCGATTAATTATGGTGGACAACAAGAGATGATTCAGGCCATCCAGGCGATTAGTCAAAAAGTTAAAGAGGGTGCAATTGAGATAGATCAAATTGATGAGGCATTAGTTGAAGATTATTTATTCACTGCACGTTATGGAGCTATTGCAAAACCTGACTTAGTGATTAGAACCAGTGGTGAGCAACGATTAAGTAATTTCTTATTATGGCAATCTGCTTATAGCGAATTGTATTTTACGGATGTCTTGTGGCCAGATTTTTCTGAAAGAGATTTTGAAGAAGCTTTGGTTGCTTTTAGTAATCGTAACCGTCGTTTCGGAAAAGTTTAGGAGGGACCGATGAGAACAAGAATTATTGGGGCGATAATAGGGATAGCAGTGCTTATTCCCTTTGTTTATTTAGGAAGTCATCCTTTCGCTTATGGCATCCTGGTAGTGGCTATTTTAGGATTATTTGAAATTGCTCGCATGAAACAAATTCAATATTTTAATGCGATTGGATTGATTTCTTCGCTTGCAGTCGCTTTAATCGTTTTACCAGAACATTATAATTTAAGTTGGATTACTAATTTCAATTCTCAGTTTTTATTTTATTTGTGTGGAATGGCGCTATTGGTTTTAACCGTCTATGGTTATAAAGAAATCAACTTTGAAGAAGTATCGGTATTAATGTTTGCGGCTTTATATGTAGGATTCGGCTTTCGTTTTATTATTTTAATTCGAGATATGGGCCTAGTCACATTAGCTTATCTATTCGTTGTGATTTGGGCCACTGATATTGGCGCTTATTTTATTGGTAGAGCCTATGGTAAACATAAATTAGCACCGGAAGTCAGTCCCAACAAAACGATTGAAGGTTCTATTGGAGGTGTCCTTTGTGCGATGCTTGCTGGTGTTGTCTTTGTATTTATTTTTCAACCTAATTTAGGTGATACCAATCATGTTTGGCTATTGAGTATTATCTTATCGCTAGTCGGACAATTTGGTGATTTAGTCGAATCAGCGTTAAAGCGTCATTTTAATGTTAAGGATTCAGGTAAATTTTTACCAGGACACGGTGGTGTATTAGACCGATTTGATAGTTTAATTTTTGCGAGCTTTATGTTTATGATTTGGCTCAATTTATTTCAATAAATAATTCAGCATCTTCATTCTTATTAGATTGAGGGTGCTTTTTGAGTTTAATACAAAAGTAGCACGAGAGGGAGAGGGTTATGCCAGACGCCTTTTGAGTTTAACAAACCTATTTGAAAAATGAAAAAATACTGAGTATAATGAAATTTAATTATTTAATTGTTAAGAAAGTAAAGAAGGTGCGAGATGAGTTATTTAACAGACATTGAGATTGCGCATTCAGTTGAAATGGCACCCATTGAACAAATTGCAGAAAAGTTAGCTATTTCAGATGAACAACTCCATCATTATGGAAAATATAAAGCGAAAATAGATTATCAGAAATTACCCGCTAAGGATCCAGGTAAATTAATTTTAGTAACAGCTATTTCACCGACACCAGCCGGGGAAGGAAAAACGACGACTTCGGTAGGATTAGCTGATGGTTTAAGATATATTGGCAAAAAGGCTGCCTTAGCATTGCGTGAGCCGTCATTGGGACCGGTCTTCGGTTTAAAAGGTGGCGCAGCTGGTGGTGGGCGTGCTCAAGTCGTTCCAATGGAAGATATCAATTTACATTTTACTGGAGACTTCCATGCGATTAGTGCTGCTCATAATCTATTAGCAGCGATGTTAGATAATCACCTTCATCAAGGTAATCATCTGCAAATTGATCCACGCACTATCGTTTGGAAACGCGTGGTTGATATGAATGATCGTCAATTACGCCATATCGTATCAGGACTTCAAGGCAGTGCTAATGGAGTCCCACGTGAAGATGGATATGATATAACCGTTGCCAGTGAGATTATGGCGATTTTATGTTTAGCAGAAGATTTAGCGGATTTAAAATCACGGATTGCTAAAATTATTGTGGCGTATAATGTTAAAGGTGAACCAGTAACCGCAGCTGATTTAAAAGCGGCTGGTGCCATGACCGTTTTATTAAAGGAAGCAGTCATGCCCAACCTCGTCCAAACCTTGGAACAGACACCTGCTATTATTCATGGCGGCCCCTTTGCGAATATTGCACACGGTTGTAATAGTGTGATTGCGACTCGCACCGCACTTAATTTAGCTGATTATGTCGTGACGGAAGCTGGATTTGGAGCTGATTTAGGAGCGGAGAAATTTCTCGATATTAAATGCCGTACTGCCCAATTGAATCCTCACGCAGTGGTATTGGTGGCCACGGTACGCGCTTTAAAAATGCATGGGGGTGTGGCCAAGACTGACTTAAATCTGGAAAATGTTGCAGCCGTTAAACAAGGTTTACCGAACCTTCAACGCCACTTAACTAATTTGCATACAGTCTATGGTGTACCAGTCGTCGTGGCTATTAATAAATTTCCGACGGATACTGAAGCTGAATTACAAGAAATTTTGAGCTTATGTCAAAGTTTAGATGCAGAAGTGGTCCTTTCTGATGTGTGGGCTCAAGGGGGAAAGGTGGCGCTGATTTAGCGCGAAAAGTAGTGGCGATGAGTGAAAAAACGCCCGCTACATTACGTTATGCCTATGAATTAGACGATAGTATCGAAGAAAAAATTACCAAAGTAGTACAAACAATTTATCATGGTAGCCATGTTATCTATGATAAAAAAGTGCGCAAACAAATACTTCAACTAACGAATTTAGGTTTTGCTAATTTACCGATATGCATTGCCAAAACCCAATATTCTTTTTCTGACAAACCACAGTTAATTGGGGCGCCAGAAGATTTTGATATAACGGTTAAGGAATTGCGATTATCGGCGGGCGCCGGCTTTATCGTCGTGATTACCGGGGAAATTATGACCATGCCGGGCTTACCAAAAGTCCCAGCAGCCGAAACAATCGATATTGATAATGATGGTAATATTACAGGCTTGTTTTAGTCCTATGGGTTTGCTTGGGTAAAATGTGGCGTATTAAAAATGTTCGGTATTCATCAAGTTTTCTATTAATTCAGTAGTCAAGACTTGTGAGGTTAATTATTTTATCAAAGCTTTTAGGTCATTCAATCACTAATGTTGTGAGATAGGTCGGTTTTAGGAGCGCCTTTTAGTGAATTAAGCGTGCTGTTTTGCAATGCACAAACATTATCTTTTAACTTAGTGCCTTATTTTGTCTAGTAATTTAATCATGTTAGTTCGTGACAAAAAGGAAACCTCTAGTAAGTTAGTTGCAGGATAAATGTTAAAAAAATAGAGGAGTATCATGACGGAAGCTAAACGTCGGTGATACTCCTCTTAACTTTCAATTTCGTCGGCTAACTGCATCGTAATAATATCTTTAATCGGAATAAAATGATAATGTTGCTTAGTTTGGACACCGATTTGCTCGGTATTTAGCACTGTAATCGTTCCAGTAATCGTTTCGGTACCAACGACAAAATTGATGGTCAATTGATGAACATAAGCTTGAGAAAGTAATAATAGTTTTTCATCGAGTGATAAAGCCTTTGAAAAATCAATGACATCGCCATTATCATTTAAGGCACTATTATGTTCTGATAAGAAAAAACCAATCCATTTAGCCATCTTACGATCATGGTACATACGAGCCGAACGAAAAGGTAAATAACTGCGATCAATCATGATAAACCATCTAACCCTCCTGCAGAATGTCCACCAATTAACTTACTACGTGCGACCATTCTCGAATTTTCCAATAGCGAATTCGCTTTTTGAATCGCAAGAAAACCATATTTACTGCGAATTTCATCAATGGCATGATCCATTTTTTCTTGCTTATCTAATTTAATGGGATCATCAAATAAGCTGTAAAAGGTATACACTTCATCCACTAACCCACTGTAACGTACCGCAATACTTCTTACCGGATGTCCTTTATATTTTTTACGAAAAAGAGTGAGGACATATTGAGTTAAGCGCTTGGTGCTTTGAGTGGGATCAACCTTCATTTGGGTATTGATACTAGCTACGTCTACATCATTGCTGAAACCGATATGAATCGCCACATTTGTTGCTTTTTTATGGACACGTCGTAAGCGAATCGCGACTTGCTCGGCCATTTCACTTAGCACTAATTCAATATCGGATTGAAAATAATAATTTTTAGGTAAGATTTGTGAGTTGCCAATTCCTTTAGCGCGAGGATGGTATCGTTCTAATACATTGCTTTCATCCACACCATTAGCATGAAACCATAATTGTAGACCGATAATACCAAATTCTTTATTTAAATCATCAGGGTTAGCATTGGCTAACTCTTTAATAGAATAGATTTTTAATTTATTGAGTCGTTTTTCCGTTCGGCTACCAATACCCCAAAAATCAGTTAACTTAGGAATTTGCCATACTTTGGTTTCGACATCTTCATAAGACCAATTAGCTCGCATATTGCGATTATGCTTGGCTTCATTATCCAGTGCTAACTTAGCGAGTAGGGGATTAGCATTACTCATACCAATCGTAGAATAGATGCCGGTTGCTTGAAAAATATCGGTCTGAATCTTTTTAGAAATTTGATCGAGCTTTACTTTGCGACTGGTCGTAATACTGTCAGGAATAAAATAATCAAGTGAACGCGTTAAATCGATAAATCCCTCATCAATCGAATAAGGCAATATCTCTTCTTTAGGGGAATAATTTTGTAAAATGGCTTGGATTTCTAGATTACGCTCAATGTATAAACCCATACGTGGTGGTACAATATACGTACGTTGTGCCCAATATTCAATATATTGTTTGGTTCTTAAATCACTTTTTAATCCTTGTTTTTTAGCAATATAAGGATCAAAACGACGGGTTTGAATATTAAAAGGTAAATCATAGCTACGACTCACATTTTTCTTGCCAAAGACCTTTTTAAATAAAGGAGAGGACGCTAAAATTAAACCATTTGAATTATCTGAACGACTCATCACACACAGGGAAGTCGTTAGCGGATTTAAGCCTAATTCAACACATTCAACACTGGCATAGAAGGATTTCATATCGATAAACGCGATATCAGAGCGAGGCTCTCGCGAATAATCAATATAGCCCATTATTATCGCTCCAAGGGCATAAAATTACCGACGATTTTGCCGACAACACGTGGTTCTTCATCATAAGGGGCTAGTTTATCAGCGTATTTTTTATTAAGTGAAACCAGTCTTAAGCCCTCTGCTTCACGGTAAACTTTCTTCAAGTAAGTCTGACCGTCCCAAACCACAGCATAAATCGCACCATCATAATCAAAACCAGTGTCTTTAATTAAGGCGACTGAACCATTTAAATACTTCGGTTCCATGGAATCTCCATAAATCCAAGAGGCAATATCGTAATCAATTTCTTCATCAAAATAAACTGTCTCATAATTGCGATCATCCATTGCAGAATATCCTGTCCCAGCTGATAATTTCTCGTAAACACGGTATTCGAATAATTGGATGGGTTGAGCTGTTTTTTCTTGTTGAAGCTGATCATCTAATGTTTTTTTCGTATAATTGAGCACCACTTGTTGATTAGGTGGGGTGAGTTGTAAATATAAATCAACAATCTCATATTCTGATTCAAAGTAAGTCGGAGTCACCTCTAGCAATTCCGCTAATAAATCTAAGTTTTTTTGATTAGGACGCGTCTTGTCCGCTTCCCAATTGAAATATGAAGCACGACTCACACCGACTTGTTTCGCGAGTTGGCTTTGTGATAAGCCAAGCTCTTCACGACGTTTTTTTAATTGTTGGCCAGAAAACACTAAAATCACTCCTTTGTGTAAGTTTGTTAACTAACTATATTTTAGCACGCTTTGTAGCGGAAAGCAATCAAAAGTTAGTTTTTTAACTGACGATAATTTAAATGATTATCTAAAACTTTTAAGATTTGTCATTAAATGTTTACTCAAATATTTACATTTTCCATACAAATAACATACAGTTAATTAAGAAAATGTTTACATTACTTTGCTAATATTTAGATTATAAAATTAGAGAAAGGGTGAGGTAATGTATTTGATGATGAATCCAACAAATCAATTTCGTATTGTACAAATTACGGATATTCATTTAAATCATTATCCATTCGACGAAAATGATCAAATAATTTTAACGGATATCAAACAAGCGTTAGAAATGTTAAAACCAGATTTAAATATGTTAACCGGTGATTATGTGAATACTTATCAAAATGAGCAAGAAGAATTAATTTTCAGAAACTTTTTTGCCTTTCTGAACCAATTTCATGCCCCTAAAGCAATCACCTACGGCCATCATGATTCTGAACGATGTCTTGACCGAGTGGATATTGAAAAAATATTCAATGAGATTGTCGTAAATAAAGTTAAACGGGAACATGAAGAATGGATTGAAGGCTTGTCACAATATGCCGTGATGATTAAAGGAGATAAGGGGTTATCCAATGTTCTTTATGTGATGGATTCTGGTCGGACAGCGCCTGGAATAGAGCGTACCAATGACTGGATATTACCTAGACAGGTCGAATGGTTTAGATAGGTATCCCGACGTTATACAGAGATGAAGTATAATTTAGTATTTATGCATTCACCGTTACCCGAATATGATCAAGCGCGAGTTAATATTTTAGCGGGAGAATCAAGAGAGCCAAATCAAAGCATCTCGTTTAGTCGTATTAATACTGGACTTTTTTCAGAGTTCTTTTTTTCAGAACAAATAGACTCAGTTTATTGTGGACATAATCATTTAAATAATGCTGAAATGATGTGGGAAGGAATCCGTTTAATCTATGGTATGTTTTGTGGGAGAGATGAAAAATCCGGGGATTTTCGAGGAGTTCGTTATATTGATATTGACGGGGCAACAGGCGCGGTTACGACTGACTTTAGATATTTTTATGAGTTCAAAAAAGGTGACAACCAATAGCAAATGCCATGATTGTCACTTTGTTAGCTTAGTCTCAAAAAGTCTGTATCAGTATCCTGAGATGCCATTTGATAATCGAAACTTTATGAAACGAAGATACTAAGCTTAAATTGATAAGACCAGTCAAGTTATTATTCGTTATTTATAAGCGAAATAATTAAGTGGCATCAAACTAGTCTTTAAGACGTTGTTTAATGCCATTTTACTGTGCGGGGGAGGTAGATGAAGCGAAAATATTTTAATTTTCTACTTCTTACCATTCCCTTATTATTATATATTTGATGAGTGCTTAATAAGCCAATTAATATTGATACCTTTGAGTTTAATTTTTATAATAAATGTAAAATTAATAGGTTTATACAACTCTATTACATATCCGCATTTAAAAAGCTAAAATTAATTGGGCTATACAACTCTATTACGCAACTACACTTTAAATCACTAAATCAAAATAGCGGATAAGGTAATCAGCTAAACCATCTTCATCATTGGTTAGGCGGGTAATGTCATTAGCTGAAGCTTTAATTTCTTCGGTTGCATTTTTCATGGCAACGCCTAAACCAGCATATTCTAGCATTTCTAAGTCATTATTTTCGTCCCCAAAAGCTAAAATATTATCAACGGGTATTCGATGAAAATCAGCGATAGCTTTGACACCGACAGCTTTGTTAATCGATTTACGGACAATTTCTAAACAAGGTAAGATACCACCCCAAGTTCGAACAGATACTTGGTCGCCATAATGTTCTTCAATTTTGACACGAATGTCAGCCATTTTTTCTTCAGGTGAGAAGACGGTAATGGCCGTTGGATTATAAGTTAAAGATTCACGATTTAAGCGGTCGACTAAGGCTAAATCAAAAGGATAGAAAGGACTATCAGGTAAATTCATTGAGCTAGTAAAGAGGCGATCTTTGCCTTCAGCACACAATAAATCAATATTAAGTCGATCTTGATTCGCAAATAAATCAAAAGCAATTTCTTTATCTAAAGTTAAATGATAGCTCGGAATATAATGATCACGGCCTGGGAAATGACATAGCGCCCCATTGAAGTTTACCATCGGTGCTTCGATCCCGATTTCCCGATAAATATCACTACTATTACGGTAAGGGCGGCCCGTTACAATACAAACGAGGTGGCCAAGGTCACTAACAGCACGGAGTGCTTGAATGGTTTTAGATGTTAATTTTGATTGGTTATTTAAGGTAGTCCCATCCAGGTCTATCGCAATTAAATGTTGTTTCATGCTTTCTCTCCTTTGAATAATTTCTTTTCTATTATAACAGAATTTTAATAACTTGCAAAAATCCATAATTCTAGTAATATATATCTTGTATAATAGAATGAGGTGTTGAGATGAATGAAGAAACACAAGCAGCAGTGATGGCCGCTCTTGAAACGGTCATTGACCCAGAATTAGGGATCGATTTAGTAAATTTGGGATTAATCTACAATGTTGAAGTCAATAATGAAGGCGTTTGCGCGATTGATATGACGTTAACGACGATGGGCTGTCCTTTAGCCGATGTGATTGTAACGGATGTACGCAATGCAGTCTTAAAAGTCGATGGTATTAGCGATGTAATGATTGAATTTGTGTGGTATCCGGCCTGGGGACCTGAACGAATGTCGCGTTATGCTAAAATTGCTTTAGGGATGCCATTTTAAAGGAGTAGGACATGGAAAAGAACGGAAAATATTGTCAAGATTCAAGAACGGTGACCACCCATTATATTTTACCGAGTGATACCAATGGTCATGGTACATTATATGGTGGACGTTTAATGGAAATGATTGATAGTATCGCTTACCTAGCCTTTGCTAAGCATACCCGTTTAGTGGGAGTAACAGCGTCAATGGATCAATTAAATTTTATTGCGCCATTACCGGAAGGGGATGCGGTAACGATTGATACTTTTGTTTCAGGAGTTTCTAATCGCTCTGTTGAAGTGTTTTGTAAAGTAACGGGAGAACATCCACAAAAAGGCAAAACTTATTTAGCCGCAACAGCTTTTTTAACCTTTGTGGCAACCCAAAAGCCTGAACATCCTGAAGGTATCGTAGCAGTTATTCCACAAACTGATGAAGAAAAATTGGTGTGCGAAGGGTATGAAAGACGTCGTAAAGCACGTTTAAATGACCGGGAGAAAGATAAAGAATTTAATAATCGTTTGACTTTAAATTAACATTAAAGCCACCTCATTCTTTTCGATGCTAGTGCGAAAAATGTGAGATGGCTTTTTATTTTTCTATAGGCTCTATGCTTTTTGTACCTTTATAAGCGTACACAGTTAGTATAAAACCTAAAGGATATCAAATATATTTACTTTTTAGGTTTAGGTACATAGACATACTCAGGGTCTAGTTGCTTATCTAATAAGGCGAATTGTTCAGCAATTTGAGCATCAACTTTGGCTAACATTTCTTTGTCATATTTTTGAGTTGAATCAAAGGGAATGGGTTGTCCAAAGGCAATTTTAGCTCGTTTACGGGTAATAAATTGCCAAAAACCAATAGGTGGCTGTATGGCAACTGGTACAATGGTGGCTTTACTTAATTTTTGGATAAAGGCCGTTCCACTTTTAATTTCGGTGGTATGACGTGAACCCGATGGAAAAATCCCTATATTTAAATTTTCTTTTGTTAAGACTTTGACAGCATGTTTAATGGTTGTAGTGGATGGTTTCTCACGATTAACGGGAAAAACATTACCTTTAGTTAATAATTTCGCTAACCATTTTTGTTTAAATAAAGAATCTTTGGCCATAAAGGCAACCTCTTTAGGATAGACCACATCTGCTAAAAAGAAGGGATCTGTCATTGAACGATGCGTACTGGCAATAATAAGTGGTTGATCCTTTGGAAGATTTTCTAAGCCACTGACTTGTGGTTTTCCATTAAATAAGTGGAAAATAAATTTAATCATATGAACAGCAAATTGATAAAAGGTCATTTGATAACCTACTTTCTTTCTATATTACTTTAACTTTAATTCTACCAATTTTTTCAGAAATAAGCTACAATTAAATATGAACTCACGAGGAGTGATGAATGTGAAAGACAGATATAAAAGCTTATTTTTATTATGGATACTTGGTATGCCGGTTACAGTGCAAGCAGCTGATTCAGTGGTATTAATTAACCGATATCCTATCAATGAACCCGTCTTTACCCAAGGTTTGGAAGTGATAGAGAATCGCTTAGTATTAGGAACAGGATTATATGGCGAATCGGAAATTGGTTGGATTGACTTAGAAACTGGCGACTTTCAAGTACAAGATCAATTAGATGATAATTATTTTGGGGAAGGATTAACCGCTACCACGGACTATTTATGGCAGTTTACTTGGCGAGAAGAGAAAGCTTATAAACGTTCATTAGATGACCTAACCTTATTAGAAGAAATTACTTTTGATGGGGATGGATGGGGAATGGCTTATGATGAAAAAGCTGATGTGATTTGGACTTCTGATGGTAGTGCTCAATTGACCAAGCGAGACCCTGAAACTTTAGTAGCACTTGACACCTTAACCGTCACTCAAAACAATCAGATGATTGAACGCCTTAATGAGTTGGAGTATGCTAATGAGGCTATTTATGCGAATGTATGGCAAACCAATAAAATAGTTAAAATAAATCTACAAGATGGTCAAGTAGAACAAGTATGGGACTTAACCGATTTAGTGGAGGAACTTCATGTTACCGATGCTAATCCTGATCGTGTATTAAATGGCATTGCTCATATTGAAGGGAATCGGTTTTATGTGACAGGTAAATTATTTCCTATAATATGGGAAGTTGAATTGACTTAGTCTATTTTTGCATCTCGCAATAATTGTTTTATATTATTTCGAAAAATTGAAGAGGGAGTGGACCAGAAGTAGAAAATCGAATGATTTTCGCTTCGTCTGTCCACCCCCGCACAGTTGGGAGTGGACCAAAAGTAGAAAATCAAATGATTTTCGCTTTGTCTGTCCACCCCCGCACAGTTGGGAGTGGACCAAAAGTAGAAAATCAAATGATTTTCGCTTTGTCTGTCCACCCCCGCACAGTTGAGTAGGTCTCAAGCAAGTCATTAAGACGCAGGTTGAGACCACTCAACCACTGCGCTTTTAATTTAATAACAATAACTTGATTGAGTTTACCAAATTTATCTTTAACCTCATTAAGACGCAGGTTGAGACCACTCAACCACTGCGCTTTTAATTAAGTAGATATACCTGAACAGAATTTAAAAAAATTTTGCCCAGCCACGCCCTAAATTGCAATTTATCAATAAATATTTGAGTATTGTGGGAAATTTGTAAATCAAACTAAACATTGGAGAATGTACAGGTTGCCGATTCCAAATAAACTAAAAAACTAATTGTCGAAACGATTATTCATTGATACAATAGAAAAGCAAATCAAAAAGAAAGAGGCGAACTAATTGAGTGAACCAGTAATTCGTTATGAATTAATTAAAGAAGAAAAACATACCGGCGCAAGACTTGGTAAATTACATACGCCACACGGCACCTTTGATACTCCAATGTATATGCCCGTTGGGACTTTAGCTACCGTTAAAGGATTATCACCTGAAGAATTAAAAGAGATGGGGGCCCAGGTAGTATTGAGTAATACCTATCATCTTTGGTTACGACCAGGCGATGACTTAGTGGCGGAAGCAGGCGGCTTACATAAATTTATGAACTGGGATCAAGGAATTTTAACTGATTCTGGTGGATTCCAAGTTTTTTCATTGAGTGATATCCGTCGTATTGAAGAAGAAGGTGTTCATTTTAGAAATCATTTAAATGGCTCAAAATTATTTTTAACGCCTGAAAAAGCCATTCATATTGAAAATAATTTAGGTGCTGATATGATCATGAGTTTTGATGAATGTCCACCATTTTATGAAACACATGATTATGTGGAAAAATCAATTAACCGGACGACCCGCTGGGCAGAACGTGGCTTAAAAGCACATCAACGACCACATGACCAAGCGTTATTTGGTATTTTACAAGGAGCAGGTTATAAAGACTTAAGATTACAACATGCTCGGGATATGATTAGCTTAGATTTCCCTGGATATTCGATTGGTGGCTTATCAGTGGGTGAGTCCAAAGAAGAGATGAATGAAGTGTTAGAATATTTAACACCGGTTATGCCAAAAGACAAACCACGTTATTTAATGGGGGTTGGATCACCAGATGCGTTAATTGATGGTGCTATCCGCGGCGTTGACATGTTTGACTGTGTATTAGCCACTCGTATTGCTCGTAATGGAACAACGATGACAAGTACTGGGCGTTTAGTAGTGAAAAATGCTAAATATGCCAGAGATTTTCGTCCATTGGATGAGCATTGTAATTGTTATACTTGTCGTAATTACTCTCGTGCTTACTTACGTCATCTATTCAAAGCCGATGAAATGTTTGGTTTAAGATTAGCGTCTATCCATAATGTTCATTTCTTATTGAATTTAATGAAACAAGTCCGTGAAAATATTATGAACGATTCTTTATTAGAGTTTAAAGAAGACTTCTTTGAGCGATATGGTTATAATAAAGAAAACGCTCGTGCATTCTAATGATTATTTTGTTATAATTATAAAGTGATTTAAATTATGAGAGGATGACTTGAATGGAACTTTTAGCAACGTTTTTACCTTTTGCTTTGATGATGGGGGTAATGTGGTTTTTAATGATTCGCCCACAAAAGAAGCAAGCACAAGAACGTAAAACAATGTTAGAAAAGATGCAACCGGGACACCATGTGGTAACAATTGGGGGCTTACACGGTGTTTTAGAAGAAATTAATCGCGCTACTCAAACGGTCGTGATTGATTGTGAAGGTGTTTATTTAACATTTAATTTATCAGCTATTGCAACGGTTAAAGAAGCAACGCCAACTCAACCGAACACGACTGTAGAGGAAGAAGTTGAAGAAGAAATTGTTCATGATGCAGAGGTTGCACCTGAAGCGTAATAACATTATATGGTATTTTCCCGCTAGTCAATCAAAACTAGTGGGATTTTTATTTCTTACATTTTTATGATGATGCGTATAGTTAAATTCATCAGCCAAGACTGTAGTTTTTTCGTACCAAATTCATGATGATGGTACAGAACATTAAACTTATCAGATTTGATTCTAGAGTCGTAACAATAATTTTAAACATAGAATTTTAATACCGTTGTGTTACTAACGCTTAGGTTATCACTATTAACAGCGTCATTTTTTCATTGAAGCTAAACCTAATAGAATCATCATTTTATCATTCATCACCCCTTCACCACCATGCAAAACTATCTTTTTCTTGTAGTCTGATGATGTCTGTGTTACAATAATGCTATAGAGTAAGTAGTTAGTGACTGAAGGAGTGAGCGGCAACGCTCGCTCCTTTGTTACGAAAAAGGCAAAATTTTGAATAAGAGGTGAAGTATGAGCGCAATTATTGATAAAGTCACACCTTTAGTCCAACCCATTATTGAGGATTTAGGTTGCGAACTGGTAGATATCGAATACGTAAAAGAAGGTAGAAATTGGTACTTACGAATTTTTGCTGATAAAGAAGGTCGCATTGACATTGAAGACTGTGCTTTAATTAGTGAAAAAGTAGGGGAAGTATTAGATGGGATTAAACCTGATCCATTTCCAGAAGCTTACTTTTTAGAAGTATCCTCACCAGGCGCTGAAAAGCCTCTAAAAACAGAAGAGGCCATTCAAGCTGCAATAGGTGAATATGTTCATTTCGACTACTATATGCCACAACACGGTGAAAAGCAACATGAAGGTTTCTTAGTTGCAGTTAAAGATGACCATTATGAATTAGAAGTACGCATTAAGACAGCAACAAAAATACTTAATATTGAAAAAAGCGGTCGCTAAGGCTCGATTAGCGATTCAATTTTAGTTGATTGAGGAGAAAAGGAAGATAATGAGTAAAGATTTAGTAAAAGCAATTCAAGTGCTAGAAGAAGAAAAAGGAATCTCACGTGCAGTGATTAAAGATGCCTTAGAAACAGCTTTAGAATTGGCTTACAAAAAGAATTATGACCAAGCGCAAAACGTTGAGGTTGATTTTAATGAAGAAAAAGGCTCAATTAAAGTATTTGCCGTTAAAGAGGTAGTAGAAGTTAACTACGATAGTACTTTAGAAATTAGCCTAGAAGAAGCTCAAAAAATTAATCCCGTTTATGAAATTGGTGATAAAATTCGTTTTGAAGTAACCCCAAAAGATTTCGGTCGGATTGCAACACAAACAGCTAAACATGTTATTATGCAACGAATTCGTGAAGCAGAACGTGAAATTATTTTTAATGAATATAGCCAATACTTAGATGAAGTATTAACGGGTACTGTTGAACGTCAAGATTATCGTTATGTTTATGTTAATTTAGGGCGTGCCGAAGCAGTAATGCCGATTAATGAGCAAATCCCGGGTGAACAATTTACCATGGATGAGCGCATTATGGTATATGTGGCAAAAGTTGATAAAACAACTAAAGGCCCACAAGTGGTAGTGAGTCGTGCCCACGAAGGTTTCTTAAAACGTCTATTTGAAAAAGAAGTTCCTGAAATTTATTCAGGTATCGTTGAAATCATGAGTATTGCCCGTGAAGCTGGCGACCGTTCAAAAGTAGCGGTTCGCTCAAGAGATACTAATGTTGACCCGGTTGGTACTTGCGTGGGTCAAAAAGGACAACGTGTGCAAACAATCGTTAATGAGTTAAATGGTGAAAATATGGATATTGTACAATGGGATGAAGACCCAGCTGTATTCATTAAAAATGCGATGAATCCTGCAACGGTTGAAGAAGTTATCTTTGATGGCGACAATCCTTCTTGTATAGTGGTTGTACCAGATCACCAATTATCATTAGCTATTGGGAAAAAAGGTCAAAATGCGCGTTTAGCAGCACGCTTAACAAAACATAAAATCGATATTAAGTCGGTAACTGCTTATCAAGAATATTTAGCCGAACAAGAAGAGCTAAAATCTGAATTAGCAGAAGACGATGAAGCAACAGTTGAAGCAGTTGATTCAGTTACAGCTGATGAAACAAGCGAATTAGATATGACTGTAGATGAAACGATTGGTGAAGTTGAAATGGCGATAGAAACCGCAAATGCAGATGCAGATGCAGAAGACTTAATCATTGAAACCACCACTGGTGACGTTGAAACCGTCGAAGAATTAGTAGAAGAGCTTGAAGCAGAAGAAGATATGGAAGGCTAATTTAGAAAACAGGTGAATCATCATAATGAAACAACAACCGTCAAAACGAAAAGTTCCATTAAGAAAATGTACAGTTTCAGGAGAAATGTTTCCTAAAAAAGAATTAGTTCGTGTTGTCAAAACGAAAGAAGGAGACGTTTCCATTGATCCGACTGGACGTCAAAATGGACGCGGAGCTTATATTGGCTTAGATCCAGAATTAGCGAAACTAGCTAAGAAAAAACGAACATTTGATGCTGCTTTTAGTATGAAAATTAGTGACGAATTTTATGATGAATTGTATCGTTACATAGCACATCAAAAAGCACGTAAGGAATTATTCTAAAATGACTCCACAACAGAAAAAATTAAATTTACTTGGTCTAGCACTGCGTGCAGGATTTTTAGTCAGTGGCGATGAAATGGTTGAAAAAGCCATTAAAAATAATAGTGTCAAACTAGTCGTATGTGCTAGTGATGCGAGTAGTGCCACTATGGAACGTTATCAATCTTTATGCGAAACATTTAATGCAAGATTGATTACTGAATTCACGAGAGAACAGATTTCAGATGCAATTGGCAAGAGCCGAACAATTTGTGCAATTGGCAATTCTGGTATGATTAAAAAATTCTTATCATATGAGGCTAAGTAAAATGATTAATAAATTAATGAAGAAAGCCCTGTAATCGCAAAGGCTGACGGCGAATAAACTGTCTAGTACTTTGCAGAAGTAGGAAGGTGATTATATGACAGGAATTCGAGTATATGAATTTGCGAAACAAAATAAATTATCAAGTAAAGAAGTATTAGGATTGGCGAAACAGAATGGGATTGAGTTCAACAGCCATATGTCCATGATGGATGAAAAACAACAAAAGACTTTGTTAAATAAGTTAAATCCCACTAATACCGCTAAGAAAACTAATCATTCACAACAAGATAAGAAAGCAAAACAACCACATAACGGTAAAGCTATGAGTGAAGAGGTAAAAATGGTAGAGAAAAAGAAAACAATCAACCAACAAAACAAACAATGGACAATTCTACTAAAGGAAAAGCTAAGCCTAGAAAATTAGTTGAAGAAGTTGAGAATGATGAAAATAACCCTGCGATTAAGAAAGCAACCAAAGGTGCAAAAGCTAACAAAGATAAAGCACCAGTAAAAAAAGTTAAAAACAAAGCAGATGATGCAGGGGAAAATAAAAAAGCATTTGAACCTCGAGGACGTCGCAATCGCCGTCGAGGTCGTAATAACAAAAATAATCAACAACAAACACAATCTAAAGGGATTACACAACGTAAATATAAAGAATTACCTGAGAAGTTAGTGTATACCGAAGGAATGAATATTCAAGATATTGCGAAATTAATTTATCGTGATGCTTCTGAAATCATCAAAAAATTATTAATGATAGGGGTTATGGCTAACCAAAACCAAGCATTATCTAAAGATGTCATTGAATTAATTGCTTTAGAATACGGAATTGAACCGGAAGAAAAAGTTGTAATTGATAAATCTGATTTGGAAGTTTATTTCAATGAAGAAGAAGTTAATGAAGAAGAATTAACAACGCGTCCACCAGTTGTAACTATTATGGGACACGTTGACCATGGTAAAACAACTTTATTAGACCAATTAAGAAATTCTCGCGTAACGGAAGGCGAAGCCGGCGGCATTACGCAACATATTGGGGCTTATCAAGTACAATTACAAGGTAAAACCATCACGTTCTTAGATACGCCTGGACATGAGGCTTTCACGACGATGCGTGCTCGTGGTGCGAATGTTACGGATATTTCAATTATCGTAGTCGCAGCTGATGACGGTGTGATGCCACAAACAGTAGAAGCAATCAACCACGCCAAAGCGGCTGATGTCCCAATTATTGTGGCAGTTAACAAAATCGATAAACCAACTGCTAATCCAGATCGTGTTATGCAAGAAATGACTGAACATGGTTTAATCCCAGAAGATTGGGGTGGCGATACTATCTTTGTCCCAATCTCAGCTAAATTTAATCAAAATATCGATGAATTATTAGAAATGATTTTATTAGTAGCTGAAGTTCAAGAGTTAAAAGCGAACGCCAATCGTTTAGCAATCGGTTCAGTGATTGATGCTCGTTTAGATAAAGCAACGGGTGCGACGGCGACATTATTAGTACAAGAAGGTACACTAAATGTAGGAGATCCAATCGTAGTAGGAAATACTTATGGTAAAGTACGTACGATGTTAAATGATACCGGTCGTCGTATTCGTCAAGCAGGTCCAGCTACCCCAGTTGAAATTACTGGTTTAAATGATGCACCACAAGCCGGTGACTTATTCGTAGTTTTCCCAGACGAAAAATCAGCTCGTCAAGCTGGTGAAGAGCGTGCTAGACGTGCATTAGAAGAACATCGTGATGCTAATAAGAAAGTAACGTTAGATAATTTATTCGAAAGCTTACAAGAAGGCGAATTAAAATCAGTTAACGTCATTATTAAAGCGGATGTTCAAGGTTCAGCTGAAGCATTAAATGCATCTTTACAAAAGATTGATGTGGAAGGTGTTCGCGTAAACACAATTCACCAAGCAGTTGGAGCTATAAATGAAAGTGATATTTCATTAGCAGCAGCCTCAGGTGCAATTGTGATTGGATTTAACGTGCGTCCGACTCCTCAAGCACGCGCACAAGCAGAACAAGAACAAATTGATATTCGTTTACACCGAATCATTTATAATGTTATCGATGAGATTGAAACAGCGATGAAAGGTATGTTAGAACCAGAATATGTTGAAGAAATCACTGGACAATTAGTGGTTCGTGAAACATATACTGTTTCTAAATTAGGAACGATTGCCGGGGCATATGTTTTAGATGGCTATATTCGTCGTAATTCAAAAGTCCGAGTAATACGTGATAACATTGTTATCTATGATGGGGAATTAGCGAGCTTAAAACGATTCAAAGATGATGCACGTGAAGTGACGAAAGGCTTTGAATGTGGAGTTATGATTGAGAAATACAATGATATCCGTGTAGATGATATTATCGAAGCTTACCATATGGTAGAAGTAGAAAGAAAATAAGATAGCACCACACATAACAGTTTAAGTCTTAATAATAGTTAGAGAAGTAAGATAGGATAGTTCTTCCACTCATCCAATTAAAAGTGAGTGGAAGTTATCTTTTAAGAGGAGGCTAATCATGGCAAATTTCAGACATGGTCGCGTTAAACAAGAAATTTTAAGAGAAGTTAACCGTGTTTTAATGCGTGAGATTAAAGATCCGCGTGTAGAAGGTGTGACCATTACCGATGTTGAATTGACAGGTGACTTACAACAAGCAACGATTTATTATAGTACACTTTCTGATAAAGCTGGCGCTCGTCAAAAAGAGCAAGCTGGTTTAGAAGCAGTGACAGGTAAAGTGCGTTCAGAACTAGGTAAAGCCATTAAGCTTTATAAAGTACCTGAGCTTAAATTTGAACGTGATACCTCTGTTGATTATGGTAATCGTATTGATGCTTTATTAGATAAAATTAAACAATCAGACGAAATCACCTATGAAGGTGAATAAAATCTGATATTAATGACTGTACAAAACTTATTTAGTTTTGGCAGTCCTTTTTTTATGTGTGCCCATTATGCGTGTAAAGTTGACGATTTAAGACCACTAGTTTAACACATTTTAAACAGTGATAACTTAAGTCAAACCGTCTCAGTAAGGCTTGACAATAGGAATAGTTAGCTATTTTAATTCATGAAAAGAATAATCTATAAAATGATATTGGCTTTAAGCTTTTATTTATCATTATTTGCCTTTCAATAAATACTAAACCAGCTTAATAGAATTTCGTGCGTAACAAATAAGAGTGTGATATAATAGCAAGGATATGAACACTATAGGAGTTGAATCAATGAGAGTTTTACATATAATGAGTGGTTTCGGAGGCGGTATTTCATCTTTTATTTATAATAAAGCTATTGCCCTTAATGACAAAAACATTGTGTTTGATGTCGCCACTTATGATGAGTGTTCTACATTGTTTACGGATGCGATTCATAGTATGGGTGGGCAAATTTACCGTCTTGAAAATCCCAAAAAAGCAGGTTGGAGAAAATTTAAAACAACCTTTGAAAAAATCTTAAATGAACACGATTATCAAGCGATTCATTGCCATATAACGGGGTATCGGGCGCTAGCTTATTATCTAGTTAGTCGTCCTTATGTGAAACGCTTCTTCCTGCATGCCCATATGACAAAAGCTTTACATGTTACGGGATTCAGACAAAAAATAATGCGTCAATTAGATCAAATGATTAATCGTTTTATTACTGATAGTTATGTTGGTTGCGGGCGTTTAGCTAATTTAGCTATCTACGGATCCATTCCAGAGGAACAGATGATGGTGATTCCTAATAGTATTTCGACCGAAAGGTATTTACTATCTGATGATGAATTTGAGCAGAGACGCAATCAGTTAAAAAATCAATATGGTTTAGATGATCAAACACTCGTGATTGGTCAAATCGGGCGTTTGCATAAAGTAAAAAATCAAGAACACACGCTTCGCTTAGCGGAGTATATCCGTGAACATCAATTAAAAGCAAAAATCTTTATTATTGGTTCAGGAGCAGATTTCGAATCACTCAATCAATTGGTAGCAACAAAGGATTTAAAGGATTATGTGACCTTTTTAGGTAGAATTGATAAACCCGAAACAGTGATGCCAATGTTAGATGTGCTTATTATGCCGTCATTGTATGAAGGCTTACCGACCGTTGTCGTAGAAGCTCAAACAGTTGGGATTCCTTGTTTGATGAGTGACACCATTACGGATGAAGTCGATTTCGATAAAGGACAAGTAGATTATCTTTCATTAAATGAACCAATAGCAAATTGGTACCAATCATTGAAAAGCTTGAGCCAAGTACCACGACTATCGAAAAATGAAAGAGAACAAATACTGGTCGAGCGAGGTTTTACAAATGAACAGTCGGCTCAAATTTACCTTGATTTTTTAAATCAAAAGATTAATAGCTATTTAATTAAATAGGAGAAAATAATGAAACATTTTATTAAACGATTGTTAGGATTCAGTTTAGGCCCAGTATTTGGTGCGTTTATTTCATTTATCCAAATACCAATCATCACTTATTTTATCTCGAAAGCAGAGTATGGAAAGGCTAGCTTATTCTCAAGTTTAATTGTAGCACTGCCTAATTATATTTATATTGGACTCGATCAGGCATATACAAGAGAATACCAAGAAGCCGAAGATAAAAAACAATTGATTCAACAAGCCGCCTTAATTCCAATGATTGTCGGCATTTTAATGTTTATCGTGTCAATTGTTTTTGCACCAGAGATTTCCAATTGGTTATTTGATAGCCCCGAATATACTTATATTGTTCTCTATGGTGGTGTGTGGGTTTTAGCAACTATTATTGAACGCTTTATTTTATTATCAATTCGAATGGAAGAAAGAGCGATTGAGTTTTCTAGTTTTTCAATGATTTTAAAATTCAATGTTTTCGTATTATCCATGCTTTTAATTTGGATGGGTTGGCGCGATTTTAAAGTCATTGTATACGGGTTAATCTTTGGTCAATTACTGGGCGATGTGGTCCTTTTCTGGCGTTATCGTCAGTATTTTGATATTAGAGGATTTAAACTGAATCGTGATTTAATTAAACGAATGTTAAAATTTGGTCTACCCTTGATGGTGGCCATATCATTAACTAATTCGTTGACTTTAGTGGATAAAATCTTCATTAAAAATTTTACGACTTTAGAAGACGTCGCAATTTATGGAGCAGCCTCAACGATTATTGCGGTTATTGGTGTCGTTAAAACAGCTTTTACCTCTTTCTGGATACCAACTGCTTATCGTTGGCATGAGGAGCAGAAGGAGATTCGTCACTTTAAATTTGTAAGTGATGCAGTCTTGTTTTTATTAACTGGTATCTTTTTTGGATTATTATTATTTAAAGATTTAATTGCTCATATAGTGGTAGCAGAAGCTTATCGCGATGTCAAATATATTTTTGGTCTATTAGCATTCCCACAAATTATGTATACTTTATCTGAGACAACCAATTTAGGGATTGTCTTCTCTAGAAAAACATATTTGAATATCATTGTTAGTGTTTTAACTTTTTTACCTAGTATGGTATTAAATATAGTCCTTACGCCTGTTTGGGGGTATCGTGGGGCAGCAGCAGCTTCATTTGCAGCTTATATTATGTTTTACTTTGCGAGAACTTATTTATCAAACCGTGTTGGCTTTGGCTTTAGTCAAGTGAAACCGACGATTTCTATTATCATTATGTCGATTGCGGCTTTTCTAAATGTTTTTGAATTACCGTATATAGAATGGTACACTTTAGGCTTAGGTTTATTAGCATTAGTGGCACAGTGGTCGACCGTTCAACAAGCAATTGAAATAAAAAATGATAGTAAAAATTGGGACTTTACCTAGTTAAGTCTAGTAGTAATCAGTCAATAAAAACAGAGAGACTCAGAAGGATGTGAAATGACCTTCTAAATATATTTTACGAGGAGGGAATGACAAAGCGTGCAACTTTATATTTTAATATTAGTAATGGCTGTCTTCTTAGGAAGTAAATTGCTTGCCATTCCAACACCATTCGCCCAAATGACGATTTACCGATTATTAGCGATAGGGGTGCCAGTCATTTTGACCTATCAAGTGGCGATAAAAAAGAAAAATTTAGTTATCATACCTAATAGTGATGGGACTCGTGCTCTAGTTGGCTATCTTTTATGGTGGCTATATGCCTTATTATCGGTTATTTGGGTGGTTGATATTGTTAGCTGGTTCCAGGCGATGTTTTTAATGAGTTTGGGATTGTTTGTGATGCTGGCTCTTTATTTTTGGGTTACGAGCGAAAGACAATGGCAAACCTTAATTTACGGAGTTTGGTTTATGATTTGTACCCAAGTTATATGGGGATATCATGAAATTCTCACCGGTAAATATTTATTTGCTAATTTAGACAAGTTAGATAAGTATCGCACCTTTGGTCGGATTCCATCAACGCGCATGCCGGTTACCTATTTTGCTAATCAAAATGATTATGCCACTTTATTATTAGCATTTATCGCGATTTCTACTATTTGTTATCACCGAACTCAATCATTTTGGTTAAAAATAACAACGATATTATTTGGTGGAGCCGCCAGTTATTTAATTTATCGTACGGATTCACGGATGGCTTTATTGGTATTATTGGTGATGATTGGATTATATACGATTTTTCAATTTAATTTTAACTTAAAAAGAAAACATTGGCTTATTCTATTAGTCGGTGGCGTGATGATGGTCATAGGGATTTTCTTTTTAAAACCTACTCTAGGTAAGAGTATTATGACGATGTTATTATCACAACAAAACTATGCCTTATCTGGGGACGGTGCAAGAATCAACCTTTGGAAAAATGGGTTAATCTTTTTAGCCGAAACTTATGGCTTGGGTGTTGGTGCAGGAAATATCGAAACGTGGATGGCACAGGTACCTTATTATCCTATTAATGGATTAGTGAATATTCACAATTGGTGGGTCGAAATATTAGTCGCATATGGATTGGTATCTTTTATTATTTACATAGGTGTCTATTTTATCTTAATGAGAAAACTTTGGATAATGTCCAAAACCAGTAATCATCATCAAAGACAAACGTCGTTAGGTTTGTTAGTTTTTATGATAACATTTATCTTTTCTAGTATAACAAGTGCTTCCAATATGTTAATAGAATGGCATTGGATTATCTTTGCACTTATTATAAGTTATGTTAACATTATTGAGGTCAGAAAGAATAAGGGGTGTAAGGGATGAGTTTAGTCACGATTATTAGTGAATTAATCAGATTTTTAAAAGACTATGCCTTAAAAATAATTTTAAGTGCATTATTAATAGGATTGGCCGTAGCCAGTTCGCGCTATTATTTTGGTGGATTTGAAACATCTGAAATGGAGGCGGCTTATCAGGATTTAAAACAACGGTATGAGCAAGAACCAGCAGAATTTCAAATTATTTTAACGAATGCAGAAGGTGCTTTCTTTAGTAATTCATTTTTAATTGATGAATACTTTGGTCAGCCTGAAGTGGTCGAAAAAATTGAAAAAGAAACCGGTATTCAGTTTGCTGGATGGGTGGAGAATGAAAATTTATTAGAAATTATTAAAACGAGTCAGTTTCGTGGGGCAATGGCAGCTTTAAGAGATGGCTCGACGGAAATGATTACAGTACGGGTGGCGGTCGGAAAGTCGGCTGAGGAAAACTTACAAATTGCTCAAGCCTATCAAAACTTAATCGTGGAAGAAACCCTACCATTTTTAGAATCTTATAAAGTCTCACTGGTTAACAAAGCAGAGATTGGTGAACAGTTATCAGAATTAAAATTTCCGAATTTAGCTAATACTGAAACATTGGAACATTATAACCGAATTTCAACGCGATCAGCCATTGTTTTTGGGGTGGCTGGTGCAATTGGTGGGGCAGTATTGACGGCTTTAGCATTATTCTTCTTACGTTTATTTAAATCAAAAATTGGTTATGCATTTGATTATAGTTGGGCAATGGAAGATCGTCATTTTATATTCAACCGTACGAATACTGAACATGAAGCAGATGTTGTAGCGTTTATGTCAATCCCTAAACGCGATCATCGTTATGTCGTGATTCAAGGTGATCCAGAAAAATTATTGCCGGTAGAAGATCAAAAGGATTTAATCTTTGTAACGAAAGTACAAGATATCCATGATGATGTTGATGAGATTATCTTTGTAATTTATGCTAATCAAACGGATAAAGCTTGGTATAATGAACAATACCATATGGCAAAATTATACGATGTTCCTGTTAAAATTTTGCAATTGATGTAGAAGGTGACTTTATGAACAAAGGATTAGTTTCAATTGTGACGCCGGTATACAATGCCGAAAAATTCATTAAACACACAATTGAAAGTGTGATAAATCAAACGTTTGCTAATTTCGAATACATTTTGGTCGATGATCAAAGTCAAGACCATTCTGTCGCGTTCATTAAATCTTATGCAAAGCAAGATAAACGCATTAAATTAATACAATTAGAACAAAATAGTGGTGCCGCTGTGGCGCGTAATACGGGTATTGCTGCTGCTAAAGGGCAGTATATCGCCTTTATCGATAGTGATGATTGTTGGGCACCCTCAAAATTAAGTGAACAAATTAAATTTATGCAGGACCATCAATATGCCTTTACTTATACCAGTTTTTCACTAGTAGATGAAGCAGGACAGACACTTAAAGAAGCAACGCCGATACCTGAGAGTTTAACCTATCATCAATTACTAAAAAACACTGCCATTGCTTGTTCAACTGTTGTGATAGATCGTGCTATAGTTGGCGATTTTCGGATGCCTTTGGTGCGTAAAGGTCAAGATACCGCTACTTGGCTAATGTTAATGCGTGAACGCAATGTAAAAGCCTATGGCTTAGATCGAGTTTTAAATGAGTATCGTCAAGTTGCTGGTTCGATCTCGAGTGACCGTTGGGGCGCTTTAAAAAGAACATGGAATACTTATTATAATTTAGAACAATTACCTTTACCAAAAGCAGTTTATTACTTTTGTTGGTATGTTTGGAACGCCATACGCAGAAGATTATAATTGTTAAATTTTTTATAAACATAGAAAAAACATTTGATTTATTGCTAAATAGACAATATTAAATAATAAGTTAGACGTTCTTTTCTGTGTTTTTTAATTTTAGCATTTATTTTTTCGACCTAAAATGTTATGATAACGATAATATAAAGCACAAGATTAATGGTAGGATGTGGCATATGAATATTAAGCGTAAATTAATTTTAGGAATTATTGGCGGACTCATTGCTTTAACCGGCATCTTCTTTATTGCGAAAAACACTTTTTTCCCAACACAACAAGATGAGATGATGGGGAGCGAAAATATGGAGTTGGGGCCAGATGGCATGCCGGTTGAAGGCGAAATGGCCTATACATTATATAATTTATTCAGACAAGATCCCGTTACTGTGGATGCGAGTGTAAAATTAAAGACTGATACCGCGTATTTTTATCAAGCGGATTTAGGTGAAATTGAAGCCATTTTAGTTAAAGATGGGCAAAAAGTAACTAAAGGCACCACTTTATATAATTACAAGCAAACCTCAAAAGAAAATCAATATGCTCTTGAGGATTTATACCGTGAGCAAACGAAATTATATAATACCCGCCAAGCATTAATTAAACAATTAAGTGATTATACAGGCGGAGAATATAATTATCAAGGGGATCAAATTGCGTATTATTGGGGGAATGATGGTAAGCAAGTCTATTACATTGTCAAAGAAATTGGCAAATCAACCTCGCCTTCAGTCAATGTTCCGGCTAACACCAACACTGATAGCTCACTTTCTCAAGATAGTCCTGAAGGTGCACTTGATACCGGTGGTACGGAGATGTCAGCAATGGAATCAGCAGCAGATCCTAGTGAAGGTATTAAAGAACAAATCCGTCAAGTCAATGAGCAAATTGAAGAATTAGAAATAAAATTAATTCGTCAACAAGAATTACAAAATAATAAAGTTATCGCCAAGACCGATGGGGTTGCAATGGTTAACCCAGATGCCAAAGATAATCCTAATGTACCTGTAGTACGCATTGTGTCTGAAGAAAGCTCTGTTGTAGGGAGTGTGACCGAATATGATTTTTACGCTTTAGCAGAAGATCGTGCCGTCATTATTTATATACCAGCAGAGGACCGGACGGTAACCGGTAAGATTGTGGATTATGATAAGATTCCTTCTTATAGCGGAACCAATGGCCAAACAGATTCAGCAGAAGGTCTAGTGGCTTCTAGCCCAGGTGGTGGTAGCAATGCGAGTCAATTTAGTTTTGTTGTACAACCCGATGAACCTTTACAAGCTGGGTTTTCTGCTAAAGTGAATATCACATTACCCGGTTATGCGATTCCTTCGGATGCAATTATTGAAGAAGGGGAAGAACATTACGTCTTTTTATATTTAGATGGTAAAGCAGTCAAAACTAAAATTGAATTGATGACTCAAGGTTTACAAAAAGTGGTCTTAAAAGGGTTGAATGAGGGGATCAATTGATCATGTATCCTTATGACTTAACCGATGGTCAAGCAGTGTCCGTGGTTGACCCGATGGCCATGCCTCCAGCAGAAGAGCCAATGGATGGGGATGTGCAATAGTATGACTAGCGAAATGCAACAGCAACCGCTCATTGAAATGAAAAAGATCAACAAATATTATCAAGTGGGGGAGCATCAATTACATGTTTTACGCGATATTGATTTATCAATTTATCGCAATGAGTTTGTGACCATTATGGGGCCATCCGGCTCTGGAAAATCCACTTTAATTAATGTTTTAGGATTTTTAGATAATAAGTTCGAAGGCCATTATAATTTTGATGGTAAACCAGTAGAAGCAAGAACCGACAAACAAATTTCTGTTTTACGTAATGAAATGGTTGGTTTTGTCTTTCAAGATTTTAATTTAATTCCTACTATGACGGTCAATGAAAATATACGTTTACCACTGTTGTATAAAGGTATGCCGGCTAGAAAAACTAAAGAAAGAGTTCAACAAGCTTTAGAGAGTGTCGGTTTAGGTAGTAAGTTTAATAGCCGTCCACATGAATTATCTGGGGGCCAAAAGCAACGGATTGCCATCGCAAGGGCATTAATTAACCAACCACGATTTATTATCGCTGATGAACCGACGGGTGCATTGGATACTAAAACATCCAAAGTGATTATGGATATCTTAGCCCGTTTACATCGTGAACAAGGGGTAACAGTAGTATTAGTAACGCACGATCCTAACTTACAAGCTTATGCGACTCGAAAAGTGCGCATTGTCGATGGGCAAATCCATTCGAATGAAGTGAGTGAAGCCACTTATGAATTAAGTAAAAAACCATTAGATTTTGATGAGGTGTTAAATAATGAGGATGAGTGAAATTTTTAAATCGTCGTTATCAACCTTAAAAATGAATGGTCGACGAACGTTTTTAACGATGATTGGTATTATCATCGGCATTGCAGCGGTTATTACAATATTAAGTCTTGGGAATGGTTTTCGAAAGAAAACTTTGGATGAATTAGCACAAGATTCCAAGGGTCGTCCCAGTCAAATGTTCCATTTTAATGTATCCAATATGGATGCAGACTGGTCAAAATTAGATCCATTTGATACAAATACTTTGGATGGCATCCGCCAAATTCCAGGCGTTGATGAAGTCGTCCCATCTTCTGATGATGAGGATTCGGTTAATTATGCTACCTTGGATTTTGCCAATAAAGAATCCAAGACCTATGGCACAAAATATCTCGATGTAACGAATCAGCAAATATTATATGGGCGAAATTTATATGACTTTGACTCTAAGGCAGCTAAACGTAATGTTATTATTGACGACATCGTTGCAAGCGATATTTTTGAAAATCCAGAAAAAGCCATTCATCAATCCATTAAGATTGATGGGACCAGTTATATGATTGTCGGAGTCTATGCAACAGAGTTAACGGCAAAAGAAATCGAAGACATCCAAAATTACGGTTTTGGCGGTTCTGATGCACCTCAAGTCATTGTTCCTAGAGGAACCAATAAATTACTCAATCCCAATACGAATGTTGACTTTAGTATTAAAGCATTTTACAAACCAGATTCCAATGTTAGTGGCATTAGTCGTAAAATAGCGGATTATTTAAAAGAAAATGGCTCTGAGAAAGATAACGGCACTTATGAATATTTCGATATGTCTGAGATGATGGAATCGATTGGTCAACAAGTGTCAATGGTAACCTACTTTATTGGGGCTGTGGCAGGAATTTCGTTATTTATCGCTGGGGTAGGTGTAATGAATATGATGTATATTTCTGTTTCTGAGCGAACGAAAGAAATTGGTATCCGTCGTTCATTAGGAGCTACGCAAAATAGTATTCAATGGCAGTTCTTATTAGAAGGGATCTCCATCACGACTTTAGGCGGTCTAATTGGTTATCTGTTCGGTGTTGGTATTGCGATTATAGCGGGCAATTTCTTGCCATTTAAAGCTTTAATCGATGTCCCGACCGCTTTAATCAGTGTTTCGATTTCTGTATTAATCGGCATTAGTTTTAGTGTCTTTCCGGCTAGAGCAGCTGCTAGAAAAAATGTTGTTGAAATATTACGTTAAGATAGGTTATTAAAGGAGTAGATGCTTGAATTTGTAAGTTATTTGCTCCTAAATTTACAAAATATTTCATTAAGACTCTGCTTAGAATAGGAATTCATGAAAGAGTATGCTATAATGATAAAAAAGAGTCAATATAGGAGGAGTCTTTATGGCAGCCGACATTTTAAAGGAAACAAAACAACGAATGAGTAAAGCAATTGATGCTTACCGCAATGAATTAGCAACAATTCGTGCAGGACGTGCAAATGCTAGTATTTTAAATCATGTGAACGTATTGTACTATGGCGTTCCCACACCATTAAATCAATTAGCAAGTATTACCGTCCCAGAAGCAAGAATGTTATTAATCTCACCTTATGATAAATCATCTTTAACTGAGATTGAAAAAGCGATTTTACAATCTGATGTGGGGATTACCCCTTCAAATGATGGGAGCGTGATTCGTTTAGTCATTCCTGCTTTAACTCAAGAGCGTCGCCAAGAATTAGTTAAACAAGTAGGTAAAGAGCAAGAAAATGCTAAAATTGTTTTACGTAATATTCGTCGTGATGCAATTGATCAAACGAAAAAAATGCAAAAAGATAATGAATTAACTGAAGATGATGTGAAAGATTATGAAAAAGATATTCAAGTAATTATCGATGAAGCAACTAAAGAGTTAGAAAAAGTTTCTGCGGAAAAAGAAGCAGAAATTTTAGGCGACTAATTTTATATTTATGATTGAGGATGGACCAAAAGTTTGAAATACTGTTTGGTTCCCTCTTTTTTTATGGTCTGTGGTTGAGTAGCTTTAAAATGTTTTTAATGAGGTGGCATCCACTGGATAAATACAATCAAGTAACTGCGCGTAAAGTAAAAGCACGGTGGGTGAGTAGTCTTAAAGTAGCTGACAATATTCTTGAAAAATTCAGTCAATTTATCCCGCACTAATTAAAAGTGTAGTGGTTGAGTAGCCTCAACCTGCATCTTAAAGACTTGTTTGAGAACTATTCCAACTTTTTACAGGGGGTAGGCAGACGAAGTGATTTTTTTAAATTTTCACTTTTTGCATACTACCAACTGTGCTTTGGTAGGGGCAAGCGAAGCAAAAATCATTCGCTTTTCTATTTCTGGTCCATTCCCATTAGTTTGTGAAATATTATCTACTTTAATGATAAATGGCTATTCATTGTTCAGAATGACCGATAGTTTTTAAACAACCAAAAAGACCTTGAAGTCCAAAGATGACATTCAAGGTCTTAAATTTATTTATCAAAATATTCTTCTAATGCTGTTACAATGACATTGGTTACTGCTTCTTGATAATCAGCTGAGGTGATATATTGTAAATCAATCGCATTGGACATATAACCTATTTCCAATAATACAGCTGGACGCGTATTTTCTCTAAGAACAGAGTAATTGCCGAATAAGGTTCCGTTATTCGGTAATGCGAGTGTCGAGAGCGCATCATTAATACTTTTTGCTAATTCATAATCATCTTCATGGAAGTAATAGGTAGTGGAACCTGACCAGCCAACTTGACCTTTATCAAAATGAATACTGATGAAGGCATCGACTTGTTGCTCATTACTTAAATCACTACGCGGTATCAAATCGATGAATTCATCGGTTTCACGGGTCATAAGGACTTTTGCTCCAACCGCTTCTAATTTTTGTTTTAATAAGAGCGAAGTAGACAAGGTAATGTTTTTCTCATAGACGGATTCATCTTCAGTAGTTGCACCGGCATCTTCACCACCATGACCCGGGTCAATCATAATGACCGCATCTTGTAATGATTGAGCAGTCTTCTCAGTCACATGGCCAATCGAATCAGCTTCCATTCCCGCAATTCGACTTTCTACATAACCTTGTAGACCATCACTATCTTCAACTAAAATAAATTCTGTTTCGTTGCCATCTGCCGAAACAACTTCATCAATGTATTTGAATTTTTGACCATAAGCAATATCATAAATACGATTGGCATTCAATGAAGGAGCATCAAGTAATGGTTCAGCAGAATATCTTACAACCACTATTTTTTCAGCTGCTTCTTTTGCTTTTTGAATGGCTACGGGGTCATAGACTTCATCCAGTTTATCAGGATCAATTGAAGGCACATCACTTAAATTGATTAAATTAACGGCGCGTGTCTTAATGTATCCATATCGCCCATCGACTTCAACTTGTAGCCAGCCTTTTTTCTCAAAGCGAACAATCAGGTAATTTTCAGGTTGCATCGTAGTCATCACAGCCGATTTTTCGTTCGTTTCGGTATAAACAGGTGTATCAACTAAAATATGAGCCGCAATAGCATGATCACTAGTTAATGTTTCACTTTCAATAAACCATTCAGGTACCCAACCATCGCTACGAGCATCAAGTCTCAGTTTGTACCAACCATTTGCTTTAGATAAAACATCATAGCTTTTACCTTTTTCTAAGGTTACGATACTTTCAGAATTTGTTGCGGGTTCTATCCTTGCTACTATTTGATCTTTTTCAATTGTGAGCTGTTCATCTGTAACTAAACTGAAAACAGCTAAAGAACCAATTAATAGCATTAATACGGTCATGAAAGGAGGGAAATATTGACGCGATAAGAGTAATCGCATAAATTTTATTAGATTATCTTTCATAATTCCTCCAATATAAAACAATTCTACTTTATGTTATTATAAGACATTTTTCATAGAATGTTCAAACTTTTTAATAATGTTATCGAATAGTAATCTATTTGTGATAATAGTGACATTTTAACGAGTGCAAATTTGTTGATAGATTAAAAATATGTTAAAAGCGTTTAAACTATCAATTATTTTTTATCAAAATAAACTTGACAAATCCCTTAACTAACGGTAATCTTATACAAAGATGAATAGTATATTCGATAACATAGACAAGTAGCTAGCCGACCTTCAGAGAGTACATTCCGTGGCTGAAAGAATGCACCTAGGCAAGAGCGAAGACACTATCGAGAAGAATAATGAAAAGTTATTCCGTTAGCCGCGATATGGCTTTGAGGTGATAGTTTGACTATTACAAAGTTAGGTGGTACCACGTATTGAACGTCCTAAAGCAATTGTTTTGCTTTAGGATTTTTTTACTTTATTAGACCGATATAGCAATCCTCACTGTGGTAACCAAACAGTAGGTGAAAATTTTCAATCATCTGAGTTTTTTATTAACATCGAATGCCGAGATTCATAGGATAGCTATTACTAAAGTATTAATTTCCAACATTTAATAAGGAAAAAACCAAGAGGCTGGTCATAATCTTGATAATTTTAGTTAAGATTATTGTTCGTAAGTTAATTGTGCACTGGTTGAGTGGCCTCAAACTGCGTCTTAATGAGGCTGAGAATAATCTTAACCAAATCACTCAGATTAGTGCTCGATAATTAAAGGCGCAGGGGCTGAGTGGTCTCAAACTGCGTCTTAAAGAGGTTAGGCATCAATTTGATAAGTTCACTCAAGTTATTTCTCATTAATTAAAAGCGCAGTGGTTGAGTGGTCTCAATCTGCGTCTTAATGACTTGCTTGAGACCTACTCAACTTTGCGGGGGTGGACAGACAAAGCGAAAATCATTTGATTTTCTACTTTTGGTCCACTCCCAACTGTGCGGGGGTGAACAGACGAAGTAAAAATCATTCGATTTTCTACTTCTTGTCCACTCCCACATCCATCAAATGTAAAAATTATCACACTTGAAGTACACAATTGATTATTTGATAATACTAAATACCATTCCATCAAGGAGGAACGAAAATGATTAAAAAGATGAAAGGGACAGAAGATATTCTGCCTAAAGATAGTTACAAATGGCAATATTTAGAAGATACTGTTAGAGCGATTTTTGACACTTATCAATTTAAAGAGTTAAGAACGCCGATTTTTGAAGCGAAAGAATTATTTGCTCGATCAGTCGGTGATACGAGTGATATCGTTTCAAAAGAAATGTATGACTTTAAGGATAAAGGCGATCGTGATCTAGCGTTAAGACCTGAAGGAACAGCCGCGATTGTGCGTGCTTATGTTGAACACAAGTTATTTGGTCCTGAACATCCACAGCCTTTAAAAGTTTATTATATCGGGCCAATGTTCCGTTATGAGCGTCCACAAGCAGGGCGTCAACGTCAATTCCATCAAATTGGAGTTGAGGTATTCGGAAGTACTAATCCTGCCACTGATGCTGAAGTGATTGGTTTAGCTTGGGATATTTTATCTGAATTAGAAGTTGAAAATGTGGAATTAAACATTAATTCATTAGGTAAACCAGCGGATCGTCAAAAATATCGTGAAGCCTTAATCGAGTATTTTACTCCTTTAAAGGATCAATTAAGTGAGGATTCTCAACGCCGTTTAGCGGATAATCCTTTACGTATTTTAGATAGTAAAGATGCCAAAGATAAAGCCTTAGTAGCACAAGCACCGACAATTTTAGATTTCTTAAGTGAAGAAAGTCGTCAACATTTTGAACAAGTTCAAGCGATGTTAAAAGCTTTAGATATTCCTTATACAGTCAATCCTTTAATTGTTCGAGGTTTAGATTATTATCAAGATACGATTTTTGAAATTATTGTCAATGATGATGCGATTGGCGCTCAATCAACCGTCATCGGTGGTGGACGTTATGATGGCTTAGTGGAACAATTAGGCGGTCCCCAAGCACCTGGCTTTGGTTTTGGATTAGGGATGGAACGTTTATTATTATTATTAGAACAACAAAAGATTGAATTACCAGAAGAAGAACCATTAGATTTATTTGTATTAACAATGGGAGATGCGGTTAATATTAAAGCTTTACAAATCGTTCAAGCAGCCCGTCAAGCAGGCTATTTTGCTGAACGTGATTATTTAGGTCGTAGCTTAAAATCTCAGTTTAAAACAGCAGATAAATTAAATGCTAAGTTAACCTTAACGTTAGGTGAAGATGAATTAGAGACTGGTAAAGTTACCATCAAAAATAAAGCATTAGATAAACAAAAAGAAGTGGCGATTGATGATCTATTGGCAGATTTCGAGAACATTTATCGTGAGTTGACGACCGATACTTCAGCCATCGATAAGTACTTTAGAGGAGAATAAACATGGAACAAAGAACAGTATATGCAGGTTTAGTAAGTGAAGAATTAGTTGGCAAAACAATTACGCTTAAAGGTTGGGTACAAAGACGTCGTGACTTAGGTGGCGTTATCTTTATCGATTTACGTGACCGTGAAGGTTTTTGTCAAGTGGTATTTAATGCCGAGAATCTATCGGCTGAACAAATGGATTTAGCGGATCATTTACGTAGCGAATATGTCGTAGAAGTATCAGGGGTTTTAAATAAACGTGTCGCTGAGCAAATTAACCCGAATATTCCGACCGGACAATATGAATTAATGGCTCATGAATTAAATGTATTAGCTAAAGCAAAGACACCACCCATTTATATTGAAGAACGCTTAGACGTTGAAGAAGAAATACGTTTACGCAATCGTTATTTAGATTTACGTCGTCCTAATATGTTCAATAACTTACGTTTACGTCACAATGTCACAAAAGCGATTCGTGAATACTTAGATAGTTTAGATTTTATCGATGTTGAAACACCTTATTTAACCAAATCAACCCCAGAAGGTGCACGTGACTATTTAGTGCCAACTCGTCGTGAAGCTGGTAAATTCTATGCCTTGCCTCAATCACCACAAATCTTTAAACAATTATTAATGGGTGCTGGTATTGACCGTTATTATCAGATTGTTCGTTGTTTCCGTGACGAAGATTTACGTGGTGACCGTCAACCAGAATTTACTCAAGTCGACTTAGAAACAAGTTTCTTATCACAACAAGAAATTCAAGCAATTGTTGAAGAAATGTTAAAACGTGTAGTAAAAGCAGCTCGTGGGATTGAAATGACAGAAGCTTTTCCAACAATGACTTATGAAAAAGCAATGAATGAATATGGGGTAGATAAACCGGATATTCGTTTTGAAATGAAACTAGTTGATTTATCAGAATTTGCTGCTCAATCTGAGTTTGGTGTCTTTAAATCAACGATTGAAAACGGTGGACAAGTAAAAGCCATTAACTTAAAAGGGTTAGCGGATGCTTATACACGTAAAACAGCCGATGAACTCATTAATGTCGTGAAGCCTTATGGTGCGAAAGGGTTAGCATGGTTAAAAATTACCGATGAAGGTTTCAATGGTCCGATTGCTAAATTCTTTGCTGATGAAACAAGTTATAAAGCCATTACTGAGCCAACGAATGCTGAACCCGGTGATATCTTATTCTTCGTAGCGGATCAAAAAGATGTCGTAGCGGCTTCTTTAGGTGAATTACGTGTTCATTTAGCCAAAAAGCATGAATTGTTTGATCAAGATGAATTAGCTTTTGTCTGGATTACAGACTGGCCATTATTTGAATACGATGAAGAAGCCAAACGTTATGTGGCAATGCACCATCCGTTTACCGCACCACAAAATATGGACTTAGCGGCTATGAAAGAAGACCCAGCTAATGCATTAGCACAAGCATATGATATTGTATTAAACGGTTATGAAATCGGAGGCGGATCAATCCGTATCTTCACGCGTGAAATGCAAAATCAAATGTTTGAGTTATTAGGTTTCACACCGGAACAAGCACAAGAGCAATTTGGTTTCTTAATGAATGCTTTTGATTATGGCTTCCCACCACATGGTGGCCTGGCATTAGGTTTAGATCGCTTAGTCATGATATTAGCTAAAGAACCAAATATTCGTGAAGTGATTGCCTTCCCTAAAACAGGGCGTGGAGTTGATGTATTGTCAAATGCCCCAAGTTATGTTGCAAATGATCAAGTTAGAGAATTACATTTACGCATTCAAGAATAGGAGAGTAAATTAATGTTTATTGGATCTCATGTTTCAATGTCAGGTAAGGATATGCTTCTAGGTTCTGCCAAAGAAGCTGCTTCTTACGGTGCTAATGTCTTTATGATTTATACTGGGGCACCACAAAATACACGTCGTAAAGATATTTCGACATTCAAAATTGAAGAAGCTCGTCAATTTATGGCAGCGAATGGTATTGATTTCTTTACCGTGCATGCCCCTTATATCGTGAATCTAGCCAATACCACTAAAGAAGGATATTTTGATTTCGCAGTTGAATTTTTAAGAGAAGAAATTAATCGTGTGGAAGCGGTAGGTGCCAATCAGGTTACTCTGCATCCTGGAAGTCATGTTGGAGCAGGTGAAGCAGTGGGGATTGCCCAAATTGTCAAAGGTCTAAATGAAGTGATTCGCCCGGATCAAAACGTGCAAATCGCTTTAGAAACAATGGCCGGAAAAGGTACGGAATTAGGACGTACTTTTGAAGAAATTGCACAAATGATTGATGGTGTTACCCATAATGATAAATTATCAGTTACTTTCGATACCTGTCATGTTTATGATGCGGGTTATGATATTGTCAATGATTTAGATGGTGTGTTAAACCAATTTGATAAAATCATCGGTTTAGATCGCTTAAAAGTCATTCATATTAATGATTCCAAAAATCCATTCCATAGTAATAAAGACCGTCATCAAAATATTGGTTTAGGTTCAATTGGATTTGAAACTATTAACCAATTGGTTCACCACCCACAATTGATGCAGTTACCAAAAATCTTAGAAACACCATGGGTGCCAAAACCCGATAATGAGAAGGTAAAAGTAGCCCCTTACAAGCAAGAAATTGAGATGTTAAGAAAAGGTGTATTCAATGAAAATTTAATGGATGATATTTTAAATAATCAATAATCCAGATTGTAGAGACTACCAACAGCAGTATTTTGTTTTGGTAGTCTTTTTTAAGATTTAACAAAGGAGCGAATTGTAGTAATGAGCAAATACACACATGTTTTAACCTTGATTCAATCCGCGACGGACCCACAAAACGCTTTATCAATGAAACAATATATGCGCAATCAATTTGAATTTTTGGGCGTCAAAACACCTGCTAGAAAAGCGCTTATTAAAGAATTTATTCAAAATGAAAAAGCAACTCAAACAATCGATTGGCAATTTGTGAACGATTGTTATGATAGTCAATTTCGTGAGCTGCATTATGTCGCATTGGATTATTTACAAGCAATGGCTAAATGGTTAACATTTGAGGATATTCCTAATCTTTTCCACTTAGCTAAAAAACATCAATGGTGGGATACCATTGACCGCCTAGATCGATTAATCGGTAATATTGGGCTAACGGATAATCGAGTTGATGATTTAATGATCGAATGGTCAAAGAATGAGGATATGTGGCTTAGACGCTTAGCGATTGATCATCAAATCGGACGTAAAGATAAAACGAATGCTGAATTATTAGCCGCAATCATTTTAAACAATTTAGTTAGTGATGAGTTTTTTATTAATAAAGCGATTGGTTGGAGTCTTAGAGAGTATGCTAAAACCAATCCCCAGTGGGTACGTCAATTTTTAGCTGATTATCAACATCAATTATCTTCATTATCATATCGTGAAGCAAGTAAGCATTTAAATTAGAGAAAAGTCTAAAGCCGGAGTAAGTTGGTATATACAGCAATGCGTGAAACTGATTCAGCAGCTAAATTAGACTGAAAATCAACGTAGAAACAAGTAACTGCACTATGGTATTTTAAAGTAATCTTTTGAACTTATCATTCTTATCATGATGGAAAGGATATCAATACGTTGTAGTACTTGATAGACGAAGTGTCAATGCGCCGTACAGTTTTTTATTGTCCATTTCACAAATGGGCTCTGAATTAATAACGATAGTTGAATTTGGGAAAAGATTGAAAGACCATTAAAATTTAGTTACAATATATTTATGAATTTAAGGAGGCGTTCACATGTCTGTTTTAGAAATTAAAGATTTACATGTCAGAATTGAAGACAAAGAAATATTAAAAGGTGTGAATTTAATACTGAATACCGGTGAAATTCATGCAGTAATGGGACCAAATGGTACTGGAAAATCAACCTTAGCAGCAGCAATTATGGGTAATCCTGCGTTTGAAGTCACTCAAGGTGAAATTTTACTTGATGGCGAAAATGTATTAGAGATGGAGGTTGATGAAAGAGCGCGTGCCGGTCTATTTTTAGCCGTTCAATACCCAAGTGAAATCCCTGGGGTGACCAATGCTGAATTTATGCGAGCAGCGATTAACTCACGCCGAGCTGAAGATGATAAGATGGACGTGCGGACGTTTATTAAAAAACTAGATGAAAAAATGGCCTTATTAGATATGCCTGAAGAAATGGCAGGGCGCTATTTGAATGAAGGATTTTCTGGTGGTGAAAAGAAACGTAATGAAATTTTACAATGCTTGATGATTGAGCCAAAATTTGCGATTTTAGATGAGATTGACTCTGGTTTAGATATTGATGCATTAAAAGTCGTTTCTAAGGGTGTTAATGCTATGCGTGGTGAACAATTTGGTTCTTTAATTATTACTCATTATCAACGTTTATTAAATTATATTGAACCAGATGTCGTTCATATTATGATGGACGGAAAAGTGGTCATGACCGGAGGTCCTGAATTAGCACAACGCTTGGAAGCAGAAGGTTATAAAGGGATTAGTGAAGAACTAGGTCTAACGTTAGAAGAGAAAGAATAGGAGTGAATTTAATGTCATTAAATGAATTACACTCACAGTATGAACTATTACCTTTTGCCTATGAATTACCAGAATGGTTTACTCAATTACGAGATGAAGCAAGTGAAAAATGGGCAGCATTAGCACTGCCGGTAATTGAACGCGCTAAATTTCATCGTTGGCCATTATTTAACACCAAAATTGCTGATGTTGAAGCAATGATACATCCATTAACTTATGGAAAAGCCGCTGCGTTAGAATTGACTGAAGCAGAAGGTGCCAAAATTGTTAAAGCAGGCAATAGTACTATTATGGAAAGCTTACCAATAGACTTAAAAGAACAAGGCGTCATCCTAATGGATTTATTTGAGGCGCTAGTCGAATATCCTGATTTAGTCCAACAATATTTCGGTACCGTCATTGAACATCATACGGATAAAGTGGTTGCCTATAACACTGCACATCTCAATGGTGGATTGTTTATTTATGTACCCAAAAATGTTGAAATTGAATTACCAATCGAAAGTATTTTAATGGCCGATGCCCGTTATCAACAAGCATTTAATAAACGCGTCTTAATCGTTGTAGATGAGAACAGTTCAGTTGATTACTTAGAGCGTGTCCAAGCTGAAGGAGAAGCAACCTTTAGCACGACTATTATTGTTGAAGCGATAGTAAAAGCAGGAGCTCGATTAAAATATATGGCCATCGATACCTTACCACAGAATACCCATGCCTATATTAAACGCTATGCAAGGACTGAACGTGATGCTCATATCGATTGGGCGATTGGAGAAATGAATGATAGTAATGTTATTTTAGATTTGGATACTTATTTAGATGGTAATGGATCTGAATCACAAGTGGCGATTGTCGGTATTTCTTCTAATAAGCAAGTTCAAGCCATTGATTCAAAAGTTGTTAATCGTGGTCACCATACGATTGGGAATATTTTCCAACATGGCGTCATCTTAGACCGTTCGACCTTAACCTTTAATGGCATTGGTTTAATTGAAAATGGCGCCAAACATGCTGATGCGCAACAAGAGAGTCGCGTTTTAATGTTATCAGATAAAGCACGCGGAGATGCCAATCCGATTTTATTAATTGAAGAGTTTGAAGTGACCGCAGGCCATGCTGCAAGTATTGGACAAGTCGATGAACAACAATTGCATTACTTAATGAGTCGTGGTTTAACAAAAGAAACAGCAGAATATTTAGTCATACGTGGATTTTTAGGACCGGTTATTTTAAGTATGCCTTCACAAAAAGTACGCGATGAATTAATGGAAGTTATTGATCATAAGTTAATGAGTATTAAGGCAGATGATTTAAATGATTAATCCATTACGTCAACAATTCCCGATTTTAAATCAAACGGTCAATGATGAGCCGTTAATCTACTTTGATAATGCAGCCACTACCCAGAAGCCGCAGGTGGTATTGGAGGCTATGATGCGCTATTATCAAGAAGACAATGCTAATATTCATCGTGGTGTTCATAGCTTAGCTGAAAGAGCGACCACACAGTATGAAGCGGTTCGATCTAAAGTGGCTCAATTTATCGGTGCTAAAGCAATGAATGAAATCATTTATACTAGTGGGACAACGGCGAGTCTAAATTTTATAGCACGTGGTTTGGTTGAACCCATAATGAAAAAAGGCGATATTATTTTAACTACGACCTTAGAACATCATTCTAACTATGTGCCTTGGCAAGCCGTGTGTCAAAGAACAGGCGCTAAATTAAAAATGATGTCCTTAACAGAGGATTTTACAGTTGATTTGGCTCAATTGCCACAATCAGAAGCGTTAAAATCCGTTAAAGCATTGGTAATCCAACATGTCTCCAATGTTTTAGGCGTTGAACAACCCCTTCGACAATTGACTGAGTGGGCACATCAACATAATATCATCGTGATAGTAGATGGTGCCCAAGCTGTCGCTCATCAAAGTCTAGACATTGAAGCCTTAGGAGTCGATGCTTATTGTTTTAGTGGTCATAAACTATATGGACCAACGGGTATTGGAATTTGCTATCTCAATCGTCGTCATCATGAAACATGTCAGCCATTTTTTTATGGTGGAGAAATGATTCATTATGTCGGAGATGAAACCAGTAATTATAAAGAAGCACCTTGGAAATTTGAAGGAGGAACACCACCAATTGCGGAAGTCATAGGATTAGGTGCAGCGATTGATTGGCTAAACGACATCGGCATGAAACCTTTACAAACTTATGTCCAACAGCTAACTCAACGGTTAACACAAGGGATGTCTGAAATCGATGGCGTGACCGTCTATCACCAAGGTCAAAATGGCATTTTAAGCTTTAATATTGATGGGGTTCACCCGCATGATGCGGCGACCGGTTATGATATGGAAGGGATTGCCGTTAGAGCTGGCCATCATTGTGCGCAACCTTTGATGCGCTATTTAGGTGTTCATGCGACGCTAAGAGCCAGCTTAGCCGTTTATAATACAGAAGCAGAAGTAAACCATTTTATTGAAGTAACGAAAAACGTAAAGGAGTTTTTTAATGGCCCTATCTAATTTATCTCATTTATATCGAGAAGTGATTTTAGATCATGCACAACATCCTCATCACCATTATGCTTTAGACAATGCAACCCATCACATGGAATTATTAAATCCAACCTGCGGTGACGCTATTATCGTGCAAATGGTAGTGAAGGATCAGGTAATTGAAGAAGCGGCTTATACCGGACATGGATGTTCGATTAGTATGGCTAGTGCAAGTATGATGACAGAGGCTATTAAAGGACTTACTATTGATAAAGCCTTAAAGTTAATTGACGTTTTTAATCGATTGGTTAAAGGAGAAACTATTGATGAACAATGGGAGATTGCCTTAAAAGATGCTTATTTCCTTGAAGGAGTTAAACAATTTCCTGCACGTTATAAATGTGCGGTATTAGCTTGGAAAGCAGCAGCAGGGGCAGTCGACCCACAGAAAGAGAGTGATTTAGATGACTGAAGTAGTAAGAGAACTTGAAGTGCCAGTCGTGGATGACTATGCTTATGGTTTTAAAGACAATGCAGAAATCATTTTCTCAACTGGAAAAGGTTTAAATGAACAAGTGGTACGCACCATTTCAAAAGAAAAAAATGAACCCCAATGGATGTTAGACTATCGCTTAAAAGCTTTAGATGCCTACTATAATGCTAAAAAAGTTAATTGGGGACCTGATTTATCTGGCTTAGACTTTGAGGATATTACTTATTATCAAAAAGCCACTAATAAACCAGCGAGAAGCTGGGATGATGTCCCTGAAGAAATCAAAAATACCTTTGAACGGCTTGGTATACCTGAAGCTGAACGTGCTTATTTAGCAGGAGCGGCCGTGCAATACGAATCAGAAGCTGTTTATCATAATTTAAAAGCTGAGTTTGATAAACTAGGTATTTTATTTACTGATACGGATACAGCTTTAAAGGAATACCCAGAAATTTTTAAAGAACATTTTGGAACGGTGGTACCGCCCACGGATAATTTTATAGCGGGATTAAATGGAGCCGTCTGGAGTGGTGGAACTTTTATTTACGTTCCTAAAGGCGTAAAATGCGATATTCCATTACAAACATACTTTAGAATTAATAATGAAGGAACCGGACAATTCGAACGGACTTTGATTATTGTCGATGAAGGTGCCAGTATTCACTATGTCGAAGGCTGTACAGCACCGACTTACTCAACCGCTTCTTTACATGGTGCAGTGGTGGAAATTATTGTCAAAAAGGATGCCTATTGCCGTTATACCACCATTCAAAACTGGTCTCATAATGTTTATAATTTGGTAACCAAACGTTCGGTTGCCCATGAAGGTGCGACAATGGAGTGGGTTGACGGTAACCTTGGTGCTCAAGTGACCATGAAATATCCAAGTGTTTACTTACAAGGTCAAGGGTCTCGTGGTACCGTCATGTCTATTGCCTTTGCTGGAGCGAATCAAATTCAAGATGCCGGTGCTAAAATCTATCATAATGCGCCGAATACCTCGAGCTCAATTGTTTCTAAATCGATTGCGAAAGACGGTGGTAGTGTCAACTATCGTGGACAAGTCTATTTTGGTAAAAATTCACAAGGATCCATGTCGCATATTGAATGTGATACGATTATTATGGATGAAAAATCAAAATCAGATACCATTCCATTTAATGAAATCCATAATGGACAAGTGGCTTTAGAACACGAAGCCAAAGTATCGCGCATATCAGAAGAACAATTATTCTATTTAATGAGTCGCGGTTTATCAGAAGCAGCTGCAACTGAAATGATTGTTATGGGATTTGTTGAACCGTTCACCAAAGAATTACCGATGGAATACGCAGTTGAATTAAACCGATTGATCAGTTATGAAATGGAAGGTAGTGTGGGGTAGAAGGACTGTCTATCCAGTCTCTTTATTTATAGCTAGCTCTTTTAACGAAAATCATTTTAATAAACCGATACGTTTCGACACTAATTTTTGTTTTAAATAACTGTAACGCTGTCAGCAATTAAAGTGTTTAAACTTTTATCTCTGAGCATATTATTTCACATATTCATCATCAGGTAGTATAGTAGAAGTATGCTATAAAACAAGGAGGAAATGAATATGTCAAAAGAAAAAAATGAAGCGAAATTAGATAAAGTATCTGGATCAGTAAAAGAAACTGTCGGAAAAGTTACCGATAATGAAAAATTACAATCTGAAGGCGTTGCTGAAAAAGTTAAAGGCGCTGTTAAAGAAGGCATTGAAGATGTAAAAGATACTGTAGAAGGTATTAAAGAAGGTTTATCTGACAAAGAAGATAAATAAATTAATTAAAAGATTGGGCTCTAGGGTCCAATCTTTTTTTGTTTGAAAGTAAAAATAGCGTGGAATTTGATAGCCATCGTCTAATATTGATGGCTCTTTGTCAAATGGTGGGGTTTATTGAGAAAAATCTGTCCACCAACACTTTTAAAAAAGATACTATATTTATAATAATCATTCCATTGTACCTGTGTTCCAATAGATGTTAGAATAGTATCAGATGAATAAAAGGAGATTTCTTATATATGACTTATGCATTGGAAATATCGGATTTAAAGAAGGTTTATGATACAGGAGTACAAGCACTCAAGGGGATTGATTTAAAGGTCTCTGAAGGTGATTTTTATGCGTTATTAGGTCCTAATGGTGCTGGCAAGTCGACGACTATTGGTATAATTACTTCGCTAGTCAATAAAACCTCTGGGACTGTTAAAGTATTTGGTTATGATATTGATACTCAGTTAGAAAAAGCGAAGCAACAAATTGGCTTGGTACCACAAGAGTTCAATTTTAATCCATTTGAGACCGTCCAACAAATTGTGGTCAATCAAGCAGGATATTATGGCGTGCCTCGTAAAGAAGCTTACAAGCGCAGTGAAAAATATTTAAAGCAGGCAGATTTATGGGAAAAGCGTGATGAAAAAGCGCGCATGTTATCGGGAGGAATGAAGCGTCGTTTGATGATTGCTAGAGCTTTGATGCATGAACCCAAACTATTGATTTTAGATGAACCGACCGCCGGGGTTGATATTGAGTTAAGAAGAGGGATGTGGCATTTCTTACAAGAGTTAAATGCTAATGGCACCACCATTATCTTAACGACTCATTATCTTGAAGAAGCCGAGATGTTATGTCGTAATATCGGCATCATCCAAGCGGGCCAACTAATTGAGAATACCAGTATGAAAGCATTATTATCAAAATTACAGCATGAAACTTTTATCTTTGATTTGGGCATATTGCAACAACAACCCAAGTTAACAGGCTATGCATATCAATTTGATGGTGACCAAACTTTGGAAGTCGAAGTTGAGCGCAATCAAGGGGTTAATGATATTTTTAACCAATTAACAGAGCAAGGAATTAAGGTATTATCGATGCGTAATAAATCAAATCGCTTAGAAGAGTTATTCCTGAAAATTACCGAAGAGAAAGATCAGACGGAGGATTAACATGTATAGTTTATATTTTACAGCTTTAAAAAGTTTAGTGATGAAAGAAACCAATCGTTATTTGCGAATTTGGGTTCAAACATTAGTTCCACCTGTCATTACCACTTCACTTTATTTTATAATATTTGGAAAAATGATTGGTGGACGTATTGGTGAAATGGGAGGCTTCAGTTATATGGAGTTTATTGTTCCAGGATTGATAATGATGTCATCGATTACCAGTTCCTATGCCAATGTTTCCTCATCATTCTTCTCTCAAAAATTACAAAAGAATATTGAAGAATTATTAGTAGCCCCTGTACCCACTCATGTTATCATTTGGGGATTTGTATTAGGAGGGGTAGGACGGAGTTTAATTGTCGCTTCATTAGTGACCATGGTGTCATTATTCTTTGTACCATTACATGTTCATTCATGGTTAGTGGTAGTGATGACCATTTTAATGACCGCTATTTTATTTTCTCTAGCAGGTCTGATCAATGGTGTGTTTGCTAGAAGTTTTGATGATGTCTCAATTGTGCCAACGTTTGTACTACAACCCTTAACGTATCTAGGTGGAGTGTTCTACGCTATTTCAATGTTACCACCATTTTGGCAAGCCGTTTCGAAAATCAATCCAATCGTTTATATGATTTCGGGTTTCCGTTACGGTTTCTTAGGGATAGGCGATGTACCGATAGCGATGTCGATTACCATTTTAATCATTTTTATTGTGGTACTTTATTCATTAGCATATTATTTAGTGGATCGAGGTATTGGCTTACGTAGCTAATTTAACCAGTATAACAGTCAAATCCAACCCAAAAGAGCACAATATAATTTAATCTCCCTTGTTTACCACTGTAATAAGTGATAGCAAGGGAGATTTTTTCAAATGAAGTGAATGAACGGAGAAAGTTCAGTCGATTCACACCCAAAGTATAGCATTCTTTTATTTCATCAATTTTACGAAGATGAAGGTGAGTACTCCCGTTAATAAGATAGCCAAAATCATCCAAATGATAAAGAGAGTTTCATATTTTAAGGTAGTTAAAAATAAACCGACTAATCCCATTGAGAAAAAGGCTGAAATGAGAGCTTTAATAATTTTAGTATCTTCAAGGTTTAACCAAACTTTTAATTCATGGCGAAAATAGAATAAATATCCAGCGATAATCAACATTAAGAGGGGAAAAGCAAAATATAAAACCGTTAATATCATATAGTACTCCTTTAATTTCATTTATAAAAAAGCTGGCTCGCGCCAGCTAATAAGAATATCCGAATATGCCGTCAAGGCGTACACATGTAATGAACCCGCAAGTAACTGCAGGTGGGCTTCAAGAAAATCCTTCCTGACTTCCAAGTGTAAAAGGCTTGTCATTCCAGACCTTCAGTAGAATCCCTATATAATAATAAAGTGTTCGGTTCGCACGATGTGTAAACAACGTACACTTCAGATATCTCATCTATGATTATATTATAGCACTAAATGTTTTATAAATAAAGCGTTTTGCAAAAATATCATCAATAAACCGCAACTAATCGCGATATATCAAGCTTTATCGCAAGATATTTATTACTTTTTGCGAAGAGTTTTAATGTTTTATTACTTGAAAATGGAGCGATTAGACAATATAATTCAACCTTATTTAAAAATATTTTTCTGATTAAAAGCGATACTTTTTCAGATTACTATTGATCAAAGTAACACACGATATTCGCTTTGAAATTATGACTGGCTTTTTATTTTTTTATAGACATTAGCGAGGGCTTCTTCATATTTACCAGTTGGCTCTGGTTTGAAGTATTGTTTACTTTTAACATTATCCGGTAAATATTGTTGTAAAACCCAATGACCAGGATAACTATGAGGGTATTTATATTCAACGCCGCGCCCCAATTTAGTCGCTCCGCTATAATGAGCATCTCTCAAGTGATCAGGAATGGGGCCAATATTACCACTACGAATATCAGTGAGTGCACTGTCTAATGCCACCATTGTGGTATTGGATTTTGGACTTAAGGCAAGTTCTACAGTCGCAAAGGCTAACGGAATACGTGCTTCTGGTAAGCCTAATTTTTCTGCTGCTTCAACAGCGGCCACTGTTCTTTCAGTTGCTTGAGGGTTACCCAAGCCAATATCTTCATAAGCAATGACTAATAAGCGACGACAGGCAATAATTAACTCACCGGCTTCCAGTAAAATCGCTAAATAATAGAGGGCAGCATCTACATCACTTCCACGAATGGATTTTTGTAATGCAGAGATAGTATCATAATGGGCATCGCCATCTTTATCATGAGCCAAACGTTTGCGTTGTAAGCATTCTTCAGCAATATCTTGAGTGATGACTACTTTACCGTCTTCATTCGCTTCTGTCGATAAAACAGCTAATTCAAGTGAATTGAGGGCGCTCCGAATGTCGCCATTGGTGACATGTGCAAAATGACGTAAGGTGCTGTCATCCAATTCAACTTGATAGTGACCTAAGCCCCGTTCTGAATCGTAAAGCGCATTGGTTAAGCCTTCAACAATTTCGTCACTCGTTAGGGGCTTGACTTCGAATATTTGTACGCGACTACGGATAGCAGGGTTAATGGATATATAAGGATTTTCAGTAGTGGCACCAATTAAGATCACTCGTCCACTTTCAAGATGGGGGAGCAGATAATCTTGCTTAACTTTATTTAAGCGATGGATCTCATCCAGTAATAAAATGACGGTGCCTGACATCTTTGCTTCTTCAACGACGACTTCGATATCCTTTTTGCTATCAGTGGCAGCATTCAGGACCCGAAAGGCATGTTGCGTACTACCGGCAATGGCACTGGCGATACTGGTTTTTCCTGTGCCTGGAGGACCATATAATATCATGGAAGTTAGTCTTTGAGCACGAACCATGCGATCAATAATTTTACCTGGTCCGACTAAGTGTTGCTGACCAATCACTTCTTCAATTTCTCGAGGTCTCATTCGGTAAGCTAAAGGTTGAGACATGCTAATCCTCCTTTGGTTTTTATGAATTAATATCTCTATTTTAAAATATTTATTAAATTAAAGCAAAAGTCTTGGTTACGTCTTTATTATATGTTATGATACTGAAGTTGTGAATACATTATTATATCCATTTGAATGAAGAAGGTATGATTCTTTCATTTTGAATGACCAAAAGGATTGCTTATTCAATTTTAAAGTTTGTGAAGAAGTTATTCATTAAATGGGTGCTTTAATGATAGGGCCCTTTAATTATCCATACACAAACAAATTGGAATGTAGTATAATAGATATTGTGATAAGGAGGAATGTGTCGTGATATATTTAGATAATGCTGCAACGACACCCGTTGATCCAGAAGTAGCAAACGTTATCCATGAAGCTTTGTTGGAAAATTATTATAATCCATCAAGTGTTTATCAAGCGGGAAAGAAAAATAAACATTTAATTAATCAAGCACGCCAACAAATAAAAGAGCTGATTCATTTACCAAAAGCAGATTTATATTTTACCAGCGGGGCGACTGAAGCGAATAATTGGGCCATTCTGTCACAAGCAAAGAAAGCAAAAGCACTAGGTTATGGTCATCATATTGTCGCTACGGCAATTGAACATCCATCAGTGTTAGAAGTGTTAAAATATTTAGAGACTCAAGGTTTTGACATCACTTATTTAAAACCTCATGATTTAAATTTTTCAATTGAACAATTTATTGCCGCAACCACCCCACAAACAATTGGTTGGGTAGCCATGTTGGTTAACAATGAATTAGGTGCGCGTTTACCGATTGAAGAACTCGGAAAAATTGCCAAAGACCATGTTAAATGGTTCCACGTTGATGCCGTTCAAGCATTTGGTCATGGTAAAGTTGATCTCGAGGCGTTAAATGCCACTTCTTATTCGGCCTCTGGTCATAAATTGGGTGCGCCCAAAGGTATTGGCTTTTTAGCTTATCGACCATGGGATGAAAAAATGACGCTTCAGCCTTTATTGCATGGGGGTGGACAAGAAGCCGGGTTACGTTCTGGAACAGAAAATCTTCCTTATATATTAGGGTTGACGAAGGCTTTTGAATTAGCAAACCAAGCTAATTTAGACAACGTTAGTGAATTAGCGAGTTATTTAATGGCTCAACTCAAGCAAAAGGGCATTCAATTTGAACGTAATGGTGCTCATCAAGTACCATACATTGTTAATTTATATTTTCCTAATATTGATGCAAGTCAGCTGTTAGTCCAAACTGATTTAGCTAATATCGCTATCTCAGCTGGAAGTGCTTGTTCAGCAGGTAGTTTAGAAGTAAGTCATGTTTTATCAGCTTATTATCCAAATGATGACCAGCGTCATCACCAAAGTATTCGATTATCATTTGGTAAACAAAACACCAAAGAAGAGATTGATACTTTTATCCAACAATTAATTAATTTAAAAGAAAGGACCAAACAACTATGGCATTCACAACAACCGCAACATTAAAAGGATTCAATCGTACATTTAGCATGAGCCCAGAATGTAAACCTTATACCTTAAGAGATAATGGTTTCATGGAGACTAAAGGTGGTAATTTTCAATATAAACGACCTTTAGATACGGAACATCGTAGAGGTTTAGTATTGAAAGTGACAGTAAAAAACGATTTGAAAACATTAAAAATCTCTACTGTTACGAGTAATGAATTAACTGCTGTTGATGTCTCAAAATTAGATAATAATGCGATGTTAGTAGAAAAAATTAACTTTATTTTTGATGGTTTTGTCGATCGAAATGTAATGATTGAACACAAATAATAATATAAATAGGAGGTCATGTGTTGACTGATAACAAAAATACACGCGTCGTAATAGGCATGAGTGGTGGCGTCGATTCATCGGTGGCCGCACTATTATTAAAACAACAAGGATATGATGTCGTCGGTTTATTTATGAAAAACTGGGACGATACAGATGATGAGGGCTATTGTACCGCAACGGAAGATTATGAGGATGTAGCAAAAGTTGCTGAACAAATTGGCATTCCTTATTATTCAGTCAACTTTGAAAAAGAATATTGGGATCGCGTTTTTGAATATTTCTTACAAGAGTACCGTAATGGTCGTACGCCAAATCCTGATGTCATGTGTAATAAAGAAATTAAATTTAAAGCATTTTTAGATTATGCGATGGGATTAGGTGCTGATTATATCGCGATGGGACATTATGCGCAAGTGGAAACAGATGAAAATGGTGTGGTTCATTTATTGCGTGGTAAAGATGCGAATAAAGACCAAACTTATTTCTTAAGTCAATTATCACAAGCACAATTGAAAAAAGCGATGTTCCCATTAGGTCATTTAGAAAAGCCACAAGTTCGTAAAATTGCCGAAGAAGCTGGTTTAGCGACAGCTAAAAAGAAAGATTCAACGGGTGTTTGTTTTATCGGTGAACGTGATTTTAATGAGTTTTTAGCGAATTATTTACCAAACAAACCCGGTAAAATGATGACATTAGATGGTCGAGAAATGGGCGAACATATGGGATTAATGTATTATACCATTGGGCAACGTCAAGGTCTTGGAATTGGTGGCACAGCCGGTACTTCTAATGAACCATGGTTTGTTATTGGTAAAGACCAAGCGACTCAAACCTTATACGTAGGTCAAGGTTACCATCATGATAATTTATATTCTGAATATTTAGAAGCAAGTGAAATTCATTTTACAACTGATAATTGGACGGAAAAAGAATTTGAATGTACAGCTAAATTCCGTTATCGTCAAAAAGATATTAACGTGAAAGTGCAATTGGATGAATCAGGCACTAAAGCGAGAGTTATTTTTGATGAACCAGTGCGTGCAGTAACACCAGGCCAAGCAGTTGTCTTTTATCGTGGCGAAGAATGTTTAGGTGGCGGCTTAATTGATGCTGCTTATATGAACGGTGAAAAACGTCAATATGTTTAAGATGAAAAGATAAATAAAGATAGAGTGAATCGATATAGGGACATTAAGTAACTATTGCGAATTCACTCTTTTTTTGTTTGTGATATTTAAGATATTAGGTTGACTGTATTTTGTTGGCTGTGTGCTTTTGGTTGTGAATAGAAGAATTTTCCCTGGTGATTAGGTATAGGTTTTAGAAAGGCTGTTAAAGACGAATTCAGTTGTTTTTTTAAACCTTAATCGGAGTAAAAAATGAAGCAAATCGATTGATTCTCGAATTGTTTATTCACCTCCCGTACAGTAAGAATTAGACAAAAAGTTGAAAAACGATTGAGTTTTGCTCTTGATTAGAATTCATTAGTATAAAAGGTTGAATAAAAAGTGGACAAGTTTACCAAAGTGCTGGTTTTTATCGCTCGTCCACTGATAGTTTAAATTAAAATATCTAATATTTCTTTAAAGTTTTGTGCTTGATAGGTGATGGTTAAGTCGTCTGGCTGTTGCTTTTGGTGAGGATTATACCAAATAGAATGCAACTGAATATTGTGCGCTCCACGCATATCAGAGGTAAGACTGTCGCCAATCATAATCGCTTGTTCAAAATCAAAATTATTAATTTGTTTAAATGATTCTTCGAAAAAGCGAGCATCAGGTTTACTAAACCCTAATTTTTCTGAGATAAAGATATAGTCAAAATAGTCGATGATGCCGGTTTTATTTAGACGTTTTATTTGTGTTGGATAGACACCATTGGATGCTGCGAGTAATGTTTTTTGATGTTGTTGTAGCGTATTTAAGAAGTTCTCTGCACCATCAATCAAATCACCAGCTTCTGCAAGTTGATCCCGGAAATAATCATCCATATCATCAGGTACTACCGAAAAACCTAACTGCTCAAAAAAATTAGGAAAGCGGGTTGCGAGTAGTTCTGACTTAGTAAGCGTCCCTAATTCGATTTGATGCCATAGTTGTTGATTATATTGTTTAAATTGCTTGAATAGGTCATCTGAGTAGGGGAAACCGATATGTTCCGTTAATTTTTTAAAGGCTTTTTGTTCACTTTTTTGAAAATCAAAAATCGTATCGTCTAAATCGATAAAAATATATTGATAGGTCATTATGGACATCCTTTCGTCTTGAAGATTTTTTACAAAGTCAGATTTTATTATAACATAAAAGAAGAGACTGAGTAGTTGGCATTAAACTTATACTCGGTCTCTTTGGAATCAATAATTTATATACATTAAGGAATAATTTAGACAAACTTTATGATAATAATTTAGCAATTATGCACCATCTTTTATAATAATGGCGCAAAGATTTTAACGATCCACCCTGTTAATTTTTGAGTAAAGGGACGACTATTCAGTTTATCAAATAAGATAAGTTCTGACATTCCTAATGTTTCTTGGAAATCCTCTTCAATATCGGCAATCGAGTCTGTTTTATAAAGTAAAACACCACATTCAAAATGATGGTACAAACTACGATAATCTAAATTAATGGAACCGACAACCGCCGTATCATTATCACTGACAAAAACTTTTGCGTGGATAAAACCAGGCGTATATTCATAGATATCAACACCAGCATCCATTAAAGAGGCGTAGTATGTTTTTGCAAGGGCAAAAGGAATTTTCTTATCAGGAATACCAGGTAAAATGATTTTTACCTCCACACCACGTTTGGCAGCAAATTTGATAGCATTTTCTAATTCACTATCAAGAATTAAGTAAGGGGTCATAATGTGTACATATTGATTAGCACGATATAAGATATCAATATAAACATTTTCGCCAACTTTTTCGTAATCAAAGGGTTCGTCGCCATAAGGAATGATAAAACCAGTTTGTTTGTTAGGTAGGGGATTGGCTTCATTTAAATAAGCTGAATAACGCGGTTTATTTTCATCCATATTCCATAGTTGTAAAAACATCAGAGTAAAGGTCTTAACCGCATCACCTTTTAACATAATGGCAGTATCTTTCCAATGACCAAAGCGGTGAGTTAAGTTAATGTATTCATCTGCTAAGTTAACGCCACCGGTAAAGGCCGTGTGTCCATCAATAACCAGTATTTTACGGTGATCCCGGTAATTATAGTGAGTGGATACAAAGGGGGTAATCGGTGCGAACATCTTACATTGAATTCCTAATTGACGTATCTTCGCATCATAATCCCAAGGAACTTTGGTAAAGGCATTGGTACCATCGTACATTACACGCACTTCAACCCCTTCGGCTGCTTTTCTGGCGAGTATTTCTAGTATATGGCCCCACATTTCACCTTCTTGAATAATAAAATACTCTAAAAAGATAAAATGTTGGGCTTTTTCTAATTCAATCATCATTGCCTGATATTTATCTTCACCGGTTTTAAAGTACTCAGTCGTTGTTTGATTATAAACAGGATAATTACCATTTAATCTCAGATAGTGAGCAAGGGTAGCAGTTCCTTCATTGATTTTTGTTAGTTCTTCCATTACTTGTGGATTCTGGCGAATTTTGTGTTCACTGCGGACGATGGAATGATTAACCCGACGCGCTAAAATTCTGTGACCTAAATTACTTTGAGTATAAGCAAAAAGCAAGCCACCAAAAATTGGGAAAGTCATAATTACCATAATCCAGGTTGTTTTGGCAGTGGCACTAATTTTGTGTGAGTTTAAAATATAAATAACAATAAAACTTGAAAATGTAAGGGAAATACCATTGATTATTGGAAAATATTCACCAAACCACTTAAACATTGAGAAGAGGAAGAAAATTTGAACTAATAATAAAATGGTAATAACGCCGGTACGACTAAAAATTATTTTGAATAACCCATGTTTACCTGTATCCTTTAGTAGATATAAGGCTTTGGTTGTATGTTCTTCCTGTTTCATATTTCCTCCATAAAAAAGCTATACTTTCTTCTATTATACTTTCAGTACGCTATTTATTTCAACTTTTTTGAAAAACTTAATCTGATTGTAATAGCATTTCTATTGAAAATTTTCAGTTTTTTGAATAAAATAGAAAGTATGAATAATGAAAGAGGTGCCTTATGGATATATGGATTTTAGTGATTGCGTTATTAGCAATCGCCATCGTATTATTGATTGCTTCTATTTATGCAAAAGACGATCAAAAAATTGAAAATCAATTAGAAGAATTTCAAATTCAACAATCAAGAGAATTATATAATATTAAAACGAGAGTAGCTGAAATTGAGCAAGAATTAAAAGAACCTGCTCCTTTAGTCTATGGTAACGACCAAAATTATCCTAACGAAACAGTTGTTGATGAAGAACAATTAGTAGAAGAAGTTGACATGGTTGATACTACAGAAGTTTCCGAATTAACTAAAGAAGAAGTCATTCGTTTATATTCTCAAGGATTCACCATGCAAGAAATTGCAGCTGATGTTGCATTGAATGTTAAAACCGTTCAAACGATTGTTGATGATTACATCGAAAATCGTTAGAAAGGAATGATTTCATGAGTAAACAAACATTAAGATCAATGGGAATTGGCTTTTTATGTGCGGCATTATTATCAGGAGCTTATGCTGTCTTCGGTCAAGGAAATGTACCGGTGCCGGGTGTGACAGTTAACTCTTTGTTTAATGGTTCTAATAACGATAAGGAATTAGCACAATATCGTGAAGAAGTAAGTAAATTACAAGAAGAAAAGAGTAATTTAGAGTCAGAAAAACAAAAATTGTCTGAGAATATGTCAGCCTTAGAAGAGCAAATGAACAAACAATCAGAAAAGAAAGAAGAAACAACTTCTGGTAATTCTATTGAACCAACCAGTGGTGAAGAAAGTACGGTAGCCGAAGACGAATCGACTGAAGCAACGAATGAAGAAAATAATGATGAAGTAGCAGCTGAAGCAGGATCAACTACTACTTTCACGATTAGTGAAGGGGAAGATTCAACGACGATCGCGAATCGTTTGGCAGAGGAAGGCATTATTCAAGATTCAGCTGAATTACAAGAAATTATTGCAAACTGGGGCTTAGATACACTAATCCAAGCGGGAGAATATGAATTAAGTCCTGATATGTCAGTTCATCAAGTGGCTGAAATCTTAACTAATGGCGCTTATTACTATATTCCATAGGGCTAAATGAGTCGTTAGTAAGAATCGATTTAATCCGTTTAAAATCGTGTGTTTTTTGTGTAAGTAGTAATATATAACGTCAAAGTTTGACACGATTTTAACTATTCTATCATTAAATAATAAAAGGGACTGGGAAGAAATTTTATTAAGTTTCATCCAGTCTCTTATTTATGTGGCAAAACACCATGAATGTTGAAGTGGGTAAATTGCCTTAAAATGATAGAAAATCAAATAGTTGTTTCTCATAAGATAGTTTGATACTATAAGACCATTGTATAAAGTGTCATTGTCAATGAAAACTTAAGAGAATATGATAAAAATGACTATTCAATTAAGCGAAAATTTGTTAATATTAATCATGTATGTATAAAGCTTGAAATAAGTTTTTATTGAATTCAAGCAAAAGGATGTGAAATTATGTCTTTAAGAGATGATATGTTAAAAAGACAACAAAAAATAAGAAACTTTTCGATTATTGCCCATATCGACCATGGTAAATCAACTTTGGCTGACCGTATCTTACAACAAACCCATACGGTTTCAGATCGGGAGATGCAAGACCAATTGCTTGATTCAATGGATTTAGAGCGTGAACGAGGCATTACCATTAAGTTAAATGCTGTTGAGTTGAAGTATCAAGCCAATGACGGTGAAGAGTATATTTTTCATTTAATCGATACGCCAGGTCACGTCGACTTTACTTATGAAGTATCGCGTTCATTAGCCGCTTGTGAAGGGGCGCTATTGGTTGTCGATGCAGCACAAGGGATTGAAGCACAAACCTTAGCGAATGTTTATTTAGCGTTGGATAATGATTTAGAGATTTTGCCGGTTATTAATAAAATTGATTTACCAGCAGCCGATCCAGAAAGAGTTCAACAAGAAATTGAAGACGTTATTGGTTTAGATGCCAGTGAAGCTGTTTTTGCGAGTGCCAAAGCCGGTATTGGAATTGACCAAATTTTAGAGCAAGTAGTTGAAAAGGTGCCTGCACCGATGGGGGATATTGATGAACCCTTACAAGCTTTAATCTTTGACTCAGCTTACGATAGTTATCGCGGCGTTGTCTTAAATGTCCGAATTGTGAATGGGACGGTTAAACCAGGTGACACAATTCGTTTAATGAGTAATGGCAAAGAATTTGAAGTAATCGAAGTAGGTGTATTTTCTCCAAAACCAATTAAGCGTGACTATTTAATGGTTGGGGATGTTGGTTATTTAACGGCCGGAATTAAGACGGTTCAAGATACACGGGTAGGTGACACCATCACATCAGCTGATCGACCGGCAGCAGAACCGTTAGAAGGCTATCGTAAATTAAATCCAATGGTTTTTGCTGGTCTCTATCCGGTTGAATCCAATGACTATAACGATTTGCGTGAGGCTTTGGAAAAACTACAGTTAAATGATGCCGCTTTAGAATTCGAAGCGGAAACGTCACAAGCATTAGGTTTTGGTTTCCGTACTGGATTTTTAGGTTTACTACATATGGATGTGATTCAAGAACGTCTAGAAAGAGAATTTAACATTGATTTAATTACGACCGCACCATCGGTTATATATAAAGTATTAAAGACGAATGGTGAAGAAGTAGTTGTTGATAACCCAAGTATGATGCCTCCAGCAACTGAAGTTGATCAGATTTTCGAACCATATGTTAAAGCAACGATTATGGTGCCTAATGACTATGTTGGGGCAGTAATGGATATTGGTCAACGTAAACGTGGTAACTTTATTACGATGGATTACTTAGATGATTATCGTGTCAATGTTGTTTATGAATTGCCGATGGCAGAGATTATTTATGACTTCTTTGATAAATTAAAATCTAATACTAAAGGTTACGCTTCCTTAGATTATGAAATCATTGGTTACAAACCATCTAACTTAGTAAAAATGGATATTTTATTAAATGGTGATTTAATCGATGCCTTTAGTATGATTGTTCATAAAGATTTCGCTTATGGTCGCGGCCGCGAATTAGTCGAGAAATTGCGTGGCATTATTCCGCGTCAATTATTCGAAGTGCCAATCCAAGCTGCGGTCGGGCAAAAGATTATTGCGAGAACAAATATTAAAGCATTACGTAAAGATGTAACAGCCAAATTATATGGTGGGGACGTTTCACGTCGTAAGAAATTATTGGAAAAACAAAAAGAAGGTAAGAAACGAATGAAGCAAGTGGGGTCTGTAGAAGTACCTCAAGAAGCATTCATGGCTATCTTACAAATGGACGAAGATTAAGATTAATTAAAAAATCGGTGACGGGATAGAAACGATAAAATTCTATCTCGTCGCCGATTATTTTTGTAACATTGACGTACGTTTAATTTTTTTCAAAATTTATCCAATGATTTTCAGGGAGGAAAGGGACAAGCGAGGCGTTTTCTTAATGCTCCTTGTCGGTATCATTATCTTAGTGTGAATTAGTAATTGGCATTATCTGAATAAAATCGCTTATTACGATTGTCGGCATTGTAGAAAGTGAAGCCTTGACCAATGACTTGTTGGACATCAGAGATGGTGACAAAGGCCTTAGCATCAATTTTTGAGATTAATCGTTGAATTTGGACGACTTGATGACGACTGACAATGACATATAAAACATCTTTCTCACGATGACTGTAATAACCATAGGCTTTCAAAACTGTTAAGCCACGACCAACTTGTTCAATAATGGCATGCGCTACTTCATCTTGTTTTTCAGAGATAATCATTAGCGATTTACGACGGTCAAAACCTTCAGTGAAAATATCAATCATATAGCTAGTAATGAACTTCATAATTAACGTGACAATCGCATTTTCTAGCCCAATAACAAAAGAACTTGCGATAATAATTAATAAATTAACTATGAAGACACCCAGTGAAAAACTTAAACCAAAGAATTTTTTTAACATTAAAGCAATAATATCGGTTCCGGCAGTTGTTCCATTACCACGGACAATAATCCCCATACCAATCCCCATGATGACACCACCAGCAATCGAAGAAATTAAGACATTTTCTGAGGTAAATCCAGGTGTTTGGATAATTTCCATAAACCAACTCATCATAGCTAAGGCATAAATGGTGAAGACCAGTGTTCTTTTTTCAATAAATTTCCATCCGATAAGCAGTAAAATCGCATTCAGGATAAAGTTGGTGGCCCCAACATTAATTTGGCGCATATAGTATAAAATAATCGCAATACCCGCGACACCACCACTGGCAAATTTATTAGGTAGAACAAAACTATTAATACCTACCGCATAGATTGCGCAACCCAGAGTAATCATCACGATTGAGAAAATAATGGTTGATGTTTCCATTTTGAGATAATCATTTATTCTTTTCATTGAAAGCTCCTAATTTCTATATTATTCATCAACCATTATACCACTCAAAATAAAACTGTAAACGGCTATCTGATTAAAAACTGATTAATTATTTCACAATCAAATGAAGCAAAAGTATTTGTACAATAGGAGTCGTTTTTTAGCTTATCATGTTTCTATTCACAAATTTTATAAGACTTTTTCAATTTAATACTAAAAAATTAAAGTGTTTAATGTTATAATAGTCTTATGTAAAATTATTTAGAAATGGGGAACATGTTAAATGTCTATTACTATGGCAGTGAACGCTGGTAGTTCAAGTTTAAAATTTCAATTGTATACGATGCCTGAGGAAACAGTCATCGCTAAGGGATTAGTAGAACGTATTGGGATTAATGACTCTGTATTCAAATTAGAATATGGTGACGACCAAGAAGTGAAATTAGTGGAGGATATCGCAACTCACGATCGTGCGGTTGAAATCTTATTTGAACAATTAGAAGCGAATAATGTGATTCATTCATTTGATGAAATTACGGGAATTGGTCATCGTGTAGTAGCAGGTGGCGAGTTATTTAAAGATTCAGCTTTAATAGATGACGAAGTAATTGATCAAGTAGATGAATTAGCAGAATTTGCGCCATTACATAATGCAGCAGAAGCAGCAGTTATGCGTGCGTTTAAAGAGCGCGTTCCTAATGCAACAATGGCAGCAGTGTTTGACACTTCATTCCATACAACTTTACCTGCTGAAAATTATTTATATAGTTTACCATATGAATATTATGAAAATTTCAAAGCACGTAAATATGGAGCTCACGGAACGAGTCACCGTTATGTTAGCCGTCGTGCCGCTGAAATGTTAGGTAAAAACATTGAAGATTTAAAAATTATTACTTGCCACTTAGGTAATGGTGCGTCCATTACTGCGGTTGAAGGTGGTAAAGCAGTCGATACTTCTATGGGGTTCACACCTTTAGCTGGGGTGACAATGGGAACACGTACAGGTGATATCGATGCTTCAATCATTCCATTCCTAATGAAAAAATTAGAAATCAATGATATCAATGAAATGTTAAATATTTTCCAAAAACAATCTGGTTTACTAGGAATTTCTGGCATTTCAAGTGATATGCGTGAAATTATGGCTGCCAAAGAAACAAATGAACGTGCTAAATTAGCATACGAGATTTTTATTAACCGTATTCAAAAATACATTGGTCAATATATTGCGGTAATGAATGGTGTTGACGCGATTGTCTTTACAGCTGGGATTGGGGAAAACTCAGCTCCTGTCCGTGAAGATGTTATCAATGGTATCACTGTATTTGGTGCAGAAGTTGATGCAGAACGTAATGATACACGTAAAGAAGCAGTTATTTCAACTGAAGACTCTAAAGTAGTGGTACTAAATATTCCAACGAATGAAGAAGTTGAAATTGCACGTGAAGTTGAGCGTTTAAAAGCAAATGCTTAATTATTTTTGACGAAAAATGATGAAGGGCTGGGGTTGCTCCCAGTCTTTTTTCGTGATTAAATATGAATTACTTACTATTTTACATGAAATTAATCGATATTTAACAAATTAGTAGCAGGATAGTCTATTTTTCTTCTAATTTATTTTATAATATAGTAAGTGAAGAAATAGATGAAAGAAAGGTGGTGCCGCAAATGGCTAATCAAAAAAAGTCGAGTCATATCTGGCAAGGCATCAAAAATTTATGGCGCTATTATCGTGGATGGAAATGGCTCATCTTCATAGGGATGACACTGTCTTTAATCTTATCCAGTTATTTAGTTCTGATTGCAAAAACAACTTCTGTAGATACTTTACAAGAAGCTTTAATGTCTCATACAACAGTCCTAGATATAAATGATGAAGTAGCTGGGACTTTACGCGATCAAAAAGGGAGTTATGTTAGTTTAGAAAATATTTCTACTCCGATGCGTGAAGTAGTCGTCAATACCGAGGATAAACGATTTTATCAACATGTTGGCTTTGACCCAATTGGGATGGGGCGGGCTTTTGTACGCTTAATTATAAATCGGAACACTACCGGTGGTGGGGGAAGTTCGATTACACAACAATTAGTAAAAAATGCATTTTTAACGTTGGACCAAACGTTCAATCGTAAATTAAAAGAATTTTTCTTGGCATTAGAAGTTGAAAAGAAATATACCAAAGATCAAATTTTAGAGATGTATTTAAACCATGCTTATTTTGGTAATGGAGTCTGGGGGATTGAGGATGCTTCTATGCGTTACTTTGGACATAGTGCCGCAACCTTAGATTATAATGAAAGTATGGTCTTAACTGGTATTTTAAAAGGACCTAATATTTTTAATCCGATTGATGATTATGAAGCAGCGATTGATCGTCGTAATGTCATTGCTGATTTAATGTATAAAGAAGGCATTCTTTCACAGTCTGAGGTTGAAAATATTAAAGTCAGTTCGATTGTGTTGAACGATGCTTATTATGATACGGTGAGTCATGAATATCCGTTTTATTTTGATGCGACCATTTCTGAAGCAGTTGCCAAAGCGAAAATCCCTGAAGATGAGTTAGTTTCAAGTGGTTATAAGATTTATACGTATTTAAATACAGATTATCAAAATGCGATTGATGCTTCATATACGAACGACTGGATTTTTGGTGATGATGGGATTGAACCAACCGTCCAAAGTGCTAGTGTAGTGGTTGACCCTAAAACTGGTGGCGTAATGGCGGTTTATGGGGGACGTGGCGAATATACCTATCGTGGCTTCAACCGTGCGACTGATATGTATCGTTCTCCTGGTTCGACCATTAAACCCATAGCTGTCTATGTGAGTGCTTTGGAAAGAGGTTATACTATCCATTCGATGGTCCCCGATGTTGTAAAAGGATATGGTAGTGATAATTACGCACCAGAAAACTATGACCGTAAAGTGTCGGATACCGGTGAAGTTGAACTTTATTATGCCTTAGCTCAAAGTAAAAATACCAGTGCTGTTTATTTAATGGATCAATTTAAAATTGATACCGCCGTTAATAAATTAGCGCAATTTGGGATTAAGGTCGATGAAGAAGATAAGTCTTTAACTCTTGCTTTAGGTGCGATGAAAAACGGTGTTTCACCGCAGCAATTAGCATCAGCCTATTCTGCTTTTAGTAATGATGGCGTGCGTTTAGAAAGTAATTTTATACGTCGAATTGAAGACCCAAGTGGTAAAGTAGTTTATAATAATGAAAACCCAACGAAATATAAGGTGATGACTGCCAATGTCTCAGCTGATATGACGAGTATGATGCTTGATACTTATGGTGGTTATGGTACGGCTTATGGTGCTGGCCCCGATTATGGATTAATTGCCGGTAAGACAGGTTCGACTGAAGTGAGCGAAGGCAATATGCAAACCCGTGATAAATGGATGGTAGGTTATACACCAGATTTTACCATTGTTACTTGGGTTGGTTTAGATAACGTTGGTGATGGTAATCTAGATGAATTGATGCCGACAGGGATGGGTAGTCTATTCAATATTCAAACAACCAATTTGATGTTAAGTTCACCGCAAACACCGTTTAAGGTACAGATGGCCTCGCAGATGGAAGCGGATAGTAACTTTATCGATGAAGATATTTTTGGTGATGATTTTAAAGCATGGTTAGAAGGTGCGGGCGAAACCTTAAATAAAGTCGTCGATAGATTAGGCAACGAGGCTTCAGACTTATGGCAATCAGCTAGTGAGTGGTTAGAGACAGTTGAATTACCATTTTAATGCAATTAAATAAAGCTAAGTGAAAAAATGAAAACTAACGGGAGAGGATCAGAAGTAAAAAATCGAATGATTTTCGCTTCGTCAGTTCACCCCCGCACAGTTGGGAGTAGACCAGAAGTAAAAAATCAAATGATTTTCGCTTCGTCGGCCTCCCCCGCACAGTTGGGAGTGGACCAAAAGTAGAAAATCAAATGATTTTCGCTTTGTCTGTCCACCCCCGCACAGTTGGGAGTAGACCAGAAGTAGAAAACTGAATAATTTTCGCTTCGTCGGCCTACCCCCGCACAGTTGAGTAGGCCTCAAACAAGTCATTAAGACGCAGATTGAGACCACTCAACCACTGCGCTTTGAATTATCGAGCAATCACTTGACTGAATTTTCAAGTTTATGCCCAGCATCATTGTAGAATGATCTATATTTTGATATGATAGTAACGTAACTTAAAAGGAGATGACTAGAAAATGACACAAAACAACATTTATGATACAGCGAATCAATTAGAACGTGATTTACGTAGCTTAGATGCTTATAAAAATTTAGTAGAAACAATGAAATCAATTAAAGAAGATAGTGCATCTAATGAATTATTTGAAGAATTTAAACAAATGGGACAAAGTTTCCAAATGAAACAAATGACTGGTCAACAACCAACAGAAGATGAAATTAAAGATTATCAAGAACTTTCAGAAAAAGTGATGGACAATGAGTCTATTAATAAATTAATGGAAAGTGAACGTCAGTTAAGTCAAATTATGGAAGACATTAATCGCATCATTACATTACCATTGCAAGAAGTTTATAGCGAAAATAACGAACAATAGTTTATTTTGCATCTGAATTGCCAACTGCGTGTCAATCGAAGTCGATTTGCGTCAGTTGGTATTTTTTAAAACAAATTTGAAAGGAGTCAGCTATGAAATTACTACATGTATCTGACTTACATTTAGATACTCCTTTTAGTGGGATTGCTAAACAAGATTATCAATTACAACAAAAGTTGATTCAAGCTCCCTTTGAGTCTTTTGAACGATGTGTCTCAATCGCGATTAATCAAAAAATAGATTTAATGTTAGTTTCAGGTGATATTTATGATGCGACTAAGCAAACCATTGCGGCTAAGCATTTTTTCTTTCAGCAAATGAATCGTCTAAAACAAGCAGAAATTCCAGTCGTCATCGGTCATGGTAATCATGATTATTACGAGCCGAATTACTTATCAATGAATTATCCTGACAATGTTTATTTATTTGAGGAAGAATTGGTGAAGCATTTTGATATTACCACTAAAAATAATGAAACCATCCGCATTTATGGTTTTAGCTATAATCATCGTTGGATTAAAGAACGAATGATTGAAAAGTATCCGATTAATCCGAGAGCAACTGATTTCACCATTGGTTTATTACATGGTTCTTTAGATTCTACTGAAAACGAACACGCCAATTACGCACCTTTTAGCTTACAAGATTTATTAAGCAAGGAATATGATTATTGGGCACTTGGCCATATTCATCAAGCTATGGTTCTAAACGAAGTACCTTTAATTCAATATCCAGGGATTATTCAAGGAAAGAATGCCAAAGAATCGGGAGATAAAGGCGCTTATATAGTTGAATTACGTCAAAATCAACCTACCTTAAATGAGTTTGTGTCGCTTGCATCCATTGTCTGGGAAACAGCTAATTTATATTGCGATTATGATTGGGATCAACAGCGGATTATTTCAGAAATTCAAGACATTGTTACTAATTATGAAGCAGAATCTGAAGGGACTCAGCAATCTTATTTATTAACGATTCATTTGAATGATGCTCATAAATTATCCAATGCATTACAAGAACAAATTGAATCTGGGCAATTAACAGAAGTATTTCAACCGAATTATGAGGCGAAACGCTTTACTAAAGTAGTTAAAATAAAATTATTGACGGACAATCGATTAGAGGTTTTTGAATATGACCCATTATTGAATGAGAGTTATTTAGCGACTCTTCAAGAATTTAAGGATGGAGAATTATACGATACAGTCATTAAAGAGATTACGAAACATCCGGTCATGAGAAAATGGTTAAAAGGGAGTATTTTAACCGAGGATTTAAAAAATGATGCTCTTGAAAAAGCTAATCAACGATTACTGCAAACTTTGAGTATCGAATCGGAGGAGGATAACCATGAAAATTAAAAAGTTAGATATTTATGGTTATGGTAAATGGGTTGACAAAAGCTTTGAAATTGATGAAGAGTTACAATTGTTTTATGGTCCAAATGAAGCTGGAAAATCAACTTTACAATCTTTTATCCGAAGTATTTTATTTGGTTTTCCTACCAAACACCGTCGTGTCAATCAACTCAATCGCTATGAACCTAAATTAGGTAGTCGCTATGGTGGGCGTATTTTATTAATGGATACCCCTGAAGGCGATTTATGGATTGAACGAACAGATTCCAAATTTTCAATTCATACAGTAGATGGAGAAGAAAAGGACCCAGCGTTATTGGAAACATTATTATCTGGGCTTGATGAACGCTTATTTGATACATTTTATGCTTTTAATTTGCAAAATTTACAAGAACTTTCACAATTAGACACCGAGCAAATTAATGATTATTTCTTAAGTATTGGGACCGTTGGAAGTGATCAATTTGTAAAAATTGCCAAGTCATTAGAAAAAGAAACCGATGATTTTTATCGTCCCCAAGCACAAAATCGCCCACTTAATCTATTATTAAGTGAATATGATCAATTAGCCTATAAAGTTGAAGCTGCCAAGGAAACTATGGAACAATATGATCAATTATTGCAAAAAAGACAAGATGAAGAAAAAACAATTGCCGAATTAAACGCTAATATTAAAGAATTAGATAACTCTATGCGCGAATTAGACAAGTTAATCGGACGCTATGACATATTTATCAAAGATAGAGCAACTGTGCGTGAATTAGATCAACTCGTTTTTACCAAGATTGAAGACGAGATGCCACAAAAGATTAAACAAGCGAATCGTAATATTTCTGACAATCACTCAGAAATTAGGCAATTAGAAGAAAAGATTGAGTTAATTCGTGGGGAATTAGGAACGATGACCCGTTTAAATTGGGCAGTGAACCATGAAGAGGAACGTAAAGTATGGTTATCAAAAACTCAACAAGCCAAAGACATCCAAGCTAAAATTGAGTATGCTCAAGCACGGATTGATGAACAAGAAAAATTGATGCACGAATTAGCGGCCAGAGGTCAATTTTATCCTGAACGCGTTGCTGATGATAATGAATATCAACTAAAATTAGAAAGCGGACTTGATATTCAATCTAAAAAAATTGATTTAGCCAAACAAGAAGATAATTTGAAATCCGAGCGTAAAGTTTATTTGGAACAACGCAAAGAACAACAGCATTATAGTGCCATTATCCGTTCGCAAGTCGCGAAACTTGAAAATCAACGCATGAATGATGAAGCGGTCTTGATTGAAGAAACCAGTCTAAAACACTACTTAATGGGTGTCGTTTTCCTGTTTTTAGGTTTAATGTTAATGGGTTCTCAACTGATTAATTCAGTCTTTAATTTGAATTTCTTATTCTGGTTAGGGGCTATTCTAACCGTTATTGGTTTAGTGAGTTCGCTCTATGTCTTTTTTGAACATCGTAAACGATTTAATATTTTTCACAATAGTCCAATCGTTAGCAAAATACAAGAATTAAGGGAGAAAGAAAGCGATTATCAAGAACAAAGTAAAGCAATTAGCATTCAAATAAATCAACGTGATGAAGCCTTAGAAAAAATTGTGGAAGAACGTGAAGAAGTCAATAAAGCTTTACAAAAATGGTTAGTTTCAATAGGGTTTTATCCAACTGCTGATCCTGAATTAGTCCTTAAAACCAATCCGGTAAAAGCGTATTTCGAAGCGCAATCAGTAAAAGAAAAATTCATTGAAGAAAAAGAACATAATCTACAATTGATTAACGATTGGCGTGCTTTATTACAACCATTATTCGAACGTTTCCCATTTGATGATGAATCGGTACGGGCTCAAATTCGCTATGTTGAAGAATTGGAAGCCCAATTGAAAGTAACGCAGTTCAGAGGTCAAAATTTAAATGACCGCATTACTGAAGCCGAAACTAAAATTGAACAATTGAAACAAAAAGTTACCGATGATCAAGCTTTAATTGATGACATATTAGCGACAACGAATAGTCAAAATCAATTAATTTTCTTTGACAAGGTTCGTGATAATGAACGTATTTTAGAATTAACCGAAAAACATGAGTTATATCAACAACAAATGGCCGGTTTCGAAGAAGCACTTGCAGAAGTAGTGAATAAACAAGCGCTAGTTGAAGATTATAAACGATTAGAAGCTAAGATGGAACTAACACGCGAACAATTAGTACCTCATCATTCTGAACGTGCGAATTTAGAAGTAGCGATTCGTAATCTAGAATCAGATGGAACGTATCAAAATCTAACACAGCAATTAGCCATAAAAGAAGCTGAAGTCAGAGAAGCGGTTTTAGAGTGGACATCTAAACGTATTGCGATGGAATTAATTTTCAAAACACTCCGTTATGGGATTGGTGATCCAGTACCTGCTATGATTGAACGTGCGAATGAAATATTTGAACGTTTATCTTATGGACGATATACGCAAATCAAGCTGAATAAACAAGGTGTTAAAGTGATGCAGTTTAGTGGTATTTTATTTGAACCACATGAACTATCACAAGGTACCTTAGAGCAATTGTATGTCGCATTACGATTAGCATTTGTTGAAAGTGCTACTTCAATGGTAAAATTACCGATTATTATTGATGATGCATTTGTTAATTTCGATGAATTTAGAAAAACAAGCATGTACCAAGTGTTAGAGCAATTTAGTGAAACAACCCAAGTCTTGTTCTTTACTTTTGATCAACAAGCGATTGAATCATTTAGAGAAGAACAGACGATTGATTTATCCGAGATTGAACAAGTAGAAGAAAAGGCGGTGGAATAATGACTTATTTGTATGATATTCAAACAGGTGAAGATTTTAACCTCTTTTTATTAATAAAATCAGCAGAAGTAAAAATTGCACGAACTGGTAAACCATTTATCGCTTTTAGTTTCCAAGACCAGTCAGGTTCGATGGATGGTATGTATTGGTCTGCTACTGATGAGGAAATTGCCAAATTCCAAACCGGAAAAGTTGTATTTGTACGCGGTATGCGCGATAGTTATCAAGGAAAATCGCAAGTGAAGATTAAACAATTACGACTAGCTGAAGAAGGCGAACCAAATGATCCCTCTCTCTATTTAGAACGGGTTGAAGTCAAACGTGAAGATATTAAACGCGAAATTGATGAGGCCATTTTCTTAATTCGAGAACCTAATATTGTACGTATTGTCCATAAAATTTTGAATACCGTAGAAGAGGACTTTTATAGTTATCCAGCAGCGAAAAGATTTCATCATGCAATGTTTGGAGGTTTAAGTTTCCATACGGTTTCAATGTTAAGAATTGCTAAAAGCTTATTAAAAATCTATCCTGATTTAAATGCGTCTTTATTAATTTCGGGGATTATCCTTCATGATATTGGTAAGACGATTGAATTAAGTGGTCCTGTCTCAACGGAATATACGTTAAAAGGAAAAATGATGGGACATATTGTCATCATGTCGGAGTTAATTGATCAAGCCTGTCGTGAAATCAATATTAATCCTGAAATGGAATCGATTGTATTACTGAAACACGTCGTTCTAGCGCATCATGGTAAATTAGAGTTTGGCAGTCCAGTAGTCCCCCAAATTGTTGAAGCTGAATTGATTCATCAAATTGACTTAATGGATGCCAACTTAAACATGATGTTAAGCGAAACAGCAAAAATTGAAGGTGGCGAATTTACCGAACCAATCTTTGCTTTAGACCGTCGTCAATTTTATAAACCTAAATTTAAATAGAGGAGCCTTGCTATGTCCAATGAAAAAGAATTAGCATCTAATCAAACCGAAACAAGTGGTTGTGGCTATTCAGAACACGGGCACGAACATCACTATGAGTGTAGTTGCGGCCATCAACACGATCACGCGCATGAGCATCACCACCATGAATGTAATTGCGGCCATCATCATGACCATGCTAACGAACATCATCATGAATGTTGCTGTGACCATCATCACAACCACGGGCATGAGCATCACCACCATGAATGTGGTTGTGGTCATAATCACGATCACCACCATGATTATGAACCGCATCATGGTTTAACTATCAATTTTGATGGTGAAGTCCAAGCGGATATTAATCGTGTTTGGGAAATTTTAACTGAGAATGAGTATATTACCCAATGGTCCCAAGGTTTACGGATTGAAGATTACCGTCCTGGTGGTAAATTGATATATACCGATGAATTAGAAACAGAGCATTCGTTTATGATTTTAGATATTGAAGCACCGGTATTGTTCACCTTCACTTGGCAAGAGGGCACGATTGCTTTTGAATTAAAGGGAACGTCTGAAACAACAACGTTGATTAATTTTTCTAATTGGTTAGAAATTGTTGATGAGAATGCAGCGATTAGTTTAACGAATTGGATGATTAGTTTACAAACAATCGCGGCTTTAGCGGAAGGTGTCGCAATCGAAGATCGTGACACACAATATGTTGAAATATTCCCAAGAATGCGTCAAATGTTATCTTTAGAAGACACGAATACTATCGAATTTGAATAATAGAAAATAACCAGACCGAGCAGAATTTTAATGATTTCTGTTCGGTCTTGTTTGTTTAGGTTATGTTTAATGAGGCAAAGTATTGTTTATCTCAGCAGAAGTATTAATTAAATAGTGTTTACTAAGCTAACGATCATTGCCTGGTTTATGACCGAAGAAGTTTAGGTATTCTCGGTAAAAATAGGTTCGATTAGAAAAACCGACGATATTACTAATCTCATTTATCGGTAAGCGTGTGGATTGAATTAACAATTGGGCTTTTTGCAATTTTTTTTGATTAATTAACTCAGTGAATGTTTTGCCACTTTTTTCTTTTATTAAGTTGCTTAAATAATTTTTATTAAAATTTAACTGACTGGCGGCTTCATTGAGTGTTAGTTTTTGATACTGCGTATCGATTAAATTTAACACTTGTAAATAAGGGGAATGTCCTTCAAAGGAATCTTTTTCGATTTCTGGTAGATTACGAGCCATTTCATAAAATAAAATAGGCAAGTACTGTTGAATAATGGCTTCAGAAAAGTCACGTGGTAGGAAGTATTCGGTTAAAATTTGTTCTAAAATATGAATGATTTGACTACTTTCACCTTGTGAACGTATTATGGCAAATTGTCCCTTTGTTTGATTAGAATTCGTTTGATTTAATAGAGTCTGGTATAACAAGCTATTAGAACTTTTTATTTGGTTTAACCACTCAATGGAAACGTGATTATTTTGAAAAAGAATATTGCACATAATATCCTCTTCATTTAATGCATGGATAGAGTGAATACTATCGACATCCATTAATAATAAATCACCAGCATTAAGGGTGATGAGTTCACCATTAATCACTTGTTGGCAAGTACCATGAACCATGTAATTTAATTCTAAGAAATTATGTGAATGTTCAGGGTATTTAGCATAACGACTGTGTTTACTAATATAAATATCTTTATTTTGAAAAAAAGAGCATCATTAAGCTGAGGCACATGACCGGTTGGTAAATCCGATATTCCTGGAATATCAGCAATAAAACGGCCTAATGCTTTTTGTTCTTTTTCATGTTGGGTTTCTTTTAATAAATAATTTGTGATTGTTTTCATTTTTCACCTGTATATTTGATACTTTAATACTGTTCAAGTGCCATTGTATCATAATTCATTTTAGGTTTAAATAGTGATTGTAAGGGAAATCATTAAAAGTAAAGATAGGAGGGGACGTATGAGTTACCATATTGCAGTTGATATAGGTGCATCCAGTGGACGCTTAATACTTGCTACTTATCATGATGATCATCATGACCAAAATATTTTATTTGAAGAAATTCATCGCTTTAATAATGGCTTTTCGTTAGTGGATGGACATGAACGTTGGAGTATAACGGAATTATGTCATGAGGTACTCACAGGATTACAGTTAGCGAAAAAACGTGGTATTGAACAATGTACTGTGGGGATTGATACTTGGGCAGTGGATTATGTATTGCTAGATGAAAAAGGTCAGTTAATTGCAGAACCGATTGCTTATCGTGATAATCGTACAAACAATGCCATGAACGAATTTGAGCAATTCATCTCAAAAGAAAATATTTACCAAAAGACCGGTATTCAGTTCTTGAATTTTAATACTTTGTATCAACTCTTTAAAGAATCACCGAAAAGTTTATCTAAAGCTAAACATTTATTATTTATTCCAGATTATCTGGGTTATGTTTTGACTGGTAGGAAGGTAGGAGAGAAAAGTAATGTTTCTAGTTCACAATTTCTAAATTTAGACACAGGAACTTATGATAAAGAACTCTTAGACAAAGCTAATGTTCCAATAAGTATTTTACCTGAACTAGTGGACAGTGGGACTACGTTAGGTCCGTTAAAAACATCTTTAAAAGAAACTGGTTTATATCCCGCATGTGAAGTCATTGCTGTCGCAACCCATGATACAGCGAGCGCAGTCGTGGGCATTCCGGTTGTAGAAAGTAGTGGCAATTGGGCTTATTTAAGTTCAGGAACATGGTCATTGATTGGTGTTGAATTAACAGAGCCGATTAATGGGCCTGAAGCTTTGGAAGCTAATTATACTAATGAATGGGGCGCAGAGCACACTTATCGTTTCTTAAAGAATATCACGGGCATGTGGAGTGTTCAGGAGATTGCGCGTATGATTAATTATGAACTGAGTTACGCTGAAATGGCAAAAGCAGCATCACAAGTAGAGCCATTCCAACAGTTTATCGATTTAAATGATGAACGTTTTACCAATCCAGATAATATGATTGAAGCGATTCGTTCTTATTGTCGAGAAACCAATCAAATCGTTCCTCAAACCGTAGGTGAATTGGTCATGGCAGTCTATTCCAATTTAGCCTTATCTTATGCTTATGAAATGGGTCGCATAGAGCGCCTAACTGGTACGAAGTTTGACACATTACATGTCGTTGGTGGTGGTAGTAATGTTCAATTACTCAATCAATTAACTGCTGATTTATTAGGCATTCCTCTGTTGGCTGGACCGGGTGAGGGAACAGCTATTGGGAATATTCTCATACAAATGATTAATCAGAAAGTATTTGATAATCTAGCCGAAGCGCGTCAGTTTTTAGCGACACAAATTGAAGTGAAAACTTATACACCCCAAACAACTTATCCCAATGATTTAATAAGTCGATACATTGCTAAAGTCAAATAAATGGAGGAAAATAAATGGTAGAAGTTAAACAAATCGAACAAGCCTATGAATTAGCTAAACAACGTTATGCTGAATTAGGTGTTGACACAGAAAAAGTAATGGAACAATTAAAAATAGTAAAAGTCTCGATGCATTGTTGGCAAGGTGACGATGTCAAAGGATTCCAATTCCCTGATCAAGAATTATCCGGTGGGATTGCTGTTAGCGGGAACTATCCAGGTGCAGCTCGTACACCAGAAGAATTACGTCAAGATTTAGATAAAGCATTTAGTTTAATTCCTGGAAAACACAAATTAAATTTACATGCAATCTATACCGATACCGATGAAATTGTAGAAGCGGATGAAATTGAACCCCGTCATTATCAAAAATGGGTTGATTGGGCTAAACAAAATGGTTTAGGTTTAGATTTTAATCCGACACTCTTTTCACACCCTAAAGCAGCCAATGGTACTTTAAGTGCCTTAGATGATGAGACACGTGAATTTTGGATTGAACATACGAGACGTAGCCGTAAAATTTCTGAATATTTTGGTAAAGAAACCGGCATTGTTTCTGTTAATAATATTTGGTTACCAGACGGTTCTAAAGATAATCCAATTGATCGTAAATCACCAAGAAAACGACTCATGGAATCACTCGACAAAGCGCGTGAAGAAGCGATTGATCCGCAATATTCTATTGATGCAGTAGAAGGAAAAGTATTCGGGATGGGATTAGAAGCTTATACCGTGGGAACACATGAGTTCTACTTATCATATGCATTGACGCGTAATATTTTATGGACGATTGACTCAGGGCACTTCCATCCAACGGAGGATCCTGCGGATAAATTTGCAGCTGTAGCCCCATTTGGACAAGGATTGTATTTACATGTGACACGACCAGTTCGTTGGGATTCTGACCATGTGGTAATCATAGATGATACATTACAACGAATTGCTGAAACCATTGTCAACAACGAATTATTAGATACTACTCATATTGGACTTGATTTCTTTGATGCCAGTATTAACCGTGTGGCAGCATGGGTTATTGGAACACGCAATACCTTAAAAGCCATTTTACATGCTTTATTAGCACCCGTAGCAGAACTAAAAAACATCGAAAAAGAAGGTAATTTTACAAAACGTCTTGCTTTAACAGAAGAATTAAAATCGTTACCATTTGCAGCCGTTTGGGATTATTATTGTTTACAAAATAATGTTCCTGTGGGAACTGAATGGATTAAAGAAATCGAAGCATATGAAGCAGATGTCTTAAGCCAACGTCAATAGTCGTGAAAAGGAGAAACGCATGAAAAATATTTTAGAAGCTAAATTTGTTCGAGAAATGATGGATACCACTGCCAATCTTTATCGCTTAGGTTGGGATGAACGCAATGGAGGTAATATTAGTTATCTATTAACTGAAGCTGAAGTTGTTGAATATTTGGACATTAACCATGTTGAACGCGTGATTCCAATAGACTTTGAAGGTGAAGCATTAGCAGGAAAGTATTTCATTGTAACGGGTTCAGGTAAATATTTTAAAAATGTTGAAAAAGATCCTGAAGACAGCTTAGGCGTCATTCGTATCGCACCAGATGGAAGATCCGTTGAATTATTATGGGGCTTCGTGAATGGTGGCCGACCTACATCAGAGTTACCTTCTCATTTAATGAGTCATATTGCGCGTTTAGCAGTAGACCCAGAAAATCGCATTGTAATGCACTGTCATGCTACTCATTTATTAGCGATGACTTTTACCCATCCGTTAGAAGAACGTGAATTAACCCGTACTTTATGGCAAATGTGTACCGAATGTTTAGTGGTATTTCCTGAAGGAGTCGGCATTACTCCTTGGATTGTGCCAGGAACGAATGAAATTGGTGAAGCGACAGCTAATAAATTTAAAGAAACTCGTTTAGTCGTGTGGCCGCATCATGGTATTTATGGAGCAGGTAAAGATATGGATGAAACTTTTGGTTTAATTGAAACAGCTGAGAAAGCGGCACAAGTTTTTACTTATGTACGTAGCCAAGGTGAAATCTTACAAACAATTACGGACCAACAATTACAAGATTTAGCCGATGCCTTTGGGGTAACCGCTAGAGCAGGCTATTTAGACTTATAAAACTTAAAGTCTACTAAATGAATAAAGGGACGACTCAAAAATTAGTTATTATTTTTGGGTTTGTCTTTTAACTCAATATGTGAAAAAGTTATTAAACTTTAATAACTAAATTACTTAATCATAAAGGAGGCGATGGTCTTTAATCAAAGTAAACTTGTCTTGGCTCACAATAAAACAAAAATTTAAACTAAAAGGAGAATGAGAAAATGTCAGTATTTTATGTACCTTCAACAAACTTAATTGGTCGCGGTGTTGTGAACGAAATAGGCTCTTATATTAAAGAATTAGGTTTAAATAAGGCTTTATTAGTAACCGATGAATTTATTGCTAAGAGTGATATTTTAGCTAAAGTATCAGCACCTTTAAAGGACGCTAATATTGATTATGTAGTATTTAGTCAAGTGGAACCTAATCCAACAGTTAAAAATTGTGAAGATGGCTTAGCGGTATTGAAAGAAAATCAATGTGATTTTATTATTAGTGTTGGGGGTGGTTCACCACAAGACTGTGCCAGCTGTATTTCTGTCTTAGCAACGAATGATATGAAAGTACAAGAGCTAGAAGGACTTCATAAGACATCTAATAAAGGTTTACCAGTAGTAGCAATTAATACGACAGCAGGTACTTCAGCAGAGATTACAATTAACTATGTCATTACCGATGAGGAACGTAAAGTAAAAATGGTGATGGTAGATAAAAACTCATTAGCCACAATTTCTGTCAATGATCCTGAGTTAATGTTGTCGAAACCAAAAGCATTAACAGCAGCAACCGGTATGGATGCTTTAACACATGCAGTAGAAGCATTAGTGACCCCTGGTGCTTATGGTTTAACAAAGAAATTATCGATGGGTGCCATCGAATTAATTAAAGAGTACTTACCTCGTGCGGTTGAAAATGGTGAAGATATTGAAGCGCGTGAAGCGATGGTTAATGCTATTTTTCTTGGAGGAATGGCCTTTAATAATGCTGGTTTAGGCTATGTTCACTCAATGGCTCATCAATTAGGAGCGGTATATAAATTACCACATGGTGTCTGCTGTGCTATGTTATTACCAGTAGTTGAACGTGAAAATGCCAAACGTGTACCGGCAGCCTTTAGAGATGTTGCTAAAGCTTTAGGAATGGATGTTACGGGTCATTCACATGAAGAGTGTGCTGATTATGCTATTGCTGAAATTGAAAAATTATCTGAAACGGTGGGTATCCCTAAAAAATTAACCGAATTAGACATTAAAGAAGATGAGTTTGATTTTGAATATTTATCAAAAAATGCAATGATCGACGCTTGTGCACCAGGTAACCCTTTCACTCCAACCTTAGAAGAAACGATTAGTTTCTATAAAGAATTATTTTAGGAAATTAAAGACAAGTTTATTACGTTAAGTAATTAAAGAGATTGGACCAACACTTTAACAATCCATCTGTTGGTTGTATAGTGCAGGGGTTGAGTGGTAACAAACGGCGTCTTAATGAGGTTAGGTAAAAGAAGCGAAAATTATTCGTTTTTCTACTTCTGGTCACTTCCAACTTTTCGGCGGTAGGGAAAATTGCGTAATTTAATCGATACGTTATTTCTCGCTCACTCCCTTCAAGTTGGATTTAAAGGCCTTTTAGCTTAAGAAAACTCGCTGAAAGTTGCAATATTTTCTGAAAATGTATTGTTTTTAAAAATAGACAATGTTATAATTGTTTGGTACTGTTCGATGAAACAAATTACCAAACAGTTTGGAGGGAACAAAATGCGCGTAAACATTAACTTAGAATGTACAGAGTGTGGCGAACGTAACTATTTAACAAACAAAAATAAACGTAATAACCCAGACCGTTTAGAAGTTAAAAAATATTGCCCAAGAGATCGCAAAATCACTTTACACCGTGAAGTGAAAAAATAATCGCGAATTAAAAAGAAGCAACTACTCGTTTGAAGTAGTTGCTTTTTCTTTAGGTATTAATTACCATAACCTGCCATGTGGTGAGTCATCAATATATAAACCATCATAATCTGTTTTAACAATAAAGCTGGGCCAAAACTAAAATAACAGTTTGGTCCAGCTATTAAATTTTATCAAGCGTTGGTTGAATAGCAAAAAATGGTATCTTAATGGATAGTTTGCTACTGACTCTTAGATGCGAGACGGATGGCAGACGAAGCAAAAATCATCTAGTTTTCTACTTGTTGCCACTGTTTTTAATCCATGTTGGATTATTTAAATAACTGAATAAAACCAGTCGCTGCTTCTTCTAATAATTCTTGGGGGATTAATTGCACTAAATACATTAAGATAACGGATAAGGCATTATTGACAAAATGAAAACTAATGGATCCCCAAATATTACGGTCGAATCTTACATACATATAAAGTAATGAAATCGATAATGGCAGATAAATAAGAAAGTCTTGTAAAGAAACCACATGGGCTCCCGCAAATAATAAAGTAGAAACAATCCACATGATAACGACTAGTCCGCGGTTCGCTTTATTGACCCAACCGTTTAAAGACTCTCTAAAGACTAACTCTTCAACTAAAGGTGCTGAAATAACAGTAAAGAAAATAAATAATAAAGGATTGATTTGAGTTTGCATTTCCTCTAATGCTTGTTGGTTCATTCCTAATGATTCCAAGTCTAAGTAGGGTTCAAAAAGCGTCATTAAAACAGTTCGAGCGAACACGTTAATGATAAATAAAAGAAAGGAAAGCCAAAGGATTTTCTTCAAGGTTGTTTGTGTTTTAAATCGAGCCCATTCTTCTTTAAGGTGATCACCAAATAAAAATAATGCCAACATGACGTTTATAATGCTACTTAAAGCCGTACTGGTATACATATCTATGACACCAGTCGCACCTAATACACCAAAAAGAATCATATTAATAAAGAAACCAAAAAACATAATTTTATTACGATGTTTTTTCATAACAACACTCCTTTTCTAATACAATAATCATAGCATATTGTAACGTTTACTTAAACTAATATCATTCATTATTAAAGTAAAACTATGATATAATGAACAAGAATAAAAAACGAGGAGAAGCCCATGAAAGAATTAAAGATTGAACAATTATCCAAAACATATGGTACTAAAATATTATTAGATAAAATTGACTGGTCAATTAGAACTGGACAACGCGTCGGCTTAATTGGTCCCAATGGGACAGGGAAGAGCTCATTGTTAAAAGTAATTGCTGGCTTAGATAATTATGATAGTGGGACTATTTCTAAGCCGAATCAATATACCGTAGCTTATCTCGACCAACATCCAGAACTGGATCCTAATAAAACTATTTTAGAAACGGTCTATGATAGCCAAGCTCAAGACATTCAACTATTATTGCAATATGAATTAATCCGTGAGCAATTAGAAGCTAATCCTATGGACGAGGATTTATTAACTCAATTTACGCGTGTTAGTGATGAAATGAATTTAAAAGATGCTTGGGATATAGAAGTTAAAGCAAAAGCTATTTTATCACAATTAGGGTTAACCAATTTATCACGTCGAGTAGGTGAGTGCTCGGGTGGTGAGCAGAAAAGAATCGGTATTGCTCAAGTATTAATTGAATCACCTGATTTATTAATTTTAGACGAGCCGACAAATCATTTAGATGTCAAAAGTATTCAATGGCTAGAAAAATATTTAGCAAATTATCCAGGTGCCTTACTGTTAGTAACCCATGACCGTTACTTTTTAGATCGTGCGGTAAATTTTATTGTTGAATTACGTCATGGAAAACTAACTGAATATGTTGGTAATTATGAAACCTATGTCATAAAACGGACAGAACAAGCAGCCATTAATCAAAAAGTACAAGAAAAAGAGAATAAATTATTTCAACAAGAATTAGCTTGGATGAGAAAAGGCGCTAAAGCTCGTACCACTAAGCAACAAGCTCGTATCGATCGTTTCGAGGAGTTAAAAGGAAATATTGCGAATCGTCATCAAGAAGCTGAAGGAATTGAATTTGACTTCCAACAACAGCGTATTGGGAATCGTGTCATTGAATTAGAAGATATTGCCATCTCAATCAATGGGCAAAAAGTGATTGAAGGGTATACTAAGAATTTTGTTAAAGGAGATCGTATTGGCATAATCGGGGCAAATGGTGTGGGGAAATCAACCTTTTTGAATACTCTAGCCGGTTATCATCCGCTTGATTGTGGCGTTTGCCAAGTGGGTCAAACCGTGCGTATGGCCTATTATCGACAACTGGATCAAGATTTGCCTAGTGATGTTCGAGTATTGGATTATTTAACTAAAATCGCCGATAATTTTAAACGTGAAGACGGCTCATTAGTAAGTGCTTCTCAATTATTGGAGCAATTTAATTTTCCAAGAAATACTCATGGTACACAAATTCAATATTTATCGGGTGGAGAAAGACGTCGTCTTTATTTACTTTCACTCTTAATTCAGCAACCAAATGTTTTATTATTAGATGAGCCGACCAATGATTTAGATATTGATACTTTAACTGTACTGGAGGATTATTTAGCTAATTTTGAAGGGGTGGTATTTGTCGTTTCTCACGATCGCTATTTCTTAGATAAGACGACGGATTATTTGTTAAATATTAAGGGAAATGGCGCCTATGATATTTACTGGGGTAGTTATTCTGAATATTTAGAAGAAGCCGCTCTACAAACTAATAATGAATTCAAAGCTATCGTTAAAATAGATGAAGTAGCGAAACAAGATACGGATACTAGTCAAAATGATCTTCAACCGAAAGCGAGAAGATTAAGTTATCATGAAAAGAAAGAATTAGAGAAACTGCCAAGTGAAATTGAGCAATTGGAAATACGTTTAGACGAAATTCAACAAGAAATGAACACAATCACGAGTGACGCGGGTAAATTAATGGATTTACAGCGTGAACTTGAAGAAAAAGAAGAAGCGTTAATGGCCTTATATGAAAGACAAGAGGAATTAACAACGCTCAATTAAAAGGAGCATTATGATGGAACAATATCAACAACTTGTCCAATCGGTATTAGAAAATGGACATTTTAAAGGAGATCGTACTGGCGTGGGGACCTATAGTTTATTCGGGTACCAAATGCGGTTTGATTTAAACGAAGGTTTTCCAATGGTCACCACCAAACGAGTACCATTTGGATTAATTAAAAGTGAATTATTATGGTTTTTAAAAGGGGATACCAATATTAAATATCTTTTGGAACACCATAATCATATTTGGGATGAATGGGCCTTCGAACGCTATATTAAAAGTGAAGACTATCAAGGACCCGATATGACCAATTTTGGATTAAGAGTCTTAGAAGATGCTTCGTTTAAAGCAGAATATGAAACTCAAATGAAACTGTTTCAAGAAAAAATATTATCGGATGCAGCATTCGCTGCTAAACATGGTGAACTAGGTGATGTATATGGTAAACAGTGGCGTCAATGGGAATTACGTAATGGTGAAACACTTGACCAAATTAAAGAGGTTATTAATCAAATTAAAACAAATCCTGATTCTAGACGTTTAATCGTTTCAGCTTGGAATCCAGAGGACATCCCAACCATGGCTTTACCACCCTGTCATACCCTATTTCAGTTTTATGTGAATGATGGCAAGTTAAGTTGTCAACTTTATCAACGGAGTGCCGATATCTTTTTAGGTGTACCCTTTAACATTGCCAGTTATGCCTTGCTGACACATTTAATCGCCTTAGAGACTGGATTGGGAGTAGGAGAGTTTGTTCATACTTTAGGCGATGCACATTTATATCAAAATCATCTTGAACAAGCGAAGTTATTATTAACAAGAGAACCGAAAGCTTTACCAAAATTGATCATTAATCGGTTCAATGGCTTTGACCAAATTGAAGCGGATGCGATTCGTTTGGAAGGATATCATCCTCATCCGACGATTAAAGCACCGATTGCAGTTTAAGAAAGGATAACAACCATGATTAGTTTTGTTTATGCACAAGAATCACGTGGTGGCATTGGCTATCAAAATCAATTACCGTGGCATTTGCCCAATGACTTAAAATTTTTCAAAGAAACGACCATGGGACACACAATGTTAATGGGGCGTAAGACATTTGAATCGATGGGCAAACGCTTGTTACCCGGTCGAAAAACGGTGGTGATGACGCGAGATTTAAATTATGGAAAAAACATTGAAGGCTTAACGGTTATCCATCGTTTAGAAGAAGGACTTGAGTTAGCTCAAGATCAAGAATTAATGGTTATTGGTGGTGCTGATATTTTTAAGCTGTTTTTACCCTATGCCGATCAAATTATTCGAACGTTCATTGAAAGAGAATTCCCGAGCGATGTTTTTATGCCAGCCATCGATGAAACGGAGTGGCAATTAGTCAAAGTAGTAGCGGGTGTATTAGATGAAAATAACACAATCCCTCATCAATATGAATGGTGGGAACGTAAGGGAGTATCAAAAACATGAATAAGTTTACTTTTTTATTTTTAAGTTTAACATTTTGGACTGTTAGTAATGAGAAACCTATCAAGGCTCAAGACATCACGACAACCGAGGCAACCGAGATGACGTCAATTACAAACGAAGCTAATGAAACCAATCAGACAACAGAATCTAATGAATCTAATACCTCAGAATCAAAATATATTATAGATACGGAAGTCTCATGGCCAGAAATTAATCAAAGTTTCGAAGAACAATCATCTTCCAATATGATTGAAGAGTTTAACGATCAAACGAAAAGTTTAATAGTGGATCAAATAAGCATTATTAAAGAACAGTCAAAAACAAGTTCCATTTTTGTACAAGCGGCTAACCATCAACTTTCTTCTTCAGAAGATGCGACGGAAGTATTACCGGCCGATGATTTAATAAAATTATTCATTGCGGCAGTATATTTTTATCAAATAGAAACCAAACAAATAACCGCAGATGATATGGTAAAGATTGCTGATCAAGAAATTATACCAGGAAGTACTTTAGCTAATTTACCACAAGATAAAAGCTATAGTTTAAAAGTACTGGTTCAATTAATGCTACAATCTCATGATAATATGGCAACCGATTTATTAATAGAATCATTAGGTGGCATTGAAAAAGTAAATCAACAAATTCAAGAGTTAGGCTTTATTCAAACGACCTTGGTCAATAATATGGCGACGGAATTATCCGGGGCCGCTAATCAATATAATGAAACATCAGCGAGTGACTTAGCAAATTTATTACTAGCTTTATTCCAAGGGGTATTATTTGATGAAGATATTAACCAAGAAGCTTTAACGATGTATTCACAACATGGTCCCATTGGTATTGCTAATAGTTTAGACACTAATCAATTGTTTTATGGTTTAAAAGCGAAAGCAATGCAAGAGGGGATGCTTCACGATGCCTTATTGTATGAAGTTGAATCAGAAGTTCCGGTGGTCATTGTCGTGATGTCTGAACAATTAAGCGATGCTGAAAATCGCTTAGATAATTTAGGCTATCAACTAAATCATCTCATTATGGAATAGGAGGGATACGATGGCTGGTTATTTGAATACAAAAATCAATCAAGTTTATCATTTAGAGGTGGATGAGACTCATACTCTTTATATTGAGGAATGTGGTAATCCAGAGGGTCAACCGGTTTTATTTCTGCATGGCGGACCTGGAGGATCAGTTGGGGAACCTTCGCGTCGCTTTTTTAATCCGGAAAAATATCGTATTATTTTATTTGATCAAAGAGGAACCGGACAAAGTCAACCTTTTCTGAGTTTAGAAAACAATACCGTGCTCGATAGTGTCGCTGATATTGAAAAAATTAGACAATATTTGCAAATAGAACAATGGTATGTATTTGGTGGCAGTTATGGGACTACTTTGGCATTAGCTTATGCGATTCATTATCCGCAGCAAGTTCAACATTTAATATTGAGAGGTATTTTCTTAGGCCGTCAAAGTGATGTTGATTGGCTTTTCCAAGAAGGGGCAGGCTACTTTTATCCTGAAGAATTTGAACGATTTAAAAATTATATCCCTGAAGCTGAACAGGATGATTTAGTAACAGCGTATTATCAACGAATGCTTGATTCAGATGAATCAGTCAGAGACGAAGCGTGTTATGAATGGAGTCAATGGGAAACAGCTATTGTTAAATTAGTCCAAAATCCTAAAGATTTAAGACAACCCGTTACTAATGGTGATCGTTCAATTGGTTTATTAGAATCACATTATTTTGCTCATAAGATGTTTTGGGAAGAAGATAATTATTTGTTGAATCGGGTAGATAAGCTGCAAGACATTCCGATGGATATTGTACATGGGCGCTATGATGTCGATTGTCGCTTAAGTGGTGCCTATGAATTACAACAGCTTTGTCCAAAAGCTAAATTGCATATCGTTGCCTTAGGTTCTCATACACCTTATGATGATGCGATGTTCACCAAACTGGTAAGCATTATGGATGAATTAGCAAGATAATAAATGACGAATTAATGCATAGGATGTTCATGCTAGAATCAGCAGTAATTATAGTTGATTAGTAGAAGCGGGGTAGCAGTAGAAAATGAGTTGATTTTTGCTTTGTCTGATGACCCTTATAGGTTATGAGATGGTCAGCAGTGAAAGTGAATAAATTTATCTTTATGTGCTTATTCTGAAAAGTTTGAGAGCTAGCCAGCAGTATAAAGTGAATATTTTTCGTCTTGTTTACTCATCCTGTATAATGTGCAGGCATCAAGTCAGTCATTAAGACAAAATTTGATGACACTCAACAACTGTAATTTTAATTATCAAATGATGGCTAGGCCAAATGTTTTAAGATTTTGCCTAGCCTGTTTTTAATATATTTTTGTTAAACAAATTAATGATATGATGCAATAATAAAATTGAGAATATAAGATGATTTTGTCTATTGTCATGTAGCTCATAAAATTTATTTTTATTTCTAGTTAGTATTAATTGACATGGTTAGAATAATCTGTTTTAATATACTCATTCACATTAAAAGGAGCATTTGAATGATAGAATTAGGAGCGGTTGTATTAAACACCAAACACTTACAGGCACAGAAAAATTTTTACCAACATATTATTGGTTTATCGGTATTAAAAGAAGAGGATAATAAAGTTGAATTAGGGGTTAAAGGTAATAAAGAACCACTTATTACTTTAATCTCGACTAACTTGCCTAAAGGACATCACTATGGCTTATACCATTTAGCAATTTTAGTTCCTTCTCGTAAAGATTTAGGTGATGCTTTATTACATATACTCAAAGCTCAAGCACCATTACAAGGTGCTTCGAATCATGGATATAGTGAAGCAATTTATTTGGCAGACCTTGAGGGCAATGGTATTGAAATTTATCACGATCGTCCTAAATCAGTATGGAATTATCAAGGCGATAAAATTATTGGCATTACTGAAGAGATGGATGCTGAAGGTGTATTAGCTTTAGCAGAAGACAAAAAAACTTATTTCATGCCAGAAGGCACCAAGATGGGACATGTTCACTTATCAGTCGAAAATCCACTTGAAAGTCAAGTTTTTTTCAAAGAAATGTTAGATATGGATGAAAAATTTTCAATGAGAGATCAGGCGACTTGGTTAGCAAATGGAGATTACCATCATCATATTGCTGCCAATAAATGGGCAGGCGTATTGAATAAAATTCAAGACATTCATACACCCGGTTTGAATCACTTTGTAGTGAAGGTAAAAGATGAGACTGACTGGCATCGTTTCCTTGAAGCGACTGAGACCCATCCAGAATATATCGTTAATCAATCAGCCAAAGAATATTTTATTAAGGACAATAATGGGATTCATATGCTTGTTCGCCAAGACTATCAATAAAAGAGCGAAAGATTGATATAATCCTTTAAAATGATGACGTACTAGATCAAGCGATTCTATTGGTAGCTTGATTTAAAGACGTTGTCTTTTTTTATTTATTGAAACAAAATAAAGTGTTAAATGTTTTATTGAAGCGAACGATTTGATACAATAAATGAGTAAGTAAAGTAAAAGGGGATTTTAAATGAATTCTGAAAAATTATCACCAAGATTAGCGAAAGTATGTGAATTTTTAGTTCATTATCAAAAAGATGCGATTCGCTTAGCGGATATCGGCAGTGACCATGCTTATTTGCCTTGTCATTTAGCATTAAATAAGCAAATTGAATTTGCGATTGCTGGCGAAGTAGTAGAAGGTCCTTTTCAATCAGCTAAAGCCGAAGTCGCAACCAGAGGACTTACTGGAGTCATTGATGTTCGTAAAGGGGATGGCTTGGCGGTTATCACCGAAGCAGATCAAATCAATGCTGTGACAATTTGTGGAATGGGTGGCAGTTTAATTCGTAATATTTTAGATGAAAACAAGGTCATCATTCGTGAAAACACGGTTTTAGTTTTACAGCCTAATATGGCGAGCTATCAATTAAGAAAATGGCTCAATCAAAATGGGTTTGTCTTTCTTACTGAAACGGTGGTGGAAGATCATCATCGTGAATATGAAATTATGGTAGTTCAAAAGAATTCTCATCATAAGCAACTATTGACGGTTAATGAGTTGCAATTTGGCAAATATAATTTGGAAAACCCAACAGCTGCTTTTTATCAAAAATGGCAAAAGGAACTGTCATTACTTGAGACGACATATCAATCAATCGTTGAAAAAGCAGGGGCAGATCATCCTAAAGTGCAATTAATGCAAGAGGAAATTAATCAAATTAAGGAAGTGCTTAATAAAAATGACACAAGTGACATTTCAAGATTTAATCGATGCTTTGAATGAATTGTATCCACCCACTTTGGCAGAAGATTGGGACCCAATTGGTTTACATTTTGGTGATCCAAAAGCACCAGTCAACAAAATCATGACCACTTTAGATGTTCGTCCTGCAGTTGTTGACGAAGCGATTAAGCTTGGGGTAGATACGATTATCGCGCATCATCCTTTATTGTTTAAACCTATTCAACGGTTTGATTTATCTTCTTTAACTAATCAACTTTATGCAAAATTAATTAAACATGATATTAAAGTGTTTGCGATGCATACTAATTTAGACATTGCCCATAATGGTATGAATGATTGGTTAGCTGAGCAATTAGGATTAATCAATATTAGAGAATTGGCTGTGCAGGCTACTGACGATACACCTGGCTTAGGTCGTATTGGTCAATTGGCTAATCCTTTGAGCCGAACTGCTTTATTAGATTTATTAAAGTCAACTTATCAACGAAATGAATTACCCATTATCGAGAAAACACCTCAAGAATCTTATCAAACGATTGCGATTATTGGTGGAAGTGGTTCGAGTTTAATGGAAGCAGTAGCCAGCCAAGAAGTCGATGTCTTCTTAACAGGTGATATTACTTATCATACTGCGCAGGCTTTAGAAGATATTCCAATGATGACCGTTGATGTTGGTCATTATACAGAAAGTATTTTTGCAAAAAAGGCAGCTGAAGTGATACAATTATTAGCAAATGAAAAACAGTGGCCGGTGACAGTGCAAGCTACTGAATTGAATATTAATCCCTTTAGATATGAATAGGAGTGTTTAAATTATGGTCGATATTTTTAATCAAACAAAAGAACGTCTTTTAAAGTATACAAAAATTAATACGCGCTCAGATGAAAGCAGTGATACTATTCCTTCAACTGCGATTCAATTTGATTTATTAAAATTATTAGTGATTGAATTAGAACAATTAGGTCTAGAAGATGTAGAATTAAGTCCTACCAATGCTTTTGTTACGGCAACGTTACCTGCTAATACGGATGAACCATTACCAGCAATTGGTTTTATCGCGCATGTGGACACTGCTGATTTTAATTCAGTCAATGTTCAACCTCAAATTCATGAAAATTATGACGGTAAAGACATCGTTTTAAACGAAGATGAAAATATTGTAATGTCAGTCAAAGATTTTCCAAATTTACCACCATATAAAGGTCAAACACTTATTACGACCGACGGCACAACTTTATTAGGAGCTGACGATAAAGCTGGGATTGCTGAAATCGTAACAGCCTTAGAATATTTAATTGCTCATCCAGAGATTAAACATGGAAAAGTGAGAGTGGCTTTCGGTCCGGATGAAGAAATTGGACGTGGAGCAGATCATTTTGACGCGGAAGGTTTTGCAGTTGACTTTGCTTATACGATGGATGGCGGTCCAGTCGGGGAGTTAGAATACGAAAGTTTTAATGCGGCTGGGGTAACGCTAAAAATCACAGGAAAAAATATCCATCCTGGTACTGCTAAAGGTAAAATGATCAATTCCATTAGTATTATCAATGAATTTATGAATGGTTTACCTGAAAAAGAAGTACCTGAACAAACAGAAGGTCGCGAAGGCTTCTATCATATTACCAATATGGAAGCGACTGTCGATGAAGGTCATTTATCATTGATTATTCGAGATCATGACCGTGAAAAATTTGAAGAACGTAAAGTTTTTGTTGAACAATTAGTCAAAGATATTAACCAACGCTATCCTTATGAAGTCATTGAAGTTGATATTAAGGATCAATATTATAATATGGCAGAAGTTATCGAAAAAGATATGCGTCCGGTTGACTTAGCTAAAGAGGCTTTCGCAGCACTAGATATTCCTGCTGTCATTGAGCCGATTCGTGGTGGTACAGACGGTTCTAAAATTAGTTTTATGGGTATCCCGACACCTAATATTTTTGCTGGTGGCGAAAATATGCACGGTCGTTATGAATTTGTTGCAGTAGAATCAATGGTCAAAGCGACAGAAGTGATTATTAAAATCGTGGAATTAAATGCTAAGTAAAAAAAGCTTATAATGAGTGGTATTTTAGGTTAAATGATGTCATTTATTAAACTTCAGATAGATGACTGATAAATAACGCATAGTTGCTTTAAATTTCCACTCTTTACATCCAGATTTATAGAGATTAGGAAAGAAATGATTAACGTTTCTGCCTAATCTCTTATTTTTTGGACAGCTAAAGAATCTCAGTAAAAAATTATCATTTTTTATCCAAAGATAGGATGCATTGTCAAGAAAAAGTTATAATATCTATCAATTTAAATAAAAACATTCGTTTTTCATTCGTTATTTTAACTGAATATAAAAAAACAGCAAAAACAAAGTTCGTCTTTAATCGTTTTCAAAATTAATTTTTTGTTGCAATTATAGAAGGTATCAATTATAATGAAGAGTGAAACAAGGTTTCGATAACACAATCTTTTGGAGGGATTCGATGAAAAAATTTGTAAGTTTAGCATCGTCAGCATTATTAGTAGCATCTTTTGCTACACCAGTTTTAGCAGAGGAAGATTTCTCAACAGTGATGATAACTGATATCGGTGGGGTGGACGATGGTTCATTCAACCAAAGTGCATGGGAAGGTATGGTTGAGTTTGGTGAAGCTAACGGATTAGAACGTGGTGTGAATGGTTACGAATATTTACAATCAAATAGTGATTCAGATTTCGTAACACATTTAAATACAGCTGTTCAATCTAACTTTGACTTAATTTTTGGTATTGGATTCAAATTAGAAACTGCAATGAGAGAAATGGCTGAACAGCAACCAGAAAAACATTTCGCAATTGTTGACTCAGTAATTGACTTACCAAACGTTGCATCATTAACATTTAAAGACCACGAAGCATCATTCTTAGCAGGTGTTGCAGCAGCAATGACAACTAAGACTAATAAAGTTGGTTTCGTAGGTGGACAAGAAGGGTTCGTAATCGACCGCTTTGAAGCTGGTTTTGTAGCTGGTGTTGAAGCCATTAACCCAGATGTTGAAGTTGTTATCGAATATGCAGGTAGCTTCGGTGATGCTGCTAAAGGTAAACAAATTGCAGCAGCGATGTACGCGAACGACGTTGATATTATCTTCCACGCTTCAGGAGATACTGGTAATGGTGTGTTCTCAGAAGCTAAAGATATTGTAACAGCAGATCCTTCACGTGAAATCTATGTAATCGGTGTTGACCGTGACCAAGAAGCTGAAGGTATTGTTGAAATTGATGGTGAAGAACGTCATTTAACATTAACATCAACCCTAAAACAAGTTGGTGCAGCAGTTAAATCATTTGCTGAACAAACAAAAGCTGGTAATTTCGAAGCTGGTAATAAAGTTTACGGTTTAGAAGACGGTGGTGTTGGTTTAACAGATGGTCAATTATCAGAAGAAGTTTTAGCAGCAGTTAAAGAGTATTCAGATAAAATTATCGCTGGCGACATTAAAGTTCCAGAAGCACCAGGACAAGAAGTAGAATCTACTGATGATACAGAATCTGAAGATGCAGAAGAAGCGACTGAAGAAGAAACTGCAGCTGAAGATTCAGAAGAAACAGCTGAAGAAGAAACTGAAGAATCTGCTGAGTAATCAGAAGAAAACAGCCATTTAAGACACAACTGTTGAATAATTTTCATCTTATTCATAGTTAAACAGTAGGGCATTCAATTGAATGCCCTTTATTTTTTCATAAAAAAGTATAGCCATTATTTAATAATTATATTAAAATATAGATGATGTAAATTATTATTACTATCAGAAAGTGAGGTTGCCAAATGACTGAAGTTAGCTATCCAGTTATTGAGATGCGTGACATTACCAAACAATTTGGTGACTTTTATGCAAACAAAAATATTAATTTAGAATTGCGTAAAGGTGAAATTCATGCATTATTAGGTGAAAATGGTGCTGGTAAGTCAACATTAATGAATATGTTGAGCGGTTTGTTACAACCAACATCCGGTCAAATATACATGCATAATAAACCCGTTGAGATTGTCGATCCAACAACGGCTAATCGATTAGGAATCGGAATGGTTCACCAACATTTCATGTTAATTGAAGACTTCTCAATTATTGAAAATATTATCCTTGGTAGTGAACCCCAAAAATTTGGAATTATTGATAAGCAATCTGCAAAAGAAGAAATTTTAGAGTTATCGAAACGTTATGGTTTGTCAATTGATCCTGACGCTAAAGTAGAAACCATTAGTGTGGGGATGCAACAACGTGCAGAAATTATTAAAACATTATATCGTGGTGCAGATATTCTAATTTTTGACGAACCAACAGCTGTATTAACACCGCAAGAAATTGATGATCTGATGTTAACTTTAAGATCTTTAGCTGATGAAGGTAAGTCAATCATTATTATTACCCATAAATTAGATGAAATTAAAAAAGTAGCCGATCGTTGTACAGTAATTCGTCGTGGTGAATCAATTGATACTGTCGATGTAGCCACAACGACTTCTAAAGAACTAGCGGATATGATGGTAGGCCGTTCAGTTAATTTTAGAACTGAAAAAACTGAAGCTAATCCTAGCGAAGTGATGCTAGCAGTTGAAAACTTAGTGGTGAAAAATGAGCGAGGTTTAGATGCCGTTCGTAATTTATCTTTCACTGTCCGTAAAGGAGAAATTGTCGGAATTGCCGGTATTGATGGCAATGGGCAAACAGAACTTGTGTTAGCTTTAACTGGATTAATGCCAATTGATTCTGGAGCAGTTCATTTTAAAGGGGAAGAAATTAACAATAAATCAACCCGTGAAATTACTGAGATGGGCATGGCTCATATTCCTGAAGACCGTCATAAGTACGGCCTCTCTTTAGAAACAAAATTAGAAGATAATTTCGTGTTACAAGAATATTATAAAAAACCTTATTCACAAGGCGGCTTCTTAAACTTTAAAGAAATCAATCAAAAAGCATTGCGTTTAATGAAAGAATATGATGTTCGTGCGGCTTCTGAAAAAGTTCCAGCTCGTGCCTTATCAGGTGGAAACCAACAAAAAGCAATTATTGCTCGTGAATTAGATTTAAAACCGGATTTACTCATTGCCGCCAATCCAACGCGTGGATTAGACGTAGGGGCGATTGAATATATTCATAAAGCATTAATTCAACAACGTGATCAAAATAAAGCTGTTTTATTAATGAGTTTTGAATTAGATGAAATTTTAAATGTTTCAGATCGCATTATTGTCATGTATGATGGTAAAATTATCGCTACTTTAACATGCGAACGAGACAAATGAACAAGAGATTGGTTTAATGATGGCAGGAACAAGCTATGATGAAGTATTAAGATTACGTGAAGAAGGCGGTGTAAACAATGAACAAACAGTTTAGAAGTATTTTAGTTCCCATATTAACTGTCTTCATTGGACTTTTCTTTGGAGCGTTAATCATGTGGGCTTTCAAATTTGATGCGATTGCTGGTTATAAAGCACTTTGGACAGGTGCAGCGGGTTCGCCCTTTAATATTGGACAATCTTTAAGAGCAGCCACTCCCTTAATATTTACCGGGTTAGGTTTTTCAGTAGCCTATACAGCAGGATTCTTTAATATTGGTCTTTCTGGTCAAGCACTAGCTGGATGGCTAGCTTCTATTTGGGTGGCTTTAGCCTTACCGGATGCACCTAGAGTGATTGTCTTACCATTAGCCATTATTGCCGGAATGATTGCAGGTGCGTTTTGGGCTGCGATTGCCGGGGTATTAAAAGCTTACTTTAATACCAGTGAAGTTATTGTGACTATTATGTTAAACTATATTTCTGTTTATATTAGTGACTATTTGGTACGAAACGTGTTAACTAATAAAGGGGATGTAACGCCTCAAATTGGTGACAATGCCACATTACGTGCACCTTGGTTAAGTGAATTAACAAAAGGATCAACCTTGCATACAGGGATTTTCTTAGCCGTTGTTGCTGTTATTCTAGTTTGGATTTTTATGGAAAGAACGACTTTAGGTTTCGAATTAAAGACAGTTGGTAAAAACCGTTTTGCCGCTCAATATGCTGGGATGAATGCGAAACGTAATATTATCTTGGCAATGGTAATATCAGGTGGTTTAGCTGGTTTAGGGGGAGTAATGAACGGTTTAGGTGAGTTCCGTAATATCTTCTTGATGAACGGTGTAGCACCCGCTATAGGATTTGATGGGATGGCCGTTTCATTATTAGGGGGCAACCACCCTATAGGAACTTTATTTGCTGCCATTTTATTCGGTGGATTAAAAACAGGAGGTACGTTAATGCCATTAGCTGCCAAAGTACCATCAGAAATTGTTAATATCGCAATTGCATCCATCATCTTCTTTATCGGTTCACAATATATCATTACGTTCTTCTTAGATCGTAAGAAAACAAATAATTAGGGGGTAGAGTAGCATGGTAAATATGTTAGCATTAATTGTTTCGTCCACTCTTGTTTATTCAGCACCTCTAATTTATACAGCTTTAGGTGGCGTTTTCTCGGAACGTAGTGGGATTGTCAACGTTGGTTTAGAAGGAATTATGGTAATGGGTGCGTTTAGTGCGATTATCTTTAACCTTCAGTTTGCTCAAACTTTTGGAAGTTGGACACCTTGGATTGCTACTTTGTTTGGTGGTTTAATTGGTGTACTATTCTCATCTATTCATGCGGTCGCAACCGTTTCTTTACGTGCTGATCATATTATTTCCGGTACTGTATTGAACTTAGTAGCACCATCTTTAGGTGTTTTCTTGACCCGTGTTATGTTTGATGGCGCTGGACAAACCGAATTTATTAAACAAAAATTCGGTTATTGGAGCGTACCTCTTCTTTCAAAAATTCCAGTTGTTGGAAAAATTTTCTTTAGTCAAACTTCTCAACCAGCGTTTGTTGGGATTGTTGTAGCGATTATTTGTTGGTTTATTGTGTTTAAAACGAGTTTTGGTTTAAGATTGCGTTCTGTTGGGGAACATCCTCAAGCAGCTGATACTTTAGGTATTAATGTATACAAAATGCGTTATCTAGGCGTCTTGTTATCTGGTTTAATGGGTGGTCTAGGTGGAGCGATTATGGCACAATCAATTAACTCACAATTCGCTATTACGACGATTACTGGACAAGGTTTCATGTCAATGGCAGCAATGATTTTTGGTAAATGGAATCCTATTGGTGCGATGTTGGCCGCTATTTTCTTTGGTTTTGCTCAAAGTTTAGCGGTAGTAGGTTCACAAATACCATTTATTAAAAACATCCCTTCAGTTTATTTACAAATTGCGCCTTATGTCATCACCATCTTTGTATTAGTTGGGTTTGTTGGAAACTCTAAAGGACCAGCAGCTAATGGTACGACTTATATTAAATCTAAATAATATCTTTTAAATAAGTGGACAAAAGGTTAGGTCAGTTCATGACTACTTTTGTCCCTTTTTTTATCTAAAAATATAGTCAAAAATGGTCAAAAAAATCCTTGACCTTTCTTAACCAAAGGTATATAATATAGTTAAGCTCTTAAAGAGAGCTACTTTTATAGGAAAAATTTACTGACTATATTTGACCAAAGGGGTGTTATTGAATGATTGAAAAAATGACAACAGCCATGCAAGAAGCTTTGGCACAAGCACAACAAATTGCGATGACAAGAAAACATCAAGAAATTGATATTCCACATTTATGGCGCATTTTTGTTCAACCCGATAGTTTTGCTTATAATTTATACCATGAATTCCAATTAAATATGGATGATTTCCAAAGAAAAATCGAACAGGAAATTGATAAGTTACCGTCGATAACAGGAAGTAATATTCAGTATGGACAGCAAATTAGTCAACGCTTATCGATGTTATTCCAAAAAGCAAATCAATTAGCACAGGAACAACAAGATCAATATTTATCGACGGAAATGGTAGTGTTAGCACTATTTGACCAAAAAAACAATCCATTAACAGAATATTTAATTTCAAACAATGTTACTGAAGCTAAGATGAAAGCAAGAATTGATAATTTAAGAGGAGGTGAGTCTGTGACTTCACAAAACCAAGAACAAACTTATGAATCTTTAGAAAAATATGCCACTAATTTAAATGAGGCAATAAAACAAAATAAATTAGATCCAGTAATTGGTCGCGATGAAGAAATTCGTGATGTGATACGAATTTTATCAAGAAAGACTAAAAATAACCCGGTACTAATCGGTGAACCAGGGGTTGGCAAAACAGCGATTGTTGAAGGATTAGCACATCGTATTGTACGTAAGGATGTACCAGATAATTTAAAAGGGAAACAAGTTTACTCATTAGACATGGGTTCATTAATTGCTGGTGCAAAATATCGTGGTGAGTTCGAAGAACGTTTAAAAGCGGTATTAAAAGAAGTAACGAAATCGGAAGGTAATATTATCCTGTTTATTGATGAAATCCATACGATAGTCGGTGCAGGTAAGTCTGAAGGAGCAATGGATGCCGGTAATATTCTAAAACCAATGTTAGCTCGTGGTGAAATCCATTGTATTGGAGCAACCACTTTAGATGAGTATCGTGAAAACATTGAAAAAGATAAAGCATTGGAACGTCGTTTCCAAAGAGTATTAGTCCAAGAACCAACAGTGGAAGACACCATTAGTATCTTGCGTGGATTAAAAGAACGTTTTGAAATCCACCACGGTGTTAATATTCATGATAATGCTTTAGTGGCTGCGGCAACTTTATCTAATCGTTATATTACAGATCGTTTCTTACCAGATAAAGCGATCGACTTAGTCGATGAGGCTTGTGCGACCATTCGTGTAGAAATTAATTCGATGCCAACAGAAATGGATACTGTTAATCGTCGTTTAATGCAATTAGAAATTGAAGAAGCAGCGCTTAAGAAAGAAACGGATGATGCAAGTAAGAAACGTTTAGAATCTTTACAAGAAGAATTAGCAGAGCTTCGTGAAACAGCCAATGAATTAAAGATGCGTTGGGAAGTAGAAAAAGAAGCGATGAATGAATTACGTGATAAACGTCAAGAAATTGATGATTTAAGACGTCAATTAGAAGAAGCAGAATCCGAGTATCAATTAGAAAAAGCAGCTGAATTAAGACATGGTCGTATACCCGCATTGGAAAAAGAACTGAAAGAATTAGAAGCGAAACAATTAGGGCAAACAGAACGTCTAACACAAGAAAGTGTTACTGATGAGGAAATTGCTAAAGTTGTCGGTCGTTTAACAGGTATTCCCGTTACGAGATTAGTTGAAGGTGAAAGAGAAAAATTACTAAAATTGGATGAAACATTACACCAACGAGTAATCGGCCAAGATGAAGCGGTGACAAAAGTCTCAGAAGCGGTATTAAGAAGCCGTGCCGGTTTACAAAATCCTAATCGACCAATTGGTTCATTTTTATTCTTAGGACCTACAGGTGTCGGTAAAACGGAATTAGCGAAAACTTTAGCTGAGGTATTATTTGACGATGAACACCATATTGTACGTATCGATATGTCTGAATATATGGAAAAACATACGGTCAGCCGATTAGTTGGAGCGCCTCCAGGATATATTGGTTATGAAGAAGGGGGACAATTAACAGAAGCTGTTAGACGGAGTCCGTACTCAATTGTCTTATTAGATGAAATTGAAAAAGCCCATCCAGATGTCTTTAATATTTTATTACAAGTATTGGATGATGGTCGTTTAACAGATTCAAAAGGACGGACAGTAGACTTTAAAAACACCGTCTTAATTATGACAAGTAATATCGGTTCACCATTATTGTTAGAAGGTGTGGATGAAAATGGTCAAATTGCTGAAGAAACTGCGAGCCAAGTTCGACAATTGTTAAGAACACACTTCAAACCAGAGTTCTTAAATCGGATTGATGATACCATTATGTTTACACCATTATCAATGGATCATATGGGCGCAATTGTCGAAAAACTATTGACACAATTAAAAGAACGTTTAGCTTATCAAGATATTCATTTATCTGTGACTAAAGAAGCGATTGGATGGATTGCACGCAATGGTTATGATCCAATTTATGGTGCACGCCCATTGATGAGATTTATTACACGAGAAATTGAAACACCACTCGCTCGTTTAATTATTAAAGGCGATATTTTACCAGGTCAACTGGTTACTGTCGACTTGATTGATAATCAATTGAATTTCCAAGCTAAAGACACAGTTGTTACAGAAAACTAAAGAAGAGACTAATCTTTGTAGCTAATATAATAGTTGATTCATTGAAGATAAAATGATTCCTAGTCGAATCTTGAAAATTTAACGATTGACTTAGGAATTCATATAAAAATTTGCCGCAAACAGCTTGCATCACAACCTCTATGGCAGGTTATGTGAGTTGTTTGCGTCTTATATTTAGTAATATTTTATTGGTTCTAATCGAGTTACATTATTATATTGCTTTGCTTTAAAATAGGCTCGAGTTTCTTTAATTATAATTGGCGATAAGGCAATCAGTGAAATAAGATTGGGAATGGCCATTAACCCATTGACGATATCAGCAATGATCCATACTAAGTCTAAATTTAAAAACGAACCGATAAAGACCATGGAAACAAAAAATAGATGATAATAGCGTATATATTTCAAACCAAATAAAAATTCAAAACAACGTTCACCGTAGTAATTCCATCCTAAAATGGTGGTAAAGGCAAATAAAGATAAACTAATGGTCAAAATAAAGGGGCCGTATTCACTAAAATAAGCATTAAAGGCATATTGTGTCATCCTAGCACCACGAAATTCAGTTTGCCAAGCGCCGGTAATAATTAAGACAATACCTGTTAGGGTACAAATAATGATTGTGTCGATAAACGTTCCTGTCATTGAAACTAAACCTTGCTCAACGGCCGAATTTGATTTTGCTGCAGCACTGGCAATCGGCGAACTACCTAATCCCGATTCGTTTGAAAACACACCACGAGCAATACCGTTCTGAATGGCTGCTTTCATAGTAGATCCGACAAATCCACCAGTAGCGGCCGTTTTAGTGAAAGCAGATTGAATAATTAGTAATAAGCTATCATCTAATAACTGCCAATTGGCTATAATTATAAAAAGACATGCTACAATATACAAAAGAGCCATAAAAGGGACGATAAAGCTGGCGACTTTTGAAATAATCGTAATACCACCAAAGACAATTAGCATGACTAACAAAGCTAAAATAAAACCCGTAAGTAAGTTTGGTATCGCAAATTGATTGTGGAGCGCTTCTGTAATGGCATTGACTTGTGTGAAAGTTCCAATACCAAAAAGTGCTACTAAGATACCACTAAAGGCGAACATCGTCGCTAATGGACGATATTTTTGTCCCATACCATTTAAAATATAATACATCGGTCCGCCAGAAACATGCTGCTGTTCATCCTTAACACGAAATTTGACAGCTAATAGACCCTCTGAATATTTGGTTGCCATCCCAAACAGTGCCGCAAACCACATCCAAAATAAAGCACCAGGTCCACCGATAGCGATGGCAGTCGCTACGCCAACAATATTACCTGTTCCCACTGTACCTGCTAATGCTGTACAAAGAGCAGCAAAACTGGAAATATCACCATCTGAATCTGTTTCATTTTTAAAAACTAAACGCAAACTATGGAATAATTGATTAAATTGTATTCCTCTTAAAACGAAAGTTAAATAAATACCTGTTCCTACTAATAAGACTAAAAGGGGAGGTCCCCAAATAAAATCATCAATCATTTGAAATAAATCTACTACCATTCATACCACTCCTATTTTATAATGTTATTATCAATAAAAAAAGAGCAATAGATTTCCCTATTACTCCGGAATTGGTAAGAAGTTGTTATGGTGTCATGTTATAATAAAATAGGTATAACAAATAAACCATCAAAACAATTTCTCTGTCCTTTTGCCTGAGAGATTGAGCAAAGCCTTGCCCCTTCGGCGCCAAATTAATGGTCTCTCCAGAGTTCCGTCATTTAACAGTCTTACTTATTGATAAGTACCTGAGAGTTTTGCTCCTTCGGTGGGGATGATTAAATCCACGCTCTTCTGCTAAATATCAACCGGTATTGATAATATAATGTTAGCTTAGGCCATTTCAAAGAAAAAGTCAATGATAAATTAAAAAACTATGAGAAAAAAATTATTAGGAGGCTATTAATGGAAAGAGTAGCAATTATTGGATTAGGTATTAGTGGCTCTGGTGTCTTACGAGCCTATCAAAAAATTAAAAGTCAGAACCCTGCTTTGGAGATTGACATTCATGCTTACGATATTAATGAACGAATCGGAAAAGGAATTCCTTTTAGTGAAGATTACTTAGGAGCTTTAATTAATTCAAGAAGTTATGAAATCAGCTTTGATTATGAAAATATGGATGAATATTATCATTGGCTACAAAACAATCCTGATTATCAACCAGATGACTATACAGCCCGTTCATGGTATGGCGAGTATAATCTAGAAAAAACAAATGAGCTCATTCACTCATTGCAAGTGACAGTTCATCACAAGATGGTCGAAACATTGGACTATCGAAAAGGACAGTGGGTCATTGAAGACGCTAATGGACAATTAAACACTTTTGATCGCGTGCATCTTTGTTGCGGCGAATTACCGGTTATCGATCATTATCAGTTGCTAGGACAAAAACAATATATCCATAATCCCTATCCTTTAACTAAAATTAAAGATAAATTTACGGAACAGGACCATGTAGCTGTGATTGGTACCGGATTAACCAGTATTGATATGATAAAATATTTAATTCATGAAACATCTGTCGAGAAAATCTTTGTCTTTTCAAAAAGTGGTTATTTTCCTACTGTCAGAGGCGATGACCAAGTTCCTGAATTTCACTATTTAACTGAAGCAAAAATGAATCAATTGATTAAACATCGTTCAGGGTATTTGTATTTCGAAGATTTCCAAGAATTATTATTAAATGAGATGAAACATTTTGGTTTTGATTTAGATGAAGTTGTCGTTCGGTATTTTGCAACGGGTGTTAGAGGATTGCAGTTGACAATAGCTAACGCCGAAAGAGTTGGTAAATTACAAGCCATCGCTTTACAAGTTACCAATTTATTAACCACAGGATGGCGTGCCATGCGTCAATCTGATCGTGAGCAATATGCAGCCAAATACCATAAATTAATTGTTAAATTGAGAAACCCAGTACCACCTTCATCAGCAGAAGAAATTATTGCAGCTGTTAACAAAGAAAGAGTGATCATTTTTGATGAAGTAACCGATATCGAATCAATCGATAATGACGGCTTTGCTTTAGTCTTAGAAAACCCAGATCATCAAAAGGTAGATTGGGTCATTAATACGACAGGGATGGTATTGAAAAACAAGTCAGATCTAACAGAAGATTCGTTATTATATCATTTAGTCAATAATGAATATGTACAGATTGATGATTTTGGTGGATTATCAATCAATATTGAAACAGGCAATATTATTTCCCCTAAATTTGGCGAAATTGACACTTTACATGCTCATGGTATGTTAATCGAAGGGGTTGTGTATCAAAATAATTCTACCATTAAAATTCAAGAATTTTCTGAAAGATTATTGCGTAGAATATACATTAATTAAAATTAAGTGGGGAAGGACGTCAAATAAATCAATAAGACGCAGTTTGGTGCCCCATCCACTGCGCTAGAAAATATTAGCTGGAAGCAATGGGAATGCTCAAAGTTTAAGCCGAGACTAGTAGTATAATAAGTCGAAATTTTTATTTTGAAATAATTTGACATTTTTTTGAAAATGCTTTATAATTAAGTCAAATAAAATAAAAGTCTTCAGGGCAGGGTGTAATTCCCGACCGGTGGTAAAGTCCACGAACTAATGGTGCCATTAGTTGAACTGGTGTAATTCCAGTACCGACAGTAAAGTCTGGATGGGAGAAGATGGATACGTCATTCATGTTTTTTAAACGTGTAGTGTATTTGCTGAAGATTTTAAATAGCAAGTATACTGCACGTCTTTTTATTTGAATAACGTAACCAATCCCTTTTAGCTCATAAAGAGACAAAAAGGAGAGAAAAAGATGAAAAACAAGAATTTGTTTTCGTTAGTAATGTTGGCGATTTTAGGTGCATGGGCAATTGTGTTGCGGATGTTTGATTTTCCGATTTTACCGGCCGCACCATTTTTAAAAGTTGACTTTAGTGATTTAATGGTCTTAATCGGAATGATGATTAAAGGACCTATTGGCGCAGTAGCTGTCGCATTAATAAGGGATTCGGTTAACTATATGATGAAAGGTGGGGAAGCAGGGCTTCCTATTGGCACCATGATGAGTTTTCTTGCCAGTATGGCGATGTTCTTACCGACACATTTTATTTTAAAACATGCTGATCGTTTTAAACCAACTGTTCGTAAAGTGTTTATGAGTTTGACACTTATTTTAGGATTAGTCCTTTCAATGGGATTATTTAACTATTTTGTAGCGTTACCCATTTATGTGACGGTCATGAATTTCCCTATTCCGGATATTACGGCCTATTTATTAAGTGTTATTATCCCATTTAATTTAATAAAAGGGGTCATTTTATCAGTGGGGCAATTAATTGTTGTTGAAAAAATTTGGCCAGAAATTGCCAAACGAAATATTGAATATGAGGATTATCATTTACCGATTAATTCTTCGAAGGTAACCATTTAATGGCCTTTGTAGGACAATCGTGAATGGCGCGCTCACTTTCGGCTTGTTGCTGAGGTGAGCTTTCTTTTTTACAAATGCAATCCCTTCATCATTACAATCAAATACTTCGGGAAAATTTAAAAAACACTTGCCACAGGCAATACATTTCTCTGGAATAACGTATAATTGTGTCATATTGGGCTCCTTTTCTTAAAATAATATTACAATTTAGTATCAAATAGGTGTAAAATGCTTACAGATATGGTATAGTAATGTTATTATATCATGTGATGTATATCTAGTATATCATCAAACAGAACGCATACTTATGTTCATAATTGTAACATAAATAGGAGGAATTGTAATGACAACGGATAATGAAAATTCACGCCGTCAAGAACCAAATGAAACGGTTGACAAAGCAAAGGCGCCTTGGAATAATCGCTTTGGTTCTGATGAGAATTTAAAACAAAGAAAGTATTCAAGAACCTCTAGAAACCAACCAGTCAAAGAAGCATCGAATATGTCTAGAGTTTTATTAGGGATTTTATTTTTAACTGTATTAACACCATTTTTATTATATTGGTTTGTTAAAGCTAATACGCCTACAAATAATAATACCCCTCAAACGGCTACTAGCGTGATGATTACGCGTAAGTCTGAAGCGACGACCGAATCAAAAGCAGAAGAAGATGAAACTACGACTAGTGGAACTTTTGTTCAAAATGGTAACAACGAAGGTGAAGAAGAGACGGTAGCTTCAGTTGATGTTAATGAAACAACAGCAGAAGTTGCTCAGTTAACGGAAGAAGCACCGGTGACAGAAGCAGTAACCGAAGCAGAAACACAACCAAGTGGTCAAACTCATACTGTTGCAGCCGGCGAAACCTGGTATGGTATCGCTAGAACTTATGGAGTAGACGTGAATGCTTTAGCAGCAGCAAATGGGACTACGACGGACTCACCAATTTATCCGGGAAATACTTTGGTAATTCCTTAAATTTTATAATATAATTTAAATTTTCTGGGACATTCAGTCCCAGTTTTTTTATTATATTTTTATACATTTTTTTAGCATTAGTTCATTGAAAATTCATAATAATATGATAGACTTAATTTTGTCATATGAGGGAGAGTGTCTTATGGATTTAGAGAAAAAGCAAGTTACAGTAACTAAAAGAATTATGGGTCTCGATGGTTTAAGAGGATTATCAATTTTATTGGTTATTTTATATCATTTTTTCCCAAGAGTTGTTAAAGGTGGTTATTTAGGAGTTCCACTTTTGTTTATTTTATCAGGATATTTATTATCAAGTTTAGATACCAAAAAGTGGCATAGAGACCAATATTCGATTCAAAAATTTTATCAATCAAGAGTAAAAAGAATCTTTCCACCATTATTCTTGTTTACTGGACTTATTTCATTATTTTGTTATTTATTTTTACCAAGATTATTAAACGGACGTACACCGGAAGTGATGAGTGCTTTTCTAGGCTATAATAACTTTTGGCAAATTGCTCAAAATGCATCTTATTTTGATCGAGTCTCTAGTGCTTCACCCTTTACACATTTATGGTCTTTAGCGATTGAATTGCAATTTTATCTCGTTTGGCCATGGGTATTTGTCATTTATCAAAAAGCCAAAGCACGTGGGAATGATTATCGGGTCCTGTTTTTAATGCTGACGGGTATTTCAATGCTTTGTATGGCTTTTGGTTATTATAAGGGAGTCGATATCTCGATTTTGTATTATCACACCGCGACGCGTATTTCCGCGATTTTATTGGGTGTGTGGTTAGGTTTAGTGAGATCTAGTAAAATCACACGATTTATAGAAGAGTTTAATATTAATCGTTTGTATTTAACATTTGGTGCAATTTTAGCGGTCACAATTTTGGCAGTATTCTTATTGGATGGTCAGAATCCATCTACCTATTATATCGGTCTTTCAATGATGACGTTTTTATTTGGTATCCTTTTAATTTTGGCCATTCAAAATCATTTACCATTTGGACGTCTGCTTGATAATCCAGTGCTAACTTATATTGGTTCTAGAGGATATGAGTTATACCTATGGCATTATGCGGTCATGTTTATATCCAACTCGCTAAAAATTAAACCAAGTTTCATTAGTTTAACAATACAGTTTTTTATCTTTATCTTATTAGCTGAATTTTCATATCGATTAATTAATAATAAATTTTATTTCGTTAGTCAATGGTTTAATGATGAAACTGCGTTTCAACAATATGTAAAAAAGGCACGTAATGTACTTTATGGCGTATCTGCCTTAGGGTTAGGTTTACTTTTAGTCGCATCATCAAAAGCGGATGATTCCAAGAGTAAATTAGAAGCTGATTTGGCAGCTAATAGTGAGTTGTTAGCAAAACAAAGGGAGACAGCTAAGAAAAATCAATCAGCAGAAACGACGATTGACATGACTAATGAAACCGAAACAACGGTTGCTCCAATCGATGAATCTGATGATGATTCCAAAGCTGAATCGGAAGCTGAACCGGAAACAACGACAATCAATCAGGACAGTGCAGATGTGACCCAACAACCGATCACTTTAATTGGAGATTCCGTTTTATTAGGTTCAGTAAAAGAAGTTCAAGCAGCATTTCCAAATGCATACATTGAAGCCGAGGAATCACGTCAAGCCTATGAAGTAACAGATTTATTTAGACAGATGATTGCTAATGGAACGATGGCTAATCGGGTGGTAATTGCCTTAGGTACCAATGGCTACTTTGATATTAGCTTTGGACAAGAGTTAATGGACTTACTTGGGCCAGAACGTGAAGTTTATTGGGTAACCGTTTATGGAGAGTTTTTACAATGGGAAGCCAGTACGAATCAAGTAATCTATGAGCTAGCCAGTCAATATCCGAATTTAAAAATTGTTGATTGGGAATCTCAGGTCAAAAATCATCGGGAATGGATTATTGATGATGGCATTCATCCTGATATTGGTGGACGCGATCAATATGCACGTATTCTAAAAGAAACCATTGAAGCGAACCAACCTTAGTTGTTAGATAAGTAAATTTATCACTAATAAAGAGCTTTCTTTTGAGCATCAAATTAAATCCTTTATCATAAAATTAAAATATAATGAAAATACCATTGACACGCTTTCAATCCGGTGTTATTATTAAGATAACATTTAGGAGAGGAGCTACAGAGTATGTTTTCAATTTTTTCAACAAAATCAAATCGCTGGCAAAGTTGGCATAGATAGGTTGTAGACTTGGAGAACATACTCCACGGATACAGCCCAGTTTAGACTGTTCTGTATCTATGTGGCGATTTTCAAGAGTTTACCACGTAGATGTACTGATAATACATACTATGTGGTATTTTTTTATGCTCGACAAGGGTCCCATAGTATGTGGGGCCAGTGTCGAGCTTTTTATTTTATAAGAAATGAGGAAAAAAGATGCGTAAACTTTATAAGTTATTTACAACACTGTTAGCATTAACAGTTATGATGTCATTATCCATTAATATCCAAATCGCTTCAGCAAAAAAGGAAGCTAAAGTTGCTATTATTCAATTAGTAAGTCATCCTTCATTGGATCAAATTGTGTTGGGTATTAAAGAAGGTTTGGCTGAAGGCGGGTATCAAGAAGGTGACAATTTAACCATTGAATTTCATAATGCAGAAGGGGATATGAATTTACTTGGTTCGATTGCAGATACTGTTATTCATAATCAACCTGATTTAATTTTTGCAGTAACCACCCCGGTTGCCCAAGCGATAGCCGATGCAACTACAGAGACTCCAATTGTATTAGCAGGTATTACCGATCCACTTGCAGCTTCATTAGTTAAATCATTGGACCAACCAGGGGGCAACATTACCGGTGTTAGTGACGCAGTGCAGTTTGAGGAACAATTTGATTTAATCGTTCAATTACAACCAGATTTAAAAACTTTAGGCATGCTTTATACAACGAGTGAAGATAATTCTTTAGCAGAATTGAAAAAAGCTGAAGTCGTAGCAGAAAAATATAATATAGAAACAATCATTACAGGTATTGATTCTACTTTAGATATGCAATTAGTCGCAGAAAATTTGGCTAAACAAGTGGATGCTATTTTTGTTGGTTCTGATAATTCCATCGCCAGTTCAATTGATACTTTATTAGATGTAACCGATAAAGCAGGCATTCCGGTATTTACGACGATTGACAGTTTTGTCGAAAAAGGCGCTTTATCAGCGATCGCTATTAATCAAAAATCCATTGGGATACAATCAGCAGAGATGGGGATTGACATCCTAAAAGGTCAAAATCCAGCTGAAATGCCGATTCAATTAGTAACAAATAAACAACCTGTTTATAATTATGAGACGGCTGAAAAATTAGGCATCACGATTGATGAACAAGAAGAAAGTATGATTGCAGAAAATGAAGTTAACACAACCTCCACTACAAATAATCATTTTTCAATTTATTTTAATGCGATGTCTCAAGGAATTTTATGGGGCATTATGGGGATTGGTTTATATATAACATTCCGTATTTTACGATTTGCTGATTTAACGAGTGAAGTCTCTTTTACTATGGGAGCGTCAGTAGCAGTTGCATTAGCGTCTAGTGGCGTTCATCCATTAGTCGCAACAGTGATAGCGTTTTTAGGTGGAATGGTCGCAGGGTATGTTACTGGACTTTTAATGACTCTGTTTGATATACCGTCCTTATTAGCTGGTATTATTACTTTAACAGGTTTTTATTCAATCAATCTCAGAATTATGGGCAAACCCAATGTTTCATTTAGAGGTCTATCGACCATTTATGACACCTTATCGGGATTATTCGCTTCGGATTTATTACAAAGAACACTGATTGGTCTGGCGACAGTTGGGATTGTTATTCTCTTATTAGCCTTATTCTTTAAAACTGACTTTGGACAAGCGGTGATCGCAACCGGAGATAATGAAATAATGGCAGACGCATTAGGTATTTCAACCGCGCGTATGAAACGATTTGCTTTAGTATTAGCCAATGGAATTATCGGTTTAAGTGGTGCTTTAATTGCTCAGGACAATGGTTATGCGGATATTTCAATGGGGGTCGGAACCGTGGTAGTAGCCTTATCATCGATAGTAATCGGCGAAGTATTGCTGAAAAATTTAACTTTACCCTTAAGGCTGTTATCGATTGTTGCTGGAGCAGTTATTTATCGTTTAATCCTTGTTTATGTACTGCAATTAGGATTTAATGCCAATGATTTTAAATTAATTTCCGCTACCGTTTTAGCGATTTTCTTAGCTTTACCTTCAATTTCTAAACGATTCAAAAATCTTAAGAAAGGTGGTGCTCAATAATGAGTCATGCAACGATTGAATTAAATCAAGTAACGAAACATTTTCAACGTCAAACAGGTGAACAAGTAATTGGCTTAAATAATATCAATTTAAAGATTAATGCAGGCGAAGTGATTGGCGTCATTGGGACTAATGGAGCCGGTAAATCAACTTTGATGAACTGTTTAACCGGTCAATTACCTATTGATAGTGGTGAAATCTTAATTGAGGGAGTCGCCATCCGGAAAATGAAGAAGCGTGATGTTGCAAAAAAATAGGGCGTGTCTTCCAAAATCCTCAGATGGGCACCGCTCCACGAATGACCGTCTTTGAAAATTTAATGCTAGCTCAAAAACGAGGTGAGCAACGAGGCTTTTCTCGCTCACTAACGAAGCAAAATTATCAAAAAATGTTGAAGGAATTAGCAGCCTTTAAACTAGATTTAGAAAACCGTTTAGACGTCCCCATGGATAATTTATCAGGAGGTCAAAGACAAGCGGTATCACTGATTATGGCGACCATCCAAAAACCAGAATTATTATTGTTGGACGAACATACAGCCGCATTGGATCCTAGAACTGCCAAGCAAGTGATGGCCATGACTCAATTGATGATCAAAAATTATGGCTTGACAACTTTAATGATTACTCACCATTTGCAAGATGCGCTTGATTATTGTGATCGTTTAATTGTGATGCATCGTGGACAAATTAGTCGTATTTATCAAAAGACAGAGTTGGCCTCTTTGACCGCAGGCGATTTATACCAAACATTAGAAAATTTAGTGATTGAAGATGCTAAATAATGACTATATAAAAGGGAGTAGGCCATCGTTTGATGGTCTATCTTCCTTTCCAAATGAGTAGGTATCAAATATGTCTTTAAAATATGCCATTTGATACATTTTTAATGCTTTTTAACCACTGGGCTAATTGAACTAAACGGAACTTTAAGTTTTTGTCCAGCCCCATTAATACTAAATATAACGATACTGGCTTAAATTTTATTTTAATTAGAAAATAGGAAAAATCTGATAGTATCTATTTTAAAGTGGAAAATTATTGACAAAAGATGTCGTTAATCCAGGTTTATAAAGTCAAATGAAGAACAGGGCGGCAGATAAGACATTGCCAGCTTTTACTCATTGATTAAATGGAGTTTCTAATCATTTGCTTATTAAGAATCATCATTTTAAATTGATAATTTAGAATTAATAAGAAAGTTAGCAATGTTAATCAGATTGTGAAAAATCATTTAATTAATAATGATAATCTGATTAATATAAACTTTGAAAATACTTATATAAGCGCATACATTATAAGGTTAATCATCATTTTATGAAAATGAATTAAGGTGTTTTAAATCTAATCTTTATTGTGAAATTTAGTGAAATATGTTACAATATAACTGTAGGTTGCATTAGATGTTTTTTTGAAAGGAAAAGGATCATGGAACAAAATACAGTGAAAAAACAACCCAAATTAATTATCCGAACAATGGCTAGAAGTTGTAAATACCAACCAGTAAGTTTCTTAAATACCGAGGAGGTTCAGGAAAATCGTAAAGTTTATACACCCAATGAAAACACATCGATTATTGTAAGAAAAGCAAATTGGTTTGACAGATTATTTAAATAATGTTACAAATACCGGACAGAGAATTAATTTCTGACCGGTATTTTTTTATTTCTAATCATAAAGACGAATGGTTATCATCAATATTTATACTAATAAAAGTTTGATTCGGTTGTAAATGCTAGCTGAAGTGTTAAATGAGGCATCACAGATCTTAACAACAATCAAATGATGAATGATTGAATCTAAATGTATCGTAACATTAAAATCGAACTACAAAATAAATGCTAATATGATAGATGTAGGAGCAAAATATATCATTTGGATTATCAAATGGTATCGATGAAGAACATGTAATTAGTGCTAATATACGATGTAGATCAAATTTGTTTAATGGACTACAATTCAAGATGCTTATGAAACAATCAATTTAATAATATTAGTCAGCTCTAACAAACGATGTATATCAAGAATGCAACGATCGAGTTTGTTTGAATGAGATTAAATTATGGATGACGTTGTATTGTTATTAATATAGCAGTTAAAAATTATATTTATAAATTAAGTTATAAATTACCACTATCGAAATGTAATGTATATTATGTTAACCCAGATATATTATTTTTCCAGCACGACTCCCCACTCGTTTTTATGTTGGAAAAATATACTTTATTAATTAAAGCAGTTTAGTTTTAATCTCTGATTTTTGGAACTTCATAATTTTTGATAAAATCGTATATTTCCTTAATATTTTCAGAAAATAATATTTTGTCAAAATCTTTTTTTGTTAAAAAACCATTGCTTACCATTGATTGGTACATTGTTTTCAATGGATTAGAATATCAATTTTTATTATAAAGGATACATGGAGCGTTATTTTGTCCTATCCTTGACCAAGAAATGACTTCAGTTATTTCTTCTAATGTACCTGGACCGCCAGGTAAAGCAATAAAGACATCCCCTAATTCTATGATTTTATCTTTTCTTTCACTCATAGTATTAGTAACAATAAGTTTTGATAAATTGTTATGGGCTATTTCCCTTTCAATTGAGAATTCTGGTATGACTCCAGTTACTTCACCTTTATGTAGTGTTTTGACTTGTTCTATTAACTTTATACAATATTTTTGATCAATTTATATTATAAAAATATAAAATTTTTGGATAAAAAAGCACTTTAATTAATTTATTGAAAAAGAAAATTCGCATTATTCAAGTTCAATCCAGTAGCGTTGTTCTAGTTCTCCGTCTTCATTAATAAATTCGTTCTCTAAAATGCCACCATTATTTTGAATAGATTTTGCTGAGCCAATATTACTTTTATCACAAGTCATAAGGACTCGCTCAATCCCTAATTTGCGACATCCTTCAAGTGCTAATCCAATCATCTTAGTCGCATACCCTTTTCTTCTTTCGCTTGGTCTGATGCCAACTCCAATATGCCCGCCAGATTGCAATAATTCATTCGTCAAATAGTGGCGTATATTGACAGCGCCTAGTAAACGTTCGTTAGTCTCATCGAGTAAAAAGTAAACAGAATCAGGCACACGGCCGTTGTTCTCTTCTTTTTGTTCTAAATGTTGAATATAATCTTCAAAATTGTGATAATCTCTTCTAAATATAGCACTAGGTGAATGGTTTGTATTGTTTAGTTCTTGATCTAATTTCCACTCTTCAATCATCTCACCAAGTGCTTGTTGGTATTCTTTAGAGATTTTTATTAGTTTTAGTGTCATAACTTGCTCCTAATTTATAAGTATAAGGTAATGCCCTTTTCTGTATCTTCGACCCACACATCTTTTGGTGCTTTTAACAATTGATTTATTAAATAAAAATCCCCGATACAAGTAGATAGATGAGTTGCTGTTAATATATCAAATAAAGCTAAATGAGGTACTACAATAGAAAATAATGCGATTAACGCCAAACTAATGATTAAACAAGGCATTAATGCAATAACGATATATTGGCTGCGTGTATAACGACTGCCGGGACTTGATGTGTACACCATTCCGGTTTGATAACCGAACTTAATTCTAGCATTTGGAACAAACAGTTTAAAGAAGATGCCATGAATTGCTTCGAGAATGATTAAAATCATCATAAACAGAACCACAAAACTAATCAGTTCAATAAAAATATGTTTATTATCTAATGGAATTGAAGCTTTACTAAACTGGTAAAAAGCTTGCATAATGCCGATAATCACTTGCAATATAATAACGGATGCAATAAGAATATCGACTTAACTTCTTTAGTGTATTGGGGTATCAACTAAATTAATTTCTTTCCATTTCTTCATTTAGCATCCTCCTTGTTAATTTTATTTTATTATATCACATTATCACCCTTTTATAAGAAATTTAACGATACTTTTAATTGACTATTTGAATTAAAAAACCATTAAAAGCACTCTCTCCTGCTTCTAATGGTCTCATATTTTTATGCTAAAAAGTTAATTTTAGAATTCACATCATAACGTGTTGATTCAAGTGGTTCTTCGCCTGGTTTACCAATTGAAATGGCCATAATAGGTACGAAACGTTCGCTATCAAGTTCTAAAGTTGCAACTAGGTCTTTTGAATTATAGCCTGCCCATGCATTCGCTTCATATCCGTGTGCTCTAGCAACCAATAATAATTGCATTGCTAACATTGAACTGTCTAAGGTCGCATCTTTAATTAAAAAGTCGCGATCAGCTTTCTCATATAATGGTAAAAATGAGTTGAAAATAGAGTCTAATTTCTCTTTGGTAATTCTACCCTCTTCATAAACTTTAGTCCAAACTTCTCGATAAACTTTATGTGAGTGTGTATCGCCTAAGATAAAGATAGTTACTGGTGCTGTTTCTAATTGAGGATAGTTAAACGGCATTGTGATCGCTTTAACTTTATTACGAGCTTCTTCATTATCAACGACTACAAAATGCCATGATTGTAAGTTACACGCGGATGGTGTAATGGTAGCTTCATCTAACATTTCGACGATTTCATCCCGACTGATACTTTGACTAGGGTCAAAACGACGGCATGAACGACGATTGAATACGATATCTTTATAGTCATTATTAACATAATCTTTTGCTAAAAATTTTTCTCTCATGAAAACCCTCTCCTTTTCTTATAAATTAATTTTATCACTTTGCAATGTGATATTCAATTATTTTGTGAAATAATTAACAAAAGTTGTTAAAAATATGAGACTAGCTAACTACTATCGTTAGTTCTAGTCTCATACTATTAGTTGTTCTATTGTAGTAAACTGTAAAACATCGTTATTTCTTGTCTTTGTATTTATGTAGTACTAATAATTTTTACTTACTTTTGTCCATAATACGCATTAGCACCGTGTTTACGGTAATAATGTTTATCGAGCACATATTGAGGTAGTTTTTCAGCGTTTGCACGAACTGATTCAGTCATCTGTGCCATTTGACAGCATTCATCTAAAACTAAGCTGTTTTCGATGGCTTTTTGCGTTGTTGCTCCCCATGTAAAAGGACCATGACCATTGACTAATACTGCAGGGATAGCTAAGGGATCAAGGTTTTGATTTTCAAAGGTTTCAACAATAACTTTACCGGTATTCAATTCGTAAGCTTCTGTAACTTCTTCACTTGTTAGATGACGCGTAATCGGCACTTCTCCATAAAATGTATCAGCGTGTGTTGTTCCATATACAGGCAAAGAACGACCGGCTTGTGCCCAAGCGACAGCATTAGTACTATGAGTATGGACTACAGCATTAATATTAGGGAAATGCTTGTATAAATACACATGAGTTGGTAAATCAGATGAAGGTCGATACCCTTTCTCTAATGGATTACCATCTAAATCGACCACTACCATTTGCTCTGCAGTCATCTCTTGATAATTCACTCCACTGGGCTTAATGACAATGACACCGAGGTCACGATTAATTTCACTCACATTGCCCCAAGTTAATTTTACTAATCCCCAATTTGGTAATTGCAAGTTTGCTCGAAAAACTCGTTCTTTCATTTCTTGGATAATTTCTTTAGTCAAAATAGTACCCCGCTTCCTCTAAAAGTGGTAACAGATAATCTTTAGCTTCTTGAATACGTGCTGTTGGTTCAGAATCTGTTTCACTCCACATTTCAATAACGAAAGCCCCTTGATAACCGAGACGTTCCAACGTTTTTAAGCATCCCAAAAAGTCAACATCCCCTTCACCAAATGGGACGTTTTTAAAGACGCCCGGTGAATCAGCGGTAACATTTTTAGTGTCTTTAAGATGGATAGCCGTGATAGATGCTAAGCCTAATGTTAGTTCTTCAATCACATTATTTTCTGGCCATGCTGAAAGATTGCCAATATCTGGATAAACTTGTAACCAAGGTGAAGGCACTGCCCGATTTATTTGTTTAAATTTGGTGAGTGAGTTAATATAGGGATCATCCATAATCTCGATAGACAACATTACTTGTTTTTCTGCTGCCATGCAAACCGATTTCTTGAGATTTTCAATAAAATAAGCACTGGTTAAAACGTCTTTTTCTTCATAATAAACGTCGTATCCTGCTAATTGTATCGTTCTAACGCCTAATTTACTTGCGAGATTGATGGCTTTTTTCATAATTTCTAATGCTTTTTCACGCGTGCTTTTATCATGTGAACCAAGCGGAAATCGTCGATGGCCACTTAAACAAATTGATGGGATGAAGATACCAGTTTGATCAATTGCAGCACGGATTTCACAAACTTGATCTAAAGTCCAATCAAGTCGAGCTAATCGTTCATCGGTTTCATCAATTGACATCTCTACAAAATCGAAACCTAACTCTTTGGCAAGTTGCAATCGTTCAAGCCAACTTATATCTTTAGGTAATGCTTTTTCATAAATTCCTAAAGTTGCCATTAATACTACCCCCAAATTCGACGTATTTCGTCTTTAAATGCACGTGCTGCAGCAGCTGGATCTTCTGCTTGAGTTATACCACGTCCTGCAATAAAGGTATATACATTAATGCCCTCAAATAATTTTAAAGTATCGATATTTAATCCGCCTGTCACACTTACCTTGAAGCCCATTTCAACTAATTTTTTAACTTTGTTTAAATCTTTTTCGCCCCAAGTTTCCCCAGCTAATAAGGCATCTCGACTTTGGTGATAGATTGCTTGATTAATACCCGCATCTAACCATTGTTGTGCATGTTCGTAAGTCCAGTCCCCATATAATTCAACTTGTATTTCTTTTACTTCTTTGGCTGCTGCTTTCATCGTAGCAATCGTTGCTGAACAAATACAAGTCATCCAGTCTGCTCCACGATTAGCACAGTTTTTCGCTACCGTACCACCAGCATCTGCACATTTGGTATCGGCTACGATTGTTTTATTAGGAAATAATTCGCGTAATACGCCCACTACTTCACTGCCTACCTCTAACATTAAAACAGTACCTGCTTCAATAATGTCGACTTCTTGTCCTACTGCTACCGCATCTTTAATGGCATCTTTAATATTCGAATGATCCAATGCGACTTGTAAATTTGGAATACTCATATTATCTTATCCTTTCTTAGTTAAAAAGGACGGGCTCTTCACCACGTCCCTCTTTCGTTTTTATGAATTATGCTTTAATCTCAATAGCTTCTAATTGTTCCGTGATTTCTTTCTCAGATAAAAGATTTTGCAAACCAATCACATGAGTTTTAGGTAAATCTAAACCACTAAAAACATCTAATAATGCTTTAGAAACAAAGACGATGTCAAATTGTTTGGCAAGCGATTTTGCTTCGGATACGGCACAATGGTGGATTTCAACTGGAATATTTTTCTTTCTAAAAACATTCGCTAGTTTCATTTTTATAATTTGGCTTGATCCCATACCACTGCCACATGCTGCTAATACTTTGATCATTTTTATCATCTCCATTTTATTTTTTATAACGATAATTCATTATGTTTTATTATTGTTGCGTTGCTTCTAAATACGCTACATAATCTTCAGCTACGGTGAAATAATGCTCTTTATTCTTCATATATTGTAATTGAGGGATGACTAATAAGATTAAAAGAATGGCTGCCACCCCAATAAAACCACCATATTTCATCATCAAACCGAAACCAACCCAGATGGTATCCCAGTCGAAGTTACCATGCCAGCCACCATATTTTGCTAATTGGAAGACTGAAGCGGCAAAGGCTCCCCCTAAGACTTGAATTATTCCAGATAAAAATGGAATAATAGTAGCAGCTCTAAAGCCACCTTTATGATTTGCGTAAACTGCGAAGGTTGCATTATCAAAGAATACGGGCACGAATCCGGTAATAACTAAGACTGGACTCTTAAATACTAATAACCCCATAATCGCAATAAATTGTCCTAAAGTTCCGAATAAGAAACCGATGGTGACCGCATTTTCTGGTCCGAACCCATAAACGGCTGCACAGTCAATAGCTGGCATTGATCCAGGTAATAATTTATCAGAAATACCTTGGAACGATTCTGATAATTCTGATACGAACATCCGAACCCCGAGTTGTAAGATTTGTAAATAAACCGTGAAGGTTAATGATTTTTGTAAAATATAGAATACATAGTTTTGTGCGCCACCTGAGCTGCCGTATGCCGTATCGATGGTCATCATTAAGTCTTTACCCAAGATGCCCATAATTAAACCAAAGAAGACAAACATTAAGATAGAAGTTGCGACAATACTTTCTTTAAAAATTGATAGGAAACCTGGCAATTCAACTTCATCAATCCCTTTGCCATCTTTCGATTTAAAGAAAGGGGCGATTTTATCTGTTAACCAAACACCAAACATTTGTTGATGCCCAATAGCTAATCCTGCACCACCAGTCAAATCTTGAGTCGCTTCTACTGTTAAATTTGAAGAAACTGACCAATAAACCCCTAAAACTAAACCTAAAATGATTAAAATCTGCGTATCTTGTAATTGTGGAAAGGCAAATAGCACTAACCATAAGGCCGTTGAGGATTGTTGAACCATGATGTGTCCGGTAATAAAGACAGTCCGTACTTTGGTCCACTTTCTAAAGATGACTAAGATAATATTGACAATAAAAGCGACTAATAAGACCATTAACATTAAACTAAATGAACGCCCCGCTTCTTCAACCGCACTTTGTGCCGCAGATTGCCCAAAATATGGATCTATTACCGCAGCTTGTAAATTAAAACGTTCTTTTAATCCGGCTAATATCGGACGGAAGTTAGAGACTAAACCGCCAGCAGCAACGTTTAATATTAAATAACCTACAACGGCTTTGATAAAACCAGCTAATGCATCGTACCATTTCTTATTCATTAATAAGTAACCAATTAGCACTAGAAAACCAACGAAGAATGCTGGGTTGGTTAAAATGTTAACTTGGAAAAATTTCCAAAGATTAATAATAATCTGCATAAAAATCCTACTTTCTTGTGAGTGATAATAAATCTTCTGCGTTTTGTGCTGTTAGCAGTTTTTCAACTAAAGACTCATCTTCCAATAAAGTGACCAATTGTGTTAAATTTTCAAGATGTTGGTCATTATTTTTGGAAGCTAAAACAAAGAACAAGCGAGCTGTATAGTCACAGTTAGGACCAAAATCTACCGGTACTTCTGTTTTCATAAAGCCAATTTCAGTTTGATAAACCCCCTTACCTTCTTGAGCATGAGGAATACAAATTTCAGGTGCAATCACAATATAGGGTCCAAATTCATGAACATTATTAATAATATATTGTGAATAGTCGGTCGAAATAATCCCTTTTTCTTCTAAAGGTCGGCAGGCTGCTTTAATGGCATCTTCCCAACTTTCAAATTGATGATGAAAGGAATACAAGCCTTTTGCTACGATATTTTCTAACATAAAGAATCCTCCTACAGGTGTGTCACATTATAAGAATGATGGGAATGGTGTATCATTTTCATAGTGGAAGGCATCTTTAAATCCACGGTTAAACATAAATTCAAGTTTACCTAAATCTTGTGGATAGTTAAAACGTCCACCTACTTGCCAAATGTATGGATTGAATTGATAGTCTAAGCGATCCTTTTTCATTTTCCAAATTTGAACAATTTCTTGAGGATCTGCCATAAAGTTTGTCCAAATATCGTGATGCACCGGAATAACGACTTTGGCATTTAAGTTTTCTGCCATTCTTAAAATATCCACGGACGTCAGTTTGTCGGTAATACCGCGTGGATTTTCACCAAAAGCACCTAAACAGACATCAATTTTATGTTCATTTCCATGTTTGGCGAACATATTACAAAAATGTGAATCACCAGCATGATAAACACTACCACCTGATGTAGTGAATAGATAATTGACGGCGATATGATCCATATCTTGTGGCATTTTACCTTTTAATTCATATTCAGGATCACCATCCCAAGTTACTAAAGCGGTACGGTCGAATGATTCTAAAGCAGTAATTTTAATGTCTTTGATCATCAATTCGTCATTAGGTTTTACGACGATGGTTCTGTCTTCAGGTACACCCCATTTTACCCAGGTATCCACTACTGCTTGAGGTCCAACAAATTTAGCTTCTGGACAATTTTTGGCTACTGCTGCTGCCGTATTAATATCTAAATGGTCTGAATGGATATGCGTCACAACAAGGGCATCTACATTTTGAATTTCAAATGGATCTAATACGAATGGCTGGTTACGTAGATTCGGTTGTAATTGTTTGACACCACTCATTCGCATCATTTGGTGTCCTTTTTTCATATCCCCTGCCCCATGAGTTCTCTTACCAGTACCTGTCCATAAATCACATAAAATATTGGTGCCTTCATGCGATTTTAGCCAAATGCCAGTACAACCTAACCACCACATGGAAAATGAACCAGCGGGAACTTCAGCTTCTTGAATTTCTTCATTTAACCAAGTACCCCATTCTGGAAATGTACTTTTTAACCAACTTTCTTTTGTTACATCTTGAATGTTCATTTAAATTCCTCCTTGAACGTTTATAACGCTTTCATTGATTTAATAATAAACGATACTATTTAAGCTGACAACCCAGTTAAATGTTTGAATAAGATAATTTTATACATTTTATGTTCGTTTAAACGTTTGTTAAAGAAATATACTTTATTTTAATGTTTGTTTTGATTATAATATGTTTGAATAAGAGGTGAATGAGATGAAACAGTCAAAAGAAGTTGTTGAGGAAAGACGTTATAATATTTTGCAATTATTACAGGCTAGTCCAGATTTAGTATTGAGTGTGAATCAGCTAGCTAAACGATTAGCAGTCTCGCCTATGACCATTCGCCGAGACTTAACTGAATTAGAAATGATGGGGAAAATAAATCGTCTACATGGAAAAGCAAAAATACTAGAAAAACCCCACTTTGAAGGTAATACCAATAATGAACATATTGAAGCGATCAAATATAAAATCGCTAAACAAGCCAGTTCCTATATCGAAAATAATATGACAATCTTTATCAATAGTAGTAGTACCGCCTTAATGACCTTAAATCATTTAATTGATAAGTCATTAGTCGTCGTAACCAATAATGCCCATGTCATCGACATGAAAAATAATCCTAATACCTCCGTTATTTTAACAGGTGGTGAAATCCGCTTTCCGAAAGAAGCTTTGGTTGGGGATTTGGCCTTAGCTTCATTAATGAATTTTCAAGCAGATGTATTAGTTTTAGGCTGTTCGGGTATCAGTCCTGAACGAGGCATATCGACCGTGAATATTCATGAGTCAGCCGTTAATGCCCTTTTTATTCAAAATACAACTAAGAAAGTCATTGTCGTTGCAGATTATCGAAAAATTGGATATGATGCGAATTTCTTTGTTGCACCAACAGATGTCATTGATATCCTCATCACCGATTCATATGCAAATCCAGCCATAGTTGAAAGATTTGAACAACAAGGCATTCAAGTCATTCAATTGCCAATTTAAAAAGCTACTTTGCTGAAATTAGGTGAAGCTGAACAGGAAGTTGAATGGTTGTCGCTTTTACTATCGACTTTTGAAAGATAGTATTTGACAAGAAGTAAGAAATTGTTTGATTTTGATTTGCCTTCCACCTAAGCACAGATGGAAGTTGACCAGAAGTAAAAAATTGAATAAGTATTGCATCGTTTGTTGACTCTGTCGCAGTTGAAGTTGGGTAATAATGGAATCATATAACATGTTTAAAGGCATTATCCATTCTTAAAAAATAAACTATAATGTTAAAAATTAACGCGCCCCACTCTTTATGTGAGACGCGTTATTTTCATGGCTATAAATGATTTGGGAGTTGACCAAAAGTAGAAAATCAAATGATTTTCGCTTCGTCTGCCTACCCCCGCACAGTTGAGTAGGCCTCAAACAAGTCGAAAGACGCAGTTTGAGACCACTCAACCACTGCGCTTTTAATTATCGAACAATAACTTGACTAAATTTATTAAGTTTATGCTCAGCATCGTACATTGAGCTACAAATACGATCTATTATGCGTGATGCAATTGGAAAAATTTTGACTATGCCGCTTCCAGGTAATTTGAGCTTAAGATACTAAACATTAAGCATGAGCTACGACTTTATTAGCTAATTCTACGCAATTGGTAATGACCGCATTGACCTTTTGCGCTACCATCATTTCAAGATGTTCTTGTTCGTTGACGGTCCAGACATTGGTTTTAATACCTTTATCAGCCAAATTTTTAAAATCTTCTTTCGTTAAGCTAATGAAAACGGGATGATAATATTCAACACCATATTGAGCACAATAATTACCAGGCTCTAATAAGGCAGTATCTGATAAGAAACCACAAGCAATGTGCGGTGCTTTTTCTTTCACTTCTTGGATAGTATGATGATTGAAAGATGAAATAATGACACGGTCTTCAACGCTATATTTTTCAATTAAGGCAAGGGTTTTATCGACGATGCCAGGATAAACGAAAATATTATTTTTGATTTCAATATTGACCATTAAAGGTGTTTCAATTAACCATTCAAAAAACGCATCTAAAGTAGGTGCGGTAATGTCTTCATGGTTCGTTCCTTCAGGAATCTCTAGACCATTAGTGAAAGAGAATTGTTGAATTTCTTTTAAAGTTAAATCTTTTAAATATCCTGTTCCATTCGAGGTCCGATCAATTTTCTCATCATGACAAATGACCACTTGTTCATCTTTAGTTAAATGAACATCTAATTCAATGCCATAAGCCTCATGTTCAGCCGATTTTTTAAAGGCTAACATGGTGTTTTCTGGGTATAGCTCACTATAACCCCGATGTGCAATTACAAATGTCATTTTTACAACTCCTCTGCTAATTCTTTTGGTGAGAGAATGGTTTTACCAGTAGCTTTATCAAAGAGACTTAATTTTGTTAAATCCATTTTTACATGAACCGCTTGACCATATGAAATAATGCGTGGCGGATTAAAACGTGCAGCGCATTGACGGATAGCATCTGGGAATTCAAAGTAAACATAGGTATCAGAACCGATTTGTTCGACATTATTAGCCGTTACCGTGAACACAGAAGAGTCATCATTCACCTTTTTATATTTAATGTTTTCAGGACGAATGCCGACTAATATTTCTTGATTGCCAACCGGCACAATTAAGCGTTCGGCGATTTCATTTGGTAGTTCGATCGTGCGATCCGATAAAGCAAAAGATGGTTTACCATTCTGCATAACTAATTTAGATGATAGCATATTCATTTGTGGACTACCAATAAATTCAGCGACAAAAACATTTGCAGGATTATGATATAAATTAGCTGGTGTGTCAAATTGTTCGACATTCCCAACCGACATCACCGCAATCCGATCCCCCATGGTCATGGCTTCGGTTTGGTCGTGGGTAACATAGATAAAGGTGTTTTTTAATTCACGATGTAAGGCCACGATTTCAGCACGCATCGACACACGTAATTTCGCATCCAAGTTAGATAAAGGTTCATCTAATAAAAACACTTTGGGATTACGCACCATTGCTCGTCCTAATGCTACCCGTTGACGTTGGCCACCTGATAAAGCGCCAGGCTTCTTATCAAGAACGGGTTCTAATTGTAAGATTTTAGCGACTTCTTCGGCACGACGATAGCGTTCTTTTTTAGATACACCGGATAGCTTCATTGAAAAAGCGATATTATCACGATTGGTCATATGTGGATACAGTGCATAAGATTGGAAGACCATCGCGATATCACGTGCTTTGGGCGACATATTATTGACTAATACATCATCAATGAATAATTCGCCTTCTGAAATACGCTCTAAGCCGGCAATCATTCTCAATGTAGTTGATTTTCCACATCCGGAAGGTCCGACAAAGACAATAAATTCGCCATCTTGAATATCTAAATCAATATTCTTAACTGCTTTATAGCCATCTTCATAAATTTTGGCTACTTTCTTTAACTTAACATTTGCCATTTCATTCAATCCCCTTTTCTAACCTTTAACAGCACCTGCTGTTAAACCTTTCACCATATTGCGTGAACCAACAATAAAGATTACTAAACTTGGTATCATACATAAAACAACACCGGCGACCATTAAGACTAATGATTGTGAATCGGCACTATTTAACATGGAGATACCAATTTGTACGGTACGATTTCCATCTTGATTGGTGACTAATAATGGCCACATATACATATTCCAACCACCTAAGAAAGATTGAACTGCCATTGCACCAAGTGTCGGTTTAATTAATGGAATTAAAATCCTAAAGACAAAGCGTAAATCAGGACAACCATCCACTTTAGCTGCTTCATAAATTTCATAAGGAAAATTTTTGTAAAGCTTGCACACATAAAAAGATATTAAAGGCTGAAATCATAAATGGTATAATTAAAACTTTCAGTGAGTCGGTCCAACCCCATGATGAGACCATTAAAAATTGCGAAATGATAACCGATTCACCGGGAATCATCATCGTCGATAAGATTAAAGCATACAAAATACCTCTGCCCTTAAATTCTAAAAAACGAAAAGCAAAAGCTGCTAACGCTGAGGTGATAATTTGTCAAATCGTAATACTCGTTGCTACGATCATGGAATTACGGATATAAGTACCAATGGGTGCCGTCCGAAAAACATCAACGAAATTGGATAAGGTTGGACTTTTAGGAAACCAAATGGACGTAGGATCATATAATTCTCCGGCTGGTTTAACGGCCATTGAAAAGCCATATAATAAGGGAAACATCACAATTAGCCAGACAACAATATTTAATACTAATCGTAACCCCATCCAAAAACGACTCCAAAATAATTCATTTTCATTAAAAGCTTTATTGCTCATGGATTACTGCTCCTTTCGACGTAATTTGAACATCACGATGGTTAACAACATGACGATTATAAATAAAATAACCGATTCTGCTGAAGCAAATCCATAACGATAGTTCATAAAGGCATTACGATAAATATCATAGACAATGACATTAGTCGCTTGTCCAGGGCCACCTTTAGTTAAAATATTAATCTGACCAAAACCTTGGAAGGCATTGATGATATTGGTCACGATCACAAAAAACAATGTCGGTTTTAATGATGGAATAGTAATATATAAAAATTGCTGAAAACCATTGGCGCCATCTACTTGCCCACTTTCATATAAGGCATCATCAATCGATGCTAAACCAGAAGAAAAATAGAGAAAATTCATGCCACTATTTAACCACCCCGTCAATACTCCGATAACTAATAAAGCTGTTTCAGGTTTAGTTAAATAGTTAATATAAGTCCCTAAGAGACGATTGATAATCCCTACTGTCGGATTTAACATGACTTGGAAAATCATCGCCATTCCAGCAGAAGCAATCGCCATCGGCATTGCATAGGAAGTGGAAAAGAATTTAACACCCGGAAATGATTTTTGACATAATAAGGCCGTTAGGAATCCAATCGTAACCCCGACTACTACGACAATCACAACAAATACAAAAGAGGTTTTGACACTATTCCAAAAACTATCACTACTCAATAGTTCAGTATAATTGCCAAATCCTAAATATTCGACATTAGCTCCCATATTATTAGTTAAAAACATCGAACGATATAAGGTTTGGATAAAGGGCCAAAACATAAACAGACTCAAAATAATGATGGCCGGCGATAAATAAAGGTACCCTTTAATTTTGTCGAAGAATGTTTGTTCTTCTTTTATAATTACTACATCTTGATTCATCTTGTACTCCAATCTATAAAAAGAAAGTCAATCGAGATTAAAAGCAAGCTGCCTTTCTCCCGATTGATAACTTTCCCAAACTTAGCTGACTATTGATTTGCTTTGTTATAGTTTTCGATTGCGCTATTAATTTGGTCTGCCATTGATTGAGCTGCCGCTACTGGCTCTAATTCACCATTAAATACTTTTTCAACTTCATTTTCAAAGATTTGACGGGCTTCTTGGGCTACACCTGATAATGCGCCTTGGTCTTCTGGTTTAGCATCATGTAATTGATCGATTGCGGTTTGGAATTGCGGATATTCTGCTAAATTGTCCTTGAAGACTTGTTCATCATGAGCACCAATATTTACTGGGAAGTAACCTGTGTCAACATTCCATTGAGCTTGAGCTGGTGCTGATACTAAGTATTGGATAAAGTCCCACGTTGCTGCTTTACGAGCGTCATCTCCTGATTCAATCATCCATAATGAAGCACCACCGATTGAAACGCCACCTTTATCTTCCGCATCAATACCAGGATAATAAGCTACGCCCACTTCAAAACGTCCGTCAACTTCAGTTAAGATTTGACGTAAACTAGCAGTTGAACCAAAAGTAATCGCAGATTGACCGGCGATAAATTCTGGTTGTCCTCCAGTACGACCGACGTTTGGCATCATACCGCTGTCTACCCCTTTTTTCCACATCGTTAAGATTTTTTCCATCCCACTATTATCAATAAAGTCTACCGCAGTGGAAGGTTGTTCACCACGACCATTGTCCTCATTGAAAATGTCTTTTTCCATTTTGTTAAACCATTGATCAATCCACCAACCATAGATGGAAACAGTTGCTGGCATTGGTGCTCCCGCTTCTTGTAATTTAGGACCAATTTCAATAATTTCTTCTAAAGTGGTCGGCACTTCAACACCCGCTTTTTCAAATAAATCTTTGTTGTAGTACATTAACGGTGTAGAAGAGTTAAATGGCATTGAATTCAATTGACCACCGATTGTATAGTAAGCTAATAAATTTGGCTCTAATTGAGATAAATCAAATTGTGATTCATCGACAAATTGTTGAACTGGTACCGTTAATCCTGAATCAATCATAAAGGTTGAGCCAACCTCAAAAACTTGAACTAAGTCAGCCCCCACTTCTGAACCAGAAGCTGTAGAACGTAATTTAGTTAAAGTTTCATCATAAGAACCTTGATATTGCGCATCGACGATTACTTCTGATTGAGAGGCATTGTATTCGTCTACTAATTTTTGTAAAGCTTCACCAACACTACCACCCATTCCGTGCCAGAACGTGATTTTTGTTGGTTCAGCCGCATTTACTGTTTGATTGATTGGTAAAACCGCGCTTGAAACGGCAATTGATGAAGCCGCTAAAACTAATTTTTTAATCCATTTTTTCATCTATTATAGACCTCCAGAATAAAGTTCGAGTACTGTAGCACCCGCTATTCAGTATCTAATTTGCAATAGCTAAAGTCAATTGACTTTATTAAAAACTCATCAGAAATTTACGCATCATTTACAATGTCCGAAATTATTTTACATTATTTTCAGAAATTTGATTTGACGTTTACATTTCTCATTATTTTGACTGCTGTAAAAGGGGTATTACTGATGAACGTCTAAATTAGTTATTCTTGTCAATAATAGCTTAAAAATTGCTATTATAAAGGGTTTACATTTACACGATTGGTTGCTTGTGATAAAATTTTATATAGATGAATAAAGGAGTGGTCTAGATGGTATTAGAACAATTGAAAGATAATTATATTTTCGCAGTAATTCGTGGTAAATCAGCCGATGATGCGCTGGAAATTGCCCGTCATGCAATTAAAGGTGGTATTTTTAATATGGAAATCACCTATACAACACCGGATGCATCAGCTGTCATTAAACAATTAAAAGAAGAATTTAAAGACGATAGTCGTGTGGTGATTGGTGCAGGAACGGTGATGAATTTAGAATTAGCGAAGGAATCAGTAGCTGCCGGAGCCGATTTTATGGTAAGTCCCCATCTTGATACTGAGATTTTAGCTTATGCTAAAGAAGCGAAAGTCGAATACTTCCCAGGGTGTGGAACGGTCACTGAAATTGTGCAGGCAATGAACGGTGGGGCTAACATTATTAAATGCTTCCCTGGTGGCGTCTTAGGACCTAATTTTATTAAAGATGTTCATGGACCGATTCCAGAAGTTAATTTAATGCCTTCCGGTGGTGTTTCATTAGATAATATTGCTACCTGGAAGAAAAATGGTGCCTGTGCTGTTGGGGTTGGTTCTGCCCTAGCCTCTGATGTGAAGGAACATGGTTATGAAAGTGTGGTTACTAAAGCCAAAGCATTTGTAGCAGCGTGTCACGCTTAAGATTATTTTTCGGTACTTAATAAGCTTAACTTTTTCGCCCGGTCTTTATCTACGATGAAAGAAGAGTTTGTTAAATGTTAGCTTGCCCTATTCAATTAACTAATAAAAAATGACTCCCTTAATTAAAGCGGTACTGTGGTGAAGTACGCTATAATTGAGAGAGTCTTTTTAATTGAGTTCTATTTTATAATAAGATAAAAGCATTAGTTTAACACAATAATATCTCTTATCTCTTCGTTAAACTTTCGTCAACTCGTCATTTATCTAAACTACGACAGCTAATTATTTATCCGTATTTTTGGTGAAGTAATTTACGGCATTGTAGTAACAAATATTTTGAACTAAAGTCTTCAATAATGATTCATCATTAGGAATTTTACCCGCATCGACTTGTTCACCGATAAATTGGCACAAAATTCGACGGAAGTATTCATGACGTGGATATGATAAGAAACTTCTTGAATCGGTTAACATACCGACAAAATTCATTAAAAGTCCTTGATCAGCTAAAGCAGCCATTTGAGCACGCATACCACGTTCGGTATCATTAAACCACCAACCAGAACCTAATTGTAATTTAGATTTGATGCCTTTATCATTACTTTGGAAGTTAGCTAAAGCACTGCCAATAACATCATATTGCGTTGGATTCAATGGGTATATAATCATCTTAGGTAATCCATTATTTTGATTCATTGCGTCAAATAATCGGTTTAATCCACTTGCATCATTACTCGAGTCACGAATAGAGTCAAATCCAGTATCAGGTCCTAATGTTTCAAACATTTTAGTATTATTATTACGTAAAGCACCAAAATGAATTTGCATCGCCCAATCATAATCCGCATAAAGTTTTGCTAAGTCGACTAATAAACGGCTAGTATATTGGTTCACTTCTTGTGAAGTGAGTGTGTCCCCTTTTAATCCTTTGGCAAAAATTGCCTCTATATCTTCATTAGTCGCTGTGACATAATTGACTTCTTCTAAAGCATGGTCTGAAGCAACAGTTCCCACTGAATCAAAGAATGCGATACGTTGAGCTAAAGCATCAACAAAATCTTGATAATGATTAACCTTTCTATCAGCTACTTTACCAATTAATTGCACATATTCACTAAACGCTGGATCGTTCACTTTTAAAGCTTTATCTGGTCTAAATGAAGGGACGACTTTTGTTTTGAAGGAATCATCCTCAGCGATTTGTTGATGGAATTCTAAAGAATCTTCTGGACTATCGGTCGTACCAATTAGAGCGACATTTGATTGATTAATAAAATAACGAGTCGTCATTTGCTTTTCTTGAATTTGTTTATTTAATTGATCAAAAATTTCCTCACCATTGTCAGCTGTTAAAATATCATCAATATCAAAATATCGTTTTAACTCTAAAGCTGTCCAGTGGAATAAAGGGTTCCCTACTGTATTAGGAACGGTTTGAGCCCATTCCATAAATTTCTCTTTAGCACTCGTTTCTTTACCAGTAATATGACTTTCCGGCACGCCATTGGCACGTAAAGCGCGCCATTTATAATGATCACCAGATAACCAAACATCGGTAATATCTTCAAATTGATAGTCAGTCGCTATTAATTCTGGACTTAAATGACAATGATAGTCATAAATCGGCAAATCCTTTGCATATTTTTTATATAAATGCTGCCCTGTTTCACTTGTAATCATAAAATCTTTTTTTATAAACGCCATGATTTTCCCTCCTGCATTTAATTTTTATTCATATGAACGTTTTCATTTGATACTTATAGTGTATCACTCATCAGATAACTTTTCAATAGTCATCTGATGACTATCTTGATAATATTTAATTTTTTAGATGAATGTGGTATAATTAAAAAATGAACGAGGTGATGATATGAAAAAAAGTTTAGCTGATATTACGGCTCAACGATTAATGGATTATTTCCAAGAACAAGCATTCGAAATTGGCGATAAATTACCGAATGAATATACATTAGCACAAGGATTAGAAGTCGGGCGTAGTACCCTGCGTGAAGCCATTCGGATGTTAGTTTCACGCAATATTGTGGAAGTACGTCAAGGGTCTGGGACTTATATTAAAAATCTTGTCGATACGAGTGATAGCCCTTTAAGTTTTGAGGATGTAGAAGATTATTTAAAGTTAACGCGTGATTTATTTGAAGTGCGTTTTTTACTAGAACCTAGAATGGCTAGCTTAGCGGCTAATCATTGTACCGATGAAGAAATCGAAATCTTAGAAAAATTAATGTTAGCAACCGAAGCTGAAATCCGTAAGCATAAAGAAGACTCCAAACATCGTGAGTTAGATATTCAATTCCATACAGCAATAGCTGAAGCAAGTGGTAATTTAGCGATGCAACAATTAATCCCTATTATTATCCAATCAATTAACTTGTACGATGACTATTTTACCAGTGATGAAATAATGGACCAAACAATTCGAGCGCATCGTAACATTTTTAAAGCAATTCAAGATCGAAATCCAAGCGCAGCCTATGATGCGATGGTCATTCATCTATCCCATAATAGAATTTCTTTAGAAGATTAAAAAAAATATACCGTTTTCAATTGACTATTTAAAAAATTATGATATGATAAATACATCAGATGACTTTTGAGTTATGTCTGATGTGTTTATTTTTTTAGCCAACATCAGAAAAAGGAGAATGATTGAATGATTTTAGATAAATTGAAAGACAATTATATATTTGCTGTCATTCGCGGTAAAAGTGCTGAAGATGCTATAGAGATTGCCCGTCACGCGATCAAAGGTGGTATTAATAATATGGAAATAACTTATACTACCCCCGACGCTTCTGAAGTTATCAAACAACTAAAGGCAGAATTCAGTGAAGATGATAAAGTAGTCATTGGCGCAGGGACGGTAATGAATCTTGACTTAGCAAAAGATGCGGTAGTAGCAGGTGCCGATTTCTTAGTCAGTCCCCATTATGATAAAGAAATTCAACGCTATGCCCTCTCTGAAGAGGTATTATACTTCCCAGGTTGTGGCACGGTGACCGAGATTGTTCAAGCAATGAATGGCGGTGCTAAAATTATCAAATGTTTCCCTGGCGGAGTTTTAGGGCCTAACTTTATTAAAGATGTTCACGGACCCATTCCTAATGTTGATCTAATGCCTTCAGGTGGTGTATCTATCGACAATATCGCAACATGGAAGCAAAACGGTGCTTGTGCAGTCGGTGTTGGATCTGCCCTAGCGGCTGATGTGAAGGAAAAAGGTTATGAAAGTATTGTCGCAAAAGCTCAAGAGTTTGTAAAAGCATGTCAATAAAAAAATAATTATAGAGGTGAATGAATATGGAAATGACATTTAGATGGTATGGAGAAGACGATCCGGTAACATTAGAGAATATTCGTCAAATTCCGACGATGAGAGGGATTGTATCAGCAATTTATGATGTACCGGTTGGTGAAGTTTGGCCAAGAGAACGTATTAAACAATTAAAAGAAACAATTGAAGCAAATGGTTTAAAATTGTCTGTTATTGAGAGCGTACCAGTACACGAAGATATTAAATTAGGTCGTGACACTCGTGACCAATTAATTGATAACTATATTGAAACGATTCGTAACTTAGCAGCCGAAGGTGTGAATGTTGTTTGTTATAACTTTATGCCAGTATTCGACTGGACTCGTACAGACTTAGCTTATCGTTATGAAGACGGATCGACTGCCCTAATCTTTGACGAAGAAGTTTCTAAAAAAATGGACCCAATTAATGGTGAATTATCTTTACCAGGATGGGATTCTTCTTATACCAAAGAAAGCATGAAAGCTGTAATGGATGCTTATGCTGATGTTGACGAAGAAAAACTATGGGAAAATTTAGCTTACTTTATTAAACGTGTCATGCCTGTTGCGGAAGAAGTCAAAGTAAAAATGGCAATCCACCCGGATGATCCACCTTATTCTATTTTTGGTTTACCAAGAATTATTACGAATAAAGCAGCCGTTGAGCGTTTCTTAGACTTATATGACAGTGAATACAATGGTGTGACATTATGTGTCGGTTCATACGCATCAACACCAGATAATGATCCAATTGAAATTTTAAGATACGCTTTAGATCGTCAACGTGTAAACTTCATGCATGCACGTAACATTAAATTAGAAGAAGGCAAATCATTTAAAGAAACAGCTCACCCTTCTGAATATGGTTCAATTGACATGTATGAAGTCATAAAAGCTTTGCATGATCATAATTGGAACGGACCGATTCGTCCAGACCATGGTCGTATGATTTGGGGAGAAACCGGTCGTCCTGGATATGGATTATATGATCGTGCCTTAGGTGCGACTTATTTATCAGGATTATGGGAAGCAATCGATAAAATTAAAGGCTAAGAAAGGAAACTTTATATGACAAAAACAATTGATTTTAAAGATAAAACAGTAGTCATTACCGGAGCTGGTGGCGTCCTTTGTGGTTTCTTAGCAAAAGAATTTGCTAAAGCAGGCGCTCGTGTTGCCCTTTTAGATTTAAATGAAGAAGCAGCACAAAAATTTGTAGACGAAATCGTGGCTGAAGGTGGCGTGGCTAAGGCTTATAAAACCAATGTATTAGACCAAGCGAACTTAGAGGAAGTCCGTGAAGCAGTCTTAAATGATTTAGGACCAACTGATATTTTAATCAATGGTGCTGGTGGTAATAATCCTAAAGCAACGACCGATAATGAATTCCATGAAACAGATTTACCTGAAGGAACGAAATCTTTCTTCGAATTAGATAAAGCAGGTATTGAATTCGTCTTTAATTTAAACTACTTAGGTACTTTGTTACCAACTCAAGTATTTGCTAAAGACATGGTAGGACGTAAAGGCGCAAATATTATTAATATTTCTAGTATGAATGCATTTACTCCATTAACTAAGATTCCAGCCTATTCGGGAGCTAAAGCGGCTATTTCTAACTTCACACAATGGTTAGCGGTTCACTTCTCTCACGTTGGCATTCGCTGTAATGCGATTGCACCTGGCTTCTTAGTAACCAATCAAAACCGTGGTTTATTATTTAATGAAGATGGCACTCCAACTGCACGTGCTAACAAAATCTTAACCAATACGCCAATGGGTCGCTTTGGTGAAGCGGAAGAATTAGTCGGTGGTACTTTCTTCTTAGCCGACGAAAACTTAGCAAGTTTTGTTAATGGTGTCGTTTTACCGATTGATGGTGGTTTTGCTGCCTACTCCGGTGTTTAATAAACTGATTTAAATCATATTCCTTCCTCCTACACACAATTTTATAAGGAATATATTTAATTATGACTAATAATCAATTGTACAAGGGTTTCTACTCCCCTTCTCACAGTTGATTATTAGTCTTTTTTTGGGAGTGAACAAGTTAAGTAGGTCTCAGACAAGTCATTTAGACGCAGTTTGAGGCCACTTAACCCCTGCGCTTTTTATTAACGAACAATAACTTCGCTAAATTTACCAAACTTATGCCCGCCCCTATTGAAGGTTATTATTAGTAATGTAGTAGCGATAGTTGTCCATTTCCTTATAAAAACACTTTCATTCTTTTTTACTATTGATGATGAATGGTTTATAATAAGGTTATTATAAATTAAAGGTGGTTTTTTATATGGTAAAAGTAGGTATTATCGGTGCGGGCAATATTGCGCGTAAAATGGCACATACGATTAATTGTGAAGAAAAAGCAACAGCTTATGCTGTAGCTGCACGTGATTTAACGCGAGCACAAGCATTTGCTGATGAATTTGATTTTGAAAAGGCATATGGATCCTATTTAGAATTAGTGGAAGACCCTGAAGTCGAATTAGTCTATGTCGCAACAACTCATAACTTCCATTATGAACATTGTAAATTAGCGATGAATCATGGTAAACATGTTCTTTGTGAAAAAGCTATTACGATTAATGCCAATCAATTAGCTGAACTAATCAAATTAGCCCATGAAAAACAAGTTACCTTTATGGAAGCAATTTGGAGTCGCTTTATGCCACTGCAATTAAAATTAAAACAAATGCTAGATGAAGGTGTGATTGGGACGCCACGTTTAATTCAATCTAATCATGGCGCATTACTTGAAGATAAGGAAAGAATGTATCGTCCTGATTTAGCTGGTGGCGCCTTATTAGACTTAGGAGTCTATAATGTTCATTTTGTGATGCAAATGTTTGGCAATGATTATGCCACTGTTAGCTCCTCAATGGATTTAACAGATGAAGGAGTTGATCGTACTACCGCCATTACCCTCACCTATCCAGATGGCCGGATGGCTCAAATGTTAACGACAATGGCAACTATGCGCTACACCGATGTCTTAATTATTGGTGATAAAGGAATGTTTAGAATTGAGGGTTCTAATCATATTGATGTGATGCGTCTGTATGACCAAGATAATCAATTAGTCGAAACTTATCAAAGACCGGCTGATAATGGTGGCTTTGACTTCCAATTACGCGAAGCTATTAATTTAATTGAACAAGGTAAAATTGAATCGGACATTGTATCCTTAGAAGATTCATTAGTTGTCATGCGTTTAATGGATACAGTGCGAGCACAACACGGCTTTAAGTACCCTGAAGAAAAATAAGCATTATTGACAAAACGCGATAAGGGTGAGAATATAGGTATGTTAATGGCCTTATTCTTACCTGCTTTTTATACTATTTTGTATAACTAATAATGTATAAAGTGAAAAAAACATGAGAATATCCCTCAGATATAATGAAATAAGATAAGATAATTTTTAAAGGAGTCACAATGGTTTTATCAAAAAAACGCGCAAGAAAAGTAATTGAAGAAATTATAGCCCTGTATCCAGATGTCCCACCTAGTTTAGATTTTACTAATCCGTTTGAATTAGTGGTGGCTGTCACTTTAAGTGCCCAAACAACGGATGTGGCAGTCAATAAAGTAACCCCTGCCCTGTTTGAACGATTTCCAACACCAGAAGCGATGGCTTCAGTGCCCCCAAGTGAAATCGAGCCCTATATCGCTACTTTAGGACTTTATCGCAATAAAGCCCGATTTTTACATGAATGTGGTAAACAGTTAGTCGAGAATTTCAATGGCGAAGTCCCACAAACGCGAGCAGAACTAATGAGTTTATCTGGAGTTGGTCGTAAAACAGCCAATGTTGTACTCAGTGTCGGTTTTGGCATCCCAGCATTTGCTGTTGATACCCATGTCACCCGCATCTGTAAACATCATGACATTGTTAAAAAATCAGCTACTGCTTTAGAAGTTGAAAAGAGAGTATGCGATGTCCTCCCTCCTGAGTTATGGCTGAAAGCACATCAAGCGATGATCTATTTTGGACGTGAAATTTGTCATCCGCGTAATCCTCAATGTCACTTATATCCTCAATTATACGAATTTGACTAAAAAATAGGGAGTGGGCAAGAAGTAGAAAATTAAATAATTTTCGCTTCGTCTGCCCACCCATGCACAGTTGGGAGTGGACCAAAAGTAGAAAATCAAATGATTTTCGCTTCATTTGCCCACCCAAGCATAAAATAGTTACTAAATTAGACTTTAAGACATTATTTGATGCCACTCAGGCCATGCGCTTATCAATAACTTAACTAAATACTTTAATTGATACCTATCTTCTTCTCTACTTCCTACTTACAGGAAAATAAACGAATGAACGCTCTTAAAAATTATTTTGATAGATGACGATTTTTTCTCGTGAATCTTGTTGATTACCGGGTAATAAAATCGTCTTTTTTAATTGAAAGTCGGTTTTTTCTTCAATAAATTGAATACAGCTATCAAGTGGATAATAATATATCAAGGTTATTTTTCTTGGAAAGGCCGCTTCCGATTGCATAATACGATAGATAACCGAGCGCATAATAACTAATTGAAAAGGATTGAAAAAGTAAAAGACCGTATCACGGCTTGAGATTTGATACTCTTCTACCGGTTGATTCAAAATTGTTATCGGATATTGTTGACCCATTTTTTCACTAAATGCCAATATATTGCGCTGAGCAATATTAAAAGCAGCTGGTATGAATTCAACCCCTACCACTGGAATTTTCAATTTATAAGCTGAATAAATCAATACTCGACCGGTACCACTGCCCATATCCACTAATTGATCAGTATCGCTAAACTCAAACTCACGAAAAAGATGATCAAGGACATGATAATCAGTTGATTCTGTTCGATGATAATGCCAAAAGTGATCGCCAAATTCTTGTTCAATTAAGTGATGAGTCTGAATCCCTAGGTGGGCATCGATTTGATGATTGTCCATATTATGACTCATGATTCTCCAAATATTGGCGGTTTAAACTCACCGTATTTCCTTTAATATACCCTTCCGAATAGGCGGCATCTGCTTTCGTATAGCGTGGCGCTTTATACGATAATTTTTGACCTCCTACTTGATCACGAAAGGCTTTTTTCACTTCATCTGGCACTTGAATCACGAGTGCATAGGCATCATTTTCCGTTTGCATTTCTTCACGTTGAGCTGCAAATTTTTCTTCTAAACCATCGATAAACCCTTTGTAATAAGCTTTACGCAACTCTACTAAAGCGACATTCTTATTTTCCTTTTGAATCGCTTTTAAATGATTACTCGCATGATAACGCATGCTATCAGCCGCTAAATGAAATATTTCATAAGCTAAATCCGTATCTTCTGGAAATCCCATAAAGACAATTTTACGGACGGTTGAAGTTTGATGAGGGAGACGATTACTCTGAACGTATAACATCACTCTAAAATTATCAGCAATGACCATCGCTAATGATTTTTCCCACCAATATAAACGCTTATAAACCGATAATGAGCGTAAGACGATTTCTTGCTTGTCTGACTTACTTAATTCATTTTGGGAAATTTTATGCTTAAGCATTAATTTTTGCGCCATAATCAAAGCTGTCTGACTTTCCTCGTCATTGCCACCGTCTTCGGCTAATTCGAGTAGATTGCGGATTTTTTCTAAAATCTTATCATTAGCAATCATAACGATACCTCCTTATTCTAGGGGCGTTAATGTTCTTAAGATGTCTTCAAAATGTTCAGGCAACGGCACTTCAAAACTCATTAATTGATTGCTAATAGGATGTTTAAAATGAATTTCTTTGGCATGTAATAATTGTCCATCAGTTAATCGTGTCAACGCCCCTCGCATTTGACCGACACCGATGCGGTAAACAGGATCCCCTACTAATGGATGCCCAATATATTCCATATGTACTCTAATTTGATGAGTACGTCCGGTTGCCAATTGTAATTCAACGAGTGTTGAATCGGTATAACGCTGTAAAACTTTAAAATGAGTTAAAGCATACTTGCCATCTGGTTGAACAGACCATCTTAATCGATTACTTGGGTCGCGACTTAACGGCACTTCAATCGTACCTTCGGGTTCTTTAATAGTGCCATGAACCAATGCATAATAAGTTCTTCCCATGGAATGATCGGCTAATTGCTCACTTAATAAATGATGCGCCGCATTGTTTTTAGCGACTACTATTAACCCAGAAGTATCTTTATCAATGCGATGCACCAATCCTGGACGCGTATTATCATCCGGATAGGCTAAGTTATGACCCAAATAATATAATAAAGCATTAACTAACGTACCTGAATGATGCCCTTTTGAAGGATGAACCACCATGCCAGCTGCTTTATTGATGACCACTAAATCTTCATCCTCATAAACAATATCTAAGGGAATGTCTTCTGCTTTTAACGTTTCTTCTTCTGGTTCTTCAACTTCAGGGATGACAATGGTAATGCTCTCGTGACCTTCTAATTTAAGATTAGCTTTCGCAACGACACCATTGACTTGGACTAAATCTTGTTTAATTAGTTTTTGAATCGTTGACCGGCTTTCGCTCGGCAATAAGGTTGTCAAGACTTTATCTAAACGTCCCGTTTCCCCTTGTAAATTAAATGTTTGTGACATCATGCGCTCCTTCTTTTTCTAATTCAAATAAAATAACGATCATTAAAATGATGACACCAAATGTCAATGCCATATCTGCGACATTGAATACAGGGAAATCAATAAATAATAAACGGAACATGTCGACGACATAGCCATTTAACAAGCGATCGATAAAGTTACCTAAGGCACCACCAATCAACAAACCGTATGCAATTTGACTAAGTCGTTGTTGTGGTGTAGTCTTATAAAGTAAATATACTAAATATACTAGGATTAAGATGGTGGCAACGTAGAATAAATTCATTTTTCCAGAAAGTATTCCCCAACCGGCCCCCGTGTTACGTAAGTAATAAAAATCAAACACTTGGGGTATCCCTGGTAATGAACTGTGTAATTCAATTTGGTTGATTGTCCAATATTTAACTAATTGGTCAATAATAACAATAAAAAATGCAATGCAAAGTCCAATTATCATGGTGTCCTCCTTGTGAAAATGCTTTTATATTTGGTATAATAATAAGCATACAACGTTTATTATACTTAATTTTAGGTGAAAAGTCATGTATTTAAGACTTTTTATTAAGGAGACTTTATGAAGAAGATAAAACCTTTTCTACTAACGGTCGTTTTAACGCTATTTGTGGCTGGCTGTGACAATTCTCTTGAAAGAGCTAGTAACACAATTGGATTAATGCAAGACCAAGTGACGAAAATCGTCAATGAACTTTATGAAGTTCAAAATTTAGAACACACCCTTCAATCAGATTTTGAAGAAGATTTAGCCAATGCCAACGATAATTTAGAGTATTTTAATCAAGATGAAATCTTGGTGATGCAAAATATTTCTGAACGTAAGACGCATTTAAACAATATGAAAGATGCGATGAAAGAATTAAACAGTTTGGTACCGGAATTGGAAAGTACGAAAAAGAATCAGAATTTGCCGGTTGGTGACTTTGATAAATTAGCGACGATGATTACCAATCTGCAAACAGATTTAACGACTTACACGGATAACTATCTTCCTAATCTTGATTTAGAAGCCCAAACGTTTCAATCAATCGGTAATCCTAATGTGGATTATAATTCTTTCTTCAAAGTATTTGATAATATTAATACCTTATCACAAGACAATCTCTATTATTTAGATGCCGTATTGAAACACTTTGAACCGTTGAATGGATTATTGGTCGACACTAAAGTAAAGATTGTTACTTTACAGGAAGCGAAATAGAGGTGTTAAGATGAATACAAAACGATTATTAAGCATTACAGCGACCATCCTTCTAGCAAGTGGTTGTAATCAAGCACAAAATCAAACATCAACCCCGACCTATACAGAGTTACCGACAGTTGAAAGTAAATTAGACGCCCAGACCATTAGTGACTTTAGTAGTCGCCGCAAACAAAATCAGGGAAATCGCTATGAAGGGCTCGTGATTAATAAAAGCAATATTTTAACACGTCCCGATGACCTGCCCTCTTCACTTTTCTATGATAGCGGCATTAATATTAGCTATCCTAAAGAAGGCGTTAAAGGTATTTATTTGCCAATTGATTGTGTGATCAATACTGAGTATTTCCAAGAAAGCATCGATAAATTAAATTCGACAGCATTAAACAGTGCGGTGTTAGACTTTAAAGATGACTCTGGTCAAATTCTACCAAACTTAGAATCCGATAATCCCATGGTTAATGAAAACGTCGTAGGTTTAGCCGATTATAAGGAAGTGCTTAAAACTTTTGAACAAAATAATATTTATCCGATTGCTCGTATTGTAACCTTTAAAGACAACTTTTTAGCTTCTTCACATCCAGAACTATCATTCCAAACAGAAGATGGTGAAATTTGGACCCCGGACGGTGAAGATTACTTTACTAATCCTTTCTTACAAGAAACATGGGATTATAACGTGGCCGTCGCGATTGAAGCCGCCAAAATGGGCTTTAAAGAGGTTCAATTTGACTACGTTCGTTTCTCTGATGCCTTTATGTATGAAGAAGAATACTTAACCTATCCTAAAGGACGCTTTGAAAATTATATTTCTGAAGATCCAAATGATAAAGGTGAAGAACGAATTGCGGCCATTACGGAGTTTTTAGCGTATGCAAAAGAAAAATTAGCACCCTATGGTGTTGATGTCAACGCCGACGTCTTTGGTTATACGGCTATTGCTAATAATTCTGAAGATGTTCGTGGTATCGGGCAAAACTTTGCAGGAATTGCCGATCAAGTGGATGTTATTTCCTCAATGGTTTACCCTTCACACTGGGATGTCGGTTTCTTTGGCTTAGAAAACCCTGACCTCCAACCGTATGACTTGATTAATGAGTATATGTTATCAGAAAAGCAATTATTAGAACATGTGAATAGCCCTGTTACGACTCGACCATGGTTACAAAACTTCTCTTATGACTCTTTCTATGGTGATGCAGAAGTACAAGCGCAAATTAATGCTTTAGTCGATAATGGTGTTTATGAGTACTTATTATGGAATGCTACCGGTGACTATATCGAAAATGTCGATTATGCACCTGAAATTACTGTGCCACAAGAAACAGAAAGCACTGACAACACGAGTCAACCACAATAATGATGAATAGTTAAAAGAAGCTTTAGAAGATTTCGTTATCCCCTAAAGCTTCTTTTTATTTTGTATTAAATGATTGAATGGTAATAGCTAAAATATAGATAAAAAGATTGTCCGTTTTGTGCTTTTTGTTGTCTCAATTGAAATACAATCGCTAAATAATTAATTTTTGAAACTTCTTAAAGTATTAACGATATGCCAAAGTATAAAGCTAGCGAATATCAATGCCAATAACCTTTTTAATAATTCAACTTCGCTTATGTACTTGTTAATTTTACACAATGTTATGGACATGAAATTAATTCATTTTAATCAGTATGTGAAACAAAACGGGCTGATATACATTCAAACCTTATCGAATGTATACCAGCCCATCTGCTTTTTATTTAAAAATTATAGAAAGTTTTATTCCTTATTAAAAATGTAACTATTTAGTCATACCTCACTTGATAAAATTATTTTTTATCTAGTTTTAAAGTCACAGCATTAATTGCAACGATAACTGTTGACAAGGACATCAAAACTGCTCCGACTGCAGGGCTTAGAGTAATGCCAAATGGTGCAAGGATACCCGCTGCAATAGGTATTGCAAGAAAGTTATAGCCGGCTCCCCAAACAAGGTTTTGCTTCATTTTGCTAGATGTATTATTAGCTAATTCAATAAATGACTCGATATCGCCAGGGTCTGACTGCATTAGAACAACATCAGCTGAATCCAGTGCTACTTGTGTTCCAGCTCCAACAGCGATTCCCACATCTGCTAATGCAAGAGAAGGTGCATCGTTAACTCCATCACCAACCATAATAACGGTTTGCCCTTGTCTTTTAAATTCTTCTACCAAATCATACTTATCTTGTGGAGATTGATTCGCTTTATATTCAATTCCTAGAGCTTCAGCAGCTCCTTGCGCTGCTTTTTCATTATCCCCAGTAGCCATCAGAGGGGTAATTCCTTGTTCTTTCAAGACTTGAATGAGCTCCTTGCTTGAAGGTTTCAATTCGTCTCCCAAAGCTACCGCACCGATAGCTTGTCCGTTATCAACCAATATACTAAGTGTCGCCCCTTTTGGAACTTCAATATCTAAGTTTTGCCCGAATGCTTTTTGACTAATTAATTCATAGCGGTGACCATTGGCCTCACCTTCCACACCAGCACCTGAGATCACATCAATGGAATCAAACGCTACAGGTGTTATATCTTGTTGCTCGGCGTGTCTAATAATGGATTGAGCAATTGGATGACTCGATCCGCCTTCGATTCCGGCCATAAGAGCAATAACTTCCTCTTTAGTATAATCGTCACTTAACAAGTCAACATTCAATACTTTAAATTCACCGGTTGTTAATGTACCGGTTTTGTCTAAAATCATAACGTCCGCGTTTGTAGCTAATTCCAATGCTTCTCGGTCTTTAACTAGCAAACCACGGCTAGCTCCTAAACTAGTACTTCGTGCAACGACCAAAGGAATCGCTAAACCTAAAGCGTGCGGACAGGCGATCACTAATGTTGTAACCATAAAAATGATGGCAGTTTGTACATCGGTTGTCAACATCCAATATATAAAAGCAATTACTGCAGCTATGACCGCAATGTAAAATAACCAACCAGCCACTTTATTGGCAATATTCTCAGCTCGTGAAGGCTGATTCTGTGCTTGTCCAATTAGCGCTTGAACTTGAGAAATGAATGATTTATCTCCTGTTTCCTGTACTTCTACATATAAAACACCTTCACCATTGGTAGAGCCCCCAATAACTTTTTCACCCACATTTTTTTCAATAGGCTTAGATTCTCCGGTTAATAGTGCTTCATTAACTCGGGACTCTCCTCTCTTAATAATGCCGTCTGCTGGCACATTTTCTCCTGCCTGTACGCGAACAATATCACCTACTTTTAATTCGGAAACGGGCCGAGTATCAATTGAGTCATCGTCAAGTACGACGTGCGCATCTTTTGGTAATAATTCAGCAAGTGCCTGTTGGGCATCTCCAGCTTCCCCAATGGCTTTCATCTCAATCCAGTGTCCAAGTAGCATAATCAAAATTAATGACGCAAATTCAAAGAAAAAATCCATGACGTGTTCCCCTGTCAAATATTTAGCGACTACTGCGTAAATACTGTACAAATAGGAGACAGATATTCCTAAAGAAACCAGTGACATCATTCCGGGTGCTTTTTGCTTAAATTCTTCTAACGCACCTTGATAAAATGGTCTTCCACCATAAATTAACAAGATAGAGGATAATATGGAAACAATAATATCTGAATATGGAAAAGTGAACTGAAATGGGAGCGTGATTCCCATCATAGGCGACAGCAACAGAATAATAATTCCCAATGGTAATGATTTTAAAAAGAGTTCTTTGAAATTTCCATGATGGTGGTGTTCATGTCCACCCCCACTATGGTCATGATGACCATGGTGATCATGCAATCCTTCTTCTACTTGCACTTCATGATGACCATGGTGAGTATGATTATCATATTCTTCATGCTTATGACGTGGTTCATGTTCGTTAAAATTGTGTTCCATGTGGTCTTTATGATTATGATGATGTTGTTGGTTATTTTTCATATTAATCCTCCTTGTAATATATATTTAAAGTTCTTTTTGACTATCGGGAAAATCATTAAAAACCCGAATATTAATCTCATTGCTTGGTTATTTTGTCATATTTCTAAATAATAGGTCTTGATGCCACCCCCTACCAATGTTGTTTCTTAACTTTTCTGGTAGCTTTTCCCTTTTAGCTGCTATATCGTCAAATAATATTCCGCTTAATACAGAATCAATAATAGCTTGTTTAGCTAATCCATAGTGCAGTAAAATTTTTATCTCTAATAATTATGATGACTGAAACAAAACTTTTTTAGTTTTTCAACGACAAACTCACTGTTTTCATTTCATTTAATATCTTTTATATATTTTTAAGACCTGCTTGATTAGGTTTGGCTTCTTACATGATATTCGATAATGTTATTCCTACTTTTATGTAGCAAATATGCTAGAATAAATTAATTGCCACTTCACCAATACTCTCTTTTTCATGTCGTAGAGAAATATATATTCTCACCTATGTCTTTTTTTGATTACGCGACATTTAAAATTTTGAATTTACTTGGCTTCCGTCTAATTATATTATTTATAATAAACTATTTACTGTACTTATTGTTTTCCTGGAACCCAGACACCTTGCTAATTTTCCCTTAGAAGAATTAATTGGAACTAATTTTGAGCCATTCATTTTTATTACGTTTCAAGATTTATCTCTAGTTTACAATTGTAAACTGATAGTGTCAAGTTTTTGCACTCATTGCAATTATTACAGAACATAAAGATTTATAAATTTGATCATTCAATTACAACAAGGGATTTTCAGTTCCTATAGAACTTGTAAACCTTTAATATCATTTTCAATTATACTCGTGTTGCTGAAATATTTTGAGGCTTTAAAATATAAAGTCCATATTATTGTGTAAAAAGAAAGGGTCACTTATCCCTCCATATAAAAATCAATATTTTGATTAATTTCTTAGCTTAAAATACCTATAATATCAAATTAAACTAAATCATTTTATAACATGATCATATTCCTTCATTACTAAATTTGACTCAGCAAATATTATAATTTACTCATCAACTAATGAAAGAACATTAACAATATCATTCTTTTCAAAATAATCTTTTGCTTTTTCAATAATCTGACTATCATTACTCGGCATGTAAACAATTAAATTTTTCATTGCTCTTGTAATTGCAACATAGAATAACCTCTTAGTTCTATTTTGAATGTTCTCTTTAAAAGAACCTTTTCCAAACAAGGCAGCAAAATTATAACTTTTCCAATTTCCATTATCTAATAAAACTAATACATTCTCATACTCACTACCTTTAACCTTATGCTGCGTTATAACAGATACATATTCTCTGAGATAAGCAATGCTATTCACATATTCCTGAAATAGTAATTTATTAATTCGTGACCATAAATAGTATCCCTTATTTTCAATAAAATTAGTAAATAAATCATCCTTTGAAATTAATCTATTTTCTTCTGCAAGTTCTATTACTTTTCCAATTGTAATATCATCAGCAGAGATTTCTGTCATAATTTTAGATAAACTAATTTTATCTTTGGACGAAGTTATTTTAAACTTAGTAATACGTAAAAATTCATTATGCTTACCTGTTTTATATAGTTCTATTAGCTCATAAATTAAATCTAATCTTTTAAGAATCCTATCTCTATCTGTGCCCGCTTCATATCTACTACTTAGTCCATTCAATTTATAAGCTAACAGAGATTCTTTATTAACTTTAATCTTATTACTAACTTCTTCGAACGAGCACATCTTAATTTCATCGTAAAAAGCTAATAGTTCTAAATTAGATTTAATTGCGTCAATTACTAAGGGGCCACCCCTTCTAACAACAATTTGAGCTTCATCTACTAAATCTTTAAATAATTTTCCATCATCAACTATCTTATTCTCTTTGATCTTTTTCTTTATTCCTGTAATTAATTTTACAAATAAATCAGTATTATATAATTCAAATAACTTAGAGAAACCTGCCATTTCTGCATTAAGTTTATGTGTCAGGCGCAATTCTTTTGTTTTTTGGGGTACATTAAATTCTAACTCTCTATAAAGTTGACTAAATCTAAGAATTTCAAGTTGATTAATATCATTTCCATAGACAAATTTTACTGTTCCTGGAATGATACTTCCATTATCCATATTAGGTGCTGTAGCTTCGTTGGAGGGAGTTTGAATCAATCCATCATCTCTAAATTTATTAGCTAAATCAATAACTTTCTGAGGATTGCGACGATTTTGAGCTTTTGGTATTTTTTCTAAATTATACGAACTTAAATCTCCTACTCCTGAGTCATAGATGGCTTGCATAGAATCTCCAAAAAATCCCACAATATTCTTCTTTGCCCTACTTTGTATGTGTGTCAATAGAATTTCTACAACTAACGGGTTAGTATCTTGGTATTCATCTACAAAAATATAGTCAGCTATATCAATCAAAATGTCGCATAACTTAGGATATTTAGAAAACATTTTTTCAGCAACTATTATAATATGGTCATGACTTATTTGAACGTTATTTTGCTTTGTTATACTCATAGAATACCATTCAGCATAGTCAACACGTACATCATTAAAGTAATCATGTGATATAATTCCTCCATCAGATATTTCAATTGGAGCGACGAATAGTTTTTGTTCATCATCATTTATCAATTCAACAAGGCACTCTTTAAGTTCTTTTTGAAAATTTCCAATGATATGCCAGATAAACTCATGGATTGTTGATACCCATAGATTATTATTAACTACCCCGGATTTAATCTCCGCTACAGCATTATTGGTATAGGTAATACATACAATAGATTTCTTAGGTTCTTTAATCGATATTTTTTCAATAATTGAAATTAGCGAATAAGTTTTACCACTTCCAGCCCCGCCTTCAAGAATAAAATTTTAGCCTTTTTCTATTGCTTCAAATACTTTTTCTACTTCTGGCTCTACTGTTCTCGTAACCATAATAATCCCTCCGAAATATATTTAGGTACTTTCCACGTGTTTTCTTCATCTTCAAAGTACAATAAACTTGATGCAAAGGCAGACTTTTTGTTCACTTTTTTCCTAACAAAATTATATAAATCTTTTATTTCTTTATCATCAAAGTTTTTTAAAGCGTCATATTCAATAAGACCATCTTTTTGTTTAATAATGAATTCTTTATTTAAACCGATAAAGGAATCTTCAAAACTAGCAGGCTGATACGTACTTCCATCTTCGGGAATTTGATATGTAATTCGAAAATTCCCAATGCATTTTTCTTCTTTTGTTTTTTCAACCACTAATTCAAATTGAGTCTTTGCACCAGGTTTCAGATTGTCTTTTCCAAAAAAATCTATAATAGACCTATTACTAATATGAGTACCCTCTTTAGGAGCACAAGCTGTATAAACAGTACGCTCCTTTCCATTTTTATCCAGTTTTTTTCTTCTTTCGTACTGTCAATATCCGTAATAATTAGTACTTTAATTCCTAAAAATTCAAATAGTTTTCTAAACACTTGTGAATGAGCACCTGTTTCAATGATTGAAATGTTTTGAGAAAGTAATGGCATTATATTTGAATTTTGTTCTATTGGATTATCTTTATCCACCTTTTGCATCATTGTTGGCAGTAAAATTCTTTCCGTATCACCCTCAATACAAATCACTTTATCAGCGAAAAATAATTCACTACTATTAAGAGTAAGATACTGCTTTACAAACCTATATCCTAATTGCTCCTCTTTATATTCTTCTTTCAATGAATTAAAAGCTTTTGCTACTACCCCATTATTACGCTGAAAATAAATTAAATCATCAAAGTTACAGTCAGATATTATATGAGATGAGTGAGTTGTAATTAAAGTTTGAATACAACTAGTACCTCCACTTACTTTTAATTCTTTATCGTGTTCCTTTAATAAATCTTTGATATTCTTAATAAAAATATACTGTAATTGTGGATGTGTATGCGATTCAGGCTCTTCAATATAAAATAGGTTAATATCGGCAGGATCATTTTTTATATCTAGCATTAAAGTCTCAATTTCAAAAATTATTCCATATAGATTTAAATACCCCAAACCATTATATGTCTCAGGTAATAGACTATCATCATGTTTATAATACAACGTCGTATTATTACTTAAAATATCCTTCTCAGATAGTGATGAATGAATTGCTAACTCTGATCCACTATCATTTCCACCAAATCTTTTTACTCGTTCAAAGACTGGAGTAAATATTCCTTCGTTATTATCATCACCACTATAAGCTTTCGTTAAAGTTTCATCTGCTTGTAAAATTGCAGATTGAAGTATATTAAGTGCATTGTTGTCAATATCTTCGCTATTATTTAATTTATAAAATCGATTTGACGTCTTAGACAATGAATGATTATTTTCTTTATTAGATACTTCTCGAGTAGCACTAATCCCTCTTACTTTAATGAGTTTGTAAACATCTTTCATTTCAAGTAAATCAGACTTTTCTTCTGTCACTTTTTGAGTAAGAGGATCGTATCCTAGTGAATATATCTGCATCTCGAAGAAGTTTCTCACATTTTTCTTCATAAATGAATCAAATTTTGAAAAATCATCTGCAAATTCACGAATTAATTCGCTTAAATCATAAAGCTTTTGAAGAGGAATTAGGTAAGAAAATTCAAGAATAATAAAATTATTATCTGGATTTAGATCCATCATAAAACCTTGGATATTTTGATAAGAATCTGATTCTGAGTATTGAACCCATACTTGAAGAGTGATACCTAAACGAGACTCTATTACAGAATCAGGGGTGTCACAGACAGCCTTAATATTGTCAAAGATTTCCTTTCTATGATTTAAGTTAATATCTTCCCATGTCAAAGTACGACTGGAATTTTTATTGAATATTTTATCTAACACAGACAATATCGAAGTCTTACCGCAATTATTTTTACCAACAATCAAAGATAGTTCACTCTTTAAATCTAAAGAAAAATCCTTCAATAAACGATAATTTTTAACATGAATTTTTTTATTTTCATATCTTTTCTCCTTTATTCTTATCACATAACTCTTTCAGTCGATCCTGTTCTACCTTCACCATCTCCTCTTCCTTACTCCAACTTCCAAAGAGTGAGTCTTGTCTTTCTTTCAAATCAATCATTCCTCCTAATTGGATAATTATATCAAAAAGATTACCTCAATTGTTTCTGTAACTGGGGAAAGTTACGTGCAACAAATTGGGTAATCTTATTGTAACTTTTATAGAGCCCAGATGAAATGACGAGGTCCATGTTACGAGACTACCTAAGCTTTAGCTATATTAACATAATATACATGTCTACTACTCGTCTAAAAATTTTGTAAAATATGCTTTAAAATCCTTTTAATAGGAACTGAATGAAAAATATAAAATAAAGAAGCATCCTCGGCTTAATCGAATGCTTCCTATTAGTTAATTGTTTTCTAGCTCAGTATATTTCTTATTGCTGCCCTTTGCTTGACTAATTGGATACTTAACGCCATTCTTCACGATTTTTTTCGAATAATATCGCTTACGTCTAAATCCAAATTATCAGCCATCATTAAAGTATAGATTAAAACATCAGCAATTTCTTCTTTTAAATGCTCTAACGACTCTGCCTTTGCTTCCTCAGACGAACGCCACTGAAAAATTTCTAATAGTTCATTAGCTTCTAAACTAATCGAAATTGCTAGATCTTTCTCGTTATGATATTGTCGCCAATTACGCTCGTCTCTAAACTGATTGATTTCTTTAATAATTTCGTTGATTTCCATGTTATTCTATTTAAATTCCTTTAAAAAATCCTGTAAGAATTGATCTTCTTCTGGTGTTGTCCCCACTAGTTGATTCAACATACCAAATAATTCTTTAGTTGTTACCTCGATTTCAGCATCTAGTGTTTTAATATCTTTGGCAATTTCATTTAATGGAACAACTTCTTCTTCTTCAAAAGTATCAACGTATCGAGGTATATTTAAATTAAAGTCATTTTCAACAATTTCATCAAAGCTTGCTAAATAACTGAATTTATCAATTTCTTCACGACTGATATAAGTATTTAAGATTTTTTCAATGTGTTTATCAGTCATAATATTTTGATTTTTACCTTTTTCAAATTCTTTTGAAGCATCGATAAATAAAACATCTCTATTTGTTCGGTTTTTCTTAAGAATCATGATGGTTGTAGGTATACTTGTGTTAAAGAAAATATTTGCTGGTAATCCAATAACCGTATCAATTGCTCCTTCTTCTAACAATCTTTGACGAATCTTACCTTCTGCATTGCCTCTGAATAGTACACCATGTGGTAAAACAATTGCCATTACGCCAGAATTTTGTTTTAAATGATAATAACCATGAAGTAAGAATGCAAAATCAGCTTTTGACTTTGGAGCTAAAACCCCAAAACTTGAAAAACGTGGATCTTGTAAAAAGCCGCTATCTGCTGACCATTTTGCAGAATAAGGTGGATTCATTAAAACAGCATCAAAATCTGTTGGTTCATCTGTTGGCCAGTCTTGATCTAAAGTATCAGCATCACGTAAATTTTGATTTTCTACAGCAACATCGTGAAGAATCATATTCATACGAGCTAAGTTATAGGTTGAACGGTTTAATTCTTGTCCAAAATAGGCAACATTATCTGGATAGTTTGAATATTTTTTTGCATTTAAAAGTAACGACCCTGACCCCATTGTTGGATCATAGACAGTGAAATCACGTTTATCCTCACGTCCATGCATAACAATTCGAGTCATTAGTTGTGAAACAGGTTGAGGCGTATAGAACTCACCTGCTTTCTTTCCAGAATCACTTGCAAATTGTCCAATTAAATATTCATAAGCATCCCCAAGAATATCACCTTCATGGTCTGCCAAATTAATATTAGACAATTCTTTCATAATTTTGGCTATTGTTGCATTTTGTTTTTGATTATTTGCACCTAATTTTCTCGAGTACAAATCTATATCCTCAAACAAATCTTCAAAAATTTCATTTGATTGTTCAATATTTCTGAAGCCTTGAGCTAAAGACTCTAATTGAAATTCACCCATGTTAGCTTGATTAACTAAAGCAGTAAAAGATAATGCAGGTTCCAAAATATAACCAATTTCGTCGTTAAGAATTGCAATCAAATCTTCACGTGTTTCATCATCCTGCCAAGAATCTTCAAATAATTTTTGTGCTTTATCAAGATTATGAGTTGGTTCTTCTAACACTTCTGAGATATAATAAAGCATTTTATCAGATAAGTATTTATAGAATACAAGGCCTAATAAATAGGATTTGTATTCGTTGGCATCCATTTTCGAGCGTAATTCATCCGCACAATTCCATAATGCTTGATATAAAGATCTTGAATTTTTAATTTCTTCTGTCATGTCATACTCCTTTTTCTATATAAACATTTTCGAAAGTAATGTCTTTTTCAATTCTTGATATTGTTCTATTTTTCGCTGATGAAGAGTGATGGTTGTATCAACTATTGAAAGTAAAAAACTGATGGCATCTTGCTCAGTTTTATTTGGTATATATGCAGTTGTATTTTTTAAATCAAGACTATTTATTGAGTCAAAAGTAGAACCAGTACTTAACTTTAACCAATATCCATTTAATTTAAATGTTTTCAGTAACTGAAAGATAAAACCATTGCCTTTTATTGATGCTACACCGCGACCTAGCACCACATTATATTCAGTAACTGCAACATCTCCAACAGGTGCTCGAACTGTTAAAATAATATCTCCTGGTTCTGCAGTTTTTGTAACCTCTTTTGTCCAGACTCTAGGATTTACTTTTCCATTTAAAATGTCTGCATTTCCTTGAACTAAAATATGGTCATTAGGATTATTTGTATAATTTACTGAATTAGGCGATTGTCCCATAGTTATTGAAGTAATTTCCCCCAACTTTCGCTGTTCCCAATTGTCAGTAAAACCGGCAAATCTTAACTCTGGAACTGCTTTTCCATTCTTAGGAAACATTTTTGAAAGTAGAGTTTTCTTTAAACTTTCAAGTGTTTCGAGCTTACGCTGATGAAGAGTGATTGTCGAATCTAATAATATAAATAAATTTTCAATTGACTTCTGTTCTGGTAATAAAGGTACGGTTGTTTTTATTTTTGAAAACTGATTTTTGTTAACTATCTGCATTGTTCCTTTACCAGCAATATTTAACATTGATTTTGACCATTTACTACTTAAGGTATATAAAAAATACGGTGAATTATATTCATTAGGCACTAATGCATTTATTTGCTGGTTAAAACTACCTTCAACTCCCAATAAGGTGTTCTTACCAATACTAGCAATTGATGTAATTAACACACTATTCTTTGGAACTATTTTGGCTTTAGTAATGCCATACTCCGATAACCTTTTTGCTGAATTAAAAGTGATATTATCAACAATATCAGTTGGAGTAACCCAAATTATTCCGTCTTTAGAATAATTATTCTTGTCTTTAGTTGATGGAGTGTTACCTGTCACAATATCACCTAGTTCCCCCAACTTTCGCTGTTCCCAAGCTTCAGCATTTTCACCAGAAAATTCTTTAAATCTTATTTTAGGTTGTAAAATTTTATTTTTTGACATCTACTTAATCCCCTTTCTAACGTCTGGTTTTTAGCGGTTCTACCACTTCTTCAACGAATGACTGATAAGCAGCTTTAATTTCTCTTCGATATTTTAGTGGGCTTAATGCCTTATCTCCATGCGTCTTCTTGTATTCATTGTAATTGCGAGAGTCGTCTAATGCTTTTTCTCCTCTTTGTCGTTTTTTACCAGGTAAATAATTTTCAGAATAGAATATCAATTCTTCTTCCCCTACAGCCCATTTTTTTGCAAATTGTTCCGTTTCTTCACGAATGACATTTTCATTTTTTTCGTCTAATAATTGCATAACAGATTGACCACGATAACTCACAGGATCCATTTGAATTTGATACCAGATATCTAAAATTTGTTTAGCTAACTGTGGGTTTGTAATAGATAATTCATTTATATATTTATCTATAGAATCCATATCTTTCTTAGAAATGTCCTTAATCTCATCATCATCAGGAATAAATGATTGAATCAGGCTAATAATATATTCGTAATCAATAACATCAGAGTGAACCGATTCTAATTCATAATGAATATCGATTTCTTCACTGTCTTGAACTTCATCTATTACACGATTTTTAATTTCCTCTATTACATTTTGATATTTCCCATGGTAATCTTCAATAAGTCTATCAGATAGATTAAACTTCTTGAAGATTTCCTCTTTATCATAATCACTATAAACTTGAATGGATGCATATAACTTATCAAATTCTTGAAAGGCTTTAGCAAAGCGTTTTAACTCTTCAATTGAGGCACTTTCAATTTGAGGCGTATCCTCCGGTGTAGGAGCAATATCTAAAAGTGTTTTTAATTTTTTGTTAAAACGAACTATTTCTTCATCCCATTCAGGAGCTAAAACTGAATTTTCACCACCATTAGAATATAATCTTAAAGCATCATCCACTGCTAACTTAAATGTATTAGGGGATTGAAATGTCACTATTTGTCCATAATTCTTTTCTCTATCATATAAACGATTAGTACGACTAAATGCTTGAATAAGATTTTGGTATTTCATTGGAGGTCTATCAATGAACAGTGTAGATAAACAAGGTGCATCAAAACCAGTTAATAAACGGTCGACTACAATCACTAAGTCTAATTGTTCATCGCGAAAATTGTATATTTCTTTTTTCTTGCTAAGCGATCATTAACATTCGTATTATAACCACGTAAGTCACTGATAGTATAATGGGTGCCGAATTCTTGATTATAATAATCCATGGCCTCTTTCATTTTATCTTGATTTTTAGTACTAGCTTCTTCATTTTCAGAAACGGAATAGGTAATCGCAAATTTAGGAAAATCCGGAAGCCGTTTTTTTGTTTCCTCTGATATTTTAACAGGACTAGTACCATTTTTTACTGCTGTAAATAACTCAAAGTATTTTTGTGCTAAAGCGATGCTTCTAACCGTCAATATCGCATTATAAGTATTCCCTTGTCCTCTATGTAATCCTAACTTTCTTTGAGCTTGATTGACAATATAATCAACCACTTTAAGCATATGGTCTTCAGATTCATAGACTTCTTGAGGGATATCTTTTTCTTCAATTTTATTATGGAATGTATTTAAGTACTCAACTTGAAACCCTAAAACTGCTTTGTCTTTTATTGCTTCTTTAACAGTATAGGCATGTAAACATTTTCCATATTGTTCTTCAGTAGTTTGAGGTAAATCTCCAACTTGTTCCCGTTTGTTTTCTGCAAAAATAGGTGTACCTGTAAAGCCATACCACATTGAATTTACAAAAAACCTCGATAATTCTCGATGAGTTTGTGGCGTGACGGCTCTATGGCATTCATCCACGACAAAAGCAATTTCTAACTGTTTAATTCTATTTATTTTTGCTTTTATAGTGCCCATATTCGAATTTGCGCAACATATTCATCATTTTTTGAATTGTAGTAACAACAACAGCTTTATCATTGGCATATAATCGATTAACTAATTCATTTGTATTCTCAGTTTCATCAATATCAATCACATCGTTTTCTGCATAAGACATGAAACTAGAAGTCGTTTGTTGATCTAAATCACGTCTATCTACCACAAAAATAGTTTTATTAATACGTGGAATTTGTAGAAGGTTTCTTGCTACTTTATAACTAGTTAAAGTTTTTCCAGACCCAGTCGTATGCCAAATATACCCTGATTCTCTATTTTGACTTGCAAGTTTAACTTGTTCAATTGCGTGCACTTGATAGGGTCTAAGTAAGATTAAAGCTTTCTTTTCATTATCCAATACAGAATATTGCATTACTAATTGATGTGCTCTAGGAATTGACAAAACATGTTCAGCAAACTCTAACAAATCATTAACAGGTTGATTATTTTTATCTACCCATTTAGTTAAAAATTGATCATTAAGTTTATTTTCTCTTGCCGCAGCGATATAACGAGTTTCAACCGTATTGGAAACGACAAACATTTGAAGTGAAGAATAAATCCCTCTAAACATACCCTCTTTATCATATTTCTTTATTTGATAGAAAGCCTCTTTAAAAGGAGTCGATCTATTTTTTAATTCAATATGAATCATCGGTAAACCATTAATTAGCAAAGTAACATCTAATCGACGATTACTGTCTCTTTCAGTTAATCGTTCCCTTTTTACTTGATTAACTACCTCATAAGAAGACGTTCCACCAGTAACGTTGTCTCGACGAATCACTTCTAACCTAATTTTTCCAAGTGTTGCATCCTCACGCTGTACTTCAACTCTAGCAATACCATTTTCACCTACTAACCATTTAGCAGCATTAAAATAATTTGTGAAATTTAATTGGTTTTTAATTTGTAACTTTTCCTGGTCTGTTAAAGGGACATCATTTAAAACGCTAACATTATTTTGTGCTAATTTTTCAAAGAAATTATCCCATAATTGTTCTTCTGTTTGGAGATCTTTACGATACGTCCACTGGCTTTCCCCAGTAGTTAAACGATCAATTAACTGGTTTTCTATTTTTATTTCACCAGTAAACCTCATAACCTCTCCCCCATTTCATTAAATGTGTATACAATTAATATTTTATCATATTTAAGAAAATATTAATATATAGACTTTGGGATAACTTGGGAACAGCGAAAGTTGGGGGAAATTACTTCAATAACTATGGGACAATCGCCTAATTCAGTAAATTATACAAATAATCCTAATGACCATATTTTAGTTCAAGGAAATGCAGACATTTTAAATGGAAAAGTAAATCCTAGAGTCTGGACAAAAGAGGTTACAAAAACTGCAGAACCAGGAGATATTATTTTAACAGTTCGAGCACCTGTTGGAGATGTTGCAGTTACTGAATATAATGTGGTGCTAGGTCGCGGTGTAGCATCAATAAAAGGCAATGGTTTTATCTTTCAGTTACTGAAAACATTTAAATTAAATGGATATTGGTTAAAGTTAAGTACTGGTTCTACTTTTGACTCAATAAATAGTCTTGATTTAAAAAATACAACTGCATATATACCAAATAAAACTGAGCAAGATGCCATCAGTTTTTTACTTTCAATAGTTGATACAACCATCACTCTTCATCAGCGTAATTTATTTTTTCCTGTGAAAATTTTTAATATTTCTCATATACTTTAGAAGTTCAATGAGTGGAAGGAGAATATTATGGTACAAGACTTACTTTTTGTAGACTATTATTGGAATTGGATTAATTTATACAAAAAAGGAGCGGTTCGTAATGTTACATTGTCAAAATATTATATGACGCATAAGTGGGTTGGAAAATTAATGCCTAATTTATTATTAAGAGATCTAAATAGATTAACTTATCAAACCTTACTAAACGATTATGCAAAGTTCCATGAAAAACAAACAACAATGGATTTTCATCATCAGTTAAAAGGTTCTATCATTGATGCTGTTGACGAAGGATTAATTGAAAGAGATCCTACACGCAAAGCAATCATCAAAGGAAAAACACCAAGGCAAAAGAAACAAAAATATTTAAGTCAATTTGAACTGCATACTTTAATACATCATCTTGATTTATCTCCAACAATATCTTGGGACTGGTTAATCTTACTCATTGCTAAAACAGGACTTCGTTTTTCTGAAGCCTTGGCTTTAACACCAGAAGATTTTGACTTTGCTCATCAAATGATTTCAATCAATAAGACCTGGGATTATAAGAATAATTCTGGCTTTTTACCAACAAAGAATCAGTCTTCTATTAGAAAAGTTAGAATAGATTGGCAATTAGTTATTCAATTTTCTGAATTAATTAAAGGATTGGATTCTGATAAACCTATCTTTGTTAATGGAAAAATCTATAATTCAACGATTAATAATATTTTAACTAGACACTGTCGAAAGATAGGGATTCCTGAAATTTCAATACATGGATTAAGGCATACACATGCCTCTCAATTATTAAGTGCTGGTGTTTCTATAGCTAGTGTTGCTCAGCGATTAGGTCATTCAAGTATGACAACAACTCAAAAAACTTATCTCCATGTCATCCAGGAATTAGAAAATAAGGATATCGATATTATCATGCGTTCAATGTCTGAATTATCTTAAAATAAACATTAACTAACTCATTGAACAAACATCCCTATCATATGGGATGTTTCTTTTCCTAAAAATCACAAGATCTTGTAAATTCGATTAATCTATCGATGACTTTCTTAAATGCTAAATCCCCTATATAATTATTATCATTTAAATAGGTTTGCCATAACTCATGAATAATCTCATCCTGTTCAATTTCTTCAATTATTTCATATACTTCTTCTAAAAGATTTACTGTTTTTCTATTAGAAAATGTATTAATTATCGCCTCTCTTAAAATTTCGTTATTAATTTCGGCATGTTTTAGTGTATATAAATAATAAATATCATAAAAATCTCTCATTCTTGTAGTCGAGATATTTCTACTAATTATCGTTTCAAATTTTTCCGATAATAGTGTCTCTATAGGATATGCTAAAATAGGATAAATTGCTTTCGATAATAAGCTTGGATAATGATATAAAATTTCTCTGGGTGTAATTTTATCTCCCACGGTAATATCTAGTTTCAGAACATTCTCGATATTTTCGAAACGTGCTACTAAATGTATTCGATAATTTTCATAGACATCGTTTTCTTTGATTTCGGTAATTTTCTTTAATACGAAATCTACATTATCATCATTTTCAATATTGACAATTTCTAATATAACTTTTTCAATATATTCTTTCTTAACCGGTAAACCGATAACGGTAGTGTCCATATCTAATGTGGTTCTATTTTCAACACCAATAATTGAGGCTACTAATAAACCACCTTTAATAATAAAATTATTTTTATATTTTGATTTAGAGAGTCTTTCGATAAACTTTTCAAAGAAAAACATTTGGAGCACTTCTCCTGCGCTAAGTCCACGTACTTTTGCGTATTGTTTTATTTTCCCTTTAAGTTGATCCTTATTCATTAACCTAATACCTCCATTAAACTGCGGAGAGTTAATTCAACGCCAAGTTTTCTAGAATATTTGATTAGTTTACGTTTATCAATTTGTGCTTGTTCAAAATAAGTTTTTATCGCATGAGTGTATATTTGCTTATCGATTTTATTTTTGTTAGCAATAATATCACATATGGTTCTTTCTACATCGTATACTTGAATTGCATTGCCAAATGGAGACTTTTTAGTACTAATACCTAAATCGAAGTTTTCTTTCTTAATGTAATGGACTTGTATGTTAGAGAACTTTTTTGTTAGACGACTTGCATTATACCCCTGAGGGACACTGATATGAAAGACGTTTGGGACGCGATCGCTTAAATCGTGTAAGTATAAGGCTGTATGATGTGAAAAGACAACGCGTTTATTTTTATAAGATATTAAGGCATAATCATCAACTAAGTCATTATTTTTTATATAAACCCCTTCCTTTAGACGTTCCAATTTTCCTTGGTTAACTAAACTAGATAGGGTTACTCTCGAAATCCCTTTTGATTCAGCTTGTTGTGTAGTGAAAGTTTGATAATTGGCTAACAGTTCTTCAACTTTATCCATAATGTCGCCTCCTTTATACATATATGCTTTAATTTTATAATTTTAACGCACATATGTAAAGTGGCTAGTTTGAATTAAATCATATCACTCTCTATTAATAATAATTATTAGACTTTATTTTTTAAAATGATTATAATTAATATGGTGAAAATTTATTTTAAGGAGTGACAATATGTCAATTTTAGCAATTATTTTAGCTTTCTTTGGTGGCGTATTTGGTGCTGCGATTGGAGCGATCCCTGCGATTGGTTTATGTGGGTTCTTCGTCTTAATCGGCTCATCAATCATGGCTGCTGGAGGTTCAGCAGATTTCTTAAACAATGTCGCATTTGGTTATTTCTTTGGACCCCATATCGCTTTCACCGGTGCTGTAGCAGCAACTGCTTACTTAGGTTCTAAAGATAACTCTGGTTTCCATGGAACAGATATTAATAAACAACCATTTGCTTCCAATGATCCAATGGCTTTATTAGTCGGTGGTATCTTCGCCGTTATCGGTTATTTATCAGCTTACTTAATTACCGAAGTATTAGGATTAAAAGTTGATGGTGGCGCAATCGGTATCGTGATTGGTTCCATTATTACTCGTTTAGTATTCGGTGGTGGCGAATTTATGTCGCAACCTGAAGAAGGACAACCAGTCTTCAATATGAGTACCAATGATTTAGTCTTTGGTTTATTATGGTCAGCAGCTTACTCTGCTATCATCGCTTATGTAACACAATTAACAGGTATTCCATTCTTTGGCTTTGGTTTTGGAGCATTCTTATTCTTCTTTACCATCTTTGGTGCCAACTTCCCGGTTGGACATCATGTCGGGATTATCTCAGCTTTAGCAATGGTTGCTTTTAATAACTTCTTCTTAGCGATTTTATTTGGTGTGATGGCGTGGTTCGTATTTGAGTTAGTTGCTCGTTTCTTCAATACCAATGTCAAAACACATATTGACCCACCCGCTTATGCAATTGCATTATTTTCATTCATCTTAAATACATTCTTCATTAAATAATTGAAGCAATAGAAACAGCCTAACAAACTCACATCGGGTTTGCTAGGCTATTATTTTTTGCGTGTCTGCTCTTATATCGGTATCACAATACTTTATTAGCTGGGGCGCAACAATCATGGAAGATGCGCGTGTCTTTTCTTATATCGGTACAGCAAAACAATATGATTTTCAAAATACCTTGACTCAGTATGAGTCGAAACCAGTCTTCTGGTCGCATCGAACAGCAAATTCTTTATTGCCATTCCTCTCTCATTCTGAATCAAGGTATATAAAATTACTTTCTTAGTCTTTAATGATTTTCACGATCAAGTCATCATTATTACTTTGATTTAAACCGTAATTTCTAATTGATTACCTTCAAAGATAATGAACTTACTCTCATAATAACCGTCACCGGTTGTACGTGGGCCATCAATTAATTCATAGCCATCGCTTTCTAATGTTTTGGTTAGCGCATCTACTTTCTCCTTACTGCCTACACTCATTGCCATGTGAACAAATCCGGTTCGATTTAAGCCTTTATAAGTATCCACCATGTCTGGTCTTGTCATTAACTCTAAGCGAGCGCCATCCTCAAATGTTAAAAAATATGAGCTAAATTCTGTGTTCGGATTGAAATACAATTCATTTGATTTTGCCTCAAAATATTTAACAAAGAAATCTCTCGCATCATCTAAATGATTAACATATATCGCTACGTGTTCAATTTTCATAGATTTCCCTCACTATTCAAGTTTGTTAGTTATAGTTTAGCAAATAATCACCTTCAAGACTATGGACTTTTGTATTATATATCAGAAATATTGCAACTAAAAGGTATATAATTCGTCATAACGATACACTACATTAAAATCTAACAATACCAAACATACATCGTTAACTGGCTTAGCTTTGGCTTGACTCAAGGCTTGTGCATACAAACTCAACTGGAATTTATACTTATCGGCAATTAATTCAATTTGCTCACTGCGCGGGATATTACCATATTGACGATAGCGGTCTGTCTTATAATCCAATATAACCAACCCATCGTCTGTTTCGTAAAAGGTATCAATAATCCCATGGACTAATAATTGATCATCGGCCAACTGTGGCATTGTTTCCTCGGTTAACTGGGCTTTAAACAACCATTTAGCAGGCAATAAATAAGAAAAGGCTTGTTCACGTTGTAAGGTTTGATGATGCTTAAATAATTGTTGACCATACGGGTCTTTTAAGAACCATACTAAAGTCTCCACTTTAATTAAGGCCGCTTCTTCTTGTGTTAAATACTTCTCACTCACTAATCGGCTGATTTCACTTGCCACCCAGGATTCAATCGCTTCACCTTGATACTGTTCAAAGGCCAAATGTTGCATCACAAAGTGGGTTAAGCTACCGATTTCGGCATAAGTCATCGTTTTTGGTTTCATAAATTGTGGCGGTTCAAAGGTGTCCTGTGTATAGCGAATACTCTGAATCCCTGCTTGTTCAGTGACGTCAGTTGCTGACGATGCTGCTGACTGATTGTTAGTAGCGAACAACTGCCCTTCTCTTGGCTTGAGTTGATGGTCCGTTGCAGTATTGACTGGCTTAGTTCGGTCAATAAAATGACTTAATTGATCATGTGCCGGTTCTTCATACAAACGTTTTAACTCAGATACCGATTGATAAGAGGACGTATGACTCGCCAATTGATACGGATAGACAGGGTTAGCTAGTGCGGCCATTGTTTGCGCTAAGGATGAAAGTGGTTCATCCATCGAAACTTCTTCTATCGCTTTCAGTGTAAAGTCGAGCCAACTTTCTTCGGTGATGAATTGTCGTTGTTGAATTAATTCGCCTTGCGTTTGGAAAATCTCTGCTTGATTTTTAAAAATAACATCAACTTGTGCTATATCAAAATCAGTAACTTTTTCGGCTAAAGTATCCGGTACTGCTAATGCCTGACGAATCCATTCTAACCATGAATTAGCGGCTTGACGTTCTTGTAAGACGACTAATTTATCTTGTTTATCGGTTAATTCACGGGTTTTTTCATTTCTTTCTTGCCACTTATCTTGTGAATCAATCGTCCCAACTAGAATTAATTGTTGCTCACAACGGGTTAAAGCCACATACAGTTTACGCATTTCTTCCGCTTTAGCTTGCATGTTTTTTTCGATTTTTATAGCTTTATTTACCATCGATGGGTATTTTAACATCGTGGTAAAATCATATAAATCGGTACCCATGCCTGAGTTTTTCGATAAAACATAGCGTTTATGATTAATATCTTGCATATTAAATTGCTTTTCAATATTCATCAAATAAACAATTGGAAACTCTAATCCCTTACTACCATGCACGGTCATCATGCGCACATAGTCTTCATTATCGCCTAATAAGACCGGTTCAGCAATATCTTGATTATGTTCAGTTAATTCTTCAATATATCGAATAAAGCCAAATACCCCTTTAAAATTACTCTTTTCAAAGCTAGCGGCTTGTTGGTAAAACGCATGTAAATTCGCTTGACGTTGGGCTCCATTAGTTAAGCCTGCAACATAGTCTAGGAAATACGTTTCTTGATAGATTTGCCATATCAATTCGACTAAGCGTTTCTCACTGGCAATCGTTCGCCAATGAATCAGTTGTTGATTAAATTGTCTTAATCGATCCGCAAGCGCATCATCTACTTGAGTCATATAATCTAAGACGGCTTCATAATAAGTTCCACTAGGATGATGAATCCGGATTTTACTTAAAGCTTCATCGCTCAGTCCGACAAAGTATGATCGTAAGATCGCCACTAAAGGCAAGTCTTGTCGGGGATTATCAATGATTTTTAAGAGTGCAATCATTAATTGAATCTCTTGTCTTTGGAAATAAGTATCGATTTTTTGCGCATTAATCGGTATCTCATACTGTTGGAAAGCCCGTTGAATTTCTAAAAATGGCTTTTTAGTAGACGATAAGATGACAAAGTCGCGGTACTCCACCGGTCGCATCCCTTTGGCTTTTTTATCATAGACTTGCCACTTAGACAGTACTTTTTGACGGATGTCTTGGGCAATTAAATGGGCTTGGGCTTCAATGGAACTATCAAAAGCGAGTTCATCTGCTAGCTCATCGGTATCAGTCGCTTCTTCATTAAAGCTGGTTGGCACTGCTTCTTCATCTTCCCCGGCTTTTTCATGCAATAAGAGTTGAATGTTAAAGCGCGGTGAAGGCGAAACGGGTTCAAAGGACAGATTACCCGTTTTCAAGGACTCTTGTTCGCCATAATTCATTTCACCAAATTGCTCATCCATAATGCGTTCAAACACATAATTGGTAAATTGAAGCACTTCATCGCGTGAGCGATAATTTTTATCTAACACAATTAATTCGCCGTCTTCATGTGCTTGGTATTGCCGATATTTTTTCATAAATAGGCTTGGTTCAGCCATACGGAAGCCATAAATCGATTGTTTGACGTCCCCTACCATAAACAAATTACCGGTTAAATCTGGTCGTTGTTCATGTGATAACCAAGATAAAATTGTCGCTTGAATTTCATTAATATCTTGGTATTCATCGACCATGACTTCTTTAAAGAGATTTTGATAATAAGTAGCGGCAATGCTGGCCTCACGACGTCCAGTCTGTTGATTATAAGGGGCTAAAATATTTAAGGTTAAATGCTCTAAATCATTATAATCAATAATATTGAGTTTAGCTTTATGCTGAGCGACCGCCTGTTTAAAGTGTAAGGTCAGTTGGCTTAATTTATCAATAATCGGTGCTAACTGGGCTTCGACTTTCTCTAGTTCAGGATAAGCTAATGGAAAGACCGGTTGCACATTTTTGGTAATCAATGTTTTGGCTTGATCACGGGCCACTTTCATCGCATCGATTAAGTCGCCTTCTTCGGTCTTACGTGGTTTACTTGGCCAACGCTTAAATTCCACCCCCGCCAACATATTAGCAAAGTTCGCTAATTGATCTTGGTATAGATTATCTAATAACTGACCGATCATTTCTCGTTCAGTCGCTAAGAAATCCCCATATTTTTGTGCTATTTCATCACTAGCACCTGCTAATAAGTTTTCAGCTTTTAATAATAATTGATAAGCCGATTGAAGATTACTTTGTAAATTAGGTGCTAATTGTTGTTTGTATAAAGTTGTTTGACTAAACTGATTAAAATCACGACTATATTGCGATAAGTTTTGTAAATAGATTTCTGGTTCAGGGTGGGACGAAGAAAATAGATGTAAGTTAAGCACTAAGTCAAATAAATCTTGGTCGCTTCTAGGATTAGCATAACGACTTAATAATTCTTGTAAGTCATTCGCATCCAGTCCGGTCACCTTGCCCTCAATAATATCAGCCACTAATACTTCCCAAACATCTTGGAAAATCAAGGCCTTTTGAGTCTCGTCCACTAGTAAAGTAAAGCTCGGATTAAAATCAATTAAATAGAAAAATTGTTGAATCACCTGTAAGCAAAAACTATGCAAGGTCCGAATATGGGCTGCCGGTAATTTAGCAATTTGTTCTAAAAAGAGGGCTTGTTTGTCTTGGTACTCCGGTTGGTAAATAACCGCTTTAAGTTTGGTTTCCATCCGTTCCTTCATTTCCTTAGCGGCAGCTTCGGTAAAGGTGACCACTAGTAATTCATCGATTTGTGCAAACTCTTTACGGATATGGGTTAAGATTCGCTCAATTAAGACCGTCGTCTTACCCGAACCCGCTGAGGCTGCGACCAGTAAGTTAGATCCTGTTTGTTGAATCGCTTGCCACTGTTCGTCATTGTATTGCGCATCTTTAGGTTTTGGTTCAATTAACATCTATCCTTCCTCCTTCCCTTCAAAGTCAATTTTCAATTGGTTCATAACTTCTTTAGCTTTGATCGTTTTACGGCGATATAAATGATAATGTTCGGTAGCATCAAAGCCTGAAATGACTCGATACCCCGGTTGTAAAGCCGTTGTATAAGGATTATCTTTATACGGCGCTAAGTCAATACGACCCGACTGCATTTCTTCAGCTGCTTGGATAAAGCGCTCATCGGTCATGCGTAAAACTAATTGTAAATCGTCACCACGAATGACTTTTGAACTGGCCTTATATTGACCATCTTTCTTTAATGATACTGGATAAATCAAACTATCCGACTGTTCCTCAATATCGGGATCAATTTGCATTAAATCCGCTTCATCAGCGGCTACAAAACCATGTAAAAGATTATTTTTTAATTGGGTATCATAAAGGGCTCCTTGAGACGCTTGGGCTAAGACATCTGGCGTTACCTCATTAAAATTATGAATCAATGGCTGATAAAAAGCCCCTAATGCTTCAAACTGCGGATAGTTTTGTAAGGCAATATTTAAATAAGTTAAAATTTGTAAATCATGACCATAATAAGCATCTTCTAGCTTAAATTGCTTTTTACCTGACTTATAGTCAATGATTTGTAATTTATTCGCCCCCACTAATTCGTCAATACGGTCAATTTTCCCGGTAATATATAATTTACCGCCACTGGACAATGGGTAACTCATCCCTTTTAAATCATGTTGTGGATTCACCCCAAAGATGGCTTCCGTCTTTAAGGTGCGCATCTTAATTTTAGCTTGTTGTTGATAGCTAAATTGTAAAAAGCGCCATAATTGTTGATCAAGTTGTAACTTAATGGCCTGCATTCGTGGATGACCACTGAAAATATTGAATTTCCACTCTTGATTAATGGCCTCAATGCTTTCATTTAAAATGACCCTTAATTCTTCAGCGGTTAAATTGACTAAAGTACGACCGGAAGCAATAATTTTAGCCATCACCAAGTCCAATGCATGATGGAAATAATCCCCGGTTTTAGCCGCGTCAATTTCATATTGTTCACGCTCTTTTAATCTTAAACCATAGGTTAAAAAGTGACTGAATGGGTCTTGGTAATATGCTTCGATCTTCGACACAGAGGCTGAAATATTTTGGCCAAATAAAGCGATGGCGGTTTCAGGTGTGAGTGCCGTTGGTAAAACATTGAATTTAAAAATCTGCTGAACCAACTGTTGCCAATTCTTTTCAATGGCTTCTGGCGCATACAATACTTGATGTAATAATTGTTTTTGTTGATGCGTCATCGGCAAACTATTTTGATATTGATGACGTAATACACCGAGTAAAGGTGATAATTGCATTGGCAAACGTCCTAATTGATTGCTGTGGATCTGTTCATTTAAAAAAGGATGTTGTTCACTCCCAAATGATTCTACTTTAAATTGACAAGCTTTAATCAGATTTAGGATATAAGGTGAAAATTGTCTTTGTGACTCGCCTACACTGAGTGCCACTGAAAAATATAATTGATCGGTCGCATCTAATAATAATTGATAGCCAATGAGCTGTTCCATTTGATTGCGTTGCTTCGCGGTATCGGCAAGGTTTTGATGTGGTAGTAAACGTTCTTGAATTGCCACACGATTATCTTCTGTTAAGAGAGAATCACTGGTATAGGTCTTCGGTAAACTATGATCATCGGCTCCTAGAATAAAGCAAATTTTAGCCGGTTGCACTTGTGGACTTTCAATACTGGTAACCGTCACTTGATCCATCGTTGGTGGAATAATATGATAGGTCGCTTGTTGTAAACCAGTTAGTAATAATTCAGCAAACAACGCTAATGACAAGTTCTTTTCACCATAAAGTTGATGGAATTCATCTAAGGCATCCATCAATACTTGCCATACTTGTTCAAAGCGACGTGACAACTCAATTTGCCCCCGTTCAATCGCTTTATCGCGCAAAGCCACGAGACGCTGTTGGACTTGGGTATCGACTAATAATTGATATAACCATTCTCCAGCTTGTTGACCTAACAGTCCTTTGTCCCAACGACTTAAGGGTTGATATAGATAGGATACTAACCACTGACGCCAACGACTGACCACCTCAAAAATGGTTTCATTCGTTTCATCACCTTGATAATTCACATAACTTTGCTCTGATTGCGGAAATTGCCAGTCAAACTTTTCACTATAAAAGCGGAAGCCAAAATAACCATTGGCAATTAAAATATTTTCTAGGAGGGATTTTTGATGGCGTGCCTCTTCAATGTTCCCTTCAAGCCATTCCGGCATTAATAAATCCGATTTGATGACAAGCATTAAGTCTTGATAACGCCAATGATTTAAGGACAAATTGAGTACTGCTTCTAACCACAAGACTAAGGGATGTTGCGACATATTGGCTTCATGGTCAAAAAAGTAAGGAATCTGATTCATCTCAAAGATTGGTCCAAGCATTTGTTGATATAAATCCATATCACGGGTTAGCACTAAAATATCACGATAACGATACCCTTCAATCGTCACTAAATAATGGATTTGATTGCTAATATGACGTAATTCACTTTGCACTGTTTCAAATTGCCAAAAATAATGATGTGTTGTGGCGTTATTTAAAGCTTGTGGCGCTAATAATTGTGATTGTTGTTGTTGGAAACGTGCGGCGACTTCTAAAATAGCGGGCTGATAATTAAAATAATGCGCTTGAATCTCCCAATCGGGCAACACTTCAAAATTAAATAATTGTCCATAATGTTTAAGTTGACGATAAGTGTCTTTTACTACTTGAACCATTGGTAACCATTCAGCACTGCTAATTTGGGATTGTTTAATCGGTAAAGTTAACCATACCCGTTTAAATTTTTGAGCGAGGTCTACTAATAATTGATATTGTTGTGCATTAAAGAAATAATGATGGTCCACTACCAAATAATGATGCTCAAATGCTTCATGTTGGGCTAAATAGTGTGATAAATCCAAATACGTTTGATAATTAGCTAATGATTGCGTTTCAATCGTATCAATAAAAGCGGTATATAATAATTGTAATTCTTTAATACGTTGCGCTTCCATATTTAAAATCGTCGCATCAATGACTTGTTCACTCACCATATCATCGGTTAAGGCTTCTGGATTGACATTGCCTTGATATAACTCTTCGAATAGCGCCAATAATTTCTCAACGAAACCTAAGTGATGTTGTTGCCCTTTATAAACAATCAATTGGTCTTGATATTGATCTAATATTTGCTTAATCACCATCGTTAACCCGATATCAGATAGATTAGTCCGTTGATGTTGTTTCTCATCTAACATAAACCAGGCCAAACGTGTAAAGCTGACCACTTGAATGTCCATCATGGCCGATTCTTGACGTCCGCTCGTTTTTTGACTTTCTTTTAGTACAAAGGTTCTCCATGTCAAACTTAATATGTTCCGGCACTAAATAATAAATAATTGCTTGCGGATCTTGTGCTTTAATTTTAAATAGCTCTTGAATTAGGGGAGCTTTTTTATTAACTGACAAATCGCCTGTTACAATTTGTAAAGCCATACTCTCGTCCCTCCTTATAATAATATCGATAGTCCTATTGTATCAAATTCACTTCTGTTTAAAAATAGCTCCTGGTTGATTATTGATGAATAATGCATGATCCACTCACAGATAATTCTTCATGCTTTAGGGTAAAATGAGTGATGCTAACTTTTATTAGAACGCAAAAACTATTTCTCAAATCAATTAGTTTTTGCGTTAATTATAGTCTCCACATGATTGGGAGTAGACCAGAAGTAGAAAATGAAATGATTTTCGCTTCGTCGTCCTACCCTCAAAAAGAAGTTTAGCCAATACAATTGAGTCATCTCCTTGCTTATAGGAGCCACTGGCACCATGCAAATTTAGCCCCAACAATTGAATAAAATCTGCTTCTATATTGCCTAACGCCAGAAACTGGATGGATAAGGACAAACAAAAAAAGACCGAACAGAAATACATGCTCGGTTTCGCTTCAAATAGTTAGTTATTGCTATTTTCAGGAGGCAGTCAGATTACCTTTCTGTCAGTCTTGTTTAATTATTTTTCGTAAGCAGCCGTTAATTGCGGTACGACTTGTTTCTTACGTGAAACGACACCTGGTAATAATAGTTCATTGTCGGTCACCGTAGTACCAAAAGCGGCTTCTACTTGTGTAAAATCATCACCAGATACTAAACCGAATGAATTGCTTTCTAAAATATCGGTTACGATTAACACGAATAAATCATATCCTGAAGCATCCATTGCAGTTAATAATTCAGCTTTTTGCGCTTGCATTTCTTCGAAACCAATCGCATTTACTTGCGCAATACGTACTTTTCTACCATTCATATCGAATGATTTCGCATCTAATGTTAATAATTCATCAATTGTTTTAGTTGATAAATTGGTTCCTGCTTTTAATAATTCTAAACCATATTTTTCTAAATCAACTTCTGCGATTTTCGCTAATTCACGCGCTGCAGATTCATCTTGATTCGTGCAAGTGGGTGATTTAAATAATAAAGTATCAGAAATAATAGCCGATAACATTAAACCAGCAATTGATTTTGGAATATCATAATCATGTTCCTTGAACATTTTTAATAATACAGTAGCGGTACATCCAATTGGTTCAGCGCGGTAATATAGAGGTTGCGCTGTTTCAAAACCAGCAATACGGTGATGATCGATGACATAATCAACAGTCACATCCGCTAAATCATCGACTGATTGTTGGGGTTCATTATGGTCAACTAAGGCAACATGCTCAACTTCGTTCGCAACCGTGGTTACCACACGTGGCGCTTCGACATTAAAATAATTTAAAGCAAATTCGGTTTCTTCATTTGGGGTTCCTAAAGCAACAGGCTCTGCGACATATCCTTGACGCTCTAAAAAGAAGCTCATCGCAATGGCTGAAGCAATCGTATCAGTATCTGGATTTTTGTGTCCGAACACTAAATATTTAGACATTTATTAATTCCTCCTAAAAAGGTCTTTTCTATATTTTATCATATCTTAAGCTATTTTAAATAAATATTTTCATTTTCTTGTTGAATTTCTGTTAACCATTCTTGTTCTTGTTCTGTTAAATCGGCTTTCTCAAGTAAGTCTGGTCGTCTTTCATAGGTTTTGCGGATAGCTTCTTTGGCTTTCCATTTTTCAATCTTTTCATGATGGCCACTTAATAAGACATCTGGAACGACTTTTCCTCTGAATTCTCTTGGTCGCGTATATTGTGGATGTTCTAATAAATGACGTTGATGTGACTCGTCTACAATTGAGTGGGCATTTCCTAAAACTTCGGGAATTAACCGGACGGTCGCATCAATCATCACCATTGTCGGCATTTCACCATTGGTTAAAACATAATCACCGAGTGACACCTCATCGGTTACATAATCACGAATTCGTTCATCGAAACCTTCATAATGACCACAAATAAAGATTAATTGTTCTGCTGTTGACCATTCTTGAGCCATTTGTTGGGTAAAAGGCTTGCCGGTTGGATCAACTAAAATGACTTTCGATTTATCTTTACGTTCAATTGCTTCGAGTGTTTCGACAATAGGCTCAACGCGTAATAACATGCCCGCTCCGCCACCATATGGATAATCATCAACATGGCCATGTTTATTGACCGCTTTTTGACGAAAATCATGTAAATTTAAAGTCATTTTTTCTTTGTTTTGCGCTTCCTTCATTAAAGAGGTATTAAGTGGTGCAAACATTTCTGGGAATAAAGTTATCACATCAATTTGCATCATCAATCAAACCTTCCATCAATTCAATTGTCGCTATACCATTAGCTAAATCAACTTCTTTCACGACATCATTAATAAAGGGCAATAAAACATCTCGTTTTTTCGGTTCATGACGTTTAACCACCCAAACATCATTCGAACCTAACGATAGAATCTCCTTAACAGTTCCTAATTCATCACCATCGGTTGTGATAATCTTTAAGCCAATAATTTGATGATGATAGAATTCATCTTCAGGCAGTGCCTGTTGTTGGTCTTTTTCAATCGCTAACCAATAATTTTTATAGTGTTCAATATCATTAATATTATGGATTCCTTCAAAACTCAAAATATAAGTCCCTTTATGTAAATAAGCATCCGCTACGGTTAATTTAGTTAGCACCTTGTCTCCATCGACAATCGCTAATTTTTCACCTGGAGCAAAGCGTTCATCAGGAAAATCCGTATCCGCAATGACTTTAATTTGGCCTTTAATACCAAAAGTATTGACAATTCGCCCTACTTTATACATTATCCTTCCTCCTTAATCGCACCATTTTGGGTAAAACGTTCTGACATATATAACATTAAAATGGTTAATAATCCTAAATAAATCGGTAAAATTCCCATGCCTGTTACTTTCGTAATCCAACCAAAGATAGGTGGCATCGCCATTGCACCTACATAGGCACTGGCCATTTGTACCCCAATAATGGCTTGTGATTTATCTTTTCCAAAATAATGTGGTGACATATGAATAATACTTGGATAGATAGGTGCACACCCTAATCCCATAATAATTAAACTAATGAGCGCAATCACTGGCATTTTGATTGGCAATAATAACAAGATAATGCCGGTTACTAGTACACCGATCCCGATGCGAATCATTTGCTCGTCATTAAATTTAAAGGTTAAGAAGCCACTCAGCGCACGTCCTACCGTGATACCGATATAAAATAAGGCAGCATAACCGGCAGCAGTCTCAGGTTCAATGCCTTTTACTAAGACAAAATAACTACTTGCCCAAAGTCCTGCAGTCGATTCAATCGCACAATAACAAAAGAAAGCAATCATAATTTCTTTAGCGCCTTTTAATGATAAAATTTCTGGAATACTCAGTGGTTTGCCTTCAGCACGTTTGCCATTGCTTTTGGCTTCATGCGTTTGCCATAAAGGTAAGCTAATAAAGAGACTTGTCGTTAAAACAATTTGAATGATCGCAATATATAAATAACCACTTTGCCAACCAGAACCATTCGTCAAGGCATAAGACATAATATAAGGCCCAATCGCTGCTCCTACACCCCACATACAGTGTAACCAGCTCATATGGTGACTCTTATAGTGTAAAGCAACATAATTATTTAATGAAGCATCGACACTGCCGGCACCTAAACCATAAGGAATCGCCCATAAACATAACATCCAAAATTGATTGCTAATTGAGAAACCAAATAAAGCCATCGCCGTTAAAAGCACACTAAAAGCCGTTACTTTACCAGGGCCAAATTGCTTCGTTAAGCGATCACTTTGCAAACTGGAAATAATCGTTCCAAAAGAAATAATCAACGAAATAACGCCAGCATAAGAAACATCAACTGCTAAGGTTTGATGCATTACGGGCCAGGCAGAACCTAATAAAGCATCCGGTAAGCCAAGACTAATAAATGATAAATAAATCATGACTAATAATAAATGAATCATGTAACCTCTCCAATCTAACATAATAACCTTCACTATTATACGACAGTTCGTGTAAATTCGCTATCAAAACCGTTTATTAATCGCGATAACTTTCACTTTAGTTGATAATCATGTAAAATGTACTTATATCTCTTTTTAGGAGGAAACAAGTATGACGTTTGATGGCTTTTTTACACGTGCCTTAGTCAAGGAATTAGCGGACCAACTGATTGGTGGCCGTATTTCCAAAATATATCAACCTTTCGAGCAAGAATTACAATTGGTAATTCGTAATCATCGCACCAATTATCGTTTAAATAGCTCGATTCATCCCACTTACTACCATTTAGGTTTAACAGATGAGCGTCCAAGTAATCCCACTCATGCACCGATGTTTTGTATGTTGATGCGCAAACATTTAGAAAATGCCATTGTGTTAGACATCCGCCAAATTGACAATGATCGTATCGTGCAATTTATTGTCAGCGGCTTAGACGAATTAGGTGATCAACAAAATTACCATCTTTATTTTGAATTGATGGGACGCCACAGTAATATTCTATTAGTCAATCCGGCAAAAAATACGATTATTGACTGTATTAAACATGTCTCCCCGAGTCTTAATAGCTATCGTGGGTTACAACCAGGGGCTGAATATGTTCAACCACCCAAAAATCCACAACAAACGAATGTCTTTGCTTTAACCGATTTAGATAGTTGGGCGAGTGAACATCATCAGCTATTAGCAGATGGCCTCGCTTCACGCATTATTGAAGGATTAGGAAGACTCGGTGCCAGTGAAATTGAGTATTTAATGAATCATGAAAAAATGACAGCCAGTGAAGCCATCAATCAATTGATGGCTGCCACAACTAATGCACAACCCACAATTTTCAAGCAAAAAAATGACAAATTATCCTTTTATTATTATCCTGTTAAGCATCTTGAAGCTGAACAAATTCACTACCCTTCACTTTCAACTTTATTAACAGCCTTTTTCCAACAAAAAATTCACTTAGATCGTATTCGTCAATTATCAGGCGATTTAATACAAAGAATAGAACATGTGATTGAACGCAATCAAATTAAAATCGCCAAATTAGCAGAAGATCGCAAAGTAGCCCAAGCTGCGGATACCTATCGGATAAAAGGTGAACTCTTAAAAGCGTATGCTTACCAAATTGAAAAAGGTCAAACAGCAGTAACATTGGATAATTATTACGACAATAATCAACCATTATTAGTTGAACTCGATCCACGGTTATCAGCGATTGATAATAGCCAAAAATATTTTAAAAAATATACTAAATATCGTGATTCATTAAAATATATTGACCACCAAATCCAACTGGCTGAAGCTGAAAATGAGTATTTAGAAACAGTACTTGTCCAAATTCATCAAGCTGATTTAGAAGACATTGAGGATATTAAAGAAGAATTAGCCAACGAAGGTTATGTCGCACAACGCAAACAAAATATTAAAAAACGTTCAAAATCCACTTCAAAACCAAGACGCTATCGCAGTGATGATGGGGTGATGATTTATGTTGGACGCAATAATCATCAAAATGACGAACTCAGTCTTAAAAAAGCCAGTAAAAATCACTGGTGGCTCCATGCCAAAAATATCCCTGGTTCTCATGTAATCATTGAAAGTGACCAACCAAGTGATGAAACCATTACGCTAGCGGGAGAACTCGCTGCTTATTATTCTAAGTTTAGTGATTCAGCTTCCGTGCCGGTAGACTTATTACAAGTCAAACATTTACGCAAACCCAATGGCGCCAAACCGGGCTATGTGATTTATGAAGGACAACGCACAATTTATGTGACACCTGATGAACAGAAATTACGTACCTATCAAATTGACAATTAACTCAATTGGCTATTTGAGTTGAACCTGTCAAGTATTTAGCAGTCCAATTGGTGACGAGCAATATCTTTCGTCTATCACAATGATAAAAATAGAATAAAAAAACTGAAGTTACAGGATTAGTTGAGTGTCGAGTAGACGGCACAGCTAAATCATAACTTCAGTTTCTTTTTTATTTGACAATGACCACTTGGTCTTCACCATTGTCGACTTCACTTAAGCGTACCGCAATTCGCTCTGTTTTGGCAGTTGGTACATTTTTACCCACAAAATCTGCTCTAATCGGTAATTCGCGGTGTCCACGATCCACTAAAATAGCTAATTGAATATGCGAAGGACGATGTTGGTCTAAAATCGCATCCATCGCAGCTCTAACGGTACGTCCGGTATATAATACATCATCAACGATGACGACTTTTTTGCCCGTTAAATCATGAGTAAAGCTCGCTTCAGTTACTTCTGGTTCATCGGAAACCGTCGCATGAGTCAAATCATCGCGATAAAAGGTAATATCTACATAATCGACCGCTACTTCATGCCCTTCAATTTCTTTAATCTTTGTCGCAATGCGATTTGCTAAGTATTCGCCACGCGTTTTAATCCCGACTAGCACAACGTCCTCTAATGTTTTATTACGTTCTAAGATTTCATGGGCAATGCGTTTAAGTGTCCGATTGATGGCCATTTCATCCATTAAAATATTTTCAACCATTTCAACACTCCTTTCAGTGTGATAAAAATAAAGATCGTCATAGCCCATTAAAAATGAAACTACCACCATCTTTATTGACTAAAATATACTATTTTCTTGATTTCACTTTGCCGCCCCAAGTAGAGAAGCCATTTTTCAAGATAAAGACATTATCATGTCCATTTTTCTTTAAAATACGAGCACAACGTGGTGCTAAATTACCATCTTCGTCGTATAAATAAACGGGTTTGTCACGGCGTACTTCGGCTTGACGTTGTTTAAACTGTGACATTGGAATATTGCGTGCCCCTAAAATGTGACGCGCCTCGAATTCCGGCGTTTCACGCACATCCACAATTTGTGCTCCAGCACGTAATGCTTCTAATTCAGTTGCTTCAATCATCTGTGCGGAATTACGTGCAATCCACCATAAATAGAGTAAGTAGCCACCATAAATAACTAAACCTAAAACAATTAACGCTAAAATGAATTTCAAAATTTCCATTAAATTAATTACTCTCCTAACTCATCAACTGGTACTAATCGAGCAGCCCCAATAACACCAGCATCATTGCCAATCGTTGCTAAACGGATTTTAGTGACATCACGTACTTGTGGGAATGAATATTGACGGTGATATTTTTCAACACGTTCTTTTAAATAATTGCCAGCTGCCGAAACGCCACCACCTAAAACAATCGTACTTGGATTTAAAATATTCGCAATATGGGAAGTCGCGATACCTAAATAGTGAGAAAACATATCAACTACATGTTCACTAAATGTATCGCTATCCTTTGCCGCATCAAAAATATCACGAGCCGTTACTTGATCGCCACTATCAATACGTGCTTTTATCGTTGAATCACCTGCAAATTCATTTGAATAATGACGTGCAAGATTAACAATTCCTGTTGCTGAAGCAACCGTTTCTAGACAGCCTTTATTACCACAAGTACATTCAAAGCCATTTTCCGCATCAACAAAAATATGGCCCACTTCGCCTGCTGTACCACCGACACCATGTAATAATTTATTATCTAAAACGATACCGCCACCAACACCAGTACCTAAAGTAAACATCACGACATTGGGTTCACCATTACCGGCACCTTTCCATTGTTCTCCTAAAGCAGCCACATTCGCATCATTATCAATATAAAAAGGTAAATTAAAAGCTTCGGCAAATTGTTTTCCAACTTCTTGTAATTCACTCCAGTTTAAATTGTAAGCACCAATAACTGTTTTATTTTCAGCATCTACTTTCCCGGGAGTTCCCATTCCGATACCGTAAAAACTTTCCTCTGTTAAATTTAATAATGATAATTGCTCTTTAATCGAATCAATAATATCCGGTACAATATGCACACCATCATTTAAGATATTCGTTTGAACACTCCATTTTTTTTGAATTTCTCCTTCGGGTGTTAAAATTGCTAATTTTGCTGAAGTGCCACCTAAGTCAATCCCAATAATTTTTTTCTCCATTTTTCCTACTCCTTTAAAACTCTCTTTGTATCCCAATAAAAATAAATAAAATCAATAATAAAACGATACTGATGGATAATAATAATCTTTGTTTCTTCGTTAATGGATGATATTGTTTTATACCAATCGCCGCAGTCATCAAAGCTCCCATTAAAGCGCCACCCATGTGGCCCCAATTGTCGATCGTTCCAGAAAATAAATTCATCAAGACATTAATAACAAATAGTGTCAGAAATGTTTGGCCACGCTGTCTTAAATAGTATGATTGTGGATATAAACGCCCCAATACAATATAAGCTGCAAATAAACCAAAAATACCAGTACTAGCCCCTGCAGAAAGAGACCCCGTACTCGCTAAGCCAAATGAAACGACATTTCCACCTAGCACACTGATTAAATAAATAACTAAATAGCGTCCATGACCTAATATTTTTTCCAGTTCAATCCCCACAAAATAAAGGGAAACCATATTCATCAAGATATGTTCAATTCCAATATGAATAAAACCGGCAGTCAATAACCGCCACCATTCATTAAAATGAACAATGAAAGGTCTAAAATTTGCACCTGCTCTTACTAATGCTTCACTCGATTGTGTCGTACCAAAAACGAATAACATCCATATAAAAACAGCAATATTAAGTGTTAATAAAATATAAGTTACAAACGGCGCCTGACGCCACCATTCAGGATTTTTAATTTTTTCCATTATTGCTCCTCTCTATCTCGCAATGAAGAGCTTTTTAACAGGTTGATCAAATGATTCAACAGGCAATAAATCATTGTCGACCATTTGAATGGGAAAAACAAGCGAAACCGTTTTGGTGGTAGGTAATTTTGCTAATAGACGATCATAATAACCGCCACCAAAGCCGACTCGATACCCATTTCTTGAAAAAGCTAAGCCTGGTACAATGATTAGATCTAATAGCTCAGGTTCTAGTCGTTGATCAGTCATCGGTTGCACTACTTTGCGATAGACAGTTTTAAGTGTGTCTCCTGTTTGATAAGGAGCAAACTCTAATTGATAATTGGGAGCTAAACAAGGTAAATACACTTCATAACCTTGTGCTTCTAATTCTTCTAATATAGGTAAAACATTAACTTCAGGATGAAAGCTATAAAACAAAGCGATTCTTTGAACATTAATAGTTTGTAAATACTCAAAAAATTGTTGCTTTAAATCATTTTCCCATTGATGTCGTTGTTCATTATTCAAATGTTGAAGATTATTGATAATATCTAATCTAAGGGTTTGTTTATCTTTTTTCATAGTACCTCCCTCTAAGTTTACTAGTCTATTTTAACATATTTTAATGAAAAATGGGAGCGTTCTTTCAAGTAATAATAACGTTAGCAAAATCATGTCTAGAGTGGACAAAATAGCATTAGATAAAGTTAAGCTTATCGTTTATAACATTGGATACAAATTGGGAGTGGACCAAAAGTAGAAAATCAAATGATTTTCGCTTTGTCTGTCCACCCCCGCACAGTTGGGAGTGGACCAGAAGTAGAAAATCGAATGAGTTTCGCTTTGTCTGTCTACCCCCGCACAGTTGGGAGTGGACCAGAAGTAGAAAATCGAATGATTTTCGCTTTGTCTGTCTACCCCCGCACAGTTGGGAGTGGACCAGAAGTAGAAAATCGAATGATTTTCGCTTTGTCTGTCTACCCCCGCAAAATTGAGAGTGGACCAAAAGTAGAAAATCAAATGATTTTCGCTTTGTCTGTCCACCCCCGCTCAGTTGGGAGTGGACCAGAAGTAGAAAATCGAATGATTTTCGCTTTGTCTGTCCACCCCCGCACAGTTGGGAGTGGACCAGAAGTAGAAAATCGAATGATTTTCGCTTTGTCTGTCCACCCCCGCAAAGTTGAGTAGGTCTCAAGCAAGTCATTAAGACGCAGATTGAGACCACTCAACCACTGCGTTTTTAATTTAATAACAATACTTGATTGAGTTTACCAAATTTATCTTTAACCTCATTAAGACGCAGATTGAGACCACTCAACCACTGCGTTTTTAATTTAATAACAATAACTTGATTGAGTTTACCAAATTTATCTTTAACCTCATTAAGACGCAGATTGAGACCACTCAACCGCTGCGTTTTGAATTAAATAGATATGCCTGGACAGAATTTAAAAAGTATTTGCCCAGCGTCTGTTTAAATTAAGGTGAGAGCATCGGGCTCATAGCGTAATTCAATTCTAATAGCGTAACCCAGTGACGAATGGTATTTTGGTGAATATCTAATTGTAAATAAAAAAAATACCCGATTGACTGACAATGCAATCAACCGAGTATTCAAATCTTTGATTATCTAGTACGTTCTTTAATTCTTGCTGCTTTACCAGACAATGCACGAATGTAGTATAATTTCGCACGACGTACGCGACCTTTACGAACAACTTCAATTTTCGCTACACGTGGCGTATGTAATGGGAATGTACGTTCTACACCTACACCATTTGAAATTTTACGAACTGTAAAAGATTCGCTAATTCCAGTACCACGACGTTTAATAACTAAACCTTCGAAAATTTGCACACGTTCGCGTTCGCCTTCGACGATTAATGCGTGTACACGAACTGTATCACCTGCACGAAACTCAGGGATATCGTTACGTAATTGAGCTGCAGTAATTTTTTCAATTAATTTACTCATGTTTTTTTCTCCTCTTCTGACAAACACTCATAGATAGCAGAAATGTCTATCCAGCGGAATATCGTGATTTGGGGTCCGTAGACCACTCTTATTATTATACAATAAAAGATACGGTTGTAAAGAGCTTTTGCGAATTTTCTTTAATCCAGCAGAAATTCATGTGTTCGAAAGTTACATGAGCTACTTAAATGGTGAAGACTCTCCTTTTGAGATGGAATCTAGTAAAATGTGATGAAATAAAAAATATTGAAATTATATATCCAAAGAATAACTCAATCAAAATAAAGATCTATGACTATGTAGATACTTATTCGCAAATCTATCATACATCTGATGAAAAGCATCTTCTAAAGTTAGTGCCACAATATCTAGCCCCAAAAAAACATTAGGGTATTAATTCATCCATCATCAAGCAACAAAAGTAGTGCAACTATTCTATTTTTATAGCACTTGATGTGTTATCTATCTTACTAACTTTTCCACTATTCTTTTTCTTCCTGGCCTAACGCTTAACTAGACACATCTAGGTTTGAACGCTATAATTAATGAGAATAATTTTTAGGAGGCTCTTATGGTTAAACGAATTTGTTTTACTGGTGGTGGCTCTATTGGCCATGTATCAGTTAACGTAGCCTTAATCCCTTATTTTCAAGAAAAAGGTTATGAAACATTTTATATAGGATCAAAAAACGGGATTGAACGTGAGATGATTAATAAATTAGACAATGTACCCTACTATCCCATTAGTAGTGGTAAATTACGTCGTTATTTTGATTGGCAAAACTTTGTCGATCCTTTTAAAGTCATGAAAGGCGTTAGCGATGCTTATTTTATTTTGAAAAAGCAACAACCGACGATGATTTTTTCTAAAGGTGGCTTCGTAAGTGTGCCGGTTGCGATGGCAGCCAAGATGTTAAAGATTCCTATCGTGTTACATGAATCAGATGTGACACCTGGTTTAGCAAACAAAATTAGTATTAAGTTTGCTGATCATATTTTTACAACCTTTCCACAAGCAGCAGAACATTTGCCCAAAGGACAAGCTACCGTTATTGGCTCTATTATCCGTGACAGTTTATTTGAAGGCAATGCAGAACGTGGTTATCAATCTACAGGTCTAACACCTGATAAACCGATTATGATGGTTATGGGAGGCTCTTTAGGTTCGAAAGCAATTAATGATGCGATTCGTCAAAATTTAGATTATTTATTGACAGAATACCAATTAATCCATTTAACAGGTAAAGGTTTAAAAGATGACTCTCTAACTCAAGACGGCTATGTCCAATATGAATTTGTAACGGATGAACTCAATGACTTATTAGCTATTACCGACTATGTTATTTCAAGAGCAGGTTCTAACTCAATTTTTGAATTTTTAGCTTTAAAAATACCGATGCTATTAATTCCCTTAACCGTTCAAGCTAGTCGTGGAGATCAATTATTAAATGCTCAAAACTTCCAAAATGAAGGATATGCCCTCGTTTTAAATGAAGAAGAACTTTCTCCAGAAACATTGAAAGAAAAATTAGTCGCCTTGACTGAACAAAAAGACACCATCATTGAAAAAATGAATCAATACCAAATCAGTAATTCCATTGAAGACTTCTATCAATTGATTACTCAATATGAAAAATAAACAAAATCAGGTTGGGCATAAACTTGATAAATTTAGTTAAGATTATTTTTCGCTAATTAATAGCGCAGTGGTTGAGTGGCCTCAAACTGCGTCTTTCGACTTGTTTGAGGCCTACTCAACTTTGCGGGGGAGACCGACGAAGCGAAAATCATTCGATTTTCAACTTCTGGTCTACTCCCGTTTTTTTCATACTCTTTACTTGACTTTGGATTATGACAACTTTACAATCTAGTTATAAAGACTAGATGTAAGGAGGTGGCTATTTTATATGATAAAGTTACCGTATTGGCATCAATTGCCTGATTTAGATTTATATTTAGACCAAGTTTTAATTTTAATCAATGATTTGATAGTAGAACCCACATTGTCGGAAGAAAAAGGATTAACAGCTTCAATGATTAATAATTATGTCAAACATCATCATATTGAAAAGCCAATTAAGAAAAAATACCGTAAATGCCAAGTCGCTAGACTGATTGCGATAACCTTCCTTAAAAATGTATTTCCTATTCAACATATCAGTCAAACACTGAAGATGTTGAGTAAAGATTATGATTCGGAAACATTATATAATGGTTTTGTCAAATGTTTAGCTAAAGATCAAGACAATGAAATGGAAGTCCCAGCTATTATTCAATCAGCTTGTCAAACAGTCATCTTATATTATCAAACACAAGCTCTTATTGCAGACTATAAAGGAGAAAAAATAATGAACATGACACGATTTAAACCCAGTATTCAACTATCTTTTGGTGAAGAAATTGGTAATAGTGTTTCGCATGGTGTAGCGGCTTTAGCCATGTTAATCCTCTTACCGATAACCGCGATTTATGCTTATGTCCATTATGACGTCACGGCCATCGTGGGGATGTCTATTTTTACAATCAGTCTCTTTCTAATGTTTTTAGCTTCAACCATTTATCATTCTATGAGTTATGGTTCACCTCATAAATATGTTATGCGCATCATCGACCACAGTATGATTTTTATTGCGATAGCCGGTAGTTATACACCTGTCGCCCTTTCCTTAATTGGGGGTTGGTTAGGTATTGCTATCATTGTCCTACAATGGGGAATCACCATTTTTGGTATTTTGTATAAAATATTTGCTAAAAAAGTCAATGAAAAATTTTCGTTATTCCTTTACTTAATAATGGGATGGTTGGTCGTTTTTATTTTACCGGACGTGATTAAACATACGAGCGCCATCTTTCTAGCTTTAATGGTATTAGGGGGGCTGCTTTATACGATTGGTGCCCTCTTCTATGCTAAGAAAAAACCATACTTCCATATGATTTGGCATTTCTTTATTATTCTAGCTTCACTAGCTCATTATATTGCGATTGTCTATTTCATGATTTAAAGAGGCTGAGCAAAATCTTTTTAACTTCTGTTCAGGTATATCTAATTAATTCAAAGTGCATTGGTTGGGTAGGCTAACAAAGCGAAAATTATTCAATTTTCTACTTCTGGTCTACTCCCAACAAAAAAGCTTTCTAGCTAAATTCTACTCTTAGAGTTTGAATCCAGTTAAAAAGCTTATTTTTTATATTCTCTTATTTAATAAACATTGCGTCGCCAAAACTAAAGAAACGATATTTCTCAGCTACCGCATGTTCGTAGGCTTTTAAGATTTTTTCACGATCATAAAAAGCACTCACTAACATCACTAAAGTTGATTGTGGTAAGTGGAAATTCGTGATTAAATGGTCCACCACTTTAAATTGATAACCTGGTGAGATAAAAATGGAAGTCCAGCCAGAACTTGCGACGATTTCGCCATTATGTTCCGAGGCAATCGTTTCTAAGGTTCTAACACTCGTCGTTCCGACGGCGGTAATTTTGCCACCATTTGCTTGTACTTGACGAATTTTAGCCGCTGAATCTTCGCTTAGCATATAGTATTCAGCATGCATTTCATGTTCTTCAATTTTATCGGTCGAAACCGGACGAAACGTTCCTAATCCAACATGAAGCACTAATGGTATAATTTCAATTCCCTTGGCTTTTACTTTCTCAAGTAATTCCGGAGTAAAGTGAAGCCCTGCTGTTGGGGCAGCAGCTGAACCATTTTCTTTGGCATAAACTGTTTGATAACGATCAGGATCATCTAAGCGTTCTTTTATATACGGTGGTAATGGCATTTGACCTAGTGTTTCTAATAATTCTAGAAAAACTCCTTCATAATGAAATTCTATCATGCGACCACCATGGGTTAATTCTTTGGTGACCGTCGCTTTTAATTGTGCATTGTCACCAAAATGAATTTCGGTCCCAACTTTCGCTCTTCTAGCTGGCTTAATTAAACATTCCCAATGATTACCTTCGGTATTATTCAGCAATAATACTTCTAAATGTCCACCAGTATCTGGTTTTACACCAAAGATACGAGCCGGAATAACGCGTGTTTCATTAACAACTAAAGCATCACCAGGATTTAAATAATCAATAATCTCAGTAAAATGAGTGTCTGTTAGTTCATCTGTTTCACGGTCTAATACTAATAATCTTGAAGAACTCCGATCACTCAAGGGGGTTTGAGCAATTAATTCTTCTGGTAATTCATAGTCAAAATCTTTTGTAGTTAACATTAATTAATAATCCTCTTTTTCTAGTAAATATGGATAGCCTAAATGAGTATAAGCTAATTCAGTTGCGACACGACCTCTTGGAGTACGTCTAATAAACCCATTTTGTAATAAGAATGGTTCATACATATCTTCCACTGTTTCACTGTCTTCACTAATATTGATAGCGAGTGTCCCAATCCCGACAGGGCCACCATTATATTCTTCGATTAAAGTTCTCAATAATTTACGGTCAATTGGATCCAAGCCTTTATCATCGATGGCTAAGACTTTTAGCGCTCTTTGAGTTAGCTCTTTGGTAATGCGACCGTCCCCTTCAACTTGCGCAAAGTCACGCACTCGTTTTAAAATACGATTGGCAATACGTGGTGTGCCACGACTTCTTAGGGCAATTTCTAAGGCACCGTCCGGTGCTATTTTGGTATTAAAAACCTCGGCATTACGATTAACGATTAAATTAAGTTCTTCGGTCTCGTAATAACGCATATGGGCAATGATGCCAAAACGATCACGTAAAGGCTGAGTTAACATCCCCGCACGAGTGGTCGCACCAATTAAAGTAAAAGGTGGCAACTCAAAATGTACTGGGTGAGCCGTTGTCCCTTGACCAATTATTATATCAACATAATAATCTTCCATTGCCGAATAAAGAACTTCTTCAATTAATCTTGGCATTCGATGAATTTCATCAATGAATAAAACATCTCCTGGATTTAATTCATTTAATAATGCTAATAAATCACCTGGTCGCTCAATAGCAGGGCCACTGGTCGTTTTAATTCCCACATTTAATTCATTAGCAATGACCATTGCCATTGTCGTTTTACCTAGTCCAGGAGGCCCATAAAGGAGGACGTGGTCTAAGGCTTCTTGACGTTGTTTGGCCGCTTGAATATAAATAGCCAATTCTTCTTTTAATTGTGATTGCCCAATATACTCATGTAAATATTGAGGTCGTAAACTAAAATTTTGACTGTCTTCGGCTAATTTTTCACCAGAGACTAAGCGTTCTTCTTCCATACAGGCGCTCCCTTTCTATTTATTTAATAATAATTTAAATGCTAAACTTAACGCTTCTTGTGTCGTTTGACATTGTGCTTGTGCTAATGGTTTTTCAATACGCTTAATTTCGCGTTGAGAATAACCTAAACCAGCTAATGCTTCGGTTACTTCCGTCATTAATTGCGTATTGGTACCAGCCACCATCGTATCGGCAGCCGTTGGGGAAGGCTCACTATGATCTAATAAATCTCCCAATTTACCTTTAAGATCTAAAATAATTTGTTGAGCAGTTTTTTTGCCGACTCCAGGAAACTTAGTTAAATAATTGCTGTCTCCTGATTCGATGGCTTGCACTAATCCTTTATGATCATCAGCCGCTAAAATCGACAAGGCACTCTTAGGTCCGATGCCAGATACTTTATTTAACGTTAAAAATAAAGCTTTTTCCTCTTGATCATTAAAACCATACAAGGTATGGGCATCTTCTCTAACAACTTGTTCAACATATAGTTTAATTTCTTGATCTTTTTTGAAGCATATTTAAACGGATTTGGAGCTAGGACACGGTATCCAATTTGATTGACTTCAAGCACTAAATAAGTGGGAGCAATGTGCATCAGCTTCCCAACTAAATATTCATACATTTCACTCTACTCCACATATTGAATATAGTCAGCATAGCCTTGTGCTTCCATTTCGGCTAATGGCACAAAACGTAATGCTGCGGAATTAATACAGTAACGTAAACCACCTAATTCTTGAGGCCCATCTTCAAAAACATGACCTAAATGCGAATCAGCATTCGAACTTCTCACTTCTGTACGGGTACGTGCTAAAGTATTGTCCACATGCTCTGTTAACATTGCTTCTTGAATTGGACGTGAAAATGATGGCCAACCACATCCCGCATCATACTTATCGGTACTTGAGAATAACGGTTCCCCGCTAACGATGTCCACATAAATTCCTTTTTCGTAGAAATCATCGTATTCACCAGTAAAAGGTCTTTCGGTTGCATTTTCCTGCGTCACTTTATATTGTAACTCTGTTAATTCATTTAATTTGTCTTCAAATTCTTTTTTTGCCATTTTATTTCCTCCTTTAAGCACGATGGCCACTCTCATGAGCATCCATAATGCGCTTAAATAATTTTTCTAATGTCGTTTGATTAAATTCAACAAAAACCGGTCTACCGTGAGGACAATGATATGGATCTTCCAAGTCCGCCATCTCACGAATTAAAGCTTGTGCTTGAACTTCGCTCAAGTAATGATTAGCTTTAATCGCGCCACGACAACTTTGCATAATAATCGATTTTTCTAATAATTGATTCACCGTTAAATTAGGTTCTTCATCTAATAAAGTGACTAAATCATGAACGGTCTTTTCTACTTGATCTTCATTTAACCAATTTGGATAACTTCCTAATTGATAAGTATTAGGCCCAAATGAAGATAAGCTTAAGCCTAATGCCTCAAAACGCTCAAGCAAGGATTCCACCACTGCAGCTTCCGCTGGAGAAAAATGAAAAACAAAAGGTAATAATAAATGTTGTTGATCAAATTCAGTTGGTTCGTTTTTCATCAAGCGTTCATAGCGTATTTTTTCTTGCGCCGCATGTTGATCAATTAAATAAAATCCCTCTTCGCTTTCAGCAATTAAATAGGTACCATGAATTTGACCGACATATCTTAAATCATAAAAAGGAACCTTTTGGGTATCCCAAGTCGGTGTTAACGCTGATTGATTATCCTTAAAATCTGGACTATTACTAGCTGATAACGTTGGCTGATGATTGCTAAACTCCTGTGAAGATCGGTCATAATCTTCCAGAGACGAAACGTCACGAATATCATCTGAATTAGTAACGGATGTTTCTGTTTTTTCAATAGGATTATGATGTTCATTTCGCTCATTATCGTAGTGTTCTGTTGACTCATCAATTTTACCATATTTTTCGTTATTTTCATCATGATTTGATTGTGATGATTCTACCGTCAGATTTGAATCCAATTGAGAATTTTTATCTGTTGGTCGAGCGGTTAAATCAAAAGGCAAATCTTCATACTGAATTTTCTCCTTCGTTCGTGTCGTTCTAAACCCTGGAACATCTTCTACTTGTAATTGCGGTACTGGGTTAATCTCTTCAAGAACTTTATTGACAGCTCGGGTTAATAAAGCACCTAACTCGGACTCCTTACTTAAGCGAACTGTTTGCTTGGTAGGATGCACATTAACATCGACTAACTGGGGATCCAATTCAATATTGATAATCGCTATTGGGTAGCGACCAATCATTAATTGTCGCCCATATGCTTTTAATAACATTTGGGTTAAGGGATAACTTTGAATAACGCGTCCATTGATTAACCAATGAATATAATACTTAGACGTCCGCGTTAATTGGGGTGGCGATACATAACCACTAATAATAAAGTCCTCATCTTCTGCTGCTATTGGAATCAGTTGACGCGCGATCGAGGGTTGATACACATTCGCAATCGCCTGTCTCAAATCACCCGTTCCATAAGAACTAAAGATTTGACTGCCATCATTAATTAAAGTAAAGCGAATCATCGGGTATGCTAAAGCAATTTGTTGCACAAAATTTAAAATATGACGAATTTCAGTTTTTAAACTACTCAAATGTTTTAAACGGGCCGGTGTATTATAAAATAAACTTTCAACAGTCATGACGGTACCCGGACGTGGTGCGGTAACCCCTTCTTCAACGATTTCAGAGCCATGAACTTTGATAAAATAGCCCTGATTAGCCGGAGTGACGGTCATTTGATTAACGGTTGATTCAATAGTCATTTTACTGACAGACGCAATACTAGCAAGCGCCTCACCACGAAAACCTAAAGACTGTATTTGGAATAAGTCGTGGACATCATATATTTTACTAGTCGCATGCGGTAAGACCGACATGAGTAAGTCTGATTGTTCCATTCCAATTCCATCATCACTAATTCTAATAAGTTGAATACCAGCTTCTTTTAATTCAATCAATATTTTAGTACTTCTAGCATCAATCGCATTTTCGACTAATTCTTTCACGACGGATGCTGGTCTTTCGACAACTTCACCCGCAGCGATTTGGTTAGCTAATTGCTCGGGCATTTGTCGTATGATTCCCATCGCTTATCCCTCCTAACAAATGTAATTCTATAACTATTTTATTTTATTTTGTAATTGCATTAAAGTCGTTAAGGCTTCAATAGGTGTCATTTGATTAAGATCAAGTTGTTTTAATTCATCAATGACCGCGGCGTTCTCTGAATTACTTGAAGTTGTAGTTGCATCAAAAATCCGTTCATCAAATAAAGGGATAGCATCAGCATTGGTTCTGGTTGGCGCTTGTTGTTCTAATTGTGTTAATACTTCCCTACTCTGTAATATTAAGGAATCAGGTAAACCAGCTAACTGGGCTACATGAATACCATAACTCTTATCCGCCGGACCATCTAAAATTTTGTGAAGGAACACAACTTTGCCATCTTGCTCAATCGCACCAACATGGATATTTTTTAAAACAGATAACCTTTCTACTAATGTGGTTAACTCATGATAATGTGTGGAGAAAATGGTTGCTGCTTGCACTTCATTGGCAATATAATCAATAATCGCTTCAGCCAGCGCCATACCATCGTAAGTAGCCGTTCCACGACCTAATTCATCAAATAGTAACAAACTATTAGCGGTTGCGCCTCGAATAGCGGTATTAGTTTCCATCATTTCCACCATAAAGGTACTTTGACCGGTAGAAATATCATCAGAACTACCAATTCGCGTAAATATTTTATCGACCATTGGTAGTGTTGCTGCTTTGGCAGGGACAAAACAACCAATTTGGTTCAATATCACACAATAAGCTACTTGTCGCATATAAGTTGATTTACCAGACATATTCGGACCGGTTAACAATAACATTTTTTTATCATTTGTAATCAATAAATCATTCGGAATAAATTTAGATTGGCCAATTAAATGCTCTACTACGGGATGACGACTATCTGTTAATTTAAAGTAACCCTCTTCTTGACTAATAGCTGCTCGCACATAATTTTCTTCTTCGCTAAGTGCTGCAAAGTTCGCCAAAACATCTAAAGCCGCGATTTGATGTGCTAATGCTTGTAAGCCGGGAATATAAGGTAAAACATCTTTTCGCAATTGAGTAAACAGTTGATATTCTAAGTTAACCGATTTTTCTTGAGCTGTTAAAATAGTCGTTTCCAATTCTTTCAGTTCTTCGGTGATGAACCGTTCATTATTCGCTAAAGTTTGTTTACGCTCATAACGCTCATCATTTAATTGAGCTGCTTGTAGACGACTAATTTCAATATAATAGCCAAAGACTTTATTAAATCCCACTTTTAACGTTTTGAGCCCTGTTTTTTCACGTTCACGCTGTTGTAATTCTGCTAACCACTGGTGACCATTCCTTAAAGCATCTCTAAAGCGATCTAAATCTTGACTCACTTGGTCACGAATCAGCTCACCTTCGGTAACCGAAATCGGAGGTTCTTCCACTAATTGGGAATCAATTAAAGTATACAATTCATCAAATGAAGGTAATAAATCAAAGACTGGTACGGTTAAAGATTGTTGAATGACCGATAGCACTTGATTAATGGGACCAATTTGACTTAAAGAGTAACGTAATTGATCCAAATCACGGGCATTGGCGTGTCCCATACTAATTTTCGTCACTAAACGTTCTAAGTCATAAACATTCGCCAAGTAATCGACCAATTCTAAGCGTTCAAAATAAGCATTTTTTAATATTTCAACTTTCTGATGACGAACTTCAAGAGCTGACTGACTGAGTAAAGGTTTGTCTAACCATCGTTGTAAAAGTCGTCCGCCCATCGCTGTTTTGGTTTTATCTAACAACCATAATAAACTCCCTTTTTTACGTTGGGTACGCAATGATTTGGTTAATTCTAATTGCGATTTCGTATAATGATTCATTTGTAAAAAATCACTAATTTCATATCGCTCAACGGGTTGAACAAAGTCATTCAGTTGTTTTTGAACACTCATTAAATATTGGAATAAAAAAGTTAATACTTTCTCTTCAGCTGAGGTAGCATCTTTTAAGGTCCAAGGTTTAATGGCTAAAGCTTCAGTAGGATTAAATTCAGTGAAGTAACTGGTAACTTGTTGTTTTAACTGAGTTTTAAAATTCTCGTCTAAAGTTTGGTTTAAAACAATCTCACTTGCTTCAATAGCTCTTAACTCGTTAATAAATAAATCTTGATTAGCCGTCGTCGTAAGTCGAATTTCACCTGTTGAGACATCAACATAAGCGATATAATATTGACCTGCTTCGTAAACAAATGAAGCTAAATAATTATTTTCTTTTCCAACCAAAGCTTCATCTTCAAGAATCGTTCCGGGTGTCACCACCCGAATCACATCGCGTTTGACCATCCCTTTTGTTAATTTAGGATCTTCAAGTTGTTCACAAATCGCAACTTTGTGACCTTCTTCCACTAATTTTCGAATATAATCTTTTGCAGAATGATGTGGAACTCCACACATAGGAATTGGATTATCTGCATTTTTATTACGTGAAGTTAAGGTAATTTCTAATATTTTTGAAGCTTCAATGGCATCTTCATTAAATAGTTCGTAGAAATCGCCTAATCTAAAAAATAAGAACGCATCAGGATATTGAGCTTTTAAATCATTATACTGTTGCATCATTGGGGTTTGGGCTGATTGTTTTGCCATACGATTTCTCCTTTCTATCTAGTTATACATGACGATACTTACGTGTTTTAAATCGTTTTTGGTTTGTCATATAAATCGGCTCAATACTTAAGGCCGAACCTGTTTGGTTATCCAACTCAATTACACAGCCACTTAATAACAATTCATTTGTCTCTGATTGTTCTAAACGCATCGGTAATTGAGTCGAAAACTTTTGAACGACTTGTTGGTGATTAAAGCCGATCACACTATCTAATGTCCCGGTCATACCAACATCCGTTTGATAGGCTGTCCCTTTAGGTAAAATACGCGCATCATTAGTTTGTACATGAGTATGGGTACCAACGATAGCTGAAACTTTTCCATCAAGTAAATAACCTAAGGCTTGTTTCTCACTGGTAGCCTCTGCATGAAAATCAATAAAAATAAAGGGGGTTTCTTTACGCACTTCCTCGATTAGTTCAGGTAGATAAGTAAATGGTTCAATACAAGCATTCATAAAAACACTTCCCAATACATTAATGACCGCTAATTTTTGTTGATTCACTTTAAGATAAGTAATTCCTTGTCCTTGAGTGCCTTTTGGTAAATTAATGGGTCGAACTAAACATTGGGCTTTTTCAATAAATTGGTAAATTTCATAATTATCCCAAGCATGATTACCTAAAGTCACGACATTAGCGCCCATCGTTAATAACCATTTGTATAATTTTTCTGAAATCCCTCTTCCATCTGATATATTTTCGCCATTAATAATTGTCACTTGCGGACGATGCGTTTGTTTTAACTCCGGTAAAAACTCCTTTAAAGCTGCTTGCCCTTTTTTACCTACAACATCACCTATGAACAGTATTTTCATTATGTTCCTCTTTCTAATTTTTTCATTCTCTCTATTTTATCAATCTTTGCGAGAAAAATAAAGAAAGTGAGTGAAATAGAAGTAGAAAAACGATTTTTTTCGCTTCGATTTCACCCCTTCGCATAGTTGGAAATAGAACAGAAATAGAAAATTAATTGATTTTCACTTCGTTTGCCTGCCCCGTATAGTTGAGAGTTGGTCAGAGGTAGATTATCAAATAAATTTCACTTCGTTTGCCTATCCCCTTCTAGTTTGTGCTTAGATTAAAATCATGTTGAGTTTTGAATTGGTGCTATTTCGATTTGGTGGGTATAAATAGCACGAATATAATTTTCAATCTTGAACAGGTTGCGTTTTCCGATACCGGTTCAAAACAGCTGTTGGTAAATGACACAATTAACGATCTTCGGGATAAATATCTAAGTGATTTTGATGTATCAAAGCGCTGGCGATATAATTTGTCAAGGGTTTCACTTCGCCTCTGATTTTATCCGCATCATCACGTGCATCGATATTTTGCCGGGCGCCTATTAAGTGTTCTGCTTTTTGACTGTAAATGCCAGTACGGTATTTTTCACCCTTATCAAATCCTTGTTGATTTAAACTATAAGGGTCGATAATTTCAAATAAATAATCCAATAATTGGGTCAAAGAATTTTTTCTGGGTCATAATCAATCTTCACACATTAAGCGTAGCCATCATAAGGACCCTCTAGAGAATTCGTGGTTCCATTAGCTCGACCAGCTTCCACATGATGAATCCCTGTCATTTCTTTAAAAAAGTATTGTGCGCCCCATAAACAGCCTCCGGCTAAGTAAATCTTCTCGATGATCGTCACTCCTCTTTATACATTGTTAGTAATTCTAGTATCTCATTGAATGAATATTTTCTCAACTTTCAAAATATTTTTAGACACCGTGTTTTTTTATCGTATTTCTATCATAAATAATACGCTTCCTTACAAATTTTTGATAAGATAAAGATAACCAATACGCTGATTTCTAATATTGAAAGGATGATGACGATGCATTATGAAGTAACCACTTTATATACAAAAGAACAAAAAAATAAAATGGTAACATTATTAAATCAACAAGGTATACGTCTCGATCAAAATATTGACTATAGTTGTGGCATTTTTAATGATAAAGATGAGATGATTGCGACTGGTAGTTATTATCGCAACACTTTACGTTGCATAGCAATTGATGATTGCTATCAAGGTGAAGGGTTAATGAATCAAATTATTACCCATTTAATTCATCAACTTTATTATCAAGAGGTTTTTCATCTTTTTGTCTATACTAAAAATGATACTGCACATTTTTTTGAACAACTAGGATTTCATAAACTGGTGCAAACAGAAAATGGTATTACTTTTTTAGAAAATAAACAAAAAGGATTTGATCACTATTTAAACTCACTCATCCCATTTAAAAAAGAGTCTGGCACGAAAGCGGCTCTCGTCATGAATTGTAATCCCTTTACTTTGGGACACCAATATTTAGTTGAAACTGTTGCGGCTAAATTTGATTGGGTATATCTATTTTTACTTGAGGAAGATGCGAGTGTTTTTCCCTATGCTGTTAGAAAAGACTTAGTAGAAAAAGGAATAGCACACCTACCGAATGTGATGATTGTACCAACTGGGCATTATATTATTAGCCAAGCAACTTTTCCAGGTTATTTCCAAAAAGATGAACAAAGTGTCATGGAAAGCCAAGCGATGGTTGATGCAAGTATCTTTATGAAAATTGCCCAACACTTAGGTATTACTGATCGTTTTGTGGGTGAAGAGCCATACAGTCAAATGACAAACATCTATAACCAAATGATGACGAATGTTTTTCAAGACTCCCCTCTTCGATTAACGGTTATTGAACGTAAACAAGATGACACTAAACAAGCAATCAGTGCTTCAAAAGTTAGAATGGCCATTAAAGAGGATGACTGGGATTTTGTAAAAAAATCAGTGTCTAGTACCACTTTTGACTATTTAACATCCCCTGAAGCTCATACGATTATTCGCAATATTAAAGCCATTAAGGATAACCAACATCATTAATTATTGATAGTCCTTATTATCTCACAGACATTAGAAGTAGCGGATTTGAGCCGTACAATAACCCCCTCCTTTGCACACTAATAAAAAATAAACATGGCTTGAAAAAGACACTTTCGTCTCCTCCAAGCCATGTTTTCACATTAATTCTTGACTCTTAACCAAAGAAGTATTCCTTGATAGTTCTATACTCGAACTCGTATTTACGATGGATTTAATATAGAGTCTTTCCACTCGCCAATCAATTCGATAATAGGAATGACAATCGCTGCTACAAAACCACTAGCAAAACCATTATTATAAATATTCATCCCTAGATGAAGCTGACCACTAATTTCAACCATGTGGAAATGTAGTACCCCGGCAACAAAGCCCCATAATGGTCCAAAACGAGCCGAAATCGGTGCTAATCCCGTACTAAATAATAACGCTAATACAATATAGGTACTATTAAATGCACTACCCGAAATATAAACTGAAAAGATTATCCCTAAACTAATCGGTAATGAATTTAATATTGTTTTCCCAACAGCACCAAATAAAATAACCGTTAACATTGCACCGATTATTGGGCCATTTAAAGAGACATTTATCAACTTAAGTAACATATAGAATACAATACCATTAATTAACATATTAAGTGTTAAGGTAGAGGTTCTAAAATATCGAAATTGATCATGGTAAAAATTCCCTTTTATTTTAATAAAAGACCATAATTCTTTAAACTGAACCTTTTGACGATATAACCCAATGATTGCTAAAAGGATTAGCCAACCCCAAAAGTAAAATTCAAAATAATTGATCGCATACTCATTATCTTGAAACAAATTAATTTCCACATTCATATCGAAATAAGGGAATACAAAACTAATAAACATGGCGATGACACCCATGGTAAACCCAAAATTATATAGCGTATATCCTTTATGGAATTGGACAAATTGGTTGGCAATTTTAACTGAAATACTTCCAATAACAAATCCTACCGCCATCGCTAAAAGCCAACGATAAGGACCAAATACACTATCCAAATAAATTGAACTAACCAAGGGTGCATTAGCAGTCGCTAGGATACTTACCAAGCGATACTCTTTTTCATGATTCATACTATAATAGTAAAACATCGTCCCTAAAATAATTGGCAGTATATTAATGATATGAGTTCCAAAAAAAGCATGTCCTAAAAATAATCCTGTTACACCTAATTCAAAACTGGTTAGATAACGCTGACCCTTCCACAATAAAAGCAAGTAAATAACGAGACTATGAAGACCCACATTAAAGAAAGTTGCTCTAAAACCAGCTATTTCAATAAAATCTGTTAGTAAATTAGTTTGGGACATGATTAATTGATAATACATCTGTAAAACACTCGTTTCCTCAGGAATAAACAGCGCAAATACAAATGTATATAAAGTAATAATTAATAAAAATTCTCGCCTATTGAGTAGCGATTTATTTAACTTCACCTTGGTACCTCCTCATTCTTTTTTTATATCTTACAATATTTTTTCCAAATATAAAAAGAATACGACTATCGATAATAAATCAGCAGCACCACCCGGACTCAAATTTTGTTCAATCAATTCTTGGTCCCATTGACTAATTAAATATTGAAAATTATCCTCATTTAATTCTTTTAATATAGATCCAGCCTTCGCTTTAACATTTTGCCATATCTCATAATTACCTCGATGAATAATATTAGTATCTTCTGCTTGAGATATTAATAATAGTAGCGCTTTGGATAAGACATATTGCAAATTGTCCGTATAATTCAATAATTCTCTAGTAAAAGGCAAAACCATCTCTCTCAATAATGGATAGCCATTCATCGATTCGCCTTTAATCCCTGTTAAACCATAATCTAAATAAATACGCTCCCCATTAGTAATCGACTCTGTTTTATTTTTCAATTGTGCTAGTTCTGATTGCCAAAAATCATAGGTCATTGGTTCTGATAAGGATAGGATTGCTTCGGTATCTTGTGCACTAAAGGTTGTTTTTTCGGGATGTTGCGTTAAATAATACCCTAAAGCCGTTAAAATCGTTGCATAAGAGTAATTAGCACCCTTATGAGTATTAACCCCCTTAGTAGCTTTTAACATCGCTTGCTCGGCTTTTACACCCATTTGGCGAGCATTCATAAATAATTGTTGTAAATTGCCTTGATGTTCCATTCCCAATTGTAGATACTGCTTGAAAAATGGCGTCAATGCTTTCGTACTTTCAACAAAAGTAAAATAATTCATATCGGAATGCGCGCCACTATTCATACAATCAACTAACCCAGGTTTGGGCGTTAACATCACTTCTACTAACAAAGCTTTTTCAGCATTTGACGTAATCCACTCACAAATATTGCTCATTGATCTGCTCTCTCTTTCTTAAATTATATGTATTTTATAATGATTTATGTTAAAATAATAAGCGTTAACCTTTAAAACGCTTAATTAAAATTAATCTTAAGTTCATTATAAACGATTTTAATTGTGATTGTCTTAAAAAACAATAAAAACACAGTTGAGATATTATTTAAACGAAGATGTTTCATTAAATAGAGAGGTGATTGTTTTGATTACGCCACAGCAAATTAATATTATCAAATCCAATATTTTAGTTTCTCAAGATATTCCTTTGAAAGATTCCGTTTATGAGGCATTACGTAAAACCATTATTATTGGGGAAATCCCTGCGGGTGAACGCATTAATGAAAAGGAATTAGCTGAAAAATTAAATATTAGTCGTACCCCTGTGCGCTATGCCCTATTAGAATTAGAAAAAGAAAAATTAGTTGAACATATTCCTCGAGTAGGACGGATTGTTAAAGGAATTACCATTAAAGATGCCTTTGAAATTTATGATATTCGCAAAGCCTTAGATACCCTTGCGACCGTTAAAGCTTATGATCAAATGACGGATGAGGATTTCGAAGAGTTAAAACAACTATTATTAACGGGTGAAAAATATAATGATGCCAATGAGATTGATTTAGTTTTACAAAATTTTTCTGATTTCAACAATTTTATTTGGGAGAAAAGTAAAATGGTTCGTTTGAAATCAATCGTTACTAAATTATCTGAATATTTACTTTATTTTCGTGACTTATCGATTCGTTCGTCTGATCGCCGAGACTTAGCTTTAAAAGAACACTGGTTAATCTATCGTGGCATGAAAAATCGTGATAAAGATCAAATTGAATTGATTATTGGTGAACATCTAGAAAATTCTAAACAATTTATTTTAAATGAAATGAAACGTCGAAATATCAATTAACTTTTCAAAAGTGACACCGTTTTTTTTAATAAAGCTAACGGCTTTTTAACTAAATTTTATCCAATAACTTTCCTAATGAAATAAGGAGTGGACAAGAAAAACTTGCCCACTCCCTATTTTTATTTTATTAAATTACTTTTCTTTTAAAACAACGTTTAAGATTAAGGCTGCTAACGTACCGGTAGAAATACCAGAAGATAATAACATTTGTAGTGCATTCGGTAAACCTTCTAATAATTCAGGACGAACTGTTACGCCAATCCCTAAGGCAAATGCAACGGAAATAATTAATAATTCTCGGTCGCCTAATTTAATTTGCGCTAAAGTTTTAATCCCTTGAGCAGCTACTAAACCGAACATAATGACCCCTACACCACCTAAAACTGGTTGAGGCATAACAGAGATTAATGCTGATAATTTAGGAAAGACACCTAAGATAGCTAAAATAATCCCGGCAACCACCATCACGTGACGACTCGCTACTTTAGTTAATGTAATTAAACCAACGTTTTGCGAGAAAGCGGTATTCGGTCCACCACCGAACAAACCAGAAATCATTGAACCAACACCATCAGCTAATACACCACTAGCAGCACGCTCACTTGGTAATTTCTCACCTGATGCTTCCCCAATCGCCATCGTAATACCCACCGTACCAATTAAAGATACCACATAGGCAGGTACAAATGATAACGTTGAAGCTAAATCAAATTTAAAACCGTAACGTAATACATTTGGAAACGCAAACCAAGCAGCATCTTTTACGGAATCTAAATCAACCATTCCTAAAGGAATACAAACGATATAACCAAATACCATCCCAATAAAGACAGAAGCTGTACTCCACATCCCTTTACCATAATGATTTAAAAATAAAGTAAAGACCATAATCACAAAAGCAACCGCAATATTTTTTATTGAACCATAATCAGCAGCGCCAACACCACCAGCAGCCCAATCCATACTAACAGGTAATAACGTAATCCCGATTAATGAAACAACTGTCCCAGTAATTAATGGTGGGAAAAATTTCATTAAGGGTTTAATAAAACGACTTAAAATAATTTCAACTAAAGAACCTGTAATGGTTGCTGCAACAATCCCTGCTATGCCGAATTTAGCTCCTACACTAATGGATGGATTCACGAAAGTAAAGTCCGTTCCCATCATGCCTGAAACTCTCGATCCAACTGGACCTACCCCTTTTGATTGAATAAATGTAGTAATTCCTGATGCAAAAATGGTAGCACTAACCATGATCGAAGTAGTTTGAACATCAAACCCTAATACACTACAGACAACTAAAGGAACAGCGATAATCCCGGCAAAGGCCGCTAAAATATGTTGTAACGCTAATAAAATAGTCACACCCATCGGTGGCACATCATTAATACCATATAATAGCTTATCTTCTGGGGATACGATTGTTTTCTCTTCCACACTTACACCTCATAATAAATATTTGTTTAATCAACAAATAATAATATAACCATGTTATTGAAGTTTTTCAATTCAATTATTAATAATCAACTCGTTTTCAATTAGAATGTTCGTGTTTTTTACGTAAATTCAAATAATTCAATATTAACAACTAAATGACTATATGTTTAATCCATTCAATGACCAGAAACTACATTTTTCAAAATTGATTAATGCTACGAGTAATCAAAAAACCACGAAGTTGATGCTTCGTGGTCTTCACTCTTTTGTCTTAAATTATACTTTTATATTAACAAGACTACCCCATATAATTATGATAATCTTTTTATCGCCAATTAAGCTTTGATGTCAACTTGACCGATAGATAAACCTGCTTCTACTGATTTTTCATCTTCAATAATCGTACGGTTCACCATATCTGGGGTATTGGTTAAGGCAACGATGACATCGGTTTGTTTGCCTTCATTTAAAATATAATCTAAATCCATTTGTGCAACAGCGTCACCGGCTTTTAATTGGTCGCCTTCTTGAACAAATAATTCAAATCCTCCCCCATTTAATTGAACGGTTTCAATACCCATGTGAATTAATAATTCTAAGCCATCGGCTGTTTTTAAACCAACCGCATGTTTTGAATCCATAATCATCACAACTTCTGCATCAACTGGGGATACGACTTTGCCATTTGTCGGTTGAACGGCAAATCCTTCACCCATGATTTTTCCACCAAATACTGGATCGTTTACTTTCGCAATATCAATCACTTTACCAGTAGCAGGTGCGTAAATTTCAACTAATTTTCCAGTTTCTGTTGGTAATTCAACTTCTTCTTCAACTACTTCTGTAGTGTCAGCTGCATGACCATTTGCTACGACACCTTCTGTTGGCGCATTACCAGATGCAATTAATTGATCAATCGATGATTTAACGTTAGGAACTGTTGTACCATAGACAACTTGAACGTTTTGACCATTAACAACAACGGCAGCTGAACCAGTTTGTTTCAATAATGCTTCGTTAACAAGTGAACCATCTTTAACTTGAACACGTAAACGAGTTGCACAGTTAGTTACATCGTTTAAGTTGTTTGAACCACCTAAACCAGCCACAATACGGTAAGCACGTTGAGCTTTTTCATCTAATTCATCGTATGAAGCATCAGCAAATTCAACTTCTACTTCTTCTGTTACATCTTCTCTACCAGGAACTTTCCAATCGAACTTACGAACACCCCAGCTAAAGATGATAAAGTATAATACAAAATATACTAATCCTAATATCAATACCGGAATCCATTTAGTAATGTGGTTACCTGGTAAAACACCATATAAGATGAAGTCAATAATACCACCTGAGAATGTTAATCCAACTCCAGCACCTAATACATAAACTAAGATACCTGAAATACCATAAAGTACACAGTGTACTAAGTAATACATAAATGGTGATGCAAACACGAAAGCAAATTCGATTGGTTCAGTAATCCCGGTCATAAAACAAGTTAAAGCACTTGAAGTATAGAAACCTTTCACTTCAGCTTTACGTTCTGGACGAGCAGCACGATATAAAGCGATAGCTGCTGCAGGAATACCAAATAACATAACAGGGAACATATACGTAAAGTGAGCCGCTGCATGAGAATCAATCGGTACCCCAGCTGCTAATTGAGCAAACACAATGTTTTGAGCCCCTACAACTGTTTTACCATTGACTACTGCTGTTCCCCCGATAGCGGTTTGCCAGAAAGGTAAATAGAACACGTGGTGTAAGCCAAATGGAATTAAGGCACGGTAAATAAATACATATAAGAAAATACCAAAAATGCCTAATCCTGAAATAATTCCACCTAAGCTAGAGAATCCATAAGAAACAATCGGCCATACGAAAGCCCACATGATTCCTAAAACAAGCCCAGCCACAGATGAAACGATTGGAATAAAATGAGTTCCCCCGAAGAATGATAAAGCTTCAGGTAATTCAATGGTATGGTATTTATTATGTAAATAAGCCACTACTAAACCAATGACAATCCCACCTAAAACCCCTAAGTTCATGGTATTGTCAAAGCCTAAATAGCTCGTAATTAAACCTTGTACTTTGCTTAATTCTTCTACATCACGGAAGTTGTTTAAAGTACTTGTCATTGCAGCGTACATTACAAAATAACCAATAATACCAGATAAAGATGCAACGCCTTTTTCAGTTTTTGCTAAACCTGAAGCAACTGAAATACCAAATAATAAACCTAAGTTACCGAAGATGATGTCCCCTGCATCAGCAAAGATTCTTAACACACCATATAATAAATTACCTTCATGTAAAATATTTTGTAAATTATACATTTCAATAACGGTTGGATTCGTAAATGAAGAACCAATCCCTAATAAGATACCCGCTACCGGTAATAATGAAATAGGTAGCATAAATGTTTGACCAAGTTTTTGTAATAAACCAAAGATTTTTACTTCTCCCGTTTTAGCACGTAACTCAGCCTTTGTTTGAGCTTTTGCCAATAATATATCCCCTTTCCTTATGAATAATTTAAGACTTAATCATTATACTCTAAAATATTTTGTTTTTCAAACTGCTTGTGAGGAAATTCACAAAACGCCATTTAAAGATTATAAAAGCTTATTAAATTTAAGTAATTAGTTAAAATTTAATCTATTTGTATAAAAATACTCTTTGTATCAGCTATCCGACAACAAAGAGTTTTTATTTTAATAACCGGCAAATTCTTTAGGTTTATAATTTAAATATCCTTGGTAGCTTTCAGTATTTAAAATACGTTTAGCATTTTCAACACGATCAGCTGTAGGCGGTTCGATCCCTTCTAAACGATATTTAATACCTAAAGCTTTATATTTATATACCCCTAATTTGTGATAAGGCAATACTTCAAATTTTAACACATTATCTAAAGTTGCTACAAAAGCACCTAATCGCTCTAAATACTCATCATAGTCCGTTCTTTCTGGTACTAGAACATGACGAACCCAAACAGGTTGATTAATTTCACTTAAATAACGAGCTAAATCTAAAATATTGTCATTAGGATGTCCCGTTAATTTGCGGTGTCCTTCAGGATCGATATGTTTAATATCTAATAAAATTAAATCAGTATACTTCATTAATTCTTGGAAACGACTAAAGAATGGTTCTTTACGTGTAAAAGGAGCCCCACAAGAATCCAATGTTGTATTAACACCGTTCGCTTTACATAGCTTGAAATATTCAATTAGAAAATCAATCTGTAGTAATGGTTCACCACCACTGACTGTCACGCCACCTTTTTCTCCCCAGAAAGCTTGGTATTGAACTGCTTCATCAAATAATTGTTGTGGAGTATACTCTTTCCCTCCTCGGGTATTCCAAGTATCTGGGTTATGGCAAAACTCACAACGCATCCGACATCCTTGCATAAAACTTATAAATCTAATTCCTGGACCGTCCACTGAACCAAAGCTTTCAGTAGAATGAACATGTCCAATGACAGGAGTTACAGTTTCCGTCATTATAAAATCCTCCTTGTCCTAAACTGTTATTAATAAATGTAATAGTCTTCTATAATTAAATTATATCACATAACGAAATCGCTTCAAGCCTTTTCATTAATTATTTTTATTAAATTAGTACAGTTTAATGAGTCTGTTATATTAAAAAGCGGATTGCTTGATACTACTACTTAAAGAAATAGTAAATCAAGTTTTTTGCAAATGATTAAGGATGACCGATAATTTAGTCAGAATTTTAAAAGAGTGACTTATCTAAAACTTCGCACTGACATTGGGGTGGGCAAGCAGTAGAAAAATGATTGTTTTTGCTTCGTCTGCCCATGCCGTAACAGTTAAGTGTAGACATAACGCAGAAAATTACTTTGTCTTTATGTGCTTGTTCAATTGACTTTGCTAATCTCACAAACTTTAGCCTCTCAACCATTAATCAAAAATAGACCGAACAGAAACAATGAAAACTCCCCTATTTAGTAGTAACTAAAAAGTAATACTACTCTTAGGGACAGTTTAAAATATTTCTACCCGATCTTATTTATCATTAAACATGATATGATTTTTTCTTTTTCACTATTTGTACTCTATAAAAACGTCATCATTAAATGTGTTTGAGCATAATCCAATCAATATCAACTTGATTACCAGCCAAAAAGCGATGTTCCCCTACGTGTTCAAAGCCATGGTTTTGATAAAATGCTTTAGCCGCTTCATTATGTTCCCAAACGCCCAACCAAATGCTCTTTTTACCTAAAGCACGGGCTCTGGTTTCAGCTAATTGCATTAATTGTTTACCGTAGCCATTGCGTTTATGTTCCTTTAAAACATAGATTCTTTGAACTTCTAACGTTTCTTCCCCCATCGGCTCCGTTTGGGCAGCTTCAATATTAAGCTTTAAATAAGCAACAATCTCTCCATCTGATTCTAATAAATAAACTTCCGATAAAGGATTTTCTAGTTCTTGCTTTAAAGTGTCTAAATTATATGCTTCTTTAAAATAAAGTGCCAGATTTTCATCAGAAGTATTTTGATGAAAGGTATCCCTGTAGGTTTCTATCGCAATTTCTCTTAGATTGGGTAAGTCTTTAACTTCACATTTTCTAATCATTGATATCACTTGTTAATTGAATAAACTCTTCAATCATGTTTTGATATTCTTTTAGAGCTGATGCCCAGAAATCTTTGGTTGTCACATCGATACCCATTTTAGCTGCGGTCTCTTCAACAGTCCCAACGGTTGTAGCATAAAGCATCTCACGATACTTTTCAACAAAGCCAGTTGGATCATTTTGATATTGCACATAAAGCCCTTTCGCAAATAATCCCCCAAAAGCATAAGGGAAATTGTAATAACTTAAACCGGTTGAATAATAGTGTCCTTTACACAACCACATAAATGGATGACGAAAGTCAGGGTCTAAACCTTCACCATATGATTGGTCTTGAGCTTCCAACATAATCGCTTCTAAATCTTTTGAGAATAAAAATGAATCTTGACGTTTTTCAAAAACAGTCGTCTCGAAGATATAACGTGATAAAATATCGACTACAATTTGCGCTACATCACTAATTAATGATTCCAATAAACCGATTTTTTCCTTATCATTAGCTTCAGCGATAACGGTGTTCATAATGATATTTTCATTAAAAGTAGAAGCCGTTTCTGCTACTGGCATCGTATAAGAACGATTTAATGGTAAATGTTCCTGAATAATCGAGCCATGATAAGCATGACCTAATTCATGCGCCATGGTGACGACATTACGTAAATTACCGTCAAAGTTCATTAAAATACGTGATTGTTTAATTGGTGTTAAATTCGAACAAAATGCGCCACCTACTTTTCCTTTACGTGGGAATAAATCAACATATTCTTTATCAAAAACTTCAGTCGTCAATTCAGCCAAGTCAGGTGCAAATTTATTAAAATGCTCAACTAAATACTCTTTCATTTCATCAACCGTAAATTTCTTAGCTACTGATTCCCCAATCGGAGCGAATAGTTCATAAAATGGTAAACCATTTGCATAACCTAATAAACCAGCTTTATGTTTAAAATATTTTTGGAATGACGGTAAAGCATCTTTTATAGCAGCAATTAAGGCATCTAAAGTCGCTTTTGACATACGAGATTGTTCCAAAGTCACCTCTAATGCACTCTCATAACCTCTTAAACGAGAAATATCATTGACTTGTGATTTAATATTATTAAGTGCAAAAGCAACTGGTTCTTTAATTGATTCATACATCGCTAATTCCGCTTCATAAGCCGCTTTACGTGTCGCTGAATCATCTGCATAAGCTAAATTACGAATATCACTTAATGTCAAACTTTCACCATTAAATTCTGTTTCAACCGTTGAGGTTAAAAAGCTTTGTAATTGACTCCAAGACTGTCCAGCACTCAAATTCATGGTTGCAATCACTTCTTCAACTTCATCTGATAACAAATGAGTGGCTTGTTGTTTTAGTTCTGCAAATAAAAATTGATACTGTGTCAATTTTTCATCTTGGGTAATATCCGTTTCAATATTACCTAAAAACTTGTCTATACGCGCATTGGTTTTGGCATGATTAGAAAGTAATTTTCTTAGTTTTGCGATAGCGGTCAAACTTGGTTCATGCGTCGTGTTAGTTGATAATTGCAAACTTGAAAAGGCATAAAGTTTACGTGTTAAATCAGATTGAATCTCCAATAAATCAATGACCTTTTTAATTGTCGATAAATTATCTGTTAATTCCATATTAGATAATTGGTTGAGTGTTTCCTCAAGTTTTGTATAATCTGATTGGTATTCAGGTGTATCATATCCTAAATATAATTCTTTTAATGACCATTGGCCGTTCATTTGATCACTCCTTCATAAAAGTTTAGTTCTATTATACATTCTTTTGAAAGAAAAAACATTTTTTAGAATTATTTTACTTAGTTATGATTAAAAATGGGAGTTGGCAAGAAGTATAAAATTAATTGATTTTCGCTTCGTCTGCCGACCCCTATTTAGTTAATCCAAGGTAATCATCAACGGTTATATGGTCCTAATGATTCATTAATTTTAATGATTTAATTGATCCGCTAAAATTTGTCCAGCATTCCAATCTGCAGGATAAAATGTTGGCCAATTATCCATCTCTTCTAGCAATTCATCATGACTGATGTCAGCCATATAAATATGATAATGAGTTAAGTCTGGCGTTGGACTAATGTTATGGTCAGAAAATTGAATAGATTGTGGTGCTTCTTCATCGCCAGATTCTTTGGTAAATAAATAACGAACGCCACGATTTCCTTTCTCATAAGTAAGTATTTGATAGCCATCATTTTTATAAGTACCTGTTACTGTTTTATCGCCAGTGGTAAAACTCATTTGATTATCTTTGATAACAATTTTTTCAACGTCCGTTGCATATCCTGTTTGGTAATACTCTGTATATTCTTCAGCCGACATGGTGGCACCCTCTTTACGTGCCTTCATCTCCATTACTGGTGTTAAGGTACCGTCTTCTAGATATGGTAATACAGATTGCCATTCACCTGCCCAATCTTCTAAAGTACGGTCTTCAACTTGATCATCTTCAAAATATCCGTTATAAATATTTTGCTTCTGCTCATATTCTTCTGCTAATTCAGGATGGTCTGCTAAATGTTCATCAGCGGCTTTAATTTGTGTATCGCTTAATTCACTCGCATTTATTTTATGATAGTGATCACCATGAATTAAAATATAAGCGTCACCTTCCTTCGCTACCACAGCTGAAGCATCAAATTCGAATTCGTGGTCATGGTCATGGTCATGATCGTGGTCATGGTCGTGGTCATGGTCGTGATGTTCTTCTTCCTCGGGCATTTGTGAACTACTTTCTTCTGCCATAATCGTTAATGCTGGACAACGCATTAACTCAACACCTGCTACCAATGATAAGATTAACATGCTACTCATTAACTTTTTCTTCAAAATAAATCCTCCTCTAATAATGTAATTATTACTTTTTAGATTTTACGAAAATAAAAACGATCTGTCAAGACAAATCGTAATTATTTCTTTTAACCGATATTAATTTACTATTATTAGATTACTTCGCTCGTGCCAATAAATCATCAACTGACCATTGAGGCTAGGCATAAATTTGAAAAATTCAGTCAAATTAGTGATTATTCATTAACAGCGCAAGGGTTGATTCTTCTTGTAATACATCCATTCTCACTTTTTTCAGCTGAGTAACCTATTTTAAATGTTCAAGTAAAATTTTTAATTGCTCTTCATAGTTTTCCATAAAGGTTAAATCATTTTGTGGATTACTTTCTAAAGGATTTAAAACCGCGATTTCTACCCCGGTATTAGTAGAGATGATTTGGGCTATTTTATCGCTCACATTAGGTTCAACAAAAATTGTCTTAATATTATAATCTTTAACAAACGTCATAACTTCATTTAATTGCTTGGCGCTTGGTTCTTTTTCTGCCGAAATACCAGTTACCCCAAGCTGTTTTAATCCAAAGCGTTCAGCTAAATAATAAAAAGCTGTATGTTGAGTTAAAAAGGTTTTATTATCAAGCTCATTAAACTTTGCTTGATATTGTTCAACTAATGCCTCACCGTCTTTGGCCATTTTTTCAGCATTTTGCGTATAAATGTCAGCATTATCAGGATCAATTTTGGCTAATGATTGGGCGATTAATTGGGCTTCATTTCCCACTTCAATTGGATCGAGCCAGGAATGTAAATCATAAGTATTGCCGTGTAAATCAGATTCTTCACCATGATCATGACCGTCATGGACTAAACCTTCTACTATCTTAAATTCTAAGCCTTCTGATGCTTGTATCATTTGCACAGGGTGATTGCCTCTATTTGCTTCTAAATTTTTGGTCCAAGATTCCAATGATTTAGAATGGTAAATAAAAATATCCGCATCATATATTGCCGCCACATCAGATGCGGATGGTTCAAACCCATGAATTCCTGTCCCTGAATTAATCATGCGTACTTCATGTAAATCACCAACTACCTCAGATGTAATGGCATAAATAGGATAAAAACTGGTGACAATATTCAATTTGTTTTCTGTTGCTTGAACCATTGTTGTTGGTAGCATTGTACTTAATAACAATAAAATGCTGCCTAAAAATACGTTCATTCTTTTCATGTAAATCCTCCTTGTAATATATAGTTAAAGATTTTTACTAACGTGAAAATCATTAAAAACCGGCTATTAATCTTATTGCTTGTTTATGGTGTTACATTACTGAATAATCGGTCTTAAAAGGGATGACTCGATAACACGATAGCTCCTAGTTTAACGAATAGAATCGTAACAAATACCCTTTTAACTGTCAATCCTATTCTATAATAAATGATTAAACTTTTAAAATAAATGAGGTTGAGCAGTACTATTTTCCTACTCAACCTCATTGGTATTATTATTACTCATCTAATTTTATGCTTGTGATGTACATTTAAAATAATTAAGCAGCTGGGCAAAAACTTTTTAAATTCTGCTCAGCCATATCTATTTAATTCAAAGCGCAGTGGTTGAGTGGTCTCAACCTGCGTCTTTCGACTTGTTTGAGACCTACTCAACTGTGCGGGGGTGGGCAGACGAAGCGAAAATTATTTAATTTTCTACTTCTTGCCCACTCCCTGTCGTTATTTGTAAATGACAGGACAAACACTTCGAAAATATCTCCTTAATCCATCTGATTAATTTATAACGCAGCAATTAATTGGTTTTAAACAGTGACTTTAAACGAGTTTTTAATCATTCAACGGTGTCAGGGTAAGCAAACAAAGTGAGCACGATTGATTAGCTAGTTCTTGTATACTTTTCTATTATTCCCCAGGATTTATTTAACATTATCCATAGAAACGCTTCATATCAGTAATTGATTTTGACACAGCATAAATAAAATTTAACCTCACTTATTACTGTTGTTCTAAAACATCTTTAATTAATGAGTACATATATTGTTCCGCATCAAATTTTTGTAAATCCGTTGCTTTTTCACCTAAACCGATATATTTAACCGGTATATCTAATTCATAACGAATTGAAAGGACCACGCCACCTTTAGCGGTACCGTCTAATTTGGTTAATACTAATCCTGTAATTTCAGTCGCTTCATTAAATTGTTTTGCTTGAATTAACGCATTTTGACCAGTCGTTGCATCTAGAGCCAGTAAAACTTCCTGAACACCATTAGGGTTTTCGCGTTCAATGATGCGTTTAATTTTGGCTAATTCTTGCATCAAATTCGCTTTGGTCTGTAAACGCCCAGCAGTATCCACTAATAAATAATCATAGTGTTCTTCGTTAGCTTTTTTGACTGCATCAAAGACCACGGATGCCGGATCACTTTGCGCTTTTCCTGTTACAACAGGTATTCCTAAACGCTCGCCCCAAACATTCAATTGTTCAATCGCACCCGCACGGAAAGTATCAGCAGCAGCTAATAGTACTTTATGCCCATCTTGTTTTAACTGATAGCCGATTTTTCCGACCGAGGTCGTTTTTCCCACACCATTGACACCAACGAATAAAATAACGGTTGGCCCATCTGGATTAAGACGAATATCATTACTTTCTTGGCCATCTTTTTCATAGATTTGCACCATTTTCTCTAACATGACTTGTTTGACATCATTGGCCTTATAGGCATTACGGGCTTCTAATTCGTCACGAATTGCGTCCGTTAACGCCATGGTCATTTGAAAACCAACATCCGCACTGATAAAAGCCTCTTCAAGGTCTTCATAAAATTCTTCATCAATTTCTCTAAAGCTACTAAATAAATCATTGATACGATCTGAGAAGTTTTTGCGTGTTTTCTCCATCCCCTTGTCATACGTATCAAAAACGATTTGATCTTCAACGGGTTGTTCTATTTCTTTTATAACAGTATCTTCACCGGTAAAGGCACGACGAATACGGTCAAATAATCCCATTAGAATTCCTCCTTTTATTTGATGAATTGATAGATTGCTTCCGCGACACCATCATGATTATTGTCTGCGGTAATATGATCAGCTTTAGCTGTCACTTGGGGTACAGCATTGCCCATCGCCACCCCAACTCCAGCAAATTCAATCATCGATAAATCATTTTCTTGGTCACCGATTGCCATCACTTCACTTGGTTCAATCTTTAAGTAGTCGGCGAATTCTTTTAACGTATTTCCTTTAGTTACACCAGGGGCTACAATTTCAAGTAAATTAGTTTGTGACTTAAAAACAGAATATTGACTGACTAACTCTGAAGGTAGTTTTAAAATTTGCTCATCTAAATACTTAGGTTCACAACATACTACAAACTTATTAAATTGATGATCTTTTGAAAAAGTTGCGAAGTCCTGAGTCTTTGCAATGGTCTTTTTACGATTATTAAAATAAATCGACGGATGGTTTTCTGGATAAAACGGTGGCTCATAGACATGTTCAGCATCAATAATATTAAATGGTAATGCCAAATCTTTAGTCACATTATACCATTTTTGCATATCGGTTTGCGACAAAGTGTGCTGTTTAATCACTTCGCCATTAGCCGCTTTTTGAACGAGACCACCATTAAAGGTAATAATAAAATCTTCCGTTGAATTTAAACCAATTTCCTCAACAAAATCTTTCATCAATAAATAAGGACGTCCAGTACATAAAACAATTTTCACACCTTGTTGATGCGCATCATGCAACGCTTGGATATTTCTTTTTGAAATATTGCCGTCACTATTTAATAATGTTCCATCTAAGTCAATGGCGATTAATTTCATCATCTTGTTAAGCACTCCTTTTCGTTATTATTCCTCAATGTTGGCTTCACTCAAACGTACAGAAGCCAATTTCGATACACCTGAACGTTCCATGGTAACACCATATAGTACATCCGCATGTTCCATCGTACCTTTACGGTGCGTAATCACAATAAACTGTGTATTTTCAGTAAATTGTTGTAAATATTCTCCGTATCGATACACATTCGCATCATCCAAGGCCGCTTCTACCTCATCCAATACACAAAATGGTACGGGTTTGGTCTCTAAAATTGCAAATAACAAAGCAATGGCTGTAAAAGCTCGCTCTCCCCCGATAATAAAGCAAGATTTTGCTTACGTTTACCAGGTGGTTGTGCAATAATATCAACCCCAGTGGTTAATAAATTGTCAGGATCCGTCAATTCTAATGATGCTTCCCCACCACCAAATAAAGATTTAAAGGTACGTTTAAATTGGTGATTAATTTGATGGAAGGATTCACTAAATCGTTTAATAACTTCCGCATCCATCGCATCCATCGTATCTTGTAATTGTCCCATCGCTGTTAATAAATCCTCTTGTTGTTCTAATAAATAAGTGTAACGCTCATTTAAATTTTCAAAATCTTCAATGGCTGCTAAGTTTATCGGTCCTAAATTATCGATTGCTTTTCTTAATTCTTTAACGCGACTGGACACTTCTGAAATAGCTAAATCTGTTTGGGCTTGTTGACTAGCCGCTTCATAACTTAATTGATAATTTTCATTTAAATAATTTAGATGGTTATCAATCAATTCTTTAAATTTCTCAATTTGAGCTTGTAATTTTGCTTGTAATTTAAATTGCGCTTGTTGTTGTTGTTGAATTTTTACCTTCTTATTTTCTAAATCGCGTAAATTTTGGTTCCATTCACTACGATTTTGTTTGCTTTGATCAAGCTTCGTCGTATGTTCAACCAACTCATTATTTAAAGTTTCGATTTGAGATTCTACTTCCATAATGGTTTCTTTCAATTGATTTAAATCTTGCTCACTACTTAATTGATTATTTTGATAATTTTCAATAAATTCGTTTAACTGAACGAGTTGTGCAGTAAGTTGCTCTACTTGAGTTTTAATTTGTCTTAACTCAGATTGTTTAACGGCTTTTTCGGTATTGAGTTGTGACAATTCATGATTTAATTGTTCAATTTTCTTTTGACGGTCTGCTTGCGATACATTCATTTGTTCCAATTGCTGAGTACCTTCCGCAATCTTTTGAGTCATTAACCGAATGGTTTCTTGCGCTTCGGTTAATTTAGCTTGTGATTGATTGATAAATTGTTCCGCTTCATCAATATCCATTTGTGCTACTTTCAGTTCATTTTGATTAATTTTTACTTGTTGAACAAATTGTTGTAAAGCTTGTTTTTGTTGGTTTACTTCATGGTTAATTTGATTGACTTGATTAAGACTCGCCTCACCATTTTCACGCACGCTTTGTTCCAATTCTTCTACTTGATCAATTTTCGTAATCATTGACTTTTGACTGTTAGTAGCAGCCTCTAATTCTATTAGCGCCTTTTCTAAATCAGTTTGGCGACTTAGCATCGAAGTTTGTTGGTTTCGTTGACGACCACCGGTTATGGAGCCACCTGGCATTAAAATATCGCCTTCTAGGGTAACGATTTTTACTTGATGTCTTAATTGTTTAGATAAACTTTGAGCATTGACAATTGTATCCATCACAATAGTATTACCCAATAAATTTTCAATGATGGCTTGATTAATCTCATCAAATGCTACCAATTGATGACCAATCCCAATATAGCCCGCATGTTTTTGTGCTGTTTGCAAATGATAATCTTGAACTGAACGGCCTTTAATATTCGGTCTCGGTAAGAAGGTAGCTCGCCCAGCACGATGCTCTTTCAAATAAGCAATTGCCTTACGTGCAGATTGATCATCTTCAACTACAATGTGTTGTAACGAACCGCCTAAGGCTGTATCAATCGCTAATTGAAATTCTGGCTTAACATGGATCAACTCGGCCACCGTACCATTGATACCACCAATATCTTTAGCATGTTGCATGATGAATTTTACCCCACCATAATAGCCATCATACTGCTCTTGCATTTGTTTTAGTGAGTTAACACGTACATTCAACGTATTGACTTGACGTTCAATCGCAAATAATTCCTTTTGAATTTGATTACGCTTTTGTTGAAGGGTTTGCCATTCTTGTTGCAGTGATTGATGAAGTTCATTTTGCATTTTTTGGGTCGCCTCTTTTAATTCGAGTGACGTTTCTAATTCTTTTAATTCAGTTTCACTGGAGGCTAATGTTTCTTTTAACATTTTGTGTTTATTTTTAGCACGTTTCAAACGCATTGTTTGTTGTTCAATTTGTTGTTCTAACTGGTTTACTTCATTTTTTGCACTTGCTTCAGATTGATAAAATTGAATCATTTCACTTCTTAGTGTTTCAACCTGATCATCCGATAAACCAGCTGCCATTTTTCTATCTGATTCAAGCTGACTAATTTTATCTGTTAATTGTTCAATTTCGGTTTCAAGCGTCACTTTAGACGTACTTTGTTTTGCTAAGTCCTCTTGAATACGTTCTTTTTGAACCAATTGATTTTCAAATTGTAAAGTTTTTTCATCCGTATTGGCCTGATTGAATTGCAGTTCCTGTTGGAGCATCTGATATTTTGCTTTGGCTTGTTCAACCTTTCGAACGAGTTCTTGATGAGTTTCATTTTCACGGTCAATTGAGATTAATAAATCGTCCAACATTTGTTGTTGTTCATTAATTGTTTCAGATAAACGGGTTAATTCTTCCTCACCCAATTGAATGGCTTGATCGACATTGGATAGTTTCACTTGAGCTTCATCCCATTTTAGACGATTTTGTTCAATTTGATGAGTATATAGTGAAATTTCTAAACTAGATAGTTCCTCTTGATACGTTTGATATTTCAAAGCTGTTTCACGTTGTTTTTTAAGCGGCTTAATTTGACCTTCTAATTCATGAATAATGTCTTTAACACGACTTAAATGGTCCTCAGATTTAATCAATTTACGTTCTGCTTCAGCTTTACGTAACTGATATTTTTGCACGCCGGCGGCCTCCTCAAAAATAGACCGTCGCTCTTCTGGTTTATTGAGAAAAATACTTTCGACTTTCCCTTGAGAAATCATCGCAAAACTATTTTTTCCTAATCCAGAGTCTAATAGTAAGTCGACAATATCTTTTAGTCGTACTGACTCATTGTTAATATAATAATTACTTTCACCATTACGATTATAACTTCTAGTAATACTAATCTCACTAAAATCATAATCTAGATAGCGATCCTCATTATTCAGCACTAAGGTAACTTTAGCTAGGTTAACAGCCTTACGGTCTTGGGTTCCGTTAAAAATAACGTCTTCCATTTTAGAACCACGCAAACTCTTAGCAGATTGCTCTCCTAAAACCCAACGAATGGCTTCTGAAAGATTACTTTTGCCACTCCCATTAGGCCCCACAACAGCAGTTAATCCTTTGTCAAATTCAATGACCGTTTTATCAGCAAATGATTTAAACCCAGTCATCTCAACACGTGCTAAATACATGATATCACCTCCAATTTTTTCAAATTTCAATCTAGGTTATTATAACATAAATGCAAGGACTTCACACTATTAGAGACAGGAGAAAAGTTTAGATAAACCTTTAACCACGCCTCCTCCTCACTGGCTGCCACTAATAAATCTCGAATACTCTTTAAAAATTTCTACTGATTAAAATTTTCGTGGCTTTAATAAAGATGGTTTAAGTTCTTTATTTCATTGCTTGATTTATGTTGGTTTTCTTGCATATTAACCATAATCTTGTATACTTTAAATTAGGAAACTGAAGAAAGTTGAGAGGGAATCAGATGAATCATCTATATATTATTGCCAATATTCAAGCTGGATCCGGCAATGGTGCCGACGTATTAAATCAAGCTCAAGACTACTTAAGAAAATTTCGTGCTCCTTTCATTACACTAACGACAGAATATAAAGGACATTCAATTGAATTAACCCAACAAATTTTAGCTAAAGCTGAACAACGAACACTTGATACGATTATAGTAGTAGGTGGCGATGGGACCCTACATGAAGTTGTAGCAACTTTAAAAAAAGCCAAGCAAACCATCCCCATCATCTATTTAGCCGCCGGTACTGGCAATGATTTTAAACGAACGTGGTCGCCAAATGCTTCGGTAGAATCAACATTACAACAATACTTGATGCATAAAAATATAACGACAGTACCCATCTTTGAATCGTATAATCATCTCACAAAAAATACGGATGTTGTCTTGAATAGTTTAGGTTTTGGTTTTGATGGTACTGTTATTTACGAAGTCAATACAATGCCTCAAGATGCCTTTTTCCGTCAATTTCTTAATGGAAAGTTTGCCTATTTGGTTAATGTCTTTAAAGCTGTTAGTAAATTAGACCATTTTGATGTGCAATTAACAGTTGATAATCAAACAATTCAGCTTGAGGACTGTCAGTTAATTTCGTTAATGAATTCACCTTATTTAGGTGGTGGTATTCAGCTATCCACTGATATCAAAGCCGATGAAAAGATTATCAATGTGGTTGCTATTAAAAACGTTAAGCCAATTAACTTACTCAAATTAATGTGGCAAATATTAGTCAGCAAAACCACACCGGCCGCTGAACACTATTTTTACACAAAAGGTGAAAAAGTAACGATTCAAATTGAAGAACCGATTCTTAGTCAAGTCGATGGTGAACTGCTTAATAAAGATCAAGCATATTTGACCTTGACTTTAACTGAATATCCATTTTACCTTTAATAGAAAAATGAAACTTGCTTCTCCTAGCTTTATGACCCTTTTAGCACCTTCTGTTGCTAATTGAGTCATGCTAGTATGAAACAAGTTTCTTTTTTTATTTTGTTTTCATAAAATCATAAGGCGATTGGTTTTCCATACCAATCATCGGGTCAATTAACCAAATTGTTTCTTCCGATAATTCATTTAAATTAAGCCTTGGCTCTACATCAGAAACTAGCGCTTTTTTTGAATTGTCCTCATCAGTTGTTAAACCTTGATGATGTTTGGCCTCGAGTGAATCTGATTTCGCATGCTCTTCTGATTTAAGCTTTGTATCATCAATTGTTGTAGGTGTTAAAGTTAATTGTTCAAGCGTTTCTACTGTATTTTCATTATGTTGACCATTAGGTGTAGCTGTTTCAGATGGAATGGTTAATAAATTCCCTTCTTCATCTTCGTACGCTACCGTTTCATTGGCAAATTTTATTTTTAATAAGTCCTTTAAAAATGTTTGTCTAGGAATGATATTAGCAGTAGTCGCTTTATAAAAACTATTAGGATTGCCGACCATTACTAAACTGGTCTTTGCCCGCGTGATAGCTGTATAAAGCAGATCTCTTCTCAACATCCGTGAATACATATCAACCAATGGGAGAATAACTAAGGGATATTCACTCCCTTGTGATTTGTGAATTGAACAACAGTAAGCTAAAGTTAATTGATCTAAATCACTACGCTTATAAGTTAATTCACGTTCATCAAAGGAAACAATGATCTCTTCTACATTTGAATCTGTTTCTGCCCCCGTCATGATGGCTGTTATTTTACCAATATCACCATTATACACATCGGCTTCAGCATTATTAACTAATTGTAAGACTTTATCGCCTACTCTAAACACCGTATCGAAATATTGAATTTCTCTTTTACCTTTTTTAGCTGGATTCATAATGGCTTGTAATTGAGTGTTTAATTCATTAATACCGGCTGCCCCTTTATACATCGGGGCTAGCACTTGCATGTTAGTGCCATCAAAATGTTTATTTTGGGCTTTCGCAACAATCGTTTGCACCACATGTGCTACTTGATCGGTTTGACAACGAATAAAAGAACGATCATTTTGCTTTTCTAGAAAGTTATCCGGTAAAGCTCCATTCTTAATGCTATGAGCTAATTCAACAATTGTACTGCCTTCGTTTTGCCGATAAATGGTGTTGAGTTGGATTGTAGGTAAACATTTAGAGGCTATTAAGTCATTAAAAACTTTTCCAGGACCTACTGATGGCAGTTGGTCTTTATCTCCTACGAAGACTACTTGCATATTATATGGTATTGCTTGTAGTAACCAATTCATTAACCAAGTATCGACCATCGACATCTCGTCTACTATCAAAAGATTGCCTTCTAACTCTTCTTGGGCTGAAAAGTCTTCATAGTCAGAATCGCGATTGAATCCCAACATACGATGAATGGTCATAGCAGGTAAATCTGTCATCTCATTCATTCTTTTTGAAGCTCTTCCCGTAGGTGCCGCTAATAATATCGGGGCAAAATCTGGTTTATGTTTCAAATCTTCTAATGAATACTCATGTAAGGTAGCATGAAGATGAATCAGTCCTTTTACAAGAGTTGTTTTTCCCGTTCCAGGACCACCGGTAATAATAGACATTGGTGAATTAATCGCCAATTTTAACGCCGCTTGTTGTTGTTCATCGTATTGAATAGCATTTAATTCCATCACTTCTGCTAATGCTGAATCAATATCCGCTTCATCAAAATAATCAGTTGTTGCATATTGTAAATGATTGGATAATTTCGATACAATGCCAACCTCAGCGTAATATAAACTCGGTATCATAATGCCTTCAGCTAAATTCATCAAGCGTTCTTCTAAAATCGCTTTATCTAAGGCTAAATTCATTAAACTGTCATCTAATAAAAAAGGACGAGCATTTTCTAACATTTCACGACTCTTTATTAAACAAGCCTCGCGTTCAATATAGGTATCGCCATTATTATTACAGTGTTCATTAACGACCGTATAAATGCCCGCGATGATGCGATCAACCGAATCCGCTTCAAATCCTAATTTTTCAGCCAAATTATCGGCTTTATTAAAGCCAATCCCCTCGATGGATTCAACCAGTTCATAGGGATTTTCCTTAATCTTTTCAATTGCTGAACTTTTATATTTTTGATAAATCTTATCTGCTAATTTAGGACTAAAACCCCATTCAAATAATTGCATAAACACGCGCTCCGTGCCTTGGTGTTTAAGTAAGTTTTCTCTTAAAGAAACTTGAACTTTTTGGTTTAAACCTTTAACCTTTTTCAAAGCATTAGGATCCGCAACAATAATATCAATCGCATCCATACCTAATGCATCAACGATATTTTTAGCAAGCTTAATCCCAATTCCGGGGAACCGTTCACTAGATAAATAATCAATTAAACCTTGCTCTGAGGTAGGGGCTAGTTGTTGATAACGCGTCACAGCGAATTGTTCACCGTATTTTGGATGGTTAGTAAAATGGCCATAGAACTCATAATTAGTATCATAATGTAGCGTCGCAAATTGACCGGTAATAACTAAGTCTTCTGCTGTCAAAGCATTTGACAATTCATCGTCTACGTTAATACGAACCACTTTATATAAATTACTTGGGTTTTCAAAATAAATAGCGTCAATTGTCCCCACAATTAATACTTCGTCCATTATGCACCTCCTCATATAAGCAATATTATAACATATCTAATAGTAAAATTAAGAAAGAAATATTTATGGAGTGCCCAAGAAGTCAAAATTCGATTAAATTTTAATTCATCTGCCCGTCCTCGCTGCATTAAATAAGACTCAACTTAGATATTAGGACACAGATTGAGACTATTCATCACTGAACTATAAATTAAAGAGGTTGAACTTTGACTTTCATTCTCCACTAAATATTTATAGTCTATTTCTTATGAGTCCACACAAATAGTTGTAGAGCCTATATGTTTAGCAAAATATTGGTATTACAAATGCTGATTAGATAAAAAATAGCCGTTTAACCTCAACATGTTAAACGGCCCAAAATTCCGTGATCCACACCATATGATAAAGAACTAAAATTTTAAGACTCGCATTATTTGACAAAGAGCCAACTCCGAGACCCACACCATTTAAAAAGAACCATTATTACCTTCTAATACTGATTACATTGCACCTAGCAGCTGCCCTACAAACATGATGAGCGGCAGTATTAACATTAAAAGTAGATTCAATACTATAAATAACCCGTCCTTTTCTTTAATCCCCAATATTAATCCTAACAGGCCAATCATTGGGCAGATAAAGATAGATGGTCTTAGGTTAGTGTACGTTTCAAAGATGTCTATTGGCAGTAGGTAAAAACAACAAAAATTGCTATTCCCAGTAGAAACTTTTTCCTGCTTAAATTCTTCATCAACCATCCGCTATTATTCAAATTATCTTCTCTCTCTACAATGCTATTTTAATTAAACTTTTCTTCAAATTTGTCAGTTAAGATGATTGGGATGATGATATCGACAAGGTTCAGTTAAAATTCAAAACCATTGCTTGTCTCCCATGATGGAGTCGCAAATTAAATAATTAAGGGCTAATCCTTTCAAAATACAATTCACCCCTTGAAAGAACTCTCAATTTATTCGTGGAAAACTTTTGCATTTTATTTTCCTAATAAAGAGTTATACAATTGTTTTTCTTTCACTCTGGTAACATTCCAGATTAGCGCCACCAGTAAAGAGATATTGACTAAACAAAATAATGTCGCAATAACAACTGGATTAAATAATTGATTGATACCATTTAGGTATAAAGTGTTTTTAAAGTGAATTAAGTAGATGACGCTTGATAGGATATACGCAGATAAAAAGCTGAGGTAAAACAGAATTAAGTGTTCGTAGATGAGTATCCGTTGAACTTCACCTCGTGAATAACCTAAACTAAATTGAATCGCCAACTGGTCGGTATGTCTCTTAAAACATTGACGATTAAACAGACTTAATAATAAACCTATTACTAAAGATACTAAGATAGAAATACCAATTAATCTGAGTTTCTCTCTTTGATAATCTTCAGCAATTGTTCCGTTTTTAAAACTATGATGACTTAATTGTACGTATTGAGGAAATAACCTTTCAATTTCTTCCGCAATTACTTGCTGGTCAGCGTCAGATTCTAACTCAATAATCATGGTGGCATAACCTGAACCATAAGCTTTTTCAAATTCCTCAAAAGAATTGAACATTTTAACACTATTAATGCCCTTCACCAATCCACTTGAATTGTACATCATTTTTAAAGAATTATAATAATCCATCAGATTATCTCTTTCAATATTAATAAGAAAATGACTCCAAGGAACATATATAGGGAAATAAAGTTCACTCGTATTGGAAGTATCTAAATGATAAACACCAGAAATAATGTAATCACTCTTTTTGACATCCAATTGATTATCAACTGAAACAGTCTCAAAAGAAACGGTTTCTCCCACCACATTATGATAATCTTGATGCTGGTAATAAGATTGAATAAATAAATCAGGTACTAAAACTTGATTTGAATCATCATCAGGGTATTCCCCTTCGATAATAGTTAATTTTTCCGGATTAAAGTTGCTACTGGCTTCTTTAGGTACTGTGAGCATTTTAAAGCCAAAGCCAATATAAAATTCGCCCTTTTTATATTTGAATTGATTTTTAATTTGGTCGGACAATTGATCTTGATTATAGATTAAATTTAAACCGTAACCTTCAGGATTTTTTTCTAAAAATAGATTTTTATCAGTATTAACGACTGATTCGACTCCTTTGATATTTTTTACATTATCAATATCTTCGTTAGAAAAGTATAATTTAGATCCATCTGAAAGTTTTGACGTTGTTCCATTACCAAGCAACACCCTTTGAGCATTGGGGATTAATTCCCCCGTATCAATTACAATCGTATTTTCAGTAACAGTTGTAAAAAGGCTTTCAAAACGATTGGTTATGCGACTAAATTGCAAACTAAATAACATAAACAATAGCGAAAATACAACTGCTACTGGAACTAACATTAAAACATTCTCAAGTCTCTTAGCTTGCAATAGTGAAGAAGCTTGCAAATAAGGTGTTTTCTTGACAATGTTTGCTTTTTTACACGTTTCAGCAATAGGTTGTGTCGCTTCATCACTAGATTTAATTTTAACAATTTTATGATTTTTAAACTGAAAAATATCATCAGAATTTTCAATAACGGACATATTATTACTTAAGATAATAATCGTCAACCCTTTTTCTTTTAAATGATGAATATATTGCATTAAATAATGAATATTATTCAACTCTAAGCCATTAGTCGGTTCATCTAATAATAAGATTTTGGGTTTAAGTAACAGTGATCGAGCAATGGCTAGTTTCATTCTTTCAGAGGTACTTAACTCCGAAACTCTTTTATATTTTACATCTTCTAAAGATAAGGTAACAAGTTGTTCATTAATTTCTTCTTCAGGAAATAAACCTAATTTTGCCAAGTTATCCCACACTGTCATTAAATCATTTAATTTTTGATTCTGGTAAACAATTTGCATTTCCAGATTCCTGATACAGTGCCAATCCTCTTCAGAAAAATCATGAACATTTTGATCGAAAAGTAAATAATCCCCTTCAAAATAACTGTCTAACCCAAATAAGATTCCCAATAAGTTATCTTTTTGGGCTTCATCGTCATAATAAATTGTATATATTTTACCAGGGGATTTAATGGAAAAATTAACACCATCCAAAATTAGCCCTTCTTTTTCAGTTTTTGTTACTTTTCGAAATTCAATCATGTTCTTACCCCTTTTTAAAAAGCAATTTCAAATCAATTATAACCTAAAAAATAATTGAACAATAACTTTTGATAAATAAAATAAATGAAATCAGTTCTACTTTATATTTTAACAGAAAGTTATTGTTCACAAGATACTATAATGTTTTTCGAATTGCTTTTTGTTTACTCTTATAAATTTGCCGTTGGTCGGTTAAGATTGGAAATGTGACATAAAAAATAGAGCCATGACCTAGTGCACTTTCGACTTTAATTGAGCCCTTGTAGCTTTTTACTAATTGTTGAGCAATACTTAAACCGAGTCCATTACCACCTTTATCACGCGATCGTGCTTTGTCAACACGGTAAAATCGGCTAAAAACGCGCTCTTTGTCTTCTTCAGACATTCCTTCACCAAAATCTTGAACGGCAATTTCAATTTCGGAAAGACTAGTACTGACTGAAAGATGGATTTCTTTACGGTCTTGACTATATTTGACTGCATTATCAATCAAAATAATGAGCAGTTGCTCAAAGTGATTACGAAACATTTTAATATACAAATCATCAGGATTCTTTTCAATATCTAAGTAAAAATTAAAGTCTGGATAAAGCATCACAAAATTGCTGTGAATCTGTCTGATGGTCGAATAAACTTCCGTAATTTCGTCTTTATAATCCATTTCTGCGTGATCTGCCCTCATCAAATCAAGCATCTCTTGCACAAGGCCCTTCATCCTTGATATTTCTTGTAAAGAAGCAGAAATCGACTCTTCTAATATTTCTGGATCATCCTTACCCCAGCGATTTAATAATTTTAAATGGCCTTCCACTATTGCGACCGGTGTTCTTAACTCGTGAGAAACATCTTCTACGAATTGTTTTTGATTTCTGACATACAAATCAATTTTATCTAGCATGCGATTAATATGTAAAGTCAAATCACTCCATTCATCCGTCGAACGTGGGCGTCGCATGCGCATTTCAGACAAGTTCTCTTCTTCTACCAAATCTAAAGCATTATTTAAATAATTTAGCGGTCGTAAAAATAGACGCGATAATACAAAGGCAACTACAGCTGCTACCAATAACAGTACGAGTATTGAAATAAAAAAGATATGCCTTTGATTCTTTTCCAGTTCAATTAAGGCTTGTGGTTGCACAATATATTCCAAGACACCTAAATTTTCTCCTGATTGGGTCGAACGGATTGTAGTACGACCAACATAACTGAGGACATCTTTGATTTCAGTTTCCACTAATTGTTTGTTACTCTCTACCGTTGGGACATCCAAATGTCTATTGCTGAAGACTAATTGATTGCGCTCATTAAATAAGCGTATTGTTAAATCATCATTTAAACCGGTGCTAATATACTGGTACAGTTCTTTCGAGATATTTTGTGATTGTTGATTGCTATTAAGTTGTTTATTATCTAAATCAGTACTTGATGGTCTTTGATATAAGTAATCAAAGGCTTGAATATACTCAGTCATGCGGTCAAAATTTTCTTGATAAACAGCTTTGATCGCTGAGCGTTGTTCTTGATGATAATAATAATAATTAAAATTTAAGGTCGTTAAGGCGATAACAAAGAAACCTAAAAATAATAAAACGCCCCATTTCCATTTTAGGGAAATGGGTTGTTCTCTTTTAAACCATTTTCTAATATTCATCTTTACGTTCTCATAACATAACCAGTACCACGAACAGTTTGAATATAACTTTCCTTATTTGGTAAGTCGATTTTATTACGTAAGTAACGGATATAAACATCGACCACATTGGTTTCCACTTCTGATTTATATTCCCAAACTTCATCTAATAAAACTTCACGCGACATTACCATATTCAAGTTTTCCATTAAAAATAATAATAATTCATATTCACGTTTAGTCAAATCAATCACTTCATCACCACGACGCACAATCCGATTAGCTTTTTCGATGACTAAATCACGATAGGTAACCGTCGGTTGTTGAGGTGAACGTTGTTCCTCTTCTGATTCAATTCGACGGAATAATGCACGCAAGCGCGCTAATAATTCTTCAATGGCAAATGGTTTTACGATATAATCATCCGCCCCTTGATCTAAACCGGATACACGATCCATAACAGAATCACGGGCAGTCATAATGATAATTGGCGTATCTTTTACTGGTCGAATACGACGACATACTTCAAGTCCGTTTAATTCTGGTAACATTAAGTCTAATAATATAACATCCCAATCTTCTTCTAAGGCTGCTTCTAATCCACTACGCCCATCATTACAAATTTTGGTCTCGTAGCCTTCATGTTGTAATTCTAAATCAACAAAGCGTGCAAGATTCTTTTCATCTTCAATAATTAAAACACGTTGTTTTTTATCTTCAGACATACTATGTCCTCCTTATCAATTTTTAATCTCTTCGTCTTTATATTACACAAATTTGTAGCAAAATTCCACCATTTATTACTGAAAACCTAAGATTTTCTAATAATTAAGCGCATAATACTAATAAAGGAGCCCAAATTATCTAATTTGGACTCCTAAGAGTTAAAAATAATTAATCTTCTAATTTTTCTTCGCGCACTTCATTCCAGTGGAAATGGAAAGTACCTGGTTTATCAACACGGTTATAAGTATGAGCCCCAAAGTAATCACGTTGTGCTTGGATTAAATTAGCCGGTAACACTGCTGAGCGATAGGAATCATAATAAGCAATCGCTGCTGAGAAAGTTGGAACTGGAATTCCAGCTGCAATCGCCACTGATACCACATGACGAACCGCTTCATGATTTTTAGAGACAATCTCTAAGAAATAGTCGTCTAGCATTAAGTTTGGTAATTCTGGATTTTTCTCGTAAGCATCGGTAATTTTTTGTAAGAATTTTGCACGAATAATACAACCTGCACGGAAAATACTTGCGATTTCGCCATAAGGTAAATTCCAGTCATAGGTTTCACTTGCTTCACGCATTTGAGCAAACCCTTGAGCATAGCTCATAATTTTACTAAAGTACAATGCTTGACGAATGGATTCAATTAATTCTTTACGAGCTGTTTCATCTAATTCCAATTTAGCATCGACATTTGGAATAATCGTACTTGCATGCACACGTTGGTCTTTTTGACTTGAAATAAAGCGTGCAAACACTGATTCAGTAATTAATGATAAAGGCTCACCTAAATCTAATGCACTTTGTGAAGTCCATTTACCAGTTCCTTTGTTACCCGCACGGTCCATAATGACAGAAACCATTGGTTTACCTGTTTCAGGATCATTGGTTTTTAAGATTTGAGATGAAATTTCCATTAAGAAACTATCCAACTCACCTTCATTCCACTCTGTAAAGATATCTCCTATTTCAGCAACTGATAAGCCTAAACCACGGTGTAAAATATCAAATGATTCCGCAATTAATTGCATGTCTCCATATTCGATACCATTATGTACCATTTTAACATAATGTCCCGCACCATTTGGACCAATGTAAGTCACACATGGTTTGCCATCTTCTTCAGCTTTAGCTGAAATTTGTTCTAGGATTGGCGCTACTAATTCATAAGCTTCTTTTTGACCACCTGGCATAATTGAAGGTCCTTTTAATGCCCCTTCTTCACCACCAGAAACTCCAGTACCAATAAAGTTAATGCCAGAGTTCGCTAAATACTCACTACGACGAATCGTATCTTTATAGAAAGTATTTCCTCCGTCAATCAAAATATCCCCTTTGTCTAAGTGAGGTAATAATGATTCAATAGTTGCGTCTGTCCCTTTACCGGCTTGAACCATTAATAAAATTTTACGAGGCTTTTCTAATGAATCAACAAATTCTTCAACTGAATAAGTTGCTTTCAAGTTTTTTTCAGGATTTTCTTCAATGACTGCGGTTGTTTTCGAACCTGTACGGTTGAATAAGGCTACTGAATACCCTCTGCTTTCAATATTTAATGCGATGTTACGTCCCATAACGGCCATACCTACGACACCAATTTGTTGTTTTGACATGTAATTGCCTCCTAGTTATTATTTCTCATTTATTTTACCAAATTTTCAGTAAATATTAAAGCTTAATGCAAAAAAATCAACTTAAGTTGGTTTATATTTTGAATCGTTTATAATATAATAGTACTGTCATTAATAAAGGAGATCATGTTATGTTTCAATCAAATAAAAATAAGAAAAAATTATCGAAAATGGATCGAATTGTCCGCTTTATTTCAATCGCAATGGTATTAACTATGTTAGTTTCGCTAATTATATCATTTATTTACAGTTTAAATAGTTTCTTCTAAATATCAAGACCCTCTGATCAATAGTCAGAAGGTCTTTACCTTTCGCTTATTTTATTTCTATTCCCTCATAAATGGCTCTAGGACCGCCAACATAACGTGGACGTGAGGTGACTGCCGTCACATGAGCATGTCCTAAAGTTTTAATCGTCGGTCTAATCGGTACTTGAACGGATTTTACATGCATCCCAATAAAAGTATCGCCAATATCAATGCCGGCTTTTGCTTGTACTGCCATCACTTCAATCGGATTTTTAAATAATTTAAAAGCTGATACCGAAGTAGCGCCTCCGGCATGAAGACTTGGTCTGACCCATACCTCTTCATAGCCTTTACTTTCAGCTACCTCTGACTCAATAACCAATGAACGATTTAAATGTTCGCAGCCTTGAACCGCTAAATGAACGTTTAATGGATTTAACTTATTTAAAAGTGTTTGAACGATCAACTCACCAATTTCTAAACTAGAATGTTTACCAATTTGATGCCCCATCACTTCACTTGTTGAACATCCTAAAACAAAGACATCATTTTCTTTTAAATTTGCCTTTTCAATAATATTGTCCATAATTTCATTTAAGTTTTCTTGTAATTGTTCTAAGTTCAATTCTGCTCCTTCTTCCTAATGAGAGTATACTTTTAATATCGATAAAAATTTATTTTTTACAAGCATCACAACGACACTACCAAAGCCAACTTGTACAATGTTACTTGGGATTGAAACCCATCCTACGCCGCCACCATATAGGAATTCATTGGCCATAGCATAGCCGCCAACCATAATCAAGCCAGCGATTGCTAAAGCAAACAACATGCTTTTATTGTCGTTTCCATATTTTTCAATAATCAAGCCATAAACCAATCCTTGTAATCCATGAATAACAAGTGAGAACGGTGCCCAAATAGTATATCCTGAAATTAAATCAATTAATAGGCCAGTGAGCCCCCCTACGACTCCCCCACCTAATGAACCAAAGGCTAAACCTGCACAATAAATTCCGGCATCTAATATTGTAACAAATCCATTAGTAGCAGGAACGGGTATAATAATTAATAATGACAAAACTAAAGTTACTGCTGTAATGACTGCTAAATATGTTAATGTACGAACATCAAATTTATTTCTCATTTATATCCCCTATTCTATTCCAAATATTTCCCCCATCACCGGATGGTAAAGATAAACCTTGATTGATTCCTTGATATACAAAGTGTTTAGCATTTTCGATTGCTTGCTCGAGTTTTTCATTATTTGCTAATTGAGCCGCAATCATTGAAGATAATGCACAGCCTGCTCCATGTATATTTAAGGTGTCTAATTTAGGCAATTCAAAAAAGTGTACCTTTTCGCCATCAAATAAAACATCCACTGCTTTTTCACCTGGAAAGCGCGCACCACCGGTAATCAATACTGGAGTTTTCACAATCGAGTAGATATTCTTAGCTTCATCTGCCAGCATCAATTGATTCTCAATGTCACCACTTTCAGCAATAATCTTTGCTTCCGTTAAATTAGGTGTAATGACTGTCGCTGATTTCATTAAGTCAATCATTTCTAATCTAATTTGCTTAATTTCCTTCGATGACTCCTTAAAAGCCATTACAGGATCAATCACAATCGGACAATCTTGCGTTTCAATAAATTCTTTGACTATCGCAATCGTTTTGGCATCGTTTAATAAACCGATCTTTATGGCTGATAATTGATGCGAATTCGCAATCGTTTGAAGCTGTTGCTTAATTAAACTAGCAGGCAAAGAAACAATTTCAAAAGAACTATCACTACTCTCAACTGCGATACAAGTAATCACATTAACCGCAAAACTCCCTGCTTGTTCAATGGTCTTGATATCTGTAGTAATACCGCCACCACCCCAAGTATCCGAACCAGCTATTGTTAAGACTACTGTATCCATTCTCTCCCCCTTTGTAAATAATATTTTCATTATAGCACATTTTCTTTTAAGGGAGTGGGCAAGAAGTAGAAAATTAAATAATTTTCGCTTCGTCTGTCCACCCCCGCACAGTTGGGAGTGGACCAAAAGTAGAAAATCAAATGATTTTCGCTTTGTCTGTCCACCCCCGCAAAGTTGGGAGTGGACCAGAAGTAGAAAATCGAATGATTTTCGCTTTGTCTGTCCACCCCCGCAAAGTTGGGAGTGGGCAAGAAGTAGAAAATTAAATAATTTTCGCTTCGTCTGTCCACCCCCGCACAGTTGGGAGTGGACCAAAAGTAGAAAATCAAATGATTTTCGCTTTGTCTGTCCACCCCCGCAAAGTTGGGAGTAAACCAAAAGTAAAAAATCGAATGATTTTCGCTTTGTCTGTCCACCCCCGCACAGTTGGGAGTGGACCAAAAGTAGAAAATCAAATGATTTTCGCTTTGTCTGTCCACCCCCGCAAAGTTGGGAGTGGACCAAAAGTAGAAAATCAAATGATTTTCGCTTTGTCTGTCCACCCCCGCAAAGTTGAGTAGGTCTCAAGCAAGTCATTAAAGACGCAGATTGAGACCACTCAACCACTGCGCTTTTAATTTAATAACAATAACTTGATTAAGTTTACCAAATTTATCTTTAACCTCATTAAAGACGCAGATTGAGACCACTCAACCACTGCGCTTTTAATTTAATAACAATAACTTGATTAAGTTTACCAAATTTATCTTTAACCTCATTAAAGACGTAGTTTGAGACCACTCAACCACTGCGCTATTAATTAATGAACAAAAATCTTAACAAAATTTATCAAGTTTATGCCTAATCTCCTATTATGTTAGTCTATTTTCGCTAAATAAATCAAGACTTTTTCTTTTATTAATATTTTTTCTTGTTTTGAAAAAATCGGAAATTTCAAGTTGAAGTTAGCCACTTATCGTAAACAATGTGTTACCTACTAACTTACTGTATTGGTCTATCTAGTCAGTGCTTGACAATGAGCTGAGGCATGATAGGTCATTCCAAGGCTGGCTTCTACCAGCTTCCCAGGCTTTCAGTCATGCTGAAGGAGGCTCGTTGTCAAGCACTGACGAGTCCTTCCTCTTGTCTTACTTTTTTGAAGGCTTTAGTAAAGACTTCATGAGGTGTTTGATAACCTAATATTTTCCTAGGATAATCATTCATCCATTGTTGTATTCTCAAACAATCCCTTTGAGTTAAGTCACTCATAGAGTTACCTTTTGGAATGAAACGACGAATGAATTTATGTTGATTCTCACTCGTTCCTCTTTCCCAAGAAGCATAGGGATGCGTAAAGTAGACATCTAATACCTCAGATAACCCTTCGTGGAGTCCTGAAAATTCTGAACCGTTATCTGATGTAATACTCTTAAAGATATATTCAAACTGATCACCTGCTCGTTCTTTCAAATTCGTCACTGCTTTATCGACTGATTCAGCATCTTTTCCGTCAATTTTTAGAATGACTTCAAAGCGTGTTTGTCTTTCAACAAGCGTGAGTAGTACTGGCTCGGATTTTGTCTTATTCCCTATAACGGTGTCGATTTCCCAATGACCAAATGTTTCTCGAGTATCAATTGATTGAGGGCGTTCTTCAATGGATGTTCCAAGCACTCGCTTATTACGACGAACTTTTTGACTAGGGTTCTTTATCTTACGAGAAAGTTTCTCTAATAAATCGATATTTTTAGTCCGCATAATTCCACTATCAATCCAGTGGTATAAAGTAGTGGTACAAGGAATTAGTTCGTTTGCGAATAAGTTGTAACGATTCGCAAAACCAACCACCGTATCGGGTGACCATCCATCTTCTAACATCTTTTGATCAGCCCAATCAATAAAGTCAGTGGAATCAATCCATTTTGGACGTCTTCCTGAATTTTTACGTAAGTCTTCATAGCGTGATTGTGCAAGTTTTGGGTCGTAAACCTGGTAGGTATAAGTATAAACTTTACCCCCTTGTTTTTGACGACGGATTTGACGAATTGTCCCACGTTTTATTTCATTGTTGATTGTTTGTGGGGCACGTTCAATGGATTTAGCAATGTGACGATTTGAATAGTTTTCAAGTACCAAAATTGAAATTTGACACCGTTCTTCATAGGTGAGATGTTTGCCTTTATGTGATGATGTGCTAGAATTAGTATGCGTCATGTGATTTCATCCTTATCTATTGAGAGTGTGGTAACTTCAATAATAACATGAAATTTACATGGCGTTTTTTTATTTAATTGGATTTTTTGAAGTGGCTAACTTCATTATAAAATCCGCCGTTTTGAAAAAATGAATCATTCTGAAATGATATTTCTAAAATTGATAGACTACGATCAAAAGAATAAGTACCTTTCACCTATAATCAAAATGATAGTTTAAGCGTGCTATTTTGGTAAATACAATACCATTTTTCTAAACTAATTAAGTTCTCCATTGCCATTCAAATCATTTCTAATGGAATCATACGTTGACTCATATTTAACCACTGAATGGAATGCAGTGTGCTCTTAAGATTCTTTCAACAACAGTGTCTCATTCTTGATTACCAACATAATCTCAAGCTGCCTAATAAAAAAAGAATGACTTTTAGTAAAAACAGAACATTTTACTATCAGTCATTCCTAGAAATCAGCTTTACATTATTCAGTTGTTACATTCTCTTTTGCGTCATCCCATTCAATGGAACGCACTTCTCCTGATTCACTTACTCCCATCTTTACTTCTGTACCATCATTTAAGAATGGTAATGAATCATTCAACTGAATGGGTGCTTGATAAACTTTGCCATCAATCATGAAATAATAAACGGTATTACCACTTTTAACGACAGCCTGAACATTTTCAACTGCACCGACCACTTCAAGTAACGCCTCTTCAGTCTCTAATTCCTCAATATCAACTGGATTTTCAGCTGCATAACTTAACAATAGTTTTTCGACACTACTTTCGACATATACAGTTTGATAATTTTGCACATCGACTAAAGCATAAGCTTTAATTAATCCGGAGGAATCTTTTAATGAAAGCACATAAACCGGCTTACCACTCAAGTTAATTAACAATGGGAACGTAGCCGTATAACCTTTTTCTTGTACACTTCCTTCTGCAGAACTCATCGCAGAAAATTCTTCGGCTGCACTGATTGGGTACATTTTGGCTTCTTTTGTTCTTAAATTAACTAAAACAAACCCAATGTTCGATTCATCAGCATTAATCGAGGTAATCCCTGTATATAGATATAAATCATCATCCATTGGTAAATAATTATAGCCTTCAGTAGGTTGAGTCACACCTTCATTTGAAAATAAAATATTCCAAAACCCATTCACATATTTTCCATGCATTTGCAATTGATGTAAAACTAAATCGGCACTGTAAACACGATCAACCCATTGTGGTATTTCTTCTAATGAATAATGTTTGGACTCACCAGTTGAAGCATTCACTACCACTAACCCTGTTACTTCTGGTTCAAATAAGAAGAAATTACGACCATAAGTAGATGCAATATAATAAGGTGTCCCTTCATCGTCTACCTCAAAACTAGGTTTACCAAAGATAGTAAAGGGATATTTAAATCTTAAATGACGATTAATATTACGCCAAAATTTATCGGCGTAAGAATATTTAATCGGAGCTTCAGGTGTTTCAACCGTTACTTCTCCGGTGACATTATCTACCTTTAAATAATGAGGAATACCCTCAGAAAAGTTATTTAACCATTTAAAAAATCCAGCATATTCTAATGGTGTCACACGATAGGGATAATTATTAATATTAATTTGCACATATTCAGGACTCGCTACAAACTGTGATACTAAATTAGTAAGGGCACCGAGCTTACGATTACCTAATCTAACCGCGGTATCTCGATCAATTAATGGTATCTGGTTGACATCCGTTTCTGAGAATTCTGTTTCAAAATCAGCCTGTGCTACTGGTAACATATCACGATATGAGGAAGCCATAAAAAATGGTGAAAAGATAGCTGAACTCACTAACCAAATAACCAGAGCCACTGGTAAAATCCCAAATAAAACTTTATATTTAATAGACATACTTTTAAACTGTGTACTGGTATTTTGACTACGATTAAAAACAAAATTAGAACCATCTTTTAATACTTCAATTACGATAATCCCCACAACGATGAGTCCTAGGAAAAACCAAAAATCAAAAGCGGCATAATGTATCGGCGGTAAGGCAATATAGTAATAAAGAAAGGCTAAAACAAACAATAAAATATATAAAGCATTAAAACCCATACGACTGAATAAAGCCAAAAAATTTCGGTGAGATTTTTTCGCATGTTGTTGACTACTATTAGTTACGTCTTTCATCTAAATTCACTCCTTAAAAAATTGTTTAAATTTAACTTTAGGATAATACATTTTATTTTGAACAGATTTCAATTCATTGGTGATATACATCGAAAATTCATCCTTGAAAGCAAATTCATCATAAATTAAACCATATTGGGGGGCATAATAAAAATACTGCGTCGTATCATTCGTGTCTTGTTTTAATGACAACACTAAAACATCATGATAAGTCACTTGATTAACTGTAAAATCATCCAATATGTTAATCACTTCATACTCTTGTTCTTCTTGATAGCCACTAAAAAAAGTATCCCCCACTCCCAACTCTAATGGCATGATTAATGAAGTAGAGTCATCGAAAGTATCTGGATGGTCTCTAAAATCTGTATTATCATAGGTTTCTGGAAAATAACTCAATTCAATAATGCCCTCTGGAGTTAATTGATAAACAAACGCGATAGAAGTACCGGCACCATCACGTCTAAATTGATAAATCCCTTCTTCGTTTAAAGGATATTGCAGTACCACTTTAAAACCTGCAAATTCATTACCAGAACCAATATAATCATAATTTTCATAATATAAGAAAGGTGCATAATTAATTGTTTGAACTTTTTCCTCGCTTTTATTTTGATTATCTTTTAAAACTTGATCTTTTACTGGAGGATTATTGTCATTAATCGAAGCAACCTTAATTGGCGGTAACCAAAACATTATCGAACCAATAAATGTCAATAAACTTAGAAATATAAAAACTTTTCTTTTCATATCATAATCCTCCCTTTTATCCTATTATACCTTAATTTATAGCCGACATAAATAAGAATCATAGTAAAACGATAAAATCAGTCTTTAGACCTAAAAAATGAATCTATAAAAATAATGATTTGGCATTGTGACATCTATAATTATATTTGAAGTCTATAATCAGTTTTCATTGGTACTTGAAATTGCTTCACGTTCATAAAATATGACAATAAAAAACGAGCCAAAATGATAACATTCTGACCCGCTTTTAAATAGACTATTTAATTATAATATTACATATGGCGAGATAAAATTTCGTTTAAGCGATTTTTATCATGGAAACCAACTAATTTTTCAACAACTTCGCCATCTTTTTTAACTAATAACGTTGGAATTGACATGATGCCAAATTCACGAGCTGTTTCTTGCTCTTCATCAACATTCATTTTGTAAAAATCAACTTGTCCAGCTAATTCTTCAGCTAATTCATCGATAACGGGTGATTGCATACGACACGGACCACACCATGGAGCCCAGAAATCAACCAATGTTAACCCTTCTGCAGTTTCTTGGTTAAATTGTGCATCTGTTAAAACTTTTGTCATAATGACACTTCCTTTTTATTATTTTGATTTAATCTTAACATATCTGTCTATACTTCACTATTTTTTTGCTTAGAAAATGGCGAGTTGCCTCGCCATTAAAAATTATTCAGCTGCGCGATAAGTAGTACGTAAATTAATCGTACGTCCAAATGGCATGATTTCGAAGTTTTTAACATCTGGGCTTAATAGGTATGAGGTAGAAACTTGGTATAATGCTGATGTAATTGCATCTTCTTCTACAAAGATTTTCTCAGCTGCGATTAACGCTTCGCGACGTGCCGCTGGATCATTCGCTAACTCATGGCGTGTTTGGTCGACTAATTTATCTACTTCCTCGTTAGAGTATTTAGCAAAGTTAATCCCACCATCAGTCGTTAATTGTTCAACAAAGTTTAAAGCATCTTGGTAATCAGGCGCCCATGTACCATAATAGAAATCATAGTCTAAACTTCTTTGAATTTCTAAACGGTTTTGTAAAGGAACGGAACGAATAGTAATCGTCAATCCTGGTAAGTTTTCTTGGATTTGAGCTTGTAAGTATTCAGCTGTACGACCTGATAAATCAACATCAGATACTAATAATTCTAATGATAACTCTTCGACACCTAATTCTTCTTTCGCTTGTTCCCAATCTTTTTGGGCTTGTTCTACGTTATAAGGTAAGATTTCTCCTGCTGCTTCACGATAATCTACCCCTTCTTCATCCACATCAAAACCAGTTGGAACAAATCCATTCGCTGGTGTAGAACCATCTTGAATCACTGACTCAGCATATAATTCTTTGTCAAATGCTTGAGAAACTGCACGTCTTAAGGCAGCATTGTTGGTAGGTTCTTTTGTATCGTTAAACATGATATAACCTAATGTTGCACGAGGAACTGTATTAAAATCTTCTGCCCCTTCATATTGACCAACAAAGGCATCAGATAAAATTGCATAATCAATTTCACCCGCGTCATATAAGTCTGCACCAGTACCTGTTTCTTTAACAACAGATACTAATACATCTGTTAAATGAACATTTTCAGCATCCCAATAATTTTCATTTTTATTTAAAGTCCACTCTAATTCAGTACCTGTCCAACCTGTTAAAGTAAAGGGTCCATTCGTTACGATATTTTCAGCAGAAGTACCGTAAGCTTCGCCTTTTTCTTCTACAAATTTTTTAGAAACGGGCATAAAACGACTACCTGTTAATAATTTCGGTAAATAAGGTGCTGGATATTCTAATGTAATTTCTAATGTTTTATCGTCAAGTGCTTTAACACCTAATTCATCTAATTCCATTTCACCATTACGGATGCTGGCCGCATTTTTGAAAATTTCAACAGATGAAGACGTATTTTGTCCATTTGGGTCAACTAAACGTTGATAAGTAAACACATAATCTTCTGCTGTGACGGGTTCACCATTACTCCAAACTAAGCCATCACGTAAAGTGAAAGTATAGGTTAAACCATCTTCTGAAACTTCAACGTTCTCAGCTTGACCCAATTCTACTTCAGTACCAGTAGAAACACGATATAACCCTTCAAAAATTTGGCCAATCATATCTGAACTTGGCGTATCATTATATAAAGCTGAGTCTAAAGTTGCTAACTCTCCAATTGTCATAATACTTAATGTTTGTTCAACTGAAGGATCAATTTGTGTCTCCTCTGCTAAAGTTACTGGTAAACTACCAGTGGCTAATGTTAAAGCAGCTGCAGCTGAAAGAAAAGATTTTGCAAACTTTTTAAACATTTTAAATCTCCTATCTATTATTAATTTAAGATTAATATTCTAATCTTGATGAGACCATCGTAACACGTTTACGTTTGTAACTCAAGTTTTATGCTCATAACTTTTTAATATGATTATTTGTCATAATGTTGTTAAATCAAACATTTTAAAGGGAAAATATGATAGTATTTTTAAAAAACTTGGGAGTAGACTAAATAGTTGTTGCTTCGTATTACCCTTCACTCTTCAATAGATTTTAAATTAGGCTTCAAGATGCGGTTTGATGTTATACTGTCGTTGTGCTTATAAATAAAGAATCGTCACTGGGAGTATACTAGAAGTAGAAAATTGAATCTTTTTCGCTTCGTCTGTCCACCCCGCATACTTGGGAGTGGACCAAAAGTAGAAAATCAAATGATTTTCGCTTTGTCTGTCCACCCCCGCAAAGTTGGGAGTGGACCAGAAGTAGAAAATCGAATGATTTTTGCTTTGTCTGTCCACCCCCGCAAAGTTGAGTAGGTCTCAAGCAAGTCATTAAGACGCAGATTGAGACCACTCAACCACTGCGCTTTTAATTTAATAACAATAACTTGATTCAATCTTCCAAGCTTATTCTCAGCTACTTTATGACACAGTTTGAGGCCAATCAACCCCTGCGCTTTTAATTACCGAACAATCACTTGATTGGAATTTATCAAATTGATGCCTAACCACGTTAAGACACAGTTTGAGACCACTCAACCACTGCGCTTTTAATTACCGAGCAATCACTTGATTGGAATTTATCAAATTGATGCCTAACCACGTTAAGACACAGTTTGAGACCACTCAACCACTGCGCTTTTAATTACCGAACAATCACTTGATTAAATTTATCAAGTTTATGCCCAGCCTCTTAGGCTAAAAATGCCGCACCCTATTTAAACAAAAAAAGAGCCTTGTAAGAACTTTACGTTCCAACAAGCCTCTTTTCTAAAGATTAATCGAAGTATAACTCACTCTTATTATTTAACCAACTATATACTAAACCGATAAAAATACCCCCACCGACATAGTTACCTAGACCAGACCATAAGAAGTTAGATAAAACTGAAAGTACAGTCATACCTTCAACCGGTCCACCATTGGCAAAGAATGACAATGCAAAAGTAGAAAAGTTAGCAATAACGTGCTCAAAACCTAAGAATGCAAAAATGAAAATAATAAAAATCATAGCAAATACTTTTCCGGCATCGTCTTTCATACGAATACTACAAAATACAGCGGTATTAACAATCACATTGGCAAAAATACCTTCAGAAAACTGTTGAAGCGGTGTTTTTGCTAATTTAGCTGTAGTAGCGGCAAATAAATAATGATCAGGTTCTAAAGTGCTATAAGCTTGTGTGAATGACATAATAAAGCTAGCAACCACTGCACCAATCGCATTGAATAAAATACACGTTAACAAAATTCTTAACGCTTTAGACACTGGTAAAATTTTACGATGCATTGCAACTGTCATATACATCATATTAGATGTACCTAGTTCAGCATTCATATAAATAATCATAATTAAAGACCAACTGAACATGAATGCATAAAAGAATTTACCCATATTTGGTACTAAGGCATCTGCTTTTCCGGCGATAAAACTGGCGATAGCTACCCCCATTGTTAAGAAAAGACATGCTAACATCGAACGTACCATATAACGGGCAATACTCTTATCAAATAATTCCTCTTTTTTGTTAATACTATGGGATATACTTCCGATTAGACCACGATTTTGAACTTCCATTTCGTCACTCCTATTTATATCATGCTCATATTATAACAAATGCTGATTTACATTAAAAGTGACTTTTGGTAAAGTAAACGTTCCCATCTGCTATTTTTTTAAGGTAATTTGAAAACACTATGAAAATGTAAATTTATTTGTTAATTATTCGCTTTATTACAATAAAAGAGTGGACCAGAAGTAGAAAATCAAATGATTTTCGCTTTGTCTGTCCACCCCCGCAAAGTTGAGTAGGTCTCAAGCAAGTCATTAAGACGCAGATTGAGACCACTCAACCACTGCGTTTTTTATTACCGAGCAATAAGTTGATTGATTTTAGCAAGTTGAGGACCAATCTCTCTAAGACGCGGTTTGATGCCACTCAACCACTGCGCTTATAATTATCGAGCAATCACTTGATCGTATTACCTAACCTCATTAAGACGCAGTTTGAGGCCACTCAACCACTGCGAAATAAAATAAACAGACGGAACCAAATATAAAAGTCAACTTAAAAATCACAATTTGTCTCACTTAAGATTCCCCACTTTTTCGTTGGGAAAGTTATGTGCAACAAATTGGGGAATCTTATTGTAACTGTAATACCAAACAAACATTTAAAAAACTGAGGCTCATACCACTTCACAAAATGCGCTACAATTTCGCCTTCCTCAAAACACAAAAATAAGCCTTTCCTCGTTCGCAGACTAAAAGTCTTAAGCAAGGAAAGGCTCATTAAAATTTAAAAGACACCTTATAAAAAAATATGTCGATTGCTAGAGTTGTCAAAAATATCTTACAATATTTGAAACTTCTGATACTCTAGACCTAAAGACTAACTATTGTTTCAAAGTAATTTGTCAAAAAGAAAAGCATAGTAATCCTTAATAATCGATGTTAGAAAAATGAATCTAGTAGGGATTCAACGATTGATTTATTTTCGCTTTTCGGTGCTTGGCTCACTTGACCGCCACCTTTTTGTGACATTTGTTCAATTAGACTACCTAAGATGCCGCCAAAGGCCCCATCATTAGTTGTTGAGTTGCCTGGCTGTTGTGGAATTTTTGGAATATAATCTTCACGACGTTCAGTTTGTTGTGTAACTTGACCTTGTTGTTGTGCTTGTTGTCTTTTTAATTGTTCAATTTGTTCTTCGTAACGTCTAATTTGTTCTTCGTACTGATTCTGTAATGTTTCTTCTTCAGTTTGTGCTTGTCTACGAACTTCTTCAGCTGTTAATTGTTTGTTTTTCTTATTATCTGCCATGTATTTAATTAATAATGGCGCAACTAATACTAACACACGTTTTACAGCTGCCGGGCTTAATCCTAAGGTATCGGCAATTTTTTCAATGATACCTGTTTTGTTGCCAAATAAATGGTTTAACATTTTATCGCCATCTTCGACATCAGCTTTTCGTGTATAATCTGCAACTGAATCAAAATGAGTATCATTAGCATGGTCTTTTAAGGCATTGTCAAACGCAATTAACCCTTCTTCAGTTGAAGTATTATTATTAATTGCTTTTAAAATTAAAGGTAAAGCCATCCCGACAATTGAACTCGCTTGAGACGCATCTATTCCTGCACGATCAGAAATTGCTGTCACATCATTGCTATCTACTTTTGACAAAATATCCATTAAACTACCGGCTGTATCAAATAATCCCATAATTATTCTTCCTCTCAATTTGTATTGTTACTTTAATTTAACATAACATCAATGAAAAGAATAATGAAACGCCTTACAATCGATTATATTTTTTCTTGCATACGATGCATATTGGCATAGCGTCCGTCTAATGCTAATAGTTCCTCATGGGTTCCTCGTTCAACGATTTCCCCATTATCTAAAACTAATATCTGATCCGCATCACGAATAGTTGAAAGTCGGTGTGCAATAATAAAGGTCGTTCGGCCTTGTTTTACAATATTCATGGCCTTTTGGATAATAGCTTCTGTTTCGGTATCAATATGCGATGTTGCTTCATCTAAAATAAGTATTTTAGGGTTACTAGCTAAAGTTCGAGCAAAAGCAATGAGTTGTCGCTCACCACTTGAAAATGCATTTCCTTTTTCAATAACCGGTTCTTCAATCCCTTTTTCTAAACGATTAATCATATTTTTAGCGCCAACCTTTATTAGAGCATCCATTATCGTTTCTTTGGTAATCGTCGCATCATCCATTGCAACATTAGAAGCGATCGTTCCGGTAAATAAATACGGATCTTGTAATACGATACCCATTGAACGGCGAACTGATTCGCGATTATATTCAGCAATATTTTGTCCATCGATTAAAATTTCACCAAGCTGTGGATCATAAAAACGGAATAATAAATTAATTAAAGAGCTTTTCCCACTACCAGTATGCCCTACTAAGGCAATTGTTTGCCCTTTTTTAGCTTCCAAGTTTATATTTTTTAAAACGTATTTTTCATCCGTATACCCAAAGGAAATATTGTTAAAGACGACATTGCCTTCACTGACTGTAAGTTCCTTTTCAGTGTCCACTTCTTTTTGTGCATCTAATAATTCCATGACACGTTTACCTGTCGTTAATGAACGTTGTAACTCAGGAAACATTCGCACTAACATCCCCATATTATTAAACAAGCGATCGATATAATTAATATAGGTTAACAGTAAACCAGCAGAGACGGTCACATAACCACCTAAAAATTGATACCCAGCCCAAGCTAACACACCAAAGAAGACAATTCGTTTAAATAAGTCTACTAAACTCCACGAGATAGTGGCGTGAACATTAATCATCTTTACATCGGCTTGATACATCTTCTCGATAATGGCGTCAAATCGGTCAATCGCATCCTTTTCTTGATTAAATAATTGAATAATCGCACTACCGGTCATCATTTCATTGACCTGTGTGTTCACTTCACTTTGCATTTCATAATAGGTGGTCAATTGACTTTCTGTTCGTAATTGCCACAGTCGTTGCCACCCTATAAAAACTGGAATTAATAATAATAAAGCTAGGCCCATTTTATAATTAATGAAAAAGATGATGACATAAACACTGATGACACTCATCATTAAGACTAAAATATTGGATAACAAACTACCGTAAAATTGCGCTCTTAAGGTTTCGGTGTCATTGACAATACGAGCAGAAATCTTGCCTGCGGGTTTATCATCAAAATACGCGACCGGTAAATTTTGCATTGTTTCATAGGCTTCATTACGCAAATGAGCCGCTACTTTATTAGCACAATACATCAATATACGAATAGCAATATAGCTTATAATACTCCCAATAATGGACAAACCGATATAAAATGCTAACCACATTAATAACTTGCTTGAATCTAAAGTAGCCCCCTTCGTTAATGGCGTTAATAAATTATCGATAATATATTGGACAATAAGTGGCGCTGCTTGTAGAGCTCCACTGGAAATAAGTAATAATACTAAACCCAAAATAAAAGGTAAGCGAACTATTTTTAAATAGGATAAAAGTCTCAATACTAATTTCATTCAGTCACACCCCTTTTACTTTGTTGTTTATAATACTGCTCAGCATACCAACCCTTTTGTTGGACTAACTCTTGTGGCGTTCCTTCCTCAACGATTCGGCCCCCTTCTAATACAATTACCCAATCGGCATGATTAACCGCTGATAATCGGTGGGTGATAATAATATTCATTTTGCCTTGTCGTAATGTTTGAATGTTTTCAATAATAATGCGTTCCGTTTTAGCATCGACCGCTGATAAGGAGTCATCTAAAATCAATAAATTAGGTTGCTTAATCATCGCTCTAGCAATCGAAATCCGTTGTTTTTGCCCTCCCGAAACAGAGACACCTTTTTCACCGACTAACGTATCATAGCCATTGGCCATTCGTTCCAAATCTTGAGTGAAAGCTGCTACGGCTACCGCAATATCTAATTCTTTTTGGCTGGCATCATTTTTACCTACTTTAATATTATCAGCCACTGAACGTGAGAATAAAACATGCTCTTGCGGCACATAACCTATCTGCTGTTCAATGGAGTGTCGTTGATAATTTTCAATGGGAAGACCATTGATTAATAATTGGCCTTCTCCTACTGGATATTGACGCAATAACTGGCGTACAAAAGTCGTTTTGCCACTACCTGTTTTACCAACGATACCAAGGGTTTGTCCTTTTTCAAGTTTTAAATTGACATGGCTCAATCCCTCATAATCACTATTAGCATATTTAAAGGAATAATCCACTAATTCCAATGAATTTAATTCCTTTAATTCAATCGAACCATCCGCTTCTAAATCATCACCCGTTTCAATGATTTCATTGATTTTTTTGAAAGATAATTCTCCTGTTTTATAAACTAAAATAAGATCCGATAACATCCACATAGGATCTAATAAAATCCAACTATACATTTGTAAAGCCACAATATCCCCAATTTGCATCTGGCCTTGACTCATAACTAGTCCGCCTAAGCCCAAAATGATAACGGTACTCAAAGCAAGAAAGACATTGGCTGCACGCCCATAAAGCGCTTGGTAGACCATAATATTATCGGCACGTTGTCTAAGTTGATCGGTTTTTTCAGCAAAACGCGTAGCGCCTAAACGACTATTACCATAGGCGCGTGTTACGCGAATCCCTTCCACTACTTCTAATACTTCATTACTTAAGGCAGATACAGCTTCACGGTTCGCTTCTACCATATCATCTTGTTTTTTCCCGATATAATAGACAATAATTCCCAAAATCACTAATGGAATCATGCCCAACAGAGAAATCCACCATGAAATCATAAACATTTGCGGAATAATGATGATAACCGTCCCAATACTATATAGAAAACTCATCGTACCATAACCTAATAATTCGGAAAGACTCGCAATATCACTAGTAAAACGAGTCATCATATCCCCACTACGGAATTTATCATAAAAAGGAATGCGCATTGAACTCAATTTATGAAATAACTTTCGTTTTAATTCTAATTCATAATGAGCTCTTGCCGAAAATAGCCATTTGACCCAGAAAAATCCTGCAATATAGGTTAATATCGCTGTCACTAAAATTAAAATTAATTGAAAATTTAAATTTGTTTGAGTGAGCGTATTATTGGAGATTTGATTGATAATTGTTTGTGTCACTTTAGTTGGTACCACCGAAAATCCATATTCAACAAATAATAAAATTAGGATGGCGGTGTACAACCATTTTCTTTGAATAATATAATTCCAAATTTCTTTAAGCATCATTGACCTCTTTTCTGTTTTTTAATTCTTAATTTTTTGCACAAAAAAACCACCTAGCCCATCTCGAGGTAGGTGGTTAAATCATCACAAAAAAACTGTTATCATACAAACAGTACATGATTATCCCCAGGAGATGGCACGAATTGATTGTTAACATTACTTACTACTAATAATTTCATGATTCATTCTCCTTTCTTTCGATAATCAATATAGTAGGAATTATAACATAGTATACAAACGTTTACTAGTCATATTCTCATAATTTTTTCGAAATTTTAATTTATTTTAAGATGTTACCCTTCTCATCAATAAAATTTAAGGCACTTTCCGCTGCCGATATTTCCGCTTGTTTCTTACTACGCCCCTTACCAATAGCTAAAGGCACATCATTCACTCGCACTTCCACAGTAAATTGGGTATTGTGAGCAGGCCCTTCTTGTTTGATGACTTTATATTGAATTTTAACGGTTCCTTTTTGTTGAACCAACTCTTGCAGATGCGTTTTATAGTCTTTACTTACGGAAGCAAGCATCTGTTGATGTTGATGTAATAAAGTTAAATTGACAAATTTTGTCGCCAATTCGATTCCTTGATCTAAATAAATCGCCCCTAAAATCGCTTCATAGGCATCGGAAATAATTGATTCTCGCTGACGACCGCCACTGGCAATCTCACCTTTACCTAGATAGATCGCTTGGTCAATTTTAAATTGACGCGCTACATAGGCCAGACTGGCTTCTTGAACTAATTGCGCACGCATTGTCGTTAATTGTCCCTCAGGCAACTTAGGATATTGATGATATAAGAAATCACTGACGATAATTTCTAAAACCGCATCCCCTAAAAACTCTAAACGTTCATTGGATTGTAATTTAAATTTTGGATTTTCATTAACGTATGTTGTATGAAATAGTGCATTTTCAATAAGTGATGGTTGATTGAATTTTACTTCTAATAATTGTTCTAATTCAAAAATCATTAAACCCCTTCTTTCTATATTAATTAACTATTTCATTTGTTATATCCTTACAATTCGATATAATTATCCGGATATAACAAACCAAATAAAAAAGTTGAGAACCAGGCAAGTAGTAGAAAATTGAATGCTTTCCACTTTGTCTACCTATCCCCATAAAATAGGGACTAAACCAGAAGTAGAAAATCAAATAATTTAGCTTCTTCTGACTATCCCCGCGAAAATGAGACTGGACTAGAAATAGAAAAATCAAGTGATTTTAGCTTCGTCTGCCCACCCCATGCAGTGGAATAGGACTCAAACAAATCATTAAAATGCAGGTTGAGACCAGTCAACCACTGTTCAATAAAGTTGACAGTGGAAGCAAATGGTATGTTAAAGTGATTACCCAGCTTCACTACTCTTCCTATTTTACACTATTTAATAATAGAATGGGAGTAACAAGCTGTAGAAAATTTGATGCGTTTCGTTTCATCTACCCACTCGGTCTAAATTAGCTCCTGTGGCTTTGTCCTGTATATATTTAGATAAATTTTCTTCAACAGGTCACCCCAAAAGTAGAATAAGCATCAAACCAGTTTTAAATCACCGTTTGATGCTATTCATCCACTGAACTTTTCATTAAGGAGCAAGTTCTTAACTTATTTTACCAAATTTATCCTAATAACTTAGATAAGGTTTCTGTTTGTTCTTTTTGAACCTCAGCAAAAGTTTCTGGTTCTTCTAATAATTGCAAGGCTACTAGAGCAATACCTTGAGCTGCCTTAATTAACCCTGCTTTACCAGCTGGTGAAATGGTGGCATCTGCCATTTCTTTAGAATGTCCTTGTACCCAATCTTCAGCAATCTTTATATATCCTTGTATAGTAGGACATTTATAACTTACGGCTCCAACATCAGTGGAACCAGTAGCAACTTCATCGACGGGTTCAATATCCGTTAATCCTAGTTCTTGGTATTTTTCAGTTAATAATTCCGCTAATTTATAATTAATAACGGTATCTTCATAAGGGCACTCATAGACAGATGTTTCAACCGTCGTACCATTGGCCATCGCAATACTTTCAGCAATTTTTTCCGCTTTTTGCGCCACTTCTTTAGCATAAGCAAAGTTAGGCGCTCTAAAGTAATAATCAAGGGAGGCATACGCTGGTATCACATTAGCGGCTTTGCCCCCATCACTTATCACACCGTGAATGTAGGTGGGGGGCTACAAATTGTCTCAATAAATTAATTTGCACAAAGGACATGACAGCGGCATCCAAAGCTGAAGCACCTTCTGATGGACGACAAGCATGCGCGTTTTTTCCAAAAAATTCAAACTTCAATGGATAAAGTGCATTAGAACGGCCACCTACCCCATTTTTTGTGCCAGGATGGACCATTAAAGCAACATCAACATTATCAAAGACACCCGCTTCCGCCATGGATACCTTACCACCAAAATTTTCTTCAGCAGGGGTTCCAACCACCAATACTTTACCGCCATACTGATCAATCACCGCTTTTAGTGCTTCTCCAGCTGCCACCCCAATTGCCGCAATTAAATTATGGCCACAGCCATGACCGACTTCAGGCAAGGCATCATACTCACACATAAAGGCAATGGTAAGACCCGGCTTGCCCGAATCATACGTTCCTAAAAAACCAGTAGGCACGACATAACCCGCTTGTGTTTCAAAACCCGCCTTAGTTAAATAATCAACCAATAAGGCCATTGTTTCAAATTCTTCATTACCAATTTCGGGATTATCATATAATGATTGGACGATTGCCATATAATCGTCAATCTTCGCTTCAACCGATTGTTTAATTATTTCATTCGCATTCATTATTGGGCCTCCATTCTTTTTATTCTTCAATGGCTTTGACACTTAAAGCTTTCGCTTCATCTTCCCATTTAGCCATTTGACCACTGTCAATCGCTTCTTTTATGACTTTATTGACCACTTCTAATAATGCGGTATTGTCCATGTTTTTCGGGAAGCCAATCACATTTTGTGCATAAATGTTTTCTGGGTCTAAATCAAAGCCATCTTTTGGTAAAATCACTAAATTATCAAATGATTTTAATAATGGTTCCGCAGAAGAAGTTGCCACAACCATCCCTTGAATATCACCTGCATTTAAAGCTAATACTTCTGCATCCATTGTGCCGTATTGCTTAACATTCGTTGGCGAAGTAATTTTTAAGGCCATTTCATATTGGATAGAGCCACCTTGCGCCCCAATCGTTAAATTAGCCGCTTTTAATTCATCTAATGTTTTGAATTTTTCAGCTGTTTCTTTAGTGACTAAAATTCCTTGGTAACCACCATTATCACCTGTTTCTTGAGAGTAACCATCTGAAAAATCCATTACCGCAGCCCGACCTTCAGTAAATGAGAAACCAGCGATTCCCATATCCACTGCACCTGATTGGATATTGGCAATCACCCCATTAAAATCAGTCGTCACTAATTTCATTTCAACGCCTAATTCATCCGCAATCGCTTGAGCAAGCGCCATATCACTACCAACAATTTCTTTTTCACCTTTATCATTAATAATATAGAACTCACGTGGTGGAAAATCCGGTGAAGTCCCGACTAAAATTTCCCCTTTTTCTTTAATTTTAGTAAGACTGTCCTCAGCTGCCATCACATGATTGATTGATAAAGAACCGACAAATATTAACGCCACTAAAAATGATATAAATTTTTTCATGATATTTCCTCTTTTCTATGTATTAATAATTAATTTGATCTAAAAATTGTTTCGTCCGATCCACTTGTGGATTCTCAAAAATTTCTTGGGGTGTCCCCTGTTCAACAATATTGCCATCAGCTAAAAATAACACCCGGCTAGCCACCCGTTTAGCAAAATTCATCTCATGGGTGACAATCACCGTTGTTAAGCCTTCTTGTGCTAAAGATTGAATAACTAATAAAACTTCTTTTACCATCTCTGGGTCTAAAGCAGAAGTCGGTTCATCGAACAACATCACTTCTGGTTCCATTGCTAAGGATCGGGCAATCGCTACCCTTTGTTTTTGACCACCTGATAATTTATTTGGGTAAACATCCTTTTTATCTAATAAGCCGACCTTTGTTAATAGTTCTTCTGCTTTTTGGTCTGCTTCTTGTTGCGACATTTTATTTAATTTTACCGGGGCTAAGGTAATATTTTGCTTAACGGTTAAATGGGGAAATAAATTAAAATGTTGGAAGACCATCCCGACTTTTTGTCGTAATTGGTCTACGTTTTTTTCAATTAATTTATCTTCATTTACTAATTGGTCTTTAAAATATACTTCACCTGAAGTAGGTATTTCCATTAAGTTGAGGCATCGGATCAATGTTGATTTTCCGGAACCTGAAGGTCCAATCAACGCGACCACCTCCCCTTTTTGGATTTCTAGATTAATTCCTTTTAGAACGTCTAAATCACCAAAACTTTTATGTAAATTCGTAACTTTAAGCATAAACTCCTAACCTCTTTTCTAATAATTTCATCAATTTCGTTAAAACAAATGTTAAGACAAAGTAGATGACCCCAATCAGTACTAAGGGTTCAAAAATCGAATAAGTCGCAGCCTTAACAATATTTTGCGCATACATGACATCGAATACCCCTACGGTCGAGACAATCGAAGATTCTTTTATCATCGTAATAAACTCATTACCTAAACCTGGTAAGACAACCCGCGTTGCTTGAGGAATAATGATGGAGAATAATGTCTCGCGTCGACTTAAACCTAAAGCACGTCCGGCTTCCATTTGACCTTTGTCAATGGACTCCAATCCTCCACGGAAAATTTCACAAATATAAGCGCCCGAGTTAATCGACAAAGCTACCACAGCTGTTAAAAATTCACGCGAACCATAAACATTTCCTAAAGCTGGTATAGCTTGAATGCTAAACCCAATTAATGGAAAACCATATAACCATAAAAATAATTGTAATAACATCGGCGTCCCGCGGACGACTTGTGTATAAACATTGGCAATCCCTTTTAAAAATTTATTTTCCGATTGCTGTAATAAAGTTGCTAACAGTCCGATAATCGTTCCTAATAACACCGTTGCTAATGATAGAACAACCGTCACCATTGTCCCCTCCCAGAAGGTAGGCAACCATGGTCCTAACTTTTTAAAATCAACAGCAATACTTAATATACTCAACATCTCATGACTCCTTTACATACTATATTTTGAAATAAAAAAACCCGTCTCCACACTTACAAATGTAAGTATAGAGACGAGTTGCAAATAACATACCCGTGGTACCACTCTAGTTAACGGGAAATAAAATAATATTTCCGATTCACTCATTTTGATAACGCTCAGACAGCGAAACTAGCTACTTGATTCACCAGTTTGTCTCATAAGTGCGGTTCAATTATCGCATCATAATAGGCTTCCACTCTGTCCTATCTCGCTGTAATCAACTAATAATTTACTCTCTTAATCATCGACTAATATTAAGTTGAATAAACTATAACACTGAACTTTAAAAAATGCAACACTTTTATGAAAAAAAGATTAAAATCTTTTCTGTTTGTTGCCTAAAGTGATCCATTTCCTTGTTAATATGGGCTTTTTAAAGTAAAAATAATCGTCGCTTTTCTCATTCCTTTATCTTGCGAAATACTTTAAGCATCATCTGCGGCCATTCAGCCTTGATTTTTTCGAATGAATTGATCGCCCAAAAATCATGAAATGTTTGCCCATTCTTATTAAAACATAAGCTGTCCGTCACCATATAACAAGCGTGTTGCAATGTATGTTGCGTATCATAAAAACAAACGACATCACCTGCTTGATAGTCCATATCTTTTACTGGATAATACTGATTCCGTTTTAGAAAATTCAAAAAAGTATTCGCAAACATCCATTCATAAATAATTTGGTCGTTATTAGTTAGACAATAGATGACTGCAGAATAGCAATTCGGTCCATGAATTTGCGGTATTTGATTATGAAATTGAACAATTCTTTCTGGAATGTCATCAGGTATTCGCACATCGCTAAATGAATCGTCTAATCCTTCGATCATTTCATCTTGCCAACTCTTAGGCATGCGATGCCAAAAGCTAATCGTCACTAAATTGTCTTTATACATCATCGCATTATGGTTACGTCTTTGTTCGTTTAATAAGTCATATTGTAAATTCTGTGGTAAATCCTCATACCAGCCTGCTTGTTGAACTATCACATAATCAAACGTTATTTTCCATGTTTGATAGCTTGAAATCGCATGAATACTTGAATAAACAGGATGTTGATAATAATCAAGTTTAGGTAAAATCAACTCTTCCTTAAAATCTTGTAGGTGTTGATCATAAAAATCTTGTCTAATAAAAAACAAATCAAAATCTTGCTCTAGTGTTCTCATATAACTCCTTATAATGTTACGCCTCTTTTTCAAGACTTAGCTCAATAATCGTTAAAATAATATCCGTTACTTTCTCCATACTTTCAACGGTTACAAACTCATAACAGCCATGAAGATTTTCGGCCCCTGTACAAATATTAGGGGTTGGAATACCTTTATAGGTTATAATACAGCCATCTGTTCCTCCTCTAAATGGTTGTATATCAGGTGTAATCCCGTTCGCTTCATAAGATTTAATCGCCAGTTGCACGGGCAGTGATTCTTTAGAGATTTTATTGGCCATATTATAATATTGATCCTGAATTTCATACTTAATGCGCGGTCGATCAAATTGCTGATTAAACTGTGTTAATTGTTCAGCAATCCAATTTTTTCGGTCTTCAAATTTATCCCAATCATGATCGCGAATAATATAGGTCATTTGTGCCTTATCTAGTTGACCACTAATATTACTTAACATATAAAAACCTTGGTAACCCTTGGTTTTTTCAGGCACTTCATCTTTAGGAAATAATTGATGAATATCAGCAGCAATACTTAAAGCATTGACCATTTGACCATAAGCTTGTCCAGGATGGACGGAAGTCCCTTCAATTTCAATGGTTAAGCGAGCTGCATTAAATGTTTCATACTCTAATTTTCCGATTACGCCACTGTCAGCAGTATATGCGAATTCAGCTGGAAATTTGTCCGTTTCAAAACGATGAGCGCCTTTACCAATTTCTTCATCGGGACCAAAGGCAAACCATAATTCACCATGTTTAATTTCCGGATGTTCTATTAGATATCTTCCAGCTTCAATGATTGAAACCATCCCCGCTTTATCATCAGCCCCCAGTAAAGTCGTTCCATCAGTCGTGATTAAGGTTTCACCAATATAATTTTTTAAGTTTGGAAATTCTTCCGTTGTCATCCAATGATTGGTCTCTTTATTTAATAGGACATTTTCACCATCATAGTTATCGTGAACTTGTGGATTGATATTATCAGCCGGATAATCAGCGGTATCAATATGGGCAATCCAGCCGATAGCAGGTGGTTGAGAATCCGCTTCTATATTGGAAGAAATTTTAGCTACAACATACGCATCACGTGGATCTAATTGTACTGCTTCAAATCCTAATGCTGTTAATTCTTCCACTAACATTTCCGCAAATTCCCATTGACTCGGAGTAGACGGAATTGCATCGCTATTAATATCACTACGAGTATTAATTTTAGCATATCGTAAAAAACGTTCTAAGTGATTATTATTCATTTCATAACCTCCACTAGCAAATTATAGCAATATTATAACATAGTTAAAGATAAATAATGAAACAATTAAAAGTTTTGGGTAGGTGAAATAATATCTCCTTAATGCATTATATAAATCTGAAATGAACGCCAAATTGAATGCCATTGATCCTAAACTCCCATTATCGTGACATGATATTTATCTTGGATAACTCACCCCTGTTTTTGAATAGAGTAACTTCTGCGCAACTGTCATTTCTCCGATGGTTGCGCCATATTCTTTGTGCGTGAGAATGTCAATGCGATTCAGACTCGCTAGAAAATCAGCTTGAGTATAATCCTCGTCCAGTGCCGTTTCATTCATTGCTCGTTTAAGATAAGATTGGAGAATTAATGCCACAAACTGAATAAATAATTTCCCTTCTAAACTTTTTTCTGTGGAAACTCTTAATCGACGTAGGTTTAAACGATCTTTTAAATTATGAAACGCATCCTCAACTAACTCTTTGTTTCGATAAAGGGATAACAGTTCCAAAACATCCATTTTATACGTACTGATTAAAACAAAAAAACCAAAGTGTCGTTTATGTTCCGCAATCTTCTCTCGGTGATATTCATAGTGGATCGAACCTTCTTCCGACACTTTTCGGAAATAGGTGGCATAATCTTTCTCAAAATGAGGGTTTAATTCGCCACTTCGCAGTTCTTTATACCGTTTTTGTAATTCAGCGTTCCATTGATGTTCTTGTTCCACCGCTTGATCATGATTATAGTACACATAGACTTGGATGGGATAATAGCCTTTCCCACTTTCTGTCTGAAAATAGTCGGTTTGAACGCGTTTTCCTGCTAATTTATACACGGTTGAATAGTTTTCAACATCCGTTATCTCATGACGAATGGCTTCTATCGCTGCTTTCACGTAAAGTAAATTCTTTTTAACACCCATCACAAACCCAATTCCAGATTGGATGAGTTCATAAACATTTTCTTTGCTATAAATACCTCGATCCATCACTAATTTGATTGATTCTTTATTGAAATTATCTAATAAGCTTAATAACCAAGGAATCGTTTTATTGTCGGGGATGTTCCCAGATAAATATCGATACATAATAGGTAAGCGTGTTTTTTCAGAAAAAATGACGCCTAAATTTATTTGAGGCAACTTGTCATCTTCTTTATTATAACCATATTGGGCATAGGGTAAGGTCTTAGAGTAACTGGAAATCGATGTTGTATCATAATAGAGAAATTCCTTCGCATTTGTCTGGTTCATCCGTAAGTCAAAAAAACGTTGAATCCCGTCCTCATCGATTGCCTTAAACACGTCAGAAATTCGCTGAGAAGTAAGTTTATCAGCAGAAGCATAAGGGAGATAATGAAGTTTTTCCCAACTTTCAAATTGTTGCATCGAGTTGGTCGGAGCCATGACTAAAAAATAAGCAAGCTGAATCAGGTGCTCATAATATTCAGGAAAACTTTGGATTAACGCATCGATGACTCCTTCTTTTTTTGCCACTTCATGAAGGTAATAAGTCGCTCCAAAGTGTTTCCGTTCAATGGTTTTGGCTATATCCAACACCTGTTGAGGATCAGAAAGGGATTCGATCGTTTTCTTACGCGCCCGATTCGGTTTGATTTCTCCTGTTTCCGGATCACGATGCCCCAAGATTTTTCGTTTCTTTCGCGCATTCTTGATTTTCGGATCATAATGTTTGTTGTAATCTAAAAGTGGCCACTTTTTAACGAAATTGCCGTTGAAAATGGGCCACTAATTTAATATCCTCACCTATAATATTAATAAGTGGAGGTGTAGGAGTGTTAGTTGGCAAAAGAGCTGAACCTGCACTAATTATTGCTATTTTGATTAGATCCTTACTTTTGATAAATTTTGTCATCGCATTTTACCTAGTAGCCAGTCTACTAGTCTTTTGAAACGGCAAACTTCGACTCCTATTTCCAAAACCTTCTAATCCACAAAAAATAAGAGACCCATGATAACGAGTCTCTTGCTTATTAATAATTATACTAATACTTTGTCTAAGAATGACTTTGTACGTTCTTCTTTTGGTGCGTTGAAGATGTTTTCTGGTGTATCTTCTTCAACGATGTATCCACCATCCATGAATACGACACGGTCACCTACTTCACGAGCGAATCCCATCTCGTGCGTTACAACAACCATGGTCATCCCTTGAGATGCTAGGTCTTTCATAACATTCAGTACATCCCCAACCATCTCAGGGTCAAGCGCTGATGTAGGCTCATCGAATAACATAATGTCTGGATCCATTGCTAAGGCGCGTGCGATAGCCACACGCTGTTTTTGCCCACCTGATAATGAATTAGGATATGCGTCTACTTTATCAGATAATCCAACTTGTGCAAGTAACTCATTCGCTTTTTTGTCCGCATCAGCTTTAGATAGGATGCCTAATTCAACCGGAGCAAGTGTAATATTTTCTCTTACACTTAGGTGTGGGAATAAGTTGAAATGTTGGAATACCATTCCAATGTTCTCACGTACTTTATTAATATTAGCTTCTTTTAGGCTAATGTCAGTTCCATTTACAATAACATTTCCACCATTAATTTCTTCTAAACGGTTAAGGCAACGTAATAAAGTTGATTTACCAGATCCTGATGGTCCGATAATACATACTACTTCTCCTGAAGCAACATGTAAGTCAATTCCTTTTAATACTTCGTTGTCGCCGAAACTTTTCTTTAATCCGTTAACTTGTACTTCTGCCATAGATTACAACTCCTTCTCAAGTCTATTCGAAATCTTAGTTAATATAGTAATTAAGATAATATACATTAATCCAACGATTAACCACATTGAACCTGATTGATATGTACGGGAAATAATTATACGACCTGTTTGTGTTAATTCTACCAAACCAATTACTGATAAGATAGATGTATCTTTCAGTGTAATAACGAATTGGTTGATGAATGATGGAATCATAATTCTAAATGCTTGTGGTAAGATAATTCGTCTCATTGTCTTACTTTGACTTAATCCTAAGCTTCGAGCTGCTTCAGTTTGACCACGATCAACTGCGTTAATACCCCCACGCACTATCTCTGCAATATAAGCTGCTGCATTCAAACCTAAGGTGGTTATTCCGGCTGTGTAAGCCCCGAATTGTAATCCAGTTAATTGTGGAACACCAAAGTAGATAAAGAACGCTAGTACGATTAACGGCATACCACGCATAATATCAATATAGATTTGAGCAATGATTGATAATGCTGTGATACCTGATGTTCTCATTAAACCAACGATGATACCAAGTACCGCTGCAATAGCGAATGATACTAAGGTTACCCAAAGCGTTGTCCAAAGCCCATTCATTAATGCTTTACCATTCGATTGAATTAAGCTTACGAATGCATTCGTTGATCTTGTTAGTGCCTCTTCAGCTTCAACGTCAGTCTCTCCTAAATAAGTGGCAACGATTTCATCATACTCACCAGATTCTTTTAAGGCATTTAGTCCTTGGTTGAATAATGCTAATAAATCACTATTTTGTCCTTTTTGAACGGCAAATCCATAATCAGCGACTTCCATTTGTTCACCGATAAAGCGTAATGGAATGCCTCCAGTCTCTGCGGCATAAGCCATAACTGGGTAATCTTCGATAACAACTGATGAATTACCAGCTTGTAAATCTTCATACATGTTCACTGAGTCTTCAAACGTTGTGATTGAGAAGCCATATTTATCTGCAATTGACTCTGCTACAGCCATACCTTGTGTCCCCGTCTTAACAGCGACATTCTGACCTTTTAAGTCTTCAAGTGTTTGAATCTCACTGTCTTCTAACACTGCGAATTGTACACCTGCCGAGAAGTAAGTGTCAGAGAAGTCAAATGTCTCACGACGTTCGTCGGTAATACTCATTCCGGCAATCATACCGTCGACTTGTCCTGCTTCAACGGCTTGTAATGCGGCATTGAATCCTAACGGACGTACTTCATAATTAAATCCTTGGTCTTCAGCAATCGCTGCAAGTAAGTCCATGTCGATACCTACATAGTTACCATCTTCATCTTGGAACTCAAATGGTGCAAAAGTTGTATCAGTACCAATTACATATGTAGTGTCTGGGTCAGCCACCACTGCTGCAGAATCTGCTTTTGCTTCTTCAGTCTCAGCTTCTTGAGACTCACCTATGTAGCTTGCAACAATCTCATCGTATTCACCAGATTCTTTTAAGGCATTTAGTCCTTGGTTGAATAATGCTAATAAATCACTACTTTGTCCTTTTTGAACGGCAAATCCATAATCAGCGACTTCCATTTGTTCACCGATAAAGCGTAATGGAATGCCTCCAGTCTCTGCGGCATAAGCCATAACTGGGTAGTCTTCGATAACAGCTGATGAATTACCAGCTTGTAAATCTTCATACATGTTCACTGAATCTTCAAAGGCAGTTAAAGTAAACCCGTATTGATCTGCTACTGATTCAGCTACAGCCATACCTTGTGTCCCCGTCTTAACAGCGACATTCTGACCTTTTAAGTCTTCAAGTGTTTGAATCTCACTGTCTTCTAACACTGCGAATTGTACACCTGCCGAGAAGTATGTGTCAGAGAAGTCAAATGTCTCACGACGTTCGTCGGTAATACTCATTCCGGCAATCATACCGTCGATTTGTCCTGCTTCAACGGCTTGTAATGCGGCATTGAATCCTAACGGACGTACTTCATAATTAAATCCTTGGTCTTCAGCAATCGCTGCAAGTAAGTCCATGTCGATACCTACATAGTTACCATCTTCATCTTGAAACTCAAATGGTGCAAAAGTTGTATCAGTACCAATTACATATGTAGTGTCTGGGTCAGCTACAACTACAGCGTCATCTGCATCTGTCGCTTCAGCTTCTTCTGAGTCGGCGTTCATTGCAATCTCACCTAAGTAAGTTGCAAGAATCTCATCATACTCACCAGACTCTTGAAGATTAGCTAGACCTGCATTAAACATCTCAATAAGTTCTGAATTATCACCGCTCTTAACTGCAAATCCATAATCAGCCATTTCCATTTGTTCGCCGATAAAGCGTAATGGAATGCCTCCAGTCTCTGCGGCATAAGCCATAACTGGATAATCTTCAATTAAGGCTTGAGAGTTACCAGCTTGTAAGTCTTCATACATATTGACTGAATCTTCAAAGATTGTCACAATGAAACCATATTCATCTGCTAACTCTTCTGCAACAGCCATACCTTGAGTTCCAGACTTAACAGCAACCTTTTGTCCATCTAAGTCTTCTAAGGATTGGAACTCGCTATCCTCTAATACCGCGAATTGTACTCCAGCTGAGAAATAAGTCTCAGAGAAGTCAAAAGTCTCGCGACGTTCATCTGTAATACTCATACCAGCAATCATTCCATCAGCTTGGCCACTTTCTACTGCTTGTAGCGCTGCACTGAATCCTAGAGGACGCAGCTCATACTCAAAGCCTTGATCCTCAGCGATTGCTGCTAATAAATCCAGATCAATACCAACAAAGTCACCATTCTCATCTTGGAATTCAAACGGTGCGAAGGTAGTATCTGTCGCAATGATATAGCTTGGGTTGTCATCCTGTGCTGCAACTTGTTGGGACAAGACAGGTGCTCCAATAAGTGTTAAAAACATGACAACTAACGTTAAAGATAACCATCTAAAATACTTCATCGTACTCCTACTTTCTAATATAGTATATGCATTATAGAATTTTACTCATAAAATTCTAACTTACTTGAGTATAAAATAAAACCACACATCACCGCAATAATTATATTACAGTTTATGTTATATTTAATGACATAAATATTTATAATTGATGTCATAAAAATATACGAATGCCTATTTAATAATCTTTTTAATTCCCATCTGAATACCGCTTATAAAAAACTTAAATAAAATCTCTTAACATCTGTTATTTCATAAAATCTATGGTATGTACTACTTATTTCTTGCTAGTCTCGATTTGATTTAAAATTCAAAGCCATGAACACGAAACCTAAGGGATTAAAAAGTAAGATTTATGGCATTTATAGCCAGCGTCGCTTCTAAAAATTTATTCTGCTGAGTATGCTCATTCCAGTATTTAAAAAAGCTCGACAAGTGTTGCCGCAAAGTGTCACTTGATAAGGAAACCAAAGAAACACTCGTTCATTTTCTGACCGAAATGAAATATTCACCAGAAATGATCGTTCATTCTAATCTTGTAAACGTCCCTGTTTCAACGATTTACTATTGGCTTCATAACGGATATTTAGGCTTAACATCGAATGACTTACTTTATCCGCGTAAATCAAAGAAACAACGTAAGAATACCAACTCGCAATTTAGAGTTAAACTTCAATCCATCGATATGCGTCCGGAAGTCAGTAATCAACGTGGTGAGTACAGTCATTATGAAATTGACACCGTGATTCTAACGCGCAAGACCAATAAATGTTTACTCGTATTTACCGATCGTCGGACACGCCATCAAATTATGCAACTGATTCCGAATAAACAGGCGGCATCCGTAAATAATGCTTTATTAGATATACTCAATGAATATGCGATTAAATCAATTACTGCGGATAATGGTGTTGAATTTTTTAGACTGCATGAAGGCTTCCGTATAAGCATATTTATTATGCCCATCCTTATTGTTCCTATGAACGGAGAACAAACGAAAACCACAATCGACTAATAAGACGGTTTGTACCTAAAGGAACATCAGATGTAACGGAATTAGAGGAAAAGAAAATCGAAAATTGGATTAATCATTATCCAAAAAGAATGTTCAACTACAAATCACCATTTGAGATGATGAATGCTGGCTAATTTAAACTTGAAATTTGCCTTGACGTAGGCACCTTACATATCTGCATGAAGGCTGCCTTCAAAATCTGGACCCAATCGGCCTCTGCCTTCATCAAATTGATAAATAATCCCCTGTTCTGGTGTGTCCCAGCCACTCATGAGAAGCCAAAATTAATTCTTCGCTTTTTGGCTCTCTAATACTCGGTAGCTGGTTTTATCTGCGTGAAGAACTTCTTGTTGACGGAACTTGTTTAAAAGTAAGTCACAGAGGTCCTGGAAACAGTATTGATAGGTGCAAATGTGCCAACCGCAAATCGTATCCCGACTTAGGGGCAATTTCATTTGTTCCATTCTTGTTCTTGACGATAAGCGGGTAACTTCAAGCCATATTTTTGATGAATCCTTTGAGCGATCTATGAAGCTGCCCCCAAGCTATTGTTGAGGGGAGCTTAGGAACGAAAGCCTTCACAATTTTGTCACTGTCCTCTTTTTTTGATTGCAATCCTCACATTTATAAGAAGCTTGTTTATGAATGATTCGTTTCATATGGGCAGGAATGAAGAAAAGCTCTTCACGAACAGCACTAGCACCTATCTGTTTCATAGATTCCCCACAGTCTGGACACTGGCAGTTTGAAAGTTCATGTAGCTTTTCTTCGGCAGGGAACTGGTCGAGAATCGCCCGTTTTATCCCTTTATTCTTCTTTGCTTTACGCTTAAGAGCCTTCACTTCTTGGACGATCTCTTCTAGTTCCAGGCTGTCTAGAGCTTCCTGCCAATCCTCGAACAGACTGGTTTGTACAGGTTGAGGCAACGTTTTTTCTTGCGACCAAACTGTTTGTTCATCATAAAACGGAGCTGTTCATTCAACCATTCATTTTGACGTGCTTGTGTTTCAATAATATCGATAAGTTGTTCAGGTGTCTGCATTTTTATTGATTTGGTGCCCATTCCTGGACTTCCCTTCTGTTCAAACTATACCTTGTAAACGATTTAATCAAAGGTTTTCACATTGTGTAATATCCCTCCAATGTTTGAACGGAGGGTTCAATCAGAAAGCCATCCATAAGCTGAATGAGTGGGTGACGGTCAATTTCCTTCAGTGACTTCTCCTGTTTAGGCCAATGAATATGGCCCGATTCATAGCGCGTTTATACAGTAACCAGAAGCCTTGGCCGTCCCAATAAAGAGCTTTAAAGCGGTCAAACCTGGACCCACATAATAGAAAGAGATTCTTTTCAAAGGGATTTAATTGATAATCATTTTGGCCGAGAGTAGCCAGAGAATCAATTTCCTTACGTACGTCTGTCCATCCAGTCATAATGTAATAGCTTTTAGCAGCATCGAGATTAATAATCAATCAACCACCTCCATAAGTTTTAACTTAATCATACAGTAGGTGGTTGAGCTGTGATACGTACCTGGTTATTCAGCGTTTACTAAATGACTGCTAATTCAATCAAAATTCAGAAAAAAGAGCTTCAAACCGAAGTTTGAAAGCTCTTAGAAAATGGAGATGAGGGGATTCGAACCCCTGTCCAAAATGAACTAAACCTACTTTTTTCGATAAAATTTCTATGTAAAAAGATTGTATATCAACCTTTTTATGAAAACTATGAAAATAGGGAATTGAACCTTTCCGAACTTAATGTTAGTTCGGACTACCCTATTTCAGTATAAGTAAAAAGCATTTTATAGTCAAATTATATATAAAAAAAGACTAGCATCTGCATTAGCAAACACTAGCCTAAAACTTTAAAATAGACAAAATCATTATTGTCCATTTTCTCGCATATCTTCATCTTTAGCATGTTCTGTTGATTTGATTTGTCTAAGATATTTAATAATATCTTCATTCACTATTACCTCTGCTTGAACCAAGTTCTCAGTGATGCTTAGTCCTTCAGTTGCAATGAATCCAAATATCAATCCCATTTGAGCTGAATTGATGCCATCGAATAGCAATATATCTATTTGATGTGCTAAAGCAACTCCACACCACATAGCTAACTTTCTAAGTAAACCTTTATACATTTCCCTTGAGCTTAGATTTTCCAAATATAGCCCCTTTATAATTCCTGTTACAAGGTCTATACAGTTTAAGATTAAGAATGCAGTCAATACTGCATGCCATTCACCTATAAAGACACCTAATGTAAAACCTAACAAACCAAAAAGCCATACTCCGATACTTTTAATGTAACTAATCATTTCTTACACTACACCACCTAAAAAAGAGTTCTCCCATATTGGGAGAATTCTTAATTTGTTTTTATCTTGTTCTACTTTTCAATTAAATACTCTAAACCAGATTCAACTAAAATTGCTCTTACATCTTCTTTCAAAGTTGAAGGAACTTTTTCAAATGTGATTTTGCCTAAAATAATACGTTGTGCAAAGAACATTGCCATCATCTCGCCACCTCCTGTTGTCAATATTTGTAATGCCAACAAAATTCTACGCATAAACCATCAAAGCCAATTCTTGAATAAGTTCATCTCTAAAATCTAATTGTTCTGATAGCACATCTATTTTCTTTGTAAGTAGTTCGTTTTCTTGGGTATGCTCCAACAACATCTGCTCATTCTCTCTTTTTCCATCAGCAACCTGCTGTTTCAACTCATGAATTTCACTCTTTAACCTATCGTTCTCTTCAAACAAATTAACCTCTTGAGTCACTTCCATCTCTTTCAAAACATTCCATTCATCACTATCAAATTCAGAATATTCAACATCCAGTTCAATATCTTCATCTGTGTAATCAACTTCTTGAACAAAATTAATCAAGGTTAATTCCAATCCATTATCAGTTCTACTAACTGAAATAACATACTCATCTAACTCATACATCTTGCCTTGCTCTACCTTAGATAAATCATAATATAGTTCTCTAACCACGCTATTATCTGCATAGCTCTTTAACTGAACCATCATCTTTTCATCTTCTGTAAAGCTATAAACAACATATTCACTTTCATTTACTTGGTTTCTTAATATTATACCCATAACTATCTACCTTTACCTACTGCAATATAATTCAATACTCTACTATCGCCACTTTTAAATCCAGTATGAGAAAATCCAGCTGTAAATCCAGAGTTTGTCACTGTCTGAACATACCCATCTCCAGCAAGATAACTACTACCTGAACCTGTATATGTGGTTAATGTAATCACTGGTGGCTCGACAAAGCTTCGATAAAATGTTGCATTGCCAGTTAATGTATAAGATGAGTAAAAGCTGTTAATAGTGATTTTTCCAAATGCGATTTGATAATCGCCTATGATGTAATAACCATTTGATGTGTTGTTGCCTCCTGAATAAGAGGGAACGCTTGGTATGTCTGTTTTTTTAGCATATCCAGAAAGTGAAGTGCTGATGATGTTTGTAACATCATTCTCATTCATTTGTGATGCTTGTCTTACTGCACAATAACTAACTTCTCCAGTAATACCACTTGTAGGCATGGTAGCACTCACAATTGTTGGGTTCAACACTCTCCCATCCATACCATACGCCCTCACTATATATGTCTGAAAATTAACATTTACTGGGAACCATAATTTTATTCTATTGTTATGAATAAAAAATCTTCCTTGTGGGATGTTAAACCCATTATTAAGTTGAGATGTGTTTAAAAAAGTACCAACTGGAGTATAATGATATGTTTGGAACGTTGAGTCGATTGGGATATTAACTCCATAAGCATTTCCTATTACTTCAACAGTAATCATTTGAGTTGTTTGATTGTGCATAATATCAATTAAAACACCGCCACTAGGGCTATACAATGCTGCTACTGGAGATACGTTTCCACCAGTTCCACTTATTTGAATCCCACCATCAATACTTGCTCCCCCACTACCAACTTCTAAATTATAACTTCCTCCACTATGTGCTTTACCCACTCCAATTCCATTTGGAGCAATTGTCATAGGTAGACTTTCAGTTGATACTCGAATCCATGAACCATAAACAGTCTGAATACTATCTTTTAAAACCGCTCTAACTTCATACGATTTATTAGCAGCAAACGTACCACTTAAAGTTGCAGTAGAGTTAGTCAATGATAACACACTACTATTAGCACCAGTATTAGTCGATGTCGTTCCACCAAGCTCCCTAGTCTCAAAAGTAAGTAATGCAGTGTTATTATTAGTTGTTCCTCCACCTGTATACAATGGAGTCACTTTATAATTTCTTTCCATATTTAAGGAAGTGTTATTTGCTCCAGTTCTCCATACTCTGATATTACCTATTGATGGTGGTTGATAGAAGTGAACTCTAAATGCTGAAGGTACTGTTTTCCATGCTGAATATCTTCCTCTGGAATCCTTAACTCTAACTTCAGCAGTTAAATCTTCACTTCCACTATTTGGGAATTGAAATACACTATACTGAAAAGAGTTGGTACTAGATGATACGACCCCCTCATAACTACCATTTGCTCTCTTATATCTAAACTCATAGCCATTGATAGTAGATGAATAGACACCACTCGCTCCACTCGCTGTTAAAGTCAATCTTGAAATACCTCTAATGAACTGATTAGATGCTGTCATTGGTGCATATTGTGTATTGCTCACACTCAACCCAGATACACTAGGTATAAAATTGGTTGGCAAATTAATATTCACATTTTGTGACCTAACCCCAATCACACTTGACCCATTCTTAGTCTTAACATTAATCGTTCCTGTGACAGTTGAATTAGATGGGTATCTATTAAATAAAGTATGAGGAATATTCACAGTAACTGATGTTGCAGTTGTTGATGTCGCAACATTTGTCTCAGCCCCACCCACTGTGTAAGTCACATCATGAGTAAAACTATCTGAGCTTCTACTAATAGTTAGTGTATAATTTGTTCCAGTATTCATAGTAGATGCAACTGAAAATGATGATGTTCTCGGTATTGTTGGTAAAGTATATGTTCCTGATGTTGTAACATTCCCATATCCATATCCTGTACTTGTAAAGTTAACATTCCATGAGAAACTAAATGATTTCGTACCATCACTATTGTGTGGGATAGTTAATGTTCCTGATTTAATCAGTTGTTGCGATGTGCTTCTTAAATCATAGTTACCATTACTAATATTAATCGGAGTTTGTCCGTCTATGATTAACTTCATAGGAGTTTGACTTAACTGGTTCCATGGACTCCCATTTGTCTTATAGACATAAGCACTATAATTAATTGTTGTTCTATTGTTTGCAATATCTGGAGACTGGTGTGTAATTACCAGTCTCACCCCCAGATTTGCAATTGAATTTTGATATGTAGCCATTAATCTCTCACTCTCCTATTAACCAGCATATCGAATAGCTAGTTGGTTCGTTCCATATTTCTCAAATATGTATTGCGATATTTGAATTTGTTCAACGAACGCCCCTCGGCTAATCTCCATTAAGTTTTGTGCTATGAAAGCAACTTCTTCATTATTACTAAAGAACGATAGCCTATCTTCTTTAATTAAAATGTAACTACCCTCTTCATGATTACCAACTACGATTCCCTCTTTGGTGTTTTTAATAAACCTATCCACAAAGTTCCATGTTTCAGACATATTGTCCATGTTGTTAGTTAGTAAACTAATGCTATTCAAAGCCTCTTGTAGTCTTTTATTTGACTCTTTTTTATCTGCATCCAGTGCTTTTTGTTCCTCATTGTACTGTTTAATAAAGTCTTTTAATTCACCATCTAAGGCTGCAGCTTGAATCTCTTGTTGTAATGTTTGCAACAGTGCAGTAGCTTCGTTTAGGGCTTGTTCTGTTGCTTCGCTATCGGCTTTTGAATCAATGTCTGATTGAACATCTTCTGGAGCTGGAGACCAGTCTGTGGCTTTATTCCCTTTTTCAAGTTTAACCCAGTAGTTACCATTCAGTATTTCATTTGTATAAGTTCTACTTGTTGGGATAGCTATATAGAATTTACCTTCATTATCAGTCTCCATTATTTTAGGGTTATTTAACCAAACTCCATTAGAGGCAGTTCCACTTCCATTGAAATAAAGAACAGTTTCTTCTTGGTTTCCATTAGTAGGAACATTAGACGATAATATGTATTTTGTGTTAGCCTCTAAAGTAAAATTATAAACATATGCTCTAACAACCCATGAACTAGGGGATATATTATTGAGCTGGTTTAGGCTAAAATAGTTTCGTCCACCAATTTCAACACTTCCCACCATATCAACCCACTTATATTTACTTGGGTCAGTGCTATCAGCTGCTATATAGTCAGTATATGTACCAATAAATCTCTTACCATCTGAATTAGTGATACTAAAATCAACTTTACCATCAGCACTATTAGCATAAGCTGTATGGAAATATGGTGTTCTACCATCTTCTCCTTTTGCACCTGGTAAGCCTCTAGCTCCATCAGCACCTTTGATGAGAGTCCAGTTATAATCTCTCCAATTACCAGAACTATTTTGATTATTACTTACATATATACCTATGTAAGTGGCTTGTGGAAATGTACTGTGACTGAAACTTTGCCCTTGATTTCCTGTAGCATAGGCTATGTGGGTGTAGGATGATTTACCATCTACGCCTTTTGGTCCTTGAATGCCTTGTGTTCCTTGAGGACCTTGGAGACCTTGGAGACCACGAGGACCTTTGTCTCCTTTGTCACCTTTATCGCCTTTAATTAAAGTCCATGTATAATCAGAAGCTGTATTTGATTCTGTTGCTGTGAGCTTATTATAAGCAATCCCCATATACAATTTTCCTGTTGGGTCATTTGACATTCCAACACCTGTAGCAGTATCAGCATACTTAATCCAAGTGTAAGTAGTTTTGCCATCAGCACCTTTTGCTCCAGGCACTCCATCATCACCAATGAATTTAGACCAAACATAATCAGATGCTGTATTAGATTCAGTTTCTACAGTTTTATTCGTAGCAATTCCAATGTATTTAGTATTAGAATCTGGGAGATTAGTCATTCCAGAACCATTTGCATTAGGAGAATATCTAACCCATGTGTAAGTAGACTTACCATCTGCACCTTTTGGACCTTGAATGCCTTGGGGACCTTGCTCTCCTTTAATCTTATTCCAAGTATATGAACTAACAGATGTTGAGTCAGCTTGTGTAAAGTCAGTATAAATACCAATCCATGCACCTAATTCTTCACCATTATTAGCAGTAAATGTTTTACCACCATCATTAGAATACTTGATGTGCATGTAAGAGGTACGACCGTCTTGTCCTTTTTCACCAGCAATACCATCTGAACCTTTGATTAGAGTCCAATTGTATGATGATGGTGATGTAGGAACAGTATTGTTTGATACAACCGCAATACCAATGTATTTAGCACCAACTGGGCTGTCTGTCATTGGGTTACCATTGGCATTTGCTGAATATTTAATGTAGGTATATGATGATTTACCATCTTGACCATCTCGCCCATCAAAGTAGTCTGTACCTTTGATTGGGGTGTAACCATCTTTACCAGTTTCACCTTTAATCTTAACCCATGTATATTTGCGATAGTCTGTGGAATCTTCCTTTGTGAAGTCTGTATAAGTACCCATATAGAGCTTATTGGCTGATACTGATGTAGAGAATCCTGTTCCTTTATCATCTAATGCCCATGCTGTATGGATATAAGTAGTTCTACCATCTTCACCTTTTGGTCCAGGCGTTCCACTTGTTCCATCTTTACCTTTTAATGATTCAATCCATTCATCTAATGACCCCTTAAATCCAGCTTCTACAGCTAATTGATAAGCTGATTTACCTTCTGCTGAAGTTTTTACTAATGCTGAACCAGATGCTATTAATTCATTAAAATCATCATCAAATACCTTAATATTGAAGGTTGATTTACCATTTTGAATATCATCTGGATAGATTGTTATATGATTGGCTTGAATGAACTTATTCTTATCATTCCAACCTTCATCCAATCTATAATCATTACTTACTCTTGACCATAAAAAGTTATCAAAACGCTCAGTAACATCTCTATTACCTTGAAATACTCTTGCAATTAATTGAGTAGACTCTTTTGTATTTCTCTTACTTGCCTTTTCAACAACAGAAAATTTGTCAAAATTAATTTCAATATCAGTAGCAATAACTGCTTTAACAAAAGATTTATCATCAAATAATATTGGTGTACTGAATTCACCATCATGATAAACTGGAACATTCACTGTACCAACAAATTGACCTAAATCATTAAGGAAGTTCACTGTCAATTCTGATACTTCTAATTCATGAGAATCAAAAGCATCTAAAGGATTATCTATATCAGCACCTTGTGGGTTTGAGTTAACATCATAATCTCCACTAATAGGTTTTTCATCTACCAACATTCCACTCTTATGGTTAATGATATGGTTCTCAGCTAATTTACCTTTGATATAGAAGCTGTTTTCAGCATCATTAGGTTTGTATAGATTGATTGTATTGTTAGTAGAATTAAATATTAAATCAGTAGTAGAGCCTTGAATTAATTCAGTTTCAAAACCACTTGATGAACCTGATAACATTAATCCATTTGTAGCTTCAATCTTAACCTCTAATGGTTCACCTTTATGGTAATCCTCTAATAGTTCTTCTCTTGTTTGTTGCAATTGTTTCTGTAAAGCAATAATATCTTCTTTTGATTGAGGGAATAGTTCAGTCACATTACCAATAGTTACAGTATTATTGTTTTCATGTGTTTCTGATGTGGTAATATTTAAGATTCTAGCTTCAATTGCTAATGGTGGGTTAAATTCATGGTCAATGAAAATTCCTGTATCGCCAATTGAAACAGTATCTGGTAACTCTTTTAATTTAACCGTATATTGAACAGAAGGATGAGCATGTTCTTTCATGTATGCAATACCTTCTTTAATCATTTCTTGTGGGTCATCAGAATTAGATGATAGAACTTTTTCAATCCACAATGCTTTCCCATTTTTAGGTTTAAAAGCAAATTGGTCATTTAGTTTCTTATTATAGATTACAGTTTCACCAATTGGAGAGGTGAAAATTCCATCATCATAGTTAATATCAGAAATTGAAACAGTACCTTGAGGAGTACCACTAGTGTTTCCATAATTATACATCTGATACAAGGCATGCATGATGAAGTTAGCATGTCTTTCATACCCAATTGGTGTCATATGGATATGCTCGCCATTAGCACCATCTGCATAATAGTATTCTCTGATTTTATGAGTGGCATATTGTGACCAGTTTCCATAGAATACATTGGAGTATTGCTCTGATGCTTGCTTATAGGCTTGAGCAACAGATTCTCTATGAGCCACTTCTGATAAAGTGTCCACTAGTAAAATCTTTCTACCAACACCACATAAGTCTACAGCTTGTTTAATTTCATCAGCTGTAACCCCTCTATTGGTTCCTAGAATGAATACAACATAACTATAAACCTGATTGTTAGCTAACATGGTTTTAAGCTGTGCAATAGCATTATAGGCTGTATCTGGATGTGTCCATTGTCTTGAACCTTTAGCATTGTAGTTTGATTGTTTAAATGCAAACCTTTTCAGCTTGGGTTCTGTACCAACTAATAAAGAATCCCCAATAAAGGTTACATCAATATGTTTAGCAGCTGCCTCTGCACCAGATGATAAAGAGTCTCCTACTGTCTTTCTAAGATAATATTCAGCACTCATACCATTATTGATTACTGGTGTAGTAGTCAATCCACCCTCAAAAGCAATCTTGTCATATTGAGTCAAATTGTATTGGTCAATGATTCTAATTAACTTATTAGGATATTCTATATCAGTAGCATAACCAGCATTTCTTAATTCTTGAGCTGCTACTCTATAATTCTTTTCACCTACCACTTTAGCATAGTTCTGCTTTCTCCATTCTGTGCTAGTGAAGAATGCCCCATGGTCCTCTATTGATTCATTCCATGAATTATAGGCTCTAAAATATGCTTTAGTCCAATAATAGCCTTTACTTTGTGACCATTCTTGAGTGTCCATTAAAACTTTCTTTCCAGTCCATGCATCATCTGCTTTAATTCCAAATAAGTTATAGTTTGGAGCTTTAGCTAAACCACTAGTTCCCCATCCTGATTCCAAACAAGCTTGAGCAATTGATATAGAAGGTAAAATCTTGTATTTTGTCCAACCACTAATTGCTCCATCTTTAACTTGATTTATAAAATTTAATTGAGTCATGTGTTACCTCCTTTGTTATATAAAAAAGAGTCATAGTTAACCCATGACTCTGTAATAACCAACAATACCATTCATTAGGCTTTTTTGTGTAATAGTGCCTAATTGTTCACTAGCTGCATGTACAATACCAGCACCAGAACTAATAGTTCCAAGTAAAATGGCAACATGACCACCATTGTTATTTACAATTAAATCTCCTCTTCTTGCTTCTGATGCACTTATCTTTCTAAAAGGTGATTGCTGTGCTTGAATAGTAGCAGTGGTACATCTATGGTTGATGTTGAACCCAGCATGGCGATATACCTCATAAATCATGCCAGAACAATCCCAACCTCTTGTAGTGGTGCCACCCCAAATATATGGAGTTTTGCCCACATAACTTAAAGCTCTTTGAACAGCTTTTTCAGTTTTAGAACTAACAGTTGGAGTGGGTTGACTTGCCTTATTCACTAATCTAAATACATAGAGTGGCTCTCCACTTCTACCAGCAACTGGTGTAGTAGTAATACCATTGTCTTTATAATTGCAGTGAATGATGTGGGTATTACTTACAAATACACCTGTATGCCCATTCTCACCACCACTTGCAGCTCCTTTAGGGCCAGATAAGAATAAATCTCCTCTTTGAGCCTGTGCCCTTGGTATTTCAACCATTAATTTATCTGGTCCAATGTCAGTCCATAAACTAACAGTTGAGCCAATATAGTTAATGTTTGGTTTAAAACCAGCATAAAACAAAGCAGAATAGACAGCTGATGAACAGTCATAATAATTTGGACCTACTCTGGCTGCGGTCATGCTATATTTAACTTTACCTTCTCTATCTTTGAACCATTTAATCATTTTCTCCAACATTTCTTGATGAATAGATGATGGAGTAGGTTTAACTGGATTTGATGTTGGAGGTGTTGGAGATGCATCTTTAGGTTGAGCATTTGATTCAACTATTAATTTAGTTACAATGTTATCAATGTTAGTCTTGCGGCTGATTCCCTCAAGAAAATCATCAGAACTCAATCTGAAACCAGCATCTCCTTCAACACGTTGCTTAACTAAGTGAATTTTAAAATCTGGAACACCTGGAGTATCAAGGATAGTTTCAAAATAAAACTCAACCTCAAATTCCTTACACACTTTCTTAATTCTTGAAAGCAAGGTTTCTGAATTAGAAAACTCCATTGCTACTTGTTTAGTTGATTCATTCTTACCAATGGACCAACCAGTATCTAATAGCATTTTATCAAAGTACCATTTAATATCTTTTGGTGTAGAAGGTAATTCTACCCCTCCTACTACCTTATTAATTAAGTTTAATGAAGCATCTTCTATATATACTTTTTTATATCTTGATGTTTCATCAACTTGCATGATAGTTCCTAGAATCCTTACACCTTGTCTATTTAAGAATGTAATGTAATTTCCTTCCTTAAGATTAATATGCTGAGGAGAACTCTTATCAAAGTTAATATCTGCTACATAAATTCCACCTTCAATTGAAGTTGATAATTTATCATCCACAAAATGCAAACCATTTTCAGTGTTATTATCAATAAATGCTAGTCTCTTAAAATCTTTATCTAATAATTCAATCTGTTTCAAAATATTTCCTCCCTATCTAAATCTTTCAGTTAATGTAATTGTTGCTTTTGGTATACTTGCCCATGAACTAGGAACAACTTGAATATCAGATGCTCCATAATCAATATCAAAGAATCTAGAGTCAACATCTAAAATTCCTTGGTAGGTCATTCCATTTAATAGTATTTCACCTGTTGAATTGTCAATGACTAACTTATCGCCATTTGCAAAAGTATTTGATATTTTAGCGAATTGACCACCTGAATTTAATCTATTGACAACTACAGATGTTAAATTTGCTCCTGTAAATGGATTAGTTTTATCCCATGTACCACCAACAATTAATACTTTAGTAGGTGTCAGTCTTGCTAGCTCCCCATCTTCAACACTAAACTTACTTGAACGCTGATTAGTTTGTTTTGTTTGCTTAACTGTGTTACCAACTCCACTTGCATTAGCGGTTAAATCTTCTTCATTCATCCAGTAGATAGCAACACCACTATTGTTGATGAGATACTGTTTCTTGCCTTTAAATATTCTTGTGTTAGTTACCTTGTTAGCTCGACCTCTAGTAAATCCTTTAATACTATGTTGTGAGCCATCATGACCATATCCAAATCTTGCTGAGTTCTTGATATATACAGTAGAACCTACAACAAATTTTTCAATTGCTGCACCAGTCTGATATACTGTTTGGTCTCTACCAGAATCAAATATCCAAGTAAATAAAGAACCTTCTCTAATCATTTGAATATTTCCATTAAAGCCATTAGGAAACTTAGCAGTATGAATAATACTTGATGATGTATTAGCACCACCATTGAAGTTGTTTCGTTTTGCTGTTACTGTTACCTCATTGGAGTTAGCATCTACATTGTAAATAGATGTGGTTACAATTGGTTTATTGTTCGCATCCATTAACACAATCAGATACATTCCTGTGTTCTTTGTAGTTCCTGATTGGTCTAGCATAGATACTCTTGATTGTAATTTAAAGTTAGTTAATTCATGAATTTCTGGTAATGGAGCTAAATCTTTTGTGTAGGCATAACAATTCCAATAACTTCCTGCCTTAGGAGTTGCTGATTTGGTTAATCTAATCCCCCATTGGTCAAAAGTAGGTTTACCTGTGGTTAAACTTAACTTATTGTAATCTGGAACCCAAAGACCATTTGCATGACTATCACTAGTTAATCTAGTCCAGTCACTCATGTCTGCCTCATGCATTTCTTCATTTAATGCTATTTGAGATTTTGGTAATTCAACTTTATCTTTTTGCTCTTTATCTCCTAATGCTAAATACCCATTTGGAGCAACTACTGCTAAGAACCCAGAATCTGATTGAAAATCAACTTCAATCTTAGGTACTGATGGAGCTGTGCCATCACTTTGTACTGCAATGATTCCTTTAGTATCTGCATCAAATTTCTTATCGCCAGCTGTTGAATACCAGTATTTATCCTTGGATTTAAAAGTTAAAGTAGCATCTGCACCACTAAACCTAGAGGTGAGCTCAATGCCTCCATCAAGCTCACACATTAAGTATCTATCTTGAGTATCGCTAATGATTAGTGGTTTAGGTTCTCTTGTAAACAACAATTGATTTAATTTGTCTAAGTTATACCTTACATCATCTTTAATAGTGATGTTAATGACTACTTTCAATGTTTGGTCCTTGGGTGCTACATAAGGATATATGTTGCGAACCATACAATAATCAGTAATTTTATATGAGTCAAACCAAAAATCTAATATCATTGAGCGAACCCTCCTCCTATTCTTATATTTCTGTTACTATGTAAATCATTTAAATAATTAATCTCATCAATTACTTCTTCAGCAACTGAACGACCGTTCATCTTAATATCAATATCTTTCTCTAAGATTGCTCTTAGTAGCATAATCACATCTTCTAACATATATCTATTATTAGTCTGTATTTCAGCATTTGATTGAGATGCTTTGATTGCATATTCAGATGCTACAGTTACATCTGGAGTTGAAAACTCTGTACCAGATACAATATTTTGCATGCCAGCCATAGCTTTCTCTACATAGCCATATGCACCTTTAATCCCTTCTGCCATCCCCATAGGTAGGAAACGACCGATTTCATCTCTAAACACCCTTGATGGAGAGTTGATGTCAAATACACCCTTAACACTATTGACTAAATCTCTTGTTTTGTTGTCTAACCAACTTGTTAGACCACTCCAAGCATTCTTGATACCATTTAGTAAGCCATTTACAATGTTCTTACCAATATCAAATAGGTTAATGTTTCTTAAGAATGTCTCTGCTTCATTCCAAAGTTCTTTGATTTGACCTGGAATCTTTCCAAACCATTCTTTAACAGCATTAAACATGTCTTTAACTGCTTTAAGAACTGAATTGTAAGCATTGCTAAAGTATTCAGATACTGAATTGTAAATGTTACTTACATAAGTCTGAACCTTTTGCCACATGTCACTAAACCAAGCTACAACCGAGTTAGCCATATTAGATACAGTGGTTACTACCCAAGTTGAGATATTCGTCCAAACCTCGTTTAACATTGGTCCAACCGTTTCCCAGTTCTTGTAAAGGGTGTAAACCACTGCGGTTAACCCAGCAATGGCAAGAATAACCAAAGTAATAGGTGAAGTTAACACTCCCATAACAGCTGTGAATGCTGTGGTTACTGCTGTTGCTATAGTGGTTGCAGCTGTATAGATACCAAATCCTGCTGCTAAAACTCCTAAAGCCATAACAAGTCCTTCAAGGAATTGACTTAAGATTGGATGTTGGTCAGTCCATTCTTGATAGAGTGGAACGATGTTCTGAACAATGTCTGATAGACCTAATACTGCATCAGTCACACCTTGAATAATTGGAATAGCCAGTGATAGAATTGGTGAACCTACAACTGCTAAGAATTGTTCCCATGCTGCTTCAAGGTTACCCATAACATTGGCATAACCATCACCTTCTCTAGCTGCTTGACCCATAGCTCCAGATGATTCTTGCATATTTTTGATGTATTCAACCCTTGTTGCTTGTTTAGTGGCTTCGTCTAAATCTTTCCAAGCTTTGGTAGATTCTACTACACCTGTTTTAACAGCAAATTGAGCCATTTGAGTATCATTGGCAAAGATACCAACACTCTCTCCCGCTTCATAGTTCCCTTTTACAAAACTTGTAATCGAACCTTGTGCTTGTTCCATAGATGTATCATAGAACGCTGCTGCATCAGCTGCTGCCTCTGTAGCTTTCTTTGCTACGTCCATAGCTTTCTCCGATTCCATTCCAACACCTTTAAACATTGAGGTTAAGCTTGTGAACACTGGTTGAACTCGTTTATCTAACATGTTGAATTCTTTCCCCATGCCATCAATCATGTCTTTGGCTTTACCTTGTAAATCTCCAAAGACCTGTTCAAATTGAGCTTCCATGGCTTGAGCTTCGGCTGCTGCTTCTACACTCATCTTTCCAAAATCGATAATCTTATCGACCGCAACCATAGCACCAATTGCTGCTATTGCTCCTTTAAACTTGCTTTCCATGGATGAGGTTGTTTTATCGGCTTTTTCGGTGACCTCATCAAGATTTTTTGTTGCCTCATCAATCTTGACTTTAACAGAACCCATAAATTCAAATAATGAATTTGCCATTTGTTACCTCCTTTAGTGATTAAATCAAAAACACCTAAATCTTAATGTTAGATGCTTCCTCAGAAACTTCCATGTCTAAGATAGATTGAGCCTTATTCAATATCTCTTCCTCTTCTTCCTTAGATAGTTGTTTGCTAGTTGATTTTTTCACTGTTTTCTTTTTGAATTCATCAAAAGATAATTCAATGTCTTTATTTACCCAAATTTCCCACAACTGTTCTTCAATTTGTTGCTCTAATAAATAAACCACTAAATCATTTACTTCTGATAAATCAAGGGAGGATAGCAACTCATTTACATTTGAGTATCGTTTAAATAATAAGTCTTTAAACCTTATTTCTCCGTATTTGAAAATAAGGATAACTGTTGGAAAAAATCTTTTAATTCCTCTTTTTTGAAGAAGTCCATGATAAGTTGCATATACTCACCAAATTCCAATTCAGCAATATCTTTCGCATCATTACCAGTTAATTCACCTAGGAATTGATTTAATTCTGTTTCAATAGTTGGTAATTTATCAGTCAAAGTTTCAACCAATACAGCCATTAAATTAGCTCCTTTGCCATCTGCTAACAATTTAACATCTGTTGCATCCTTAACCTTTGCTAAGTCAGTATTACCAAACATATCAAACACTAAGTCTTTTACCCCTAATTTTGAAAGTAATCTCAATACTGTGAAAATATCAGTTCCTTTAAGTTTTCTCATTTGTAAATTCATTTATATCCTCTCCTAAATTTCTTTTTAATTTAAATAGAGCCAGTCAAAAAGACTAGCTCATGAATTGATTGATTACCCTCTTAATGCTGGGAAAATAATTCGCATTGGTAAAGCTCTATCTGCTACTTGACCTGCATCAGCATGTGCTTTCAATGTCATAGTTACCACTGCCTCATTATTATCCTCAACTGAGAACTCTAATCCACCATCTGATAATACATTGTCTAAGATAACAATAACTGGTTCATCAGAACCTGAATAAGTACCAACTAATGCCACATTCTTGATATAGTCAGAATTTTCTAATTTTCCTTTACCAGTTACAATAGTAGCTCCTGTAGGTGAAGTAGTTCCATCACCAGATTTAATTACACCATTAATACCCATTTTGATTGTTTCAGCTGTAATAGCTTTAATGTTCACTTCCATTGAAGCAGATGCTGATTGCAACACTTTAGTTCCAACTGCATCTGTGAACACACCATCAACTTCAATTGTTCTATATTCTTGTTCAACTTTTACAGATGAACCACCAGATGTAGCTCCTAAAGGCTCACCTTTATATTTCATTGCTGTTTTATCAAACTCTAGGTTTTTGTATAAAGCTCCTGCGTCCACAATGAAATGTTTGGCGGTATCTGCTGTAAACCCACTTGTTCTTACATTTTCCAATGCCATATTTTAATTCCTCCTATTCTTTCATCCAATCAACTTTAATCATTAACTGAATGTCTCTTCTTATTATTGTTTCATTCCCTGTAGGTATATCTAATGACCTACCTATTCTAATATATGCATTTAAATCATCTTCATAGATGTATTTCTTATGCAGAGCATCAAATAATTTTGACTCCAATTGAATTAAATTCTTCTTACTTGTGCCATAATCAAATAACCTTAATTCAACACTAAATTCAGTTCTAATATCATCTACTGGTTGATAGTCAAATTCATAAGTGAGATATGGATATTTGACCTCAGTGGAATGATTCCAACTTAAATAGCTTTCTGGATGAACTTCTCTCAACACTCGATTAATAAACTTGCTAAAATAATCTAAATCCACTAAATATCAACTCCTTTAATCTCATCACTAATGAATTGTTGAATTCTATTCACATTATTCTTAAAGGCTGGTTCTAAGAATGGTTGAGGTTTCTGCCCTGTGGTAGTTATCCAATCCCCATTAGGTAATTGGAACCGCCATGGAGTCTTTCTACCTTGCCCATTGGTTGCATGTTCCCCAGTTCCTTTTTCAACATAAATGAAATACTCTGAATTAGTTCCAACTTCACCAGTTACTTCTTTTGTTGTTGTGTCAACAGAATGGTCAATAGATTGACTTAATGCACCTGAATCAACTGGTGCATTCAATACTGCTTGACCTTCAACATATTCAACTGCCTTTGTTACTCCTTTAGTGACTGCATTTAGTAAAGCTTTCTTAGCCTTATCTACATTATTCTTATCTGCCATTAGCATCACCCAAATAAGTATCAAATCTTAGGTATATCTCTAAATGATGATTTAACCCAACTGGATTATCCACATAGGTTACTCTGTATCTTTTATTGCCAATGTCAGCAATCATAGAATCAGTAATAGATGTTTCATACTCATCAAAATAATCAGTAATTAAGATATGTGTGGATTGTTCAATGGATGTATTTTGAATGGTGCTCTCATTGGAACCAGTCAACATATCCAAATAACCAACACCTTCATAGCTAGTAAGATAGGTTTCTTCAAATCCACCATATTCATCTTGTTGCTGTTGTATTTTTTTACTTTAAATTCAATCATGCTATCACCACTTTAACTTGCGATACTTCTTGATGAAATTCCAATAACTAGATGGAATACCTTCTGAATTATCAGATTTGTTAATGTCATGGTAAGTCACACTCATTCTTGCAACTGATTCAGACTTAATACCAATCTTACTAGCCATCTTTTTATTGTAGATGATAATTTGTTTGATACCATTCACAACATCTAATGGATAGTCTATTTTGACCACAAATGCCTTGGTATTGGTTTCACTAATAAACTCTTGTTCAACAGTGATTGTATGATTATCTACAGCCTTAACCGTATATAAGCCATCATTATATTTAGTACCTACAATCTCAATCCTATCTCCAACTTTATATCCAATTAATTCCTCTGGAGTGGTGATAGTTTTTTCCATTAAAGCTAAATTAAAGTTCTTAATATGAGGATGATGAAACTTGTTATTTGATAATGCTCTTACTTTTTGCTCTAAAGCATCAATATCATCTTGTGTGATGTTAGCATCTAACTTTTGAGCTTCTTCAAGTTTTAGCATCTTACCACCTCTTTTTATATTTTAATAAAAAAAATAAGGTGACTACCCAATAGATAATCACCTTACAAATTTAGGGAGCTAATTAAGCATCTGCTCCTGCTTCTGGTTTAGCAACTGCAAATAATACTGCAACTGCTTCTGGACGGATTACAGATGAACCATACACATTTAAACCTTTAACAGCATCAGCAAAGTTTGCTTCTGGACGATATGCTTCAGTCTCAACTACTTGGTTAGCAAATGCTGTAGCTTCTGGAACTGTTGCAATGATTGCTGTGTGTTTAGCATCACCTTTAAGGTTGTTAGATGCTAATACTTGCATACCAGAGATGTTTGCACCTTCAACTACACCATTTTGTAATACAGTTGCTTGAGTAGTGAAACGTTTATCTTTCGCTAACATACCTAAGAACCAGTGTGGTAACACTACCTTGCGTTCTGCTGTTGGTACATTTGCTTCATTCATTTTTACTGCTAAATCAACTAATGTATCATAAGCATTTTCTGGAGTGATTTGAATTGGAGCTGATGCTGTACCAACTTTAATCTTAGCTCCAGCTGCCATAGCAGTGAATAACTCTTTATCAATGCCATCAGCCATTTGGTAAGCTGCACGTTTAGTAGCTGCATCAATTAAGTTTACATTTGCTTGTGCTTTTGCCACATCTTTAACTTGGAAATTAAAGTAGCGACCCTTATCAATTGTTAATGTTTGTTGAGTTGATGTTAAATCTTCTGGTCCATCAATGTCTGCACCAGTATATTCTTTGATTGTTACATCACCTAATTGGTTGATGTGTACGGTATCTCCATATGCTGAAATTTCACCTTCATATTCTCGTGTTACTAAGTTTAAAGCAACTAAAGAGTTATCAAAGTGTTCTAATAAGCGACTTGACCATAATTTTGGAATAAATCCTTTATATCCTGTATCTAATGCCATGTTTGAATTCTCCTTATTTTAAGTCTTTTAGACTATTATTGATTTTTTAAAGATTCAGCAATCAGTGACCAATTAGCATTAATTTCTTCTGTTGTTAATTGGTTAATCTCTTCCAAGCTGAATGTTTTATGTTTTTCTCCGTTTTGCAATGGATTGCCAATTACCTCTACATCTGCTTTAGGTTCATCAACTTGTGCACTGGCTGTCTCACCAAAGAATGTAGGTAACTGCTCCTTAAGAGCATTCACTTTCTCATCTAAGGTGTCTAAATCCTCAACATCACCCAATTTGTATTTTAGATAATCCAAATCACTACCACCTAGAGCTGTCAAAGCTTTCTCAATTGTAATATTTTTTCTCTCGCTTTCTAGTGCTTGATTAGTTTCGTTGAATTTATCTTCAAATTGTTTTGCCAATTCTTTAGCTTGTTCAAGAGATGCTTTTAATTCATCAATGTCAGTAGAATCTGTGCTTAATTTAGCCATTTCAGCTTTTAATGTTTCCATCTCATCTTCGTGTTTATCCATCTCTGCTTGGATGGCTAAGCCATGTTCCTTCATGATTGCATTGACTGTCTCTCTATCTAAACCTAATTCCTCAGTTAAAAATGCTCTTTTCATAATTATCTCTCCTATTTCATGTTGTTTTACTTGGGATGACCAAGATTAGGGTATATAGTTTTACATCTGTTCAGATGGAGCAAACAGTTTAGTGACTTATTTAGGTCAAAATAAAAAAGCTAGTTATACTTAGCTTCTTTCCATTCTTCATAATTCTTGTATTTAATTATCTTACTACCATTCTTATTTCCATCTTCATCATAAGTGGAAACTCTTCTAGTTTCTGGTATCTCATCATCAATGATGGTTACAATTTTGCATCTACAATTAATGTCTAAATGTGGAACTCCAAATCCTCCAGGAGCTAAAGCTTTCGCCCCATCAATTTCAAATTCTTCATCAATACCAATCACTACACCATCTAATTTTGAGTGGTTAGACCTTGTTCTCTTATCCATGGATGCCACCCACATCTTTTTGGTTTCAATACCAAGTGATTTGGTATATTCCATTGATTTCTGTTTGGCTCTGCCATAAATCCTTGTGTTCTCGGTTCTAACTATTCTGATAGCTTTGTTATATTCTGTTTCAAGTTCTCTTTGTAGAACCTTGTTCACATCATTCATCAACTCTTTAGCAATGTTTTGCGATGATTTACCAGTCAAAAGTAATGTATCTAGCTTACTCACAACACTCTTAGCTAGTTCTGGTGTATCTGAATACAATCTTTCACTCAATAAATCAGCTAATTCATCTGTTGAATAGTTTGCTAATGAATAAGCCCTATTCAATGAAACTCTATCTAAAACCAAACCAATTTGATTTGCTTGGTAGAATATCTCATCCCATCCCAGCTGTTGCTTTAATTCCAAATAACTCACTGTCTCATCACTCAACTCAATGTATTTGTCATTTAAAACACCTAGCAATTGATTTTGCATGTTTTGTAATACTGATAACCGATAAACTTTCCAGAACTTAACCTTATCATCAACCAATAATTCACCAATATCTGATTCAATCTGCTTTAATGTCTGAAAGAATATCTCTCTCAATCTCTTCTCAATGTCCTTATCAGCCTTTTGAGAGATTCTTTCCATTTCTCGTTGCCAGCGATTATGAGGCTTGCTCATTCTCATCACCCTTGCTCAAATAAGCCCATCTATATCTTGCTTTATTCATCTTATTCACCTAGTGGTTCAATATAGTCCTCTGATTGAATGAACCCCATGACTCTATCTTGATTTAAACCTAGTTCTTTGCTCAACATTTCAGCAACCAATTGCTTGTCTAACATAATTGAAGCATTAATGATTGAATTCACTCTTGTCAGTTGAGCATTAGCTAACTCACTTTCTTCTTGAGCTTTTTCAAGGTCATTTGTCATTGCTGTTCTTGTAATTATAAATTCTACTTCACTTGCATTGAATGATTTGCCAGTCAATTCTTTGATATTCTCAAGAATTAACTCAAGCATTTGACTCAACACACTCTTTAATCTGGTTTCAATCTTGTTCGCTTTCATATCCAATAAACTCAATGTAGCTTTAATCCCAACATTAGTTAATTGATTACCTTCTGAACCAACTGAACTAGAATCGTATCCCATAGCAAACTCATAGATAGCTTTCCTTGTGATTGAAAGTTTTTCCTTTCTCGCTTCAAATGGAATGTCAATAGTATGCACACTTAAGCCACCATCTGAGTCAACTCCAACTGTTCTTCTGGTTTTCAAGTTCTGAATTAAATCATCTAGGTTATCACCCATGTAATTCTTAACCATATACACAGGTTGGTCAAAATCTAAGATGTTATTGGTTAATCCACTTGCAATTTTGTCATAATCATCTATCAATGATTTAATAGGTTCTAAATCAGTAGAACGCTGTTTGTTATTCTCTAAAATTAAGATAGGCAACTTACTATTCTTATTCTTATATAACTTATCGCCAATCTTTAACATCTTGTATGGCTTTGGATTTAATTCAAGATTTTTATCCAATACATAACCAGAATTCTTTTTGACAAAATAATAAATCCCTTCATCACTGAATACCTCAGCTCTTTGAATTTCTTCATCTTTACCAAGATTATTCACTCTAACCTTGTAATATCTTACAAACTGTTTAGGTGCCCCATAATCATCTGTGATTGCAAATAAGTTATAGCTGTCTAGCGTTTGGAACTTAATAACACCTTTACTATCATAATAGTAATAAAGTCCTTCCCAACCTTTGATGCTCGCACCTTCAACCAAATCATAGATTGTTTGTTGTAGTTCTGGAGTTATATAATTCTTGAGCAGCTCTTTTAATTCTTCGTTTTTTGTCTCAAATTTCACCTTATTTGAAAGCAAATAAGCAACTTTCTGGTCAATCAACTGCGTATGGAATCTATGCGAGATTTTCTCGTTCGCTCGGTTAAATTCTTCTTTAATTGTGCCATCAGAAGTTGTATAAAACATTCTGTAATTCAGAATATCATGCTCACCATTGTAATATTTAATTGAGTCTTTCATTTTTTTCTTTTGTTGGCTAACCATGTCTAAATTGATTAATTTAGTTAATTCAGCACCTACATTCATTTTATTTAACTCTAACAATCTCTCACCACCTTTTTTCGTTTTATACAAGCCATTTTCCTTGATTGTTCATCTTGTCATAGATACCAGTAATCGCATCTGGTGCATCATCATGTTTATTTTTACCTTCTCTTTGATAACTCATCAAATCATCATATAAGTCTCGCCATGAATGTTCCCAATCAGTTGGAAACAACACATTCACTTGAACCCATGCTGATGCTGATAAGATTCTAGCTTCCTTATTCTTAGTTTGATGGAACCATTTAATGACTGTTCTGTTTGAGCCTTTTTCCTTCATGATACGCTCAACATTCCTTGCAAACCCTCTACCACCATTATTTGATTCTATATGTGCTACATTCACTTGATTAAGTATCAGTTTATTAGCTAACAGTGGTTCAGTAATCTCCATAGGGTCATTAGTATTAATATAATCAATCATATAAGCTTGCTTGTCTTTGATACCATATATCAATGCCACCAATTTATCTTTACCTGTATCAGCAGTATCAACATAAGCTTCGATACGTTCAAACTCTGGCACAATATCATAAGTCTCAAATCCTTGATACAATCGACCTTTCAAGTCAATTGGTTGTTGCTGATAGTTAGCTGATGCTATCTCTGGACTCATTACCTTAACTTTCTTCTCATAATCATCTGCACTCAAAATATCATCACATAACATTGAACCATCATCTTGCTGTGCCTTTAAATTGATATGTTTAACCCTATACCCAATATGTGGCAACTCTTGTAATGCTCTACCAGCTAAATCTTTGGAATTCCATCTGGTCATGATTAAAATAATCTTCCCACCAGCTTCCAACCTTGAAAGCATAGTATCTGTGAACCAAGTCCAATGGTCTTCTAAAACTCTCGCATTATTAGCTTCCTCAGCATTCTTAATTAAGTCATCTATGATGATTACACTTGCTCCAAAACCAGTTGCAGTACCACTAGGAGATGTTGCCAGATAATTAGTCTGTTCTGAACCCTCTAAGCTCCATTGACTGGCACTTGCATCACCATATTTGATTTTAGTGTTAGGAAACACATCATTAAATACGATATTGTTATCAACCTTTTCAGTTGCTATCATGTTCCTTACACCCTTAGCAAAGGTTGAACTCAATCGCTCATTATATGAGCCAGTCATGATTTTGGTTTTGTTATCTCGACCAAACAACCATGTGGCTAATAATGATGCTGTCCTTGATTTGCCATGCCTAGGGGGTAGGTTGATGATTAATATATCTTGTTCTGAATCATCAATGAATGATTGAATGTCATTGCATAGGTTAACTAGAAATTCTCTATCTTTTGAGTAGAAGTCTCCAGCCATCAAATTGCAATATGCAAAAAACTCTCGCCTTGCAAGTTCTTTCTTTGCTTCTAATTTGATAAGCTTTAAACGCTTTTGACTAATCATCATCAATCAACTTCTTTAAGTCATCGGTTGATAAATTTTCTAATGGGTTGTTGGTGACTGTATGATTAGCGGTCATTTCAATCTGTTTCTTATCAATGTAATTACCAGTTAACTTTAGAATCATATCTCTAGCTTGATTCTGTTCCTTCATATTTGGAACGACTGTTTTAATTTCATCAACTTCCCATTCTTTAGTTAAGTTGTTATACACTTTATAGGGTACAACTTGTGGTACACCCCTAGCAGTCTCATATAGTAATCGGATAACTTCCTCAATACTGTTTTCAGTATCCTCTGTTTTCTTTTTTGTTTTTGATTCTATGTATTTTTGAATGCTAGGTTTTGTTAAGTTCTCCGCAGCTATCACATTTGCAGTCTTTTTTGAATACCCAGCCTTAATCGCTGCCTCTGTTGCATTACCAGAAATGATGTACTCATCAGCAAATCGTTTCTGTTTCAAAGTTAACTTCTTCTCCAACTTTCCACCACCTCATGTTTTATTAATCAAAACAAGCCACTAACATTTCTGCTAGTGACCTTTTTTCATTAAAAAACTATTTTTATTGTTATTTATAGGTTAAAATATACCTATCAATTCAAAGGTGGTTATTAAATGGACAAATATCCAACTATAAAAATGACAATTAAAATTGTATTACTAATCTTAAATATCTCTTTTCAAAAATTTCTCTTTTCACTAATCAAATACACACACTTGCCAACTCTTAAGGATAATGAATCTACCTTAGTAACAATTTATATAATTATATATTTGATAGTTTATTTGAGTATTTTTTCAAAAACTGTTCAAGATTCAATTCAATATATTTTTCCTTCTATAAACAAAATAGATTTTTTGGTACTATTTCATAGTATACAATACGCTTTTATTTTCGTTTTATACATAATGAGTGAATTAGGAACAGATAAGCTATCAATAATAAGTGATATTTTAACCACATTTATTTTTATAACTGGTTTTTTATATATTTTATTTGATAGATTTTATAATTCTTAAATCCTCAAAACAATATTTGCCTTCCTAAAATTATGGCAAAATAAGAAAAGAAAAGACTGTTTTCAAAATTTAAAAAATTCCCAAACAAAAAAGCACCCCCTATGGATGCTTTTTAACAATTTACATATAAAATTATTTTCAATTATAATTAATAATCAATTCCTTGAATTAGTACTTTATCTGGTACTACTAAAGGAACAGTATTTGTTGAATTTCCTGAGGTATTATAGTCTGTTAATCCAAATGAACGCCCATAGACATCAATAGTATCTCCCTCAACTAAACGTTTATCTGGTAATTCTAAAAATTCTAACATAATAATTTGGTCAAAATCATTATCCTTTTTCACTAAAGCAATAGCCGTTCCATCTTCTCTTTCAAAGTATTGGAAAACTTCAGCATAAAATGTCCATGTCTGTAGCATTAACCCATCTCTATCTCTCATAACTTCTTCATACTTATGAGTATCATAAGAATTTGGGTCAAATTTTTTCTCTACTGGAGGAGCAGTTGTTGTAACTACTTCAGCAACAGTTGTTTCCTCAACAACAGGATTTTCTATATATATTTCATAAACAACTTTCTTTTCTGAACTAGCTTGTTTTTCAACATTTATAGGTAATTTATATGTGTCTTCGTTTTCATATTCATTATTTTTTTTACTATAAAAAAATTCAATATATAACACAAAGTCATTATAAATTCCAGCCTTATTATTATAATTAATTTGCACTCTGTCACCCTCAGAGTTTGAGACGAATTCTGTATATACTAATTTATTTTCGAAAGCATCCAAAATTTCAAAAGGAAATCCATTTTCTTTATACTTATTTATGTTTTCATGGTAAGTGTTAAACAAATCTTCTATATCATTTTTGTCATTGTAAGAAGTTGCAATCAGAGTAAAGCCTTTATAAAAGTTAAATTTTTCTTCCAAATTTTTGAACTTTCTTTGCATGACAATATGAATATTATCTGGTTCAACAGCCACAATTATAGAATTTCCCCTTCCATCAGATAATAATTCTTCAGGAAAAAGACGTACCATCATACCATTACCTAAAATTTCAATGTTTTCCTCTTTAATATCCCACCCAAAATAATCTTCCATTGCAAAAATTAGCTTGTTAACATTTACTAACTCAGTAAATTTTTCATAATCTTCTGGAAAATCTTTGCTAAAAATATTTAGAGGTAATTTTTCTTCTTTCTCTTCTTGAACAGTAGTTTCCTCAACAGTCGTTTCTTCAGCAAAAACAAAATTAAAATTTGTAAACAATGTCGTCCCAGCAAGCAACCCAATAATAATTTTTTTCATACATTTTTATCTCCCTTAACATTTTTATACTTAAATATTAAGCGATATCATTTTTTAATTCAAGGCTAATTCTTAAATATTTTTTAAAAGAGAGATAAGGCAGTGACCAGCTGCCTCATCAAAATATGAAAGGGTTTTTGCGTGTAAAAATGCAAATCACAACCACTGAAAGGGGGCTCAGTAACTCTGATTCACACCCAATTGATATTGGATGCAGCCTTTAATTATTTATTCAATTTCCCAGAGATTTCATCTCTCAGTCTCTCAACTTCTTTTTCGTACTTAAGGTTAATCTGATAATGCTTGTAAAATTGCCCAACCAGCAAACCTAACATACCTAAGTTAAAACCCAATAAAAATAAATTTAATGTATCCATATTCATCATTCTCCTATTTAATTTTATTCTTTCTTAAGAATTCTTTAAATTTCCAAATTTCACTTGTTTCATCAGCCAAATCATAATCAGCATTCGCAAATAGTTCTTCAAAATACTTTTCTAAATATCTCTCATCAAATAGCAAGTTACCATTAATCTCTTTCATTCTATCGCTATCAACATCATTGAAAAGCAACAAATGATGTGCTGAACCCCAATCTCTGGTCCAGTAACATTTCTTGCCATCTTTAGGGATGTAAGATTTTCTATTTTTCTTCTCTTTTAACATCCTTTTAGAAGCTTGACTGTTCTTGGCTATGTGAATGTAATAAAGCTTCCCTTCGTGTTTCACCACAACATCAACACCAAAGTTCATGTCAATGTATTGATTGGATGCAATTTTACAATTAAAATGGCTCTTAAGATATACTTTAACTTGTTCCTCAATTAAATAAGAGCTATAAGTTCTTCCCAATCTCGCCTTAACAGCATCTTTCAAGTGTTCATTCCATTCAAAAGTGTAATGGATTTTTTCTTTATACAGCCATTGAGTTGGTTGGCTTGTAAAGAATTCCTTAGCTCGCTCAACCCCAACTTCAACATATTCAGTTTTGCTAGGAACTCTCCCAAATTCTTTCATTAAATCATCAAAGAGGCTGATAATGTTGCCATAATCGTATAGCTGTTCCATCGCTTGATGATAAACATGTTCATATTTTTCTGCTTTAAACTCTTCACTAGCCACTAAACCTAAAAAATCTAAATAATTCATTTTATTTTCCTCCAGTTAATTAGAGGATTAAAAATGAACTCTCTCACTCTCTCTCACAAATCATTTAAAATCCTGTCGTATTAATATTATTTATTATTTATTTTTTCTTTTGTTTTAATTGTTATACTTTTTCATTATATTGCTGCGACCAAATCTTTAACAATTCACTCAATTCATCATCAATCTCAAATATCCAAAACGGACTTTGTGTATCTTCATTGAACCCTTTGTTAATGAAGCTCACTCCATTGGCCTTTAACCAATTCTTTAATCTCCAGCTGTAACATTTATAAAAACCGTATTCTCGCATAAATCATTCTCCTCTTTATCATATCTTGTAACCGCTTACATTTAATCTCAAAAATATGTGGGCTAAATCGCCCTTCATAACATAATAGGACCCAGTACCATTACTTTTTGATACAATATTGTTACATCAATATATTTATATTGCTTCCTCATCTGCAACTGGATGTCCCAGTAAATCAATGATTTTAGCGTACTTAACACCATCTGCAAGTTCAATCAATTTACTTCTTAATCTTGGTTTATCATTTAATTGACCCTCAAATTCTGGATAATCTTTAACAAAAGCATCAATGATTCTTTTAGCTATTCTCTGTAGTTTGCTATCAATGTTCTTTCTGTTTGTCTTGATTATTCTTTCCAATTCTTCATTGTCTGCTTCATCATCTATCAACAGATAATTCGCTTCCTCTAATGAAGCTAAAAACTCAATCTGGCTATCTGTTAAAATCTTATCCTTGTTTTCTGCAAACCATTCAGCAATAAAACTTTGCTGATATTCAGATTCAGCATAAACTTCTTGGTCAATCAAACTATCTAAATCCAGATACCCTTGCCCATTCTCCAATTGACTGAAATTCACACTGTCAATACTTACCCTAGCTCTCACATCACCATTTCGGACTCTAATACTGTGACTGTCATCATAGTCTCTTAAGACTGCCCAACCAACCCTAGAATACAGAAATTTACTCAATTCTTGAGCTTTACCAGCTGTTTCAGTGCCATCTAAGGTGTCCATATAGATTTGTTCCCACTCGTCTGTAGTAGCCTTAAATTCAAGCATCACCTCCCAGCATTTGCTAATGTACAACCCCATGAAGCTGTTATAGCTCATTTGCCAATTTCGTTTAGTATACGTTTCACCACACTGAATGGCTAGGTACTCATTCTTAATGATGAACCTTAGGTCCAAATTTTTGTTTCTTAAAGCCTTTAAATCGAACCAATTATTAAACACTTTTTCAATCATTTCATTATTTGTCATATTCATCATTCTCCCTATTTATATTATCATTTAATAACTAAAATCTTCTTCATTAATTTCAAAATCATCAGCTTCTAATATCCAATCAACTGGCTCAGCAAATACATAGCTAAATCGTTCTTCATCATATCCTATTGATTGAATGCCATACTCATCTTGAAGTTTTGCAACTAACTCCGTATATTCTTCATCTAAATAATATCTTTCTTTTTTCATCATTTATTACCCCTCTATAAATTCCATGAGAACCTTATCCCATTCTTCATCCTCTTCTTCAAAGAAATACTCTGGTTCATCTGGGTTAACTACTAATTTCTCCCAATTATCTTCAAAATCTTCATAGCCATTAACTTTCTTATATTCTTCTTCCACTTCATCAACTCTACTAATCACTTTTAATGTAGGTTTTTGTTTTGGTTGTTTTGGTTTTGATTGTTGTTTTGATTGTTGTTTTGGTTGTTGTTTTTGTTTTGGTTCTTCGATTACTTCATCGGTTGTAGTATCTTTTTCTTCAACATCCTTCTTGATTCCACCATTCAACTCCTCAACACTCCATACCTTTCTTATTAATAGATATTCATATTGTTCAAGCTGATGTAAGTTGCTTTGCTCTAAATTAGTTCTCACAAAAGCTCTTAAAGCTTCTTGCTCGTGTCTTTTACTGTAATAGTAAGAAATCTGATAATTATCTGCTAATGTTCTATTAACAGCCACTCGGCTTAAGATTCCCAACTCAACAAGCTTAGTCGCATAATTGTCAAAAGTTTGTCTCGATTGTTTTGAGACTGCACCACCATTAACATGGCTTTCAAAACTAATAGCTTGCATCGCTCCTAGGAAGGTTTTAAACGGGTTTGAAGCCTCTTTATTGGTCTCTTGGTCAAATGGATTCATTCTTGTTGCAAGTGTCGCATAGGTGGCTAAAAGGCGATATTTCTCATCATCTGAATGCTTCGTACCATTAACTACGATGTCAAAGTAATCGTTCAACATTGAGGAATAAATTCTCACATCATCCCCATCGGTACCCATGATTTTGTTCTTGCTTAATTCTTGGACGACCATCATTCTAGTGTTTTTGGTGATTTTACCTTCTAGGCATTTGTTGGTTTCAAGGTCAATGACTCCAATAACTCCGTTCTCTTTCAAGTTCTCTAAAGATTCAATAACAATCTTCAAATTCTTTGATTCATATTTAAATCCAAATCTTTGACAAATCATTAATGGTGTCACCTGAAATGTTTTCAAATACATCCCATTCATGTCTTGTCTGTTAAAGCTGCTCAACACAACCAAAGTTGCAATGTCATGATATGAGTCAAATAGATTGGTTTTCACTCCATCCACTAATCTTGATTGTATGAATCCTTTTTGCCCGATTGAAATGTATGCATTAGCATCTACCTCATTTGATTGTTGGTTCGCTAACTGCCCTTCTAAATTCTTTAAATTTTGCATGATAAAGTCATTCTTATTCATTCCTTGTTTTGCCATGTTGTTTACTCTCCTTATTAATAATTTTTTTGATATTTTTGTGAAAGTGTTTCAAATAATAAAAATTACTCTTACCCCTCCATCTATTATACATTTTTCGATGAAAAAATACACCGCTTTTTTGAAAACTTTTTTATTTTTTTCAGAAAATCATGAAAACACTATGAAATTACTGAAAATAAAATTTTCAAATTATATGAGTGAATTTTCTTTTTTGGGGTTATTTTAAAAATTACTTTCTACCTCCCTATTACTAATACGTTTTGAGCAGCAAAAGTGCACCATATTTTTGAAAACTTTTTTAAATTATTTTTAGGTGGTTTGGAAACCAGTATAAAAGTGATGTGAGACTCATCCCTTACCCAAATTTAAAAAGTGCACATTTGCGAGCCTTTGGCGAAGCAATATTTATAGTTTAATATATAGGGTATCTTAATTATAGGGTATCTTAATTTGTGCTGTTACAGGAACTATTATTACTTCTGGCGACAGGCCCCTGTCCTTAAAAAAATTATTATTACTTTTAGCGACACCCCCTGTCGAGAGAAGTAAATATAGAACTTTTGGCGACAGGGGGTATTTTAACCAATTTTTGCACCAATTATTTTTCACTTACTGATGCCAAATTTAAAGGATGTTGGAATGATTTAGAATGGATGGTGTGGGAATGTGATGGGAATTTGATGGAATTTTGATGGGGATAATAAGGAAGAGTGTTAATGATTAGTTTGGGAAGATAAGATACAAGTGATGTGGAGTATACCTCACCCAAAAATAAAAAATGAGTGAACACTTGCTCGCCCCAGCGAGCAATATTTATATCTTTATTTAAGGGTATCTTAATATAAGGGTATCTTAATTTATGCTGTTACACGCAAAATAGATACTTCTGGCGACAGGGGGGTGTCGAGAGAATTAAATATAGAACTTTTAAGGACACCCCCTGTCGCTAGAATTATTATTATTACTTTTGGCGACAGGGGTCTATTTATACATTTTTCAACCCAAAAAGTGTCAAAAAATGTAAGCTATTTTATTCTTAATTTTACAAAAACCTACCCAAAAAGTGTCAAAAAATGTAAAAAAAGTGCCAAAAAAGAATCATCAAATCGCTCTTTTATGGCACTTCATTTTTATATTTAATTTTATTTTCGCATTATTGGTTATACCAATTGTCTCCGTACACATCATTAATTGCTCTTAGCTGTTCTTCTTCGTCCACATATAAATATCTGGTTGTAGTTGAAAGGTCCTGATGCCCTAAAGCTTTCGAGATAGTCGCTATATCCACCCCATGAGCTCTTAAGTTATTTGCAAACCCTCTTCTAAGGTTATGGGCTCTAATCTTGTCTAACCCATGTTTTCTAGCCCGTTTGGATATGCTTTTGGCCAATGGTGAGTTCTTACCACCCTCACCAATACAATCATTACCTTCAATGGTTAAAAAGACATAATCAGTTTCTTTACCTGTTTCAGCTTTGAGTGTCTTGTTTTCCTGAATGATTATCTCCAACAAGCTTTTGACCCTACTATTGATTGGAACAACATGATTGCGTCCATTCTTTAAAGTATAGCCTGGGAAGCGAATTATATTAGCATTAAAGTCTATCATTGATTCAGTTAGCTGTGTCACTGTTCCAACCCTTAACCCTGTTTCCCACATCAACAGCAATGCCAAGGCATCTCTAACTCCAACATAAGTGTTAAAGTCGATTACTTTCAAATAAGCATCTATATCAGCTTGAGTGGCACCTTCCTTAACTTTCTCATCAACTTTCATTCTAAGTTCGCTCCACCAGTCATTGGTTTGAATGAGGTTTTCCTTTTTCATGTAGTTAAGAATTGCTTTCATCCGCTTCAATCTATTATTTCTTGTTAATTGGCTAACATCACCATAAGACACATAATCAATGATGGCATTCTTACTAAGGTGGATGACTTGATTCACACCTGTATACTTCTCAAAGCGAATAATCTCATCTCTGTAATCTTGAATAGTTCTTGGTCTAAGACCTTTGAATTTCATAATAGGAACAAGTTTATACTCGAATAGTGATAATATAGTTGGTCCTACCTGATTGCTTATCGCTTGATGCTTTGGAATTTCTATTTCTTTTTCTTCTAACTTTTTTAAGAAAAGCTCCTGTGAATTGCTATTGATTTTTCTCATTTGACTCACACCTTTTTTTAGTTTTTATGAGGGTAGTCTTTCACTTTCCCACTAAAGTTCGGTGGTGGTTCGCTACCTTGTTTTCATTTCGTGTATGAAAAGGTTGATAAATCAATGTTTTTATGAAAATAAGTATGGAGATGAGGAGATTCGAACCCCTGTCCAAATATCTCGTCACAAACGAGTCTACGTCAATAGTTTATCCATTTAAGATTTAGCTACTGCATAGCCGACAAACAGGCATCCGCTATCGCGAGTCTGATAATCTCTTTTTTAACTTACAGACGGAAAGTTAAAACGTATCCCACTAAATTTGAGACCACGATCTGAGTACATGGGCGATACCAGGGTGATCTTCGCTGCAGGTTTTTAGGCTGCTAAAGCGAAATTATTGTTTTGATTGTTTGCAGTTATATTTAACTGTAGCGTTTTTAGGAAGTCGCTGCCTTCCTGACGCGTCATTAGCTCGAACAATACCTGTCGAAACCATGACATCCCCTTAATATTATGTCTTTATTATAGTACATAAAAGCACAAAAGTCAATTATAGTCAAATTGGCTTTTGTGCTATGACTGGGCTGTGAGGGGATCGAACCCGCGACCCACTGATTAAGAGTCAGTTGCTCTACCGACTGAGCTAACAGCCCGTTACAAGATTATATTATATACCTCTAAGTTATCAATTGCAAGTACATTTTTAAAAAATAATTGTAGTTAATATAATCACATTATCTGATATAAAGAAACTGGGCAGAGGAAGTAGAAAATCGTTAGATTATCACGTCCATTGCCCACACCCCGCACAATTTGAAGCCACTCAACCTCTGCGCTCTTAATTAACAAACAATAACTTAACTAATATTTATCCGGTTTATGCCTCACCTATAGTCAGCCTCTTGAAGGCGCAATTTGAGTTTCCTCAACCACGACACTATAAAAAATTGGAACTAATGAAATTTTCAAAGTATTTGTCCAACCTCACCCCTTTATCACGGTTGGTAGTTTTGTTGTCGCTTAGCGTATGACCAAAATAACAATATAAATAAAATCCCCACTATCGATGTAATCAAGGCCGCTTTAAAATTTAAAATAAAATTACCAAGTACGATTACTAAAATACCTAAACTCGCAAATAATGGTGCGATAATTCCAAAAAATTTATTTTTAATCTGCCCTTTTTTATATAGTTGGAAGACTAAGTAATAAATCGGCAATAAGCATAAATTATTAAAGACCACGGCACTTTCTGAAATATCTGAATTAGGCAACCATTGATATTTAAAAACAAAGTAGTGAATCACTAACCAAAGAAGATTGATCACCATTACTAAAAGTGTAGAATGCGTTGACAATTGATGTTGTGGATGTAATTTTTTTATTGCTTCTGACTTTAACCACCCTTTTTCAGCCATTGCTTGAGGTAAACGAATATTGGCTAGAAACATGCCATTGGCCACTCCTAAAACTGAAATAATCACAATAATAATGAATACATTCCCCAAAGCTCTACCAAAGATCATATTAAACGCAAAATTAACTGAATTGTTACCCGTCGATAAAATAAACGTTTCGCCTAAAATATTATTTAGGCCGACAAAATAACTGACATATAAGACTAAAATAAAAATAGGTCCTAGTATGTAAGCCAATGGTAAATTACGTTTCGCATTTTTTAATTCTGGTGCAATATTCGTGACCACATTCCAACCATCAAAGGTAAATGCTAAAGGAACTAAAGCTGCTAACCATCCAAAGCCAACATCTCTTGGCTCAACGATTGGTAAATTAGAAGGAATTGCTGGTATCGGTTGATGCCAAATTAACCCCATTATCATAATAATAATTAACGGAATGACTTTGATAAAGGTTGAAAGGCTTTGAAAAAATCCGGCTAATTGTTTCGAATAATAGTTCATGATTGCAATAATAAATAAGTAAACAATCGTTAATATAATTTCAGCTTCAAAACTGGCATCGGGCTTCAATAAGCTTAATGTATAGGACGAAGCGACCCAAGTGACCACCGTTGTGATGACGGGGATATAGATAAAGGACTGGAACAAGCCTATGACAGTGGCAAAGGTCTGATTATAGTATATTTCAGCATACCCGGCCAGTCCACCACTAGTAGTGGTTCTTAATGCTAATTGTGCCAACGTTAAACTTCCAAAAACAATGTTAACAGCACCTAATAAAATAACTAGGACTCCTAAGGTAACATTGCCCCCGGTAAATGACAAAATATCATCTGCTTTAAAATAAATTCCCGATCCCACTACGGTTCCAACAATCATCGCAATAGCCGTTAATAATCCATAAGTTTTATTTTTCTCTTCCAATCCTTCACCTTCTACATCCAATTTAGCTGATAAAAATTCAATTGACCGCTTCTGTAAATCACCCAAATAATTAAATGGTGATTGCCTATATTTTACATTCATTTTCAAATAAATTCCATCGCCCTTTATCAAATAAAAACTCGATTAACAATCGATTTTGAATAACCAGCCTGCTACTCATTAAGGAGTTTCCTTAACCGTTCAGCTCCTAAAATAAAACCATTTCAGTGTTATTCTACTTTCTTTTATTAATCGAGTTACCAATCTATTTTTGTTCTAACCAAATTTTTCTCATGGCAAAGTTGATACACATCACTACAACAGCGACCATTATATTAGCATAATTGGCATTAATCCCTAATATCTCAACTGTAAACCATAATAAAGCTAAAGTAATCAACATGCCGATGACACTTAATAATACAAACAATTGAAATTCACGGCCTTTTTCTGTTTCTGAATATTTACTAACAAAAACATATTTCATACTTAAATAATAATTAAAGATGGTCGCAATGACAAAAGCGAAAAATTTCGCTAAAATATACCACACTCCAAATGCATTAAATAAAGTATAAAAAATTATCCAATCAATTACCGTTGCAATGACGCCTACGATACCGAATTTAATAATTTGTTCGAATAAATTTCTCATCTATTTACCACAGGCTTTCTTTTATTTTTCTCTAGTAAACTATACACTATCAAGCTAAAAATTGAAAGACCTGTTATCATCCAACCAATACTCCAACCGTCTGGTGTAAACTTCATTTCGATTTCGTGAGTTCCTTTAGTAATTGGGAATGAAATAAAAGCACCCCAGGTCTCTTTGATTGGCACTTCTTGGCCATCAACGGTCACGGTCCAACCTTGATTATAGGGAATCGAAGTCATCATATAACGACTATCATCAGTAATATTAACCGTCCCTTTCATAAAGGTATTCCCCCACTCGGTCACATTCATCCCTTGTTGTTTACGATGTGCGATAATTTGTTCACTAATGCTTTGATCAGCTGTAATGACGTACATATCTGTTAAATCAAGTTCCTTCGTCGTGCCTAACGTTAAGACCATTTCTTGTGTTTGGCCTTTTTGTTTATTGGCAATATTCCATAATTGCTGACCATCAAATGAATGTTGATAATCATACCAACGACCATTCAACTTAATTTCAGTCTTACCACCTTTTTGACGTTTTAAGGCTAAAGGCGCGTTAATATAATAGGTCGCATCTGTTTGTGGCGTAAAGGTAAATTTAATTTCACCTTTTTGGCTTTCATCGATTTTCTTATAGATAACCTTACCAGAAGCCGTTTCCTCTTTTTTAACATTGGTTAATTCAATATTTTCAAATAGGTATGATTTAAAGACTTGTAATTCCTGACCACTGATGGCCGATAGAATTTGATTATTCGTATGGGCAACTTGGTTAGGATGTATTTCTAAATTCACGGTCTGTTCATTGACACCAAAAGCTATTGGCAATACATTCTGATTCTCGTATATTTTAAAGCGCTCATCTTCCCAATACAATTGATAATAATCAAGTAAATCGCTGCGAGTAGAATTACGATTAAAGAAACGACGATTAGGATATTGTTGGACATCCTCATTCGTATAATCTTGGTAATCTACTACATAACGAATGCCGTAGAAAGCGTCCATAAAGGCGGTTCCGTTACCATAGAAGCTCGAAGCATTACTGCCTGAATCTCCTACTGCTGTCATGAAATTCAAGGTGGATCGTTCCATATTTGAACTAAAATGAGTCATACCAGGATAATCAAACATGAAGGGATCATTTTTACTTCGCTCAAACATTTTATTAATACGGTAAAATTCCCCCTCCTTACTTGGGCGAATTAAATCAATTACCGGTAAAACGGATAATTGTGCATCTCTGAATTTTGAGGCATCGTCATAATTCATTCGACTTTGAACGATATAAGCATTAAGTCCTAATTCAAAAATTGTGAGTAAACTAATCACTAAATAACTTGATTTTTTAAAACCAAAAGCTAAAACGAAAAGTACAAAAATCCAAATCGCAAGTGATAAGGTTTGTAATTTAACTAAATAACCAAAATGATTTAATAGTGAAACGGCAATAAAGATTAGGACTGAACCACCTATCATTGATATTAATCGTTGTCGTCCAATATGACGGTATTTGTACAATGAGAATATAAACAACACGATTAACACTCGTAAAATTAATGCTAAATAATTTTCCAATAATGGCACTACTTCACTCGTTGCATCAAAATTGAAAAATGAAAATTCATTTGAATAGGTCCATTCAGCGGCTAAATAGATAAAGGCCGATGAAACCATCACTAATGGCCAACTGACACTGCGCCAATTATGAAGGCCACGATAAGTTAATAAGACCATAAAGAATGAAATAATCCATGAGAATCGATAAAAGAAGCCAGCCGGTGTTTGACCCATATGCCAAATTTTATTGAAAAATAAATTGACAATTGAAATGAAAAAGACTGCAAAAACAAATACAGCCGCTATTTTTTGTTTTTTAGAGATGGAGCGATTCGCAAAGAATACACCCGTCCCAAATAATCCTAAACTACCGACAAAGATATTGGGTAAATTAGGTCCTGCTGGCCACGATTGACTGTCAAAAGCACCAATCATTAATTTCGCCAAAGCATCTAGTGGATTAATTTGCATCTTCCATTCGAAGGTTAATTTACTACCATATGCCCCTTTAGAAATTAATAAGTCCATAAAAACAGGGTATAATAACCACATCACCATCCCTGCCCCTAAGATAGCATAGATGGCCGCTCTTAAAATACGTAATAAGGAAGTTTTACTGAATAATTGGCGACTCGACATATAAAATATCGTATATAAGATAACGAATAAACAAATCATGTAGCCCATATAATATTGTAAGAATAAAGTTAAGGCAATGATTAACGCAAATTTATATCCTTTGCCACCGTCTAATACTTCTTCTAGGGCTAAAATGACCAATGGTAACATGATCATCCCATCGTAAAAAATGATATTCATTTGATAAGCCACTAAAAATCCTGCTAAGGCATAAACAGTTGACAACAATGGCACTAAGAAACGACGATCATTTAAATGACCATTGTAACGTTTAATGAGTAAATGCGCGAATGATAAGGCAATAAAGCCATAACGTAAACCAATAATGATAGTCGTTGCTAAGCGAAATTCACCTGCTGGAAATAGCGCGTAGATTAAATAAAATGGGCTCATTAAATAGTAAGCCCAGTTACTAATCATCGTGCCACCAATTGATTTAGAAAATGAATAAAATAAATTACTTAAATCCCCTGTCCAAAGTGTCCGTTTATACAAACGGAAGAAGTCGATATATTGCTGTCCAAAATCGACTGACATTAGGGTTTCGTCTCCAAATGGGTAAACTCCCATAAAGGCCCATACGACCAACATAATCGCAATTGGTAAAATAAAACTTAGGATATAGAGTCCTTTTTTCGTTTGATATAATTGATTAAATTTTTTTGTTATTTGTTCCACTATCTCAGTTCCTTGTCTTTTACTTGAATATTAGTTTCTTCTACAATAAAGTGCGGGCGTCTTTTGACCTCATAGTAAATTTTTCCTATATATTCACCTAAAATTCCAATCGAGATTAATTGCACCCCACCAAATAATACAATCGCAAATAAAGTGGTGAAATAGCCGCTAATTAAACGACTCGGATCAATTAACCAAATAATAAAATGCCATAATAAATATAATACGCCTAAAGAGACACAAATTAATCCTAAATTGACACATATTCGTAAAGGTCTATCATTGAATGATAAAAAAGCATCGATCGCATAATTCAATTTATTCTTCAAGCCAAATTTAGTTGAACCGCCCTCACGAACCTGATTTTCATACTCGATAATCTTTTCTTTATACCCTACCCAAGACACTAGGCCTTTGGTAAAACGATTATACTCCGGTAAGCTTAAAATAGAATCGACAACATTACGACTCAGGAGACGAAAATCAGAGACCCCTTCAGAAATATGGACATCCATTAAACTATTGAATACTTTATAAAAGTGTTGTGAAAAGAAGGAATCAATCTTGCCTTCTCCTTCTCGTGATCGACGAGCAGATACGATATCATACCCTTCAAAATAGCCTGTTAACATTTCTTCTACTACTTGAGGTGGATGTTGGAGATCGCCGTCCATTAAAACGACTGCATCGCCAGTTGCATATTGAAAGCCAGCTAATATCCCAGACTCTTTACCGAAATTGCGACTAAAACTAATATATTTTACACGACTATCGGAATTAGCGACTTTTTTTAGTAACGGTAATGTTTTATCTTTACTACCGTCATTGATATAGACAAACTCTAATTCAACTTCTTTATTTTGTTCTGCTTTAAATTTTTGACTTATTTCTGTTAACACTTTACTGACTGTTTCATGAGTCAATAAAATCATTTCTTCTTCATTATACATCGGTATAACTACAGATAATTTCATTGTAATTACCCCTTTCGAAAAAAATTACCATGATTAAACTTTACCATATTTTACCCTAGAAAAAAAGAATATAAAATTTAATGGATAAATACCTTTCAAGTCCCCTGAACTCCTCATCATTATTTGACTGAAACTAATTTTGGCTAACATAAGTGTCTAGCTTGTCCAATCCTATTCTTGATTAAGAGGTTGATCGGCTTTTTCTAAAATTAAAATAAAATCACTTGATAACTCACTGCTGACATACCCTTGTTCCATATATCGATTGACAATTTTAGCTTCCTTACTGCTATTATTTAATAAGTTATATTCAAATACAATATAATCCAGCTCATGATCAACCTCTCCATTTTTATGGTAAAAAAGATCATATACTTCATGGCGGTCAGCTAGAGCTGTTGTGTAATTAGAGAGGGAAGCGACTTTAGCTGTTGCTGGTATGTTAGCTAAAGTAGTCTTTATCGACTCATAGTGAACTTGATTTTCTTGATAGGTTTGCCATTTATCTATTTTAGGTAATACTAATCGTACTTGTAATCCTGAAGAGACAATAAGAGCAAACACTAGCAATCTTTTAGCCGTCAACGATAAAGTCTTTCGTTGATCTTTAAGCATTTCATAAACAGCAATCATGAATAATAAAAACAACAAGGTACTAGAACCATAATGATACTGCTTAAATAAGTCCACTTGGTAAGGCCAGTCACTCAATAAATTAATCACTAATAATGGCAATAACAGTACATAATTAATCAAATGTTTTTGAAATAATGGTAATAACCCTAGTGAGCATAATAAAGTTACTAAATAAATTGTTTTGCGATAGGTAAATACACTGGCAATCGTATAGACCGGATTTTTCAATGCGTTCATCACAGCAAATTTTAATCCTTCTTGATCACCAATCATAAAATTAGCAAAACGTGATGTCATCGCCCCGGTACCAACCGTTTCTAAATAATGAATGACACTGACGAAATAAATGGATGGCAATAATAAACAAACGATCGCAATCGTCCATTTCGTTGATTTGTTAAAGTTAAACGATTGTTGGAATAGAAAATAAATCCCTAAACTCAAAATATAAATCGTAGCATCTTCCTTAATAATTAAAGTTAAAATAGTAAATAGAACAATTAAAACTTTATTCTCAATTAAAACAGCGTAGAATAACCATAACAGCATTGGTGCTAAAAAACAGTTTTCGTGATAGTCATACAAATGTCCTGTCGTCAAACTAGGGAATAATAAATAGACTAATAGTAAAAGATAGGTAAAGGTCTGACTAAAAGACAAGCGTTTAGCAATTAAATAAACCGGAACAACACCAGACGCAACCAATAATATTTGACTAACTTCTAACGTTTCTGCATAAGGTAATATAGAATAAATTGGCAATAATAAATAATGGATGGGTGAAAAATGGACTGAGAAATGAGATAAAAGACGATCACGTTCAAGCGTCGTGACCGGTCCCGCCCCTTTTTCATATTGGCAAACATTTGCGTAAAGATTCCCATATCAAAAGTCGGAGTCTCAAATATCTTTACTTTTGCTATCATGATGGTTGAAAGTAGGATAATTTGCAACACCAATATTATTCCCACGACCATTGGCAGGTGTCTTTTATACTTTTGTAACCATCGTAGTTTATTTTTGAAGCATAACAATGTTCCTGATAAAACACTTGATGACAGGATGACCGTCAAAATATTTTTATCATTCTTAGTTAATTCAACTAAAAATTTTTCCGCTATCGCAACCTCTGACGGATTGAACATAAAATAAATGTCCATTAGCATTAGCAGGATGATACCCAATAAATAGATATCGCCATATCTTTTTTGATTGAGGCGTCGATATAAATAAGCAACAAATAGCACTAACATTGATCCTAAAGTAACCATCATACTTTTACTCATAAAAGCAAAAATATTAAAAAAGAGCATGAATAATATGATAAATAATCGTTCACGCCATGCTTCTAATTTAAATAGTTTTTCAAATAAGAATAGTCCCCCAGTGATCACTGAACAACTAATAATGACCATCAAAAAAGAAAAATCATTATCTAAATTTCCGTATAAACCATATTGCTGTTGTGTAAATATTGAGATAATCGCATAAATTAAATACCCATTTAAAAATGGAAAATAAAAATCTGTTTGTTTTATCTTATTCATAAGTTATTTGTTCATCCTTATTATAATAATTTGATTGGCATTTCAATCTTATCTTTATCAAGAAAGCTAGTCAAGATTGAACTATAAAATTATTATTAATGCAATCTTATTTTTATTTCTTTAATAGTTAGCAATTAATTCATAGCGCGCTCTGTCTTTAAATAAAAGTAAAACAAGACCCACTGCTAATTTTTCCACCATTTTAAAGCTAGCTGTTTTTCAAAGGTGATTGCTAGCAACCCTTTCATCATAAAAACGGCATAAAACAAGCGTCTTTCTTACGTGTTTTATGCCTCTTATTATGATACTAATCTTCAGTTTTCCAAGCTCGTCAATGAAGCTGGGCATAAACTTGATAAATTTAGTCAAAATTATTGTTCGTTAATTAATAGCGCAGTGGTTGAGTGGCCTCAAACTGCGTCTTAAAGAGATTGGTCCTCAACTTGGTAAATTCAATCAACTTATTGCTCAGTAATTAAATGCGCAGTGGTTGAGTGGTCTCAATCTGCGTCTTAATGAGGTTAAAGATAAATTTGGTAAACTCAATCAAGTTATTGTTATTAAATTAAAAGCGCAGTGGTTGAGTGGTCTCAACCTGCGTCTTAATGACGTTAAAGATAAATTTGGTAAACTCAATCAGGTTATTGTTATTAAATTAAAAGCGCAGTGGTTGAGTGGTCTCAATCTGCGTCTTAATGACGTTAAAGATAAATTTGGTAAACTCAATCAGGTTATTGTTATTAAATTAAAAGCGCAGTGGTTGAGTGGCCTCAATCTGCGTCTTAATGAGGTTAAAGATAAATTTGGTAAACTCATCAATCAAATTATTGTTATTAAATTAAAAGCGCAGTGGTTGAGTGGTCTCAACCTGCGTCTTAATGACTTGCTTGAGACCTACTCAACTGTGCGGGGGTGGACAGACAAAGCGAAAATCATTTGATTTTCTACTTTTGGTCCACTCCCAACTGTGCGGGGGTGGACAGACAAAGCGAAAATCATTCGATTTTCTACTTTTGGTCCACTCCCAACTTTGGGGGGTGGACAGACAAAGCGAAAATCATTCGATTTTCTACTTTTGGTCTACTCCCAACTGTGCGGGGGTGGGTAGACGAAGCGAAAATTATTTGATTTTCTACTTCTGGTCCACTCCCTATCTAGCGCATCAAATCACTCATGGTATATAGACCCGCGGTTTGTTGTAATAAGAATTCAGAACAAGCTAAGGCTCCTTGCACAAATAACTCTTTATTGTTTGCCTGGTGTTTTATTTCAATGACTTCATGATGATTGGCAAATAAAACAATATGTTCCCCTACAATATCACCACCCCGAATTGCATGGACCGCTATTTCTGAATGTGGGCGCCCTTCTCCAATTCCACTGCGACCATAAATAACTTCTGTTGTCTCTTCAATTGCTTGTTGTGCCGCTTCTAGTAACATTAGTGCAGTTCCACTAGGAGCGTCTTTTTTATAGCGATGATGTTTTTCAATAATTTCAATATCATAGCCTAATGGATATAATGTTTTGGTTAATTGATAAATCGTCTTTTGAACGACAGCCACTCCGATACTCGTATTATTGGTGTCAAAAATAGGTACATATTTGCTAGTCTCTTTTACTAAAGCTAGTTGGTCGTCAGAAAGACCAGTGGTAGCTAGTAAAAGAGGTAATTGTTGTTCCTTCACAAATTGTAACAACTCGTTAGTTAATGCAGGTGAAGAAAAATCAATGACTACATCAGGTTTAATAGATTGTCCTGCTACATATTCTGCTAACTCTTTAAAATTATAAAAAACTGGAAATAATTCATCTTTTTCCGGACTCTTTTGTAATCCGGCATAAATTTCAATATCTTGTGTGCTGTCGGCATATCGGATGATTGCTTGTCCCATTGCGCCACTAGATCCAATGATTATTACTTTCATCTTTACTCTCCCTTTTTATAATGCTTAACTACTGGTAACAAACTTTCGAGTTCTGTTTTAACTTGTTCACTCGGTTCCCATAATGGTAAACGATAGGTATTTTGGTTATACCCCATTAAATGCATCATATATTTAACTGGAATGGGATTCACTTCTACGAATAAACTATCAATTAATCTCGCATAATCATTTTGTAATTTATGTGATGTCTCAGTATCACCTTCAAAATAACTTTGACATATTTGATGCGTTTCTTGTGGTAAAATATTCGCTAAAACCGAAATGACGCCTTTGCCTCCTAAAGCCAAGATGTCATAAATCAGGTCATCATTGCCAGAATAAATAGCAAATTGATCTAAATCGACTTGTTCAGCTAAAGCTTTGGTATAGGATAAATCGCCCGTTGCATCTTTAATAGCTACAATATTTGGATGTTGCGCTAATTCAACAACTTGTTCAACTGTTAAGGTTGCCCCAGTTCTACCTGGCACATGGTATAAAATTATTGGAATCGAGACAGCATCAGCAATTTTAGTAAAATGCAATAACATGCCCTGATGATTCGCTTTATTATAGTAAGGCGTCACTAATAATAAGGCATCGGCTCCTGCTACTTCTGCTTTAGTACTTAATTCAATGGTATGTCTTGTATCATTAATACCTGTCCCGGCAATAATCGGAATTTTTCCTTCTACTACTTCAACCGCACGTTTAATAAGATTAATTTGTTCTTCGTCTGTCAATGTAGAAACTTCACCAGTCGTTCCCGTTATGACTAATGCATCTGTTTGATTTTCTAAATGGAAGGTTAACAATGCATCAAAAGCTGGCCAGTCAATGGCGCCGGTTTCATCAAATGGTGTAATCAATGCTACTGCGGATCCTTTAAATATTTCCATTATTATTTCCTCCTGTATTTTTTCAATAATGTTGCGTTTTGAACATATTAGCTTTTTTAGCGTGTTAGCTTTTTTGCTTTTTTAGCGTTATTAGAGTTTTTAGAGACTTTAGCGCCTTTTTAACGTTTTTTGCTTTTTTTCTATTTTATCCCCTTATTTTAAAGGCGATGGTTTTTCAACTTTTAATTAGATTGTCCCAATGGTTTGGCTATCACTCTATTACGTTTTGAGCATAATTTTTATATTTCAGTTTTTTATCATTCTGCTATTCAAGTAATTTTAATGCTTAATAATGTATTAAATCTGTTAATGGATGTATATCTTAATCCAATTCATTTTTCATCATATCTTCAAACGTTTCTCGCTTAACGGTTAATCGATGATGCGCGCCATCAATATGAATCATGGCTGGGCGTGCGAGTCGATTGTAATTACTAGCCATTGTATAATTATATGCCCCGGTTCCATTGACTAATAATAAATCACCTGTTGCTGCTTGTGGCAGTGTTATGTTTTCAATTAATTTATCGCCACTTTCGCAAGCTTTACCGGCGACAGTATACTCAATTGTTGCGGGTTCGGTAATTTTATTGGTAATGGCTGCTTCATATTGCGCCTGATACAACGCTGGTCGAATATTATCACTCATTCCGCCATCAATAAAAAGGTAATGCTTGCCACTTACAGTATCTTTTAAATCACCAATCCGATATAAAGTACTGCCAGAAGCATTCACTAAAGAGCGACCAGGTTCGATACAAATTTTATTTAATTGTAAACCTAGTCTGACACTTTCTTTTTCAATATATTTTACAAACTCAGGTAAAAATTCAGCCATCTCGAAGGGCTGGTCTTCTTGAGTGTAATAAACTCCAAAACCTCCACCAAAATTGATTTCAGTAATCGGATAATTCGTTTTTTCTTGTGAGGTTTGTGCAAATTCCATCATTGCCAATGACGCTTTAAAAAAGGACTCACGATCAAAGACTTGACTGCCGATATGGCTATGAAATCCAACAAAATTCAAAAACTGACTTTCATGTAATTGGGTAATGAGTTCAAAAATTTGGTCATCAAATATACTTTCACCAAATTTGGAGTCTAAACTAGCTGTTTGTATATATTGATGCGTATGAGCTTCCACACCAGGATTAATTCTCAATAGTACTTTCGGTCGTTTATTCAGTTTCTCAGCAATTTGCTCTAAGCGTTTGGCCTCCATGCGATTATCTAATACAATCGTCCCTACTTCATTTTGTAAGGCATACACTAGCTCTTCATCCGATTTGTTATTGCCATGAAAATACATTTTATCAGGCTTCACTCCGGCCGCTAAACCAACGAAGATCTCCCCAGCACTAACGACGTCCTGTCCTAAACGTGATACTGCGATGATTTTGGCTATCGCTTTCGTCAATAAGGATTTAGAAGCAAATAGCACTTGTGTCTCAAACAAGTCTGAGTGAAAATTTGCTGTATAAGACTCTATTCTTTTGCGAAAACTAGCTTCATCAAAAATATATAAAGGTGTTCCATATTGATTCGCTAACTCCTGATAAGAATGACCAGAGTGAACTAATTCACCATTGACAATGTTTTGGTAAGTTTCAAGTTTCATATTTTTCCTCCATATAAGAAAAACGACCACAAACATCTAGGTTCGCGGTCGTCAAATAAAAATAGTCTGATTTTCACTGTCCTAGTTAATGATTACACTTTCTAATTAACTGGACGGTTAATTAGAACAGTGACAAACTTATTCAGCTTGCCCCCAACAACAATAGTGTTGTTTCGGCGAAATCCCCTTTCCCTTTTAGGTACTCTTGTCATCCGCGCCTCGCACAAAAACTTATTCAATTGAGTTTACTATAACAGTCATTAAGGTATAAGTCAAACAATATTAAAGGATAAAGAAAAAAAGACTGTTATCTCGAATAAGATTGTTTTTTAATCAATGTCTAATATTTACTTGACTTATTTTCTATTTATAGTATTTTTAATATTATCGGTATGCTTATAAAGCATGGAGGAGGAATCATCATGACAAAAAAATATAATGTTGCAATATGTGGAGCAACAGGTGTTGTTGGACGCAAAATGATTCAAGTCTTGGAAGAAAGAAATTTCCCAGTGAATCAACTCTTTTTGTTTGCTTCAAAACGTTCCGCTGGAAAAACATTAACTTATAAAGGCGAAACCGTCACCATTCAAGAATTAACAGAGGACTCTTTAAAGGCTCCTATTGAGATCGCCTTATTTTCAGCTGGTGGCGAAACATCATTAAAATATGCGCCGATTGCGGCCAAAAATGGTGTCTTCGTCATTGACAATAGTTCAGCATGGCGCATGGATGACACGGTTCCTTTAGTAGTACCTGAAGTGAATCCGCAAGCATTAAAGGCTGATAATAAAATTATTGCCAATCCTAATTGTTCAACAATCCAATCGGTAGTTCCTTTAATTGCTTTAAAACCTTATGGCATCAAACGGATTGTTTATACAACTTATCAAGCAGTTTCAGGTGCTGGTAAAGAAGGAATTAGTGATTTAGAAAATCATGAAACCAATAAGTTTCCTTATTCAATCAATGATAATGTCTTACCACATATCGATACTTTCCTAGAAAATGGTTATACTAAAGAAGAAATCAAAATGATCAAAGAAACGCAAAAAATTCTAGAACAACCAGACTTAAAAATAACAGCTACTTGTGTGCGGGTACCCATTCATACTTCCCATGCAGTGTCAATTAATATTGAGTTAGAACAATCATTTTCTTTAGATGATATTCGTCAAGCCTTCAATGATTTAGACGGTGTCATCGTGCAAGATGATCCACAACATAATCTTTATCCCCTACAATCAAAAGCAACGGATCATGATGGGGTATTTGTCGGTCGTATTCGCCGTGATGAATCAGTTGCGAATGGACTTAATCTTTGGGTCGTTGCTGATAATTTAAGAAAAGGTGCTGCGACTAATACCATACAAATTGCTGAATCTTTAATTGAACAAAACCTTATTTAAGCATTAAAATATCTAGTGGGGAGATGCTAATCAAAGCATCTCCCCACTAGATATTATTTTATATCATTATTTTCTTCTTGAACTGTATTTAACGGCCGCTAGTAATGGTGGTGTCACAATTCCAGAGAATAAAAATTCTGGCACCCCATTCGAGATGACAATCCCCCATAAGACTTTCCATAAATGAGCTGATGTGTCCGCACCTAAGGCTTGCATACCTCCATTGGCTCTAAATAAACCAATAAATCCCAACACAATAGCTGTATTAAGTAATGAACCTAAGGCGCCTAATAAGATATGGACCATCTTCGAATTTTGTAGATTTTTGCTTAAATTATAGTAAATAGCACCAATAATTAAAGGCATTAAAAATCGTGGCAAAACTGAAATAATCGGTGAATTAAATACCATTGCCGCCATTAAAGAATTGGGCATAATTAAGGCTCTTAACCAACTATTAATCCCCCAAAATGTTCCAACTAGAACGCCTTCTTTAATCCCTAACCAAAGCGTTGCGACAATCACGGTCACATGAACAATCGTGACCGATAATAAAGGTGTATTAATATTGCCTAAAAAAGGGACCCAAGTTTGAATAAAGACTAATGCAAAAAATAATCCTAATTTGACAATATTACCCGTTTTAGAATTTGAATATGTTTTTTCCATTTTACCTCATCCTACTATTTATATTTTTTTATATACATATTTTGGCTCTTGCAATTTTTCATCAAAATCGACAATTAAATCATAGCCATCAAAATACCATTGATCATTTTCTTCAATAAAGAAAAGCACTCCATTGTCTGTTACTGTAGAAGCAATCGGATTTAAAGGTTGATCGGGTTCAATTCCAATTGTAAAACCATCATTGATTGGACTTTTGCCATAGATTCTCGTTTTAAATCGGATACCAAATCCTTCATTTAATCCTACTTCGTCTTTAAACCATTGGGCAGCTTTTGGATTAACCATAATTTGCATTGATTATAACTCCCTCTAACATTTTATTTGCTATTTTCCATTATACTCTTTTTAAAGCGCTTTTTGTAGTGAAAAACATTGAATTGCAAAAAATGATATATAAAATATTCTTATAAAAATGAAATACCCTCTTATGGCTCGATTAAATTATGTTTAAAAGCATAAATGGTTGCTTGGGTCCGGTCTTCTACTTCTAATTTTGATAAAATATTGCTAACATGGGTTTTAACTGTTTTTAGGGTAATAAACAATTCATCGGCGATTTCTTGGTTTGAATAGCCTTCACCAATTAATAATAAGACTTCATGTTCACGACTGGTAAGTTGATCATGCGGTTTAGGTAGACTATCATAGTGTTGTTTATCTAATATTTTATCTGAAACTTCTTTTTCAATGACTGTATCACCTTGATAAGTAGCACGAATCGCATCTGCTATTTCATTCGCAGAGGAGGTTTTGAGTAAATATCCGCTGGCACCACTGTCCATTGCCGGAAATACTTTTTCATCGTCCAGAAAAGAGGTCACAATAATAATTTTCGCCTCTGGCCATTCGGCCACAATTTTTTTGGTAGCTTCAATACCATCCATTACTTCCATCACTAAATCCATTAAAATAATATCGGGTTTCAATTCTATCGCTTTTTGGTATCCTTGTAGACCATTTTCTGCTTCGGCTACTACCTCTATATCGGGTTGAACCATTAAATAAGATGTCACTCCTAAGCGCACCATTTCATGATCATCTACTACTAAAACTCGTATCATACATTCCCCTACTTTCTGTTAATTGGTATTTTAATATCAATGACAGTCCCTTGATTTGGTAGACTGTTAATTTGAATGATGCCCCCAAGACTTGCGATTCTCTCACGCATATTGGTCAAACCATAGCTGCCAACTTTTTGATTGGCTTTAGTATCAAATCCTTTACCATCATCGATGATTTTTAATTGCACATTGTCATCTATTTCATGTAAATAAACCTCGAATTTGGTTGCTCGTGCATGTCTTAAGGTATTGGATATCGCTTCTTGAACAATTCGAAATAAATGATCTTCAATGCCACTTTCTAAGCGAATCTCATCTAATTCCCAGTAAACGACTTGAGGGATTTTAGGTTTTAACTCTTTTAATAATTGAGTAATCCCTTCTTTTAGAGATTTATCGGATAGCTCAATCGGTCTTAAATGTAGTAATAAGGCGCGCATTTCAGTTTGAGCATTATTAATAATTTCCTCAACTTTAGCTAATTGTTTTTGCGTGGGTTGTGGCATTTCTTTGGCACTGGTTTCGTTAATTGCAGATAACATCATCATTGATGCAAATAACTGTTGGCTCACCGAATCATGTAATTCTCGAGCTATCCGTTGACGTTCCTGTTCGATAATCTCTTCTTTAGTTTCGGTACCAACAAAGGTAGGAGCCGCTGAAAATTCTTGTAAGTCTGTTGATATTTGGACTATTTTATCTCTTAACGTTCGAATATCTTCATCCACTACCTTATAAGGTTCATACCAATTAGGTGTTTTTTTCTCAGTTGAAAATGCTGGGTGTTGATATTTGCCTAATATTAACCAATTAATTTTCGCGTGGATATTTTCATAGGGTTCACTCAAACCTATCGAATACACAAAAGAGCAAAATAAAGAGATAATCAGTATAAAACTTAAAATGACTCCCCATAAATTAAAGTTCCAAAAAATATTATAGGTTAACACCGACCACTCCATGATTTGCATACCTTCAATTAATACTACCAATAACAAAATCACTGTTGTCATCAAAATCACAAAATGGGAAATAAATAATTTAAACCATAAACGTAATGTCATAAGCGAATGACCTCCACGTCTCCAAAAACAGAAGAAATCATAATTTTAAGTTTACGATTATTTTTTTGGTAATCTGGACTTTCCCATAAAAAACTATCGTTTAACAATGAAAATTCATCTTGTTCGTAAATAACTCGTCCGTTGATTAAACTGATATTCATTTTCAACGCTATTTCGTGAGGCACAATGACGCGTGTCCGTCCGAATAATTTACGAATAACCACCACATTTTCTCCTTCCGGTAAGATGGTTCTGCCTAAATCAATAATCGAATCGCCTCCAAGCGCCACAATATTAATATCATCCCACTCAAATATTTCTTTTTCTTCATATTGTTTAACAATTGATTTTTTATAGACTAAACTACGTTGTTCAATCTGAGGTCTTACAACTTTAACACCGACATAAGCTTTGTTGTTTTTAAAAGGATAAATGTATGATTCACGAAACCAAATTATTTCATTCCCTTCTTTCGTTTGAAAAATGGCTAATAATAATAAAACGATTAACATAAAGCCTAAAAAAGCATACGAATCGATTAAAACATTACTTAAAATAAATAATCCTAAAAAGAATAATATATTTCGTTTTATACCTACTGGAATAAAAAAAGACCCAACCATTAACACAATCGCACCTATAAAAAATAGAAAATTGCGAATATTACTAAATAAATCAAAAGCAACTAGCGCTAATGAGATGGCTACAAAAACCCAGATATATTTTTTTAACCAATTACGCATAGTGCACCTCCATTATATTATATAAGTTTATTATCCATTAATTTGGTAAAAGACTCAATAGACTTTAGTCGGAAAATAAGAAAAGTGAAGCATACTATTCGATAAAAACAGTATCCTTCACTTCTTAAATAACTACTATTTTTTTGAAACTTTTACTACTTTTACGTCAAATGATCCACCAGGTGTTTCCACTGTTACCGTATCATTCACTTTGGTTCCTAATAAAGCAACTGCAATAGGTGATTCATTTGAAATTTTAGCTTCTAATGGATCTGCTTCGGCGCTCCCCACGATAGTATAAGTTTCTTCTTCACCGTCTGGTAATTCAATAAATGTAACAGCGCGTCCTAATGTCACAACATCATCAGCTACATCTTTATCATCAATGATTTCTGCAAATCGAATCATATTTTCTAAAGTTGAAATACGTCCTTCGACGAATGCTTGTTCATCTTTAGCAGACTCATATTCTGAGTTTTCAGATAAATCCCCAAAACTTCTAGCGATTTTAATACGTTCGATAATTTCTTTTCTTTTTACTACTTTTAACTCTTCCAGTTCAGCTTCTAATTTAGCTTTCCCTTCTTGTGTCATTGGAAATACTTTTTCTTCCAATCTGTCTCCTCCTAATACAACTTAATGTCAAAATTTAGTGTTATCATAACACGTTCCTATATGTTTGTAAATTTAATTTTCTAAAATAGATCTAACCTTTGTGGCTAATAAATCGATGGCCACTTGGTTATAACCACCTTCTGGAATAATGATATCGGCATAACGTTTAGTGGGCTCAACAAATTGATGGAACATGGGTTTAACCACTTCAACATATTGATTAATCACTGAATCAACGGTTCTGCCACGCTCATTAATATCGCGTAAAATTCGACGAGCTAAGCAAATATCACTATCAGTATCAACATAAATTTTAATATCTAATAAATCCCTTACTCTTTTATCATCCAAGATCAAGATGCCTTCAACAATAATTACATCTCGTGGCTCTTGATGAATTGTTTCCGTACTTCTGGTGTGGTTGGCAAAATCATAAACCGGTTTATCGATTGTTTCACCCTTCATTAGTTTTTCTAGATGTTCGATAAACAGATTGTTATCAAATGCTAAAGGGTGATCGTAATTGGTCTTTAATCTTTCTTCGAATGGTAAATGTGTTTGATCTTTATAATAAAAATCTTGTTGCAAAACGAGTATCGACATTTCTGAAAATATTTCTAAAATGCGTTTACTAACACTGGACTTTCCACTACCTGACGCACCCGCTACACCAATGACAATTGGTCTCTTGGACATTATTGAATTACCCCCAATTAAAATATAAAGGAAGGTTGGCGAGATTTCTCGACCAACCTTCAAGTTAAAATATAACTAAATTTTAACCGTATTTGCTTATAACACTAACATTAAACCATTATTCTGATGATTCGTCAACTACTTCTGGCATAGTTTCTTCATTTTCAGGTGATAATGTAGTAGTTTCTGGTGATTCTGATTCATTTTCATTCTCACTTTGAGCCCGTTCTATCGATTCTTGACGCTTATTCACATATTCTTCAACCAAGGCATCATGCTCTTCAATAGTGGCAGAATAATAAATATCACCGGTATCTAAATCCGCCACAAAGTAATAATAATCATTCCATGTTGGATTGAGCACTGCTTGTATCGCTGACATACTTGGTGAATTAATCGGTCCTGGGGTTAATCCATTATACAAGTAAAGATTATAAGGTGAATCTACCTGCGTATCCTCAATCGTTACAAATTCCTTATGCGTATCTAAAGCATAGAGTACGGTAATATCACTTTGAATCGGCATCCCTGCTTCCAAACGATTAAAGAATACCCCGGCAATCATTGCCCGATCATCATCCGTTACGCCTTCACGTTCAACAATCGAAGCTAGCGTTAAAATTTGATGATAGGTCATCCAATGAACGTCTACTTGTTCGCGTACTTCTTGGAAACGTAAATTCCCCGTTTCAACCATTTTAGTAATTAATTCATTAGCACTCATACCGGCTATATAATCATACGTTGCTGGATATAAATATCCTTCTAAAATATAACGCACCCCTTCATGGTCCTTAATTCCTTCCATCAATGAAGGGAATTTAGTGATTAAACTATCGATAAAAGTTTCATCATTAACTGTTTTTAGAAAATCTTCTTCCTTGATGGAAGTATTTTCAGATACTAATTTTGCGATGTCTTTAACTTGCATACCTTCTATGATCGTAATCTTTTTGTCCGCATCCACGAAAATCGGCTTACCACCCGCTTTTATTTGCTCGATGATTTGATCAGCATCCATTGTTTGACTAAATTCATAAGTTCCAGCTTGCAAGTCAGATAAGTTTTTTGATCTCATATAAAATCTAAAAATCTCAGCATTCTTAATTAAGTTATTTTCTTTTAATAAATTAGCAATATCTGAACTTGAACTGCCGATAGGGACTGTCACTTCTACCTTTTCACTATTATCAGGGTTTACTGGTTTTAATGATTGAGAATAATACCAATAAAACCCACCCATCGTTAAGAGTAAGGCGATTGTAATCCCTAATATGATGAATTTTACAATTCGGTTCGTCCATTTTTCTTCCTTTAAACTAAGAGTTTCACGTTTTTTAGCTTCTTCTCTCAAGTTTTTCCAATCTATCTTACCCACTTAGTACCTCCTACAAGGCTTTTTAAAAATTATATCAAATTTTGAAAATGATAGCTATTAATAAATAGTTACAAATTGAGGTTATATATTGATATTAATGCTAAAAGGAGCAGAGAACCCAATTTTAGTGATAAAAATTGGATTAGACTCTACTCCATCATAGTTGATTAAAAATAACTTTGATTAACTATTTATAAATTCAATGATTGCACTAAAGTTATTAAAAATTATTACTCATCTTCTTCGGCTAAGAATGTATTTAAGACTTCCTCAACCATATCCCATTCAGCATCCGTTTCAATTGGACCTAATGCACCAGAAGTGCCATCTTCTTGCTCAACATATGAAAATGCTTGTAATTCAATATCTTCATCGTCTGATGCCCCTGCAGGATAAACTAATACATAACTTTTACCGTAGTCATCAGAATCAAAAGTAAATAAAATCTCGTATAAAGATTCATTTCCCTCTTCATCAATGATCGTAATATACTCATTTTCATCGTGTTCATGATGATCGTGTGTATGTGGCATAAATAATTGCTCCTTTATAATTTACTCTTTTTATCTAAATAATTTTGCAAAATAATCACTGCCGCCAACTTATCAATGACTTGTTTTCGCTTCTTTCTTGAAACATTTCCCTCATCGATTAACATTCTTTCAGCTTGGCTAGTAGTTAAACGTTCATCTTGAAACTCAATCTTTATTTCTGGCATTAAATCTTTCAATCTATCGCCATAGGAACGACTCGCTTCCACCCGTGGCCCTTCAGTATTATTCATATTTTTGGGTAATCCAATCACGACGGTGTCGACATCATATTCTTTAATCAGACTCATTATTCTTGGATAACCAAAATCACCACTGGTTTCATCGATTTTAATAGTTTCTAAACCTTGAGCAGTCCATCCCAATAAATCACTAACCGCAATTCCTACGGTATGACTGCCAACATCTAGTCCCATAGTTCGTTTATATTTTGCCATTATAATTCTTTGTCTTGATGGGTAATGTAATAAGTCAATACTTTCTCTAAAATTTCATCACGTTCATGACGTCGAATTAAATTTCGCGCATCATTATGACGCGGAATATATGCTGGGTCTCCAGATAGTAAGAATCCAACGATTTGATTAATCGGGTCATACCCTTTTTCTTCTAAAGCAGCATATACTTGCTCAAGTGTCTCACGAACAGTCTTTTTATTTAAATCATCTAATTTAAACATAATTGTTTCGTCTAAAGTTTGCATAATTTCACCATCCCTTTCATTGTTAATATTATACACCATTTTTTTAATTTTTGACAATTATTTATTAAATTGTACAAGAATCATCGTAAAAAGAGTGAAAATTTTAGGCTTTTCTTCTCAAAAATAGCAATTCTCTCCCACTCTGAGTGTTATTACAATGCTATCTTATCATAAAATTAAACTTAAATGCTAACTATTTGATTTTATGTTTCAATCAATTTTAAAGTCTGCACAAAAATTGATTCATTCATTCAAATGATTGTGCATTAATGGTCATTGCAGTGCTTGGATGATAGCAACCTGTATTTTAAAGACAAATTTTAATACAATAAAACTTACGGTCTTCTAGACAAACGTAGCGAAAATCAAGCGATTATCTCATTATGGCCATTGGCTAAAAAAAGAGTAGCAAGCACAATCCACGATTATCCTTCACTACTCTTTTAATCATGATATTAATCCATTAAGTTTCTATTTACAGTCGATTATGGATTATAGGTTATTTCATCGAGCTGGCATTTGACTCTTACAATTCAATCACTTCGGCTAATAGTGTTGGGATTTGTTCCATTAAGTTTGGAATTTGGTCGGGTTGTTTACCTCCCGCTTGAGCCATTTGAGGACGTCCTCCGCCGCCACCGCCAACATTTTTAGCTAACGGTTTAATTAAATTACCTGCTTTAAGACCACTTTGAACCGCTTCGTCAGACACAAAGACCATCATATTCACTTTATCTTCAGCCACTTTGGATACTAAGACTAAGACATCTGAAGCTGCTTTTTGACGCCAAACATCCCCTAATTGTCTTAAAGCATCCATGTCTTGGCCATCTAGATTAGCTTTAATTACTTGATATTCACCAATGGTCGACACATCGTTAAAGATGTCATCCGCGCCTTGCTGTAATAATTTGCTATTAAGTGACTCTATTTTACTGTGAGCATCTTTTAATTCATGTTGAAGTTGTTCGATGCGGTTAAGTAATTGATTCGCTTGCGATACTTTTAAAGCCGCTTGAACATCATGTAAGAGCTGTTCTTGTTCTTGATAATAACGGATGGCTGCACCTGCTGTGATCGCTTCGATACGACGAATACCAGCCCCAATACCTGATTCAGATAATAATTTAAATGTCCCAATTTCTTGAGTATTTGATACATGAGTACCACCACATAATTCAATAGAAGAATTACCAATATTGACGACGCGTACAATATTACCATATTTTTCACCAAATAATGCCATAGCACCTAAAGCTTTAGCCTCATCGATTGGCATCTCACTAATGTCCACATCGATAGCCGCTTGAATGTTTTGGTTTACATGTTGCTCAATGAGAACCAATTCCTCTTCCGTCACTTTACCAAAATGAGAGAAGTCAAAACGTAGACGATCTGGTCCAACATAAGAACCAGCTTGATTAGCATGACTGCCTAACACATCTTTAATTGCTTTATGTAATAAATGCGTTGCGGTATGATTCTTATTAGTATTGATACGATGTTGACGATCTACAGCTAAAGTATAAGATTGCTCCTCATTCAAAGGTAGAGCTTTCGTTTGAATTAAATGCATAAACTGACCATTAGGAGCTTTTTTAACATTTAAGACTTCACCTAAAATTTCTTCACCATCAAAAATATAACCTTTATCAGCAATTTGGCCACCCATCTCAGCGTAAAACGGACTACGATTGAAGATAACCCATCCTTGACTTTCTTTTGGTAATTGTTCAATGCGTTTATTATCTTGTACGATGGCTTTAATCGTAGCGTTGCTAGATAATTGTGTATAACCAACGAATTCAAATTCAGATTCGATATTACGGAAGACATCTGTTTGTACACTCATACTTTCCTCATTTGAACGAGCTGCACGGGCACGTTCACGTTGAGCTTCCATTTCTACTGCAAAACCTGCAGTATCAACTGTAAATTGATTATCAGCTGCTAATTCTTCCGTTAATTCTAATGGGAACCCGAAAGTATCATATAATTGGAATGCTTGTGGTCCTGAAATTTCTGTTTCATTGTTTTGTCGAGCTGTTTCAATGATATCTAATAAGTGTTTTTCACCTTCTTCAATCGTTTCATGGAAACGTTCTTCTTCATTTAAGATTACCTTCTGAACAAATTCCATATTTTGATTTAACTCTTGATAATAATCACCCATTATTTCCACGATAATTGGGACTAATTTTGATAAGAATTTATTCGTGATTCCTAATTTACGCCCATGCATCACGCTACGACGGATTAAACGACGTAAAATATAACCGCGACCTTCGTTGGATGGTAAAGCCCCATCACTAATAGCAAACGTTACTGCACGAATATGATCCGCAATCACTTTAAAGCTTACTTGTTTATCGCCAGCACTTTCATATTCAATGCCATCCGTTAACTTCGCTATAGCATCAATAATTGGTATGAATAAGTCAGTTTCAAAGTTTGTTGGAACATCTTGAATAACCGAAGCCATCCGTTCTAATCCCATACCCGTATCGACGTTTTTATTTGGTAATGGTTGGTAAGTATCATCTGGTAAATGGTTAAACTCAGAGAATACTAAATTCCAAATTTCTAGCCAGCGTTCATTTTCTCCTCCTGGATAATTTTCAGGGTCATCAGCCGCTAGATTATTGTATGCTTCACCACGGTCATAAAAAATTTCTGTATCAGGACCACAAGGACCCGCTCCAATATCCCAAAAATTATCTTCAACCGGTACTAGATGATCCGCAATAAAACCTGGTTGTTGCTTCCAAATCTCAGGGGTTTCTTTATCTTCTGGATAATATGTCATGTATAATTTTTCTGGTTCAAAATTTAACCATTTTTCCGAAGTTAAAAATTCCCATGCCATCGCAATGGCTTCTTCTTTAAAATAATCTCCGATTGACCAATTACCTAACATTTCAAATAAAGTATGGTGACGTGCAGTATAACCCACGTTTTCAATATCATTGGTACGGATACATTTTTGTGAGTTGGCAATCCGTGGATTGGAAGGAACTTCGGTTCCATCAAAATATTTTTTTAGTGTCGCCACACCTGAGTTAATCCATAATAATGTTGGGTCATTGACAGGGATTAATGAAACACTCGGACGAATTTCATGTCCTTTTTCAGCAAAGAAATCTAAATACATTTGACGAATTTGATTGCTTGTTAATTTTTTCATGCTGTTCTCTCCTTAAAAATATAAAAAGAACCGTTATATACAAGGGCGTTTTGTCGCGGTACCACCTTGCTTATAACGATTCATCATTATGTCTTTCTTATTCTTTAACGCAGAATTTACGCTAATTTTTCAATTAGTAAAAACATGAGGTAGCACTAATTTGAATGATATCTTTCACCTAACGATATCTCTCTTTAAGCACAAATTAATATGTCCTTTGTCTCCTACATTATAGTTGACTTAAGCCTGCTATGTCAAGCCTTATTCAAACTAACAAAATGAGTCTTTTTGTTGGATTGTTTCTATTTTGACTGTTAAAAATAGTTTTATTAAGGTTTCCCAATAGATTCAATTAAGCTGGTTAATATTATGGGAAATATTTATCAATAATCGGAATTAAGCCATCTTCATCATTAGATAAAGTAATTTCATCAGCTAATGACTTCAAATAGTCGGTAGCGTTGCCCATCGCAACCCCTACTCCAGCGACTTCTATCATCGCAGCATCATTATTACCATCACCACAAGCTACAACATTTTCAGTTGTATAGCCTAAGTGCTCTACTAATGTTTCAATCGCGGTTCCTTTATTAACTTCTTTATGCATAAATTCAATAAAAAATGGTAATGAAGTAGTAGCATAAGTATGTTGACCAAATTTACCTTGTAATTCTTGGTCACAACGCGCCACATCTTCTGGTTTACCTACACCGATAAATTTTAATTGTGGTGTGTCAATATTAGCAATGTATTCCGCATCATAACGCATTGGTAACTTTGTTAAATAAGCTTCAACATCCGAATTTTCACGTTCTTTATCAACAACAATCGAATCTTTATCGTAAGCGATGACCGATAAATTGTTTTTCTGTAAATACTCAATGATGTCTTTTTGTTCTGAAACTTCTAGACGCTTATTATAAAGTTCCTTTTCATCACTCATACGCGTAATAACCGCACCATTAAATGAAATAATATACGATTCGTTCGCATCTAAATGTAAATCTTTGGCCGTTTTTAACATTGAAGCTGTAGGACGACCACTAGCTAATACTAAAATATAGCCTTTCTTTTGTAATAACATTAATTTATCACGAGTCGCTTCAGTTAGTTGATTGGTACTGGTTAATAAAGTGCCGTCGATGTCTAAAATTAAAAATCTGTAATCCATAATACGCTCCTTTAGTTCAATTTGCCACTTTATTATACCCAATTATGCCAAAAAGGTAAACAAGAGCAAAACCTTACCCATTTTTGTAAAGATAAGCCTCCATGATAATGATTTATTTTTCTGGAAACTGCCAGGGGTTTTCGGAGTTTACACCGTTTAAGTATAATGCCAGTTACATTGTCTCACTATTGCGTCTATATAAGAAAAAAGCGGGAGTAGGCAAGAAGTAGAAAAATTGAATGGTTTTCACTTCATCTGCCCACCCCCGTGTATTGAATAGGTGTCAAACTAGTTATTAAGGTGCCGTTTTAGATAATCTCAACTACTGCGCTAAAAAATAATCACATGGAACCAAACGGCATTTTTAACATTATTCCAAACTAAACGTTCAAATCATTCAGATTAATCGTTATATAAAGCCTTGACTAACCTGCAAAACTAGCAAATACCTTTTTCAAATGTTAATGTATAATCATGCGTTTTGATACTACCAGGATTTAATTGATTAATCGCATATTTCTCAGTCAATTCTCCCGTACTATTGGTCGTATCTGCTAAACCTGCCCAAGGTTCGATACAGACAAAACCACCTTTTTTAGGATAAGAAGACCAAATGCCCACTAAATTTAGCTGATTAGGATTCATGGTAATTTTGACGTCGTTATTTGGATCATTCAAAACAACTTTAGTATCTTTAGCTAATAAAAAGATTTGGGCATCACGCTTAAATGTTTTATGTAAAATAGGATTGTTATTGACATTAATGTATTTTGCCTTATCTAAATCAGCTGAACCATTCACTAATGGTATATTTAAATAGCTACCAGCCGGTTCGAATGTATAACTGACGTCGACAAACTCAGGTTGACCAGTTTTTGGACGGTGATGGCTAACATTAAATGCCGGATGCCCTCCTACACTATAATATAGCACTTGGTCAGTAGCTGGATTGAGAACTTCATAACTAACCGATACTTTGTCTTCAAATAAAATATAGGTAATTTGAAAACTAAATTCAAAAGGATAAACTTTTAACGTTTCTTCATTACTTTTTAAATAGAATGTTGCTGAATTATCTGTAACAGCTTGCGTTTGAAAGGTCATTCTACGAGCAAAACCATGGCGAGGTAATTCGTAAGTCTTGCCTTGATATTGATATTGATTGTTTTTTAATTCACCTACAATTGGAAATAAAACCGGTGCTGTCCCATTCCAATAACGCTTATCGCCTTGCCACATAAATTCATAGTTTGACTCATTATCAATGACCGAACGCAATTCAGCACCTAATTCACTAATTTTTACTGTTAAACGGTCATTCTTTAAAATAATCATCTTCTCACACTCCATTTGTTCTACTATAAAATATAATGGCTTAAGTCGCGATTTTCAACTATTTTTTCTAATTTTTGAGTTACATATTTTTCATTAATTAATATTTCGCCCATTTGCATATCAGCCGATTCGAATAATAATTCCTCTAATACTGTTTCTAGAATAGTATGTAGACGTCTTGCACCAATATTATCGGTATTTTGATTTAATAAGACGGCATATTCAGCCATTTTATTAATTGCTCCTTCATCGAAAGAAATATTTACTCCTTCCGTAGCAATTAAAGCTTCATATTGTTTAATTAGAGCATTTTTAGGTTCACTTAAAATTCTGACAAAGTCTTCTTTAGTTAAATCATGTAAATTAACACGAATTGGGAAACGACCTTGTAATTCTGGAATTAAATCTGATGGTTTTGATACATGAAAAGCCCCACTTCCAACAAATAAAATATGGTCGGTATTAATGATGCCATATTTGGTTTGAACTTGACTCCCTTCAACGATTGGCAAAATATCCCTTTGAACTCCTTGTCGGCTGACTTCACCGGAATTTTGATTTTTGGTGGCAATTTTATCCATCTCATCAATAAAAATAATCCCGTTTTCTTCTGCTAATTTTAATGCTTTTTGTTGAATATCATCCAAGTTAACTAAGCGCTCTGCTTCTTCCTCCGTTAATAAGGCTACCGCTTCTTTTACTGTAACGGTGCGTTCAATTTTCTTTTTAGGTTTTAAGGCATTTAAACTTTCTTGCATATCCATCATTTGTTCCATGGCAGGATTTAAGCTTGTTAATTGCATTTTCTTTTCTTCAAGTTTGATGGTGACTTCATGATTATCTAATAAACCATCACGGATTTGTTGTCTAATTTGACGACGTGAACTGGCTACTTCATCACTTACAATTTCTTCCGGTTCTTCATCCGTTTGGGGTTGCATTGCTTTAAACATCTCCCCAAACATGCCTAAATTTGGTGTCGTATTATTGGCCTTTTTTTCTACTTTTTGACCTGGTCTTAATGCTTTCGCAATTCTTTCAATCGCTTTGGCTTCGGCTTTGTCGTGAACCGCTTCGTGTTCCTGTGCTTTTACAAGGCGAATACTATTTTCTACTAAATCACGCACCATTGATTCAACATCGCGTCCGACATAGCCTACTTCAGTATATTTAGTCGCTTCCACTTTAATAAATGGCGCTTGAGTAATGGTTGCTAATCGACGAGCAATTTCTGTTTTACCCACACCGGTTGGTCCGATCATTAATAAATTTTTGGGTTTTACTTCATGTTTCATCTCATCATCTAATTTTAAACGACGTACACGATTTCTTAGCGCGACTGCTACAGCTCTTTTTGCTTCATCTTGTCCGATAATATATTTATTTAATTCATTTACTACTTCTTTTGGAGTTAAATCTTTCATATAGCCACCTCTTTTATGCTTCTTCTACAATAATTTGATCATTAGTAAAGATATCAATTTCGCCAGCAATTTTTAATGCTTCATAAGCAATTTCTTTCGCTGATAAATCATTGTCGTGTCTTACTAAGGCCCGCGCTGCAGCTAATGCAAAATTTCCACCTGAACCAATCGTTAACACGCCATCATCCGGTTCGATAACTTCTCCAGTTCCACTGACCAATAGCATGGTTTCTTTATTCATAACAATGAGTAATGCTTCTAACTTTTGTAAACCACGATCTGTTCGCCATTGTTTAGCGACTTCTACTGCTGCTCTAGTCAATTGTCCTTGATGTGCTTCTAGTTTTTCTTCAAACATTTCAGACAGAGTAATCGCATCCGCAACGCCTCCAGCGAACCCAATCACCACCTCATTATGATAGATACGGCGTAATTTACGAGCCGATGATTTCATAATGACTTTTTCACCCATCGTAACTTGGCCGTCGCCAGCCATTGCTAATTGATCATTCTTTTTAACTGCACAAATTGTTGTCATTTATTCATTCTCCTTTGTCTTTCTTCTGGCTCTAGGATGAGCGTTTAAATAGGCTTGTCTCATCTTATCAGTACTTAAATGAGTATATATTTGGGTTGTTCTTAAATTTTCATGGCCTAACATTTCCTGAACACTTCTTAAATCTGCTCCATTATTCAATAAATGTGTAGCAAAAGTATGTCTAACTTTATGAGGATATATCGCCGCATTTAAACCAGCCGCTTGATTAATCTCATTTAAAATCTTCCTAATGTGATCTGGCTTTAACGGTTGTCCTTTTTGATTAATAAATAATTGATGAACGCTCGGATCACAATGATGTTCTCGGCGCCAGGTTGCTTGATATTCTTTAATCGCCTCTAACGCCTTATCACCTAAGGGGACTATTCGTTCTTTATTCCCTTTTCCGATAACACGAACTAACTGTACAGCGACATTAACTTGAGATACTTTTAAATCGCATAACTCACTTACCCGTAATCCTGAACTATAGAGTAATTCAATAATGGCAGCATCTCTTATCCGCGTATCAGTTTCCATTTGATAAGCAGTCTCAATCAATTTATTAATTTCTTCTTCATAAAAAAATTCCGGTAAACGCTGCTCTTTGGCTCTATAATGTATCAAATCAAGCGGATGACTTTCTAATACATCTTCTAATACCAAATAATTGAAAAAAGAACGTGCACTTGATAATTTTCTAGAAATAGTAGCAGGACGATATTGCTGTTCATTAAGAAAAGCTAAATAATAACGCATATCTTGATAAGTGACTTCAGAAACTTCGGTTGATCCGCTACTATCGAGAAATTGATACAGTTCATTTAAGTCTTTTTGATAAGAAATAATTGTATTCTCAGAATAACGGCGCTCGTTTAGTAAATAAGCTAAAAAATTTTCAATATAAGTTTGCACGTTACCCCTCCTAGTACTCTTTTTATTATACATCAAATATAGTCAAATTTCCATGATACCAAAGACCGATTAAATTTTTTATCTGGGAATTCGATTGCGAATTTTTAATAATGTCTCACTAAGTTGTAAAATGATAGTACGGACAAGAAGTAGAAACTCGGATGATTTTCGCTTCGGCTATCCTCACCCGAAGATTAGAGTTGCCAAGAGGTAGAAAATCGGATGATTTTCTACCTCTTGCCATTCCCACTATTAAAAGACATTAGCGTATCCATTCTTAGATAACGATAGATGGGAGGCAATGTATGGCTATACTTTATACAAATACTTTCTACTATCATACTAAAATTTTGTCCATAATAAAAAGAGAAACTATCATCATCAACGATTTTCGTTAAATAGTTTCTCTTAATTTATTTATCGATTAAATTATTTTCCACTGACAGTAGTACCGATGTTTTCACCTAATACTACACGACGGATATTACCTGGTTCATTTAAATTAAAGACCACCAATGGAATGTCATTATCCATACTTAATGAGCTTGCTGTTGAGTCCATCACTTTTAATCCTTTAGAAATCACTTCTAAATGAGTTAAGTTATCATATTTAGTTGCCGAAGCATCCTCACGTGGATCAGCATTATAAACACCGTCTACATTGTTTTTCGCCATTAAAATAACATCCGCTTCAATTTCAGCTGCACGTAAAGCAGCCGTTGTATCAGTAGTGAAATAAGGATTCCCAGTTCCACCAGCAAAAATAACGACACGTTTTTTCTCTAAATGACGCATTGCACGACGTCGAATATAAGGTTCAGCAATCTGGCGCATTTCAATTGAGGTTTGTACACGTGTTGGTACATCATTATTTTCTAAAACATCTTGTAATGCTAATGCGTTCATCACAGTGGCTAACATCCCCATATAGTCTGCTTGCGCGCGATCCATGCCCATTTCCGAACCAATGTTTCCACGCCAAATATTACCGCCACCGACTACGATAGCAATTTCAACACCTAATTCATAAACGTCTTTTATTTCAGCGACCATTTCTTTAATTACTAAGGGATTGATGCCAAACCCTTTCTCTCCAGCGATTGCTTCGCCCGATAATTTTAATACAACACGTTTATATTTTGGCTCTTGTGTCATGTTAATATTCTCCTTCCATCGATACCTAAAAAAAGCGGTTTATAAACTGAACTTTATCCCTTTCAATCTTAAGTCCACTCCGCATAAATAGAAAAGGTTGAATCCGTTAACATCGAAATTCCATTCATTGAATCAACCGATAAGTATCTTATTTAAACAATGAGGCTTGGCAAGAAAGTGTACACTTTTTACCAGGCCCCAACTGTTATATTAATTATTTTTTCATTTGTGCTGCTACTTCGTCAGCAAAGTTTTCTTGGCGTTTTTCCATACCTTCACCCACTAAGAAACGAGTGAATTTAACTACTTTACCGCCTTTTGCTGAAGCGTATTGACCAACAGTTTGATCGCCATCTTTAACAAATGGTTGCTCAGTTAAACTAATTTCAGCTAAGTATTTGTTCATACGACCTTTAATCATTTTTTCAACGATTTCAGCTGGTTTACCTTCGTTTAAAGCAATTTCAGTTTGAATTTTTTCTTCGTGAGCATAATCTTCTTCAGATACATCCTCACGGCTTACATATTTAGGATTCATAGCAGCAATATGCATTGCAATATCTTTTGCTACTGCTTCATCTGTTGTACCTTCGATTAATGTTAAGACACCGATACTACCATCAGTATGGACATAAGTACCAAATGCATCGTTATCAGTTTTTGTGTAAATTTCAAAACGACGTAATGAAATTTTTTCACCGATTGTGTTAATTGCATTGATAATTAAGTTTTCAACAGTTTCACCGTTTACGTCTAAAGCTAAAGCAGCTTCTAAGTCTGCTGGTTGTGTTTTAGCAATTGTTTCAGCTAAAGTTGCAACTAATTCTTTGAATTGATCGTTACGTGTTACGAAGTCTGTTTCAGCGTTTACTTCGATTAAAGCAGCTGTATTACCATCTACATAAAATGATGTAGTTCCTTCTGCAGCAATACGGTCAGCTTTTTTACCTGCTGAAGCTAATCCTTTTTCACGTAAAAAGTCAACAACTTTATCCATATCTCCTTCAACTGCAACTAATGCTTTTTTAGCATCCATCATTCCGACACCGGTCATGTCACGTAATTCTTTAACTAATTTAGCTGTAATTTCTGCCATTTAATATATCCTCCTAATGATATTTATAAATAAACCATCTTAACACAGGTCCCAGCTCACTAAGCCTATGGTTTATGCCTGAATTAAGATGGATAAAAACACTATTTCAAAAAGTGATTATTCAGCACTTTCTTCTTCAACAGATTCTTCTTTGTTATCGAATAAATTATCAAAGAATTCTGTGTCAGTTGTTTCGTCTGTCGCTTCGTTTGCAATTTCACCTTGATTTGATTCAATAATTGCATCTGCCATAGCGTTAGTAATTAATTTAATTGCACGAATTGCATCGTCGTTTGATGGGATAACAACATCGATTTCATCTGGATCACAGTTTGTATCGACCATCGCCACGATTGGAATATTTAATTTATGAGCTTCTTGAACAGCAATACGTTCTTTACGAGGATCCACGATGAAGATTACATCTGGAATTCTTGGCATATCTTTAATACCACCTAAGAATTTTTCAAGACGTTCTTGTTCTTTTAAGATTTCACCAACTTCTTTTTTAGGTAAAACTTCAAAAGTTCCATCTTCCGCCATTTTTTCGATTTCTTTTAAGCGACGAATACGGCCTTGAATAGTATCCCAGTTAGTTAATAATCCACCTAACCAACGGTGGTTAATATAGTATTGACCTGATTTTACGGCTGCTTCTTCAACCGCTTGTTGTGCTTGTTTTTTAGTACCTACAAATAAAACTACATTTCCATCAGCACTAGCTTCGCGCATATAGTTATATGCTTCGTCTACTAATTTTACTGTTTTTTGTAAGTCAATGATATAAATACCATTACGCTCAGTAAAGATGTAGCGTTTCATTTTAGGGTTCCAACGACGTGTTTGGTGTCCAAAGTGTACACCAGCTTCTAACAATTGTTTCATAGAAATAACTGCCATAATAAAATTCCTCCATTTGGTTTTTGATATCCTCCGAATCTGTCATCTAATGAACCAACTTATCCCTAAGCACCTGGTTCATTATCCAGAATTCGTGTGAATTGGTTTAACACCGTTTCTCATTTTACATGATTCCTATTAAGAATGCAAGTTAAAATTGCGTTTTATCGATAATTACTGTACAGAAGTCAAACATTTGTGACAATCGCTTATAAAGAGTTGCTTAATCAGGATAGCGAATAGCCATCAAGTTCTTTTAGCCTGTCAAGGGCATCCTTTTCCTTGATAGGCTAAATGAACTTGGTATAATGGCTCGCTATGATTAAGCGACTTTCTGATATTCTTCTACCACTTGGTTTGGACTCTTAAACCCAAGTGTCTTCGTAACGACGTTATTCTGACGTCGATAATAACGTTGATGCGCTTTAACTAACTCTTCCACACTTCTGAATTCCCGCTTTTGATAAAAACGTTCCGTATCCATTCGATGACTTCGTTCTACTTTACCATTCTGCCACGGACTATACGGACGTGTCTTCAGATACTTAATGCCTTTTGATGCTAAAATACTTTCGAAAATGGTCTTGGGTGCACTCGGATCATCACCATTCGTAAATTCTTTCCCATTATCCGTTTGAATACAGTCGATCTTGAACCCCAATCCTGCTTCTAACTCGAGTAAAAAATACGCTGTATGCGTCACACTTTTCTCGTCTACAATCTTACAGTATCGCTTTCGTGAATACTCATCGATTGCCGTTATCTGATAATATCTAATCCCTCGTGTATCAAACTTTAAGCATTCTCTTGGTACATACTTAATATCAATCTGTACTTTCTCCCTGGGATAACTCACCTCTATCGGTTTCCATTTTGATTTGGGATACCGTTTGACTGCTTCTTCCGTGTTTTTATGCCATCCTTGTTTGCGGATTATCTTACACATCGTTGTATAATATCGATGATAACCTTGCTTCAGGCATTCGACATACACTTGAGCCAAGCCTTCGTGACCGTATCGTTGATACTTTGTTCGGACTAACTGTAGTTCCTCAGCTGTATGTTGATTAGGATGAGTTAGAGGGCGTCTACTTTTCGCTCGAAGACTCTCCCAACTCCCATCATAACGCTGAACCCATCTTGAGATTTGTTGGCGAGAGGTATGATAACGACGGGCTGCTTGGGCATAGTTTCCGCATTTTACCGCATATTTCAAGGCGTTCTTTCTATATCGCATTTCTTCTGTTATAATTGATTTCATAGAGAGCTCCCTTTACAATGCTGTGTCCTAACTTTATTGTATCAGAAGCTCTCTTTTTTGTTTATTCTTTTGTCACATATGTATGATATCCTAACAAAATTGCGTTTTATCGATAATTACGATAAAATTATGCTAGCTGATTCAAAGGAGGTCCCTTATGGCAACTTTATTTCATTATATCGATCAAGTGAAAGAAATCGCACTCACACCTGACAATTTAAATGAAGTGGATATTTTAATTATTAATGAGTTAACTTATCTACCTTTTGATTTGTATTTATCACCGCAAAATAATTATCAAAACCCTAAAATGCTCAATGATTTATTTAAAGAATATCAATTAAATTCTAAATTACATTATATTGAAAATGCCTTTATAGCGACTGAAAAACGTTATAAATTATTTGAGAAAGTTGCCGAGGCACCGCGTTACCGAGACATCTCGGTTTTTAATTTTGTTAATCATTTCAGTGAGAAAAATAATAAGCAATTTTGTGCTTTAACTTATCGTTTACCCGGCAATCAATTATTAGTTTCCTATCGAGGTACTGATGATACTTTAGTAGGATGGAAAGAAGATTTTAAATTAGCCTATGAAGAAGATATTCCTTCTCAATTAGAAGCGAAAAAATATATCTCTTCTATCATCAAAGAGGTAGCCGAGGATCCATTAATGATCAGTGGTCACTCTAAGGGTGGCAATCTTGCGCTAATAGCGGGTCTATCGTTACCTACAGATGTCATCGAAACAAGATTGTTGCATTTATACTTATTTGACAGTCCAGGTCTAACCGCTACTCAAATTCATCTTCCCGAATACCAAGCGTTAAAGCCTTATATTTATCGCTATATTCCGGAAGATTCGGTTGTAGGTAAGATGATGTTTCATGACATCAAACCTATTATTGTAAAAAGTAATCATATTAGTGTTTTTCAACATGATATGATGCATTGGCGTATCCAAGATACTCAAATTGAAAGAACGACGCAAACGACTGATGCGAGTAATATTATTGACCGGACCTTAAAGCAGTGGTGCGATCAGTACAGTGCGACCGAATTAGCGACATTCTTTGATTTTGGTTTTCAATTACTGGAATTAGCTGGTGCAAAAACATTAAATGATATTTCCAAAGACCTTTTAGACTTCATCAAAAAAGTTAACCTTGTAAAAGCTGATATCGATAACGAGAAAAAGGAACAATTCATGACCATCGGCAATCAATTATTAGCGATATGGAAGGAAAATTATCATCAATATCAAAAAGACAAAATTCATTCTATTCGTACTGATGTTTCTTATTTTTTCGAAAATCTATCAGATAAAACGCGTGACACTTTCAATCGCGATCAAATAAGTGAAAAATTACCGCAATCTTTAAAATTAACTAATTTGGAACATTTGACCGATAAACTTCCGTCTAAATTGCCTCTTAATCCTGTCGATGGTATTAGCCATCGGATATCATCAAAATTAAATGTTGATGTCTTTGCTGATTGGCTAGAAAATTTCAATCAAAATAAACATTAACATCCTAGCAAAATGATCGTTTATGCTTATACAAATGGGGTTATATTTTGAATAAGTATAAAAATCGATACGAATAATGGATTGATTACTTCATTTACAATGGTAAATTTATTTCATTAAATTATCAAAATAACCGAACGGATATTTTATCTAAGTCCGGCACGGCACATTAAGACTTCTGATGTAACTAGTTTGAAGAACTAAGGCTCTATACTTTTTGGTGTAGGTGAACAGAGTCATTTCTATTTATCCATACCATTTGACAAAGAGCCAGAACTAATACGATTATTAAACAAACAATTCTTTCTACTCAAATTACATAAAAAGCTGAATGCTTATTTATCACGGTATCTTACACTTACTTCTAAGATACTTTGATAAAGCATTCAGCTTATTTTATTGATTACTCAACCACGACTTGCCCCGTCGCGTCTAATTGATAATGATTGAGTTTTTTTATTTGATTAAAAGGAAAATATACAATCGAAGTTTCACCTTGAATAGACTCAATCGGGACTAAACCAAATTGGCGACTGTCACCAGAAGCCGGTCGATTATCCCCCAAAACAAAATAATATCCTTCAGGTATTACTTCTTCTCCTATGGTATCCCATAAGCTAAAATCTTGCGTAAAAATTCCTTCCGTTTGCGATTTTAAAGGCTCTAAGTATGGTTCCGCAATGGGCTGATTATTTATATACAAAACATCATCTTTTACATAAATACTGTCTCCGGGTAAGCCGATTAAGCGTTTGACATACGATTGTCCTGAACCCATTGGATCAGGAAACACCACAATATCAAAACGATCAATTTTAGTTTGCTTTAATAAAAGCATTTGACTTCCATCTTTTAAGGTTAAATCCATTGAATGACCTTCAACTTGAAAAGGCTGAACGAGGTAACTTTTAATAATCAAAAACAAGACTACTGCAATGGTAATGGAAAATAAGAGGTTAATGAACTCATTAAAAAGTGAACGCACTACTCGCATTATTCCGTTACCTGTAATAGTGTTTCCAATGCTTTATCATATTGAACATCATGATTATTTAAATATTCTCTTGCTTCATTATTCAGTAAATTAGCCGTATCACCAGTAATAATGCCGTCGGCTTTCAAATTATTTTTCTCTTGGAATGCTTTAACCGCTTGGGTCACTGATTCATCAAAGAGATAATCGGAATTAATTTCATAGCCTAATGCTTTTAAAATTAAAATAGCTGTTTTGGTATAATCGGAGGCATCGCCTTCTTTCAGTTCTTCTTTACCATTTAATGAAATAGAATTAGCTAATGGCTCGTTTTCCACTTCAACTTTAGGGGTAATACCTGTCTTGTGAATCCACATACCAGATGGCGTTAACCATTTAGCAACCGTTAATTTTAATTCACCAAAATCAGACTGATTGGTTATATTTTGAGCGGTTCCTTTACCGAAGGTTGTCATACCCACTAAAGGATTATCAGTATTTTCAGAAATGGCAGCCGATAAAATCTCACTTGCAGATGCACTTCCTTCGTTAATTAACACCACATACGGTTCGTCAATTTGAAATTTGCCATAAGCTTTATCATTAGCAGCATAAGCGACCGGCTCTTTGTCCTGTTCTTGCATTTGAACAATGATATCACCGTCTTTAAGAAACATATTGGAAATAATAATCGCCTGATCTAATAATCCTCCAGGATTATTACGTAAGTCAAAAATAAAGCGTTTCGCACCATCTTTGCGCAATTGAGTCACGGCTTCTTCGATTTCATCAGCAGTGGTGCTAGCAAATTGAGTAATTTGAACATAACCAATCGTCGGTTCATTCTCATCAAGTTTACTTTCTACTGAAATTAACGGGATTTCTGCCCGCTCTACTTCTACTTCAAAGGTACTAGAGCCTCTTTGAATTTTAAGATTAACTTTCGTCCCAATTTCACCACGAATATGCTTAACGACTTCATTCGAATTCATATCGGTTAACGATACACCATCGGCTTCCAAAATAATATCATTGGCTCTTAATCCAGCTTTATCTGCTGGGGTATCTGCAATTGGACTAATAATGGTGACTAAGCCATTTTGAGTCATAATTTGAACTCCAATTCCTGTAAAGGAACCTTCAATTGTTTCATCGAATTGTGCTGATTCATCACTATCCAAGTACTCTGAATAAGGATCTCCTAATGAACGGACCATTCCATCCAAAGCCCCTTGTAAGAGCGCTTCTTTATTCACATCTTCAATATAATTATCTAAAATACTATTGTAGACATCTTCAATAAGCTTAAAATCTTCATCTTCTAATGGTGACTCATCCACTTCAATAGTGGTTTCCTCTACCTTAGTTTCCTCTTCTGTCTTCGTTTCAGCAATTACCATCGTAGTTGGGATCATGTTAGCTAATAATAAGGTAACCATTGAATGTAGCGTTAGTTTTCTTAACAATGACATATTTATGCCTCCAATTTTACGGCTGTTTCTAAAGCTATCTCCATCATTTGAGTAAAGGTCGTTTGTCTTTCTTCAGCGGTTGTTTCTTCACCAGTTAAAATATGATCAGAAATCGTACACATCGTTAAGGCTTTTTTATTGTGTTTAGCAGCTACTGCATAAATACCGGCTGCTTCCATTTCAACGGCCATCACACCATAACGGGCCAATTTTTTCTTATCCATTTCTTCATTATAAAAACGATCACTTGATAAAATATTTCCGACATGAATGCCTTGCACATTTGATTTTTCAGCAATATGATAGGCAATGTCCAAAACTTCAAAAGAAGCAATCGCCGAGTAATGAACTTGACCTTCAAAAATATTGCTTAAAGCACTAGAATCAGTAGTTGCCCCCATTCCAAAAACAATATCACGTACTTTAACTTCTTCTTTCATCCCACCAGCTGTTCCGATACGAATGATGGTTTCAACACCATATTCTTGATATAATTCTTCAGCATAAATCATGGCTGATGGAATCCCCATGCCTGAACCTTGTACCGAAACTTTTACGCCCTTATAGGTTCCGGTATAACCGAACATATTACGAACCGTGTTATATTGAACCACATCTTCTAAAAATGATTCCGCAATAAATTTGGCTCTTAACGGATCTCCTGGAAATAATACAGTTTTGGCAATAGCCCCTTTTTCTGCAGCAATATGTGTACTCATTTTTTTCCACTCCTAGTTTAATTAATAATTTTAATATTGATATTGATTCCAAGCATCATCAAATATGCTCAATAATTTTGAATAATGACTATTTTCTTCCATATATTTCGAAATAACTTCAAAATCAGTTTCATGTTTTGGAAAAGAAATATCCTGATGTATCGCATTTGCTAAACGACTCATTGGATCATTCGCATCAAAATCAGTATATTTTCGTATAAATTGATAAAAAGTTTGTTCCAATGGACACCTCACTATCTTATTTATTATCATATAATTCATATTATAACATGATTTAAAATAAACAAGCGAATATTTTTATCGAAATAAAGCACTTAAGATAGCAATAGGCCATCTTAAGTGCTTGAGCATAAGTCTACTCTAAAAAGTCTTTCAATTGATTAGAACGACTTGGGTGACGTAATTTTCTTAAAGCTTTGGCTTCAATTTGACGAATACGTTCACGAGTGACGCCGAATACTTTACCCACTTGCTCTAAAGTGCGAATATTCCCATCATCTAAACCAAAACGTAAACGTAATACATTCTCTTCACGGTCGGTTAATGTATCTAAAACATCTTCTAATTGCTCACGCAATAAGGCAGAAGAAGTAAAAGTTTCTGGGCTCATTGCTGCTTCGTCTTCAATAAAGTCTCCTAAATGGGAGTCATCTTCTTCACCAATTGGCGTCTCTAAAGAAACAGGTTCTTGAGCAATCTTCAAGATTTCACGAACTTTTTCTGTCGAAAGGTCCATTTCCGCCCCGATTTCTTCTGGTGTCGGTTCGCGTCCTAAATCTTGTAATAATTGACGTTGAACACGTACTAATTTATTAATGGTCTCCACCATATGTACTGGGATACGGATTGTTCTGGCTTGGTCAGCAATTGCACGGGTAATTGCTTGACGAATCCACCATGTAGCGTATGTTGAGAATTTAAAACCTTTTGTATGGTCAAATTTCTCCACCGCTTTCATCAGTCCCATGTTACCTTCTTGAATAAGGTCTAAGAATTGCATACCACGGCCGACATAACGTTTGGCAATTGAAACTACCAAACGTAAGTTCGCTTCTGCTAATTCTTGTTTTGCCAGTTCATCACCTTGATTAATACGAATCGCCAATTCAACTTCTTCTTCACCGCTTAATAATGGTACGCGCCCAATTTCTTTTAAGTACATACGAACAGGGTCACTTACTTTTAATTTAGTTGCAGCAGCTTTTTCAGCAGCCGTTGGTTCAGGTTCATCAACTATAACATCTTCTTCGTTGATCATTTGTTGTTTAGTCGGTCCACCATCTTCACCAACAACCGCGATTCCATTATCTTCTACTTTTTGAATTAATTTATTCATATCATCAGCATCCAAACCATACTTACTTGCGATTTGGTCTGATAAATCATCGTATTTAATTTGGCCAATTAATTTACGTTCAGCGATTAATCGCTTGACCGCTTCTTCATAGGAGACGCTAACTTCATTAGTTGTTTCTTTAAGATTGTCTTTCTCTTCAGCCATACGCCCAACTCCTTAAATTTTTATTTGTCTCGTTAAACGAAGTATTTCTAACATTGCTTCAGATACTTCTGTTTTTCTACCTTCTTTTGGAAAGTCTTTAATCGCTCTTTCCACTCGAGAATTTCTTGCTCTATAAAGGATCGTTTAATGACTTTAAAACAATCACTCATGACCACATCATCATAAGATAATTGTCTAGCGTCCCATATAATATCCCTATAAAGTTGTTGTAACTCATCTTCTAATTCCTGTTCCAATCCTGTCATCGGAAATGACAGCCCTTTATCATAGTAATAATATTCTAACTTAAAAAATAACTCTTGGAAATAAGGATGATAAAAAATAGGTTGCTTATAATGTTGTTCCAAATAAAACCAAGCATCTTGATGATAAATCAAATTCTGGATAATCAATTTTTCTGCTTCATAAGCCCTTTTTGATTGAATTGTTAATTCTTTTCTTTCTACGATTTGACTAAAAGCGCGATCTGTACTATCAAAATTTATTTCATTATCATTAGTTGATGAATAATAAGAATTACCTTGATTTGAATGCTGTTTGGAACGAGCAATCTGTTCTTTAACTATGGCTTCATCAATGCCATATTCTTTCACAATATCTTGAATTCTTAATTGTTGTTCAATAGGTGATTCAATCATGGCAATTAACCCAATCACCTTTTCAATATATTGAGCTAATCCTTGTTCGTCTTGTAAATTGAATTGTGTTTTTAAAAACTCTCGTTGAAAACTGAAACGGTTGTTAGCATTTTGGATTAATTGCTTTAAAGCTTCCCCACCATTCGCTTGGAGCCATTCATCTGGGTCCATTCGGTTAGGGATGCGCACACTCTTGAACTGTTTATTCTTAAAAGGAAGACTCAATTCAAAGGCGCGATTGGTCGCATTTTGACCGGCATCATCACCATCAAATACAAAAACAATTTCTTGTGCCATTTTAGTCAGTTGTTCGAGATGATGTGTAGTTAAACTAGTTCCCATGGTTGCAACACTATTCATGATGCCATTTTGATCCATTCGAATAACGTCCATAAATCCTTCACAAACAATAGCTTGTTTTAAACGTCTAATTTCAGGTCTTGCCAAATCTAAATTAAAAATTAACTGATTTTTTTGAAATATATCCGTTTCAGGTGAGTTGATATATTTAGACTCTGATTGAGTTTCTCCAAAAATACGACCAGAAAAACCTACTACCTTTCCTTGTTGATTACGTAGAGGAAAAACTACCCGTCCCCTAAAACGATCGACTAGGACTTGTTCATCTTTTTGATAAAAAATACCGCTATTGACTAATTGTTGATTGCTATAACCTTCTTTTAGTAAATATTGATACAGCACTTCTGAGTTTTCAGGGGCCAATCCGATTAAATAACGTTCAATCATCTTTTGGTCAATCTGACGATCCGTTAAATATTTTAACCCATCACGTCCATTATTAGTTTGATTTAAATAATAAGCATAAAACGTAGCTGCTTTTTCATGTATTTCGAATAAATCTGCAAAACGTTCATTTTGTACAGACCCTTGATTAATATACCGGGGATCTAATGGTACACCAGAAAATTCAGCTGCTTTTTGGACCGCTTCAGGAAAACTGATGCCTTCTATTTCTTGCAAAAATGTAAAAACATTACCACCACGTCCACAACTAAAACATTTAAATATTTGTTTATCACTATGAATCGAAAAAGAAGGATTGCGGTCTTCATGAAATGGACAGGAACAAGAATAACTATTGCCTCGCTTTGTTAATTGAACATATTGTCCAATTACATCTACAATATCTGTTTTTTCTCTAATCTCATTAATGGTCTCTGCAGGAATAAAGCTCAATCGCTTCACCTCTTTTATTCTATCACTGATTCAATAATATCCCAAATGTCTTGGCATCCCTTCTCCTGTTTCCGATGAAACAGGAAATAATGCATCAATTGTGGGTAAATTCAGTGCTTTTTTATACATTGATAGATGTTTATTCCACTGACTCTTTTTAACTTTATCTAATTTAGTTAACACAATCGCATAAGGGATGTCGGATTCTTCAGCAAAGTCTTTCATCGCAAGATCCAATTGTGTAGGCTCGTGACGAAAATCCATTAATAACAATAATACCCGAATATTTTCTCGATTTAATAAATACTCTTCTATCATTTTAGCCCATCGTTGACGGTCTGTTTTAGAGACTTTCGCATAACCATAACCAGGTACATCGACGAATCTGAATAGGTCATCAATATTATAAAAATTCAATGTTTGAGTTTTCCCTGGTTGACTTGATGTGCGCGCTAATCCTTTACGATTAATCATCTTATTAATAAAGGATGATTTCCCAACATTAGAACGTCCCGCTAAAGCAATTTCAGGTTGATGATCATCAGGATATTGATTAGGACTAACAGCACTGATCACTAATTCAGCTTTCGTTACATGCACTTGATTCACCTCTTAATTTAATTTTTTATTACGTTTGCCATAATAATCCGGTTTTTTAATTCCATCAATACTCTCTTTAGTAATAACCACTTTTTTGAGTTCCTCATGCGTTGGCGCTTCAAACATGACATCTAACATCACATGTTCAATGATTGATCTTAAACCACGCGCGCCAGTTTCTCTTTCAATCGCCTTTTTCGCTATTGCTCTTAAAGCATCTTCTTCAAATTCAAGTTTGACATCATCAATGGCTAGCAATTTTTGGTATTGTTTTACAATAGCATTTTTAGGCTCTGTTAAAATGGCCACTAAATCATCTTCAGTTAACTTTTCCAAAGCAGCTACGATTGGCAATCGTCCAATAAATTCAGGAATCAAACCAAATTTCAATAAGTCTTCTGGCGTAATTTGTTGCATTAAACTCTTTGTTTCGTCAACTTTTCCGCTATTGTTACCAAAACCAATTACTTTGCTTCCTAAACGTTCTTTGACAATGGTTTCGACGCCGTCAAAAGCACCCCCAACAATAAATAAGATTTGACTGGTATCTAATTTTAAGAAATCTTGGTTAGGATGTTTACGACCACCTTTTGGTGGAATATTCGCTTCTGTCCCTTCTAAAATCTTTAAGAGTGCTTGTTGAACACCTTCACCACTAACATCGCGTGTGATGGAAACATTTTCTGATTTTCTGGCAATTTTATCAATTTCATCCACATAGATAATACCTTTGCTCGCTCTATCTAAGTCATAATCTGCCGATTGAACTAGTTTTAATAAAATATTTTCAACGTCCTCACCAACGTACCCCGCTTCAGTTAAAGTGGTAGCATCGGCAATCGCAAATGGCACATTTAATAATCTAGCCAAGCTTTGTGCTAAAAAGGTCTTACCAGAACCAGTAGGTCCAATTAAACAAATATTACTTTTTTGTAATTCAACGCCATCTTCTTCTGTATCATTATGACTAATTCTTTTGTAATGATTGTAGACGGCAACTGCTAAAGATTTTTTTGCTTCATCTTGACCGATTACATATTCATTTAATGAATTTAAAATTTCACTTGGTTTTAAAATATTGATTTGATCGTTTTGCTTCTTATAATTATTTTCTTCATCAATAATAGTCTGACATAATGCTACACACTCATCACAGATATAGACATCAGGACCTGCTATTATTTTATTTACCTCATCTTGAGACTTCCCACAAAATGAGCAATAATAATCATTTGTTCGAGTATTAATTCGACTCAATTGATTTCCTCCTTGCTCAATATTTTTTCTTATATACTGGCGAAACAGGGATGCAATAAATTGGTCCTATTCTAATAGAAAGACCCATTGCCATCCCTGTTCCTATTGTAGCTCACATAATTTATTATTAGCTAATAAAATGTCTTAATTACTTTTGTACAGCAGTTGAAACAATTAATTCCATTGCTTTTTTCAATTTAATATCTGAAGTTAACATATCGTTAGAAACGAATTGTTTAACTTGATCAGCTGACATTTGGTATTGAGTAGCTAATTCATTGACTTCATTTTCGATTTCTTCATCTGTTACAGTTAAATCTTCATTTTCAACAATTGCTTCTAAAACTAAGTTCGTTTTTGTTCTTAATTCAGCTTCCTCACCGAATTGATCATGTAAATCTGCTTCTGAAGAACCTGTAATTTGGAAGTATAATTCTTTGTCAATACCTTGACGTTTTAAGTTATTTAAGAAGTGATCCATTTGACGGTGAATTTCTTCGTGAACCATTTCGTATGGTAATTCAACGATTTCAGCATTTTCAACAGCTTTACGGATAGCTAAATCTTCAACGATTTCTTTAGCAGCTGCTTCTTTAGATTCAGTTAAATCAACACGAATTTTATTTTCTAATTCAGCTAAAGTTTCAACTGAGTCATCTGCATCTTTTGCAAATTCATCATCTAATTCAGGTAATTGTAAAGCTTTTACTTCATGAACTTTAACTTTGAACGTTGCTTCTTTACCTGCTAAATCTTCTGCGTGATATTCTTCTGGGAAAGTTACCACTACTTCTTTTTCATCGCCAGGTTTTACGCCAACTAATTGTTCTTCAAAACCAGGGATAAATGAATTAGAGCCTAACTCTAATGAATGGTTTTCACCTTTTCCACCTTCAAATGCTTCATCACCAACGAAACCTTCAAAATCAATCACTACTGTATCACCTGATTCAGCTGCGTCTTCTTTAACAACTAATTCAGCTAAATTTTTACGTTTAGATTCGATTTCATTTTTTACGTCTTCGTCAGTTACCGTTGTGTCTTGTTTTTCAACTTCTAAGTTTTTATATTCACCTAATTTTACTTCAGGTTTTAAAGTAACTTTTGCAGTTAATACCCATGATTGACCCTTTTCCATTGATTTAACATCAATTTCCGGTTGAGTTACCACATCTAACTCTGCTTCTTTAACAGCTGATTCATAAGCTTTAGGTAATGTAGAGTTTAACACTTCTTCATATAAAGCTGATTCTCCATAAACATTGTTGAATACTTGACGTGGAACTTTTCCTTTACGGAATCCTGGTACAGTTATATTTTTTTGTACTCGTTTGAACGCTTTGTCTAATCCCTCTTTAATATCTTCTACAGGAATTTCAAACGTTAAGATTCCTTCATTTACTGATGTTTTTTCAAAATTTGTTGTCATTTTGTATAAACCTCCACATTATCTAATATTTAACATACTCCCTTATTTTACTCTAAAAGTTGCATCTTGTAAATATTAATACCCCTTTATCACGATATTTTTCATAAAAAAGACATATTTTTGTGCTAATATAAAAATAAACTCGCTAAATCTATTCTAAATAACGATTATTTAGTATAATGACTGTTAGGAGGTATGAGAATGATTAATTATCCAACTGGTTCCAAACCGAATCACCATCATACAAAAAAGACCGAGCATACTCACAATACTATATACGGTAGTCGTGGAATGTCACTCGAAGATAAAATCAATCAATCCAATGAGTATTATTTAACGCATCATCTGGCTGTTATTCATAAAAAACCAACTCCGGTTCAAGTAGTGAAGGTTGACTATCCGCGCAGAAGTGCTGCTAAAATAGTAGAAGCTTATTATCGTCATGCTTCAACAACGGATTATAATGGTGTTTATCAAGGCTTTTATATTGATTTTGAAGCAAAGGAAACTAAAAATAAAACCAGTTTCCCCCTTGCAAATTTACCAGAGCATCAAAGAACGCATATGCTTCAATGTATTGAACAAGGCGGAATTGCGTTTTTAATCTTATCTTTTGCTGCTCATAATGAAACTTATATCATTCCCTATGAAAAAGTAGATAGAGAAATTAAAAAAAGTAAAAAACAAAGTTTAACTTACGATTTTATAAAACAAGAAGGATTTTTATGCAAAGAAGGTCTATTCCCAATAATTGATTATTTAGCTGCATTAGATCAATATATTGAATCCAGAGAATAATTTGTTTGTTGAAAGGAAGTAGTAATATGGCAACAGGTAGTCGTGTAGAACGAAAAAAATATCAAAATAGAAAAAAACAGAGTCCTCGTAAAACCAAAGGAAAAAATTGGCTAAAACGCATCTTCATTGTTTTAGTGGCTTTATTCTTTTTGGTTATGATTGGTGGTGCTTCTCTTTTTGGTTATTATGCAATGAATGCACCTCAGATTTCTGGAGAGGACCTCCGTGGTCAAGTTTCTTCCAAAATATATGACCAAAATGGTGAACTGATTAAAACCTTGGGCGGACAAAATCGGGAATTAATGTCTGACGGTGAAATACCAAAAGTATTAGAGGATGCTGTATTAGCGATTGAAGACTCTCGCTTTTACTCACATCACGGTATTGACCCGATTCGTATTGTTGGAGCACTATTGGCTAATTTAAGAGCTGGCCAATTGCGTGAAGGTGGTAGTACTATTACACAACAATTAATTAAATTATCAGTGTTCTCCACCGATTTTACTGATCAGACACTTGAAAGAAAAGCACAAGAAGCATGGTTATCTTTACAGATCGAACAAAAGTATTCAAAAGAAGAAATATTAACCTTATATTTGAATAAACTTTTCTATTCTAATAATGTCTATGGTGCTAAAACAGCTGCCAAAAGATTTTTTAATAAAGAACTAGCTGATTTAACACTGGCTGAAGCTGCCCTACTAGCTGGTTTGCCACAAGCACCCTCTGATTATGATCCTTATTCTTATCCCGAAGCCGCAAAGGAACGTCGTGATTTAGTATTAAGTGTTATGTATGATCGTGGCTTAACTTCACAAAGTGATTATCAAACAGCAGTAGATACTTCAATTGAATCAATGTTAGTACCACTGGATAATAATACCATTGATGATATTGACTATGTCATTGATGCTTATCTAGATGTCGTGGCTAAAGAAGTACAAGAAAAATCAAATATCAATATTTTTACTGATGGAGTCGAAGTGTATACTAATTTAAACTTGGACGCACAGAAAAAATTGTATCAAACCGTTAATGATAATGATGCGGTCGTCTTCCCTGATAATAATATGCAAACCGCTGTATCTGTCATCGATGTTAGTACCGGTGCGTTACAAGCCATTGCCGGAGGTCGTAAACAAGATGTTGTCTTAGGACTAAATCGTGCCAATACTTTAAATCGAAGTATAGGATCAACGATGAAGCCACTATCCGCTTATGGTCCCGCCATCGAATACTTAAATTACTCAACGGGTCAATTAGTTGTAGATGAACCCATGACTTATTCTAATGGAGATGAAATCTATAACTTTGATTTTGAATATAAAGGAAAAATGACAATCCGTGAAGCCTTAGCTGGTTCTCGAAATATTACCGCTCTAAAAATGTTACAAAAAGTTGGATTAGATAATGCCTATGCTTTCTTACAAAAACTTGAGATTAACATTTTAAATAATAATCAAAAAGAATTAGTTGAAGCCAATGCGATTGGTGGTGAAGTGACTCCGATTCAATTATCGGGAGCTTATGCTGCGATTGCCAATTATGGTCAATATAATCGACCTTATACAGTGAATAAAATCATTACCGCAGCAGGTACAGAAGAAGTCTATGAAACTGTTTCTCAACAAGCGATGAAAGATTCAACTGCTTATATGTTAACCGATATTTTAAAAGGTGTCCCAGGTACTTTCGCCACAGCCTCTGGTATCGATAATATTATTCACGCAGGTAAAACAGGTACCACTAACTATACTAAAGATCAACTCACTCAATTAGGTCTTGATGAGTCTACCTATGCAGCACCTGATGCGTGGTATGTCGGTTTTACACCGCAATATGCCATTGCAACTTGGGTTGGTTATGATAATCCATATGAATCTGGTAATTATTTAACCTTAGAGCAAACGAGACTTCCTCAACTCATCTATAAAGAAATGATGACCTACTTAATGAAGAACGTCCCAATTACCGATTGGCAACAACCACGTTCAGTAACCGAAGTAGAAATCGAAAAATATACAGATCCTATTATGTTGCCTGGTCCTTATACACCTCAAGAAGCCCGTTCAAAAGAATTATTCGTAGCTGATAGCAATATTCCAACCACTGAATCAATTGCTTATGGACAATATGTCAATGCTCCAACAGCATTTGATGCTAATTATAATCAAGAAGCTCAGCAAATTGAAGCATACTGGCAAGGTCATTTAGATCAAAATGCGGTCTATCAGTTATCCTTAAATGATTCCGTCATTTATACTGGAACGAATACTTCCTTTACTATCTCAGCACCAGCAACATCTGGACAATATGTTCTTAAATTAAGAATTGTTAATGGAAATAGTGCGTCAGATACTTTAGTGATTACGCTAACCTTATCAGAAGCGACCACCGAATCAACTGAAACAACTGAAGAAACAACTACAGGTGAAGAAACAACAACCGCACCTGAACAGACAGCTCCTGAGACCACTCCAGAAGCAACTGAAACCGTGACTGAAGAACCTACTCAATAAAAAAAAAGCTCTATTCGTGTTCAATGATATGCTCCCTGTCTACTTGACAGGGGGCAGTTCACAATAACGTAGAGCTTTTTTTATATTCTATTTTTTCCGGCTATGCCTAAACTTTAAATATTTAGTCAAATTAGGATTCGTTAATAAGGAGCGCAGTGGTTGAGTGTTCTCAATCTGCGTCTTAAAGTAGCTGAGAGTATGCTTGGAAGATTCAATCAAGTTATTGTTATTAAGTTAAAAACGCAGTGGTTGAGTGGTCTCAATCTGCGTCTTAACGTAGCTGAGAACAAGCTTGGAAGATTCAATCAAGTTATTGTGTTATTAAGTTAAAAACGCAGTGGTTGAGTGGTCTCAATCTGCGTCTTAAAGTAGCTGAGAATAAGCTTGAAAGATTCAATCAAGTTATTGTTGTTAAGTTAAAAACGCAGTGGTTGAGTGGTCTCAATCTGCGTCTTAAAGTAGCTGAGAACAAGCTTGGAAGATTCAATCAAGTTATTGTTATTAAGTTAAAAACGCAGTGGTTGAGTGGTCTCAATCTGCGTCTTAATGACTTGCTTGAGACCTACTCCCAACTGTGCGGGGGTGGACAGACAAAGCGAAAATCATTCGATTTTCTATTTCTTGCCCACTCCCTAAAAATTATATTTGGTTAAGTCTTTAAGTTCATTACCCTTTATTCTGGTTTAAATCGATTCCAGTCAAATTCTGGGACTTTAAAGGGTTCAAATTCTGGGACTTGGTTGCCCAAATTAGCTTGACGACTACGCTTCGTTTTGGCTTGATTAAATGATTCAATTTCTCTTTTTGCTTCTTGCACAGTCCGCACATTTTTCTTTTTCCAATCTAGTAATATACGATCAATATATTTTAAACTGATGGCTTGATTTAATACGGCCTGCTGCAGTGCCAATATAATGACCTCATCATTAAATTGATCCATTTGTTTCCAATCGGCTATTTGCATTAATTCCAATTGGGTTAAACTACGACCAAACTCACCTTCAAATAATTGAATTAACGATTTTTGTTCAGATTCATTTAAACCATCTTGTGATTCAGGTTCATCTTTTTTATAAAAACTTTCTAAAAACAAGTAAAGGGGTTCTAATGAAATAATGTCCATTTGTTTTCCGTTATGATCCTTAATCATTTCAAATTGAATATATTCCTTCGTTAATAATTCAGATAGAAATTCATAGGATTCATTTTCACTCCACCCTAAATTTGCTGATACCCGCTGTAAATATGCTTCGCTTTGCAATTCAACTTGATGATCGATTAAATATAATAATAAAATAAAAGCCTGAGGACTTAAATCTAATTCTTTATAATGGGTGATAATTCCCTTAGGAATCAGTGACACACCTTCTTTAAAAAATTGTTGCAACATCGACATTTTCTTCACTCCATTTTGATAAATAAGTCTAGTGGTAATAAGTCAAGAGAAAAATAAATTATTTTAGACTCGGCTTTTGATCATTTAGATGTTTAAGGGCGCACTAAATAAACACTCGTGAAATCGCGTTTTTTTCACGAACTTTATTAATAATTAGCTCTATTTTGTTCGTCTTTTATCTATGCAACACCTCCGGTGGCGTATAGAGTTGGTGATTGCGTAGTAGCACATCCACCAGACGCACTAATTTTCTTGCGGTTAAGACGAGGGCACGTTTGTGCTGATGTTTAGGTACTTCTTGGAATTTCTTATGATAGAACTGGGCATATTCAGGTAAATAACGTTTAACAGAGTTGGCAGCTTCAACTAGGTAATAACGCAAGAACCGATTGCCCCGATGAATCATCGGTGTGTTTTGGGACGAACGTTTTCCCGACTGATTTTCCTTCCAGGATAACCCGGCATACTTGGCGATTTTTGCTTGAGAATCAAAGCGTTCAATCTGTCCGATTTCAGCGATGATTCCAGCAGCATAGACCGGACCAATACCAGGAATAGAAGTTAAGCACTGATATTCTGGTAGGGTTTGAACAATATCTTCAATCCCTTTGTCGAGCTCTTTGATTGCTTTTTCAAGTGATCGAATCTCACGGACTAAGACAGCCAGCACGATATCAATGGATTGGGCATGGACCTTAGAGAGACGATAACTAGAACGAATGGCTTTTTGGATTGTTTTAGCTAAGTCTTCGGGTGCTTTGAAGCGTCCCCGTCCTAGTTTTTGAATTAATTGCCCAAGTTCTTCTAAAGGCATATTAGCCAGGTCATCCAGTGAATAGTCTTCGGTCATGAGTGAGATGACGGTAGCACTGAGGGCAGTCGTGGAATGCCCATCTTCCTTAAGATTCATCGAAAGCGTATTACATTTATAGTAAAGATTTTCTAGGAAGTGTTGCTTGACTGTGGTGAGTTGCTTGATTAATTGATAGCGAGACCGTGTAAGGTGCTGTAAGGCGATGTATTGGTCTTCCTTTAAGAAAGAGAGATTAAACCTTTGGATTCGCAAGTAATCAGCAATATAGAACGCATCTAAAGCATCGTTTTTATTTTCGGAGAAAACTTCACGATATTTCTTGATTTTGCTTGGTTCTTCAATTGTGACTACCACATTCAGCTCACTCAGCTCCGGGTCTTCTTTGAAGAAGTAACCGGGATGAAAGCTATAAGCTGATGTGGATTCCATGCCGATGACGATTCGATCAAAGTGATAGTCCTGATAAGCTTGAAGAATCCATTCTTTCAGTTCAGTGGCACCGTCGTGATCATTTTTAAAAGAACGTTCTAACAAAACAGAAAATTGTTCATCATCCGTTAAACAACAGACATCTAGCTTAGCTAGACTAACATCTAAACCGACATATAAGTTCATGTGAGGGACCTCCTTTCGATAATATTTGGAAATTGCTTGGTTACTGTGGGATATCCCAGGATACCATTGCCTATAACAGCCTCGCTTAATAGAATACTTATCACGCTGATTCAAGCTGCCACTCGCCTACTAGCGGGTGTGAACCAGGGTGGAAACAGCTAGTGTGTTGGTTGTGACATCAATGGTCTGGGTTACAGACTTAAGAAGTAGACAAAGCCACAGGAGTGAACAGCATATTCCCGTAAGTCCCTTTCCAAGACTTATTATCCTACAATATCTCACAGTAACCAAGCAATATAAAGGGACAATTGAACATTTTATGAATTGAAATGAGGCTGAGCTAGCGCGCTTCGCTTGCTTGCCATTGTCATCCTGTTCGATTTCTTCGAAATCGTCCAGTCTAACAACGGATAGCCCCTTATTTATGACAGAATGTTCGGTAAATCAAGAGAAACAGAGACGATCAGAAGGGTGTGAAATGACCTTCTAAATATATATTACGAGGAGTGAGCTTAAAGAAAAAACAAAGTCATGTTCCTTCCTTTGGCCCACTCCCCTAAGCTTGACTTGGGTTTAAAATTTCATTATATAACATTGGGTCTGAAGTAAATAGTCAATTGCTTATTACTTCATCAGCTCTTTAATGAGTATCCTTTATTGCAGGTGTTTCGTTAATCTGAAATGCACCCTCATCTTGTAAAAATAAAATTGAAGGAAATTATGGATAAATACGGTTTAATAAACGTGGGAATGCTGACGTTTCTCTAATATGTTCAATGCCGCTAATCCAAGCAACAGCACGTTCTAAACCAATACCGAATCCAGAATGTGGAACCGAACCATATTTTCTTAAATCTAAATACCAAGCATATGTATCAGAATCTAAACCAAAGTTTTTAATGCTTTCAGCTAAAACATCGTAATCAATCTCACGTTCTGAACCACCAATGATTTCTCCATAACCTTCTGGTGCAATCATATCAGCACATAATACCGTACGAGGATCCTCAGGATTCACTTTCATGTAAAATGGTTTAATTGATTTTGGATAATTAACAATGAAAATTGGTTGCTCATATTGACTGGCAATAAATGTTTCATGTGGTGAACCAAAATCATCCCCCCAAGTAATATCATCAAAGCCATTTTTATTTAATAATTCAATGGCATCTGTATATGAAATACGCGGATAAGGTGTAATGGTATATTTACGTAATTGTTCAACATCACGGTCCAATGTTTTCAATGCTAATTGACAATTATCAATAACGCTTTGAACTAAATAAGCCACATATTTCTCTTGAACTTCTAAACTTTCTTCATGTTCTACGAAAGCCATTTCTGGTTCCATCATCCAAAACTCAATTAAATGACGGCGTGTTTTTGATTTTTCGGCGCGGAAGGTTGGTCCAAATGAGAAGACTTTACCAAAAGCCATCGCTGCCGCTTCCATATATAATTGTCCACTTTGAGATAGAAAGGCATCGTCATCAAAATATTTAGTATGGAACAATTCTGTAGTTCCTTCCGGTGCTGAACCTGTTAAAATAGGTGGGTCAATTTTTACAAAATCATTTTCACTCATGAATTGATACGTCGCACGAATAATTTCATTTCTAATCGTTAAGATGGCATGTTGTTTAGATGAACGTAGCCATAAGTGACGATGATCCATTAAGAAATCTGTACCATGTTCTTTAGGTGTGATTGGATAATCGTGGCTTTCACCTACTAGTTGAATATCTTTTACTAATAATTCATAGCCTAATGCTGAACGAGTATCTTCCTGAACAACTCCAGTTAAAATAATACTTGATTCTTGCCCTAATGATTTAGCTAATTCAAATACTTCTTCGCTCACGTCTGCTTTAACGACGATCCCTTGGAAATAAGATGTACCGTCACGCAATTGTAAAAAGGCGATTTTACCACTACTTCTTTTGTTCGTCACCCAAGCGTTAATATGAACTTCTTGACCAACAAACTGAGCTGCTTGTTTCATTGTTATTGTTTCCATATTGCCTCCTGAAATTTAAATATTTTCGATAGTTTGAATCCAAGTACCATCTTTTGCACTAATAATGTAATAAGTGATAGTACCATTATTATTTTTAATCGTTGCTTCCCAAATTGGCTCTTGATTAATTTGTGCTAATCTCATTTGCACAATTTTATCGGGTTGCATATCGTACAAAACGATAGAAGTTGCTTCATCTTCTGTTATAATTTCGTCTTTAGTATAATAGCTGGTTTCGCCACCTTCTTGCGTAATGATTGCGTAATGTTGCTGTCCTTTATCGTCATTAAAATCGACTGCAAAATAAGTTTTATCAGTAGTACTCCAATAAAATTTATTAACATCCTCGACTTTAAAATCATATGATATTAATTTGACTGCTTCATCTTCCGCTCGATAAATACTATCTTGTGTACGCATAAAAAGAAGGACTAAACTGACTAAAATCGTTAATAAAACGAAAGTTAAAAATGAGAATAAACTTCTTACTCATGCCTCGACCTCCTTTATGGTTTTCAACATTACTATTTTACCAGTTTTTTTAGTTTCTGTCAGTCCATAATTTCAAAATTTATCCAACGTTCAAAATATTCCCGAACTTGACTGGAGTAATACTTAGTATAAATGCGTTCATCAAACAAATAAATTTGCGAATCAGGATAAAAATCATTCAATAATGATAAGGTTTGGCTAAAATCACCTAACATCCTAGCAATTAAGTAATAATCAAATAATTGGTTATTACTCCACCCTTTGAACTGTTTTATTTTTTTACTTAAAGGATGATTTTGACTGGTGAAAGGTAACGTATGAATAAAAATATCAAATATAAAATCATAAGTGGGTAATTGTTCTAATTCTATTTTATGACGACTGATTATCATGATGGAAAGATCATTATCGTTAAAATTTCGAATCACTTTCCGACCACTGCCGGTGACGCCTTCAGCTAATAATTGATAAGGCTTGAAGGTACCATCATGACTTAATAAATTATAAGTATACTCAACAGTTGCTCGATTAGGGCTAATAATCATTATCTTTTGTTGACATTGCTCTAAATTATCTTTTAAAAAAGCCACTTGAGCTTTGGCAGCTTTTTCTTGAAAATAACTCATCGCTTCGAAATCATTCATTTCTATTGCATTTTCAGCGTCAATCAGATAACCAAAAGGGATTTTAATCAATTTTTTTTGATAATAAATATCAGGTACATTGATTTTTTTTAATGATTCGAATAAGTTGTTATTCCCAAATACATTTTGCTTTGTTTCCAAATAATCCTGATCCAAAATTAGGACTTTATTAAAGGCATCCAATATGGTAGTAACACCTAAATCAGATTGAAGATCATTATATTCTAACACTAAATGGAAAAAATTATGATTAAACTGAACCGATTTTATTAAAATATCGCCATTATTGAGAGATACCTTTAATAGTGAATTAATGCCTTTCAAGGTTAGCTCAAGATACTGCTGAAAGTCTAAATGAAATTCATTTGATAAAGCACGTAATTGCTCTAATTGCTGCTTAATCGCTGTTAATTGATTGATTAAATACTGATTCAATTCCTGTTCACATACAAGATATCGTTGAACTTGAACTTTTGAAAAACTAGTAAATTCCTTTTTAAATTCATCTAATAAGCTAATTAACAAACCATTGATTTGTTTTAAAGCTGATAGCATTGGTCCAGTTAACGGTTTTAAAGTTTCAGGTAGTTCATCCATTTGCATAATCGAGTCATAATAGTTTTGTAATTCAATAAAATGTTGACTGAGAGGTATTTCTAAACGATTGAACGCATAAAGTTGATAGACGAATGCTCCCAAATCATCGATAAATAGTTGGTAATGGCCTGTTTTTAAAATTGCTGAATTCAACAATCCTTTTAATTTGTATATTTGTTGATGGTTCACTAATAAATAAGGGGTCTGGGTCAATATCTTTAAATAGCGCTGGTAATAGGCATCATCATGCCACATAAAATGGGATGGCACATGCTTCTCGAAAATCTGGTTAATTGCGATATCCGAATTTAATTCGTCTAATAACCCGGATTGTGTCACAAAACTCCATTGATAAACTCCCAATAACTGCAATAATTCATTCTGGTTAAGGTTCAAATGATGTAAATGATCAATTAACCAATTTAAAGCTGCTCGACTTAAAAATTCATTTTTATTTTTCAACGATAAACAATGAGGTAAATGATGTTGATAATATTCCACATCATTGGTCACAAAAACAGTAGGTTCCGTTATTTGATGTACTAAGTTTCGTTTAGTATCGAGTGGTAATGGTGCCCGATTGGCTTTTACAATGACACGTTCATTAAGTTGAAATTGATTTAAAATCCATTTGGCTAATGGGTCTTCCTGCTTCGTCTCGATTTGACTCGCTTGTGAAACGCGTAGGGTGTTATCTATTAAAATAAACTCACCTGGATTTTCAAAAAAGTACTGTTCATTATGTTTTAAAAAACGACTTAAATCCACTAATTTTGCACTAGCATCACCCGGTAGTTGATAGAAAGCTTGAGCTAAATCACTTAATATTCTAGCTGTAACCAATGCGTCCATTTTCGCATCATGAGCATTATGAAATTCAATCCCTAAATTCTGGGCCAATTCTGTCAAATTAAAACCAGTCGCACTAGGTAACATAATACGCGCAATCCATTCACTATCTAATGCGTATTTACAATCAAAGGTTAAATGACTCGCTTCAAAAGTTTTTTCAATAAAAGGCAAATCAAAGGCTAAATTATGTGCCACAAAAAGACAATCTTGTAATCGATTTAGCCATAAATTGGCCACCTTGGCAAATGTAGGTGCTTTATCTACTTCTTCTTGTTTAATACCCGTTAAGTTTTGTATATGAGTTGGTATCTCTCGTTCGGGATTAATTAGCATGGAATGTTCGCCAATAATTTGGCCATTTTCAATAATAATGGCTGCAATTTGAATCATGCGATCCCCTTCAGAAAAACTAGGACCAGTGGTCTCAATATCCACATAGGCTATTTTTTTGATTGTTTCCATGCTCTTCATCCTTACTCTATTCCATAATTTAAAGCAAAAGCTTTCAGTGCTTCTTCTTCATTAGGTAATTGTCTCATTACCACTTGATATTCCATTTCTCTTAATAAAGCTCCTAATTGGGCATTTCCTTTTTCTAAACCTAACCAGCCCATGATGGTCTTTCCATTAGCTACTAAATCTGCTTTTTGATGAATTACTAATTGACTTTTCAGCCCTTTAGCAACTGGTTGATAATCAGGATTTAAGTGCTGTTGTCTGGCTTCGATGGGATTAATTAATGCCATTTTATAATGATAAACTTCCCAAAGGGTTAATGGACCTTGTTGTATTATTTTATCCAGCTCATAAAAATCTTTAACATCTTGAATTAAATGATTGCTATGTGTCCATTTTCTTAAAAACTTATTAGCTTGCATGCCGGTTAACCCTAAGCCTTTGGCGAATAAAAACCAAGCAAAATTTTCTTCAATCATTAGCGACGGTGGTATCTGTTCATTCATGTACTGCAAAGCCTTTTGACAATCTAAACCATCTAATAATGGTAAATGCTGACTAATCTGGGTATCAAATAATAGTAGTGCGTTATCTTTGAAATGACTTCCTTGAAAATATTTACTCAATTCAATTCTGACTCTTTCAACTGCTATTTTAGGTAATAAGTGGGCATATTGTTGAATGGCTTCAAAAGTTAAAGGTTCAATGGTAAAACCTAACTGGCTAGCAAAACGAATAGCGCGGATAATTCTAAGTGCATCTTCTTGAAATCGTTCCGCTGGCACTCCGACCGCCCGAATCAATTGCGCTTGAAGGTCTTCCACACCATGATGATAATCAAATAATTGCCCTTCTGCATCAAAAGCTAAAGCATTGATAGTAAAATCACGCCTTAAAGTATCTTCTCTTAAATCTCGGACAAAATTTACGGTATCAGGATGTCTAAAATCAGAATAATTTCCTTCAGTTCGAAAGGTCGTAATTTCATAAGGAATATGTTTTTCTACTACAATAATCGTGCCGTGTTCTTTTCCCACATCAATTGTATTGTAAAAAATCTCTTCAATTTCATTTGGTAAAGCACTACTAGCAATATCAATATCATGGATTGTTTTACCCAATAATGTATCACGGACACATCCACCAACAAAATAAGCCTCATAACCATGAGACTCAATTCGCTTTAATATCGGTTGAGCTTCCAGAAACAAAGGATCTGTTAATTCTATTTTCATTTACTCACCCTTTGCTTTCTCGATTAATTGTAAATAATATTCAACCTGCTCGTAATTATGCTTACTTAATCCTTCATCAATTTTTTGGCGCCAAATCTTTATTTGAACATCCAGCGTTAATTGTTCTAAAAACACATCCGTATTCTCTTCAAATTGCTCATCTTTTGGTAGATAAGGATTTTCTTCAAAAATATCAAACTCATATAACACTGCATAAACATTCGGGATATCAATTTCAAGATAAAATTGATCACGATTAACTTGATAATTTAAGCGAAAATCATGAAAAGCTTGTTCACATAAAGTATATTTTCGAAAATCTTTATAATAAACAAAAGGTTGGTTGCTTTTAGTATGATATGAAATATAAATACCTCTTGGAGTATAATGACTCTGCTCAGTAAACGTAATGTACTGAATACAATTGGGTTCGGTCATTAAAAAATATAAAAATTGATTAACCACCGGATTTTGGTGCTTGAAATGTTTAATAAGCCAGTCTAAGAATTGTCTTTTTCTTTGATTGCGGTTAACCATCATTTTATCCCTCCTACTCAATTATTAACTGTCTTAATTCCGGTATATCATAAAGTGTGTTTTGGTACTGTGTCTTTAAGGGGGCTGCTAATTCTTTTTCATTGAACTTAAGATACAGTTGGGCTAATTCATAAACCAATGTCGGTATATTTAAAGCTAATTCAATGGCATCTAAATAATAAGCTTCAGCCTCAACAAAATTATTGGATAATTCAAAATATTTAGCATAAGCATAACTTAACGATGCAGGTTCTTCAATCTCTTCTGCCATCATATCAGCAAATGCTTCTAGTGGTGCTGCTTGATTCATTTTAACATAATAATGGGTAATCAGTTGAATATATTGGAATTGTTCACTATTATCTTCTAATAATAAAGTATAGTCAATTAACTTTTCGATTAATGAATCGCTTAATAAGTCCATTTGTGCTGCTAATTGGCTCATTTCACCAATTAATTCATGTCCGATAGGAATATTGCGTTCTAGCCATTCTAAAAGCTTCTTAGCAGCTGTTACGTCTTGTTGGATGACAGCAATTTGTAATTGAAGAAAAATACTATCTAAATTGTCCTTATCCAGTTCAAATGATTGCTTAGCAAATGCAAGTGCTTGTTCATAATCCTCAACAACAAAGGACGCTTTGGCAATTTGCAACCAATCTGTAGCAGTTTCAAATTCGGGTAATTGCTTGTTTGCTATCAAATTGGATAATTGCTCAGGATCAATGAATTCACTGTCTATCATCGTATTAATTAGCAATGAACGTGCAGACTTAGCCCATTGACTTTGCGGAAAGTAGTTCAAAATAACATTCAAAAATTCTTTAGCTTTGATAAAATCATTTTCGTTTAAGTAAAACTGAGCTTGGTAATAATACAATGTCGCAGATTGGGGATTTTCCTTTAATAATTGATCGAGCAACATTTTTTGTTGATGTGTATCCCCTCGTTTACCCGCAATATGAGCTTGTAAAAGGCGCATTTTTTCTGTCATCGTAAAATGGGATAGTTTGTCTATCCACTCAGCCGCTTGCTCAATTTGATCTAAATCATAAGCTTGTTGTGCTAATAAATAGCCAATTTCAACATCCGGTTTTATATTCCACAATTCATTTAATAAAGCGATTTTCAAATCAAGATAACCACTACGTCCAAATAACTGAGCTAATTCAGTCAATTCTAAGTAAGTGTCATTTTCTTCAACTGCTAATTGCAAATAATATTCTAATTCTTGAATTAAGCTATAACCATTCGCAACTGTTTGATATTCTTTAAATAATTCCTGGGCAAGAGACATATTGATTCTCCTTTTTCATTCTCAAAACTCTATTGTATTATATCATGTTTTAAATCAAAATAAAATTTTGACTCTTATAAATCTTAAATGGTCTGTCAGTGAATCATTGGACAGAGTTGAAGCGGTCAACCGAGTTCACACAACATTGAACCATTAAGATGATATTTATCTCTTCAAACAAAAAAAGACAAATCACCATTATTATCGATCATTCTATATAAAAAAAGACAGAAAGGAAAAATTAAACTTTCCATTTTCTGTCTATTTTATCTTAGTTAATTTTAAAATTATTTAACTGCGTCTTTTAATGCTTTACCAGCTTTAAATCCTGGAACTTTAGAAGCAGCGATTTCAATTTCTTCACCTGTTTGAGGGTTACGACCTTTACGAGCTGCACGTTCACGAACTTCAAATGTACCAAAGCCGATTAATTGAACTTTTTCACCTGCAGATAATTCTTCTTGAATTGTTTCGAATAATGCTTCTACAGTTGCAGTTACATCTTTCTTAGTTAAGTTTGTTTTAGCTACTACTTTTTCTACTAATTCTGCTTTATTTGCCATTAGTAAATTCCTCCTTAATTTTTACTCTTTAAGAGTATTACATCGAAATAAATTTCAACAGTTATTTCTATATCAGAATAGCACATCTTCATGATGAATTCAATAAAAAGACTTCTATTCACGCTCTCTGACAATTAATTTTATTGGTGTTCCTTCAAAATAAAAAGAATCACGGAGTTGATTTTGTAAAAAACGTTCATAACTGAAATGCATCAGTTCTAAGTCATTGACAAAGACAACAAAAGTTGGGGGATTAACGGCTACTTGAGTCATATAATAAATCTTCAATCTTCGACCCTTATCAGTCGGAGTTGGATTCATTGCGACAGCATCCATTAATACATCATTGAGAACAGAAGATTGAATACGACGATGACGATTATCATAAATCATTTCTAATATTTCTGGTAATCGATTCAATCGTTGACCTGTTTTGGCACTGACAAATAATATAGGGGCAAATTCTAAATATTGAAATTGTGCACGAACATCTTTGGTAAATTCTTCGAATAAGTTTTCCGTTTTATCAACCGCATCCCATTTATTCACTAAAATAACAATTCCTTTGCCTGCTTCATAAGCATAACCGGCAACCTTTTTATCTTGTTCTCTAATACCTGTTACAGCATCAATTACTAAACAGACAATATCACTACGATCAATCGCAGATAAGGCTCTTAACACACTGTATTTTTCGGTATTTTCATAAACTTTACCCCGTTTACGAATACCAGCCGTATCGATCATATTAAATTCACGACCATTGTCAGTGGTAAAATAAGTATCAACTGCTTCTCGAGTTGTCCCTTCCATATCGGAAACAATCACTCGCTGTTCTTTTAAGATGGCATTGACTAAGCTAGATTTCCCCACATTCGGACGTCCAATAAAACTAAACTTGATTACGTCCTCATTTTCCTTTGTTTGAGCGTCTTCTGGAATATAGGTAAAAATCTTATCTAAAACATCACCTAATCCTGTTCCATGTGCTCCAGATACTGGGAAAGGATCACCTTGGCCAAGTGAGTAAAACTCCCAAACTTGTTGACGTTGTTCTGGATTGTCGGCTTTATTCACTAAAAGGATCACCGGTTTATTAGTTCGATGCAGTAACATTGATAATTCTTCATCAGCATCTGTTACGCCTTCTCTTGCACTCGTTAAAAAGAGAATGACATCTGCTTCATCAATCGCAATTTGTGCTTGATAACGGATTTGATTCATGATAGGTTCATCAATCATCTCAATCCCACCCGTATCAATTAAACGAAATTCTTTTCCTAACCATTCCCCTTTTGCATATATACGGTCACGGGTAACACCAGGATAATCTTCAACAATGGAAATTCGTTCCCCTACTAAACGATTAAATACGGTTGATTTGCCCACATTGGGTCTTCCAACTAAAGCAACTGTAGGAATACTCATCTGTTCACCTCCAAAAAATTTCATAAGAAAAGGCTGCGACTTAGGTCACAGCCTGATTGACTTTATTTAAAGTATCGATTATTCACCATCTGGTTTGAAACCATCAAGTAAATCTCCAAATACATCACCAATTGTGAAGCCAGTGTCATTAGAATCTGAATATGTTGTTTTTGTATTCGAATTATTTTGACGACGAGCTTGTCCACTATTTCTTCTTGGACGTTGGTTATTAGAACGTGCAGGTTTTGCTGCTTCGCCTTCAGTAAAAGCTTGTTCTTCTCTTGCTGATTGAGCTGGTCTTTCTAATAAAGCTTTAATTGATAATGATAATCTTTGATTTTCAGCATCAGTACTTAAAACTTTAACATCAATTTCTTGACCTTCTTCTAATTTATCAGCAGGAGATGCAACGTGCTCATGAGCAATTTGTGAAACGTGAACTAAACCTTCAACTCCAGGGAATACTTCAACGAATGCACCGAAATCAGTTAAACGTTTTACAGTTCCTTTTAAGACAGTTCCTTCACTTGCTTTTTCTTCGATATTATCCCAAGGTCCAGGTAGAGTGTCTTTAATTGATAATGAAATACGTCCTTTTTCTTCATCAACTGATAATACTTTCACTTGAACGGTATCACCAATAGTTAACGCATCACTTGGCTTGTTAATGTGTTGGTGTGAAATACGGCTAATATGAACTAATCCATCAACCCCACCTAAATCGATAAAGGCACCAAAGTTTGTTAAGCGCGCAACTTTACCTTCTACAATAGAATCCACTTCTAAATTAGATAAAATTTCTGCACGTTTTGCTTCACGTTCAGCTCTAGCGATTTCTTTATGAGATAAAATTAAACGATTATCCATATCATCGATTTCAACGATCTTGAATTCTAAAGTTTGACCTTTGTATGGTGAGAAGTCTTCTACAAAGTGATCTTCAACCATAGAAGCTGGAACGAATCCACGAACACCAGCATCAACTACTAAACCACCTTTGACAACATCTTTTACAGGTGCTTCAATTGTTTCGCCTTTGTCAGCTTTTTCTTTTAATTCAGCCCAAACTTTTTTAGCTTCAACGCGTTTTTTAGATAATAAGTAGTTACCATTTTCTTTATCTTTAATTGGTTTTAAAACAACTAATTCTACTTCATCACCAATTGATACGATATCTGATAATTCTTCAAATGAAGATTCTGATAATTCATTACGAGGGATAACACCTTCTAAACCACCAGATTCTTTAATAGCAACACGTACTTGGTTATCATCAAAGGCTAATACATCACCTTTTACAGTATCACCAATCTTAATTTCGATGACGCTATCTAAAGCATCTTCCATTGTTTCTAATACAACAGGAGCTTCTTCCTCTTTTGTATCTTCAACTTTTGCTACTTCAGTTTCTTCAACTTCAGTATTCTCAACTTCTGTACTTTCAACTTCAGTATTTTCTACTTCAGTCATTTCAATTTCTGTCTTTTCAACTTCTGACATCTACCAGTTCCTCCTAAGCAGTTACCTACAATATTGTCGCTCTTTTTAATTATAAAGAGCCTACAATGAACATTTTAACAAATAAATCAGCTTTCGTCTAGTAAGAAAGCGATAAAACTATCAATTTAACACTTATTTTTCAACATTTTGAATGATATTTGTGACGATTTCGTCAATCGTCAAGTCACTCGTATCAATTAAAATCGCATCATCCGCTTTTTTTAAGGGACTATGTTCTCTGGTCGAGTCATAGCGATCCCGTTCAATGATAGATGCTTCTATTTCAGCTAAACTTTGTGATGTCAAGCCCTTTGCAATATTTTCTTTATAACGTCGTAAGGCCCTTACCTGTGGTCTGGCCGTAAAGAAAAACTTGTATGGTGCATTAGGTAACACCACTGTTCCAATATCACGGCCATCCATTACAACTGAACTGGCTTCAGCCATTCGTTGTTGCAGACTTACTAAGTGTTGGCGCACTTCAGGTATTGCAGCGACTTCTGAAACATTTTCGGTTACTTCGACTGAACGAATTTTTTCGAGACATCTTCTCCTTCAATGAAAAGATGCTGACTCCCTTCAATTATTTTAAATTCCATTTTTATTTGATTCATCAATGCCACGATTTGATCGACATCAGCGAAAGGTATATTTTGCTCTATTAATGCTAAAGTAATACCGCGATACATCGCACCCGTATCGATATAAGCTATTCCCAATCGTTGAGCGACCTCTTTGGCGATAGTACTTTTACCCGAAGAAGCCGGTCCATCGATAGCAATGGTTATTTTTTTCATTTATTATCACCTCATATACTTTTAGTATTTTACCAATTTCATATCAGTCAAGCAACTTAATTTAAACAACTCACAAAACTTGACTAAAGTAGGTGGTTAAAATAAAATTAAGTAATGCTAATACGTTTTTAATTTTTTATAAAAAACTTCTAGGTACTATGATACCTTATTTTTTTGTAAAGGAGCATGAGAATGAAAGAAGCTTTTAAATTTGCTTTTCCCAAAACAATCCCAATTTTTACAGGTTTTTTATTTTTAGGCATATCCTATGGTATCTTCGCCACTTCTTTAGGTTTTCATCCGCTGTTTCCTATTATAACCAGTGCTATCGTCTATGCCGGGTCAATGGAGTTTGTCACCATGAGTATGTTATTAGGAACCTTTAATCCGATAATGTCCTATTTATTAACGCTCATGGTGAATGCTCGTCATATATTTTATGGATTATCGATGCTAGATAAATTTAAAAATTTAGGTTGGAAGAAATTTTTTATTATTTTTGGCATGTGTGACGAAACTTTTTCGATTAATGTATCACTTGATATTCCGGAATACTTAGATAAAAGTTGGGTCTATTTTCATGTTACTTGGTTAAATCAAATGTATTGGGTGTTTGGTACAGCTGTAGGTGCTATTTTTGGTAATCATTTGCCTTTTGATACTCAAGGGATTGATTTTGTCCTAAATGCGCTTTTTATTGTGTTATTACTCGATCACTGGCTTAAGAAAAAACAACATCATTCCGTATTTATTGGTTTGTTGGCCTCTCTATTAAGTCTTATCGTATTTGGGGCAGAAAATTTTATGATTCCTGCGATGGTAATAATTATACTCATTTTTTCTTTTCAATTTTTTATAACGAAGCCTAGCGGTTGGGAGCGATGAAGATGACAAATACACAACAAATTATGACAATTCTAGTGGTAGTTTTAGGTACCATGACCACTCGTTTTATTACGTTTCTTATCTTTCCTGAAAGTAAAGAACCACCTCAATTTGTACGATATTTGGGTGAGGTTTTACCAAGTGCTGTTCTAGCTTTATTAGTTATTTATGCTTTTAAAAATTATCAAATACCATTTTCTCAACAAAACTGGTATGGTTTCATTGCAACGCTTGTTGTCATTATTATTCATTTATTCAAACGTAATTTATTATTAAGTATTAGTATTGGAACAATTGTTTATATGGTACTGATTCAAAGTTTATAAATAAAAAACGAGATTAGCTCGCTCTATGCGTAATGCTCCTTATCGTTCCTTTTATGATTTAAAGGAAATGACATTTGAGTCTAGCTAAATCTCGTTTTATTTTTATTTAATTGATTGGTATATCTTCGGTCATATCATCTAAATGGATACTAGTCAATTCTATAATACTTGACGTGGCTTACTACCATCTTGCGGAGCAACTAAACCTGCCGCTTCCATATCATCCACTAAACGGGCTGCCCGGTTATAACCGATTCTGAATTTACGTTGTAATTGAGAAATACTAATGGTTTCAAGTCCTTCAAGCATGGCGACAGCCTCTTCAAAGTACTCATCTTCACTCACACCAAGTGAACTTTCACTCTCCTCATCGAGATCAATCAGTGAATCTTCGTAATCAGCTTTTTGTTGATCTTTAATAAAATCTGTAATCCGTTCAACTTCTGTATCGGAAATATAAGCACCTTGAACACGAACTGGTTTATTTTTACCCATTGGTTGAAATAGCATATCCCCACGTCCAAGTAATTTTTCTGCCCCATTACTATCTAAAATAGTTCGTGAGTCAGTACCACTTGAAACAGCAAAGGCTAAACGGCTCGGTACATTGGCTTTAATAATCCCCGTAATGACATCCACTGATGGTCTTTGAGTAGCGATAATCATATGAATCCCAGCAGCACGTGCCATTTGCGCCAAGCGTATAATGGCGTTTTCGACTTCATTACTTGCGACCATCATTAAATCCGCTAACTCATCAACAAATACAATAATTTTAGGTAGTTTTTCATAAACGGCCTCTCGCTGTTCTTTGTTCCAGTCATCTACTTGTTCATTATAACTATCAATATTTCGCACATTTGACGCTGCAAATAATTCATAACGTCGTTCCATTTCTTGAACCACTTTATTTAAAGCTTGAGCTGCTTTTCGTGGATTAGTGACAACAGGTGTCAATTGATGTGGTAAATCATCATAGAGTGTCAATTCAACTTTTTTCGGATCAATCATTAAAAATTTAACTTCATCCGGTTGAGCTTTCATTAACAAGGATACAATAATAACATTCATCCCCACCGATTTACCTGAACCAGTAGCTCCAGCAATTAATAAGTGAGGCATCTTGCTTAAATCAGCTAAACAGACAGATCCCGAGATATCACGACCCAATGGCACTTCCAATAAGTTTTTACTTTCAAGTGCGGCATCAATAATTTCCCAAAAGGAAACCGGACTAACTTGAGTATTCGGTACTTCGATCCCAATCAATGATTTGCCCGGAATCGGTGCTTCCATCCGAATATCACGTGCGGCTAATGCCAAGGCAATATCATCAGATAAAGAAACAATTTTACTAACCTTTACCCCGACTGCCGGTTCAATTTCGTACTTCGTTACCGATGGGCCTAAATTAGCTTGTACCACTTTGGCTTTTACGCCAAAACTTTCAAAGGTACGTTCTAATTTTTCGATATTTTCATTAATACGTTCGTATTCTTCACTTTGGTCTACCGGTGGTATTTTTTTCAATAAGTTTTTACCGGGTAAGGTTAATTTTTTGCCCTTCTTAACTTGAGCTGGTTTCTTATTGACTTTGGGTTCAGCAATTTCAGCCGAATCCAATACTTTTTCAATCTCATCAGTAGTTAAGTCTTGCGTACTCGTCGCTTGATTTTGCCAATGTCCAGCTGAACTCATGCGTTGACTAGGTTGTTCTTCAACTTCCAAAGTCTGTAGGTCATCGGTTGTTGCGTTGGTAGATGGGAGCTCTCCCTCATCAAACGATTTTTCTTTGGATACTGCAACTTGGTCAGCAGCCATTTCATTCTGTGTTGCTTGATTAGAGCTTATAATAATTGGTTTAGTAATCTCTGCTTTAGCGGGTTGGTTATTCGACTTAGATTGTTTTTTTAAGTTATGATCATAATCAAAATAATCTAAATCTAACACCTTTTCTTCACGCACAATGCGGTTGACAACTGTTTCCTTTCCTAAATCATAGGGCTTAAATTCTCTAGTTCCAGCATCTTGATAAGTTGGTTTATAAGCTGTCTGATACAAATCATCCGATTGATTAACTACTTGTTTGTCTTTGAACAGTCGATTGAATAAAGAAGGTTTCTTTTCCGTAACTGTTGTTTCGGACATTCCTACATCTGAATTAAACGGTTCAATCGATTCCGGATCATCTTCTTGTAAAATAGCGACATCCATTGCTTGATCATTGAATACATCTTTAATCTCCTCAAAATTAGGAAATAATTTTTTAAGTATATTGCGGATACCCACAAATGTATTGTAGAAAAATTGTTTCAACATCTCAAAACTGATACTTTCAACTAAACAAAAGCCAATAATGAAAAGAATACCAGAAAATAAATAGGTACCCCAACGACCAAATAAATAGCCTAAAGTTGAATAAAAAGCAGCTCCTAAAAATCCGCCTCCTAAATCCGTTCGATTTTGGCTCACAAGAAAATCATTTTGAAATCGTTCATAAGTTAATCGAAAGATTGCTGAAGGTTCGACACTATTAAATAAATTAAAATGTAATACTGTCGTCAAGGATACTAAAATTAAAAAGGCCCCTAAATAACGCCACCATTGAATTTTAGGTAAATGTCCTTTTAAAATTAAATAGGTTGCCCATAAAATAGCACTGAGTAAAAACAAGGTATAGGTTTCACCAATTAATAAACGAAAAGTATTCGCAAATAAATTACCGACAAAACCACCATCAAATAGTGATAATAAACTAATAAAAAAAATGATTAAACCTATTATTAAATAGGTAATTTCATATTTTAATTTTAAAGTTGTCTGAGTGCTACTTTTTTGTTTTTTCGAGTTGTTTTGGTTGGTATTTTTTTTAGCCAAAATGCTCACACTCCACTTTCTTAAATTCTCTGCACATTATTATAACACATATTCACTTTTTTTTGATATGATGAAAACATACAAAATGAAAAGGATGAGGGCTATGCATACATTTGAACTTATTTTTAAAGGAAATGTTCAAGGGGTCGGATTTCGTTATCATGTTTATCAGTGCGCACTTAAATCTCAAGTTAAAGGTTTTGTTGAAAATTTAAATGATGGCACGGTCAAAGCAATCGTTCAAACTACTGAAAATTCGATAGACTACTTTATTGACGAAGTCTTTAATACCCCTTATCGGCTAATTAAAATCGATAAAATTGATATTAATGAAATTACGCCAACGGAAACATACCAAGATTTTTCAATTCACTATTAACCATTATGGCTCATTTAGACCTGCCAACTTAACCATTTGGTCTCATAAAAATGAACCCAACATCATTAATCAAAACGATAATGAATAAAGAACAAAAATAAATGCATTCGCTGCGCCAATTTAATTTATCAGCGAAATAGATAGTAAATAAACCTACCAAATGATGTTTCATTTTAATAATCGACAACTTAAATAATAAATAGTCGTTACAGCCTTAACTTATACAATTTCGGTGATTAGCTGGTTATCAAATTTCACATGCTTCATCACTTATTTTTCGATAATTGAGACCGTTCTCTATAAAACAGTTGAAAATTTGTTAATATTTCATTATAGTATATAGGTATGAAATGTTAATGGAGAGTGAATTAATGAAAAAATTAAAAAAACACCTTCCAATGCTATTATTATTATTTGGTATTGTCTTAATAGCGAGTGGATGTGTGCAATATACTGCAGACGGAACCCCAACAGGTTGGGTATATGAATATTTTGGTAAACCTGCAACAGCCTTTTTAAACTTCTTAGCTAATATCTTTGGTGGTAGTTATGGTGTCGCAATTATTATCGTTACCATTATTACCCGATTATTAATGTTACCTTCATCATTAAAGATGACAAAATCTTCAATGATTAGTCAAGCAAGAATGAAATTTGCACAGCCAGAAATTGATGAAATTCGTGCAGAAATCGATGCTACAGACGACCCTACTGAAAAAGCTCGTTTAAATAATGAATTGATGGCTGTTTACAAAAAATATGATATTGATATGTTTGGCGGCTTATCTGGATGTTTACCATTATTAATCCAAATGCCAATTATCTCAGCAGTCTATACCGCTATTCGTTCTTCACAGAAGATTATTGATAGTAAATTCTTAGGTATTCATTTAGGTGAACGTAATTTATTGATTGTCGCATTAGTAGTGGTATTTGCCTTCTTACAAGGTTGGTTAATGCAACGCGCTACTCCAAAAACGGATAATCCAACGGCCAATTCAACTACTAATTCTATGATGTTAATGAATCCAATTATGTTAGGTTGGATTTCTTATGCATCTAATGCTGGTTTAGGAATTTATTTCTTAACGGGTAGTATTTTTAGTTTCATTCAACAACTTTATTCAAATCATGTTATGAGACCTAAAATTCAAAAAATGCTTGATGATGAAGCTAAAAAATTTGAGAATTCTCCTCGTCAAAAACGAACCAAAGTTAAAAAAGCCAACGAAACAACTGCCGAAGGTTCAAAACGTTTAGTTCCTACTAAACAACCGGTTTTACCTGTAAATGAAAACAATAAACGTCGTAATGCGGGAAAACAAAATCGTCGTAAATAATTAAATACATAGCTTTTTAAATGTAGGCATTTGAAGGAGAAAAATCTAATTTTCAACTTCTTGCCTACTCTTTTTTTATCGTATTTACAATTAATAACTTAGATAAATAGGAGGCTGGGCAAAAAGTCCAGTCCATAAAAAGACAAGGTCATTATCGCAATCGTGATAATGACCTTTTTTATCCTTTCAGTAAACATGAAAGCCCTCACATGATATAATGTAAATAACGACAAATACAATTA